>NZ_KI421498.1:0-2511908 GCF_000473105.1 Phaeobacter inhibens DSM 16374 | reverse complement strand
CATCCCGAACCCGGAAGTTAAGCACTGTTGCGCCGATGGTACTGCGTCTTAAGGCGTGGGAGAGTAGGTCACCGCCAAACCTAGTAAAATCCATAAAACTAAACGATAACAACAAAAAATACCTTCAGATATACCCCTCTGAAGGGACAAATGCTCAATCACAACATCAGTGATAAAGCACATAAAGGCTCAAATAGCGAAACGCGCCAGAGCCTAAATAAAAATGTCGCGGGATGGAGCAGCCCGGTAGCTCGTCAGGCTCATAACCTGAAGGTCGTAGGTTCAAATCCTACTCCCGCAACCAAAATCTTAAAGAAATATCAACACCTTACACCCCGCTTCGGCGGGGTTGTTTGCATTGTGTAGACGTCGCTGGAAGCAACGTGGAAGCAAGCCGGTCTGTGGCACCGTGCCGCCTGGTACCGGTTCACATCCAATAGGAACCGGTTCACATCCAATAGGAAAGGTGAACACCTTTCGGCTCATTTGGCCAATTACAAAGGCTGGATGTACGCTGAAGGATATTCTGGCTTCAATGACCTGTACCGCTCTGGCGCTGTCAGTGAAGTTGCTTGCCTTCTCGGCAGCATGCTTCGCATGCGCCTGCTAGGGAGTACATGGCTCATATACGGCGCAAGTTCGTTGATATGCTCCAATCGCAAGGGCTGGCCGTTTCTGAAGCGGGGATCCCCCGTATCGCAGAACTCTATGCCGTGTAAAAAGATGCAAGGGGCCTGCAGCCAGAGGAGCGCGTCCGGCTGCACCAATCCCGGTCAAAGTCTCTGCCCGATGATCTGGAAATCTGGACGACTGCACAAGTGGCCCAAATCGCGGACGATAAAATCACACGTCTGATTGAACTCATGCCGTGGCGCTACGCTGCTGACGCGGCGTAGCGGGCTGCACCGAATCCACACCAGAGCGCTATCCTGTGTTAGGTCGCGCAAAGACCCACGCGTAGGGCGTCTAGCAAACCGCGCGTATCGGCTTCACTCATGATGAGCGGTGGAGACAGTATCACGTTTGGACCCGAAACCCGGATCAGCGCACCGGCTTCATAGCAGGCCTCCTGAAGGGCCAGGGCCCTACGCCCGTCAAGCGGGGCCCGTGTCTGGCGATCGCTCACCAGTTCGAGCGCTATCATTAACCCGTAGCCGCCACGGACATCGCCGATGACATCAAAACGCTTCTTCAGGGCCAGACAGCCCTCATATAACTGCGCACCGCGCGCCGCTGCTGTTGCAGTCACATTCAGGCGCTGCATCTCTGCGAGACAGGCAAGTGCGGCCGCCGCACCGACGGGATGGCCGGAATAAGTATAGCCATGGCCAATCTTGGCATCGGGGTTGTCCTCGAAGACTTCGATCATCCGGGCACCCAACATAACAGCACCAAACGGGAAATAGCCGTTTGTGATGGCTTTTGCGGTACACATCATGTCTGGCTGGATGCCCCAGAGGCGGGCCCCGGACCAGGCCCCTGTGCGGCCATAAGCCGTGATCACCTCATCGGTGATCAACAGGATGCCGTTGCGATTGCAGATCTCCTGGACCATTGGCGCAAATGACGGGTGGGGCGGGATCACACCGCCTGCCCCGAGGATTGGCTCCATGATCATCGCGGCAATCGTATTGGCGCCCTGAAAAGCGATCTCATCCTCCAGTGCTGCGGCGCAGAGCTGCGCCAGACGCTCCGGGTCGCTTTCATCGAAGGGGTTGCGATAGGTATAAGGGGCGGGGATATGAAAACAGCCGGGAAGCAAGGGTTCATAAGCAGTACGGAAATTGGCGTTTCCGTTTACCGAGGCGCCGCCGATATGGGTGCCGTGATAGCCCTTTTTGAGGCTGAGGAATTTGGTTCGGCCGCTGTCGCCACGCAGTTTGTGATACTGCCGCGCCAGTCGCAACGCGGTCTCCACCGAATCAGAGCCGCCCGAGGTAAAGAAGGCTCGGCTGAGCCCATCTGGTTCAAAGAACCGGCTGAGCTCATAGGACAGCTCAATTGCAGCATCATTCGAGGTTCCGCGAAATGTCGAATAGTAGGGCAGCTTGTCCAGCTGAGCGGCCATTGCGTCCTTAACCGGCTGGCAGGAATAGCCGAGGTTCACATTCCAAAGGCCACCAACCCCGTCGATGACCCGATGGCCGTCAATGTCCGTGATGAATACGCCCTCGGCACCGGTGATGATCTTGGGCGGCTGTGCGACACTGTCCTGCGGCGACGTCATCGGGTGCCACATCAGGCGGCCGTTGTGTTCCTTGAGGAAGTTTGACTCTGTCATGACGTAGAATCCGTTTCATAGTGCTGATTGGACCCGCTGGCCCAGGCAGATGTGACGTTTACCGGGAGCTGTCCCCCCCAGTTTCGGGTGATTTCGCGGCTGGCTCTGATCAGTTCTGTTTTGATCAACTGCTCTTGCTCGGGGGAGACACGCGTGGCGACGCTGGCCACCGAAATGGCGCCCGCGAACAGACCGGTCTGATCATAGAGCGGCGCAGAAAGACTATGGATCTCCGCCTCAAAGCTGCGGTCAGAACAGCCAAAACCGGTTGCGCGCGCATCGGTGATCAGATCGTGCAGCGCCGCGGCAGTGGTGGCGGTATGCGGTGTGAACCTGTCCATCTGCGAGAGTGCAGCGTCCAGCATGGCATCAGGACCAAAAGCCAGCGCGCAGAGGCCTGATGCCGTCGCATGAAGTGGAAAAGTCGTGATGTCGATGATCGCCCGTGTGCCGTGCCGGGGGGATTCGCAGGACGCCAATGCGTAGAGTGTGGTGCCTGACACAACCGAGACATGCGCCGTCTCTCCAGTTACGTCGGCGAGCTGCGACAGCGGCAATTGAGCACCAAGCTTGCGGGGGACAGTGGCCTCCCGCACCTGCGCCAGCTGCAGGATTGCGGGCCCCAGTCGATAGTGCTTTGTCGTCGGATTCTGCTCTACAAATCCAGCTAATTCAAGGGCTTGTAGATGTCGATAGGTGGTTGCCTTGTCACGCCCGGCAATCCTGCACAGCTGTGATAGGCCGATTTCCGGATGGTCAGCCGAGAAGTGCGACAGAAGTGCCAGCGTTTTGGTTGCAGAGGACATGTCGTCGGTCACCGTTCCTGTGGAGTCAGAAAAAATTTGACACATGATAGATAGCAAGGCAACCTTTTTTGCGTAACGTCGGTTTAATATGTGAACCGATATAAGGGAGGGGAAACATGTCGAAATTCAAAAGCTCTGTTACCGCGCTTGCCTTGGTCACCGCAGTTGCTGCTGGTGCGGTCCATGCCGAATACCCAGAGAAACCCGTAGAATTTGTGGTGCCATGGCCGCCCGGCGATCTGGAGGACGTTCTGACCCGCATGATCGCAGAGGATTTCTCGGCGGCCTATGATGTTCCAACTGCCGTTGTGAACAAACCCGGCGGTGGCGGTGGGCCATTCCCTGGTGCGGTTGCTGTGGCGGAGGCACCTGCGGATGGCTACACCATCGGCTCCTTTATTATCGCGATCCCGGTGGTTGGCCCGCAGATCGGTATTCCGCAGCTGAGCCCGGATCCATTTGTCCCATTGGGCAATTTTCTGACCTACCCGTTTGTAATCGCCGCCGGCGCTGATGCGCCTTATGATGATATCGCCGGACTGGCGGCTCATGCGGCAGAAAACGATGTGGTGTTGGGTCATTTCGGAGCGCCGCTGGTCCCAACTCAGGTGACTTTGGGTTTGGCCAAAGAAATGGGGTTTTCTTACGCTTCGGATGCGGCGTTTGATGCGCTGGACTGCAACACATTGGCCTCTGGGGATGTGGATGTGATCAACACCACGCTGCAGCTGATCCTGCCTTGCCTTGATGATGTGAAGGTGCTCGCCTCCATCGGTTCAGAGCGGATCCCATTGACCGCCGGGGCGCCGACCGTTGCAGAGCTGGCGCCGGATCTTGATGTGTCGCTTTGGAATGGGCTGTTTGTTCACAAGGAAACGCCGCAGGATGTACGCGACAAGATTATTGCCGTCGCGCAGGAAACCGTGATGTCTGATCGGGCTCAGGCGCTTGCTGCAGAAACGGGCGCGGCGGTTTACTGGCAGCCAGCGGCGGAAGTGGTCACACAGATTCAGACCGATACCGAGACCATGGCCCGGATTGAGAAAATGCTTTCCGAATAAGCACGTCCCGGGAAGCCGGGCGGTGGCACCGCCCGGTGACGACCATTCACGACGACGGGGGAACCAATGTCGCGGGTCAATACGCTTCAAGCCTTGTTCAAACGCTATCGCAGACCGGGCGATATCGTGTTTGCCTGGATTATCCTCATTGTGGCGCTGCTGCTGTTGGCGCAACTTTACGATCAGACTGCGTGGCGCAAAGGTGGTCCTCTGTTTGCCCAGCCCCGGTTCTGGCCTGCGGTCTCACTGACAGGCATGGCGGGTTTTGCGGCACTTCACCTGCTTGGTTCGGCTCTGTCTGAGCGTATTCATGGTCGCTGGCAGGAGGTCTGGCTCTGGCTGTCCTCACTGGAATATGCTGGTTGGTTTATCGCCTATGCGGCCGCTGTCCCATATGCGGGCTATCTTCCGGCCACGGTCCTTTTCGCAGTCGCTCTGGCCCTGCGGGCCGGCTACCGGCGACCAGCAGCACTTGCCAGTGCGGCAGCTTCTGCAGGGGTGATCGTGCTGCTGTTCAAAACTCTGCTGAAGGTGAACTTGCCCGCCGGCCTTGTTTATGAGGCGCTGCCGGACGGGCTGCGCCAAGTCATGCTGACCTATTTCTGAACGGAACACTCGATGGAAAACCTCCTCGCCGGAGCCGAGATGCTAGCACGCTGGGACGTGGTTGCTGCGCTGTTGATCGGGTCAATCGGCGGCGTCGTGATTGGTGCGATCCCGGGCGTCGGGCCTGCGGTCGCCATCGCAATCCTTCTGCCTGCGACCTTCGCATTCGACCCCATCGTAGGGCTGACGATGCTGCTGGGGATTTACGGCTCCTCAATGTATGGCGGTGCAATTCCGGCGGTCCTGATCAATACGCCGGGCACGGCGGTCAATGCGCTCACCTCTTACGATGGCCACCCGATGACACAGAAAGGCGACGCTCACCGTGCACTTTCGCTGGCTTATAGCGCATCTTTCTGGGGCGGAATCTTTGGCATCGGTTGCTTGATCCTGTTGTCGCCGGTGTTGGCGCTGGTGGCTCCGATGTTTGGGTCCAGAGAGATCTTTCTGGCGGCGCTTCTTGGGGTTGTTCTGGTGATCCTCGCCCACCGCGGTCAGATATTCGCAGCCGGTGTGTTGGCAATGTTTGGTATCTTTCTGCAGACTATCGGCCTGGATGCGGTGACCTATACCCAGCGCTACACTTTTGGTCTGACCTTTCTCAGCTCCGGCGTGAATCTGATAGTGGTCGTGCTTGGCCTCTTTGCGCTCAGTCAGGCGTTTTTTCTGCTTACGACACCGGACAACAGTCCGGATGCCAAACCGGTGTCCGGACGCATGAGTGCAGGCATACGTGAATTGATGCGTCACAAGCGGGTTGCCACGGTCGCCTCCGGCTGCGGTGTGATCTTGGGCATGATCCCCGGCACTGGTGAGTTTACGGCCCAGTTCATGAGCTACACCTACGCGCAGAAAACCTCCAAGACGCCGGATCTGTTTGGCAAAGGCTCTCCCGAAGGGCTGATCGCTTCAGAGGCTGCAAACAACGCCGTCCCGGCTGCGGCCATGATCCCGCTGCTGGCGCTTGGTATTCCGGGCGAGGCTCTGACCGCCATGATGCTGTCAGTGTTCTATGTTCACAATGTCATCCCCGGCCCACAGCTGTTTCAGAACAATATCGATCTGGTCTATGGCCTCTATCTGGCGCTGATACTGCTGAATGTGATCGTGGTGGCCTTTCTGATGGTGTCTACCAACCTGCTGACCCGGATTATCCGGATCCCGACCCGGTTTCTGGGTGTGTTGATCCTGCTGTTGTCCTTTGTCGGGGTCTACTCGCTGCGGAACTCCCTGACGGATTGTATGATCGCCGCAGGGTTTGGCGTTCTTGGCCTGATCCTCAAACGCCTGAACCTGCCGATTGTGCCGATCATTCTGGGCATGGTTCTGGGCGGCATCATGGAGGTCAAGCTGCGCTCGGCCCTGCCCAGACTCAAGACACCACTGGATATGATCGACCGCCCGATTTCCTTCATCCTTTTCGCGCTGATCGTTTTGGTTCTGGCGCTGCATATCCGCGCATTGGTGCGGGAATGGCAGTTGCATCAACCGGATGAAGATCACGATTTGCACGACAGCCAGACAAGGTAACTCCAATGGACCAAACCAAAATTGACACCCTGCGTGCGCAGCCTGTGCCGTGTTTTTCACATCTGATTGACGGGCAGCAGGTTGCTGCCTCCGATGGGGCGACGATGGACGTGCTCTCACCCATTGACGGGCGGCTGCTGACCCAGATCGCACGGGGAACAGTGACAGATATGGAGCGCGCCATCGCCTCCGCCCGCGCGGCCTTTGAGGACCGTCGCTGGGCCGGACAACCTCCGGCCGCGCGTAAGAAGGTGCTGATGAAATGGGCGGAGCTGATTGAGGCCGACGCGCTGAACCTGGCGGTTCTGGGGGTGCGCGACAATGGCACCGAGATCACGATGGCGCTGAAGGCCGAACCGGGATCCGCTGCCGCAACCATCCGCTACTATGCAGAAGCGCTGGACAAAATCTATGGCGAGATCGCTCCAACCTCTAGCGACGTCCTGGGAATGGTCCACAAGGAACCGGTCGGCGTCGTGGGTGCGATCATCCCTTGGAATTTCCCGATGATGATTGGCGCATGGAAGCTGGCGCCAGCGCTGGCGATGGGGAACTCTGTGGTTCTGAAGCCGTCTGAAACGGCGTCACTCTCGCTGATGCGTATGGTGGAACTGGCATTGGAGGCCGGGTTACCGCCGGGTGTTATGAATGCGGTCACCGGTGAAGGCGCAGTGGTGGGGGAGGCGCTGGGGCTCTCCATGGATGTTGACGTTTTGGTCTTCACCGGATCAGGGCAAACCGGGCGCCGTCTGATGGAGTATGCCGCGCGCTCCAATCTGAAACGTGTGTATCTGGAGCTGGGCGGTAAATCCCCCAATATCGTCTTTGCCGACGCGCCGGATCTGGCAGATGCGGCGAAGGTCACCGCCGCTGGTATTTTTCGCAACTCGGGTCAGGTCTGCGTGGCGGGGTCGCGGCTTTTGGTGGAGGCCTCGATTCATGACGCCTTTGTCGAAGAGGTGGCGAAGGCAGCGCAGATGATGCGGGTCGGCGACCCGCTCCGGCTCGACACACAGATCGGCGCGATCAATTCAGAAGCACAGCTGGCGCGGAACCTGCAATTTGTCGCCAGAGCTGAGGTCGAGGGAGGACAGATCATCACCGGTGGACAGCGTCTGTTGTCGGAAACCGGCGGGTCCTACATGGCCCCCACAATCGTCACCGGTGTGACGCCTGATGCAACTCTGGCACAAGAGGAGGTCTTCGGCCCGGTGCTTGCGGTCACGCCATTTGAGACTGACGCCGAAGCCCTGCGGATTGCCAATGCCACGGTCTACGGTCTTGCAGGCGCGGTTTGGACTTCCGGGCTGACCCGGGCGCATCGTATGGTGCAGGGTGTGAGAACCGGTGTCATGCACGTCAATACCTATGGCGGAGCAGACGGAACGGTGCCTCTTGGCGGGGTCGGGCAATCCGGAAATGGCGCAGATAAATCGCTCCACGCCATCGACAAATATATCAACCTGAAAACCGCATGGATGAAACTCTGAGGGGGTGGCATGACCAATAAAACCATTCTGGTGATCGGCACCTATGATACCAAAGACGATGAGTTGAGCTTCCTCGCGGGGGTGATCCACGAGCAGGGCGGCCAGGTACTGACCATGGATGTCTCGGTGCTGGGCGATCCTGCGATCCCGACCGACTATTCAAAACATGATGTGGCAACGGCTGGTGACAGTTCTATCCAGGCTGCCATCGACAGCGGGGATGAAAACACCGCCATGCAGATCATGGCGCGTGGTGCCTGCGTACTGGCGGCGCGGCTGCACAGCGCTGCCGCCTTTGACGGCGTGATTATTCTGGGTGGCACCATGGGCACCGATCTGGCACTTGATGTCTGTTCCGCATTGCCGCTTGGGGTGCCTAAATACATCGTCTCTACGGTCGCTTTCTCGCCTCTGATCCCTGCCGAGCGACTGGCGCCCGATACCCAGATGATCTTATGGGCGGGGGGGCTATATGGGCTTAACTCCGTGTGCAGGGCCTCGCTTAGTCAGGCAGCCGGGGCGGTTCTCGGTGCAGCGCGGGCTGTGCAGATGCCGGACCCGGATAAACCGTTGATCGGGATCATGTCCCTTGGCACCTCCGCGCTGAAATATGTGATCCCGCTGAAGCCGGCGTTAGAGGCGCGCGGTTTTGAGGTCGCGGTATTTCACGCCACAGGCATGGGTGGGCGGGCGTTTGAAAGCCTCGCACGGCAGCGGGCCTTTGCCTGCGTGTTTGACTTCTGCACGCAGGAACTGGGAAACCAGATCCACGGATCAGCCATCTCCGCCGGAGCGGATCGGCTGACCAATGCGGGTCTCATAGGTACACCGCAGATCGTGGCGCCTGGCTGCTATGATCTCGTTGATGTGGTTGGCTGGCAACCGGTTGCGGAGAAATGGGCCGACCATCCCACCCATGCGCATAATCGCCTGCTGACCTCGGTTGTGCTCAACACGGAGGAGCGGCGGCAGGTCGCGCAGGCCCATGCGACGCAGCTGGCAACCGCTACCGGCCCCGTCGCCATGATACTGCCTGAACGAGGGCTGGGAGAATGGGATCGGGAGGGTGCCGACCTCCATGACAGTGCCGGTTTGGCGACCTTCCTGGCGGAGCTTGAGGCAAGACTACCCGCGCATGTCGCCGCGCATCGCATCGACAGCCACATCAATGATGCCGACTTCGCTGACAAAGTGTTGGAGATTTTTGACAGCTGGTGCGCCGAAGGCATCATTTTGCCGGAACGGCGGATTGGTGGATCACAACATTGACACAGGCGTCTTTTTACTTAACTTGATAAGTAATACATCGCCAATACCACACAGGATCCCGTGATGCCGCATTTCCAGATCGAATATTCTGCCAACCTTGAGGAGGCGTTGGACATGACGGCACTCTGCGAGGCACTCCGTGCCGAAGCGGCGCAGATCGAGACCTTTCCCACCGCCGGGATCCGTGTTCGGGCTGTTCGGGTGGACCATGTGGCGATGGCGGATGGCAATCCGGCGCACGGGTTCATTGACCTGTCCATCCGCCTGCGTGCCGGGCGCAGCCAGGCGGTCAAGAAAGACGCCACTGCGCGCGTATTTTCTGTGCTTTGCGATTTTGCCCGCACCGCGATGGAGAGCCGCCCCATCGCGCTCTCAGCGGAGATGCGCGACATCGACGCTGAGCTCTCGCCCAAATTCGGAAACATCCGCGACCATATGGAGGACAAGGCATGAGCCAGCTCGACAGCAATATCGGCAAATTGGAGAGCTATCTTGCGCGGTTCCGCGACACAGGGATCCGGAATCGGATCGCAGGCGCGGATGTGGCCGGAGGGGCTGGCGTGTTCCAGACCATATCCCCGGTCGACAAAAGCGTGATCTGTGATGTGGCGCATGGGACGGCGGCTGACATTGATGCTGCTGCTCAGGCTGCGCGACAGGCCTTCGCGGAATGGCGGGATCTGCCTGCGGTCCAGCGCAAGAAAATTCTGATCCGCATTGCAGAGGGCATTGAGGCGCGTGCAGAGAAGATTGCACTCTGTGAATGCTGGGATACCGGCCAAGCCTACAAATTCATGTCCAAGGCCGCCCTGCGCGGGGCCGAGAATTTTCGCTATTTTGCTGATCAGGTGGTGCAGGCCCGGGACGGGCAGCACCTGCAATCCCCGACGCTGATGAATGTGACCACCCGTGTGCCTATCGGCCCGGTTGGGGTGATCACCCCCTGGAACACGCCCTTCATGCTCTCGACCTGGAAGATTGCGCCGGCGCTTGCTGCGGGATGCACGGTTGTCCACAAACCCGCCGAAGCGTCGCCGCTGACAGCCCGCCTGCTTGTCGAAATCGCTGAGGAGGCCGGCCTGCCGCCGGGAGTGCTGAATACGGTCAACGGGTTTGGCGATGAGGCGGGCAAGGCGCTTTGCGAACATCCGGCGATTAGGGCCATCGCCTTCGTCGGGGAGTCGCGCACCGGCAGCCTGATTACCAAACAGGGCGCAGACACACTGAAACGCAACCATCTCGAATTGGGCGGCAAAAACCCTGTCATCGTTTTTGAGGATGCAGATCTTGAGCGCGCTCTGGATGCAGTGATTTTCATGATCTACTCGATCAACGGGGAACGCTGCACCTCCTCGTCGCGGTTGCTGATACAAGACAGTATAAGGGACGATTTTGAAGCCCGGCTGATCGAGCGCATCAACAATATCAGGGTTGGTCACCCGCTGGACCCCACGACAGAAATCGGGCCGCTTGTCAGCGAAGAGCATTTCAACAAGGTCATCAGCTATTTTGACATCGCGGCAGAAGACGGCGCAACAATTGCGGCTGGCGGTGAGACCGTAGGCGAAGAGGGGTATTTCATAAAGCCCACCCTGTTCACGGATGCGCGCAATGACATGCGTATCGCTCAAGAGGAGATCTTTGGCCCGGTGCTGACATCGATCCCGTTTACCACCGAAGCAGAGGCGCTGTCGCTGGCCAATGACACGGCGTATGGGCTTACCGGCTATCTCTGGACCAACGATCTGACACGGGCGCTGCGCTTCACCGACAGGCTGGAAGCGGGCATGATCTGGGTGAACTCAGAGAATGTGCGCCATCTGCCAACGCCCTTCGGTGGCGTCAAAGCCTCCGGCATCGGTCGCGACGGCGGCGATTGGTCGTTTGAATTCTACATGGAGCAAAAACACATCGGTTTCGCCACCGGCTCCCACAAGGTTACGAAGTTAGGAGCGCTCTGATGCCTGTCCCAGCCCCAAATCTCTATCCCGACTTCAACACGATCCGGCTCAGCCATGTCTGCCTGAACGTCAAGGATCTGGCTGCCTCGCAAAAATTCTATACCGAGATCCTTGGCCTGCGGGTCAGCGATGCGGATGAAAACCGCATCTATCTGCGCGCGATGGAGGAGCGCGGCCATCACTGCGTGATCCTGCAACAATCAGATCAGCCGGGCACGGTTGAGGTGATGGGGTTCAAGACCTTTGACGAGGAGGATCTGGACCGCGCCGACGCCTATTTCCGCAAGAAAGGACGGCCAACCGAATGGGTGCAGCGCCCGTATCAGGGGCGTACACTGCTGACTTCGGACAACATGGGTATTCCGCTGGAATTCTACCACAAGATGGACCGGCTGGAGCCGATCCACCAGCAATATGCGCTCTATCGTGGTGTGAAACCTTTGCGGATCGATCATTTCAACTGCTTCAGCCATGATGTCGATGCCTCGGTCGCCTTCTACAGCGATTTCGGCTTTCGGGTGACGGAATATACCGAAGACGAAGACAGCAAGAAACTCTGGGCGGCCTGGCTGCATCGCAAAGGTGGCGTGCATGACATGGCCTTCACCAATGGCACCGGCCCGCGTATGCACCATGTGGCTTTCTGGGTGCCGAACCCGCTCAATATCATCGACCTGCTCGATTTGATGGCGACCACCGGCTATGTGACCAATATCGAACGCGGCCCCGGTCGACATGGCATTTCCAACGCTTTCTTCCTTTATATCCTCGATCCCGATGGCCACCGGATCGAAATCTACTGTTCCGATTATCAGACCGTCGATCCCGACCTTGAACCGATCAAATGGGATCTGAAGGATCCGCAGCGCCAGACGCTCTGGGGGGCGCCGGCCCCGGAAAGCTGGTTCAAACATGGCAGCAGTTTTGTCGGCGTCACGCCGAAGGAGTCGGAGTTACAAGCCAGCCCGATCATCGCGCCATGAAGTTAGCAAGTTACAGCGCCGCCGGGCAGGCTTTCTACGGGGCCGCAACCGATGACGGGATGATCGCGCTTAGCCCGGACTTCCCGCAATGGCCGACCCTGCTGGATGTGGTGCGCGATGGCGGGCTGGATCAGCTGATTGCCACGGCCGAGAGCAGATCCGTCACCCACACAGACGTGCAGTACGACATGGTGCTGCCTAATGCGCGGCGGATCCTCTGTGTCGGCGTCAATTTCCCAGACCGCAACGCCGAATACAAAGACGGCAGCGAACAGCCGAAATACATGTCGCTGTTCCCCCGGTTTGCCAGCGGCTTCACCGGCCACAATCGCCCGCTCATCCGCCCCCCCGAAAGCCATATGCTCGATTATGAGGGCGAGGTGGCGATTGTCATCGGCAAAGGCGGGCGGCGTATCGCACAGGCCGACGCCTATGACCATATCGCCGCGCTCACCATCTGCAACGAAGGCACCATCCGCGACTGGGTGCGCCACGCGAAATTCAACGTCACCCAGGGCAAGAACTGGGACAACTCCGGTGCCATCGGCCCTTGGCTGGTGCCGTTCCGGGACCCGGTGCAGCTGGATGACGCGCGGATCATCACCCGTGTGAACGGGGATGTCAGGCAGGACGATGTCCTGTCGCGCATGATGCACCCGATCCGGCGGGAAATCGAATATATCTCCACCTTCATGACGCTTGAGCCGGGCGATATTGTCGTGACCGGAACCCCCACCGGGTCCGGCGCACGGCTGGATCCGCCGCAGTTCCTGAAACCCGGCGATGTGGTTGAGGTCGAAGTGACGGGTATTGGCATTCTCAGAAACACGATTGAGGACGAACAGTCATGACGCCGCAGGACCATGCGCAGGCCGCTGCGGATTTATTACATGCGGAGAAAATTGGTCGGCAGATCGGGTTGCTCAGCTTGCGGCACCCGGAGATGGGCATGGACGATGCCTATGCCATCCAGACAGCGATTCATCAGGCTAAGCTGGACCAAGGACGTCAGGTCATCGGGTGGAAAATCGGGCTCACGTCCAAGGCGATGCAATATGCCCTGAATATCGACATTCCAGACAGCGGTATCCTCTTTGATGACATGCTGTTTGCCGATGGTGGGCGTGTTCCCAAGGGCCATTTTATCCAGCCGCGGGTAGAAGCGGAAATCGCCTTTGTCATGAAAACTGCGATTGGCGGCAGTGGTGTCACTCGCACCGACGTTCTGACCGCCACCGATTATGTTGCGCCCGCTCTCGAAATTCTCGATGCCCGCATAGAGCGTCAGGACCATGCCACCGGGCAGAGCCGAAATGTCTTCGACACCATTAGCGATAACGCTGCCAATGCAGGTATCGTGCTGGGCTCTCAGCGCCATGCGGTCGACGCATTTGATCTGCGTTGGGTCGGGGCGATCACCAGTCGGAATGGAGAGGTTGAGGAGACCGGTCTCGGGGCTGGCGTGCTCAACGATCCGGTCGAAAGCGTAGTCTGGCTGGCCCGCCGCATGGCGCAATATGGCCAGCGCATCGAACCTGGTCAGATCATCCTGTCGGGCAGCTTCATCCGCCCTGTCGAATGCCCCTCTGGCACAGATATCGCTGCGGATTTCGGGCCCTTCGGCGCAGTAGAGATTGGCTTTGCATAAACGCATCTGATGGCCGATGGCGATCTGCGTTGCCTTGCTGTCTCAGTCGAACTTTCCCGAGGGTATCTCTGCCTGCGTGCACACCGGGCTGCGTGTCACGGCGCGCCGGTCGGGGCGCACCCAAGGATGGGTTTGTTGTTCTTCAGATGCCGCGCCACCAGCTGGCGTTGCTGTCTGCCGCTGGGGATCGGGCAGGCTGACCGGGCTGCGGTCTGTGCAGCAAGCAACTCGGGAAACAGCAAGGTAATTTCCTCATAGGCCTCCGGGGACAGGGCTTTCAGCGCCTCGGCGCCGGTGAACAGACTTTCGGTCGGGGCCCCTTCGGCGAAGATCACCTCGTGTTGGTCGCATAGCAGGTGGAAATACTCGACCGGCTCTCCGCTTGGTTCGACAAAAATACCGGGAAGTTCAGTCAGGCGCACTGCGGCCACCAGGACCTCAGGGGCAACAAACATCCGCTCCGAGATTTTCGACGACACCAGCATCCGGTGCTGCCGCGACACCAGAAGATCGCGCTCCGGCAATCCATGCCCCAGCGCACCGGCGGTGATTCTGACAGGTCGCAGCTTGGGGTTGTCCGCCACCTCAGCGGCCGACAGCTTGCGGCTCATCACCATGCGCAGCGGACGATAGCTGCCGTCCGCGACCAGAACGCGATCCCCGGCAACAAGGGCCTCAACCGCGATCCGGCCACGATCCGTCTCGATCAGCGTGCCGCGGGCAAAACAGGTGATGTTGGAATAATTCCAGCCCGAAGTATGGTTCTGATAGCTGCCCAGCGTCGCGCCGACCGTAAACTCAGAATCCGGCCCGGGCACGAAATACCAATTGCCACCGGTATTGAAGAAATAGAAAGTTTCAATATGGGCGGTGCCGCCAGTATCGGTGAAGGAAACATTGATCGCATAAGGCGTACCCGCAGATCCGCCGAAGGCGCCGCCATTGATGCTGATGCTTTCATTGCCGTCGCCCCCCCCCTGATAACTCGCGTCGTCATCGTCCAATGTGGCGGTATAGGAGGTGTTGTACTGGGCGTTATAGCCAGTCCCGCTCCACCTGAAGGCTGTGACTGTATACTGTGGCATCGCGCTACCCTCGCGATCCGGTATCGGCGGTGTCCCCGCCCGACAGAGACTGATCCGACAGCGATTGGAACAGCTGGCGCAGACCGGCTGGGGTCAATTTGTACTGAATTGCATCGGCGCCCAGTTCAGCCTCGACCGGCTGACGCTCCGCCGGATCAACCTCAATCCCGTTGCGGGACTTCAGTTCAGCGCAGAATGCGGCATTCTTGCTAATCGCCATTAACCTCGGCTCACTCTTCAGGCAGGACTATCTACCACCTTAGGGCAGTGCGCCGTTTCTCCAAACACATTATCGATTTACGCCACCGCCCGGCTATCGCTCGGACGGCAACTGACCCTGGGGAATTTAACCGGGCTATTGCATGGCGACAATGGGGGCGCATGTCTTCGCGCAGGACTGTTGCGCCCGGGTTCTGTGCCGGACGTTCACGTCGGGCACCAGACACAGGTTCCGGGCCTTGCGTCAGGATCAGCGCAGCGGCAGATGACCCAGATGATCCTCGCCGCGTTCCCGCGCCAGTTTCATCTGTTTCTGGCGTTCCCGGAACCGGGCCTTGTCGGCCTCTGAGGTTTCATCGATACAGAGATGGCAGGATACGCCCTGTTCGAAGGCTGGGTTCGCCTTATCTTCGGGCAGAATGGGACGGCGGCAGCCGTTACACAGCTCATGTGGGCCTTCCTGCAATCCATGGCCAACGGAGACCCGGCTGTCAAAGACGAAACAGTCGCCATTCCAGCTGCTGTCTTCTTTCGGCATTTCCTCAAGATAGCGCAGGATGCCACCTTTCAGGTGATAGACATCCTCGACGCCCTGACCAATGAGGAAATTGGTGGATTTCTCGCAGCGGATGCCGCCGGTGCAGAACATCGCAACCCGCTTGTTGTGAAACCGGTCCTTGTTCTGTTCCCACCAGGAGGGGAATTCGCGAAAACTCTCGGTCTTCGGGTCGATGGCACCCTCAAAGGTGCCGATGGCGACCTCGTAGTCATTGCGGGTGTCGATCACCACCACATCGTCCGAGCGGATCAGGTCGTTCCAGTCTTCCGGCTCCACATAGTTGCCGACGCGGGCGCGCGGATCGATGTCCGGCTGGCCCATGGTCACGATCTCTTTTTTCAGCCGCACCTTCATCTTGCCAAAGGGCGGCTTATCGCTGCTGGCTTCCTTCCATTCCAGATCGCTGCATCCCGGCAGTGCCCTGATATGCGCCAGCACCGCATCAATCCCGGCCCGCGGGCCGGCGATGGTGCCATTGATCCCTTCCTGAGCCAGCAGCAGGGAGCCTTTGACCTGCTGTGTATCGCAAAGCGTCAGCAGCGCCGGTTTGATGGCGGCAGGATCGTCGAAACGGGTGAAGTGGTAGAGCGCAGCAATCGTATACATGGCGCCGCTTTACACCAAGCAGACAAGCCGCTGCAAGATGGCGGGCCGCGACATCGGTGCAGCTTTGTTGACGGGTGGGTTTGCGACGCGTACCCCTGTTACCAAAGTTGCGGAGACCCTTATGACCAAAGCCTTGATCGTGATTGATGTGCAGATGGACTTTTGCCCGGGCGGCGCTCTGGCGGTGCCGGAGGGGGATCAGGTTGTGGCCCCGATCAATGCGATGATGGCGCAATATGATGCGGTTCTGATGACCCAGGATTGGCATCCCGGCGATCACAGCTCGTTTGCCTCGCAACATCGCGATGCCGCCGAATATGATATGATCGAGATGCCCTATGGCCCACAGGTCCTGTGGCCGGATCACTGTGTGATCGACAGCGCAGGCGCCCAGTTCCATCCGGATCTGGACCTGCGCGGGGATCTTATCCTGCGCAAAGGTTACCGGCGTGAGATAGACAGCTATTCGGCGTTCTTTGAGAATGACCAGAGCACGGCAACCGGCTTGCACGGTTACCTGCAGGAACGCGGGATTTCGGATGTGACGCTGGTTGGGCTGGCGACTGATTTCTGCGTTGCCTTCTCTGCGCTGGATGCCGCGCGGCTGGGATATGATGTGACGGTTGACCTGACGGCCTGCCGGGCGATTGATCTGGATGGGTCACTGGCGGCGGCCATATCGAAGATGCAGACAGCTGGCGTGCACCTGAGGGATGCCCTTGGGTAAGTTGTTAACGAATTGACGATAATAACAGACTCGTCGTCATCAGGGACCTAGCAAGCAGATGTCGCAGGCCGATGCGCTCAAAAACGGGCCATTAGAAACCTACAACAGGCGATACAGCCAGCGCGGGCTGCTCAACCGGTATGCGGATGGGCGGCGCCAGTACTTTGTCTATCGCCAGATGACGATGGCGGGGCTTTCGGCGCTGATCGGGCTGCTGACCTTTCCGCTGGTTGGTTTGCTGGTCTTTCTCGTTGCCTTTTTTGGGGACATGCTGGACACGGTCTACCTCGCCCGGGCTACGCCCATAGGGGAGAATGGGCGCTTTCGGCAGGTGCAGGTGATCAGTGGGATCACCGCCGCAATTCAGGCCCTGTCACTCGCGTTTTTGGCCTGGTCACCATCGGTCTTCATGCATTCTGCCGATCACCTGCATCAGGCCCATGCCACGCCGCTTTTCACCGTAGGTATCCTGATTGGTGCGGCCATCAATGCCACCGTGATCCTGCCCTACAATGTGCCTGCTGGTATCACGCGGCTGGCAGTTTATGGCCTGACGCCGCTGGTCGCGATCACGCTTGAATCCATCATCGAAACCGGCGGCGGTATGGATGAGGTACAACTGTTCCAGATCGCGGGTCTGGGGGTGCTCTACTTCAGTGTCTTCTTCTTCGTCAGTTTCATCGTCGGTCGTTACAACCGCAGCCGCAAGAATACTCTGGCCATGGCGCTGCAGCATAAGCAGCTCGCTCAGATCAATGCGAAGCTGCAGGCCCAGCAACTGCAATCCCAGCGGCTGGCTCTGGTGGCGGAAAATGCCAATGACAGCGTGTTTCTCATGGATGAGAAAGGCCGGATCAGCTGGGTGAATGAGGCGTTTACCCGGATCACTGGCTATCGCTACGATGAGGCGATCGGCAAAATGCCGGGCGCGTTGCTCAACGGGGATGACACCGATATGGCGGTGGTGCGGGCGCTGGAGAAGGGGCGTGCCACTGGCAAACCCTTCCGGCTGGAGATCTGCAACCGGCGCAAGGATGGCCAGCTGCTCTGGCTGGAGACCAATCAGGTGCCGATGTTGCGCGACGATGGCACGGTGGAAACCATCATTGCCGTCGAACGCGATGTCACCGCCGCCAAACAATATGAACAGCAGCTGAAAGATGCCCGGATCGCGGCGGAGGAGGGCGCCCGGGTGAAATCCGAATTCCTCGCCACCATGTCCCACGAAATCCGGACCCCGATGAATGGTGTCATCGGCATGGCGCAGATGCTGGAACGCACCCAGCTGGATGAGGAACAGAAACTCTATGCCGACACCATCCTCGGCTCGGCCCGTACCCTTCTGTCGTTGATCAACGATGTGCTTGATCTGTCGAAGATGGACGCCGGCGAGGTGATCCTCAGCGAGGTGGATTTCGATCTGCCCGCCTGTTTCCAGCAGACCCTGCAGCTGTTTGAACCGCAGGCACAGGAGAAGGGCATCACCCTTGATCTGAATATTGCACCCGACGTGCCGCGCATCATCAACGGCGATGACCGGCGCCTGCGTCAGGTGCTGCTGAATCTTGTCGGCAATGCGGTGAAATTCACCGACACCGGCGGCGTAGGGGTCGCAGTCACGACCAGCCGGGTGGGCGACAGATTGCGCCTGCGCTTCTCTGTGACCGATACCGGCATCGGCATTGCCAAGGAGAAGCAGGATCAGATCTTTGAACGCTTCTCTCAGGCGGATGCGGCCATCACCCGACGGTTCGGGGGCACTGGTCTGGGTCTCACCATCTCGCGCCTGCTGTGCGAGGCGATGGGGGGCGAGATCGATGTCACCTCGGACCCGGGCAAAGGGTCCTGTTTCTCGGTGCATCTGCGGATGCAGCCCGCCACCGGGGCCAACCTCGCCGAGGTTGCGGCCAGCGCCCAGCAGGCGGGCCGGTCCCTAGAGGGGATGCGCATCCTCGTGGCGGAGGACAACAGGATCAACCGCCTTCTTGTGGAGAAATACCTGCAGGATGAACCTGTGACGCTCGAATTTGCCGTAGACGGGGCGGAGGCGCTGGAGAAAACGCCTGATTTTGCCCCCGATGTGATCCTGATGGATATGTCGATGCCGGTGATGAACGGGCTGGATGCCACCCGCAATATCCGCGAGATGGACATTCGTCAGCCGGTGATCGCGGCGCTGACCGCCAACGCCTTTGACTCCGACCGTGAGGCCTGTCTGAAGGCAGGTATGGATGATTTTCTCAGCAAACCGATCAATCGCGATGATCTGCTAGCGGTCCTGCGCAAACATTGTCCGGCAGAGGGACGCAGCGCCGCGGTCTGATTTCCTTTGCTCCCGGCTGCGGGCTGTTTTATCAACCATTGAAACACGATGGATGAGGCCGCCTGTGGACATTGCAACCCGCGTCTATAACCACAAGTGGAAGATCGATCCGATCGTGCGATCCCTGATCGACACGGATTTCTACAAACTGCTGATGTGCCAGTCGGTGTTTCGCAATCATCGCGACACCCATGTGCGGTTTTCACTTATCAACCGTTCCAAACATATCCCGCTGGCGGATCTGATCGACGAGGGAGAGCTGCGCGAGCAGTTGGATCACATCCGTTCCCTGTCGCTGTCTCGCGGCGAGAGCACCTGGCTGCGCGGCAACACCTTTTACGGCAAACGTCAGATGTTCCGCTCTGATTTCATGGAGTGGTTCGAGGGGCTGCGCCTGCCGCCTTACCATCTGGAACGCAAGGGCGATCAATACGAACTGACGTTTGAGGGCAAATGGCCCGAGGTCATGCTCTGGGAGATCCCCGCTCTCTCTGTACTGATGGAGCTGCGCAGCCGGGCGGTGATCAACAGCATGGGCCGGTTTGAATTGCAGGTGCTTTACGCCCGCGCTATGACCCGTGTCTGGGAAAAAATCGAACAGCTCCGCGACATCGACGGCCTCAGCATCGCCGATTTCGGCACCCGCCGTCGCCACGGGTTTCTCTGGCAGGATTGGTGCGTGCAGGCCATGATGGAGGGGCTGGGCGACAAATTCACCGGCACCTCCAACTGCCTGATCGCGATGCGTCGCGAGGTGGAGGCCATCGGTACCAACGCGCACGAACTTCCGATGGTTTATTCCGCGCTGGCGGAGGATGACGCGGCCCTAGCGCAGGCGCCTTACGATGTGTTGTCCGACTGGCATGATGAACATGAGGGCAATCTGCGCATCATCCTGCCCGACACCTATGGCACCAGGGGTTTCCTTGATCGCGCGCCGGACTGGCTGGCGGGGTGGACCGGCATCCGTATCGACAGCGGCGATCCGGCCAGCGGCGCGGAAACCGCCATTCGCTGGTGGCAGGACCGCGGCGAGGACCCGCAGGACAAACGGGTGATCTTCTCCGATGGGTTGGATGTGGCCAAGATCAAGGAACTGCACGCGCAGTTCTCCGGCCGGACCAAAGTGTCCTTTGGCTGGGGAACCCTGCTGACCAATGACTTCCGTGGATTGGTGCCAGATGATGCGCTGGCCCCCTTCTCGCTGGTGTGCAAGGCCGTATCCGCTGACGGCAACCCCACGGTGAAACTCTCCGACAACCCGGAAAAGGCGATGGGTCCGGCGGCCGAAATCGACCGCTACAAACGGGTGTTTGGTGTGGGAGAGCAGCAAAGCCAGGCGGTAATTGTCTAGCAATACTTCGCGTATTTTGCGGCCTGTCTGGCAAGGTTCCCAACAAGTTGCGGCAACAGGTCTGCCCCAATGTTTCGCACGCGAAACAATTGGGCAGACCCTATGACCTAAACGTCGGGGTCAATCTAGCCGTGATAAGCCGCGACAGTTTTCAGCTGCGAAAACCCATAAAGCGCCTCAAAGCCCTTCTCGCGTCCGTGGCCGGATTTTCCGACCCCGCCAAAGGGCAATTCAACCCCGCCGCCTGCACCATAGTTGTTGAGGAAGACCTGACCCGCGCGCAGGCGTTTGGCCAGCCGCATCTGGCGGGCGCCGTCACGGGTCCAGATGCCCGCAACCAGCCCGTAGTCGGTGCTGTTGGCGATCCTGACCGCCTCTGCCTCATCTTCAAAGGGGATCAGCACCTGCACCGGGCCAAAGATTTCTTCCTGCGCCAGCGGATGATCTGCCCCAACATCGGCAAACAGGGTTGGGCGCACATAGGCGCCCGTGTCGCTGGCCTCCTCGCTCAGCACGCCCTGGCCCGCGATGGTCAGGTCCGCGCCCTTGGCCAGATAACCCTCGACGATTTCTTTCTGGCGGGTTGAAATCAGCGGTCCCAGACGCAGGTCGGACAGGGCCGGCCCCACGGTCAGCTGGCTGTAGGCCGCGGCCATCGCGGCGCGCACCTGATCGTAGACACCCCGCTGCACCAGAATACGCGAAGCGGCGGAACAGGTCTGGCCTGCATTCTGGATCCCTGCGTTCACCAGAAACGGCAGGGCGGCCTCCAGATCGGCATCGTCAAACACCAGCTGCGGGGACTTGCCGCCCAGCTCCAATGTGACCGGCACCACATTGGCCCCTGCCGCCTGCTGCACCAGCGCGCCGGTTCTGACCGACCCGGTGAAGGAGATATGATCAACGCCCGGATGCCCCGCCAGCGCCGCGCCAGCCTCGGCGCCTATGCCCGGAACCACGTTCAGCGCCCCTGCGGGCAACCCGGCCTCCACCGCGATCTGGGCAAAGGCAAGCGCGGTCAGGCAGGCTTCCTCTGCGGGTTTCAGGACACAGGCGTTGCCCATGGCAAGCGCCGCCCCGACAGAGCGGCCAATGATCTGCATCGGATAGTTCCAGGGCACGATATGCCCCGTCACCCCATGCGGTTCGCGCAGGGTGTAGACGGTATAACCGGCCTGATAGGGGATGGTCTCGCCATGCAGCTTGTCCGCCGCGCCTCCGTAGAATTCCAGATACCGCGCCAGCGCCACCGCATCCGCCCGCGCCTGTGTCAGGGGCTTGCCGACGTCCATCGCCTCCAGCTGGGCAAGGGTATCGACACGTTCCAGCACCATCTGGCCCATCCGGGTCAGGAGCCGCCCGCGTTCCGTCGCGGTCATCCCGCCCCAGGGACCATCCAGAGCGGCGCGGGCGGCCGCAACAGCGGCGTCAATATCGCGGGCGTCACCGCGCGCGATCTGGCAGAGGGGGCTGCCATCCGACGGGTTTGTCAGCGGCAGGGTTCCTCCACCGGCAGGCGCCTGCCAGCTGCCATCAATCAGGCAGAGTGCAGGATCAAACCAAAGAGGTGCTGCATCAGTCATTCTGGTCTCCTGCAATGTAGAAACTGTAGCTCTTGACCTGATGGTCGGTGAAGGGCGCGCCGTCGCGCAGTTGCTCGACCCCCTTGAGGGCGCTGAGACAGGTGCCCCAGAACGCCACCGCATTGGGCGAGCCTGCGGAAATCCCCATGCGCCAATAGCCGGGAAATTCGGCAAAGATCAGGCTGGCGGCCGCATGGCCGTGCCCCAGCCTGCGATAGGCGGGATCAATGGCAAACTCCGACAGCTCACGGCGATCATCAGGCAGGTTGAGTACGATGGCAAACCCGATGCGGTCCTCCTCCTGACGGATCCAGAAAGCGGTCACATCCTTGCGGTGCAGCATCTGGCCTGCACGCTCGCTCGGGTCGATCCGCAGGTTTGGGGCAATTTCGGAGTAATACCGCGTCAGCGCCGCTGCAAGTCGCGCCCGTTCGCGCGGCAGGATCAAGGTCAGTCGAAAGCTCATGCCGCCCCCGTTGCCAGATCGGGCAGCACCGGGGCGGCGGCGATCAGGGATGTTGTGTATGGATGCTGCGGGTCTGCAAAGAGGTCTTCGGTCTTGCCGTATTCCACGATCTGACCTTTTTGCATGACCAGACAGCGGTCGGTCATGCTGCGCACCACATGCAGGTCGTGGCTGATGAACAGATAGCTGAGCCCATAGGCGCTGCACAGCTCGGCCAGCAGGTCAAGGATCTGCGCCCGCACGGAGACATCCAGTGCCGAGACCGCCTCATCAAACAGGATCAGCTCCGGCCGGGTGATGAGCGCACGGGCAATGGCGATGCGCTGACGTTGGCCGCCGGAGAACTGGTGAATATAGCGACCTGCATCATCGGGGTTGAGGCCAACGGCACTTAGCGCCTCAGCCACGCGGTCGTCCCGCTCCTGCCCGGTTGGGGCATCAGGAACCCCGTGGAAAGGTTCGGTGATCAGCCGTGCCACCCGGTGCCGCGGATTGAAGCTGCCGAAGGGGTCCTGAAACACCACCTGCATCTTGCGCCGCTGCTCAGCGGTCAACCCTTTGCCCGAAAGCGGGGTGCCATCCAGCAGGATTTCTCCGCCTTGCAGCGGTTCCAGCCCCAGAATGGCGCGGGTCAGGGTGGATTTCCCGCAGCCCGATTCCCCGACCAGCCCCAGCCGCTCGCCACGATGCAGGGCAAAACTGACGTGATCCACCGCGCGCATCTGTTCGGCGGGTGCAAACAGACGTTTGCGCGGCAGGGGATAGTCACGCACCGCGTTGCGCACCTCCAGAAGGGGCGTGTCCTGCGGATCCGTTGTCTTGGCGGTGGGCAGGTCGGCCTGATGGTTCGAGGCGGCAAAGAGTTTCTGAGTATAGGGATGGCGACGATTGGCAAGGAGCTGTGCCGTGCTGCCGGTCTCGACCACCTCGCCCTTGCGCATGACGATGATGCGATCGGCCATATCGGCGACAACCGCCAGATCATGGGTGATGATGATCATCCCCATCCCGTAGTCCCGCACCAGATCACGCAGCAGATCAAGGATCTGCGCCTGCGTTGTCACATCCAGTGCGGTGGTCGGTTCATCCGCTATGAGGAGCGCCGGCCGCATGGCGATGGCCATGGCGATCACCACCCGCTGGCGTTGGCCACCGGACAGCTCATGCGGATACCGGCTGAGCGGGAATCGTTCAGCCGGCAGGCCGACCCGGTCCAGCAGGCTGCGCGCCTCGGCCTCGGCTTCCGCCTTGGTGGCGCTGCTGTGCAGCAGGAGGGTTTCCATCACCTGATCGCCGATGCTCTGCACCGGGTTGAGCGCGGTCATCGGTTCCTGAAACACCATGCCGATTTTGCGCCCGCGCAGATCGCACATCTGTTCCTCGCTCAGCGACAGGAGATCCTGGCCCTCAAGGCTCAGATGCCCGGAAAGGCGGGTGCAATTGGGCAAAAGGCGCAGAATGGTCAGCGCGGTCAGGGATTTGCCGGATCCGCTTTCACCAGTGATGGCGAGGATCTCGCCGGGGTCCACCGACAGGGAGACATCCCGCAGGATCGGAAACGCTCCGATGGAGAGCGACAGGTTGGTGATCTCAAGCAGGGTCACGCGCGGCCCCCCTGCAATTTGGGGTCCAGCCAGTCGCGCAGCCCGTCGCCCATCAGGTTGAGGCCCAGAACGGTGAGGATGATCGCGCAGCCCGGCACCAGCGCCATATGGGGGGCGAGGCTGACCATGGTCTGCGCGTCCGCCAGCATCCGCCCCCAGCTGGGCAGGGGTGGCTGTGCGCCAAGGCCGACGTAGCTGAGCCCCGCCTCGGCCAGAATGCCAAGCGAGAACTGGATGGTGCCTTGCACGATCAGCAGATTGGCGACATTGGGCAGGATATGTTCGGCGGAAATCCTTGCCGCGCCCTTGCCTGCGACACGGGCGGCCAGAATGAACTCCCGCTGCCAGAGCGACAGCGCCGCGCCACGGGTGACGCGGGCAAAGACGGGGATGTTGAAGATGCCGATCGCAATGATCGCATTGATCGCACCGGCACCGAGGATCGCGGTGATCAGGATGGCAATCACCAGCGACGGGAAGGCAAAGACGAGATCATTGGCCCGCATGATGCCTTCGTCCAGCCAGGAGCCACGTTTGGCTGCAGCGGCCAGGCCCAAGGGCACACCAAGCCCTATGCCGATCCCCACCGCCACCAGCGCTACCGCAATCGAGGTGCGCGCGCCGACCATGATCATCGACAGGATATCGCGGCCAAAGTGATCCGTGCCGAGCCAGTGTATGGCGTTTGGGGCTTGCAGCTTGGCGGGGATATTCATCGCGGCATGGTCGTAAGGCGTCCACATAAACGACAAGAGAGCCGCCAGCAGAACCAGCGCGGACAGGATTCCGCCAAGGATGAGGCTACGGGTCATCGGGCGCCTCGCAATCTCGGATCGACCAACGCATAGGTCAGATCGACCAGGAAGTTTACCAGGATCACCGCAAAGACCAGAAGCATCACGACGCTTTCCACCACGATCAGATCACGAGCGGAAATGGCCTGAAACACCAAGCGTCCGAGACCGGGCAGGTAAAACACCTGTTCAATGATAATCGCGCCTGCCAACAGAAAGGAAAACTGCAACCCGATGATGGTCAGCACCGGGATCAGCGCATTGCGCAGCCCGTGCCGCCACAGCGCCTGCCGCTGGCTCAGCCCCTTGGCGCGGGCGGTGCGGATGAAATCTTCGCCCAGAATATCGAGGAGAGCCGAGCGCATGACGCGGGCCAGAATGGCCGCCTGCGGCAGGGCAAGCGCAATGGCGGGCAGTGTAAGGGAGTGCAGCGCGGCCAGCGGCCCGGCCTCCCAGCCGACAAACCCGCCGGCACTGAACCAGCGCAGATTGATGGCAAAGACCAGAACCAGCATCATCGCAAACCAGAAGTTCGGGACCGCGACGCCCAGCTGGGTTGCGCCCATGACGGCGATATCGCCGGTTTTGCCGCGGCGGGAGGCGGCGTAAATGCCAGCGGGCAGGGCAATCAGCGTCGACAGCGTCAGGGCGTAGATCGCCAGCGGCAGCGAGACCCAGAGCCGATCTGCAACCATCTGCGCAACCGGCGTGCGATAGGTGTAGGAAGTGCCGAAATCGCCCTGCAACATACCTGTGAACCAGCTGATGTAGCGGCTGAATTTCCCCTCATCCAAGCCCAGCTCACTGCGCAGGGCAGCGATGGTATCAGGTTGCGCGTTGATCCCCAGCATGAAGGACGCAGGATCCCCCGGCGCGATCTCAATCACGAAGAAGATCACCCAAGAGGCAATCACAAGGCTGACGATCAGCGACAGCAGGCGTTTGGCGAAGTAGCGTCCCATTGGCGGCAGGTTAGGGGTGCGCTGGACGCGGGTCCAGTGCGGCTGGACCCTGAGCTGGAGAAAACGGCAAAAACATTTATTTCCCAGCGCCCTAGCATGACCGTAAAAGGCGAAGCTGTGCGGCTATCGCGCGGCTGTTGCTGCTGTTGGATCTGCGGGGTTTGGCGCAGCACTGTTCCGCGCTATCTCTGGGCGCATGACACAATTCACTGCTGCTCCCACTCGGCCTGCCACCGCTGATACCGCCACTCTCTTCGGCCCGCTGGAGGCGCCGCTGTTCATCGGCTCGGAGATCTATCGCGGGTCCAGCTATGGGCGGATGCACCCGTTGCGGGTGCCGCGGGTATCCACGGTGATGGATCTGACGCGGGCGCTGGGCTGGCTGCCTGCGGCGCAGTATCAGACCTCGCCGCGGGCGAAACCGGCGGCGCTGGAACGCTGGCACAGCCCGGAATACATCGCGGCACTGCAAGCGGCTGAGCGAGCGCAGGCGGTGAGCGAAGAGGTGAAGGCGCGCCACCATATCGGGACCATTTCCAACCCGGTGTTCCCGGAGATATTTCGCAGACCCGCCACAGCTGCAGGTGGGTCGATCCTCGCGGGGGAGCGGTTGGCGCAAGGGGGCGTGATCTACAACCCGGCGGGGGGCACGCACCACGGGATGCCGGATCGGGCCAATGGGTTTTGTTATCTCAATGATCCGGTGCTGGCGATGTTGTCGCTGCGCCATCATGGTGCAAAGCGGATTGCCTATGTCGATATTGATGCCCATCACGCGGATGGGGTCGAGCATGGCTTTGCCGGCGATCCGGATGTGCTGATGATCTCAACCCATGAGGAGAACCTCTGGCCCAAGACGGGGCAGCTGGCAGATGATGCCGGCGGTAGCGCGCTGAACCTGCCGGTGCCGCGTGGGTTCAATGATAGTGAGATGGCCTATATCCGTGAGGAGCTGATCCTACCTGCGGTGGCAGATTTTGCGCCTGATGCGGTGGTCCTGCAATGCGGGGCGGATGCGGTCACCGAGGATCCTTTGGCGCATCTGGATCTGTCGAACAATGCGCATTGGTCGGTGGTGGCGGCGCTGCGGTCGCTTGCGCCGCGCTATCTTGTGCTGGGCGGCGGTGGCTATAACCCCTGGTCTGTCGGGCGGCTTTGGACCGGGGTGTGGGCGGTGTTGAACGGGCATGAGATCCCCGACCGCCTGCCTGTCGAAGCCGAGGAGGTTCTGCGGGGGCTGGAATTCAAGGGGCACCGTCTGGGGCGTAACCCGCCGGAGCATTGGTTCACCACACTGCGCGATGACCCGCGTTCCGGTCCTGTGCGGGAGCAAATCCGCGAGGCTGTGACGCTGCTGCGCAGGCGGCGGGGGCTGCGCTGAGGCCTGACCAAACGGCAACAGCGCCCCGGTACGGGGCGCTGTTATATGGTCTCTAACACTAGGAAAACGGCCTATTTTGCCCAGCTGACCGCTGTCAGATCGGTGGCCTGTGTCGGTGCGTTGGCCCAGAGCCCTTGCAGATCCGCCTTGGCCACGCTGAGTGCGGCGAGCTGGAACAGGAAGCCGTTCACATAGTCATTGGCAATGATCTCTTGCGCCTGTTGCAGCATCTTGGTGCGGGCGTCGGGATCGGTGGTGCCGGTCAGCTCTGCCATCAGATCCTGGAAGGCGGCGTTGTCATACTGGAAGTAGTAATCGGGCCGGGCGTAGATGCCGATATCCATCGGTTCGGTGTGGCTGACGATGGACAGGCCAAAATTCTTGCCCCGGAACACGGTTTCCAGCCACTGCGCCCATTCGACATTGATGATCTCGGCGGTGATGCCAACCTCGGCCAGTTGGGCGGCGATGATCTCACCACCCCGGCGCGCGTAAGAGGGCGGCGGCAGGTGCAGTGTGGTGGTAAAGCCATCGGCCAGACCGGCCTCGGCCAGAAGGGCGCGGGCCTTCTCCGGGTCATGGGCGCTGGTGCCGGTCAGATCGACATAGGCCGGGTTGTGGGGCGCAAAATGGGTGCCGATCGGGGTGCCGTAGCCAAACATCGCGCCATCAATGATGGCTTGGCGATCAATCGCATGGGCGACTGCCGCGCGGACCTTGGGGTTGTCGAAGGGCGCCTGTTTGTTGTTGATCGACAGAATCGTCTCACCCTCGGTGGAGCCAACAAGAACCTGGAACCTTGGGTCGGCCTCAAACTGGGGCAGGTTCTCTGGCGCGGGGAAGCCGGAGAAGGCATCCACATCCTCAGCCATCATCGCGGCAAAGGCGGCGGTCGGGTCAGAGATGAATTTAAAGGTCGCCGCGCTGAGCGCCGGGGCCTCACCCCAGTAATCCGGGTTGCGGGCAAGATCGATGCGGTCGCCCTGCACCCAGTTGGTGAAGGTGAAGGCGCCAGTACCGACGGGGGCGGTCTTGATCGTGTCGATTGTTTCGGGGGCCACGATGACCGCATCCCCCCATGCGAGGTTGAACAGAAGGTTGCCGTTGGGCTGTGACAGAGTGAGCTTCACCGTCAGCGGATCAACGACATCCACACTGGCGATATCGGCAAACAGTGCTTTCTGAGCGTTTGTGCTATCCTCGGCGCGGGCGCGGTCGAGGCTGAATTTCACATCCTCGGCGTCCATCGTGGTGCCATCATGGAAGGTTACGCCGTCTTGCAGGGTGAAGGTATAGGTCAGCCCATCCTCTGAGATCTCCCAGCTTTCGGCAAGGCCCGGCATAACCGAGCCATCGCCCATGAAGCGGGTGAGCCCCTCGAAGACGTTGGAATAGAGCACCTGATCAATGGCGCCCGCAGCGGCGCTGGTGGGGTCAAGATGCGGCGGTTCCAGCTGAAGGGCCACGGTGACGGTGTCGCGCGCGGATGCGGCCCCCGCCAGAATGGCCAGTGCGGAACTGGCGGCAAACAGGAATGGCAGTCGTGTCATCGGTGGTGTCTCCCTCTGGTGGTGGCCGTATTTTGTGACCTTTAGGAAAACTGTTCCGCATTTTCCGTCAGGTAATCAAGGTTGACGGGACATTTCGCCCCCTAGAAGCGCGCAGCGTAAATTGCTAGCGGTGCGCAATGCGAACGGAGAGGACAGCATCATGAGTGCAACGGCCCGCAAAATGGCACCCAATGCCGAGGATATTCGCGCCCGCAAAGGCGGCACCCCGCTGGTGAGCCTGACCGCCTATACCACACCGATGGCGCAATTCATGGACGGTCATTGCGATTTTGTGCTGGTTGGTGACAGCGTCGGGATGGTGCTGCATGGCTTGCCCTCGACGCTTGGCGTCACGATGGAGATGATGATCCTGCACGGGCAGGCCGTGGCGCGTGGGTTGAGCCAGGCGATGATGGTGATCGACATGCCCTTTGCCAGCTATGAGGAGGGCCCGCAGCAGGCGTTTCGCAATGCCGCCCGGCTGATGGCGGAAACCGGCGCAGGAGCGGTGAAGCTGGAGGGGGGTGTTGAGATGGCGGAAACCATCCGCTTTCTCGTGAAACGTGGCATTCCGGTGATGGCGCATATTGGCCTGACGCCACAGTCGATCAACACGCTTGGCGGCTATAAGGTGCAGGGCCGGGACGCGCAGGCCGATGCCGTGCTGGCGGATGCCCATGCGGTGGCGGATGCGGGCGCGTTTTCCGTCGTGCTGGAGAAGGTGCCGCAGGGGCTGGCCGATCGGATCACCGCTGAGGTGGCGATTCCGACCATCGGTATCGGGGCCAGTGCTGGCTGTGACGGCCAGATCTTGGTTGTGGATGACATGCTGGGCTTTTTCATCGCCTTTAAACCGAAGTTCGTGAAACGCTATGCCGACCTCGGCCCCTTGGCAGAGGCCGCGATTTCCGAGTATGCAGCCGAGGTGCGCACGCGCAGTTTCCCGGCGCCCGAACATGTGTTTGCAGACCAGGCCCCGGTTGCCGCCAAGACGGCAGCGCCTAAGGCCCCGCAAAAGGACTGACCCCATCATGACTGCCCCGATTCTGCGCCGCCTGAGCGATTTGCGCGCGTTGCATTCCGACTGGCGCCGCGAGGGTGCCCGTATTGGTCTGGTGCCCACAATGGGTGCGCTGCACGAGGGCCATCTGTCGTTGGTCGCTGCAGCCAAGGCTGCCTGCGACCGGGTGATTGTCACGATTTTCGTGAATCCTAAGCAGTTCAACAATGCCGAGGATCTGGCGAAATATCCCCGCACGGAACTGGCGGATGCGGAAAAGCTGGCCCCCTATGGGGTCGATGCCATCTATGTGCCCGACCCGGATCAGATTTACCCCGAAGGCTATGCCACCACTGTGTCGGTGGCGGGGCTGACGGATGTGCTGGAGGGCGAGTTTCGTCCGGGTCATTTCGATGGTGTGGCCACGGTGGTCGCCAAGCTGTTCCTGCAAAGTGGTGCAGATCACGCGTTTTTTGGCGAGAAGGACTATCAGCAGCTGATGGTGGTCACCCGCATGGCGCGGGATCTGGATATTCCCATCACCGTGCAGGGTTGCGCTACCGTGCGCGAGGCCTCCGGGCTTGCCATGTCCTCGCGCAATTTGCGGCTGTCACCTGAGGCGCTGGGCAAGGCTGGGCAGCTTTATCCGGTGCTGCGGGATCTGGCCGATCAGCTGCAGACGGGGGCGGCTTTTGAAGATCTCCTCCCAGCGGCCAAGGTGCATCTGGCAGAGGCCGGGTTTGGTGAGCTGGAATACCTGGATCTGCGCTGCGCCGAAACGCTGGAGCCTTTGTCGCGCCCTGATCGTCCGGCCCGTCTGCTGATCGCGGCATGGCTGGATGGCATCAGGTTGATCGACAATATCGCGGTTGGTCAACTAAATGATTAGTAGGGGCTGGTAGCGATAGCACTTTTGCGTCTAATCTCTGCCCCAAACGACCCAGGGGAGGGGCAAGATGACGTATATTCTGGCGATAGATCAGGGCACAACCTCGACCAGAGCGATCCTGTTTGATGACAGGATGCAGGCGCAGGGCTCGGCTCAGCAGGAGTTTGCTCAGCATTTCCCGCAGGCGGGCTGGGTAGAGCATGATCCGGAGGATCTGTGGACCACAACGCTGGATGTCTGCCGCAAGGTGATGGCAGAGCAGGGCGTCACGGCGGCGGATATTGCCGGGATCGGCATCACCAATCAGCGTGAAACCACGGTGGTCTGGGATCGTCACAGCGGCAAACCGATCCACAACGCCATTGTCTGGCAGGACCGTCGCACCAGCCCGATCTGCGAAGAGCTGCGGGCGGCAGGACATGAGGACAGCGTGCGCCAGAAAACCGGGCTGCTGCTGGATCCCTATTTCTCGGGCACCAAGTTGAAATGGATTCTGGACACCGTGCCGGATGCACGCGCGCAGGCTGAGGCCGGGGATCTGCTGTTTGGCACTGTCGACAGTTTCCTGATCTGGCGCCTTACGGGCGGTGCGTCGCATGTGACCGATGCCACCAATGCTGCGCGGACGCTGATGTATGACATTCGCAAGGGTCGTTGGAGCAGCGAGATCTGTGGTTTCCTTGGCGTGCCGCGCGGAATGCTGCCCGAGGTGAAGGATTGCGCCGCCGATTTTGGCACCACCAAAGGTGAATTTCTTGGTGGTGAAATTGCCATTCTGGGCGTTGCTGGCGATCAGCAGGCGGCCACCATCGGACAGGCCTGTTTCCAGCCGGGTATGATGAAATCGACCTATGGCACGGGCTGTTTCGCGCTGCTGAACACCGGTGATACGCCGGTTGTGTCCCAAAACCGGATGCTGACCACCATCGCCTATCAGCTGGACGGCGCGCCGACCTATGCGCTGGAGGGCTCGATCTTTATCGCCGGTGCGGCGGTGCAATGGCTGCGGGACGGCTTGGGCATTATCGGCTCAGCCCAGGAAAGCGGTGCCCTGGCGCGCAATGCGGATCCCGGTCAGGACGTTATTCTGGTGCCGGCCTTTACCGGTCTTGGTGCGCCTTATTGGAAACCCGATTGCCGGGGCGGCATGTTTGGCCTGACCCGCAGTTCTGGACCGGCGGAATTTGCACGCGCAGCACTGCAAAGCGTGGCCTATCAGACCCGTGACCTGTGGGAGGCGATGCGGGCGGATTGGCAAGGCGAGAGTCTGGTCACCCTGCGGGTGGATGGCGGCATGAGTGCCAGCAATTGGACCATGCAGAGCCTGGCGGATCTCCTTGGGGCGGCAGTGGATCGTCCGGTGATGCAGGAAACCACCGCGTTGGGTGCGGCCTGGCTGGCGGGGATGCGGGCGGGGGTCTACCCGGATCAGGCGGGCTTTGCCGCGACCTGGGCGCTGGACCAGCAGTTCACCCCGGAGATGGACGAAGACCGACGCAGCGCCGCCTATGCGCGCTGGAAGCGTGCGGTAGACGCGGTGATCGGGGTCTGAGGCGTGGCCGCAGGCGGGGGCTCCCGCCTGCTCCGTCACAGTCGTGGACTGTGCCTGCACAGTTGGGGGTGGCGCCGCGCGATGCGCGGCGTTTTCTTTTGCTGAGAAGCGGTTTGCGGGCAGGCCTGCCCGCAAACGCGCCATATCGATGGTGATGGCGCCGATCCGCGCCTCAAGGGTGACCCGTGCCTCTGGCACGGCGGCTGTGCCGCCCTTGACCCACGGCGCGGCGCCCGGTCGCCTCAGTTGATGCGGGTGCCTGCTGGTATGGTGCGGGGGCGGGCGTTCAGCTCCTCGATCGAGAAGCCGGCGATGGATTTGTATTTTGCCGCATGGGCCGCAAGGTCCGCCTGCGGGATTACATCGCCGATATTGCTGAAATCACCACCACAGAGATTTTCGACCTGTTGCAGCACGCCGTCCGGACCACCGCCTGCGCGATTGGCCAGAGCGACGGCTGTTGTCACCGGGCGGACAGCCGCCTCATAGGCGCTGAGGGCCTGCGGATTGATGCCATGGGCCAGCATCTGCGCGCCAATGATGCGGGCGTCGACAATCGCCTGGCTGGCGCCGTTGGAGCCGACGGGATAGGTCGGATGGGCGGCGTCCCCCATCAGGCTGACAGGCCCATCCTGCCAGCGGGGCAGCGGATCGCGGTCCACCATTGGGTATTCATAGACGGTTTCGGCCCCTTTGATCAGCGCGGGGACATCAATCCAGTCGAAATGCCAATTGGCAAAATCCGACAGGAAGTCACTGATGTCCGCCGCTCGGTTCCAGCTTTCGCGTTTCCAGGGGGCGGATGGGTCGAATTGTTTTTCCGCAATCCAGTTGATTGTGGCGCTGCCATCGGCCTCCGGCGTGCTGATGGGATAGGCGACGAGGCGCAGTTGGTCGTGACCGATCATCGCCATCGCCGCGCCCCCATGAAAGGCAGGCGCGCGAGTGGTGGCGCGCCACAGGATGCGCCCATTCCAGATCGGTGCGCCCTCATCCGGATACATCTGGGCGCGGATGGCGGAATGGATCCCATCAGCGGCGATCAGCAGATCACCACGGGCGGTGCGGCCATTCTCCAGATGCAGGCAGACGCCCTGATCCGAGGTGTCGTAGCTGGTGGCGCGCGCGCCGGTGGTCAGGACGCTGCTGCCTGCGCGCTGAAGGAGCGCGTGGTAGAGCATCATCTGCAACGCGCCGCGATGGACGGAAAACTGTGGCCAACGGTAGCCTGCAGCCTCACCGCGCGGCTCCTCCCAGATGGTCTTGCCGAGCTTGGAGTAAAAGCCCAGTTGCCGGGTGCGCACACCGATGGCGGAGAGTTCGGCCTCAAGCCCCAGATCAAAGAGTTCGCGCACCGCATTGGGTTGCAGGTTGATGCCGACGCCCATCGGCTTCAGCGTTTCGGTGGCCTCATAGATGTGAAACGGCACGCCCAATTCGTGCAGGGTGAGGCCAAGCGTCAGCCCGGCGATCCCTGCGCCTGCAATCATCACCGTCATCTGGCTCTCCCCGTTTCTGCGCGCTTTGCGGCATTAGAACCATGATGCGCGCGACGGAACAAGATGGGGAAATGCCGCGGTTAGAGCCTGATATTTGCGCGCCTACCCGTCCTCATTGCTGCCGAGGCTGAGGTCAGGGCCGAAGATCACGTCGGAGTAGCTGTTGAGATAGATCTTGAGCCAGGGGGTAAAGCGATCCGGGTGGCGCTGCACCTCGGCCAGAAGGTCGTGATAGTCAACCCAGCGGGTCTCCATCACCTCTTCCGGGTTGGGCGCGAGATCCGGCACGCGGTGCGCATGGGCGAGAAAGACATCCACCACCTCGTGTTCGATCAGCCCGTTGCCGACATCGGCGCGGTATTCCAGATGGTGACGGAACTCGGGATATAGTCCGGTGATGCCCAGCTCTTCTTCCATGCGGCGGACCGCGCAGGCCGAGGAGGCCTCGTCCCATTGCGGGTGGGTGCAGCAGGTGTTCGCCCAGAGACCAGGGGTGTGGTACTTGCCCAGAGCGCGGCGCTGCATCAGGATCTCGCCGCCCTTCACCACAAAGACCGAGACGGCTTTGTGCTTCAGCCCCTGTTCATGGGCGGCCAGCTTATCAACCGGCGTCAGGGTGCCATTCACCCAGGCGGGAATCTTGTGGGTCATTGCAGGAACTCGCAAGGATTGAGCAAGGAGGCTGGCGGCCAAGCCACAGGGCCGGGCGCACAGGATCGGGCAGATATGGTGGTCATCAGTTGGAGATCAATCCCACAAACGAGGCTGCCCGGATCGGCGGGTGAGTGGATGCAGGGGCAGAAGGCCTGCGCGGGACGGTCAATATCGCAGAGACATATGAAAATCAATTGTGCGAAAAGCCGCGGCCGGGGGCGCGCGGCTTTTGCCAGTTTGTCTGAACAGAGAAGATCAGTTGGTTGCGGTCTCTTCCGTGGTGGTCTCTGCCTCGGTTTCGGCAGCATCCGCAGGACCATGCAGCGCGAGGAATGCGTAGATATCTTCCGCGCCTTTCTTCAGGCGGAAAGACATTTTGGACTTGGCTTTCTTATCGCCGAGGGTGTCACGCAGGAAGGCTTTGGGGTCGGCGGTATAGGCGGTGAAGGAGGCTTCGTCCCAGGCCAGGCCTGCTTCGCCCGCAGCGACCATGTCCTTGCCGTATTTGTAGCCCTCATAGGTGCCGGCGGTGCGGCCCACGACGCCCCAGAGGTTCGGGCCGGTCTTGCCGCCCTTGACGATCACGTCACCGCTATCGGAGACAACCATGTGGCAGGATTTGCATTTATTGAAGCCCTTTTCGCCCTTGTCGGCGTCGCCTTCGGCAAAGGCAGGGGCCGCAATCAGGCCCAGGGCTGCTACAGCAGTCAGAAGTTTCATTTCGCTTGCTCCAATATTGAGTTGGCTTGGTCAATACGCGCGTGATCCGGCGCAGAGTCAAACGGGCGTATTGCCGCGTCCGCTCTCTGCTATACGCTCAGCCCGACCAATTGTATCTTATCTGCCTCAGGTCAAGGTTGGGGGCGACCGAAGGGTCAACTCTTCTGCCAGCAAGGCAGCAGGTCGCCCGGTTCGGGACAGGCCAGGGCGGCGGCGCGGGCGATGGCGCGGCTGAGACAGAGGGCTGCGGCGTGGCCGATTTCGCCCAGATCAGCGCCGAGTTCGCCACCTGTGGTGGCCGCACCCGGATCGCCGGTGCTGACGGCAAAGACGAGGTCGCCGTCGCCAGGGGAATGGGCCGGAACGATCGCCCGCCCGATCCCGTCATGGGCGGCAATGGCGAGACGCTGGCATTGCGATTTGGTCAAAGGTGCATCGGTTGCGACAATGGCAATGGTGGTGTTGCCGCCCTCGGCTGGGATCTCTGCGTCGGCGGCCAGTTTCTGCATTGAGGCGAGTTTCAGGCTGGGGGCAGGGGCGGTGAACCCTGAGGCCGGGTCCACACCCGCACCGCCAAATTCACCGTCGATCTCAAAAGGAGCGGCCCAGAAATGACGATCCCCCGGCGTGGTGACAGAGCCAAGCGGATTGGCCGCCACCAAGGCGCCCACGGTGGTGCCATCCGGCAGCACAAGGGAGGCCGACCCAAGCCCGCCCTTCACCCGTGCGGCCAGGGCGCCGGTGCCCGCCCCGGCGGTGCCGAGGGCGAACTGGCGGTCTGCGGCCTCATAGGCGGCACGGCCGAGGGCAGAATAAGGGTTCTCTGCCCACCCCTTGTCACCGCCGTTCAGGAGATCAAAGAGGATGGCGCCCGGCACGATAGGCACCCGCGCTGGCCCCACGGCAAAGCCGCGCCCAGCGGCGTGCAATCCGGCCACCACGCCGGAGCAAGCATCAAGCCCGAAGGCCGAACCGCCAGATAGCACCAGCGCGTCAATCTGGGCGACGGATTTGTCCGGCGCCAATAGGTCGGTTTCGCGTGTCCCCGGGGCGCCGCCCATCACATGCACCCCGGCGGTGAAGGGCTGATCGGCGGTCAGCACCGTGGTGCCGGATTTCAAGCGCCGGTCTTCGGCATTGCCGACCTTGAGGCCGGGCACATCGGTGATCAGGTTCAGGGGGCCGGGTTGCATGGGGTGTGTCCTTTGTCGTTGGCTCTGTGAGGCCTGTAGCAGGGGCGCGCTGGCGCGCGCGGCCTCCGGCGGGAGTATTTGGGGAAAGATGACGGGCCGGCCGGACGCCACAGGGGGGGCGTCAGATGCAGCGGCCGCCGTCAACCTCAAGCGCGACGCCGGTGACCATGCTGGCCTCATCCGAACAGAGATAGCAGGCGGCATTCCCCATATCCTCGGGCGTGGAGAAGCGGCCGATAGGGATGGTGGAGAGGAATTTCGCGCGCACCTCTGGCGTGTCCTCCCCCATGAAGGTTTTCAGCAGCGGGGTTTCGCCCGCGACCGGGTTGATGGCATTGACGCGCACCCCTGCGGGGGCGAGTTCCACTGCCATGGTGCGGGTGGCCGTAATCATCCAGCCCTTGGAGGCATTGTACCAGTTGAGGTTCGGGCGCGGCGATACCCCGGCGGTGGACGCCACATTGAGGATCGCACCGGACTGACGGGATTTCATATGCGGCACCAGTGCGCGGGCGGTCAGGTAGACAGATTTCATATTCACCGCAACGACCCGGTCGAAGTCCTCCTCGCTGACATCTTCGAGTGGGGTGGGCAGATGACTGACACCGGCGTTGTTCACCAGAATATCGATCTGACCAAAGTGATTGAGTGCGGCCTGCGCCATCTGATCGACCGAGGCGCGGTCAGAGACATCGACTGTCTGGGCGATGGCCCGGTCGGGTCCATAGGTTTCGCAGACGTCGGACGCAGCCGCAGCCGCAGCGGCGGCATCGGCATTGATATCCGCGATCATCACCCGCGCGCCTTCCGTCAGGAATTTGGTGACGATCCCGGCACCAAAGCCCGAGGCCCCGCCGGTTACAATGGCGCATTTCCCTGCCAGCCGCATGTGCTCTCTCCCTGATTGACTTTGCGGCAGCTTGGCCGAGAGCAGGGGCCAGTGCAATCGCCTGTCTTAATCTGGGTCGATCTTACCGCGCGTCGCTTTGACATCACTGCGTTGGCGTTTGGCATCAAGGCGGCGGCGCACTGAGCCGCGTGTGGGTTTGGTGGCGATGCGGCGCTTGGGGACAACCAGGGCCTGGCGGATCAGCTCGGCCAGCCGCTCACGCACCAGATCGCGGTTGCGCTGCTGCGAGCGGGTTTCGTCGCATTGCAGGATGATCGCGCCATCCTTGGTCCAGCGACGGCCCGCCAGCCGTTTCAGGCGGGATTTCACTGCAGGTGTCAGCGCCGGGGAGCGTGCGGCCTCGAACCGCAGTTCAACAGCTGAGGAGACTTTGTTGACGTTCTGCCCACCGGGACCGGAGGCGCGCATAAAGCTCTCGGTCAATTCCCAGTCCTGCAGGGCGATGGTGTCGGTGATACGCAACATGGGGCGGACCATACTGCGGTGATTGGCCAAGGTCCAAGCGAAAGCCGGGGCTGCGTTGGGCACTGTGGACTGCGTGTCACGCAAAAAGGGCCGCCCCTTGCGAGGCGGCCCTTTCCGAAAGTCTGTAAGAGCAAAGGCAGGTTAGGGTGCGAGACCCAGCCGGATGGCTGCTGCCAGAGAGGGCTGCCTCAGAGGCCCGCCGCTCCGGTTGTTGCTACGCATTGCTCCAATACCTTTCTGGACACTGGATCACCTCCTTTTCTCTTTGTTTCCGTTGCCTCGGACGGTGGCACGGAACGGAAGGATCTCCAAATAAAAAAACCAAAGTGTCAGTTTGCGGTGGCCTGTGGTCGTGTCAAACGGGTCACAATCAGGCGGAAGGGGATCAGGGCCAGGAGGGCCAGACCGATCTTAACGCCCCAATCCGCAACGGCGAGCGACACCCAGAGCGGGGCCTCGGGACCGGTGCCAAGGACCGGCAGCATCTCAGCGGCCCAGCTGACGTTATTGCCGGGTTCCAGCCAGACCAGAGCACCGGAAAACGCGATGCTGAAGAACAGCGCAGTGTCGACGGAGGCCCCAATCAGGGTGGAGGCCAGCGGCGCGCGCCACCAGGCACCATTGCGCAGGGCGGCAAAGATCGAGACATCCAGCAGCTGGGCCGTCAGGAAGGCCAGACCAGAGGCAATGGCGATACGCAGGGTCACGAGAGGGCCGAATTCGCCCATGATCTGCGTGCCGATCAGCGAGCAGATGACGCCGACGACAAAACCGGCCAGCACCACTTTGCGGGCGGGGCCGGTGCCGTAGACGCGGTTGGTCACATCGGTCACGAGAAAGGCGATAGGGTAGGTGAAGGCGCCCCATGTCAGCCACTGGCCAAACAGGAATTGCACCAGAATGTTGGAGGCCACGACAATGGCGGCCATGGCAAGGATGCCAGGTAGATAAGAACGTGTCATTTTGTAGTCCGTTTTTTAGACAAGGTCGCGGAGACTTGTTTCGCCAATGCGAAAGATCAGGCCCAATAGCGGAAAAGCCGCAGTTTGGGCAAGGGTTTTGTCGGGATTGGCGCCTGTATTGGTCTCTGTGTGAGGCCTGTGATGACCTAGTCGGGGAGGCGGTATTCCACCAGTTCTGTGCGTTGCAGCGATTTGAAATTGTCGTCTGAGACCATGGTTGCGCGCAGGGCGCCGCTTTGGTCACGCCAGATCGACACGCCTTCCAGATTGTCGTGCAGCCCGAGGCCGGTTTCCAGCAGAGTGACCTCGCCGGTGATGCCATCGGGACCAATATCCCAGCGTCGCAGGCGGCTGCGAAAGCCGATCAGACCAAAGTTGCGCTCCAGCAGGTAAAACCGGCCATCGGGACCGAAATCCGCCCCCACGGGCAGGAAATTGCCTCGGCTAGGCAGCACGAAAGGACGGTCCCAGCGGACACCGTTCCAGCGCCAGACGGGGATATTGCCGGATTTGGTCAGCGCGCGTTCGGGCAGGGTGTAGAGGTGGCCTTTGCTGTCGATGGCCAGAGCTTCGAGCGCCTTGTTCAGGGGCAGGCGGCGGAAGGCCTTGGGACGGGGCAGGACCTTGGCGCGGCTGTCACCCCTGCGGTGGCGGGCCACGCGCGATACCCCTTCGAAGGAGATGAAGAGGGTGCCGTCACGCGCCACGGCGAGACCTTCGGCATCGACGATCCGCCCGCGCAGGATCGCGCCGTCTGATGCGCGCAGCTTATGGGCCTCGGTCGGGGTCACCGCCTTGATCGGCTGCATCGCACCCGGGCTGCGCTCAATACGGGCGGTGACGATGGTGGCGCGGTCGCTGACCACAGTCATCTGTCGCCCGTCCGGTGACAGGGAGAGCGCGGAGAACCCACCAAACCACTTGGCCGGGTGGGTCCAGCGATAGGCTGCGATGAACTGCGCCCCGCCGGGCTGTGCGGCTGAAGCGACAGGGCGATAGACCACCAGCGCGGTCAGGGCCAGTCCAAGGGCGGTTGCGACGCCGAGGCTCAGTTTGATTGCAGAACGGCGGCGCATTGCTGAGGCAGATCCGATAGAGTGTGCTCGCGCCGTGGCTTGGGCCGGGGCGCATTGGGGTCGCGGGGTTTCGGTGGCGGCGGGCTCAGGATGTCCTTGACCCATTGGCGGGCATCGTCGCAACCATCGCCGCGGGGGGGCGGATCCTGATTGACACAACCACGGGCACCATCAGGGCATTTCAGCCGCACATGGAAGTGATAGTGGTGGCCGTACCATGGCCGGATTTTACGCAGCCAGTCCCGGTTGCCTTTCTCATCGTTGCACATCTGAACCTTGGCCCCCGGGAAGACAAAGATCCGGGCGACGCGATCATCCTTGGCTGCGGCGCGCAGGATGGCATGATGCTGAGGGGTCCAGTTGGAATTGGTATAAGCGCCCTTCGCCCGGCGCAGGGAGATCGACGAGATCTTCTCGCGTTCGGCCACAGACAGATCGAGACGCTTGGCCGGCAGCATCCAGATATCGGCATCCAGCCCCATTTGATGGCTGCGGTGACCCGACAGCATCGGCCCGCCGCGCGGCTGGCTGATATCGCCGACATAGAGCCCCTTCCAGCCGCTTTGACGGGCGGCGACACGGCTCAGATCCTTGATGAAGTCGATGGTTTCAGGGTGGCCCCAGTTACGATTGCGCGACAGGCGCATGGCCTGCCAGGTGGGGCCGGTCTGGGGCAGCTGTTCTGCGCCGGCAACGCAGCCCTTGGCGTAGGAGCCATGCGGCGCTGGTTTCTGGGCCGAACCGTTGCGCTTGGCGCCGAACAGCTGTTTGGCGGGCACGCCCGTGTCGGCAGAGCGGCTGACCACGGGGGCCACTGTGGGCGAGCGGCTGTCTCCGGCGGGACCGCAGGCGGTTAACAGGAGGGCGGTGAGGGTGATGTATCGACTGAACTTCAACTCTGGTCTCCTTCTGCATTGACCCAGCGCAGAACGATGAGCCCGATAATGAACAATAGAATAACCGGTGCAATGCCGAGGCGGGCGCTGCCGGTGAGTGTAGTGGCGATTCCGATCAGGGCCGGTGCCAGAAAGGCTGTGGCGCGACCCGAAAGACCATAAAGGCCAAACGCCTCGGTGGCGTTTTCAGGGGTGGTGTGTCGCACCATGAGGCTGCGGCTGGCGGCTTGCAGGATGCCACCAAAACCGCCGATCAGCACACCGCAGGCAAAGAAAACCGTGTCGGGCAGGCCGGACCCTGCGGCGAGGGTCATGCCAAAGAACTGTTCGCGTGACATGTTCACGACCAGGAAACACACGGCCGTCAGGATCAGGATGGAAAGGGTGATAACGGGTTTTGGGCCAAACCGGCGATCTGCGAGGCCGCCCAGCCAACTAAACAGCGCCGAAGAAATCACCGCGATAATGCCAAAGACGCCGATCAGGGTGATTTCCCAGCCCAGCACCAACCGCGCATAGATCCCGCCAAAAGCATAAAGCCCGTTCAGTGCATCACGGTAGAGCATCGATGAAATCAGATAGCCGGTCAGGCTGGCACGATGGCGCAGGTTGGCGATGGCGCGCCCTACAGAGCGGATCGCATCGCCAAACCGCCCGCGCGCGCCGGTGATGGCATCGTCACGCACCCAGCGAAAATAGGGGATAATGAAGATAGAAAACCAGATTGCCGTCAGCGGGCCTGCGGCACGGGTGCCTTCGCGCAGCGCCGCATCCAGTCCCAGAATGGGGTCAATCCCGATCAGGGTTTTTCCGTCGGCCTGCTCAACAAACAGCGTCAGCATCAGAAATAGCGCAATCACCCCGCCAAGGTATCCGATGGCAAATCCGGTGCCGGAGATGGTGCCGACGTCTTCTTTGTTGCCAAGCGAGGGCAGCTGCGCATTGACGAAGATCAGTGCAAATTCGGCCCCGATAAAGCCAAAGCCAAAACTGATGAGCATCCACCACAGGTTCGAGCCGCCGGGATCCATGAACCACAGCCCCCAGGCGCCGGTGATATACATCAGCGAAAAGACCATAATCCACGGAAGCTTGCGCCCGGAAATATCGGCAAGCGCGCCCAAGAACGGCCCGCCAAGGCCAATCATCAGGCCGGTGATGGTCAGGCACATCGACCAGACGGTCTGCGCCTGTGCCTTTGCGGCCTCATCCGCGAGCCCTTGGGTAAGGTAATAATCGGCGGCAACCGCAGCAAAGAAGGGCGCAAAGACAAAGGTCACCAGCAGGGTGTGATAGGGCTGACTGGCCCAATCAAAGGCCCACCAGCCCCAGATGCGCTTGCGCATGGAAATCTGCGTCATGCCTCGTCTTCCCTCGCCCGATGCCTGTTGTGGTCTTTTGTCGTTACCTTTCGGTATGACAGGCCGGTGTGGGGTTAGGCAAGCGTGTCCTCAGCAGCCGGGGCATCAGGAACCACGGTTTCTGTCGACATCATCGGTGGCCAGGGACGGCCTGCGTCGGCCTCGCACCAGGCCTTGATCCAATCGGGCATCTGTGGCGCGGCGCTGTCGGTACGGCCGATGGTTTTCAGGACCTCCTGCGGCGAGACGATCCCCTTGGCGTCGGTGATTGCGGTGCGCAGCATCACGTGGCTGGCGCAGTCGCCGTTGGATTTCCACATGGATTGTTCGAGGTAGATGAAGCGATCGTCCCAGGCCACTGCCCTGCTGCGCATTTCAAACCGTTCGAACCCGCGAATGCGACGGCGGAACCGGACGGTGGTGCCCGCAACCGTCATGCCCCAGCGACGGTTGCGCAATGCGCCGATCAGACCGACACGCTGGGCTAGCATGGTGCGGCCCAGATCATAGAGCGTCATCGCACGACCGTTGTTCAGCTCCATCCAGATATCCAGATCCCAGGGCCAGCAGATGTGGCGGGAGACATGGGTGTCGGTCAGATCCAGCGGCGGCATCCGGCGGGCAACCAGCAGATCCTTGATCAGGCGGACGATGGGAAACATGGGCGCGCTCTCCTGTGTGATGTGCCCGTGTTGCCATGTGTTTACAGCACGTCAACCGCAACCTCGCGGCAGTCTTGCGATTTTGCGCGGGCGCGCTTACCTGTGAACAAGCTCCAAAAAGGGAAATCAAGAGATGCTGTCGCTGTTTCAAATTCTGATGCTGATCCTGGACATCGTCTGGTTCTTCATCATTGCGCATGTGATCATGAGCTGGCTGATCAATTTTCAGGTTCTGAACCTCAATCAGCAATTTGTGGCGCAGGTCTGGTATGGTCTGAACCGCTTGCTAGAGCCGCTTTATGCTCCCGTTCGCCGTATCCTGCCGAATATGCAGGGGCTGGATCTGGCGCCGCTGGTGGTGCTGATCGCGGTTTACGCGCTGCGGATCATTCTGACCAATAATATCGCGATGTTCTACTGATTGCAGGGTGGCCTCTGCCATTTTGATTGACCGCCGGAGCCATGGCTTGCGGCGGTCTTTTTCTGTGCGCTCCCCCTTTGCGGGGGCGCTGACCCTTGCCGCCTGAATCCGGTTGTGGGATTGTGACTGCCAAGACGAGCAGATCACCAAAATGAGGCCCACCGCCCCCATGTCCGCAGTTTCGCCGGAAATGACCGCCCCCAGTGGTGCGACGTCACCTACCGTGTCCGCAACCGATGCGACACCGCTGTTGCGCGAGATCTTCGGATTTGACGGGTTTCGCCCCGGTCAGGAAGAGATTGTCGATGCGGTAACCGCTGGTGAGAATGTTCTGGCGATCATGCCAACCGGCGGCGGCAAATCCCTGTGCTTCCAACTGCCCGCATTGCTGCGCGAGGGGGTTACAGTGGTAATCTCGCCATTGATTGCGCTGATGCGGGATCAGGTCCGGGCGTTGCAGGAGGTGGGTGTGACTGCAGGGGCGCTGACGTCCGGCAATACCGACGAAGAAACCGAAGCGGTCTGGCAGTCCATTGAGGAGGGGCGGCTGAAGCTACTGTATATGGCGCCGGAGCGTCTGGCCTCGGGTGCGGCGATGGGCATGCTGCGGCGGATTGGTGTCAGTCTCATTGCCGTAGATGAAGCGCATTGCGTCAGCCAGTGGGGCCATGATTTCCGCCCGGATTACCTGCGCATCGGTGAGTTGCGGCGGGCATTGGACGTGCCTCTGGCGGCCTTTACCGCGACGGCAGATCAGGAAACCCGCGAAGAGATTGTCGAGAAGCTGTTTGATGGCGAGGCGCCGCGCAGTTTTCTGCGGGGCTTTGACCGTCCTAATATCCATCTTGCCTTTGCCACCAAAGACAGCCCGCGCCGCCAGATTCTGGAATTTGCTGCCGCTCGCAAGGGGCAATCCGGCATCGTCTATTGCGGCACTCGTGCCAAGACCGAGGCACTGGCGGCGGGGCTGCGCGAGGCGGGCCACGCGGCCTGTTATTACCATGGCGGCATGGACGCCGAAGATCGGCGCGGGGTGGAAACACGATTTGCCCGCGAAGATGGGCTGATCGTTGTGGCGACGGTGGCCTTTGGCATGGGGATCGACAAGCCTGACATTCGCTGGGTTGCCCATGCAGATCTGCCCAAATCCATCGAGTCCTATTATCAGGAAATTGGCCGTGGTGGCCGGGATGGCGCGCCTGCTGAGACGCTGACCCTGTTCGGGCCGGAGGATATTCGCCTGCGCCGCAGCCAGATCGACGAAGGGCTGGCGCCTGCGGATCGGCGCAGCGCGGATCATGCGCGGTTGAATGCGCTGCTGGGGCTGGCTGAGGCGCTGAAATGCCGCCGCCAGACCCTGCTGGCCTATTTCGGCGAGACGGCTGAGCCCTGCGGCAACTGTGATCTGTGCGATCAGCCTGTGGATGTGTTTGACGGCACCACGGCGGTGCGCAAGGCGTTGTCGGCGATCTTGCGGACGAATGAGACCTATGGATCAGGACATCTGATCGACATTCTGGTGGGCAATACCACCGACCGGGTGCGCGACAAGCGGCATGACGATCTGTCGGTCTTTGCCTGTGGCAAGGAATACGGCAAACGGCAGTGGCAGGCGGTGTTCCGGCAGATGATGGGCCATGATCTGGTGCGCCCGGATCCCGAACGCCATGGCGCTTTGCGGATGACCGAGGCGGCGCTGCCGGTTCTGCGCGGCGAACAGGACATTGCCCTGCGTCGCGACACCATCAGCTCAGCCAAGCGCAGCCCCGCCGTGAAGGCGCTGGTGTCGGATGAGGACGCGCCGCTGCTGTCGGCACTGAAAGCCAAGCGGCGCGCGCTGGCGGAGGCGCAGAAAGTACCGGCCTATGTCATTTTCCCGGATCGAACCCTGATCGAGATGGCCGAAACCCGCCCCAGCTCGCTGGACCAGATGGCGCGGATCGGTGGGGTCGGGGCCAAAAAGCTGGAACGCTATGGTCGCGATTTCCTGTCGGTGATCACCGGCGAGAGTGAGGCGCTGCATCCGATGCGGCGCAAGTTGGCCGGGCGCGACGCTGGGTCGCTTTATGATGCGCTGATGGAGACGCAGACCCGTCTGGCGCGAGGTGATGATGGCACCGATAAGCCGCTCAGCTGTTCGGCGGCGCAGCTGGCGAAACTGGCGCAGATGCGTTCACAGGACGAAATGGTGATCACAAGGCTGTTAGGCGAGCGCCGCGCGGAACGTTTTGCGGCGGCGTTTCTGGACGTCTTGCGCGGCGCGGGCTAGGTCTTGTTCGGAACAAACGGGGGCAGAATATGCTGGTAGTGACTTCTCCGGCGAAAAAGCTGGACTGGAGCGAACGCGACGTTGAGATGACATGGCCTGCCATGCACGACGCGGCGACGGAATTGGCATCAGTGGCACGCGATCTGTCGGTGGCCGATCTGATGAAGCTGATGCATATCAGCGAGGATCTGGCAAAGCTGAATTATGAGCGGTTCCAGAGGTTTGCTGTGGATCCCGGCGCGGATGATATTCGCCCGGCGGCACTGGCCTTTGCGGGCGATACCTATCAGGGGCTGGAGGCGGGATCTCTGGACGCAGAGGAAATGGCCTGGGCGCAGGATCACTTCCGCATTCTGTCGGGGCTTTACGGTGTGTTGCGCCCGCTGGATGCGATGCAGGCCTACCGGTTGGAGATGGGTTCGCGGCTGAAAACGGAACAGGGCAAGACCCTCTATGACTACTGGGGGCGCGAAATTTCTGATGCGCTGAATGCACAGGGCGAGGCCGTGGGCAGCGATGTGCTGGTGAACTGTGCGAGCCAGGAATATTTCGGCGCAGTTGATCGCGACGCGCTGAAGTTGCGTGTGGTGACGCCGGTGTTCATGGAAGACAAAAATGGCACGCCCAAAGTCGTCAGCTTTTACGCCAAGCGGGCGCGGGGCGCGATGGCGCGCTACATCATTCAGAACCGGCTTAGCGACCCTGCGGCGTTGCTGGATTTTGACAGTGGCGGCTATCGCTACATGCCGGAGATGTCGGAGCCGGATCAGCCAGTGTTCCTGCGCGCAGGCTGATCGCCACCGGGGCACCGGCTCGCCGGATCAGGCGGCGCCGGTCTGGGTGATCGTCTCGTGCGTTAGCGGCGCTGCCTCTGCCGGGAGATAGGCGTGAATGCGTTCATGGATCAGCGCCTTGCGCAGAGGTTTGGTCAGGTAGTGATCCAGCCCCGCGGCGAGAATTCCGTCTGAATCACCGGCCATGGCATGGGCCGTGAGGGCGACAACCGGCGTATAGATGCCGGTGCCGTGTTCCAGCGCGCGAATTTTCTGGGTTGCTTCTTTGCCATCCATCACCGGCATGGAGATATCCATGAAGATCAGATCAGGCTGGAACGACTGATAGACCTCTACCGCCTCAATCCCGTTGCTGACAAATTGCAGGTCTATGTTCAGATCCTTCACCATCTTGCGGAATACAAGCTGGTTGGTGCGATTGTCCTCTGCTGCCAGCACCCGCATGAGCCGCTGGGTGGGGCGTGTGCTGACGGCGGTGAGGGCCGCCGCGGGGGCCGGAGCAGGTTGGGGTGGGTCGGGGTGGGTTGCGACGCTGCTCAGTTCTGGTGGCGTCACCACGGTTTCGGGGACAGCAGAGGGGCGGGTCGCTGATCCGCCGCCGGGCAGATCGACCAGTCTCTGGAACAGCTCATCCCGCTGGATCGGTTTCAAGAGCACGCTGTCCGTCACCGATTGCACATCTGAATTGCTGGGTGCGGTGGGATCGCTGCTGAGCATCAGGATCGGCACCTGAGCAAAAGGTCCGGAGCGCAGTTTCTGTGCCAGTTCGACACCATTCTGATCTGGCAGTTGTTCGTCGCAGACAACCAGATCAACGCCGTCTGGCATGCCAGCAATCGCAGCGGCGCCATTGTCGAATACGGTGACCTCCAGCCCTAGCATGGCCAGTTGTTTGCTGAGCACATCGCGCATCACCGATTGTGAATCAATGACGGCGATCTGGCACAATCCCTTGGGCAGGGTGGGAATACTGGTGGAGGCCCCCTCCGCCAGCGGCAGCTCCATGCGGAAGCCGAAGCAGGATCCTTTGCCCTCCTGACTTTCGACCCAGATCTCGCCGCCCATCAGTTCAATCAGCCGCTTTGAGATCGCAAGGCCAAGGCCGGTGCCCTCAAACTGGCGATTGCGCTCATCTTCGACCTGATTGAACTCGCCAAAGATATCCTGCACTTTCTCCTCCGGGATGCCGATCCCGGTATCCTCAATCGTGACGTGGATCGAACATATCTTATCATCCGCGTTGGAGATGCCGGTGATTTGCAGCGCGACGTGCCCCTCGGAGGTGAATTTTACCGCGTTGCCGACCAGATTGGTGAGCACCTGACGAATGCGCCCGGGATCCCCGACAAAGCTGGTTGGCAGGAACAGGTCGTAGTCCAGCAGCAGTGTCAGCCCCTTGTCCCGCGCGGTGGGCTGCAGCAGCATCAGCACCTCATGGACGCTGCGTTCCAGATCAAAGGGTTCAGGGTGCAGTTCCAGTTTCTGTGCTTCAATTTTGGAATAGTCGAGCACGTCGTTGATGATTACCAGCAGCGCCTCTCCGGAATTCTTGATCGTATTGGCGTAGAGTTGCTGTTCGTCGCTCAGGTTGGTGTCGCTGAGCAGCTCTGCCATGCCAACGACACCGTTCATCGGCGTGCGAATCTCGTGGGACATATTGGCCAGGAAAGCCGATTTGGCCCGGTTTGCGGCCTCGGCCCGTTCGCGGGCAGCCTGCAACTCTTCCTCATATTGAACGGTGGAGGTGATATCGAGGGCGAGGCTGACCATATCCCCACCGTGGCCACGCTGATCCAGCAGCCGCAGGTAGCGATCATCCCACATCCGCACGACCACCGGTTCCGGTGAGGGGGACAACCAGCGTTCTGACATCTGGGCGCGCCAGTGATCCGGATCCTGTTCTCCGGTGTTGACCAGCCCCTCATCGGTGAGGATCTGCAGGATCCGCACGTAGGAGACGCCCGGCGTCACTTCCTCCAGACCGTCAAACAGATCAAGATAGGCGGTGTTGGCGCCGATTAGTTTGCTGTCCGCATCAAAAAAGGCGAACCCGTCCTGAAAGGCCTGGATCGAATGCCAGAGACGACGCTCGGCGCGTTCAACTTTCTCGTTGGCGGTGGAGAGATCCGATTTCACCTTGGCGTTTTCGTCGCGGACGGTGGCCACCTCGGCCTGCGTGGCGCCGATCTGGCGGGTCAAGGCCAGCGCATGACGTCCGAGTTTGCGGTTGGCTGCCGAAAGCTCCGCCTGCTTCAGCTCAAGCAGGCGCTCCGCCGCGAGACGCGCGCGTCGTTCTTCCGTCAATCTGTCAGCAAGGTTCATCCCTGCAAACTCCACTTAAAAACCAACACGACTTATCTGCCCCAGTTTAGAGGGGCAGAGATTAAATTGAGATTAGCCCATCTGTTACGTTGCGATACCTTGCTATGGCGTTAACCCCGTGCCAGCCTCTGGGCAGGTTTGGAGGGTTCCATGGTGCGTGTGCTCATTTCACTTATTGTACTTTCGTGTGGTTGGGTTGTTCAACCTTTAGTTGTTTTTGCTGATTCAATTTTTCCTGAAAATCGGTATGTCATTCAGCGGGATACCGATCATTTCGGCGCTGACCTCGGCCCATTGTTTGAGACCGATATGCGCAGCTGTGCGCGGGCCTGTTCGGCGCAACCTGACTGTGCCGGTTTTGCGTTCAACAGCCGCTCCAACGCCTGTTTTCCAAAATCCGCGATGGATCAGCCGTCGCCCTATGAGGGCGCGTTCTCGGCACTTAAACTGACCAGTAGCCGCGCCCAGAGGCAGGCGGCAGATGCGCGCGCTGCAGTCTTGCAAGGGGTGCAGGAGGACGATCTGGCACAGGCGGCAAAACAGGCTCAGAACCTTGGGTTACGCTTTCCCACCGGGGGTGTCAGCGTTGATGATCTGGTTGCGGCAGCACAAAGCGCGTCGCCTGCGACAGCGTTGCGTTGGATCGCGGAAGCGGTGGTGCTGAGTGACCGGAGCGATCTGTGGCTGGACTATGCCCGGAGGCTGTTGCGGCAGGAGGTGCAAGGATCGGCGCAGCGGCGCGCCCATGAGGCCGCCCTTTCGGCGGCGCTCAACAGTTATCTGCGCGGCCCGGATGATGCGGCCGAGGCGCAGGCCCTGGCCACCGCAGCCAAGGCATTGGAACAGTTGGGGCGCGGTCGCGATGCCCTTGGGGTTCTGCGGCTGGCGGCGGAGCGGGACAACAGCCCGAAACTGGCGGCCCGTCTGGATGACGCAATTGCCAAATATGGATTTCGGATCACCGGAAGCCGGGTGGAGAGCGATAGCGCATCACCCCGTATATGTGTCGAATTTTCCGAAGATTTGGCGCGGAGCGGGGTCGAGTACGATGATTTCATCAAGCTGGCGGATCCGCGTCTGGTGGCTGAGTCGGCGGGCCGGGAACTCTGCGTCGATGGGATCGAACATGGCACCCGTTACCGGCTGACCCTGCGGCGGGGGCTGCCTGCCGTCACCGGTGAGACATTGGCCAAGGATGTGACGCTGACCCATTACGTGCGGGATCGAGGCCCGAGTGTCCGGTTCTCCGGTCGGTCTTACGTACTGCCGAAGGGCGACCAGGTGGCGGTGCCGGTGGAGACGGTGAATGCCACCACGCTGGATCTGCGCCTGCGGCGTGTCAGTGACCGCAATCTGCTGCGCAGCCTGCAAGAGGATTACTTTGCCCGGCCGCTGTCGCAATGGCAGGAAGAACAGTTCGCCAGCGATATCGCGGAGGAGATCTGGAGCGGTACCGCCGAGGTCTCTCAGGCGTTGAATCAAACGGTGACCACGCGACTGCCGCTGGATCAGGCGCTGGCGGATCAACCGGTGGGGATCTACGCGCTGAGTGCGCAGCTGCCCGGCGCCGATCCTTATGACAGCCCAGCCGCGACCCAATGGTTTGTGCTGACCGATCTGGGGCTAAGCACAATGCTGGGCAGTGACGGGCTGCATGTACAGGTGCAGGGGCTTTCCGATGCCGCGCCGCGTGCTGGTGTGCGGGTAGAGCTGATTTCCAACGCCAACGCCGTATTGGGAACCGCGGTGAGTGATGCCGAGGGCTATGCGCATTTTGATGCGGGTCTGACGCGTGGGCAGGGCGCGTCTGCTCCGGCTGTCCTGATGGCGCAGACGGGTGAGGCGGGGGAGACAGCGGCGGACTTTGCCTTTCTCTCGCTGCGGGATGCGGCCTTTGATCTGTCGGATCGTGGCGTTGAGGGGCGCGTGGCGCCCGGACCAATCGATGTGTTTTTGACCACGGATCGCGGTGCTTATCGCGCCGGAGAGGTGATCCATGCCACTGTCCTTGCCCGTGATGCGACGGCGCAGGCGATAACCGGCCTGCCGTTGATCGCGGTTCTGAACCGCCCTGATGGTGTCGAATATGCCCGTCTGATTTCGGACCGGGGCGTGGCTGGGGGCCATGTGTTTGCGCTGCCGGTTGGAGACACCGCGCCGCGTGGTACCTGGCGATTGTCGATCCTGTCCGATCCCAAAGCACCGCCCCTGGCCAGTCGGCAGATTCTGGTTGAGGATTTTCTGCCCGAACGGATCGACTTTACCCAAACTCTGACGGCAGCTGCCGGGCAGGAGCTGCGTCCCGGCACCAACAGTCCCTTGCGGATCGAGGCGCGGTATCTGTTCGGCGCGCCGGGTCGAGATCTTAGTATCGACGGCGAGGTGACGCTGCGCCCTGCGGATCAGCTGGCGGGATGGGACGGTTACCGATTTGGCCGCTACGACGATGTGGTTGCCTCGCAAAGTCGCCATTTCGGCGGCGCGCGTACGGACGCGGAGGGGATCGGGACACTTTCGGTGGCGCTGCCCGAGATCGAGGCGCTGGGTCAGCCTCTTGTCGCGGAGGTGACCACCCGTCTGAGTGATGGCAGTGCACGTCCGGTTGAACGACAACTGAGCGTGGCCCTGCCGCCGGACGGTCCGGTGATTGGCATCAAGCCGCTGTTTGAGGATGTTGTCGCGGAAGGTGCTGCGGCGCGGTTTTCCATTGTCGCGCTGGCTCCGGATGGCAGCCCGCAGGATATGCCGGTGACATGGACGCTGAACCGGGTGGAAACCCGCTATCAGTGGTATCAGCTTTACGGGAACTGGAATTGGGAACCAACGACCCGCCGCAGCCGTGTTGCAACCGGCGCGGCGAAGGTGAATGCCGCCACGCCACTGGTGCTGGAACAGCCGGTTGACTGGGGCAGATATGAGTTGGTGGTAGAGCATCAGGGCGTGCCCTATGTCGCGGCGTCCAGTGACTTCTATGCAGGCTGGTACGTCCCGGACGAGGGGGCGGATAAGCCGGACCAGCTGGAGGTGTCATTGGATCGTGACAGCTATAAGCCGGGGGATACCGCACGCCTGCGCGTGGTGAGCCGTGGCGCCGGAACCGCACTGGTCTCGGTGATGTCGAACCGGTTGATCAGTCGTCAAATGGTCGAGGTGCCCGCCGGGGAAACGGTGATCCCGCTGAGCGTTGCTGCTGATTGGGGCAGTGGCGCCTATGTCTCTGCCATGGTGGTACAGCCGCTGGCGGGCAAGGCAGATCGAAGTCCGACCCGGGCGCTGGGGCTGGCGCATGCCACGGTCAATCGCCCCGGACAGGAACTTCAGGTGGTGTTAGACCTGCCCGAGGTGGCCCGACCACGCAGGACCGAGCTGGCCAAGGTTGAGGTGCGCGGTGCCGCCCCCGGTGAAGAGGTCTGGCTGACACTGGCAGCGGTTGATCTGGGGATTCTGAACCTGACCGGATTTCAGAGCCCGGATCCATCGGCGCATTACTATGGCCAGCGGCGGCTGGGGATGGAACTGCGCGATTTATACGGGCGGTTGATTGAGACTGGCACCGGCGCGCTTGGCCGGGTGCGTTCGGGTGGGGATGCGGGCGCCGGGATGCGGTTGCAGTCGCCACCGCCGACGCAAGATCTGATGGCCGTGTTTTCCGGCCCGGTGAAGCTTGATGCGGAGGGGCGCGCCGAGGTGCCGATCACGCTGTCGCCTTTTAATGGGACGGTGCGGGTGATGGCGGTCGCCTGGTCGCAGAGCGCGGTTGGGCAGGCAGCTGAAGACATGCTGGTTCGGGATCCGGTTGTGGTCAGTGTGACGGCACCGCGGTTCCTGGCGCCGGGGGATAGCAGCCGGGTGCAGATCGAGGTCACCCATGCGGACGGCCCTGCCGGTCGACTGGAGCTTGCGGCCCGTACCCTTGGCGCGGGGTTGGAGATCAGCGCGCTGCCCCAATCGCTTGTACTGGCACCCGGCGGCAGCGAGACTGTGATCCTGCCCGTTGCGGCGCTGTCCGTTGGCGACCCTGAGATTGAACTGACGCTGACCACCGCTGAGGGAGAGACCCTGATTCAGACCCTGCGCCTGCCGGTGCGGGCCAATGATCCGATGGTCGCGACCACCCGCCGCTTCCAGTTGGCGGCGGGGAACAGTTTCCTGTTCTCCTCTGACGTCTTTACCGGGTTGCGACCGGAGAGTGCGCGGGCGGTGATGTCTGCGGGGCCATTGGCGCGGTTTGATGTGCCGGGGCTGCTCAATGGGTTGGATCTCTACCCCTATGGCTGCACCGAACAGGTGACCTCGCGCGCATTGCCGCTGTTGTATCTGTCATCGGTGGCAAAGGCTGCGGGGCTGGGGGGCGCGCCTGAGGTCACCGCAAAGATCGACAGCGCCATCCGGCAGGTGCTGGCGCGCCAAGCCAGCAACGGTGGCTTTGGTTTGTGGCGTGCAGAAAGTGGCGATTTCTGGCTGGATGCCTATGCCAGTGATTTTCTAAGTCGCGCACGGGCGCAGGGCTATCAGGTGGCTGAGACACGGTTCCGTCAGGCGCTGGACAATCTGCGCAACCGGGTGAACTACGCGCCCGATTTTGACAATGGAGGCGAGGATATCGCCTATGCGCTGTTGGTTCTGGCCCGCGAAGGTGAGGCGGCAATGGGGGATCTGCGCTACTATGCGGATGTGAAGGCCGGTGATTTCGCCACGCCGTTGTCAGTGGCGCAGGTGGGGGCGGCTCTGGCGGCCTATGGTGATCAGCGTCGGGCAGATCAGATGTTCGCCCGTGCCGCCGCGATGCTGCATCGCGCCGCTCCTGATCCGACACTGTGGCGAGCCGACTACGGCAGCCTGCGCCGCGATCAGGCCGGGGTTCTGGCCCTTGCCAGTGAGGCCGGGTCCGAGGCGGTGGATCGTCGCGCCCTGAGTGCGGGACTGGTCGGGGATGGTCAGCTGCTCTCCACACAGGAAAGCGCCTGGACGCTGATGGCGGCCCATGCGCTGATCGGTGGGGATGGCGGATCCGGGCTGCTGATCAATGGTCAAACGGTGAATGGACCCATGGTTGAGGTGCTGGAGGGGGATCAGGATCGGGACCCGCTGGCGCTGACTGCTGCCTCCGGCAAGGATGTGGACATCACGCTGACCACGCTGGGTGTACCGCTGGTCACGGCCCCTGCGGGAGGGACCGGGTTCAGTATCGAACGCAGTTACTATTCGATGGAAGGCGAGGCGTTGGTCCCGGACCAGTTCACCGTCGGTGACCGGTTTGTCGCGGTGCTGCGGGTGGTTCCGTTTGAGCCGGCTGGCGCACGATTGATGATCAATGATCCGCTGCCTGCGGGGCTTGAGATCGACAATCCGAGTTTGCTGCGGTCCGGTGATGTGCGCGGTCTCGACTGGCTCACGCTAAGCGAGGCCCGCCATGCCGAGTTCCGTGCGGACCGGTTTCTGGCGGCGGTCGACCTGCGGCGTGGACGCGATGGGGAGGCGGGCGCTCCGGTGACGCTGGCCTATGTGGCGCGCGCGGTAACGCCGGGTCTGTTCCATCATCCGGCGGCTTCGGTTGAGGATATGTACCGGCCTGCCTATCGCGCCCGCACCGCGACGGGCCGCGTCCAGGTCCGGTGATCCCCCTGTCGGAACCGGCCTCGCGTCGACCTCGTCGGTGGCGTTGGTGGGCTGGAGGCTTGTCTGGCCTATGTGCGGCGGTGGTGATCGGCGTTGTGGCCTTCAACGCCTGGGTCGAGAAGACACCGATGCCCGCCACGCTGGCGGAGACCGCGACAGAGTTGCGTGACCGCAATGGCCAATTGTTGCGGGCCTATCCGGTGGCGGATGGGATCTGGCGTATGGCTGTAACCGTGGATCAGGTCGATGCAGGCTATCGCGCAATGTTGCTGCGATATGAAGACAAGCGGTTCTATGACCACAATGGTGTCGATGCGCTGGCGCTATTGCGGGCGGCGGCACAGGCCCTGTGGCAGGGGCGGGTGGTTTCGGGCGGGTCAACGCTGAGCATGCAGGTGGCGCGACTGCTGGAGGATGGGAGTACCGGGCGCTGGGCGGGCAAGCTGCGGCAGATTCGGTTGGCGCTGGCCTTAGAACGTCGCCTCAGCAAGGCCCAGATTTTAGAACTGTATCTGATCCACGCGCCGTTTGGCGGCAACATCGAAGGGGTGCGTGCGGCGAGCTATGCCTGGTTCGGCAAAGAGCCGTCGCGGCTCACCCCCGCCGAAGCGGCGTTGCTGGTGGCGCTGCCGCAGGCACCGGAGGCGCGCCGCCCGGATCGTATGCCGGAAGACGCGCGCCGGGCCCGCAATCGTGTGTTGCAGCGGATGCGCAATGCCGGGGTGCTGGCTGCTGACGCAGCAGAGACCGCGGCACAGGCGCCGATGCCACGGGGCATGCGGGTTTTTCCTCAGCTGGCGCCACATCTGGCGGATTATCTGGTGGCAGAGACACCGGAGCAGGCGCGAATTGATCTGACCCTGGAAGCGGGACTGCAGCAGCGTCTGGCGCAGCTGCTGACGGAAAGCGTGGCGCGGCAGGATGCCAGGCTCTCGGCGGCGGTGCTGGTGGCGGATCACCAGAGCGGCGAGATCCTCGCCTCTGTCGGATCGTCTGGGTACCGCGATGATCTGCGGCAGGGGTTTGTGGATATGACACGGGCCCCACGTTCCCCCGGATCGACGCTGAAACCGTTGGTTTACGGTCTCGCTTTTGATCAGGGGCTGGCCCATCCTGAGACGCTGATCCACGACGGGCCGATTGATATCGATGGTTATGCGCCACAGAATTTCGACGGCCGCTTCCGGGGGGATCTGCGGATACGGCGGGCGCTGCAGCTGTCGCTGAACACACCGGTGATACAGCTGACGCAGGCATTGGGCCCGGCGCGGCTGATGTCAGCGTTGCGGCGGGGCGGCGCACGCCCCCGGTTGCCGGGCGGCAAGCCGGGGCTGGCCGTGGCGCTGGGCGGGGTCGGCGTGTCGCTGCGTGATCTGGTGCAGGTCTACGCTGGGCTGGCGGCTGGCGGGCAAGGCCCCCGGTTGCGGGCGCGCCTGCAGGCCCCTTATGATCGGATGCCGCGTCTGATGAGCAAGGTCTCTGCCTGGCAGATCGGCGATATTCTGCGCGGTGTGCCGCCTCCAGCCGGGGCGCCTGCGGGTATGGTGGCCTATAAGACCGGAACATCCTACGGGCACCGCGATACCTGGGCGATCGGATGGGATGGCCGCTATGTGGTGGGGGTCTGGCTGGGACGGGCGGATGGCACGCCGGTGCCGGGAGCCTTTGGAGCGGAGTTGGCGGCGCCACTGTTGTTTGAGGCCTTTGGGCGGATTGGACGCGGGTTTACCCCCTTTCCAGCCGCACCGGCCTCTACCCTGCGCGTCGCTACGGCGGAGCTGCCGTTGCCGTTGCAGCGCTTTGACAGGGGGGGTGTTGGTGGCCCGCCCGGTGAGCGCCTGCAGCTGGCCTTTCCCCCGGATGGGGCGGCTCTGTTGCTGGCTGAGGGCGGGCAAATGACCCTGCGGATCAAGGGCGGCGAGGCGCCGTTTCTGGTGCTGGCCAATCAGACACCGGTGGTGACTGGTGCTCGCCGTCGCAGCATCGATCTGCTGGGGCTGGAACGCGGGTTTTCAACGCTGGTGGTTGTTGACCGTAACGGCAGATCGGATCAGGCACGGGTGCGCATCACCCGCCCGGATGAGTAGCTGTGAGGTTGCTGGAATGTGGGATCAGCGCCGCCCCTCGCGCAGCCAGCCAGCGATGATCGCAGCGCTGGCCATCAGCAGAACCAGCCAGGCGGGCAGCAGCGGCGTCTGCCTGACCGAGGTGGTACGATAGGCGTCACGCGGTGTCAGGCCGATCCAGCCGCGCCCTGCTGCAACACGTCCGGCGCGTACGTTGCGCAGGCTGGGTATGCCATCATGAAGCGACCGCACGCCGCCGCGTGTCTGGGCCACAGCGGCGGCCATGATCTCCCCGGTGGCGATGGTCTGTTCGAATTCGCGCGGGGCCGCAGGGCCGAGGCCGATCACGGTGGATTGCTCACCCTCTTTCAGCCGGTAAAGACCGGGTTCCGGCCCTTCATAGCGGCCTTCCCACCGGCCGGGTGCGGTCTGGGTCAGGGTGACCATCGCGGTGTTGCCATCCGGGGCGGTGACGGTGACCTCGCCGACATCCGCGTCGAGACTGCGGCGCTGAATACGCATACGCTGGCCGGTGGCCTCGGCGGAGAGGACATCCTCCTCCAGCTCCGGCTCTTTCATCATCCAGTGAGCAAGGCGGCGCAGCAGTTCCAGCTGTGGGCCGCCGCCCTCGTATCCCCGGCTCCAGAGCCAGGCATGATCCGAGGCCAAAAGCGCCACCCGCCCTTCCTCGACGCGGTTCAACACAAGCAGGGGACGGGAGTCGACGCCGCTCATCAAAACATGGCCTTCGGGCACGTCGACTTCGATCTGGCGCAACCAGCGACCCCAATCAGCAGCGCCGGTCAGATCAGCGGTGACAGGATGGCGCTGGCCGAGGTCGGTGATCTCGGGCCGGTAGGCCCGTTCCAGGACCCGCGCCGAAGGGCTGGCGGGCAGAATGCTGGAGAGCGGTGAGCGATAGATACTGTCGGCGCTGGCAAAATCCGGCCCCGCAGCGACAAGAACGGCGCCACCGCGCTGCACGTAATCGGCCACATTGTCGAGGTAGATCGCGGGCAGGATGCCACGGCGCTTATAACGGTCAAAGATGATCAGATCGAAATCGTTGATCTTCTCCAGAAACAGCTCCCGCGTGGGGAAGGCAATCAGCGACAGCTCATCCACCGGTACACCATCCTGTTTTTCCGGGGGGCGCAGGATGGTGAAATGTACAAGATCCACGGCGCTGTCGGATTTCAGCAGATTGCGCCACGTGCGCCCGCCGGGATGCGGCTCGCCGGAGACCAGCAACACACGCAGGCGGTCGCGGACACCGTTGATCTGGACCAGCGCGGCATTGTTACGATCTGTGAGCTCGCCTTCGGCGGTGGGGACGGTAAATTGGATCACATTGCGTCCGCCATGAGGCAGGGTCAGCGGCAGGTCGAAATCGACACCAACGGGCAGGTTGAAGCGCTGAGGCTCGGCGCCGCCGATGGAAATCGCCAGTTCCGCCAGGTCGCCCGCTGTCGGAGCATCGCCCTGATCCTCAATCCTGAGGGTCAGCGTCACCGGTTCACCGATGATGGCAAAACTGGGGGCGTTCTTCACGATCAGCCGCCGGTCCCAATCACCGGGGCGGCCGGTCAGTAGCAGATGCAGCGGGGCAGGCAGGGCCGGGGTTTGTGCGACGTCATGGATCTGACCATCGCTGATCGCAATGATCCCGGCGACCCGTCCGCGTGGCACATTGGCCAGCGCCTCTGCCAGCGCGCCCATCAGGAGGGTGCCGCTGTTGTCGCTGCGGCCCTCGCGCGCTGGTATGCTGTCGATCGGGATCCGGCGGACCTCGGTATTGGCCCGCTGGGCGAGCGCGGTTTCCAGCGCTGTCACGGCGACGCTGGTCTGTTCTGGACGGTCGGAAAGGGCTTGGCTGGCAGTTTTGTCCTCCAGCACCAGCACGATATCATTGAGCGGGGCGCGATCCTCGATCTGGTAGACCGGACCGCTGAGGGCGCCGATCAGGACGAGGGCAGCAAGGGCGCGCATGGGCCATCCGGCCAGACGTTTCCAGACCGCGAGAGTGAGTACTGCCGTGGTAAGGGCCGCCAGCAGCCAGATCACAGACCAGGGGACCAGCGGGTCGAAGAGGATGGTCTGCGTCATTTATCCAGCCTCATATCATTGCCCCAACCGATCAAGCAGAGCCGGGACATGCACCTGATCGGATTTGTAATTCCCGGTCAGCACATGCATCACCAGATTGACACCAAAACGGTAGGCCAGTTCGCGCTGACGCTCGCCCGCGTAGCCGCGCCCAACCGGCAGCAGGGGGCGGCCATTGTCGTCCACGGCCCAGGCGGCGGCCCAATCGTTGCCACCGATAACAACCGGCGTAACACCATCGTTGAGGTTGCGAAATGGGATGCCTTCGACCTGTTGGGCGTCAGCGGGCGCGGCTTCGACCCAGACGGCGCCGCGGTTGTGGCGTCCGGGGAAATCCTGCAGCAGGTAGAAAGCGCGGGTCAGCACATGGTCGGCGGGCAGTGGCTCCAGCGGTGGTACATCCAGCCGCAGTGCCAACTGTTGCAGGCGGCGTCCGGCGGGGCTGCTGGCCCCGGCGCGGGTCAGATCGGCATCGCGGGTGTCAAAGAGGATCATCCCGCCGGTACGCAAATAGGTGTTGAGCCGGTCATAGGCCGCGCCCGAGGGCATCGCCTGATTGGCGGTCACCGGCCAGTAGAGCAGTGGGTAGAAGGCCAGCTCGTCGCGCTCCAGATCAACAGTGGCGGGGGGGGCGGGCTCGACCGAGGTGCGGAACCGCAGCGTGTTGGACAGCCCCTGCAAACCGTCACGCGCCAGTTGATCGACCTGGGGGTCGCCGGTCAGCACATGGGCCAGTGTCAGCTCGGCTGCTCGCTCTGCGGCCAAGGCATCAGCTGCGGGATCAGACGGGGGGGAGGGGGTAACCTCCTCAATCGCGATGGCGTTGCCTTGGGCGTGGCTGCGCGTGTCGTGACCGGGGCTGATGACCCAGACGGAGGTGGCCAACAGCAGAAGCGAGATCATGTTGCGCATCTTGCTCGCTGAGGTCTGCGGCTGGCGTGGCAGAAGCCCGGAGAGCAACAGGGCCGCAATCACATCAAGGGCCAGGAGAAGGAGGGCGAGGCTGATCAGCAGGCCACCCAGCGGGCGTTCGGGCGTGGCCCCATAGCCGTTGACAGGGAGGCTGAGGGGCCACTGCGCCGGAGTTAGCTGATCCTCTGTGCGCATCACATTGCGTGCGATCCGCCGGTCGCCGTTTTGATAGAGCCCGGGTTGCAGCTCAGGTCCTGCTGTGGCGGCGATCAGATCTGGCCCGGCCACACCGGGCAGCGCATCTGCATCGAAGAGATCACCAAAGCCGTCCAGCACCTGAAGGGGTGCCCATGTGGTGCCTTCCAGATCCACGGCCTCCGCCGGTTTGGAGCCGGAGGAAATCGCCAGCCGTTCCATCATCTGCACAAACAGACCGGAGAGCGGCAGGCTGCTCCATTCCGCATTTGCGGTCACGTGAAACAATACGATCTGACCATTGCCAAGCGGCTTGCGGGTGACCAGCGGTGTGCCATCGGAGAGTTCTGCGATCACCCGCTCCGCCAGAGAGGGGTCGGGCTGCGCGACCACTTGCGAACTGACGGTGACATCAGGGGGAATGTTCAGCCCGAAAAAGGGAGAGTCTTCGGCAAAGGGGGCCAGGGTTTTCGGTTCTCCCCAGCTCATGGCGCCGCCGATGCTGCGGCCACCAATCCGCAGGCGCACAGGCAGTAGCGGTTCTTCGTCGGTGCGGGCGGTGTCGCTGGCGGCCAGCCGGGGACCGGCGAAACGCAGCAGCAGCCCGCCGTCAGAGGCCCAATCCACCACTGCCGCCTCCTGATCGGGGGGCAGACGGGCGGTGTCGGCAAGGACAATCACGTCGGGATTAGCGGGCAGAAGATCGCTTAGCCCGCCCTCAAGCAAATCAGCGGTCGGTGCCAGCGCCTTGCGCAGATAGTGCAGAGGCGAGAGGAGGGCGAGACCTTCGTTACCGCTTTGGGCTGAGATCAGTGCCACTTCACGGCGGCGCAGCCCGTCATCGGCGAGCGATACGGCCCCAGCGCTGGTTTGGCCCTGCAGCTCGAACAGGCGGATGCGCGCGCGCAGCTCTGCGGGCAGAGATAGGCGGGCGGTGGCTTCACTGCCGTCGGCGGAAGTGTTGTCCGGGTCGGCAAAATCCACTGTCACTGAGCCGAGGGTTCGCATGGTGCCGCCCGGGTCTGGCCCCTTGGCAAGGACAGTCACGGTTTGATCGTCGCCTGCGCCGGGGCCTGTTGCGCCCCTCCCGTCGCCAGAGGCGGCCTGCGGGGTGCTACGAACGACGGTGATTTCCATTGCGCCATCCACATAAACAACCGGGCGCAGTGCCAGCCGGGGGGTGGCATGTTCATAGACGGTCAGCCGACCGCGTTGGCGCAGCGTCGCCAGCAGATCGTCCCGGCCTGCATATGTCAGCCCGTCGCTGAACCAGAGGCTGTCAAACCCACCCTCAAGGGTGTCTATCTGGGTCCGGGCACGCGCCAGTTGCTCCGGCGTTGGCTGCCAGGCTTGCGGTGCCTCACCGATGATTTGACGACGCCAGCTTGCCGCGCTTTGGAACTCAGGCGGTTGGGGGGCGGTCAGGCGTAGTACGGCGACCGGGCGATCAGCGCGTCCGGCCTCAGCCAGAAGATGGTCGATTTCCTCTCGGGTGCGGTCCCAGTCCGGGGCGCCGGCCCAGCTGCCATCCAGCACCACCAGCAACGGGCCACGCCCGGTCGGGGTCGCGGTGGGGTTGAGAACTGGTCCCGCCAGCCCGACAATGGCTGCCGCCACGGCCATCAGTCGCAGCAAGAGCAGCCACCATGGGGTGCGGTCCGACAGGCTGTCGTCGTCGCGCAATCCCAGAAGCAGGGTAACCGCTGGAAACAGGCGTGTGCGCGGGGCAGGGGGCACCGCCCGTAACAGCAGCCACAACAGTGGTAGCGCCAGAAGCGCCAGCAGCAGCCAGGGGGCTGTAAAGCCGATGCCTGCAATGGTTGTCATGAGCCGCTTCTTTCCATGGCGTGAAACAGCCACATCAGAGCCGCCTGCGCGCTATCGCCTGTGTGATGCGTGCCCAGACGCCAGCCTGCCGCGCGGCACAAGTGGTCAAGCGCGTCGCGGCGTTCGGCAAGCCGGTCAAGATAGCGCTGTTTGAGGGCGCCAGCCTTCAGCGTTTCATGGCGCACCCCGCCACCCACGCTTTCAAAGATGGTGCGCCCGTCGAAGGGAAACTCTTCCTCCGCAGGGTCAAGCACCTGCATCAGCACTCCGTGGACACCACGATCTGCGGCCTTGGCCAGCGCCTGTTCCAGTGGCGCAAAGGGGCCCAGGAAATCGGAGAGAAACAGCACTCGCGCCTGTGGTTGCATGGCGCGATCTTCGGGCGGAGCATAGTCGTCTTCGTCATTCAGGCTGAATGCGTCGGCCAATCGCAGGATCTGGGCATTGCCGCGCCGGGGCGGCAGGCGTCCGCCGGTGAGGCCGACACGTTCCCCCGCCCTTAGCATCATCACTGAGGCGGCCAGTCCAAGCAGCCGGGCGCGGTCAATTTTCTCCGGCAGCGCCGGGGTGGAGGCAAAGCGCATGGACGCGCCCTGATCGACCCAAAGATGCACCGTCTGGGCGATCTGCCATTCCCGTTCACGTACGAACTGCTGATCTCCCTTGGCGGACCGGCGGTGATCAATCATGCGGCGACTGTCCCCAGCCTGCACCGGACGGTATTGCCAGAAATCATCGCCCATCCCGGCACGACGGCGGCCGTGTTCGCCCAGAAGCACGGACCCGGCCAGCTGATGTGCGCGAACCAGAAGCGGCGGGAAGCGACTGGCCGCACTTTCTGCGCGGTGGCGCAGGTCCGCTGCAGATCCTGGGGGGCTGCCAGCGGTTCCGCCTGGCTGATGGGCGCGCGCCTGTGTCACGCGGCGACGCCGGGTCGTGCCATGGTCTCGGCTGTGGTGGTGATCAGATCAGTCAGGCTTTCGCCGCGGGCGCGGGCTGCAAAGTTCAGGGCCATCCGGTGGCTGAGCACGGGCTGCGCCATATCCAGCACATCGTCAGCGTTGGGGGCGAGGCGTCCCTGCAGCAGCGCGCGGGCACGTACCGCCAGCATCAGGGCCTGTGCTGCCCGCGGCCCTGGTCCCCAAGCCACCGTCTGCTGCACCCGTTGAGAGGCGGCAGGGTCCTCCGGGCGGAAGGCGCGAACCAGATCCAGGATCATCTCTACCACGCTGTCCCCGACAGGCATCCGGCGCAGCAGAGTCTGTGCAGCCATCAGATCATCCGCAGTGAAGACCTGATGCGCGCGGCCTTCCTCAACCCCTGTGGTGGCCAGAAGAATATCGCGTTCGGTCTGGCGGGTCGGATAGGGCACATCAATCTGGAACAGAAAACGGTCCAGCTGTGCCTCCGGCAGAGGATAGGTGCCTTCCTGCTCAATCGGGTTCTGAGTGGCCAGCACGTGAAAGGGTGTGCCAAGGGGGCGGTCGGCACCTGCCACGGTCACCATCCGCTCCTGCATTGCCTGCAGCAGCGCAGATTGTGTGCGGGGACTGGCGCGGTTGATCTCATCCGCCATCAGCAATTGACAAAAGACCGGCCCCGGCACAAAGCGAAAGGCGCGGCTGCCGTCATTGGCGGTATCCAGCACCTCGGATCCCAGAATATCGGCGGGCATCAGATCCGGGGTGAACTGCACCCGGTTGCCTGCAAGTCCCATGACCGTAGACAAGGTTTCCACCAGCCGGGTCTTGCCCAGCCCGGGCAGGCCGATCAACAGACCGTGGCCACCGCACAGCAGCGTACTCAGGGTCAGATCGACCACACGCTCCTGACCGATAAAGCGCCGGGTGATAGAGGACCTGGCCTGTGTCAGCTTGTCTTCAAGCGCTTCAATCTCGGCCAGCAGATCGTCGGGTTCGGACATGACTTTCCCTTCACGGCGAATATATAGTGATACTGTATCGCGTTGACAGAAAATGGCAAAAGCAATGAGCGGACAAAATCCCGTGACTTCCGGCAGCACCCCCCCCGAAACCGGATCAGAACCCCCCAGCGCGGAGGGTCTGGCGGCTGCGGCCAAAACGGCGAGCAAAGGTGGGCTGCCACCTGTGCATCTGTGGAATCCGCCGTTTTGCGGCGATCTGGACATGCGGATTGCCCGCGATGGCACCTGGTTCTACCTCGGCACCCCAATCGGGCGGTTTGAACTGGTGAAGCTGTTTTCCTCCATTCTGAAGCTGGAAGACGGCAAGTATTTTCTTGTCACACCCGTCGAAAAGGTTGGCATCACGGTGGAGGATGCCCCCTTCGTCGCGGTTGATTTCGAAGTGGACGGCACTGATGAGGCGCAGGTGCTGCGGTTTGAAACCCATGTCGGCGACAGGGTTGAGGCCGGGCCTGCCCATAAAATCCGCGTGGTGCGAGACGAAGAGACTGGTGAGCCAGCCCCCTATGTGATGGTACGCGCCGGTCTGGAGGCGCTGATCGATCGCAAGAGCTTTTACCGGCTGGTGGATCTGGGGTGTCATCGGGACGGATGGTTTGGCCTGTGGTCGGGTGGCGAGTTCTTTGGAGTCATCCCATCGGATGAACTGCCGGACGACTGAACCGGACCGAAATCTTAATGCGTCGGCAGAGGGCTGCCGGTCGCGCTGCGATGCGGCGGGAAGTCGCTGACCCAATTGAGTATATTGTAAAATTAGCGAAAATTCTTGCGAAAACCTGCTCAAAATCGGTGGAGATCTGAGGCAGATTGAGGCGGTGTGATCCTGGACGGATCAATGGTGAACCTAGCGGGGGCTGGGCTGGACCATTGAGGTGGCATCGTCCGGCACATGTCTATTTGGCCGCCAATCGGGGGTGGCTCCAAAGGAGGTTTTCCAATGCCGAAATTTGCGGCCAATATTTCATTGCTGTTTGCGGAACTGCCCTATCTGGATCGTTTTTCTGCGGCCGCGCGGGCCGGGTTTGAGGCGGTGGAAATCCTGTTTCCCTATGAGTTGGCTGCTAAAGAAACTCAGAGGGCCTTGCTGGCCAATGGGCTTGAGCTGCTGCTGATCAACGCACCGCCTCCCAATTACACCGGCGGGATGCCTGGCTATGCAGCGCTGCCGATGGGGTCGGACCGGTTTCAACGCGATATCCGGCGGGTGCTGCGCTACGCGGAGGTGCTGCGGCCGGGCATGATCCACATCATGGCTGGTTACGCCAAAGGAGATGTGGCCAAAGACACGTTGATCCGCAATCTGCAATGGGCCGCCGACTATGCGCCCGGACAGCAATTCACCATCGAACCGCTGAACAGCGGTGATCAGCCGGGGTACTATCTAGACGACTATAATCTCGCAGTTGAGGTGCTGGAGGCCGTGGACCGCAAAAATGTTGGCCTGCAATATGATGCCTATCACGCGCAGCTGATCCATGGGGATGCGATCAAGGTCTGGGAGGCCTTTGGCGACCGCGCAGCCCATGTTCAGATCGGGGCCGCTCCTGGGCGCTGCGAGCCGGGAACCGGACCGGTGGATTTCGAGCAGCTCTTCTCGGCGATTGACGAGAGCGGTTATGAAGGCTGGGTCAGTGCCGAATACACCCCGAGTACCAAACGGACAGAAGACAGTCTGGCCTGGATGGGCTGACAGAGGTCGCATCGGGTAATGCCAACCACTTTCAGGCATGAGGTGACTGCGGCCAAAGGTCCGACTGCTGCGTCATGACATATTCGAGAATTGAAATGTGATTGATCGCAGGGCATAAGGCGGCAATTGATCCACGACCGGAGACCATCATGTTCCCTGCGCGATTCGCCCCTATCCTGTTTGGTCTGATTTTGTCGGGTGTCATGTCCTGCATTGTGACGGGAGTTGCCACGCTGAAGGCGGTTGGCCTGAGCGCTGCGGCGCCGGGGCTATGGATGTCAGCCTGGAGTTTCGGCTGGCCTGTGGCCTTTGCAGTTGTGCTTGTGGTGGCGCCTGCGGTCCGCCGATTGGTGGCCTGGATGGTAAAACCGCCTGCGGAAACAGGGCCACACAGCGCAAAAGACTAAGAGCGCAGGCCAAGGGGCGCGGTTCTCCCGCCCGTCACCCCAGCATCAAAGATGCCGGTCTTCCCGTTGGGCCGGGCGCCATGCCGGTGGCATGGCGCGCTGCGCCTCAGGTCGATGGCTGGCATTGCCCGATCAGGCGCGTATCACCGTGGTGCCGCCCCGGCCAAAGGGGGGGCAGCAAGCCTTGTCGGTTTTGGAGCAGATCTTTAGTGAGCCTCCGCCCAGTTCTGGCCCCTGCCTGCATCCACCACCAGTTTCACGTCCAGATGAACGGCCGGGTCTGCTGCGGTTTCCATCACCTGACGGGCGGTTTCGATGGTGTCCTCAACCGCGGCTTCCGGTACCTCGAATAGCAGTTCGTCGTGAACCTGCAGCAGCATCCGTGCCGGCAGATGAGCAATGGCAGCAGGCATCCGAATCATCGCGCGGCGGATCACATCGGCTGCGGTACCCTGGATCGGCGCATTGATCGCGGCGCGTTTGGCAAACCCGGCGCGCGGTCCCTTGGCGGAAATCTCCGGCGTGTGGATCTTGCGCCCGAACAGGGTTTGCACATGGCCGTGCTCTTTGGCGAAGGCAACGGTCTCATCCATGTAACGGCGAATGCCGGGGAACCGTTCAAAATAACGGTCGATGAAGCCCTGCGCCTCGGCCCGCGGGATGCGCAGGTTACGGGCCAGACCAAAGCCGGAAATACCATAAATCACGCCAAAATTGATCGCTTTGGCCTGTCGGCGGATGTCCGATGTCATCTCCTCCAGCGGGACGTTGAACATCTCTGACGCTGTGAGGGCGTGAATATCCTGCCCCTCGGCAAAGGCCTGTTTGAGAGTGTCAATTCCCGCAACATGGGCAAGAATACGCAGTTCGATCTGGCTGTAGTCCAGCGCCAGAAGCACATTGCCCTCCTCCGGAACAAAGGCCTCGCGGATGCGGCGCCCTTCCTCGGAGCGGATGGGGATATTTTGCAGGTTGGGATCGGTTGAGGCGAGGCGCCCGGTGTTGGCCCCGGTCTGCACATAAGAGGTGTGAACGCGCCCGGTTTCGGCGTTGATATGATCCTGAAGCGCGTCGGTATAGGTCGATTTCAGCTTGCTCAGCTGGCGCCAGTCCAACACCAGACCCGGTAAGGCGTGTTCGGTCGCGAGGTCCTCAAGAATATCCGCCCCGGTGGCATAAGCGCCGGTCTTGCCCTTCTTGCCACCCTCCATGCCGAGCTTATCAAACAGAATCTCGCCCAGCTGTTTGGGGGACCCGACGTTGAAGTTTTGGCCGGCCAGTTCATGAATCTCGGCCTCCAGCCCAGCCATTTTCTGGGCAAAAGCGTTGGACATACGCGACAGCGTATCGCGATCAACCTTGATACCCTCGCGCTCCATCCGGGCAAGCACTGGCACCAGCGGACGCTCCAGCGTCTCGTAGACCGTGGTGACGCCTGACTGGTGCAGCTGCGGCTTGAACAGCTGCCACAAACGCAGGGTGATATCGGCGTCCTCAGCGGCATAGGCCACGGCATCGTCAATAGGTACACGGTCAAAGGTGATCGCCGATTTGCCCGTCCCCAGCAGGGGTTTGATCGGGATTGGCGTGTGGTTCAGATACCGCTCTGACAGTGTGTCCATGCCGTGCCCGTGCTGACCTGCGTGCATGGCATAGGACATCAGCATCGTGTCATCAATTGGCGCCACATCAATGCCTCGGCGGGCAAAAATCTTGGCGTCATATTTCATATTTTGGCCAATTTTGAGGATGCTGTTGTCCTCAAGCACGGGCTTTAGCAGATCGAGTGCGTCCTGCAGGGGCATCTGCCCGTCTGCCAATTCATCGGAGCCGAAGAGATCATCGCTGCTGCCGGATTTATGAGTGAGCGGGATGTAGCAGGCGCTGCCCGGTTCCACGCAGAGCGAGATGCCCACAAGATCCACCACCATCTCGTCAAAACCAGTGGTTTCCGTGTCCACCGCCACCCAGCCGCGTTCGCGAATCTGGATCACCCATTTTTTCAGCGCCTCGGCGTCACGGACGCATTCATAGCTGCTGCTGTCGAAGGGCATATCCGCCACAGTCGCAGCCTCGGCGGTGTCGGTGCTCTGCGCGGGGGTGTCGACAATGGCTGGCGCCTCTTTGCCCAATTGATCGGCGACACGCTTGGACAGAGTGCGAAACTCCATCTCAGCCAGAAAGCTGAGCAAATGGTCTGCATCTGGGTCGCGTACGCCCAGATCATCCAGTGTGAAGTCCAGCTCCATATTGTTGTCCAGCTGGACGAGCTGCTTTGACAGTTCGATCTGCGCGCGGTTCTCGATCAGAGTCTGGCGGCGCTTGGGTTGCTTGATCTCTTCGGCGCGGTTCAACAGGTCCTCCAGCGACCCGTATTCGTTGATCAACAGTGCTGCTGTCTTGATCCCAATCCCCGGTGCGCCGGGCACATTGTCGACCGAGTCGCCAGCAAGCGCCTGGACATCCACCACACGGTCCGGGCCGACACCGAATTTCTCAAAGACACCATCGGTGTCGATGCGTTTATTCTTCATCGCGTCCAGCATTTCGACACCACCGCCGACCAGCTGCATCAGATCCTTGTCAGAGGAAATAATCGTCACCCGGCCGCCTGCATCGCGGGCCTGACACGCAAGCGTGGCGATAATATCGTCGGCCTCGAATCCTTCCTGTTCCTTGCAGGCAATATTGAACGCTTCAGTGGCGGTGCGGGTCAGGGGGATCTGCGGGCGCAGATCCTCGGGCATGGCTTCGCGGTTGGCCTTGTATTGATCATAAAGATCATTGCGGAATGTGTGCGATCCCTTGTCGAAGATCACCGCAACATGGGTTGGCGCGTCCGGGCCTGTGTTGCCTTCAACATAGCGGTGCAGCATGTTGCAGAAACCCGCCACAGCACCGATGGGCAGCCCATCAGATTTCCGGGTGAGGGGCGGCAACGCGTGATAGGCGCGAAAGATGAAGGCCGACCCGTCGATCAGATGCAGGTGGCAGCCGGTGCCAAAGGGGGTGGTTGTCATGGCTGATGCTCCGGTGTTTCGCGTTGTCCCCGTTATCGGTGATCGCGCGAGTGAGAGCAATTGCCGTTTCGCACCCCGGCGTGGCGGCGCCAAGGGCCTGCGGCACATTTTGCCGCTATTACACTTGGGCCGTTGCTGATGACCCCGCGGCCATGCCCGATGCCGCGAAGCCCAGAACCAGACCAGCACGCAAAGCGGTGCTGGATCGGGTGCAGTAGCAATCAACCTCAGGTCAGGGGTTTAAGCGGTTTTCTTTTTCGGCTGATTTGCTTGCACGACTTCGCGCATTTCGTCGCGGGTCATTGGTTTGCCGAAATAGAACCCCTGCACCGAAGAACAATTTTCCATGCGCAGGAACTGTAGTTCGTCCTCGACTTCGACACCTTCGGCCAGGACGGGAATGTTCAATGCCGCGCCGAGCAGCAGGGTCGAGCGTACGATTGCAGCCCGCTGTGCGTCGATGTGCACATTCTGAACGAAGCTCTGATCAATCTTGATCTTGTCGAAGGGGAATGTTTGCAGCATCGCGAGCGAGGAATAGCCGGTGCCAAAGTCATCCATGGCAATGCGCAGACCCATGGTCTTGAGCTGCTGCATGACCTTCAGCGTATGGACCTGATCATCGATGATACTGGCCTCTGTGATTTCCAGTTCGAGCCGTTCGGCCGGCAGGCCGGTTTCCAGCAGGATGTCCGAGACATGTTCGGCAAAGGACGGTTGCATCAACTGTTGCGGGGCGACATTGACGGCGATGTTGAAATCCCCCGGCCAACTGCTGGCTTCCTGACAGGCCGTGCGCAGAACCCAGAGGCCAATCTCACGGATCAACCCTGTCTCTTCAGCAATCGGGATGAAGGTGTCCGGAGAAACGCGACCTTTTGTGGGGTGATTCCAGCGCAGCAGGACCTCAAAGCCAACGGGTGCAAGGGAACTGAGGTCGTTCTGTAGCTGATACGCCAGTTCAAACTGATCGCCAGCGATACAGGCCTGCCGAAGATCGCTGACCAGTTCCAGACGCGCGCGGTTGTGTTTCTCCATCTGTGCGTTGAACAGGTAGATATGCCGGTCGGCATCCGCCTTGGCGCGATACATGGCCACGTCCGATTTGTGTAGCAGATCGCGGATATCCCGACCGTCCTCAAGGCTGGTGGCAACGCCGATCGCGACGCCGATGATGGCGGATGTATTGTCGAAATCCACGGGTTCCACGGTGAGCGCATGCAGGCGTTCGGCAAAGGCCAGTACCTGATCGACCCGGCGGAAACCCTGTTTCAGAGCAACAAATTCATCACCTCCAACGCGGGCGATAAATTCATCTTTCTCCAGCACGGAATTGAGGCGGTTCGCCACCGTCGTCAGAACGGAGTCTCCGGCAGAGTGACCGTATAGGTCATTGATCTCTTTGAAAAGATTGAGGTCCAGGGTCAGCACGGCCACGCGCTCTGTCTCGTCGCGTTCCAGCAATTCGGTCAGGCTTGCCATTTTGCGCGTCAGGGCCATCCGGTTGGGCAGGCCGGTCAGCGGATCATGCAACGCGGCATGTTGCAGCTGATTGCGCGCCTCGCTCTCCATGTTGGTTTCAATGCTCAGCGCCGCAAAACCGATCATCAGGATGATTGCCATCGTTCCAAGTACGAACAGGCCGAGTGTCGCGTCAGAAATTACTTCTGGTGGGACAGAGTAGAGTGGGCTGAGTTGCACTGTGATGGCTGACATTCCGGTGAAATGCATGGTGCAGATTGTCAGTGTCATCAGAACAACTGCGACAATCCAGTGCCGCCCGGTCACATAGCGTGTCAGATATTCGTAGGTCGCCACCCCCAGCACAGCGCCGAGCAAAATCGATGAAATCAACGGGGTGGTTTGCCAGACGATTTCTCCAGGCAGCAAATACCCACTCATTCCGAGATAGTGCATGGTTGAAACGCTCAGACCGAACATCGCGCCGCTGGCCGCAACCCGATAGTTGGTCGAGTGGGCAAATGCGTAGACGCCGTTTGTCATGAGCATCCCCACGACCGCTGCAGCAAGTGACACGCCGGTCAGCAGAGGATCATACCCATGAGCATAACCGGGGTCGAAGGCGAGCATGGCGATGAAATGTGTCGTCCAGACGGTGCCGCCGCTGATCAGGCTGGTGAGGGCAAGCTGGACAAGTTTGCGCGTGCCAGCCGTCCGGCCGAGGCGCTGGGTCATCAGTACCGACAGACAGGAACCGATGACGCAGACAAGCGCAGCCACGGCCACAAGGCCCAGGCTGTGTTCTTGCGTAATGCACTGAACGACGCTGTACATCTCAATCTCCGGTAGTGGCAGATACACTCTTTATTCTGTGCACCATCATCGTAAAGAAACAGCTACCATGCCCTGATCGTTGCAGTCTTGATGCTTCAAATTCGTTACAACCGACTTCTGTTTCTGACAGTGGGCGGGAGTATACGCACATACGAAAAACGCCGCCCAAGCTGGCGGCGTTTTGTTAGAATGGAGATATGGCAGGCCGCTACGCTTGCTTGCCCACAGCATCCTTATGGACGAATTTGCAGTCGCAATAGGGGCATTCGACGAAGCCTTCGGCCTCGGGAATTTGCAGGTAGACCCGTGGATGTCCCAGCGCACCTTCGCTGCCGTCGCAGGCGACGCGGTAGCTGTCCACGATCTTGGTTTCCGGCGCTTCGATGGTCATCTCTGGCGGTCCTCTTGGTTATCAGTTAGTGGCTTTTATGAGCCAAGGGAAAACCGGGGGCAAGGGCCGCAATGACTGAGGACGCAATCCGTATCGAAGGTTTGCAGAAAACCTACAAGGGCCGCAGGGGGCAACCTGCTAAAGATGCGCTGAAAGGTGTGGATCTGAGCATTCCGCGCGGATCGGTCTTTGGTCTTCTCGGTCCCAACGGTGCCGGTAAATCCACCATGATCAATATTCTGGCCGGGCTGGTACTGAAAACAGCGGGAAAGGTCACGATCTGGGGCTTCGATCAGGATGAAAACCCGCGCCAGTCCCGTGCCTCCATCGGGGTGATGCCACAGGAGTTGAACCTGGATCCGTTTTTCAGCCCGCGTGGCGCGCTGGAGGTGCAGGCCGGATTGTACGGGGTGCCGAAAGCCGAACGCCGCAGTGATGATATTCTGCGCATGGTTGGGTTGGAGGATAAGGCGCATGCCTACGCCCGGACCCTGTCGGGCGGGATGCAGCGGCGGTTGCTGTTGGGCAAGGCGCTGGTCCATCACCCCAATATCCTCGTACTGGATGAACCAACGGCAGGTGTGGATATAGAATTGCGCCAGATGTTGTGGGAGAATATCCGCAAGCTGAACGCGCAAGGCATGACAATTATTCTGACCACACATTACCTCGAAGAGGCCGAGGAAATGTGTGATGAAATTGCCATCATCAATCAGGGTGAGCTGGTGGCGCGCGACACTACTGCAAATCTGCTGGGGCGGCTGGATGCAAAGGCCATGGTTGTTCATCCGGCGCATCCTGTGACGGCATTGCCAGTGGGCGATGGGATCGCATCGGAGTTGCGCGGCGATGGCGCGGTGATCCTGCGCTACCACGGCAATCGGACCCGCGCAGAAGAGGTTTTGTCGGCGGTACGTGAGGCCGGGATTTCGATCCGGGACGTCAAGACCGAGGAAGCTGATCTGGAAGATGTGTTTTTGGCGCTGACAAAATCGCGGAGCTGACAGCGCGGTGGCGTGTCAGAACTTCGCCCTTATTAGAGCCTGAATATCCTCTCGGAGGCCGTTATTGTGTTTCGACGCAATGACGGCGGAAGGCACGTTTCAGCATATCGAGTTCGGCGCGCAACAGTTCTACCTCGACTCGCAGATCATCGCCGGTCAGCTCACCGCAGATGAGAGTGAAATCACCGATTTTTGTATCGGCCGTCAGATCATAGATCACAAAACTCTGGACACCATCGGCAATCGCTTCGGTTGGGATTGGAATGGTAAGGGACCATTCGTCAGCGGTTTCACTTTCTTCTAGGGCGACATCTGGCACCGGGCGGTCCAAGTGGCGCACCTCGATCACGGGCATGGAGCCTGACGCTCCGGGGCCTGCGATCCGTCCCTCCCACAGGCCGTCGCGAAAACGAATTTTGGTCAATGTCAGCTGGCTCATATCGGGCCTTTCGAATGCGGGTTAGAGACTGGCGCGACGGCTGCGGGACAGGGTGAGATCGCGCAGGGTCACCTGGTTCATTTCCGGGGCTTCAAAAATCAGTTCCAGCCACAGCCGCTCGACGCGTTTTTCGTTCAGCTCAGCATAGGCGAGGTCATATTCGACGTGGGTCCGCTTGTCGCCCATGGGCATTTCACGCACCAATTGTTCGGTGTTCGGACCATGCTTGATGTTGAGCCGGGCAAAGATTTCTATCGGGTTTTCGGTTTCCACCGTGCAATCCACCCGCAGCAGATGATCACGGCTTAGCCCGTTGGTCACCTCTTGCGGCAGCTCGATAACCAGCGACAGGAAGGAACCGTCAAAGCGAAACACGTCCAGACGGACGCCATAGGGGGCGAGGTCTTCCTCACGGTTGTTGCGCAGCTGGCGCAGGGTGATTTCTGAGACGGCGCAGTCGTGAAACAGCTGAACCTCATCGCCGAGCCGGGTTTTGCTGGGAATCGCGGAGGCACCGGGAACAGGCAGCGGGCCGCGCCAGAGTTCCGGGCGCCAGCCCCAGTCGGTACCATGGGGGCGGGGAAAGGCGTTGGACCCGATTTGCGGCAGCGCCAGTCGGCTTTCGGCGACATGAACCAGTCGATCCAGATGCAAACGCAGTGTTCTGGCGCGATTGCGCTGTTCCCTCAGGCGGCTGAGCGGCGCCTTGGGAGCCTGTTGTGCAAGCCGTCGCCATCGTTTCAGCACGCGTTTGAATAGCAGTTTTTCAATCGTCCTGCCCATAGGCTCAATATCCTGTCCTGCGCACTGTCATTGTCGGCGCGATGCGGAATGTGGCGACGTGCGCATTGTTTTTCTGACCCTAGCCAAAGCGATCGGCGCTGACAAACCTCCGGGCCGGTAATCTTGCCGGTCGATGGCATTGGTGGGTGCGTCGACCTGTTTGCAGCCGGGGCATCGGTCGCTATTGCGCGGCGGCATCGGTGCTGGGGGGCAGATCTGCGGTCACGGAGGCTTCAAGCGTTTTCGCGGTCAGCTCATTCAGCAGTCGCGCGCCGTGCCCGCCGAGGTTGCGGCTGCCGCCGGGGGCATAGAGCGCAACCGCCACCAGTTGATCGTTCAGCACGAAGGCGCCGCGCCAATGGATCGGGCTGGCGCCTCGGGCGCGGTGATCCGGCATGTTCAGTTTGACCAATGGCAGCATCATATCGCTCCGTTCCGTCAGCAGTCGCGCGCCGGGCGCATTTTCCAGCAGATCCGCGCTGGTCAGTGCCTTATCCGCTGGTCCGGCGGGGCCAACAGCGACTGTAATCAAGGCGCGGTTGCGGCCCGAGGGGCCGGGGCGCAAGCTGGAGCAGGGGACCACGATGGCAAAGCCACCTTCGGCCCGGTGGCCGGTCATGCGAGGATCGATGCAAAATCCGGTTGGCGGAACCAGATGAATGGTGTCGCTGGCAAAGCTCATGCGGGTGATATCGCCGGGTTGCGGGCCAGATGTATCTGTGATCCGCGACGGGCCGGTTCCCGCAGCGCATCCCGCCAGCGCGAGAGGGGCCACCATCATTAGGGTCAGCCGGGACAGACCACATTGCCTGATCGTTGACGATATACGCTGTGCGCCACCGCAAAACCACTGTGCAAAGGCGGTAGAAAAGCCACACCAGTATCTGCCCGCCAGGATAGAGATCCACCCGTATTGCGCTTGTTGCGCAGCCTGCTCTCCATCCTGAATAGATACGTTGTTTCCGTTGCTTACGATGGTCACAGTGGTCTCTGCCTGTCGTTGTCTTGCTCAACCTTGGCATAGTCCGAGGGGCGTGTTGGAGCAAGCGCCTCACACAAAAGTCGACCGGGTGTTGCCTTGTAATGTCAGGGGGCAATGATTACGGTCTGACCGCTGCACAGCCAGCAGGCGATTTCTCGCTGAGATCTTCCGACACGCAAAAGGAGCAGGGGATGCAATCCACCCTGTTTTCATTCATCTGGACCTATTCACGGCGCCAGCAGATAGGTCTGTTGGCGTTGACCATGGTCACGTTCCCCTTCCTCTATGCGGCGTTGGAATTGCCCAAGCGGATTATCAACGACGCCATCGGCGCGCCGATGGATCAGGTTGAGGTTCTGGGGCAGCAGATCGGGCAGGTCGACTATCTGCTGCTGCTTTGTGTAGGGTTTTTAGCGGCTGTTCTGATTAGTGGCCTTCTGAAGATGCGCCTCAATACCATGAAGGGCATTGTCGCCGAACGTCTTCTGCGGCGCCTGCGGTACACGCTGATCAACCGGATGATGCGCTTTCCGGCGCCATACTTCCGGACCACCAGTCAGGGTGAGCTGGTCTCTATGATCACCTCGGAATCTGAACCGATGGGCGGCCTGATGGGCGACGCCGTGGCGCAGCCGGTGTTTCAGGCCGGGCAGATGCTGACGATTGTCGCGTTTCTCTTTATGCAAAGCGTGTGGTTCGGGCTGGCCTCGGTGGCGCTGATCCCGCTGCAGGCCTGGCTGATCCCGATGCTGCAACGTCAGATCAACCTGCTGAACAAGGATCGTATCCAAGAGGTGCGGGCTTTCTCCGCGGAGATTGGGGAGACCGCAGCGGGGATCGGTGATCTGCGGATCAATGGTGGCCGCCGGTATCGGTTGGCACAGATTTCGGCACGTTTGGGACGGTTGTTCGATATTCGGCGGCGGATCTACACCAAAAAGTATTTCATGAAGTTCCTCAACAACATGATCGGGCATCTGACGCCCTTTGTGTTTTACTCAGCCGGGGGAGTGTTGGCGATCCGTGGCGATATCACGGTGGGCGCATTGGTGGCCGCTCTGGCCGCTTACAAGGATTTGTCAGCCCCGTGGCGGGAGCTGCTGACCTACTACAATCAGGTGCAGGACATGAGCTTGCGCTGGTCGATCATGACCGATCGTTTCGCGCCCAAGGGCATGATCCCAGAGGAACTGATCGAGGGCACACCAACTGATATCCCGCATCTGCGCGGCGCCATCGAACTGCGCAATGTGTCGGTGAAAGATGCCGACGGAAATATGGTGCTGGAGGATCTGTCTCTGACCATCCCGGCGGGGGGGCGTGTTGCAATCCAGAGCAGCAGCGAGGCGGAACGCGCGGCTTTTGCAGCACTGCTGACGCGGGAGGTCGTGCCATTTCGCGGGTCGGTGACGATTGCAGGGTATCGGTTGGACCAACTGCATCAGGGGGTGATTGCGGCGCGCGTCGGCTATGCCTATTCGCGGCCCTATCTGTTCAATGGCTCACTTGGCGACAATGTGCTGATGTCACTGCGCGATCATCCCCATATGCCTGCAGGCAGCGAGTCCCGTGGCAAGAGCCGTGTGATGACCGAAGCCTGCCGCGCCGGCAACAGCCCGGATCCACTGGCTGCGGACTGGATCAACCCGGCGCTGGCGGGGCTTGGATCCGAAAACGAGCTGCGTGACTGGTGGTTTCAGCTGGTCGAGGCGATGGGTATCGACGAGCAGCTGTTTCGGCGCACCCTGCACACCCGGTTTCAGATTGGTCCGCATCTCGGCCTTGTGCAGCAGATCATTGCCTTGCGCCCTCTTGTTGCGGAGCGGCTGGCGCATGCGGGTCTGGCCGATGTGGTGCATCGTTTTGATCCGGAGGTGTTCAATCCGGCGGTTCCGCTGGGCGGCAATATCCTTTTTGCGGCGCCCACCCGCCCTCTCGCGCCCGAGGAGTTGATCGCGGAAGACGGACCGATCATCAGTGCTTTGCGGGATCATGGCCTGCAGCAAGACGTGATAACCTTCGGGCTTGGGGTGATGGAAACCTTGCGGCAGACCTTTGGTCGGGAGGACACAAACCATCCGTTGTTCAAACGGCTTGGGCTGGACGAGGCGCTGTATCAGCGTATCGCTGAGGTTGCTGACCGACAGGCCACGCTGGGGGTGACCGGGCTGCGCGAGGATGAACGGGTGCTGCTGGCCTCAGTGCCGTTTCTGATCTCTGAGGAGCAGATCGGTACGGCATTTCCGGAGCGGTTCAAGCAGCGCATTCTGGATATGCGGCGTGATGTGGCACCGGCTCTGCAGGCGCAATTGGGCGATCTCTTCGTCTCGATTACACCTGACGCATATCTGCCACGGCTAACCGTGTTGGAAAACGTGCTCTACGGACGTCTGTCGCTCAGTGCGGGTGCCAAGGCCAAACAGGTCGAGGATCTGGTCGCGGAAGTGTTGGAAGAACACGGGCTGCGCAAGCGTCTGGCGCTGATCCTTTATGATCTGCCCGCCGGTCTGGGCGGGACTGCATTGGAACCTGTGTTTCAGGAGCGCGCGGCCTTTACCCGGGCGGCGATCAAGCGGCCCGATATCCTGATTCTGGACCGCGCCTTGGCCAGCCATGACAGCGCCAGCAGGCTAAAATCCCGCGAGCGGCTGTCCAAGCTGATGCCAAATGCCACGATGCTGTTTTTGGAAGACCAGTTCAACCATCCGGAACGTTATGATATTTTTGTGAAAATCCAGAATGGCCGAATTGATGGCGTTGAGGGTAATCTGACCGACCCAATGGAGAGTGCCGCGCGAAACGACCTGGGCAAACGGCTGGAACTGATCCAGAGCACAGAGCTGTTCTCGAAACTGGATGCACGAAACCAGCGTCTGCTGGCCTTCTCGGCACGCTGGCATGACGTGGCCAATGGCGATTATGTCTTCCAATATGGAGAAGCCGGTGACGCGGTGTTCCTCTGCCTGTCCGGCAAGGCGGATTTGTTCTGGCCGGACCGCGCTCCGGAGACCGCGCCGATATCACAGATTGAACCGGGGCGGCTGATCGGGGATCTGGCCGTGATCCTGCACGAGACGCGACAGTTGGATCTGATCGCGGTGGAGGATTGCCGTTTCCTCAGGATTGGTGCCGAAGAGTACCGCGCCGTGATCGAGGCTGACGCCGGTGTTGCTGTGCAGTTGCTTGAGACAGTGTCGCGGCACCTGGTGCAGGTGGCAGGGGTCGCACGGGCAGCGGATCAGAATGTCGCCGACGGTGACACGCCAGCGGTTGCAGCCGCCGCTATCGTTGCGGAGGAGCGTCCCGGCAATGTCCACTAAGCCCGCGACAACAGCTTATGCGGCCCATGCGTTGCTGGTCGATCCGGCGCGGTCTGCGCCGCAACTCTGGCGTCTGTTGCTGGGTTTGCTTCTCATTGGCGTGCTCAGCTATGCTTTGACGAATGTCACCGTTCAGATGCTGATCGCAGCCTTTCCGGGCGCTTGGGTCCGCGATCTGCCCGCTGGTGGATCGCCGGTCGCGATGTTGGTTCTTCTGGGCAGCTTTCTCTGTGTGACAGCTGCTGTCGCCTGTGTACTGCCGCTGCTGCACCGGCGCAGTTTGAGCAGCGTGATTGGCCCCATGCCGCTGGCGCTGCAACAGTTTGGTCGCACCGGTCTGCGTCTTGCTGTCCTGATGGTCGGGCTGGCGCTGCTCTGGCTAGTCCTGCCGGGTGGTCTGGACGGTGGCGTGGTGTCGGATCTGGTGCCGAATCTCGCGCTGCACCAGTGGCTTCGCCTGCTGCCGCTGGCGTTGGTTGCGATTTTCATACAGATCAGCGCGGAGGAGATCCTGTTTCGCGGCTACCTTCAGCAGACACTTGCCGCGCGGGGGTTACACCCGCTGATCTGGCTTTTGGTGCCATCTGCGATTTTTGCGGTTGGTCACTACGCGCCGGGGGATGCCGGTTCAAATGCACCTCTCATTGCGCTTTGGGCTGGTGGATTTGGTCTGATGATGGCGGACCTCACCGCGCGTGCGGGCACGCTGGGTCCTGCAATGGCCGTGCATTTCGTTAATAACATCATTGCGATCCTGCTGTTTGGCTCCCCTACCAGCCTGTCTGGGCTGGCCCTCTTTCTGGTGCCGTTTGAACTGTCTGACCCCGTCGTACTGCGGCAGATGCTGTGGCTCGACTTCGCAGTTGTGGGGCTTTGCTGGCTGGTTGCGCGGCTTGCCATCCGGCGCTGATTGCATTTAGACGCGCGGGGCCTTATTTGAAGGTCCAAACCGCCCCTACAAAGGCACGACTTATGAACTGGATCACCAACTACGTCCGGCCGCGGATCAATTCGATCTTCTCGCGCCGCGAAGTTCCCGAGAACCTTTGGCGCAAATGCGATGAATGCGGCACCATGCTGTTTCACCGCGAGCTGAGCGACAATCTGAATGTCTGCAACAATTGCGGCCATCACATGCACATCACCCCCCGCGACCGTTTTCTGGCGCTGTTTGATGGTGGCATCTTCACCGAGGTTGCCGTGCCTGAGCCACTGGCGGATCCGCTGAAGTTCCGGGATCAGAAACGCTATCCCGACCGGATGAAAGCAGCGCAGAAGACGACCTCCGAGAAAGAGGCGATGCTGGTGGCCGCCGGTGAAATTGGTCGGACCCCGATCGTAGCCGCTGCGCAGGACTTCTCCTTTATGGCAGGATCCATGGGCATGTATGTTGGCAACGCGATCATTGCCGCTGCCGAAGAGGCCGTGAAACTGAAGCGACCTCTGGTGCTGTTTTCCGCCGCTGGTGGCGCGCGTATGCAGGAGGGCATCCTGTCGCTGATGCAGATGCCCCGGACCACGGTTGCTGTGCAGATGCTGAAAGAAGCAGGTCTGCCTTACATTGTGGTGCTGACCCATCCGACCACCGGTGGTGTGACCGCCTCTTATGCGATGCTTGGGGATGTGCATATCTCTGAGCCCAATGCATTGATCTGTTTTGCCGGTCCACGCGTGATCGAACAGACCATTCGCGAAAAACTGCCCGAAGGGTTCCAGCGCGCCGAATACCTGCTGGATCACGGCATGTTGGATCGCGTGACACCGCGCACCGAAATGCGGGAAGAGTTGATCAAGATCACCCGGATGCTCCTGGGGCTGCCACCGCAGATTGTTGGCGACCTGCCTGCACCAGATAAGAGCGAGCAGGCCGCGAATGATGCCAACGGTGCCGCAGACGCACCGACGTCAGGGACCTGATCCTGCTAGAATGTTGATATCACGGCCCGCTCGTTCTGCGCGCGGGCCGTTTGCATATTGCCCTCGTAAAGTCGCCTACATCAGTGAGCCGCACAATGACCCAGACCTCCGACGCGATCCTTGCCCGCATGATGGCGCTGCACCCCAAGATCATTGATCTGACGCTGGACCGCGTCTGGCGGTTGCTGGCGGCCCTGGACAATCCACAGGACAAGCTGCCGCCAGTGATCCACCTGGCCGGCACCAACGGTAAGGGCTCGACTCAGGCGATGATCCGGGCAGGGCTTGAGGGCGGCGGCAAGAGCGTTCACGCCTATACCTCGCCGCATCTGGCGCGGTTCCACGAACGCATCCGGCTGGCGGGGGAACTGATTTCGGAGCAGCACCTGAGTGAGGTACTGGATGAGTGCTATGCCAAGAATGGCGGCGAAAATACCACCTATTTCGAAATCACAACGGTGGCGGGCCTCCTGGCGTTTTCGCGCATGCCTGCGGATTACACTCTGCTGGAGGTCGGCCTTGGTGGGCGTCTGGATGCGACCAACGTCATCACGCCGGAGGTGTCGGTGATTACCCCTATTTCCATCGATCACGAACAGTTCTTGGGCAATACGCTGGCCAAGATCGCTGCGGAGAAGGCGGGCATCATCAAACGCGGCGTACCGGTTGTGGTTGGCCCGCAGCCTGATGAGGCGATGGAGGTGATTGAGGCCACCGCGGCTCGCCTCGGTGCGCCGTTGATCGCTTATGGTCAGCACTGGCATGTCTGGGAAGAGCGCGGCCGACTGGTGTTTCAGGATGAGGCCGGCCTCTTGGATCTCCCGCTGCCTGCCTTGCTGGGTGCGCATCAGATCCAGAACGCGGGTGCCGCGCTGGCTGTTCTGCGCCATATGGGCGCTGATGAGGCGGCTTGCGAGGCAGCAATGACCAACGCCGAATGGCCGGCCCGAATGCAAAAGCTGAAAACCGGCCCATTGGTGGATGTGGCCCCTGAGGCTGAGCTATGGCTGGATGGTGGTCATAACGCGGCGGCAGGCCTTGCGCTGGCGAAGGTGCTCGCGGGGTTGCCCGCAAGGTCCACGCATCTCATCTGCGGGATGTTGAACACCAAGGACGTGAGCGGCTACATGGCCCCGCTGGCGCCACATGTTGAAAGCCTCACGGCGATTTCAATCCCGGACGAGGTGAATACGCTCAGCGCTGAAGAGACCGAAGCCGCCGCCAAGTCCGTGGGCATTGCAGCAGGAACGGCAGAGAGTACAATCGCGGGGCTGCAGGCAATCATCGCCAAGGATCCGCACGCACGGGTGCTGATCTGCGGCTCGCTCTATCTGGCCGGTCATATTCTGCGCGACAACGGGTGACACTGAAATCCGGGATGCCTGCTGCGTACCCCGCCTGTCACCTTTCCCAAAATACTCCGGGGGTGAGAAAGCCTTGCTTTCGAGGGGGCAGCGCCCCCGGAAACGCATCCAGTTCCCATAGGTTGGTTCAGGTCTGCTGACCCCAGTCCTTGTCCTGCATCTCCCGCAGACGTGAGGCGGTGCGTTCGAATTCAAACGTGCCTTCCCCTTCGACATAGAGCATTTCCGGCTCTGCCGCAGCGGAACAAATCAGGCGCACCCCTGCCTCATACAGCGCATCAATCAGCGTCACGAACCGCTTGGCCTCGTTGAAGTTGTTGCGCGACAGGCGGGGTATGTCCTCAAGAACCAGAACTTTGACAACCTCCGCAATGGCCAGATAGTCGCCCGGCCCCAACATCTTACCGCACAGATCATAAAACCCGGCCCGGGCGACACCGTTGCGAAAGGCAGGTAGAGTAACCTCGCGCCCCTTGACCTCCAGCGTCAGGGGAAGGGCGGGGCCGCCGGAGAGATCCTCCCAGATCTCCCGAATCTTGGCGTTTGCCTCGGCATTTACCGGAGAGAAATAGACCTGCGCCCCAGTCAGACGATCCTGGCGATAATCGACCGGGCTGACCATCTCATGGACCTGCATCTGCTGCTTTATGAGATCAATGAACGGCAGGAACAGCTGCCGGTTCAGCCCGTTCTTGTAGAGGTCGTCCGGTATCCGGTTTGATGTCGTGATCACCGTGACACCTGCGGTAAACAAGGCCTCAAACAACCGCCCAACAATCATCGCATCGGTGATATCGGTGATCTGCATTTCGTCAAACGCCAAGAGCCGGACCGATCCGGCCACCTCAGCCGCCACGGGTGCGAGGGCATCCTCGATACCTTGCTGGCGTGCCTCGTGCATCTTGCCGTGCATTTCCTGCATGAAGGCATGGAAATGCACGCGGCGCGACGGGATATCGTCGAGACTGTCAACAAACAGATCCATCAGCATCGATTTGCCACGCCCGACACCGCCCCAAAGATACAGTCCTTTCACCGTCTCATAGGTGGCTTTGCGAAACAGGCCACGCTTAACAGGGGGGGCTTTCAGACCTTCGGCTATGCGATCAAAATGGGGGAGCACGGCTTCCTGTGCAGGATCAGGCTTCAACAGGCCTGCGTCGATTTTCTGCTGATAGAGCGCGGTCAGATGGGTCATGCCGCAAGGGATAGCGCGGAGGGCTGCGGATGGGAAGAGATGTCCCGACAGGTCTCTACGGGCCTGCCTGGCAGGTGATGCGATGGATGCGGTGACCGATGCGGGATGCGGAGCGCTTCATACATCAATTATTCTTACCTATTCTCGCAAAAATCCTGATTTGACCGGATTTGGTTTTTCCGTACCGTCGTCTGACCGGACATATCCCGGCAAGGAGCCCGACCATGACCCGACCTGCCCCGCTGTTCACTCCCGTTCTGATTGTTGGCTGTGTTGTCATCATGGTCAGCTTTGCTGTGCGGGCGTCCTTTGGTGTGTTTCAGATCCCCATTGCTGAGGAGTTCGGCTGGCTGCGGTCGGAATTCTCGTTGGCGATTGCCATTCAGAACCTGGCCTGGGGCATCGGACAGCCTATTTTTGGCGCGATTGCCGAGAAAATCGGTGACCGAAAGGCGATCATTATAGGTGCGCTGATCTATGCGGCTGGCCTGGTGTTCAGCGCCTGGGCCACCACGCCATTTGAGATGCAGGCCTATGAATGGCTGGTGGGGTTCGGCATTGCGGGCACAGGGTTTGGCGTTGTGCTGGCCGTGGTTGGCCGTGCGAGCTCGGATGAGAACCGGTCGATGTCGCTGGCCGTTGTGACGGCGGCGGGGTCTGCCGGTCAGATCTTTGGCGCGCCAACCGCGGAGTGGCTGCTGACATTCCTGAGCTGGCAGAGCGTTTTTCTGGTGTTCGCGGGCGTGGTTCTGGCGCTGATTGCAACATTGCCGTTGATGCGGGCGCCCGAAGCCGCCTCGAAGGCTGAGCTGGAAGAAAGCATGGGGGCAATCCTGAAAAAGGCGTTCAAGGACCCCTCTTACACGCTGATTTTTCTCGGCTTCTTCAGCTGCGGGTATCAGCTGGCTTTTGTTACGGCGCATTTTCCGGCCTTTGTGACCGAGATGTGCGGGCCGATCCTGCCGGGTGGCGCGCTGTATTCCATCGGGATTACCTCTACCTCAGCGCTTGGGGCCGTGGCGATCTCGTTGATTGGGGCTGCCAATGTGGGCGGCACGCTGTTGGCTGGCTGGCTTGGCAACCGTTACTCCAAAAAATACCTGCTGGCGGCGATTTATACCGGTCGCACGATTGCGGCGGCAGCCTTCATCCTCGTGCCGATCACGCCGGTCACTGTCATCGTGTTTTCCATCGTCATGGGGTCTCTGTGGCTGGCCACGGTGCCGCTGACCTCCGGTCTGGTCGCACATCTCTATGGGCTGCGCTACATGGGCACGCTCTATGGTATTGTGTTCTTCAGCCACCAGCTGGGCAGCTTCCTTGGTGTGTGGCTGGGCGGACGGATGTATGACATCTATGGTGACTACACATTGGTCTGGTGGATCGGCGTCGGGATCGGAGCCTTCAGCGCCATTGTCCATCTGCCGATCCGCGAGCATCCACGCACCGTGCTGGCCACCGCCTGATGATGGCGGGACGGGGGATTATGTCCCCCCTTGCCAGCAATCCAGAATGTGACGGCTGGTCATCAGGTCCATATGGGCGCCGCCGCCGTTTTTGAACAATGTGATCCTCGTAGGATCGAAGCGGGGGAAGGCCGTCAGATTGTAGAAATCTGCCCGCACATCATCGCGGCTGATCACCCCCTCTGAAAGAGGGATCTTGAATTCACCGATGTGATCTACAGTGGTCTCAAAGCTGTCGCAGTAGATGTCCGCGCGTTGCAACGCCTCATTATCGGTTTCGCGCATATCAGGGCGGTAGGCGCCAATCAGGTTGAGGTGCTGGCCAGGTCGCAACCAAGCGCCCTTGATGACAGGGGTGGAGGACATTGTGCAGGTCAGGATAATATCAGCCGCCTGCACGGCAGCTTCCAGATCGGCTGCAACTTTGGCGTTTGGATACTGTTCGGCCAGTGCTTCGGCCTTCTCAGCGGTCCGGTTCCAGATGCGGATCTGTGCCTTGGGGTAGGCGGTGCCAAAGGCTTCGATCAGCGATGCGCCAACGGTTCCGGCCCCGACAATCAGAACCTCTCGGCTGTCAGGGTTGGCCAGCCGCAGAGCGCCAAGAAGACTGCCCCCTGCGGTTTTCCATTTGGTCACCAGATGGAAATCAACCAAAGCCTCCAGCATGCCGGACTGATCGGCATATAGACAGACAGCGCCGTTGACCATTGGGTGACCCTGATCCGGGTTGCCGGGAAAAATTGTGGCACTTTTTACGGCAAGGCCCAGACCATCGATCCAGGCAGCACGGTTTAACAGCGTATCGTTGTCCCGGTAGAGGAAACTGTCGGCGACCTCGGCCCTCGGCAACTGGTGACCCGCGGCAAGCGCGTCGCAGAATGAGAGCCAGTCAAGATTGGCTTCCCCCTGATCAAAGGGGATCTGCAGGATGGCGTTCATTGGGCCCCCTCCGCTGTCAGCAAGCCCTCGGAGACCAGGCGATCGGCCCAGCCCTGAGGGTGGGTAAAGAGGTGCGTCTGCCAGCCACGTTCGGCGGCGGCTTCAATATTTTCATGTCGGTCGTCGGTGAAGAGCAGCCGCTCTGCTGCCACGCCTGTGTCTCGCTCCAGATGGGCGTAGATCTCCCCTTCCGGTTTGAGGGTTTGCAGATGACCAGACACAAAGGCCTGATCGAATTCGTTGAAGAACGGATAGGTGGTTTTGGCAAGATCAAACGTGCCGACACCAAAATTGGTCAGTGCAAACACTGGCACGCCGCTATCTCTCAGCGCGCGCATCAGGCGGACGGAGTGCGGGATTTCAGGGCTGGCCATCTGGAGCCAGCTGTCGTGCCAGTGGCGAATTTCTTCGGCCCATTCGGGGTGTTGATCGGCTAGCGCGTAAACAGCGCCTTTAAAGTTGTCACCTCGGTCAATGCCAAGATTCATGCCATGCAGATCGACTTCGCGAAACAGTGCCTCGCGTCGGGCCTTGCCGATCTTGGCATCGTAAAAGCGCTCGGGCTCCCATTCGATCAGCACACGGCCGATATCAAAAACGACGGCTTGGATGGTCATCTTCAGGCTCTCCTATCCAGTCGAGCGCGGTCGCGGGCGTGGTGCGGGGCGACTGCGGCGGGTTTCGCGCCAGACTGAAACAAGCCCGGCGCCAATGATCAAGGTGGATCCGATCCAGACTGGCGCGTCAGGCCATTCGTCGAACACCAGAATCCCCCAGATTACGGCCATCGGCATGGCGATATATTCAAATGGGGCGACCAGACCGGCTTCGCATTGGCGATAGGCCTGGCTGACGAGGTAGCCGCCGATGGAGCCGGCCAGCCCGACGGTGAGGAACAGGATCCAGTCCTGTGGCTCTGGCCAGATCCAGGCGCGCAGAATGAACTGTAGCCCGGCGTTGTCAGAGCCGGCAAAACGTCCGTCGCCGGTTGTCAGCCCCACAAGGGTGCTCACCAGTAAAAAGCCCAGCGTGGGATAGAAGGAAAGCGTTGCCGCCTTGTCCGCACCGCCCGCACGTCGGGTCAGAACATGCAGCGTGGCGTAGCCGCAGGCCCCCAGAAAAGGTAGGATCGCAGCCGGTTGAAAGGTGCCCGGGCCGGGGCGCATGATGATCAGGATACCGGTAAAGCCAATCGCAACCGCCATCCAGCGCCAGGGGCCGACCCGTTCCTTCAGGAAGAGGACCGACAGGCTGGTCACCACCAGTGGCGTGGCAAAGGCGATGGCTACCGCCTCGGCCATGGGCATGATCGCAAGACCGGTGAAGAAACAGAGATTGGCAAACAGCACCGCAAGGCTGCGCAGCAGATGTAGGCGAGGTTGGCGCGTTCGCAGAATACCGTAACCGCCTTCGAGCGGGATAATCAGCGCCAGCAATACAACCATGGCCACCACGGAACGCAGCATCACCACCTGATAGAGCGGGTAGTCTCCGGACAGGAATTTGAAAATCACATCAATGATGGAGAAGCAGACGGCGGCCCCGACTGCCGCAATGACGCCAAGAATGGGGAGGCTGGCCTGTTGCTGCGTCACGTCTGCCCCCTGTGGTCGTCTCTACTGCGATCAGTGGCGCAAAGAGCGGTCAAGGGCAAGGGCCGCGCAACCGGCGTCGGTCAGTTGGCAGCTGCAGCGCGGATTTCCCGCTCTAACGCGTCCAAAAAGCGAGACCGGTCCGCCTTGGTAAAGCCCTTGCCGCTGCCGCCCGCACCCAATGGATTGGCGGCGCGCAGGTCTGCCATCAGATCGCGCATCGCCAGTTGCTGGCCGATGTTGGCTTGCGTGAACCGCTCCCCATTGTGCCGCAGCACTCGGGCGCCAGCCTCTATACATTTGGCGGCCAGCGGGATGTCTCCGGTAACCACCACATCGCCTGTACCGCAACGATCCGCGATCCACATGTCCGCCACATCGGCGCCTTCAGATACGATCACGGTCTCTACCAGCGGGTTTTGCGAGGGGCGCAACCCGCCATTGGAGACCACGTACATGGTTACCTTGTGGCGGGTTGCCACGCGCTCTGCCTCGGCTTTGACCGGGCAGGCATCCGCGTCGATGTAGAGCGCCATTACTCCGCAGCCTTAGTCGGCTTCGCCTTGGCTGCCGATTTGCCCTTGGCGGCGGGCTTGGAGTTCTCCGCGTCTGATTTCTTCACCTTGAACTCATCAGGGATGGGCATCCGGTTGAAGGCATCAAGGCCGGCGATCTTATAAGCCTCTGCCAGGGTCGGGTAGTTGAAGGTGTTCTGAACGAAGTAATCCACGGTGCCTTTCAGGTTCAGCACCGCCTGCGCAATGTGGATCAGCTCCGTTGCGCCTTCGCCGACAATCTGGACGCCCAGAACCCGGCGGGTTTTGAGGGAGAACAACATTTTCAGCATACCATGTTCCAACCCCATGATATGCCCGCGCGAGGTTTCGCGGAACCGGGCGATACCGATCTCATAGGGGATGCCGCGTTCCTGCAGTTCCTCTTCGGACATGCCGCAGGTTGACATTTCGGGCACCGAGTAGATTCCGTATGGGAACCACGGGCTTTCCGGCAGGGTGGGGGTTTCCAGCGCGTGACAGGCCGCAACCCGCCCCTGTTGCAGCGAGGTCGAGGCCAGCGAGGGGTGACCGATCACATCGCCGGTGGCATAGATATGCGGCACCGGGGTCTGATAGGATTTGCGATCCACGCTGAGGCGGCCGCGGTGATCCGTCTCCAGCCCGACGGCCTCAAGATTAAGCGCCTCGGTATTGCCCATGCGACCAGCGGCAAACAGCAGCATGTCGCCACGCACATGACGTCCGTTTTCGAGACTTACCTCAATATGGCTGCCTTCGTCCTCGATCTTGGTGATGGCCGAGCCAAGCCGTAGATCGACACCATTCTCGCGGATCTGATGGGTAAAGTCCTGAATCAGTGTGCTGTCGATGAAGTCAAGGAAGGTGTCGCGTGGCTCGATCAAGGTCACACGCACATCAAGGGCGGAGAACATGGTGGCATATTCGACGCCAATCACGCCCGCACCAACGACAACCAGTGAGCGGGGGATTTCCTCCATCTCAAGGAATTCATCGCCATCGACCACGGTTTTTCCGTTGAAGGGCACGTATTCCGGACGATAGGTGCGTGTGCCGGTCGCGATCAGGAATTTCTCGCCGGTCACGCGAGTGGTATCACCTGCTTCGGTTGCGACTTCGACCTCGTTCGGGCCGACAAAACGGGCAAGGCCGGGCAGAACCTCAACATGGTTGCGATTGAACTGGTGTTCCAGCACGTCGACCTCATGGTCGAGCGTCATATGCAGGCGAGCCTTCAGATCCTCTGCCTGAATCTGGTCCTTCACTCGGTAGGCGCGCCCGTAGAAACTGCGCTCGCGCCAGCCGGAGAGGTTCAGTACCGTTTCGCGTAGGGTTTTCGACGGCACGGTGCCAGTGTGGACCGAGACACCACCCAGCCGATCCTTGCGATCGATGACCAGTACACGTCGGTGCAGTTTCCCAGCCTGAATGGCTGCGGTCCGGCCTGATGGGCCGGAGCCGATAATGATGAGATCGTAGTTGAAATCTGTCATGTATCAACCCCGGTAGAGCGCTTCGGCATGGAAGGACACATGGTCCTCCATGAAGGTGGAGACAAAGAAATAGCTGTGGTCATATCCCGGCTGCATGCGCAGGACGGCCTGCTGACGGCGGGCCGCCGCAGCCTGGGCCAGAGCCTCCGGTTTCAACAGGTCGAGGAATTGATCGGATGTGCCGGTGTCGATCAGGATCGGTCCGTCAAAGCCGCTATCCTGCATCATTAGGGTGGCGTCGTGGCGCGCCCACGCCGCCTCGTCCGCGCCGAGGTATGCGGTCAGCTGTTTGCGACCCCAGTCGCTGGCTGAGGGGTTACAGATCGGTGCGAAGGCTGACACCGACCGGAACCGACCCGGCAGGCTCATCGCCATCGTCAGCGCCCCATGTCCGCCCATTGAGTGACCGGTGATCGACTGACGGTCCATGTCCAGCGCAAACCGCTCGCCAAGCAGGGCGGGCAGGTCTTCGGTGATATAGTCCCACATCTGGAAATGCGGCGCCCAAGGGGCCTGCGTGGCATTCACATAGAAACCGGCGCCCTGGCCCAGATCGTAGGCCTCATCATCGGCGACCCCTTCGCCACGGGGGGAAGTGTCGGGGAAAACCATGGCGATGCCTTGTTCGGCGCACCAGGCTTGGGCTCCGGCCTTGGTCATCGCGTTTTCATGGGTGCAGGTCAGCCCGGAGAGATACCACAGCAGCGGTACTGGGCCGTCGGCGACCTCCTCCGGCAGGAACAGCCCAAAGGTCATGTCGCAGTTGGTGCTGCTGCTGGCATGACGATAGACGCCTTGCACGCCTCCGAAGGCGGCATTTTCCGAGACGGTTTCCATGGGGCGACTCCTTTGTTTCTGTGTTGGTCTATCGCTACCTTTGGTGGGGCATAGCGTCCAGTGACTGCGCGTCCCCGGCCCCTGTTTTTGCGACATATGATTGCAAAAACCTGAAGACTGCGGTCTCTGATGGCCCCAAGTGCTGCTCAATTCGCCTATCAGGGCGCTTGGCCTGTGTTAGGGTAGCGTTAGCTCCGAAACCCAGGCGATCACCATTGGCAGTGTCAGGATGGAGAGGGTCGTGGAGAGCAGTATTGCGGCGGAGGCACGATGCGGCGCGACGCCATAGTGCTGGGCCAGCATGTAGACATTGCCGGCAACCGGCAGAGCTGCGGCGGCAATTGCGACCGCGGCGGCATAGGGGTCGACCGGGATCAGCAGCAGGAGACAGAGCGCGACAGCAGCCGGGTGCAGCACCAGTTTGGCAAAACTGAGCCAGCTGGCGATCTGTACCCGCTCAGCAGATTTGGAGGCCAGAGAAGCCCCAATGGCAAAGAGCGCCCCCGGTGTTGCGGCATCGCCGAGCAACGACAGAAACGCATTGGCAGGAGTCGGAATCGGCAGGGCCAGCGCTGACCATATCAACCCCGCGCAAATTGACAGGATCATCGGGTTCTGCAGCAGCCCTCGCCCAACCAGCCGAAGCGTATCGCCGCCGAACCCGCTGCCGCGCCCGACATTTATCAGAGCCACAATCAGGGAGGAGAACACCACCAGATCAACGCTGAGGATCAGCATCATTGGTCCTACTGAGGCAGGACCGAACAGCAGAACCATCATCGGCAAACCAAGAAAGCCGACATTGCCGATCGCCGCGCATTGCGCCTCAACTGCGGCAGTCTGCATATCGAGACGCCGCAGAAGTGCGACCGCGGTGGTCAGGATATAGACCGCCATCGTGCCCAGCAGGTAACCTAAGATCAGTCGGGGGTCGAAGATTTCGGAGAAGGACAAATTGGCGGCAAACCGAAAAATCATTGCCGACAGTGGAAAGTAGAAGACAAATTTGGTCAGGCTCGCAGTCGCCTGCTCGGAGAAAAAACGGCTGCGCCCGGCCCAATACCCAAGGCCAATAATTGCGAAAAACGGAAGTGTTCTCAGAAATATGTCGAGCATTGCGCCAATTGGTAACCTGAATTGACCAACGCGGGAAGAGGGTTCTGTCTCCGCTTGGCGTGAGTGTTTGGCCCGGCATCGGCCCCTGCATTTGTCCTCCCCCGCAATGCCATGCCCGACGGGCACTGCGGCGCTGATGCGTCTGGTGCAGAGGGGCGTTGGTCGCCGAGGTGATGTCTGTGTCGCAACGTTCTAAGGACGAGTTTATTTCCCTTGAGCGCGCAGAACGCTAACTCACAGGCTACCAAGGTGTTACAGATGGGTGTGAGGCACTGCTTGACCTCATTTGCGAATGTGTAGATTGGACCCCAGAACTGCGACATATTCGGTCGCGCCCGACGCCACAGCAGAGAGTATGGATGAACCAGCCAGCCGCCATTCCCCGTAAGGGCCGCAAATACGATCAGGTGCTTCAGGGCGCACGGGATGTATTCATGGCTCACGGGTTCGAAGGCGCCAGCGTTGACGATATCGCCCGCAAAGCCGGTGTCTCCAAGGCGACGCTGTACAGCTACTTTCCAGACAAGCGGCTACTGTTTATGGAGGTTGCCCGCCACGGCTGTGCCCGTCAGGCGGATACCGCGGTGACCATTGCGTCCGGTTGCTGCGATCCCGAGACGGCGCTGCGCGAGGCGGGTCATCATATCCTCTCGGTGATCCTGTCGGAGTTCGGTGTGAAAATGTTTCGCATCTGTGTTGCCGAGGCGGACAGGTTTCCCGATCTGGGGCGTCGATTTTACGAAAGCGGCCCTGCGACCATTCGGGCTCAGTTGCGAGAGTATCTGGCGGAGGCGACGTCGCGCGGGGAATTGCGGATCAACGATCTGGATCTGGCCGCGGATCAGTTCGCCGAGCTGTGCCGCGCGGATATGTTCTTGCGCTTGCTGTTCAATATCGAGGCTGAGATCGAACCGCAGGAGCGGGAGCGGGTTGTCGATGCGGCGATCACCACATTCCTCGCCCGTTATGGCGCGCCTGTCGCGACTGAGGAAACGGCCCGCTGATTACCCCTAGTGGGTGGTGAATTCCCTCGGTGTGTCCCGATAGATCTGGTGACAATTATGACAGGCGGAGATCAGCCTTGGCAAACTGCGTCTTAGTCCTGAAGCAGAGCGGATGTTCAGGGCGTGCGCTGCTTTTTCAGCATCATCGGCATGGCGTTTGAAATCAGCCCAATTCGTCCAGATGCCACCACGCGCGTGGGACGAGAGATCGGTCACGTCGCGGCGAAAATGGCGCGGAATACGACGTGTTGACCGGATCAGGGCACGTCGCGCTGCACGTGCGCTGGATCGATCAAACGCGATATAGTCCCGCGTCATTGCAGTGAGATCCTGAAGCGCCTTTTTCTGGCTGCTCATCAGAGCGATGCGCTGGGCGACATATTTGTTCGGTGGTGGGCTTTCTGCCTCAACCCTGCCCGCGAGCAATAGGAATACAGCCATCAGCAACAGGCCGCTCATGATCGCGAACATAGGTATCAGAAGCTGGCAGTTGTTACGACTCCCTGCAACGGCCCGTGCCGGTTGGGTGTTTTCCCTTGTCAGGTGGGGTGTCATCGCCTGCTGCTTCCCTGGTCAGATGTGCTGCAATGCGGACAGGTTAGGCGGATCGGGTTAGATCGCGGTTAACGTGCAAACAGACTGCCAACGCGGATGGTTCGACAGTGAGCGAAACGTTTGTACTGGGCCTGATCGCAGACGCCGGGTTAGTCTATGTTCATGAGTACGCCACGATTTGATATCCTGGGCCAGGCATTGGCCGATGCCAGCCGCACCCGTATGTTGTGCGAATTGCTGGATGGGCGGTCGTACACCAACAAGGAATTGGCCTCAGCCGCAGGTGTGACCCCGCCCACCGCCACCGCACATTTGCAGATGTTGCAGTCCGCAGGTCTGGTGGTCTCCGAAAAGCGCGGGCGCTGTGTGTTTCACCGGTTGGCCAGTGCGGAGGTGGCACATACCCTCGAACAGCTGGCAGCGATTGCGCCGTCGGATCATCTGCATCGCGCACAGCAGCGAAAGGCGGGTCAGTTGGCACCGCTCCGTAGCTGCTATGACCATTTTGCGGGTCCGCTGGCTGTTGCGATGACTGGACGTTTCGTTGAGCTGGGCCTTCTGGTTGAGCGCAACGGTGGGTTTGAGGTGATCCCCGCGGCAGAATGGGACAGGCTTGGTGTGGTGCTGCCTGGCCGACCGGGAAAGCAGCCATTTGCCCGCCCTTGTATGGACTGGACGGAACGGCGCCTGCATATTTCTGGCCCCTTGGGGCGTCAGCTCCTGTCTCACGCGCTGGACGCGGGCTGGGTGAAGCGCCAGTCCGTCAAACGGGGCCTGTTGCTGACGACGCCGGGTCGGGCGGCATTTGAGCAGATCATTGGGCTGGATACGCGGTCTGTCGTTCCCGAACTTTCGTCGTCCTGAGTGCGGCGCAGCATGGTCGATCAGCAATAATGCTTGATTTACGGCCTGTTTGGCGCGACCCTGTTGATATGAGCTTTGACCAAGTGCAGCCCTTCTCATCGTTTTCTGACCCGCAGCAGGTTGCCTTTCACCGTACCGAACTTTCGGTGATCCTGTCGCTCTATGGTCGTATGGTTGCCGCCGGGGAATGGCGAGACTACGGCATTTCCACCCTACGGGATCTGGCTGTATTTTCGGTGTTTCGCCGTACCGCTGAGCACCCGTTGTACCGGATCGAAAAGCGGCCCAAGCTGCGCAACCGGCAAGGACAATACGCGGTTGTCGGCATGGATGGTCAGATCCTGAAACGTGGACATGATCTGCGAATGGTGCTGCGTGTGCTTGAGCGTAAGCTGATCAGATCAGTGACCTGAAGAACTGACACTCGGCCGCATGGCGGCGGGCTGTGTCTCAGAGGGTGACGCGCCGATGGCCGGTGACCGGTCCATCTCCCTGTGACATGATCCGCTCTATGGCATCAGCAACAGGCTCCAATGCGACGGCCATATGATAGGCGTTTGCATGGATCATGGTTTCGGGGTCCTGTATCAGCGCCACATGCCCCTTCCAGAACAGCAGGTCACCCGATTGCAGATCGGTGGGCACCGCTGTGTTGCCAAGCGGGATATTGTCGCCCAACTCAAGTTCCTGCTGGTCACTGTCACCGGGGCAGTCCACCCCGCAGGCCAGCATCGCCGCCTGAACCAGACCGGAACAGTCGATGCCCCAGCGGCTGTTGCCGCCCCATAGATAAGGAGTCCCCATGAAAAGCTGTGCAACGGCGACCGGATTTCTGTCGGTTTGTGAAATCGGCCGCAGATGATGCCGGGGAACGTAGCCTTGAGTTGTTTCGGCAAATTTTCCGTCGAAGCTGAACACACGCAGCCTGCTGCCATGGCTGAGGCCGCAGAGATCTGCGGATTTCATATCTGCCGCGCTGTAGGCATGGGTCGCCGGGGTGCAGACCTGATGCGTGACCGGCTCGGGGGACTGCTCAAGCGAGGAGGTCGGGACATAGCCGACATAGCGATCTGCAGCAGCCTGTATGAATGCCCAACCGTCATGGTCATCATAGATGGTGACTTCAGCCCCCAGCAGCAGCTGCCGGTCTCTTGGTCCATCTGGGCGTCGCAGGAGATTTACCACGGGCCGACAAACCTGTGCAGATTGCCCCTCGGCGATGTGCCTGCCGTCGGCATCCAACGCCAGATGTGCGGCGATCACGCGGTCGTTTGCGGGCGTGCGGCGAGGATCCATCATCGTATGCCTCAGAGTTTCAGCATCTGAGGGAACGCTTCGAAAACTGCGCGCGCACCCTGCAATGCGCCGCCTTTGGGACGCGCTGGGGCTGCGCTGGGGGTCCAACCATAGATATCGAAGTGCATATAGCGGTGTTCTCCGGCAAAACGGCGCAGGAACAGGGCTGCGGTGATTGAGCCGGCGAAGCCGCCGCTGGGCGCATTGTCCAGATCGGCGATCTGGGGTTCGATCATCGCCTCATAGGGCGCGTGGAAGGGCATGCGCCAGACCGGATCGGCGACCGCAGCTGCTGCCGTGCCGACGGCATCCGCATCGGCGTCATCATCGGTATAAAACGGCGCGAGATCCGGACCGACGGCGACGCGGGCCGCCCCTGTCAGTGTTGCCATGGAAATCAATAGATCCGGCGTGTCCTCCGCAGCATAGGCCAGCGCATCGGCCAGAACCAGCCGGCCTTCGGCATCGGTATTGTTGATTTCAACGGTCAACCCGTTGCGGGCGGTCAGCACGTCGCCGGGGCGAAACGCATTGGCAGAGACACTGTTCTCGACCGCCGGAATCAGCACACGCAACTCGACGGGCAGCTTCAGCGCCATGATCATATGAGCCAGTCCCATCACATTGGCCGCGCCGCCCATATCCTTTTTCATCAACCCCATGCTGCTGCCGGGTTTGAGGTTCAGTCCGCCGGTGTCAAAACAGACCCCTTTGCCGACAAGTGTCAGCTTGGGACCAGTGCTACCCCAGCGCATCTCCAGCAAGCGCGGGCGGCGATCAGAGGCGCGGCCGACGGTATGGATCATCGGAAAATTCTGCGTCAGAAGATCCTGATCTGCGATCACATCAAGGCTTGCGCCATGCTGGTCGGCAAGGGCCTGTGCCGCGTCCTGCAGTTCAGCCGGACCCATGTCTGCTGCGGGTGTGTTAATTAGATCCCGTGTCAGGAATTCCCCGGCAGCGAGGGCTTCGATCCGGGCGCCATCAATATCCTCGGGCGCGATCAGATGTGTCTCGGTGTCTCGCCCTTTTTTGTAGCGATCAAATTGGTACTGGGCGAGCAGCCAACCCAGACACTCTGCTGAGCGGTCCTGTTGTGCGATGCCTTCGACGAGATGATATGTGCCCTTGGGCAGCTTGGACACTGCACCGGCAAGGATAAATCTGCGCCGCGCGCGGTCTTTCTCCGTACCATATCCAACCAATGCTTGCCTTGGATGACCATCCTTGTCGGGGAGGGTGAGGATCTGCCCGACGGCTCCGTTAAACCCGTTGGCGCGCGCCCAGGTCGCAGTCTCAGCCGGTGCCTTGGCCAGCCAGCCCTCGCAGCTGTCCTGATCCAGCACGTGCAAAGCGATGCTTGCAGTGTCCGGTTTGGCAAAGGCAGGATGCTTGGCAGAGGGCATAACAGGATACTCCGGCTCGGGGGGCGATTTGATCGTCACAGTATCCGTCACAGCGCTGCCTGCAAGCCCTGCAATTGCCGGGTGACCCGCCGTTTCCAGCGGGTGCCGTTCGCGAATTGTTGTGGCTGCAACGCCAATGAGGGCCCCGAAAAGAGCCCGGACGCATCACACACGTCACAACAAAACCAGTAGGCGGTATGCAGTCTACCTTGGTTCTGACAGGTGGAGACTGGCTCCGTCGGCGGCAGATCCGCTGTCAGACTGATCTGAGCAAGTGTCCCCCCAGGATCACGTGTCAGACAGAAAGGTCTTGCTGCTCCCAGACGGCAGTCAGGGACCGTTCTCCAATCCGCATCAGTCGGAACAGGGTCGCCGACACCGCGGCAAAATCGTTGATATCAATTGCCCCGGTCACGTCACGGGCGACCCGCGCCATAGCCGTCATTCCGATCTGATCAGCGATAGCGATCAGCGATCGCGCGCTTTTACGCAGGTTGGCCATATCGTTTTGCCGCCACAACCGCTCGCAGTGAGACAGGCGCACAGCCAGTTCTTCAATTGCGCGACAGACCACATCTTCGGCCCCTGCTTCGCCAAGTTGCGCATAGAGGTCCGACAATTTGTCGGAATCCAGACGCACGTTTTCTTTGTGTATTACAGTGAGTATTTGAGCCACCACATTAAACCCCATATATTCATGCCCCCACGGCACGGGCCAAACTTGGGCCTCAGAAGTTGTCAAAAGGTTTCCAAGCGGGTGGTCAAATCTCTCGAATTTGCTAACAATCCTTGGTAACAGACCTGCCAGAGGTCAATCGAGGAACAACAGATGCAATTTGCAAAACCCCTGCCCAGCTATCTGGTGACGCGCTATCACGGGTGGAAAGCCACGACCTATAGCGAAAATCAGGGTTGGTACCGGCGGCTTGCCAGTGAGGGCCAGCGTCCGCGCGCAATGGTTATCTCCTGCTGTGACAGCCGGGTGCATGTCACCTCGATTTTCGGCGCCGACCAGGGTGAGTTCTTCATCCACCGCAATATCGCGAATCTGGTGCCGCCCTATCAGCCGGATGGCGACCACCACGGGACCAGTGCGACGGTCGAATACGCTGTCACTGTTCTGAAAGTGGCGCATCTGATCGTATTGGGTCATTCACAATGCGGCGGCGTACAGGGCTGTATTGATATGTGCAAAGGTCACGCACCTGCACTGGATGCCAAGGAGAGCTTTGTCGGGCGCTGGATGGATATCCTGAAGCCGAAATTTTCGCTGGTTGAGGACATCGAGGATACCGATACACAGGCGCGTCAGTTCGAGCGTCAGGCAGTTGTGGCATCGCTTGAAAATCTGATGACATTCCCGTTCATCGACAATGCCGTACGTGATGGCACATTGAGCCTGCACGGCCTCTGGACTGATATCGGCGAAGGTGGGTTGGAATGCTATGAACCGCGAAGCGGCAACTTCCAACCGGTCTGAGATCTGTAGTTGAGCGGCGGCCCAGGGTGGGTCTCAGGCCGTTGCTCGGTCTGAGGCCGCCATCCGCAGCGCGGCCTGGGTATAGCCGCCAGATGCACCATCGATGAAGTGGACATGATCGTCGCGCATTACCGATGGAACAATGCAGGTTACCAGCGCCTCATCCTGTTCGTGGAGCCCGTATCGTGCATGACCGGCGGTCGCAGCTTTCTCCAGGATCCGCGTAATGTCGTCGCGCACTTGTGGCGGGCAGTCGAGCGTCAGCTTGAGGCCATCGTCGAACTTTCGGAAATCGGCATTGGCCACCAGCATCCTGCGATAATGCTGCGCATCAAAACTGCCAAGCGGGCGTTTTCGGCTAAGGGCATACGCCGCCAATGTTGTCTGAATAAACAGCTGGGCCTTGCGCAGGATCAGAGCGGTTTTCCCGCGTGAGATTTTGGCCTCAAGTGTCAGACCTGGCGGCGGGAAACTGAAGCTTGGCCCCCCTTCTGGTACCGGATGACCATTGCGTTGCAGCTTATCCGCCACGGCGAGAATATCGCCGGCAATCTTTGCAAAATCCTTGGCGGAGGCCGTTGGTTCTGGTTGCACTACCACCGAAAGGATCAGGCCGTTGCGGGCTGGGATTGTATTCCAGCGGCAGGACAGGCCGGTCAGGTCCGGTGGATCGGGCAGCGGGGCGGGCGGCACTTCAAAGCCGCCGAGCTTCATCTGTCGTTCGGCCCAGTTCAAACCACCGCCTGCGAACATCGCGTAGTCAGCGGCTTCGGATACGGCATAGCGGGCCACAGCAACATCCAGCCCTTCGGCCCTGATCCAGGACACCGGTAGCAGTGCCGCGCGCAGGTCAATGTCAAACTCAGCACTGGCCCAGCTGCGCAACCGAGCCAAGGTGTCACGGGCAATATCGGCATGTTCAGGACCAACCGCAAAGGAGGCCCCGTCACCGCCAAACACATAGGGAAAAGGCACACCCTGCAATGCGTTTATCATGGCTGCGATAACCGAGGCTCCGATGGTATTCACCGTCTTGTAGCGCCCGGATGCGATGAGATCCGTGGAATTGACGATATCACAACAGCCCACCATCCAGTCTCTGGGCAGTGGGGTAAACGCGCCAGCCCGTGTCAAACCGGCAAAATCGCGGCTGGGCGAGAGGCTGTGGTAGAAACCATCCTGTGTCATATGCGATCCGTTCATCCTGTAGGTACCATAGCCTAGTGCGGCTGTGACGCACGACCAATCACGGCTAAGTGGTTTCGCGCTCTTGTGAATTGGTGCGAAATCGCCACTGTGGACCGATCAGAATTTCTGGCCCAGGTCATCTGCCGGGGCCGCGCATCTCATTCGGGGGATTTCATGCAGGCGGGGCTGATCATCTTATGTCTGGGCTATGTGCTCAGCCAGTTCTTTCGCGCATTTCTGGCGGTGCTCAGTTCTGCTCTGCAAACCGACCTAGGCGCCTCGCCTGAGGATCTTGCCTTTGCCTCCGGACTTTGGTTCCTGACCTTCGCCGTCATGCAGTTGCCGGTGGGGTGGGCGTTGGACCGTATCGGGCCAAGCCGTACCGCTGCGGCGTTGTTGCTGTTCGGCGGGGGCGGCGGGGCATTGGTGTTTGCGCTGGCCAGCCAGCCGGTTCACATCAGCTTTGCGATGGTCCTGATCGGGGTAGGATGTTCGCCCGTCCTCATGGCGTCCTATTACATATTCGCGCGCGAGTATCCGCCGCGCCGCTTTGCGACATTGGCGGCCCTGATGCTTGGTGTTGGCTCCCTTGGGAATCTGGTGGCGTCTTATCCAACGGCGCTTGCGGTTGAGGTACTGGGATGGCGCGGTACATTGTTTGGGCTTGCGGGGATCTCGACTGCGGTAGCGCTTGGTATTGCGTTGACAGTGAAGGACCCCGCGCGGGTTGAGGTCAGCGACGGCCCCAAGGGTTCAGTGCTGGATATTCTGCGCATGCCGGTGCTCTGGCCGATATTCATCATGATGTTTGTGGCCTATGCGCCATCGGCAGCGCTGCGAGGCCTGTGGATCGGCCCTTATATGAGCGATGTCTTTGGTCTTGGTTCCGAGGCGATTGGGGTGGCCAGTCTGGTGATGGGGGGTGCGATGATTCTCGGCACCTTTGCCTATGGGCCGATGGATCGGCTTTTGGGGACACGCAAAGGTGTGGTGCTTGGTGGCAATCTTCTGGCCTGCGCAGCGCTGGGTGGCTTGATGTTGTACATCGACGGGCCGGTGCCGCTGGTGGTGGCTCTGATGGCGGCCGTCGGTTTCTTCGGTGCGGCGTTCCCGGTCATTCTGGCGCAGGGACGTGCCTTTGTGCCGCCGCATCTGGTGGGGCGGGGAGTGACCATGCTCAACTTCTTTGGCATTGGCGGTGTGGGAATCATGCAGTTCGCCAGTGGGCGTCTGCATGCGGAAACAACCGGAGCGGAGCTTTCCTTACCGTATTTTGTCATTTTTGGTTTCCTCCTCGCGTTTCTGGCGGCCGGGTGCGCAATATATCTGCTCAGCCGCGACAGCTTGGATTGATCTAGCCTTCCCTCGCGCGGGCTTTCCCGATAAGACACCGCAGCCGGTCACGAGGCCGGATACAATTGGAGAAACAAAATGGGTTATCGCGTCGTTATCGCGGGCGCCACGGGCAACGTGGGTCGCGAAATGCTGAACATTCTGGCGGAGCGCCAGTTTCCTGTGGATGAGATTGCAGTTCTGGCGAGCCGCAAATCCCTCGGCACCGAAGTCACATTCGGCGACAAGACATTGACGACCCAGGATCTGGACACGTTCGACTTTGCGGGTTGGGATATGGCGCTGTTTGCTGTTGGCTCCGACGCCACCAAGAAATACGCACCGAAAGCGGCTGCGGCCGGCTGTGTCGTCATCGATAACTCGTCGCTTTATCGTTATGATCACGACGTGCCGCTGATCGTGCCCGAGGTAAATCCGCAGGCGGTGCACGGCTATGCCAAGAAGAACATCATCGCCAACCCCAACTGCTCCACCGCGCAGATGGTCGTTGCGCTGAAGCCGCTGCATGATCGTGCCAAGATCAAGCGCGTTGTGGTCTCCACCTATCAGTCGGTGTCCGGCTCCGGCAAAGATGCGATCGACGAACTGTGGGATCAGACCAAAGCGGTTTATAACCCGACACAGGACGTGCCGCCGAGTGTCTACACCAAGCAGATCGCCTTCAACGTGATCCCGCACATCGACGTTTTCTTGGACGACGGCTCGACCAAAGAAGAGTGGAAGATGGTCGCCGAGACCAAGAAGATTATTGACCCCTCGATCAAGGTGACAGCGACCTGTGTACGCGTGCCGGTCTTTGTTGGTCACTCCGAAGCGATCAACATCGAATTCGAAGACTTCCTTGATGAAGACGAGGCGCGCGATATCCTGCGTGAGGCACCTGGCATCATGGTGATCGACAAGCGCGAAGATGGCGGCTACGTGACGCCTGTCGAATGTGTCGGTGATTTCGCAACCTTCATCAGCCGCATCCGTCAGGATTCGACCTTGGATAATGGTCTGAACCTGTGGTGTGTCAGCGATAACCTGCGCAAAGGGGCTGCTCTGAATGCGGTTCAGATCGCGGAGCTTCTGGGGCGTGAAGTTCTAAAAAAAGGCTAAAAACCTATCCATTCAGGTAGGGGGCTGCTTCGAAAGAGGCGGCCCCTTTACCGTTTGTACAGCTGTTCTTGCCAGCCTTGATACCACTAGTCTGATGGGGGTTAGACAACGGTAAATGGGGGACAAGATCATGATGGAAAAACGATCAACGCAAGATATCACAGCGGGTGAGTACATAAGCGCGGGCGAAAGTGCTTGGGCCACCGCGCGTAATAGCTCGCGGTTGGACGCAGAGATGGCAGCACAGCTGAGAATGGTCCTGAGCGAGAGTTTCCGCACCGCAAAGAATTGGCTGGATCTGATCCGCGCACTGCGCAGCAAGGGATTCTACCTGGAGCGGAAGGACGGGCGCATTCGCCTGCGGGATGCCCATAGCCATGTTGAAATCTGCACCTGTCGGTTTCTGGGCTATCCGGGGGTGGAACTGGAAACCCGTTTCGGCGGACCTTTGCCAGAACATATCTGAGAAGTCTCAGAGTCGAGAGAGTAATGCGCAGGCTTTCGCCAATGAAACTGGTAACATCACGCGTGCGTCTCTAGGTTCGATGACAGGTGGGGTATTGTCCCGCAATGTTCATCAGTCGAGAGAGATTATGCGATCTGCTTTTTCAATTTTCACCTTTAGCGCGACGCTTGCCGTGACCACACATATTGCCTCAGCTGCGGTTTCGGACGTGATACAAGTGGACAGCCAGGTCGCAGCGGTCACGCTGTATCCAGGATTGGCACAGATTACCCGAACCGCCGACGTAGTGTTGCCTGAGGGACGACATGAGCTGATCCTGCAAGGGGTGCCGCGAAGTGCGGAGACGGCGAGCCTGCAGGTTCAAATAGACGGTGCCCGCCGCATCAGTACCCGGGTGCGAGATGAGTTTGTTCCGCCGCGTGATGCTTCGACACCGGAGATTGAGGCCGCCGAGGCGCGGATAGATGAGATCGAAACACAGATCGCTGCGGTGGAAGATGAGGCCGCGCGCGCCCGGGCCGCGGCCCATGCGGCGCGCAGCTCTATTCATTTTTTGGAGCAGCTTGGCAACAATGACGGGCTTGTGGGCACGGATGCCTCCGCGCTTGCTGATATCTCCCTGATGATCAGCCGTCGTGCCGCCGAAAATCACCGCCAGATTGTTGATGCCGAGGCTGATGCCCGCAGCAAAGAGCAAGCGCTCGCCACCTTGCAGGAGAACCTGACCGAGGCGCGCGCCGCGCTTGCGGCTCTTACGACAGAGGATGATGACCGCCTTTATATTGAGGTCGCAGTTGAGGCGGCCGCTGCGGGTGCGACCTCAATTCGTTTGGACTATCTGACTGAGGGGGCAGGCAATATCGGCTGGTCCCCGAGCTATGAGCTGCATCTCACAACTGGCGGTGATCCGGAACTGACGTTGAACCGTAGTGTGATCCTGTCACAGGACACCGGCGAAAACTGGCAGGATGTTGCGCTGACGCTGTCGACGGCGGAACCTTTGGGGCAATCAGGGCCATCGCGCCTTTTCCCACAGCTGCGGCGGATTGAGAAACCGATGCCCGTTCCAACATCGAAGCAGCGGTTGTCATCTGATATGGAATTGGATCTTGCGAACGAACCGATAATCGAAGCGGCTGTGGTGGTTGATGAGATTCTGCGGCAATGGTCTGTCGACCGCAGTGGCGTCGCCGCGGTCTATGGGTTTGATACGCCGGTCTCCGTTGCATCAGGGGCGGAGGCGCTGCGGTTGGAGATGGACAGTCTGAAGACCACCGCGACGCTCACGGCCCAGGCGGTGCCGCTGCGCAATGAGACCGCCTACCGTATGGTGCGCTTCACCAATGAATTTGGTGAACAGCTGCTGGCTGCGACGCAGGCTGCCCATTTCGTCGATGGTAAACTGATTGCGGTTGCGGATTTTGCGGGGCTGGCACCGGGAGCAGAGGCGGATTTGGGGTTTGGAGCGATCAAAGGTCTGACCCTGAGCCGCGATATTCTGGACCAGAGTGAGGGGGAGCAAGGGCTGATTTCGCGCAGCTCAGAGCAGGTCCGCCGGGTCGAGATTGAGGTGGAGAATCTGACAGACCGGGCCTGGCCGCTGCGCGTGCTGGACCGGGTGCCCTATTCTCAGCAGGACGCGCTGGAGATTTCCTGGGACGCCCGACCTGCACCGACGGAAGAAAACGTCGAGAAGCAGCGTGGTATCCTGGCATGGGACATGGAGATTGCCGCCGGCGCGACCGAGGTGATCGAGATCGAGACGGAGCTGAGCTGGCCCGAAGGCCAGATCCTGCGCTGATCTGCGCGCTAGCGTTGGCCGCGTAGGCGGCCGACCACACCGCTGGGGAAGAAATAGACGCTGAGAATGAACAGGACCCCCAGCCACAACAGCCACCTGTCCGGGCTGAGCAGTTCGGGCAGCAGAGGTAGTCCTTCGGTCATGCTAGAGAGAACACCCATCAGGTTTTGCAGATAGTTCTGTGCCAGCACGAACAGGGTTGCGCCGATGACTGCACCGTAGATGGTGCCCATGCCGCCAATGACGACCATCAGAAGAATGTCGATCATAATTGTCATCGACAGGGTGGTGTCCGGCCCCACATAGCGCAGCCAGATCGCATAGAGAGATCCTGACAACGCTGCTATCGCAGCCGAGAGGCAGGTGGCGGTGACGCGATAGTAGACGACACGGTAGCCAATCGCCTCCGCCCTGAAGTCATTTTCCCGGATCGCTTGCAGCACGCGGCCAAACGGCGAGTTTACGACCCGCAGTAAAGCCAGGAACAGCAACGCGCTGCCGCCGAAAATCAGGTAGTAGGTCAGCAATTTTCCGTTCAGTTTGACCCCGAACAATGTGCCGTCAAACGTCTCTTTGCCAAATTTGAACGCAGGCCCCAGTTCGCGTGGGGTCTTGAAGGTCAGCCCATCTTCGCCCCCTGTGAGACCTGAAAGCTGGCTGACCAGGACCGCCACGGCAGAAGCAACAGCGAGCGTGATCATGGCGAAGAAAATTGCTCGAACACGAAGGGAAAACAACCCGATCAGCAGCGCCAGAACCGCTGCGAGCGCCGCCCCCGAAATAGACCCGATTGCCAGCGCGTCAAAGCCACGCCCCATATGGGTTGAGGTTAGGGCAACCCCATAGGCGCCCATGCCGAAGAACATCGTATGCGCAAAGCTGACGATACCACCGTACCCCAGCAAGAGATCGTAACTGGCAACCAACACGATAAATATGCAGATGCGCGCGGCCGTATCGACAGTGCGAACGCCGGGGAACAGAAATGGCGCGAAGGCCAGACAGATCAGGATAACCACAAGCAGCAGTGCCAGCACGCGGGAGCGCGGCAGATCGCCAGAGAGAAGGGAACGGATCATTTTGCCTTTACCACCGGAATCATGCCCATCGGACGCCACATCAGGATGGCCACCATCAGGGCGATATTGGAAACAAGGGCCAGTTTCGGCTCAACGAAGGCGACATAGTTCTGCAGCAGCCCGACCAGCAGCGCGCCGATGAAGCAGCCCTCAACCGACCCCAGGCCGCCGATGATCACCACAATGAAGATCAGGATCATCGCCTGATTGCCCATATGGGCGGTGATCACCTCTTGGTAGAGGCCCCACATAACGCCCCCAAGGCCGGCCAATGCCGATCCGGCGATGAAAACACCGATGAAAACCAACCTTAGCCGGTATCCCAGTGCCGCAACCATTTCCCCGTTCTGAACACCTGCCCGGACGATCAGGCCGATCTTGGTGCGGCGCAGGACGAACCGCATGGCGGCAAAGACTGCCAATCCAACGCCGACTGTGACCAGCCGGTATTTCTCAATCGCGGCATCGCCGAAGGTGAGCGCGCCTTTTAGCGCTTCGGGGCGGGTGAAATAGATTTCCTCTGGACCCCATAGCACAATGATCAGCTGTTCTGCGATGATCAGCCCACCCATGGTGACAAGGATCTGGCTGAGGTGGTTGCCATAGACGGGTTTGACAATCACCCGTTCGAAGGCCCAGCCCATAACGGCGGTTGCAGCCATAGCGGCAAGAACCGCAACCAGGATTGCCAGCAGGTTTAGCCCCAGTGACGGGGCATTGGTCAGGTGACCCAGTGTCAGCAGGACGGAAATCCCGATGAAGGCCCCGACCGAGACAAAGGCTCCGTGACCGAAGTTTATGACGTCCATCAGCCCAAACACCAGGGTCAGCCCCGAGGCCATCAGGAAGATCATCATCCCCATGGCCAGTCCGGATACCGTCAGGGTCAGCCAGCTGGCGGGGTTCTGCACCGCGATCAGACCGGCAATCGCCAAGACCGGAACCAGCATAAGCGGCGCACAAGGCGCCAGCCGATCGGCAACAGAAGACCGAGCCATTGTTGGGCTATGTTCAGGGGCTGTGGTCATCGGCTCATCTCCTGTCCGATGCAGGAATTGCGGAGTATGTTGCTCTCGTCAGACATCGTTCACTTCGCTTCCATGCTGAGGCCCATCAGCTGTTCCTGTAGAGTGGGATCACCGGCGAGTTCGGCCATCTCTCCGGACCAGATCACGCGGCCATCGTCCATCACGTTCGCGGTATCGCCAAGCGCTTTGGCGACGGCGAAATTCTGTTCGACCATCAGGATTGAGGCTCCCTGATCTTTTAGGTCCTTTAGCGCGCGGGCCATGGTGGAGATGATTGCAGGGGCCAACCCCTTGGTTGGTTCGTCAATCAGGTAGAGTTTGCGTTCTTCGATCATAGCGCGGGCAATCGACAGCATTTGTTTCTGCCCGCCGGAGAGATTGCCGGCTTCGGATGTCCAGAATGTCTTCAGCGGCGGAAACGCCTGAAAGATCCAGTCCAGACGTGCGGGATCAATTGGGCCGGACACAGCGGCCAGCACCATGTTTTCCTCCACGGTCAGATCGGCAAAGATGCCCATGTCTTCGGGCACGAATCCCAGGCCTGAGCGCGCTATGTTGGCGGTGGGGATCCGAGTGATGTCATCGCCGTCAAAGAGGATACGCCCGCGATGAGCCCGCCAATGCCCGATCACGCTGCGCAGGGTGGTGGTTTTACCGACGCCGTTGCGCCCCAGCAGCATGGTAACGCCGCCGCGCGGGACGTTGAGATCGACGCCCTGAAGAATATGATACTGCGCAATATTCGTATAGATCCCTTCAATCCGAAGGATGGGATCGCCGATGGTCTCAGTGTGAGGGAGATCAGACATGATCCAGAACTCCCTCAAGTCCGCGCCCCATATAGGCCTCTTGTACGATATCCGAGGCCATCACCTCGGCCGGGGCACCATCCGCAGCCAGCGCGCCATTGTGCAGCACGATAATACGGTCGGCCAGCGTTCGGATCACATCCATCTTATGCTCAACCAATAGGACGGTGCGGTCGGTCTGCGCCTTCAGGTCCGCGATGAGGTCCAGCACGACCGGGGCCTCGTCGACACTCATACCAGCGGTTGGTTCGTCAAACATGTAGATCAGTGGATCGAGGGCAATCAAAAGAGCGACTTCCAGCTTGCGCTGATTGCCGTGGGACAGCTCTGAGACGATCTGGTTACGCTCATCCAGAAGGCGCACACGGGCCAGGATTTCTTCGGCCTGATCCATAAGATCGGTGTGGCCTGTCACCACTGACCAGAGATTGAAGCCGCGCCTGGCTTTGGCCTGAACCACCAGACGGACATTCTCCAATACGGTCAGATCGGGGAACAAGTTGGTCATCTGAAAGGCGCGTCCGATACCGGCCTTTGTGCGGGCTGAAACGGAGGCGGCGCTGATATCCTGACCGTTAAGTGTGACGCGTCCGGCGCTGGCTGGGATCTGCCCGGAAATCAGGTTGAAATATGTGGTCTTCCCGGCGCCGTTGGGGCCGACGATGGCGGTCAGTTCTCCGGCGTGAAAGGCACATGTAACCGCATCGACAGCCACATGCCCACCGAAGCGTACAGTCAGATCATCGGTGGTCAGAAGGGGGGCAGTCATGAACGGATCCGTTTGAACAGGGATTAAATCGGGGTTGTCCGCCTGGCACCGGCAGGTGCGATCTTTTGGTGCGTGACAGGGCCCGGCACCGCATGCGCCGGACCCGTGAGAAGAGTAAGATCAGTTACGCACTGGGATCGGCAGATCGTCGATGCTCAGCTCGCGAACCAACTCAGGGATCGCCCATTCCACATCGTCTTCGACACGCAGTTTGAAGTGATACATCGGCTGCAGCGCCTGATGATCTTCAGCCCGGAATTGCATGGTGCCCTTCGGGGTTTCCCACTCCATGCCTTCCATCGCGGTGATCAGCGCTTCGGTATCGGTAGAACCTGCTTTTCTGATTGCTTCGACGGCAGCGATACCAGCGGCCATGCCGCCCGCGGTGAAGAAATCAGGGGGGCTGTCGAACCGCTCGAAATGGGTTTTGACGAGCCAGTCGTTCACAGGGTTGTCGGGCAGCTCATAGTAATAATAGGTGCCACCTTCCATGCCTGCGAAGTCCTTGAACCCCTTCAGAGCGGCCAGGATATTGCCAACACCGGCAAATTCGATCCCGAAACGGCCGGGATCCATGGCGTTGATTTTGGCCCAAGGGTTGCCGCCACCGGCCCAGATGATGAAAAGCTTCTTTTCGCCTTCGAGATCTTTCATTGCGTTGAAGATCCGTTCTCCGGCCGCCGTGAAGTCAGTGGTATCGGTCGGTGCGAATTCTTCGTGGACGATCTCGTGACCCTGCGCGGCAAGGGCTTCGCGGAAGGCGGCGATGCCGTCGCGGCCAAAGGCATAGTCCTGCGCCAGCGTTGCGATATGCACATTGTCCCCGGCCAGGGCGATGGCGCTGGCCACGGCATCCTGTGAGGAGTTGCGCGAGGTCCGGAAGATATAGCGGTTCCAGTTCGACCCGGTAATGGAGTCAGCGACGGCCGGCTCTACGATCAGCAGTTTTTCGTATTCTTCGGCAACCGGTAGCATCGCCAGCGCAACTCCGGAGCTGACCGGCCCGATGGCCAGATCGACCTCATCATCGCCATAGGCCTCCTCAAGTAGCGCCTTGCCATTCTCGGGCTTGAGCTGGGTGTCTTTTTCGATCACCACAATCTTCTCGCCGTTCACCTCCATGGTGCCACCGGTGGCGTATTCCAGCCCCAGCATCAGCCCGTCGTGTGACTGTTTGGCGTAAGCCTCGAACGGGCCGGTTTTGCCATAGACATGGGCGATTTTGATATCAGCAAAGGCGGCGGTGGCCATAGCTGACGTCAGCGTCAGTGCGGAGACCATCCCCGCAGCAAATGTGCGTTTCATCCTGTAACTCCCTCGTGGCGCGCCAAGCCGTCTGGCGCGGTCTCGCTCCTGTCGTGGCAGGCTAGCGGCGAGGTGTCAAACGGGTCAATTGCGCGAAAATACGTATTTTCTTATGCGGTTTTGTCTCGTGGTGTGTCTGGGGCTACTTCGATGTCCAGTCCGTGGCGAGGGCGCGCGCGCTCTTGGCCAGTAGCATGACATCAATCCCGACGGCGAGGAATTGCGCCCCCATATCGAAATAAGCCTGGGTGGCCTCAGGCGAGGTGCCCAGTATGCCCGGCGCCTTGCCTGCGGCCTTGATTCGCGCCAGCGCGTCGGCAATCACGGCCCGCACCTCCGGGTGGGCCGAATTGCCCTCAAAACCCATATCTGTGGAGAGATCGGCAGGCCCGATGAAAATGCCATCAACACCCGGCACCGCCAGAATTTCGTTGAGATTTTCGATGCCTTTACGATTTTCGACTTGTAGCAGTAGGCAGATCTGCTGATCGGCGGTTTGAATGTAGTCGCTGGCGGTACCAAACAGGGTCGCCCGCGCTGCTGTCGCGCCGACACCACGGGTGCCATGCGGCGGGTACTGGCAGGCGCGCACAAGTTCGCGGGCCTGATCTGCATCCTCCACGATAGGGACCAGAACGGTTTGCGCACCGGCGTCCAGCACCTGTTTGATGATCCATGTCTCACCCACTGGCACGCGCACCACCGGATGGCTGTCCGATGCCGCCAGTGCCATCAGTTGATCACGAATGGATCGGATGTCATTGGGGGCATGCTCCCCGTCGATCACCAGCCAGTCAAAGCCACAGGTCCCCATGACTTCGGCGACGGCCGCTTCGCCAAAACTCATCCAGCAGCCGATTTGACGATCTCCGTTGGCCAGCGCCTGTTTGAAGATATTTTTGGGTGCGGGCATGGAAACTCTCCGGTTTGGATCGGGCGCAATCGGTTGTGTCTGTTCGGGTCGGGCGCAACTGAGGAAAAAGGTATCGCCCCGCGCAGTGGCTTGTCCAGCGGTCAGGCATCAGCCTCGGCGGAGTGGGTTGGTCATCACTCGAGCGTTCGAGCGATTTCGGTGATGACATCATGGGCCATCATGACATCGGCTTCGGTTGTTTCGAATTGCCCTGCCTGAAAGCGGATCACCAAAGCCCCATCAACGCGGGTTTGGGTCAGATAAATGCGACCATCGTCGTTGATTGCGTTCACCAATCGCAGGTTCAGATCGTCCAGATCTGCGGCTCCATTGGGTTGATAGCGAAAGGACCAAAGAGACCACATTGGCGGTGTTACGATCTCGAAATCAGGCTCTGACTTGAGCCGATCGTGCAGTTGCTGTGACCATGTCACATGGTTGCGTAACCGTTGGCGCAGCCCTTCCAGACCGTAGGTACGGATCAGAAACCAGATTTTGAGCGCGCGGAAACGGCGCCCCAAGGGCACCGACCATTCAGAGTAGTTGATGATGCCGTCTTTGCCATGGGTTTTGAGATATTCGGGGCTTATGGCCAGCGTCCGGACCAGATCGTCCGGATCTTTCAGGAAATGGGCAGAGCAATCAAACTGCACCCCTAGCCATTTGTGTGGGTTGAAAACGATACTGTCGGCGCGCTCAATGCCAGGCCAGTAATCGCGGTATTCGGGGCAGATCATGGCAGAGCCGGCCCAGGCGGCATCCACATGGGTATAGAGACCGTATTTTTCGGCCACATCAAGCACCTGATCGACCGGGTCGGTGGCCCCAACTCCCGTCCCTCCGACACAGAGAATGACGCCGGCGGGCTGGTGGCCGACCGCGATGTCGGCCTCAATTGCTGCGTCCAGCGCTTCCGGGTCCATGCCACGCCAGTCTCCCTTGATCGGAACACGGACTAGATTTTGCTGGCCGATACCTGCAACCCAGATGGCGCGGTCGACGGAGGTGTGTACCTCCGAAGAGCAGTAGATCCGCAAGGTCTTTTGGGCAAACAGCCCTTGCTCATTACCCTGCCAGTTCAGCGCCTTTTCCCGCATTGTGAGGACTGCCGCGAGGGTGGCGGAGGAGGCACTATCCTGAATGACACCCTGAAACTCTTCCGGCAGGTCAAGCGCCTGGCGCAGCCAGTCCATCATGCGGGTTTCCATCTCGGTCGCCGAAGGAGAGGTTTGCCAGAGCATGCATTGCGGCGCGATGGCAGAGGTGAGGAATTCAGCCAAAACCGATGGGGCAGCGGCATTGGAGGTGAAGTAGGCAAAGAACCGTGGATGCTGCCAATGGGTGATACCGGGCATCACGACTGCTTCAAAATCGGCAAAGATAGCTTCCATGTCTTCACCGGTTTCGGGCGGCGTGGCGGGGAGCGCATTCAGAACATCACCGGGTTCGGTTCTGGCGCGGACCGGCCTGTCACCAACCGTCTGATGATAGTCTTGCGTCCAGTCGGCAATCTTGCGCCCCCAATAGGAAAAGTCAGTCCAGTTCATTTGCTGTCCTTTGCGCTGAGAGGGAGAAACCCACGAGACTTCATGTGATTAACATGTGTATTAAAATCTGTCTACACAGCGGATTTATATCAATAGATACGATTGGTTGAGCGCCATTTTGCCCATCTGGGCAGGCGGCTGCCCTGTACGTGCCGTTTTCAGAAACACTCTCTTGGTAACGCCTGCATTGAAGATTTGCCTTTGTGCGCCGGGGCGGCGATAATTGGTCATGACCAAGCAGTTACCAAGCACAGACCGATCCTTGCCCATCGCGCTGCTGCGCGCCCGGGAGCGTGTGATGGGACCTATCCGCGCGCTGCTGAGCGACGCCGGTTTGACGGAGCAGCAGTGGCGTGTGCTGCGTGTTGTTCAGGAAACCGGAGGTATCGACCCTACGCAGATTTCTGAACGGGCCTGTCTTCTGCTGCCAAGTTTGACACGCATCTTGCAGAAGCTTGAGGACAAGGGGCTGATCCAGCGTACGAAGGATCAGATAGACCGCCGCCGCCAGATCGTGAGCATTACCTCGGCGGGGGCGCAGGTCATTGACGATAATCTTGAGGCCAGCCTTGCCGTGATTGCGCGCACTCGTACCCAAATGGGGGAGGATCGCTACGAGGCGTTGCTGGATTTGTTGAACGAGCTGCATCAACTGGACGAATAGGGGCGCAGGTCTACCGCGGGGACAGCAGCATGATTTGGACATCGGCTACATTGGTGCCGGTTCCACCCGTCATAAGGAGATCTCCCGCCAGCTTCAGCGCAGCGTTGCTGTCGTTATTTCTGAGGAGGGCATCGGGGTTGCCACCGTTGTCACCGATACGCTGCCAGGTTCCGCTATCGACAACACCGCCTGCTGCATCTGTCGGACCGTCACGCCCATCGGTGCCTGCGGATAGGAAGGTCCAACGCTCTTTGAGGGCGCGACGCCCCAGGCGGGCGATATGTAATGCCAGCTCTTGGTTCCGTCCGCCACGGCCGCTGCCGGTTAGCTGTACAGTGGTTTCACCGCCAAAAATCAGAGCAGTAGGGCGACCGGTCTCCTGTTCTTTGGTTGCGGCGAGAATTTCTGTTGCTGCCACCTCGACATCACCGATAAGTGCATCGCTGACGATATGTGCCGACCAGCCGTCGCGCCTTGCCTGATCGCGCACAGCACCCAGGCTATGGCGGTTTGACCCGATCAGATGGGCTGACGTCACGCTGGAATTCGCGGGCGACTGCTGCGGCTCCTCCGGTGTTGTCAGATGGGTTTGAACCGCGTGAGGCAACCCCTCCCACAGATTATGAGACAGAAGACAGTCGCGCGCCATTGCCCGCGAGCCCAATGGTGCCACTGTGGGGCCTGAGGCGATGGCTCTCAGATCATCGCCGATGACATCCGAGAGGATATAGCTGAACACCTGCGCGGGCTGCGCCGCGCGCAACAAGCCGCCGCCCTTCAGCTCCGACAGCTGCTGGCGGATCAGGTTCATCTGGGTGATGTCGACACCGCCTCCGAGCAGCAGATCCGTCACAGCGGTTTTGTCAGCAAGCGTGAGACCTCCCGCAGGCGCTACCGCCAGAGCGGAGCCACCGCCTGATATCAGCGCGATTACCCTGTCCTTAGCGTTCAGATTGCTGAGTGCTGAGCGCAGGGCGCCCCCCGCGGCCAGACTCATCTGGTGCGGGACGGGGTGGTTGCCTGCCAGAACTTCAACATCTGACAGATCAGCAACATTCTCTGGATTGGTCACAGCAATTGCGCGGTCCGGGGGCGGCAGAATCGCCATAGCTTGCCGGATCATAGGAACGGCGGCTTTCCCAAGCGCGACAAGGATCAGGCGCCCACCCGGTTGCGGCAGGGCGGGCGGGTGTTGTCGCAGGCTTTCGGCCAGGGCCGCGGCAGGATTGGCGCGGGCAACCGCTGCTGCGAAGAACCTGCGGGCAATACTGCGCAGATCAGTCATCCTGGCGGCCTGGAATGAGCGTCGGCCTATGGCGCAGCTGCCTGCGCGGCCCCTGTGGGGTGATGGTGTCCAGCGACAGCGTATGATCCATGTTGCGCATGCGATGGCGCAACATCTGTCGCGTCAGCCGGGCCAAATCACCTTGATAGTCCGGGTGCTCCGCGACATTGACGGCCTCGCCCAAATCGTCGTGATCAAACAGCAGTGGCGGCAAGTCGGCGGCGAACTCCACCAGTGTGAATCGCGCATCGCGCAGAATCGCAAGACAGGAACAGCTCGCATCCGTGCCCAGGTGCTGCTGCCAGATGTTGGGGCGCTCCGGTTCGGCGAAATCCAGTTCCGAATAGCTGTAGCTGCGCCAGTTGCCTGGAGTGTTTCCGGCAAGCAGCGGTAGCAGGGAGCGCCCGTCCATTGCGTTCGGAATAGGCTGGCCCACCCAGTCCAAGATGGTCGGTGCAAGGTCGACGGATTCGGTGATGTCGTGCACCACAGCCCCGGCGCGTGCTGCGTTGCCAGGTTGGCGAATGATCAGCGGCGTGTGATAGGCCGCCTCATAGACCGAGAATTTCCCCCAGCTGTGTCGGTCGCCCAGCATTTCCCCATGATCTGCGCTGAGCACCACAAGCGTATCCTCCAGCTGACCGCTATCGCGGAGATACGCCATAACCCGACCGATATGGGCGTCGACCTCGCTGGCAAGGCCCAGATAGATCGACCGAAGCGTTTGGATCACCTCGTCACTAGGTTCTAGATCGGGGAACCCCTCGACAAAGGATGCAGGCGAGGAGGCACGGGTGGCTGGATCAAAAAACGGATGGACTGCACGCTCGTCCTCAACAGTGGCAAGACGTTGCGGCAGGGGCAGGGACGTAGGATCATACATCCGGTTGTAGGGTGCTGGCGCCACGAGAGGCGGATGCGGGCGTATATAGGTCAGATGCGCGAACCAATTCTGGTCACTGTATCCGGGCAGGGTTGCCAAAAATCGGTCGGTCAGGAATGCGGTGTCACTGTCCTCAGCTCGATACAGGGCCGGATCGTTGAGACGCGGGGCATCCCCGGTTGGAGATACCGGTTTGTAGATGTCCCAGTAGCGGTCGAATGTGTAACCTTTGTTCAGAAGATGTGCGCGCCATGGGTGCGACATTTCCATCCGCATCTCCAGCATCTCATGAAACCCGCTCATCGGGTATTCGTATGTTTGCATCGCCGGGTCATTGGGGTGATATACGCGGGGATCATGCGACGTGTCAGTGTACCCAAACAGCATTGGCAGATAGCCTGCCTTGCGCATCTCCGAGGCGAGGTTCGGTGTATCATGCCGCAAGGGGGTGCCATTGCGAACGGAGCGGTGGTTCATCGCATACTGGCCGGTCAGGATAGATGCGCGCGACGGCCCGCAGGGGTTCACGACGGTGTAGTTTTTCTGAAAGGTGACGGCATCCCCCATCAGGGCGCGAAGATTGGGCAAAGCCACATGCTCTGCTAAGGCGCCAAACAGGCAGTCGGCCCGCATCTGGTCAATCAGGATGAACAGGACATTCCTGCGCTGATCTGAACATCGGCTCATAGAGACCTTCCTCACGGTAATTGACGCCAGATAAGCCCGAAATCGCCTTCATGGCAAAGAGTTTCCCGGCTCAATACGGTCAGAATTGACCGATAATGTGGGTTTTTGTGTTTTCTTGTTTGATTTTTTTGATTGAGCTGTGGTTCACTGGCCGCCTATTCAACACTCCTGCACTGAGGTCACCGGGTGCCAGCAGACCAGAAAATGTCCCATCGCGAACTCGAACTGCTAGAGGCTCTGCGCCGTCTGGGCGGTTCAGCGCGCAGTGGAGAACTGGCCAAGGTACTGGGTGTTTCGGAAGAAACTGTGCGGCGCACGATCAAGGCGTTGGCCAAGCAGGGGTTGGTACAACGGGTCCATGGTGGCGCCTATCTGAGTGGACCGGATACCGCGGATAGTTTCTGTCGGCGGATCTCCAAATATACCGAAGAAAAGCAGAGCATCGCCGCCGGAGTTCTACCGCAGATCACAGACGGGATGGCGATTTTTCTTGATGTGGGATCCACCACTGCGTTCGTCGCAAAGGAACTGCGTTGCCGAGCCAATCTGACAGTGGTGACCAATTCCATTGGCGTTGCGCAGACGCTGGCCAATCACAACGGCAACAGGGTGCATTTTCTTGGCGGAGAAATCCAGAGCAACGAACGTGGCACGTTTGGTCATGTTGCCGAACAGCAGGTACGCGCATTTGCATTGGATCTGGCGGTGTTGTCGGCTGATGCATTTTCTGCCAAACACGGCGCCCTCTACCACAGTGCGACGGAGGCCCAACTCGCGGCGGTGGTTGCGCAGGCCGCCGAACGGACGCTGTTGATATTGGCCCACCCGAAGTTCGGTGACATGGCGCCGCACCGGGGGCCACAACCGGAGATGCTGGACCTGCTGATGACCGATGTCTTGCCCGGCCGGAAGTATCGCCGTGCGTTGGAGACCTGGGGGATTGGCCTTGAGTTGGCGCCAACACAGGATGCTGAAGCGGCGAGCGAGGTGAAAGCAAAGAAACGGGCCTCTTTGCTCGAGTGAGCCGTGGGTACAGTTGCGTAGACGGGCTTCCGTTGGGCGCCAAATAAAGATCGGCAGCCGTTAGAAACTGCCCGACAGAAGGAAAAGACACGAGCCTATGGCCATATTGAGCTTTCTTACCAGCCTCGCCGGTGCTGTCATGCTGCTTCTTTTTGCAGTGCGTATGGTGCGCACCGGCATTGAACGCAGCTATGGGGCTACGTTTCAGCGTCTCTTGACCGAACAGCGCAGCCTCGTGCAGGCTAGTTTCGTCGGCGTTGGCATGGCCATCGTGCTGCAAAGTTCTGCAGCGGTTGCCTTGCTGACGTCCGGGTTCGCGGCTGGGGGGATGCTGTCCTTTGCCTCCGGGTTGGCGATTGTGCTGGGCGGGGATCTGGGCTCCGCGTTGATCATTCAGCTTCTGTCGTTCCGTCTGGACTGGCTGGTGCCGGTGCTGCTGGCGGTTGGTGGCTATCTCTTCGTCAAGGTTGAGGCAAAAAAAGCCCGTCAGATGGGGCGCATCCTGATGGGGATTGCGTTCATCTTGATTTCCTTGCGTTTTCTGCGTGAGGCGATGGACCCGATCCGGGAAAGCGCGTTTTTGCCCGCGATTGCAGAATACCTGGCACGGGACTACATCACCGCGTTCCTTGTCGGGGCTGCACTCGCCTTTGTCATGCACTCCTCGGTGGCGGCTATTTTGATGTGTGTCACCTTGGTGCAGATTGATGCGATCCCCTTTGCGGCTGGCCTGTCTTTGGTGTTGGGTGCGAATTTCGGCTCTGCGTTCATTCCGGTCTGGCTGAGCAGAGGGATGCCAGCGCCAGGGCGGCGAATACCGCTGGCCAATCTGGGGCTGCGCGGGACCTGGGCCGTGCTGTGCCTGTTTGGCGTCAATATGGCGTTGCGAACCGGTATTCTGGGCGCGCCTGAGGGGGGGCAGACGCTGGTTTATGCGCATTTGTTGTTCAACACATCGTTGTTGATATTGGCGCTGCCGTTTTGCGGTATGCTGCACGGGGTGCTGACAGGTCTGGTACCGAATCCGGCGACGCCGCAGGATACAGCGCACGGGATGCCCGTCAGTGTGCTGAATACGGACGATTATAGGCAGCCCAATCAGGCGATCAGCAGTCTCAAACGGGAACTGTTGCGAATGTCGGATCTGGTTAGCGCCATGTTTCGACCTGTTCCGGATCTCTACCAACATGGTGACCGTACTCAGATCAGGGCAGTACAGGCGCTGGACCGGGAGGTGAACAATTGCCTGTCAGGTATCCGGAGTTATGTGGCGGGCATGCCGAGTGAGGGGTTTGGCAAGGAAAACGCGAAAGTGGCCCGCGACTTGGTGGAATATGCCATCCGGCTGGAGACGGCGGGAGATGTGGTGGACGAACGCCTCGCCACCCTTGCAACCTCAATGCACAAGAAAGGCGTGCGGTTTTCGAAGGAAGGTTGGGCCGAGATCACCCGTATGCACGAGGTCATTGTCGCCAATATGCAGCTGGCCTCCAATGTGCTGATCTCGGACGATCTGGAAAGCGCGCGTCTGCTGAGCCTAGAGAAGACGGAGGTGAAGCGCATGGAACGTGACAGCCGCAAGCGCCATCTGCGTAGGCTCCAGAGAGGGGCTGCGGAGAGTTTCGAGAGTTCCGATATCCATCTTGAGACCTTGCGCGCGCTGCGGGAATTTAACAGTCATATCGCAGCTATCGCCTATCCGATCCTCTATCGGAACGGACAGTTGCTGGAAACGCGCCTGATCCAGGATATGCCTGCCGAGGAAATGGATTGATGCCTTCCAGTGGCGCCCTGCCAGATCTGAAAGCCTGACATGACTCCATTTGTGATTGCCATCATCCTGTCGGCTGCATTGCTGCATGCGATCTGGAACGCCATCGTCAAGACCGCAACAGATCGACCCACGACGTTGGGGTTGGTGGCGCTGGGGCATGTTCTTCCCGGCGCGGTCATGGTGGCGTCGCTGCCTTTGCCTGCGGTGGCGAGCCTGCCCTATATTGGCCTCTCGACCGTCGTGCATTTCGGATATTTTTACATGCTGGGGCGTGCCTATCAGCATGGTGATCTGAGCGTGGTCTACCCGATTGCGCGCGGAATCGTGCCTGCTCTGGTTTCACTCTGGGCGATGATTTTCGTTGGGGAAATGCTGCCCCTACAGGCTTGGTTCGGGATTGCGCTTATTGCTTTGGGGATCCAGCTGAGCAGTTGGAAAGCGCTGCGATCCGGTGTCGGGCGGGGGGCGTTATGGTACGCGCTGGGTACCGGGTTTTGCATTTCGGTATACTCGCTGGTTGATGGTATCGGTGTACGGCTGTCGGGGAATACAGTCAGCTACTGGGCCTGGGGTGCCTTTCTGCACATCTTTGTCGCGGTGTTTGTCATCTTGCGAAAGCGAGAGACATTGCCCGGATTGCCGCTCAGAGTTTGGGCGTTGGGAATCGCGGGTGGTCTGGTGTCGATGTGCGCGTATGGGCTGGTGTTGTTTGCGAAAAACTTCGCACCGCTTGGCGCGGTTTCGGCCCTGCGTGAAACATCGGTCATCTTCGCAGCGCTGATTGGCTTCCTGATCCTGAAGGAGGGCAACTGGCAGCGCCGCCTCGGGGCAGCTGTCCTGATGGCGGTCGGGGTTGCGCTTATCGGTATGGCGGTTTGAGCGCCTCGGCGATTTTGTGAACGCTGCCACAGTGTTGCAGCGTTGACGTGAGGGGCCTCCGGGGCGCAGACTGATCCGTGTGAGACAATGTGAGAGTCGGCATCCTTGTCGAAAAGCGCATAAGCGCCTTGTTCTGATCGTTGACGGTGGAGAGCTGAAACTGGCCCCATAAATGTGCCTGCCCGACATCGTCTGGCCTTATCGAATTCTGAATCTGTCACTGTAGCAACAGGAGTGTGTTCCGCAGAGTTTCACCACCAAAAGCAAAAACAAAAGACCAACAGTTCCATAGGGAGAAAGACAAGATGACTGCAAAGTCCAAAGTAACCCGCCGCTCCATTCTGAAGGGAGCAGGCGCGGCAGCGCTGGCAGCACCGCTCTACTCCAAGAGCGCACTGGCATCCTCCGGTGAGATCAACATTCTAATGTGGTCGGATTATCTGCCGCCCGAGTTCATCGCCGGGTTTGAGGCCAAAACCGGGATCAAGGTGAATTACACGGGTATCGGGTCGAACGAAGAAATCATCAACAAGATGAAGGCAACGAAGGGTCAGGGTTTCGATATCGTTTCACCGACCAATAACCGTTCCCTGCAATGGGGTCCGCTGGAGCTGCTGAAGCCGTTCGACCTCAACAAGGTCAATATGGATGCGGTGAACCCGGCAATGGCCAAGATCGGTACGGATGCCTGGAACTTCGACGATGATGGTGCGCATTGGTTGCCGCATATCTGGGGCACCGAGGGCATCGCCTACCGTACGGACAAATGGCTGCCTTCCGGGGATGCACCGTCTTACGGGGATGTTTGGAGTGAAGAAAACGCAGGCAAAACCATGGGCCGCGCACATTCGATGATGCTGGGTGCAGGTCTCTATATGGAAGCTTCCGGTGAAATGGAGCCGGGCTCAATCTGGGCGGCCTATGATGACGAAGAGACCATGCGTAAGGTTTGGGGGCAGGTCACTGATTGGTGCGTGGCGCGTAAAAACCGCATCAAGCTGATCTGGAATGATGCGGATTCTCAGAAAAACGGCCTGCTGAACGAAGGTGTTGTTGTTGGCCAGACCTGGGATGGACCGCCGCTGGCGCTGAAATCTGCAGGTGAACCGGTCCATTATCAGGCACCGGTTGAGGGTGCGATGGCCTGGGTCGACGGGATGTCGATGCCGGTCGGTGCCAAGAACGAAGAGCAGGTCTATGCCTTTATTGACTATGCTTACGAACAGGAACCTGCGGGCAAAGCCATCGACAGCCACGGCTACAACTCACCGGTGCTGAAGGCCGACGATTATTCCGGTGATATCTATAAGAAAAACTTCGCGGAAGCCTATCCGGGCAACAGTCTGGCCAATCTGAACCCATGGCCTGCCGAAGCTCCTTGGTATGCGGATGTGCGCACCGAATTCGTTAACAAGTTCAAAAGCGCCTGATTACCTGATCGCGCGATCATATCTGGCTCCCGTTTCATGCGGGGGCCAGCCACACGCCTGAGAGCGTAAATTCAACATATTATCAACCGGATGCTATCTGCATCGGCCGGGGGCTCGCCTCCGAACGGACGGTTGCACCGAGGGAGAGGCCACATGAGTGCTGGGGTAGGCGTAGATCTTGAGAATCTCTGGATCCGCTTTGGAGATTTCGTTGCTGTGCGCGACGCGAATGTCAAAATCAACGGAGGCGATTTCTTTTCGTTCCTGGGCCCGTCTGGCTGTGGCAAGACGACCATCTTACGCGCGGTGTCCGGTTTTCTGGAGCCAAGCGAAGGCAATGTTCTGATTGGCGGCAACAATATGCGCGGGATTGGCCCGAACAAGCGGCCAACGGCCCTGATTTTCCAGAATCTCGCATTGTTTCCGCTGATGAAGGTCTGGGAAAACATTACGTTTTCGATGGAGATCAAGGGAGCTTCGGCCAAGGACAGACGCAAGCGTGCAGATGAGTTGCTGGATATGATTGCCCTGCCGGGGCAGGGCGACAAACTGCCCTCAGAGCTTTCCGGCGGTCAGCGTCAACGGGTGGCTATCGCGCGTGCGCTATGTGCCGAACCGGATGTTCTGTTGCTGGACGAGCCGCTTTCTGCGCTGGATCTGAAATTGCGTCAGCACATGCGGACGGAGCTGCGCGAGATCCAGCAGCGTGTCGGCATCACATTCATTTACATTACCCACGACCAAGGCGAGGCGCTGACCATGTCAGACAATATCGCCGTGATGCGCGCCGGGGTGATCGACCAGATCGGCAACGGTAAGGCGGTTTACAACGACCCTGCAACAGCCTTTGCTGCGTCTTTTGTTGGCGAAAACAACGTATTCCGGGGTAAGGTAAAGCGGGTAATGGGCAATGAAGCACTCATCGCAACCAACCGGTCCGGTGATCTGGTTGCACGGATTTCCTCCGCCAATCAGGGCAAGATGAAAGAGGGGGATGACGCGATGATGTTCATTCGCCCGGAGGCATTTGCCCTGGCACCACAGGGCGCAACTGGCGACCATGTGGTCAGCGCCAAGGTCAATCATGAGGAGTTTGAGGGCAATGCCTTCAATATTTTCATGGAGGGCGACGGTGGCAAGGAGTTGAAGGTTTCAATCCCCAACCTTGGCCAGTCCTTTGAAGATCACACAGGCCAGACAATCACCCTGGAATACGAGACGCAGAACGCTGTCATCGTACCCGCCGGTGAACTGGCCGCAGAATAGGGAGGCCTGGACCATGCCAAGATTCCTGAGGGAATTCTTCAATCGCAACGGCTATGGGCTGGGCTCTCTGATGTTGGGGCTCGTCCTGTTCTGGACGATTGGTCTTATCATCCTGCCACAGCTGTCGATGCTCGATTTTTCATTCCGGCCGAACCTGCCGCCGCCAGAAATCGGCGGGCCGAAAGATGTCTATACGCTGGAGAACTACAAATATCTGGTTTTCGGTCCCGAGGGCGGCGGTCAGGACTACAATGCGGTTGATCTGCGTGTGTTCTTCCGCACGCTGGTCGCGGCAGTCTGTGTGACACTGTTCAACCTGATCCTGTGCTATCCGATTGCCTATTATCTGGCGCAGACGAAGGGCAATCATATTCGCATCTTCGCGTTGATGCTGATCATTCCCTATTGGATCAACGAAATCCTGCGCGCCTTTGCGCTGCGCATCATCTTCGGCGAAAGCGGGGTCTTGAACACGGCGCTGGTCGGGATGGGAGTGTTTGACACACCGTTTGATTTCATCCGGAACGATATCGCGCTTTATGCAGGGCTTGGGTATGCCTACATCCTGCTGATGATTTTCCCGATCTACAACGTGATCGAGAGTCTGGACCGCAATCAGATTGAGGCGGCCCGTGACATGGGGGCCAGTTGGGCCAAGATCCATCAGCGCGTTGTCATCCCCTATGCCAAGCCTGGTATCAGCTCGGGTTGCACTATGGTCTTCATGTTGTCGGCGGGCGCTCTGGCCGCGCCGCAGATCTTGGGCGGACCGTCTTCCCTGTGGTTCACACAGCTGATCTACCAGCAGTTCAATGACAACTCCGACTGGCCGCAGGGTGCTGCCTATGCGGTTGTTCTTCTGGTGACCTGTATCCTGTTGGTTCTGGCCGTCATGCGCCTGTTCAAGGTGAACATGGGAGATATCGGCAAATGAAAAACCTCTCCTTTCTGCGCCTGAGCGTCTGGTTCTATCTGGCGATCTTCTTCGCCTATCTGCTGGGGCCGCTGGTGATCATGTCGGTCACGGCTTTCAACTCACCTGGGTTTCCGCAGGCGACGCCATGGGAATGTCTGACGTTCGAGTGGTTTTCGGCTCTGTTCCAGGACGAACGTATTCTGAACGGGATCAAGAATTCGATCCTCGTCGGGGCGGGTACGGTTGTACTATCGGTTGCGATGGGGTTAGCGGGCGCGCTGATGCTGACCCAGATCTGGCCAAAGTTGCGTGCCACCTATTACACGGTGATCATCGCGCCGATCCTGATACCGGGTGTGGTGATTGGTATCTCAACACTGGTGTTCTGGGATCGCATCAATCGCATGGTTGGGCTGGGGGCGGATAGTTTTCTGTCGAACGGTTTGTTCCTGACCATCATTGGTCAGTCCACCTTCATTGCCAGCTACTGCATGCTGGTGCTGGTGGCCCGTCTGCAGCGCTATGACATGGCGTTGACCGAGGCGGCGCTTGATTTGGGGGCCACTCATGCGCAGGCGTTCCGCAAGGTCCTGTTGCCCTTCATGAAGCCTGCAATTGCATCAGCGGCAGTTCTGGCTTTCCTTGCCAGCTTCGAGAACTACAACACCACCACCTTCACCTTCGGAGAATATCCAACCCTCACCATCGAACTGGCGCAGAAGGTGCGCTACGGCATTACGCCGGCAATCTCTGCATTGGCATTTATTATTGTTGTGCTGACGGTTTTTGCCGCGCTGTTCAACGAGGCGACCATCCGTCGGCGCGAACTTGTCGCAGCTGCCCGCAAGGATGCCACTGTTGAGGAGTTGGAAAGCGGGCGCCTGCGTTTGCCCGGCTTCCTCAGCTCGAACTGGGCGGCCCTAGGGTTGGTTGGGGTGGCCTGTTTCACTATCGTGATTGTTGGCACTGCGACTGTTTATAGCCCGGCCCAATGTATCGCGGATGTCAAAGAGCAGAAGCGCCTAGAAACCGAGGTGCGTATTCAGGAACTGCGTCAGCGTCGCGCCGATGAAGCGGCCCGTAGGGCAGCGGAAGAGGCCGAAAGCGGTGGGTCTGAGGCCGGTGGTGCAACATCCGAGCCCACAACCAGCGGCGGGAACAACTCCGGCTTTGGCGGGGTCTTTGATCCCAACGCATTGGGTGGTGATGCCGCTACAAGCGAGGGCGAAGACGAAAGCAGCGCTCCAGCGCCCGCGACAGGCGGCAATTCCGCTTTCGGAGGGGCCTTCGACCCGAATGCGCTCTCCGGTGGTAGTACGTCAGACGGCAACTGATACGCCGCCGGTGCAAACAAAAAACCTGCCCAGGCCTCGTGCTTGGGCAGGTTTTTTATGTGCGATACCTTGGTCGGCTAGTGGTCAGTCACTCAGGTTTGGCGTTGGCGAATTTTGGTGGCTCGCCGATCGGTTAACCAGAGATCAGCTGAGGCGCGCCCGAGCGGCCACCGTGGGTCGGACAGGAGCCTGAACAGATCCAAATCGGCGGAGCTTGTGCCAACCTGTCAGCCGCCCGGTCAGGATCCGCCACAGCGAACGGTAGACATTTATGATCAGAAGCTGGCGGTAGATGAGCCTGTTCAGCAGCAGTAACAACACCATGGACCGAGGCATGGTTGGCTCTGACCGCACAGCATAGTCTGCCATGATCATTTCCAGCAGCGGCAACGCCAGGAAGATAGAGAGCACGGCATAATCGCGAACCGTGAAGGCATCAAAGGTGGTGCCATCAAAACTGGAGACAAACCGCACCAGCATGAGCACCAGCAACAGGTCGATGATCGGGCCAAGCAGAGGCATGATTACCCCAAAGATAACGAGATCGGTGAGCCCGACCAACCCGACTGCGTGCCCCTTCCGGATGGTACTGCGGTGCTTCCATGCGGATTGCAAAATACCGATGGACCAGCGCATCCGCTGCTTCATCAGGGTGCCAACGGAGGCTGGTGCTTCGGTGTAGGCATAGGCACGCTCGGCCGCGCGAACCTCATAGCCCTGTTCCAAAAGGGATATCGTCAGATCGGTGTCCTCGGCTAAGGTCTGGCTGGAGTAATAGCCGCATTTGCGCACCGCCTCAGTCCGCCAAGCACCAAAGGCGCCAGGGACCACCATGATCGCATTAATCGTCTCATAGGCGCGACGATCGATGTTCTGGGCAACCGTATATTCCAGTTTTTCCAGCTTGGTCAGCAAGTTGTTCGAATTGCCCACCATGATTTTCCCGGCTACGGCGCCGACCTGGGGGTTACGCAGGGGCTGCATCAGACGGCGGATCGCATCCGGTGCGACGATGGTATCGGCGTCGATCGCGACGACATAGTCAGTTGTCACATGCGAGAAGGCAAGATTGGCGGCCTTCCACTTGCCTCCATTGGGTTGGCGCAGGATCTGGACGTTTGGGTTGTCTTTGTAGGTCTTGGTCACCAGCTCATGCGTGTCGTCAGTTGACCCGTCATCAACCACCAGCACCGAGAGATTTGGGTAGTCTGATTCCAGCACACTGTAGATTGTCTTCAGAATGCTCTTCTCTTCGTTATAGGCGGGGATCACAACCGTGACCGGGGCGGAGAAATCACCTGTACGATGGCGCAGGTCGGTACGGTCGGCTCGGCGGGACCGGATCGCCATTACAAACAAAACAAGGGCACGAATGACACCGAGCAGCACCGCGAAGGGCACCAGGAAGGCCACCCATGTTGCGCTATTCCCGAAACCGGTGAAGGCAAGCGCCTCAAACGGTTCGAGACTGGCCGCCTGTCGGGTTTCATAGGGGCTGCCGACCCCCGCCATGGCCTGTTTCAGTGTCAGAAACTGATAGCCGCGCGCCTTCAGCTCAGGGATCAGCAGACGTAGTGCGCTGATCGTGTTGCTGCGGGCGCCGCCGCCGTCATGCAGCAGCAGGACCTGACCGCTGCCATCCAATGCGTCCAGCGTGTAGTCGACCAGTTGCTTGGGACTGAGGCTGCGCCAGTCAGGTGGCACGATATCGGCACCCAGAAGGTGGTAGCGCTGGTCAATGATGGTCTTCAACCGACGCGCCAGATCCCCTTCAAGCGGGCCGGGTCCGCGCATGTAGGGCGCGCGAAACACCACAGGTGTTTGGCCTGTCAGCCAGGAGAAGATCCGGGACTGCAACGCCAGTTCAACCTGAACCCGTGCCGGAGAAGCTCGATCAAGCCGAGGGTGAGAAAAGGTGTGGAGGCCAAAATCGAACTCGGACCGGGCCAACGCGTCAACGACATTCTTTTGCTCGAACATCTGATTGCCGACCATGAAGAAGGTTGCGGGCACCTCGGCGTCGTTCAGGATATCGAGGATATCCTGCGTGTGATCCTGGGCGGGTCCATCATCGAATGTAAGAAGGATAGATTTTTCCGGAAGGGTACCATAGCGGTCCGCAATGACTGGCAACGGCAAAGGATCGGTGACCGCATCTGTCACCATCAGAGTCTCGGCATCCCGCGTGACATGACGGCGGCCAAGGAGCTCTTTTTGGGCGAACCGCAGGAAGGGCCCAGTGCCGCGATATGAGACGAAGCTGTTCAGATCAATGTCGCGTAGCGTGTCAAAAGCACTGTCCGAAAGAATATCTTCGTTTGCGAGCAACGGCCAGATGGAGGGATCTTCCTGCCCCAAACCCCAAATTGCAAAGCCGTCGATGCCGGCCTCCGCAATGCTCAGAAGTTGGCTGTAATGGCTCACGGCATCCAGATACCAGATCATGTTTCGCTCACCGCGCGCATCCATGTAGGAAATCAGCCCGTGGCCTTTCTCAGGCGCATAGCCTGCAAAGGCCCCGTATTGATCCGCCTGAGACATCGCATCTGCGTAGCTGATGAATTCGGGCGCAGGCGCGCCAGTTGTCCAATGCACCCCGCCAGCCGCCATGCCAATCACCAGTTTTTCCTTGGGAATGATGCTGCGCGCGCGTTCCAGAACGGTCTGGAACCAATCCAGAGGGGCCGGTGACTCTTCATATATTCCAAGACGATAGCTGTTTTGAACCGCAGGTAGAATGACCCGGTCAGGTAAGGCGGCCCCGTAGGAAAGGGTCTCAATCTGATCGGGGGCAATGACCGCGCAGGACTCGAGGCTCTTGGCTGCGAAATCATCTCGCACGCCATCCAGATGGGTCAGCGCCTTCTGCAGGTTCTGTGCCTCCAACCGGCGCATATCAAAACACAGGCCGGACCACCCGTGCCGTGTTGCGAGATCTGCGGCCTTGGACCAGTGGCGGCTGCCGTCTTCCTCAAGCGCGGTGGCCTGAACATGCATCAACGGTTGAATGGGGTGATCGCCAAATGGATTGGTTCGCACAATGTAAGGCGTGCCAAAATCCTGATTGCCGGATTGCAGCCAGTCGATCCCCTCGTCACTGATGATCAACCACTCTGGAACAAACACATTAATCGTGTCGCAGGTCCGTTGAACGGAGTTGGACACGTCTTCCAGATCGGCTGTCACGAAGGCATATAGCGTTGAAGGATTGTTGCTGGCGCTGCGGGCTGCGGATGTATGTGTTTGGCAGGCATTTTTCGCCGCCGTTGCGACGCTCGGGCCATCGCTGTCCAGCTTGTCATAGCCACCATCACCCTCAAGACTGTCGCTTTGCGGCAGGAACCGGCGCCAGTCCGAATTGACTGTATCTGTCGGCGCATTGTTCTGAAACAATGAGCGGGCCAGTTTAAACTCAGTGATGACACTCTGTGTGACTGCGATGATCATGGCCGCAGCCAGAGCCAATCCCAACACAAAAAACAAGGCGGCAAGAAACGGGCGAGTTGCCGTACCTGCCTTGAAAATCTGCCTTTGGGCGTCGGTCGAGCTGGTCATCTCTGCCGGTAAGATTTCGGTCGGAAATGTCTTGTGCACACGGGCCTGGGGCGCAGATGGTTTTGATCTGCGTTTCCTTGCCTCTGGCGCCGTCCGATTTTTAGTCGTCGTATGCATCACTTGCCAACCCGTTCAAATAACGTGTTACTTTTTCATTCACTCGTTTGGGGGGCAGGCGATTTTCGCCAGATTGACTTTCGCGCGAACCATTTCGATTCCGCGTCCGCTAATTAAGTTTTTAACAAAGTCCTAATGATAATTCAAGATGGGCATCGCGGATCGTTCAAGTTATGGTAAACACCGCCGGAACCAGAAAGTTGGACAAGCTAATGTCGTGGAAACGCCGTGAGTTTCTGGGTTTGGCCTCAGGTGGCCTGCTAAGCACGACCTGGCCGGCCCTGGCGCAGCCTCAGCAGGCCGAGGGGATACGTGCGTTTTCCATATTACTGACCGGCGTACATCCGTCGCTGCCGGTAAATGCGCTTGGCTCTTTGATTTTTGCATTTCTGTCGCAAGGGGTTGCACTCTCCGTTGAAGTCGCATTCGAAGACTTCGCCAAACACACACCGGATAGGACCCATCCGCTGCTGGCGATGCTAAGCGATACCGCCTCCCAAAACCGCACATTTGTCGAGATCGTTCCTGCGTCGCGCAATCTGATGCGCAAGACAGGATATTTTAAGGCGCGTAGTCTTTGGGGGCTGCGCTCGCAAATTGATCAACAGCTGCCCGGCGCTATGGCTGCTGCTGCTCAGCCAGCGCATTTTTCGACGGTGTCGACCAATGAGCTTGAGGGCGAGTTGCGGCAGGACGGTTTGCGGACCGGGGGGTGCACGACCGTGATCTATGATGCGGTTGAGGCGGCTGAGCGCGAGGCGTTGCTTGGTCCTGCCGCAGTATTGATGTTGCCACTGAAGGCGCGCTTAGATCTGAGGTCCGCGCAAGAGAAGATGACATCAGGGCTGTTTTCCAAATTGGGGGATGGGACTGTTCTTGCGGTGGATGTTGCAGAGCTGCCGATTGACCCGGCCCGCGCTTATGAGGTTGGTCAGCGTATTGCCGCGAGCGTCAATCGCGCGCGGCTATCAGGGTATCTTTTGTCTGTTTTGCCGCGTGAAATCTACAAACGGTGCTGCGCGTTCTTGCCGAATCACTCCAGACACTATGTCATTTTGCCGGAGTTTCCGGGCAGTGCTGAGGGGTACAATGGGCTGCTGGATCAGGCGCGGACCCGATTGGGCACAGACTGTGTGACCTTGGTGCGCGGTGGGGAACGCCGAGCAGACGGCGCATTCCTGGTCGAAACTCGTGATGGCGAGCAGCATCGGCTTGGGGCACCAGGGCTGGGGCCTGACGGGGAGCCAATCGAAGGTCCGATTTTTCTTGCAGACGATGTGGCCCCACAACGTGGCGATGTGCGTCATCCAGATGCAGTGTTTGTCCACAAGGCTCAAACGGTCAGTCGGCTTTCTGCGAAAGTACCGGCCGCAAACGGTATCTGCCTCAACTATCCTACAGGAATAGTTGATCCAGCTCATGAGCTTCTGCTTGAAGCACGAGACACGCTACGTGACAGCAGTCTGTCGCCAGAGGCACCTGTTTTCGATGCCGCTATGATGGCTGATGCCGAGTTGGCCTATAGCTACCTCGAACAGGCAGAAATGAACGCTACCGGATTGGCATTGACGGTTAGAAAGCAGATCAACGGCAAGTCATTCAACAACTCCGAGATCACGATGTGGGATGTCGGGAGTCTGATCCTTGGCTTGTTGGCAGCGGTTGAGCTGGAGCTGGCACCGGCTGACAGAATCTACCGCCGCATCAAGAAGATTATGGCATCGCTTCCGGTTATTCAGGATGGTGACGCGGCATATCCGCCGACGCTGATCAATGTTCGGGATGCATCAATTGAAAGGCGAGGGTTCGATGCCTGTGATTTCGCACGGCTTACCAGCGCAGTTACCCGGGCTGCGCAACATACCGCGCTTGCGGACGCCAGTTCGCAGCTGATGGGTAAATGGCAGATTGCGGGTTTGATGCAGGGTGGTGTCCTTAACAATATCCTCAAGACACGTATCCAATCATCTTATCTGTCGCATTGTGCGCACTACCAGACCCGGGTTCTACCAGCTCTGGGCCAGTCGGAAACCCGCTCACCCTACCGGGAGGCGTTTGCCGGAGAAACGGTTGCAGATAGAACGGTCAACCTGCTCTATACGGTTGATAAAATTGGCATCCTGCCGACTGAGCCGCTGTTGCTCGAATATGTGGAACTGGGACCATCTGCTGAATGCGCCGTACTAACGGATGTCTTTCTGGGCGCGATGAAGCACCACTTTGATCAAACCGGTCAATTGCTCGCGCCATCTGAGACGCCAATCGATACGGCGCCTTGGTTTGTCTACCAAGGCTTCGATCTGGGCCACGAAACACGTTGGAACGTCAGCTACAGGAAAGGGCGCGAGGTAGTGTTCGAACCGGTTGCCAGCAGCCCTTATGGCATTTTCTCAACCAAGGCAGCGTATCTTTGGTACGCGGTCAGACCCTGCAGGCACACTCGTAAAATGCTGGACATGGCACAAGAGCACGCCCGGATTGACGGTTTTGGAATGAGCAGTGGATTGTTCCTTGATGGGTATGCCCAAATGAAAAACCATGCCGACCTCAACACAAACGGGATCGTCTTGCAGGCGCTGGCGCATCTGAAGCGTCGCACCCGCTAGAATAGCGTCAGCTTACAGGGCCAAAAACCTGACATCCGCTGGCTGAAATCTCACCGCGTGCCACTGGGTAACCGCGCCGGGGGTTGAGGCGGATCGGCTGCATCCCGGTCAGTCGGTTCATACATCTTTCTGTATCGCGAACGGAATTCCGCTTGCCCCCGATGTAGATATCAAGCCACGGGCGGCCATTCTTGCCCGTATGGCAGGGGCCATTTTGTGGTTGATGACCGTCACCGCAGACGTCTTCCACGATGGCATATTTGCGCAGGCGTTCAATGTAGAACCGCGTGCCCGCCGGGAAATCCAGCGTCTGGCGCCCCCGCCGGATGGCGTGTCCCACAGCGATGGTGACCGGGTCATTATATGTCCCGGTTCCCCCAGCCTGGCGTCGCAGGACGGGACGTGCGATGGCGGCGCTGCCAGGGGGTGTGTTATCCCAATAACTATACCCCGTCAGATAACCTTCAAATCTGACTTCGGTGCCACGTCGGACAAATTGATCCAGCTGGCTCTTGATATCATTGTTGATGCTCTGCGCAGGAAGCATACCGGCACAGACGCTCATCACGGTCAGTGCGGCAGCGGCCACGGCGGTTTTTCTGAAAATGGAGTTCCATATCGTCGACATGACATGTTCCTTATCGAGGGCGGCCTCGGGTTCTCGCGGCTGCCTGGATAAGGCTGCGCGCTGGTGTCTCTTCTGATCGCCAGACGGGCCGACCGGCTGTCGGCTCGCCTGGGTGGCGGTCGTTTTCTGTAGTGCCCTGTCGGCGGTAATTTGCGTCTTTTGGTGGCTTGCGGACCGATCCTGCAGAAGCTCGGAGGTGAGGCGTTGATGCGCCCCTTGTGGTGGGGCGGATCTTCAGCGCCTTACGACTGAAGCAAAGCGGATACACCAGATGCGGCATCGCGCTCAAAGAGAGTCCGCTGGAATGGGCGGGATCCCTCCAACGGATAGGCGGATTTCTGGCAGAGCAGTTTCAGGAGGCCACTTGATTTTTTTGTCGATTGGCAAGCGCGCCGAAATACCGTCGTCGTTTCCAATAGGATCTGAGGTGGGAGAATGTTGGCGATCTGACCAGATCCGAGCCGTTGTCAGGGCCACATGTTAACGACAGCCAGACGCCTTTGTTCGTGTCAAAGCTGGGGAGGGGCCAGAGCCACTGAGTATGTGCCTGTATGATCTGCCGTGTGACGCAATGCCTGGAAAACTGTAGCACCGGCGCCCATTTTTTTGCGTGACTCAAATGGCCTGGGTCGTTCACCTGTCGCTTAGTACCAAGCGGAGTGGTCGATATCCGCAGTTTTGGAACAGGCGGTTGCTTTGGTTTTGCATCTATCATTCAACCCTCCTGCACCCGATGCTGTTGCGGCCCCGCACCCGCTCCAAGCTTGCAGATGGGTGAGCCTTCGAGGTTCAGACTGGCGGGTGAAAATTAAAATCAGCCTTAACCGATGCGATTCGAGCGCAGGAAATTGCAAACAAATTGATTCAACGGCGGTTAATCGCTGACAGTCTTGAGTGAGCTGAGGTGTTGTCGCTGTGTGTGCGACAATCTGTGCGAATCGAGGATTGTCTCGGTTTCAGATCGATTCGGATCCGGGCATGAGGGGGGCGCCGAATGGTCTGGGGGGCCGTGCCCGCGCCGCCCTATCAATGGTTGGCGAGGGAGTGAGATGGAACGTAATCAAGCACAGCGAGAAGCGCTCAAAACAAATGTGTTATCTTATAAAGATGTGAAATATCAATGTTTTGGAGACTGGTGCTGCTGGAGAGAATTGAACTCTCGACCTCTCCCTTACCAAGGGAGTGCTCTACCTCTGAGCTACAGCAGCGCCGGTGAGGGGGCTTTTAGGCATAAACGAACTGGGGCGCAAGAGCATTCTGGACGGTTTTTTCACACTCCGGTACAGAAGATCTATGGCAGAGAAGAAAACAGCAAAAAATGGCGGGTCGGCGCCCACGCGCGAAGATCGGTTGAAGGCCGCATTGAAGGCGAATATGGGCCGTCGGAAGGCCCAGGCGAAGGCGCGTGCGGTCAAAGATGACGAGACCGGCGGTCCGGCAGACGACCCCACAACAGGCAGTTCTAAGGAGTAAGGGCAGATGGATTCGATTTTGGTGACGGGGAATGGCCCACTGAAAGGGCAGATCCCTATCGCGGGTGCAAAAAACGCCTGTCTGACGCTTATGCCGGCAACGATGCTGAGCGAGGAGCCGTTGACGCTGACAAACGCACCGCGACTGTCTGACATTCGCACCATGACAACGCTGTTGCAGTCGCTGGGTGCTGAGGTTTCAACGCTGCAGGATGGTCAGGTGTTGGCCATGTCGAGCCATGACATCAACAATCACACCGCTGACTACGATATCGTGCGGAAGATGCGGGCGTCGATCCTTGTACTGGGGCCGATGCTGGCGCGTGATGGTCATGCTGTTGTCTCGTTGCCCGGCGGCTGCGCCATCGGCGCGCGCCCGGTGGATCTGCATTTGAAGGCGCTTGAAGCGCTGGGGGCGCAGCTGGATCTGAAAGACGGTTATGTTCATGCTAAGGCGCCTCTGGGCGGGCTGAAAGGCGGGGTCATTGACTTCCCGCTTGTCTCCGTCGGCGCAACGGAGAATGCGCTGATGGCCGCGACATTGGCCAAGGGTACAACCCTTATCAATAACGCGGCGCGCGAGCCGGAGATCGTTGATCTGGCGCAGTGCCTGCGTAAAATGGGTGCGCAGATTGAAGGTGAGGGTACATCCACCATCACGATTCAAGGCGTGGACCGTCTGCACGGCGCCACTCATCCGGTTGTCACCGACCGGATCGAGTTGGGGACCTATATGCTGGCGCCTGCCATTTGCGGTGGCGAGGTCGAGCTGCTGGGTGGGAAGCGATCCCTGATCGAAGCCTTCTGTAACAAGTTGGAGGCTGCCGGGGTTGAGATTACCGAGAACGAGAACAGCCTGACGGTACGCCGCGGTGATAACCGGGTAAAAGCGGTAGATGTCGTGACCGAACCCTTCCCCGGGTTCCCGACCGACTTGCAGGCACAGATGATGGCACTGATGTGTACCGCTGAAGGGACCAGTGTTCTGGAAGAAAAGATCTTTGAAAACCGGTTCATGCATGCGCCGGAACTCATACGTATGGGGGCGCAGATTGACGTTCAGGGTGGTCATGCCACGGTAACCGGCGTTGAGGGGCTGAAGGGCGCACCGGTGATGGCAACTGATCTGCGGGCGTCGGTCTCCTTGATTCTTGCAGGTCTAGCGGCTGAAGGCGAGACCACCGTTAGCCGTGTCTATCATCTGGATCGCGGGTACGAACATGTGGTGCGCAAGTTGTCCTCAGTTGGTGCCAAGATTGAACGGATCCAGGAGCAGTAATGGCAGATGCAACATTCGACGACGGGCGCGAAGCGCCGCTGAATCTTGGCGCCCTTGGCGCTGAGGATCTGGAAATTATTGCCTCGCTTGCGCAGGATGCGGTGTTTCCGGTGACGGAGATCAGCTGGCGACCTGCGGAGCGGCGATTTGCGCTGCTGTTGAACCGGTTTCGCTGGGAAGACAAAGATGCCGCCGAACAGCGTGGTCGCCCTTATGAACGGGTGCAAAGTGTGCTGGTCGTCGATCAAGTTTTGTCGGTGGCCTCTCAAGGCGTTGATCGGAAGGAGCGCGATCTGATTCTTTCGTTGCTGTCGCTGAGTTTTGAGCCGGGATCGGATGGTGACGGGCATATCGTTCTGACCCTTGCCGGTGACGGTGCAATCCGGCTTGCCGTTGAGGCGGTTGAGGTCACCCTGCGCGATGTGACGCGTCCCTATCAGGCGCCGTCCGGGCAGGCTCCTCTGCACGAGACATGATGCTACGTGAGTTGGTGGGCGCTGATCTTGCCGATCTTCGTGTCCTGTGGCGCGAAGGGCTGACCGCCTTTCCGGCCTCTTTCTTGATGACCGCAGAAGAGGCGGATGGCATCCCGGATGCGAGCCTGCTCAGCGGGTTCGAGAGCGGCTCCTATTGGGGCGTGTTTATTAGTGATCAATTGGTCGGCTTTGCGGTTTTGCGTCAGGGCGGGCTGTCACGTCTCTCGCATACAGCTGATCTTGGTCCCTTCTACATCTCGGCGGACTATCAGCGTCAGGGGGTGGCCAAAGCCCTTTTGGCACGGGTCTTGGGTCAGGCTCGTGAGCGAGGGTTAAAGCAGGTGGAGTTGTGCGTGGATCAGGAAAACCACGCCGCGCGGAGGCTTTATGAAAACGCAGGGTTTCGTCCGTTTGGCCTGCGCCCGCGCTCTGTTGTCGTGGAGAGCCAGCCGCGAAACGATGTGCTGATGCTGTGCCCGCTGGATAATGCTCTGGCTGCGGATGAAATCCCGTCGCTTGCGCGGCAGGTGCTTGACTGACCTCCAATACACGCAACCATCTTGAGACTGCGGGCAGGGGCCTATATTGCAGGCTCAAAGGAGAGCCATGATGCCCGTTTTTCTGAACGCGTCCGATGCTGGTTTTGATCAGGCGTTTGCAACCCTTCTGGGGGCAAAACGCGAAGATAGCCCCGATGTAGATGCAGTGGTCGCCGACATAATCGCGGATGTGCGCACCCGTGGTGATGCGGCACTAATCGAGCTGACCGCGAAATTTGACCGTTTGCAGTTGACCGCAGATCAACTGCGCATTTCGGACGCTGAGATCGACGCCGCCATTCAGGATGTATCGACTGAGGAGCGCGTCGCGCTGGAGTTGGCGGTGGAGCGTATCCGCGCCTATCACCTGCGGCAGATGCCTCAGGGCGCCGAATGGCAGGATGATGCCGGGGCTTCACTAGGGTGGCGCTGGTCGGCAGTGTCGGCGGCCGGTCTCTATGTGCCGGGCGGTCTGGCGAGTTATCCGTCCTCTGTTTTGATGAACGCGGTTCCGGCGAAAGTGGCGGGTGTCGAACGGCTGGCAGTAGTGGTCCCCACTCCTGATGGTCAGATAAACCCGCTGGTGTTGCTTGCAGCACGCTTGTCCGGTGTCGATGAAATCTACCGTGTCGGCGGCGCGCAGGCGGTTGCGGCCCTCGCCTATGGAACAGAGAGTATTGCCCCGGTTGACAAGATTACCGGCCCCGGAAATGCGTTTGTCGCGGCGGCAAAACGACGGGTGTTTGGCAAGGTCGGCATAGATATGATTGCTGGCCCGTCGGAAATTCTGGTCATCGCCGATAAGGACAACGATCCCGACTGGATCGCGCTCGACCTTCTCAGCCAGGCCGAGCATGATGAAAGCGCGCAATCGATCCTGATTACAGATGACGAGGCATTTGGCCGCTCTGTAGCGGATGCGGTGGAGGCGCGCTTGCAGACACTGGAACGCTCCGCCATCGCAGGGCCCAGCTGGCGGGACTACGGTGCGGTGATCGTGGTGCCTGATCTGGATGTGGCAGCTCAGCTGTCCAATCGTATCGCCCCGGAGCACCTGGAGCTCTGCGTTGCGGACGCTCGTGCGCTCAGTGAGAAAACCATTCACGCGGGCGCGATTTTCCTTGGCCAATATACACCCGAAGCGATCGGGGATTATATCGGCGGCCCGAACCACGTGCTGCCAACCGCCCGATCTGCACGGTTCTCGTCTGGGCTGTCGGTGATGGATTTCCTGAAGCGCACCACGTTGAGCGAAATGACCCCGGACGCGTTACGTACAATCGGTCCAGCGGCCGAAACGCTGGCCAAGAGCGAAAGCCTGGAAGCGCATGGCCTGTCAATCCGGGCGCGCCTGGATCGGCTGAACCGCTGAACGCAGAGGACGGGAGTGCGGGGAAGCAGGCTGTTGCTTGCCCGCGTGTATGGATGGTGGCGCTGGCACATCGTTAGGGCACAACTGTGCCCTGCGGATTGCCGTGGCACCGACCATCGGCTAGTCAGTTATCTACCTAACCTGCGCACAGAGACCTGACCCATGAGCCGCATCAGCCAAATCGACCTTGATGACCGCAATCTGCCGCCGCCGACGCCCGAAATCGAGCAGGAGCGTCGGGTCGCGATTTTTGACCTGATTGAGGACAATAGTTTTGCGCTGCCTGCGCGTGGTGAGCGAGCGGCGCCTGAGGGGCCCTACCATCTGGGGCTTGCCATCCGCGACAAGCGGCTGGTCTTTGATGTTGCATCCGAGGCTGGTGAAAAGGCGGCGGAGTTTCACCTGTCGCTTTCGCCGTTCCGTCAGGTGGTCAAAGACTATTACCAAATCTGCGAAAGCTATTTTACCGCCGTCAAAACACTGCCGCCCAGTCAGATCGAAACCATCGACATGGCCCGCCGGGGTATTCACAACGAAGGCAGCCGCGTGTTGCGGGAGCGGCTGGAAGGCAAGGCGGAAATTGATACCGACACGGCGCGCCGTCTCTTCACCCTAATTTGCGTATTGCATTTTGGAGGCTGAAGCGTGAGCGAGTTGCCGCAGTCGATCCTGTTCTGCTGTGACCACAACGCGGTCAGATCCCCGATGGCAGAGGGGATCATGAAACAATTCTATGGCTCCGGTACCTATGTGCAATCTGTCGGCGTCAAGAACGATATGGAGATTGACGGCTTCTGCATCGCGGTCTGTCAGGAGATCGGTGTGGAACTGTCACGCCATCGTTCACGTTCATTCGACGAGATGGAACAGTGGGGGGATGACCTATCCTCCTTCGATCTGGTGGTGGCCCTCTCTCCGGCCAGTCAGCGCCGGGCGCTGGAACTGACGCGGTTTTTCCACCTTGATGTCGAATATTGGCCAATTATGGACCCAACTGGACTGGGGGAAACCCGGGATGCCAAGCTAGACAGTTACAGGCAAACCCGATCCCAGATCATCCAGCGCCTGACAGAGCGCTGGGGCAACCCGTTGGAGATAAAATGAACAGCACCGTCACCCGCTATTTCGAGGCATTCAACGCAAAAGACACCGACGCCATGCTTGAGTGCCTGTCGGACGACGTGGCCCACCATGTGAATGAGGGCAAGATTCGCATCGGCAAGGCGCTGTTTGCGGAGTTTTGCACCCACATGAGCCGCTGCTATGATGAAGCACTCACTGATATGGTGGTGTTCGTCAATGCAGATGGCAAACGCGCCGCCGCTGAATACATCGTGAACGGCACCTATCTCGAAACAGATGCAGGGCTGCCGGAGGCAGATCAGCAAACCTATCGCCTGCCCGCGGGGTCGTTCTTTGATTTGGAAGATGGCAAGATTACCCGCGTGACGACCTACTATAACCTTGCGGATTGGATGGCACAGGTCTCAGCCTGATGGGACTGCGTCTGGAGAGCCTGCGCGGCGCAGCGCTGGCGCAGGTGCTGGACGACGTCGCTCGCCTGCGGATCACTGTGTTCCGGGACTGGCCTTATCTTTACGATGGTGACCTGGCTTATGAGCGCAGTTATCTGCAAAGCTATCTGGACAGTGACAGGGCTGTGGTGGTCGGTGCATGGGACGGAGAGAGGTTGGTTGGTGCGTCGACTGGCGCACCTCTCATTGATCACGCCGAAGATTTTGCGGCGGCTTTCGAGGGGACCGGTCTGGCGCTGAAGGATGTCTTTTATTGCGCCGAATCTGTTCTATTGCCGGAATATCGCGGAATGGGCTTGGGGCACCGGTTCTTTGATCTACGGGAGGCCCATGCCAGGAAACTTGGCTATGTCGTGTCGGCATTTTGCAGCGTCCAGCGACCGGATAATCACCCGTCCAGACCGCCGTACTATCGCGATCTGAATGACTTCTGGCGCAAGCGTGGGTATGCTCCGATGCCGGGGGCTGTTGCGCGCTTCTCCTGGCGCGATGTCGGAGACGCTGAGGAAACCCGCAAGCCATTGCAATTCTGGTCCCGGCTCTTGACCTGAGCTGAGACTTGCGGCCCATTTTGTCATCAACTGACAGGACCCAACAAACAGGACCCTCTTATGAAAGTCGCTGCTGCCGCATACCCCCTTGATTGGTTCGATGATTGGAGCGCCTACGTGGCAAAGATCACCCGCTGGGTGCAGGAGGCTGCAGGGGAGGGAGCAGATCTGCTGGTGTTTCCCGAGTATGGCGCGATGGAGCTGTCAACGCTGGATGGCGCAGCGGTGGCGGGCGATCTGGAGCGATCCTTGCATGCGGTCTCCCGGCGCATGCCGGATGTTGATGCGCTGCACCTGCGTCTCGCGGCGGAATTCGGCGTGCACATCCTTGGTGCATCCGCGCCAGTCTTTGATGGTGGCGCACGTCCTGTGAACCGCGCGACCCTCTATACGCCGAACGGACAGAAAGGCATTCAAGACAAGCAGATCATGACCATGTTTGAGCGGGATCCATGGAACGTGACGAATGGAGAGGCGCTCACAGTATTCGACACGACACTGGGAAAAATCGGCGTCCTGATCTGCTACGACAGTGAGTTCCCTCTGCTGGGCCGCGCGCTTGCAGATGTGGATGTGTTACTGGTGCCGTCCTGCACGGAGGCACTGGCAGGTTACTGGCGGGTGCGTATCGGGGCTATGGCCCGCGCGCTTGAGAACCAGTGTGTTTCAGTAATGTCATCTATAGTCGGTCCCGCAGAATGGTCCGAAGCCGTGGACCAGAACACTGGCATGGGCGGAATATTCGGCCCCCCTGACACAGGCTTCCCGGCAACCGGCGTGTTGGCCGAAGGAGTGTTGAACAAACCGGGCTGGACCTATGCTGATGTCGACCTTGAGGCAATCGCCCATGTGCGCCGTGACGGTGTCGTACGCAACCGAACCCATTGGGATGAAAGGCCAGAACCGGGGAAAACAGTCACAATATGTCCGCTGCGGTGATTGCGCCCTTGAAAATCAGGGAAAAAGCGCTCATTTAAGCGCACGTCCCGCAGACTCGCGGGAAACCATAATTATGGAGATAACATGGCCAAGGAAGATACGCTCGAATTTCCCGGTGTCGTGAAGGAACTCCTGCCCAATGCGACGTTTCGGGTCGAGCTGGAAAACGGCCATGAGATCATCGCACATACGGCAGGCAAGATGCGCAAAAACCGCATCCGCGTTCTGGCTGGCGACAAGGTACAGGTCGAGATGACCCCATATGATCTGACCAAAGGACGGATCAACTATCGCTTCAAATAAGCGCTGGTGTCCACCAAGTAACAAAAGCCCGGCCTCTTCGCCGGGCTTTTGTTTTGGTTCACCTGCGATCGGCCAAGCGTAGTATGAACGCCCTCACCGCGATAACCAGTTGGGGTTTTTCAGCCTTGATGAACCGGCTATGACTGGGCCGAAGCCAACATTAAGTGCAGCCCTGCTGCGCCATAGGACAAAAGGGCCAGACATGGCATTCATTCTTGGATCGGGCAGCCCGCGCAGGCTGGAGTTACTGGCCCAATTGGGAATCACCCCTGATGCGGTTTGTCCGCCGGATATCGACGAAACGCCAAAGCCGAGGGAATTGCCGCGGCTCTATTGCGCCCGCATTGCCCGTCAGAAAGCCGAGGCAATTTCCGCCGCTGCGGAGGATCTCATCCTCTGCGCTGACACCACCGTCGCCCTTGGTCGTCGGATTCTGGGAAAACCTGACGACGTCGCAGAGGCCGCTCAATTTCTGTCGGCTCTCTCCGGGCGCCGGCACCAGGTGATCACATCTGTTGCCGTGCGTCGGGGGGATCGGATTTGGTCCCGCGATGTAGTGAGCGCCGTGAAGATGAAGCGGCTCTCCGATGAAGAGCTGAACGGCTACCTCGCGACCGGGGACTGGCAGGGCAAGGCAGGTGCCTATGCCATTCAGGGACCTGCGGGAGCGCTTATTCCTTGGATCAATGGATCTTTCACGGGAATTGTCGGCTTGCCACTGGCCGAAACTGCTGCCCTGTTGCGCGGGGCTGGCTGGACACCAAACAAGGAGGCCACCGCATGAAGGGCCGCACAATCATTCTCGACCACATCGACGGCCGCGAAGCCGCGGCCCTCATGGTAGATGGCCAGCTTGAGGATTTGCTGATCGACAGCGATGCGCCCACCCCCGGAACAATCTACCGTGCCCGGGCTGATCGGCCTGTAAAGGGACAGGGTGGTATGTTCCTGACAACGCCGGATGGCCCTGCCTTTCTACGCCAGGTCAAAGGTCTGGCGCCCGGACAGGAGTTGTTGGTCCAGCTGACCGGCTATGCCGAAGCGGGCAAAGCACTGCCGGTCTCGCAGAAGCTGCTGTTCAAAAGCCGCTACGCCATCATCACACCCGAGGCTCCCGGGCTCAATATCTCTCGCTCCATCCGCGACGAGGATGAGCGTGATCGGCTGTTGGAAATTGCTCATGACGCGATGGGTGATATTGGCTATGGTCTGATCCTGCGATCCGCCTGCGACGGCGCTGACAGCGCCGACATTGAAGAAGACATTCTTGCTATGGTGTCGCTGGCATCCCAGGTGCTGGAGGATGCCGGTAGCGGGCCAGAGGTCCTGGCAGAGGGCGATACTCCGCATCTTCTGGCATGGCGCGACTGGACCGATCCGGCAGATATAGAGCGCGACGCTGGCGGATTTGAACGTCTGGGCGTGTTAGACGCCTTGGAAACAGTGCAGGGTATTCGGGAACCTCTCAGCGGTGGCGCGTTTTTGTTCATTGAGGAGACCCGCGCCTTGGTTGCGGTGGATGTGAACACCGGCGCGGACACCTCGCTGGCAGCTGGGGTGAAGGCGAACATGGCCTGCGCCAAATCCCTCGCCCGGGCCTTGCGCCTGCGCGGGCTGGGGGGGCAGATTGTGATCGACCCTGCTCCCATGCCCAAGAAGGATCGCCGCGCCTTTGAAACGGCCCTGCGGGCCAGCTTCCGCAGTGATAGCGAAGACACGGTGCTGGTGGGGTGGACCACGCTTGGCCACTTTGAATTGCAGCGCAAACGCGGTCGCATCCCGTTGAAGGAGGTCCTGGCGTGAGCTGCCCGATTTGCGCTGAGGAAACTCAAAAAGATTACCGCCCCTTCTGTTCGCGCCGCTGCGCGGACATTGATCTCGCAAAATGGCTGAACGGCGCTTACGCGACCCCAAGCACGGACCCGGAAGACATTGAAAACGCTCTGGAAGAAGTCGCAAATTCCAGCGAAACGAAACATTAGCGAATTTCTTTGAAAAAGCCTCTGGACACGGTCATGCACACGTCATAGAAGGCCCACACCCAAGGCGAACAGCCTTCCCGTGCCCGGGTAGCTCAGGGGTAGAGCAGTGGATTGAAAATCCTCGTGTCGGTGGTTCGATTCCGCCCCCGGGCACCACTTTTAACAATTAAAAGCAATGTGTTGGCGGCTTGGCCGCTATTGCACCTCGTCGGTTAATTGCCCGGGACTGCACCGGGACTGCACCGGGACTGCATATCAATATTTCATATACATTCGTTGTTGGGAACCAGTGAGCGTCTTTATCAAGCTCATCCAATTACTCTGCGACGCGAAATCGCAGCTAATTAGCGTCAGGTGATCTTGAAGTCACCGCGTTCTTCCTTAAATTGCATTCTGCATTACTTGGAGTCTTTTTATGCCCGTAACCAAAACGATTGTTTGCTTGGCAAACTCATTTCGACCAGGTGGAAGCTGTGTGGCCGGGATTGAATACAACAACGGCCAGTTCGGCGATTGGATACGCCCGGTCAGCCACCGTGGCAATCAGGCTATCAACGACGCCGAAAAGACATATGCCGACGGCAGCGAATTGGCGATGCTGGATTTAGTGGAAATCACTTTTGACGCCCACAAGCCCGAGCAGCACCAGACCGAAAACTGGGTTATCTCTCAGGGTGTTCATTGGAATAAGGTGGGGCAACTAACTCCAGCGCATGTGCAAGCAGCGGTAGCGCCAGCTAACACCCGACTCTGGGGGCCTTCAAGTAGCACATTCATTGGGCAGAATGACCTGCTCAGCACCTTGATTGCAAACGCCGCAACAAATTCGTTGTCTCTTATTCAACCAACCGAAGCAATTGTGGAAGTGATTTACAACAAGTTCGAGGACCATAACGATATATGGGTAAGTTTCTCTTGGGCTGGAGTTGGCCACAAGATGAAACTCACTGATCCAGTCCAATTTCAAAGGTTCAACACAACCGCTGGTGACCGCCATACGCTTGCAAACCCAATCCTTTGCATCAGTTTGGCTAAGGTTTGGGTGGAGAAGCGCACTGCTTCCAAGTTGGTCGCCGGTTTGATAGCCTAAGCCCCATGGATGACGCAAAGAAAATATACACTGTGGGGCACTCGACGCAGCCTTTTGAGAGCTTTTTAAGCTTGCTGTTGAAGAACCAAGTTTCAGCGGTGGCAGACGTCAGGTCTTCGCCATACAGTCGCCATGCGCCGCATTTCAATACAGATACTCTAAAGAACGCGCTCAAAGAGAATGGAATTGCCTATGTCTTCTTGGGGAAGGAGCTTGGCGCAAGGTCCGAAGATGCTTCTTGCTACATCGACAACACCGTTAGCTACAATAAACTGGCCAAAACGTCCCTCTTCTTGTCTGGCATCCAGCGAGTTGAGGATGGAAGCCAGCGTTATCGTGTTGCACTCATGTGCTCTGAGCGTGACCCTACTGAGTGCCATCGAACGATTTTGGTTTCGAAGGTGCTACAAGAGCGAGGTGCGCAGATCAGCCATATCCTTGGTGATGGGACGCTGGAACCACACAGGAATACCATGCTGAGGGTGCTCGACATTCTTGGAACGCCCCGAGGTGACATGCTCGATTCTGAAAATGACTTGATTGCTCGGGCGTATGAAGGCCGTGAAAAGCAAATCGCCTACCGGCGGGAAGGATAAGCACACCATGGTTCAGGTATTCACTATTGGATTTACCAAAACCACCGCCGAGCATTTCTTTGGTCGATTGAAGGAGTCTCAATCCCGTAAGCTTGTCGATGTTCGCTTGAATAACGTTTCGCAGTTGGCAGGGTTTGCCAAGCGGGACGACCTCAAATTCTTCGCCAGAAGTCTTTGCAATATGGACTACCTGCACGCGCCGAACTTCGCTCCAACCAAACCAATGCTTGATTCATACAAGAAAAAGAAAATCGAGTGGTCAAACTATGAGAACCAATATCTGGATCTCATGATGAAACGGAAAGTCGAGAAACTGCGTCCCGCTGATTTGGACGGATGTTGTTTGCTTTGCAGTGAAGACACCCCTCACTTTTGCCATCGACGGCTTTTGGCTGAATACCTTGATCAAAAATGGGGTAACCTTGAGATCATCCATCTTTGAGGTGGGGGGAGTTCGGCCACCATTGATAACATACAGTGCCTGCTGACATCTCACAGCCAGCAGTCCACCCATCACACTTTATTCGACAATGCGCAAAGCCGGGCGTTCATTGCTTTTGCCCGCAGCGCTTTGATCCGTTCGGGGCAATATCCCTGAAAGTAGCATTTCCACTTCGCTCACGGGTAAAAATAGATCGTTCGCCAAGTTCTGTAGGTTCTTTCGATCCGACCAAAGCTCGGCCAAAATCTTCCCCCAGAGAACTGAGCTTTCTCTGGTGATCCCATCTGGCTCCCCGCTTCTGTATCCCCGTTTCCCTAACTCAATGCAGATGGAGCGATATTGCCACTCAGTCAGCATGGGCTTGTTAAAGTGGCTCAGACGATATGCCAGGGCCATAGCTGACACACGCCACCGTTTCTTCGCTTTGATGATGAGGTTTGCGGTAATTAGGCGAGGCATTCGGGCACGAATATCCTCTTCGGGCATCAAGAACGCAGCTGCAAACCTGTTGGCCTCCAACTCAACAGAACGGGTGTCCCCGTTTGCACCAGAGGTTTCGCCGTGCTTATGCAGCACGAGATGGCCCAACTCGTGCGCTGCATCAAAGATACTGCGCTCAGCGGACTTGTAGGAGTTCAAGAAGACATACGCGCTATCGTCTTGCCAGAACGAGAACGCATCCACGTTAGCGGTGTTTTCTTCCAGTCCGAGAACGCGGATACCCTTGGATTCAAACAGCTTAAGTAAGTTTGGGATAGGATCATATCCAAGCCCCCAATGCTGTCTCAGTGCCTCTGCGGCTGCTTCGGGGGTCAATTCCGGATCGAACGGAGGGAGATTGAGCGGTGGCAAATTGAAGTGATCATCCAGCCATGAATAGACCTCCACACCAATCTCGCCAGCCGACAATGCGGCATCCCGTTCCTTGGCGCTCATACTCTTCAGGCTGCGGAAACTCACAATCTCCTTGGTAAGCGGCGCCGGTTCCCCTTTGAAGAAAAAGGATGCTGGGTAATCCAGAACTTCCGCGAGCTTTTCCACAGTTGCAGGATCGGCTTCATTTTGGCCGGTTTCCAATCGAGTGATTGTTACAGGTGATACGCCTGCTTCTTCTGCGAGTCCTTTTGCCGTCAGCCTGCGCCGCTTTCTGGCGAGGCTGAGTCTTTTGCTGCTAAACATAGTATTTTCACGTCACTTCCGGGTCACGACGATATCCAAGTCGGATTCGTCGGCCGGTCCATCAACGCCGAAGTCAATCTCGTCAAGGTCATTCCCATCAATTAGGAAAATCCGCTCAACACAGCGCAGAAAGTTTCCGCCTTTCACAATGGGTAGGCTGAGTTCCATAGCCCCATTTTGATCAACCATCAGGTAATAAGTTTTGTAGTCGCCATGGAACTTCACGATGCTGACCGGGAGATCAACACCTGCGGCATCGAACATATCACCGCAGGCGACACGCTCGGAACCTGCGCCTTTGCGAGAGCGGGCTTGAGGACTAACTTCGCCACAAGCTTCATGCACATTGGCAAACAAGACCCTCAGCTTCAGTTCCTCATTGCAAATACCTTCGACACCTTCGCTACGAAAGAACTGCCAATTGTCGCCCATATTTTCAGCCCGCAGCCCTTTGACGCCATCGGCGTAAGAAAAATAGCCTGCAGCGTTCGCTGGGTGGAGCGGGGATGCGCTTGTGCGGGCGGCCAAAGCGTGGTGGCCAGCTGCAATCAATCGGTCACGTTCAAGTTCAAGCTCTGAAAGGCGAGTATCGCCTTCATTCAAATCTTTGAGGGTGGTGGGTTGGATGGATTCCATATCGGGTCTGCTCGTGTTAATTTTTGATGCCTCAATTGTGGTTGAAAAAATTAACACGGTCAAGTCAGATATCGCCACCTGCCACAGAATGCGCCGCCGGGCATCCAAGCCCACACAAATACGTCAATGACCTTTTTGCTCAGCTCTTGGGGTTGAAGACCTGATTTCTTGCCCCCATATTTTGGTAAGAGGTCTTCGGCGGCTACCCGGCGCTCCCTGCACCGCATTGCGGATTTTCGGGCTAATTGTGCGCTTTTATAGACCGGGCAAAAAATCGGCAGTCAAAAAGTTGCCGCTCGCCCTTCGGATTTCCAGAAATGGCCAAATTTATAGTCGCGGCGTCCGCCGCGACTATAATCATGGAGCCAATATGACAATTCTGCCAACACCGCAACCCAAAGATACCCTCGTCGATATCAAGACCGTTTGCACGACGCTGTGCCGGTCCCGCGCCAGCCTATACCGCGATATTCAGCGCGGCGATTTTCCCGAACCGATCAAGCTGGGTGGTTCATCCCGCTGGCGCATGTCGGACCTCAACAAGATCATTGATCCTGAAGCACCACTGGCGGCGTAAGCCGTCGCATTCGCCACAAACAATATTTAGAAATCAAGGAACTAACATGAATCACATCACCAATCTGACCCGTGCCGAAGCTGAAGGTATCAAACTGGCGCTCGCCCAACTCATCGACGAGGGGGATCTGGATGCCGCAATTTCTTTGCTCGAAACATCCATTGAGTTTGCAAAAACCGAAAATGGTGGAATGCGAGCCTTAATGTTCAAATCGCTCTTTACCGTTGCGCATTCGAAAACTGCCGTGTCGTCGATTGATCGGCCTTGGCATTGAGGAGGGAGCAAACAATGCGCAGTGAAAAAGTGCAGAGCATCATCAAAAGAACCACCCGGCTGGATCGTGATAGGAATGGCAACCCGCGCTATTTCATTCCGGCAGCCTGCTTGCCAGTTGAACCGGGCACACGCCAAGCCCGCGCTATTGGCCTATACAAGTATCGTGGCGATACATACGGTCTTGGATTTGTCGTGCAGAGCTATGACTTGATAGATACCGTCGAACGCTGTTTGCAAACATGTGCTGACAAGTAAAAGTGGCCGGTTGCCGCGACCCTCATGCCCCACGCTCAGCCCCGCCACTGCGGGGCTTTGTCGTTTTGGGTGGGCGATGATGATGACGCTCTGCCTCGGGGCGCAAGCGGCGTTGCCCCTCAATAGGCAAAAGCCGCGCCTTCAAGGTATCGCGCAACATGATCAACTCACGATAAACCCGCCGAACGTCACGCCCACGGCGAAGACGGCGAGCAAGCCCAAGGCGGGCAGCCGCCAAGAATGGCGGTTGTCGCCCTGGGCGCGGTTGAGCGCGGCTTTGGAGTGGACCACTTGTTGGGCCTGTGTCGCCGACAACTGGTCGATGCTCCTGGACAGGCTGGCCAGATTGTTTGAATGGCGGTCGATTTCCCGGAGCAGCTTTGACATTCCCGCCACCGCGTTCTCGCTGTTTTGCGATGCCGCCGTTGCGCTGCGCCTCGTTGTCTCCATCGCCTGTTCCCAATCGAACGGTTCCTGCATTTTTCTGACTCTCTTTCAGTTTGTTGATTTCTCGGATGACGGCATTCGCCTCGGCCCGGGTGTGGCCTTGGTCGATGTGCTTCCATTTCTCTTTGCTTTTCTTCTTGGCCTCCGGGGTCGCCCGGGAACTTGCGCCTTCGTGGATTGTTGGAATCCTGTCGATGCCACGATCTGCATATGACAAGTGGCTGATCTCGGAATCTGGGCCAAAGCCCCAGCCGCGCATCATCTCGTTGTGAAGCTCTGCCCACAATTTGGCAGCGCCTTCGATGGCGTTCTTCCGGGCAAGGCCAAGGGTGCTTTTCGGCCTGCCACGCCCGCCGGTCTTCTGCTGAACATCGAACAATACGAAATGCGCGTGTGGGTTCTTCGAGTCGTTTCCATGTTGGTCGTGGATGGCAGCGACATACCCGGCAATACCCTTGCTCATTTGCTCCGCATAGGCCCGAGTCAGGGCCTCTCTCTGCTCCGGGGATGCCTCTGATGGCAGGGCAATAACGAACCGCTCACAGACGCGCCCCTTGCGCTTCTGTGCTTCCTCCTCGGCAAGGTTGGCTGTCTTCGGGTGAGAACCGCCAGAAAGCCGTTCCTGCATCACCACTCGCGCCGCCTGTGGCCGAGCGATATAACGAAGATGGGCCGCAGTTTGGCCGGGCTTTGCCGCGCGGGTTTCATCCGTGCGCTTCTCCGAAAAAGTCTTAACTGAGTGCCTAAATGAAAACAGTGCCATCTATTCCGTGAGGGGGCGTGGATAAAATTGCGAAGCTTTTTATCCGTTGTGCGCCTTCCCTATCTCCTCGGAAACGGAAATAGGAAACTGACCATGCAATCGGAAAAAACTGGTATTCTGGCCGATAAGAGAAAGCAGAACGGCCAAGTGCTGATGATGCTTGCCAACTACTGCCGCAAACACCGGATGTTAGATATCAACCTTGGGGATTTGCCACCAGAAACGATGGATGCCATCGGGAACGAGGTTGTCGATTTATTTGTAGATCGCGTCCAGCAGCATGACATGAAAGCGCCCCCAAAGAAGGGGGCGCAGAGTGGCGATTGGGGGGCGGGAAACCATGGCCGATCTCGCGGTTAGTGCAGTATGGGTTTCTCGTTTTCGATGGCATCGTCAATGACCTCGAACGGGGCAGAGTAGCGGAATCCACCGCACTCGCCTTTCTCGACCGACCCAGCATTTTGCAGGCTTTCAAGCGCCCTGCTGACTGCTTTCCGGTGGTTGTCGCTATTGGCTCGGGTCTCGTTGAACGGCCCGCCAACCAATTCGCCAATGTCCTTTCGGCTGTGCCACTTCCCGGCGTCGTGTTTGACGATACCTTTCAGCAGCCGCAAAACTTCGGCGGCTCGCTCGCCGGAAACGCTCGGTTTGGTCGAAGGCTTCGCCTTTGCCCCTTTCGTGATCGTCAGGGAGTTGTCATGCTTGAACGGCACCGCCATCGGAACCGTGAATACATCGCCGTCATCATCGGTTCCGGCTTCGAAGGGTTCGATGCGGAATGCGAGGGCACGGCCTTTCCGAATGCGCTTCTGCTTTTTTTGCAGCAGCATGGCAGCCACACCGGAATCGTCCTCAGCCTTTTCCAGCGTAAGAAGCGTATCGAGGGTAGCAGTCATTGCTGAAGACCCGCGCGGTCTGCCTTTGTCGCCGGTGCCTACATGGTGGATGAACAGCACATGCGCTCCGGTTGATTTCGCAATGAACTGCGCGTGGCGAAACACCCGGCTCATATCCCGGGCCGAGTTTTCGTCGGCATCACCAATGGACAGGTTGAGGGTATCGAAAACGATCAGCAGGTAATCGCATTGGTGATACTCACGGAACGCCTCGGCATAGGCCAGGAACTCTTTGACCGCTTTGGGGTCGGTCAAATCGGGCACCACATCGAGGACTTCGAATGCGGCGGCACCATCGGGAGCGTTGTGCATGTAGGGATAGGCGCGTTCCAAAATCCCCTCTGGGTCTTCGGCGGCAACATAGAGGACTGCTGCGCGTTTGACTTTCATGTCGCCCATGTCGCGGCCCATGGCGACATGGGAGGCAATGCACGACATGATCGCGGACTTCCCAAGATTGGGTTCGCCAGCAATCATGCCAACCTGCCCGGCCAGCAGGAGGCCTTTGACGATGAAGGGCCGGTTGGGATTGATCTGGAACTTATTTGCCGAAACCGGGCTGATGCCATTGAAGGTGGGAGCGTTCAGGGCTTTGGTGGAGGTTGTGTTTTTCACTATTTTATCCTTGAAAGTGAGCATTTGGTTGGCGGCCTTCGGTGGGGAAAATCGGAAGCCAGAAATGATGTTTGGTCAGGGCGAAATGCACGGAAACAAATCCTGCATTTTCCGGACGGACGGACGCCCCCCTTAAGGGGAGGCGTCCGTCCGTCCGGTGTCCTAAGCAGGATTTGAGGGTTTCACGGTCGCAACGATGTGGTCTAATGCGGCGCTCAATTTGTTCAGCGCGACGACCTTGGGGTCTTCCGTTTCGTTCAAAATCCGTGTGGCGATCATATAGTGGCTCGCAGACCCGCTGACGCCCGCGTTGGCGAACCGGTTGGTGTGATCGAGGATCGCTTCGACGGTCTGAACTGGCACCTGTAATTCCTCCAGCAGGGTTGCCCCGGTGCGGCGCAGGTCATGGCGCGTCCAGTCGCTGGTTTTGCTGCCTTTCTGGACCTGTTCCGCGATGCGGTTCCAATTGTCGAGCCTGCCTCCATCGCGGTTTGGAAACACGAATGCATTACCCGCGCCTTTGGTGTAGCCGGGAAGCGCTTTGAGGAGGTCCAAGGTTGCACCCGATAACGGCAGGCGCTGGCTGCGTCCTTCCCCTGTCGTGTCTTTCACCTCGGGTTTGACCCAGACGCCGTTGGCAAAGTCGATGTCTCGCCAGCGGGCAGCAGCCACTTCCTCACGCCGTGCCAGGGTCAGCAACAGAAACCGCAATGCGATGGGGCCAAAGTCATTTTTTGGCAGCATGTTCCGGCGGCGGAGTTTCTGCGGAGCCGGGTATTGGAGCAACGGAACGATTGCCGCGATTTCCTCGACGCTTAGCACTCGTTCCCGCTTGCCTGAGATCGTGGGGTCGGTTGAGGCAGGATCGTGGATGCGGCGAAGCTCAGGCGCATTGAGGCGATTAGGACGACCCGCGCCAATTTTGCCGAACTTGCGCCCTCGGTGTGCGGCCCAATCCAGAACCGGTGACAGATAGGACAAGGCCCGCGACACTTGGCCGTTCGCCGTGGCTTTGCCTTTCAGGGGGCGAACAGGTTTGTAAGCATTGGCAACCAAGCCGAACTCTTCTGCCGTTAGGGCCTCGATTGGTTTATCCAACAACGGCGCGAAAACGCGCTCAATTGTGTTCCGTGTGTAGGCGGACGATTCCGGACCGCCACGGGGACGCCAGCTTTTCTTGGTCAATGCAAAAAAGGGCTGAACCTCGTCCAGCAATTGCCGCAGGGTGATTTTTTCCACCGGGGCAACGCATGGCGGTGTCGGTTTGAACTCCCCATTGATTTTCAGGTCCACGCGGATTTGAAGGGCGATCTCTCGGGCCTGCTTGAGCGAAATGTCCGGATAGGAACCGATTGTGAATGTTTCATACTTCCCGGCGTTGTTGCGGATCATCAGGGCAAACGACTTGTGCCCAGAGCGCGAAACACGCAGTTTTAGGCCGGTTGTCTTTGCGTCAGTGATCTGGAGACGGGGCTTGTCTGTCGTAATGTTCTGGACCAGTTTGTCGGTCAGGTTTTGAGTGGTTTTCATGTCGAACCTCGTGTTGATTACGAGGTGAACATTGGCCAAACCGCCGAACGCGAAGTGGGACTGCACGGGACTGCAAAACCTGTTGGATAGCCTGAAATCGGGTGAGACAACCTGAGACAACCAATGCGTCAGCATGTCGCAGTTTCGTCTTTGGTTTTCCCTGTGTTTTCAGGCGTTAGGCTGTCTCATTTTGTCTCATTTCGGGCCAGCCGATAGCGGCGCGATTAGAGTGCAGAATGATTGAAAATCCTCGTGTCGGTGGTTCGATTCCGCCCCCGGGCACCATTTATCAGATCTAACCTGTTGTTTTGCATCAGCTTTTGCACATGGCAAGGCGAGGCGTAGAACATTTTGGAGAACATTTCCGGTAAGTACCTTTTCCTCAAAGAGGGTATTTTTTACTTCAACCGGCGGGTTCCTAAGGATCTCAGGCCACACTATTCCTCTGCGAAAATTTCCTACTCTCTGAGAACACGATCACGTGCCATTGCATTGGCTAGGGCTAACAGCGCATCGGTGAAGTTGGATGAATATTGGTACCATCTTAGATCTCAGGATGCCGAGTTGCCTGGGAAGCACTTGCTGCGCCATGGGTTGTCGCGTCCTGCTTCCACCAATTCTAAAGTTGTCACACCTGACGTTCTGACGCTTTCCGAGGGAGTGTTGACATATGTCCGCCTCAAGGGCCACGGACGCCCAAAGACGTTCGAGAGGGCAGCGCATCGTTCGTGTGGCTATGTGATCGACGTTTGTGGTGACAAACCGCTATCTGACTACACAAAAGCAGACGCCAACGCCTTTCGTGACGCTTTGGTCAAGCGTGGTTTGACCGGCAGCTCAGTCACTCGGATCTTTGGTACCGTGCGAGCGGTCTTCAACTTTGCTGCAGCCGAACAAGGACTTGATATCACCTCGCCTTTTTCCAATGTCTACTACGACCGCAACGCTGGGGTCTCGGAACGCCTGTCGATCCCCGTGGAGGACATCCGCAGGGTACAAGGGAAATGCAGGGAACTGGACGATGAGATGCGCAAGTGGACCTGTCGCGGTTTGATGCCGCTCCTTTGATAGCATTTACTGCACCAAAGGAGATGAACTATGGGACTAAAACGGACGGACGAATTTCGCCAAGATGCGGTGCGGATTGCGTTAACCAGCGGGCTAACGCGTAAGTAGGTGGCGGATGATCTTGGCGTCGGTATGTCGACGCTGAACAAATGGATCACCGCGCACAGAGATACAGACGTGGTGTCGAAAGAAGATTTGAGCCTTGCTCAAGAGAATGACCGGCTTAGGCGTGAGAACCGCATTCTCAAGGAGGAGCGGGACATCCTAAAAAAAGCAACGCAGTTCTTCGCGAGCCAAAAGCCATGAGGTTTAGGTTCATCGAAGAACACCGGGATGCGTTTCCGGCAGCGCGCCTGTGTCAGGTTATGGATGTCAGCCTGCGCGGTTTGCGTGCGTTCCGCAGTCGGCCAGCCAGCCGCAGACAGCGATCTGACCTGGTCACGCTGGCGCATATCAAAGAACAGTCGCGTCTCAGTTTAGGCAGTTATGGCAGGCCGCGTATGACCGAAGAGCTGAAGGAGATCGGCTTGGATGTTGGCCATCGCCGTGTGGGCAGATTGATGCGTCAGAACGGCATATCTGTTGTTCGGACCCGCAAACACAAGGTGACCACTGACAGCGATCATAAGCTCAATATAGCACCCAACCTGCTGGATCGTGACTTCAACGCTGATAAACAAAACCAGAAATGGGCGGGTGACATCAGCTATGTCTGGACGCGCGAAGGCTGGTTGTATTTGGCTGTTATCCTGGACCTACATTCCAGGCGGGTAATCGGTTGGGCCGTTAGCAACCGCATGAAACGCGACTTGGCAATCCGAGCGTTGAACATGGCCATCGCGTTCCGGCAACCGCCCAAGGACTGCATCCACCACACCGATCGCGGATCGCAATATTGTTCTCATGATTATCAGAAGATCCTGCGCCAGCACGGCTTTAAGGTGTCCATGAGCGGCAAGGGTAATTGTTACGACAATGCTGCCGTCGAAACCTTCTTTAAGACGATCAAGGCGGAGCTGATCTGGCGGCATCCTTGGGAGACACGGCGGAAGGCTGAGATGGCAATCTTCGAATACATCAACGGGTTCTACAATCCACGACGCCGTCACTCAGCACTGGGCTGGATAAGCCCGGTCGCTTTCGAACGGAAGGTGGCTTAAACGAGCACTTGGAGCGGCACGAAAGCGTGACAAGACCAACCTGACTAAGCGGTCGGAGAAGTCGCCAAAACCATGGTGACTTAACTCAAATTTATCTCTTCTGGGCATATCTTCGCGAATGTACGCGCACAAAGCCGTGCGTGTTTTGCTGGAGAACCGGTCACATGCAGTTTCGTTCGTTTAATGCTCCTGATCCAAATGCGCCTGATCGCCCATTGGTGACGGTTTTCTGTGCTGTTTGGCATAAGCAGCCCAACAAGTTGGAATTGTTGCGCTCCCATTGGGCGAATCTGAAGGCGCAGTCGATTCCGGTGGAGCCTTGTTATATCTTTGACAACGGCGACGTTGCTCCAGATTGGCTGGAGGCTCCCTGGTATAGCTTCGACGCGCCTCTGACGATCTACGAAGCCTGGTCAGCGGCAACGGCATTGGCACAGACCAACTACATCATGAACCTCAATATGGATGATCGGCTGGCCACCAACGCGGTCCAAGCGATGGTGGCGACAGCTGCTGCCACCAAATCGACATTGGTGGGTGGCGAATGGCTGGTAAGCTTTGATGAGAGCCATTTGGAACAGGAGTTTGTGGTTGAGGACCTCTGGAAGACGAGTTTCGTCGCCGACTGGCCGCCCAAGGCACAGGCTGGCCTGCGGCTTGGCAGTGGTACTGCAGAGCGGGGGACCTATGGGCCGGCGACGCTTTGGAACCTGAAACAAGTGGGGCAGTGGTACCCCAGCTATTTCGGCAACCAAACGCCGATCAAATCGATTGGAGACTCGATTTTCTGGCAAATGCTGTCCAAGAATAACTGCAAATTCACGCGCATTCCTATGATCGTCGGCCGGTATTATTCAGACGAGGACTCGCAAGCCGAATTTCGGCCTCATCAGGACAATGATCATCTGCGCGCTCATGGTGTCAGTCTGGTTTCCTTCGCAAACTTCGTCCTTTCAGGTGATTTCTCGAAGTGGCCGGGCTTAGATCCTGAGCCCGTTGTTCCGGAACGCGGACCGCGTAACAAGATCGAACAGGCCAGTGACAAGTTGGCCGCTCAATTCCGCGCTATGGGGCTTGGGGCACAGTGCCCGTCACAGTCGGTTGCGGTGCAGTAACCATGTCGAGACGTATTTTCCTAACCGGTAGCGGGGGGGTCGTGGGACGCCATGCTCTGAGGGCACTGGAGACGTTAGCACCTGATGCCGAGGTGTTGCGAAACACCGCTGATCTGACCAATCCGCATGAGGTTGCACAGGCCATCGAGAGAGCTGGGCCGCTTGATCTGGTTATCCACCTTGCCGCAATGGTGCCGGTTCAATCGGTTCGCGCAAATCCGGGCGCGGCCTTTGCGGTGAATGCCGGTGGGGCGATTAACCTTCTTACGGCGCTTGATGGCAGCCCGGCACGGATGCTTCTGTGTTCGTCCAGTCACGTTTACGCAAGCCAAGAGACACCGCTTCGAGAGACCGACACAACTGAGCCGGTGTCACTTTATGGTCAAACAAAGCTCATGTCGGAGCAGGCTGCGCGGCAGATTTGTGCCGCGACTGGTCGATCGCTGTGCATCGCACGGCTATTTTCAATCCACGATCCCGACCAAACCGGAAGCTATCTGCGCCCAACACTTGAGAAGCGATTTGCAACCCATTCACCAGAGGCGCCGTTTGAATTGCATGGGGCTGGCAGTCGGCGCGACTTTCTTCCGGCGTCTGAGGCTGCGCGCCTGATTACTGAACTCGCGCTTTCTGAAGCCGAGGGTCCGGTCAATGTCGCGTCTGGTAACGCGGTGACTGTGGCCGACTTTGCACAAGCAATCGCTCCCTTTCCGCTGAATATACGGCCTGTGGGCCAAAATGACACGCTCGAGGCTGATGTGACGCGCCTGCGTGCGATCCTTGGAGAACGCCATGACTAAGACAATTTCCATCGTAATCCCGACGTTTAATCGTGCGGATATGTTGCCCAAAGCGATTGACTGCGCGCTTAATCAAACGATGCCATGCGAGGTCATCGTGTCTGATCACGGGTCGACCGATCATACTGCACAGGTCGCTGCAGAATATGGCGATAAAATCACTTATATTCGCCGGGAGAAAGACTTTGGCCCGCATTTTTGCTGGCTTGAAGGCGTACTGCACGCCACCGGTGAATTTGTCCATCTGCAGTATGATGATGATTGGATCGCGCCGACCTTCATCGAAAAATGCGCGTCTGTCCTCAAGGAGGATGTCGGCTTTGCCTTTACCGGTGCGGAAGTCATTGACGACAAAACCGGCAAGCAGATGATGATGCAGTTTTTGGAATGGCTGCCGGAGACGGGAATTTTCGACAACCGCCTAGCGGAGGAAAACATTGTCGGCTCGCTCATCTCGCCGGGCGCGGCGCTGTTCCGGCGCCAGGTGCTGATAGATGCGCTCTATCAGGGGCGCCTTCCGCTCCAGAGCAGCGAATACCATGGTGTGGGCCCGGACATCTTTGCCTCGCTGTTGTCCATGCTGCGCTATCCAAAGGTGGGTTTTGTAAAGGAACCTCTCGCAAGTTTCCGCGCTCACGATGGATCGATCACGATCGATGCGCTGAAGGACAAAGAGAAAGCCGCCAATATAGCTGCCGCCTACAATGAGGTGCGCCATTACTATGTTGAGCTGAAGGCGATGCAAGCTGTGAGGGGGGCACAGACATGAAGAATTTTCAACCTCCCCGCCCGATCACCCTTGCGCAGGACACGATCTCGCGGCGTGAACTGCAGCAGACGGCGGATTGGATGATGGCTGGTAATCGTCTGACAAAGGCCGAGGAAACCGTCGCATTTGAGGAAGAATTTGCGGCCTGGATGGGCTCCAAACATGCAGTATTCGTCAACTCCGGCTCCTCAGCGAACCTGTTGATGATATACGCGGCACGCGAGGCAGGGCGACTGCGGAACAATAAGGTGATTGCTCCCGCAGTCAGCTGGGTCACAACCGTGTCGCCGCTCATTCAGTTTGGGTTCGATGTCAGGCTCTGTGACTGTGATCCGATGAATCTGGGTCTGGATCTGGAACACCTGGAACAGCTCTGCAAGGATGAGGCCCCGGCGATGCTGATCCTTGTGCATGTGTTGGGTCATGCCAATCACATGAAGGCGATCCAAGACATCTGTGACCGTTACGATGTGCTGTTGCTGGAAGACAGCTGCGAAGCCCTTGGTTCGGTCAGCGGTGGGCGCAAACTCGGCTGCCATGGTGCTGCGGGCAGTTTTTCATTCTACTATGGCCACCATATCTCAACGATTGAGGGTGGGATGGTGGTCACAGACGACAGTGAGCTGCATCAGGTCATGTTGTCGCTGCGCTCCCATGGCTGGAGCCGAGATCTGAACCCAACGCTGCGGGATCAACTGCAGCAGGACCACAACATCGATGATTTTCGCAATCTCTATACCTTCTATTACGCCGGCTTTAATTTGCGTTCGACCGACTTGCAGGCATTCATAGGGCGGCAGCAGATTCTGAAACTTGACGATATCTGCCGCGTGCGGGCGCGCAATTTCGATACCTATGCCGAGGAATTGCACGGGTACTATTCTCAGGATAGCGAGACTGATCTGTTGTCCTCCTTTGCCTATGGCACACTGGTTGAGAATAGAATGGACGTGTTTGAGCACCTGAGGGCGCAGCAGATTGAATGTCGGCCGCTTATCTGCGGTAACATCGCTCGCCATCCTTTCTGGATTCGGCACTATGGGCGTGAAATTTTGCCAAATGCGGATCTGATCCATGACTACGGGATCTATTTGCCAAACCACCACAACCTGTCGACTGCGGACGTCCTCAGCGTCGCCGGTACGTTCAAAGCTGTGGCTCAGCCCAAAACCATGCGTGATCGTGCAGCCTGAGCTGTATGTGACGTCTGATCGCGAGAACAATAGATATGAGAATGCCAACTGTGAAAAAAGCCCTCATCACCGGTGTAACGGGTCAGGATGGTTCGTACCTTGCGGAGTTTCTTCTTGAGAAGGGCTATGAGGTGCATGGGCTGAAGCGGCGGGCGTCGTCGTTCAACACCCAGCGGGTGGATCACATCTATCAGGACCCGCACACCGATCATGCCCGGTTCAAACTGCATTACGGCGATCTGACTGACACCTCCAACCTGACCCGGCTGTTGAGCGAGATTGAACCGGATGAGGTCTATAACCTCGGCGCGCAGTCCCATGTCGCCGTAAGTTTCGAGGCACCTGAATATACCGCCGATGTCGATGGCATCGGCACGCTGCGCCTGCTGGAGGCGATCCGCTTTCTGGGGCTGGAGAAAAAGACCCGGTTTTATCAGGCCTCGACTTCGGAATTATACGGGTTGGTGCAGGAAACCCCGCAGCGCGAGACGACGCCGTTTTATCCGCGTTCGCCTTATGCTGTGGCCAAGCTTTATTCCTACTGGATCACGGTGAACTACCGCGAGGCCTATGGTATGTATGCCTGCAACGGCATCCTGTTCAACCACGAGAGCCCGCGCCGGGGTGAAACCTTCGTGACCCGCAAGATCACCCGCGGCCTTGCCAATATCGCGCAAGGCCTCGAAGAGTGCCTTTATATGGGCAATATCGACGCGCTGCGCGACTGGGGCCATGCGAAGGATTACGTGCGGATGCAGTGGATGATGTTGCAGCAGGAGGCCCCGGAGGATTTTGTCATTGCCACCGGCAAGCAATATTCGGTGCGCCAGTTCATCACCTGGTCGGCGCAGGAGCTGGGGCTGACGCTGGCGTTTTCGGGCGAAGGTGTGGAGGAAATTGCCACCGTGACCGCGATCGAGGGCGATATGGCCCCGGCGCTGAAGGTGGGCGATGTGGTGCTGCGGATTGATCCGCGTTATTTCCGCCCCGCCGAGGTGGAGACGCTGCTGGGGGATCCCACCAAGGCGAAGCAGAAACTGGGCTGGGTGCCGGAGATCACCACCGAAGAGATGTGCGCCGAGATGGTGCGCGAAGACCTCAAAACCGCCCGCCGCCATGCCCTGCTGAAAGAACACGGCATGGATCTGCCGGTCAGCACCGAGGGCTGAGAGCATGGGCACCAGCGCTGTGAAAATCTATGTGGCCGGTCATCGCCTCAGAAACGAGACAATAGCCGACATTTGTCCGTAAATCAGGATATCAGCTGGTTTTCGACACCAACTCAAACGTAGAGTTTTCAGTCAGTTCTTGAATGCCCTGAGCGACGCCGACGCCATTCCCGTTACCCTCTGTGGCGCCCTCGGTATTCAGCGATAGATAGTAGCCCTGCAGCGTCGAGCATTCGAAGGCGACACGATTGGGGCCAACGAAGCGCACCACCCATTTTTCAAGTGCACCGCAGCCAAACTGGCAGTTAATCGGCTTGATCTGTTGCGGCGAGGGGGTGCCAATGCGCAGATAACAGTTGTGCCACTCTGCCGAGAGCAGGCCAACCGTACCTCCATCCTGTGGAGTCAGGACAAACTGCTCCCACGATCCGGCCCCAATCTGAGCATTGACCGTTCCTGCCCCTTCAGGGGCGGGATTGTTGACACCGTTTGCATCCATTCGAAGATAGGCGTCACTATACGCAACGCATCTTAGAGCATAGGTCAAATTTTGCGCAGCTATGCCAGTAGCATTTTCGTCAAGAAGGCCAAGGTTCATGGCGTATACTCCTCCGGGATTAAAGGAGGTTTGAATATCATAAATGCAACCTTAAGGTGAATTAAATCCGCATTAGCCCATCGTAAGGCCAAAGTGATCTGCGGCGTAGGTGGCAGAAACAACCAGTCCCTGCGATTGGCATGGGTTGGCAGAAACTCATTGATGCGCCGTTATTCTCGGCCATCATGCTGGCCGTCAATTTGGACCGGGATTGGCTCGTTTACAGTCAGTGTTCGGTAGGGAAACGGAATTTCGATTCCAGCATCGTCCAAGGCGGTTTTCACGGCCGCCACGACCTGATCCCGGCTGGCACGGATATCCAGAGGTTCGGAGCCGGTCCACCAAGTGATTTCGAAGTCAACGGAGGAGGCGCCAAAGGTCTTCGCAAAGACCTGAACATCGCGAACATCGTCGCGAACCATATCTACGTTTCGAACCGCTTCGGAGATAACGCTGCGCGCCGTATCAACGTTCTCGCCATAGGCGATACCGCAGATCAGTGTGGCTCTGCGCAGTTCTCGATTGGTGCGGACCGTGACCGCATTGTGAAAGAGCTGAGCGTTGGGGACAACAACCAGCTGCCCGTCGGTTTGGCGGATGTGGGTGTCGCGCACCGTGATCGCCTCGATCTTGCCTTCTGCCCCCTCACATTCGATGAAATCACCAATCTGAAACGGCTCGCGCAGCAGCAACAGGATACCGGCCAGAAAATTCTCGAATGTATCCTTGAACGCGAAGCCGATGGCGACCGAGCCAAGCCCAAGCGTAGTAAGCGCCTTGCCGGGTGTTACGGTTGGGAAGACCACCGTTACGGCAATCAGGCTGCCGATCAGCCAGAGTATCACACTGGCCAGCAGCTGCAGCACATCGCAGAGATTGCGGCGTAACTTCAATTGTCGGCTGATCCGTCTGATAACAGTCTTGGCCGCCCAGACCAGAAGGGCTGTCAAAAGCAGGATCGTGAGCGCAACACCGACGCGTGGCAGCGCGATGACCGCACTCGCCAACCAGTCGCTCATCTGCTCCATCAGTGTCATGCTGAGGTCTTCGGTCACCGACATCCCCTTCTTGCAAAGTTCGACTCTCAACGCGGTTGCGCGGAAAAGGTTCCGCTTGGCGGAACATTCCGGGGTGCCTGAGCGTTGTGAAGAATAGGAAAAACAGGAGCTGCATATGACCGAGGCCAGGACCCACGGCGAAGATCTCATTCAAGAAGAATGCGAGAATGAGGCGGTCGAGGAGGCGACGGGCCTGTCTCCTAGGTTGATCTTTGAAACGATACGTCGCAACGGTGAAGAGGAACTGGAGCGCCCAGTCCGGGCGCTTTGGTGGTCGGGGATTGCCGCAGGGTTGCTGATCAGTTTTTCGGTGCTGGGCAAGGCCGTCTTCAAGACACATCTGCCGGATGCCAGCTGGTCACCTCTGGTGGAAAACCTCGGCTATTCGCTGGGGTTCCTGATGGTAATCTTGGGGCGTATGCAACTCTTCACCGAAAATACTATCACCACCGTGGTGCCTGTTATGCTGCGCTGGGATAAGGCAAGCTTCTTGCGCACCGCGCGGCTTTGGGGGGTCGTGCTTGCGGCGAATGTCGTGGGGGCTTTTCTCATCGCGTCATTTTTTGCGCTGACACCGGTACTGGATGCGGATCTGCGCGCGGCCATGGTGAAAATCAGTGAACATGCAACCGGCATGCCGCCTCTCATAGGACTGATCAGCGGTATCCCATCAGGAATATTGATTGCCGCTATTGTCTGGATGCTGCCCTCGACCCAGCATAGCGAAATTCCTCTGATCATCATATTTACATGGCTAATCGCGGCGGGCGATTTCACCCACATCGTTGCCGGGTCGGTGGAAATGGCGTTCCTGATGGTGCAGGGGTTATTGCCTCTGGGGCAAGCGATCTTCGGGTTTTTCATCCCGGTTCTTATTGGCAATGTCATCGGCGGCACCGCCGTCTTCACCGTGTTGACCTATGCGCAGATCAAACCCGAGATCCCTGAAAAATAGATCGGGCCCCCAGCATATTTCCGGACCGGGCGCCTTTGCGGCTCGGTCCGGGGGAACTTTCCCTTATCAAAAGCGTTTTCTCAACAGATCGATAACGACAGAATGAGGAAGAGCGATGATAAACTGGCCGTTGATTTTCACTCTGATTGCCGCGGCTTCAGCGGCGCTGGCATTTGGTGGCGTTGCGACCGGGCTCGCTGTAGCTGCGAATGTTGTGTTTCTGATTTCGATGTTTTTACTTGGACTCGCACTGATCGACCGGACGCTCTGCAGCTGATCCTGCTGCATGCCAGACGGTAACGGACATCGGCTGGGTGTACGACTCTGTCCGCCACAAAAAAGATGCGCTCCCGTGGGAGCGCATCTTTTTGTTCGGGCGAGACTTAAGGACCGACAGTTTCCTCCCCAAAGCTCGGATGAACCCCGGTGACGGCAGCTAGATCATCAGCACTTGCGCCGCTTGCTAGGAGTGCGGCAAATGGGGCGATCATTTCAGGTGCTGCGTGGTTGACCAAGGCGATACCGCTAAGGCGACCGTCGCAGATTGCACGTGCGACAAAAGAATTCGCTGCAGTGCCGTCGTCCAATACATCGCTGGCTAGATTGGCAATAACCTCGCCATCGTCCTGCCCCTCTGACATGGACCCAACCTGGGCCACGGGCGGGATCGTGTAGGCCGACTGCGGAACCAGATCCAGATTGATCTGATCGGCGCCCGCCCCAAAATGTTGTGCGGCAAAACAGGCGCCATCGCGTGTCGCCACCGGTGTCAGGGGCAGACGGTCCGCTACATCGCCAATCGCATAGATACCGGGAATCGAGGTCTGGAAATGCTCATCAATGGCCAGAGCCCCGGTATTGGCGTGAGCGATGCCCTGAAGACCTGGCCCCATATTGTCCGTATTGGGCACCCGTCCAATCGCCGCAATGACACGATCAGCATATTGAATGCTGCCGTCATCAAAGCTCACCTTGAACATGGTTCCGTTAAAGTCGATCTGAACTGGCTTGCAGTCGAATTCGATGGTCACGCCCTGTTTCTCGAGACCAGCTTGCACGCAGTCGACGGCGGGCGCGTGAAACTGCTCCAACAGCCGGTCGCTATCGGTCATCAGCTGGACTTCACTACCAAGCGCCGCAAATATGCTGGCAAACTCGCAGCCGATATAGCCGCCGCCGATAATAAGCAGTCGGCCGGGCAGATCGGTCCAGTGGAAGACGTCATCGCTTGTGACGGCAAGATCCCCTCCCGGAATATCCAGAGCACGCGGGCGGGCACCGGTGGCGAGCAGCAGCTTGCCCGGTTGAAAGACATCGCCGCCGGCGTGTACCTGACCAGCTTCGCCAATCTCGGCGGTTGCCCGCAGCAGGCGAACGCCGGCTTGTTGCAGCTCTTCTTCGAAATGGCGATTGAGCCGGTCGATCTTCGCGTCGGACCGGCGGCGTAGGGCCGCGAAATCAAGGTGAGGTCTGTCGGTCAGGCCGACCTTGGCCATTTCTCTTAGGCTCTGCTGTTGCGCCGCTGCGCTCCACATCAGTTTTTTCGGCGTGCATCCCCGGTTCACGCAGGTTCCACCCAGTTCTGCCCGCTCGATCATGACGACAGATGCGCCAAGCCGTGCGGCGGCCTTTGCTGCGGCCAGCCCTCCGGAACCTCCGCCGATCACCACAAGATCATGGGAGGCGGCGGGTGGGTGGGTTAAATGGCTCATGGTTATCTCCGATCAGACTGAGTCAGGACCCCAACCCGCAGACAACGGGTAAGTTCCAAGAAACAAAAAGCGCGTTTGTTGCGTTGGTCTGTCAACTCAGGAGAGACATCATGCCAAGCCAGCCAGACAATCGAGGGGATGCGTCCAGAGAGGCAGCTTCCACTGTAGACTACACTGAGGACGGTACTCCGGTTACGGATGATTTTGCGAATACTCCCCCCCAAGGCCGGGATGCGCTGCGGCCGGACGGCGCGGCGGGCGATAGCTCTGTTACCGCTAACCAAGGACGTCTCTCTACCGCCACGGGCTGGCTAGGAAGGCTCCCTTCGTCCGTCAAACTGCTCTGGTGTGCGTGGACCCGCATGGGCAACGCTCATGGCGGGCTGTTGGCGGCGGGTGTGGCCTTCTACGGGCTTCTGTCGGTGTTCCCAGGTATCACCGCGTTTGTTGCACTGTTTGGGTTGATTGCGGATCCGACATTGATCACCGAGCAATCTACGTGGCTGACCAGCCTATTACCGTCTTCGGCGGCGGAGCTGGTTAACCAGCAGTTGGTGCAGGTTGCAGGGGCGCGGCCGGACACACTCGGTTGGGCCGCTGCGGCCTCTGCAGCGCTGGCATTATGGTCGGCGTCACGCAGCACCGATAGTGTGATCCAGGGGTTAAACGTCATTTTTGGCACGAAGGAGCAGCGCAGTTTCATCGTGCTGAAAGCCGTGATTGTCACCATCACATTTGCCGCAATCTGTGGTGCGCTTCTGCTGCTGTTAATCGTTGCAGCAATTCCGGCAGCGGTTGCGCTCTTTGGGGACTCCGCCCTGCTGGCGGGGATAACGCAACTGCTGCGCTGGCCGTTGATGTTTGTGGTCGGGATTGCCGGGATTTCTCTGCTGTACAGATTTGGTCCGGACCGGTCGGGCGAGGGCTGGCAGCTGTTTACTCCCGGGGCAATCCTCAGTTGCACGCTTTGGGTGGCTGGGAGCATCGGTTTCAGCCTCTATGTGCAGGCCTTTGGCAGCTACAACGAGACATTTGGCGCGCTGTCGGGGGTGATCCTTCTCCTCACCTGGATGTGGCTTTCGGCCTTTGTCATCCTGTTTGGCGCCGGGCTGGATGCCGAAAGGCGGGCAAACACTGAGACTGATTGTGCTCCACTGTCGGCAGAGGCCGAGGGCGGCCCAGAGGTGCGAGATGGCCAGTCGTCTTCTTTTGCAGCCTGAGATGCACAGGCGAGGTGTGAGGTGATCAACGGTCAGTCGTCAGCCTCGTCCTGCACCTCGCTCAACCGTGCGCCAAGAGCTGCGCCAAGCCCGCTGAGCATTGCGAGGATGGCCAAAACCGGGGCGGCGCCTATAGCATCGGCCAGCAGCCCAAAGCCGCCGCCCAGCAGGAGGAGTACCCCAATCATCGTGTTGGAAAGCGCCGTATAGACCGATGTGTGCCCATGGGTGTCCATGTCCGTCAGGTGGGTCTTTCGCCCGGCGCGCGCGCCTTGGTAGGCGATCTGCGCCACAAAGACAAAGCCTGCGACAACGACACTGGCAGGCGCTCCGGTTGCCCAGCCAACTGCTGCCGCCATGGTCAGCGTCACAGCGCTTAACGCACCGGAGATCATCAAGGTCTGGCGGCTGGAGCGATCCGACAGTTTTCCCCAGATATATGACGATACAATAGCCGCAACCGATGACGCCAGCACCAAGAGACCAAGGTTGCCAAACCCGCTCTCTGCATTTCGGCCGCCAAGCATCACCAGAAACGGTGGCGCGAGGGCGGTTGAGATCAGCAGTGCTCTTGTGCCGATATAGCGGCGCAGCTCCCGGTCTTCTTTGAGTGGACGTAGCAGCTCGTTCGGGGCAAAACCCTCCGCTTCCTGAGGTGCGGCCTCGGGCTCATCCAGTCGCGCAAAAATGGCTGCTGAGCCAAGCCAGAAAACCCCTGCCAAAGCAACCACCAGCGAGATTGCAACAGTCGTGCGTGGCAGAATGCCGGTGCTGAGAAGAATGGCAAACAAGAACACGCCACTGGCCGCGAGCGTCCCCGCCGTGCCAGAGACCGAGCCGCGTTTACCCTTGTCCACGGTGCGGGCCAGAATATCCTTATAGCTGGCAGAGCAGGCCGACCGCGCCACCGCGAGCAACGCCAGACAGACCAAGATGACCCACCCGGCCCAATACCCCGGCAGCAACAAAGCCGCTGCTGCCATGCCGAGTGCCGCCAGCCCTTGCAGCGCTGATCCCGCAGCCCAATAGTATTTGCGCTGGCGACTTTGTTCGATGCGCTGTGCAAGTGCCAGCTGCGGCAGCAGTGACCCGGATTCACGCACTGGAACCAGCACGCCAATCAGGTAGCCCGGCGCCCCGATTGCGTTGAGCAACCAGGCCAGAACCAGTTTCGGGTCGATCAACCCGTCGGCCAGTTTGGTTGCGGTCAGTGCGATGACATGGGTGGCAACCCGGTCAGCGGCTTGTTGATCGGGGGCCTTCGCATCCGTGATCAGCTTATAAATCGAATTTGCCACACCCATGATGTCTTTGCCTCGTAGCTGAACCTCTTGCTCCCTGCGATATGGATCAGAGCGTGCATAAGTCTATGGGCGATGAGCCATATGCAGTGTCAACCGGTGGCACGCGCGCGGTTCGCAACCTTCAGCAGGCGTTGAAATGTTGGACATTCCATATGCGACGGGGCAGGGCAGTCGGCGACGTGGCGGATGGCGTCCCGCAGTGTCGACAGGCTGTGGATTTGCTGATCCAGTTGGTCCGCGCGCTGATGCAGCTCTGCGCGTGGTAGATCGGGTTGACCATCGGAACCGAACATGCCGGAAATTTCCGCCAGTGTGAAATCGGCGGCCTTGCCAAGCGCGATGAGTGAGAGCTTTAAGAGCGTCTCCGGTCCGAATTGCCGCCGCAGCCCCTTGCGGCTCAGGGAGGTGATCAGGCCGAGTTCCTCGTAATACCTGAGCGTGGCGGGCGTGACACCACAGCGGGCAGCAACCTCTCCGATGTCATATAGGCGCATCGATTTCCCCTCTTGACCTAAAGTGGACTTGAAGTCGCAGAGTGCTTGAGAGTGTTGAATATCACAACAGGAGTTTTGCATGTCCGGGCAGATAGACACAGGATCCGACGGCATTTGGAGAGATCCGCGCGCCATTGCATTGTTGCTGGCGGCAACTTTGACGATCATGGCAAACGCCACCATCAGCCCGGCGCTGCCAGGCATCGAGGCAGAATTCGCCGGAAGCCCGAATGCAGCGTTGCTGACGCGGTTTTTGGTGCCTGCACCATCGCTTTCAGTCCTGATTTGTGCGCCCGTCGCAGGGTGGTTTGCAGACCGATACGGGCGCCGCTGGATGCTGTTGTTGGGCGTCGTGCTCTTTGCGATCAGCGGTGCGGCGGGGCTGATGTTGCCCGACTTGACATCCATCATGATCAGCAGATTGCTGCTGGGGGTGGCTGTGGCCATGATCATGACGGCACAAACCGCGCTGATCGGCGATTACTTTGTTGGCGATGCACGGCGCAGTATGATGGGGTTGCAGACCTCGGCGCGCAACTTTGGTGGGCTGCTGTTCATCACCTCTGCCGGCTGGCTGGCGCTGATATCTCCCCGGCTGCCGTTTGCCATCTACGGCGCTGCAATCATTTTGGTGCCGCTGGTCTGGCGGTACGTGACAGAGCCGGATCCGCTTCGCCAAAACCAACATGTTGCCGGGGCTGAAGGTGGTGCAGGCCACGTAAGATGGCGGATACTGCTCTCCGGACTGGCGTTGCTACAGATGATTACCAGTCTGGTCTTCTTTATGATGCCAACCCAATTGCCGTTTTTCCTTGCCTCACAAGGCGGGGATCATTCGGCAAAGACCGGGTTAATGCTGGGCATTCTGACGCTGTCTGGCGGCATGATGGGGTTCTTCTACCTACGCATCAACCGGGTTCTTCGTGAGGCTGGTTCCTATATGCTGGGGTATGCTCTGATGGCGGGTGGCTTCCTGCTGCTGACAGTTGACGGCGATCTGTGGCACAGCATGGCGATGGTTACCATTGGTGGCGGGTTGGCAACCGTCATGCCAAATTTCATCGCCCTGGCTCTGGCGTTATCACCGGCCAACCGGCGCGGCATCGTTGCAGGAGCGTTGATGGCCTCGGTGTTTCTGGGACAGGTCCTGTCCCCGGCTGTAAGCATTCCGGGAATCGCCAAACTCGGGTTTCTGGGGATGTTTCGTGCGGCGGCTGTGCTGTTGGCCTGTCTGGCAATCGGCGCTGCTATGTGGGCCCTGATTCCCCGGCTCAATATGATTCTTATCGAGCCGTTCAGGGGGCTACGCCGCTCCAGGTAGGTCAAATTGGCAGCATCACACCACCGCGCGTTAAGATATTGCAGATAAAACCTAACAGAGCGTTAAGGCCTGGTTTTGATTTTTTGAAAGGTAAGGCGGCTATTTTCCGTCGGTAGCTGTCGTCAATGAGGGCCGCGCCCGCGACATTGTGGCGACCGTGCCGCGGTAAGGTCGCAATGCTGCGGTGTTGGGTTGTGGAATGCCGGGGTACTGCGGGGTGACAACTTGATTTGGCAAATGATTACAGTGACTTATTAAAAAGTTAATAAAATCACTGAGAAATTGTGTGCGCTCTGCGGTTTTTTTGCGATGATGGGGCATCAAAACCCTGGGGGGGGTACTGATTTGTTAATAGAGACTTATTTCGCGCATGGTTTCGGCCATGTTCGGCAGCTTCGCGCCTCATTCCGGCCGCAGCCTTACACCAAGGTGTGAGCGTGGGAATTTGGAGAGGGTGATGAAACGCATTTTTGCTGCTTTTGCGGCATGCCTCCTGTTTGGCATGCCTGATAGTGCTGCTGCGGAAGATCCGCAGTCCAGCATCACCTCCGTTGTCGGATGGGAAGCCGTAGGTCGGCTGAACATTTCGGGACGGAACATGTGTACCGGGGCATTGGTTGCGCCGGATCTGGTCGTGACTGCCGCGCATTGTGTCTATGATCCGACCACCGGTCGGCAGGTCGACCCGACCAGTATCCGCTTCGAAGCGGGTCTGAACGGGCGGCGGGCAAAGGCGGCGCGGTCGATCACAAAGACGGTCGTGCATCCCAGCTATCAATATGAGCAGCCGGGCGATTCACAGCTTGGCAATGACATCGCGATTCTTCGGTTAGACCGCCCCATCAGTCGCAAGATGATCCAGCCTTTTGAATTGGCCAACCGTCCGGCGCGCGGCGCGTCGGTTGAGGTTCTGTCCTATTCGATGGCGCAGCAGAACCGCCCCAATCTGGAGCAGAACTGCCATGTCTTGGCGCGACAGGCGCAGATCGTGGTCATGACCTGTCGGGTTGATTTCGGAGCCTCCGGGGCGCCGGTGTTTGATGTGGTGCCGGGCCGGATGCCGCGGTTGGTTTCGGTCATTTCGGCCAAGGCGGCGGTAGGCAATCGCAGGGTATCCATCGGGACGTCATTTGACCGAACGGTGATTGCGATGATGCGTTCTGCCAGCTGATGTGATGATCTGACGGGGTAAACCGGCATAGAGACCGGGTCGAGCAGCCCCCGTTGGCCCATTCGGACAGACGCATGCCAGATGTTTTCGGGCAAAGCACCTGACTGATGAAAAGCATCTTGTTGAGCTGCCCTCCCTGGCTCACGCAGCCTCAGACAGATCTCAGCTCAGCGACGAGACGCTGCGATATCGCCTGATCCCGATTGGAACGCAGGGGGTGGGCTGAGAACAGGCACTAAGGTTCGCGTAGCGCCTCGCGGGATTTATACAGCGGCTTCAGCATGTAATTGAGGATCGTCTTGCTACCGGTCTGCAATTCCGCCGTGGCGCGCATACCTGGACGGATCTCAATCGCCTGCTGGCGTTCGGTAAACTCCGACCGGTCCACTTTCACAGTAACACGATAGTAAGGTTCGGCACGCGGATTGCGTTCGTCCTCGAATGTATCAGCGGAAACAAAATCCACCTTGCCACGCAGCGAGCCATAGATGGTGTAGTCATAGGCCGAGAGTTTGATCGTGGCATCCTGTCCGGGTTGCACGCTGGCGATATTCTCGGGCTTCACCCGCGCTTCGACAAACATCTCCTCACCCAGCGGGATGATTTCGACAATCTCCTCGCCCGGGCGGATCACGCCACCGATGGTGGTGACGGCCAGACTGTTGACAATCCCTGCCATGGGGGAGGTGATCACGGTCCGGTTCAGCTGGTCCTGCGCCAGCCGCAGTTCCTGCCGGTAGGAGGTCAGCTCACGCAGCGTCTTGGAGTAGTCCTCCGCCAGCTCAAGCTCTGACTGGGTGCCGATTTCATTGTATTTCGCCTGCGCATCGCTCACAGATTTTTGCGCGCGATTGACCTCGATCAGCGCAACGATCTCTTTTTTATAGAGGCGCTGCATGTTGGCCAATTCATCCTTCAACTGGTCAAGGATTTCGCGGGCACTGGCGCGACGGCTGGTAAAATCTGTCTGACGGGCATTCAAAAGCGCGCGTTCAGACGTATAAATTCCGGGAGAGCGATCCGCCAATTCCTCCGGCACATTGAAGTCGAAGGCACCTTCCAGTTCGGCCTCAAGCCGATACTGTTTGATTTCCAGCGCGTCGATCCGGTCCTGCAGATCATCTGCTGCGGCGCGGAACTTGGTGTCTTGCAGACGGGCAAGGATCTGGCCCGCTTTGACCGCATCGCCCTGATGGACATGCAGTTCGGCAAGAATGCCGCCCTCAAGGTTCTGCACGATCTGGGAGCGCGAGGAGGAGACAACCTCGCCATCCGCGCGCACGATTTCATCAACCCAGGCAAAGCTGGCCCAGAGCAGAAACACCACCAGCGCGCCTGCGACCAGATAGATGATACGGCTGGCCCCGCGCGAGGTTTCGCGAAGATCGTAGCCGGTTGAGATCATTTGGTTTCCCCTGCCGCGAGATGGGCCAGAACCTGATCACGCGGACCGTCTACGACCATGCGGCCGGACTGGAGGATCAAAGTGCGGTTTGTCAGTGACAGGATCGGCATGCGATGGGTGGCGATCACGGTTGTGCGCCCTTCCAGCCAGGTTTCCAAGCGGCTGACCAAGGTCCGTTCCAACGTCTGATCCAGCGCCGCCGTAGGCTCATCCAGCAGGACAATAGACGGGTTCTGCAGCCACAGGCGGGCCCAGCCGATGGATTGGCGTTGCCCGATGGACAGACCGCCGCCCCCGTCGAAAATTTCCAGGTCGAGGCCCTTGTGGTGGTTGCGTACATGCGCGCCAAGACCTGCAAAATCCAACGCTGTCATTAACCGGTCGTCGTCGCGTTCCAGCTGGTTGAGGTTCAGGTTTTCGCGCAGGGTGCCGGCAAATAGGCGCACGTCCTGGCTAAGATAACCGATATGACGGCGCAGATCGCGCGGGTCTATTTGGGTCATATCAGTGCCGTCGATCATCACCCGGCCGCGATCCGGTGCATAAAGTCCCGACATCAGTTTGAGCAGCGTAGATTTGCCCGAACCATTGACGCCCAGCACCGCGACCCGCTGGCCTGGTGTCACCGCGACACCCGGCACATCCAGCGTCGGTGCGCCATCTTCGTCATAACGGAACATGACTTCGCGCAGTTCAAACCGCCCTTGAAGGCTGTCGCGGCGCAGATAGGACCGCTCGTCTTCTTTTTCCTGAGCAGAATTGGCGATGGCATCTAGGCCTTCCAGCGCGCCTTTGACGTTGCTCCAACGGGCCAACGTGGCGGCAAACTGGGTCAGCGGGGCCAGCGTTCGGCTGGTCAGGATGCCGGTCGCAATGATGGTGCCAACTGTGAATTCTCCGGCAAAGACCATCAAAGTACCGACAACAACCGACCCGATGTAGGTCGCTTGCTGCACACCCTGTGACCAATGGGTCAGGGCGCTGGACAGTCGGCGCTGCTCGGTTGCGGCATGGGTGGACAGGGTGTTCAACTCGTCCCAGAGGCGCAAGACGCGATCTTCGCCGCGCTGGCTCTTGAGCGTGTCCAGCTCATTCACCACCTCGTGCAGCAGGCGACCTGCCTTGGCATTTGCCCCTTGGGTCTGGCGGGTCAGCGCAATCATGCGCTTCTGCATGAAATACGCGGGCAGCAGCATCAGAATGCCACCGGCAATGATAATCCAGACAATCGGGCCGGCAATTGAGGCGACGAGCAGCAGGAACACGGCGATGAAGGGGATATCAGCCAGTGTCGAAATCGTGGTCGAGGTGAAGAACTCGCGCACCGAGCCGAAATCGCGCATCGCGGCAAACAAGCCTGATGGCGGCAGCGGTTTCTTATCCGACCGCATCCCGATCAGGCGGCGCATCAGGTTGTTCTGAACCGAGAGCTCAATCTGGCGTCCGGCAGCATCGGTGAGCCGGGCACGGGCCAGTTTCAGCAGCGCTTCCAGCATGATGGCGAGGAAAGCACCAACAGCCAGCACCCAAAGCGTTGCATGGGACTGGTGCGGCACGACGCGGTCATAGACCTGCAGGGAGAACAGCGCGACCGAGACTGCCAGAATATTGGCAACCAGAGAGCCGAGCATGATTTCACCCACCTGACGGCGGTATTTGGGGAATTCCCCCCAGAACCAATGGTCACTTTCCAGCTGCGGGGTATGACGGGCGGCGATCTGCTTCAACGAATTCCGCGCGCCCAGCGTGGTGCCGGTGAAGTAGGGGCCGAACTCGCCCACCGGAACATCCGCGCGATTGTCCGTGCAGGTGGTGTCATAGACGCTGAGCATGTCGCGGCTCTGCGACAGCACCAGCACACATTGGCCGTTGTTCATCATTGCCAGCGCGGGCCAGCTTTCGGCGGTGAGAAGCACCTGATGATTGATCTGGGCCTGCATGCCAGTGGTTTGAAGCGCACGTGCAAGCGAGTCCACGGAGACATCGCCAGGGTCATTGCGCCACATGTGCTCGGCAATGTCGCTGAGAGCGACATTGGTGCCCTTGAGTGCGGCAAAGGTCGCGATCAATGCGGCGCGGTGCTGAATGCGGGCTGTCGCATCCTCGATCAGTGCGCTGACCTCACCGATGTCACCGTCTTCCAACAGCCCAGTCAGATCCACCTCAGCCATCGGCGGGGCAGCAGGGCCGGGGGGGGGCGCTGGCGCAGCAGAAGCCGGTGCCAGATGTGGTGCGGCTTGGGTCTCAACAGCACGGAGCACAGGTTTGCCGCCACCGACGCGTGCGGCATCATCCGGCGCGCGGGGGGCTGGGGGGACGGTCCGCAGCACGGTCTCATCTGTCGGGCGGTTGGAATTGCTCAAATCCGGTCCCCATCGGCCAAAAGTCCCATATCGCTTGCCAGCGCCAGCTGGATCAGAACGACTTCGTATTTTGCATCGATATGGGCGTGTTCGCGGCGTACCACTTCTTCATAGATGGACACCACATCCATGACCGAGCGTTGCCCGGCCTTAAACTGTGCCTGAAACAGGCGATAGGTCTCGCGGCTGGTCTGCGCCAGCGTTGCGGCTTCGGCCTCTTGCCTGCGATAGGAGGCAAGGCGCTGCATCTGCCGACTGTAGTCGCGGCGCGCGTCTTCTTCGACTTCGGAGACCTGACGTTTGGCAATTTCCTTTGAGGCTTCAATCGCCTTCAGCGCGGCAGGGGTGCCAAGGCCAAAGGGCTGGGCCAGATCAAGTGTCAGCCCCGCACCGGACCCGTCACTGGTGACATTGCCCGCCGCAGAGACCTGGGGCAGCAGGCCGGCGCGTTCCATCTTGGCCTGTTCCACACTGCGGGTAGCCTCGGCTTCGGCCTTCAGCACGGTCAAATAGGTTCCGGCTTCCGGAGGGGAGGCCAGATGTAGGCGGCTCGGGGTCTCCGCAAAACTTTGACCGGTGATCGCTTTCAACTCGGCGGTGGCTGTTGCTGTGGCGTCCTTGGCTGTTGCTACAGCAGAGCGCATACCGTTGATTTTGCTCTGTACCACATTGAGATCGGCGCGATCAGAGACTCCGCCTTCAACGCGGCCCAACACGATACGCTCGAATTCATACATCCGTGACAGGGCACGGGTGCCGACGGCGGCTTTCTCGGCGCCACGCAACCCGGACACATAGAGGCTGAGCGCGGTTTCGGCGCGCTCGTTCATATCAATCGACAGGTTTACGGCGGCGACCTCGACGTCGGCGGCGGCAAAGGCGCGCTCGGCCTTGCGGCGGCCGTTGTCGAACAGCACCTGCTCAATCAGGATCCCAGCCACCAGATCCCCAAGATCCGTCAGGCTGACCGAGGGGCCGAGCGTTGGTAACCAGTTTTTGGACTTGGCTTCGGCGCGCAGCTTGGCGCTGGTCAGCTCTGCCTCTGCAGCGCGGGCAGAGGCGGAGATCGTTGACTGGGCCACGACGTCATAGATGCTGCCGTCCTCCAGCAGCGATTGACGCTGCATCAGATTGGAGATCACAACCGAGGGGTTCTTGGCATCCGGCTGGGCAAAGCTGCTGGCGCGACGGCTGACGTCCGTTTCGGTGCCTTCGCCGGGCTTGGCAAAGGGCAGGGACTGCATGCAGGCCGACAGGCAGCACAACAGTGCCACCGCGCCAATGGGTCGTCCCAGTTGCATTCTGCCCCCTCGCATCGCCTGTGTCCTTACCCTTGTTGCCGGGTATTTGTCTCGGGGGCCAAAATGGCCAGCGCCAAATCGGCCCCCGGTTGACCCTTGTGGATCAGAGAACCACCTGCACGTCCTGGTCGACAATCAGCGTCGTGCCATCGTTGCCGATGGTGTAGACATTGAAGGTCTCGCCGTCGATCTGACGGGTACCACCTGCGTTGCCGCCGGCCAGGGTGATGGTGTCGTTGTTGTCGCCCCGGATCGTGAGCGTGTCCGAATTGCCGGACAGCGCTTTGATAGCGGATTCGTTCAGGGTCAGGCTGACATCCGATGCATAGTGCAGGTTCAGATCGTCCACGTTGAACTGGCCAAGGGCCGCGTGATCCAGAGAGCCTGAATTGGTCGCATTGTCGTCAAAGACCACGAGCGTGCTGGAGGTATTGCCGACCGCGTCATTGCGCGACAGCACAAGATGCGTCCCATCCGGAATAGCAGTGCCAAAGCGGAATTCCGTTCCGTCGATAGGATCGACGGTTTTGGACGCAGCAGGGGACCCCATGGTGCCATTCGGATTGAGCGTATTGACAGAATAATTGTCGGTCGCATCCAGCGTTTCCAGCCGGACGATCCCATTGCTCGATTCTGTGACCGTGTTGATCGTCGCGGCGCCAACTTCGGTATCGACCGAGAACTGCTCCACAGTGCTGCGTTCATTGCCGGCGGCGTCTGTGGCACGGATGGTGGCCGTTGCGGTATAGGTGCCGTCGGGCAGATCCGCATCAGAGAAGGTCACGCTCCAGTTCCCGGAGGCATCAACCGTCGCGTTATTGGTGATCGCGCCGATGGTGACGGCAACCGTAGAGCCAGCCTCAACCGTGCCCGACAGGGTGGTGCCCGCGATCTGCTCCGCTTTGTTGACGATGTCGTCCGACGTCTGGTTCGGCTGAACCGTCAAAGGTACCACTTCGGTATCGAGTGCAACGGTGTCAGAGACACTTGCCGTGTTGCCCGCATCATCAATGATCGAGGCGGTAATCGGCAAGGATTGGGTGCCTGTCGGAATTTCGGTCGCCGGGAAGGTCGTGGCCCAGTCGCCGTTGACATCGGCGACCACCTGGCGGCTTGCAGCGCCGAGGCCAACCGTCACGGTCAGGCCTGGCGTCGCGGTGCCACTGATTTCGACACCGTCGGCACGTTCAACGGCGTTGATCACGTCGTCAATCTCGATCGGGTCGGGAGATAGCGCCACAGTGCCTGCAACGGTGTCTACCCGAAGGGCAGAGGAGGCCGAAGCAGTGTTACCCGCTGCGTCCGTTGCCGACACTGTGACCGAGGTATTGTATTCGCCAGCCGCCAGCGCGCCTGGCTCGAAGAGGGCGCTCCAAGTGCCATTTGCGGCCACGGTTGCGGTCCGGGTTACACCTGCGACCGTTACCTCGACGGCAGACCCTGGCTCAGCAGCGCCCGTAAGAGTTACACCGGCCTGCGCTTCAGCGGCGTTGACGATATTGTCGCCGCCTGCCTGATTGGCATCGATGCTGACCGCGGTCGAGGTGTCGACGCGCAGGGTGCCTGTAGTGCTCTCGCTGTTTCCGGCGGCGTCCGTTGCAGTGACGCTGATCGGAGCATCATATTCACCGGGGGTGATTTCGCCGGTGGTATAAGGCGCGCTCCAGCGGCCCTGTGCATCGGCTGTCACTGTGCGCGTGATGCCTTGGAAGGTGACCGCAACGGAGGCACCGGCCTCCGCAGTGCCGGTCAAGGTGAGGCCGCCTGCGGCTTCCGCACCATTCAGCACGTCATCGCCACCGGCCTGCCCGTTGTCGAGGCCAACGCTGGTCGTGGTGTCGACGTGGATCTGGCTGCTGGCCGAAGCCGTGTTGCCGTAGGCATCGGTCGCCGTCGCTGTCACGGTTGTGTCATAGGTCCCATCGGCAATGTCGGACCCGGCAAAGCTCGCCGTCCATTGCCCTTGGGCATTGGCCGTCACGGTGCGGGTTGCATTGCCCAGCTGAACCACAACGCTGGCGCCTGCCTCGGCGGTGCCGGTCAGATCCAGGCCGTTGTTGGCCTCGACCGCGTTGATCAGGTTGTCACCTGCAAGCGGGTTGCTGAGTGCCACCTCGGTTTCGGTGTCTACACGGACGGTACCGGTGGTGGAGGCTGTGTTGCCGAGCGCATCGGTTGCAGTGACCGAGACGTTGGCATCGTATTCGCCGGTTGGGATCTCGCTGCTGGCGAAATCCGCACTCCAGTTGCCCTGCGCATCCGCCGTCACGGTGCGCGTAGTCCCCTCAAGTGTCACAGCGACGCTGGCGCCGGCCTCGGCCTTGCCCGTCAGGGTTACACCGCTGGTCGCTTCCGGAGCGGAGATTACATTGTCGCCTGCCTGAACCGCGTCGAGAGACGCCGTGGTTTCGGTGTCCACAGGGATCGAGGTTGAGGTGGAGCTGGTATTGCCGCTGGTGTCGGTCGCCACGGCAGAGACGCTTGCGTCATAGGTGCCGGTTGCGATTTCCGAGCTGAGATAGCTGGCCGACCAGTTGCCCTGTGCGTCAGCCGTCACGGTGCGGCTAACACCCTGGAAGGTCACCACAACACTTGACCCGGCTTCGGCGGTACCCGTGAGGGTGATGCCCGCTGCCTGCTCGGCACCGCTGATCATGTGATCATTGCCCACTTGGGTGTTGATGGTCACACGGGTTTCGGTGTCGACATCAACAGTGTGGGTGGTGGTGCTGGTATTGCCAAAGGAATCAGCGCTGGTGACTTCGATGGTGGAGCTGTAGATGCCCGTCGCCACTTCGTTCACGCTGTAGTTCACCGACCATGTGCCGTCATCGGCAACCGTCGTGGTGCGGGTCACGCCCTGGAATTCCACGCTGACGCTGGCACCGGCTTCTCCGGTACCGTTGATCACAACACCATCGGCCACTTCGATATAGTTGATGTGGTCATCGCCCTCGACGGTGTTGACAGCGATCGGCGGCGGTGTGGTGTCGATGATGACCGAAGGGCCATCAAGATTGAATTCGGTCCCGTCCGGGTCCTTTACGTAGACTGTGGTCTCGTAAGAACCGTCTGGCGGCAGGTTGGTGACCGGGAAGTTCGCAACCCAGGTGCCGTCGTCCTTAACCGTGACGGTTTCGGTGATTGTGCCCAGTGTTACCTCGACGGTGGAGCCGGGGGCGCCGGTGCCGCTGACGACCACATCTTCGGTGGTGGATCCGGCGACGGGATAGGTTGCATCGGGGTTGTCGACGGTTGGTGTGACTGCGCCGCCACCACCGCCGCCGCCGCCACCACCGCCAACGATGGCAGCTGCACCGACAACACCGGCCGCCGCGCCGGCGGTGCCGAGGCCGCCAAGCAGTGGTGCTACGAGAGGCGCAACAACTGGTTCAATGCGTTCCACGTCAAGGAACACCATATCATCATAGGCGCTCCACTTGCCGCTTAGGTCTAGCGGTTCGTAGCTGGCATAGAGCATCCCATCGGTACGGTCCTCCAGAACCACCTCGACGAAGTTGCCTTCCTCGCTCAGGAACAGGTTTTTATTTCCCGTTGCACCGGTGTTGAAGAAATCATCCAGCACCACCACCTGGCCGTCGATCAGCGTGATATGAAGGTCCTGACCGCGCCGCGCATAGCTCTCGACATCGGACGGGCCGAGGTTCAGCGAAATGTCTTTCGCCGTTGCTGTTGCAATTGTCGCCTGGGGGGTGTCAGCAGATGTACCATGCTGTTTGGTGCCCGCCATGTCGCGGACGATGTATCCAACCGTACTCATTTTTATATACCGCTCGTCAAAGACCAAAGCGCCAGAATCGTAGCGCCAAGGTAGCCTGCATTGTTTTGCCCATCAGCCGTCTCCGCGGCCATATTGACGCCATATTGCTGCCTTCTCAGCGGCCTTGTCTAGGTTTTGATGAGCGGATTTTTACCGAAAAGATCCGGGTGTGGCTAATTTGTATTCAATTTGCATCGAAGTTTATTGGGTGATTTTTGTTAATGTTCCCCTCTGCTTGACGTTAGGGAATTTATTGCACGGGGTTTGCGATAGGTTTGCGCGGCGCGCCAGCGTTCATGGGCCTTATCTCTAAGGCGGTTGTCGGAACTTTCCGTATCTTGGACGGCGTGATGAAGGTGCGTTTTGGGTGGCCCAGGTCACGTGTATATCGCTGATGTGTGAACAAGTGTTCTATTAAAACGCACTGGCAATTAACCAAAAAGACACCAGTTTCAGATAGGATGAAGGGCATAATTGGTGTAGAGTTGATCCTAAGTACACGACGCCGAAACCCAGGCCACAGCTGGAATGTCACCGCTCAGAGTGACCCGCTGGTCTTGTATCGCCGGATCCGGCGCCGAGCAGAATTCAGACGAATATTTTCACGCGGACATTACTTGGCCCTCGCGCTGGGCGCCCTCTGTCCGTGTGCGATCTTGGACCCCAGGAGGACCGGCGCGCAGTAACTAGGAGGCTAGAGCCAGATGAAAGACATTGCCGAAATCTTTGCCGAACAATATGGTGAAACGCGCGAGCAGGAGATGTCACTGCAGGACTATCTGAATGCCTGCCGTGATGATCCCAGCATGTACGCCAATGTCGCAGAGCGCATGCTCAAGGCGATTGGCGACGAAGAGCTGGTCGATACGTCAAAAGATGCGCGACTGGGCCCGATCTTTCAGAACCGGACCATCAAACGATACTCTGCCTTCAAGGATTTCTACGGGATGGAGGACACGATCGAGCGGATCGTGGGCTACTTCCGCCACGCTGCGCAGGGGCTGGAGGAGCGTAAACAGATCCTCTACCTGTTGGGTCCGGTTGGGGGTGGTAAATCCTCTCTGGCAGAGCGTCTGAAGCGTCTGGTCGAGGAACAGCCGATCTACGTGCTGAAGGCCGGGGACCATTTGTCTCCCATTTTTGAAAGCCCGCTTGGCCTCTTTGATCCGGTGCGGATGGGCAAATTGCTGAACGATGAATACGGGATCGCACAGCATCGCCTGCCGGGGCTGATGTCGCCATGGGCGGTACAGCGGCTTGATGAATTCGGTGGCGATATCAACAAATTTTCGGTGGTACGGCTGTATCCCTCCCGGCTGCGTCGCATCTGCGTGGCCAAGGTTGAACCGGGTGATGAGAACAATCAGGATATCTCCACTTTGGTGGGCAAAGTCGACATTCGTCAGCTGGAGCATTTCAGCCAGGACAACCCGGATGCCTATAGTTTCTCAGGCGGTTTGAACCGAGCGACACAGGGCATCCTTGAATTTGTCGAGATGTTTAAGGCTCCGATCAAGATGCTGCACCCGCTGCTGACAGCGACGCAGGAAGGCAACTATATGGGGACCGAGAGCTTTGGCGCGATCCCCTTCACGGGCCTGATCCTTGCCCATTCAAATGAATCTGAATGGCAGCAGTTCAAGAACAACAAGAACAATGAGGCCTTCATCGACAGGGTGTCGATTGTGAAGGTGCCGTACTGTCTGCGTGTCACCGAAGAGGCGAAGATCTACGACAAGCTGATTGAGCACAGCGAGCTTGCGGCGGCGCCCTGTGCCCCTGAGACGTTGAAAATCCTCAGCCGTTTCTCGGTCCTCACCCGGCTGAAGCCGCATGAGAATTCCAACCTCTATTCCAAGCTGCGGGTCTATGATGGCGAGAGCCTGAAGGATACCGATCCGAAGGCAAAGACCGTGCAGGAGTATCAGGATCGCGCCGGTGTTGATGAGGGGATGAACGGGATTTCCACGCGCTTTGCCTTCAAGGTGCTGTCGACCACGTTCAACTTCGACACCGATGAGGTTGCGGCAGATCCGGTCCATCTGATGTATGTGCTGGAACAGATGATCAAGCGCGAGCAGTTCCCGACGGAGACGGAGGCGAAATATCTCGCCTTCATCAAGACGGAACTGGCGCCGCGGTACGAAGAATTCATCGGCAACGAAATCCAGAAAGCCTATCTGGAGAGCTATACCGAATACGGGCAGAACGTGTTCGACCGGTACATCTCTTATGCTGACGCCTGGATCGAAGAGCAGGATTACAAAGACCCCGATACCGGCCAGCTCTATGATCGTGAGGTTCTGGATGCGGAACTCAGCAAGATCGAAAAGCCCGTCGGCATCGCCAACCCCAAGGATTTCCGCAATGAGGTTGTGAAATTCGCTCTGCGCCACCGCGCGAATACCGGGTCAAACCCGGCGTGGAATTCCTATGAGAAGCTGCGCGATGTGATCGAAAAACACATGTTCAGCCAGGTTGAGGAACTGCTGCCGGTGATTTCCTTCGGCTCCAAGAAAGACAGCAAGACCGAAGGCAAACACCAGGAGTTCGTCGAAAGGATGCGCAGCCACGGCTACACCGATCGGCAGGTCCGCAGGCTGGTGGAGTGGTATATGCGCGTGAACAAGGCGGGCTAACAAAAAAGGGTGGGTGCCAGATGCATCATTTTATCGACAGGCGCGCCAATCCCAAGGGCAAGAGTTTGGGGAACCGGCAACGGTTCCTTGAGCGTGCCCGCGAAAGTATCAAGGAACGTGTCGACAGATCGGTCCGAGATAAGTCGATCAAGGATGGTGGTGGCATCCCGGCCGAAGGTGAAAAGGTCACCATCCCCTCCCGCGGGCTGAAGGAACCCCGTTTCCACCATTCGTCAAAAGGGGGGCGGCGACGCCATGTGCTGCCGGGCAACAAGGAATTCGTGGTTGGCGATACGCTGAAACGACCCCAGGGCGGCGCGGGTGAGGGAGGCAAACAGGCCTCCGAGGATGGCGACGGCGCGGATGAATTTTCTTTCACCCTGACGCGCGACGAGTATCTTGAGATCTTGTTCGACGGGCTGGAATTGCCCGATCTGGTTGAAAAGGCCACTGTAGAGACGGAAACCATCGGAACACGCCGCGCGGGGCTGACCACTGCGGGCACGCCGAATAACCTCAACCTTGTGCGGACCATGCGAAATTCCCTGGGGCGCCGGATCGCGTTGCAGCGGCCCTCCGTCAGATCCATTGCCGAGCTACAGGCCGAGATCGAAGAGCTGGAGGCGCTGCCGGAACGCAGCAAAAAACAGGAGAGCGATCTCGAGGATTTGCGACACCGGCTGGAGGTGTTGGAGCGCAAACGTCGGGTGGTTGGCTACATCGATCCGCTGGATCTGCGGTATGATACACATGTGCCTGAGAAAATCCGCAACTCGCGTGCGGTTGTCTTCTGCCTCATGGATGTGTCGGGCTCCATGCAGGAGCGGGAGAAGGATCTGGCAAAACGCTTTTTCCTGCTGCTGCATCTGTTCCTGACACGCAGCTATGAACACACCGAACTGGTGTTCGTCCGCCATACCCATCACGCGCAGGAGGTAGATGAGGAGACGTTTTTCTATGCGCGCGAAACCGGTGGCACCATCGTCTCGACCGCGCTGGAGAAGATGAAGGAGATCGTCGCAGAACGGTATCCGCCGGATGAATGGAACATCTATGGTGCGCAGGCTTCTGACGGGGAAAACTTCGGCAATGACTCGGCGCGCTGCAAGGCGCTGCTGCTGGAGGACCTGCTGCCAGTTTGCCAGTATTACGCTTACGTTGAAATCGTCGATGAAAACGCCGAGATGCTGTTGAACAATCCCGAGGCGGGCGAGGATTTGTGGCAGAACTACCGGCAGGTGAAGGCACAGGCTCCGCACTTTGAAATGCAGCGGGTGTCGCAACCATCGCATATCTATCCGATTTTCCGGGAATTCTTCCTTCCCAAGGCAAAAGGGGCGCAGAATGCAGGCGGGTGACACTGTCGCGACACCGATGTTCACGGGGCCAGAATGGACCTTTCAATTGTTGGAAGTCGCGCGCGACGCGATTGAGGAAATCGCGCTCAATGATCTGGGGCTGGACGTCTATCCAAACCAGATTGAGATCATCTCGGCCGAGCAGATGCTGGATGCCTATTCCTGCGTCGGCCTGCCATTGATGTATCAGCATTGGTCGTTTGGTAAGCATTTTGCCCGTGATGAAGCGCTTTACCGGACCGGGCGGCAGGGGCTGGCCTATGAGATTGTCATCAACTCGAACCCCTGTATCAGCTATAATATGGAAGAAAATACCATGGCCATGCAGACGCTGGTCATGGCGCATGCGGCCTTTGGGCACAATCATTTCTTCAAGAACAACTACCTGTTCCAGCAATGGACTGACGCGGCCGGCATCCATGATTACCTGGCCTTCGCCAAGAATTACATCTCGGCCTGCGAGGAACGGTATGGCCTCAGCGCGGTGGAGGAAATCCTGGATGCGGCCCATGCGTTGCAATCGCAGGGCGTGTTTCGCTATGGGCGTCCGCCCAAACCAACCACCGAAGAACTGGCCGCGATGCAGAAGGTGCGTGAAGGTTATGAAAGCGCTCAGAGCGTATTGGACATCTGGACCGATGCGACGCTGGGCCAGGACAAGCTGGAGCAGATCAAGGATGAACCCTACAGTGCCCGCCGCAAGCTGATGAATCTGCCGCAGGAGAACCTGCTGTATTTTCTGGAAAAGCACAGTCCGGTGCTGGACCCTTGGCAATGTGAGATCCTGCGCATTGTGCGGATGCTGGCACAGTATCTCTATCCGCAGAAGCAGACCAAGGTCATGAATGAGGGCTGCGCGACCTTTGTGCATTACTACATCATCAACAAGCTGTTCGAGCAGGGGCGCCTGACCGAAGGCGCTTATATGGAAATGATGCACAGCCATACCAATGTGGTGCTTCAGCCTGAGTATGATGACCCGCGCTATTCCGGCATCAATCCCTATGCGCTCGGCTTTGCGATGATGCAGGACATCCGCCGTATCTGTGAGAACCCGACTGATGAAGACCGGGAGTGGTTCCCTGATTTTGCAGGCGATCCGGATTGGCGGCGGGTGATGCGGGATGCCTGGGCCAACTATCGCGATGAGAGTTTCATCCAGCAGTTCCTGTCACCGCACCTTATCCGCAAGTTCAAGCTGTTCACGCTCGCCGATGATGCGGATCAATCACATCTGGTGGTGAGCCAGATCCACAATCGCAGCGGCTATCGCTCAGTGCGCCGAGATCTCGCGCATTCCTATGATCTGGCCTATTTAGAGCCTGATATTCAGGTCACCGACGCCGACCTCAAGGGGGATCGTGAGCTGAAGCTGACCCATACGGTGCGGGATGGGATCCACCTGTCGGAGGAGGATCGCGATGAGGTGCTGAAGCATCTGCGCAGGCTATGGGGATACGATGTCAGTCTTGAGGCGGTCGACGCAGGGGGATGACGTCGGATCAGGGGATTTGGGCCCGCAATTGCTCCTCAAGCGAGGTTTTGGCGGCCAGAATATGTGCCGTCGTTAGTCGGGCGGCCTTTTCGGCGTCGCGCTCTTCGCAGGCACGGAGGATATCGCGATGTTCCTGGTCGCTGCGGGCCATGCCGTCACTCATGATCAGCTGCGCCCTCAGGTAGCGGTCGATGCGATCCATCGCGCTCTCGATAACTTCGACATTGTAGGGCAGGCCGCTGACGCTGTAGAGCGTGCCGTGAAATTGCCGGTTCAGTGGCCCCCATTGCATCGGGTCATCGCAGGCGGCAAAGGCATCCAGATGCGCGTGGGCCTGATCGGTAATCTCTTGGGTCATATTGGCCACCGCGGCGCGGATAATATCGGCCTCAAGTTTCGCGCGCAGTTCGAAAATTTCGGAGGCATCCTGCATCGACAGCGTCGCGACCACGGCACCCTTGTAGCGCTGGGAGGTGACCAGCCCCTGTTGTTCCAGGCGGGTGATGGCCTCCCGTACGGGAAAGCGTGAGGTGCGAAAAGCCTTGGCGATTTCGTCCTGTCGCAAGGGAGTGCCGTCAGAGAGCTCGCCGGTGATGATTGCCTTCTGCAGGGTACGAAAGATGATCGTCGCGGCGGACTCGGTCTTGGAGATATCGATGGCGTGCAGTTTCAATCCGGTTCCTCGGCCAAAGCGGAGTTTGTGAGGTCGATTATGCCTGTGGTTGAACGCCGCCGCCAGCCCCGTCGACAGGTCTGATTGGGATGAGGCAGATGCGCGGCCCAAATGAAAACGCAGGCCGGGTGGCCTGCGTCATGGTCTTGTCTGCAATGCAGGATCAGAATTCGACGACGGCGCGGATCGATTTGCCTTCGTGCATAAGGTCGAACCCATGGTTGATTTCATCAAGAGACAGCTTGTGGGTGATCATCGGGTCGATTTCGATCTTGCCGTCCATATACCAGTCCACAATCTTGGGCACATCCGTACGCCCGGCAGCGCCGCCGAAGGCGGTGCCGCGCCAGCTGCGGCCTGTGACCAGCTGGAACGGGCGGGTCGAAATCTCGGCACCAGCGGGTGCCACGCCGATGATGATGCTCTCGCCCCAGCCCTTGTGCGCGGCCTCAAGCGCGGTCCGCATGACCTGCACATTGCCTGTGGCATCAAAGGTGTAGTCAGCACCGCCTTTGGTCAGCTCAACGAGATGAGCGACCAGATCGCCGTCAACCTCAGCCGGGTTCACAAAATCGGTCATGCCAAACTGCTTGGCCATCTCGATTTTGCCGGGGTTGAGGTCAACACCGACGATCTGATCGGCACCAGCCAAGCGCAGGCCTTGAATCACGTTGAGGCCAATGCCGCCAAGACCAAAGACAATCGCGCGTGAGCCGATCTCCACCTTGGCGGTGTTGATCACCGCGCCGATACCCGTGGTGACGCCGCAACCGATGTAGCAGACCTTGTCAAAAGGTGCGTCCTTGCGGATCTTTGCTAGGGCGATTTCCGGCACCACGGTGTGGTTGGCAAAGGTCGAGCAGCCCATGTAGTGGTAGATCGGCGTGCCATCCAGCATCGAGAACCGTGTGGAGCCGTCCGGCAGCAGGCCTTGCCCTTGCGTTGAACGGATCGCCTGACACAGGTTGGTCTTGGGATTGAGGCAGTATTCGCATTCGCGGCATTCCGGCGTGTAGAGCGGGATTACATGGTCGCCCACTTCCAGGCTGGTCACGCCTTCGCCAACTTCGACCACCACGCCCGCGCCCTCATGGCCCAGAATTGCCGGGAAGATACCCTCGGGATCATCACCGGAGCGGGTGAACTCATCCGTGTGGCAAAGACCAGTTGCCTTGATTTCGACCAGCACCTCGCCCTTTTTCGGGCCTTCGAGGTTCACCTCCATAATCTCCAGCGGTTTGCCCGGGGCAACGGCCACAGCGGCGCGAGTGCGTATCATGGTGAAATTCCTTTGTTCTGTCTGTAACGGCAGGCGCCAATTGCGCTGAGCGGCATATTGGCAGACCCGTTGGGGGGGCGTAAACCACCCGCCGTCGCGGGATGTGCATTTCTTGATGCTCCCAGTCTAGCGATGCTGACCGACTGCGCCCTGAAAAAATACGACAGCGGGACATCCGTTCCCGTCATCCCGGAGCGAGTTCTGGTGCAGGGTGGTCTGCGATGTCGAAGATATCAGTATTATGCGGATAGGCTCTTGACCTTCCTGTGACTGGAAGCCCCATATCAGCAAAGATATAATCTTAACGACAATGTCCGGAAGGTGTCTGCTATGGAAGAGCCACACGTCAGGGAACTGCATATTGAGGTGACCGGCCTTAGCTGTGCGGGTTGTGTCGGTCGGGCAGAGCGGGCGCTGGCTGCGGTGTCCGGAGTGCGGGAGGCATCCGTCAATCTGGCAACCAGCAAGGCGCACATCGTTGTTTCACCCGAGGTCTCGGCGGAGGATCTGCGCGGGGCATTGACAACAGCCGGGTATCCGGCGGCAGAGGCGACGATTGAGCTGCAGATCAGCGGTCTGACGTGTGCAAGCTGCGTCGCGCGTGTCGAATGCGCCCTGCAGCAGGTCGAGGGGGTAATTTCGGCGGATGTGAACCTTGCCCAGGAGCAGGCCCATGTGACCTATCTGGCTGGTGTGCTGACTGCTGAGGATCTGCTGAAGTCCAGCAAGCGTGCAGGCTATCCCGCGACATATGTCGGTAACACGCAAAGTGACGCGGATAGCCAGAGGGCTGGAAAGGAAGCCGAAATTCAGCGTCTTGGCTGGGCGTTCCTTATCGCTGCGGCCCTGACGCTACCGGTCTTTGTGATCGAGATGGGCGGCCATATGATCCCCGCGCTGCACCACTGGGTCGCGCGTACCATCGGCACTGGCAATAGCCATATTCTGCAATTTCTGCTGACAACACTGGTGTTGTTTGGCCCTGGCCTGCGGTTCTATCGCCAGGGGGTGCCTGCGCTGTTGCGTGGTGCGCCGGATATGAATGCGCTGGTGGCGATCGGGACTGCGGCGGCCTACGGGTACTCGGTGGTGGCAACCTTTGCCCCGCGCCTGCTGCCTGCGGGAACCGCCAATGTCTACTATGAGGCGGCAGCGGTTATCGTCACCTTGATTCTGCTAGGGCGTTGGCTGGAGGCCCGCGCCAAGGGGCGCACCGGTGCTGCGATCCGTGCTCTGGTCGGGTTGCAGCCCAGGGTCGCATGGGTTGTTACCGGCACCCAGGCTGAAGAGCGTTCGGTCTCGGAGCTGCGCGTCGGGGATCATCTGCGCGCGCGGCCGGGTGAGCGGATCGCCGTGGACGGCACGGTTTTGACCGGACGCTCCTTTGTTGATGAGAGTATGATCACCGGAGAACCGATCCCTGTCGAGAAAGCTGATGGCGATATGCTGACAGCGGGCACCATCAATGGCGCGGCCGTTCTGGATTATCGCGCCACCCATGTCGGTGCGGATACGCTGCTGGCGCAGATCGTGCGCATGGTCGAGCAGGCGCAGGGCGCCAAGCTGCCGGTGCAGGCGCTGGTGGATCGCGTGACCCTGTGGTTCGTCCCTGCGGTCATCGTGATTGCGGCGCTGACAGTCGCCGTCTGGCTGCTGTTCGGCCCGGACCCGGCCTTGCCCTTTGCGCTGGTTGCGGGGGTGTCTGTGCTGATCATTGCCTGCCCCTGCGCAATGGGGCTGGCGACGCCCACTTCAATCATGGTCGGGATCGGACGTGCGGCACAGATGGGGGTGTTGTTTCGCAAGGGGGATGCGCTGCAGCGGCTGCAGGACGCGCGCGTTGTTGCCCTGGATAAGACCGGAACCCTGACCGAAGGCCGCCCGACCTTGACCGTGCTGCGTTGTGCTGAAGGGTTTGACAGGACCGGGCTGCTGCCGCTGCTGGCGGCGGCGGAGGCACAGTCGGAACATCCGATCGCACGGGCCATTACAGCGGCAGCGGGGGCGGATATCCCGCAGGCGACGGAGGTGGAGGCCATACCAGGATATGGCTTGCGTGCATCCGTGGCGGGCCAGCAGATCCTTATCGGGGCGGCGCGACTGATGGCGCGTGAGGGGATCTCCTGTGCGCCATTCGAGGCGGAGGCAGACAGCCTCGCCGCAGGCGGTGCAACCACGCTATATGCGGCGGTTGACGGACGGCTGGCTGGGTTGGTGGCCGTAACGGACCCTGTCAAAGAGGGAAGCCGTGCCGCTGTGAAAGCCATGGCCGCGCAGGGGCTGAAGGTTGCGATGCTGACCGGCGATGGGGCGGCCACGGCGCAGGCTATCGCTGATGATCTGGGGATTGAGATCGTTGAAACGAACTGTCTGCCCGGTGATAAGGTGAGCGCATTGGAGGCGCTGCAAAAGCAACACGGGGCCCTTGCCTTCGTTGGTGACGGGATCAATGACGCCCCGGCCCTCGCGGCGGCAGACGTCGGGATTGCAATCGGCACTGGTACCGATGTGGCCATTGAGACGGCCGATATCGTCCTGGTCTCTGGTGACCTGCGCGGGGCGGTCAACGCCATCAAGATCAGCCGGGCGACGTTGCGCAATATCCGGCAGAATTTGGGGTGGGCCTTTGGCTATAATATTCTGCTGGTGCCTGTGGCTGCGGGGATCCTGGTGCCCTTTGGCGGGCCGCTTTTGTCACCAGGGCTGGCAGCCGGTGCGATGGCGCTGTCCAGCGTGTTTGTGCTCAGCAATGCGCTGCGCTTGCGTGGGCTGCGGTCGGACATAGATCAGTCAGAGACACAGGCGGATCCAACACCCGCGCAGCAGATGAATGAGGTGCGACCATGAACATTGGTGATGTGGCCAGCCGTTCTGGCCTGCCGGCCAAAACCATTCGCTACTATGAAGACATTGGCCTGATCAAACCGCGGCGCAGTGAGAATGGCTATCGTTGTTTTGCGGAGACCGACCTGCACAAGCTGGCGTTTCTGGGCCGGGCCCGCGCGCTTGGCTTTACCATCGAAGATTGCCGGACTCTGCTTGCGCTTTATGAGGATGAGAGTCGGGCCAGCGCCGACGTGAAACAATTGGCGCAGGAGCATCTCGACAAAATTAATATCAAGATCGCCGATCTGGAAGCGATGCGGGATACGCTGTCGGAACTGGTGACCTGTTGCGCAGGTGACAACCGGCCGGACTGCCCCATTCTGCGCGACCTGTCGCAGCCGCCTGACGCGGGTGACCAATAGGGTGGCTCACCTAGAGGGCCGTTCAGATCGGTAGATGTTTGTGGTGTAAGGTGACGCGCGGCGCATTCGAGGCCCTATGCAACTCGGGAGGGTTAGGCAGTGGGCCAACAGCAGCCGAGGGAGGAGCGGCTCTTGCTGCGAATGCGTCGCGCGCACCATCGAGATAAGGTGCGCTATTCGCGCAAACAAGAGGTGAGAGCCGCCTGACGCAGCGTCCGAAAATCTCAGCATAAAACTGCCGAGAGAGGGGTAGGGGAGGACACGTGACCACCTTGGTCTGAGCGTTTGTGTGCGAGGGAATTCAGCCGTTGGCAGGGCGCAGACCCAGAATGGTACGGGCTTCGTCGCATGTCGCAACAGGACGGTCGTAGCGATCACAAAGATCTGCGGCACGGCGGACCAGTGCCGCGTTGGATGGCGCAAGCGTCTGGCGATCCAGCCGCAGATTGTCCTCCAGCCCGGTGCGTGTGTGACCACCTGCTGCGATGGCCCATTCGTTGACCTCCAGCTGACCGGCACCAATCCCAGCGGCACACCATTGCGCGTCCGGAGCAAGCCGTTCCATAGTCTTGACGTAGTAGTCGAAGACATTGCGATCCACCGGCATCGCATTTTTGACCCCCAGGACAAACTGCACATAGAGCGGGGCCTTCAGTCGTCCGTCCCGTGACATCGCCACGGCCTGGTGAATGTGAGAGAGGTCAAAGGCCTCAATCTCCGGTTTGACGTCATATTCCACCATCTGCGCCGCGAGCCAGTCCACCAGATCTGGCGGGTTCTCATAGACACGGGTCGGGAAGTTGTTGGAGCCAACAGAGAGCGAGGCCATATCCGGTCGCAGTGACAACATGCCGCCACGTTCGCGCCCGGCACCGGATCGCCCGCCGGTAGACAGCTGGATGATCATGTCAGGGCAGTGATGACGGATCCCACCCATGAGCCGGGCGAAACGGTCTGGATCCGAGGTCGGCGTCTCATCCTCAAGCCGGACATGGCAATGGGCGATGCTGGCGCCGGCTTCGTAGGCCTCATGGGTGCTTTCGATCTGCTCTTCAATGCTGATCGGCACGGCAGGATTGTGAGCCTTGCGGGGAACTGATCCGGTAATGGCCACGCAGATAATGCAGGGATTGTTCATGATCAGCTTCCTCAGATATCAAAGAACACGGTTTCATCCGGCCCTTGCAGATGAATGTCGAAGCGATAGACCGAAGGTGTTTCTACGGTGCCGGTGTTCGCCTGATCCTGTGTCCGGGCAAGGAGGGTGTGGCGCCGACCGGTTTGCTCAATCAGCTTCAGAACAGGGTCGTTGTCATTCGCCTTCCGCTCTTCCTCGAAGTAGAGCCGGGTATTCAGGCCAAGGTTGATACCGCGCGCCACAATCCAGAGGTTGATATGAGGCGCCATCATCCGACTGTCGCGCCTGCGAACCGGACCGGGTTTCACGGTTTCAAACTGCCAGTCGCCGGTGTCAAAATCAGAAATCACACGTCCCCAGCCCCGGAAACCAGCTTCGACCTGTTGTGGCTCCCCTTCCGGTTGGGGCGTCTCCCGATGCGCATATATCCCCTTGGCATTGGCCTGCCAGACCTCGATCAACACGTCCTTCAGCGGGGTTCCAGTGCCATCCAGAACCCGGCCTTCTATGCGAATGCGCTGGCCCTTGGCCTCTGGCCCCGCGATATCCTGCCCCAGCTCGGTCTCGTAGATATCAAAACCTGCGGCGCCGGGGGCGAGGCCGATATGAACATAAGGCCCTGCGGTTTGCGATGGTGTTTCCTTCAGCGACGTCATCAGTTCCCCTCCATTCGGTTTTCGAACATCGTCGACCGACGCCCGCGCAGAACGATGTCGAACCGATAAGCGATCATATCCAGTGGACGGGTTTCATTCATATCCAGCCGCGCGATCAACTGCTGCACGGCGGCGGGATCCGGAATGGTGCTGACGATGGGGCAGCGGGCAATCAGCGGATCGCCTTCGAAGTAAAGCTGGGTGATCAAGCGCTGGGCAAAGGCGCTGCCGAAGACCGAAACATGGATATGTGCCGGACGCCAGTCGTTGATGCCATTGCGCCAAGGGTAAGCCCCCGGCTTCACCGTGCGAAAAGCATAGGCGCCGTTGTCATCAGTCAGCACCCGTCCGCAGCCTCCGAAATTCGGGTCTAATGCGCCCAAATAGCCGTCTTTCTTGTGCCGGTACCGACCAGAGGCATTGGCCTGCCAGATTTCTACCAACGTGTTGGGGACAGGTCGTGCGTTTTCGTCCAAGACCCGGCCATGCAGCAGGATCCGCTCTCCGATTGGACTGCCGCCATCACGCGCGAAATTGGTCAGAAGATCGTTGTCGCCTTCTGCGATGTCAGTTGGCGCAAAGGTCGGGCCGGTGATTTCGCTCGCCGTGTTCTCCAGACTGAGCAGGGGCAATCGCGGTGACCGGCTAACCGATGTTTTGTAGTCCGGTGTAAAAGCGGGCGGGTGCCAACGTCGGTCGCGGGAGAAGTAATCAGGGGGCGTCATGGCTGTCTCCTGCACGGTTGTCTGTGGCCTCTTTTTCGGCGGCCATCTCGGCATAGGTTGTCTTGGCGAGCTTCAACGCATGATTGGCGCGTGGCACCCCGGCATAAATGGCGACATGCTGAAAAACTTCTGCAATATCCTCGGGCGTTGCCCCTGTGTTTGCGGTTGCGCGTATGTGCATCGGGATCTCATCAAAATTGCCGAGCGCTGCCAAGAGCGCCAGCGTCAGCATAGACCGCTCGCGGCGGCTGATCTGATCTGAAGCCCAGACCGTGCCCCACGCGGCTTCGGTAATCAGCTGCTGAAACGGCGCGTCCAATGGGGTTGTGGCCGCATCTGCGTTGGTGACATGGGCGGCTCCCAAGACCTCTCGGCGAATGTTCTGACCTGCGTCATACTGTGGCTTGCGCATCTGCTTCTCCATTCGCTATGTGTTATCTCATATCGTAATTGGTCTGTATAATCCTGCAATATGGATAGTTTTATGTCGAAAATGATATGCGCCTTTCGTCTCAGTTGAAACTCCGCCATCTGGAGGTCTTTGTCGAGGTTGCGCGAAAGATGAGCGTCACCCAGGCTGCGGAGCGGTTGGGTATGACCCAACCGGCGGTGACGCGCGCCCTGCGTGAGCTGGAAGCGGTATGTGAGAAGCCGCTAGTGGAGAAGCACGGACGCGGTATTCGTCTGTCTGCCTATGGCGAGATGTTTCGGGACTATGCCGGGCGCAGTCTGGCGCTGACGCGTGATGGTGTTGAGATGCTGCGCGGGCTGGATGCGGCAGAAGGATCGAAAGTCACAATTGGTGCTTTGCCGACGGTGTCGGCCACCGTGGTACCAGAAGCACTGGCCAGTATCTGGGAGCAAGGCGGGCGCAACCGGTTTTCGGTGATGTCGGGTGACAATCAATATCTCCTCGATCTGTTGCGACGGGGAGAACTGGACGTCGTGGTCGGGCGTTTGCCCGCCCCTGAAAACATGGTTGGGCTGGATTTCGATCCGCTGTTTCGCGAACGGGTAACGGTGGTTGTGGCGCCTGACCATCCGCTGACAAGGCTGGATGCCGCACAGTTGCCGGATGCGCTGTTCGGCAAGTATCCGGTACTGATGCCGCCACCGGCGTCGATCATACGTTCATCGGTTGAGCGGATGTTCCTGGAGCAGGGCATTCCCATGCCTGATGCGGCCATCGAGACGGTGTCTTCGACGTTCGGCCGCCAGTTTACGTTGGCACATCAGGCAATCTGGGTGATCAGCCACGGTGTTGTGCGATCCGATCTTGCTAGCGGAGTTCTGGTGGCGTTGCCATTGGATACGGACAGCACCCGTGGGCCGGTTGGGCTGTGCTTGCGCAGTGAACACCGCCTGTCCCCAGCCGCGGCCAGATTTTGCGCCGCACTGAAGAATGTCTGCAGCTGACAGCGAAGACGCGGCCTGTTTCGGTGCTGCTGCGGGCTGTAGATCCGGCGCGAATGTTAGGTGCTTCCTGCGAAACTGGTAGCCTGTTTTTCTGGCTCTGACGCAGGGTCGCGTGCATTGACAGGTGAAAATCTATCTCTCTACTCTGGGTTTAGTCGCCGTAGCGAGCGGGCTTGAGGAGGTCTGCATCGAACAAAAATACGCGAAAACCGCCCTGAACGGGCAGGGGAGGACAATTTGGACGGAGTGCAGCTGCTGGTCAGCGGGCTTGCGAATGGCTGTGTTTACGGTCTGATCGCGCTTGGCTTTGTGCTGATCTACAAGGCGACCGAAGCGGTCAATTTCGCCCAGGGCGATTTCATGATGCTCGGCGCCTTTGTCACGCTGGGGCTGACCAACGCCGAATATCTGCATCTGCCGTTCTGGCTGGCGGCCCCCTTGTCGATCGCGATCATGGCCGGGCTTGGGTATCTGCTGGATCTGGTGATCCTGCGCCATCTTTTCGGTCAGAACCAGACGGCGGTGGTTATTCTGACCATCGCGCTCGGCTTTGTTATCCGGTTTTTCGCGGGCGCCATCTGGGGGCATGAGCCGCAAACGCTGGAAAGCCCGCTTGCCCTAGGTGATGTGCAACTCGCAGGGGTTGTGCTGGGATTGGCGGATCTGGCGATCATAATTGTGACCGTGCTGCTGACCTGGTCGCTCTATCAGTTCTTTCAGCGCACCAAACTGGGATTGGCGATGCAGGCGGCCAGTCAGAACCAGATGGCGGCTTATTTCATGGGCATTCCTGTCAAACGGGTACAGGGGCTGATCTGGGGGCTCTCCGGGGCAACTGCGGCGGTTGCAGGCATTCTCTTTGCTTCCAAAGGGGCGATTGATCCGAATGCGGGGCTGCTGGGGATCAAGGCTTTCGCAGCGGCAGTCATTGGCGGTTTCGGTTCGCTGCCGGGCGCCCTGGCAGGGGGGGTGATCGTGGGCGTCATTGAACCCTTTGCCGCGCGATATCTCGCGGCAGGGTATTCACAGATTGCCCCCTATGTGCTGTTGCTGGCCGTTCTATTGTTCCGCCCACATGGCCTGTTCAGCCAAGTCCGCACGAAGAAGGTCTGAGACGATGCGGATCCAATTCAAAACCAGCTACGATCACGATATTCGCCTGTTTCCAGACCGCCACAGCCTGCTGGTCTACGGCGCGTTGGTCATGTTGGCATTGGCGCTGCCGCTGCTGATCAATGAGTTCTACATCGGCGAAGTCACCAATGTGCTGATCTGGGCGATTGCAGGACTGGGGCTGATGCTGCTGACTGGGCAAACCGGTCAGGCCAGCCTCGGGCATGCGGCGTTTCTGGCAATTGGCTGCTACGCCAATACCATCCTGATCGAACAGGGTCTGCCTTTTATAGTGGCCTTTCCATTGGCGGGTGTGATTACGGGGATCGTGGGGGGCATCATCGCTATTCCGGCGCTGCGCCTGCATGGGATATACCTCGCCATTGCGACGATTGCCCTGTCGATCCTCGCCGATGATATCATCGTTTTGCTGGAACCCTGGACTGGCGGTGTTTCGGGTAAATTCCCCGATGTGATCCGCTTGTTCGGTATTGAGATCGAGCGTTGGACGATGCCGGTGCGGTTCTACTATCTCGTGCTCGGCGTTACGGTAATCTGCACGTTGTTTTATCGAAATCTGCTGCGCTCACCGCTTGGCCGGGCGTTTGCTGCGGTGCGCGACAGCGAGGTCAGCGCCACCGCGATGGGTGTTCATATTGCCCGCACCAAGGCGACCGCTTTCGGGCTGAGTTGCATGATCACCGGTTGGGCCGGGGCGTTGATGGGATATTATGCGGGCGCTTTCAACAATGAGACATTCTCCTTGGTGATCTCCATCACCTTGCTGATGATGATCGTCATCGGGGGGCTTGGATCTATTCACGGTGCGTTCTTTGGAGCGGTGGTGGTTGCGTTCCTGCCGCAGGGGCTGTCGATCCTCAAAGACAGTGTTCTGGGCAGTGGTGTCGCCATTCCGGGGCTGGAAACCGGCGTCTTTGGCATGATCCTGATCCTGTTCATCCTGTTTGAGCCGATGGGGCTTTATGGGCGATGGCTGAAGATCCGCATCTGGTTTGAGCTGTTCCCCTTTGCCCGCAAAGACATGTTCCGCCGCCAGAAATCCTATCTCAAGACGGAGCGCCTCAGATGAGCCTGTTGGAGATCGAACACGCGACGCTGAAATTTGGAGGCGTGGTGGCGGTGAATGACCTCAGCTTCTCGGTCGAGGAGGGAGAGGTCTACGCCATCGTCGGCCCTAACGGGGCGGGTAAGTCGACGGTTTTCAATCTGATTTCCCGGTTCTACCAACCGCATTCGGGGCGTCTGAGTTTTGACGGGCGGGACCTGCTGCAGTCCAAAGCCGATGCGGTCGCCGATTTGGGTGTCGCACGGACATTCCAGAATATCGAGCTGTTCGACCATGCGACCGTGTTGCAGAACCTGCTGGTCGGGCGGCATCGCCACCGACGCAGCACGCTGATGGAAGAGCTGTTCTTCACGCCGCGCGTCCGGCGCGAAGAGCGGCGCCACCGGGCCGCGGTGGAAGAGGTGATCGACTTTCTTGACTTGCAGGCCTACCGCGACAAGATGATCGCCGGGCTGCCATATGGGGTGCGCAAGGTAGTTGAACTGGGTCGCGCGCTGGCATTGGGCCCGCGCCTTTTGCTCTTGGATGAACCCGCCTCCGGCCTGTCGGTTGAAGAAACTCAGGACATGCGCTGGTGGATCGATGATATCCGAAAGCAGATGGGGATCACCGTTCTTATGGTGGAACATGATATGGGGCTGGTCTCCAGCGTATCGGACCGTGTGCTGGCGCTGGCGGATGGTGCCAAATTGGCGGAGGGCACCCCGGCTGAGGTTCAGGCCAATCCTGCGGTGATCGAGGCCTACCTGGGCGCGGGGGCGGTGTGATGGGCGCAGCCTTGTTGGATATCCGCAATCTGGAGAGTTTCTACGGCCCCATCATGGCCATTCGCGGTGTCTCCCTGTCGGTGCAGGCCGGTCAGATTGTCACTGTTCTGGGCGCAAATGGGGCTGGGAAGTCGACGCTGCTAAAGACGATCTCGGGGATCATGGATCCTGAAAAGGGCAGTGTCAGTTTTAATGGTGAAGAGATCCAAGGCGAAGAACCGCACCGTATCGTTCGGCGCGGCATCGTGCATGTGCCGGAGGGGCGGGAGGTTTTTCCCCTTCTGAGTGTTGAGGAAAACCTGACACTGGGTGCCTACACCCGGCGCGATCAGGCGGAGATCGAGCGTGACCGCCAGATGGTGTTCGACTATTTTCCCATTCTGGCGGAGCGGCGCCATCAGGAGGCCGGGACGCTGTCGGGTGGCCAGCAGCAGATGCTGGCGATTGGCCGCGGTTTGATGCTGCGCCCGCGGATCATGCTTCTGGATGAGCCAAGCCTGGGGCTGTCGCCGCTACTGGTGCAGGAAATTTTCGGCATCCTCAAACGACTGAACCGAGACGAGGGGGTGACCATGATGTTGGTGGAACAGAACGCCCGCATCGCGCTTGAACTGGCTCATGTCGGTTATGTCATGGAAATCGGGCGCATTGTCATGGACGGCAGCGCCGACCGGCTGATGGAGAGCGAGGACATCAAGTCATTCTACCTGGGCCATCAGGAAGCAGGGCAACGTAGTGAAAAACGCTGGAAGCGCAAGAAAACATGGCGCTGACCAAGATGCCTGAACAGGCGCAAAAACACGGGTTCAAGCGCGGATGGGGATAACGGTGACACAGACAGTGGTGGCGGCAGATCGCAGAGCAGAGCAGGACGGGGAAACGGCCCTGTTGCCTCAGGTTGTGCTGAATGGTGCCAGCTACAACGCGACGCCCGGGCAGCGGCCGGTCATGGTAGATCGCTGCGATACGGTGGCGAAGTTGTTTGCCTTGCGCTGCCGCACGCTTGGCCCTCGCACCGCTCACCGGGAAAAGGACATGGGCATCTGGAAGGCCTATTCCTGGCAGGACTATTGGGACCACGCCGAGAAGATCGGTCTCGGACTGATGGCGCTTGGGCTGGAGCGCGGCGAAGTGGTCTCAATCCTCAGCGAGGATCGCAAGGAATGGCTCTACCTCGATATGGGTATTCAGGGCGCTGGAGCAATTGCCTCGGGGGTCTACACCACGGATTCAGCGCAGCAGCTGGCCTATCTGGTCAACGACAGCGGCAGCCGGTTTCTGGTGGTGGAGAATGACGAACAGCTGGACAAGTTTCTGGAGATCGAGGCGGAGGTTCCGCACCTGCGCTGGGTGATCATTCTGGACCGCGACGGGCTGCATGATCTCCGGCATGAAAAATGTCTGTTTCTTGATCAGCTCTATGATCAGGGGGCGGCCTACAAAATCGCCAACCCAACGGCGTTCGAGGATGCGGTGGCACGATCTCGGCCGGATGACACTGCGCTGCTGATCTATACCTCGGGCACCACCGGTCTGCCTAAGGGCGCCATGCTGAGGCATGAGAATATTCTGGCCACGATGGAGTCCGGCGCGCGGTCGCTGGAATGCTACGCCACGGATGAACAGCTGTGTTTCCTGCCGCTCTGCCATATTCTTGAGCGCAATGTCTCAGTCTATCTGCCCATGGCGGCGGGCAGTACGGTCAACTTCGCTGAAAGCCCGGAAACGGTATTTGACAATATTCAGGAGGTCTCGCCTGCAACCTTCTTTGCGGTGCCGCGCGTCTGGGAGAAAGTCTATTCCCGCGTTCTGGTGCTGGCGCAGGAGGCGACATGGCTGGGCCGCTGGGCCTTCAACCGGGCGGTTGCGGCGGGCGCGGCGCGGGCCAACTATGTGCTTGCCGCAAAACCCGTCCCGTCCGGCATTGCCCTGCGCTACCGGATCTGGGATCTGCTGGTCCTGCGTAATCTGCGCCGCATGCTGGGGCTGGACCGGTTGCGCCGGGGCGGCACGGGTGCGGCACCGATCTCACCTGAGTTGCTACGCTGGTACTGGTCGATCGGGGTGCCTCTGATTGAAGGCTACGGGATGACCGAAAACGCCGGTCTGACCGCTGCCAACCGGGTCTTGTCGCATCGTCCGGGCACCGTTGGCCAGGCGGTGCCGGGTGTCGAGATCCGCATCGCGCCGGATGGCGAGATCCAACTTTGGGGGCTGAATAATTTCCAGGGCTACTGGAACAAGCCCGAAAAAACCGCTGAAACCTACACCGAGGACGGCTGGCTGCGTACAGGCGATGTCGGACAGCTGGATGATGCAGGTTTTTTAACCATCACCGGGCGGATCAAGGACATTATTATCACCGCTGGTGGGAAAAATATCACCCCGGCGGAAATCGAGAGCCGGTTGAAATTCAGCCACTATATTTCCGACGCAGTTGTGATTGGTGATCGGCGCAAATTCCTGACCTGCCTGATTATGATTGATCAGGAAAACGTCGAGAAATTTGCCCAGGACCGAAAAATCCCGTTTAGTGATTTTGCCTCGCTCTGCGCGGCGGAACAGGTTGTTGATCTGATCCGGGGGGAGGTCGACGCGGTGAACAGGGATTTCGCGCGGGTCGAACAGATCAAGGATTTCCGCCTGATCAACGTCCTGCTGACGGCTGAAGATGACGAACTGACCGCAACGATGAAGTTGAAACGCGGGCTGGTGGAGAAAAAGCACAAGAACCTGATCGACCAGATGTACTGACAAACAGGCGCATCCGCGCCGGGGGACACAAGGGAGTAAGCGCAGATGAAGACATGGACAGCGAAGCTTGTCGGGGTAGCTCTGGCAGCCGGGCTTGCGCCACAGGCGATGGCGGACACTCAGGGTGTCAGTGACAGTGAAATCGTGTTGGGGTCGGTGAGTGACCTGAGCGGTATCTTTGCTGCTGTGGGCGTTCCTGCGGTAAATGGCGCCAATCTGCGTTTTGATGAAGCCAATGCCAATGGCGGCGTCCATGGCCGTCAGATCCGTTTTGTGGTGGAAGACAACGGCTACCAGATCCCGCGGGCCATGCAGGGCTACAACAAGCTTCTGAACCGCGATCAGGTTTTTGCGATGCTGTTGTCGCTTGGGACGCCGATGAATATCGCAGGTTTCAAACTGCTCGACCCGAAAGGCATTCCCAATATCAGCCCGCTGACTGCTGCGCGTCAGATGTTGCAGGACCCGGTGGACAATAAATTCATCGGCTTTTCCAGCTACTACGATCAGGTGCAGGCCGGGGTGAGCTACCTAGCGGAGGAGTTCGATGCCAAGGAAGTCTGCTCCATGTACATCCCGTCCGACTTTGGCAAGGAGATCAGGGAGGGCAGCGCGGATATTGCCGCCGACTTGGGCTTGCGTTTCGCCGCAGAGACCACACACAAACCGGACGAACTGGATTTTGTCGGCTCCCTCACAAAGCTGAAGGCGGAAGGTTGCGATGTCGTGACTATGGCGCTTGGTGTACGCCAGGGGATCACAGTGGTTGGCACAGCCAAGAAATTGGGCTGGACAGATGTGAAGTTTCTCAACACCTCAGCCGGGTTTCTTGAAGTGGTGGCCGCCGTACCTGGTGGTGTGACAGATGGGCTATATGCGGCAGCTGGCTGGGCGGATCTAATCGCACGGGCCGATGATGAAGTGCCTGCCAAGTTTATGGCGGATTATGAGGCCAAGTTCGGCCAGCCCGCCGGTGGCTTTGCCATGCTTGGATATAGTGCGGCCAATACCGTGGTGAACGCGCTGGAGGCGGCGGGCCCTGAGCTGACGCATGATAGCTTCATCAAGGGGATGGAAAGCCTCGATTTCTTTGATGCGCTGACTGACACGCAGATCACCTATGGCCCCGATGATCATCGGGGTGCCGATGTCATTGTTATTTCGGTGGTCGAAAATGGTCTCTGGAAAGAATTGAGCCGGAAGTAAGCAGTATTCCTGCAATGAGAAAATGGAGAGCCTGCAGACTGCGATCTGCAGGCTCTTTTTTGTTCTGAGGAAACAATCCGAGAGATCAGGTCTGAGTGGGCTTCATTTCATGCACATATTTGAATATCATTCAGGAGTGTCGAGGGAGGCAGATCATGACAGTGACAAGACGGCGTTTCGTGCAGGGGTTGGGGGCGGGGATGGCTTTGCTGCCAGCGGGTCGCGTCTGGGCCGAGACCAGGGTCTCGCTTGGTGGTGCGGAGGTTCTCAGCCTGTCCGATGGTCAGATGCGTCTGCCACCGTCGTTTTTATACGGTGACCTAGATCCCGCCATGCTCGCGCCGGTTCTGGCAAAGCATGGGATGACTCCTGACGACCCGCTGACGCCGGCGATCAATATCACGCTTCTGCGTGATGCGGATCGCATTGTTCTCTTCGATGCGGGTGCTGGGCCTGGTTTTCAGGATGGGACAGGTCTGTTGCCGGATGCATTGGCAGCGGCCGGGATCAGCCCCGAGGATATTACCCACGTTGTCTTCACCCATTGCCATCCGGACCACCTCTGGGGGGTTCTGGACGATTTCGACGATCCGCTTTTTGCCAACGCAAAGCATTTGATGGGGCGTCAGGAGTGGGACTATTGGTTTGATCCGGCGACTGTCGATACAATCGGCGAGGACAGGGCGTCCATGGCCGTCGGTGCGCGTCGCCGAATGGAGATACTGGCAGATGGAATCACTCTCTTTGATGACGGTGTCGAGCTCCTGCCCGGCATCGCTGCGCGCGCCACCTTTGGCCATTCGCCTGGCCATATGTCGTTTGAGATCGCTCGTGGAACCGACAGGATTATGATCTTGGGGGATGCAGTTACCAATGCTCATGTCAGTTTCTCTGAACCGAGCTGGGAGATTGCGTCAGATCAGGATCCAGTTACCGCGGCACGGGTGCGCCAGCAGCTGTTACAACAACTGGCCTCTGAACAGCTGTTGGTTGTGGGCTATCATCTGCCCGATGGTGGTATGGGGTATGTCGAGGCAACCGGCGGTGGGTATCGCTTCGTGCCGGGCATTTAACTCAAGGACAACTATTGCGTGTATTTGCTGACCTAGCGACCCCACATGAAATGGGCGCAGGGTAGATGTAACCTCGTATTCGACCTGTAAGATTCTGTTTTTTATACCATTAGCCCTCGCACTGGCGTCACGAGGCGATGAGGATGAGGGGGTTTGGTCCCAAACCCAGCGCTGCCCTGCATACAGATTACGTACTCTACTGTGAGTGCCTGCGAACAACGGCGAGGCTAAGTTGGACTTGCTACAAAAGTTCGTTATTCAAACTTTTTAAAATCCTTTAGGTTGTATTATTTATGGTGACTTTCACTGTTTCCTGTGAGATGGTTAATTCGTGGGTAATCAATTTTGTCGGGATAGGGGGTTTGGGTTCCGGTTGAATTGCTAGAGACAGTGGGTTTGGGATATGGAAAATAAACTTAGAATTCGCCATTTTGGCGCTTTTGGAGTTTTTCTGCCCGATGGAGAAAGTATTCTCCTCGGCTCAAAGCACCAAGCACTATTGGCACTTTTGTCTACCGCAGAGGGGGGGGTCCGAACGCGGGCCTTTCTGGAGCGCACACTTTGGAGTTTGGCGCAGCCAGAACAGGCCAAGGCGAGCCTGCGGACCGCGCTTTCGACCCTTCGAAGACATCTTGGCGCGGACTGCGCGACTCTACTCTCTGCAAATCGGGAGCGCGTGGTACTGGATTTGTCCAAGATCGAAGTGGATGCGGATCCGGGAAAAGGCGATTTCATGGAGGGATTCGAACTCCCGCATGAGACGACATTTGCAGTCTGGTTGGAACAGCAGCGCAATGAGCTGACACGAGCCGATGCGCGGAACCGGGCTGCCACCGGAATGCTGCGGAACTATAGCCGTGCGGTGCTTGACAGCCTGCTGCCACCGATTGCGGTTCTACCGTTTGTGCACCGTGCGCCCGGAGATGCGAAATCGCCGCTCGGTGCATTGCTCTCTGAGGAATTGGTGCGCCATCTGTCGCGCAGCCACGCCTTTTGCGTGACGTCTTATCTGGCCTCGCGGCAGTTTGATCCGCATCAGATCCGGCCAAGCGAAGTCTACTCGATGGCGGGCGCCAATTATCTGGTCTCAGGAACGGTAAATGTTACCGGGCAGACGTATCGGTTACAGGTCGATCTGCATGATGCCGAGCGTGAGCGGGTCATCTGGTCCCGTGATTTCACGGAGGCCCTCTCGTCACTGACCAGCGGCTGTAGTGCCGCGTTGCGGGATGTGACTGCGCAGATCGGATGGACGGTTGTGGGAGAGTCAGTGCGACTGGTCGGCTTTCGCCCCCTGTCCAAACACGACAGCCATACGCTGCTGATGGCGGCGATTGCACTGATGCAGGACATGCAGTTGCCGCAGTTCAATCAGGCGCAGGAAATTCTCGCGGTATTGTTGGAGCGAGAGGTACAGCACCCGGTTGCTCTGACATGGATGGCCATGTGGCATGTGATGCGGGTCCAGAAGGGGTTCTCGACTGATCGGCAGCTGGATGCACATCTGGCCAATCAGTTGGTTGCGGCGGCACTGGCGCAGGACCCTTCCTTCTCTCTGGCGTTGACGGTGCGCGGATTGATCGCCAGCCATCTGATGTTCCGCTTTGATCTGGCGCAGGATTCCTATGATCTTGCGTTGAAGGACAACCCGAACGAAGCCCTGGCCTTGCTGCTGAAAGGGACCACACTCGCCTATCAGAACCAGCCGGAAGACGCTGTACGCCTGACCGATGCCGCGCGTCGGCTGTCACCTCTTGGGCCGCAGCGATACTATTTCGATTCGCTCTCGGCGACGGCCAATCTTGGGGCACAGAACTATGACCGCGCGATTAGCCTTGCGGATCGGTCGCTACAGGCTAACCCGACGTTCCCGGCAACGTTGCGGACGAAGGCCATTGCCCTGCACTCGATGGGTCAGACGGCAAAGGCGCGGGATGTTGTGAAGTCCCTCTTGGATGTCCAGCCGGGCTTCAATATCGCCCGCTATGAAAAGGACCATGCTGCCCCCAATGCCTCCTTTGGCAAGGACTGGAGCAAGGCGCTGAGATCTGCAGGCGTTCCTGCCTGAACACGATGAAAGCCGGGTGATTTTCAACCCCGGTGAAAGCAACGCAGACGCGGGGGCTTGCAAGCCCGCCGCGTCTTCGCTCTTTTGCGGGGTGACTGACGCCTGGTCCTGTCGGAGCAGGCGGTCGGTAGCATCAGGTGAAAAGGGCCACATTATGAAAGCGATCACATATCGGGCATTTGGATCGGCGGAAACTGTGCTGCAGTTGGAGGATTTGCCCGATATCGCGCCTGCGCGGGGCGAGCTCCGCGTTGAACTGGCCTATTCTGGCGTCAACCCATCGGATGTGAAGGCGAGGGCCGGTGCCCGTGCCGGTGTCTCTGAACTACCCTATCCCGTGATTGTCCCGCATAGCGACGGATCTGGGGTGATCGTCGAGGTGGGCGAAGGAGTTGATCCGGCCCGGATCGGTGAGGAAGTCTGGATCTGGAATGGTCAGTGGCAGCGTCCAAATGGCACTGCAGCCTGTTCGATCACCCTGCCTGCGGATCAGGCTGTCGCTTTGCCCGCTGGGCTGACCCTGCAACAGGGGGCAGTTCTGGGTATTCCAGGGCTTACAGCGGCCCACACGGTGTTTTCTGGCGGTGATGTCGGCGGCAAAACCGTGCTGGTACAGGGAGGAGCCGGTACTGTTGGTCTGCTGGCGGTGCAGCTGGCCAAATGGGGTGGTGCGCGGGTGGTTGCCACCTGCTCGCCAGAGGATTTTGATCGCGTCCGACGTGTTGGCGCCGATGCGGTGCTGAGTTACGCTGAGGATGATCTGGCCGAACAGATCTTGGCCGCAAACGGGGGCCGCCCCATGGATCACATTGTTGAGGTCGAATTCGGTGCCAACTGTACGGTCGACACCGCCGTTATCGCCCCCAACGGGCGCATCGCCGCATATGGATCGGCGCGGAACATGACCCCAAACCTGCCGTTTTATCCCTTGATGTTCAAAGCTGTGACACTGGAAATGGCGCTGGTCTATCTGCTGCTCGCAGAGGCCCGGCACAATGCCATCGAACGGATCAACGCCGCTGCAGCTCAGGGCGCGCTTCAGCCTCCTATTGCTGCGGTCTTCGACCTGGTCGATACAGCTAAGGCGCATCACGCCGTGGAAGCCGGAAAACGCGCAGGAGCGATCCTTGTAAAGACCGGGTGAACCACGAAAAACCAAAGATCGCAGGCGGTGATTTCCAAGGCCAATCCGTGGGATCAAAGGGAAGCGCGAAAACTGCATTTTTTTCCAAAAACCCCCTTGCGCCTCCCGATATCTGCCTTTAGACAGCCGCTCACCGATGGGGTGTGGCCAAGTGGTAAGGCAACAGTTTTTGGTACTGAAGATCGTAGGTTCGAATCCTACCACCCCAGCCACTGGCTTTTCTGACAACATCGCAACACGCAGAGCGCTTGAAAAAGGGCGAAATACCCCTGTTTTATGCGCGAGTGGTTTCGGCTGTGGGTGGGAGCGTCACTTAGCCAGGCATTCCCGGATGAGGTCGTCGGTCACACACAAGATAGGGAGCCGGCTTCTTTTCCATCGTCTGCCTGCTCAGTTGGAGAGCAGGCCAACCTCAAAGCGATGGCATTTCAGAAGAGCACGTAACCAAGTCTTCACTATATTCTGCGATCAGCTCAACGGTTGGAGTTAGCAGTATTTTGGATTTATTGCACCGAATCTGCTTTCCGAGTTTTGCCCGCTAGGGTCTTCACCCCTTTTCAACCCTCCTTGTCTAGGGTGGTGTACCCGCTGAGATGCGCCTGATGCAGTTTGCGTGCCCTCGAAGAGCGGTCATCTTGGAGGCTGAACATGGCAGTTGGATATCTTGTTACGCTAGGTGACGGCACGTTGGATTCCGGGGATGGAATCTCTGCCAATCAATCTGCTTTCACCTCATCGGATGTTATCGGAACCGGCAGCTGGACCTGGAGCGGGCAATACCAGGGCGACGGTCAGACCTACTCAAACGTTACCGACACCGGCACCTATCACTACGGCAGTGACGGGAATGTTTATTTTGTACCAGACACTTGGTACACGACGAGCGGATCCGCCAACGCCACGACGATCCCCGCTAATTCAATGTCGGGCACATCTGGCAACGACACGATTAGCGGCGATGCCAATGACAACGTTATCTATGGCGGCGATGGTGATGACTATCTGACCGGCTCCTCAGGCGATGACATTATCTTTGGCGGCGAGGGGAGCGACAACTACGACACCGATACCGGTAACGACACTTTCTATGGTGAGGGTGGTGATGATTGGGTGGCCATCTACGACAACATGGATGGCGAGTCGCTTTATGGTGGCGAAACTGGCGAAACTTTGGGCGATATGCTCGAAGTTTATGGTGACTACGCCGGTGTTGATGTCAACGTCACCTTTACCGGCGATGGTGATGGCACTGTCACATTTGGCGGCCAGACAGCCTATTTCTGGGAATTTGAACGGTTCTACCTCCATTCTGGACACGATACGCTAGATGGCTCTGCTGCGACCTCGGCGATCAATGTCCAAACCGGCGGTGGTGACAACAGCGTCACGGGTGGTATGGGAGACGACACGATCTCCACCGGTGCGGGGGCTGATACCGTCGACGGCGGGGCGGGGGCAGATTCCATTGACGCCGGCTCGGGGGACGACGTTGTAACGGGGTCAAGCGGTGACACCCTAGTTGGCGGCGCCGGCAACGATCAAATCACGGTAAATGCCGCATCAGGGGGCTCCGTTGCACCGTCAGGCGCGACAGTAGTTTCCGATGGGGGATCTGCATCTGGTGACTATGACAGCAACGATTTTGCCTGGAACCCCGGCAGTTCCAGCAGCAGCTCAATTTCAATGGGGGGCACACCAGGAACAACCGGCAGCGATGACGTCTACGATTCAATTACGGTTTTGAATACCACTGATGGCGCCTTTCTGGGGGTGAGCCAATTTGATGTCGGGATCGACAAAGTCTACCTTTCGGAAGAGCCTGTTTCGTTCACAAACACGCTCGCCAGCTCCGGCGTGTCGGACTTTGTCGTGACCTATGCCAACGGGAATACCCAGTCGTTTCGGTTCTACAATGATGGCGGCGCTGCGATCTCGGATCCAGCACAGTTTTTCGGCACTTCCGTTATAAGTGGCGCGACACTCAGCGGGGGCGAGGGCGACGACACCCTAACCGGCGGATACGGAGCAGATAGTATCGATGGGGGGGACGGGCAGGATCAGATCATCCTGCAAGATGGTTTTGGGAACGATACCATCACTGGCGGTGAGGGTGGGGTTGATCAGGATTCCCTCGATCTGTCTCAGCTTTCTTCTGGGGCCGTGATCACCATGTCGGGACCTGAGGCCGGCACAGTTACCGTCGGCAGTGATACGGCCCAGTTTTCCGAAATCGAAAGCATAACTGGGACAGAGAAATCAGATTATATTGACGGGTCGGCTCAATCTGGGAACCTCGCCTACGTGAACAGTGGTGGCGGTGACGACACTATCCTAGGTGGTTCGGGCACTGATGATCTGCGCGGCGGGGCCGGCGATGATTATCTCGATGGTGGCACTGGTGGCGACTATATCGATGCGGGAACGGGATCTGACACGGTCATTGGCGGGACCGGTGACGATACAATTCAGCTGACGGCAGATACGGATCGCGATGAGGTGATACTGGAAGATGGATCTGGCTCAGATCTGATCTACAACTTTGATCTGGGCGACAGCGGTGACGGAACCACCGTTGATCAACTGGATGTTTCGGGCCTCACGAATTTGGCCGGAGATCCGGTCAAAATCGGTGATATCGTGGTGACCGATACCAATGGTGACGGAACCGGCGACGCGATCATGACCTTCCCGAACGGAGAGAGTATTACGCTGGTCGGGGTTCAGTCGTCGCAGGTGGATAGCGGGCCTGAAATGTATGCAATGGGCATTCCTTGTTTTACGGCCGGGACGCTGATTGATACGCCAACCGGGCCGGTAAGGGCCGAGGAACTCAGTCCGGGTGATTACGTCACAACTTTGGGTGCAGGGGTGCAGCGCGTCCTCTGGGTTGGCGCCTCTTTCTCCACAACTGCTCGCAAACAGTTACCGGAAGCGCTGATGCCGGTTCGATTGAACTCTGACGCTTTTGGCAGCGACGGGGCACCTGTTGTGTCGCCTCAGCATTGCATCCTTATGAAGCATCGTAGCAGTGGTCGACCGTTGCATCTGCGAGCTAAGCACTTGGCCCAGATGACTGATTTTGCGTCTTTTGCATGCGAGATGACGCAGGTAACATACGTGCATATCCTGCTGAAAACGCATGATAATCTTATGTCCAACGGGATCCCCAGCGAAACGTTTTACCCGGGTCCGATGGCTGTTTCAACGCTTCGCCCGGCAGATCGGCTGTGCCTCTATAAATGCCTGCCGCAACTGATACTCTATCGGGTGGAGCAGGCCTACGGACCCCGCATTTTGCCTGTGCTGGCGCGCCGGGAGGTACGGTCGCTTTCAGACGGGGGAGAGTTGGTGCCTTGGCGCGGCACTGATGAAACCCCGGACTTGCTGAACAATGACCGGTTGGCACGCGCTCTCTGGCAGGTGGATTCTTCGCAAGAACGGATCTACCAACCGTCCTCTGATAGCTCTTCTGGAGTGCTAAGTTCGGGCCTCAGCCTATCCTAGCTCAACCCAGGAGGGAAAGCATCATCATGCGAGGAGCAAACAAGTCTGGACACAATCTGGCGCCTGCGCCTTGGGGCGCGGAAAATGACTTCATCGTCTGAGGTCGCAGGCGGGTAGATCTGCCTTAGGTGGTAAGTTATTGGGGCTGCCGCTAGTAAACAGGCGATGGTGGTCAATGAGTGTCACGCAGGATGATTTCTGCATCCAGCAGCACGGTCTCTTCCTGTGCCTGCGGGTGGTCAAGGCGCCGATCTAGACAGCGCAATACCGCAGTGACCATGTCAGCAATCGGGTTGCGCAATGTGGTAAGCCGGATGGTCGGCCAGCGGGCCATTTCGATATCATCAAAACCGATGACCGAGATATCCTGTGATACAAGCCGCCCTGCGTCCTTTAGCGCCCCGAGTGCCCCGATGGCCATGGCATCATTGGCACAGAATATTCCGTCGAAGTTGGCCTGTTCCAACAATCGCTGCGTGGCGAAATATCCGCTCTCGGTGGTGTAATTTCCTTTGATTTCTCCGGCCAGGGTGAGCTGATGTTTCGTCAGGCCGTCGAGCAGCCCGTTCCGGCGCTCAGCGGTCGCGCCGAAGTCGTCCGGTCCACCCACTAAGGCGACTCGCTGCCGCCCCCGTTTCGCAAACAAATCTGCTGCCAACATCGCCGCCTGGTGGTTGCGCAGACATATATTATCGACCCGCTCAGCATCGATAATCCGACCGGAGGCGATAACGGGAATATGCAGCTTGCTGCAGAGATCGACGATCTCGGTGGCGAGGCTGCCACTGCGCAGAATCATTGCGTCCAGCGGATAGCGCAATACCTGAGTGACGGCATCACGGGCGTGGTCACCACTACCAGCGATAACCACAGGCCATTTACCCGCAGCGTTCAGGCCAGCAATCAGAGCAGAGGTTGCTTCCTTGTCGTATTCATTCCGCATCTCACCAGCAAAGACCGCAACCAGATTGGAGCGGGCGCCCTGCAATGTGGCCGCCAGTGCATTCGGTTGATAGCCCAGCTCATGCGCTGCCAAGAGGATGCGCTCGCGTTTTTCCTGATCAAGATAGGCGCCCTCGGTGAAGGCTCGTGACACTGCTGAGCGTGAAACACCTGCGATTTCAGCTACATCCGCTGCTGTCACGCGCGGAAGCCGCCTGCCAGCTGCTGGGCTTTGTCGTTTCATATGTCGTCCCTCTCGGGCGGGATGTTTTTTTCGTTAAACACCGAAACCCTTGACACAACCGTTACATACCGCCCCTATATGAACACGTGTGCAGGTCTGGTGCAATGGACTCGTTCCTGAGACAAAAGCGCTTCAAGCGCTGCTGCAGCAGAGCTCACTGGCCTAAGGGGAGGCCAATTCATAATACCGCGGCGGGCTGAACCGGTCGCCGTGGTTCAATTGGAACCGCTCGCTCGCAACTGGGCGACGGAGGACCGGAGACAGAAGATGAAACGTATTGCGTTCACAACCGCTGCCACGCTGGCATTCGCCGCCAATGCTGCATATGCCGAAACTGAAATCACCTGGTGGCACGCCATGGGTGGTGCGCTGGGTGATACCGTCAACCAGATCGCATCCGACTTCAACGCGAGCCAGGATGAGTATAAGATCACCCCGGTTTTCAAGGGCACCTATGAAGAGACTCTGACTGCGGGCATCGCCGCCTTCCGCGCGGGTGAGCAACCCAATGTGATGCAGGTGTTTGACGCCGGCGCCGCTACCGTGATTGGCGCGAAGGGCGCGACCATCCCGGTTCAGGATCTGCTGGCCGACAATGGCGTTGATTTCGACATCAACGACTACATCGCTGGCGTGCGCTATTTCTACGCCGACAGCGATGGCAAGATGATCGGCATGCCGTTCAACTCCTCCACGCCCATCATGTATTACAATATCCAGGCGTTGGAAAAAGCAGGTGTTACCGCACCCAAAACCTGGGAAGAATTCCAGACCGTGACCGCGCCCGCGCTGAAAGAGGCTGGTTATACCGCCTTGTCGCAATCTCACCTGCCCTGGATCTTCACCGAGAACTTCCATTCCCGCCACAACCTGCCGTTTGCGACCAACAACAATGGCTACGACAGCGTCGACACTCAGATTCTAGTGAACAATGACGCGATCAAAGCGCATTTCACCGCCGTGACCGACTGGCAGGAAAAGGGCCATTTCGAATGGTTCGGCACGGGCTGGGGTGACAATCAGACGCCGTTTGAAGAAGGCAAGGTTGCCATGTGGCTCGGTTCTTCCGGCTCCTTTGGTGGCCTGAGCAAGAAAGACCTGCCGTTTGATTTCTCCGCAACCATGCTGCCCTACTGGGAAGGTGTGACCAAAGAGCCGACGCAGACTTTCATCGGTGGTGCGTCCCTGTTCGCGATGGCTGGTCATGATGCCGAAGAAAACAAGGCAACCGCTGCGTTCTTCGACTTCCTGACGTCTTCTGAGGTGCAGTATTTCTGGCACAAAGAGACCGGGTATGTGCCGATCACCGAAGCCGCTTATGAAATGGCGAAAGCGGACGGCCATTATGACCGTGCCCCTGCTGCCGAGGTTGGCATCCAGCAGCTGTCGCTGCCCGGTGGTGACAACACCAAAGGCTATCGCATGGGCTTTTACGTGCAGATCCGCGACGTAATGAACCGCGAATATGGTCGCATCCTGACTGGTGAAACATCGGTTGAAGACGCGTTCAATGCCATCGAAGCCGAAGCCAACAACCTGCTGGCCCGTTTCGCCAAGACCCAAGGCTAATCGCGGGGCTTCCCCTTACTTGTGACGGCCGCAGCCCCTGCGGCCGTCACGCATTCCAACGAAGAGGCACACCGTGAAACGCGCCGGATTCTCGACCAAGTGGATGCCGATCCTGTTGCTTATGCCGCAGCTCGTCATTATCGCTATTTTCTTCTATTGGCCCGCCTGGCATGCAATCCAGTCGTCCTTCTACCTTCAGGACCCGTTTGGGTTTGGCTCGACCTTCGTCGGGTTGGATAATTACACCGATCTACTTGGCAATTCCGAATATCGCCGTGTCGCGATTTTCACTCTAGTCTTTACGGTCCTTGTGACCTTCTTCTCGTTGGCGATTGCGCTGTTGCTGGCGGTTAAGGCGGATAATGTTCTGCGCGGCGCACGCACCTACCGAACCCTTCTGATGTGGGTCTACGCGGTGGCACCTCCGGTTGCGGGCTTTATCGGCTTGATCATGTTCGACCAAAGCTGGGGGCCTTTGACACGCCTCGCGGGCTTCTTTGGCTGGGACTTTGTTCTTGGCGTGAACTTCAATGACACTGCCGCCGCCATGGTCCTGGTTTCGGTCTGGAAACAGATCCCGGTCAACTTCATCTTCTTCCTGTCCGGGCTTCAGTCGATCCCGCGTTCTGTGCGCGAAGCAGCGCTAATCGACAATCGCTCCGCCACAGGCCGGTTCTGGGATGTCACGTTTCCGCTGCTGGCGCCGACTGGTTTCTTCCTGCTGATCATCAACATCACCTATGCGCTGTTCGACACCTTCGGCATCGTCGACACCCTTGTGAAAGGTGAGCCGGGGAACAACCCGATGACCCTGGTTTACAAGGTCTACGTGGATGGTTTCCGTGGCAACGATCTGGGTGGTTCGTCGGCACAGTCGGTCATTCTGATGGTCCTTGTCCTGGCGCTCACGATCTTTCAGTTCCGGCTGATCGACCGCCGCATCCACTATACCTGAGGGGGCTGACATGGCTGACCAAACACCCGTTCAAACGCCGCGCCGCTCCATCAATTGGGGGGCGGTTGGCGACCACACCGTTCTGATCCTCGGCTCGCTGTTCATGTTGGTGCCGCTGATCATGGTGGTGATGACCACGACCGTGCCGGATGTGGATATCATCAAATACGGCCCACAGCTGAAGATAGGCGATCAGTTTGATGAGAACTTCGAGAAGGCGATGTTCGAGGCGTCGGGGTTCTCCGGAGCGAATACCGGGACCCGTATGCTGTTCAACTCTTTCGTGCTGGGCATCGGCTTTGCGCTTGGTAAGATCGTGATCGCGATGATGGCGGCCTATGCCATCGTCTATTTCCGCCTGCGGTTCGCCTCGTTGGCATTTTGGGTGATCTTCACCACGCTGCTTCTGCCGCTGGAGGTGCGTATTCTGCCGTCCTATGAGGTTGTGCAGCAGTTGGGTATGCTGAACACCTATCAGGGGTTGATTATCCCGCTTATCGCATCGGCCACGGCGACATTCTTCTTCCGGCAGTATTTCCGGTCGATCCCTGAGGAACTGGTCGAAGCCGCCCGCATCGATGGGGCAGGGCCGGTGAAATTCTTCATCGATATTCTCGTGCCGCTGTCCAAAACCATGATCGCTGCGATGTTCATCATCATGTTTGTCTTCGGCTGGAACCAGTATCTCTGGCCCACGATGATCACGACCGAAGAAGACATGTATACGCTTGTGCGGGGGATCAAGCAGATCACCCAGACCCTTGAAGGCACCAATGTGCCGGAATTTGGTCGCGCAAATCTTCTGGCAGTGATTGCCATCCTGCCCCCGGTGGCAGTCGTCATTTTCTTCCAAAGCTGGTTCGTCAAGGGCCTGACGGAATCCGATAAGTAAGGACTTCACACAATGGCTCAGGTTACCCTGAATTCTGTACGCAAGGTCTACCCTAACGGGGTTGAGGCCGTCACTTCCTCCAGCTTCAAGATTGAGGACGGCGAATTCGTCGTTCTGGTCGGCCCGTCGGGCTGCGGCAAATCCACCTTGCTGCGCATGATTGCCGGTCTAGAGGATATCACCGAAGGTACGCTGGAAATCGGCGACCGGGTGGTCAACAATGTCGATCCGGCAGATCGCGATATCGCGATGGTGTTCCAGAACTACGCGCTTTATCCGCATATGACGGTGCGCAAGAACATCGCCTATGGCCTGAAGAACCGCAAAACCCCCGAGGCTGAGATCAAGCAGAAGGTGGCCGAGGCCGCCAAGATGCTGAACCTCGAGGAATATCTGGACCGAAAACCTTCGCAGTTGTCCGGTGGACAACGCCAGCGGGTTGCCATGGGGCGCGCTATCGTGCGTGACCCGGCATTGTTCCTGTTCGACGAACCGCTGTCGAACCTTGATGCCAAGCTGCGTAACCAGATGCGGATTGAGATCAAGGCATTGCAGCGCCGGTTGGGGGTCACCTCGATCTATGTGACCCACGATCAGGTCGAAGCGATGACTATGGCGGATCGCATCATCGTGCTGAACGGTGGCCGTATCGAACAGATCGGCACGCCGTCGGAGATCTACCACAATCCGGCGTCCGTCTTTGTGGCCTCGTTCATGGGCGCGCCGCCGATGAATCTACTCGACGCCACCATAGCCAACGGCCAGGTGACATTGCCGGATGGGGTCTCGATGGGCGCGCTGGACACCTCGGCCCAAGGGGCGGTTAAGCTGGGTATCCGCCCGGAGGACGTCCAACTGGTCGCCGAAGGTGGCCTCGCCATCGATGTGGAACTGATCGAAGAACTGGGCGCCCATCGTCTGTTGCATGGCAAACTGGGGGGCCAACCCTTCACCATTCATGTGCTGAAAGACATTCCGGTTGATCCCGGCACCCATCAGATTTCGGTCGATCCTGCAGCGATCTGCCTGTTTGATGCGGAAAGCGGCCAGCGACGATGACACGGGTTCTGGACAGTCTGCCGTCGGTTTCGTCCGATTTGCAGGCGCGGATCAAGGCGGCACCGCGCAATGCGGTGGCGCACCGGGCGCTGATGACTGAGGTGCCGGCAATGTCGGCCTTGCAATCCGGCGGTAAGGCAGCTCTGGACGCGTTGACCGCCTCGGTTTCTGTTGTGGCCTGGAACGTCGAGCGCTGCCTGTTCCCGGAGGACACAGCCAGCCATATCCAACCTCTCGCCCCGCAGGTTGTCCTGCTGTCCGAGGTCGATCACGGCATGGCCCGCACCGGTCAACGCCACACCACCGAGGCTATGGCAAAGGCGCTGGAGATGGCCTACGTCTTTGGCGTTGAGTTCCATGAACTGGATCTGGGTGGCCCAACAGAGCAGGCGTTCTGTACGGATGATTTCAATCTGTTTGGCTGGCATGGCAATGCCATTCTCTCGGCCGTTCCGCCAGAGCGCGTAACCCTGATCCGGTTGGATGACCACGGCCACTGGTTTTCTTCCGATGAGGTGCCCGCCGACCCGGACCAGCCGCGTCTTGGTGGGCGGATGGCTATCGCGGCGGTCCTGCCGACCGAGGCCGGACCGATTTGTGTTGTCTCCACCCATTTGGAAAGCAACGCTGACGCTGACCACCGCCATGCGCAATTTGATCGTCTGCTGCGTGCGATTGATGCGTTTGCACCGGATATGCCTGTGCTGATCGGCGGTGATCTCAACACCGGCAACCATTTGCCGCCGGATTTCGACTGGCAACGTGAGACGCTGTTCGAGCTGGCGCGCGCGCAAGGCTATGACTGGTCGGCGACCCCGGGTGGTGTCACCACGCGGCCAAGCCTCATCACGCCGCATCCGGACCGGCAGATGAAACTGGATTGGTTCTGCACCCGTGGCATGCGCTCTACTGAGAACCGTCTGGTGTCTTCAGTCGATGAAAATGGCCGTCCGCTGTCCGATCACGATGCTGTCTGGTGTCGTGTCGCGCTGGACTGATACGGGTGCCCGTCAGGCGCTGCTGAGCCAAGAAGCCTGTCGCTGCATAATCCACGCCTGATTATCGGCGGCAGGCGCGCTGCCCTATGCTAAACAAGGCATATGTTATTTGATCTTCCTGACCACGAGGCGCTGTATCAGGCGCTACTCACTCGCGATGACCGCTATGACGGGCAGGCTTATGTCTGCGTCGCTACGACCGGCATCTTCTGTCGACTGACTTGTCCGGCACGCAAACCTAAACGCGAAAACTGCCAGTTTTTCGGCAGTGTAGGCGAATGTATCGAAGCCGGGTTTCGCGCCTGTAAGCGGTGCCACCCGCTGCGCCCGATGGCAGAGGCGGATCCCGCAGTGGCCACCCTCTTGGCGGCCCTTGATGAACGCCCGGATTACCGGTGGGGGGAGGGGGACATCACCCGCATGGGCCTTGATCTCTCCACGGTGCGTCGCAGTTTCAAGCGGCAGTTCGGCATGACGTTTCTGGAGATGGCACGCCAGCGCAGATTGCGCGAAGGTTTCACCGTTCTGTCCGATGGAGGCAAGGTGATTGAGGCGCAGCTGGACGCGCAATTCGACTCTCCGAGTGCGTTTCGTGCGGCCTTCGCCCGGTTGCTGGGCAGGGCACCCGGCAGCCTGACCCGCGAGGGCCTGTTGCTGGCGGATTGGATCCCGACGCCGCTTGGTGACATGATTGCAGTCAGCAGCCGGACCGAGCTGCACCTGCTGGAATTTGTGGAGCGCAGGGCGCTGAAGGGGGAGCTGGACAAGCTACAACGCGCGGTGAAAGGCGACCTCGGCATAGGTCCCACACCGCCGAGCGAGCAGATCCGGGCGGAACTTGACGCGTTTTTCGCAGGGCGTTCGGCGCGGTTTGAGACTCCTTTGGCTTATCATGGCACAGCCTTCATGCAGCAGGTCTGGGACGCGCTGCGACAAATCCCACCGGGCATCACACGCAGCTATTCGGAGATTGCCCGCACCATAGGCCGCCCCGATGCCACCCGTGCTGTTGCCCGCGCCAATGGTGCCAATCAGATCGCTCTGGTGGTGCCCTGTCACCGGGTGATCGGTGCCGATGGGTCGCTGACCGGATATGGCGGCGGGCTGTGGCGCAAACAGCGGCTCTTGGACATTGAACGCCAGTATCGCACATCGGCGGCGCAGCCGGTATGAGGATCTCGCCCAAGAACGGAGGGGCACGCGGATAGCCTCTCCAGACCGATCGGCGGTTTCCCAATCCCCGGCAAATCTGTAGAAGGCAGTAACGCCACTCAGAGCCGGAGCCTGAAACCATGTCGACGCCCAAACCAGTTGTTCTGTGTATCCTTGATGGCTGGGGCAATGCCGAGCCGGGAACCGCCAATGCGCCCTATCTGGCTGAGACACCAACGCTCGACGAGATCGCCAGAACCTGCCCGACGGCGCGGCTTATCACCCACGGTCCGGATGTCGGCCTGCCAAGCGGTCAGATGGGGAACTCCGAGGTGGGCCACACCAATATCGGCGCCGGCCGGGTGGTGGCAATGGATCTGGGCCAGATTGATCTCGCAATTGAGGATGGCTCGTTTTTCCACAATGACGCACTGCAGGGGTTCATTGCCCGGCTGAAAGAAACCGGCGGTGCGGCGCATCTCATGGGGCTGGCTTCGGATGGCGGCGTCCATGGTCACGTCTCTCATATCATCGCTGCGGTGAAGGCCATTCGTGATGCAGGTATCCCCGTCTGGCTGCATGCGATGACGGATGGACGAGACGTCGCCCCGAAATCTGCTCTGGAATTCGTTACCGCCCTGCAAAGCAAGCTGGCCGAGGGCGCGCGTATCGCCACCGTGACAGGGCGCTATTATGCAATGGATCGCGACAATCGCTGGGAACGCGTCAGTCAGGCCTATGACGCTATGATCCATGGTCGCGGCCAATATCAGGCGGAAACCGCCGCGGACGCGATCAAAGCCAGCTATGCCCGCGATGAGCTGGATGAGTTCATCAAGGCCACGGTGATTGATGGCTATGATGGCGTGAAAGATGGCGACGGCCTGTTCTGCCTGAATTTCCGCGCCGACCGCGCCCGCGAGATCCTGCGCGCTATGGGGGAGCCGGGTTTTGATGCTTTCGATACCGGGGCACGCCCGGAGCTGGCTGCATTGCTGGGCATGGTGGAATATTCCGCAGGTCATAACGAATACATGCAAACCGTGTTTCCCAAACGCGCGATCGTCAACACATTGGGTGCCTGGGTGGCGAAACAGGGCAAGCGTCAGTTCCGCCTCGCCGAGACGGAGAAGTATCCGCATGTGACCTTCTTCCTCAACGGTGGCAAAGAAGACCCGGAGGAGGGCGAAGACCGCGCCATGCCGAAATCGCCCAAGGTTGCGACCTATGATCTGCAACCGGAAATGTCAGCGCCAGAGGTGACCGAGCGGTTTGTCGAGGCGATTGAAGCGGGCTATGACCTGATTGTCACCAATTATGCGAACCCGGATATGGTTGGTCATACCGGTGATCTAAGTGCTGCGATAAAGGCCTGCGAAGCGGTCGATCAGGGGCTGGCCAAGGTCGTCGCCGCGTTGAAGGCCGCAGGTGGCGTGATGCTGGTCACAGCTGATCATGGCAATTGTGAAGTGATGGTCGATCCTGACACAGGCGGCCCGCATACCGCCCATACCACCAATCTGGTACCCGTCGCGCTGGTCGGTGGACCAGCTGGGGCTGAGCTGCGTGATGGCCGTCTCGCAGATCTGGCGCCAACGCTTTTGCAGCTGATGAACCTCCCGAAACCGGATGAAATGACCGGAGAGAGCCTGCTGGCATGAGCTCAGCATTTGGCATCTTGGGGCCGGCTGCTGTCAGGCGTGGTTTTCAGATCTGCGCCCTTGCGGTGGTCCTGTCCGCATCGGCAATGGGGGCAAGTGCGGCAGAGGATCCCGCGACAGCGGCGCAGCGGGCGGCCAACCAGCTGGAGACCGCCACGCTGGCGCTTCAGCAGGCGGAAACTGCACGGGACCGCGTCGCTGCATTGACCGAAACCGTCCGCGCCTATGAGGCCGGGCTGGCGGCCATGCGCGATGGCCTGCGCCGTGTCGCGCAGCGCGAGGGGCAACTGGCGGCTCAACTGAAAGCGCGCGAAGATGACGTGGCGGATTTGCTCGGGGTTTTGCAGACCATTGAGACCGCACCACCACCGGTGCTGATGCTGCACCCCTCGGGGCCGCTTGGGGCCGCCCGCTCTGCCATGACATTGGCTGAGGTGACACCGGCCTTGCAGGCGCGGGCAACCGCGCTGCGCCGTGATCTGGAGGAGGTCCAGACGCTGCGGCTGCTGCAACAAAGCGCCGCCAACACTCTGCAGGAGGGTCTGAACGGTGTACAAGAGGCCCGTGTGCAACTGTCTGCCGCGATCGCCGACCGCACCGACCTTCCACGCCGCTTTACCCAGGATCCGGTGCGCACTGCGATCCTGATATCCTCGACGGAGACGCTCAGCGGGTTTGCCAGCGGGTTGGCTGAAATCGCGGAGGGGGAGATCGCAACAACTGATGCCGACGTCAGCGCCCTGCGCGGTACGCTGCCGATCCCTGTCGAAGGATTGGTCCTGCGCAGCTATGGTGAGAAAGACGCCGCTGGCATCGCTCGCCCCGGTTGGCTGATCGCGGCGCGCCCGCGCGCACTGGTGGTCTCGCCCGCCGCTGCCACGATCCGGTATCAGGGGCCGCTGCTGGATCTTGGCAATGTGGTCATCCTCGAACCGCAGCCTGAGACACTTTTTGTGCTGTCGGGACTGGCCGAAGTGTATGGAACCATGGGTGAGGTCATCCCCGCAGGAACTCCGATTGGCCTGATGGGGGGCAAAAACCCGGAAATCGGCGCCATTTTGTCACTAAGCGGTGAAGGGGCTGGAACTGACCGCACAGAAACGCTCTATATAGAAGTTAGAATGGACAACAGTCCGGTGGACCCCGAAACCTGGTTCCGCACCGACAAGGATGGAAATTAGTTCATGAGAAAATTCGCGATGGCCGCAGTGGGCGGCACGCTGGCAGGGATACTTGCCACCACCTATGTAGCTGAGCCGCTTTTGGCGCAGGAAGGCAGCCGGGAGGCCAGCGTTTATGAGCAGCTGGACCTCTTCGGAGACATTTTTGAACGCATCCGCGTGCAATATGTCGAAGACGTCGATGAGACTGAGCTGATTGAGGCCGCCATCGGTGGCATGCTTGCCTCGCTGGACCCGCATTCCAGCTATCTCTCCCCGGATGATGCTGCCAATATGCGGGTGCAAACCCGTGGCGAGTTCGGTGGTCTCGGTATTGAGGTCACACAGGAAGAAGGCTTCGTCAAAGTGGTTTCGCCCATTGATGGCACCCCGGCGGATGAGGCCGGGATGGAATCGGGCGACTTCATCACCCACGTGGATGGCGAAAGTGTTCTGGGGCTGGCTCTGGACGAGGCGGTGGATCTGATGAGAGGTCCGGTGGGATCAGAGATCGTGATCACCGTCGTCCGGGAAGGCGAGGCGGAGCCTTTTGATGTGTCGATCATTCGCGATACAATCAAACTGACGGCTGTACGCGCCCGCACTGAAGATGAAACGGTCGTCTTGCGTCTGACCACTTTCAACGATCAGACCACGCCCAATCTTGAGGCTGGCCTGAAAAAGCAGCTGGAGGAAGCCGGTGGCATGGACAATGTCAACGGTATCATCCTTGATCTGCGCAACAATCCCGGTGGCCTGCTGACGCAGGCGATCAAGGTGGCTGACAGTTTCCTCGACAGCGGCGAAATTGTCTCTACCCGTGGGCGCAACCCTGAGGACGGCGAACGGTTCAATGCCACTCCCGGCGATCTGGTCGACGGCAAACCCATTGTGGTGTTGATCAACGGCGGCTCTGCGTCTGCATCTGAGATCGTGGCGGGTGCGCTGCAAGATCACCGCCGTGCCATTGTGGTCGGTACCAAGTCCTTTGGCAAAGGATCGGTTCAGACGGTAATGCCGCTCAAGGGAGATGGCGCGATGCGCCTGACCACGGCGCGCTATTACACGCCGTCTGGTCGTTCGATCCAGGCGCTTGGGGTTTCGCCCGATATCGTCGTGGAACAGCCGCGCCGGGATCCAAATGCGGAAGAGGAAGAGGAAAACACCTCCGCCGCCCGCCGGACCCGGTCTGAGGCAGATCTGCGGGGGCGTCTGAACAACGACAGCCTTTCCGAGGATGAGATCCGCCAGATCGAGGAAGACCGCGCCAAGGCCGAGGCCGCAGCGGAGCGCCGCGAGGAAGATTATCAGCTGGCCTATGCCATCGATATTCTGAAGGGTCTGTCAAAGCTGGGGCCGGAGCAGTAAGCGCTGGCGCAACCCTGTGCACATTATAAAAACCGCCTCGGAATACCTCGGGGCGGTTTTTTTGTCGGATAGCGTAGTTCCTCACTCAGGGGGCAGCCCGCTCGTAATGATTTGTCGGCGAAAGCGACGTGGTGGCAGCCCGGTGCCGCGGGCAAAGACCCGGCTGAAGTGAGCCGGGTCTGCATAGCCGAGCTCATAGGCGATCTGTGCCGCACTCATGGACGTATAGATCAGCAGGCGTCGCGCCTCGCGGAGCATCCTCTCGTTGATCAGCTGCGAGGCGGACTGTCCGGTGGCCTGATGACTTATCCGATTGAGGTGCGTTGTCGAAACGGCAAGTTCGCGCGCGTAGTCGCTGACCTGACGCCGGGCACGGAAATCCCTGTTCACCAGCGTTTCGAACCGGGCGAACAGTTGATGCGCCTTCGGGTTGGCATCGCGCGACTGCTGCGCGCCGATGCACTGCGCGACGGTGCCGGTGATCGCGCCGACAAGTCCACGCAGGATCGGTGTGCGCGCAAAACCGTCGGCGTCATAGGCGTCGCGGATCGCGGTGAGAAGCTGTAGCAGGTCATCCCGTAGCGGTGTGACCGCCGCGCGATCTAGGGTTGTCAGAATATCGAGACTATCCCCAAGCACCTGATCCATAAGATCGGATGTCAGTGTCAGCACCCATCCTCTGGTATCGCTGCTAAACTGGAACCCATGCACGGCGCCACGGGGAACATTGACCATGCACGGGGGATGAAGATCCTGCTCGTTTCCGTCAAGCGTGGCCAGTCCACCGCCATGCGTCAGCGTCAACAGCTGATGCAACCGGGCATGACGATGGGGCGTCAGCGACCAATCATGGAGCGAGGACCGTGCTTCAATGCTTTCAATATGCAGTAGATCCGCCAACTCCGTATTCTCTCCGAACAGGGAGTAGGTGGTTATCGCCTTTGGCTCAGTCATGTGCGAAATATACAAGAACCGGGCGGTTGGGTCTATTCGCAAGATGGCGAAGTTTCGGCATGATGGACGGGCGAACAGGAGAAAGCTGATGCAGAGCCAGACAACACAGGTGGTGATTGTTGGGGGTGGTCCCTCCGGGCTGTTGCTGTCGCAGCTGCTGCACAGGGCCGGGATCGACACAATCGTGCTGGAGCGCCAGACTCGGGACTACGTGTTGGGACGTATTCGCGCAGGCGTTCTGGAGCACGGGTTTGTGGACCTGCTGCGCCGGGCTGGTGCCAGCGCGCGCATGGACCGCGATGGTATGGTGCATCACGGATTTCACATTGCCCATCAGGGGCGGCTGGACCGCATCGATCTTGCAGGCAGCGCCAAAGGGCAGACGGTGATGGTTTACGGCCAGACCGAGGTGACCCGCGATCTCTATGACGCCCGCGACGCCATGGGCGGGCAGATCATCCACGAAGCCGCGAATGTCGCCCTGCATGATCTGACGACGGCGCGGCCTAATGTTACCTATGAACAACAGGGCGAAACCCGCCGGATTGATACCAAATTCATCGTGGGCGCGGATGGGTTTCATGGGGTCAGCCGCAAGTCGATCCCGTCAGATGTCCTGAGCGAATATGAAAAGGTCTACCCGTTCGGCTGGCTCGGCGTGCTCTCGCAGACATCGCCCGCTGCGGATGAGTTGATCTATGCCCGACACGATCGTGGCTTTGCGCTATGTTCGATGCGCAATGCCCAGCTGAGCCGCTATTACATTCAGGTACCGTTGACGGATCGGGTCGAGGACTGGAGCGACGCTGCCTTCTGGGAGGAGCTGAAGCGGCGCTTGCCCGAGGATGTGGCGAAGGGTCTGCAGACCGGCGTTTCGATTGAGAAATCCATCGCGCCGCTGCGCAGCTTCGTGGCAGAGCCGATGCGCTATGGAGCGCTGTTTCTGGCGGGTGACGCCGCCCATATTGTGCCCCCCACCGGGGCCAAAGGGCTGAACCTCGCGGCCTCGGATATCCACTATCTGTACGAAGGTTTGTCTGATCACTTTCAACGCAATGATGATACTGCGCTGGACAGCTATTCCGAACGCGCGCTGGCGCGGATCTGGAAAGCTGAACGGTTTAGCTGGTGGATGACCAACCTGCTGCATCGCTTCCCTGACATGTCGCCAGCGGATCTGCGGCTGCAGCAGGCGGATCTGGACTATCTGTTTTCCTCCGACGCGGCCCAGGCATCTTTGGCGGAAAATTATGTGGGATTACCCTATTAGGGTCTAGGTTCAGGCGTTCCCCCAGGCGACCGTCAGCCGCTTTTCGGGGCGATTTTGCTGCTCTGCCAGATCCATCAGGGCGCCGCCAAAATCGGCAAAGGAAATCTGCGACAGCCCATTGGTATCGGTGACCAGCGTATCGGTGCCCCATTCGTAGCGATCTCGCCGCTCTCCCTCCTGCAGCATCGCAGGTGGGCGCAGGCATGTCCAATCGACATATGGGGTGCTCTCCAGTAGATGGTCTTGCGCAGCGCAGGCCGTGGCGATCGGACGTACTGTATCTGGGAGAAAGCCCGGTGCGCTCAGCACCGTTTCTCCGCTGCCATCGGCTAGCTTCAGAAGGGCAGCGCCCCCGGTGATCAGTGCAGGGATATTGCCTGCCTCTGCGGCCCGCAGCACCGCTTGCGTCAGCTCCACCAGCAGCGCGTCCTGCCCGGCAACGGGGCGCAATGCGCTGATAATGATCTGATGGTGGCGGGCAAGATCGGCCAGCTGGTCTGCGCTGGTCAACACATCCAGTGCAAGGGGTGTCACCAACCTGTCGCCAAGTGGTCCGCGCAGGTCAGGCTTGCGCGCGATTGCGGTCACACGGTGCCCGCGTTCAATGGCTTGCTGCACCGTGGCACGGCCAACATCTCCGGTCGCCCCAAAAAGAAGAATATCCATTTAACCCTCATATCTTGACATCGAGATAACTAATGTTCCGATTTTACTTTGACGTCAAGATAAAATCCGCCCTGCACTGACGCACAAGGCAATGCGCACGTGTAAACACCCGCGCTGCAATCCCCGCTGGCGATTGGGCAGTGTTGGCGCTACCGTGCGCTGAACTGATGAGTTTACTTTTGAAGGGAGGCAGCAATGTCAGCCATCCTATCCATTCGTGATTTGGAAAAGACATATGAGGGCGGGTTTCAGGCCCTCAAGGGTGTCTCGCTCGACATTGAGGAGGGCGAAATTCTCGCGCTGCTTGGTCCAAACGGCGCCGGCAAGACCACATTGATTTCAACCGTCTGCGGTATCACAACACCCACTTCGGGTCACGTATCGGTCGGCGGGCACGATATTATCGAAGACTTCCGGGCCGCGCGTAGCCTGATCGGGCTTGTGCCGCAGGAAATCAACCTGGAGCCGTTTGAAACAGTCTGGAACTCTGTCCGATTTTCCCGCGGGCTGTTTGGTAAACCGCGCAACGATGCGCTGCTTGAGGAAATCCTGCGCAAGCTGTCGCTCTGGGATAAACGTAAGAGCCGGATCATGGAGCTGTCAGGTGGGATGAAACGGCGGGTGTTGATTGCCAAGGCGCTCAGCCACGATCCCCGCATCCTGTTTCTGGATGAACCGACGGCAGGCGTCGACGTGGAACTGCGAAAAGATATGTGGGACGTGGTGGCGGAGCTGAAACGCGATGGCGTCACCATCATTCTGACAACTCACTATATTGAGGAAGCCGAGGCCATTGCCGACCGGGTGGGCGTCATCACCAATGGGGAAATCCTGTTGGTGGAGGAGAAGGCCCGGCTGATGGCGCAGCTTGGCAAGAAGCAGCTTGAAGTCCAGCTGACCGACGCGCTGACAGCCGTACCCGACAGCCTTGGTGCCTATGGGCTGACCCTGACCGAGGATGGCCGCGGGTTGATTTATTCCTATGACACCAACGCCGAGCGCACCGGCATCACGACGCTGCTGAATGATGTGGCGAAATCCGGCCTGACGCTGGCGGATGTGCAAACCCGGCAATCCAGTCTTGAAGACATATTCGTCGGGCTGGTTTCAGGAGAACCGACATGAACTGGACCGCAATCGCTTCAATCTACCGCTTTGAAATGGCAAGGTTCTTTCGCACATTGATGCAGAGTTTCCTATCCCCTGTCCTGTCTACCTCGCTCTACTTCGTTGTGTTCGGGGCCGCCATCGGCAGCCGTATCGATGAGGTTGAAGGCGTGCCATACGGTGCCTTCATCGTGCCTGGTCTCATCATGCTCAGCGTGATGACACAGGCCACGTCCAACGCGTCCTTCGGGATCTATTTTCCAAAATTTATCGGCACCATTTATGAGTTGCTCTCCGCGCCGGTGAATTTCCTGGAGATCGTGATCGGTTATGTGGGGGCGGCGGCAACCAAGGCGCTGTTTATCGGCGTGGTAATTCTGGTGACGGCGTCGCTCTTTGTCGATCTGACCATTGCGCACCCGCTGGCTATGGTGTTGTTCATGGTGCTGACATGCGTCAGCTTCGCTTTGCTGGGGTTCATCATTGGGGTCTGGGCCAAGAATTTTGAACAGCTGCAACTGGTGCCCTTGCTGATCGTGACACCGTTGGTGTTCCTTGGCGGGTCTTTCTATTCGATCTCGATGCTGCCGCCGATCTGGCAGAAGATCACCCTCTTTAACCCGGTGGTCTATTTGATTTCCGGTTTCCGCTGGTCGTTCTTCGGGGCCTCAGACGTGCCCGTCGGGCTTAGCCTGCTGGCTATCGGTGGCTTTACGACGCTCTGCCTTGCGGTGATCTGGTGGATTTTCAAAACCGGTTGGCGCATTCGGTCCTGATGACCCGTCAATATGGTCAGACCATCGCGCCTCTGCGGTGAGGTTTGACCCTCCAAAACATGATATCGGGGTGGTCCTTGCCGGGCTGCCCCAACGGCAGGCAATCTGTGCGAACCTCGCACGTATTAGGGGAACGTTGCAATTTTACCCAAGCTGCGCGGCTTTTTTGCCGCTGCGCTTGCTTCGTTCCGGCGCCATCCCTTGTTTCAGGTCAGTCGGCATTCTACATCGGCGACATGAACCTGAAATTGCCTTTCTTGAACAAGCCACCGCTGGTTGCTGTTGTGCGCCTCAATGGCGCCATTGGCATGGCCGGTCGCGGTGCGCTGAATGATGCCGCACTGGGTCCGGTGCTCGAACGTGCCTTCCGCAAGGGCAAGCCTGCTGCGGTCGCGTTCGAGATCAACTCGCCAGGTGGCTCCCCCGTGCAAAGCGCCTTGATCGGCGCGCGTATTCGCCGCCTCTCTGAGGAGCTGAAGGTTCCCACCATCGCCTTTGTCGAAGATGTGGCCGCCTCTGGTGGCTACTGGCTGGCGGCCTCAGCGGATGAGATCTGGGCCGACGAAAGCTCGATCCTCGGCTCCATTGGTGTTATTTCTGCAGGCTTCGGCGCCCATGTCTTCCTGGCGCGTCAAGGTGTTGAACGGCGTGTCTATACCGCCGGTCGCAGCAAATCGATGCTGGATCCTTTCCGCCCGGAAAATGCCGAGGACGTGAAGCGCCTGAAACAGCTTCTGGGCGATATTCACGACAATTTCATCGCCCATGTCAAAGATCGCCGTGGCGACAAACTGGACACAAGCGAGGATCTCTATACCGGTGAGATCTGGCTTGGACGACGCGCCGTGTCCCTTGGTCTGATTGATGGCATCGGCCATCTGCGCCCCAAGATGCAGGCTCGCTTCGGGCCCAAGGTGCGGTTCCGCCGCTATGGCATCAAGAAGCCGCTTCTGGGTCGGATCGGTGTACAGATCGCGCAAGATGCGCTGAGCGGCATCGAGGAACGCGCCGAATATGCGCGGTTTGGCCTCTGACGTGATATTTAAGATCGTTTCCCTGTTTCTTGTGGTGATGGCTGTGCTGGCGATGTTCGGCAAGCTGCGGATGCCCGGCCAAAAACACCTGGCCTCGCGGCGCTGTGGCAGCTGCGGCCGCTTCAGGATCGGAAAAGGCCCCTGTGCCTGTAAAAAGAATGGAGGGCCTCGGCAATGATGCCATGGCTGTTGTCTGGACTTGGGCTTGTGATCCTGTTGCTCGCCGGGGACGCTCTGGTGCGCGGGGCTGTGAACCTCAGTCTGCGACTGGGCGTGCCGGCGCTGATCGTCAGTCTGACGATCGTGGCTTTTGGCACCTCGGCGCCTGAGCTGCTGATCGCGATCCGTGCCGTCGGGGAAAACGCTGACGGGATTGCCCTTGGCAATGTGGTCGGGTCAAACACCGCCAATATCCTGATGGTCCTGGGCATTCCCGCCCTGATGCGATCCTTGCATACCAGCGAGTGCGACACGCGCAAAAACTATGTCTTTATGCTGATCGCCTCGGTCCTCTTCATTGCGCTGGCCTTCTGCGGGACCTTCACGATCTGGTCCGGCCTGATCCTGCTTGCGGCCCTGTCGGTGGTTCTTGGGGTCGCCTTCCGTGAGGCCCGCGCTCATCGCCGCAATGGCAAGGACAGTGAACTGGATGATATCGAAGAGGCGGATCCCGATATGCCTTACTGGCGCATCGGCATTTACCTTTTCCTGGGGTTGATCGGCCTGCCGCTGGGGGCTGATCTGCTGGTCGATAACGCGTCGATCATCGCCCGTACCTATGGGGTCACGGAAACCGTGATCGGCCTGACGCTGGTTGCCATTGGCACCTCCTTACCGGAACTCGCGACAACCGTAATGGCGGCACTGCGCCGTCAGGCGGATGTTGCTCTTGGCAACGTCATCGGCTCCAACATGTTCAACTTGCTGGCCATCGTGGGCATCGCCACCTTTATTGGCCCGATCAGCGTTGATCCCTCTTTCCTGCGGGTCGACCTCTGGGTGATGCTGGCCTCTTCGCTGCTGCTGGTGCCATTTGTGTTCTTCAAAATGGATATCACCCGCACCTGGGGAATTATTTTATCTGCTGTTTATGTGGTCTACCTAGTGCAGCTGTTCTAACTCATTGCCAACAGGCAGATGAGGAGAGAGCAATATGCGGGCATTGGTAACCGGCGCGGGCAAGCGACTTGGCCGCGCGATGGCGCTGGAACTGGCGGAAAACGGCTATGACGTCGCCGTCCACTATGCGAGCTCTGCTGATGCGGCAGAAGCCACAGCGGTGGATATTCGCGCTATGGGCCGCGTTGCCGTTACCCTGCAGGCCGACCTGCTGGAGGAAGAGGCGACAGAGGCCCTGCTGCCTGCTGCGGCGGACGCTCTGGGAGGGCTGATCACCTGTCTGGTGAACAATGCCTCTATCTTTGAACATGACAGCCTGGAGACCGCGACCCGCAGCAGCTGGGATCGCCACATGGACAGCAATCTGCGCGCGCCTTTCATCCTGACACAACAATTGGCCGCGCAGGATCTGCCGCAACAGGTCGATGAGCAGGGGCGGGCGCTGGCGTCTGCATCCGTTATAAATCTCATTGATCAGCGCGTGCGTAAACTGACACCGGAATTCATGACCTATACGCTGGCGAAATCGGCGCTTTGGACGCTGACCCGCACCAGTGCACAGGCGCTCGCGCCGCGCATCCGTGTCAATGGAATCGGCCCGGGACCCACGCTGAGAGGTCCACGGCAGAGCGAAAGCCAATTCGCCCGCCAATGTGCCAACACACCGTTGCAGCGCGGTGCTGATCCGGCTGACAGCAGAGCCGCGCTAAGCTATCTTTTGCGCGCGCCGTCGGTCACCGGACAGCTGATTTGCATCGATAGCGGTCAACATCTCAGCTGGGAAACACCGGACGTTGTGGGGCTGGAATAACCGGGTTTGCGGGGCGGTTCAAAAGTGGTAGCGCCGAAGTTGTGCACGTAGCGTCAACCCGTCGTAAATTCGTTACAAAAATCCTTTTGAAATCATAAACTTGTCCGCAATGTGAAAAGTTTTTGTTTTTTATCAATTAGTTAAATAAGTGCCTATTTTTTAAGCAAACGCTGGAAATCAGCCAAAAATAAGGAAAAATCGCGGATAGCCATAAGATATTACCAGACTTATCCACAGCATCAGTGGATTTGTTCCATGTTGATCCTGATGCGCTAACATTGCAGACCACCTGCGGGAATCATAGATCTCGAAACATGACAGACCATCAGCCCGACACCCCGCCTGAAACGGCGCGCCCGACCCACCGGACGGGGTACGCCGTAATACAGGATTATCTGAAGACCCTGGACAGCTCGCCGGGCGTCTACAGGATGCTGGATAGCGAGAGCCGTGTGCTCTACGTCGGTAAGGCGCGCAATCTGCGGGCGCGGGTGTCGAACTATTCCCGACCGGGCCATTCGCCCCGGATTGAGCGGATGATCGCGGCAACCGCATCGATGATGTTCCTGACCACCCGCACGGAGACTGAGGCACTGCTGCTGGAGCAGAACCTGATCAAGCAGCTCAAGCCGAAGTACAACGTGCTGCTGCGTGACGACAAAAGTTTCCCCAATATTCTGGTCGCGAAGGATCACGCGTTTCCGCAAATCAAGAAACACCGCGGCACCCGGCGCGAGAAGGGCAGCTACTTTGGTCCCTTCGCGAGTGCAGGCGCGGTGAACCGAACTCTCAATCAGTTGCAGAAGGCCTTCCTGCTGCGCAATTGCAGCAATGCGATGTTTGAAAGCCGCACGCGTCCCTGCCTGCAGTATCAGATCAAGCGCTGCACCGCGCCCTGTACCGGCGAGATATCGGCCGAGGACTATGCGTCTTCTGTGCGGGATGCCGAACGTTTCCTGTCCGGGCGCTCAACCAAGATTCAAGAGGAACTGGCCGAGCAGATGGCCGCAGCCTCCGAAGCGATGGAGTTTGAACGCGCCGCCGCCCTGCGCGACCGGATCAAGGCGCTGACACAGGTGCAGACCTCGCAGGGTATCAACCCACGTGGTGTGGCGGAGGCAGATGTGATCGGTCTGTATCTCGACAGCGGACAGGCCTGCGTGCAGGTGTTTTTCATTCGGGCCAATCAGAACTGGGGCAACCAGGATTTCTACCCCCGTATCAACGGGGACGTCTCCCCGGCGGAGGTAATGGAGGCCTTCATTGGCCAGTTCTACGACAACAAGGAACCGCCCCGGCAGTTGATCCTGTCTGATGAGATTGAGAATGGCGACCTGATGGAACAGGCTCTCAGCGATAAGGCCGGGCGCCGGGTCGAAATTCTGGTGCCGCAACGGGGGGAGAAGACAGAGCTGGTGGCAGGTGCCGTCCGCAACGCCCGCGAATCTCTCGCCCGCCGCATGGCCGAAAGCGCGACACAGGCGAAACTGCTGCGCGGTGTGGCTGAAGCCTTTGGTCTGGAGGGTCCGCCGCAGCGGATCGAGGTCTACGACAACTCTCATATTCAGGGCAGCCATGCGGTGGGGGGCATGATCGTTGCCGGCCCCGAGGGTTTCATGAAAAACGCCTATCGCAAGTTCAACATCAGGGGAGATGATCTCACTCCCGGTGATGATTTCGGCATGATGAAGGAAGTGCTCAACCGCCGCTTCTCTCGTCTGCTGAAAGAGGACCCTGACCGCGAGAAGGGTCTCTGGCCGGATCTTTTGCTGATTGATGGGGGCGCCGGGCAAGTCAGTGCGGTGGCGGAGATCATGGCAGAGCATGGTGTGCAGGACATACCGATGATTGGTGTGGCAAAAGGCGTCGACCGTGACCACGGCAAGGAAGAATTCCACCGCCTGGGTGCGCCCGCCTTTGCTCTCCAGCGCAATGATCCGGTGCTTTATTTCGTGCAGCGGATGCGGGATGAGGCGCACCGCTTTGCGATTGGCACCCACCGCGCCAAACGGGCGAAAGCCATGGGCGCCACACCGCTGGACGAGGTGCCAGGTGTCGGCGCGGCCCGCAAGCGTGCGCTTCTCGCGCATTTTGGCAGCGCCAAGGCGGTCAGCCGGGCCAATCTATCGGACCTGAAGGCTGTAGAGGGGGTTTCGGCGGCGCTGGCACAGCGGATCTATGATTTCTTTCACGCGCAGGGGTAGGGGCCCCGCGCAGGTGTCAGCCCGCACGACAGCCATCCGGTGTCGGGTGCGGCACGCTCCGTGGGAGGCCGAAGGTGTGGCGGCGACAAGGTCCTGACTTGATGGTCAAAAAACAGCCGCACAGATGTGACCATTCGCGTCCGAAAATTCATCTGTACCGCTTTCCACCCGTGACACTGCGAGCTAGTGTGCAGCCATGAAATGGACCGTGCCTAATATCCTCACCCTATTGCGCCTGGTGGCAGCACCGGGGCTCGCGATTATGTTCCTCTATTTTTCGCGCCCCTATGCGGATTGGTTTGCGCTGATCCTCTTTGTCAGCGCGGCGATTACTGACTGGTTTGACGGCTACCTCGCCCGGTCTTGGGGCCAGGAGACGAAGATGGGGGCAATGCTTGATCCCATCGCTGACAAGGCGATGGTGGTGATCGCATTGATGATCCTTGTCGGATATGCCGCCGAACACTGGACGCCCTGGCTGGTGCTGCCCGCCACCGTGATCCTGTTTCGTGAGGTGTTTGTCTCGGGTTTGCGTGAGTTCCTCGGCGATACGGCCGGCACGCTCAAGGTGACGGCGCTGGCGAAGTGGAAGACCACCGCGCAGATGATCGCGATCGCCACGCTGTTTTCCCAAGGCATCTTCGAACACTATCTGGTGATGTCCTCCTTTGGCATGGATCAGGCGCTGGTGGATCAGATTATGCTGGGGGAGGTCAGCGATGAGTTTGGTCTGCGCTGGAAATATGAAGGCATGATCTGGACCAGCCGGCTGGGCCTGTGGCTGCTGTGGATCGCGGCGGCACTGACGCTGATCACTGGCGCTGACTACATGCGCAAGGCGCTGCCACATCTGAAGGAGACGCGCTGATGGATGTTCTCTATTTTGCCTGGGTGCGCGAGCGCATCGGACTGCCCAAGGAAAAGGTTGAGACCACAGCCGCAAACGTGCGCGATCTTGTGGCTGAACTCAGCGCCCGCGATCCGCGCTATGCCGCGGCTTTTGCCGATCTGTCGGCGCTACGTGTGGCGCTGGATCAGGACCTGTCGGATTTTGACGCCCCGCTTGAAGGCGTGCGAGAGGTGGCGTTCTTCCCACCAATGACCGGAGGCTGAGCGATGCGGATCGCGGTTCAGAAGGACGCATTTGATCTGGGGGAGGAAAGCCAGCGCTTTGCGTCGGATGTCGCCATCTCTGGGATCAATGCCGGCGCTCTCGTAACCTTTACCGGTGTTGTGCGGGGATCCGAGAAGGGTGAGATGGTGGCGATGGAGATCGAGCATTACCCCGGCATGACTGAGCGCGCGATAAAGACGATTACGCAGGAGGCGCAGCAGCGCTGGTCACTTGCGGATGCGCTGGTCATTCATCGTCATGGGCGGTTAGTTCCGGGCGAGCAGATCATGATGGTCGCCACCGCTGCGCGCCATCGCTCCGATGCGTTTGAGGCAGCGGAATATCTGATGGATTACCTCAAATCCCGCGCCCCCTTCTGGAAGAAAGAGATGACGCAGGACGGCACCGGCAATTGGGTTGAGGCAAAGCACAGCGACGAAGAGGCGCTGACCCGTTGGGACTGATCCCCGTGCCGGCCGCTTCAGCCGTGCAGCTGTCCGCGCAGCTCTTCTGCCTCGCGACGCGCATCCCGCAGACCATCCATAGCCGCCCGTAACTCTGCCTCTGTCTGGGCCAGTTGGTTGGACAGTTCAGCCTCACGCTGCTGCAGATAGGTGATCGCCTGATCGCGGGTTTCCTCTGCTTCGTGCAGTTCCTGGCTCATCCGGTCCAGATCGGCCACGTCGCTCTGCTTCACGCGGGTGAAGCGATGCACCAGCCAATTGGCAAACCACCCCATCGCAAAGGCGACAAACAGGATAATGGCAGTGGTAATGATGAACTCTGTCCTGTTCATTGTCCGGATGTCTCCTGTTCACTGTCGGAAGGGGTCTCTGAGGTGCCTTCAGGTGCGGTGGCGGCCTCATCAAGTGTGGTTTCGCTGGCGGCGTCATTGGCCGGGCGGATAAGGCGGAACTCGATCCGACGGTTGGCTTCACGGCCGTCCTCGGTGTCGTTGCTCGCAATCGGGGTGCTTTCGCCATAGCCTTTGGCGGTGAAACTGCTGGTGACCAGACGACGGCCACGCAGCTCATTCAGAACCGACTGTGCCCGCGACTGGCTGAGTGTCTGGTTCATTTCCTCGCGTCCCTGACTGTCGGTATGGCCCTGGATTTCCAGCCGTACCCCGTCACAGCGTGCCAGGATGTCTGCAATCTGATCCAATGTGTCCCGGCTGCCCGCGGCCACAGTCGCCGACCCCGGCTCAAAGGTGATTTTGGAGACCGTCTGCACCGCAGCCAGCTCCGCCTCACACAGCTCCGGCGACATCGGCTTGTCCGCAGGTTCGGGCGGCGCTTCATAGGTGACGTTCAGCTCATAGCTCTCTGCATCGCCCAGTTTCGCAGACAAGAGTTTGGCGATTTCGGAGGGCGCGTCCTCGCGGTGGCTCATCCCGCTCAGGCTCAGACTGTCAGGGGTCACCGAAACCGCGCCGCGCTGAAGATGGGACAGCGCCTCCAGCCCGGCCAGCACCCGCACCGGCCAGTCAGCAGGCAGATCCTCAACCACCCGCGTGGCACTGTAGACATTCTGCGAACCGAAGCGCGCCTGGGCATAGCTGCTGCTGATCTGGCGCAGGGCCTCATCCGAAATCCGGCCCCGCAGCTGCACCTGACCTTCCGGGCTTAGGGTTGCGGTAAACTCAGGCGGACCGTTGCCGTCTTCGGTTTCCGGCTCGGGCAACACCGCATGCAGGGCGAAGACCTGGGGCAGCGCGCTTTCCAACTCACCCACCACATGGTCAAACAGGGCCGGTGCCGTTCCCTCTGCCGCAACCAGAGTCATATCGGCATTGGCCAGTGTCACGGAGCCCCCGCCCAGCTCTGACAAGGACGCAATGCCCAGCTCCGCGGCGCGGGCCCAATTGGGCGAGGGCACCCCCATGCCAATCACGCAATCGGCTTTGCCGTCAAACCCTGCCTTGGTCGCTGCCCGCAGAATTCGATCACGGCTCAACTCGCTTTCGGCAGAGCAGGCATCAAAGCGGCCGCCCGCGTCATCAAGGCTGTAGCGCAGCGTGAACGGCGTGATGACCGGACGCGGCGCAGCGATATCCAGTGACAGGCGCAGCCCGGCTGGGGCCATGCGGGTCAGGCGTTTTTCGATTTGTTCCTTGGCATCAACACTGTCGGAGATCGCTGTGATGGAGACTTCTTCCGCCTCGACCGAGATCTTCGACCGGGGCAGCAGGCTCAAGGCATCCAGTGCGTAGTCCATTGCGGCCATCCAGCCCCTGGGGGCGGTGTAATTTGCGGTTTCCAGCAGATCCGCGACCTGATCCGCACCTGCGATCGTATTCAGCCGGGTGATCACGGTTTCACGGTCGGTAACCCTCGGGATGAGCCCGATGATCGAAATGCCGCTGTCATTGCGCAGAATTTCCGCTGAGAACCGGGGAGGGGCGATGCCTTCGGACGGGGTGATCTGCATTTCATCAATCACCCGCGCCGCATCGACCACACCGCCGACCAGCGATATCACGCCAAATCGTGTGGCCTCATCCGGTGCGGTGCCATTCAGGATCACGCGCAGCCCATCCGCGGTAACCTCGGCCCAGGTATAGCCGACTTTGTCCAGCGCACGGCGTACGGCGGTTTCGCTGCCTGCTTCGATACCCGTCACCGCAAAACCGGCCACCACCAGGCTCAGCGCGGCAGCGGCGACAAACGTCAGGCCAGAGATCAAAAGCGAGGACAGGCGCATGGGCAGGCTGGTCTCCGTTAGGGCGTCCGTCTGAGACGGCTTTTGCCTGTCTTACAGGGGCTGCGCGACGGGTTCAATCATGCGAACAGAGCTGCGGCAAAGAAGATCAGCGGAATCAAGCCCGTATCCCGGTTGAGGCGAAACAGTTGCAGCAAACGATCATTGTTCTCGGCGTCAAACACCCGTAGCTGCCAGGTCATATGCCAGCCCATCGCCCAGGGCGCGGCCAGTGCCAGCATCAGCGCGAGAACCGATCCCTGCGGTTGGACGGCCAGAATGATGGCGATCGCCATCAGGCTGACGGTTGCCACAATGAACCGGCGCAGCCACATCGGCGTTTGTGTGCCAAACAGGCGTGCTGTGGATTTAACCCCGATCAGCGCGTCATCCTCAGTATCCTGATGGGCATAGATAGTGTCATAAAACAGCGTCCAGGCAATCCCGGCCAGATACAATATCACCGGCGGCCAGTTGAGAGTGCCGGTATGGGCCACCCAGGCCAGCATCGCGCCCCAGTTGAAGGCCAATCCCAGAAACACCTGCGGCCACCAGGTGAACCGCTTGGCAAAGGGATAGATCGCCACTGGAAACAATGCCAGAATGCCCATCGCGATAGCAGCCTGATTGAAACTCAGCAGTATGCCGAGCGAGATCAGTGCCTGCAGCCCCATCCAGATAAATGCTCCGGTGACCGTGACCTGACCAGATGGAATGGGGCGGGACCGGGTGCGTTCCACCTGTCCGTCAAAATTGCGGTCGGTGATATCGTTCCATGTGCAGCCTGCGCCGCGCATCAGCCATGCCCCAGCAGCGCAGGCGGCAAAGATCCACAGATCCTCCCAGCGTGGGCTTTGATCCCACAGAATCGCCAGCATCAGGCCCCACCAACAGGGGATTAGCAGCAGCCAGGTGCCGATCGGTCGGTCGGCGCGGCTGAGGCGCAGATAGGGGCGACTCCATTCAGGGGCGTAGCGATCGACCCAATTGCCTTTGACCGCATCTGCGACCTGTCCATCTGGTGTTGGCGTCCCGCCTTGCATATGTATGCCTCATGAGTGCAAAGATCAGACTGTATGTAGAGCACCCGCTGGGGGCAGGGCAATCGGTTCCTCTGGACCGCGATCAGGCGCATTACCTGTTTGGGGTCATGCGGCAGACGGTTGGGGCGCAGCTGTTGCTGTTCAACGGAGAGGATGGCGAATGGCGCGCCGAGGTGGCCGAGGCGAGCAAGCGCAGTGGTGTCCTTATCTGCCAGGAGCAGACGCGGCCATTGGTGCTGCCGCCGGATTTGTGGCTGCTGTTCGCCCCGATCAAGAAGGCGCGAACTGATTTCATCGTGGAGAAGGCTGCTGAAATGGGCGCGGCGCGGATCCTGCCGGTGCAGACCGAGTTCACAAATTCTGACCGCATTCGCCAGGACCGGCTTCAGGCCCACGCGGTTGAGGCCGCCGAGCAATGTGGTGGCACCTATGTGCCGGAGGTGGCAGATCTGCAAAAACTCTCGCGGCTGCTGGACCACTGGCCTGAAGAACGCCAGCTGATGTTTTGTGACGAAGCAGAGGTCGGCAGTGCATTGGCACTGGCCAGCGAGACAGCGGCACAGGCACCCTGGGCCATTGTGATCGGACCCGAGGGCGGGTTTTCCGAGGCCGAGCGCAAGCGACTGCACGCGTTGCCGCAGTCCCATGTGGTGAGTCTTGGCCCCCGCATCCTGCGCGCTGATACCGCAGCGGTGGCCGCATTGACTGTGTGGCAGCAACGCTATGGAGATTGGGGATGAGCTGGCGCCCGGCACAGGATCGCGATCTCGCCGCGATCCATGATCTGCTGCGTCGCAATGTCGCCAGCTCCATGTTTCTGCTGATCAATTTGCGGGACCACGGCTTGCACAGTGCCGCAGCCAAGGCGATGCGTGTATGGGTGCGCGGCAGTGGTGACGGTGGCGTCGCCGGTCTGACCAACGATGGCACCTTATTGTTGCAGGCGGCGGAGGCTAGCGCCACGGATTGGCATGAACTACAACAACTGGTCGATTTGCAGCTGTCGACGGGGACGCCACAACCGCAGGTCGGCGTCCTGGGCGAAACGGCGCAGGTGCGGCGCTATCTTGCGGCCACCGGGCTTGACCAGCACCCCAAGCGACTTGATCGCGATGAACCGGGACTGGCGTTATCGCTGACGGAACTGGATCTGGGCAGTCTGGATCGCCCGCAGTTGTCTGGCGCCGTTCTGCATCCCCTGTCGGCTGCGCCCCGACCAATGCTCGTGCAATGGCGCGCGGCCTATCACCAGGAAATTCTCGGCACCCCCGCGTCTGAGGCGGTAGCTGTCGCATCACAAGATATCGACAGCTACCTGCTGCGCGACAGTCACCGCGTGCTGAATATCGCAGACCGTTGGGTCGCAATGACAGGGTTCAACGCGCAACTGCCCGAGGTGGTGCAGATCGGCGGGGTCTATACACCGCCGGAACAACGCGGCCACGGCTACGCCCGCTGCGCTCTGGCACTGCACCTTAAGGAAGCCCGCGCGGCGGGTGTGGAACAGGCGGTTCTCTTTGCTGCAGGAGAGGCCGCTGTGCGTGCTTATCGGGCCATCGGATTTCAATCCATTGGCGGCTATTCGCTCATCCTTTTTGATCACGCGCCGCTGCCTTCGATGGCTGAGGGGGAGCCTGCTTCATGACCTTTATTCGACCAGAAGCCCGCGCGGCCCTCTGGCGCTGGCGCGAGATGATCGCGGCGGCTGCTCTCGGTGCGCTTGGCCTGTTCTGGGCGCTTGGCAGCTACGGGGCTCAGGCGCTGCTGGGCTGGGCGCTGCTAGGGCTGGGTGTTGTCATCGCAGTTATCGGCATGCAGCGGATGCGGTTCCGTCTGGGCGGCGGCGGCCCCGGCGTGGTTCAAGTGGACGAAGGGCAGATCGCCTATTTCGGCCCCCTCACTGGCGGCGCTGTCGCGCTCTCCGAATTGGAGCGCCTGACACTGGATCACGCTGCGAAACCACCTCATTGGCTATTGGATCAACCGGGGCAGTCCGCCTTGGCGATCCCCGTCAATGCGACCAACACCGATGCGCTCTTTGACGCCTTTGCGACCCTGCCGGGGTTGCGTATGGAGCGGATGCTGGCAGAATTGCGCAAATCCGGTGGTCACCAGGTCGTGATCTGGGAGCGCGCACCAACACGACCAACCGTGCACAGGCTGCATTGACACTGCCGGAAATACCGACCACGACTTGCAGCGCAGGACGGATCAACCTTACGGAGAGCCCCAGATGTCTATCCCTCAATCCGGCGGTGGGCCGATCGAACGGCACGAACAATTGGCGGAATATCTTGCCTCTGGCTGCAAGCCCCGTGACCAATGGCGTATCGGCACCGAGCATGAGAAATTCGGCTATTGCAAGGACTCGCTGAAGCCGCTGCCGTTTGAAGGCACGCGGTCAATAGTGGCCGTTCTTGAGGGGTTGCGCGACCGTCACGGCTGGTCCGAGGTGCGCGAAGGTGGCCACCTGATCGGTCTTGAAAAAGATGGCGCCAATGTTTCGCTGGAACCCGGTGGTGCGCTGGAACTTTCTGGTGCCCCATTGGAGACAATCCATGAAACTTGTGACGAGGTGAACACCCACCTGCGCGAGGTAAAGGATATCGCCGATGAAATCGGCGTCGGTTTTATCGGTCTGGGGGCGGCTCCGATCTGGTCGCACGAAGAAATGCCGCTGATGCCCAAGGGCCGCTACAAGCTGATGGATGCCTATATGGGTAAAGTCGGCACTATGGGTCGCACGATGATGCGCCGGACTTGTACCGTTCAGGTCAATCTCGACTTCGGATCCGAGGCGGACATGGTGCAGAAAATGCGCGTGGCCATCGCGCTGCAGCCCGTCGCAACCGCTCTCTTTGCCAATTCGCCCTTTCTTGAGGGCAAGCCGAACAACCACAAATCCTGGCGCTCGCGCGTTTGGCGCGATCTGGATGCTGACCGGACCGGCATGGTGCCTTTTGTTTTTGATGAGGGATTCGGGTTCGAACGTTGGGTCGAATACGCGCTCGATGTGCCGATGTACTTCGTCTACCGCGACGGCCAGTATATCGACGCGCTTGGCATGTCCTTCCGCGACTTCCTCAAGGGAGAACTGCCCGCGTTGCCGGGGCAAACCCCCACCCTGAGCGACTGGGCTGATCATCTGACCACCGCCTTCCCCGAAGCCCGGATCAAGAAATATATGGAAATGCGCGGTGCCGATGGCGGTCCCTGGCGCCGCCTCTGTGCCCTGCCGGCCTTCTGGGTGGGGATGATGTACGATCAATCCAGCCTTGATGCCGCCTGGGATCTGGCAAAGGGCTGGGATGCAGAAACCCGCGAGGCCCTGCGTGTGGCCGCATCGGAACAAGGGCTGCAGGCACAGGTCGGCAATATCAAGATGCATGATCTGGCCCGCGAAGTGGTGGCGATCTCTGAGGCGGGCCTCAAATCCCGCGCGCGCGCCGGGGCCGGGGGGTTGGTGCCGGATGAAACCCACTTCCTCAATGCGCTGAAGGACAGTATCGAGACCGGCAAAGTCCCAGCGGATGAGCTGCTGGATCGCTACCATGGCGACTGGAATGGCGATCTGAGCCGCATCTACTCTGAATACAGCTACTGAGACCCACAGGGGACCAGATTGAGACCATCGAAGAGGGCGCTGTGCAGGCGCCCTTTTTTCTGCGCGGGCCGCGCGGCGGGTTCTCGACTGATTTTGCGGGTGTTGGTGTGGGCTCCCTCTGGCGCTACCCGCTTGATTTTCCCCCTAATTGAGAGCTTGTTCTCTCTATTTCTCCCCCCTAGAAAACGCGCAATCTAGAGCTCGGAAAGGTATTGATATGGGCAATTTCTTTATTTCAGCATTTGAAAAACTGGTTGGTGTCGTCGTTGTGCTGCTGCTGCTCGCAGTTGTCGGCGGGGCAGTTCTGGCAACCATGCAGCCGGGCGGCGGCGGTATCCTCGCGGCACTCGGTGTGCTTGTGGTTGGCACCCTCTATGTGATCCTGATCGCCGGCTCGCTCTATCTGGCGCTGGGAATTTACAACAACACCAAGCGCACGGCCGAGGCGGTCGAACGGCTGGCCTCGAAGTAATATCCTGCGCAGAGGGAGTGTTCCCTCTGAGGCATGAACAGAATGGGCGGCAGGATATCCTGCCGCCCATCTGCGATTTGGATCTGCCGTTACAGGCTTACTGCAGCAGCTCCGCCGGCTCGGCGTCAGCGATCTCATCCCAGTTCACATCGGCTTTTTCGATGAAGCCGGGAATGTCCGTGCTCCAACGTTCCTGAATGTCCTTCGACAGGTTCAGGTAGAGGACATCATCGACGATTTTCCACTGATGCGGATCGCCGTCGAACTTGAAGCCCATCGCCGCACCAAAGGCGCAGTAGCCGCCGTAGGCCGGGATGTAGGCGTCCGGTGTGGCTTCAAACAGGGCTTTGTTCTCCTCGGTAGCGAACCAATATGTAGCGTCGTCGTGGGTGGCGGTCACCTTGTAGGAACCTTTGGTCGCTTCACCGGCGTTGAAATAGGCGACAGGGTCATATCCCTGCATGGCCAGACCGGTAGAGGAGGCGTTGACATCAACGCCAGCGGCCAGCGCGGAGGTTGCCAGCGTAACGGAGAGGGCGATCCCGCCCAGAAGGGATTTTACGGTATTCATCGGTATGAACCTTTCGATGTAGCGGGTACCTCGGCACCCTGAGTTGGAATGATCAAAGCGTTACGTCATCAAAATACAGGTCTTCAAAATTGGACCGTTTTGGTCACGACACCGATATGAGGACTCCCTCGATCACGTTCAAAACAACTCCTTTTGTATGTGCGTTGATGCACAAATTCTCTGCACAGGCGCGGTGGCACATTCCTGTGAGCATGAAAAAGCCCTCGTCCATGGTGGAGGAGGGCTTTTTACAAAACAGAGGTTTAGCTGATATCGGGCTACTTCTGTCCGATCTTGGGCTCGGTGCCCATGCGCAATCGCGCGATGTTTTCCTTGTGCCGCCACAGGATGATCGCGGCCAGTAGAGCGGCCAGCCCCGTCGTTATGGGTGCGCCCAGAAGCAGGCACCACAGCGGGGCCGCCACTGCAGACACCAAAGCCCCCATTGAGGAGATCTTGCTCAGATAGGCGGCGGCCAGCCAGGTCAGGCAGCAGGCGATCCCTACGGGCCAGGCCAGCGCCAGCATCAGGCCAAGGAAGGTGGCAACGCCTTTCCCGCCCTGAAATTTCAGCCAGATCGGGTAGCAATGGCCAAGAAAAGCCGCCAGACCCGCCAGCTGTGCGGCATCTTCGCCCGCCAGCGTGCGCGCCAGCAGCACCGCGACCGCCCCCTTGCCACCGTCCAGCAGCAGAGTCAGCGCGGCGGCTTTTTTCGAGCCGGTGCGCAGCACATTGGTGGTGCCGATATTGCCCGATCCGATAGTGCGCAGATTGCCCAACCCCATGATCCGTGTCAGCAGCAGGCCAAAGGGAATAGACCCCAGTGCATAGCCAATCACGGCCCATAGCAGCAGGACAGGGGCGGCAGTTTCAATAGGCGGCATCAATCTCTCCGGTAGACCGGTTCACCGGCCACATAGGTTGCCAGCACCCTACCTTGCATCCGCTGCCCGTCAAAGGGGGTGTTCTGTGATTTCGAGTGCAGCGCAAACCGGTCCATCACAAAGGGCTGGTCCGCATCAAACAGCACCAGATCAGCAGGAGCACCTTGGGACAGACGGCCACAGTCCAGTCCCAGACGTTTGGCCGGGTTCAGTGCCATCGCGCGAAACAGTGTCGGCAGGTCGAGCTGCTCCGCATGATAAAGCCGCAGGGCCGCAGGCAGCAGTGTCTCCAACGCCACGGCACCGGCGGCGGCCTCTTCAAAGGGCAAGCGCTTGCTTTCCTCGTCCTGTGGCGTGTGCATGGAGGAGATCGTATCAATCAGCCCCTCGCGCAGTGCCTCGATCAGCGCCAGACGGTCCTCTTCGGAGCGCAACGGCGGTTTCACCTTGAAGAAGGTGCGGTAGTCCGCAACGTCCAGCTCATTCAGCGTCAGATGGTGAATCGACGTGCCTGCGGTGATGTCCAGCCCGTTTGCCTTTGCCCGTTGCAGGGCGGGCAGGGCACGGGCGGTGGTGATCTGGTCGGCGTGGTATCTGGCGCCGGTCATCTCCAATAGGGCGATATCGCGATCCAGCCCCATCCGCTCCGCCATCGCCGTGACGGCGGGCAGCCCGCGCAGAGTGGCGAATTTACCCGAGGTTGCCGCAGCCCCTTTGCTCAATCCCGGCTCCTGCGGATGCGCAATGACCAGCGCGCCGCAGCTGCGCGCATAAGACAGCGCGCGGGAAAAGACCTTGGTGTCGGCGACCACGTGATCGCAATCGGAGAAGGCAACCGCGCCCGCATCCATGAGAAAGCCGATCTCGGTCATTTCCCGACCTGCACGGCCCTTGGTCAGGGCGGCCATTGGCAGAACATTCACCGGCGCATCGGCCTGCGCGCGACGGGTCACGAACTCCAGCGTTTCCGGACTGTCGATGGACGGGGTGGTGTCAGGGCGTGTCACCATGGTGGTGACCCCACCCGCCGCCGCCGCGAGACCTGCAGATTTATAGCTTTCCTTATGGCGCTCACCCGGCTCGCAGACCTTCACGCCGATATCGACAATGCCGGGGGCCAGACATTTGCCGCGGCAATCAATAAGGGTCACATCCTCTGCCCCAATGTTTCGCGTGCGAAACAATTGGTCAGAGCCGGTGCCATTCTTATCCACGGCCGCGATGCGCCCGTTCTGCACCAGAACCGCGCCGATACTGTCGGTTCCGGCCTCAGGGTCGATCAGGCGGGCGTTGGTGAAGAGAGTGGTCATAAGTGTCATTTCCTTTCCGGCGCCCTGGCCTGAACATCGCGCATCATGCGATAGACCTCGCGACCTTCCGCAATTCGCTCAAATCCAACCGGAACAGTCGTTGATCCGTTCTGCCCGCGCTTGGTTCTTTCGGCAAAAAATACGCTGGCGGGCTGTCTATCAACCAGTTCTAGCGGTGTGCTGCCGGTGAGCGGGTAGGACTGCAGCTTTCGTCCAAGCAATGGCAGGCCGATTCCGATGAACGCGCGACGGTCGGTTAGCGTGTACCAGCTGTTCCGGCGAACATATGATGACCAAAAGACAGCGTGGAAAATGATCCCTAAGCCGACGCTGAAGTGTAAAAGACCAAACATCCAGAAGGATCCGCCCGATTTGAATGCCCCCAGCATCCAAAACAGTGCAAAGCCAGAAAAAAACAATCCAAAAGCAGCTTTGAACAGGGCTGCGGGACGTAAGGCAATCGCCCCATCAGGTCGGCCCTGCCAGATAATTTCTTCACCATCGTCAAGGATGCCGGTCCATTCGTCTGTGCTACTCATACCTTTGCTCTTTCAATTGCATTGAGGGTCGCGCCTGGGTCGGGCTGGTATTTGATCAGGTACTTGTGGCCATCATGGGTGACGATCTGGACAGTACTGCCAAGGCGGTTCAGCTCGGCCACATCGGCCAGCGGGATGGTCTGTTGGTCGGGGCCGTTGATGGTGGTGTCGCCGAGCTTCCAAACACGGGTCATCTCATCGGACATGAGGTAGCCGCCGCGCAGGCCAATGGCGGCCAGCCCGCCGATGGCACCGGTCCAGACATGCGGGTTTCCCATCACCCAGAGAATGCCCATTGCACCAACCATGGCAATCACAGCGAGCCAGGCGTGGCTGCGCCAGTAGGCCATGCGATCAGGGGGGAAGACGGTTTCGGACATCTCAGGTTGCCAGCATCAGGACGGCGAATAGGATCAGCGCCATCACAATCGCAAAGATCGTGGCCCCGATGCGCCGCGCGCGGGAGCGGGCCTCCCGCGGGGAGGGGCGTGGCGCCGAGTAGAGTTTGGCGCTATCGGGGGTGTCGTCGGGGTGGCTGGGTAGACTGGTCCAATCCGCCCCCACCTCACTATAGCCGCCAATATGTCGAATTTGACGGGCCGGAGTGAGACGCGTTTCCTCGCCCCGCAGCGCGCGGGAGCGCAGGAGCAGCACATAGCCTTCAATCCCGGTGAGTTTCTGTGTGTCTGAGGCCAGCTGCTCATTCGGGATACCGCAGCCGTCACGCAGATAGCCGACAAGCCCCAGATCCTCCAGATCGCTCACCGGGAAGATCTCCACGTGATCCAGATCTATATCTTCAATTCCCAGAACCTGCGCCAGCGCGCCGGGTTCTCGCAGGAAACGCGCCTGTTCGGGCCGCATGTCGAGGTCGAAGACATGGATCATCCTCTGCTCACCTGCGGCGATGCTGAAGGGTTGTGCAACCAACTCAGCCATGGATCAGGCCACGCCCGGTTGCGCCGCTGCCCGCTCGCGGCTGGTGCGCAGGTTGCGGGCCAGAAGGTCCATGGCGGCCATGCGGACGGCGACGCCCATTTCGACCTGTTCCTGAATGACCGAGCGGTTGATGTCATCGGCAAGCGTGCCGTCGATTTCAACGCCCCGGTTCATTGGGCCGGGGTGCATGACGATGGCGTCGGGTTTGGCCAGCGCCAGTTTCTCCGCATCAAGCCCGTAGCGATGGTAGTATTCGCGCTCCGACGGGATGAAGCCGCCATCCATACGCTCCTTCTGGAGGCGCAGCATCATGACCACATCCACGTCTTTCAGGCCTTCGCGCATGTCGTCGTAAATCTCGGCGCCGAAGTCGGCAAAGTGGCCGGGCACCAGTGTCGGCGGGCCAATCAGGCGGATGCGGTTCTCCATCTTGCCCAACAGGATCAGGTTCGAGCGCGCCACACGGGAGTGGGCCACATCACCGCAAATTGCGATGTTCAGCCGGTGCAGACGGCCTTTTGCACGGCGGATGGTCAGCGCATCCAGCAGCGCCTGTGTAGGGTGCTCATGCCGCCCGTCGCCGGCATTCAGTACCGCGCAGTTTACCTTCTGCGCCAAGAGATCCACGGCGCCGGAATGCGGATGGCGCACCACCAGAAGATCTGGGTGCATCGCGTTCAGCGTCATCGCGGTGTCGATCAGGGTTTCCCCCTTTTTGATTGAGGAGGCCTGCATCGCCATGTTCATCACATCCGCGCCCAACCGCTTGCCCGCGATTTCAAAGCTGGCCTGCGTGCGGGTGGAGTTCTCAAAGAACATATTGACCTGGGTCAGCCCCGACAGCGCATTGGCGTGTTTGTCGGGACGCCGGTTCAGCTCTGCATAGCTGTCCGCGAGATCAAGGATCGCGGTGATTTCATGCGGTTTCAGCGGTTCGATGCCCAGAAGATGCCGTTGAGAAAAGGCCATCGGATCAGGTGACGAGGTGGCTGTGGGCATGGGCAGGCTCCGCGATGTTTGCGCTCTTATAGCAGGGCTGTGACCTGCGGCAAGCGGTGCGCACAGCGGGTATTTTGATCCGTCGCAAGGCGGGGTAGCTTGGGGTATGGAATCGGCATTGGATTATCACAGCGCCCATGCGCTCTTGGCCTGGCAGATTGAATTGGGGGCGACCGATGCGATCGGTGACGCGCCCGTCAATCGTTATGAATTGCAGGCGCGGCTGCCCAAACCCGGCGCAGCGGCGGCTGAGGTGGCACCGGCGAAACCTCGGGACATTGATCCGGTTGAGGTGGCCCGACAGATGGCGGGTGCAGCAGGGTCGCTGGAGGGCCTTTATGAGGCGCTGGGGCAGTTTGAACACTGCGAGTTGAAAAAAGGCGCGCGCAATCTGGTGTTTGCAGATGGTCAGCCCGGTGCCCGCGTCATGGTGGTGGGCGAGGCGCCCGGCCGCGACGAGGATATTGCAGGCAAACCGTTTGTGGGCCGGGCCGGGCAGCTGTTGGACCGGATGCTGGCGGCCATCGGGCTGTCTCGTAAGGACAGCGTCTATATCGCTAATGTGCTGCCCTGGCGGCCGCCGCAGAACCGCGATCCCCTACCGGCAGAAATCGCCATGATGACGCCCTTTCTGGAGCGTCATATCGCGCTGGCAAAGCCGGATATCCTGATCGCTATGGGCAACATCAGCTGTGATGCCTTGCTTGGCAAACGCGGAATCACCCGGATGCGCGGCACCTGGCAGGAGGCGCAGGGCAAGCCCGTCATGCCGATGTTCCACCCGGCTTATCTGTTACGCCAGCCCGCGCAGAAACGGGCAGCCTGGGCTGATCTGCTGGAGATCAAGGCCCGGCTGACAGCGGACTGAATCTAGCCCAAATCTCGGGGGGTCTTCGGCATCATTCTTCAAGACTGTGAAAACATCAGAAATAAGGGCCACGACCATGGCGCAACGCGACAATAGCAAGGATTTCATTCCGGTTCGGATTGCGGTGCTGACCGTATCGGACAGCCGGTCACTGGCTGAAGATCGCTCCGGTCAGGTGCTGGTTGACCGGCTGGAAACGGCGGGACATGTGCTGGCGGATCGCAAGATCCTGCCGGATGAACGGGAGGAAATTGCCGGCCAGCTGCGGGACTGGGTCGCCAACCCGGAGATTGATGTTGTGATCTCAACCGGAGGCACTGGTCTGACCGGGCGCGATGTCACGGTCGAAGCGCACCGCGATGTCTACGAGAAGGAAATCGATGCGTTTGGAACTGTTTTTACCATCGTGTCGATGCAGAAAATCGGCACTTCGGCCGTGCAGTCACGGGCCACGGGCGGGGTTGCGGGGGGCACCTACCTCTTTGCGCTGCCGGGAAGCCCGGGGGCCTGTAAGGATGCCTGGGATGAAATCCTCGTGAAGCAGCTCGACTACCGGCATCGGCCCTGCAATTTCGTGGAAATCATGCCACGACTTGACGAACATTTGCGCCGCAAGTGAGACGGAATTGATCCGCGACTGCGTGTAACCTCGTATAGCTTTGTGCAAACTGGTATTCTCCGGCTCTGACGGCGTGCATGCATGTGTGTGTCGCGGCGGTGGTGGACCGGTTCGTTTGGCCGATTGAGGAATTGAGTATGCGTTTTTTGCGGCAAACGGTGATTGGGGTTTTCCTTGCGGCGCTGACGGCGGCGCTGCTGCTCTTGGCGGTACAGATGGTCCTGTCCGCGATCCAGACCCGTATGGGTGAGGAGCGCCGCGCGCCACCGGCTCGCGAGCGGGTGTTTGCTGTGAATGTTGTGCGGGCCGAGCTTGGGGCGGTGCAGCCTGTGCTGACCGCCTTTGGCCGGATCGAAAGCCGTCGTAGGCTGGAACTGCGCACGGCAGCGGCGGGTCGGGTGGTGCAGCTGGCGCCTGGGTTTGAGGATGGCGGCGACGTCACGGCGGGCAGCTTACTTGTGCAGATCGACCCGGCCGATGCGCAGGCGGCCCTACAGCGCGCCGAAGCGGACATGATGGATGCGGAGGCCGAAACCCGTGAGGCCCGGCGCGGATTGGCGCTGGCGCAGGATGAGCTGTCGGCAGCCGAAGATCAGGCGACTTTGCGGGCCCGGGCGCTGGACCGGCAGCAAAATCTGGAAACCCGCGGTGTTGGGTCTGCTGCAACAGTGGAAGTGGCGGAACTGGCTGCTGCACAGGCCCGGCAGGCGGTGATCTCACGCAGGCAGGCGCTGTCCTTGGCGGAGGCGCGTATTGATCAGGCGGTAACGCGGCTGGCGCGGGCGCAGATTGCGCTGGATGAGGCCCGTCGCAATCTTGACGACACGACCATCATCGCCGCTTTTGACGGAACTTTGCAGTCGGTCAATCTGGTTGAGGGGCGGCTGGTATCGGCCAATGAAAAGCTTGCGGATCTGGTGGATCCGGCGCAGCTGGATGTGGCGTTCCGGGTTTCGACCGTACAATACGCCCGGCTGCTGGACGCTGCGGGGCAGCTGCTCTCGGCGCCGGTAGAGGTGACGCTGGACGCAACCGGTGCGGCGCTGAAGGCGCCTGGCGTGGTGGTGCGAGACAGTGGCGATGCAGGTGAGGGGCTGGCCGGCCGATTGATCTACGCCCGGCTGAACCGGGCGCTTGGTTTCAAACCCGGTGATTTTGTCACGGTGGAGGTTGAGGAACCGGTGGTGAGCGACGTGGCCCGGCTGCCCGCATCGGCGCTGGGGTCCGACGGGACCGTGCTGCTGCTGGGAGAGGATGACCGGCTGCAGGCGCTGGACGTGACATTGGTGCGTCGGCAGGGGGACGATGTGCTGCTGCGTGGCACAGGGCTGGAGGGTCGCGAAGTTGTCACCGGGCGCACGCCTCTGCTGGGCGCGGGCATCAAAGTGCGACCACTGCGGCAGGGCGCAGAGGTTACCGGTGCCAATCCTGACGCCCCGCGCGACACCGCTGCGGCGGAGGCTGAACTGATTGAACTGTCGGAGGATCGCCGGGCCAGACTGGTCGCCATGGTCGAAGGCAATAGTCGGATGCCGGAGGCGGTGCGGGCGCGGATGCTGGAACAGCTGGCCGCCGCAAAGGTCCCCGCGCGGCTGATCAACCGTATTGAAACCCGGATGGGGGGCTAGGGGTCATGCTGCGGAACCTCCCCCGCTCGGCTGGCGGCGTTCTGAGCTATTTTACCCGTCACCGGACCTTGTCGAACCTGCTTTTGGTACTGCTGCTGGTGCTGGGCGCAGCGGCGATTCCCAATATGCGGGCGCAGTTCTTTCCGGATGTGATTGTGGACCGGGTGTCAGTCTCTGTCGAATGGGAAGGGGCCGGGCCTGAGGACATCGACAGCGCCATTGTGCAGGCGCTGGAACCTGCGCTGCTGGCGGTTGACGGGGTCGAAAGTTCCAGTGCCACATCGCGTGAGGGGCGCGCCAGCATCTCGCTGGACTTTGAGCCGGGCTGGGACATGGCGCGCGCAGCGGATGATGTGCAGAGTGCCGTAGACGGAATCACCACACTGCCGGAGGAGGCCGAAGACCCGAGTGTGCGTCGCGGGGCGTGGCGCGATCGGGTCACGGATGTGGTGATCACTGGGCCAATCGCACCGCGCCAGTTGGGACTGTTTGCAGATGAGCTGGTTGTGCGCCTGTTTGAGGTGGGTGTCACCCGCACCACGATCCGGGGCATTGCTGCTCCGCAAACCATGGTCGAAGTGCCCTCTGCCAGCTTGATTGCCCACGATATCGCAATGGCTGATATTGCGGCGGCGATTGCGGCGGAGGTTGATGCCAATCCGGCTGGTGACGTGAGTGGCGCCAATGCGCGCATCCGCACTGGCAGTGAGAAACGCACGCCGGAGGAGCTGGCGGGCATCGTGTTGCGAACCAATCCGGATGGGTCGGCCCTGACGGTTGGTGACGTTGCTACGATCCGGGTCGAGGGCGTGGATCGCAATCGCTCCTATTTTGTCGGGGACAACCCTGCGATGTCGATCCGGGTGGACCGGTCGGATCAGGGCGATGCCATCGATATTCAGCATCAGGTCGAAGATGTGGTGGAGGCCTTGCAGGCCAGCCTGCCGGATGGTGTCAGTGCGGATCTGATCCGCACCCGCGCCGAAGCGATCACCGGGCGTCTGGATATCCTGGTCGATAATGGGCTGATGGGTCTGGGTCTGGTGCTGGCGCTGCTGTTCCTGTTTCTTAATGCGCGCATCGCCTTCTGGGTGGCCGCAGGCATTCCGGCAGCAATGTTTGCCGCCATTGCGCTGATGTATATGGCGGGGCTGACCATCAATATGATCAGCCTGTTTGGCCTGATCATCACCCTTGGCATTGTGGTGGATGACGCAATCGTGGTGGGGGAACACGCCGATTTCCGTGCGCGGCGTCTGGGCGAACACCCGGTTGCCGCGGCAGAGAACGCCGCGCGCCGCATGGCGATGCCGGTTTTCGCAGCCACATTGACCACGGTTATCGCGTTTTTCGGATTGGTGTCGATTGGTGGGCGGTTTGGCGAGTTGATCCGAGATATCCCTCTGACGGTGATTGCGGTGCTTCTGGGATCGCTGATCGAATGTTTCCTGATCCTGCCAAATCATCTGGCCCATGCGCTGGCACATAGTGCCAAGGAGCATTGGTATGACCTGCCCAGCCGTGTGGTAAACCGGGGGTTCCGCCGCCTGCGCGACACTCTGTTCCGGCCTTTGATGGCGCTGGTGGTTCGTGCCCGCTACGTGGTGCTGGCCGCTGCTGCGGTGATCCTGGCGAGCCAGCTGGCGCTGTTCATCGGCGGCGACGTCAAATGGCGGTTTTTCAACGCGCCGGAGCGCGGATCGGTCACCGGGAATTTTGCCATGGCTGAGGGGGCAACGCGGGCGGATACGCTTGCAATGATGCAGGAAATGCAGCGCGCGGTAGAGGCGCTGGGACAGGACTACGAGGCACGGCATGGCCGCAACCCGGTTGATTTTGTCATGGCCGAAATTGGCGGTAATGCGGGGCGTGGTCTGGCCGGGGTGGATGCCAAGGACAGCGATCTTCTGGGGGGGATTTCGATTGAGCTGATTGATGCCGATCTGCGGCCATACTCCAGCTTTGCCTTTGTGGCGGAGCTGCAGGACAGTGTGCGCCGTCACCCGCTCGCGGAGACGGTATCGTTCAGAGGCTGGCGGTCGGGTCCAGGTGGCGATGCATTGGATGTGCAGTTCAGCGGCGCTGCTGTCGAGGTGCTGAAAGCAGCGTCCGAGGATCTGAAAACCGCTGTCCTGCGCTACCCGGAGGTGTCGGCGGTTGAGGACAATCTTGCCTATGACAAGGAAGAGCTGGTGCTCGAACTGACACCGCAGGGGCGCGCGCTGGAATTCACGGTGGAGACGCTGGGGCGGGCCTTGCGGGCACGGTTGAACGGCATAGAGGCGGCAACCTATCCGGATGGGCCGCGCAGTGCCGCAATCCGGGTCGAACTGCCGGAGGGTGAGTTGACCGCCGATTTCCTGGAGCGCACGCTGATGCGCAGCCCGGCAGGGGTCTATCTGCCCTTGGCCGATATCGTGTCGGTGACCCAGCGTACCGGGTTTTCCACCGTGCGACGTGAAAATGGTGTCCGTGTGATCAGTGTCACCGGGGATATCTCAGAGGATGATCCGGCACGGGCACAGGCAATTGTCACAGCGCTGCAAGAAGAGATCCTGCCGAAGATCGCCAGCGAGCGACAGGTGGATTGGCAATTGGCTGGGCTGAGTGAGCAGGAAAACGAATTTCTGAATGACGCCAGAACCGGATTGATCCTATGCCTGACGGGGATTTATCTGGTGTTGGCATGGATCTTTGCCAGCTGGACGCGGCCCTTGGTGGTTATGGCGATCATTCCTTTTGGGCTCGTCGGGACGATCTGGGGGCACTACCTCTGGGAGGTGCCGCTGTCGATGTTCACTGTGGTTGGCCTTTTGGGGATGACAGGCATAATCATCAACGACTCGATCGTATTGGTGACAACCATCGACGAATACGCAGAAGAGCGCGGGCTGATCCCGTCGATCATTGATGGGGCTGCAGATCGATTGCGACCGGTGATGCTAACGACTCTGACGACCGTTCTGGGGCTGGCTCCGTTGATGTATGAAGGTTCGCAGCAAGCGCAGTTTCTTAAACCCACAGTGATCACGCTGGTCTATGGCCTTGGGTTCGGCATGTTCCTGGTGCTGCTGGTTGTGCCCGCGTTGGTGGCGGTGCAGGCGGATGTGGCGCGTCCCTTTGCAGCGCTGCGGCGGGGGCTGTCGTCGCGGGCTGGTGACCTGCGTTGGCTGACGCTGGGGCTTGGTGCGGCGCAGATCCTGTGGCTGGCGCTGACTGTTGGCTATGCGATGGCGGTTGGGGCGCTGCATCCGGTGTTGAGAGCCGCCGCGCCGGAGCTGGTGGAGATGGATCCACTGCGCGCTGGCCTGTTGCTGTTCGTGATCGGCGCGGTGCTGCTGAGCCTGATGACCTATGTTACAGCGCGGATACTGGGGGGACGTCGCGCAGCTATCTGATGAGCGGCTGCCACTTGTTCGAATGGCGAAATGAAGGTCAGGCGCCCGTTGCGCGACGCTGCCGTTTCTGGGCAAGGGCGGCAACCTCCGCCACCTGATCGATCAGCATACGATCAGGGGTGGCACCAAAACGACTGGTCAAATCGGCGACCGGCACCCATTGCGCCTGTAGGGCATCATCATCCGGGGCTGGCTGACCGGAGACGTAGTCACAGAGCACAGCGACTAAGAGATACTGTCGTTGAACCTCGCCGGCTTCATCGCGCAGCATGACATCGACATGAGTCAGGACTTCACGCGGGGTTGCGATGACGCCGGTTTCTTCAAGCAGTTCACGGGCGGCAGCCTGCATCGCAGTTTCGCCCAGTTCAACATGGCCGCCGGGGAAACCCCACCAGCCTGCATTCGGGGGCGATCTGCGCTGGACGAGGATCACCCGATCGCCGCTTTGGCTGGATTGGCAGACCACGGCGAGAGCGCCAAGGATCGGGCGCAGGGGCTGATTGTGACCACCGGAGCTATCAGGGGCGGCTGCGTCGTTTGACATGGCTGGATCCGATCCGGCTGATAATCCCCTTATTAGTGTCGGGTGCAGCCTTGAATGTCCACCGCATGGTTGCGCCCAAGCACGGTAAACCGCATCTGTGAGCGATCAACGGCGAAGGGGCCACCCTCAGCGGAGATGATCTCGGTCTTAGCAGTCAGGTGGCGGCCCTGCCGGGTGGTTGTCGTCTCGGTAGTCACCAAGGTGGGCGGGCCGGGCTCAACCACCACGATCTCATCTCCGCCTGCGCTGGGCATGGTGATCCGGGCGACGAGTTCCATGCCGTAGCGGCTGGGTGTGATCGCACAGGTTGCGGCCTGCACGCCGGCTTCTTTGGCCGACCACGGACGATCCGCCAGCGCTGCCACAATCGCTGGATTGCGGCGGCTGTTGGGTTTTAGCGGGCGATCAAAGCGCAGTTCGGAGGGGATGCAGACATCTTTACAGATGCCCAGCTCCATCCGGCCTTTCAGTCGCAGTGGCTGGCCCGGTTTGGCGGGGGTGATTTCAATCGGAAGCACCAGTTGGTCATGGTAGCCGATGGTGCGAAATCCGGAGGTCAGAAAAACCTCGGGCGTGGGCCAGCGGATTTCGACCGCACCGACGTTGCGCGATCCCCGCCAGCTGAACCGGGGTGGGATGCCGGCGTCACCGGGTGCGCGCCAGTAGGTTTTCCAGCCCTCCGAGAGCGTCAGTCGCAATGCACCCATATGTGTGCCGCGCCGGGTCGCACCACCATCCAGCACCTCAATCTGCACGATGTCGGACATTTGCTCGGCTGATGTGCTGGTGGGCAAGGCTAGCAGTCCCAGCACAAGAGGTGTGCCAAGACCCTTCGCCAGTGATCTGACAGCTGTCGCGAGAGCAGAGAGAAACGGATGTGTCTTCATGCCAGATTACATGCGCAATTCCGCCTGAAATGCCAAGTCACGTTCCGGTCAGCGCCAGCGAGCCGACGCTTTGGTACGGCTTGGCCTTGAACCTCTTGCTGTGGGTGGCCATTGTGAGAGGGCAGGCCCGTCGCCGCGTTACGGATGACGGCAATTACAAAAAGGACGACAGCTTCATATGGATCTTACCGGCGAACTGCTGATTGCGATGCCCGGCATCGGTGACCCGAGGTTTGAACATTCGCTGATCTTGCTGTGCTCACATGAAGACGATGGCGCAATGGGGTTGATCGTGAACAAGCCCGCTGCGGGTGTCGATTTGTCCAACCTTCTGGAACAACTGGATATCACACCGCGCAGTGCAGAGGAGGCAGCGCTGCCGGTCCGTTTCGGTGGACCGGTTGAGACGCAGCGTGGCTTTGTGCTGCATTCGCCTGAGTATAAATCCAACGTCAGTTCTCTGCGGGTGGCAGAGGCGTTTTCAATGACTGCGACCGTGGATGTATTGGAAGACATCGCAATGGGGCGCGGGCCTGAACAGGTCATGGTGATGCTGGGTTATGCCGGTTGGGGCCCGGGGCAGTTGGAAACGGAAATCGCCAATAATGGCTGGCTGAACGCTCCGGCAACACCGGAGCTGGTGTTTGATCTGGATGATACCACCAAATGGGAGGCGGCCTTGCGGTCGCTGGGTGTTGATCCGCTGACCCTGTCGACCAGTGCCGGTCACGCCTGACCGATCAAGATAAGCTGACGTTTGGGGGCTGCCGATCAGCGCGGCGCTGCGGCGCGGCGCAGGCGGTCGTTGATGGCGACGCCCAGCCCGGCGTCCGGGATGGGGGCGACTGCGATAGGCTGCGCTCTGGCGTCGAGGCGGTGCAGGTGGCCAAACAATTGCGCTGCCGCCTCGCGCAGGTCGCCGCTGGCGGAGAGGTTCAAATCACACTCCATGGCGCCAAAACCAAGGTAGAGTTCGCCGTCTTGCGGGGTTGTCACGTTCAGGCGGACGCTGGCGCGGGGGGCATAGTGCGACAGCAGCTGACCCGGCGCGGTCAGCGGATCGCTGGCATCGCGCAAATGCAGGGTGTGGCCTAGAACGGCTTCAATCTCTTCTGTGGCGAGTCCACCGGGACGCAGCAACAGGGGGGTGCCGGTAGCCAGCCCGATGATTGTTGACTCCACGCCAACGCCGCAGGGGCCATCATCAACAACTGCAGCAATGCGCCCACCGAGACCGGCGATGACATGGGCTGCGGTTGTCGGACTGATCCTGCCCGATGGATTGGCCGAAGGCGCGGCAACCGGGCCATCCAGCACCGATAGCAGCGCGCGGGCGGCGGGATGGGCAGGAATACGGATACCGAGGGTGTTCAGCCCGGCGGTGACCAGAGGCGAGATACCGTGGTCCTCACGCAGCGGCAGGACCAGCGTCAGCGGGCCAGGCCAGAAGGCCTCCGCCAGTGTGTCGGCGATATCAGACCAGATCACATGGCGCTGGGCTGTTTCGACCGAATGGACATGCGCGATCAGCGGATTGAAGCTGGGGCGTCCCTTGGCGGCATAAAGCGCCTCAACCGCGTTGGTCTGGCGCGCGTCGGCGCCCAGTCCGTAGACGGTTTCTGTCGGAAAGGCGACAAGCTGGCCTTCCTTCAACAGGTCCGCAGCGGTGCTGATTTCCTGCGGCTGAGCGGTCAGGAGGCGGGTTGTAGGGCTGGACATGGCTGGTGACGCGGCGTTTTGGTTGCTTGAATAAGGGGCCCGGTTAGGTAATCGGACAAGACGTTCAACATAAAGGTTTGGGGCAATGATGCCAAGGCTGCCCCGACCAGCTCTCTCTGAAAGAGGCCAGACATGACCTTCCGCGCCCCCGTTCCCGAGTATCAGTTTCTTCTGAACCACATCGTTGGCTATAGCGATATTTCCGCAACCGACCGGTTTAGCGAGGCGAGCGACGATGTCGTGACTGCGATTCTGACCGAAGCCGGAAAATTCTGTGATGAGGTGATGGCGCCCTTGAACCGGGGCGGGGACCTCCAGCCGGCACATCTTGAAAACGGGGTGTTGCGCACATCGCCGGGCTATGCCGAAGGGTGGCAGGCGATCTCCGAGGGGGGCTGGATCGGCATGAGCGCCTCTGAGGCGTTTGGCGGCATGGGGCTGCCGATGACCCTGACCACCGCCGTAAATGAAATGATGTCGGGCGCCTGTCTGTCGCTGCAGCTGGCACCGCTGATGAGCCAGGGTCAGATCGAGGCGCTGGAACATCACGCCAGCGATGAGATCAAGTCGCTTTATCTGCCGAAGCTGATTTCCGGTGAATGGTCCGGCACCATGAACCTGACCGAGCCGCAGGCCGGCTCCGACGTGGGGGCGCTCAGCTCGAAGGCGGATCCGTTGGACGACGGTACCTATGCGATCAGTGGGCAGAAGATTTACATCTCCTGGGGTGACAATGATTTTGCGGGCAATATCTGCCATCTGGTGCTGGCGCGCCTGCCTGATGCGGCACCCGGAACCAAGGGAATTTCCCTGTTTCTGGTGCCCAAGTACCTGCCCGATGCTGATGGGAATCCCGGCAAAGCCAACGACCTGAAGGTGGTGAGCCTGGAACACAAGATGGGTCTGCATGGTTCACCAACCTGCGTGATGCAATATGATGGTGCGATCGGCTGGATGATTGGTCAGCCGGGCGGTGGTCTGGCGGCGATGTTCACCATGATGAACAATGCCCGTCTGGGTGTTGGTGGTCAGGGCGTTGGCATTGCTGGAGCAGCTTATCAGAAGGCGCTGGCCTATGCGCTGGAGCGCAAGCAGGGAAAATCTGCGTCTGGCACCATCGTTGATCATGCGGATGTACGCCGGATGCTGATGGAGATGAAGGCAGATCTCTTCGCTGCGCGCGCGATCCTTCTGGCCTGTTCGCAGGCGATTGATATGCAGACGGCCACCGCGACGCAGGAGTGGGCAGCGCGGGCTGCCTTCCTGACGCCGATTGCCAAGGCCTTTGGCACTGAAACCGGGATGCGGGTTTCTGAGACCGGTGTGCAGGTGCACGGCGGTATGGGATTCATTGAAGAAACCGGCGCGGCGCAGTTCTATCGTGATGTACGTGTGACGGCGATCTACGAGGGCACCAACGGCATTCAGGCGATGGATCTGGTGGGGCGCAAGATGATGGACGGTGGCGATATGGCGCACCGTTTGATCGACGAGATCGAGGAACAGGCCGAGCGCGCGCGCACCACCCATCCGAATATGGCCGAAGCGGTCTGGCAGGCCTGCGAATCCCTGCGCGAGGCGACCGAATGGCTGACGGCACAGGATGATATGGACGAGCGTTTCGCCGGGGCGGTGCCGTTCCTGCATGCGTTTGCGCGGGTTCTGGGCGGGCACTACCACCTGGCGGCGGCGATGGCTGATATCGGTGGCCCGCGTGAGAAGCTGGCGCGTTTCTACATCAACCGGATGTTGCCGGAACACGCTGCACTGCTGGCCCATGCGCAGTCGGGGAGCGCGGGCGCGCGGGCGCTGACTTTGGATGAGCTGGCCGACGGATGACCAGTCCGCGCCCAGACGGCCCATGGGCTGAGCCACCCGCGCAGGGCGAGGCGATCGAGGTGGCGGAGGGCGTCCTCTGGATGCGCTTGCCACTGCCGATGAAGCTGGACCATGTGAACGTCTATGCTCTGGATGACGGCGATGGCTGGACCGTCGTGGACACAGGTATGTCGTCGAACAAGACCCGTCGGATCTGGGAGCAGCTGATGGCGGGACCCTTGGGCGGCAAACCGGTTCGCCGGGTGGTCGTGACGCATCATCACCCGGATCATATCGGCAATGCGGGGTGGTTCCAGTCGGAGCATGGTGCGGAGCTGGTGACCACGCGCACAGCCTGGCTGTTTGCACGTATGCTGACACTGGACGTGCAGGAGAGCTGGCCGGAGGAGACACTGGCGTTTTATCGCAGTGCCGGAATGGATCCGGCAATCTATGACGCGCGGGTGGCGGAGCGGCCATTCAATTTCTCCGATACGGTTTATCCCATGCCACTTGGGTTTACCCGCATCAAACAGGGCGATGTGCTGCGCATGGGTGGGCGTGACTGGGACATCCACATGGGCAATGGTCACGCGCCTGAGCACGCAACCTTCTGGAGCCGTGATGACAATCTGGTGATCACCGGCGATCAGATCCTGTCCTCTATCAGCCCCAATATCGGCGTTTATGCGACGGAACCGATGGCCGATCCGGTGGCAGAGTGGCTGGAGGCCTGCGAGCGTCTGGCACCACTGACACGGGCTGATCAACTGGCCTTGGGCGGGCATAAGTTGCCATTCCTCGGCCTGCCGCATCGCATGGCGCAGCTGATCGACAATCATCACGGCGCGCTGGCGCGGTTGCTTGACCACCTGGATGAGCCGCGGACTGCGGCTGAGTGCTTTGCGCCGCTGTTCAAGCGCAAGATCGGAGGGGGGGAATACGGGCTTGCTTTGGTCGAGGCGGTGGCCCATGTAAATCATCTGTACCATCTGGGTCAGGTGGACCGCAGCCGCCGGGCTGACGGGGCCTGGCTCTACCAGCGCAAGGGGTGATCGACCCCTGGAAAGGGAGAGATCATGACAGATGAGATCGCAACAAGCGCCGAGGCCGTCGAGGCCGCTATTCTGCCCTGTGTACATGAGGTCCATTCAGATCCTGATGCCTGCTCAGGCATCAAAAAGCTGCCTGAGCCGCTGCAAAAGCCGGTTGCAGATAAAAGCGCTGCACGCTGGGCCTATGAGCGGCTGATCCTCTATATCAAGAACTTCGAGGAGCAGCTCGACGGCGAGCATGAGGTGGCCATGGGCTTTGCCGGTGGCGATGCGGGCGTGATGCGGATTGAAGGCATGGGGTATTTTGATCCCGATATGATCACATATTATGGCAGCGACTCCAGCGGTGCGCGCACGCAGCTGGTGCAGCACGTCAGCCAGCTGAATGTGATGTTGCGGGCGTTGCCCAAGCGCAACGAGGCGGCACCCGCCAATCGGATCGGCTTTCGTCTGGTCTCTGATCTTGAGGGCGAGGGGTCTGAGACCTGATCGCGGGGTGGCGCTATCCTTATGGGGCGGCATTGCGTTGTTTTGCTGCATTGCCGCGGGCGCTGCTGACGCGGATACGGATGTGCCGACCGGATATTGGGAGCGGCTGGAGCGCGCCGCGCATCGCGCGCTGATGCAGGAAGTTGCAGCGGCTGGCGGTGCGACGGCGCCATTCACCACAGATGGGTGTAGCGGTGGTCTGTCGGCGATCTGGCGGCAGATGAGCGGAAAGTCTGGGGCTGATGGCGGACCGCCATTTGAGGTGTGCTGCATTGCCCATGACCGGAAATATCACAACGCGGCTGGGATTGGCGGTGCGGATATAGCCGTGTCGGAAGCGGTAGAACTGTCCGTGGCTAGCCAACGTGCGCGGCTGGTCGCGGATCAGGCTCTGCGCCGCTGCGTAGAGACAAATCTAAGCGCCAAAGACCCCACAATCGCCAATCTTGCGTCACCAGTGGCGGCAGCGATCTACGCGGCCGTGCGATTCGGCGGCGCGCCCTGCAGTGGGTTGAGTTGGCGTTGGGGATATGGCTATCGGCCCTGTCGTGGCAATTCCACCCGATGATTTGATCCGGCTGCGCCCGATTGACGTGGTGACAGGGTCTGCGAAATCCAGTATTCAGCGGAAAACAGACGCGAATAGGAATGGACACATGGCTGACCATAAGCACGGTTCGATGGATATCACCGTTCAGGAAAAGACCTACAACGGCTTCCTCAAATTCACCACTCGGTTCTGCATTGCGGCGCTGCTCTTTGCGGTGTTCCTTGCAATCTTCGCGACCTGATCACCCTCGTGAGTGGTTCTGATCTCAACGTGCGTTCCGGTGTTCGGCGGCTGTCGACTGGGTTGCGATTTGCAGCTCTCGGTCTGGCAGTTGCCGCGCTGACGGCCTGTGCGGCCCAGCAGCAGCCCAATGCCGATGACGCCACGCTGGAGCGGGTGGCCTATCGTCACAATGGTCCGCCTGCGCTGACGCTGTATACTATGATCAACAACCGCACCGGCAAGGGCGCGCATACATCGCTGATGGTCAACGCCTCGGAGCGGGTGATCTTTGATCCGGCGGGCTCGTTCTATGCGGATGTGGTGCCAGAGCGCGACGATGTGCTGTTCGGCATCACGCCGGGTGTAGAGAAAGCCTATCGCGGGTCTCATGCGCGCAGCACGCATCATGTGGTGGTGCAGCGGCTTGAGGTGACGCCGGAGCAGGCGCAACGGGCCTATCAACTGGTTCGGGCGAACGGGCGCGTGCCGGGTGCGTTTTGTGCCAATGCTACGGCGTCAATCCTGAAACAGGTTCCTGGGCTTGAGAGCCTGAACGTGACCTTCTATCCAGGCAATCTGTCTGAGCAGTTCGGCGCCCTGCCGGGTGTCACAACGGAGCGCTACCGGGAAAATGACAGCGCAGACCTGCAAGAGGGGCTGGCGAAGAATAACGCGGCGCTGAACGCGGGCGGCTGATCACCTCGGCGCTTGCCAGGACCGAAGATATTGAAAAGCCGCAGCATCGCCTGCGGCTTTTGCTTTTTGCCGGAATAGATCAGCCTGAGAACAGAAACAGCAGCAGGAAACCGATCGCGCCGCTGCCCATGGCGATCAGCACATTTCGCGTCCAGTAGCCAAGCGCAAAGACAGCGGCGGCGACCGCCAGATGCGGGAGACTGGGCGTGCCGCCTGTTGGCGTCGGCCAGACCACGAGAGGTGTCACCAGCGCCGGAATGATCGCCACCGCAGTGTACCGCAGATGGCGCATCAGCCATGGTGGCATACTGCGCCCACCCATCAGCCCGATAAAGGCGAAACGCAGGGCAAAACTGCCAATGGCAAGGCCAATAATAATAGTCCAGAGCAGCGTCGGATCGGGGGACTGGGTCATGACGGGTCCTTTGCAATTTGGCGGCGCTCCAGCCAGACCTCGGCCTGGGCACCGGCCATCATGCCGACGAGGCCTGCAACAATCAGGCCAAGGTTATAGGGCAGCGCAGTTGCAGGCAGGGCAGTGACGACGGCGGCGAAACAGGCGACAACGTGGGCCGGCGTCCGCAGCATTGGTCCGATCATGGCCAGAAACGCGAGCGGCAAGACAAAATCGAGCCCCCAGCTCGCCGGGATCTGGGTGCCGACCAATGCACCGATATAGGTTGCGACCATCCAGCCCGGCGCCACGCAGCCATTGGTGCCAAAGAAATAGGCCATGCGCTGGGATAGGGTCATCTGCGGATGGGTTTCGAACTGCACAATCGAGAGCGCATAAGACTGATCAACCGTCAGATACGCCGCACAGGCGCGCTGCCACAACGGGGCGCCGCCGAGGTACGGTGTGAGCGATGCCGAATACATCGCGACCCGCAGGTTCACGGCCAGAGCTGAAATCAGGATGATCACCAGTGGCGTGTTTTCCTCCATCAGCTGCAAAGCAGTAAACTGTGCCGACCCGGCGAAGACAGAGAGCGAGAAGATCATTGCTTCGGGGACAATCAGTCCCGCTTCGGCGGCGAGAACGCCAAACAGCAGCCCAAATGGTCCGGACACCAGAAGGAAAGGTGCGCCATCACGAAAGCCCTTCCAAAACGCCGATTTCGTGGTGGTGATTGCCATGATCTGGTCCTAGAGTTACTACTCAGATGGCATAAGCCTGGTGGCGGAGGTTTGCAATTGATGATGGCTGAAGAAGGCTCTGATCTGGCGTCGGTATTGGCTGAATACGTGATCGCCCCTGCGCCCGCAGATGTCCGGCTAACGCGGGCGGTTCAGGGAATCGATCACGCCGGCACGGTAACGGAAATCTCGGTGGTGGAGGAACGGCCGCTGACGATCTACCTCAACCGTCAGGAAATCGTGACGGCGATGACCATCGGGGACTATCCTGAGTATCTGGCGCTCGGCTTTCTGCGCAATCAGGGTATGTTGCACCCTGGTGATGAGATTACGGCCATCGATTATGACGAAGAGCTGGAGACGGTGGTGGTGCGAACCGCCGTTGAGACCTCTTATGAGGATAAGCTGCAGAAAAAGACCCGAACATCCGGCTGTGCCGTGGGCACTGTGTTTGGCGATATGATGGAGGGGCTCGAGGGGGTCGTGCTGCCACAGACACCCGTACGCAGTTCCTGGCTTTATGCACTTGCGCATAAAATCAACCGCACCCCCTCGCTCTATCTTGAGGCAGGCGCCATTCACGGCACGGTGCTGTGTCAGGAGGATCGCCCGCTGGTCTATATGGAGGACGTGGGGCGGCACAACGCCGTGGACAAGATTGCGGGTTGGATCCAAAGCACTGGCGCGGAGGTCTCCGACAAGATCCTCTATACGACCGGACGGCTCACCTCGGAGATGGTGATCAAAACCGCGATGATGGGGATCCCGGTGCTGGTGTCGCGATCCGGCTTCACCGCCTGGGGTGTCGAGATCGCACAGGAGCTTGGCCTGACACTTATCGGCCGGATGCGTGGGCAGCGGTTCATCTGTCTGTCGGGCGAGGCGCGGCTGATCCGGGATACCGATCCGGCCAAAGTGCCTGTAGAGGCAAAGGCGCATCGGCGCAAAAGCGCGGAGCGATAGGCGCTTTACATGCGGGCTATGCTTCTGAAACCACCTCATTTCGGGCGCCGAGAGGAGATGTCATGAAACAAAACGGACCATTGGGCATCATTCTCGCAGGAGGTCTCGCCACCCGCATGGGGGGCGGCGACAAGGGGCGCCTGCAGGTTGGCGGGTGCAGCCTGATCCGTCATGTGATTGACCGCCTGTCGCCGCAGGTGGAGCTGATGGCATTGAACGCCAACGGAGAGCCTGCGCGTTTCGATGACCTGGGGCTGCCGGTGATTGCGGACAGTATTGACGGGTTTGCCGGGCCGCTGGCCGGTGTGCTGGCGGGATTGGACTGGGCTGCAGAACAGGGAGCTGACAGCATCGTGACCGTTGCAGCCGATACGCCCTTTTTTCCGCAGGACCTCGTCGCGCGTCTCAGCGAAAGCGCCACCGGGCAGATGCATCCACTGGTGCTGGCAACAACGCCGCGGACCGGAGAAGAACTGAAATCCGGTGGGCGCAGCCGGGTAAATCGACATCCAACCTTTGGCCTCTGGCCGGTGGCCCTGCGCGATGACCTGCGTGCGGCCTTGCAGGGTGGCTTGCGCAAGGTTGTGCTCTGGACGGATCAGCACCAGGGGCGCGAAGCCCTGTTTGAGGCTGGCCCGTTTGATCCTTTTTTCAACGTCAATACACCGGATGATCTGGCACGGGCGGAGGCATTGCTGCGATGAAGGTCTACGGTGTCACGGGCTGGAAGAACTGCGGCAAGACCGGCTTGATGGAGCGACTGGTCGCTGAGTTCTGTCGGCGCGGCCACAGCGTCTCGACGTTAAAACACGCTCATCACAGCACGGATGTGGATCAGCCGGGCACCGACAGCTATCGTCACAGGACGGCGGGGGCGGCTGAGGTTATCCTTGCTTCGCCAAACCGGGTGGCCATCATGCAGGAATTGCGTGGAGCGGATGAGCCGAGCTTCGTTGAGCTGCTGTCCCGGTTGCGCCCCGTCGATCTGGTGTTGGTCGAAGGTTTCAAACGTGAGACCCACCCGAAGATCGAAGCTTATCGTACGGCGGCCGGGCAGACGCTTATTGCGCCCGAGGACGCGACGATCCGCGCCGTCGCCAGCGATGTTCCACTTCATCTGGACCGACCGGTGTTTGATCTGGACGATACGGCCGCGATTGCCGATTTTATCGCGGGGGAGATTGCGCTGTGATCCCGTGGCAGAGTTTTGCCATGGTGGACTGGTCGGGTGGCAAGGACCGGGGGGCAACCCCGTGCAAAGATGCGATCTGGGCCTGCGTCCGTCGTGACGGTGCCACCGGCGACCCTTTATACTTGCGCAATCGCCAGCTGGCAGAGGATTGGCTGGCCGGTCTGATTGAGGCCGAACTGACGGCCGGGCGCAGATTGCTGCTTGGGTTCGATTTCCCCTTTGGCTACCCAGCTGGATTTTGCAGGGCTGTGACTGGATCAGACGATCCGCTTGACCTCTGGCACTGGTTCGAGACGCGCATTGAGGATGCGCCGGGCGACAACAACCGGTTTGATCTCGCCGGAAGTATCAATCGGCAGTTTGGCGGTCAGGGGCCGTTCTGGGCCAATGGTCTAAAGCGGGATATTCCGGGGTTGCCACGCAAGAAAGACAATTACCGCAATCCGTTTCCCGAGCGCCGCGCAGTTGAGCATTACGACAAGCGCAGTTTCACCTGCTGGCAAATGGCCGGTGCAGGAGCGGTTGGCAGTCAGGTGATGATGGGGCTGCCGGTTTTGGATCGTTTGCGCCGCCGCTTTGCTAGACAGGTTGCGGTCTGGCCGTTTGAGCCACTGGATAAACCGGTGGCATTGGTCGAAATCTGGCCGACACTGCTGGCTGGGCCGGGGCCGAACCACTGGATCAAGGATGCCTGGCAGGTGCATAAGGTGGCGCTGGAACTTGCGGGCCTACCCGTGGCAGAATTGCAGCAGCTGTTGACCGTCACCGCGCCCGAAGAGGGCTGGATCCTGGGAGTGGACCAAATATGACCCTTGCCCCACCGCCATTGCGCAATGACTGCTTTGCTTTGCCTGCCGGGGTGGACTGGACGCCGGTGGATGTTGCACTGGAGCATCTGCGACAGAACCTGACTGCGGTGACTGCGGTTGAGCTTGTATCGCTGGCCGAAAGCCTTGGCCGGGTTCTGGCCGAGGATGTGTTTGCGGCCCGCAGCAACCCGCCGCAGGCGAATACCGCCGTGGATGGTTACGGGTTTGCAGGCCCGGCAGAGGATGGCCCGCAGGTCATGCCGCTCACTGAGGGGCGGGCGGCTGCCGGGTTGGCCTATGAGGGAGAGGTCGCCGCCGGACGGGCCATTCGTATTCTGACTGGTGCGGCGCTGCCTCCGGGGGTGGATACCGTGATCCTTGAGGAGGACGTCAGCCGGGAAGGCGCCGAGATCGCCTTTCACGGGCCGCTGAAGAAGGGCGCTAATACCCGCAAGGCAGGCGAGGATGCTGTGGCCGGTGATCTGATCCTGTCCAAGGGACGGGCGATTACGCCTGCGGATCTGGCGCTGGCCTCGGCGACGGGGGTGTCTGAACTGCCAGTGCGGCAGCTGCTGCGGGTTGGGGTTCTCTCCACGGGCGATGAGCTGGTGGAGCCGGGCGAGCCTGCGGCGGCAGGGCAGATCTATGATGCTAATCGTCCGATGTTGTTGGGGGTGCTGACACAGATGGGATTTGTCGCTGTGGATCTGGGCAAAGCGCCGGATGATCGTGCGGCCTTGCGGGCCTGTCTTGATCATGCGGCGACACGGGTCGATGTGATCCTGACCAGCGGCGGTGCCTCTGCGGGGGATGAGGACCATATGTCGGCATTGTTGCGCGAAAGCGGCGCGATGCAGCAGTGGCGGATTGCCTTGAAACCCGGCCGACCTCTGGCGTTGGGGCTGTGGCAGGGGGTGCCGGTGTTTGGTCTGCCGGGGAATCCGGTGGCGGCGATGGTCTGTACCCTGATCTTTGCCCGTCCGGCCATGGGGCTGATGGCGGGGGCAAGCTGGACCCTGCCGCAGGGCTTCGATCTGCCTGCGGCCTTTCAGAAGCGGAAAAAGCCGGGGCGGCGGGAGTATCTGCGCGCCCGTGTGCGGGATGGCAAGGTTGAGGTGTTCAAATCCGAAGGGTCAGGGCGGGTCAGTTCGCTCAGCTGGGCGGAGGGTTTGGTTGAACTGGCAGATGGCGCCGCGACGATCCAACCCGGTGACCCAGTGCGTTTCATTCCCTACGCAAGTTTCGGCCTGTAAGCCGCGCGGTCCTAGTCGAAGGTGCCAGCCACACGACCCAACAGCATGAAGGCGCGCGCGGTGCGCGTTTCGCCCAGCGATGAAATATCTGTATCGCTCGCCTCTTCCTCGAACTCGGCCAGCATCTGATCAAAGCGGCGCAGGAAGTGATGGGCCGCATCGCGAAAGATCGGATCCTGCTTCATCCGGGCGGAGGTCAGCGCAAGGGAGCTGCGGTCGCGGATGCCGCCAAGCGCGGCCACGGCGCGCCCTCGGGTACCTTGGGCGAACTGACGCCAGATCTCAGGACGTGCCATATCGGGGCGCAGATCATCCATATAGATGCCATCCTGGCTGAGCAGTGTCAGCACATCCTGCGCGGCTTGAATAACCTGTGCAGCCTTACGATCCTGCAGTGCCAAACGGAGCGCGGCAAAGCCCTCCTCATCCTCTGCGGTTTCTGGGAAGTTCAGTGCGCGGATCAACTGGCCGGAGGGCAGGGGGGCGGCCAGATCCTCGGCAGGGGTGCCAAGTGCCAGAAGCCCCTGATCGGTCACCTCACCCCCTGCGGCGGCCGTGGCGATCCCAGGCATCGGCCGGTCACGACGGCTGGTGTGGAAGGTGGCGAGGGCCGTTTCCGTTTTGCGGGTTGCGGCGGCGATTTCATCCAGCTTGCGGGTTACCGAAGGTTCGGCAACCGAGGCCGCCTGTTGGGCATGGGCGATGTAGGCGTTGCGCATCCCGTCGATGGCAGCGTGGAGCCGTTGTGATTCATCCCGCATCACCTGCGCTGAGCGCAGGGCGATGGCGCCCACCCAGATGAGCAGTACCGGCAGGATTACCGCGACGATGCGCAACAGAATATCCGACCATCCCGCTGCTGGCGCGTCTGGTGTGCCGCCCAATACAAAAATCGCGACAACTGCCAGAAACCACATGGCGCTGAGCCCGAGTGCCGCGGCCTCAATGAGGCCAAAGACCGGGCGTTCCGGTGGCGTATCAAGGGCGCTGGTGGGCGTTGCGGCTGGGGAACTGGAACGGGTCATACTGTTGCTCGGAAACAGGGGCGCGGTGGGTTGGCATATGCCGCGGGACGCGGCGGCTGGGTGAGATTGGCGGGGCGCCTATATGGCGCGCCACGCCGATGCAGTGTGTCAGGCGTAGATGATCTTGAGGATCTCATAGGCGCGGTCCCCACCGGGGGTGCGGACTTCGACGCTGTCGCCTTCTTCTTTGCCGATCAGGGCACGGGCGATGGGTGATCTGATGTTCAAAAGACCGGCTTCGATATTGGCCTCATGTTCGCCGACAATCTGCCAGGTCTTTTCCTCATCGGTGTCTTCGTCGACGACGGTGACCTTGGCGCCGAACTTGATCGCGCCGGAGAGTTTTGCCGGGTTGATCACATCGGCCAGCGACAGGATGCCCTCCAGCTCTTTGATGCGGCCTTCGATGAAGGACTGTTTTTCGCGTGCGGAATGGTATTCGGCGTTTTCCGACAGATCGCCCAGCTCGCGGGCTTCGGCGATGGCCTTGATGATCGCCGGGCGTTCCACCGATTTCAGGGTCTTCAGCTCAGTTTCGAGGGCGGCGTGACCCGTTGGGGTCATCGGGATCTTTTCCATGTCTGTGTCCAGATATCGTGTCAGGTTTGGCCACCGGCCGTGGCGGTTCGCGTCTATAGGAAAACCGGTTTGTCCCACTGCCGAACTGACAGCGGGACAAACCGGTTGTGTCACATTTACCTGACCCAATCCTGCCGCCGAATGCAAGAGGGCGGGGTCGCCTGTCCACAGCGATTTCATGCCAACAGGCGGAAAACTCCGCTTTTTCAGACGTTCCCGGACAGAGGGTCGGCGAAAAACTTGCAATGTGTCGGCCAGTTTAGGTCCGGTTTTGTCACCATTGCGGCAGCGCCTTTATGGGGTCAGGGACCCTCCGGCAGGCCGGATGTCTTGCCAGTCAGGCTGTGGCGGGGAACCCGCGGCCGTGGATCCAGCCGCTGTAGCAAGCTGATCAGGCGGTCGACCGGGGGAGATCGGTGGATCTGTTGCAGCTGGCCTATCGTCGCGCGCTGCTGTGAGAGCATCTTTGGGGCGGGGGGCCGCCGCCGGGTGGGCAAAACCGCGCGCGGGTGGCTGCTGTGCCAGAGAAGATCAAGCATCATATTGTACCACCTCGAATTCGATATTGTCCCGGTCTCGGAAATAGAACCTGCGACCCGGTTCATAGTCGTGATGCTCACCTGGGGTGAAGCCAGCCGCGCGGACCCGTGTTTCGACGGCGTCCAAATCATCGACAACAACGGCAATATGATTGAGCCCTCCGTTTACGGTGTAGCTGGTCGGGGCATCGGCCAGTGGTTCTGGGGGGCGGTAAAGCGCAAGATAGCTGTCGGCCTCCCCCACATGCAGGCTGTAGCCGCCGCTGATGGCTTCCCCCTGCCAGCGAATGTGCCAGCCAAATACATCCTGCATCCAGGCTGCGGTGGTTTCTGGAGAGGACACGGTGATGTTTGCGTGTTCAAGACGTACGGTCATGTCAGGCTCCTTTGTGTTTTCTCTTGCCTGATTGAGTCGTAATTTCTAAACCTAACTTTAGCTCAAGCATTTTTTTTGATATTTTGTGATTTTTCTCAGTCTGCGGATTCTGGCGCTGTGAAATCTCAGGGACTGTAAGGGCTCAGTGACTGTAAGGGAGTATCCCATGGCTGCATCTCACGGGTTGACCATCGGCTATCTGGCGGAGCGCACGGGCCTCGCGGTGTCGGCCATTCGCTACTATGAGGCACAGGGGTTGGTTGAGCCTTGGCGCAATACGGGCGGGCAGCGGCGATTTCATCGGGCTGATCTGCGGCGGTTGAGTTTCATCATGATTGCGCAGAAGTTTGGCTTCACCCTGCCGGAGATCCGCGACTTTCTGAAAAGTCTGCCGGGTGGGAGGACCCCGACCAAGGCAGATTGGACCGATCTGTCTGCCGCCTTTCGTAGCCATCTGGATGCCCGAATCGAAACGCTGGAGCGTTTGCGCGATAATCTGGATGGCTGCATCGGCTGCGGCTGCCTGTCTTTGCCCACCTGCAAGCTGTACAACCCGGATGACGCTGCCGCTGCCAAGGGGCAGGGGCCGCGCTATCTGATGGGAGATAAGCCCTCAGAAACAGTGAACGACGGGAATACTCTTCCAAATGACGAAAACTGACGCTCGAATTGTCGCATTTGAGGGTTCTACAGCAGTGTAACGTAGAGTTTGGATTGACCAGTGCCTCTGCCAACCGCTAAGCAACCGCGAAACAAAATTACGCCAAGGACACGCCGTCCGTATCGGATGGCCCAGACCTACAGCCAAGGAGCCCTCAATGGCCGAGATTGAACGTGAAGCGATGGAATACGACGTTGTGATCGTTGGGGCAGGCCCGGCTGGTCTGTCTGCGGCGATCAGACTGAAGCAACTGGACAGCGATCTTCAGGTCGTGGTGCTGGAAAAAGGCTCAGAAGTGGGCGCGCACATCCTGTCCGGGGCGGTTCTGGACCCATGCGGTCTGGATGCGCTGATCCCCGGCTGGAAGGAGAAAGGCGCGCCGCTGAACGTGCCGGTCAAGGACGACAATTTCTACATGCTGGGCGAGGCGGGGCAGATCCGTATCCCCAACTTCCCGATGCCGCCGCTGATGAACAACCATGGCAATTACATCGTCTCTATGGGCAATGTTTGTCGTTGGATGGCCGAGCAGGCAGAGGAACTGGGCGTCGAAATCTTCCCGGGCATGTCCTGTTCTGAACTGGTCTATGGTGATAATGGCGAAGTCAAAGGCGTGGTTGCCGGTGTCTTTGGTCTGGAGGCTGATGGCTCCTATGGTCCCAACACCGAGCCGGGGATGGAGCTGCATGGCAAATACGTCTTCCTGTCCGAAGGTGTACGCGGTTCGCTTTCCAAGGAAGTGATTGCCAAATACGGCCTTTCTGATGACAAAGAGCCGCAGAAATACGGCGTTGGCATGAAAGAAATCTGGGAGATCGACCCAGCCAAGCACAAAGAGGGCTCTGTCACCCATACGATGGGTTGGCCGCTGGGCTCCAATGCTGGCGGCGGCTCCTTCATCTATCATCTCGACAACAATCAGGTTTACGTCGGTTTCGTGGTTCACCTGAACTACAAGAACCCGCATCTTTACCCCTACATGGAATTCCAGCGTTTCAAGCACCATCCGATGGTGGCTGAGCTGCTGAAGGGCGGTAAGCGCGTCGCCTATGGCGCCCGTGCGATCACCGAAGGGGGCTATCAGTCGATGCCGAAGCTGGTCGCGCCCGGTGTGGCCCTGCTGGGCTGTTCTGCGGGCATGGTCAACGTGCCGCGCATCAAGGGCAACCACAACGCTATGCTGTCGGGCAAAGCCGCTGCAGAGGCCGCCTATAACGCGATCAAGGCGGAGCGATCGGGCGATGAGCTGGCCGACTATGAGGTAAACGTGCGCGATGGCGCGATCGGCACAGACCTCAAGAAAGTGCGCAACGTCAAACCGATGTGGTCGAAGTGGGGCCTCACCGCGTCGCTGGCCTTTGGTGGCGTGGATATGTGGACCAACACCCTCTTTGGCTTTTCCTTCTTTGGCACTTTGGGCCACGGCAAAAACGACGCCGAGGCAACCGAGGAAGCCTCCAAACATAAGCCGATTGATTACCCCAAGCCCGATGGCGTGCTGTCCTTTGATCGTCTGACCAACGTGGCCTTTGCGGCGACCAACCACGAGGAAAGCCAGCCTTGTCACCTGCGGTTGGGCAATCTGGACACGCCGATCAGTGTTAACCTGCCCAAATTCGCCGAACCTGCGCAGCGCTACTGCCCGGCTGGTGTCTATGAGGTGGTCGAAAAGGATGGCAAACCGGAGTTTGTCGTGAACTTCCAGAACTGCGTTCACTGCAAGACCTGTGACATCAAGGATCCGAGCCAGAATATCACCTGGACCACCCCGCAGGGGGGTGACGGGCCGAACTACCCGAATATGTGATCGCTTCTCGAGCGGTTTCGGCGGGTATTTGCCGGAATAATGGGGGCAGCCTGCGGGCTGCCCCATTGCGTGTTATGGGGTGGCGCTCTACGCTTTGTGGCGAGGCAGATATTGACCAGTCACCACAGAGGAGGCCCCCCGTGCCCGTCCGATTCTTTCGCAGCCTGACATGTGCGGCGGCTCTTGCCGCGACGACCACCCTGCCGATGTTGTTGCAGGCCGATGCGGCGCATGCTGACGGGCTTGCCGGGGCATATCTGGCGGCGCGGGCGGCGACATTGGACAGCGATTTTCAAGCCTCCGCCGACTATTATAATCGGGCGCTGGTACGCGATCCGCAGAACCCGCTGCTGATGGAGCATGTGGTCTTTGCCCGGCTGGCGTTAGGCGACATCAAAGGGGCAGCGCCGGTAGCGGAACGCCTGTCCGAAATGGGCGCGCGCAGTCAGGTTGCCAATATTGTCATGACCGCCAGTCTGGTGATGGCTGAGGACTACCCGGCCATCATTGAGCGCGTGACCTCGCAGCCAGACGGGCAATACGAAATCAACGCGCTGGTTGATGGGCTGCTGTTGGGCTGGGCGCATCTTGGGGCCGGATCGGTGAGTGATGCGCTGGCGCAGTTCGACCAGCTGGGCGAAAAGGAGGGGCTTAGCCTCTTTGCCCGCTATCACCGCGCCTTGGCGCTTGCATCTGTTGGCGATTATGAGGGGGCGGAGGCGCTCTTTGCCGCCGATGAGGGGCAGCTGACCAATACTTCGCGCCGAGCCGTGATTGCACGGCTTGAGATCCTGTCGCAGCTGGGCCGCAACGATAAGGCGCTGGAGGTTCTCTCCGAGGCCTTCAGTGGGCAGCTGGATCCCGGCCTTGCGGCCCTTTCTGAACGGCTGCAGAATGACGAAACCCTGCCGTATGCGCTGGCTGCTACACCGCAACAGGGCATTGCCGAAGTGTTTTTCACCATGGGTGCGGCACTCAATGGTGAGATGGCGGATGACTATGTGCTGATGTATGCGCGCGTCGCTGCGGCCCTGCGTGAGGATCACGTGGATGCGCTGCTGCTCGCGGCAGAGCTGTTCGACCAGCTGGGCCGCTATACCCTGTCGATCGACCTCTACAAACAGGTGCCACGCGATCATCCCGATTATCACGCCGCTGAACTGGGTCGGGCTGAGGCACTGCGCCGTGCAGCCAAGCCCGATGCTGCCGCAGAGGTGTTGCAGCAGTTGGCGCGTGATTTCCCGAAGGAAGTGCCGGTTCACACCAATCTGGGTGACCTGCTGCGCCAGCAGGAAGATTATGGCGGCGCAGTCGCCGCCTATGATACCGCGCTGGATCTGATGGATGAGAGCGTCGAGGGGCGCTGGTTCCTGCTCTATGCTCGCGGGATCTGCCATGAGAGGCTGAAGAACTGGGAGCAGGCGGAGGCCGATTTCCGTGCGGCTTTGGAAATTCGTCCCGATCAACCTCAGGTGCTGAACTATCTTGGTTATTCGTTGGTGGAAAAGCAGATCAAGCTGGATGAGGCCCTCTCGATGATTGAGCGCGCTGTCGCGGCACGGCCTGATGCGGGCTATATCGTCGATAGCCTTGGTTGGGTGCTCTATCGGCTGGGACGCTATGAAGAGGCCGTTGGCCATATGGAGACTGCCGTCGAGCTGATGCCGGTGGACCCGGTGGTCAACGATCACCTCGGCGATGTTTACTGGGCTGTTGGCCGGGCCCGTGAGGCTGAATTCCAATGGAAGCGGGCGCTGTCTTTCATCGACCCGGAGGATACCGACAGCGAGGCTGACCCTGATCGTATTCGTCGCAAGCTGGAAACTGGGCTAGATGCGGTGCTCGCGGAAGAGGGGGCAGCGCCTTTGAAGGTTGCTCATGACGGTTGAGGCATTTGCCCCTGCCAAGATCAATCTGACCCTGCATGTGACCGGCCAGCGCGCGGATGGCTATCATCTTCTCGATTCGCTGGTGGTTTTTGCCGATATCGGAGACCGGATCACGGTTGCTGCAGCGGATGAGCGATCGCTGCAGGTGACTGGGCCGATGGCAGCAGGCGTGCCGGTGGATGACAGCAATCTGATGATGCAGGCCGCAGCGCTGATGGATCCTGTGCGCGGGGCTGCGCTGTCACTGGAGAAAAACCTGCCGCCTGCGTCGGGTATCGGTGGGGGGTCCTCTGATGCGGCGGCGACTCTCCGGGCGCTGTCTGGATTGTGGGGGCTGCCCCTGCCGGGCACGCAGGATGTGCTTCCGCTAGGTGCCGATGTGCCGGTCTGTATGTCGCAGAGCACGCAGCGGATGCGTGGGATAGGGGAGCGCCTGGACGGTCTGCCACCGTTGCCAGACTGCGCGATTGTGCTCATAAACCCGGGCGTGTCCGTGGCCACGCCCGCGATTTTTCGCGCCATGGGCAAACGGGACAATCCGGCCATGCCTGCCGAGCTTCCTACCTGGGACTCTGTTGGCGATCTGGCAGCATGGCTTAAGATGCAGCGCAACGATCTGCAGCCGCCAGCTATCCGGTTGGAACCTGTGATCGGAACGGTTCTGGAGGAACTATCTGGGACGGACCCCCTGTATCACGCGATGTCCGGGTCGGGCGCGACCTGCTATGGTCTCTACTCAACAGATGCAGAGGCAGAGGCCGCCGCAGGCCAGCTGCGGTCGGCACATGCTGACTGGTGGGTGCGTGCGGGGCGTCTGCTGGCCTGATGCCCTGATAGTGAAAAAGCCAGCGCATGGGCGCTGGCTTCGTCTTGGCGGAAACGCCACTTTATTTTTCAGATATCAGGCGAGCCGGGCCACAACGTAGTCGGCCAGATCATGCAGCATCTGGCGGATGGGATCATCGGGCAGCGCGGTCAATGCGTTCTGTGCCTTTGCCACCCAATCCATGGCGTCGTGGCGGGTTGCTGTCAGGGTGTCGTATTTGTCCATCAGAGCCAGTGCGTGATCCAGATCGCCCTCATCCTGACGCCCCTTCTCAATAGTTCGGACCCAGAAGCCGCGCTCCTCAGCGGTGGCCTGTGCCACGGCTTTGATCACCGGCAGGGTCAGCTTGCGTTCGCGGAAATCATCACCGACGTTCTTGCCCGTCGCGGCGCTATCGCCCTGATAATCCAGAAGATCATCGGCGATCTGAAAGGCAATGCCGAGCGCATCGCCATAGGCAAACAGTGCATCGATCTGTGTTTCGGGCGCATTGGCCACAACACCACCTGCTTGCGTGGCTGCTGAAAACAAAGCTGCGGTTTTGCCCCGCACAACCTGAAGATAGATCCCCTCGTCCGTGGCCAGATCACTGGCTGCAGTCATCTGCAGGACTTCGCCTTCGGCGATCGTGGCAGACGCATTGGCGAGGATGTCGAGAACCCGCAACGATCCCGTTTCCACCATCAACTGAAAGCTGCGGGCAAACAGGTAATCTCCCACCAGGACCGAGCTTTTGTTGTCCCAGAGGAGGTTGGCCGTCGGTCGGCCACGCCGTTGGCCGCTTTCGTCGACCACATCGTCATGTAGCAGGGTGGCTGTGTGGATGAACTCCACAGTGGCCGCCAGTTTCACATGGTTGTCGCCGCTGTATCCACAGAGGCGCGCTGCCGCGAGCGTCAGCATCGGGCGCAGGCGTTTGCCGCCGGCCTCAACAAGATGCGCCGTTACTTCGGGAATGCGCGGGGCGTGTTTGGACGCCATCCGGGTCTGGATCAGCGTATTCACCGCTGCCATTTCGTCGCTGAGTGTCGCGGCCAGCATGTCATGCGGCTTTTGCGTCAGGATTTGATTCATCGTTTTCCCGCTTGCAAGGCTCGACAAGGCGCGGGCCTTGCCCTTAGATCCATCCCTATGAAGGAACTTTTGCGCAGCACCGACCCAACCATCATGGCCTTTGCCACCGCCCTTCTTGAGGGTGAGGATATAGACTGCTTTCAAATGGACGTAAATATGAGCATCCTTGAAGGCGGCATCGGAATCTTCCCCCGCAGGTTGATGGTGCGCAGCGATGATCATGCAGCTGCTGAGCGCGTGATGCGCGATAATGACATCCCGTTGCGCTGATGCCCGGCTTTGATGACGCGGCGCTTAGTCAGGACGCGTTCCTGGGCGGGCAAGTGCAGCTGTTGCAGCCAATACAGGGATATCGCGCGGGTGTAGATCCGGTATTGCTGGCCGCTGCTGTCCCTGCTCGCCCCGGCGATAGGGTGCTGGAGCTGGGCTGCGGTGGTGGGCCGGGGCTTTTGTGTCTGGCGGCTCGGGTGCCGGACCTAGACCTGACCGGTGTGGAACTCCAAGCCGACTATGCGGATCTGGCGCGACGCAATGCCGCGCTGAACTCGGTCGATATGACCGTGGTTGAGGCGGATCTGGCGGCGTTGCCAGCGGATTTACGGCAACAGCAATTTGACCAGGTGATCGCCAACCCGCCCTATTATCGTGCAGGTGCACACAGCCCCGCGCAGGATGTTGGGCGGCAAATCGCGCTTGGTGGAGCAACCGAACTGAGCGTCTGGTTCGACACGGCCGCGCGGCGTCTCTGCCACAAAGGATATCTCCATATGATCCAGCGAGCCGATCGCCTGCCGGAAATGCTGGAGGCCTGTCTGGGGCGTCTGGGATCGCTTGAGGTTCTGCCCTTGGCCGCCCGTGTGGGCCGGCGCGCAGAGCTTGTGTTGCTGCGCGCGCGCAAGGGCGGACGCGCGGGTTTCAAGCTGCATGCGCCGATGATCCTGCATGATGGTGAGGCGCATCTGTGTGATGCCGAGAGCTACCGTCCCGATATTCGGGCGGCCCTTCGCAACGGGTGTGCGCTGCCCTGGCCTCGATGATACTTCCGGATGATTCGTAAAAATCGGACCCCGCTCGGCGGGTCCATGCCGAAATGACGGTTTCATGACAAAATATATGCTTCTGCAGCGTGACAGAGCAATAATCTTGTGTTCCACTCACTTTGTACGCAACACGCTCAAAGAAGGAGGAATGACATGAGCCTCAGCTCGCATCTCACCGAACTAAAGAAGAAGCATGAGCATCTGAGCATGGAAGTTGAACACGCCCAACGTTCGCCCGCCACAGACGGGCTAAGTATCGCGTCGATGAAGAAGCAGAAACTAAAGCTGAAAGAAGAAATTGAACGCCTCTCGACGGAAGAGCTTGCCGTTTGAGGAGCGCCTTGGCTCCTATATGACCTGCGGTCTCACCGCTGCGGTATAGGGAGCTTGAAAGTTGGATGTGAGGGGTCATCAGCGCGGCTGATGGCCCCTTTTCGTTTGCACCGCTATGAATGCCCTCGGTTGGCGCGGGCGGCGAGAACGGCTCCGCCCGTAATCAGGCAGGCTGCGACGGCCAGCGTCCAAGTGGCAGGGGAATCCCTACCAGCACCAGGAGCAAGGTTGAGAGAAGCGGCGCGGCATAAGAGCTGGTGCCCAGCAACTGGATGTCGCCCTGCTTCACACCGATGTCCCAGACATAGAACGCCAGACCAACAGGCCCCAACACCAGACCAGTCCCAGTGAGTTGCCAATGCTGAAGCATAGCGCATTCAACAGCAGCGGCGGTGTCGGGGCCGTGCCAACGGTGAAAACTGCCAGCAGGGCCCAGAGCAGCACGGCGACAAATCCGATAGCGGTTGCGCGATTTCTACTCATGTAAAGCTGTCCACCGAGACAATAGTCAAGCCTTCGGATACCCCAGCCGTCTTTTCAATCTCGGCGAGTATCCAGTCGCGGAAGGCGACGATTTGGGGCCGGTTCTCGGCTCCTTTTTGGCACAGAAAGCTAAAGCGGGCCTTGCCTGTCAGTGCCGTTCTGAAAGGCGTAACCAGCCGTCCTTCGGCGATATCCTTCACCACCAGCGCCCGCCTCCCTAGGGCCACTCCGGCACCGGCCAAAGCCGCGTCTACCGCGTGATCTGCGTTGCTGAAGCGCGCGCCATGCATCGGGGTGAACTCTTCGCCCATCATCTTGAACCAAGCTGCCCAATCGAGCAGTGGTGACATGAAATTCAGTGAATCATCATGGATCAGCGGCGCATCCTTCAGCGCGGCGACAGTGGGGTATTGCCTGGCGATTTCCGGCGTCATCACTGGCATGACCCATTCGACCGGAAGCGGCATAGAATAGACATCCGGGTAGGGACCATAGCCAAAGCGGATGGCGACATCCACATCGTCGCGTATCAGGTCTACCCGGCGCAGGCTGGCGGAGAACCGAAGATCAATCTCCGGATGGGCGCGGGCAAATTCATAGAACCGGGGGGCCAGCCATTTCGCAGTGAAGGCAGGGCCTGCCGTGACCGTCAAGGCACCGTCGTCTTGCAGGCGTAGGGCCGTGCGCCATGCAGCGGTTAGGGCCTGAAACCCATCAGAGGTTCCTGGTGCCAAGGTGGCTCCGGCGGCGGTCAACTCGACTGCGCGGTTTAGCCGACGAAACACAGGCGTGCCCAGATGCTCTTCAAGTGATTTTATCTGGAACGATAGCGCAGCGGGAGTCACGTTGAGCTCCTGCGCCGCCCTGGCGAAGGACATGTGGCGCGCGGCTGCCTCAAAGGCACGTAGCGCGGTCAGTGGGGGAAGACGGTCCGACATGCGACATAAGTATTACTTAACTGAAGCCGCGAAAAGTCTCGTTTGTCGCTTTTGCAAGAAAGGGCCATATTGAGGTCAAGTTAGCAACACTGATCTGAATGGAGGCCGAAACGATGGAATATTCTGCCAATAGTACCGTGAAACTGGCCATGCAGCGTGCGCATGAAGAACGCGGTCAGGTCCTTCGGGCGCTCTGGGCTCGTCTATTTGCATCCCGCCGTACTGGCCGTGTGGGTGCAGGAATTTCCCGCTGGGCATAGCGCGCATGTCTTTACGGGATTGGAAAAGGGCCGACCCGTAGGGTCGGCCCTTGCCGTTTTTGGCTTTGTGGGCCTTAGACGAAGAACTGCGCGCCGTTTGCGGAGATGGTTGATCCGTTGATAAAGCCTGAATCCTCTGAGGCGAGGAAGGCGACACAGCGGGCGATTTCTTCGGGTTCACCCAAGCGACCTGCCGGAATCTGGCTGATGATCGATTCGCGGACTTTCTCGGGAACGGCCATCACCATCTCAGTAGCGATATAGCCGGGGCAGATGGCGTTGGCGGTGATGCCCGCGCGCGCGCCTTCTTGAGCTAGGGATTTCACAATGCCAAGGTCACCGGCTTTGGTTGCGGCATAGTTCACCTGAGCAAACTGACCCTTTTGCCCGTTGATTGAGGAAATCACGATAACGCGGCCAAATTTGCGCTCACGCATACCGGGCCAGATCGGGTGCACGGTGTTGAACACACCGGTGAGATTGGTGTCGATCACCTGCTGCCATTGCTCCGGCGTCATCTTGTGGAACGGGGCGTCGCGGGTGATGCCGGCATTGGCGACCACAATGTCGATGGGGCCGATATCCGCTTCGACCTTGGCGATTCCGGCGGCGCTATCCTCATAGCTGGCAACGTCCCATTTGTAGGTTTTGATGCCGGTCTCTTCGGTGAACTTCGCGGCTGCCTCATCATTGCCGGCATAGGTCGCCGCTACCGTGTAACCCTCCGCCTTCAGCGCCTGAGAAATTGCTGCGCCGATGCCGCGAGAGCCGCCGGTGACGAGTGCGTTACGTGCCATGGAAAAATCCTCCGTTATTTAGCTTGGTAATCTTGCTACTATTTCGTTTTGAAATACGCAATTATATTGCGTCGCAAAAGGGTGTGTCTCAGATCGATATTGAGTTGGACGTCGCGTCGCCTCCTCCGCAAAGCCATCGCAAAATACACCAGAGATAGAAAAGGGCGCCACAGGGGCGCCCTTGATATGGTCAGCAGTCTGCGCCTCAGGGGCGCTCCACGCACATGGCGACACCCATGCCGCCACCAATGCAAAGGGTTGCCAGCCCTTTCTTTGCGTCGCGCCGCTTCATTTCGAACAGCAGCGTATTGAGAACCCGGCAACCAGAGGCCCCAATCGGGTGACCAATGGCGATGGCGCCGCCGTTGACGTTCACGATTGCCGGATCCCAGCCCATATCCTTGTTCACGGCGCAGGCCTGGGCTGCGAAGGCTTCGTTCGCCTCCACCAGATCAAGGTCATCAACGGACCAGCCTGCCTTTTCCAGTGCCTTACGGGAGGCGTAGATCGGGCCGACACCCATGATCGACGGATCCAGCCCCGCGGTGGCATAGGAGGCAATCCGCGCCAGAGGCTCTATGCCGCGCTTTTCGGCGTCATCCGCACTCATCAGCAGAGTAGCGGCGGCACCATCATTGAGGCCGGAGGCATTGGCGGCGGTGACCGAACCATCCTTGGCGAAGGCGGGGCGCAATTTTTGCATGGCTTCGATCGTAGCACCATGGCGGATGTATTCATCCTGATCCACAATGATATCGCCCTTACGGGTCTTGACGGTGAAGGCTGCGATTTCATCGGCGAATTTGCCCGCCTTCTGTGCCGCTTCGGCCTTGTTCTGGCTGGCAACGGCGAATTCATCCTGCATCTCGCGGGAGATCTGCCATTTTTCAGCAACATTCTCAGCGGTCTGGCCCATATGGTAGCCGTTGAAAGCGTCCCAAAGGCCATCGCGGATCATGGTATCGATATAGCTCATATCGCCCATCTTGTGACCAGCACGAAGATTTGCAGCATGCGGCGAGAGTGTCATATTTTCCTGACCGCCCGCGCAGACGATGGCAGCGTCGCCCAGCTGAATGTGCTGTGCAGCCAATGCCACGGCCCGCAGCCCCGATCCGCAGACCTGGTTGAGGCTCCAAGCCGCGGATTCCTGAGGGAGCCCAGCGTTGATATGTGCCTGGCGGGCTGGGTTCTGCCCCTGCGCTGCAGTCAGCACTTGGCCCAGAATGGTCTCTGAGACTTCGGATTTGTCGATCCCGGCGCGTTCGACAACAGCTTGCAGCACCGCAGCGCCGAGGTCATGTGCGGGGGTCTTGGCGAATGCGCCACCAAAGCTGCCGACGGCGGTGCGTGCGGCGGATGCAATTACTACATTAGTCATCAGTTAGGGTCCTCTGCCATTCATAGTCCCGGGAGGCCAACTGAGCAGTCCACTTCTTCGCAGCCGCAGCAACCGGGATCCCCTGCCTTTTCTGAGACAGGCTGTGTATCTCGCTGCAGGTGCAGCACGCGCAAGGTGTCCCACAGGGAGAGCCTGTGTCAATCAATACTATGGGGAATATATTGTGGCAGGCCCGTGCATTTGCCAAGCAATCAATTCAACGCGGCCTTGAGGCGATCCCACCCGGAGCGAGAATCGGCCAATTCTGACTAGGTGGTGGATAACAGGTTGGCGGCGTTCAAGAGGCGCGGCTGTTTTCCCGCAGCTCTTCCAGCCACGGCGGGCTGACGGAGGGGGCGCCGAACAGATAGCCTTGCAGACAATCAATCCCAATTGAGATCAGGAATTCTGCATCCGCAGGGCTTTCTACGGATTCGGCAACCACAAGCATGTCAAATTGCTTGGCGATCCCGACCAATGCACGGACAACTGCCTGATTGTCGTGACTGGCATGGATGCGGCGCACGAACTGCCCGTCAATTTTAACCGCATCGAAGAAGAATTGGCGGAAATAACTGACGGCGGTTGCTCCCGCACCAAAGTTATCAAGCGCGAAGGCGATGCCATGTTTCTGCATCCGGTCAATGAAATCGATCACAAGTTCAGGCGTTGCCATCGCAGACGCTTCGTTGATCTCAAGCATCAACCGCTCACCCAGCGTGAGATCTTTCTTCAGGTGCCGCTCCAGAACTCGCATCCAGCGCCGATAGCCGATAGATCGCGCTGACATGTTGATGGAGAGCCGGATATTGGGACTGCGCGCGAGCGCCTTCAGGCCATGTTCCAGTGCGAGGCAGTCCAGTTCGCGGCCTTCCTCTTTATCCTCAACCAATGGCATGAAGTCGCGTGCGGGGATCACACGGCCCGTCGAGTCGAGAACACGGATATACCCCTCGTAGAGGGCAACCCCCTGTGGCGGCATGGCCTGCATGATGGGCTGATAGGCGAGCATGGTCTGATTGTGGCGAATAGCATCGCTGACCATGTCGAGGGTCGACCGATCGCGCGAGACGACCGCAGAGGTCAGCGGGTTTTCCCCGCCTTCCGGCATGTCGGCCATGACCTTTTGCTTCTTCTTCACGGGTATATCCCTTGGCACTGGCGTAGTCTGATCAATATGGATCAGGCGTCACCTTGACGCAAAAGCGTTGCGCTTGGATTAAAGGGAGAATTTTACCCAAATTGAGAGGCAGCGCTCAGGTCTAGTCGAATCCGGCGCTGCCAATGTCCTCGGGATGGCGCTGCAGATGTTTGGCGCGGATCGTCTCTGAGCTGTCACGGCTGCCATCGTGGCTGTAACCAGGTGGCGCGACTGCGTAGAGAAGCCGCTGTCGTGGCGTCAGGCCGGGTTGTGTCATGTCCTTGAAAATACTGGCCCATTCGTGAAAAGCCACACGCAGAGGATTGAAGGTGCCAATGTTGTGGACCAGACCGTAATCCGGGCGGTCGTGGTCTTGTTCAGGAACGAAGGTACCAAATATCTTGTCCCAGACGATGAAGACGCCGGCATAGTTGCAATCGAGATAGCGTGGGTTGCGTCCGTGATGGGCACGGTGGTGACTGGGCGTGTTCATCACCGCCTCGAACCAGCGCGGCATACGGCCAATTGCTTCGGTGTGGATCCAGAACTGATAGACCAGATTAATCCCCCCGACGAAAAGCACCATGGCCGGGTGGAACCCCAGAAGCACCAGAGGCGCGCGTACCACCATCATGAAGGTAAAGGTGCCGGTCCAGGTCTGCCGCAACGCTGTGGTCAGGTTGTAGTGCTGGCTGGAGTGATGATTGACATGGCTGGCCCAGACCCAGCGCACCCGATGCCCAAAACGATGCACCCAGTAGTAGCGCAGGTCATCAAGAACAAAACACAATGCAATCACCCAGACCGAAGTGCCGAGGTCCAGCGGCGTGATCTGCCACAGCAGCATGAAAAACGCCCAAGCGATGAAACCGAGCGCAATGCCGGAGGCAACGCTGCCCGCCCCCATTACCAGAGAGGTGACAGCATCACGGGTTTCGTAGCGCCCGCCCCGCCGTTTGATCGCGATCCAGAGAAACTCCGCCAAAATGGCCGCGATGAAAAAGGGAACGGCCCATTGGGTGACATCAGGGTATGAGATCGTATCAGGCATGTGTCTGTTCTCTCTGTTCTGTGGCGGCCGGGGGCTGTGGGGACTTGCTCGCAGCCAGGATCTGGCTGCGCCAGTCCTCGCGTTCTTTATCGGACAGGCGCAGCAGCACCGATGGGGTGGCGAAATCGGCGAATCGAATCCGGAGCCCTTGGGCGTGATCTACAAGGCTGCACTCAGCAAGCGGGCGTGCGATCGTATCGGCGCCAAAACACCAGACCAGTCCAAGCCCCTTATCCGTGTCGATCAGTGCAGCATGGGCAATGGTGCTTGGCCGGGCATCAAGAATCCGTGAGTCGGGATCGTGGCGGGACCATGCCTTAGAGGCTGTCTCGCGCGTCATGAGCACTGGCGCGGACCAGCCGGTGAAATGAAGCAGAATAGCTATGACAATAATGCCCACGAGCACCATTGTGACCAGGATCTCCAGCGGCATCATATCCTCCCTGCCACCGAGATTGGCGGCAGGGTCGCGGTCCTGTCAAAGGTGGCGTTGGGTCAACCGGCCTGAGTACTCTCCCAGGCCGGAAGTTCGGCTGACGATTGCCCTGAGGTTCAGTCAGAGGCGATCAGCGCCCGGATGATGGTTTTGGCACTGTCGGAGTTCCATTCAGCATCGCCGCGCAGCCGTGCGATTTCCTCGCCCTCGCGGTTGAGCAGAACGGTAATCGGCAGACCCAGCACCGCCATTTCGCGTGCTACGGCCTGCCGGGGGTCCTGATGGCGGGGGAGGTTGGTGATGCCGGTATCGTCAAAGAACTTCTGGATACCGGCAGGCGAGTTGCGTCCGGTGGCTAGGGTTAGTACCTCGAACTCGTCACCGCCAAATTCCTCTTGCAGCTCTGACAGCTGGGGCATCTCCTTGCGGCAGGGCGCGCACCAGGTGGCCCAGAAGTTCAGCAGCACGATCTTACCTTTGTAATCCCCCAACGTCGCGGCGCCAGCGCCGTCCGCCAGCTGAAACTCTGCGCTGGAAACAGGTTTTGGGGCGCTATGTAGCACCAATTTTTTCATATCACCCTGTCGCATATCCGCCAGCACGGCCGGATCGGCGGCCAAGGCGGCATTTGCACCCAAGGTCAGGGCCATATAAAGGGAAAGCTGACGTAACAGACGCATATTATCTCCGGGGTTCCACACCATGACAGATCAATCCTCGAACCAGATGTGGGGCGGCCGCTTTGCCGCTGGCCCGGACGCGATCATGGAGGCGATCAACGCCTCGATCGGGTTCGACAAGCGGATGGCAGCTCAGGACATCGCAGGTTCCAGGGCCCATGCGGCGATGTTGGCCGCAACAGGCGTTATTACGGATAATGATGCCGAGGCCATTCGGGAAGGGCTGCTCACCGTTTTGTCAGAGATCGAGGGCGGAACCTTCCAGTTTTCCACCGCTCTGGAAGACATCCACATGAATGTGGAGGCCCGCCTGAAAGACATCATCGGCGAGCCCGCAGGCCGTCTGCACACGGGCCGGTCGCGCAATGACCAGGTGGCGACGGATTTCAAACTCTGGGTGCGGGACCAGCTGGACGCAGCCGAAAGCGGCCTCCTGGCGCTGATCCGCGCGCTTCTGTCGCAGGCCGAAGCGGGCGCTGATTGGGTGATGCCGGGCTTTACCCACCTGCAGACCGCGCAGCCGGTGACTTGGGGCCACCACATGATGGCCTATGTGGAAATGTTCGGCCGCGATCTGTCTCGTGTGCGCGATGCGCGCAAACGTATGAACGAATCGCCTCTGGGCGCGGCGGCGCTGGCCGGTACCTCCTTCCCGATCGACCGGGAGATGACGGCAAGCGCGCTGGGCTTTGACCGCCCGGCGGCGAACTCGCTGGATGCGGTCAGCGACCGCGACTTTGCGCTGGAGTTCCTGTCTGTGGCGTCGATCAGCGCCGTGCATCTCTCCCGCTTTGCCGAAGAGCTGGTGATCTGGTCCTCCGCTCAGTTCCGTTTTGTGACCCTGTCTGACCGTTTCTCCACCGGCTCCTCCATCATGCCGCAGAAGAAGAACCCGGACGCCGCCGAGCTGATCCGCGCCAAGGTGGGCCGGATCTTTGGCGCCAATACCGCGCTGATGATGGTAATGAAGGGGCTGCCGCTGGCCTATTCCAAGGACATGCAGGAAGACAAGGAACAGGTGTTTGACGCTGCCGACAACTGGATGCTGGCGCTGGCAGCGATGGAGGGCATGGTCAAAGACATGACCGGTAACCGCGCTGAGTTGGCGGCGGCTGCAGGCTCCGGCTTCTCCACCGCGACTGACCTCGCGGACTGGATGGTGCGGGTGCTGAAGGTGCCGTTCCGCGATGCCCACCACGTGACCGGTACCCTGGTGGCGATGGCGGAAAGCCGCGGCTGCGACCTGCCGGACCTGACACTGGCGGACATGCAGGGCGTTCACGAAGGCATCACCGAAGACATCTTCTCTGTGCTTGGCGTCGAAAACTCGGTAAACTCACGCATGTCTTATGGCGGCACGGCTCCGGCGCAGGTCCGCGCGCAGATTGCCCGCTGGCAGGATGTCCTGTCCGATTGACGGCAGCAAGTTTGCGGTCAGGAGGTCGAAACCGGATCGCAGCCGTCCAATTGAAAAGACGCCAATGTCAAAGAGGTCATCATGGCAAAACCTGGTCTGATCCTATGTGCGCTGGCAGTCTGCGCTGGTCTTGCGGCCTGTGGTGTTGACGGCGAACCGGTGCGCCCCTCTCTGAATGCAGGCGTTGGCGTCTCCAGCAGCGGTGTACACGCGGGGGGCAGTCTTGGCCTGCACAAGGGGCCACTCAGCGTCTATCTTGGAGTGTGATACAGCGCGGAATCATTTGATCCGCGCCCCGGTTCTGGTCTAAGCGCGACCTATGGATCATTTTCTCTATCGTGACGGCGCGCTTTACGCCGAAGATGTGCCGGTGGCCGAGATCGCAGCCACTGTGGGCACCCCGTTCTATCTGTACTCCACCGCAACGCTGCTGCGCCATTTCAACCTTTTTGACGACGCACTGAAGGGGATGGATCATCTGGTCTGCTACGCGATGAAGGCGGCCAGCAATCAGGCGATCCTGAAAACGCTGGCACAGGCCGGAGCCGGAATGGACGTGGTGAGCCAGGGTGAATATCTGCGCGCCAAGGCTGCCGGGGTTCCGGGTGACAGGATCGTGTTCTCGGGCGTTGGTAAGACGCAGGATGAAATCCGCACCGCACTTAGCGGAGGCATCCGCCAGTTCAACGTTGAGTCCGAGCCGGAAATGGATGTGATCAACGCCGTGGCGCTGGAGCTGGGCGTGGTTGCGCCCATCACCGTGCGTGTGAACCCCGACGTGGACGCCAAAACCCACGCAAAGATCGCCACCGGCAAGTCCGAGAACAAATTCGGCATTCCAATTGCCCGCGCGCGGGAAGTCTATGCCCGGGCCGCCAGCCTGCCGGGGCTGAAGGTGATTGGCATCGATGTTCATATCGGTTCCCAGCTGACCGAGTTGGCGCCGTTTGAACTGGCGTATCAGAAGGTTGCGGAGTTGACCGAACAGTTGCGCGCTGACGGGCATGACATTCATCGGCTGGATCTCGGCGGTGGCTTGGGCATTCCCTACACCCGCTCCAACGATACACCGCCGCTGCCGGTGGAATATGGTGCCATGGTGCAGCGCACACTGGGCCACCTTGGGTGTGAGATCGAGATTGAACCGGGGCGCCTGATTGCGGGCAACGCGGGGATCATGGTGAGCAAGGTGATCTATGTGAAATCCGGTGAAGACAGGGATTTCCTGATCATTGACGGTGCGATGAATGATCTGATCCGCCCCGCAATGTACGAGGCATACCATGATATCGTACCGGTCATCGAACCGAGTGCCGGGGTCGAGCAGCGTGCTTATGATATTGTCGGCCCGGTCTGCGAAACCGGCGATACTTTCGCCCGCCACCGCGATATGCCGCCACTTGAGGCTGGGGATCTGGTCGCCTTCCGCAGTGCAGGGGCTTATGGGGCGGTGATGGCCAGCGAATATAATTCGCGCCCGCTCATCCCCGAAGTCCTGGTGAACGGGGATCAATTCGCGGTTATCCGCCGACGTCCGGACTTTGACGAAATGATAAACCGCGATACCATCCCTGAGTGGCTCTGACGGGTTTCGCGGCATCTGGCGCGGCGCAGGGCTGATCGGAGGCGCCGCCCGCATGGTGAACACCCCCAAGTTCCGCCGCAAGGCTGACGATATACCTGCCGCCGCGCCCGGCTCTCCGGGACGCGGTAAGGCAGATGTAGGGCTGCCATGGGGGGCAGGCGGCAGCGACGCGGTGCCAGTTTCTGCGTCATCAGGTTTGCAGTTCTCAGATCCGCGGTTGGCACGGTTGCGCTGGCCCCTGCGACTGACATGGCTCGGTCTGCTGTCTGAACGTCTGGTGCGCGCCTATTGGCCCCTGTTGTCGCTGGTGATGCTGGCGCTTGCCGCGATGATGCTTGGCCTCCATGAACAGCTGCCGGTGGAGCTGGTCTGGGTCGGCGCGGTTGTACTCGTCCTGGCTGCTGTGGCAGCGCTTGGTTTTGGGGGCTGGCGGTTCACACGCCCCCGCCTGTCGGACGCTCTTGCGCGATTGGATGCGACGGTCCCCGGACATCCGATTGCGGCAGTTCTTGACGCGCAAGCCATTGGATCTGATGACCCTGCCTCGCAAGCGCTCTGGCAGGCCCATCAACAACGGATGCAGGCCCGCGCCGCGGCGGCCAAAGCTCCGAAACCCAATCTCTCCGTTGCACGTGCGGACCCGTTTGCGTTGCGATATCTGGCGATGTTGGCGCTGGCGGTGGCGTTGTTGTTCGGCTCCATCTGGCGGGTTGGCACCCTTGGTGAGATGACCCCCGGCGCGGTTGCGGCTGCCACGGGGCCGACGTGGGAAGGCTGGATCGAACCGCCACGCTACACTGGCCTTCCGGTGCTCTATCTCAATGATCAGACTGAGACTGCGCTGAGCTTGCCGGAGAACAGCCGCCTAACCCTGCGATTTTATGGCGAGGTCGGCGATCTGACGCTGGACGAGACCATCTCCGGACGTGTCGGCGACCTGCCGTCTGCCGCTGCCGCAGAACAGAGTTTTGACATTACCCGTGACGGCACGCTTGCGATCAATGGTGCAGGCGGACGCAGTTGGGATGTTACGCTGCTAAAGGACCGGCCTCCGAGCGTTGGCATTATCGGCGACCCGACGCTTGAATCCGATGACACTACATCGCTGGCATATACCGCGAGTGATGACTACGGCGTTGCTGGCGGGCAGGTGGAGATTGCGCTGGATATGGAGGCGCTGGATCGTCGTCACGGATTGGCGGTGACGCCGGATGCGCGTGACCCGATTGTACTGGATCTGCCGCTGCCACTAAGCGGCGATCGCCGTGCGTTTGATGAACAGATGATTGAGACCTTTGCCAAGCATCCTTGGGCGAATATGCCGGTCACCTACCGGATGCTTGCACAGGATGCCGCTGGTCAGGAGGCTCATGCCGAGCCGCTGAACGCGCCGCTTGTGACCCGTCGTTTCTTTGATCCTATGGCCGCTGCAGTGGCCGAGCAGCGGCGCGACCTCCTCTGGGCGCGCGCCAATGCGCCAAGGGTGGCCCAGATCCTGCGTACCCTGTCGACCTACCCGGCGGAGGTGTTTCGCGACCACGGTGACTACCTGCGCCTGCGTACAATTTTGCGACGTCTTGAGCAGCATAGCACGGCGGGCACTTTGGGTCCGGACCAGCAGGACGACCTCGCTGACGCGCTCTGGGATCTGGCCATTCAGCTTGAGGAGGGGGATGTCGGGGATGCCTTGGCACGAATGGAGCGCGCGCAGGAGCAGCTCAGCCAGGCGATGCGTGATGGCGCCAGCGAGGAAGAGATTGCCCGCCTGATGCAGCAGCTGCGCGATGCGACGCAGGACTATCTGCGCCAGTTACAGCGTCAGGCACAGGAGCAGGGTAATCAGGGAGAGCAGCAGGGCGCCCCGGATGAGAACGCTATGCAGCTGACCCAGCAGGACTTGCAGGCGATGATGGATCGCATTCAGGAACTGATGGAACAGGGCCGCATGGCCGAGGCTGAACAGGCGCTGCGCGAGTTTCAGCAGATGATGGAAAACATGCGCGTGACCGAGGGGCAGCAGGGGCAGGATGGTTCGCCCGGTGAGCAAAGCATGGATGGGCTGGCCGATACCCTGCGCGAACAGCAGGGCTTGTCGGATCAGGCCTTCCGCGACTTGCAAGAGCAGTTCAACCCCGGTGCCCGTCGTGGCGAAAGTGACGGCAACGAAGGACGCAATGGCGGTCTGGGCCGTGGACAGTCCCACGAGGGCGGGCAGGGCAATCAAGGCGGTCAGGGCGACCGGCCGGGTGCTGGCAATCCTGGCGGAGAGAGGCAACCTGGCCAAGGTGGTCAGGGGCAACGCGCACCGGATGCCGAAGGAGGTCAGGGTGGCGACGACGCGACCCAGCCGGGTGGCGGTCGCGGACTTGGTAGTTCCCTCGCGGATCGCCAGCAAGCCCTCAGGGATCAGCTGCGCGCACAGCGCGAGGGTCTGCCATTGGGCAATGGCGAGGGTGATCAGGCGACGCGAGATGCATTGGATGATGCCGGGCGCGCCATGGACGGTGCTGAGGAGGCGCTGCGACAGGGAGACCTGGCAGAGGCCATAGACCGCCAGTCCGACGCTATGGAGGCGCTGCGCGAAGGTATGCGGGCACTTGGCGAAGCGATGGCAGAACAGCAACAGCCCGGACAGCAGCAGGGGCAGGGGCGCGCCAGTACCTCGGCGCAGGGCAATCGCATGGACCCGCTGGGCCGACGCAATGGTGAGCAGGGCGACGGCGGTGTCTCGGACGGGCAGTTCAGCGAGGGTCAGGCCTATCGCCGGGCTTGGGACCTGCTGGAAGAAATCCGCCGCCGGGCCGGTGAGCGTAGCCGTAGCGAAACCGAACGCAGCTACCTTGAGCGGTTACTCGACCGGTTCTGACAGCGTCGGTGGAGCCGCTACGTTTGGGCGTTTTCTAGGCTTGAGCAAAACGGCAACGGCGCTATTGCTGCACGGTAAAGGCGCGCACCTGCGTATCCAGCCACAACCGCGCGGCATCCACCTTGGCGACATAAGTGCTGAGATAGGGATCAGCCTGTGGCAGCTTCTGTGCGATCAGCGGAGCATTGTCATAAGCCATAGCAAGGGCCAGAGCGATCAGCAGGGCAAAGGCAAAGCCGCGGGTAAAGTTGCGCTTTTTCTTGGGAGGTGCCGCATCCATGGGGGGCGCAATTGGTGCTGCGGCGCCCTCACCCGAGCGCAGCGTGGAATTGATCTCATCAATATTGGGCAGCAGTCCACGGCGGGATTCCGTCTCAGCGGTCGCAAGCTGCTGCGGATCCTCACCGCGCATCCGGGCCATTTGCTCGCGCGCCTCGCGGGCGCGTCGGGCTGATTCTTCCTCAGGCAGTGAATCAAGCCCCAGATCGGTCTGGGTTTGCAGTGTGCTGTTTTCGGCGGCACGCAGGCTGGCTTCACGCTCAGCCTCTTCGCGTAGGATATCGCTGATTGCCGGGTCCAGACCGCGCGCAGTGGCCGCGACGTCAGGGGCCGGTTCCTCAGTTGTATCCTCTTCGGAGGCCTGATCTTCAGGCGCCTCCTCATCGGGTGGCAGATCGGCCTCTTCGGCGATATCATCGCCTGCATCATCTGTCAGCGGATCCTGATCTGGAGCATGGGGCGCGGGTTCAACAGCGTCCGGTGGCAGATCGGCGAGCTCTGGGTCTGTGATTGGCGCGCGCTCTGCATCATCTGCGTCAAGCGCACGGCCAGCCTGAAACCACGTCTGCCCGCAATTGGAACATTGCACGTCGCGGCCCTCATCAGGGATTACATCATCCGGCACCTCATACTGGGCTGCACAGTTCGGACATGTCAGTCGCATGGGTCACTCCTTGGGACCTGGGGTGGCTCCGGGGGGGATCCGGGCGGCTGTCGGCGTGTGATTGTTGAATAATCATAGGCAGTTCCGCCTTTCCACGAAAGGGCCAATCGCGTCGACGGGCATGGACTGTTTCCAGAGGGCGCAGCGCGGCAACAGCGCGGACCATTGAAACTGGCCGCACAGTCGGGCAAAACACCGGTGACCAAAAGGGGACCGCCGTGATCGAGCTGGACAATGTGGGGTACAATTACGGTGGCGGCGAACTGCTGAGCGAGGTGTCAGTACAGCTGGCGCCGGGGTCGTTCCATTTTCTGACCGGTCCATCCGGGGCAGGGAAAACGACCCTGTTGAAACTCTGCTACGGCGCATTGACGCCAACGTCTGGTCGAGCACGAGCTTTCAATATGGATATTAATGGCTTGGACCGTGATCAGATGGCTTATCTGAGGCGGCGTATTGGTGTGGTCCATCAGGATTGTCGGTTTCTGGACCACCTGCCAGTAATCGAAAACATCGCCTTGCCGCTGACGGTGTCCGGGCGTGACATTGATCAGGAAGAGGCCAATCTGAGAGAATTGCTGAATTGGGTCGGCCTGTCGGAGCGGGCGCATGCAACGCCGCCGGAGCTGTCCGGGGGGGAGCGGCAGCGCGCAGCGCTGGCCAGATCGGTCATCCTGTCACCGGAAGTGATCATCGCGGATGAACCAACTGGCAATGTGGACTGGGAAATGTCGCAGCGACTGCTGCAATTGCTGGTAGAGCTGAACCATATGGGCAAGACGGTACTGGTGGCCACCCATGATCTGTCGCTGATCCGGGCGGCCAAGAAACAGGTGCAGGCGCGAGTACTGCGGATTTCCAACCGGCAGCTTCAGCAGGCGGGGGCAGATCTATGAACCTAGGCCGGATGCGCGATGTGATTGTCGGAGATGCTCAGGCTGACCGCGTGGTTCCGCCAAGCGGATTTACGGCCCAGCTGACGTTATTTGTGTCGGGGGCGATGGCGTTTCTCGCGGTTTTTGCGCTGGCCTTGTCGCTGGCCTCAGGCCGGTTGGCGGATCGCTGGGCAGAGGAATTGGCCCGCGCTGCGACGCTGCGGATCAACGCGCCCGCCGAGCAACGCGTGGCTCAGACCGAGGTGGCGATGACCATTCTGGAGCAGACACCGGGTGTCGCCTCGGCCCGCGCGCTCAGCCGCGAAGAGCAGGCTGCGCTGCTGACGCCGTGGTTCGGGACCAAGCTGCCGCTGGATACACTGCCGATACCGCAGCTGATTGAGGTGATCGAAGGTGATCCGGGTTACGATGATGCGGGGCTGCGACTGCGGCTGCAGGCTGAGGTGCCAGGTGCCGTTCTGGATGATCATACCCGTTGGCGCGCACCTTTGGTGGATGCGGCGCAAGCGCTGCGTCGTCTGGCATGGGTGTCTATTCTGCTCATCGGCGGAGCGACGGCGGCGATGATCACCCTCGCGGCCAATGCGGCTCTTGCGGCCAACGCCCAGGTGATTGAGGTTCTGCGCCTTGTTGGTGCATTAGACACCTACATCGCACAGGCCTTTATCCGGCGCTTTACCCTACGCGCTCTGTTCGGGGCGGGGGTTGGCATGGGGCTTGGCATGTTGGGGGTCTGGCTGATGCCCGAAGCCTCTCGCGAGGGCGGGTTTCTGACCGGTCTCGGCTTTCAGGGCTGGAGCTGGCTCCTGCCGTTGTGCATTCCTTTGCTTGGTGCGCTCGTTGCCTTTGCCGCAACGACCCGCGCAGCCAACAAACGTCTTGGAGATTTGGCGTGAAAACTGCATTTCGATGGCTGCTCTCGGCCGTGTTTATGGTTCAGATCTATGTGATGATGCTGATCTTTGGCCTGGTTTTTGCACCTTGGGCTCTGGTGTCGCCACGCGGTGCCCGTGTGGCCTGTCGCAGCTATGCCGGCTATGTGTTATGGTGCGCCCGCTGGATGCTGGGCCTGCGTACCGAGGTGCGAGGTCCGGTGCCGACTGAGGAGGTGATCATCGCAGCGAAGCATCAGAGTTTTCTGGATATTCTGATCATCTTTCACGCCACCCCTTCAGCCAAGTTCATCATGAAACGCGAGTTGCTGTGGACACCGATCATAGGCATCTATGCCAAGCGTTTGGGGTGCGTGCCGGTCAACCGCGGTAAGAAGGGCAATGCCATTGCCCGCATGGTCAAGGACGTCGCGGCAGAGTTCGCGGACCCCGGCCAGCTGGTGATCTATCCGCAAGGCACCCGTGTCGCACCCGGTGCGGACCGGCCCTATAAGATCGGTACCGGGGTTCTTTATGCAGCGCTGGAGCAGCCTTGCGTACCGGCAGCAACCAATGTGGGTTTGTTCTGGCCGCGCACCGGTATCATGCGCAAACCGGGGTTGGGCGTGGTGGAATTCCTGCCTGCGATCGCACCGGGACTGGACCGTGATGCCTTCATGGCCACGCTGGAGCGCGAAGTGGAGACACACTCAAACAAGTTGATGCAGGAAGCGGGGTATAATATCGATGGAGTTTCTCACCAGGGTTGAGGCGCTTGAGGCGCATTACGGCACACCCGGTGCGCCCTCTCTGCGTAAGGTGGCACGGCAGATGACGCCGCTTTATCGCAAGTGGATTATGGCGTCGCGGCTATGCATGTTGGCCACGGTTGGGCCGGAAGGCACCGATGACAGCCCGCGTGGCGATGATGGTCCGGTGGTTCTGGAATTGGATCCGGGCAGGCTGGCCCTGCCGGACTGGCGGGGCAACAACCGGATCGACAGCCTGCGCAATATCGTGCGGGACCCGCGTGTCTCGTTGATGTTTCTGGTGCCGGGATCGAACAACGTGGTGCGCGTGAACGGTGAAGCCCGGGTGACGGCGGACGCCGATCTGCGCGCCAAGTTTGACAAGAGCGGCAAACAGCCCCGCACCGTCATTGTTATTGAAATCAACGAGATCTACAGCCAATGCGCTCGCGCGCTGATGCGTGCGCGTACCTGGGCCGCAGAGGATGAAAGCGCGGATCTGCCGACTATGGGGGAGATCCTTGCCGAGCAGACCGCCGGAGTAGAGGGCGGGAAGGCCTACGACGAAGCCTGGGCACCGCGCGCCGCCAAGACCATGTGGTAAAGCCAAGGCGTCGGGAGGCAAACCGGCGCCCTGTCCTGTCATCAGGACATCGACCGTTAAGGCGCGAGGTGTTTCCGATCAGCTCATCAGGACCTGTCCAATAAGGATCTGCGGGCGGATGTTGGTAAAGTTTGCCACATCATCAATTATCGGCCCGCCTTTCTCCGCCATCGCCGTGTCGAGCGTTTCCATATCCGGGAAGGTAATTGTCGCGATCAGCAAAAAGGCAGGCGGCACGTCCGGCCCGCTGGCGATCCCGCGTGAGGCCTCTACCGTGTCCATCATATCGCCCCAGTGCTCTTCCAGCAGGGGAAGATGGGTTTTTTCATAGTAGTCGTAGTCAAACGTCGCGTCTTCGGGTGCAGGGTAGATCACTTGTAGGCTGACGGTCATGGCAGGGGCTCCGGTTCATGAGAAAGCGGCCCACCATGAGTGGACCGCTTTGGTGTTGGGTCTGTATCTAGCAGGAGGTGGCGGCAGAAAGTACCCCGTTTCCTGTAGGCAAATCCATGATCAGCTGTGGATCGGACCGTCGCCGCAGGCCAGTGCCGCCTCGCGGACGGCTTCGGAGTAGGTCGGATGCGCATGGCAGGTGAGGGCCAGATCCTCGGCAGAGGCGCCGAATTCCATTGCGACACAGATTTCATGGATCAGATCGCCAGCGCCGGGACCGATGATGGCCGCGCCCAGTATACGGTCGGTTTCCTTATCCGCGATGAGTTTCACAAAGCCACCTTCGGCCTGATGCACGGCCTTGGCGCGCGCGTTGCCCATGAACATGAACTTGCCGGTCTTGATCTTGCGACCTTCGGCCTTCAACGCATCTTCGGTCTGTCCCACGGTGGCCACCTCGGGTGTGGTGTAGACCACGCCGGGAATCACGCCGTAGTTAACGTGGCCATGTTTGCCCGCAATCACCTCGGCAACGGCCATGCCTTCGTCTTCGGCCTTATGGGCCAGCATAGGACCTTCGATGACGTCACCGATAGCATAGACGCCTTTGACATTGGTGGCCCAATGGGCGTCGGTTGCGATCTGGCCGCGCTCGGTCATCTTGACACCCAGAGCATCAAGGCCCAGCCCCTCAGCGTAGGGCTTGCGACCGGTGGCGACCAACACCACATCGGCATCGATCACTTCGTCATCGCCGCCTTTTTTCGGCTGGTACTTCACCTTTGCTTTGGTCTTGGAGGTTTCAACCTCCTGTACCGCAGCCCCCATGATGAAGTTCAGACCCTGCTTTTCCAGGATCCGCTTGAAGCTGCGCTGAACATCTTTGTCCATGCCGGGGCAAACGGCGTCCATATATTCAACCACGGTCACGTCAGATCCCAGACGTGCATAGACCGACCCCAGTTCCAGCCCGATGACGCCGGCACCGATTACGACCATTTTCTTTGGGATCTTGGGCAGGTCCAGCGCGCCGGTGCTGTCCACTACGATCCCTTTGTCGTTATCGACCTCAACGCCTGGCAGCGAGGAAGGCACCGAGCCGGAGGCAATGACGATGTTCTTGGCCTCATGGGTGTCGTCACCCACCTTGACCTTGCCGGCTTCCGAAAGGGAGGCCCAACCCTTGATCCAGTCAATCTTGTTTTTCTTGAACAGAAATTCGATACCGCCGGTGTTCTGGCCGATGACTTCTTCCTTGTAGGATTTCATCTGGGACCAGTCGACCGAGGGGCTTTTGCCCTTCAGACCCATGTGGGCGAAGTTATGTTCAGCTTCATGTAGCAAATGGGTCGAGTGCAGTAGTGCCTTTGAGGGGATGCAGCCGACGTTGAGGCAGGTGCCGCCGAGGGTATCGCGGCCCTCGACCACTGCGGTCTTGAGGCCCAGCTGGGCGCAGCGGATGGCGCAGACATAGCCACCGGGGCCGGCGCCAATTACGATCACGTCATAGGATGCCATATTGATGTGCTCCTTCAGGGTTGACGGGGAGGGGGCGCTGCCCCCGGCCCATGCGGGCCTCCCCCGGAGTATTTGAGGAAAGATGACGGCTCATACCAGCGCTGCGGTCAACATAAAGACCGTGGCAAAAAAGCCAACAAACCAGATGATCGAGCGGCCTGGGGTCCAGCCCAATACGTAGGCCGGCACGTAGAGCACCCGGGCGCAGAGGTAGACCCATGCACAGCCCGCAGTGAAACCGGTGGATTGATCGCTGATCACCACCACGCCGCAAGCGATAGTAAAGAGGATCAAACCTTCGAAATGGTTTTCCATCGCGCGTTTGAAGCGTCCGGCCGTGCCTGTCAGAGTGACCGGTGTGTCGCGTGGGCCGAGTGCTATTTTCGGGTCCAGCTGGCGGTTTGCCGTGATGGCATATGCGCAGAACTGAAGCGCTTGCAGCAGGGCGGCGAGGGTGAGGGCGGTGAGTTCTGGGGTCATTTTGATCAAAACAAATTTTGCCAATTAGGTGCCCTTGCGAAACACGTCGCAAAAGATGGCGGTTCGCCTGAGGCGTCAGGCGAACCGCTTGGTCTTACAGATCCATCAACAACCGGCGGGGATCTTCCAGTGCTTCTTTGACGCGCACGAGGAAGGTCACGGCACCTTTGCCGTCGACGATGCGGTGGTCGTAGGACAGCGCCAGATACATCATCGGGCGGATCTCCACCTTGCCATTGATGGCCATCGGGCGGTCCTGGATCTTGTGCATGCCGAGGATGCCGGACTGCGGCGGGTTCAGGATCGGCGAAGACATCAGCGAGCCGTAGACGCCACCGTTGGAGATGGTGAAAGTGCCGCCCTGCATCTCTGCCATCGACAGTTTGCCGTCGCGGGCGCGGGCGCCTTTCTCGGCGATCGCCTTTTCAATGTCGGCAAAAGACATCGCATCTGCGTCTCGGATCACCGGAACAACCAGGCCCGTGGGCGTGCCTGCCGCGATACCCATGTGGACGAAGTTCTTGTACACGATGTCGGTGCCGTCGATCTCCGCGTTGACCTCGGGCACCTCGTTCAAGGCGTGGCAGCAGGCCTTGGTGAAGAAGGACATGAAGCCCAGTTTCACGCCGTGCTTTTTCAGGAACAGATCCTTGTACTCGTTGCGCAGGGCCATCACCTCGCTCATATCGACCTCGTTGTAGGTGGTGAGCATGGCTGCGGTGTTCTGACTGTCTTTCAGACGCTTGGCGATGGTCTGCCGCAGGCGGGTCATTTTCACGCGCTCTTCGCGGGCGGCGTCGTCTGCAGCAACGGGCGCGCGCACAGGTGTGGCCGCTGCTGGGGTCGATGTGCTGGTCGCCGGAGCAGCTGCGGCAGCCGCCACAGCGCGGGCGACGTCATCTTTCATGATGCGGCCATCGCGACCACTGCCTTCCACCTGATCTGCGGAGAGGCCAGCCTCAGCCATCGCCTTTTCGGCGGAAGGCGCATTGGCGATATCCTTGGCCGGACCGCCCTGGCCTGCGGGGGGCGTGGTATATTGCGCACCATCTGCGGTTTCGCCTTTGGTGGGCGTGGGCGTTACGGCGCCTGCCTCGCCACTTGAGATCACGCCGAGTTTGGCCGTCGCATCGACGGTGCTGCCTTCTTCAGCTGTGATTTCGGTCAGGATACCGGCAGTCGGGGCTGGGACTTCAACCGAGACCTTATCAGTTTCCAGCTCGCAGAGCATTTCGTCCTGCGCGACACTGTCGCCGACCTTCTTGAACCAGGTGGAAACAGTGGCCTCGCTCACGGACTCGCCAAGCGTTGGCACCATCACGTCGGTTGCGGCGCCTGCATCACCTTCTGCTGCGTCCTTCGTGGCGGCTGGTGCGGATGTTGCAGGGGCTGCCGCTGTGTCAGAACCGCCTTCTGCGATCGTGGCAAGCAGCGCATCGACGCCGACGGTTTCGCCCTCGGCGGCGACGATCTCACCCAGGGTGCCGGCGGCAGGGGCCGGGACTTCAACGGTGACTTTGTCGGTTTCCAGCTCGCAGAGCATTTCATCTGCGGCGACCGCGTCACCCGGCTTTTTGAACCAGGTGGCGACGGTGGCTTCGGTCACGGATTCGCCCAGGGTGGGCACGCGAACTTCGGTGGTCATGGGGTGTTATCCTTCGATGCTCAGCGCTTCGTTCACGAGCGCAGCTTGTTGGGCTTTGTGTTCGCTGGCCAGGCCCGTTGCGGGCGAAGCCGAGGTGGCGCGACCGACATAGGTCGGCCGACTGTGCTTGGCGCCGATGCGCGTCAGCACCCATTCGATATTCGGTTCGATGAAGCTCCAGGCGCCCTGATTTTTGGGCTCCTCCTGACACCACACCACCTCAGCACCTTTGAAGCGCTCAAGCTCCTTCACGAGCGAGATGGCAGGGAACGGGTAATATTGTTCGATCCGCATCAGGTACACATCGTCGAGACCACGGGCGTCGCGTTCTTCCAGGAGGTCGTAGTAGACCTTGCCCGAGCAGAGGACGACGCGTTTGATCTTGTCATCGGCGACCAGTTTGGTGTCGGAATTGCCGTGCTGGGCATCATCCCAGAGAACGCGGTGGAAGCTGGAACCGGTGGTGAATTCTTCGGCCTTGCTGACTGCCAATTTGTGTCGCAGCAGCGACTTTGGCGTCATCATGATGAGCGGCTTGCGGAAGGTGCGGTGCAGCTGGCGGCGCAGGATGTGGAAGTAGTTCGCCGGTGTGGTGCAGTTGGCGACAATCCAATTGTCCTGACCGCACATTTGCAGGAAGCGCTCCAGACGGGCGGAGGAGTGCTCCGGCCCCTGGCCCTCAAAACCGTGCGGCAGCAGGCAGACGAGGCCCGACATCCGCAGCCATTTCGATTCACCCGAGGAGATGAACTGGTCGAACATGATCTGGGCGCCGTTGGCGAAGTCGCCGAACTGGGCTTCCCACAGGGTCAGCGCGTTCGGTTCCGCCAGCGAGTAGCCGTATTCAAAGCCGAGAACTGCGTATTCGGACAGTGCCGAGTCGATCACCTCATAATGAGACTGGCCGCTGCGGATATTGTTCAGCGGATAGTAACGCTCCTCGGTGTTCTGGTTGACGATACCTGAATGGCGCTGAGAGAAGGTGCCGCGCGTGGCATCCTGCCCGGACAGGCGCACCGGATAGCCTTCGGTCAGAAGAGAGCCAAAGGCCAGCGCCTCACCAGTTGCCCAGTCGATTCCTTCGCCGCTATCGACCATCTTGGCGCGCGCGTCCAGGAAACGACCAATGGTCTTGTGGACGGGGAAACCCTCGGGCACTCGGCTGAGAGCGGTGCCGACCTCCTTGAAGGTTTCTGGCGATACAGAGGTCTGGCCGCGCTGGTAATCGGTATCCTTCTTGTCGAGGTGCGACCAGCGGCCATCCAGCCAGTCTGCCTTGTTCGGCTTGAAGTTCTTGCCGGCTTCGAATTCCTCATTCAGGCGGGCCTGGAATGAGGCTTTCATATCCTCAATCTCCCCCTCGGGAATCAGGCCATCCTTGACCAGACGCTCAGTATAAAGCGACAGCGTTGTCTTGTGACCCTTGATCTTCTTGTACATCAGCGGGTTGGTGAACATGGGCTCGTCGCCCTCGTTATGGCCAAACCGGCGGTAGCAGAAGATATCGAGAACGACATCCTTGTGGAATTTCTGGCGGAATTCCGTGGCGACCCTGGCGGCGTGAACCACAGCTTCCGGATCGTCACCGTTGACGTGGAATATCGGCGCCTCGACCACCAGCGCGTTGTCGGTGGGGTAGGGCGAAGAGCGTGAGAAATGCGGTGCCGTGGTGAAACCGATCTGGTTGTTGACCACGATATGCATCGTGCCGCCGGCCTTGTGACCGCGCAGGCCCGAGAGAGCAAAGCACTCGGCTACAACACCCTGACCCGCAAAGGCCGCATCACCGTGCAGCAGAATCGGCAGCACCTTGGTGCGTTCGCTGTCCTTGAGCTGGTCCTGCTTTGCGCGAACCTTGCCCAGAACAACCGGGTTTACGGCCTCAAGGTGCGAGGGGTTCGCGGTCAATGACAGGTGAACGGAGTTGCCGTCAAATTCGCGGTCAGAAGAGGCGCCGAGGTGATATTTCACATCGCCCGAGCCATCAACATCCTCGGGCTTAAAGCTGCCGCCCTGAAATTCATTGAAGATCGCCTTGTAGGGTTTCTGCATCACATTGGCGAGCACCGAGAGACGGCCCCGGTGCGGCATGCCGATGACGATATCGCGGATCCCCAGCGCGCCGCCGCGTTTGATGATCTGCTCCATCGCTGGAATCAGGCTTTCGCCACCATCAAGACCAAAGCGTTTGGTGCCCATGTATTTGACGTGCAGGAATTTTTCGAAGCCCTCTGCTTCAACCATTTTGTTGAGGATCGCCTTGCGACCTTCGCGGGTGAAGGTGATTTCCTTGTCATAACCCTCGATCCGCTCCTTCAGCCAGCTGGCCTGTTCGGGATCGGAGATGTGCATGTATTGCAGCGCGAAGGTGCCGCAGTAGGTCCGCTTCACAATGCTGACGATCTGGCGCATCGAGGCGACCTGAAGCCCCAGCACGTTGTCGATGAAGATCGGGCGGTCCATGTCAGCTTCGGTGAAACCATAGGTGCGCGGATCCAGTTCGGGATGCTGGGCCTCCTCGCGCATACCGAGCGGATCGAGATTAGCTGCCAGATGGCCGCGGATCCGGTAGGCCCGGATCAGCATCAGGGCCCGGATCGAATCCAGAACAGCGCGCTGCACTTGGTCATCGGTTACTTCGACGCCCTTGGCGGCAGCCTGTTCCTTGATCTTCTTGCCGGCACCCTTGGCCTCTGCCGGGGCAGGCCACTCGCCGGTCAGCGCGCCTGTCAGATCATCATTGGGGGCAGGCGGCCAGTCAGCGCGCGCCCAGGAGGGGCCAGCGGCCTCCGCCTTCACATCAAGTTCTGCGTCACCCATCTGCCGAAAGAACTCAGCCCAGGCGGCATCCACCGCGTTGGGGTCGTTGGCGTATTGGGCATAGAGCTGCTCAAGATACTCAGCATTGTGCCCCTGCATGAAGGAGGAGGCATGGAAGAGTTCGTTAGGGCTCTGGTCGGTCATGTAAGTACCTCTTGCGGGTTGGGACCGGTTCTAGTGCGACCTGGGGTCATGAGGGGCAGCCTGATCAGAAGGCGTTTCGGAAGAGTAAAACGTCTCTGGAATCCTGCAGCAGATAAGATCGGCCTCTGGAGGTAACAATCCTATCGGCAAAAGGATCCAACAGTTGGGAGGGCGGGCATCCTTGCGGAGTGCCCGAAACCGGGGCAGATGCGGATGATCTGCCCCGGTTCAAATAATCTGCGCCATATGCGGCGACATGCGGCATTATTTGCCGATGGCCTTTAGCACGGCCTCGCCCAGTGTGGCAGGGCTATCGGCGACAACAATACCAGCGGATTTCATCGCCTCGATTTTGTCCTCGGCACCACCTTTGCCACCGGCAACGATTGCACCAGCGTGACCCATGCGGCGGCCCGGAGGGGCTGTGCGGCCTGCGATAAAGCCTGCGATGGGCTTCCAGCGGCCTTTTTTCTTCTGCTCGGCGATGAATTCTGCCGCTTCTTCTTCAGCGGAGCCACCGATTTCACCGATCATGATGATCGACTGGGTCTCATCATCATTCAGGAACATGTCCAGAACGTCGATGTGCTCGGTGCCCTTGATCGGGTCGCCGCCAATGCCCACAGCGGTGGACTGGCCCAGACCGATATCAGCGGTCTGCTTCACCGCCTCATAGGTCAGGGTACCTGAACGAGATACAACGCCGACCGAGCCACGCTTGTGGATGTGGCCGGGCATGATGCCGATTTTGCAGGCATCAGGCGTGATCACGCCGGGGCAGTTCGGGCCGATCAGGCGCGATTTGCTGTCTTCCAGCGCGCGCTTCACCTTCATCATGTCCAGAACCGGGATGCCCTCGGTGATGCAGACAATCAGCTCCATCTCGGCATCAATGGCCTCAAGGATGGAGTCCGCCGCAAAGGGGGGCGGCACATAGATCACAGAGGCATTCGCCTCGGTCACGTGCTTGGCTTCGTGTACGGAGTTGAACACCGGTAGGTTCAGGTGGGTCTGGCCACCTTTGCCCGGTGTCACGCCGCCGACCATCTTGGTGCCATAAGCGATGGCCTGTTCAGAGTGAAAGGTGCCCTGCGAGCCGGTGAAGCCCTGACAGATGACCTTGGTGTTTTCGTCGATAAGGACTGCCATTGGTGGAGTCTCCTTGTCTATTTCACGCCTACGAGAGACGCGTTAAAATACGATTTGTTGTTGATCCGCCCTCGATGCTGGAAACGCATGGAGCTGCCGCCCACTGATTTGGTCTCAGCGAACTTGCCTTGTGGGTGAACAAGTACATTCGCACTGCCGTTCTTGTCGCCAACAGTACTTGCTACCGAGAAGGCAATTGCCAGCTCTGATGGCTCTTCCTTCGATGAGAAGACCATCGAACAACTTTTCCCGCTCTGACCACTTCCAAGTTTGAAAGAAACGTCACGCTTTCCGTCATAATACGTTCCCGTCGTAGGATTTTGCGCAAACCCCAGCTCTGCCAGAACTTGCTTGGCTTTTGGCAGGTTGGGGTAGGTAGCCACGCAAATCGAACGAAACAAAGACGTTGATGCCATCGCGTCCAGGGGACGTGCACCCGGCTTTGTTGCAACAACGTTGCTTGGAGCCGAAGCCGTTGATGATCCAGACGTTGTCGTCTGGCAAGCGGCCAACATCAGCATTACAAGGCAAGCGAGGGAGGATCGCATACGGATTAACCCTTAACCGCCTTCACGATTTTCTCGGCGCCGTCGGACAGGTTGTCGGCTGCGATGACATCAAGACCGGAGGTGTTGATGATGTCTTTGCCGGCTTCCACGTTGGTGCCTTCGAGGCGAACAACCAGCGGTACCTTCAGGCCGACTTCCTTCACCGCGGCGACCACGCCCTCGGCGATGACGTCGCAGCGCATGATACCGCCGAAGATGTTGACCAGGATGCCTTTGACGTTCGGGTCAGAGGTGATGATCTTGAACGCCTCGGTCACTTTCTCCTTGGTGGCGCCGCCGCCAACATCGAGGAAGTTCGCAGGCTCAGCACCGTAGAGCTTGATGATGTCCATGGTGGCCATCGCCAGACCCGCACCGTTCACCATGCAGCCGATCTCACCGTCCAGAGCGATGTAGTTCAGGTCATATTTGGACGCTTCCAGCTCCTTGGGGTCTTCCTCGGTGGTGTCGCGCAGTTCGGAGATATCGGCGTGGCGATAAACCGCGTTGCCGTCAAAGCCGACCTTGGCGTCCAGCACCTTCAGATCGCCGCTGTCGGAGACGATCAGCGGGTTGATCTCCAGCATTTCCATGTCTTTTTCGACAAATGCCTTGTAAAGCTGGCCCATCAGTTTGACGCATTGCTTGATCTGCTGGCCCTCAAGACCCAGAGAGAAGGCGATGCGGCGGCCGTGGAACGGCTGGTAGCCAGTTGCCGGATCAACGGAGAAGGACAGGATTTTCTCGGGGGTGGCTTCTGCCACTTCCTCGATGTCCATGCCGCCCTCGGTGGAGCAGACAAAAGAAATGCGCGAGGTCTGGCGGTCCACCAGCAGCGCGAGGTAGAGTTCGGTCTGAATGCCGGAGCCGGCCTCGATGTAAATGCGGTTCACCTGTTTGCCGGCCGGGCCGGTCTGGTGGGTCACAAGCGTGCGGCCCAGCATTTTCTTGGCTTCGTCAGCGGCTTCTTCGACCGATTTGGTCAGGCGCACGCCGCCTTTTTCGCCTGCGTCGGCTTCCTTGAAGGAGCCTTTGCCGCGACCCCCAGCGTGGATCTGAGCTTTGACCACCCAGAGCGGGCCGTCCAGCTCACCTGCTGCGGTTTTGGCATCTTCTGCCTTGAGCACCACACGCCCGTCCGAAACCGGCGCGCCGTAGCTGCGGAGGAGGGCCTTGGCCTGATATTCGTGGATGTTCATCTGAAACTGTCCCGTCTGGCTGCAATTATCTTGATCTAATACGCCGTCATAGCGCCAATGTTTAAAGGGTTTTCTTACGGCTGGTAAAAAAATCCCGAAGATTTATCGATTTTGTGATCACGGCTTTCCGACGTGTGATCACAAATTTACAAGAGGTGAACGTGGTTGATTCGATAGGAGCGGTTTTGATCAACTCCGACCCTACGTTAGACTGATGCGGCATTCATCACGTTAAGACGTAACTGATTGGGCTGCAGTGTTGCAGCTTGGTCCGGGGCCGCATGATGGGGTTGAAAATAGGGGGGTGCCAATTGCCATGGAGGGTTGGAGTACCAATATGACTGCGGACATCAAGACACGGCATGTGATCCTGTCCGGATGTTCCGGCGGGGGGAAATCAACGCTGCTGGCAGAGCTGTCGCGGCGGGGGTTTGCGACGGTGCCGGAGCCAGGGCGCCGGATCGTCGCACAAGAGATGGACGGCGTGGGGGCTGCCCTTCCTTGGGTAAATATGGAGATCTTCGCCCGGCGCGCAATGGAACTGGCGCGCACCGACCGGCAACAGGTTGCAACCGTAGAGGGGTGGGTGTTCTTTGATCGTGGGTTGGTGGACGCGGCCCTTGCACTGGAACACGCGTGCGGGGCCTCGGTTGCGACCACTCTTGATCCTTCCGAGCGCTATCATGACGTGGTCTTTCTCACGCCACCCTGGCCGGAAATCTATCGGCAGAATACGGAGCGACGGCACAGCTACGCGCAGGCGATTGACGAATACACACGGCTGCGGGCGGGTTATCTGATGCTGGGATATGATATCGTCGTATTGCCGAAGACCGACGTTGCGGCTCGTGCGGATTTCATTGTGGCGGGCCTTGGCTGCGCGTGAGCGGGTACGAAGCGGCGCTCAGGACGCCCACTTACGGGAAGGCAAAGAAAAAGGCCCGCCAATTGGGCGGGCCTTCCAATGAATTCACGATGTTCTGGTTGGACCTTAGGCCAGCGAACCATCGATACCTTTGCACGCTTCGACCAGGCCTTTGACCGCGTTGACAGAGTTGTCGAACATGGTTTGCTCGTCCGAGGTCATCTTGATGTCGATGACACGTTCGATGCCGCCAGCGCCGATCACTGTCGGCACGCCGACATACATGCCTTTGAGGCCGAGAGCGCCGTCAACATAGGCCGCGCAGGGCAGGACGCGTTTCTGATCCTTGAGGTAGGCTTCGGCCATCTCGATGGCGGAGGTTGCTGGTGCGTAGAAGGCGGAGCCGGTTTTCAGCAGACCGACGATCTCTGCGCCACCATCGCGGGTGCGCTGAACAATTGCATCCAGTTTCTCCTGGCTGGTCCAGCCCATCTTGACCAGATCAGGCAGCGGGATACCAGCAACGGTCGAGTAGCGTGTCAGCGGCACCATGGTGTCACCGTGGCCACCCAGAACAAATGCGGTGACGTCTTTCATGGAGACGTTGAATTCTTCTGCCAGGAAGTGGCGGAAGCGGGCGCTGTCCAGCACACCGGCCATGCCGCAGACTTTCTCGTGGGGCAGGCCGGAGAATTCGCGCAGAGCCCAGACCATCGCATCCAGAGGGTTGGTGATGCAGATCACAAACGCATCTGGCGCGTGATCACGGATGCCTTCACCTACGGATTTCATGACCTTGAGGTTGATGCCCAGCAGGTCATCGCGGCTCATACCAGGCTTGCGCGGCACACCAGCCGTCACGATGCAGACGTCTGCGCCAGCGATGTCCTCATAGGATTGGGTGCCCTTCAGCTTGGCGTCGAAGCCTTCGGAAGGACCGGATTCGGCGATGTCGAGCGCCTTGCCTTCGGGGGTGCCTTCGGCAATGTCGAACAGGACGACGTCGCCGAGTTCTTTCAGTGCTGCGAGGTGGGCAAGTGTGCCACCGATCTGACCTGCGCCAATCAGGGCGATTTTGGGTCGAGCCATTGGAATTTATCTCCGGTCCGGTTGTGATTGCGGGGAGGACTAAGCCGTTCCGTGGCGTGGCGCAAGATCCCTGCGCCGGGAAGGCCGATGTGCCGCAGACTGTTCAAATCAGACAGATGCGTTTAAAAAACCGACATATAAGGCACTTAGAGGGATTTCTCAGATGCCTGAGATCACAGTGATGTTTTTTCTGATAGCGGTTTTGGCAATTACATTTGCCGGTGTTTCCAAGGCCGGTTTCGGATCGGGCGCAGCTTTTGCGTCATCTTCGATTCTCGCTCTGATTGTGGAACCCGGAGTGGCGCTTGCCTTTATGTTGCCATTGCTGATGTTGATCGATGCGGTCTCGCTGCGGCCCTATTGGGGACGCTGGCGGCTGCGGGAGTCTCTGTTACTGATCCTCGGCGGTTTACCAGGCGTGGCACTGGGGGCAGCGTTTTACAAATCCGTTGATGCCGACGCGATGCGGGTATTGATTGGTGCGATCTCGGTCGCGTTTGTTGCCTGGCAGCTGTCCGGGCGGCTCCGGGTGCGACTGGTCAAGCCACGCGAAAAGGCGGATGTCACAGGAGTTGTGGCTGGTGTGGTTGCCGGGTTCACAAGTTTCGTGAGCCACGCTGGTGGGCCGCCAGCAGCTGTTTATTTGCTTGGCCGCAGTATGAGCAAAACTGAGTACCAGGCTTCAACCGTATTAGTGTTCGGTATTCTGAATGCCGCAAAGTTTGTTCCCTATGCGATGCTTGGGATGGTGACGCCTGCGTCGTTGACGCTGGATCTGATGCTGGCGCCCTTCGCCCTGCTGGGGGCCTGGATCGGGGTCCGTTTGCATCACCGCGTATCTGAGCCTGTGTTTTTTGGCCTGACCTATGTGCTGCTGGTTACCACCGGGACAAAGCTGATTTGGGACGGGCTGACCTGAGGGGGAGGCCCGCGAGGGGCGCGGTGTTGCTGAGTTTCTGCATGTTTCAGCCCACTGTTGAACCTCGGATATGCACTGAATAAGCCCCATATAAGCCCCATTGACGCTTGAGCGGATCACGAGGACGCGGCTTGCGCCGCTGGCAGAGGGCCCGTCTCCACGCTTCCCCTCCGCCCGCTGATCAGGCGGGGCGCCTCACCTCGGTGGCTTACTTTGCAACGACGCCTGCTCAGGCGTCACTGTCGACCACTGGTAAGGCCTCCGCCAGGAATTCAAATGATTGTCCAGAGGCCACAAGGCAGGTAACGCCGCCGGGGGTGGTAATCGTGATGGTCCAACTGCCTGTATCCGCCGAGGCGAATGTTTCCATCACCACTCCGCGCTGGCCGATGCCGATGCTCTGACGACTTTCGCCGTAGCGTTCGGCAAGGCGCTTTACAACCTGATCGCGGGGTGCGCAGTTGTTGCTGGTCTGTGCGACAGCGGGCAGTGCCATCAGTGTGAGTATTGCCAAAGCGGCGCTATTGAGGACTGCAATTTCAAACGTCTTCTTCAACATGGGTTTTACCCTTTCCGGAAGATCCGGCGGCGGGCTAGCCCTTCGGGTCATGAGATCAGACCCGGACAGGTTGTGCGCCGTACCGGTATCGCGTCATCGTCTGCACGGGCTGCTGTGCCCGCTCCCGGATGTGTGATGCCGTTTTGGTTCGATCCTCATCCGGTGCAAACAGAGTGGCAAAAAGATGCTGATATCCTCTTAACGGCCCGTTCTTGGAGGGTAACCTCAATAATTACGTTATTTATCAGTATTCTGTGTTGGTTTGGGCATTTTTCATCTACTGCGTCGACGTTGCGTATTCTGCGGTGCGGCATCATTTCACTTGAAAGCTTACTTTCAATTATGTAGCCGTTTGCGCAACAAAATGACTCGGGAGGTCACTCATGGATCCGCGCATACGTCCTTATAGGTCCGTCCTCTATATCCCTGGATCCAAGCTGCGTGCTCTGGAAAAGGCGCGCAGCCTCCCGGTTGATGCAATCATCTTTGACTTGGAGGATGCGGTCTCAGCTGAAGAGAAAGTGAACGCCCGCCAGACGTTGGAAGAGGCGCTGCGCGCAGGTGGCTATGGCGCGCGGATGAAGATCGTTCGGATCAATGGGTTGGATACCGTGTGGGGGCGCGCTGATGCTGCGGCGGCGGCCAGGATGGACTGCGATGCGATTTTGCTGCCCAAAGTATCCTCTCCAGAAGATCTGGATGCCCTGGCAGTGATCACGGGGGATAAGCCGTTGTGGGCGATGATGGAAACACCGCGCGGCATGTTGAATGCCGCGGCCATCGCCGCGCATCCGCTATTGCAAGGCATGGTCATGGGGACGAATGATCTTGCGAAAGAGTTGCAGACCCGCTTCCGCCCGGACCGGTTGCCGCTGATGGCGGGGCTGGGCCAGTGCCTGCTGGCGGCCAAGGCGAAAGGCATCATAATTGTCGACGGGGTCTACAACGCCTTCAAGGATGCCGAAGGGTTGGAAGCCGAGTGCGATCAGGGCCGCGACATGGGGTTTGATGGCAAGACATTGATCCACCCGGCGCAGGTGGATGTGGCAAATTCCGCCTTCGCTCCCTCCGAGGACGAGATTGACCTCGCACGACGTCAGATCGCTGCCTTTGATGCCGCGGAGGCCGAGGGGCAGGGTGTGGCCGTGGTCGATGGCAAGATTGTCGAGAATTTGCACGTGGCGACCGCCCGTGAAATTCTTGCAAAAGCGGATGCAATCGCAGCGGTTTCAGCCTAGGCGTTGGGTCAGTCATAATTCTTTGGGAGACTGACATGGCATTGTTGCTTCTAGGCATCCTGATTTGGTGGGGCGCCCATTTTTTCAAACGTTTGGCGCCTGATGCACGCGCTGCTCTTGGTGATCGTGGCAAGGGGCTGATTGCGCTTATTCTGTTGGCGAGTGTGGTTCTGATGGTTATCGGGTACCGCAGTGCCGAGTCCTTCGATCTGGCCCTGCCGCCGCCGTTCTTTACGCATATCAATAACACATTGATGCTGCTGGCACTTTATTTCACCAGCCCTGGCCCCAGCAAAGGCGCACTGTTTTACAAACTCCGCCACCCGATGTTGCTGGGTGTTGCGATGTGGGCGGTCGCACATCTGCTGGTTAACTGGGATCCTGCGTCCTTTGTGCTCTTTGGGAGCATGCTGATCTGGGCGCTGGCAGAAATGATTGTGATCAACCGTGCTGAGCCAGTCTGGACAGCAAACCCAAAGGGCCGTCTTGCCAAGGACGGCATGTTCTTCGTTGCGTCGATCGTGCTTCTCGGTGTGATCGGCTATGTCCACGGGCTTGTCGGCCCCTCGCCTTTTCCGGGGTGATCACTGATGAAACTTTATCGATTTCTGTCTGAGGACGACACGTCAGCCTTCTGCCACAAGGTGACTGACGCGCTGAACAAAGGGTGGGAGCTCTACGGCAGTCCGACCCAAACTTTCGACCCCGTGAAGGGGATCATGCGCTGCGGCCAATCCGTGGTGAAAGAGGTGCCCGGCACCTACACCCCTGACACCAAACTGGGAGAACACTAATGGCCAAGACCACTCCGGGCCGCTTCTTTGAGGATTATGCTGTTGGCGATGTGCTGCATCATGCGGTACCGCGCACCGTCTCGGGCGGGGAGCGTGCATTGTATCACGCGCTCTACCCGGCGCGGCATGCGCTCTACTCCTCGGATGAATTTGCGCGTGGATGTGGTCTATTGGGAGCGCCGCTTGAGGATCTGGCGGCGTTCCACATGGTCTTTGGAAAGACCGTTCCGGATGTCTCGTTGAATGCGGTGGCAAACCTTGGCTATGCCGAAGGACGCTGGCATCTGCCGGTCTACGCTGGTGATACCCTGCGCGCTGAGAGTGAAGTGATCGGGGTCAAACAGAATTCCAACGGCAAATCCGGGGTAGTTTATGTCCGCACACGCGGCCTGAACCAGCGTGATGACTGCGTGTTGGACTATGTGCGCTGGGTTATGGTGCGCAAAGGCAATCTGGAGTTGCCCGCGCCCGAAACCTGTATTCCCGAACTCACTAGGGTGATGCCGGCTGAGGATCTGGTCATTCCCAAAGGGCTGGATTTCTCCGGTTATGATTTTGCTCTGGCGGGGGAGGCGCATCGCTGGGGTGATTACGAGGTGGGGGAGCAGATCGACCACATCGACGGGGTCACGGTCGAAGAGGCCGAGCATATGCTCGCAACCCGGCTGTGGCAGAACACGGCGAAGGTCCATTTTGATACCACTGCGCGCCCAGATGGATCGCGGCTGATCTATGGTGGTCATGTGATCTCTATGGCGCGGGCTTTGTCGTTTAATGGTCTTGCCAATGCACAGATGATTGTCGGGCTGAATGGCGGCGCGCATGCTAACCCATGTACGGCCGGCATGACGATCCGTGCCTGGTCCGAAGTGTTGGACAAGGCTGAGACCAGTGCGCCCGGTGTTGGCGCTATCCGGTTGCGGCTGGTGGCGACCAGCGGTGGGGCGCCCTTCCAGCTGAAGGGCGAGGATGGAAAATATCGCTCAGAGGTCTTGCTGGATCTCGATTATTGGGCGCTCATGCCGCTCTAACGCAGGGGCAGAGAGGTCGCGCCATGCAACTGACGCCACAGACGGCGATCTATATCACCCATCCTCAGGTTATCGTGGACTCGCAGGTTCAGGTGACTGAGTGGCAGTTGTCCCCATTGGGGGCGGAACGCGTTGATTGGTTGGCGAAACGTGTTGCGGGTCTGTTGTCGACTTGTCCTGTTGCAATGGTTTGTAGTGCAGAGCGCAAAGCGATCGAGACGGCCACACCGCTGGCCGATGCGCTGGGTGTGGATCTTGAGCAGCGCCCCCACACCCATGAGAATGATCGCAGCAGCACCGGGTTTATGCCGCCGGACGCGTTTGAGCGGCAAGCGGACGCGTTTTTTGCCAGCCCTACGCGATCAGTCCGGGGTTGGGAGACAGCGCAAGCGGCACAGGTCCGCATTCTACGCGAGGTGCTCGCCGCAGAGGCAGATCACGAAAGGCGTGCGTTAATCATCTGTGGTCATGGCGCTGTTGGTACGCTGCTCTATTGTGCGCTGGCGGGGCTGGAAATTGACCGACGGTGGGACCAACCGCCCGGAGGCGGAAATTGGTTTGCCTACGATCGTCTTAGCCGTCGTCCGCTGTCCCACTGGGCACCGATAGAGACATTGTTTGTGGATCAAAACCAATCACGAGAAAAACAATAGGGCAGCGGTTCGGTTTTAGTTAAGCTGGCCTTATGCGGATTTTTCGACTGTTGGTTTTCATGCTTGTTGTCCAGGTGCCAATACCGGCGCGCGCCTGTGATCTGGCATTGGTGCTTGCAGTGGACGTCTCGGGTAGCGTCGATGTCGAAGAATACCGAACACAGATGGAAGGTCTGGCCGCAGCATTGCAGGATGGGGTCGTGGCGGAGGCCTTGGTGCGTGCGCAGGCGCGTGTGGCATTGATTCAGTGGTCGGGCAGTGGTCGTCAGGAGCTGACGCTCAGCTGGCGGCACGCTTCGGACTTCCAAGCCTTGGACCAACTGGCGGCTGATATCGCGGCGGCGCCGCGGCCCTGGCGCAACTATGCAACCGGTATAGGAGAGGCGCTGCAGCTGGCCATTGAGCAGTTTCAAACCGTACCCGGATGCCGCCGACGCGTGATTGATGTCTCTGGAGACGGGCCGTCCAACGAAGGGGTGGAGCCAACCGCCATCCGAGGCGCGCTCAGCGCGGCTGGCATCACGGTGAATGCGTTGGCCATTGAGGAGAGCGAGCCTGATCTAACGGCCTATTTCTTCGAGCAGGTCATTCATGGAGCGGGTGCCTTTGTGCAGACGGCGGCAGGGTTTGAGGACTATCCGCAAGCAATCCGTAAAAAGCTGTTACGCGAAGTGGCGCAGCAGAATGCCGGATTGAGCAGCTTTCACCCGGCGATCCCATAAATTCGCGAACACCATGTGATTCTGTAAGGATTCCCGTGTATCCTGTTTTGTGATCACTTACCGGAAGCGTGTGATCACATATTGTTGTTTTCGCGGCATTCCTAAAAATAACTGCGCATTTTTACCGCTCGTTTGCGTGACAGGACGTAAAAAACCGCTAAAACGTCGTCAGCTAACCGGAAAGGAGCCAACATGGCCGATGTAAATCGGGGCAACCGCCCGCTTTCGCCACATTTGCAGGTCTATCGCCCGCAGATCACTTCGATCACCTCGATCCTGACGCGGATTACGGGCAATGCCCTTATCGTGAGCGCGTTGCTGATCGCCTGGTGGTTCCTGGCGGCGGCAACCTCTGAAGACTACTTCCGCACTGCCAATGCTGTAATGACCAGCTGGTTCGGCGACATCGTGATGAGCCTGTCGGTGCTTGGCCTCTGGTATCACACGCTGGCCGGTGTGCGTCACCTGATCTGGGACAACGGCAAGATGTTGGATCTGGAACCCGCGCAGAAATTGGGTTGGTTCGTCATTATCGGATCGGTTGTGCTGACCGTCCTCACCCTTGTTATCGTCTGATCTGAAGGAGCAATCGCAATGCGTTATTTGACAGATCGCAAGCGTGCCGTTGGCATGGGTGCTGCGAAATCCGGTACAGCACATCACTGGTCGATGCAGGTCAGCTCCATCGGGTTGCTGATCCTGGTGCCCCTGTTCGTCTTTACCTTTGGCTCGGCGCTGGGCGGATCCTACGAAGAGATCACCGCCTATTACGCGCGCCCGTTTCCTGCACTTGTTGCACTGCTGACCATCTGGGTCGGCATGATGCACTTCAAATCCGGTGCGCAGATCATGATCGAAGACTATGTCCATGGCTTTGCCGGTCGTCTGACGATCATTCTGGTCACCTGTCTGTCTTATGCCGTGGCCGCGGTCAGCGCCTATGCGCTGATCCGCCTGGCGCTGTAAATTCCGAGGTTTTCAATGGCTGCTTACGAATACGAAACACATGATTATGACGTGGTCGTGGTTGGCGCCGGTGGTGCCGGATTGCGCGCCACCCTCGGCATGGCGGAGCAGGGGCTGCGCACGGCTTGCGTGACGAAGGTCTTCCCGACACGCTCGCATACAGTGGCGGCTCAGGGCGGCATCGCGGCGTCGCTGTCCAATATGGGGCCTGATCATTGGCAGTGGCATATGTATGACACGGTCAAGGGGTCTGACTGGCTCGGCGACACCGATGCGATGGAGTATCTGGCGCGCGAGGCGCCTAAGGCGGTTTATGAGCTGGAGCACTATGGCGTGCCGTTCTCACGTACCGAGGAAGGCAAGATCTACCAACGCCCCTTTGGTGGTCACACCACAGAGTTTGGCGAAGGCCCCGCAGTGCAGCGGACCTGTGCCGCTGCGGACCGGACTGGTCACGCGATCCTGCACACACTCTATGGTCAATCGCTGAAGAACAATGCTGAGTTCTATGTCGAGTATTTCGCGATCGATCTGATCATGTCCGAGGATGGGCAGTGTCAGGGCGTTGTCTGCTGGAAGCTGGACGACGGCACCATGCATGTCTTCAACGCCAAGATGGTTGTGCTGGCGACTGGCGGCTACGGCCGGGCGTATTTCTCCGCGACATCTGCGCATACCTGCACCGGCGATGGCGGTGGTATGGTGGCCCGTGCTGGCCTGGCATTGCAGGATATGGAATTCGTGCAATTCCACCCCACGGGCATCTATGGCTCCGGCTGTCTGATCACTGAAGGTGCGCGCGGTGAAGGCGGTTATCTGACCAACTCCGAAGGCGAGCGGTTCATGGAGCGTTATGCCCCCCAGTATAAGGATCTGGCGCCGCGTGACTATGTTTCGCGTTCGATGACCATGGAAATCCGCGAAGGTCGCGGCGTTGGGGAACATGGTGATCACATTCACCTGAACCTCTCGCACCTGCCAGCCGAAGCGTTGGCTGAGCGCCTGCCGGGGATTTCGGAAAGCGCGAAGATCTTCGCCGGCGTGGACGTGACCAAAGAGCCGATCCCGGTTCTGCCGACCGTCCACTACAACATGGGCGGTATCCCCACCAACTACTGGGGGGAGGTGCTGAACCCAACCGCGGATGATCCAACCGCTGTGGTGCCAGGCCTCATGGCCGTGGGTGAGGCGGGCTGTGCTTCGGTGCATGGTGCCAACCGTCTGGGTTCGAACTCGCTGATCGATCTCGTGGTCTTTGGCCGAGCTGCAGCAATTCGCGCAGGCAAGGTCGTTGATGCAGAGGCGCCCAACCCTGTGCTTAATCAGGCGCAGGTGGACAAAGCCTTCGACCGGTTTGACGGTCTGCGCCATGCCAAGGGCAGCATCCCAACTGCGGACCTGCGTCTGGAGATGCAGCGCACCATGCAGAGCGACGCTGCGGTGTTCCGCACGTCGGAGACCATGGCGGAAGGTGTGACGAAGATGACCGCCATCGCGGCGAAGATCGATGATCTGGCTGTGACGGACCGGTCGCTGGTCTGGAACTCGGACCTGATGGAAACGCTTGAGCTGACCAACCTGATGCCAAACGCCCTTGCGACAATTGTCGGGGCAGAGGCACGTCAGGAAAGCCGTGGTGCCCATGCTCATGAGGATTTCACCAGCCGTAACGATGAGAAGTGGCGGGTCCATACTGTCAGCCGTGTCGACGGCAACAAGGTGGATCTGTCCTATCGTCCGGTGATCGTGGATCCCCTCACGACCGAGGCCGAAGGCGGTATCAGCGAGGCGAAGATCGCACCCAAGGCACGGACGTTCTAAGACCTTGATGTACCCAGCCCCTGCATATCACATGACACTCAGCGCCCGTTTGCGGGAGCTGAGTGTACATGGTTGGGGGCAGCTATGATGACGGTCGAACAAGACGTCTCGACACCATCCCTGGCCTCTGGTGCAGAGCGACACTGCGGTTGGCCGGATCTTGGTTGGCAGCCGGATGTGGCACTGCGCCTGTTCGGGATGCGCCGTTCAGGCAATCATGCGGTTGCCAATTGGCTACAGCGCAATGCGCCGGGTCAGCAGGCTCTGTTCTTCAATAATTGCAAGCCCGGACGGGCGCCGTTGACGCACCATCAGGGGGGGGAGCGCAATGCTCTGCGGCTGTCCCGCCATGAAATTGGAGATTTGACCAGCCTAGGTGCGTCTATGGCTCCGGGTGGCCTGTTGCTGATCTCCTATGAGGATACGGTTCCCTCCGACTACGGGTTTGATCGGCCTGTTTCCGGTGATCTGGATGAGGGGCTGCTGAGTGGCGATGTCCTGCTATTGCGTGGGTTTCTGAACTGGTCCGCGTCGTTGTTGAAGAAGCTTCAGGGCAACCCTGCTTTTTCTCTGGTTCAGCGCAATGCCGTCATTCTGCGGGCGATCGACAGCTATCGGAGAATGCTGGAGCTGGCCTCTCAGGCGAATGAGCTGGCGCTGGTGGTGGTTGATTACGACCATTGGATGCGCAGTGCCAACTATCGGAAGGATCTGCTGGACCGTCTGGACTTGCCAGTTGCGGACAACACGCTCGGTAAGATGCAAACCTACGGCGGTGGGTCCTCCTTCGACAAGGATCAAGGTGACGCCGATTTTGATCTGAAGACGGATCAGCGCTGCCGACAGATGGTGGGGGATGCCGAATATCAGGCGATCCTGCACCTTGCGGCCCGTGATGAGGCGCTGTTGGCGGCTTTGACGCGGCACTATCCCGATGATGCGGCCCGGCTTTCACAACTGGCAGAGCACCCCCCTTTTACGGCGGGAGGGCTGTTCTGATGCCGTCCTGCGTCTACGAAATTGCGGCAGGCATGGCCGCGACACCCAAAGATCAGCGATCCGGTCTGTCCGGGCCGCTGACACCGATCTCCTGCCTCCGCAGTGCCTCGCGCCTGCGGTTGGTGGGCAGCTAAGCAAGGAGAACGATCTATGGTCGAATTCGCACTTCCGAAAAATTCCAAGATCACCACGGGTAAAACCTGGCCCAAGCCCGAAGGCGCAACCAATGTGCGCAAGTTCAGCATCTATCGCTGGAACCCGGATGACGGCAAGAACCCGCAGGTGGATACCTATTTTGTCGATATGGATAAATGCGGTCCGATGGTTCTGGACGCGCTCATCAAGATCAAGAATGAGATTGATCCAACCCTGACATTCCGCCGGTCTTGTCGCGAAGGGATCTGCGGCTCCTGCGCGATGAACATCGACGGCATCAATACGCTGGCTTGTATTTACGGGCTGGATGAAATTAAGGGCGACGTGAAGGTCTATCCGCTGCCGCATATGCCGGTGGTGAAGGATCTGATCCCCGATTTGACGCATTTCTATGCGCAGCATGCCTCAATCATGCCATGGCTGGAAACCAAGACCAACCGCCCTGCAAAAGAGTGGAAGCAGTCTATCGAGGACCGCAAGAAACTCGACGGTCTTTATGAATGTGTGATGTGCGCCTCCTGTTCGACGTCCTGCCCCAGCTACTGGTGGAACGGCGATCGCTATCTTGGGCCAGCTGCGTTGCTGCACGCATATCGCTGGATCATCGACAGCCGGGATGAGGCGACACCGGAGCGTCTGGACGAACTGGAAGATCCGTTTAAGCTCTACCGCTGCCACACGATCATGAACTGTGCCAAAACCTGCCCGAAGGGGCTGAACCCGGCCAAGGCGATTTCGCACATCAAACAGATGATGGTGGAACGCGCGGTCTGATCTGACACAGCGTACGCATGACCAAACGCCGCTCAGGAACTCCGGGCGGCGTTTTTCTTTGTATCGCCAGACTCTGTCTTGTCAGTAATCACTCTCAGAAGGGGTTGCGCTGCACGCATGGCGATCTTGTTGAAACGGAGGGTGTGTTGCCACGCTCACAGGCATAAATTCCTGAGCAGGGAAGAGGTATTTTCTTGAGCAGGAGCGATCACATGACCGATCAAGCCGCGAAGCAATTTCACCAGACCGCTGCAAACTCTTCGACGTCACCGAAGGCAGAGCGAGCTGCCGACGCACTGGCACATCTGGAACAGGCCTGGGCTTACTATGTGCCGGAACCATACGTGCCTGCCGCAGATCCCGCGATCACTGAGGGTGTCGTCGACTACTACGCTGCGGCCTGATCGGTAGGAGCGCATAGGCGTTGGCGACAGTTGCGGCTGAATAAAACGGTAGATAGACAGGCCGCATGCCCGTGTTGATCATCTTTCTGTTGCTCGGCGTTTTTGGATATTTCCTATGGCGACACAAGACGTCCAGTCTTAGCCGACATTGTCGTTGGCGGCAGGAGCGTGCCGCTGACCAATGGAGATGTGCCGCTTGCGGGGCCGTACAACCCGGCTCTGCAGCGCCGAAACTGTGCCTGCGTCAGGCGGGGTAGGCAGGGGATACGCCCAAAACCACCATGTGGCACGGCTGGTGAGACCCTTGACACATAGCATACGTAAATATCCCGTATAAGTTGAGGGATAAGGCGAAAAAAATGCTTGATCGACTCATTGCTTTGGTGGATATGGCGCACAGACGCCAACGCACGCGCCTCTGTCCCAAGGGTTATCCCCCATGGTTACGTAGCGACGGTAACGTCTCTGATTGAAGTGAGCGGTCATAGATGGCCGGGTCTTTTGGAGATGACCATGAACGCAAACGTAACCGGGCAACTTGCCCGTCAAGATGCTATTGTCCCCGTTTCTCGCCACCTGTCTTACATTGCACAGAACGCGTTTGACCGACCGACACTGGTGATCGACAGTCAGGCTGTTGCCCGGCAATACGCCGCCCTCGCGCAGGGTCTGGGCCGCGCCCGTATTCACTACGCTGTTAAAGCCAATCCGGAGCCGCAGATCCTGCGTCGCCTGACCCGCATGGGGGCGAATTTCGATGCTGCCAGCCGTGCTGAGATTGAGATGTGTCTGGCCGCTGGCGCAAAGCCGAGCCAAATTACCTTTGGCAACACCATCAAGCGCCCGGCTGATATCGCTTTCGCGCATGAGATCGGTATCACGCATTTCGCCGTTGATGCCTTGGCAGAGATGGAGAAACTGGCTGAGCACGCGCCGGGTGCGCGGGTTTGTATCCGTCTGCTGGTTGAGGCGACCGGCGCTGATTGGCCGTTGAGCCGTAAGTTCGGCTGTACCCCTGCGATGGCGCTGACCCTGATGGACCGTGCCCGCGACCTTGGTCTATGCGTATCTGGTCTCTCCTTCCATGTCGGATCGCAGACCCGTGATCCGCAGATGTGGGCCGACACGCTTGATCAGGTGGCGCAGGTCTGGCGCGCAGCCAAGAGCGCCGGACATGAGCTGACCCTTCTGAACATTGGCGGCGGTTTTCCCGCCAGCTATGGCACTGAGGTGATGGCGCCGAACCGCTACGCGCAGGAAGTAATGGCGCTGGTGAACGCGCGTTTTCCGGACGCCTGCGAAATCATGGCGGAACCGGGCCGCGGGCTGGTGGCAGAGGCAGGCGCAATCGCGGCAGAAGTTCTACTGGTGTCGCGCAAGGATGCGGGTGATATGCACCGCTGGGTCTATCTGGATATCGGGAAATTCTCCGGTCTGGCCGAAACCATGGACGAAGCGATCCGCTATCGCATCACCACGGATCATGGTGATGGGCAGACCGGTCCCTGCATTCTGGCGGGCCCATCGTGTGATAGCGCCGATGTGCTCTATGAAAAGCAGCTTTATCAAATGCCGCTGGAGCTGAAAGCCGGAGACCGCGTCGTGATCCATGCCTGTGGCGCCTATACGACCACCTATGCATCGGTCGGGTTCAATGGCTTCCCGCCGCTGGATGTAGTGGTGATCTGACCTCAGGGGCTGGTGAATGCGGTCGCAATCACCGCTTGTCTCGGGCGGTCCGTTTGGCTTTCATGGCGCAAACAGTAAAGAGGTTTGCGCCATGTCCAACGTTGAATTTCCAAACACCGAGATAGGGCCGCCGTCTGATGCTGCGGAGCGGCGGGCGATCCCGCCAGTGATCTGCTATCCGAATGAAACGCTGCCAAAGCCGGATTTACCGCAATACCTTTCGGCCCGTGAGACAGCGCAAAAAACTGATGAGGTGCTGGTCGCGCCGCGCCATGCGGCTTGCTTCCGCGTGGCTGCAGGCAGCTTTTTCCGGATTACGTCGGTCGAGGGGCCGCAAGTGGGTGACCTGAACCTCTGGAACAGCGCTGATCTGAGTGAGCGATTTTTCTCCGGCAAAACGCGGGCATTGCACGGAACCCATGTGACTGCTGGGGAGAGGCTATGGAGTAACCTGCCGCATTTGCGCCCCATGGCAACCATTGTTGCCGATAGTCTGGGCTGGTACGGGATCGACAGCTACGGTGGCTCGGTGCATGATGTGATCGGAACGCGCTGCGATCCCTATACCGGAAATTTGATCGCCGGTGGCCACTATCACCATTGCTGTCACTCCAACCTGACTCGCGCACTGGCTGATGAACTGGGCACTTCGCTGGCAGAAGCGGAACGGCATGTACACGACGTTCTGAACGTTTTCATGTGTACCGGGTTTACCCGCGATACCGGGCAGTATTTCATGAAGGCAAGTCCGGTACGCCCTGGTGATTATCTGGAGTTTTTCGCCGAAATCGACCTGTTGGGAGCGTTAAGCGCGTGTCCCGGGGGCGACTGTGGGGCGGAACATACCAGTGACAGCGCCGCCTGCCACCCGCTGCTGGTGGAGGTCTTTACGCCCGACGACACTGTGTTGGATGGCTGGCAGTCGCCTGCGCGCAATGGCTACGATGGCAGTCACGGGCGCAGTTGATCTGAGATTTTGCCAATAGGAAAAAAGGCAGCGCCTGAGGCGCTGCCTTTTTGTTCGGATTAAAGAGGCCCACCAGCTCAGGCGAAAGCCGCCTCGAGTGCGATTTCCACCATATCTCCAAAGCTGCGTTCGCGCTGATCGGAGGGCAGCGCCTCGCCCGTGCCAAGGTGATCGGACACGGTCAGCACTGCCAAGGCGCGGCATCCGTAGCGCGCTGCAAGCGTATAAAGCTCAGCTGCCTCCATCTCTACTCCCAGAATGCCGTGGCGCACCATTTGCTCGTTCAGATCCGGGCGTTCATCATAGAACACATCCGACGAATAGATGCCGCCAATATGCGGGGTCAGCTCATGGGTCTCAGCGGCCTTTACCGCCGCCTGAAGGAGGGACCAATCGGCGCAGGGGGCGAAATTGACCTCCTTGAAAATCCCGCGTGAGGGGGAGCCGGTGGTTGTCGCTGTCATGGCGAGGATTACGTCGCGGATCTTCACCTTGTCCTGCATGCCACCACAGGAACCGATGCGGATTAGGGTCTTGGCATCATAGTCACGGATCAGTTCATTCACGTAGATGGACAGGGATGGCATGCCCATCCCGCTACCCTGAATCGTAACCGGGTGACCATTCCATGTGCCAGTGAACCCCAACATTCCGCGCACTTCATTTACAAGGCGCACATCTTTCAGAAATGTCTCGGCTGCCCATTTCGCGCGGTAGGGGTCACCTGGCAACAAAACGGTTTCGGCAATTTCGCCCTTGGCGGCCCCAATATGAACAGTCATTTTTTATCCTCAGTTTTGGAAAATCAGATTTCCAGATCGGAAATATCAACGCCGGATGTCAGCGCTGCATGAACCCAATGTGGTTTGCGGCCACGGCCGGTCCAGGTTTCTTCCGGGTTTTGAGGGTTGCGATATTTCGGGGCCGCCTTGGTTTTCTTGGCAGTGCTACGGCCATTGCCTGCAATCTCATCCAGCGAGAAACCGAATTTTGCGGCAGCTTCTTCCGCGGCTTTCAATGCTTCGATGCGCTCACGCTGCTCAGCGTCTTTCAATGCCTTTTCGACGTTCGCCTGCAATTCCAAAAGTTCTTTTCGCGACATCGATGTGAGGTCAACGGCCATTTTTTCTCTCCATGAATGAATGCACGACGTGATAGGTCGAGGTGCATTCATTTATGGCCTCATATTCGTGGCGATTTCACCAAGAAAATTGTTTCGATTATTTTTATTTGCGAAAATCCGCTAATGCGTAGCCGTTTCTGGTTGTTTTGCGAGTTCGACAATGTCTCCCATGATTGCGTTCAGCTCAAAATCCTTGGGAGTGTAGACGCGGGCCACCCCCATCTTTTTCAAGCGGTCAGCGTCATCGTCCGGAATGATTCCTCCGACAATAACCGGAACATGCGAAAGACCGGCTTCTGTCATCCTGCCCATCAGCTCTTCGATCAGGGGCAGGTGACTGCCGGAGAGGATCGACATGCCAACAACATGGGCGTCATCCGCGATTGCTGATGCCACCAGCTCCTCCGGGGTCATGCGAATACCGTCGTAAGTAATATCCATGCCGCAGTCGCGGGCACGAAAGGCGATCTGCTCAGCACCATTGGAATGGCCGTCGAGTCCAGGTTTCCCGACCAGAAATTTCAGGCGGCGACCAAGTTGGTCGCTTACTGCATTTACCTTATCGCGCAACTCATCCAGACCTTCAGTCTTGTTGGACACCGACCCTGAAACGCCTGTCGGGCCGCGGTAGGTGCCATAGACCTTGCGCATTTCCTCCGCCCATTCACCGGTGGTGACCCCCGCTTTGGCTGCGGCGATGGAGGGGGGCATGATGTTGTCCCCGTTTTGCGCTGCGGCGCGCAGGGCCGCGAGCGCCGATTGCACTGCGTCATCGTCACGCCGACTGCGCCAGTCATCCAGGCGGCTGATTTGCTCCTGCTCGACCGCTGGGTCGACTACCATGATGCCGCCGTCCTCGGTCTGTAGTGGAGACGGTTCACCCTCGGTCCATTTGTTGACACCCACCACGATGGTCTCGTGCTTTTCGATCCGGTTCAGGCGTTCGGCGTTGGAATCGACCAACCGGCCCTTCATGTATTCAATGGAGGCCACCGCGCCGCCCATGGATTCCAGATTTGCCAACTCAGCACGTGCGCCTGTCTTCAGGTCTTCGACCTTTGCATCCACTGCGGGGTTGCCATCAAACAGATCGCCATATTCCAGAAGATCGGTCTCATAGGCGAGAATCTGTTGCATCCGCATGGACCACTGCTGATCCCAGGGGCGGGGCAGGCCAAGCGCTTCGTTCCAGGCGGGCAGCTGCACGGCGCGAGCACGCGCCTTTTTCGACAAGGTCACAGCCAGCATCTCTATCAGAATACGATAAACGTTATTCTCTGGTTGCTGTTCGGTCAGGCCAAGAGAATTTACCTGCACACCATAGCGGAAGCGGCGGAACTTGGGATCTTCGACGCCGTAGCGGTCGCGACAGATTTCATCCCAAAGATCGACAAAGGCGCGCATCTTGCACATCTCGGTCACGAACCGGATGCCCGCGTTTACGAAGAAAGAAATGCGCCCGACCATAGCCGGAAAGTCCTCTGGTGTGATGCGTGGCTTCAGCTCGTCCAGCACGGCCTGCGCGGTCGCGAGCGCAAAGGCCAGTTCCTGCTCCGGCGTCGCGCCTGCCTCCTGTAAGTGATAGGAACAGACGTTCATCGGGTTCCATTTAGGCGCGTTAGTGTAGCAATACTCGGCCACATCCGCGATCATCTTGAGGCTGGGTTTGGGAGGGCAGACATAGGTGCCCCGGCTCAGATATTCCTTGATCAGGTCGTTTTGTACGGTGCCTTGCAGTTTCGACACATCCGCGCCCTGCTCCTCTGCCACCGCGATATAGAGAGACAGCAGCCACGGGGCAGTGGCGTTGATGGTCATGGAGGTATTCATCTGTTCCAGCGGGATCTGGTCGAACAGAGACCGCATATCGCCAAGGTGGCAGACCGGCACGCCAACCTTGCCGACTTCGCCGCGGGCCAACACGTGGTCGCTGTCATAGCCGGTCTGAGTTGGCAGATCGAAGGCGACGGAAAGGCCGGTTTGCCCCTTGGCTAGGTTGGCGCGGTAAAGCGCGTTGGATGCGCTGGCAGTAGAATGGCCCGCATAGGTGCGGATCAGCCAAGGACGGTCTTTTTGCATCTGCGGCATCATCAGCCTCCCATCAGGAATGAGGTAACTTTATTTCTTCTTGTGGATCTAAATAGTAATTATAGACCCTTGTCAATTCGCTGCGTTGCGGCATTTTCAGGGCAGACAGCGGCTCTCGCGCTTTCAGGTCGCTTGCAGGCTATTGAGGTGGTTTTGCGTTTGCTCTAAGACCTTATAGGTTGATCTGAGTATAGAAGAGCACTGATTTGAAGAACACTATCACTGGGCGGCGCCTCGCCGAGGTTGATGGCTTGCGCGCTGTTGCTGTGCTGGCAGTCGTGCTGTACCACTATTTTCAGGCCTATCCCCAGTACTCCCCCTACGGTGCGGCACTGTTGCCCCTGGCAAAATACGGAGACTTGGGTGTCGAGCTGTTCTTCGTCATCTCTGGATTCGTCATTACGCTGTCGCTTACCGAACGGCCCGGGCCCCTGCGGTTTGCGCTAAAACGCCTGGCGCGGCTTTGGCCGGCACTGGTGGTTTGTTCCCTCATCACGTTTGTTTTTGTGCACAGCGTTGGCAGCGATTTCACCCAAGACATACGTGGAGATCTGAGTGGCGTTGCGGCCTCCTGGACGTTCACATCGCAGCGCTTCTGGCACAGCGTCTTTGGGTTCGATGGCTACGTTGACGTTGTATATTGGACACTCGCCATAGAGGTTCGGTTCTACCTGTTAGCGGCTGTGATTTGCTGGTTGGTACCCAAGGGACGTTTTGGAAGGGTGGCGCCATTGGTCTTGCTGATCATGCAGTCGATATTCGCAGTTGGTTGAGTTTGCGGTTGCTGGGCTGGTGCCGCAGGTGTTGATTGAGACGCTCTTTTTAGCCTATGCGCATCTCTTCGCCGCAGGCATCACCTTTGCTGCAATCTATTCCGGAGCGCGCGGCAAGCGACAGGGTGCACTGGTCTTCTGGGCCTTTTCAGTGGCATTTTACCGCGCTGAAGATAACTGGGAAGTAGCATTTCTAGTCCTGATCTTTCTCGCAGTTGCGGCCTGTGCCTTGCGATTGAGGGTGGCTCAGGTTCTGGCTTGGCGACCGCTGGCTGGGCTGGGGTTGATCAGCTATCCGGTTTATCTGCTGCACAATTACATCGGCGTGACCCTGCTTACACTGCTGCCTGCCGGGCTGTCGGCCGAGATCTACGTGCTGGCCGCAGCCGTTGTCTTGGGGGGCATTATAATCCTGTCGATGGCCATTTTTCGACTGGTTGAGGTGCCTTCTCAAACTGTGGTTCGCACGCTGATGGCCCGTAGTAGTGCGCGGGGCCACAATGGTCGATCGGTGGCTGGGGGGTGAGGCGGCAAAGGCTTGTAAACCGGACAGGTTTGGGCAAGGCTTGGCGGGATGACGCAGACCGTGGAACTCCCGCTTTGGCTCTTTGTGCTGATCCTGCTGTTTGCTGCGATCACCTTTGCGTCGCATTTTCTATTCCCTTCAGTGCGGTGGTTCTTTCGCCGGCGGCTTGAGCGAGCGGTGGCGCGGCTCAATCGGCGGCTTGAGCGTCCTATTCAGCCGTTCAAACTGGCGCGGCGCTACGACATGATTCAGCGGCTGATTTACGACCCGCAGGTCGCTCAGGCGATCGCGGATCATGCGCGCGGCAAGGGTATTCCAGAAAACGTCGCCTTTGAGGAGGCCCGCCGCTATGCGCGCGAAATTGTACCCTCCTTTTCTGCCGTTGCTTATTTCAGCGTTGCGATCCGATTGGCTCGGTTTCTGTCCAACGCAGTCTACCGAGTGCGCCTCGGCCACGTCGACGAAGCCGCGCTCAAGGCCATTGATCCGGAAGCGACAGTGGTGTTTGTGATGAACCACCGATCAAATATGGACTACGTGCTGATCACTTACCTCGCAGCAAATCGGTCGGCGCTCTCCTATGCGGTGGGGGAGTGGGCACGGGTTTGGCCCTTGTCGCGATTGATCCGGGCAATGGGCGCTTATTTTATCCGTCGGAAATCACGAAACGATCTCTATCGGCGTGTTCTTGCGACCTATGTACGCTTGGCGACGCAAGGCGGTGTGACACAGGCCATGTTTCCGGAAGGCGGGTTAAGTCTGGACGGTGCCTTGGCCGAGCCCAAGGTGGGGCTGCTCAAATATATCGTCGACGGACAGTTGGCCCAGGGTGACGGGGGGCGGGATGTGGTTTTTGTGCCGGTTGCTCTGAATTATGACCGGGTCCTTGAAGACAAGATTCTTACATCTGCGGCTCAATCCGGAGAGCGGCGGTTTCGCCCGCGGATTCATGTGGTTGCTATCCGGATGTTGCGTCAACTGATGCTCTGGCTCACAGGGCGCTATCAACGATTTGGATATGCGGCGGTCAGCTTCGGGCGTCCGCTCAGCCTGCGCGCGTTTATGTTACGAGAGGGGGAGGAGGATGCGCCGACGGTTCTGGCACAGGAGCTGATGGGCCGGATTGGTGAATGTGTTCCAGTCCTGCCGGTGGCTCTGGTAGCAGCAACGCTGGTGCGCTCGCAGTCGGGTTCCAATCCGTGGAGCCGGTCAGATATCGAACAGGCGATGGATGGACTACTTGCACAGATTCCCTTTGCCCATATTCACACGCCGCGTGACAGCCTTGGTGACGCGGCTGAGGTCGGGCTGCGTCAACTGACAGCCCGAGGCATCTTGCAAGAGCACCAGAACCGCTATCAGCTGGACGCAGAGCGCGGGGATCTACTTGTCTACTATGCAAACTCCATCCGCCATCTCATCCCTGAGCCGACAGTGGCGACGTCTGCCTAGGCGTATTTTCTGCGGATGCGAAATATTATTCTGCATCCGCAGGGTCATAAAATTACCCAAATTGAATAAATAGTGTTGCATTGTTGCTTGGCGAATCTTATTCCCTAGGTAGCAGCTGCGATTCTGCATTGCGGCGAACAGCGGAAAAAAGGAGGCCAGCATGGCTTTGGATACGCAGAACGGCGCCCTCTCCTACGAGGCCCCTGAAAAAGAGCTTTACGAGATCGGTGAACTGCCTCCGATGGGGTATGTGCCGCAAAAAATGTATGCTTGGACAATCCGCAAGGAGCGCCACGGCAACCCCGACACTGCCATGGTGCAGGAGGTTGTTGATGTCCCTAAGCTGGACAGCCACGATGTGCTCGTTCTCGTGATGGCAGCCGGGGTGAACTACAACGGTGTGTGGGCCGCACTTGGCACACCCATTAGCCCGTTTGACGGGCATGGTGCCCCGTTTCACATCGCAGGTTCCGATGCCTCTGGCATCGTGTGGGCGGTAGGCGACAAGGTGAAGCGCTGGAAGGTCGGCGACGAGGTGGTGATCCACTGCAATCAGGACGACGGCGATGATGAGGAATGCAACGGCGGCGATCCAATGTACTCCCCCAGCCAGCGGATTTGGGGTTATGAGACCCCTGACGGATCCTTTGCTCAGTTCACCAATGTTCAGTCGCAGCAGCTGATGCCGCGCCCCAAACATCTGACGTGGGAAGAGAGCGCTTGCTATACGCTGACACTGGCCACCGCTTACCGGATGCTGTTCGGCCATGAACCACATGATCTGAAGCCGGGCCAGAACGTACTGGTCTGGGGCGCATCGGGTGGCCTCGGCTCTTATGCGATCCAGCTGATCAACACCGCCGGGGCCAACGCGATCGGCGTGATCTCCGACGAGAGCAAACGCGACTTTGTCATGGGGTTGGGCGCCAAGGGCGTTATCAATCGCAAAGATTTCAACTGCTGGGGCCAGCTGCCGACAGTGAACACCCCTGAATATGCCAATTGGTTCAAGGAAGCGCGCAAATTCGGCAAGGCGATCTGGGACATTACCGGTAAGGGCAACAATGTTGACATGGTGTTCGAGCACCCTGGCGAAAGCACGTTCCCGGTCTCGACCTTTGTTTGCAAAAAGGGCGGCATGGTCGTGATCTGCGCCGGCACCACCGGCTACAATCTGACCTTCGATGTGCGCTATATGTGGATGCACCAGAAGCGCCTGCAAGGTTCGCATTTCGCACATCTGAAACAGGCAGCTGCAGCGAATAAACTGATGGTAGAGCGTCGCCTTGACCCCTGCATGTCTGAAGTTTTCTCGTGGTCTGACTTGCCGGAGGCCCATATGAAAATGCTGCGCAATGAACATAAGCCCGGCAATATGTCCGTTCTTGTTCAGGCGCCGCGTACCGGACTGCGTACCTTGGAAGATGTGCTGGCCGGGTAGAACCTCCGGCTGATTTCTATGAGTTTGCCCCGCCAGTCACAGATAGGACTGGCGGGGTTTTTCGTGTGTTCTGCATGCTGTCGTGCAGTGGGTTGTGACGCTAGATGAGCAGGCGGCTTGGTGCTGATGGTGCAGACATTCTGTGGCAGCGCGCTAGATAATCCCTTATGAAATAAAAACTCGATCAATATGCAGGCATGCCGTTGACGCTGCTGCGACGATCGCGGCACAAAGACCAAGAGCGCGGTTTGTAATTCATGCAGGCAGCCGCAACGGTGCAGGAGACCTGTGCCAAGACTAAGTGAGATTCAGGCAATTTATGGCAACCAAAGTTAATCTTGATCTGATCCTTGAGGTATTGGATGCGACAACCTCAGTCGATGGTCTGCAGGAGATCATCCAGCGGGTCTGCGATACCTTTGACGTTGATCATGCCATGTATCATTGGGTGGATAGTGCCGGTGATCACTATCACTTTGGCACCTATTCGCAGGGCTGGGTAGAGCGCTATCAGGAAAAAGCCTATGTGCGCGTCGACCCGGTTATTATTGGGTGCTATCAGCGGTTCCACCCGGTCGACTGGCGGCGGCTTGACTGGTCCTCCAAACCCGCACGTGAGTTTTTGCAAGATGCGTTGGCGCATGATGTCGGCAACCAGGGGTACTCAATCCCGATCCGGGGTCCGAACGGGCAATTTGCACTATTTACAGTCAGTCACAACTGCGATGATGACACTTGGACCCGGTTCACCGACAAGCACAGCCGTGATCTGATCTTGATCGGGCACTACTTTAATCGCAAGGCACTGGAGTTCGAACCGGATCGCAGCCCGGAGCATGTGCAACCGCTGTCCCCCCGCGAGATTGACGCGCTGACCCTGCTTGCGATGGGATATAGCCGTGCTCAGGTGGCGAAGACGCTAACGATCTCGGAACATACTTTGCGTGTTTATATCGAGAGCGCGCGATTCAAATTGGGGGCCATCAACACCACCCATGCCATCGCGCGTGCCCTGAGTCTCGGGCTGATCATCATTTAACACGTTGAAGCTACAGGCATTCATTAACCTTATAGTTGAGAATCTCTTCTGGTCGTAATCTGGTCCTACTTTTCTATCTAAAGGGGACTAAGTTATGCTTCGCTATGTATATGCACACGACTTGCACCAGCACCGTGAATTGGCTCATTCGATGTTCGTGGACCGCGCGGATCAGTTCAAGACGCGGCTTGGGTGGGATGTCACGGTAGATGCCCAAGGAGAAGAGCGCGACGAGTATGACGCGCTTGATCCGCTCTATGTGATTTGGGAGCAGGCCGATGGCCGTCACGGCGGCTCAATGCGGTTCCTGCCCTCCACAGGCCCGATCATGGTTAATGATGTCTTTCCTGAGCTGACCGGAGGTGACGCCATCAGCAGCCCGCTGATCTGGGAATGCACGCGGTTCTGCCTCTCACGTGATGTGAGTGGTAATGTCGCCGGGGCGCTTACCTTGGCTGGGCTGGAGATCATGCGGAATTTCAACATTGCTCACTTTGCAGGCGTGTTTGATCGCCGGATGGTAAGAATCTACCGATCGCTCGGTTTTAGTCCGGACGTCATTGGCACCATGGGCGAAGGGCGGGACCGGATTTGCCTTGGTCTCTGGGATTATTCGGTGGAGGCCTATCACCGCGTCGCACAGAAGGCGGGTATCCAGCCGGAGCTCTCGACATTGTGGTTTGATCGTTCGTTCGGTGGGGCCGTAGAGCCGGGATCCGTTGCCCTGACAGGCTGATGGCAACGCTGAAGAGGATGTGACAGTCAGACCTGCCCTCTGCCAAAACCGGGCCACGCCGGGCCGTCTGCTCTGGTGCAGCCGGCCCGGCGCCTGTAGGGTCGCGGCATGAGCGCAGCACCCATAAAATTCTCCGATGATCAGGCGGTTGCCTTTGATCGCGTTAGCAGTCTTCTCCACGACGCGGGGGTCGATCTGGAAGACGATCTGCTCCACCCGCCGCGCGGTGACGGCGGCGCAATGGCTGTTATCGGCAAGGCAGGATCCGGCAAAACGCTGTTGCTGGCGGAGCTATACAAAGCACTGGAGAAAGCCGGGGTCGAGGTCGTGTCGGGCGACTATGAAAGCCGGAAGAAAAATGAGGATCGCCGCACGCTTGCGATACTGGCGCCGACAAACAAAGCGGCCAGTGTATTGCGCCTGCGCGGAGTGCCGGCAACCACGATCCACCGAATTCTCTATACACCGGTCTATGACCCTGAATACGAGCGGATTGCCGAATGGCTGGCCGGTAGTGGCGACGAGCCCGAAATTGAGGGGGTGACCGAGGAGGCGTTGGCCCGTGCCAAAGCCTTTTACGAGCGTAATAAATCGATCCCCGGCGCCTTGGCGGCTGCGGGGCTGCGAGGGTCCGATTTCATTACCGGCTGGAAACGCCGAGAGGAACCGCTGGACATCGGATTTATCGATGAGGCCTCGATGCTGGATGATCGCCAGTTTCAGGATCTCAAGGAGATTTTTCCGACGCTGTTGCTGTTCGGAGACCCCGCACAGCTTGCGCCAGTGAACCAATCTGGTGCGATGGTCTTTGAAACGCTGCCGGAAGAGCGAAAGCTGATCCTCAATCGCATTCACCGTCAGGAGGCCGGCAACCCTATTCTGGATCTCGCCCATGCGCTGGCCGATCCAGACGTCGGCTTTGAGGATTTTGAGCGTATGGTTGAAGATCTCTCCCGCCAGGACGAGCGCGTGGTCTGGGGCCAGCGGGTGGAGGTGGATCTGATGGCGCGCTCCCCGGTTCTGGTCTGGCGCAACAACACCCGCATCCGGCTGATCAATGCCTTCCGAAATGTGCATGGCGCGCCGGAGGACAGCCTGCTGGCGGGCGAACCGCTAATCTGTGATGGCATTGAATTGCCGATGAAACACCGCAAGAAACGGCTGGATCTTGAGGCCCGCGGTCTGATTAAGGGCGCGCAGGTGATCTATCTCGGGCCTGGCCGGAAACCGGGGTTTTCGCGTCTTCATGTGATGGGGGCAGAAGACCCGCAGGTGTCCGCCGCATCAATCGTGAAGATTGAAAAGCCTGAGGAAGAAGAGCCTTTCATTCCGTTTGCTGCGCGGATGGGGGCGGCTTTTCTGCATGGGGCAGCGGTCACTATTCACAAGGCCCAAGGATCACAGTGGCCAACGGCACAGGTTTTTGCGCCTGACATTTACGCAGCTGCGCGGATGGGCCGGATTGAGGCTGGCCAGCCCCTATGGAAGCGGCTGGCCTATGTCGCAATCACGCGGGCTCAGGAACGGCTGATCTGGGTGGTGCGTAATCGTCTCGCAAAGCCAACCGGGCCCCTGCAGGTGGATGACCTGCGCGCAGCACCAGCTAGTGCCCTGACCTTGGAAATGCAGGAGGACAGCCCGGTATGAGCGCAGAGGATCAAGTCTCCAAACGTACGATCCTGATCACCGGGGCAAGCTCGGGTATCGGTCGTGCCGTGGCTGAGTTGTTTCTGGAGGAGGGCTGGCAGGTTGGCCTGTTGGCGCGTCGTGCAGAACAGTTGGAAGAGGTCGCGCAGGATCGTGACACAGCTCATGTTCTGCCCGCCGATGTGACGGACCCCGGCGCTGTCGACCACGCCTTTGATTGCTTTGCAAAACGGGTAGGGCGGTTGGATGTGCTGTTCAACAATGCTGGTATTTTCACCCCTTCGGGCACCATCGACGAGATTGAGCTGGAAGATTGGTTTGCTGCGGTCAATGTGAACTTAAACGGTATGTTTTTGGCAGCGCGCGCGGCCTTTCGCCAGATGCGCCAGCAATCGCCGCAGGGTGGCCGGATCATCAACAACGGATCCATCGCGGCTCATGTTCCGCGCCCCGGATCAGCCCCCTATGCTGCGACAAAATCGGCGATCACCGGGCTGACCCGTAGCCTGTCCTTGGATGGGCGCCCCTTTCAGATCGCCTGCGGGCAAATCGATATCGGCAACGCGCGCACGCCCATGGTGGAAGACCTGAGTGCGCGGCAGGTCTCAGCTGATCCGTCTGCCGTACCGATGCAGACCTTTGCGGTGGAAGACGCCGCGCAATCGGTGCTGCATATGGCAGATCTGCCACTTGAGGCGAATGTTCAGTTCATGACGATCATGGCGACGACCATGCCCTACATCGGGCGTGGTTAGGCGGGACGGGGGAGGCTCCCGCCCGGGTACGATACCACCAAGCTGGCAGCGCATTCGTTGGGCGTGGCGCCGCGCTTTGCACGGCGGGGCTGCTTTCAGCTTCTGCGCAAGAGGCGGAAGGCGGCCGAGGCTCCCCAGCCTGCGGCAATCGCAATGGCCAGTGACATCAAACCGTAGAGAAACGGCTGCTCCCGCGACATCGCGTAGAGAAAACGTTCCAGCCCCACCTTGCGCACGTCGATGTTGGTTTCGTACTGCGCTACCACCGTTCCCCCTCGGGTCAGCAGGATGCGCGTGCGATAGGCTCCTTCCGTAAGGTCGGCGGGCATGTCAATCGCTGTGCGAAACAAGGTTTGCTGATCTACAGCGACGGTATTTTCCCGTAGCGAGTAGAGATCATTGTCGGAGCGAATGCGGATCACGGCTTCGGCAAATCGCTGGGCGCCGCGTATGTGCATCCCGGCCCCAACCGAGCGGATCGCACGACCCACGGATACCCGATACCGCAGATCTTCGGTATCGCTCAGCACCTGCGAGAGGGGCGCGCTGGTTGCGACGGCATAGAAGCTGGGCGCAGAGTCCACCAGAACGCTGTCTGTATTCACCCAAATACCAAGCTTTTTTTCCTTGCGCCGGACCATCACCGGCGACGACGGGCCGGACACGGCGACAATCACCTCAAGCGGGTCATCCTGCGGGATCGGTGCTTCGCGTTTCACGGCGCCGAAGATCAGGATCTCCGAACCATCAAAGTTGGCTGTGATGGCAACACGGTCCTGACTGAGGCCCAGCACGACCTCTTCGCGCGGCCCGGTTGCGGGTTCACTGTCAATCAGGGTGGCTGCGGTTTGGGCTGCTGTTGGTGCCGGTGCGAGTGACGCGAGCGGCAGGATCAGCAAGAGTGCCGCACAAAGGCGCTGACTGGCGTGGTGCAAGCCCGAGCGCGACTCGACACGGCCCTTACGATGGATAGCGCAACCGAGCATCTCAATGGCCCCCGTCGCTGCCGAGCGAATAGAGCTCGGAGGGCATGAGCAAGAGATCCAGACCGAGCTTGACACAGACCACGATCACCATGAGGGCGAGCAGGATACGCAACTGCTCTGCTTTCAGATAGACCCCAATGCGGGTGCCAATCTGCGCGCCGATGACGCCGCCGACCAGCAGCAGAACCGCCAAGACGATGTCCACTGTGTAGTTTGTCGTGGCGTGCAACATGGTGGTGAAGGCTGTCACCAGTATGATCTGGAACAGCGATGTGCCCACAACCACCTTGGTTGGCATGCCCAGAATGTAGATCATCGCAGGCACCATGATGAAACCGCCACCAACCCCCATGATTGCGGCAAGGATACCGACGACGACGCCGACCAGCAGTGGTGGAATGACAGAGATATAAAGACCTGAGGTGCGGAACCGCATCTTGAACGGGAGTGCATGGACCCAGCCACGCTGCCTGCGGGGCGCTGGCGCGGCGCCAGCTGAGGCCTTGGATTTTCGGATCGCGTTCAGGCTTTCGACAAACATTAGTCCGCCAACCACGCCAAGGAAGACGACATAGCAGAGTTTGACCAGCAGATCGACCTGGCCAAGGGCCTTGAGGTAGTTGAAGACCACAACCCCGAGGGCGGCGCCAAGCAGACCTCCGGCTTGCAGGACAAGGCCCATCTTGATGTCTACGGTTCGCCGCCTGAAATGGGCAAGAACGCCGGAGAAAGAGGAGGCGACGATCTGATTGGCTTCGGTCGCCACGGCAACCGCAGGAGGGATGCCGATGAAAAACAAAAGCGGCGTCATCAAAAAGCCGCCGCCAACACCGAACATGCCGGACAGGATGCCGACCATACCGCCGAGCCCCAGAAGCAGGAATGCGTTGACCGACACCTCGGCGATGGGAAGATAAATCTGCATATCAGTGTTAGACCGCAGCACTTGCGTAAAATCAACTGTCGATGCCGCTGTGCAGAAAACAGGACTGAAGTTGTGGGAAAACTGGACCTACGATTTTCGGCAGGGCAGTCCGTTTATTGGTGATTGCTGTTCGGTGGCGTAGGTACCGTGAGACGCAAAACGCCCGGCCATAGCCGGGCGCTTGAAGATGTTTCCGCACAGATCCAAGTGGCTATGCGGAATGGAGCTGGATATTAGCGTTCCTTGACGTAGGGCTCACCACCGGCCTTGGGCGGTACGGCTTTGCCAACAAACCCAGCCAAGATCACGACTGTCAGAATGTAGGGCAACGCGTCCATCATCTGAACCGGGATCACAAAGGTCCCGATTTCAATATTCTGGAACCGCAGGGCAACCGCCTGTAGGAGGCCGAACAGAAGGCAGGCTCCAAGCGCATGCCAGGGCCGCCACTTGGCAAAGATCAGGGCTGCCAAGGCGATAAAGCCACGACCCGCAGTCATATCCTTCACGAACCCAGCCTGAAGGGCGGTCGCAAGATACGCACCCGCGATCCCGCAAAGCAGGCCACAGATCATCACGGCTGCGTAGCGCAGCCCGACAACAGATACACCGGCGGTATCAACAGCTGCCGGGTTCTCCCCAACGGCGCGGAGGCGCAGGCCGAAGCGGGTGCCAAACAGGATCCATGCGGTCGCGGGCACCGCGAGGAAGGCCAGATAAACCAGCACGGAGTGGCCAGACAGCAGCTCACTATAGATCGGGCCCAGTACCGGCACATCCGCCAGTGCATCCGCAAACGGCAGATTGATTGGCTCAAAACGACCGCCTGAGAAGAGGGACGGGGTGCGGCCGCCTTGCTGAAACCAGTCCTGCGCAATCAGCACCGTCATCCCGGCAGCGAGGAAGTTGATCGCCACACCTGAGATCAGCTGGTTGCCGCGGAAGGTGATCGAGGCGAGCCCGTGCAGCCCGCTAAGGACCAGCGAAGACGCGATACCAGCCAAAAGGCCCAGCCAGACATTCCCCGTGGTTGCGGCAACCGCAGCGGAGAAGAAGGCAGCCATCAGCATTTTGCCTTCAAGCCCAATATCAAAAATGCCGGCGCGTTCAGAGAACAGGCCTGCCAGACAGGCCAGCAGCAGCGGCGTAGCAAGACGAACGGTGCTGTCGAGCACTTGGATCAGAGTCAGAAAATCCATCATACTTTCCCCCGGCGCAGAGCAAGGAAGATCCGCTCTAGCGGGCCTCTCACCATATTGTCCAATGCGCCTGTGAATAGGATCACCAGCGCCTGAATGACCACGATCAATTCGCGAGGAATGCTGGTCCAGAGCGCCAGTTCAGCGCCGCCCTGATAGAGGAAGCCGAACAGGATAGCGGCCAGGAACACACCAAAGGGATGGCTGCGCCCCATAAGAGCCACGGCAATGCCGATGAAACCAGCGCCTTCGGTAGAATTCAGAACCAGACGCTCTGCCTCACCCATCACATTGTTGGTGGCCATCATGCCTGCCAGGCCGCCAGAGATCAGCATGGCAACCATGGTGATCTTCACCGGCGAAATCCCGGCATAGAGCGCACCATATTCGGAATTGCCATAGGCCCGAATTTCATAGCCAAGCTTGGTGCGCCAGATCAGCAGCCAGACCGCGATGCAGGCCGCAACCGCTACAAGGAAGCTGACATTCGCGGGAGCTGCCTTGGAAAACTCAATGCCGATAGGCGCCAGAATTTCATGCAGCGACGGCAGGTGAACGGCCTCAGGAAAGCGGGCTGTGGCCGGATCCATCGAGCCTTCGGGGCGCAGCAGGTTCACCAACACATAGTTCAGCACCGCAGCAGCGATGAAGTTGAACATGATGGTGGTGATCACGATGTGGCTGCCGCGTTTTGCCTGAAGATAGGCCGGGATGGCCGCCCAGGCCGCTCCAAACACCGCAGCACCGAGGCTGGCAAAGATCAACGCAAGTGACCAATGGGGCCACGGGATGTACAGGCAGACAAGGGCGACGCCCAGACCGCCGAGCATGGCCTGACCCTCGCCGCCGATGTTGAACAGTCGCGCGTGGAAGGCCACGGATACGGCAAGACCCGTGAACAGGAAGTTGGTGGCGTAGTAGAGCGTGTAGCCCCAGCCATAGGTCGACCCCAACGCTCCGGACACCATCAGGTTCACGGCAGCAATTGGGTCTTCGCCAATGCCGAGGATCACCAAGGCAGACAGAATAGCGGCCAATATGAGGCTGATCAGTGGGATCAGCACGACATCGGCCCATTTAGGCATCTTATCCATTTACGCGGCCTCCCCCGCGACGCCGGCCATCAACAGGCCCAGCTCTTTCTCATCGGTCTGATCAGCAGGGCGTTCGCCCATGATCATCCCGTCAAACATCACAGCAACACGGTCGGCAAGCGACAGGATTTCTTCCAACTCAACAGAGACCAGCAGGATAGCCTTCCCCTGATCGCGCAGCTCGACGATCTGCTTGTGAATAAACTCGATGGCACCGATATCGACGCCCCGTGTCGGCTGGCCGATCAGCAGCAGCTCTGGATTGCGTTCGATTTCGCGGGCGACAACGATTTTCTGCTGATTGCCTCCGGAGAAGTTCTTGGCGGCGAGCCATGGATCCGGTGGGCGGACGTCAAATTTGGCCATCTTGGCCTCTGTATCTGCGCGCAGGGCAGCGTTGTTCATCAGCAGGCCGCGCTGGTATTCGGGGGCGTGATGATAGCCGAACGCCACGTTTTCCCAAGCGTGAAAGTCCATGATCAGACCTTCGCGCTGACGGTCTTCGGGAACGTGGGCCACATGGGCTGCGCGACGGGCGCGGGCGTCGGAACCGGCACCTGACAAAGGCAGGGGCGCGCCATTGAGGCGAATGCTGCCCTGACCCTCACGCATGCCACCCAGCACTTCCATCAGTTCGGACTGGCCATTGCCGGCAACACCGGCGATCCCCAGGATTTCTCCGGCTCGGACGGTCAGATCAATGTTCTTAACACGCGCGACACCGGCCTCATCAACAACACTGAGGTTCTCAATCTCAAGGATCGGTTTGCCAGGGGTCGCGGGGACCTTGTCGACGCGCAGCAGCACCTTGCGACCGACCATCAGCTCGGCCAGATGCTCGGGGCTGGTTTCGGCGGTCTTCACGGTGGCGGTCATCTCGCCACGGCGCATCACCGATACCGTGTCGGTGTATTCCATGATTTCGCGCAGCTTGTGGGTAATCAGGATGATTGTTTTTCCCTCTGCGCGCAGCCGGTCCAGAATACGGAACAGTTGATCCGCTTCTGCCGGGGTCAACACACCGGTGGGTTCATCCAGAATCAAGATGTCGGCCTGACGATAGAGTGCCTTCAGGATCTCGACGCGCTGTTGCATACCCACACCGATCTCGTCGATGCGCGCATCGGGGTCAACGTTCAGCTCATATTCTGCTGCCAGATCCTTCAGCGACTTTCGTGCCTTACTCAGCGATGGCTTCAGCAGCCCACCATCTTCGGCGCCTAGGATGATATTCTCCAATACGGTGAAATTCTCCACCAGTTTAAAGTGTTGGAACACCATGCCGATACCGGCTGAGATGGCGGCTTGGCTGTCGGGGATTTCGGTCCGTTTCCCGTGAATCCAAACCTCGCCTTTATCGGCCTTGTAGAACCCGTAGAGGATGCTCATCAGCGTTGATTTGCCCGCTCCGTTTTCGCCGATGATCCCGTGGATCGTGCCCGGGGCAACACGGATTGAGATATCCTTATTGGCCTGGACCGGGCCAAAGGCTTTGGAGATGCCTTTTAGTTCAATTGCTGGTGCCGTCATTCGGGCTCCCCTTATTCATCCTGGATCAGTTGGCACAGATCCGCGTCACAGCGACGGGCGGTTAACATGTGCATTTTAGCTAACCTAGGAAAAACCAAACCCGGAGGCGGCAAAGGCGCAGCCTCCGGGCAATATGAAACCCCCGGTCACCACCATGATCGTAACAGGGTCACGGTGGGCCGGGGGGCAGTTCAGTGCTTAAAAAGACAGAGCCGGGCAGCTGTCATCCGACATATAGTCATGCACAGTGATCTCACCGGTGGCGATCTTGGCAGCGGCGTCATCAGTCGCGGCCGTCATCTCCTCGGTAATCAGCGACGCGTTGTTGTCGTCAACCGCGAAGCCCACACCACCATTGGACAGGCCCATGACGGAGAAACCTGTTTCCAGCTCAGTACCGTCGGAGAAGGCCTCAAACACAGCGTTGTCGACGCGCTTCATCATGGAGGTCAGGACCTTACCCGGGTGCAGGTGGTTCTGATTGCTGTCCACGCCGATCGACAGGATGCCTTCGTCGGCTGCGGTCTGCAGTACGCCAACGCCAGTGCCGCCTGCTGCAGCATAAACAACGTCAGCGCCCTGGCTGATCTGCGCTTTGGTCAGCTCGGAGCCCTTGACCGGGTCATTCCACGCCGCCGGGGTGGTGCCGGTCATATTGGCGATCACGGTTGCGTCCGGATTGGCCGCTTTCACGCCCTCGGCATAGCCACAGGCGAATTTGCGGATCAAAGGGATATCCATGCCGCCGATGAAACCAACAGTGCCCGATTTGGAGGCTTTGGCCGCCAGCATACCCACGAGGTAGGAGCCTTCATGCTCATTGAAGACAACGGAGCGGACATTGGGCGCGTCCACAACCATGTCGATGATCACGAATTTGGTGTCCGGGTAGTCTGCAGCGACCTGACCCAGAGCGTCGGCGAAGGCAAAGCCTGCCATCACGATCGGGTTTGCGCCAGCTTCGGCAAAGCGGCGCAGCGCCTGCTCTCGCTGAGCTTCTGACTGCAGTTCGATTTCACGGAAGCTTTCGCCGGTCTCTTCAGCCCAACGCTGCGCGCCGGCGAAGGCTGCTTCGTTGAAGGACTTGTCGAACTTGCCGCCCAGATCGAAGATCAGCGCGGGTTCTGCCATCGCAGCACCGGCTGTCAGCGCCACGGCTGCCGCTGCGCTCATCAGGGATTTCATCAGGGTCATAGGGGTACTCCCAATTTGTTGTTCTTGATGCGGCCAGTCTGACCGCCCCAACCCATGTGTTTTTAAAAAGGTGCGACAATTTAGGCCGTAGGCTGCGGAGAGGGTCAACCGTTTTTTGACCTTTTGGTGTTATTCTGGGCTTTCGGCCTTGCGTAAGCTGACACTCATGAGCACTGCGTCCACTGCTGCCGCGCCTTTGCGGGGGTAGTAACCGACCCGTCGACCGCTTTCTGCGAATCCATAGGCCTTGTACAGGGTACGGGCCGACTGGTTGTCTGCTGCAACCTCCAGAAACCCATCGGTTGCATCGCGCGTCAGGGCAACCTCCCGCCATCTCTCCAGGATGGCTCGTGCCAGCCCTTGCCGCTGATGACTGGGGTGGGTGGCAATGGTCAGGAGTTCCGCTTCCCCGGCGACGACGCGGCCAAGGGCAAAACTGCGCGCATCTCCGACCGCATAGCTGAACGGGCTGTCCAAGAGGGCGGCAAATTCGCGTGCGGACCAAGGACGACCCTGCAGAAAAGCGGCCTGATGGGTACGGGCCATGTCCTCCGGCGTTGGGGGCGTTGGCTGGTTGTGCGCGGGTGTCGTCATGGTCAGCAGGCAGATCTTAACCGTCAATCAGTGTTGGCGGTGCGTTTTTGGCAGGGGCGGCATCAGCAGCCCGCAGGTACAGGGGAGCCGGTGCGGATGTGGCATCTTTGTAGCGCTCTGCAGCCCGTCGTGCGATCGTTTCGGCAATGTGCGGTGGCGTCGCCTCAGCAATCAGCTCCAGCCTCAGCGCTGTTGCGATGGCGTGCGCTTCGGCGAGCGGCATCAGTCGGGGGTCTTCTCCTGGCGGATGCGCGTATACCTGATCACGTGGCGCTGGCACCGCAGCGAATGTACCGGTATGCTCGCGCGCCTCAAACCCGTTGACGCCGACGGCGGGTATTTCCAACCCCAATGCCAGGCCTCTCGCAGCTGAGACGGCAATGCGAATTCCGGTGAAGTTGCCCGGACCTATGCCAACTCCCAGCGCATCAAGATCGGCCCAGGTTGCTCCACCTTTAGCGAGTACTTCCTCCAGCAGCGGCATCAGCCGTTCGGCCTGTCCGCGTGTCATCTCTTCACAAGTTTGTGCGAGGATGACGTCCCCCTGCAACAAAGCGGCCGCGCAATGCGCGGCCGATGTATCAAATCCGAGGACGAGAACGTCAGACGGCAACGGGGCGCACCTCGGTTACTTCCGGAATGTAGTGACGCAGCAGGTTTTCGATGCCCATCTTCAGGGTCAGGGTTGAGGACGGGCAACCGGCACAAGCCCCTTGCATGTGCAGATAAACAACGCCGCGATCAAATCCATGGAACGTGATGTCGCCGCCATCCTGGGCCACCGCTGGGCGCACGCGGCTGTCAAGCAATTCCTTGATCTGGTTGACGATTTCGCCGTCTTCACCAGTGTGTTCAGCATGCCCCGAGGTCTGTTCTCCGCCCTCAGAGATGACCGGCTGACCGGACTGGAAATGCTCCATCACGGCGCCCAGGATTGCGGGCTTGATGTGGTCCCATTCAACGGTATCAGCTTTGGTTACTGTGACAAAGTCATTGCCAAAGAATACGCCTGTGACCCCGGAAACGGCAAAGATTCGCTGCGCTAGAGGCGAGCTGCCCGCGGCATCGGCGGTTGGAAAATCGGCGGTGCCCATCTCCAGAACAGTCTGGCCCGGCAGGAATTTCAGCGTCGCCGGGTTGGGCGTGGATTCGGTCTGAATGAACATGTCGGGCCTCCTTAAAGCGTGGCAGAGATATGCGCCTCCGACCCGCTTAAGTCAAGATTTGGAACAATTCTAAATTCGAAAGCCCTATCGGGCCGTGCTGGCGTGTCCTGGTCGAATCCCCTCAGGAGGAGAGCGACAACTGTGCTGGCAGGTCAGAAGCGGTCAGGTGATCGCTTCCAGTTTTTCCTTGGACAGATCGCCGGGCACGATTGTGATCGGCACCGGCAGGCTGCCGGATGAGCGGCTAAGTTGGGTGACAAGCGGGCCGGGACCTTTGCGATCGTCCCCTGCGCCCAGTACCAGAACACCAATTTCGGTGTCGGACTCGATCTGGGCGATGATCTCAGGCACAGCTTCGCCTTCACGGATCACAAGTTTAGGTTCAATCCCCTGACGGTCCCGCATCCATTTTGCAAAAACTTCAAAATGCGCGTGTATGCGTTCACGGGCTTCTTCCCTCATCACTTCGCCAACGCCGATCCAGTGGTTGAATTCATCCGGGGGAATCACTGAAAGGATCTCAACCCCGCCGCCGGTTTTGGCAGCGCGCATGGCGGCGAACCGCATCGCGTTCAGACATTCGCGACTGTCATCCAATACGACAAGAAATTTGCGCATATTGATCCTCTGGTTGTTCCGATTGGATCATGGCGTAAGCGATCCCATGGTGCAATAGACGAGCACGCGGCGTCACATCGACGGGATCAACTGGGGTTGCTTGTTGCCCAGTCCCAGTAGAGTTCGCGGGTTCGTTTGGCGAGGGGGCCGATCTGGTACTGATGGTCGTCGAAAGCGGTGACCGGGGTGACTTTGCTCATGTTGCCCGACATGAAGATCTCATCGGCCTGTTCAAAATCCGTGTAGCCCAGCACGCTCTCGTGAACCATGATGCCATCGGCGCGTAGGTTTGCAATGTGGCGGGCGCGGGTGATCCCGGCAAGAAAGGTGCCGTTGGCAATCGGGGTGAAGACCTCGCCATCACGCACCATGAAGATATTTGCCGTCGCGGTTTCGGCAACATTGCCCATCGCATCTAGTGCCAAGGCGTTGCTGAAGCCTTTGGCGCGGGCTTCGCGCAGCATGCGGGCGTTGTTGGGATAGAGGCAGCCCGCCTTTGCATTCACCACGGCGCTTTCAAGGATGGGCCGCCGAAAAGAGGTGCGGGTCAGTGTGGCGGAGGCGGTCGCGGGCGCCATCGGGATCTCTTCCAGACAGAGCGCGAATTGGGTGCTTTCTGGCCCTGGTGCGATCAGTGTGGAATCGCCGTCTGTCGCCCAGTACATGGGCCGGATATAGACGGCTGCGCCGGGGGCAAAGAGAGACAGCCCTTCTTTGGCAATGGCGACCATGTCTGCGACACTGACAGTCGGTGCCATCATAAGCGCTTCAGCTGAAGCGTTGGCGCGCGCGCAGTGCAGATCAAGATCAGGGGTGACCCCATCAAACAGACGGGCCCCATCAAATACGGAGGACCCGAGCCACGCGGCATGGTCTGCAGCCTTCATGATCGCGACATCACCGTCGTGCCAGCTGCCGTTGAAATAGGTGCGAATGGTCTTGCTGATCGCCATGCCGGGCCTCGTCCTGTAGGTGCTGGAGTGGGGTGACCCTAGGGCGCAATGGGTCAGTCGTCCAGACCTTTCCTGCTGTCTGCGCTTGGGCGTATTGCCAGATCTGGGCGGCGAATACGTCTTGATCAGGCAGGTTCTGGCGCATCTAACCCCAGCTCCCGCAGAACGCCGCGCATCTCGCTTTGCCACCTGGTGCGCAGGTCTGAATTGCTGCGGTGGCGCAGGCCAAGTGCAGAAAGGGTCTCGAACTTGTCAGAGGCATCAGTTCCAAAGCTGATGGCAACCCGGGGCCACCAATAGTGAATGGATTCCGTCAACATGCTGATGTCGCCTTCCTGCACCAATCGCGCCAGCCCTTCGTGGGCAAGGCGCGCATGATGTGCCTCGACAGGCTGAATTGAGCGGAAGGCCTCAGCCAACGGTTGGTAGGAAATCATCGACAGCTCTGCCAGCTGCACAGCGACCGCGCGGCCCATCAAAAGGTTCATAACCACCGCATCGGCCCAACCTTCCAGCGGGTAGTTGAACACCGCAAGGCGCCGGTCGTGTTTTGATCGGCTCTGATCAAGTCCTGCATCGCGATCTAGGCGCGCAGTCCAGGGGTGATGATCCACATAGCGTTCAGTATCGGCGCCAAAATCACCCATTACCTGCAGAACACGATCAGCGTTGGCGGTTTTTTCCAAAACGATCCTGGCCGCAGCCATGCGGGATTTGATACCCGGACCTTCGTTGATGATATCGACAAACCCCGCGGCGCCTGCAAGCGCGCTGTCGACAAAGCTGGCCATGATTGTCATCAACTCTGCGCGGTAGCGTGGCGGAACATTGGAAGGGTTGCTGAGGACGCCACCGGCCGCCAGATAGCTCTCGATGCTCATCTCATCATTCATGCCATGCTCTCCTCGGATCTGCTGATGCGCAGCTGTCGCCGCCTGCGTCCTAACCTAATGGGCTATTGATCGTAGTCCACCACCACTTTGTCACTGAGCGGATAGGCCTGACAGGACAAGACATAGCCCTTTTCGACCTCGTAATCCTCCAACGCATGGTTGGCGATCATCTCGACCTCGCCCTCCAGTACTTTGCAGCGGCAGGTGGAGCAGACGCCGGCCTTGCAGGCATAGGGCGCATCCATTGCGTTTTCCAACGCTGCATCCAGCAATGTCATATCCTTGCCCATCTCGATGGTCTGGGTGGCGCCGTCCAAGGTGATCGCAGCCTTGGTCTGATTGGCGCTTCTGGCAGCATCACTTGCGGCGGCCTTGCGTTTGGCGCGGCCCGGCTGGGCAGAGGCGAACAGCTCAAACTTGATCTGGCTATTATTGAGGCCCGCCGTGCGTAGGGCACTGGCGATGCCCAGCATCATCGGCTCCGGGCCGCAGATGAAGGCGGTGCCGACCGATTTGATATCTATCCAACGCTCAAACAGCTGGGCGCATTTCTCCTCGGTCACCAGACCGGTGAACAGGTCGATTTCCTGCGCGTCCGATTCCAGCACATGGATCACGTTGAAGCGGCCCATGTAGAGGTTCTTCAGATCCTCCAGCTCCTCGCGGAACATGATCGTGTTCACGCCCTTGTTGGCGTAGACCAGTGTGAAGGAGGCGTTCGGCTCTGCCGCCAGCGTGGTCTTTAGGATCGACAGTACCGGGGTGATGCCGGAGCCGCCGGCAAAGCCCAGGTAGTGCTTCTCGGCAGCCTCATTAAGCGGGGTGAAGAAACTGCCCATCGGCGCCATCGCCTGCAGGGTGTCGCCCGCCTTCAGTTCAGTATTTGCCCAGGTCGAGAACGCCCCGCCGTCGACGCGCTTGATGCCGACCTGCAGGATGCCTTCATCCTTGCCTGCGCAGATAGAATAGCTGCGGCGCAGTTCCTCGCCGTCGAAGTCACGGCGGAAGGTCAGGTACTGGCCTTGGGTGAAATCGAATTCTTCTGCCGCGCCGCCCACGGGTTTCAGGGTGACAACCACCGCATCGCGGATGGTCTTGCGGACGTCGGTGACTACTAGGTCGTGAAAGCGCGCCATCAGGGTCTCCTCAGATGCACTTGAAATAATCAAAGGGTTCGAGGCAGTCCTGGCAGCGCCAGTGGGCCTTGCAGGGGGTCGAGCCGAACTGGCTGACCTTGGTGACTTCTGTACTGCCGCAGTTGGGGCATTTTTCCGGGCCGCCTGCGGCTTGGGGCGGGGCGATGCCGTAGTCCTCCAGCTTGGCGCGGCCCTTGTCGGACAGCCAGTCGGTGGTCCAGGCAGGGGAGATCTGGGTCTTCAGTCTCAGATCCGTAACGCCGTGGCCGCGCAGAGCGGTTTCGATATCCAGGGCAATCACTGCAGTTGCCGGGCAGCCGGAGTAGGTCGGGGTGACGCTGATCACGAGGGTTTCCCCTTCCCAGGCCACATCGCGGATGATGCCCAGATCCACCAGCGAGATCACCGGGATTTCCGGATCCGGCACAGCGTCGAGCCACTCCCAGATCTGGTTGATGCTTGGGTGAGTTGTCACTTGGCTCATGCGGTTTATCCTTGCTATGCACCGCCCGGACGATAGGCCGGGCAGCCCCCTACCTCCCCCACGGGAGGGGGCTTCACCCCCACCCGAGGCCGGGGGCCGCCCTCAGTTCTTTGGCCGTGGCCTTACCACTTGGCGCCGGGATAGGCGCGCTGCAGCCATTGCATCTGGGTCAGCAGATGGCCCAGGTGCTCGGTATGCATCGCGCCGGTGCGGCCGCCCTTATGGGCGAAACGGCTCTCCGGGATGGTCAGCGTTGCGTCGCCCAGGATGCGGGAGACCAGTGCGTCGTATTCCTCACGCAGGGAGGCCGGGTCGGGTGCGATGCCCGCTTTGACCATTTCCGCGTCCACGCCGTCGGACTGGAACATCTCACCCGCGTAGGGCCAGAGATAGTCCAGTGCCTCCTGCATCCGGCGATGGCTTTCTTCGGTACCGTCGCCCAGGCCCACTACGGTATCGGCGGAACGTTCCAAGTGATAGGCCACTTCTTTCGAGGCCTTTTCGGCAATCGCGGCGACGCGTTCGTCCGAGGATTTCATCAGCCGGCCCAGCTGGATGGAATGCCAGGCGTCGAACAGGAACTGGCGCATCAGGGTGCGGCCAAAGTCGCCGTTCGGCACCTCCACCAGCAGCACGTTGCGGAAATCCCAAGCATCGCGCAGGAAAGCCAGATCGTCGGCGGATTTGCCGTCTCCCTGCACCTCAGCCGCGAGGCCGAGCCACATCTGGGTCTGGCCGATCATGTCCAGCGCGGTGTTGGCCAGTGCGATGTCCTCTTCCAGCACCGGCGCATGGCCGCACCATTCGCTGACCCGGTGGCCGAGGATCAGGGTGTTGTCCCCCATCCGCAGCAGGAACTGGGTGAATGCCTCATCTTTGTTAAGCGGGCGGGTCATTACATTGCCCCCACTTCTTCGGGGATGTCGAAGAAGGTCGGGTGGCGGTAGACCTTGGACTCGGACGGCTCATAAAGCGGGCCCTTGTCGCTGGGCGAGGACGCGGCGATGTGGTTCGCCTCGACCACCCAGATCGAAACGCCTTCGTTGCGGCGGGTATAGACGTCGCGGGCGTTCTTGATCGCCATCTCGGCGTCCGGCGCGTGCAGGGAGCCGACGTGGCGGTGGCTCATCCCGTGCTGGCCGCGGATGAAGACTTCCCAGAGGGGCCATTCGTTTTTCATGTCTTAAATCCTCCTGGCTGAGGGGGCGCCGCCGCAGTGTCTGAAAACGGGCAGAGCGCCGGAATGCTTGGGGTTACTCGGCAGCGTGCTTTTGCGCGGCCTTCTTTTTGGCATGCGCCAACAGCCCGTCGCGGACCCATTCGCCGTCGTCCCAGGCCTTGTTGCGTGCCGCGAGGCGGTCCACGTTGCAGGGGCCGTTGCCCTTGATCACGTCAAAGAATTCGTTCCAGTCCGGGTCGGTGTAGTCATAATGGCCGCGCTCCTCGTTCCATTTCAGGTCCGGGTCGGGAACGGTGAGGCCCAGGTATTCGGCCTGCGGCACGGTCTGGTCGACAAACTTCTGGCGCAGCTCGTCGTTGGTGTTCATCTTGATCTTCCAGGCCATCGACTGGGCGGAATGGACCGAGTCCTTGTCGGACGGGCCGAACATCATCAGCGACGGATACCACAGGCGGTTCAGCGCATCCTGGGCCATCTTCTTCTGCTCGGGCGTGCCCTCGGCCATCTTGCGGATGGCGTCATAGCCCTGTCGCTGGTGAAAGCTTTCTTCCTTGCACACCCGGATCATCGCTCGCGAATAGGGGCCGAAGGAGGTCCGCTGCAGCGGTACCTGGTTCATGATCGCCGCACCGTCAACCAGCCAGCCGACCGCGCCGATGTCGGCCCAGTTCAGCGTCGGATAGTTGAAGATCGACGAATACTTCATGCGCCCGTCCAGAAGCATTTCAGTCATCTCGTCGCGGGACACGCCCAGCGTTTCCGCCGCGCAGTAAAGGTACAGACCGTGGCCTGCCTCATCCTGAACCTTGGCAAGCAGGATCGCCTTGCGCTCCAGCGTCGGTGCGCGGGTGATCCAGTTGCCCTCTGGCAGCTGGCCGACGATTTCGGAATGGGCGTGTTGGCCGATCTGGCGGATCAGCGTCTTGCGGTAGCCTTCGGGCATCCAGTCTTTGGGCTCGATCTTCTCGCCCGCGTCGATGCGCGCCTGAAAGGCCGCCAGCTGTTCCGGATCGTCCTGGGTCGCTTCGGATTTTACCATCTGAGCATACATGTCTGGGACCTCCCTTGGGTTTGTTACACGCGTTCGAGGATCAGGGCGGTGCCCTGTCCGACGCCGACGCACATGGTGCAGAGCGCATAACGCCCGCCGGTGCGTTGCAATTGATAGGCGGCAGTCAGCACCAGCCGGGCGCCGGACATGCCAAGCGGGTGGCCCAGTGCAATTGCACCGCCGTTGGGATTAACATGGGGCGCATCGTCGGCAATGCCAAGTTCGCGCAGGGTGGCGAGGCCCTGCGCAGCGAAGGCCTCGTTCAGTTCGATCACGTCCATCTGGTCGATGGTCAGACCGGTGCGGGCCAACACCTTGCGGGTCGCAGGCACCGGGCCAATGCCCATGATGCGCGGCTCAACCCCGGCGGCGGCCATGCCGACGATGCGGGCCATCGGTTTCAACCCGTTTTTCGCGGCCGCGGCTTCATTTGCCATCAGGATCGCCGCAGCACCGTCATTGACGCCGGAGGCATTGCCTGCGGTGACGGTCTTGTCCGGGCCATTCACACCTCTCAGGCCTGACAGCTTTTCAGCCGAGGTGCCGGGGCGCGGGTGTTCGTCGGTGTCCACCACCAGGGCTTCACCCTTGCGCTGCGGGATGGTGACCGGGGTGATTTCGTCGTTGAAGAGGCCCGCCTCATGCGCTGCGGCCCAGCGGGCCTGGCTGCGGGCAGCAAAGGCGTCCTGATCCGCGCGGGAGATGCCGTAATCCGCCGCGACGTTGTCGGCAGTCTGCGGCATGGAATCGGTGCCGTACATCTCGTGCATTTTCTTGTTCACGAAACGCCAGCCGATGGTGGTGTCATAGACCGCATTGGCGCGGGTGAAGGCGGAGGTTGCCTTGGGCATCACAAAGGGTGCGCGCGACATGCTCTCAACACCGCCGGCGATGGCCATGTCATAATCACCCGCCTTGATACCGCGCGATGCCATGCCGACCGCGTCCATGCCGGAGGCGCAGAGGCGGTTGATGGTGGTGCCGGGCACGGTGGCAGGCAGGCCTGCCAGCAGGGCGGCCATGCGGGCGACATTGCGGTTGCTTTCGCCGGCCTGATTGGCATCGCCCAGGATCACGTCATCCAAGGCGCCCCAGTCCGCATCCGGGTTCCGCGCCGCCAGGGCAGCAATCGGCAGGGCGGCAAGGTCATCGGTCCGCACCTGGCTCAGCGCGCCGCCGTAGCGGCCGATCGGGGTGCGGGTGGCATCGCAGATGAAAGCATCCATGGGTCTACGGGTCTCCAAATCGCGGCAAGTTATAAGCCGACCATATAGTCGGTAATAAGCTTAGAAGTGATTCTCGGCAAGAGATATGTAACTATATATATCTATTTTTGCAATATCTGTAACATATCAATAATCTGCCACTGGTCGGGTGATCGCGCAAAACTGTGTGGATGTTCCCATCGAGAAGCCTGTTTCGTTGCGCGATGAGAAGTGGAATAGTTTACATGTTGACTAATTTTGCGCCTGCACTCTGATTGGCCTTGGCCTTGGCCTGCATTTTTGATCAGCGTGTCAGTCACAGGCAGAGACGGTCACAGACAGAGGAGGGCTTGATGAATATTCTCTACATCATGTTTGACCAACTGAGGTTCGATTATCTCAGCTGTGCTGGACACCCGCACTTGCAGACGCCGCATATTGACGGTTTGGCAAAGCGTGGGGTGCGATTCACTCGTGCCTATGTGCAATCGCCGACCTGTGGGTCCTCGCGTATGTCCAGCTATACAGGACGCTACCCATCAAGCCACGGCGTGCAATTCAACGGCTACCCTCTGCGCGTCGGCGAGTGGACGATGGGCGACCATCTGCGCAAAGCCGGGATGAGCTGCCATCTGATTGGTAAGACCCATATGGTTGCTGATGCCGAAGGGCTGCAGCGCCTTGGTCTTGCTCCGGACAGCCTTATCGGCGTGCGCCAGACGGAATGTGGTTTCGATCCCTTTGTTCGTGACGATGGGCTTTGGGCCGAAGGGCCGGATGGTTTTTATGACGATAAGCGTAGCCCATATAATGAGTATCTCAAATCGAAGGGCTATCCGGGCGAAAATCCGTGGAGTGATTTCGCCAATGCCGGGACGGAGGGGCAGGATGTCGCGTCCGGCTGGTTTATGGTCAATGCGGACAAGCCAGCCAATATTGCAGAGGAAGACAGCGAGACACCCTGGCTTACCCGTGAGGCAATGCGGTTTATTGAGATAGCAGAACAAAACGGTGATCAGCCTTGGTGCGCGCATCTGAGCTATATCAAACCGCACTGGCCCTACATCGTGCCGGCCCCCTATCATGATATGTATGATGCTGAGCATGTGCTTCCGGCTGTGCGTAGTGCGGCCGAGCGGCAGGATGCTCATCCCGTGTTCGAGGGGATGATGAACAACCAGATTGGCCAGGCCTTTTCCCGCGATGAGGTGCGCCAGAAGGTGATCCCGGCCTATATGGGATTGATTAAGCAGGCCGACGATCAGATGGGTCATCTGTTTGCTTGGTTGGAGGCGACGGGACGCATGCAGGATACGATAATCGTGCTGACGTCAGACCATGGGGATTATCTTGGCGATCACTGGATGGGCGAGAAGAACCTGTTCCACGAGCCGTCGATCAAGGTGCCATTGATTATCTATGACCCGCGAGGTGAGGCAGATGCCACGCGCGGAACCACTTGTGATAAGGTGGTTGAGGCGATTGATCTGTTGCCGACTTTTCTGGAGGCTGCTGGAGGGGAGCCTGCCCCACATATCCTTGAGGGGCGCTCTCTGATGCCATGGCTACGCGGGGAAGTGCCCGAATGGCGCGACTATGCCGTAGCAGAGTTTGACTATGCGACGCTGCCATTGTGCGAAAAGCTTGGGCTGTCTCCCAAAGATGCCCGCCTGTTTATGGTGGTCGATAAACGGTGGAAATTCATGCACGCGGAAGGCGGTCTGCGCCCAATGCTGTTTGATCTTCAGGAAGATCCTGATGAGTTGGTAGATCTTGCTAAGAGCGGCGCGCACCAGGAGGTGATCGATCTGATGTATGATCGCTTACTGGAGTGGGGGTTGCGGATGTCGCAGCGCATCACGTTATCGGACACACAGATCGCCACGCGGCGGGGAAAGTCGGCCCGGAAGGGTATCCTCTTGGGCGTCTATGAGCCATCCGAGGTGGATGATACCTTGACTGAGGCCTACCGTCGACCGATCCCGTAACCCACGAGCTGATCGCAGTTCTCGCGTTCGAAGAGACGTACCGTCATATGCAGCAGATGCTGGGCGACGCTTGGCAAGCTGCGTTGACGCGCGGCATGATGGATCTTGTCAGCTTGTGGATCCGGATCTAGGGTCAAATGCAAATCTGCGGAATAATATTCCGCATTGCGAAATTGATAGGGCTGATGCCTGTGTTTCGATCAAGGATAGTCACGTGGCAGATCGGCTTCCGTGCCCTGAGCCTCGTCGCAATCCTGATCGATATCGCCCGCAAGAAGAGGAAAGATCCATGACCGAAGCCATTGTTTATGAACGGATTGGCGATATCGCAGTTCTCGCTGCACAGAACCCGCCGGTGAATGCACTTGGAATAAATGTGCGCCGTGGCTTGCTGGCTGGTATTGAGCGCGCCGAGAAGGAAGGCGCGCGTGCCGTACTGATCTATGGCGAGGGGCGGACGTATTTTGCAGGCGCTGATATACGTGAGTTTGGCAAACCCATGGAAGAACCGGGCCTGCCGGATCTCTGCAACCATATCGAGGCCGCAAAGCTGATCGTTGTATCGGCCCTGCACGGCACAGCGCTGGGCGGTGGGTTGGAGGTCGCACTCTCCTCGCACTACAGGATTGCCGTACCAGGCGCTAAGATGGGGTTGCCGGAGGTCCATCTGGGGATCATCCCAGGCGCCGGTGGGACCCAGCGACTACCCCGCGTCGCAGGTACAGAGGCTGCGTTGGAGATGATCACAACTGGCCGTCACGTGGCCGCTGCCGAGGTTTTCGACAAGGGCGTCATCGATCGCATTGCTGAGGGCAACCCGCGCGAGGTCGGACTGGCCTATACCCGTGAACTCCTCGAACAGAATGCACCGCGTCGTCCGGTCTGTGACATGCCTGCACCGGAGCCCATCGATTTTGATGCTACATACGAACGTGTTCTGGCCCGTGGGCGCGGCCAGCTCTCCCCGGCGATTGCGGTGCGGGCAGTGCAGGCCGCCTGCGAAGCACCAAGTTTTCTTGATGGTGTGCGGCAAGAACGCGAATTGTTTATGAAGCTGATGGAAAGCGATCAGCGGCAGGGATTGATCCACGCCTTCTTCTCGGAACGGGCGGTCAGTAAACTGCCTGAGCTTGTTGATGTCTCCCCCCGCGATGTCGCTGCGATGGGCGTCATCGGCGGCGGCACCATGGGTGCTGGTATTGCAACAGCCGCGCTGCTGGCAGGACTGTCAGTGGTGCTGATTGAACGGGACGAGGCGGCCTCAGTTGCGGCCCGGGAGCGCATTGAAGGAAATCTCAGGGGGGCGCTGAAGCGGGGCAAGATCAGCCAGTCGCAATTCGATGCTATCCTTAATGAGACGCTCAAACTGGCGACGGATTATGCGGCTTTGTCGCAGGTCGATCTGGTGGTTGAAGCGGTTTTTGAGGACATGGATGTAAAACGCGACGTATTTGCAGCGCTGGATGAGCATTGCAAACCGGGCGCCATTCTCGCCAGCAATACGTCATATCTGGATATCAACGACATTGCTGCCGCCACCAGTCGGCCATCTGACGTGATCGGACTGCATTTTTTCTCTCCCGCGCATGTGATGAAACTGCTGGAAGTGGTGGTCGCTGATCAGACAGCCCCTGATGTTGTGGCCACCGGATTCGCCTTGGGCAAAAGGCTGAAGAAGACCTCCGTACGTTCCGGCGTCTGCGATGGCTTTATAGGCAATCGGATCATGAACAGCTATCGCAAGGCGGCTGACTATATGGTTCTGGACGGTGCATCCCCGTATCAGATCGACAAGGTGATGACGGGGTTTGGTTTCGCCATGGGACCGTTTGCGGTCGCTGACCTGGCGGGGCTGGACATTGGCTGGGCCGCGCGCAAGCGTCGTGCGCCGACACTCGATCCACGCGAACGGGTGGTGCATTTCTCTGATATGCTTTGTGAAGGCGGCGATTTCGGGCAGAAAACCGGTCGGGGCTTCTACGTTTATGAAGAGGGCAAGCGTGGCGGGACGCCGAATCCACAGGTAGCCGAGTACATTGAGCGCGATCAGCGTGATCAGGGCGTGACACCGCAGATTTTTGCCAATGACGAGGTTCTGCGCCGCTACATGTGCGCGATGGTCAACGAAGCGGCAAAGGTCGTCGGCGAGGGTATCGCCCGCCGCCCCCTGGATGTCGATATGGTGCTGCTGTTTGGCTACGGTTTTCCCCGGTTCTGGGGTGGCCCGCTGAAATGGGCGGATCTGCAGGGGCCGGACAGCATTCTCAAGGATATTCGTCGCTACGCCAAGGAAGATGCCTTCTTCTGGCAACCGGCTCCGCTGTTGGAGCAGATGGTCGCCGAAGGGCGCAGCTTTGATGACCTCAACAAGGAGGCCCGCTGATATGAAACAGGCTGTTATCGTTTCTGCTGCCCGCACCGGGCTGGCAAAATCCTTCCGTGGGTCTTTCAATCAGACGCATGGTGCCACCTTGGGGGGGCATGCTGTCGCTGCCGCTGTTGAGCGGGCCAGTCTGGAAGGGGGCGTAATTGAGGATTGCATTATTGGCTGTGGCTTTCCCGAAGGGGCGACAGGGCACAATATCGGGCGCCAGATCGCTTTACGTTCTGGCATGCCGCAGACTGCCGCTGGTATGACGGTGAACCGGTTTTGCGCGTCGGGCCTTCAGACCATCGCGCTGGCGGCGCAGCAGATCACCGCCGAAGGGGCCGGACCGATGGTTGCGGGTGGGGTGGAGAGTATCTCCATGGTGCAACCCAATGTGACACAGGTGCAGGATCCCTGGCTGCAGGAGCGTAACCCGGACGTATACATGGCGATGATTGACACGGCAGATGTCGTGGCTGAGCGTTATGGCATCAGCCGGGAGGCGCAGGATGCCTATGGCCTGCGCAGTCAACAGAAAATCGCAGCAGCGCAGAATGCGGGTATCTTCGACGATGAAATCGTGCCCATGCAAACGGTTATGGCCGTAAAGGACAGGGACACAGGAGAGATCAGCCATCGCGAGGTCACAGTAAATCGGGATGAATGCAACCGTCCCCAGACGACGTTGGACGGGCTGGCGGGATTGGAGCCGGTGCGTGACGCGGGCAAGTACATCACCGCAGGGAATGCGAGCCAGCTCTCGGATGGTGCAGCTGCGGTCGTGATGATGGAGGCCGACGAAGCCAGCCGCCGCGGCCTTGATCCTATGGGTGCGTTTCGAGGGTTTTGTGTGGCAGGCTGCGCGCCCGATGAAATGGGCATCGGCCCCGTGCATGCCGTGCCGCGCCTGCTGGAGCGACACGGGTTGACGGCGGCGGATATTGACCTTTGGGAATTGAACGAAGCCTTCGCAAGTCAGGCGCTTTACTGCCGGGACAAACTCGGCATTCCGGATGAGATCTGCAACGTGAACGGCGGCTCAATTGCGATCGGCCACCCGTTCGGCATGACTGGTGCGCGGATGGTGGGGCACCTCCTGCGCGAAGGTCACCGACGCGGCGCCAAACTCGGGGTGGTGACCATGTGTATAGGCGGCGGCATGGGCGCGGCGGGCCTGTTTGAGATTTACTGATCGCAACTACGCGCGGTTTTCTGGCCGCGCTGTTTGCCATGATCAGGAGAGCAGGACGGGTAAATCAAGCACAACGGCCAATCAGCACGGGGAGGTGCGTGGCATATGGATTTGAACTATTCGACCGAGGACCTTGCTTTCCGCGCAGAGGTCCGCGCGTTTCTGGAGGCCAAACTGCCCCAGGATCTATCGGATGCCGTGCGTCTGGGGCGCGGGCTGGGCAAGGAAGGGCATGATCGCTGGCACAGTATTCTGAATGAGCAGGGCTGGCTGGCGCCAACCTGGCCAGAGGAATACGGAGGCTGCGGTTGGAATGCAGTCCAGCGTCATATCTTTGATGAAGAATGCTGCCGCGCTCATGCGCCACGTATCGTCCCCTTTGGGCTGACCATGTTGGCGCCTGTTTTGCAGAAATTCGGATCTGACCAACAGCGTGCTTATTTTCTGCCAAAGATCCTTTCGGGGGAACATTGGTGGTGTCAGGGGTATTCCGAACCCGGCGCCGGCTCTGATCTTGCCAGCCTGCGCACCCGGGCTGTTCGTGACGGCGATCACTATGTGGTCAACGGGCAGAAAACCTGGACCACGCTTGGCCAATACGCCAACTGGATTTTCTGCCTCGTGCGGACCGACCCGGACGCAAAACAGCAGGAGGGCATTTCCTTCCTGCTGATCGATATGGATACACCCGGTATCGAGGTGCGGCCAATCATCCTGCTTGATGGCACCCACGAGGTGAACGAAGTCTGGTTCACCGATGTGCGGGTGCCGGTTGAAAACCTGGTTGGAGAGGAGAACAAGGGCTGGACCTACGCGAAGTATCTGCTGACCCACGAACGTACGAATATCGCAGGCGTGGGGTTCAGTCAGGCGGGGTTGGAAGCGGTAAAGCGGCTCGCACGTCAACAGATCCACCGCGGCCGCCCGCTGATTGAGAACCCACATTTTGCGGCGCGACTGGCCCGCGCGGAAATCGATCTGATGGCTATGGCGACCACCAATCTGCGTATCATCTCTGCCGCCGCCCAAGGTCAGGCTCCGGGCGTCGAGAGTTCGATGCTCAAGGTAAAAGGCACCGAAATTCGTCAGGAGATCAACGATCTGGCGCGCCGTGCGGCTGGCGTTTATGCGCTCCCCTTCGCGTCCGAGGCTCTGGCGGGTGACAACAGTGCCCTTGCTCCACCGGAAGGCAGCGACGCCGCTGCGGCGCAGTATTTCAACAATCGCAAGCTGTCTATCTTTGGCGGTTCGAACGAAATCCAGAAGAACATCATCGCAAAGGTATCGCTGGGAGGCCGGACATGAATTTTCAGCTGACGGAAGAGCGGCAGATGTTGCAGGATAGCCTGCGCCGGTTTCTTGCGGATCGCTATACGGTTACTGCGCGAAACAAGGCTATTGCGGATCCCTCTGGGTATTCCTCTGCGATTTGGACGCAGTTGGCTGACCTTGGTGTACTTGGCGCCTTGCTGCCCGAAGCGGTCGGTGGATACGGCGGCGCTGGCTTCGACATCGCGACGATCTTTGAAGAGTTAGGCCGCGCGGGTGTAGTTGAACCGGTCCTTGATACAGCCGTGCTCTGCGGTTCTTTGTTGTGCGGGCCACATGATGCGCAGCCGTTGCCCCGTGATCGGCAATATCTTGAGCGGCTGATCGCAGGAGACCTGCAGTTGGCCTTTGCCCATGGAGAGCCAGCCAGCCGCTACGAGCGCACTTGGGTTGAGACCACAGCGACTGTTGGTGGACAGGATATTGTCCTGACAGGCCGCAAATCTGTGGTGGTCAATGCTGAGGCGGCGGAGCTGTTGATTGTCTCTGCGCGTGAAGGGGGCGCGTCTGGTGACCGCGACGGCCTGTCACTGTTCCTCGTCGATCCGAAGACGGCTGGGGTGCGCATGCAAGGCAGCGCGCTACTGGCTGGCGGCAGAGCCGGAGAGATCGAATTGGATGGTGTCCGCCTGTCGCCCTCAGCGCGTCTTGGTGCAGCAGGAGGGGCTGCTGTCCGGGTTGAGAGCGCATTGGCGGCAGCGGAGGTTGCACTGGCGGCCGAGGCCCTTGGTGCGATGGAAACGGCCACGCGGCTGACCATGGATTACCTTACCACGCGACAGCAATTCGGGCGACCGATCGGGACATTTCAGGCGCTGCAACATCGTGTCGCTGAGATGTTGATTGAGGTAGAGCAGGCCCGTTCTGCGGTCATCAATGCTGCGGGTCATCTCGAGGGTGCGCCGCAGGTCCGCGACCGCCACATCGCGGCTGCACGCAATCTCATCGGTCGGACCGGGCGTCATATCGCCGAGGAGGCAATCCAGTTGCACGGCGGTATTGCCATGACCGCAGAATATGAGTTGGCCCATATCGCCAAGCGCATTGTGATGAGCGAACATCGGTTCGGCGACGCGGACACTCAGCTGGAGCGGTTCATTGACCTGTCGGCAGCCTGATCCGATATCGCCAACCGACCCGGCTGAGGGCGGACAGGCGCCGGTTCCGGTCAAACGAATCATTGAGGATCCGGGCTGCCAGCAACTGGTCGGCTATCGCACTGAGATTGACACGCGCACTGGAGCCTGCCGCGTCTCACTGGAGCTCGCGCCGCAACATCTCAACCGCAACGGGCTGCTGCATGGTGGCATCGTTGCGACATTGATGGATGTGGTTTGCGGTAATACGGCCTCACAACATTTCGATACGGCAGCGCATCCACCGGTGGTCACCGTATCGTTAACCCTCTCCTATGTGGCGGCTGCGCGCGCTGGACGGGTTGAGGCCAAGGCGAAGGCCACCGGTGGTGGCGCATCGCTGGCCTATGTCGCAGGCGAGCTGATGGATGGCAGCGGTCAAATTCTGGCTACCGCAAATGGCGTTTTCAAAAGGATACGCGGCTGACACGACTCCACTGTTTCTTCGCCGGGTGATCTTTCACGATCGGTACAATCACAGGGGTGACCCATGACGCTATGGCATGAATATATCGAACAGCATGCGCGCCAACGGCCCAAGGCCCCGGCGTTTGGTGACAGTGGTGGTGCGCGCTGGACCTATGGTGATCTCGCGCGGGCCTGCAACGCATTGATGACACATCTGGCGGACTTGGGTGTCGGGCCCGGTGATCGGGTCATGTTGCTTTGCGAGAATTGCTGTGCGGCGGTCGCTGCGTTGTTTGCCACATCGCAGCTGGGGGCCGTGGCGGTGCCGGTCAATGCCCGGATGCGGGCCCCTGAGGTGGACCGAATCCTCGCTCACGCCCAGCCCGCAGCTGTCCTATTGACTGCTGCGGCTTCGCCTGACGCGGCGGCCCATGCCAGCCGTCTTGGCGCGCAGAGGGTCGAGGGCGACTTCGGGTGCCTGCATGTTGTTTCTCAGGATGCCGGTGGCAAATCCTGCGCCCAGATACCAGAGGGGCTGGCGGTGCTCCTCTATACCACAGGCACCACTGGCGATCCGAAAGGGGTGATGCTGAGTCACGACAATCTGAGTTTCGGGGGCGGCGCCTCGGCACGGCTGCGCGATATGACGACCAAGGATGTGGTTTACGGTGTGCTGCCTCTTAGCCATGTGTTTGGCCTTGCGTCCGTTTTGACCGCTTCCGTGATGATCGGGGCGGAGGTTCGGCTTGAGACACGCTTTACGGCGGAGCGGTTTTATCAGGAGCTACGATCCGGGGTCACGCTGGTCTCTGCAGTGCCACAGATGCATGCGCTGGTGATGCAATATGCCAAGGAACAGGGACTGGACCATCTCGGTAGCCCGGATTTGCGCTACGTGTCGTCCGGTGCTGCGCCGTTGGATCCGGATTGGAAACGTCGGGCCGAGGCGTTTTATGGCGTTGCCTTGCAAAACGGGTATGGCATGACCGAGGCCACCGCAGGCATCTGCGCCACGCGCAACCGTTTGGGTGACTCTGATACATCGGTTGGTCCGCCGCTACCCGGTGTTGATGTGCGTCTGGACCAGAGCGTTCCGGGCGGTGGCGATGGGGTGGGAGAGATCTGCCTGCGCGGGGGTAACGTCATGCTGGGATATTTCGGCAACCTGGAGGCAACGCAGGCTGTCCTCGATCCTGCGGGCTGGTTGCGCAGCGGCGACATGGGGCGTTTGGACGAAAGTGGCAACCTACACATTGATGGGCGCGCCAAGGAACTGATCATCCACGGAGGCTTCAATGTCTTTCCGCCAGAAGTCGAAGCTGCGCTGAACGCCCATCCGCAGGTGATTCAATCCGCTGTTGTTGGTCGCCCGCAGGGTGGCGACGAGCAGGTGGTTGCCTTCGTACAGGTAGCGGTTGGGGATGAGCCAAAGGTCGATGAACTGTGGGCCTTCGTTGCGGAGCAGCTTGCAGGCTACAAACGACCTGGTCTCATCATCCTGACGGACCAGCTGCCAGCTGCGCCGACAGGTAAGATCCTGAAGCATATGTTGCTGACGCATTTTGCGGATCAGCTGACCTGATGCGCCCGCGCCGCGCATCGCGCGGCGCTTACCCCAACAGTAGGGATGCCTTTTTTAAAGGTCTCACAGCGGGTGGGAGGGTGCGGATCAGAGCTACCTAGGCCCGCAGTGCTTGTCAGCGATAGTTTCAGGCCCAGACGCCGTTGGCAGCATCTCGGATATTGCGAATGTTGGCGCCATAGACGTCGGGGTCATTGACGGAGCCCCCCTTGAATACCGCAGATCCGGCCACCAGCACATCGGCGCCGGCTTCGGCGACCAGTGGGGCTGTGCTCGGATCAACGCCGCCGTCAATCTCGATATGGACCGGACGATCACCGATCATTGAGCGCAGGCTGCGGATCTTGCTGGTCATATCAATGAATTTTTGACCGCCAAAACCGGGATTGACGGTCATCACGCAGATCAGGTCGGTCAGGTCGAGCAGATGCGCCACCGCTTCTGCTGGGGTGCCTGGGTTAAGCGCGACGCCGGCTTTCATGCCGGCAGCACGGATCGCCTGCAGGGTGCGGTGGATGTGTGGGCCTGCCTCAATATGGGCGGTCAGAACATCGGCGCCTGCATCGGCATAGGCGTCGATATATGGATCGACTGGTGCGATCATCAGGTGGACGTCCATCACGGTTTTTACATGGGGGCGAAATGCCTTCACCGCCATCGGACCGAAGGTGAGGTTGGGCACAAAATGCCCGTCCATCACGTCGATATGGACCCAATCGGCTCCTTGAGATTCGATGGCCTGAATCTCTTGGCCAAAGTTGGCAAAATCGGCGGACAGGATAGACGGTGCAATCTTGATGGAGCGGTCGAAAGACATGGCAGCGGTTCCTTGGGTTCATGGATAGCGTTTTGCCGCCATATAGCGGCTTGGAGGCTGCGCGCCTAGGGGGCACCGGTGACCACGAAGGGTAGCGTTACAAAAGCTTCACCGCGATGACACACAAGTTTTGCTCTCTCCCCTTAGGCAGTCCCAGACAGAGACGGGAGCCTCAGGTGCTGCGAATTGACAAACTGACCAAGAGATTCGGTGATAAAATCGCGGTGGATACCGCCACGCTGGATATCGATAAGCCTTGCATGATCGGCATCATCGGCCGGTCGGGGGCGGGTAAATCCACGCTGTTGCGCATGATTAACCGGCTTGGTGACGCCAGCGATGGGCGGATCCTTTTCGAAGGGCGAGACGTGACCCAGCTGCGCGGTAAGGAGAAGCGCGCCTGGCAATCGGATTGCGCGATGATCTTCCAGCAGTTCAATCTGGTGCCGCGCATGGATGTCGTATCCAATGTGCTGCACGGTACACTCAACCGACGCTCAACTTTGGCGACGCTGTTCAATCTCTACCCGATGGATGACATTCACCGCGCGATCGACATTCTTGATCGGCTGGGCATCGCGGAACATGCCGCGAAACGGGCAGAGGCACTCTCCGGTGGTCAGCAGCAACGCGTCGCTATTGCCCGCGCCCTGATGCAGGATCCGGCGATCATTCTCGCCGATGAACCGATTGCCTCACTGGATCCGATGAACGCACAGACCGTGATGGAGGCCCTGCGCCGTATCCATGAAGAGGATGGCCGTACCGTTATCGCCAATCTGCACACGTTGGACACGGCGCGCCGCTACTGTGATCGCGTTGTTGGCATGCGCGACGGGCGTATCGTCTTTGATGGTCTGCCAGAGCAGCTGACCACAGGCGTTGCGCGCGAAATCTATGGCGCCGGCGATGATTTCTCCGAAGCCGCCACCTCCACCGAGATTGAGACCCTGAACCGTACCAAACCGCGCCGTCAGCCAGCTGTGGCTGTTTGATCGCTTTTCCAAACCCGGCCGTTTGTGTGCCGGGCTGACCAACCAGAGAGATTGACTATGAAAAACCTGTTTATTGCCATTCTGGCGACCACAGCCCTGACCGCACCGGTTCTGGCTGACACCGCGGAGATTCAGGAATTCCGCATCGGTATTCTTGGTGGCGAGAACGCTCAGGATCGTTTGAACAACAACGAGTGTCTGCGCCAGAAAACCGAAGATCTGCTCGGTGTCGAAACCAAGCTCTTTGCCCCGGCAGATTACAACGGTGTCATTCAGGGCCTGTTGGGCGGCACCATCGATATGGCATGGCTGGGCGCATCGGGTTACGCGAAGACCTACCTGAGCGATCCGGCTGCCGTTGAGCCTATCCTTGTGAAAGTAAACAACGACGGTGGCTATGGCTACTACTCCGTTGGTTTTGCCCGCAAGGACAGCGGCATCACGTCGCTGGACGATATGCAGGGCAAGGCCTTTGGCTTTGGTGATCCGAACTCCACCTCCGGGTTCCTGATCCCCTCGATCGAGATCCCCGAAGCAACCGGCGCCACTATGACGTCAGGCGACTATTTTGGTGAAGTGAAATTCACCGGTGGCCATGAACAGACCATCGTTGCGGTTGCCAATGGCGATGTCGATGCCGGGGTCAGCTGGGCCGATGGCCTGGGCGAATGGGAAGATGGCTTTAACTCAGGCGCGCTGCGTCGGGCTGTCGATGCAGGCCTTGTCGATATGAATGACCTTGTCCAGATCTGGCAGTCCAAGCCTATCCCCGAAGGCCCTGTTGTCCTGCGTACAGAGTTGCCTGAGGACGTGAAACTGAAGATGACCGGCCTGATGGCGTCCCTGAAATCAATGGATGCGGAGTGTTTCTACGGGGTGGCAGCAGGTGAGGCTAAAGGTTTCATGCCGATCACCCATGACGCCTATGAGGTGATCATCGAAGCGCGGAAATTGAAGTCCAACTAATTTCAGCACCAAAGCGTGCGGGGGCGGAGCATCAGCATTGCCCCCGCCATTTTGACGGCCAATTGCCAACAGCCTGAACAGGTCAGCAGAGATGCTCGTTCGAGAGCATCACCGTCCCGTAGGATGCTGACGCAATTGCTGCCACACAGGATCCCAGTCATGACACATGCAACAGTCTCGGCCCGGCCAGTGGCTGATATCCAGGCCGAGTATCAGGCACTAATCCAGCGAAAACGCTTGTATGGAGGGGTCATTCTGGCGGTATTTGTCGCCATGATGGCAGCCGGTTTTCGGATCGCAGATGATCGCAATGCCGGCTCATTCTGGAATGGCATTACCCATGTTTTCGATTATCCTTCCGAGGTGCTGTCAGAAGCGGTCGAGAAGGTTTCCCTGCTGCCTGCGCATGTGGTGCAGTTCTTCCCCGCGTTGATTGAGACGCTGAATATTGCCGCTGCGGCCACGCTGATTGGCGCCATTTTCGGCACTCTTCTGTCGCTGTTGGCGACGCGGGGTCTGGCCCGCTGGCCGTCCTTGATCCCGGTCTTTCGCCGGTTGCTGGATATCTTCCGCGCGATCCCGGAAATCGTGATCGCACTGGTTCTGATCTTTCTTCTGGGTGGCGGCCCTGTGCCTGCGATGATTGCGATTGCAATCCATACGGCGGGGGCGCTGGGCAAACTGTTCTCGGAAGTGAATGAAAATGCATCCCTGAAACCAGTCGAAGGGCTGGCCTCCGTCGGCGCTGGCTGGGCGCAGCGCATGGTGTTGGGTGTCTTTCCTCAGGTTGGTCCAAACTATGTCAGCTACGCGCTCTTGCGGTTTGAAATCAATATTCGGGCCTCGGCTATCCTTGGTTTCGTCGGGGCGGGCGGCATCGGATATGAGTTGCGCAACGCCATGTCCTGGGGGCAGGGGCGCTATGACGAAGCTGCTGCAATCTTTCTTCTGCTGTTTTTCACCATCGTCCTGGTGGATCAACTGTCGGGCCTGCTGCGTGACCGGTTGACCCACGGAGCCAAACAATGACGACTTTTGACACGACCGTCCCTCCGACACTGCGCAAATTGGATATGGAGCGCCTGTTCATGCGCAAGCGCGCCTTGAGTCTGGCGTTGCCGCTCTTGGTGCTTGCCTATCTTGCCTATGTGTTCGTCGCCTTTGATGTGGCGGGTCTGGCCGAGCGGATGAACCCGAAGAATGCACGCACGTTGGTAGCAGACAGCTACAGTTACAAAACCCACGTTACGCGTGACAACCGCAGCGGTGCCGTCAGCGTGGCCATCGAGGGAGAGCGCAAGGGCGCCTATCCGGACGGGCAGTCTCCGGAGTGGGTGACGCTCGCCGATACATCTTCGCAGGTTACGATTATTGACCTCGAAGATGGCTATGAGATCCGGTTTGGTCCTGAGAACATCGCCTTTGACATACCCGGCTATGGTACCATTCGCGCAACGCCAAGCCGCAGCGCCGGTGTACAGGCGGAATTCCCGGCGGGGGATTTGCCGGATTGGATCAATGCATCCAAGAACCGGCTGGCGGTCACGACGGAAGCCGGGCGCCTGACGGTGACCCGGAACCGGGCGGAGGTGTTTCGTTATTTTGCCGGTTGGGAGCTGTTTTTCTTCACCCTGGACAGCCCGTACCACGGCATGGGCATCGGTGAGCTGATGACGCGGGCCGCCACCGGCGAAGCGGGCGCGATTTTCCATGATTTCTGGACGAATAAGATGTGGCGTCATCAGGATGTCGCCTGGGCGATTTTTGAAACGCTGCTGATGGCATTTCTGGGAACGATGGGGGCAGGTTTGATTGCACTTCCGCTGGCCTTTGCTGCCACCCGGAATTTCATGCCGCTGCGCGCGGTTCGCTTCGCCACCCGTCGCGTGTTCGACTTCGTGCGTGGCGTGGATTCGCTGATCTGGACTGTTGTTCTGGCGCGGGCCTTCGGCCCTGGTCCGCTGACCGGTGCGCTGGCAATTCTGGTGACTGACACTGGAACCTTCGGCAAGATCTTTTCCGAAGCTTTGGAAAACGTGGATCAGAAACAGATTGAGGGCGTCGCCTCAACCGGTGCCAAGCCAGCGCAGCGCTACCGGTTTGGAGTGATCCCGCAAATCACACCGGTCTTGCTAAGTCAGCTGCTTTACTTCCTTGAATCGAACACCCGCAGCGCGACCATCATTGGTGCCATCACCGGAGGTGGCATCGGTCTGCTACTGACGCAGGCAATCATCACCCAGAAAGACTGGGAAGAAGTCGCCTACTACATCGTATTGATCATCCTCATGGTAATGCTGATGGACTGGCTCTCCGGCTGGCTTCGTCGCCGCCTGATCAAGGGTGAACCGGGTCGTAAGGCACGCCGTCAAGGGGCCGCGATGTTGCTGCCCTGACTATTTGGGGTCTTCATTGGCCCGCTCTATCCCATTGAAAGCTATCAGATGCCCCGCCTCTCTGCCGATCACCCGCATTTGCACCCCAACTGTGCCATCACCAATAGCCAGTTCGGCGCCTTCGTTGAAATCGGCGCAGACAGTCGCGTGCTGAACAGCCGGTTTGGCGACTACAGCTATTGTGATCGTAACTGCGATATCGCCAATGCGGAAATTGGGAAGTTCTCCAATATTGCCAGTGCTACCCGGATTGGAGCCACCGACCATCCCCTGCAAAGGGCTTCTCTGCACCATTTCCTCTATCGGTCGTCCAGCTATTGGGACGATGTGGAGGATGACGCGGCCTGGTTTGATCATCGGGCCAGTCGTCTGGCTCATATCGGGCACGATACCTGGATCGGCCACGGTGCGCTGATCAAGCCCGAGGTGACCGTCGGCCATGGTGCGGTGGTGGCGTCGGGCGCAGTGGTGACCAAGGATGTCGCACCCTATACGATTGTTGGGGGCAATACGGCCCAGCTGATCCGCCGCAGATACACTGAGACCGTTGCTGAACGAATGATGGCTTTGGCGTGGTGGGATTGGGAGGACACCCGACTGAAGGCTGCGGTTCCCGACTTTCGCGTGCTGAGCGCTGAGGCGTTTCTGGAGAAATATGCGTAGCGTCCGGCAGGGCTGATCCTAGGTCCGTGAGTGTTGTCGCCGATTAACTGGCGTCTGCTTTATCGCTGTTTGGGTCGCTGACTGTCAGGGTGACGCGGTCTCCCGCAAACCAGGTGCGTCCGAACTCAACCGGATCGCCGCTCGGACCGGCGTTGATACCTGTGGTTCGCAAGATTGGGCTGCCTTCAGAAATCTTCAAATGCAAGGCCTGTGTGGCAGTTGCGAGCTTGGCAGTGATACGGGTCTCGACCCTGGTGAAATCAGCAACGCCGCAGTGTTTCAGCGCTTCTGTTACCGACTGGGTCTCTTTCAGCGCGGCAAGCAGATCTGGAAAGTTGTCTGCCGGAAAAACGCTTTGAAACAGTGCGATAGGCTGGCCATCCGCCAGTGACAGCCCGTCGTAAACATGGACGGCCGCACCGGGATCAAGAGACAACGCCTCTGCCTCGCGCGGGCCGGCAGCGCGGGTTTCCAGCGTCAGGATCCTTTTGGCGGGAATACGCCCCAGACGGACAACGTTCTGGTGAAACCGCACCCGTTTGCCAATCGGATACTCCGTCGGCTGCGCCGCTACAAAGACCCCCGAACCCCGTCGGGCATGGACCAGCCCTTGATCTGCCATCTCAGATAAGGCTCGCCGCACAGTATGCCGGTTCACGCCGAACCGGCCTGAGAGCTGCACTTCGGGTGGCAGCTTGTCTCCGGTCTGATAGCGACCCTGCGCGATATCATCGGTGAGACTGATAGCGATGGATTTCCAGACCGCGGTGCGAGCCATGTCACGAAACTTTCACAAGGTTGTCGTTGCGCCGCCTAGGGCGACTCGGATAGCATTTGTCTAGTTGTATAGATTGTGTAGACAAACAGGCCAAGAGGCTTAGACAAGATGAACAGTGAAAAGAGCATGACAGCGGGCGAGAATGGCGATCACGCCAACCGCAAGGCATGGATGGGCCTGCTTGCCACTGCAGATGCAAAGGCGCTGCAAGATCTGTGGCAGAACTATGGGTGCAATCCCGATCACACATGGCTTCGCCCGCCGGAGGTTGGTGGCGTCATGGTGCAGGGACGGATGGGGGCCAGTGGGGCGCCTTTCAATCTTGGTGAAATGACGGTCACCCGCTGCGCTCTGACACTGGCGGATGGCACTGTCGGGCATGGATATGTGCAGGGGCGTAGCAAGCTTCAGGCAGAGACTGCGGCCAAAGTCGATGCGCTGATGCAGACAGACGCAGCAGAGGAGGTTCATCGCCGGGTTCTGTCGCCCCTACAGGCGGCAAAGCACACACGCAAGATGAGTCGAGCTGCAAAGGCCGCGGCAACAAAAGTTGAATTTTTCACCATGGTGCGAGGGGAAGACTGATGTCATCACAAGCCCAGGCTTCTCATTTTTCCGGAGGTTTTACCGCTCCGCCCATTCAGTCGGCGAAAGCGTTTCGCGCTGCGATGTCGGCCATGGCGCGGCCCGGTGAGATCAAAGACATCAATGGCGCCACCCCGCCAGAAGGGCTCTCGGTTGCGGCGGGATGTCTGGTGTTGACGCTTTGTGATCCCGATACGGGCGTATTTCTTGCGCCTGATGTGGATCGCCCGGCTGTGCGGGAATGGATTACCTTCCACACCGGCGCGCCTTTCGTCCTGCCAGAGCAGGCTGAATTCGCCATCGGTGGCTGGTCAGCGCTTGCGCCGCTGGATCGTTATCGCATCGGGACATCGGAATACCCGGATCGCTCGGCAACCCTGATTGTGGAGTTGCCGTCCCTTGATACAACAAACGCCGAGCTGCGTGGTCCAGGCATCAAGACCTGCAGCGAGATTTCGCTGCCGGATATCGGTCCGTTTCAGGCCAATTCTATGCTCTTCCCGCTTGGCTTTGACACCTATTTTACCGCCGGTAGCCAGATTTCTGCGCTGCCCCGATCCAGCCGGATCACGCCGCTGTCCAACAAGGAAGGCTAAGACATGTATGTTGCCGTAAAAGGGGGCGAGCGGGCGATTGATAACGCCCATGCCTGGCTCGCAGAGGAACGCCGTGGAGATACCTCCGTAGCGGAGTTGAGCCTCGCCCAGATCCGCGAACAGCTTAGTCTTGCCGTCAACCGGGTAATGGCTGAGGGTTCGCTCTATGATCCTGATCTGGCGGCGCTCGCAATCAAGCAGGCGCGCGGAGATCTGATCGAAGCGATTTTTCTGATCCGTGCTTATCGCACCACCTTGCCGCGGTTTGGCGCGACGCTGCCGGTTGAAAGCAGCCGCATGGCCTGCGATCGCCGGATCTCTGCAACATTCAAGGACGCGCCGGGTGGGCAGGTGCTGGGACCGACGTTCGATTACACTCATCGGCTTTTGGATTTCAAACTGGCTGCTGAGGCCGATGCAGAAGATCAGCCGCAGGCGCAGACAGCCGAGCCTAGGGATGAAGACACCCCGCATATTCTGTCGTTTCTCGATGGGGAAAATATCATCGAGCAGGAGGTTCAAACAGATGAAACGCCGGGTGATCTGACGCGCGAGCCGATGTCATTTCCGGCGGGCCGGGCGGTGCGTCTGCAGTCGCTGACCCGAGGAGATGAAGGCTTTATCCTTGGTATGGCCTATTCGACCCAACGTGGCTATGCGCGCAACCACGCCTTTGTGGGTGAGTTGCGCATCGGCACCGTACCGGTCGAAATGGAGATCCCTGAACTCGGCTTTGCCATTGAGATTGGCGAGGTGGAGCTGACCGAATGCGAGACCGTGAACCAGTTCAAGGGGTCGAAAACCGTGCCACCGCAGTTCACCCGTGGCTATGGACTGGTGTTTGGTCAGTCAGAACGCAAATCTATCGCCATGGCGCTGGTCGATCGCGCCCTGCGCTGGGAAGAACTCGGCGAAGACAACCTTGGCGCCCCGGCGCAGGACGAGGAATTTGTCCTAAGCCACGCCGACAATATTCAGGCCACCGGTTTCCTCGAGCACATCAAACTACCGCATTACGTGGATTTCCAATCCGAACTGGAACTGGTCCGCAAATTGCGCCGCGAGGCGGCCGAGCTGGCAGAAACACTTGCCGCGCAGGAGGCTGCGGAATGACATCAGTTGCAACCGCCATCTCCTCCCCCACAGTCATGGTCTCCCCCATCGTATTGCCCCTCGGCACCAGCATAACCGCCGTTCCTTGGTCGCGACTTAAGCGGTTGAACACGGAACAGTTTGACGACCAACAGTATTGCGACCACAACCAAAACGAGCGTCGTTACGGAAAATTCCCGCAAAACAAATGCTCCCAAATACGGGCCGTGAGGGAAAAGTCATGACCGACTACAACTTTGCATATCTCGACGAACAGACCAAGCGGATGATCCGCAGGGCGATCCTAAAGGGGCTGGCGGTACCGGGCTATCAGGTGCCTTTCGCCAGCCGCGAAATGCCGATGCCCTATGGCTGGGGCACGGGTGGTGTGCAGGTCTCTGCCGCGACGCTGACACCGGATGACACGCTGAAGGTGATCGATCAGGGCGCAGATGACACCACCAATGCGGTCTCGATCCGGAAGTTCTTCGAAAACACCGCGGGCGTGGCCACCACCGAACAAACCGCAAAGGCGAGTGTCATCCAGACCCGTCACCGCATCCCGGAGGCGGAGCTGAGTGAGGATCAAATCCTTGTCTATCAGGTGCCGATCCCGGAGCCCTTGCGCTTCCTTGAGCCGCGCGAAACCGAAACCCGCAAGATGCACAGCTTGCAGGAATACGGATTGATGCACGTGAAACTTTATGAAGATATCAGCCAGCATGGTGCCATCGCGACCTCTTACGCCTATCCGGTGAAGGTTGCAGATCGCTATGTCATGGATCCGTCTCCCATTCCAAAATTCGACAATCCCAAGATGAACATGGCGGCGATCCAGCTGTTTGGCGCGGGGCGTGAACAGCGCATCTATGCCGTCCCCCCTTATACCGAAGTGGTCTCTCTGGATTTTGAGGACTATCCGTTTGAAGCCAGCAAGGCGGATCACCCCTGCGATCTCTGCGCGGCAGAGGACAGCTATCTGGATGAGGTGATCCTCGACGACGCGGGCAACCGGATGTTTGTCTGCTCGGACACGGATTATTGCCGATCCCGGCGTGACGCTGGCCATATTGGCCGCCTGAGTGAGGAGGCCGCGTGATGACACCGCTGCTGCAAGTAAAAAACCTGGCCAAGATGTATGGCGCGCGGATTGGCTGCACTGACGTCAGCTTTGATCTTTATCCGGGCGAAGTCATGGGCATTGTTGGTGAAAGCGGGTCGGGGAAATCGACCCTGTTGAACAGTATGGCAGGGCATCTGACGCCGGATCGTGGCGAAGTGATTTTCGACACCCGCACAGACGGGCCCGTGGATACGGTCACCATGTCGGAACCTGCACGGCGCATGCTCGGGCGTACGGATTGGGCCTTTGTTCACCAGCATGCGCGTGAGGGTTTGCGGATGTCCGTTTCGGCGGGCGGCAACATCGGCGAGCGGCTGATGGCTGTGGGGGATCGTCACTACGGGAACATCCGCTCCCATGCTGCGGATTGGTTGGGGCGGGTCGAGATCGCCGAAAGCCGCGTTGATGATCGCCCCACCTCCTTCTCCGGCGGCATGCAGCAACGATTGCAGATCGCTCGAAATTTGGTGACCGGACCACGGCTGGTCTTCATGGATGAGCCCACGGGGGGCTTGGATGTTTCGGTACAGGCGCGGCTGCTGGATTTGCTGCGCAGCCTGGTGCGCGAGATGGGGCTGAGCGCCATTATTGTAACCCATGATCTCGCAGTGGTGCGGCTTCTGGCGGATCGGCTGATGGTCATGAAAGACGGCCATGTCGTCGAGACAGGTCTGACCGATCAGGTGCTGGATGATCCGCAGCACGCCTACACCCAATTGCTGGTTTCCAGCGTTCTTCAGGTCTGAGGATCCGAGATGATTGAACTTCAAAACGTGAGCAAGAGCTTCACCCTTCACAATCAAGGCGGTGCGGTCATTCCGGTCATGGAAGGCGCGAGCCTGACGGTTGCGGCAGGGGAGTGTATTGGCCTCACAGGCGCGTCCGGAGCAGGGAAATCGACCCTGATGCGGGTGATCTACGGGAACTATCTGGCGGCATCTGGCAAGGTCATGATCGGTGGGGTTGATGTCGCCAGGGCCGCGCCCCGCGAAATTCTGGCGCTGCGGCGCGAGACGCTGGGCTATGTGAGCCAGTTTCTGCGGGTGGTGCCGAGGGTGCCGACACTGGATGTTGTGGCAGAGCCGCTCTTGGCTGTGGGGGTCGATCTTGCAGTTGCACGCGACCGCGCCGCAACTCTGCTCGCTGGGCTGAACATTCCAGAACGCCTCTGGCAGCTCAGCCCGACAACGTTTTCCGGCGGGGAACAGCAGCGGGTGAATATCGCGCGCGGTTTTGCCCATACTTATCCTGCGATGTTGTTGGATGAGCCGACCGCGAGCCTTGATGCGCAAAACCGCGCCACGGTTCTAAGCCTGATCGAAGAGGCGAAAGCGCGCGGGGCAGCCATCATCGGAATTTTCCATGATGAGGCCGCGCGCGAACAGGTCTGTGATCGCTTTGTCGATGTTTCTGCCTTCACACCAAAGGCCGCAGCATGAATACGCAACCGGCCAAGGCACCGGTGATCGCCGTGGTCGGCCCGTCGGGTGTCGGCAAGGACAGCCTGATGGACGCGCTGCTAGAGCGCGTACCGGGATTGGTGAGGCAGCGCAGGATTATCACCCGCGCGCCGGAACTCGGCGGGGAGGACTACGATGCTGTGACTGAGGATCGGTTTGCAACGCTTTGTTCCGCGCCAGGCTTTGCCCTGCATTGGCAAGCGCATGGGTTACGCTATGCGATTCCGCGAGATATTGACGAGCTGCGCAATCGGGCCTCTGGTGTTCTTGTGAATCTCTCACGCAAGGTACTCCTAGAGGCTGAGGCGGCCTTCGGCACGTTGATCGTTCTGTCAGTCACCGCCGCGCCCGAAGCACTTGCCGCACGGCTCAGCGCGCGCGGGCGTGAGGACAGCGCCGAGGTCGAGCGCAGGCTCGCCCGCGCGTCAACGCCGGTGCCTGCCGGACTGTCGCAGGTGTTTGACATCGACAACAGCGGCCAACTGGAAGAGGCGATCAAGGCAGCGGAAACTGCCCTGATGCCCTGGCTTCAGCCGGAAAGGGCATGACGATGCAGCATGTGAAACCGCCCGTCGCTATCTTCGCCAACCAAAGCAAGATCGCCAATGACGAAAGGCGTTGGCAGCTGGGGAACCAATCGATCCCGCAGCACAGCCTCTATGGCAGGCAGCTCCGCTTTGGGCCGCTTGCCACTCAAGGTGATGTGGAACCGGAAACTGTCGCCCACGTAAGGGTAGCCCCATGTTACCAGCGCTTGTTCCTGCGCAGAAGACAACCCACCAGTGCGCCGTTTTTCCAGCTCATCGAGTGTGGGGCGCGCGCGAAACTCATCCAGATCGCGGACGCAATGAAAAGCAAGACGGTTCAGGCCCAGTTGATCCCCGCTCGGACACAGGGCGAGGAAACGGCCAAGCCGGGTCAGAGACAGCCCGTCCAGCGCCACCGGCTTTGCCGCTGCGGCGAACTGCGCAAACCGCTCGGCCAGAGCGTCAGATGTTGTGCCCTCCGCAAGCCGAAACGGCGGTTTTATGGTCGCGTGCAGCCCGTATTTACGCGGCACATCGGTGATGGCCGCGACGTCGAGGCCGGTGCCGGTGGGGTGATCCAACGGAGCCCCCTCATGCACGTCCCAGCCCAGCCAACTGGATGCAAACCGGCTCCACTCCGCCTTTGCAGGCGGCACATAATAGATCGCGTATCGCGTGACTGTCACAATGGCCTCCTAAGTGTGGCCCGTTCTATAGCTCAAACCGTGTGAAATTCAGATGACAGAACCTTTGATCCTTGCCAATGCCACTCTTGTCCTGCCCGGTGAAACCCGCGTTGGTTCCATTGCCCTGACAGATGGGGTGATCACTGACATCGCGGATGGCGCATCCGTTCCCAAGGGGGCTATTGATCTTGGCGGAGATTATCTTTGCCCCGGTCTTGTGGAACTGCACACCGATAATTTGGAACGTCATATCCAACCCCGCCCCAAGGTAGACTGGCCCCACGCAGCAGCGATTATCGCTCATGACGCTGAGCTGGCAGGCACCGGTATCACCACAGTGTTCGATGCTATGCGGGTGGGGTCCATCAAGGCAGCGGAGGCCCGCTACGGCGCATATGCCCGTAGCCTTGCAAGTGAGCTGCTTGAGCTGCGCGATCAGGACGCACTGAAAATTAGTCATTTCCTGCATCTGCGCGCCGAAGTCTGTTCGGAGACGCTTGTGAATGAGCTAAACGAATTTGGAGACGCGGATCGTGTCGGCCTTGTCTCCTTGATGGACCATACGCCGGGGCAGAGGCAATTCCGGGACATGTCGAAACTGGAAGCCTATGTTAAAGGCAAGCACGGCTTTGATGACGGTGGTTTCAAGGCGCATGTTGCCGGGTTGAAACGCATGCGCGACACATACGGTGATCTGCATGAGGTAGAAGCGGTGAAAGCGGCGCGCCGGTTTGGTGCGGTTCTGGCAAGTCATGATGATACAACCGCAGAACAGGTGACGGTGTCCGCTGGTCACGGCATCCATTTGGCCGAATTTCCCACCACGATAGAGGCCGCGCGGGCCTGTCATGACCATGGTATCAAGGTAATGATGGGGGCACCAAACCTGATCCGGGGGGGGTCGCATTCCGGCAATGTCGCGGCCAAAGATCTGGCACAGCTGGAACTCCTCGATGTATTGTCCTCGGACTATGTGCCTGCGGCCTTGCTGCTGGCTGCAGCGCAGCTTGGCGAACTCTGGGGGGATATCGCGCGCGGCCTGGCGACGGTCACCTCGGCCCCGGCGGATGCGGTCAATCTTACGGATCGCGGGCGTATCGAAATTGGTAAGCGGGCGGATCTGATCCGCTTCCGGATGCGGGCGGGCGTTCCAGCGCTGGGTGCGGTTTGGTCACGTGGCAATCGCGTCGCCTGATCCCTAGAAGTAAGATGCCATAAAAAAAATGCCCCGGACTGTTCCGGGGCATTTTTTCAAGCATCGCGGGGTTTTCATCTCACCTGATAGAAAAGGTAGCGTCCAGAAGGTATCCCTTGCGGGCAGTCCAGCTCATCAAAGCCGACGAGGGGCTGGCCAGAGACGATGATCCCTCCATGTGCCATCACAGCCGCAATCGCAGGGGATAGAGCAGCGGCTTCGGCGACGTCTTTTTCTTTCACACCAAAGCCAAGGTCGTAGTGGGCTAATATGATCGGGCTACCTTCCTGCGCCAGCTTGTCTAGCATCGGACGGGCTTCACCTTGCAAGAAATCAGCCTCTGGCGGCACACAGGAGGGGTGGCACTGCAACACCCGGTCAATGACGCGAACCCGCCGGTCCGGCAGTGTTTCGCGCAGGTGGTCATAGGTACGCCCATTGCCCAAACCGATGTCGAGCACATCTCCGGCAAGGTTGCGAACCTGCTCTGCGGCCCAATTCAGCCCATCCCGCTGCGCGGTCAGACGGCGCAGCATGGAATCCAAGCGGCTCATTCAGATAATCCTTTCATCAAATACCCAAGCGCGCCCCGGACCATCCAGCAGGCGGCGCATCACATCCTCGCAAAATCCCCAAGTCGCATCATCCTGCACCAGATGGTGGGTGAGGATGCCATAGGGTTCGGCAACATCGGCTTGCCCCTTACGACGCGCGGCAAGCTGTGTCACCAGCTGTGATAGCAGCAGCGTTGGCGCTACAAGCCCGCATGATCCCTTCCAGTCAATTGGGTCGAGATGGGTGTTGATCTGCCAGAGGCCTGGTGCCGCTTTTGCCCGACGGCGTGGGGTGAAGGTCGACAGGGCGCTGTAGCCCAACCCGGCGAGCCAAGGTTCGACATCGGTATCTATCCGGTTCCAGGGCGGGACAAACATTGGTTGCAGCCGGTCACCCAGTAGGCCACGCAGCCGGGTCAAGGCATTCTCAGCGTCTTCCAGCACATCGTCGATCGGACGGTGGGTGCCAAATTCTGCCTTCTTGTCACCGGCGCTCGCGTGGTTTTCATGCGCCCAGCCATGCACGACAGGCACCAGCGCGTCCACCTGCGCCAATCGGTCCGCAAGGGCGGGTGTTGCATCCCGCGCAATGATCGCAAGATGGGCTGGCAGGGCCAGACGCTCTGACAGCTCAATCAGTCGATCCAGCTGCGGCGTGGGGGCAATAGCGTCGTCGTCGCGCCACCAGATTGGCAGGATCAGCCCATCGTCCTGCCATCGAGAAAGCTCGCGGTCCAAGCTGGTCCAATCCGGTGTCATGCACGCTCCTTTGCCAAGTTGCAGGCAATCTCTACCGTTCGGGCCGCGCCGTCAAACCGGAAGCCATCGGTTGGTCGTGCAGGGGCGGCGATGACGTTGTCCAATGCCGCGCAAAGCGCCTCCGGCGTCAAATCGGCGGCAGACAGGGAGGTGATACCGTGAAGCGGGGTAAGGCTGGCGGCACGCAGAGATTGCTCAACTTCGTTGCCCGCATCAAAGGGAACAATCACCGCAGGCACCCCCGTCTGCAGCAAATCCAGTGCGGTGTTGTAGCCGCACATGCTGACTGAGGCCGCAGCACCATGAAGCATTTGACGAAAATCTGGCCGCGCCGGCTCCAGAATGGCAGCGGTTTCACCGTGCTGTTCTTTCAGGCGCATGATTTCCTCGGCCGCACTGCTACCGCCTACTAGGATGCGCCATCGCAGGGCGGGTCGTAATTTGGCAGCTTTCGCAGCAACCTGATAAAGCGCAGAACCAACACTGCCGCCACCGGCGCTGACAAGGATCTCGCCTTTGCCGACACCCTCAGGATGCGGGGTCGGCGCAGCTGGAGCAACGTAACCGGTGTAGTGAAGCTTCTTCGAGACCTCGGCTGTAACTGGCCATGAGGCCTCCAATCGGGTGGCCTGCGGATCGGAATGAACCAACACGCCGTCGTAGTGTGAGGTCAAAATTGTGGCGGCATCCTGCGCCTTCTTGGGTTTTGAAGGTGGTGCGAGAATGTCGCGTATTGATGCCAGAACGACGGGTGGTTTGGACAGCTTAGTGGCCCGGTCCAAAAGTGCTAGAAACTCGTGCTTTAGGCTGCGCCGACCAAAGGGAAATAACTCGGTGATCAGAATATCGGGTTCGATATCTCGAAGCGTATCGCAGAGCTGCTCAACACGATTGTTCAGATAGGTATCGTCAGCTTGCTCGCCGGTTGGTGTCAGCAATCGGTTAAACGCCACCCCGTCAGAGCGTAGCGGGGGGAGCTGGATTAGATCAACGCCGCTGTGGTCAAGGTGGGGTGCGGAGCCACCGCCCGATACAATGTAGGCCCGATGCCCGGCAGCGGCGAAGGCGCGACCCAGTGTCAGGGCACGGGACAGATGTCCTGTGCCCAACAGATGCGTTACGGCAATCAGAATTTTCATTTCGTATTCCGTTTGCTGAGGCGCACTGGTTCGGCAATGGGCGTGAGAGTGCCATTGCCATCAATCTCCACTACGAACAATCGATTGCGCTTGATCTGAAACGGGGCGGGGCCGTCAAAATTCCAGCCATGGGCCCGCGCGAGGATCATTCGCATGATGCCAATATGGCAGACTGCCACCGTGTCCTCCGTCAGATGCGCAAGCCAAGGGGCGATCCGCTCCCAGACCTCTTGCGGGGTTTCACCACTGGGTGGTCGGTAGTGCCACCCCCAGTTCTCAATATCGCGAAACCCGTTGGCTGGATCGGACTTGAGCTCTTTGCCGTGCTGCCCTTCCCAATCGCCCCAGTTCATTTCAATCAGGGCCGGGCTGGTTTTTGGGGCGCGCCCGGCGACCAGCTCCGCAGTTTCAGCTGCGCGTTTCAGAGGACTGGACCAGAGTGACGCCTGATCCCAAGGTGCGGGTAGGGTCTGCGCGGCGAGTTCGGCGCGCGCAGTGTCGTCCAGCGGGATGTCACTGCGCCCCTGTATACGGCCGGCGCGATTCCAATCGGTGTGGCCGTGGCGCAAGAGAGCAAGCCTGATCATTATGGAATCTCCAGCAGGGGTAAAAGGGTTGACCACAAACGCTGTGCGGCCACCGGTGCGAGGTGCCGGTCTGCGACCCGGCTGCGAACATGCTTCGCCTGTCGGTCGCACAGGGCGGGATCATCAAGCACCTGTGTTAGTGCTTGTGCATACCCTTCGGGCCCGTTGCTCGGTGACGGTGTGAGAGCTGGGAACTCCCAGCTGGTGACCACGTCACGCAGGCCCGGGCGGTCTTGTGCCAGGACGGGTATCCCGTGGGATTGGGCCTCCAGATAGACCATCCCGAATGCCTCGTTGACGCCTGGCCAGACAAAGACAGAGGCCTGCCTGTAGATCACGCCCAAGGCCTCCCGGTCCAGCATTCCCAGAAAGCGAACTGTACTGCCGAAGCGGGACATCACCTGCTCCACCTCAGGTCGGGCGGGGCCGTCACCGACGATATCCAGTTGCCAGGGTTGCGAAACCTGAGCCAGCGCGTCGGCAAGAAGGCGGTAAGATGTGAGTTTGTCACCTTCCCTCATCATACCGACACACAGCATGGGGCCGGAACGATCACTTGGCTCCGGCAACCGGTGATCCGGCAGAAACGGCGGCAGGTGAACCAAGTGCTGATCGCGATACCTATCCCGCAACAATGTCTCGTGGTCCTGCTCTGTCAGATAGAAAATGACAGAGGCTGCGTCCGCCGCGTCATGGGCCGCTTGTGCAAATCGGGACCAAGGGCCCGAAAGGCGTTTCTTGGCTCGTGTCGACTCCACCTGCACATAGGGGATAGCAAACCGACTGGCGACGGTTGGTCCGATCAAATCCGGCGCTTTGTAATAGTTGTGGTAGGTCAGCCAGAGGTCCGGTCGCTCCGCTTTCGGGGTCGCTGCGACTCCGGCGCAGATACGATCGATTTCCTGCGCTGCCTTGGCGCGAAGAATTGCCTGACGCTCTGCATCGCCTGATTTGTCGAAGATCCGCAGTTCGCTGGCCAATGTGACCAACGCACCGGAGCCAGAAAGCAAACCCATAAGGTTTCGCGCCATTTCACGGTCACCTGAGGGTACCGGATGGCGCGGCGATTTCATCGGCGCGTAAAATGCTATAGTTCGGCCTTGGCCGGGCGTCATGTGTTACGCATCATTTGGTGCAGCCGTTCCGACAGGCGCGCGATGCCGGGATCCATTCCGAAATCGCTGCGCAACCGACCCAATGCAGCCTCCGCCATACGAGCCGCCTGTTCGGGATTTCGACTGAGGGTCAGAATGGCTTCAGCCAAGGCTTCAGGCGTGTCCTCGCTGAGCAGGCCATGGGTGCCGCTTTCGATGAACTCCGGGATAGCCGACACCGCCGTGGACAGGATCGGCAGACGTTGGGAGGCGGCTTCCATCAGCACATTAGGCAAACCGTCCCGATCACCATCACGTGCAATACGACTGGGCAGGACGAACAGATCGCAGGCGCGCATGGCGGCGATCACCTCGGGTTGATCGCAGGCTCCGCGCCAAGTGATGCGGTCCGCTACTCCGACGTCCTCGGCGATACCCTGCAACAAATCCCGCATGTCGCCACCGCCAATATGGGTCCAATGCCAGTCCAGTCCGCCGGGCAAAAGCGCCAGCGCACCGATCAGCCGATCAAAGCCTTTCTTTTCGACCAGCCGGCCCACTGACATCAGGTGCAACGGATCGCCCGGTGCGCGCCATTTACGCTGCGGGGGCGAGGGGAACCGTGACAGATCAAGCCCGTGGTAGATCAGATCAACCCGGTCGCTCCGGTCTGCCATGTCCTGCAGATGCTTCGCGCCAAATCCGGTGCAGGTCGCACCAAAGGTGGCTCCTTGGCTCTTGGCGGCCAGTTTCTCCCGCAGTTCCCAATCAGGCGAGGTCCAGATGTCCTTGGCGTGGGCCGAAAAACTCCAGGGCAGGCCGCGCATAATTGCTGCATAGCGCGCGACAGAAGAAGGTGTGTGCAGAAAATGGGCATAAAGACCCAACACCGCATCGGGCATCTCCGCGGCCAGAACGCAGGCCTGACCAAAGCGGCGAATTCGGTTGCGGGTTGGATCGCGACGCAGGTCTTCGCGCCAGATCCGATAGGCCGTCTGATAGCCCGGCATTGCTTGGGCCTGATCCCGTGCAGCCCAAACGCGATCTGGCTCCTGATGCAGATACTCCGGCAGGTAGTGGACCGCCGCAGTCAGCTTCTCATGCAGGGGGTGGCGTTTCACGTCTGTGGGATGGCGCAGAGACCAGATTTCAAACTGGTGGCCTGCGGCTTCCAATGCGACCAACTCTTGCGCAATGAAGGTTTCTGACAGACGTGGCCAGCCTTTTACAACAACGGCGAGGGGCGGGCGGGACGGCTCGGATGGTCCGGTAGTCATTCGGCAGCCTTTCCGCGGGTGCCATGCAGCAGCGCATCGACACGGTCAGTTACGTAGTCCAGCCCGTCCAGCAATCCGTCCGGGATCGCAGCAGAGGGGGGAGGCTGATCGGCAAGTGCGCGAATGGCCCGGATCATTGACTCGGGCGTCCAGCCGTCGCGGCGTTCGTCGAGCATCGCTGTCAATCCAAGCTCTTCTGCGCGGCTGGCCCGAATCCACTGCTCCAGTCGCGGTGTGGTGCGCGGGACGATCACAGCGGGCTTGTCAAAAGACAGCACTTCGCAAAACGTGTTGTAGCCGCCCATACAGACAACACCTTGAGCGCCTGCAAAGAGGGTTTCGATCTCGGATTCGAACCCTACGGCTGTGACCCGACCATCAAGCGCAGCAACGCGAGTCTCGAATTCGGTTCGGGTGTCGCCGGACAGGAAAGGGCCATAGACCAGCATGGCACGCGGTGCCAGGTTCGGATCCCGCTCATAGGCTGTCAGCACAAGATCAACCATCATCGCGCCATCGCCACCACCGCCGGGAGTGATCAGCACATAAGGTTGCTCGGGTGGTGTGCCCAGCTCACCCAAATCGCGCCGGAGATATCCGGTCCAGTGCATCCGTGCCTGCGCCTCCGGACTAAGCGGCAGACCGGCAGTTGGGTCGTAGACGGAGCGGATGCCGTAGACCCAGATTTCATCATAGAATTGTTCGGTGGCGGCAACAGCGTCCTTGCGTGCCCATTCAGTGGCCAGGACCTCCGGCTCATCCAGGACGTCGCGCAGACCGAGGATCAGCTGTGTGTTTCCATTGGACTTAAGTTCGTCAAGGGTTGGCAGCAGTTCGCCGCGAAACCCGGTCGGTTCCTTATCAACGATCAGCACATCAGGGGCATATTGCAGCGCAGTTGAACGGATCAGCCCGGCGCGCAGAGATGTCGTCTCTTCAATCGACATGCCCATAGTGCGTGAGGCATAAGAGCCGTCCGAGCGTTTGATCACGCCGGGCAGTCGCACATGGTCGACCCGGGAGGGAAAGGCAAAACGTCCCGCCACAGGTGAGCCGGTCAGGATCAGAGCCGAGGCTGTCGGATCAGCATGGGTGATTGCACCTGCCAGTGCCCGCGACCGTCGCAGATGGCCCAGCCCGAAGGTATCGTGGCTGTAGAGCATGACACGCGCGCCGCGAAGGGCGCTGGAGGGGGCGTTGGCTGTCATAGCTGGGCCTGCGTCTGGGGGGAGGAAAGGGAGAGAGCGGCACCGGTGTGTCTTAGCGGATCACCGTTGTCGCGGACGATTGGACACATTTGTCCACACCCCGCATCAGCGGCTGTGCGTGTTGGCTCGGCCAGGGTCCGCCTCAGCATAGTGTCGCCTCAGGTTGCTCAGCCTGACACACTACGGGCCAAGGCACAGATCGTTGCTGCGTCCGGCCAAAAACGTGGAAGGCGGCTTAGGGTGCACGTCGGTCCCGTCCCATCCTTGCGTCTCACGCGGTACGCTGAATTTTCTATAACGCGCAGAGGCATAAGTTGCAATCAAGCGCTGCAGGGCGGGAAGAATCCTGGCCTCTTCGTGTACGTAACCGTGCAAAGACTTGATATTTTCGCCATTTTGCGGCCTTGGTGAATGAATGGTTACAAATTCTGAGGTGGTGCGTATGCGGCGACTGGTATCGCAATTTCTTATCTGCTTGATCCTGGCACTCTCCTTTGTGGTCAGTGGCACCTCTGAAACACTGGCGCAGGGCACAAATTCCACCAGCGGAGATGATCTGGCCAAGGCGATCGAGCAGGCGGCAGATAGCGGGGTTGGCGTGATCATCGTGGATGGGCGCGGGCAACTCGTCTCCCCCTCGGATACACCTGCCGACGGCACTCCGGTTCCGGCAACGGATCAGATGGACGGCGCCTCAGCACTGATGAAGGCACAATCCGAGGTCGAGCAATTCGGCGCTGCCTTGGAAAGTCGCCTTGAAGCGATGCCTTATTCGATATTCGAAGTGCAATACATTCTGCGGCAGACCAGCCCGGACGGTCGCATCATCACCTATGTGAAGGTGCTTGGCTGGAGCCTATTGCTATTGTTCATCGGGCGTTGGGTCTCGGTGGAGATCTACGGCAAACGGATTGCCAAGAAGCATGTGGTGGCACGGATCAAGGAGAATCCCGAGGGCTATCAGGACAAAATGCCATTTCTGGTGTTTCGCTTTCTCATGGGGGTGGTCGGGACCATTGTGGCCATGGCTTTCGCGCTGTTGACGTCCTACCTGATCTTCGGATCGTCCGGTAATTCATCGGTGAAATTCACCGTTACCGCCATCTACACTGCCTTCTTCCTGTCCAGATCGGTCTCGGATTTGTGGCGAATGGTGCTGTCGCCCTACCTGAGCCAATACCGTATTCCCGTTTTTTCGGACCGGGATGCACGTCGCCTCTACGTCTGGGCCTCAGTGCTGGCGACCTACGATATCTGTTCGGTGCTGTTTGCAACCTGGGTCGGGGATTTCGGTCTGAACTATAACGTCTATGCGCTTGTTTACGGCGTGCTGGCGCTGGTGGGCACTGTGGGTAACCTTTTGATGGTGGTGATCAACGCCCGCGCGATCTCCAATGCAATCCGCGCAGGTCGCCCGCCCGAGGCGTGCTCATGGCTGGTCCGGCTTCTGTCTGTCGTCTGGGCGCCGGTTCTGGTGATCTATATCATCTTTGGCTGGCTGGAATTGGCCTTTGATCTGGTGCTTGAGCGCGATATGTCGCTGCCGTTGATGGCCGGGAGCTACTCGGTTCTGACCTCAATCCTCGTGGTCTACGGTATCATCAACTATGTGATCGAGCGCTTTTTCAATCGGTCGCAGCGACGGGTTCTGGTCGAGAGCGGCCCCATCAGCGACGAGGATGACGCCGACTATGAGGGCGATGAGGCTGAAATCGCGCCAAAGCCGCGGCATCCGATCGCCACTTTTGAAGATCTCGCGCGCCGGATTGCGGGTATTCTGGCGTTCACTGTCGGCTTCTTCGCCATGGTTGCCATATGGAACCCCGAGGCCGCGTGGATGGAGAACTCCCGACTGGACCGGATGAGTGATATCATCGTGATCCTGTTTATAGGCTATATCGTCTATCATATCGCCCGGATCTGGATCGACAGCAAGATTGACGAAGAGGTTGGCGATATGCCCGTCGGTGAGTTGGGCGATGAAGGTGGGGCCGGTGGAGCCAGCCGGCTTGCTACTCTGCTGCCTTTGTTTCGGGGGGCCATTCTAGCCGTCGTCGTGGTGTCCATCATCCTGATCGTTCTGCTGGAACTGGGGATCAACGTCAGCCCGCTCTTTGCCGGTGCGGGTGTTGTTGGTCTGGCCGTGGGCTTCGGTTCACAAACGCTGGTGCGGGATATCTTTTCAGGTGCGTTTTTTCTGGTCGATGACGCCTTCCGAAAAGGCGAATATATCGATATCGGCGATGTCAAAGGCACGGTTGAACGTATTTCCGTCCGCTCGTTTCAATTGCGGCATCATCTGGGGGCCCTGCACACCATTCCCTTCGGGGAAATCCGCGTGCTGACCAATTATTCCCGTGATTGGGTCATGATGAAGCTCCCATTGCGAGTGACCTATGACACTGATGTCGAGAAGGTTCGCAAGCTGATCAAGAAACTGGGACAGGAGTTGCTGGATGATCCGGTGATCGGCGACACATTCATTCAGCCTCTGAAGTCGCAGGGCGTGATCGAAATGCAGGATTCGGCGATGATCATCCGGGTCAAATTCATGACCAAACCTGGTGACCAATGGCTCGTGCGCAAGAAAGTGTTTCAGGAAATTCGCGACCTTTTCGCCCAAGAAGGCATCAAATTTGCCCATCGCGAGGTCACCGTGCGTTTGGCGGAGGATCAGGCAGATCAGGCGCCGAAGGAGAAGCGCGATCTGGCAGTCGGAGCGGTTCAGGCCGCTATTGATGAGGATCTGATGGATGTGAACGATGGCGGAGGAGATGACCGGTAACGTCTCATCCGGGCCAGTTCGGTGCAGCGGTGCCCGAGGCTGTTGCTGGCTGATCCCAGCGCATCGTGGTCTTGCCGACCTTTAGCGGCGGAAGCAGCCGGAGCCCCGGCCCCCAACGCGTTTGCTCAATATGGTTGGAGTAATCCGCATCAAGCGCGCCCATGAGCGGGACGGCAGGGGAACTGTCGTCACCGTGATGCTCTGTCAGAGTCGCAAGAGCATGAGCGGTGCGGGCTAGGGATAGGCGGGCATCCCCAACGGGGTCGCCTTGGCTGGCCTTGGTCAGAGCATTCAACACAGCAGCAGCCATCAGATAACCGGTGGCATGATCCAACGCCTGAACGGGGAGTGGTACGGGTTTGGCCGCAGTATCAGGCGTGATCTGGCCACCCGCGGCCCAATGTCGTCCGCGCTCTGCGATGCCGCTGCTCATCTGCACAAGGCTGTCAAAGCCTCTGCGTATGGCCCACGGGCCGCTCCAGCCATAGGCATTCAGGCGCACATCAATCAGGTTCGGTGCCAGCTTTCGCAGTTTTGGACCGTCGTATCCCAGTCCCTCAAGCGCGCCAGGGCGAAAACCATGCACCAGCACGTCAGCTTTTGCCAGCAGGGCTTCGAACTGGTCACGCCCATGATCAGAACGCAGGTCCAGTGATGACATCTGTTTCCCCAGTGAAATATCCTGAAGAACACCGGGTTCATCCCATCCCGGCGGGTCTATCCGCAGAACCGTTGCACCAAATGCGGCCAGGGTTCGCGTGGCCACGGGGCCTGCCAGCACGCGGGTGAGGTCCAGCACCCGAAGCCCTGACAGAGGTCGCTCCAATGTGGCTGACGGCCGCTCCCGCATGTGAATTGGACGGGCGTTGGTCCACGCGATCAGTGGCTCCGATGCGACAGCCTGGCCCTGCGGGTGGGCTTGCCACTCTGCGGCGCTGCGCATGGCAGCTGCGACGCCGCCTGCGGCAACAATCGCCTGTTCCAGCGCATCGCCCGGCTGCTGTGCAACTGCATAGCGAACGGCTTCCGGCTCCGGGTTGCAGCCCAGCACATTCAGCGCAGCAGCACGATGATGGGGCAGGTTGGTATGAAGACGGATCCACCCATCTTCAGTGCGATAGTCACCTGCCAGAGGATCCCAGAGGTTGGGCATCTCCCAGCCCTGAGGTCGAAAACTGTAGCGAAACCAAAGCGCGGCACGGCGTTGATCTAGGGTGATTGGTAGCGCTTGTGCGGACAGATTTGTGGCCTTCATCAGCTCTGCAAGGGCGACCCCGACCGCGGCCAGAGAACGGTTGGCCAACTCCGCAACGGCGTAACAGCTTGGCCAGTGATCGCCGGGGATCACGCGAAACATGTTATGGCTGGGAAAATCGCGCATGGCCGCCTCCTCTTGCTGGTCGTTAAACTGACGTGGCTTATTGCTGATAAGGATCCAGACTGTCGCGCAGCCCATCCCCAAGGAAGTTGAACGCCAGCACAACAACGATGATTGGCAGCATCGGAATAGCGGTCCAGGGATAGATCTCGATCGAGGCTAGGTTCTGTGCATCATTCAGCATCACACCCCAGCTTACCGCAGGCGCGCGTAGACCAAGGCCGAGGAACGACAGGGCCGTTTCACCCAGGATCATCGCTGGGATTGATAGCGCGGCTGAAGCAATCAGATGCGACATGAAATTCGGCAATAGGTGCTTGCGAATGACCCGTCCCGATGACGCACCCATCATTTCGGCTGCGCGGACGTATTCCTCTTCCCGCAAAGACAGGAATTTTGCCCTGACAGAGCGTGCAAGGCCGGGCCAATCAAGAATTCCGAGGATAATCGAGATGACAAAAAACACCGCGACTGGCGACCAGTTGGAGGGCACAGCGGCCGAGAGCGCCAGCCACAATGGCAGCTCTGGCAGGGACCGCAGGATTTCGATCATGCGGTTGATCATCCAGTCCAATTTGCCACCGAAATATCCGGCCAGAGAGCCAAAGAATATGCCCAGAATAAATGATACGGTGATACCGATCAGACCCACCGTGAGGGAGAGCTGTGCGCCATAGAGAATGCGGCTAAAGACATCACGGCCCAAGCGGTCGGATCCCCAGATGAAGAGGGTCGCCCCCTCGGGCGCGCAGAAGAGATGTGTGTTGGAGGGGATCAGCCCGGCAATCTTGTAAGTCGCGCCCTCGCAGAAATACCGTAGCGATTGTGGGTTCTCCAGATCGGGTTTGAATACCCACTGGAAGGTTTCGAGGTCCGCCTCAGAGGTCATCGGGTAGATAAATGGCGCGCGAAGACTGCCTTCGTGAAAGAGGTTGACGGACTGCGGAGGCGAATAGATATGCTCGCTGTCGCGTTCATTCGGCCCATATGGCGCAATGAATCCAATGACCGGAAGCAGTAGATAGCAGACCAGCAGGAAGACACCGGAGGTGAGGCCCAGCTTATGCGTTTTGAACTTTCGCCAGATCAGAACCCAATTGGGGGCATCCAGATCCTTGCGCTCCAGCTCTTGCAGTGCTGCATCGGGATCATAGGGGGTGGTGTCGACATAGTGATTGTCGGGCTGTGTGCTCATCGCTTGCGCTCCTCATAGCGGATGCGTGGATCCAGCATGACAAGCAACACATCGGAAATCATGGTCCCGATCAGCGTCAGTAGCGCCACAAACATCAAAACAAATCCGCTAAGGAACATATCCTGTGTCTTAAGCGCAGTCAGCAGGGTTGGGCCGATGGTCTGCAGGCCCAAGACCACAGAGACCAGAACGGAGCCAGAGATCATCGCGGGCAGCAGGTTGCCGATATCCGCGACAAAGGGGTTAAACGCCACGCGCAGGGGGTATTTGGTCAGCATACGGGCAGGCGCCATTCCCTTGGCTATGGCGGTTTCGACATAGGGTTTTCCCAATTCATCCAGCATATTGGCGCGCAACCGCTGCATCATCGCCGATGCACCGGAGGTGCCAATCACGAAGGTTGGCACAATCAGGTGGATCAGAATGGATTTCACTTTCGCCCAGGTCATTGGCTCCCCCTCAAAGGCGGGATCCATCAATCCGCCAATCGGCAGGTCGAAATATTTGTGACCATAATAGAAAAGGATAAGTGCCAGCAGGAAGTTCGGTGTTGCGAGCCCAAGGTAGCCCACGAAGGCGGAGGTGTAGTCGACCCAAGTGCGCGATCGGGCGGCTGCCAGAACGCCCAACGGAAGCGCCACAAGATAGACAAACAACACCGCCGCAACATTGACCAGAACCGTGAGCCAGAGACTCTCACCAACGATTTCCGCGACAGGTCTATCAAATTCAAAAGACCAGCCGAAGTTGCCCTGTATCATACCAGAAAACCCATGAGGGCCAGGCATGAACCCCATCCAGATCATGTATTGCTGCCAGAGTGGGCGATCCAGCGCATATTCCTTTCGCAGAAATTCAGCCTTTTCGACCCCAGAGGACTGACCCGAGGCGCGCAGCTCTGCGATTTGGTTGGACAGGTAGTCACCGGGAGGCAGGTTAATGATGATGAAAACCAGCACAGACACCACCAGCAGCGTCAGCAACATAGTTCCAAACCGGTAGATGGCGTAACGTAGGATCTCCATTAATGCGGTTCCTCAGCCCTTGCCATCTTCGAAGAAGAACTCATCCGGGCGGTAGATGCCGAAATGGGCGCCGGGATCCCATGCCCAGATCCCTTTTTGCGGTACATTGCGCAGCCGGTTGCTGACCACAACCGGCTGCGGTGCCGCAGCGACGAGGCCTATAGCATAGACCTCATCAGCGTGGATTTTCAGCATTTCCTGCCAAACGCGTGTTCGCTCTTCATCGGTCTTGGCCGCTTCCCAGTCGTGCCAGAGTGCCATCAGCTTTTGCGCGGGTTCGAGGTCGGGAGCTTCGCCAACGTCACCACCGGTCTGATGGTACTGGCCCCATTTTGGCCAGGACAGAAACACCTGATCCGTTGGCGCCAGATAAGCAGGCGAGGTGTAGGTCTGGGGCAGGCCATTGTCCCACCCAAACCAGACCGACGCCATGGTAGTGCCGGAAAACACCCGGTTGCGTAGGATGTCGCGATCAAGCGGGCGCATCACCAGTTTAACACCGACATCGCGCCAATCGTCTGAGATGATCTGTAGGGCGTTTTCAACCTCTTGCCGCTCCCCGGCGGTTTCCACAACCAGTTCCATTGGTCTGCCATCGGGGAGTTTGCGAATGCCATAGCCGTCGCGCTCGGTTAGACCGGCCTCATCCAGAAGCTGATTGGCCAGTTCGGGATCATATTGTGCCCAAGCTTCGCGGAGGGCGGGATCAAAGAAGGGGCTGGCCTCCAGAACCGTCATTGCACCGGGTTTGGCCAGCTTGAAATAGAGTGCCTTATTGATACCTGCGCGGTTGATGGCCACGGATAATGCGCGGCGGACACGGGTGTCGCGCAGCACTTGGCGCCACTGGCCGTCGTTGACGTTGAGATTGGGATAGATGGCGATTTGCGACGCAGTGCCATTGCCCCAGAGGTAGGTCTTGTAGTTGGCGCCGTCAGTTTCGCCTTTGCGCAGGATTGGAATGTCGCGAAAGCCAAGGCCGCGGGCCTGGAGATCTGCCTCACCGGCGTTGGTCTTGGCGGCGACCAGCCCGCCTGCCACGATTTCCATCTCGACAGTGTCGATGTAGGGCAACTGAACACCGTTGCTGTCGAGACGATGGTAATAGGGATTACGGACAAAGAGATGTCGGATCTTCTTGCCCGAAGTGGCGTTGATCCAAGGCTGAAGTGTCGGCAATTCATGATTGTCGAACTTATACATATTGTCGAGCTTGTTATGCAGCGCAGCCCAGCTCTTGACCCGGGCGTAGTCGACCTCTTCGGCAAGTTTTTCAGGGTCCGCATAATCTGCGTGAAACTGTTTCAGATAGGCGGACGGGCGATAGATGAAGGGTGGGCTGGCTTGCGCAAGGCTGTGCAGGAAGCTGGGGTTGGGTGCGGCCCACTCGTAGATCACCGTTGTCTCGTCAGGGAAGCTAACGGTCGGTAGGGCGTCATCTACCTTCAGATAGTCTGGTGCGCCTGTGGGATTGAGCAGCAGATTATTTGCGACGTCTTTCCACCAATACTCAAAATCGGCTGAGGTGAATGGGTCTCCATTCGACCAGTGATGGCCAGGCCGCAGTTTCAGGGTGAAACGTCGATTGTCCTCAACCTCGAAGCCTAACAGTATATCGGGCTGCAGCTGGTAGCTTTCGTCATAGCCCGCCAGTCGGGCATAACCATAGACGACCATCTGCCGGATGTCCTTGGACCGAGTCACCATCGTGTTAAGGGTGCCTCCCTGAATGCCGGGCTCCCGCCCCTTGGCCTCCAGATCGACAACCAGTGGCACCTGAGGCAGCCGTTCGGCGATCGGTGGCAGGTCGCCGGATTTGACTTCCTGCTCCCAAAATCCGCTTTCGACCAATTCAGCAGGATTGGCGATAGCAGAGGATGCTATGGCTAGGGGCAGAACATGGGCCAAAAACGCGCCGGTTGTGAGGGTCTTCAGGGATTGGCGCAGATTAAACATGACATCGTACCTTATGTCCGGGTTCCACGTGCACCAATGGCGGGGCAGTGATGCCAGAGAATTTGAAGCGATCTGGCCAGCTGTCGGGTGATCCGGCACCCTGTGCGACCAGTTTGAGGTTGATCGGACGCTCGATGCTTGGCTCAGGTTGGGCGGCAATCAGTGCCTTCGTGTAGGGGTGCTGCGGGTTATAAAACAGCGTTTCAGGCGGTGCCTGTTCCACCACCATACCACGACGCATCACGGCCACCTCGTCTGCAATGCGGGCCACAACAGCGAGGTCGTGACTGATAAAGAGATAGGACAGCTGCTGTTGGTCGCGGATATCTTCCAACAGGCGTAGAATCTGCTCCTGTACCGAGACGTCCAACGCGGACGTCGGCTCATCGCAGACAATCAGCGACGGATCCAGCATCAGTGCACGTGCAATAGACAGTCGTTGCCGCTGACCACCGGAGAATGCATGAGGATATCGCAGCAACATCTCGGGCTGCAGCCCCACCAGTCGCAACATTTCAGCGGCGCGGTCCCGGCGACTGCTGCGGTTGCCCAGACCGTGGATCTCCATCGGCTCTGTCATGGCATCCTGAACCCGCATGCGCGGCGAAAGGGATGAATAGGGGTCCTGAAACACCATCTGAGCAGCTTTTTGAAAGGCCGTCCGACTGCTGCGGTTCATATCATGAACGGCAATCGGTGTCGCATTCTCTGCGGACCGGAACAATACTTCGCCACCCGGATCTGGTATTTCGGCCCCCAAAGCAATGCGCGCAGCAGTGGTCTTTCCAGAGCCGCTTTCGCCAACAATCGCCAGTGTTTTGCCCCGTGGCAATGCCAGGTTCAGCTCCTTGCAGGCGTGAACAAGCGCCGGGGCAGACCAGCCTTTGCCCGCGCGCAACGCATAGGTTTTGGAGACGTTTCGCAATTCAAGGATCAGGTCATCGCTCGGCACCGGGGTGACAGGCTCAGGTGTCTCAGGGATTTGCGGCGCCGCTTTGAACAGAGCCTGAGTGTAGGGGTGCGCGGGCGCGCCAAGAACGGCTTCCGCACTGCCGGCCTCCATCACCCCGCCTTTGTGCATGACAACGACCTGCTCGGCCATATTGGCGACCACGCCCAGATCATGCGTTACCAGGATCATGGCCATGCCTGTGTCGCGCTGCAGATCCTTCATCAATCCGAGGACCTGCGCCTGTGTTGTCACATCCAGCGCCGTAGTCGGCTCATCCGCGATCAGCAAATCAGGTTTGGCAACCATCGCCATGGCAATCATCGCCCGCTGGCGCATCCCGCCGGACAGTTCAAACGGGTAGGATTTGTAGGTGCGTTCGGGATCGGCGAAGCCCACACGTTCAAAACAGGTCAGAACCTCCCGCTTGGCTGCACTCTCGCTTTTGCCACCATGCAGCCAAAGGACTTCGGCAACCTGATTGCCAATCCGGTGCAGCGGTGAGAGCGAGCGCATGGGTTCCTGAAAGATCATCGCGATCTCATTGCCGCGAATATCGCGCATCTGCCGCTCGCCAAGGAGGCGCAGGTCCCGCTCTCCAGCTCCATTGGCCCCGCGCCATAGCATCCGGCCGTGCCGGATCTGCGCGGCTTTCGGCAGGATGCGCAGAACGGCGCGGCAGGTCACGGTTTTGCCAGAGCCGCTTTCACCGACGAGGGCAACGGTTTCTCCGGCAGCGACGGAAAAATTCACGTCCCGCACAACCGGGTCGCCCTGGCCAAATCCGATACTGAGGTTTTCGACAGACAGCAGAGGCGTCATTTAGCCTAAGCCACCAAGCCGTTGAGGCGCTTGCATCGCGGTTCCATATCCCCTGTTTTTTCGCCCACTGTCGCGCGGCACTGGGGCAATAGTCAAATCCCATTTCAATCCGCTAAAGATCGATGTCGAAAATTTGAGCGTATGAGAGGTGCCAGATCTCGTGCCGTAACGCCCGGATACCTATCCATAGGATGCTACACATTCGCGACAATCTCTGGCACAGCTGTCGCAGCAGGCAGCCTTCTGGCGCCAATTTTTACCCAAGGGGAGAATGCCATGAGCGAGCAGACCACAACCACCCGTCTGGATCTCTTTATCGACCGGATGGTGTCCCAACGGGCCTGCTTGGATGCAGCAATCACGCAGACGGCGGGCAGGAACGAACCGGTTTTCGAACTGGGCTTGGGCAACGGGCGCACCTTTCATCACATGCGGGAGCGTATCCGAGACCGAGATGTCTATGTATTTGAACGGGCGGTAGCATCACACCCGGACAGCACCCCGGCGGAGCATTTGACCATTCTCGGCGACGTCCGCGAGACTCTGCCTGCAGCGCGTTCCCAGTTTCCTGCGGGCGCCAGCCTGATCCACGCGGATCTGGGCGGACACGACCGTGAAAAGAACGATGCCTTTGCAAGAATGATTTCACCATTGATCGAACCGCTGTTGGCAATCAATGGATTGATGGTCTCCTCTGACCGGATGTATTTCGGCGCGCTGGAAGAGCAGCCGTTGCCGGAGGAGGCCGTGCCGGGGCGCTGTTTCATCTACCGCCGAACTGCCTGACAGTCTTCGCCTTGCGGTACAGTTTTTCGCGACGTGGGGTTTTGCTGACCTCATCACAAACTGCCGCCCTAGGCTGATCCGGGACTATAGGAGCTGGCGAGAGGTGACAGGATGATATTTTACGACTGCAGCACTGCACCCAATCCGAGACGGGCGCGGATGTTCATCGCGGAAAAAGGTCTGGACATCGAAACGCGGGACATTTCCATCGCCAAAGGCGAGCAGATGTCGGAGGAATTCCGCACCATCAATCCGCAGGCAACGCTGCCGGTTCTGGCGACCGACGACGGGCTGACCCTGACTGAGAACCTCGGGATTGCAGCCTATCTGGAAGCGTTGCACCCTGAGCCTCCCTTGATGGGACGCACACCTGAGGAAAAGGGGCAGGTCCTGATGTGGCACGCGATCGTCGAGGCGCAGGGGGGTCTGCCCATCGCCGAGGCATTACGCAACAGCCACCCGGCCTTTGCCCATCGGGCCATTCCCGGCCCGGAGAACCATGCGCAGATCCCTGAGTTGGCGGAGCGCGGCCTTGCCCGAACGCATAAGTTCTTTGATCTGTTGGAGGCGCGATTGCAGCAAAACACCTTTGTTGCCCTGGATCATCTGACCCTTGCCGATATCGCTGCATTTGTTTTTGTCGATTTTGCGCGGGTTATCAAAATGCGTATCCCTGAGGGGAGCATCGCCACCCGTGCATGGCATGATCGGATCGCGGCGCGACCCAGTGCTCGACTGTAGACATTGTTGGGGTGGGCGTCTGCCGCATGGATGGACAGCGGTCACAAACAGCGGCAAGTTGAGGACATCTCCTGCGGCTTCTCTGCCGCGTTCTATATCCAACAACTCAGAGGTCTGACATGGCAGATAAACCCGTTCTGCACCGTGACGATCCAGATGCCGCTCCGCTGGTTGGCAACATCAAGGTTACCCGTGCTGATTGGCTGAATGTTGCCATGGATGTTCTCATCACCGATGGGGTCGAACAGGTGAAGGTGCTGGCCCTGGCCGAGCGGATGGGTGTCTCACGCTCCTCGTTTTACTGGTACTTTAAGTCGCGACAGGATCTGCTCGACGCACTGCTGACCAGTTGGGAGCAGACCAATACGATCGGCATGATCGGGCAGGCCGAGGCAGAGGCTGAAACCATTGCGGCGGCTGTGCTGAATGTGTTTCGCTGCACCGCCAATCCGCAGTTGTTCAATACGGCGTTGGATTTCGCGGTGCGCGACTGGGCGCGCAGATCCGGTCACGTGCGCAATATTCTGGATATGTCTGACGCCCGGCGGATCGATGCGCTGACGGCAATGTTCCGGCGCTATGACTACGCGGAACGCGACGCGGAGACGCGGGCCAAGGTGCTCTACTATATGCAGCTAGGATACGATATGGCGGGCCTTAACGAGCCCTATGACCAGCGGCTCAGTATGACAGGGGCCTATTTGGAAGTGTTCACAGGGCAAGCGGCCAGCCCCGAAGAACTGGCCGAATTTGCTGACTATGCCAGAGAATTCTGGCGCCCTTGACGGCTGATATCAAAGCGTCTCCAGCCGGGCGCTGACTTCGGCTTTGACCTTCTCAGCCGCTGCCATCCTCACTGGACCATAGCCCCGGATATCCATCGGGGCGCTGAGCACTTTCAGCCAGCCGTCATGATGCTCGTGTGAATAGTGCTCAGCGGTGCGGGTGATGATGGTCTGATACCACGCCAGCAAGTCGCGGTGCAGACGCGCCTCTTCGTGGCGCCCAAATGGATTCCAGCGGCTGCCACGCATACGGCGACCTTTGGCGAGAAGGCGCAGGGCGGGGCGCATCCATGCACCAAATTGTATTTTCTGAGGGCGCCCACGCGCATCGCTCTTCCGGCTGAGAAGTGGCGGTGCGAGGTGATAATTCACCCGGAAGTCGCCATCGAACTCGGCCTCAAGCTGATGTTTGAAACTGTCATCGCTCAGCAGGCGGGCCACCTCAAATTCATCCTTGTAGGCCATCAGCTTGAATAGAGATCGCGCGGCGGCGGTCACTAGCGCGTCTGACCCTTTTGAAGGGAGCGCATTGCGCAGCACCTCCAGCAGCGCGGTATAGGACTGTGCATAGGCGACGTCTTGATATCCAGTCAGGAAGGTGGCGCGCCGGTCAATCAGTTCTGCCAGCGTTTCCTCTGGAGCGTCCGCTTCATGATACAGGTCGGATAGCCGGGCAGGGTCATGCGCAAAGGCGCGCCCGATTGCGAAAGCCAAGCGGTTCTTCTCGATTGCGACCCCGTTGAGCACAATTGCCTGATCCAGCGCGCCGAGGCTCACCGGCACTAACCCGTTCTGCCAGGCAAAACCAAGCATCATGACATTGGCCAGAACAGCATCGCCGAGCAAGGTTTCAGCGGCCTCGTTTGCGTTGAACCCCGACAGGTTGTCCGCGCCGATGACATCTGCAATGGATGTCTCACGCAGATTGGCCATCAGGTCTGCATCTCGACGTAGGACCAGATCGCCTGTCGGCATTTCGGCGCGGTTCAGTACCATCTTTGTACCGTCGCGATAATGGGCCGATGCCTTTGGGGCGGAGCTGACGACCACATCACAGCCGATGACTGCGTCTGCGGCACTTTGGTCGATGCGCACCTGATGCAGGGCCTCCGGTGTATTGGACAGCCGGATATAGCCCAGCACTGTGCCAAACTTCTGTGCAAAGCCGGTGAAATCCAGCACGCTCGCGCCTTTGCCCTCCAGATGTGCTGCCATGGTGATCAGCGCCCCTACGGTGACCACACCGGTGCCTCCAACGCCTGTCACGAGAAGATCGAACGGCTCTTTCAGTGACGGCAGAGCCGGGGACGGCAGATCTGCCGTCAAGGCCGAGGCATCCAGTGCAGCGACCTCCTTCTTGCGTCGTGTCGCGCCCTCTACGGTCACAAAACTGGGGCAGAAGCCGTTCAGGCAAGAGAAGTCCTTGTTGCAGCTGGAGAGGTTGATCTTACGTTTGCGACCAAAGGGGGTTTCTTTTGGCTCAACGCTGAGACAGTTGGATTCCACAGAGCAATCGCCGCAGCCCTCGCAGACCAGGTCATTGATGAAGGCAAATCGCTTGGGATCCTCCATCGTGCCGCGTTTGCGGCGGCGGCGCTTTTCGGTGGCGCAGGTCTGCTCGTAGATCAGGACAGTCACGCCCGGGATCTCGCGTAGTTCACGCTGGACGCTGTCCAAATCGCTGCGATCATGAAAACTGGTGCCTGCCGGGAACTCTGATTTGGAAAACTTCTCAATGTCGTCCGACACCAATGCGATCCGGTCAACGCCTTCGGCGCGGCAGGTCTGGGCGATGCCTGAGACACTCACAGGGCCATCTACCGGCTGACCGCCCGTCATCGCAACTGCGTCATTATAGAGAATCTTGTAGGTAATATTCGTGTCGGCCGCGACAGCCTGACGAATGGCCAACGAACCAGAGTGATACCATGTCCCCTCACCAAGATTCTGAAACACATGTTTGCCGCCGTTGAATTTGGAGGCGACTGTCCAAGGTACACCTTCGCCGCCCATCTGGGCATAGCCGGCGGTATCGCGGTCCATCCAGCTTGCCATGACGTGGCAGCCGATACCGGAATTCGCCTTGCTGCCCTCGGGCAATTTGGTCGAGGTGTTGTGAGGGCAGCCCGAGCAGAAATAGGGCGTGCGGGTGGCGCCTGGCACATTCAGCAACCGGGGCGGTTGCGCAGTTAGGGCATTCGCCCGATCCAGCAGGTTTTCCTCCGGGAAAAACCGGTTCAGTCGTTCTGCAACAATCGGCACCAAAGTCAGAGGGGACAGTTCACCGGTCCAAGGGATCAGCGGGTTGCCCTGGCTGTCATGTTTGCCAACCATCCGCTCCGGTTTGTCGCCCGGCCAGTCGTAGAAGTATTCCTTGAATTGGCTTTCAATAATGCCGCGCTTTTCCTCGACGACCAGCACCTCCTGTTTGCCCTTCACAAAGCGCAGCGCCTCTGTTCGAGCAAGCGGCCAGACCATACCAACCTTGTAGATATCGATGCCCAAACGCTTACAGGCGGCCTGATCAAGACCGAGCAACCGCAGCGCTTCCATCAGGTCGAGGTGACCCTTGCCCGTGGTCACAAACCCGAATTTCGCCTTTGGCAGGTCATAGATCCGGGTATCGATCGGGTTGGCCTCGGCAAAGGCCCGTACCGCACGCAGTTTGGCGTGGATCCGGGTTTCGATCTCGGGAGAGGGGAGATCGGAACGGCGGATATGCAGCCCCCCAGGGTAATCCGGAAGCTCTGGGTAGGTGAAACTGCGATCCGGGCGCAGTTCGACCGAACGGGCGCTCTCTACGGTTTCTGAGACGGCCTTAAACCCGACCCACGTACCGGAGTAGCGCGAAAGGGCAAAACCATATTCGCCGAATTGCAGAAACTCAGAGACATCTGCAGGGTTCAGAACCGGCATGAACCACGACATGAAGGCCACGTCGGATTGATGGGGCATGGAGGAACTGACACAGCCATGGTCATCGCCCGCAACCACCAGAACGCCACCCTTCTCTGATGAGCCATAAGCGTTGCCGTGTTTCAGCGCATCGCCGGACCGGTCGACACCCGGTCCCTTGCCATACCACATCGAAAACACGCCCTCGACCTCGCAATGTGGGTCGAGAATGGCTTGCTGCGCGCCCAGAACAGCCGTTGCGCCCAGGTCTTCGTTGACTGCCGGCATGAAAGTAATGTTGTGGGCGTCCATGCGTTTTCGGCTGCGCCAGAATTCCAGATCGACCCCACCCAGCGGTGAGCCACGGTACCCTGAGACAAAACCCGCCGTGTTCAGTCCCGCAGACCTGTCGCGCCGGGCCTGATCCAACATGACCCGGGCGAGCGCCTGTGTGCCGGTTAGGAAAACGCGGCCTTTGGTATAATCATATCGGTCATCCAGCTGGTAGCTGCGGAAATCATGGCTGAGCTGGGTCATGGGGACATCCCTTGCATCAATATGGATATTGGCTGAAAGGATAACCCGGTTATGCCGAAAATTTGTGCCAGATTATTTGCTATTGGGCGCAAAGGTGAATAGATGTTTCATCATGGCAGATAATTTGGAAAATATTTTCATGAACGATGGTTTGACGCTGGATGACCGCGACCGCCGCATCCTAACACTTCTTCAGCGGGATGCGCGGATGTCGAACGCGGATCTGGCTGATGCTGTCGGCATGTCTGCCTCAGCGCTGTGGCGGCGGGTGCGCACGCTTGAGGAGGCAGGCGTCATCGAGCGTTATGGTGCGGTAGTGAATGCAAAGGCGATGGGGCTCGGGTTTCATGCCATCGTACACGTCCAGCTGACACGTCATGACCGCGATAAGCTAGCGGACTTCATCAGGGCGGTGGAGACCAGCCGTTTGGTTCAGGAATGTTATGCGACCACCGGGCAGTCAGACTATCACCTGCGCGTGCTTGCGCCCGATCTGGACGCCTACAACCGATTTCTGGAGGAGTTTTTGTTCCGTTTGCCGGCAGTGGCCAGCGCGCAGACAAACGTGGTTCTGCGAACTATTAAACGCGATGAACCGGTGGCGCCTTAGAACGGTCTGAATTGGTGACCGGGATGTTCGCCGCTGCTCTTCGGGGGCTATCCGAAACTCACATGTGCCCAGGCGGCTGCCATCGCCAGATAGGTAAGCTGATGCAACGCCTGATCGGTCCCCATTGCACGCCAGTAGACAGCCATATCCGGGGCCAGCTCCTTGCGCTTGGAATAGCAGGCCTTGCAATAGTCGATATTGAAATGGGCGACCCATTCCAGTGCGCAGATAATCAGAACAAATCCGACAGGTGCCCCCATAATCACGAAGGCAATGATCGACCCTAATACATGAACCCCGGCATGCTGCGCGCGCCCTGCATGCAGATATTCCCCGCGACCTGACAGCATTTTGGGCGTCTGCAGATAAAAATCGGCAAACATGTGCTTGATCTGAAGCAGGCAGAGCAATCCCAACAGGGATGCAAGAGGATCTGACAAGGGAACGGCCTCATTTTGTGTCGCAAGCTCTGAAAGCTTACGTATTTTTTGGATGCTGGCAAATGGCCTGTAACAGTATTCGTCGCGACGCTCCGTCAACTGTGTCTTATCAGAGCGTTGTCATGTGGCTTGGGTCGGAACTTCGATTGCTGGATCGCCTTGTTGCCATTGCCTGCAACGGGCAATCCGGGCTAGGCATATCAGGATCCGTTTCCGCAACTGTCGCCATTTCGGAGCCGTCCCATAGAACGCACTCTCTTTCGGTTTATCTGGACTTACTCCAAGCGCGACCAGATGGTCTTGCTGGTGGTTACCGCCTGCCTGTTTCCACTATTGTACCTGACACTGGAGCTGCCAAAGCGCATCATCAATGATGCTATCGGTGCCCAAAGCTCCAGCATTGATCTGTTTGGTTATGAGCTGACCCAGCTGCACTACCTTTGGCTGCTGTGCGGCGGGTTCCTTATGGCCGTGCTGGCCCATGGCCTGCTGAAGATGCGCATCAACACGATGAAGGGCATTCTGGCTGAGCGGATGTTGCGGCGGTTTCGCTATCGCCTGATCTCGCGTGTGCTTAGGTTTCCGCAACCATATTTCGAGCGTGTCAGTCAGGGTGAATTGGTCTCGATGATCACATCCGAGAGCGAGCCTATGGGCGGGCTGATGGGGGATGCGGTCAGCCAGCCGGTTCTGCAGGCGGGTCAGATGCTGACTATCCTGTATTTCCTGTTTATGCAGAATGTCTGGTTCGGACTGGCGGCTGTTGCACTTATTCCGTTGCAGGGTTGGTTGATCCCAATGTTGCAGCGCCAGATTAACCTGTTGAACAAGAAACGCATTCGCCAGATTCGAGCTTTGGCCTCCGAAATAGGAGAGAGTGCGGCGGGGGCGTCGACCCTGCGTCTGAATGGCGGCTGGCGCTATCGGATGGCTGTGATCACTGACCGGCTTGGCTGGCTTTATGACATCCGGTTTGAGATCTATCAGAAGAAATTCTTCATGAAGTTTCTCAACAACTTCATCACGCAGTTAACGCCGTTCCTGTTCTACGCGGTGGGCGGCTACCTGGTGCTGGAGGGGAAGGTCTCGCTTGGCGCGTTGGTTGCAGCTCTCGCAGCCTACAAGGATCTGGCGTCTCCCTGGAAGGAGTTGCTGGCCTACTACAACCAGACGCAGGATATGGCGTTGCGTTGGGATGTCATTCTGGAGCGGTTCGATCCTCCGGGAATGGTGGACGAGGCCTTGATGACTGGCGCACCGGATGAATTGCAGCGCCTGAAGGGCGATATCGTCGTTGAGGGGGTCAATGTTCGTGATGCCAATGGCAATCTCGTTCTGGAAGATCTGAACGCGCGGTTCCCGGCAGGGAAGGTGATTGGCGTCGCCGCCCCATCGGAGGAAGACCGCCGCGCCTTGGCGGGGCTGCTCACCCGGGAATTGCTGCCCTCGGCCGGTGAGGTTTCGATTGATGGCCAGGATATGCGCGACATTCATCAGGCGGTGATCGCTGCACGTATCGGACATGCCACCTCCCGACCGGTGTTGTTTCAGGGATCGTTTGGCGACAATGTGATGATGCCGATCCGACAGCGGCCACTGGGAGCCGCACAGGATCTGCGGCGGTATGATGTGGCGCAGCGTGCAGGCAATAGTCCCGATCCGCTCGACGCGTCGTGGCTTGATCCGGCCCTCGCCGGGTTCTCCAGCGAGGCGGAGCTGCGCGACTGGTGGCTCAGGCTGGTTTCAGGCATTGGATCCGACACCGCGCTGTTTCGCCGTGGGGTCGAGCAACGCTTTGAGGCCTCAAGCCACCCGGAACTGGCGCAGCAACTCGTCGATCTGCGGGGCACCGTGCAGCAGGCCGTCATCGACGCGGGCCTAGATGACTATGTGCATTTCTTGGCACCTGATCGGTACAACCCGGCACTGCCAGTGGCTGAAAACCTGCTGTATGCAACCACACAGGGCCGCATGAGCGAAGACGTGCTGCGTCAGCAGGATGATTTTCTCGATCAGTTGCGGGAGCTCAATCTGGACGTGGATCTAGTGGCCCTAAGCCGCGATGTGGTGGAAATGCTACGGCAGATCTTTGGTATCGACGGCACCGATCATCCACTGTTCCGCAAGCTGGGTCTGGAGACCTCGGCCTATGAGGGGGCGCTTGCGCTGGTGGACAAGACCCGTAACGATGGTGTCTCCGCGCTGAGCCATGAGGAGCTGGCGCGATTGCTGATCGTCCCCTTCAGCATTTCTGCTGAGCAGATCGGTGCGGCGTTCAGCAGTGAGATAGAAGAGCGTATTCTGGCCTTTCGGCAGAGCCATTCCAGCCAGCTGATGGCCACGCTGGACGATATTTTCGAACCGCTTGATGACCGGACATTTGCACCCGGCTTGACAGTTCTGGAAAACGCCCTGTTTGGCAAAGTATCCGATAGCGCCGGGGGACGGGCCGAAGAGGTGCAGAAACTTGTCTCGGATGTGTTGGTGAAGAACGGTGTCCGCGACCATGTGGTTGAGCTGATCTTTGATCTGCCGATCGCGCTGGGCGGGCAGGGGCTTGCTGCCAGCTTTGCCGAGCCGCTTGCGTTTTCCCGGGCGTCTATCAAGCGCCCAGATATATTGATCCTGGACGCCGCCATGGCGAGTTATGATCTCGACACCCGGATCGCGATTCATAAGAACCTGCGCCAGCTGTTGCCGGATACCACGCTGATCTACCTTGGCAGCAGCTTCGAAAGTCCGGATGTTTTCGACGGCTACTACGAACTGCGTCAGGGGCGACTGGTCAGCGATAGCCCGGTCGCGGATGCGGTCAGCGATGGCGCCGGGAGTGCCGACCTCGCGCGCAAGCTCAGAGCGCTGGAGCAGACAGAGCTGTTCTCCGAGCTCAACCGCCGTCAGCTGCGTCTGCTGGCCTTTGGGGCGCGCTGGTACACGGCGAAAGCTGGCGACACAGTGTTTCTGAAAGATGATGAGGCGAGCGATGGCGCCTATATGGTGCTGGAAGGAGAGGCAGGCCTGTACTTGCCGCAGGACGGGGACACACACCGACTGGTTGCCAAGGTTGGCGCCGGTCGTCTGGTTGGCGAATTGGGTCTGATCCGGAAGGAACCCCGAGCCCTCAGCATGATTGCGGAAAGCGAATTGACCTGTTTGCGGATTGGTGAGGAGGAGTTCCTTGCGGTTGTGGAAAACGATGCGGCGACCGCCTTCAAACTGCTGCAAGTCGTGGCGGGTTATGTGTCGAGCTGACAATGTTTGGTGCAGTGTCTAAGCGTCCAAACGGGGCGCGGGTGTTCGGGATCAAGGGGAAGCAACCGTCGTGAAATTACTGAGATATCATAGCGCCTCTGGTATTCGTCCGGGCCTCAAAGCCGACGATGGCACTCTGCGAGATCTTGGCGATTATATCGCAGATCTCACGGGCGCAGAACTGGGGCGTGACACGCAAGCGAAGCTGGCATCGCTTCCACTGGCAGATTTGCCGATCATTCGGGGAGAGCCGAGGCTAGCCCCCTGCGTTGGCAACGTAGGCAAATTTCTCTGTATCGGTCTGAACTACCGGGATCACGCTGAGGAGGCGGGGCTGGCGATCCCGAAGCATCCCATCCTGTTTCTGAAGGCGAATTCGGCCATCAGCGGCCCCAACGATCCAGTGGTTTTACCGCGAGGCGCGGAGAAAGCCGACTGGGAGGTGGAATTGGGCGTGGTGATTGGGAAAACGGCCAAATATGTCGGGGCTGAGGACGCGTTGGACCATGTGGCGGGGTATTGCGTAGTCAATGACGTCTCGGAGCGATCCTTCCAGATGGATCTGTCCGGGCAATGGACCAAGGGTAAGAGCTGTGACAGTTTCGGCCCGATTGGCCCATGGTTGGTGACGCCCGACGAGGTTCCCGACCCACAGCAACTTGCGCTTTACTGTGATATGAACGGCAAGCGCATGCAGCGGGGTCACAGCAGTACGATGATCTTCTCCGTCGCCGAAATCATCTCGCATCTCAGCCAGTTGATGACACTGCATCCCGGTGACCTCATTGCAACCGGGACACCGCCGGGGGTGGGGATGGGGCAGAAACCCGACCCGATCTATTTGAGGGCAGGCGATACCCTGCGGCTAGGCATCGATGGGCTGGGTGAACAGCAGCAAAATATCGTCGAAGACAGCTGACTGTTTTTCTTCATTACATGCACTCCCGCCCGTCGCCGGATCTTGGTCAAGATCCGATCCCGTTGGGCCATGCCGGGCGCCTGTGGCACACGGCATGGCGGTTTCTCGCAGATGACACGGGCATCTACGGCGTGGCGTTTGCTAGTCCTCCATAGGAGGGGCTCCGCCCACAAAGCTGTTTCCCTCGGCATAGTTGCATGGGGCATCCTGCATGTTGAGGTGCAGATCATCCCCGATGAAGGGATTGGCGCGAGCAAGGTCTTCGTCGACCTCAATGCCAAGACCTGGCGTGTCTGACGGGGTCACAAAACCGTCCTCAACGGTGATACCCTGCTTAATCAGCGCCGCATGAAACGGTGTCTCGATTGTTTCGATCATCAAGAGGTTGGGGATCGCGGTCGCAAGCTGGATGTTGGCGGCCCATTCGACGGGGCCGGCGTAGAGGTGTGGTGCCATCTGTGCGCCAAAAACTTCGGCGATGGCCGCAATTTTCTTGGTCTCCCAGATGCCGCCTGATCGTCCCAAGGCCGGTTGCAGTATTTCTGCCGCACCTGCCCGCAAGATGGCGGCGAACTCCGCTTTTGTCGTCAGCCGTTCCCCTGTCGCGACCGGGATGCGCACCCGATCTGCAACCCGAGCCATATCTGCGACCAGATCGGGAGGCGTGGGCTCTTCGAACCACAGCGGCTCATAAGGTTCCAATGCCTGGCCGAGCCGAATTGCCCCTGCCGGCGTAAACTGACCATGGGTGCCAAACAACAAATCTGCCCTATCGCCGACGGCCTCACGGATCGCACGGCAAAAGGCGACGGATTGGGTGATGTCAGATTGGGCCGGCATATGCCCTCCCCGCGTCGTATAAGGACCGGCCGGGTCGAATTTGACCGCAGTGTAACCTTTTTCTACTGCTGCGATTGCAGATTCGGCCGCCAGTTCGGGGGTGTTCCAGAACGCATCAATGTCGTGATGGGGCAGCGGGTAAAGATAGGTATAGGCGCGCAACCGGTCGTTCATCCGCCCGCCAATGAGAGCATGAACCGGCCGGTCGCGATCCTTGCCGAGGATATCCCAACAGGCGATCTCAAGGCCGGAAAATGCGCCCATGACGCTGAGGTCGGGGCGCTGTGTGAATCCCGAAGAATAGGCCCGCCGAAACATCAATTCGATATTTTCGGGATTCATGCCCTGCATATGCCGCTCGAAGACATCGCGGATCACATGCGACATTGCGTCTGGACCAACGGAGGCGGCGTAGCATTCGCCCCAGCCGGTGATACCGGTGTCGGTGGTCACCTTGAGCAGGATCCAGTAGCGCCCCCCCCAACCAGGTGCTGGTGGAGCGGTGACAATGATGTCGAGGTCTTGCAGTTTCATGTCAGGTTCTTCCGTGTGTGCTCAGAGGTCTATCGATCAAAAAGGATGACGTTGCGACGCGCCGATCCTGTTTTTGTATCGGCAATCGCTGCATTGATGTCTTCAAGGCTCCAGCGCCCGGAAATCAACTCGTCCAACTTCAGGCGCCCCTGCTGATAAAGGTCCACCATCCAAGGGATATCGCGCTGGATTACCACGTCACCCATTTTGGAGCCGATCATGCCTTGTCCGATGGCAGCCATGATGACCGGCTCATAGCTGGCTTTCGCGCCCGAGTGCGGCATGCCGATCATTGCCATGCGCCCACCGATACCCAGATATCGCGTGGCCTGCTCATAGGCCGGGATGGCGCCAACGGTGACCAGCACGACATCAGCCCCTCTGCCGCCAAGAGCCTTGTATGAGGCCTTCCATGGCGCATCGAGGCGGCCGAGGACTGTGTGGGTCGCGCCAAACTCCTTGGCAATCTCCAGCTTTTCCTCGCTCAGATCGACGGCAACGATCCGGCGAGCACCCGCAATGCGAGCGCCCTGGATCGCATTGAGGCCAACGCCACCTGCGCCGATCACCACAACATCCTCGCCCGCGCGCAATTTTGCGGCATTCACTGCCGCACCAACGCCTGTGATGACGCCGCAGGAGATAAGCGCGGCGACATCTTTGGCTATTTCGTTTGGGATTTTTACGATCTGGCGTTGGTCCACGACGACCCGCTCAGCAAAGGCACCGCAGGCCATTGCCTGCATCAACGGCGCTCCGTCGGTGGTTTTGAGCGGACCGTTGATGGCATCATAGGGGGTTTCGCACAAGGTTGGTACACCACCTGCGCAGCTGGGACAGCTGCCACAGGATCGGATCAGAGTGACGACGACGCTGTCGCCCTCAGCGAAGTTCTGCACATTGTCGCCGACTGCGCTGATTACCCCAGCGGCTTCGTGGCCATAGACGGCGGGCAGAAATCCACCCCAGGCGCCCTCCGCATAGGAGATGTCGCTATGGCAGATCGCAACGGCGTCCAGCGTCACCTCAACTTCTCCGTCGCGAGGTGCGGCGAGCTGGACATCCTCAATCACGAGAGGGCTGCCGAACTCATGGCAGACGGCGGCTTTGATGATTGGCATGCGATCTCTCTCCCTGTTTGCAGGCCACGGTGGACCGCGGGGAGGAGGGCTGCAAGTCTGAAACCGTCAATGAAGCGTCGTATCCCGGGGGACATAGGCGCAAGGATGCCAGGATGCGCCCGCCTAGATCGCTGATGAGCAGTTTATCACGTTGATTCTTTGCGGCCTTTCAGAGCGGCTACAGTTCTTACAAATCGTTGTGCTTCTTCTGGGGCTGATCCAAGTTGCCGTGTTGCGTCAAAGATGGTGGCTTGATCCAGCTCTGGAAATTGCGCGGTAGCAACCTCTTGCAGAGGTACGCCCTCCTGTGCTGCCTTTGCACAGAGATCCTTGACCGCAGTCTGCGCGTCACCTCGCCGCATCTGCTCCGCCAAGGCAAAGCTCAGCGCTTCTGCATAGATTGTCCCATTGGCAGCCTGGAGGTTGCGCAACATCTGCTTTGCGTCTGGCGCCAGCCCCTTGGTCATGGAGACAGCCGTTCGGGCTGCACTTGCGGCGCAGAAAACGATCTGCGGAAGGCTCAACCATTCGCCAAACCAACTGGCGCCGTCACGTTGGTGTTGATGTGCGGCGGCGTGATGCAGAGCCGAAAGCTGAGCGGTCGCCTGCGATGCCAGCGCGATCAGAGCTGAGGCGGTAACGGGGTTCTGTTTCTGCGGCATGGTTGAGGATGCACCCGCTGTAATGGTTGTCAGCTCGTCGATGCCGCTTTGGCGCAGGGCAAGGCAATCGGTCCCCAATTTGCTCAATGAAGTGCAGGCCCGGGTGAGCCAGTCTGCGATCCGCAAAACCGGACTGCGATCCGTGTGCCAGCTACGCTGCGGATCCACCAGAGACAGTCCCGCAGCCAGCTCTGCGCGAAGCTCGCTGGCCTTGGGGCCCAGTGCGCTGGACGTCCCGGCAGCACCGGAAAGTGAGACCAGCAGACAGGTTTGACGGAGCGTTGGCAACTCTTCGAGCAGCGCAGCCAGAGGCTGTCCCCACGCGGCCACAACGGCCCCGAAGCTAGTCGGGGTGGCCAACTGGCCATAGGTGCGTGCAGCCATCGGAAGGTTGGCATGGGTGTCGGCCATATCGGAGAGTTGTGTAAGCAGGGTGAGCAGATCGGTCTCAACAGCTGCAAGTGCTTGCCGCAACCGGAGCATCAGGGCGCTGTCCATAATATCCTGCGAGGTCGCCCCCCAATGCACATATTGTGCGTGCTCCGGTGCGTTCATTTCATCCCTTAATGCGTTCACCAGACCGGGAACCGGGACGCCATTCTGCCCGGCCGCTTGCGTCAATGCGCCGGGATCAAGAGCGACCTCCATTACCGCCCGCCCTATCGCTGCAGCGCTGTCTTCCGGGATGAGGCCGAGCTTGCCCTGCGCCTTGGCCAGTGCCCCTTCGACCAGCAGCATGGCGCGGATTTCGGCACTGTCTGAGAACAGCCGGGAAATATCTCCGGCGGAAAACAATGAGGCATAGAGCTGGCTGTCGAAGAGAGAAGCGGCCATCAGAGATCTTTCACTAGGGGTGCGATAGCCGCTGTTATCCGATTGGGGCAGTAGTGGGCGGCAATTGGGATATGTTCAGGTCTGTCATCTTATCATGGGATAAATCGGCTACCGTGTGTGCCACATATTGGGGCGAGTTCGCACGCTTCCGAGCAAGCACCGGCCTGCGGTTTATTAGCTCATCAAATATGGCCTTGCTCCGTCAGGAAGGTGATCAGACGATCCGCAAAAACCTCGGGCTGTTCGACACAAGGTATATGACCGGCGCGGCGGATCAACTCAAACTTGGAACCGGGGATGAGATCGACCGTTTCGCGCACCAGATCCGCCGGTGTCGCGCCGTCGTCTGAGCCCGCAATGCCTAAGGTCGGCAATCGTAAGCCGCTGGTAGGGGTGTAAAAATCCGTCCCGGAGATCGCCGCGCAGCATCCGATGTAGCCCTCGACCGATTGCTGGAGCAGATGGGCGCGCCAATGAGACAGCTCGGGTGACTTGCGAAATGCGGGGGCAAACCATCTCTCCATGATGGTGTCTGCCACGGCGTCAATCCCATCACGTTTGATCGCCTCGATGCGCTGCTGCCAGGCGGCGGCGGTCCCGATCTTGGCGGCGGTGTTGGACAGCACCAGCCCACGCATCAGATCCAGCCGCTTGATTGCCAGCCCTTGCGCAATCATGCCGCCGATAGATAGCCCGACGAAGATGCAGCCCTTCACTTGCAACTGGTCCAGTAAGCGCTCGGCGTCGCGGACCAACGTGCCCATGGAGTAGGGGGCGGGGGTTGCGGGTGTGCCGCCATGGCCACGTAGATCGTAGCGGATAATGCGCAGTTCTTTTGGCAGTCGTTCCACCACCAGATCCCAAACATGCAGGTCAGTGCCAAGAGAATTGGCAAAGATCAACGGAGGTCCATCGGCAGTTCCATCCAGTTGGTAGTGTAGCTGGACATCGCCCAGATCAACAAATGGCATAGGGGGCTCCGGGGGTGTTTTCAGTCGCGCTTATTAACGCGGGCTATCCGTCAGGTAAAGTCAGCCAGATCGTGAAGAGATAAGCATATGCGACCCTAATCTTCATATTTGAGCCGCATATGAGCCATGATCTGCCCGTGATCAGAGGCGAGTTTGTTGTAGGGAGCTTCGGGGTGGCTGCCATCGGTCAGATGGTCATTGAAGACGCTAAAATATTGCATCTCTCCGATGCAGCCCGCCCAGTCCGGATCAAAATGACGGGACATGTAGATCTGATCGATGCTTTCATGCACGCCACCAAATGCGGTGGTGTAGACCACATCGCGGAGCGATTTTTTGAGGAATTGCTTTTCTGCCGACCGCAATTGAAACTTGTCGATTGTCTCGCGGATTTGCTGGTCCTCCTCTGCACTGTAACGGTCTCCAGAATGCCGGGCGTCGTGGCGCAGCATCCAGGAATAATTCCGAAATGGTGTCTCGCCGCTGATAATTTCGGAGCTGACGGCGTTTTCCCCGTCGTTGAAATCTCCCAATACCATGACCGGTCGGTTCTGTTCCAATTCGTCCAATATCATCCGCCGCAGCACCCAGGCTTCAGCCATACGTCGCAGAGCTGCGCGCAGCGCGCCCAAGGCGCGACCACCCGCATCATAGGCCGTGAGCACGATTTCTGGCGGATAGGGTGCACCTTGCGGGGTGATGAACTCGCCCAGCTTGGATTTCAGGTGACAGTTGAAGACGCTGACAATCTGACCGGCAACGGGGATCCGGGCCTTCATGATCGGACGCGACAACCTTCTCAGCGTGTAGTAGCCCGCATCGTCTTCACCACCAAGGCAGGCCATCGGAATATCCAGAGGTTGCGGCAGGTCCTGAATAATCTCGACCGGTTCAGCGAAGCCATATCGTGAAAGGATCGCGAGGCCAGGGCGCCGTTTCCCTGGTGTTTTGCTATCGTTGATGTTGGGCGCAAAAGCCAGCTCAGCCTCAGTGTAGGGGGTATAGGCGAGCTTGCGGAAAATCGCCTTTCGATGATAGCGTTTGGAACGATCAGGCAGGCTGGCGGCATTTGCCTCATGCCCGCGCCGGTCGGTCTCAGCGATAATCTCACGCAGCGGCGCTTCCTCGAAAATCTCCTGGAAACCAACGATATCGGCATCCAGCGTCAACAACTGATCGGCCATCCAATCGGCCTTCCACGCGTATTCTTCAGGCGTGTAACTTTGAAACTTATAATATTCCTGATCCGGACCTATCAGGTTTTTCACATTGAAGGATGCAATGGTGAATTCGGTCATGTTGTGCTCCAAACTCGATAAGGGCGGTCATTCGGAGTCAGCCGAACCGATGCAACGCCTCAGTAAAAAGGGCTGCGTCGACGTTGCCGCCTGTTGCTATAGCGATTGCGGCAGGGCCGCTCAATTGATCGCCATGAAACAGTGCTGCTGCGAGAGACACCGCGCCGCCGGGTTCCAGGACGATCTTCAGCCGTAAGAAGGCCAGCACCATAGCGCGCATTGCGTCCTCTTCGCTGACCACGATGCCTGAGCCGCAGAGCCGTGCCAGGATGGGAAAGGTGATTTCGCCCGGTGCGGGCGTCAGTATTGCATCACAGAGTGAGCCCGCAGAGGCCTCGTTTCGGCAGATTTTGCCCGCAACCAGTGATCGGGTGACATCGTCAAAACGCTCAGGCTCACAAGGGCTTACTTTCATTTTTGTTGCAGTCTGTTCCAGGGCAAGGGCAACGCCGGCGGTCAAACCGCCACCGCCGCAGCAGACCAAAACATCCGCTTCAGTCACGTCAAGGTCCGCAGCTTGCCGGGCAATCTCCAGGCCAACAGTGCCTTGTCCGGCGACGACCTCTACGTCGTCGTAGGGTTTGATCAGGGTAAGGCCGCGGGCCTCTGCTAGTTCTGCTCCGATGGCATCACGGTTGTCTTTGGCACGGTCGAACAAAACCACCTCAGCGCCGAGCGCGCGTGTATTGGCAATTTTGATGGCTGGCGCGTCCTGCGGCATCAGGATGACGGCGGGAGTGGTATGTGCGGCAGCTGCAGCGGCCACACCCTGTGCGTGGTTGCCGCTGGAATACGCGAGTACGCCGCGGTGCCGTTGCTCATCGGTCAGCGCCGAGAGGGCGGCCCAGCCGCCGCGAAACTTGAACGAACCAGTGTGTTGCAGGCACTCGGCCTTGATCAGCACGCGACGTCCAGCGATTTCGTCCAGAAACGGCGAAGATAACAGCGGCGTCTCGCGCGCGTGGCCACTCAGACGGTCGGCAGCAGCGGCAATCGCGGCGAAAGATGTCATTGGGCTATCTCCAGAATACGATGGATAAGCGCCAGCGAGCTGGGCTCATCGAGAAAAGGGACATGACCGCGGTCCGGCACCTCCACGGCAAGCAGCTCCGGCAGGTGGAGCTGCATTTTCTGGTAGGTGTCGGGGCTGAGTATATCCGAGTTGCTCCCACGGATGACCCCCGATGGCACCCCGCTGAGAGATTGGAACAGCGGCCACAGATCTGGCGTCGGCCCGGCGGCAGCTTGCGCCAGTAGGGCGTCGCGCAACCGTGCGTCGTAGCGCAGGGCCAAACCTTCCGGGGTCTGGGTGTAGAAAACCTCAACCTCCTCGCGCCAGCGCGCCATTGGTATACCGGGAAATGCTGGGGCCATGTATGCAGCCAGCGCCGAGGCGGCCTGTTCGTAGGTTTTTGCCGCAGGACGATGCCCGACATAGGCCATGATCCGCGCGATCCCATCGGCCGGAATTTCTGGCCCGACGTCGTTCAGGATCACGCCAGCTAACCTGTGTTTGTGCAAGGCGGCCAGCGCCATAGCGACCAGTCCACCGCGCGATGTGCCAAGAATCGTGACGCGATCAATATTAAGGTGATCCAGCAGCTCGATCACATCCTGCGCCTCACGCGGGACCGAATAGCTGTGAATGTCTTCGGCGTATTGCGACCTGCCTCGACCGCGTGCATCCAGCGTAATCATCCGATGACCATGGATATGCGGCCGAAGGTATCGAAAATCCTGCCCGTCGCGAGTTAGACCCGCCAAGCATAACAATGGCGGGCGCGCTCCGTTGCCTGAATGGTCGGAGTCGTCATAGGCGAGTTGCAACCCGTCCGAGCTGGTGAAGACTGAAAGCGGTTCTGATACATGCGACATAGGACTATGTATCAAGCAATTTCGGGATACTGCTCAGATCGCTCAACACATGATTTGGCGTCCAGGGCAGACGATCCATTGGTTCGCCGCTCCGATTGACCCAGGCTGTGGTGAATCCATACCCCGCCGCGCCGGCGGCGTCCCAGCCGTTGGAGGAGACAAACAATACCTCGTCGCGCTGACAGTTGAACCGTGCCTCGACGAGGTCGTAGACCTGTGCATCGGGTTTGAAGACCCCGACGGCCTCGACAGACAAGACATCGTCCAGCAGCCCGCTCACCCCGGCCGAGTTGACTGCACCTTCCAGCATCTTGGGTGATCCATTGGACAGGATCGCTGTCTGCAGCCCAGCCGTCTTGAGCGCGCGCAGCATCTGCGGCACCTCCTCATAGGCCTGAAGCTGCCAATAGAGATCGAGCAATCGTTTGCGGAGTTGCGGATCCCCACTGAGGCCGGTGGCGTCCATCGCCCAGTCCAATCCATCTTGGGTGACCTGCCAGAAATCGGTGTGGGCGTCGGTGATGGCGCGCAGCCAGGTGTATTGCAGCTGCTTCAGTCGCCAATGGTTGGCCAGCTCGGCCCAATGGTCGATCAGATGCGGGAACTCCGGCTCCTGAGCAGCCTGTCGTGCGGCCGCTGTCACGTCGAACAATGTGCCATAGGCATCGAAGATACAGGTTGTGATCGCCATGGGGCCTCCCGTCCGGTGTCCTGTGGTTGTGCCAGCCTAGGCGCAAAACGGGCGTCAACTCCAGCCACAATGCGGTGCATTCTCCGACAAACAGCGACCAGTCAGGGGCGTCGGCCGGTTGGGTTTACATCAGGGACGGGTCCTATACTGTGCGCGCCTTTGTAACGTGAAACCAACTGGAGGTCCCATGACCGAGGTAAAAAGCGGCGATACCGTACGCATCCATTATACAGGCAAGCTGACAGACGGCAGCGTCTTTGACAGCTCCGAAGGGCGCGAGCCGCTTGAGTTCACCGTTGGCTCCGGTCAGGTAATCGAAGGGATGGATGCTGGTTTGATCGGCATGACCGCAGGCGAGACGAAAACGCTCGATATCCCTGCTGATCAGGCCTACGGCCCTAGCCATGATGAGGCTCGTCAGACCATCCCACGCGAAGGCATCCCTGATGACATCCCGCTTGAGGTTGGCACCCAACTGCAGATGCAGGCCCCGACCGGGGAAGTTCTGCCGGTGACCGTGGTTGAAGTGACAGAGGCGACTGTGACCCTAGATGCCAACCACCCGCTGGCGGGCAAGGATTTGATTTTTGATATCGAATTGGTATCGATCAACTAAGATCGGTTGAGGTGGCGCCACTTGCGCCGCCTCATCAAACCGGCTCTTTTGCCCAAATAGGCTTCGTGGCGAAAGAGAGTGTGATGAGCAGTATTTCTACTTCAGCAGCGTTAATGGATCGTCTGGGGATATCCTTGCCGATCCTGCAATCGCCGATGGCCGGCGTCAGTACGCCCCAGATGGCGGCGGCTGTCAGTAATGCGGGCGGGCTCGGTGCGCTTGGTATCGGCGCGGCAAGTGTCGAGCAGGCCGAGAAGATGCTTCTTCAGACGGCGGCACTGACCGGTCGGCCCTTCAATGTAAATGTGTTCTGCCACAAACCCGCCACCGCGGACCCTGTGCGAGAGGCGGGATGGCTTCAACATCTGTCACCTGTGTTTCAGGGCTTCGGCGCGACGCCACCGCAGAGTTTGCGCGAAATATACACCAGTTTTTGCGTAGATCGCGACATGCAGGACATGTTGATCGCGCAGCGCCCGGCGGTTGTCAGCTTTCACTTTGGCCTGCCTTCGCAGGATGTCATCGCGGCGCTGAAAACCGCAGGTGTCGTAGTGCTCGCCACCGCAACCTCGCTCACTGAGGCCCGTAGCCTGGAGCGCGCTGGCATTGATGCTATTGTTGCGCAGGGGTGGGAGGCGGGTGGCCACCGGGGCATTATTGATCCCACCGGTGAGGATGAGCGGCTGCAGACCTTACCGCTGGTCCGCGAATTGGCGGCGGCACAGACGCTGCCGGTGATTGCCGCGGGCGGGATGATGACCGGGGCGGATATCGCCGATGCTCTGGCCGCAGGCGCTGCAGCGGCGCAGCTTGGAACCGCCTTCATTGCCTGCCCGGAGAGCAGTGCTGACGCAGGATACCGGGCAGCCTTGTTGGCCGACGATCCCGAAACGGAAATGACAGCAGTGATATCCGGTCGTCCGGCACGCTGTCTGAGCAACCGGTTTACCGATTGGGGGCGCCAGAACCGTGATGCAGGGATCCCGGCTTACCCCATCGCCTATGACGCCGGGAAGGCGCTGAACGCGGCGGCGAAAAACCGTGATGAATTTGGCTATGGTGCGCAATGGGCAGGGCAGGGTGCCGCCCACGCGCGGGTCATGCCAACGGCGGAGCTGGTCGCCATGCTTGCGCAGGAATTGTCGGTAGCGCAGCGCGAGGATCGTGCGCCGGAATAAGAAAAGGGCACCGCTGCGGGTGCCCTTCGGTTTTGTAGTCGCGATTAATCGCGATCAGAGATTGTCCTGCTGCGGCATTCCAAGGACGTGAAATCCCCCGTCGACGCGAATGACTTCACCGGTGGTGCAGGCTCCGGCGTCAGAGGCGAGGTAGACAGCTGTGCCGCCCACGGCTTCCAGCGTTGCATTGTCCCGCATCGGCGCGTTCTGCGCGGTATGCTTGAACGTTTTGCGCGCGCCACCAATGGCAGCGCCGGCCAGTGTCTTCATCGGGCCGGGCGAGATCGCATTGACGCGGATCCCTTCGGGGCCGAGGTCGTTGGCCAGATAGCGCGTGGCGCTTTCAAGGGCTGCCTTCGCGACGCCCATCACGTTGTAGTTGGGAACCACACGGTTTGACCCCTGATAGGTTAGCGTCAGCAGCGTGCCGCCCGCATCCTTCATTAGCGGATAAGCTCGGCGTGCTACTTCAACAAAGGAATAGGCCGAGATATCCATCGAGTTCTTGAAGTTCTCGCGGCTGGTGTCAAGGAACCGCCCGGTTAGCTCTGCCTTGTCCGAATAGGCAATGGCGTGAACGACAAAGTCGATGCTGTCCCAGCGGGCAGACAGCTGTTCGAAGGCCGTGTCGAGCGAGGCATCGTCAGTCACATCGACATCGACCATGAAATCGCTGCCAACGCTCTGCGCCAGCGGCTCAAGACGTTTGCCAAAAGCCTCACCCTGATAGGTAAAGGCCAGGTCCGCTCCGGCCTCAGCCATGGCCTTGGCGATACCCCAAGCGATCGAACGATCGTTGGCGACCCCCATGATCAGGCCACGCTTGCCCGTCAATACTCCTGACATCCGCCGTTATCCTTTGTACTTGCTCAAGACCATTGAGCCGTTGGTGCCACCAAAGCCGAAGCTGTTGGTCATCACGCTGTCCAGACCGGCGTTTTCCACCAGCTGGGTTGCGACCTCTGCGGGTTCAATACCCTCGGCCAGGGTGTCGACGTTGATCGACGGGGTGATGAAGTCGTTGTCCAGCATCAGAAGACAGAAAATTGCCTCCAAGGCGCCAGCCGCGCCCTGTGCGTGACCAGTCATTGATTTGGTGGACGAAATCGGAGGGACATTGCCCGCACCGAAGACCCGGCGGGCCGCTTCGATCTCACCGACATCGCCAACCGGGGTCGAGGTGCCATGGGCATTGATGTAGTCTACCTTGCGGCCGTCCGGCAGCGATTGAAGGGCCAGACGCATGGCGCGTTCGCCGCCCTCGCCAGAGGGGGCAACCATGTCGTGACCATCCGAGGTCGCGGCAAATCCGTTTACCTCAGCATAAATCTTGGCACCGCGCGCCAAAGCGTGATCCAGATCTTCCAGCACGACAATGCCGCCGCCGCCGGAAATCACAAACCCGTCGCGATCCTGATCGAAGGCACGCGAGGCTTTCTCTGGGGTATCGTTATATTTCGACGACATTGCGCCCATCGCGTCGAACAGGCACGAAAGCGTCCAGTCCAGCTCCTCGCCGCCGCCTGCAAACATCACATCCTGTTTGCCCATCATGATTTGCTCAGCTGCGTTGCCGATGCAATGCAGCGAGGTGGAGCAGGCGGACGTGATGGAGTAGTTGATGCCCTTGATCTTGAACGCGGTCGCAAGGTTGGCGGAGATGGTGGAGGACATACATTTGGGCACTGCAAACGGCCCGATACGCTTGGTCGCGCCGGTCTTCAGAACTGTCTGATGGGCGGTTAGCATGGCCGATGTGGATGGCCCGCCCGACCCCGCAACGAGGCCTGTGCGCTCATTTACCACCTGCTCTTCGGACAGACCGGCATCAGCAATAGCCTGGCTCATTGCGATATGAGCATAGGCCGCGCCAGCCCCCATGAAGCGTAGGGTGCGTTTGTCGACATGATCCGCCACATTCAGCTTGAGCGTGCCAGCGATCTGGCTGCGAAAGCCATGTTCAGCCATTTCAGGGCTGGCTTCGATGCCGGATTTTCCTGCTTTGAGAGAGGCAAGGACCTCTTCGGCATTGTTCCCGATGGACGATACGATGCCCAGACCGGTGACGACGACACGACGCATGCTGCGTACTCCTATGCTGTTTCAGAGGGCCAGAGGAAAGCTGTGGATCAGCTCTCGGACAGGGCCACCTTCATGTCTTTGACCTGGTAGATGACTTCGCCATCTGCCTCTACGATCCCATCGGCAACACCCATGGTCAGGCGGCGGGTCTGGATCGCCTTGGTAAAGTCGATCTTGTAGGTCAGCAGCTTGCGATCGGGGCGCACCATGCCGGTCAGTTTGACCTCGCCAACACCCAATGCATAGCCACGTCCCTGCCAGCCACGCCAACCGAGGTTGAAGCCGGTCAGCTGCCAGAGGCCATCAAGACCAAGACAGCCAGGCATGATCGGATTGCCGGGAAAATGGCAGTCAAAAAACCACAGCTCAGGGGTGATGTCGAACTCGGCTGTGATGTGACCTTTGCCATGGGCACCGCCATCTGCGGACACATCAGTGATGCGATCCATCATCAGCATGGGAGGGGCGGGCAGCTGTGCATTGCCAGGGCCAAACAGCTCGCCTCTGGCGCATTTTAGCAAATCGTCTTTGTCAAAGCTGCTGGGGTAATCGGCCATGCTGGCGCTTCTCCTGCCTATGTTATCATCGTCTATCTGGCCCCCTGTAGCACCCGTTTCGACTCTCCTGCAAGGGTTCCGGGCGCAGTGGGACAACCGGCATCCCGGCTGTGGCCTTCAGGTTTTTCAACTGTAACAGTCTAGGAGGAGATACTGAGGTCGCGCAAATTGAATTGAATACAGCGACCCTTTCGGCCTATAAATAGGTCCAGCAACGCTATGCAGGACCTGCTTTATGACGCCAACACCCGCAGATATCGCTACCAACTGGCTGGAAACAGCCGGATTGCGCCCGACTCGCCAGAGGGTGGCGCTGGCAGAATTGCTCGTGGGCGATGGTAAGCATCGTCATGTCACCGCTGAAAGCCTGTTCGACGCGGCCAAGGATAAGGGGGCCGCGGTGTCCCTGGCGACCGTTTACAATACCCTTCGCGCATTTTGCGATGCCGGTGTTTTGCAGGAAATCACTGTGGACGGCTCCAAAAGCTATTTTGACACCAACACTCATGATCATCCCCACTTCTATTGGGAGGATGAGGGGCGTCTGTCAGATGCGCCATCCGACCAGTTGGTGATCAAGAGCCTTCCTGCGGCACCGCAGGGGGTTGAGATCGCTTCTGTTGATGTTGTGATCCGACTGCGCAAGATCTGAGTCCTTCACTGGTCCGGCGAATTGGCTGTTACCACGTCCACCAAAATGTCTTGTGCCCGCTGAATTACGCTGCCGCGGGCAGGTCGGGTGTGGCTGATCAGCACAAGAGGCTCTTCTGCAGATGTGTCCCTGATCGGAACTGAGACCAACCCCGGTCCGTCATAGGAATACGTACCCGGTGGCCTGCTGTAGGTGATACCAATGCCCTCGCCGTGGGCGGCCAAGCTGCACAACAGCTCTACCGACGCGGCGCGATGGGCGATGCGGGGCAGGGTGCCGATCGATTTGAACAGCCCAAGCATATGGCGCACGGAGTGCCCTTCTTCTGATAGAATCAGCGGCTGCTCAGCGAGATCGGCTAGCGCGAGGTGGTCTAGGCCTGCCAGTGGATGGCGTCGCGGCAGCAGTGCAACGGGAGACCGGCGTGACAGTTCCTGGCGCATGAAACTGGCATCCACGCCAAGGTCGTAGCTGATGGCCAAGTCAACATTCCCGGCGATCATTGCAGCGATCAATGGTTCAAAATGATCAACCTTGTAATGGATCGCAACACCCGGGAGGGCAACGCGAAGGCGCTGAAGAGCGGGCGCGAGTAGGAATGGTGCAAGATCAGTGAACCAGCCAACAGTCAGTTGCTGGCCAGTCGTATCTTCGCTGCCTTGGCGTTCCAACTGTGCAGCCTGCTCCAGAATCGCCTGCGCACGCGCAGCAAAGCTGCGTCCCTGCGGTGTGAGAACCACCGCAGCGCCACGACGACGCAGAAACAAGGTTTCGCCCAACTGTGCCTCAATCCGTGCGAGTGCGGTGGACAGCGCAGGCTGGCTGACATGCACCGCCGCTGCCGCTGCTGAGAGGCTGCCATACTGCGCAATAGCACAGACGTATTCGTAGTGGCGCAGGGTTAAATATAACATCAGATTATTTTTCTTATATCGAGATATTATTTTAGCATGCGCAGTCTCTGTGCGCAGGATCAAGGGCAAACGGGCCGCAGCGCCCGCCGTCGCAGCCCGGAATTTCGATCCCAAGGACTATCACCATGCCTCATCCCCTTATCACTCAGGATCATATTGATCAGTTCCAACGCGACGGCGTGGTGCTGATCCGCGGGCTCTTCGCGGATCAGGTGAAACTGCTCCGCGACGGTGTGGAGGCCAATATGGCCGAGCCGGGCCCCTATGCCTCCAATAACGAAAAAAGGGGCCAGACAGGGCGTTTCTTTGACGACTATTGCAACTGGACCCGTATCCCTCAGTTCGAAAAGGCGATCAAACACTCACCCGTCGCCGAGGTGGCGGCAGATCTGATGCAATCGAAGCGCGTTCAGATGTTTCATGACCATGTCCTGGTGAAGGAGCCGGGCACCTCTATGGCGACGCCCTGGCATCAGGATGGGCCCTACTACTTTGTCGAAGGCCAGCAGACCATCAGCTTCTGGTCGCCGCTTGACTCGGTCACGGATGCATCGCTGCGCTGTGTTGCTGGCTCTCATCGGTGGGAGAAAGAAGTCCTGCCGACACGTTGGGTGTCTGAAGAAGGCTTCTTTGTCGATGAGGGTCAGTACATGCCGGTTCCGGACCCGGACGCCGACGGCATGACCGTTAAAGAATGGGAGATGCAGCCTGGTGACGCGGTCGCATTCAACTATCGCACACTGCATGGTGCGCGCGCCAATACCAGCAACTCCCGTCGTCGTGCCTTTTCGCTGCGTCTTGTCGGCGACGATGCGCGCTACATCGAACGTCCCGGTCCCACGTCGCCGCCATATCCGGGTCACGAGATGACACCAGGTCAGATCCTGCGCGAGGATTGGTTCCCGGTTCTGTTACAACGCTGACTGATATCAGGGTCTGAGCCGGCGTGACGGCTCAGACCTTCAGAACCACTGCCCGGGTTCCATCAGTCCCAGATCAAGAAGCTGGCGCGAGTGCCAGTCAAACGGGGCAGAATTATGCCAGCGAAAGTTATCAATCTCAAATGATGACCCGGGATTGCGTTTCAGCGCCTTGGCCGTCCGGAAGGAGCAGATGGCTGCCGTCAGATTGTGATGCCAGGGACAGGCGTAGGTGTTGTACTCAGGCTCGCTAAAGCGGTGATCGTCGAACAGGTGCAGATCAGGTTTGGCGCGAAATAGCGAAATCCGGTCGATCTTCCGACTGGCTGCGGGAATGTGTTCCTCATACCGCCAACGCACGCCGCCGTAGAAATCCAGCTGACGGTCCAGCGGGTGACCTGTCTGCGGATCGTTGCGGGATTGGGCATAGTAGCCGGATTTGTCCAGATGCGCGGTGTCCAGCGAAACGCCATTCGGCGCTGCCACAAGATCCCCCGCGTAGAGGTCGATGACATAGCTCAGCATCGCGTCACGGCGTTCTTCTGCATGAAAGCCTAGCAGTTCCACAACGTTCCGGCTCTCGCAGAAGGGATAAAACAGGTATTCGGCGTTATAACAGTAGTAGAGCCAACATCCGGGTGCGGCGGCCGCGATGACTTTGTTTATCGCATCGAATACGGCGTCTCGCTTGCTGCAATCATATGGCACGCGCTCGATGCGTGTTTCCAGATCATAGGGGATATCAAAGGCATCGGGCATAAACACCACGACCGTCGCGAAACCTAGATCAAGGTGGTGGCGTAGGGTTGTTGCGATCTCAACCTTATCCTCAACAAAGATCAGGGCGACAGGCCCTTTTGCCAGGGCCGTTTTGGCATGTCCTAGAAATCCCTCAAGTGATGAATGCATCATATCCGATTGCCTACTGCTCTCTGCCGACGCCCTTATCTGGCGGTTGCTGCTAAAATCGGGTAATCGGGGCGGCATTGCAAGCAGAGCCGTTTCCGGCTATGCCACGCCGCTGTTGCGACCCTCCGCTGAAAAGGTTGTCCCCATGAGCGCCCCGAAGAAGCTGTTTATCAAGACCTATGGCTGTCAGATGAATGTCTATGACAGTGAACGCATGGCCGAGGCGCTGGGCGGCGAAGGCTATGTTGAAACCAAATCGCCTGATGATGCGGACATGATCCTGCTGAACACCTGCCACATCCGGGAGAAGGCCGCTGAAAAAGTCTATTCCGAACTGGGCCGCTTCAAGGGGCTGAAGGCGGAGAAACCGGATCTGAAGATCGGCGTCGCAGGCTGCGTTGCGCAGGCCGAGGGACAGGAAATCATGCGCCGTCAGCCGCTGGTTGATCTGGTGGTTGGCCCGCAAAGCTATCACCGCCTGCCAGAAATGGAAGCCAAGGCGCGGGAAGGGGAGAAGGTGCTCGACACCGACTTTCCCGAAGAAGACAAATTCGAGAAGCTGAAAAACCGCCCCAAGGCCAAGCGCGGCCCCACCGCGTTTCTGACGGTGCAGGAAGGCTGCGACAAATTCTGCGCTTTCTGCGTGGTGCCCTATACCCGCGGCGCCGAGGTCTCGCGCCCGGCAGACCGTATTCTGCGAGAGGCGCAGGATCTGGTCGAGCGTGGGGTGCGCGAAATCACCCTCCTGGGTCAGAATGTGAACGCCTATCACGGTGCCGGCGCCAATGGCGACATGACGCTGGCGCAGCTGATCTGGGAGTTGGACAAGGTCGACGGGCTGGAGCGCATCCGCTTCACCACGTCGCATCCCAACGACATGCAGGATGACCTGATTGAGGCGCATGGCACCTGTGCCAAACTGATGCCTTATCTGCACCTGCCGGTGCAGGCGGGATCCGACAAGATCCTCAAACGGATGAACCGTGCACATACCGCCGAAAGCTATCTCCGCTTGATCGAGCGCATCCGCGCCGCGCGGCCTGATATCCTGATCTCTGGCGATTTTATCGTTGGCTTCCCGGAAGAGACCGAGGCGGATTTCCAGGCCACTTTGGATCTGGTGGAAGGGGTGAAATATGGTACCGCCTATTCCTTCAAATACTCCACCCGTCCGGGCACCCCGGCGGCGGAACGTCCGCAGGTCGATCCCAAAGAGGCAGACGACCGGCTTCAGCGCCTGCAGGCCCTGCTGACGAAGCAGCAACGCGAGGTTCAGGACAGCATGGTAGGCCGTGACGTCACCGTGCTGTTCGAGAAAGCGGGACGGTTCCCCGGGCAGATGGTTGGGAAATCCGACTATCTGCATGCGGTCCATGTCGCGGATTGCGACCGGGCTATCGGGGATCTTGCCCGCGTGCGGATCCTGTCCTCCGGCGCCAACTCGCTGGCGGGTGCGCTGATCGACTGATTTATGGGCGGGGGCGGTCGCGCAGACGATTGCGCCCCCACCGCGACATGGGCCGTGAAACTTCTGATTTCCTTAAGCAAATGATTGCAATTTGCGTTCTATACCTGCGAATATCACGGTAACGGCCCGCGCAAAGCCTGCGTGGCCGCTAGAATGACGCCTGCGAATGACTGGTGTAAGGGGGATATTGAGTGTGTTGAAACCAATGCGGAAACAACTCTGCGGACTCGTGGCCACCGTTGTCGCAACTGTCGGCTTGAATGTGGGCGCTCTGCTGGCGCAGGATGCCGGTGTGATCGGTCAAAGCTATATTCCAACCATCTGGGTTGATCCCGATGGTTGCGAACACTGGGTGATGGACGATGGCGCCGAAGGCTTCATGACACCGCATGTTACCCGGGATGGCAAACCGGTTTGCCGTCGTGGTGACATCTGCGGCGTAATGCCGAGCGATCAGTTCTTTGCGACCAACAGGCACCGTATTAGCGCGGCGGGACAGCAGCGCCTGCGCGACTTCTTCCAATCCGCCAATGCGCGTTCGTTCATCATCACCGGCCATACCGACAGTCGCGCATCGGATGAGTACAACATGCGCCTGTCTCAGCGCCGGGCAAATGCGGTCGCCAAGGTCGGCCAATCGGTTGGCGCGCGCATCCTCGAGGCGCGTGGTTACGGCGAACGCGATCCGCGTGTCCCCAATGATTCTGCCGCCAACATGGCGCAGAACCGCCGCGTTGAAATCATCTGCCTGCGCTGAGGAGCACGTCTATGTCATTCATTAAAGCAGCGTTGCTGGCATCCGTGGCGATTGGTCTCGCGGCCTGCGACGAAAAGGTCGACAAAACCGTGGATCGCGGTTTCGACAGCAAGGATCTCTCTCAGTTGAAGGCAGGCATCTGGGTGGACCCAACCGGCTGCGATCACTGGATCATCGACGACGGTGTGGAAGGTTATCTGTCGCAACGTCTGGCGCCGGATGGGCGTCCGGTATGTTCTGGGGTTGCACCACCAAATACTGCAACTGGCCCGTTCAAATCAGGCTCCAGTGTCGAGGATCCGATCTGATCGGATGCACCCACAGCTACAGATCACTGCCGTGTGGCCGTCCTTCCGGGGCGGCCATTTTGTTTCAATCGCGTGAAATTGCGGATGCGCAGCTTGCGCCGGGGCGAGTCGAGGGGCACACTGAGTGAACACCGTCAAAGACAGGAGACCGGATTGGCCATTGGCACTTTGACCCCATCGCAGGAGCAGGATGCCTCCCACGAGGCGCTGCTTGAATTTCCCGATAACCGACTGCTGATTGATCTGTGCGGAGAATATGACCGCAATCTTGCGACGCTTGAGCAAAAGCTCGGTGTGCAGATCGTCCGGCGTGGCAACCAGCTTTCGGTGCTGGGCGAAGAAGCCGCGCGCGACCAGGCGGCAGCAGTTCTGGCCGCACTGTATGATCGGTTGGAAACTGGCCGAAGCGTAGAGGCCGGTGACATTGATCGCGAGTTGCGGATGGGGCAGGAGCAGGTCGCCGACCCCGGCAGCCAGCTGGAGATGTTCCGGGGGGGCAAGGTCGAGATCAAGACCCGCAAGAAGCTGGTCGAGCCACGCACCGATGCGCAAAAAGCCTATGTTCAGTCTCTATTCGAACATGAGCTGGCATTTGGCATCGGTCCGGCCGGTACTGGTAAAACCTATCTGGCCGTCGCGGTTGGGGTCAGCATGTTTATCACTGGCCATGTCGACAAGATCATTCTTAGCCGTCCCGCCGTAGAGGCTGGCGAGAAGCTTGGTTATCTGCCCGGCGACATGAAGGACAAAGTCGATCCCTATATGCAGCCGCTCTACGATGCGCTGAACGATTTCCTGCCGGGTAAGCAATTGGCGAAGCTGCTGGAAGAAAAACAGATCGAGATTGCCCCGCTGGCCTTCATGCGCGGTCGCACGCTGTCCAATGCCTTTGTCGTGCTGGACGAGGCGCAGAATGCCACAACGATGCAGATGAAGATGTTTCTGACGCGTCTGGGCGAAGGATCGCGTATGGTGATCACTGGCGACCGCAGCCAGGTCGATCTGCCGCGCGGGGTCGCATCAGGTCTGGCAGATGCCGAACGATTGCTGAGCAGCATTCCCAAGGTGAGCTTCAATTACTTCACGTCGCGCGACGTGGTGCGGCATCCGCTTGTCGCCGCCATCATCGAAGCCTATGAGGCGGATGAGAAACCCGCCTGATCACATCCGTCACGGATTGATTTTGTTAGGGCGATAGGAGCTCGGGTCCCAAGGCGCTGCCATCTGGAACCCGAGCTGACATCGCCTGCGACGGCGGACTGCCTTGGCTGTGAGATTTGGATAATGACCCTCGACATCTCCATAGAGGATACCCGTTGGCAGGACGCCGACCTCACTACACATGCGGTGCAGGCGATCCATGCGGTGCTTGGGCATTTTGGTCTGGATGCCGACGACTGCGAACTGTCTTTGCTGGCCTGCGATGATGCACGGATCATGGAGCTGAACACTGAGTTTCGCCAGAAAGCGAAGCCTACAAACGTGCTCAGTTGGCCTGCGGAGGATCTTTCGTCTGAGGAGGCGGGCGACGAGCCACTGCTGCCTGAGGCGGATTTCACTGGCGAAATTCCGCTTGGTGACATTGCGATTGCCTATGAGACCTGCGCGCGTGAGGCTGAGGATGCCGGCAAATCTCTGGCGGATCACTTGCGCCATTTGATCGTTCACGGAGTGTTGCATCTTTTGGGTTATGATCACATTCGTGACCCTGACGCCACTTTGATGGAACGTCTTGAGGTGCAGATACTTGGCAAAATGGGTATTGATGACCCATATACTTTAGATGACAGCCCCAATCATGGGCGTATCGGATAGGAACGATGGACGATATCGACGGAAGTTCTAACGCAGCGCAGGGCGCGCTGGAGAACAAGGGCAGCGCGGACAACAGTGTAGCGGCTGCACAATCAACGGGGTTTCTGGGGCGTATTTTCGGTTCCTTTGCTCCGGCAGAAACTGAAGAAGGCGTGACTGCCGGTCCGGACACACGTCTGCCGAACCAACCGCATGGGATGATCAACCTCCGCCGCTTGCGGGTTGAGGATGTGGCCATCCCCGCCGCGGAGATTGTTGCGATCCCGGTTTCTACACCCAAGGACGAACTGGTTCAGATCTTCCGCGAAAGCGGTTTTACCCGGATTCCCGTCTATGAGGGCACGTTGGATACGCCGATCGGCTTTGTCCATCTCAAAGACTTCGCCCTAATGCATGGCTTCAATGGCACCGAAGCAGATTTCGGCCTTGAAGGCATGGTGCGGCCGCTTCTGTTCGTGCCGCCCTCCATGACAATTGGTGTTTTGCTGACCAAGATGCAGGCCGAGCGGCGCCATATGGCGCTGGTGATCGACGAATATGGCGGGGTCGACGGCCTGCTGACCATCGAAGACCTGATTGAGCAGGTTGTTGGCGAGATCGAGGATGAACATGATGCTGGTGAGGATCAGACCTGGTTTCGCGAAAAACAGGGCTGCTACATCGCACAGGCCCGCACCCCGCTGGATGAATTCGAGAATGAAATCGGCCGTTCACTGACCAATCACGAGGATGTCGACGGCGAAGAAATCGATTCCCTTGGCGGGCTGGTCTTTATGCTGTCGGGGCGGGTGCCTGCACGGGGCGAAGTCATTCAGCATCCTGATGGACCTGAATTTGAGGTAATGGACGCCGATCCGCGCCGGATCAAGCGATTGCGGGTACGGCTGCCGGATTGTTCAGGATGATCACTAAGGCCTGGTCGGCGACCAGCCTACGGTCCGCGTTCCTATCTGTCGCGACCGCTGTTGCCGCTGGCGGGTTGCTGGCCTTTGCGCTGGCGCCATTCCACGTGCTTTGGTTGGTGCCGCTTTGTCTTGGGGTGGTCGGATATCAGCTGCTTCAGGTATCCTCTATCCGCCGTGGCGCGCTGTTTGGCTGGTTGTTGGGAACGGCATATTTTTCCGTCGGTATGATCTGGATCTATGAACCATTTCAGGTTGATGCAGATCGCTATGCCTGGATGGCGCCTTTTGCCGTTGTAGGTCTTGCGGGCGGGCTGGCGTTGTTTTGGGCGCTGGCGTTTGGTGTTGCGGTTCGGTTTGGGCAAGGGGCTACTAGGCTGCCGCTGTTCATCGCACTGCTCTCGCTTGGGGAATTTGCGCGCGCCTATGTCCTGACCGGTCTGCCTTGGGCCGCCTTCGGGCAGTTCTGGATTGATACGCCTGCTGCCCAACTGCTGCCTTGGATCGGACCGCATGGCCTGGGTTTTCTGACTTTGAGTGCCACGGTCCCACTTGGCTTGATCCGCCGCCGCCCGGTAGTTGCGCTGCTACCGGTCTTTGCAGTGGGGGCCATCGTGGGGCTTCTGCCGAAACCACCTGTCGCCGTCCTGACCGAGCATACGCTGCGCCTTGTACAGCCCAATGCACCTCAGGACGAGAAATGGCACCCGGACCTGCGCTGGTCGTTTGTCGACCGGCAGTTGGAGTATTCGCGTGCTCCTACGGCTGACGGATCTGCGGTGGATCTCATCCTCTGGCCGGAAACGGCTATTCCCCTGATGTTGAACTACGCGGAAGATGTCTTGGATGAGGTTGTATCTGCGGCTGGGGATACGCCGGTCATGTTGGGCATCCAGCGCAGAACTGATGGGCAATACCACAACTCGGCGATTGTCTTGCAGGGCAGCAACGTTCCCGCTCAGATCTATGACAAGGCGCACTTGGTCCCCTTTGGAGAGTATATTCCGGCGGGCAATCTGATGGCGCGCTTCGGTGTGCATGGTTTTGCGTCGCAGGCCGGGGCGGGTTATGCGGCGGGGCCGGGGCCTCGGCTCTTGGATTTGCCGGTGGGAAAGGCGCTGCCGTTGATCTGCTATGAGGCCGTGTTTCCGCAGGATGTGAATGCCGCACCGGGGCGGGCCGACCTGCTGATCCAGATCACCAATGATGCGTGGTTCGGCACCTATTCCGGCCCCTATCAGCATCTGGTTCAGGCACGGATGCGCGCGATTGAGCAGGGCTTGCCCATGGCGCGCGTCGCAAATACCGGGATCTCGGCCATGATTGATCCCTATGGACGGATTTTGGACGCCCTGCCTTTGGGCGTTGCGGGCTATCTGGATGTGGCGCTGCCTGCACCGCTGCCGCGAACCCTTTATGCACGGACCGGAGATCTGCCAGTGTTTCTTTTCTGCATCGCCCTTGGCGGGCTGGCGCTGCGACGCAGCACCACACTTGCGCGCGGGTCATAGCTGCTTAACCTCTGGGCATTATAGATTGACGACACACGTCTCCCCGCGTACTGCGGATCGATTACTGCCACAACGGCTTCCTGGCGTGGCAGGCTAAACCCAACGGAGCACCTTTCATGACCCGCACGAATTATACTTTCACCTCGGAATCGGTTTCCGAGGGACACCCGGATAAGGTCTGTGACCGTATTTCGGATGCCGTTCTGGACGCCTTTCTGAGCGAAGAGCCCGAAGCCCGCGTAGCGGCCGAAACCTTTGCAACCACGAACCGCGTGGTCATCGGGGGGGAAGTGGGTTTGTCGGACCAAGACAAACTGCACGATTACATGGGCCGTATCGATGAGATCGCCCGCGCCTGCATCAAGGATATCGGCTACGAGCAGGATAAGTTCCATCATGAGACGGTGGAGATCACCAACCTGCTGCACGAGCAATCCGCTCATATTGCACAGGGCGTTGATGCCGCAGTTGATAAAGAAGAAGGCGCAGGGGATCAGGGCATCATGTTTGGTTTCGCGACCAATGAAACGCCCGCGCTGATGCCAGCACCGATCCAGTACAGCCATGCAATCCTGCGTCGTCTCGCCGAGGTGCGCAAAAACGGCGCGGAACCGGCGCTTGGCCCGGATGCGAAGTCGCAGCTTTCGGTGGTCTACGAAAATGGCAAACCGGTGCGTGTCAGCTCGCTGGTGCTGTCGACCCAGCATCTGGATGAGACGCTGACCTCCAACGATATACGTGCCATAGTCGAACCCTATTTCCACGAGACCCTGCCCGAGGGGTGGCTGACCGATGAAACCATCTGGCACGTCAATCCAACCGGTAAATTCGTTATCGGTGGTCCAGACGGGGATGCGGGCCTGACAGGGCGCAAGATCATCGTCGACACCTACGGCGGCGCAGCACCTCATGGTGGCGGCGCATTCTCCGGTAAAGACCCGACCAAAGTTGACCGCTCGGCAGCCTATGCAGCGCGCTATCTTGCCAAGAATGTGGTGGCGGCGGGGCTTGCAGATAAATGCACCATTCAGCTGTCCTATGCGATTGGTGTTGCCAAACCGCTGTCGATCTATGCCGATACCCATGGCACGGGCGACGTGGATGCGGCCAAAATTGAGGCGGCGATTGATCGGATCATGGATCTGACGCCACGCGGTATTCGTCATCACCTTGGGCTGAATAAACCGATCTATGAACGCACGGCGGCCTATGGTCATTTTGGCCGGGAACCGGATGCGGATGGCGGGTTCAGCTGGGAGCGGACTGATTTGGTAGAGGCGCTGGCAAAAGCGATCTGATCGAGATCGACCTCTCTCATTTGCATATAGAACAGGCGGGGATGTCCCCGCCTTTTTTCATCTGGGCGCCGTATACTGCGATTTCAGGCGCGCAAAGCGCTTGGAGATCCGGGCATTTTGCGGGCAGTATAGACCAGTGATTGTATTGTTATGGAGCTGACCTTGATGGGTTCTCGCTGCCGGTTCATTCTCCACCTGCGCGCGTGTCGGCAGCTTGCGTTGGCCTGTCTTCTGGGGATCTCGCTGATGCCCCACCCGGCGGAGGCCCGTCAGACGCTTCCCACCAAATTCAAGATTGATGGGACGACGCTGATTTATGATACCGATAATCTGGTTTCACAACAGGTTGATGGCACGCAACAGGCTGAAATCGGTGAGATCAGCGATGAGGATATAGAACCCTTTCGCGATATTCTGGATGCCAACCCCGCCATAACGCGGCTCCAGCTGAACAGCGGTGGAGGCAGTGTCTATGCAGGTGAGTCGATCGCCGATATCGTGCAGGGTCACGCGCTGGATACCTGGGTGGTCGGAGAATGCATCAGCGCCTGTGTCGATATTTTCCTAGCCGGCAATCGACGTCAGATGACTCTCGGTTCGAAGATTGGCTTTCACCAGCGTGATTGGGCACCGAAAGCGGTGCAGAGCTACTATCGTCTGTGGCGCAAGGATGAAAACTGGGCCACACCGTTTGAATTCGGGACCTGGATTTATCGTGACACGCAGTCAGAAGTTTTTCGCCATCTGAAGTATATGATGCAGCGCGGTGTGGATCCGGCCTTTGCGATTGAGACTCTGAAAACCAAACCCGAGGATGTCTGGTACCCGACTCGGCTGCGCCTGATGGCGGCGGGGGTGCTGCGCGAGACCCCCTAGAGCGGGGTCGTCGCGGTGGCTGGCTTGACCCAGACGGCTGCATCGGGCAGAGGGGCGGCCAGGTTTTGAACGCTCGATAGGAAAAATCCCCGATGTCTGATGACAGCAAACCCGACCAGGCGCCCTCCGGCGACAGCCGGCCCAACGCGGTTGATAAACATCAGAGTGGCGCGCCTTGGCGTAACTTCTACGGACGCCTGAAGGGCAAGCAACTTAAAGACAGCCAGCAGCGCTACATTGATGAGGATCTTGCCTCACTCAGCCCCGGCGCGGTGGGGTGGGATGTGAACCCAGATCGCACCCCTTTGGAGCTCAAGGAAATGTTCGGCGGGCGCGACGTCTGGCTAGAGGTTGGTTTTGGCGGTGGCGAACATTTGGTGCATCAGGCCAAATCGAATCCTGATGTCGGCATCATCGGGGCAGAACCCTATATCAACGGGGTTGCAATGCTTCTGGGCAAAATTCGCCGCGCAGGGGCGGATAACATCAAGGTCCATCCCGGCGATGCCCGTGACCTGATGGATGTCTTGCCGGAACAGTCGATTTCCCGTGCGTTTCTGCTCTACCCTGATCCCTGGCCAAAGGCACGCCACCATCGGCGCCGTTTTGTTACGCAGGAACATCTGGAGCCACTCGCAAAATGCCTGAAGCCAGGCGCGATCTTTCGGGTGGCAACGGATATTCCCGACTATGTTCGCCAGACCATGGAAGAGGTGCCGCAGGCCGGGTTCGAGTGGCTGGCAGAAGGACCGGATGACTGGCGTGTGGCATGGGATGACTGGATCTCAACCCGATATGAGCAAAAGGCCCTGCGCGAAGGTCGCACACCTCACTATATGACATTCCGTCGCCTCTGATCCTGCTGCCTGGCCCTGCTCTTTGCGTGGTGCAATATCTTGCGGGGCGTGGCGCCAATGGGAAAACGCGCTGGACCGACACCAAGCGATTGGGTAGTCCAATTGTGAACGCTAGCATTTCGAAAGGCTCCTCATGTCCGGACACGGTACGCCCATCCCGATGACTTCGCACCGCGCGGATCCTCTGACCGGCATTGCCGAGGTTCCGGGCGATAAATCGATCTCTCACCGCTCGCTGATCTTGGGCGCCCTGGCCGTGGGAGAGACCAAGATTTCGGGTCTGCTCGAGGGGGAAGATGTACTGGACACCGCCAAGGCAATGCAGGCAATGGGCGCCGAGGTCATCAATCATGGTGGTGGCAATTGGTCTGTGCATGGTGTCGGCGTCGGTGGTCTGGCTGAGCCGGAGCAGGTGATTGATTGCGGCAACTCCGGCACCGGTGTGCGGCTGATCATGGGGGTCATGGCGACTTCTCCTATCACGGTTACCTTCACGGGGGATGCCAGCCTCAACAAACGACCAATGGCCCGGGTGACCGATCCGCTGGCCCTGTTTGGGACCCAATCTGTTGGTCGGTCCGGTGGGCGTCTGCCAATGACAAGCGTCGGAGCTGCGGAGCCGACACCGGTGCGCTACACAGTTCCGGTGCCCTCCGCGCAGGTGAAATCCGCGGTCCTTCTGGCGGGACTGAATGCTCCGGGGCAGACAGTTGTGATCGAGAAAGAGGCCACCCGAGACCATTCTGAGCGCATGCTCGCGGGGTTCGGCGCCGAGATCACTGTAGAAGATACGGATGAAGGCCGGGTCATCACACTGACTGGGCAGCCTGAACTGAAACCGCAGGTCATTGCGGTGCCACGTGACCCCTCAAGCGCGGCTTTCCCGGTTTGCGCAGCATTGATTACGCCAGGGTCCGATGTGCTGGTACCGGGTATCGGCCTGAACCCGACGCGGGCGGGGCTGTTCTATACCTTGCAGGATATGGGCGCGGATCTCACTTTTGAAAATATGCGGGAAGAGGGCGGTGAGCCGGTTGCGGATCTGCGCGCGCGGTACTCGCCTGATATGAAGGGGATCGACGTCCCACCGGAGCGCGCGGCTTCGATGATTGATGAATATCCGGTGCTTTCGGTTGTGGCTTCCTTTGCGACGGGCAAAACCATGATGACCGGCGTCAAGGAACTGCGGGTGAAGGAAAGTGACCGGATCGACGCGATGGCGCGCGGTTTGCGGGCAAATGGCGTGATGGTTGAAGAGGGTGACGATTGGTGGGCCGTCACCGGTCTGGGACCGGAAGGCGTGCCCGGCGGCGGCACCTGTGAGAGTTTCCTGGATCATCGGATCGCGATGTCTTTCATGGTGATGGGTATGGGGGCCCAGAAACCCGTGACTGTCGATGATGGCACGCCTATTGCCACGTCCTTCCCGATCTTCACCCCGCTGATGACCACGCTGGGGGCGCGGCTAGAGACGACGGCATGAGCTTTACTGTTGCAGTTGACGGCCCGGCTGCCGCAGGCAAGGGCACGATTTCCCGGGCAGTGGCGGCCCATTTCGGGTTTGGCCATCTGGATACGGGCCTGCTCTACCGTGCGGTCGGGGCGCGGATGCTTGCCGGGGATAAGCCGATTGATGCCGCCCTTGCGCTGCTGCCGGATGATCTTGAACGGCCAGAACTGCGCACCGCGCAAGTGGCGCAGGCCGCGTCTAAGGTGGCGGTGATCGCTGAGGTGCGCGCGGCATTGGTCGATTTTCAGCGCGCTTTTGCCCGCCGTGCAGGCGGGGCGGTTCTGGACGGGCGGGATATCGGCACGGTGATCTGCCCGCGCGCGCAGGCCAAGCTCTTCGTGACAGCGAGCGCCGAAGTCCGTGCGCAGCGCCGCTTGCAGGAGTTGATGGCAGCGGGCAATCCCACCAGCTATGCTGAGGTGCTGGAAGATGTGAAGGCGCGGGACGCGCGCGATACCAACCGTTTGGAATCGCCGTTGAAACCTGCGAGCGATGCGGTGCTGATCGATACCAGTGCGCTCACGATTGATGAGGCCGTGGCGACGGCAATCGCGGCGATTGATGCGCGTCACTAGCTTGATCCGGTCGCTGTAACGGCCCCACGACCCGTGATCACGCGCCTTCTGACCCTGCTGTGAACTTGTGACCGTTCGCCGCTCCTTGGTATCTGGTGACGGTTTCCCTTGCGCCGAAGCGGGAATCCGCATACTAAGCGCGCTGTCACTATAGAGGCGGTTAACGCACGGACGGCATTCTGAGCAGGGTCGAGGCATACCTCGGCCCTTTGTGTTTGTCTGATCAGACCGGCCTGTGCTGCGCCTCGTAAGGACCAATCTTCAAGACCGGCGGAGACAACCGCCCGGCCAGATAAAACCGATTTGTAAAGGAAACCTGAGACCACATGGCTCAAGACACATCGATGGAGGAATTCGAAGCCCTCCTGAACGAAAGCTTCGAAATGGACACCCCCGAAGAGGGTTCCGTTGTCAAAGGCAAGGTCATCGCAATCGAAGCGGGCCAGGCCATCATCGACGTCGGCTACAAAATGGAAGGCCGCGTTGAGCTCAAAGAATTCGCAAACCCTGGCGAAGCTCCCGAAATCTCTGTTGGCGATGAAGTAGAAGTCTATCTGCGCGCTGCTGAGAACGCCCGTGGCGAAGCTGTTATCTCCCGCGAGATGGCCCGCCGCGAAGAAGCATGGGATCGCCTGGAAAAAGCATACGCAGACGACCAGCGCGTCGAAGGTGCTATCTTCGGTCGCGTCAAAGGCGGCTTCACCGTCGACCTGGGCGGCGCTGTTGCATTCCTGCCCGGTTCGCAGGTTGACGTCCGCCCCGTGCGCGACGCCGGCCCGCTGATGGGTCTGAAGCAGCCGTTCCAGATCCTGAAGATGGACCGTCGTCGTGGCAACATCGTTGTGTCCCGTCGTGCAATCCTCGAAGAGTCCCGCGCCGAGCAGCGTGCCGAAGTCATCGGCAACCTGTCCGAAGGTCAGGCCGTGGATGGTGTGGTCAAGAACATCACCGAATACGGTGCGTTTGTTGACCTGGGCGGCGTTGACGGCCTGCTGCACGTCACCGACATGGCATGGCGCCGTGTGAACCACCCCTCCGAGATCCTGTCGATCGGCGAAACCGTCAAGGTTCAGGTCATCAAGATCAACAAAGAGACTCACCGTATCTCCCTCGGCATGAAGCAGCTGCAGGAAGACCCGTGGGATCTGGTTGGCGCCAAGTACCCGCTGTCCTCCGTGCACAAAGGTCGTGTCACCAACATCACCGATTACGGTGCATTTGTTGAACTGGAGCCGGGCGTCGAAGGTCTGGTTCACGTCTCCGAGATGTCCTGGACCAAGAAAAACGTCCACCCGGGCAAAATCGTCTCCACTTCGCAGGAAGTCGACGTCATGGTTCTGGAAATCGACGGTGCCAAGCGCCGCGTTTCCCTGGGCCTCAAGCAGACCATGCGTAACCCATGGGAAGTGTTTGCAGAAACACACCCCGAGGGCACTCAGGTCGAAGGCGAAGTCAAGAACATCACCGAATTCGGTCTGTTCATCGGCCTCGACGGCGACATCGACGGCATGGTTCACCTCTCCGACCTGTCCTGGGACGAGCGCGGCGAAGACGCGATCCAGAACTACCGCAAAGGCGACATGGTTTCGGCTGTTGTCTCCGAAGTGGACGTCGAGAAAGAGCGTATTTCTCTGTCGATCAAAGCCCTCGGCGGCGACAAGTTCGCTGAAGCCGTTGGCGGCGTGAAGCGCGGTTCCATCGTGACCGTGAACGTCACCGCCATTGAAGAAGGCGGCATCGAAGTGGAATACGAAGGCATGAAGTCCTTCATCCGCCGCTCCGATCTCTCCCGTGACCGTGCCGAACAGCGCCCTGAGCGTTTCTCGGTTGGTGACAAGGTTGACGTGCGCGTGACCAACGTGGACGGCAAGACCCGCCGTCTGGGTCTGTCGATCAAAGCACGCGAAATCGCGGAAGAAAAAGAAGCCGTTGAACAGTATGGCTCCTCCGATTCCGGCGCGTCTCTGGGCGACATTCTGGGCGCAGCGCTGAAAACAGGCGACTGATTTCAGCAGCCAGCCTAGGCTGAAAATTTTGAACGGTCCTGCCCTTTTGGGGTGGGGCCGTTTCTTTTTGTCGCAGGTTGCTCTTCCCGACCTAGAGCGGGGTATGGATGAAAAACCGCATTCAGATACTGCTGCGAATCACAAATGCAATTGCAACCCTTGCAGCTGAATCGAGGGGGCCCCATCTCTGCTTTGTGGGCAGAAACCGCCAGAACCCGCCTAATGATAGGCAAACGCTGACTTATTTGCGGGGCAGGCCTGCATCCACTGTTCCCGGTTCGAGGTTTTGTACCTATAGTCGTTCAATAGAAACTGTGCCTAGCTTGGCTTGGGAGGGCCGAGAAATGATCCGCTCGGAATTGATCCAGAAGATTGCAGACGAAAACCCGCACCTGTATCAGCGTGATGTGGAGCGGATCGTGAATACGGTGTTCGAGGAGGTGACCGACGCAATGGCGCGCGGCGACCGTGTGGAGCTGCGGGGCTTTGGCGCCTTCTCAGTGAAACAGCGGGATGCGCGAGTTGGTCGCAATCCCCGCACGGGTGAAACGGTCCATGTTGAGGAAAAACACGTGCCGTTCTTCAAGACAGGTAAACTCTTGAGGGACCGCCTGAACGGAAAAGCCTGATGCGCTATATTCGCTATGCCTATCTTGGGGTGATTGCCATCGCCCTTATCTCGGTCTCTTTGGCAAATCGGGGTTTGGTTGAGCTTAAGCTCATGCCCACGGCCTTCGCCGAGTTCTTGGGCTATAATTTCCGCATCGAACTCCCCCTGTTTGTGGTTGTGCTAGGGGGTATCGCTGTTGGTCTGATTATCGGCTTCATCATTGAATGGTTGCGTGAACACAAACACCGTCGTGAGGCAGATCTGAAAGCCCGCGAGGCGAAGAAGCTCTCGCGCGAGGTCAATCGCCTGAAAAAGCAGAAGCACGAGGGCAAGGACGAGGTCCTCGCTATACTCGACGAAGCAAGCTAACGCACTCATGATGGACATTCGGGTTAAGATCTGCGGACTGAAAACACCGCAGGACATCGTGGCCGCGGCTGATGCCGGGGCGGCTTATATCGGGTTCAATTTCTTTGCAAAATCCCCTCGCTCTGTGACCGTAGAGGAAGCCACGGCGCTCGCAGTCGAGGCGCCTGTTGGTTTGTGCAAAGTGGCTTTGGTGGTCAATCCGGATGACGCCATGCTGGATGAAATCACCAGCGCTGTTCCATTGGATATGATCCAGCTGCACGGGCAGGAGACGCCGGAGCGCGTGGCTGAGGTTAAGGCGCGCTATGGTCTGCCTGTAATGAAGGTGCTTGGGGTGTCCACTGCCGAGGATATCCAAAGGATCGAGGCCTATGAGGCCGTTGCCGATCAGATTCTGGTGGACGCCAAGGCGCCGAAGGGCGCTGTCTTGCCGGGCGGAAATGGCGTCACCTTTGATTGGGGGCTTCTGGCACGCAAGAAATACTGGCGCACCCCTTGGATGCTGGCCGGCGGGCTGACGCCTGAGAATGTCGCAGAGGCGATCCGCGTCACCGGTGCGCGTCAGGTCGATGTAGCCTCAGGTGCCGAGAGTGCGCCCGGCGTAAAGGATCCTGCGCGTATTCGCGCCTTCTGTGAGGCCGCCGGTGCGCCACGTCGCTGAGAGGCGTGCATGTCGGTCTTTTACACCTGCCCCTTTCCGCGACATTTCGTAGAATCCGTCGCACCTCTCTTTACCCGGCGCAGGCCGCGCTATACTCATATCGAGCGCCGCGAAGAAGGAAAGAACCATGGCCGAAGATCTATTCAACAGCTTCATGAACGGTCCCGATGAACAGGGGCGGTTTGGTATTTTCGGAGGGCGGTTCGTCAGCGAGACTTTGATGCCGCTGATCCTCAGCCTGGAAGAGGAATATGATCGCGCCAAGGACGACCCGAGTTTCTGGGCCGAGATGGACGATCTCTGGAAAAACTATGTTGGTCGGCCCAGTCCGCTCTATTTCGCCGAGCGGCTGACTGAGCATCTGGGCGGCGCGAAGATCTATTTAAAACGGGATGAGCTGAACCATACCGGCGCGCATAAGATTAACAATGTGCTGGGACAGATCCTGCTGGCCCGTCGCATGGGTAAGGATCGGATCATTGCGGAAACCGGCGCGGGCCAGCATGGCGTCGCTACTGCCACGGTCTGTGCCAAATTTGGGCTGAAATGCGTGGTCTATATGGGTGCGCATGATGTGCAGCGTCAGGCGCCCAATGTCTTCCGTATGCGCCTTCTGGGTGCCGAAGTCATTCCGGTGACCTCTGGCCGCGGCACGTTGAAGGATGCCATGAACGATGCCCTGCGGGATTGGGTGACCAATGTCCACGACACCTTCTACTGCATCGGCACAGTGGCGGGACCGCATCCCTATCCGGCAATGGTGCGAGATTTCCAGTCGGTGATCGGTAAAGAAGTACGCTGGCAGCTGGCAGAGCAGGAGGGCGAGGGACGTCTGCCGGACACCGTAATCGCAGCAATTGGTGGCGGGTCAAACGCCATGGGCCTGTTCTACCCATTCCTGGACGACAAGTCGGTGAACATCATTGGTGTTGAGGCCGGTGGCAAAGGTGTCGATGAGAAGATGCAGCATTGTGCCTCGCTCACCGGTGGTCGCCCTGGCGTGCTGCATGGCAACCGCACCTACCTATTGCAGGATGATGATGGACAAATTCTGGAAGGCTTTTCCATCTCTGCCGGGCTCGATTATCCCGGTATCGGTCCGGAGCATGCCTGGTTGAACGATATCGGCCGGGCCGATTATGTCTCCATCACTGACAAGGAAGCGCTGGAGGCGTTCCAGCTATCCTGCGCTATGGAAGGCATCATTCCGGCACTTGAGCCGAGTCATGCGCTGGCCCATGTGATGAAGATCGCGCCCGACTTGCCTAAGGACCATATCATTGTGATGAACATGTGTGGCCGCGGCGACAAGGATATCTTTACCGTCGCGCGTCACCTCGGCTTTGATATGTCGGACACCGAAGGTCGCGACAGCGACTGATCTTGGCAGAGCGAAGAAAGCGAAAGGCGCCTCGCATAGCAGGTGCCTTTCTTCATTTCTAGTAAGGGCTCCTGACCCTAGGCCACATCACCCGGCAAAGCATGGCTTTCCAGTACGCTGAGCGGCACGATCTCCAGCGCACGTTTATGGGTCGCTGCCAGATTGACCTGCGGCGCGCAGCCCTCGTCAGCGGCCTGCAGGAAACGTCCGGCACAGAGGCACCAGCTGTCCCCGGCTTTCAATCCCGCAAAACCAAATTCAGGTCGCGAGGTGGACAGATCGTTGCCGACATATTTGGAATATGCCAGAAATTCGTCAGTCATGACGGCGCAGACCGTATGGCTGCCTTGATCCTGCGCGCAGGTGTTGCAAAGGCCGTCCCGGAAGAACCCGGTCAAGGGGGTGGTGGAACAGGGTGCCAGTGCTTCCCCGAACACATTTACGCTGTCGTCTTGATCCATGGGTATATCCTACAGTGATTTCGCCAACGCGCGCAGCATTTTGACGTTTTCATCCGCAACACCGGGTTTGCGAAATCCCCGATCAGCGCTGGTGACAACAACGACGACGTCGCGGCCTTGGTTGATATAGATATATTGCCCATAGACCCCTCTGGCCAGAAATTCACCTGGAACGGCGTTCTTCGGGATCCACCATTGAAACCCGTATCCAATCCGACCTGCATCGGTCGGGGCGGATGGGCGGGTCGAGGCGGCGATCCAGGCCTGTGGTACAACCTGTCTGCCGTTGTAGCGGCCGTTTTGGGCGATCATCTGGCCGAAACGCCCGTAGTCGCGTGTGGTTTGATTGATACCGCCGAGAACGAACGCGACGCCTTCGCCGTCAGTCAGGTAGTAACCAGCGCGTTCCAGCCCCAAATGCCGCAGTATTTTCTCGGAGAGCAAATCAGGGATAGGACGCCCCGTTGCGCCACGAATAACCATGCCCAGAACATGGGTGTCGATGGATACATACTGCCAGGCCTCGCCCGGCCCTCCGATGGTCTCGTTCAGGTCGGCGGTGAAATCATCCAGCGTCCCACCAAGCGCGAGGGTGCGGCCCATCCGATTGATATCGGAATCGTAGTCCAGGTAATCTTCGTTGAACTTCACGCCGCTGGCCATGTTCAGCACATTGCGGATGCTGGCCGTTTCATACGCGCTGCCCTTCAGCTCTGGCGCATAGTCGATGACCAGATCATCGAGTGAGCGGATCTTGTCCTCTCGCAGCAGAACGCCGAGGAGTGCGGAGAGATAGCTTTTCGCCATCGACCAAGAGATCCGCAGGTCATCCGGGCCCGTGCCCTGATAGTAGCTCTCGTGACGGATCTGGCCGCCTTTTAACACCAGCAGGGAGGTCACGTTACTGTGGCTGATCCAGTCTTGCGAGCCGGGGGGGAGGGTCATCTCTACTCCGGAGGGGAGTGCGCTCACCGGGCCATCGCCGCGATCAAGCGGCGCGGTCAAAAATGCACCTTCCATATTTGAGAAATTGGAAACAATGCGATCTTCGTCAAACAGCGTGTTTACGGCCATCAACCGGCTCAGCGACTCGCGTTGCCAATAGGCGAGAGCCGCAGCGAATATCAGTAAGATAATAAGAAAATACGAAAATAACTTTAAATATCGATGCATAATCATCCTCCTCGGACACGGCTGAGCCTAGTCAGCCGTAGCCCGCGCGCGCAAACAGGACGCAACGGAAACTTTGGTTACTTAAATTTGTTTAGAAGCCGTTCAATGGCGGACGGCGCGGTTTCATCAGCGCTCTGCACAGCGGACGGCTCTGCGGCAATGGGGGGCGTCTTCTGGGCGTCAGACCTGTCGGGCTGTGCCGTTTTTTTTGAGCTGGGGGCATCGGTGCGCCCTTTGGCTGCAGCGCCTGAACCAGAAGAGCTGCGCGGTGGTGCGACGCGCAGCGCCACGGCATTCATGAATTTCCCGCCATCACCTGCGGCGAGTTGAGCGGCGCCATCGGAAATACCGCGCATCAGGTCGTCGAGCCAGGTTTCATCTGCCTTGGTAAAATCACGCAGCACATAGCCTGCGACAGCGTCCTTATGACCGGGATGGCCAATGCCTAGGCGGACACGGCCATAGTCGGCGCCAATGTGCGAATGGATCGAGCGCAACCCGTTGTGACCGGCATGTCCGCCGCCTTGTTTGACCCGGGCTTTGCCCGGTGCCAGGTCCAACTCGTCGTGAAGGACAGTCACATCAGCAGGGGTCAGTTTGTAAAACCGCATAGCCTCGCCAACGGATTGGCCGGATAGGTTCATAAAGGTCTGCGGTTTCAGCAGCAGCACTTTGGTGCGGCCAAGAACGCCTTCGCTGATCTGAGCCTGAAACTTGGACTTCCAGGGCGAGAACCCATGGTCGCTGGCGATCTGATCCAGAGCCATGAAGCCAATATTATGCCGGTTGCCTGCGTATTTCGCACCGGGATTTCCAAGGCCAACAAATAGTTTCATGCACACTTCAACGATGTGTTTGGGATGGGGAACTGTCTTATGGCGCTACATCGCGCGTTTCAGGATAAAAATCCAGACCCTGCAAATAATTCTGTGTGAGCAGGTGGTCAGTGCGACATGCCCTATCTTAAGTGCAGACAAAAAAAGCGAGGCCAATACTGGCCTCGCTCTCACGTTCCAAACCTTTCGGTTGGAGCTTATTCTTCTGCGGCCGCTTCGGCTTCGTCGTCAGACGCTTCGTTGTCTGCGGACTTCAGGCCCGACGGAGCAGAGATGTTGGCCACGACGAAGTCACGGTCGATGGTCGGCTTTGCACCTTCGGGCAGCTTGATCGCCGAGATGGTGACGGTGTCGCCAACGTTCAGACCGGCCAGGTCAACAACCAGCTTCTCGGGGATGTCACCGGCGGTCACAACCAGCTCTACCTCGGGACGCACAGCGGTCAGAACGCCGCCACGCTTGATACCGGGCGCTTCTTCTTCGTTGATGAACTCAACAGGAACGAAGAGATTCACTTTCGAGGTGCGACGCAGACGCATCAGGTCGAAGTGCGTAGGCAGGTCTTTTACAACATCACGCTGTACGTCGCGGCAGATCACGCGCACGTCTTCCTGGCCTTCCACTTTCAGGTTCCACAGCGTGGACTTGAAGCGACCGGCTTTCAGTTTTTTCAGCAGTTCGTTGAAGGGGATCTGGATGGACACGGGGTCCGCGTCGCCACCAAATACAACACCAGGAACCATGCCAGCACGACGTGCTGCACGAGCGGCGCCCTTGCCCGACCCCGTACGTTCTTGGCAAACAAGATCAGGAATCTGACCAGCCATGATAATTCTCCAATTTGATAATGGGGGTGCCTCCAAGGCTGTCACCCCGCGTGAAGCCGTGCGCATAGACCGGATTGGCCGATATTGCAAGTCGCAAACCAGACGAGGGCTGATGCGATGCCGTCTATTTCTGCCAGCGCCCGCCGAAATCTTCCGGTACCAAGAGATTGTGGCGGCCAAGATCTGCGACGGATTTCTCTCCGCATAACGCCATGGTGGTATCCAGTTCCTTGTGCAGGACCTCCAGCGCGCGTGTCACTCCGTGCTGACCCATAGCGCCCAATCCGTAGACAAAGGCGCGTCCGATCATGGTGCCCTTGGCCCCCAGCGCCAGGGCTTTCAATACGTCCTGCCCTGAGCGAATACCGCTGTCCAGATGAACTTCAATCTGATCACCAACCGCATCCATGATTGCGGGCAGCATCTGAATTGAGCTGAGCGCCCCGTCGAGTTGGCGGCCACCATGGTTGGACACTACAATGGCATCCGCGCCAAGCTTGGCGGCTATTTTGGCATCTTCGACATCCAGAATGCCCTTAAGAATGACTTTGCCGTCCCAGAGTTCGATGAGCTTGGCGATTTTGCTCCAATCAAGCGAGGGATCAAACTGTTCCGCCGTCCAAGCACCAAGAGAGGACGCATCGGAAATCCCCTCCACATGGCCGACGATATTGCCGAAGTTGCGCCGTTTGGCGCCTAGCATTTGCAGCCCCCATGTCCATTTCGTCATCAGGTTGGCAATGGTCTTGGGCGTGAGCTTTGGCGGGGCGGAGAGGCCGTTTTTCAGATCCTTGTGGCGTTGTCCCAGGATCTGCAGGTCCAGCGTGATCACCAGCGCCGAGCATTTTGCTGCCTTCGCGCGGGCAATCAGGCGTCTCACATAGTCCTCGTCCTTCATAGTATAGAGCTGGAACCAGAAAGGTTGCGTCGTCGCTTCGGCCACTTCCTCGATCGAGTTGATGGACATGGTCGACAGCGTGAAGGGCACACCGAAGGCTTCGGCCGCGCGCGCGGCTTTGATCTCGCCATCTGCGTGCTGCATTCCCATCAGGCCGACCGGGGCGAGGGCGACTGGCATCGACACGTCCTGCCCAATCATCTGACTGGCTGTGCTGCGCCCAGCCATATCTACGGCCACCCGCTGGCGCAGGCGGATTTTTTCAAAGTCGTTGGTATTGTCGCGAAAGGTCTGCTCGGTCCAGCTACCACTTTCTGCATAGTCATAGAACATCTGCGGGACGCGGCGTTCGTAGATGCGTTTCAGATCGTTGATATTGGTAATGACCGGCACGGCTTTGTCCTCACCCTGAGTTGGTAATAAATTTTTACCAATTGGAGGACGAAAGCGCAATCCATGATTTCGACACAGCAAAAAGGCCGCACCAATCCGGCGCGGCCTTTACAAAGATCTTTGCTGAATAGTGAGTTAGGCGGAGTGCGCACCGTCTGCGAGAGACTTGACGAAGCTGAGGACCTCTCCCACGGGTTTGCCAGCGCCAATCTGGCTGACAATCGCCGAGCCGACCACGGCGCCATCTGCAACGGATGCGATGGCTTTTGATTTCTCCGGCGTATTGATGCCAAAGCCGACAATTACAGGCAGATCGGTCTTGACTTTGATCCGTGCCACTTCTGGGCCGACATTGGTGGCTTCTGCCTCGGCGGCGCCGGTAATCCCAGTGATCGACACATAGTAGACAAAGCCTGAGGTGTTTTGCAGCACACGGGGCAGGCGCTTGTCATCTGTGGTTGGGGTGGCCAGCCGGATAAAATTCAGGCCGGCCTGCTGTGCAGGCAGGCAGAGTTCGCTGTCTTCTTCGGGCGGCAGATCCACAACGATCAGACCGTCGATACCGGCTTCTTTGGCATCCTTCAAAAAGGTTTCGACGCCCCGGCTGTAGATTGGGTTGTAGTAGCCCATCATCACGATTGGCGTAGTGTTGTCTTCTTTGCGGAAGGTACGGGCAAGATCCAAAGTACGCTGTAGCGTCATGCCCGCTTCCAAGGCGCGCTGGCCTGCCAGCTGGATGGTTGGACCGTCTGCCATTGGATCGGTAAAGGGCAGGCCCAGTTCGATCACGTCTACACCGGCGCCGGGCAGGCCTTTGATCAACTCAAGTGAGGTTTCAAAATCAGGGTCACCCGCCATAACATAGGCGACAAAGGCCTTTTTATTGGCAGCTTTTAAGTCAGCGAATTTGGCGTCAATGCGGGTCATGATCGGGCCTTTTAAGAGTGTCTGCCCCGGTGTGCCGAATGTTTCGGCGGAAATCAATCCCGTGCACAGCCTTACTGTGATGGATCAGCCTGCGGTATCACTCAGCCTTTGAATGGAACATGCCAGCGCAGAAGCAGAGAATTTACCCCAGGGTTGATATCCGCCGTCGACGCATTGGACTTATGGGTCAACGCCAGCGATAGCGCCCGGCCGTTCTCAAAAGTCTTACCAACGGCCAATGCGCTGCGGATTTCAAACGTAGAGCCAAGGTCATTCAGTCTCACGCTTTCCGCATAGGCTCCGGGCATGACGCTGGTCTCAATGAACCAACCTTGCCGTAAGTGCCATTTGCCAACTACGCCCGCGCCGACGAACAGATCACCTGTTGTCTGCACATCAAGTGCGGCACCGAACAATGCGTCAAAGTTGCCGCGCTGCCAAAAGGCGTCGTGCTGATATTCGACTGAGACAAGTGCACTGTCTTCAGCGCCTGCACGTGAAAAACTTGAATACCCTGCGCTAAAAATCCAGTCTTGTGCAGCAGCAGGCAGTGCGCTGGCCAGTGTGAACGCGCTGGCAATATAGGCTGCTGTAACGAAGGTGCGAATGCTCATGATGATAATCTCGTGTTGGTCAGCTTGGCTGAAATGATCCTATAAGTTGGGAAAAAGTCCATAAGGCAGCAGGCTTATCTGGTCACGATCCCGTCACAGAAACGCAACTGTCACCAAATAGTTGCACAAAATCTGCTTTTGTTTTCCGGCCAACGTCATGGACGCCCGGTTGCGGCCCTAATGTGCAATACGCACGGCGGCCTTTAGGCATGTCGGGCGATGGCCGCTTGCGTCACTGCAAAATGCTGCCTAGAAGCACCTCCCAAGTGGCATCAGGAGGCCGGAATGGGCTTTAAAATGGGAATCGTGGGTCTGCCGAACGTCGGTAAGTCGACCCTGTTCAACGCATTGACGAAAACCGCATCGGCGCAGGCGGCGAACTTTCCGTTTTGCACCATCGAACCAAACGTCGGCGAAGTTGGCGTGCCGGACGCCCGGCTGGACAAGCTGGCCGCGATTGCCGGATCCAAACAGATCATTCCGACCCGGATGACTTTTGTTGATATCGCAGGCCTCGTCAAAGGCGCTTCACAAGGTGAAGGCCTGGGCAATCAGTTCCTGGCCAATATCCGTGAAACCGATGCCATTGCCCATGTGCTGCGTTGTTTTGAGGACGGCGACGTGACCCATGTGGATGGCCGCGTCGATCCGGTGGCCGATGCCGAGGTGATCGAGACTGAGCTGATGCTCTCCGATCTTGAAAGCATCGAGAAGCGTCGCGCCAATCTGGTGCGCAAGCTGAAGGGAAATGACAAAGAAGCCCAGCAGCAGGATCGTCTTTTGGCGGACGCACAAGCGATGCTGGAGGAGGGGAAACCTGCCCGTTTGGTTGAGGTCGACGCCGAAGATGCCAAGGCCTGGAAAATGTTGCAGCTGCTGACCACCAAGCCGGTGCTTTACGTCTGCAACGTCGGTGAGAGTGAGTCTGTCGAAGGCAATGAATACTCTGCCAAAGTGGCTGAGATGGCGGCAGGCCAGGGCAATTCCCATGTAATCATATCCGCTCAGATCGAGGAAGAGATCAGCCAGCTTGAGCCGGAAGAGGCAGAAATGTTTCTTTCTGAAATGGGGCTGGCCGAGGCAGGTCTGGATCGCCTGATCCGTGCGGGCTACGAGCTGTTGCATCTGGAAACCTACTTCACCGTCGGACCTAAGGAGGCGCGCGCGTGGACCATCCGCACGGGGACCGCGGCACCGCAGGCTGCGGGCGTCATCCATGGCGACTTCGAGAAGGGCTTCATCCGCGCCGAAACCATCGCTTATGAAGACTTCATCGCACACAACGGTGAGCAAGGCGCCAAGGAAGCGGGCAAAATGCGCGCCGAAGGCAAGGGCTATGTCGTCAAGGATGGCGATGTGCTGCACTTCCTGTTCAACACCTGATCCTCGCAGAACTCACAGAGCATTTGATGCCCGTCTTCTCGCGAAGGCGGGCATTTTCTTGATAGAGTTGTCGCCTATTCCTGAAAGTGGCAGGCTTGAGTTATCGCTAACGAAAATGCTAAACCCCCACGATTAATCAGTCGGAAGGATAAAAATGACAAAGCTGATCATCGACACGGATCCCGGTATCGACGATGCCATGGCGATTTTCTACGCAGCGGCAGCGCCTGACATTGATCTATTGGGGCTCACCACGATCTTTGGCAATGTGACCACCAAAACGGCGACCCGCAACGCGTTGCGTTTGCTGGAAGCTGCTGGTCTGGACCTGCCCGTTGCGCATGGCGCGGAGACTCCGTTGGTGCTGCCGCCCTTCACGCCATCGGCCCATGTGCACGGTGCTGAAGGTTTTGGTGATATCCCGGCCAAGACACCCAAGGGACAGGCCCTGGACGAAGACGCGGCTGATTTCCTGATCCGCATGGCGCGTGAACACAAGGGTGAGTTGGTGGTTTGCCCGATTGGTCCCTTGACCAATATCGCCCACGCCATTCAGCGCGATGCTGAGTTCGCCAAGAACGTGAAACGCATTGTCATCATGGGTGGCTCGCTTGAGGAGGGCGGAAATATCACCCCGCACGCCGAGGCCAACATCTATCATGACCCCCATGCCGCTGACGTCGTCTTTGGCTCTGGTGCAAAGGTCGAAATGGTGGGCCTTGATGTGACCCATCGCATCCTGTGCACCAAGGAAGATTTTTCCGCTATCGCGGCGACGTCACCGGAACTGGGCGGTATGCTGCAGGAAATGTCGGTTTTCTATCTGCATTTTTACGAAACCGTTGGAAAGTTCGATGGCTGCTCGCTGCACGATCCGGCTGCGGTCATTGCCTGTACCCATCCGGAGTTGTTCACCGCACGTGCAGTGGCGATGGAAGTGTCCTGCGAAGGTGAGACCTCGGGCGAAACCCGCCTCGCCGCTGACAGTGCCCGCTTGCCCATCGATGTCTACATGGGCGTTGATGCAGATGCAGTGAAATCGCTCTTCCTGAAGCGGCTCGCCATCCTGCCGTAAGCCGCGCGAGCGGCCTCCCGCAGGTCTTTGCAAACAGAGTTTTATATCGCCCCGCCGCATGAAATCGCGGCGGGGCGATATTGGTTTTGTACCCTCGGCTGAACGTGTGGATTTTTTCCTGAAAAGCGCATTTTTCCTTTTCCCAAAGGACTTATCATGCGGGCTCTGTGAGTGGTATGCCAAGAGCGGTGTAGCGGTCGAGCACAGCGATCGGGATCTGGAGATCAGCGACCTGTCGGTCGAAGTCTCGTGCCATGATGTCTTGGTCAACACGTTTGACACAGTCCATCCGCTGACCGGCAGAGCAGTGCGCAGCACTGTCCCGAGAGGGTTGCTTTCTGCGAGGCTTCGACGGTGATAGCCATTCAACTTTCGCCAGAGTGCCCGTCTAGGATATTTGCAGGCCCTCACGGCATCGTTTCGTGCGATGGCTCCTGCCGTGGTAGGCTTCCATAATTGGGCATTCTTACGCGGCGGCGGCACAGAGTGCTGAAGTTCGGTGGCTTCCAGTCAAAGCCTGCCAGCCGCAACAAGCTTTCGAGGACGCCGCTCGTCTGGCGAAGGGGCATGCCGAATAGTATCTTCATCGTGAGACAAATCTGGATTGCCGCGTCGCTGAACGCGCGCTGACGAGTGCGCTTGCCGGTCGCCGGAGCTTACCATCCCATATCGGGATCAAACCAGATCGATAGCGAACCGCGCTGCCTCAGCGCCGTGTTGTACGAAGGCTAGTTCCTGGTCTTGTACGTCGTAGGTGACCAACTGCCCACTGGTATTGCTACCCCACTGGATTCAAACATGGAATCCCTCACGCCGTTTGTGCAGCAAAGCCATTGCTACCGTAGAACGCCGTAACACTTAGTCGGTTGCGGGTTTGCCCTTGTTCCATTGCGCTTTCATGATGCGGTTAATCCATGCCAACCCGATAAGGACCAGTCCCAGCCCCATAAATGAGAAAACCCGTATTAGCCCAGAAAGTCCGCTCATATCGATCAGGAACACCTTAGCGATTGTCAGCACCACTCCTCCCAAGGCGAATTTTCGCAACAGGTTCGAACGGCGCCAGAACGCAACGGTTAGGATGGCTATCGATGTGACTAACAACGCAAGCGTATATGTATAAAGTTCGGGGTCAGTTATGCCAGGGACCGTCAGATCGTTTCCACGCCATAAACGTCTGATTTCCAAGGCAGTATACCATGCGATCAAGAAGCTGGATGCAGCGGTAAACGAGGCCCTCACCCGGTGGCCAAAATGCGCCACCTTCCATGCTGCCACTGCGAAGATGCAGCTGAGCGGTAGAAACGCTGCAGCAAGTGAATCCAAGATCGGCGGCCCAGAGACTAGTTCATAACTGCTTATGAGTGGGTTTGCGTCCCCGAACAGCGCGATCAGCAAGAACAACGATGCCAGCCCATAGATAGCGGCCAACCCGCCTCGAACGTAAAGGCTGAAGCGGCCGCTGCTCTGCATGCGGTACAGTTGGTTGACCATCGAGGCCGCCCAGACAGTTGCCATCAGTCCGATATCGGGATGACTGCCGCCACCGGGTCCCGAAATCACCCGGACGATCATAACGCTAATAAACACGGCGCCGATCGTAGCAAGGGTGCTTTCTAGAATTAGAGCGACCTTTGGTCTGATATCTCGCGCGAAATACCATGCTCCTATCATCAAAGTCAGCGTGCCAATGTAAGCCATCAGCACTTGAGAAATTGGCGAGTTGGGCACCGAGATCTGTTCAACCAGTTCAAAGTCAGTAGCCCATGGGACCCCTGGATCGATAACCAACCTGTAGGTAATGATCGCGGAGCCAACTTGAGCGAAAAGGCCTAGAGCGGGAAGATCAAATTTGCGATCAATGAGCACTGTCAGAAGCACCATTACTGCCAAAGCTAAGGTCAGGGCGTTTTTGGCGAGGAGCAAGAAGAATGCCAGCGCGATCAGCGTCAGTGCGGCGATGGCAAACAGAGCGACCCTCAGAGCGCGCTGCTCGATGTCGCGACCTCGTGCAGTCCGCTCGGCCAACAGAGTCATTAGGGCCGCCATCGCGATAACCGCCAGAGCCCAGGGGTATGCGGTGGTGACGGCAGCGGGTTGCCAGAGGAACTCCAGCACCAGCATCATAGTCGGCGCGTAGACAGCCGCTGCCAAGGCCCAAAAGACCGGAGTATTGTCTCCGGCGTTGCTGGCCCCCTCGACCTGCTGCATACGGAAAAATGCGAGCAAGGAGCCAAACCCACCAATTGTAGTTAAGATCCATACAGTTGAGGGTGCGGAAGTCTCAGGCGGGCGTTGGGCTCCTGCCAAGAACTCGCGGAACAGCGGTCCGAAAGAAATTGCTTCGATCACTGGCACTGCCAGAATCGCCAAACCGGGAAGCAGCGCATGATCGAACAGTGCAGGCGCTTGGCGCATCCAAATCATCGTGGCGATCAAGAGTATCATCAGAGTGGCGATACCAAGATACACCTCTTCCGGTTTTCCTGCATCGAGAACCACCAGCATCGCACTGGCTGACGCAGCACCGGTGACGGCGGCGGATAGACGAGTTGTGAATTCAGGAAACTTCTGCGTTCCATTCACCAAACGGCGCATATCCAGCAAGGAGGAACCGCTATGATGCGGCGTCAGGCTCCGCTCTGGAATAACAATTGCGGCGCCTGCAATCAGCAGTGTTGCAATCAAAAAATGCAGCCCACCCGCATCTGTCAGGAACAGCAGTAAGTTCGCTGATATAGTGGCAAACAGTGCCAGAACGGACACCCATGCCCAGCGTTTAACCGTATCAACCGCCAAGCCAACCATCGCGATCAGTGCGAAGTAGTAGTAGAATAACCATGGGGAGTCGGATTGTCCGCCAACTAGAAAAGGTGCTGCAGTGGCTCCTATTAGCCCAAGTGCGCTGAGCAATGGTCCGTAAAACCATCCTAGTATCATTGCCAGAATTGACACCAAGCAGAGCGCCGCAAAAGTCGAACCAGGATCCAGCAAGCCATACATTGCCCGCGCAGAAATGATACCCGAGAAAAGTGCAATCAGTCCGGCCCCCGCAAGAGCGGACGGAAGGTACTGCACGCTACCCTCGACATCATCCCCAAAGCGGCGGCGGATCACCTCACCACCTGCAATAAGTGCGGTGCCGAATCCGAGAGCCGCCATGACCCTCCAGAAAGGGGTCAGTAATCCGTGTTCGGCGCCGTACTGCACCATAAAGACTCCAGCAAGCGCCAGCGATGCAGCCCCAGCCGTGAGTACCCAGTTTTCGCGCAGCCACTGATTGAGCTTTCTGTAGGTGTCTTCTTGAAAGACAAACGCGCGTGGCGTTTCTTGCGGCTGCGCTTCCTGGTTGGCAATTGATATGTTGGGGGAGGGCATATCCGAGCTAACCGTTTCAGTGGTAGATTGGACACTGGTTGTTGCTGGGGATTGCAGCGCCGCTCTAGACGCACCATCCCATGGTTCGACCGCATTTTCTTCGTCCTTGCCGCTCGGCGCAGGGTTAGCAATCTCTTCGACGTTTTTTGCTTCTGTTCTGCCTGGAGCCTTACCGCTAGCGTGGCTGGCTTCCAAGACAGCCACCCGTGCCTTTAGTCGCGCGTGAGACACCAGTAGATATGGCACTCCAACTACAATCACCAAACCCAATAGCCCAAGAAGAGGCAGACCGATTTCCAGCATAACAATAACTTTTCTATTTGATATTCCGCACGGTAGGCAGCATCAGAACTGCTGGCAAGCGAAAGTACCCCGCTGTCGTCCTGACACACCAGAGACCCGCACGAAGGGTGCCTTCACGGTTATCGGTCCGAAAGCGGCCAGCTAAATTTTTGCCCGGAGTCTGGGCTGAATGACGCTCCGGTATTTTGACAGTTCGTCCGTTTTTGGTTTGGTATGTGTCGTTTGCATTCCTGCAAAAACACGCGTCTTGCATAGTTTGTGCGTGTAAGGTGCCGCTGTCGCTTCTTGGCGCGGCGGATAATTGGGAAGTCGGTGAGAATCCGGCACTGCCCCCGCAACGGTAAAGAAGGTGTACTGCGGCAAAAACCACTGGGACGAGGATCCCGGGAAGGTGCTGCAGACCGTCAACCCCTTCTAAGTCCGGAAACCAGCCTTGCGAATATGTCAAACTGCGGGTGGCGGTGGGGGCTGATGTCGGACGTGCTCCTCGTGCGCTTCCGAAGCGGTCTCTTATGTCATCCATCCTAGCGAAACGCCGCGGGGTTGCGGCAAAGAGGGGTGCTTATGCTCCACGACAGCGAGATCTTGGCCAAACTTATGGGCCGTCAAAAAAATTATTCCCTTGAACAAGCGTTCTACAATGATCCCGGTGTATTCGATCTGGATATGCGAGAGGTGTTCTACCGCGAATGGCTATTTGCCATTCCAGCGTGCGAGCTGCCTAAGTCAGGCAGCTTCGTCACCCATCAGGTTGGCGCCTACAACGTGATTATCGTACGCGGTGTCGATGGCCTGGTACGGGCATTTCACAATGCATGCCGACACCGTGGTTCGGTTGTGTGCAAAGCCAAAAAGGGAAATACCCCCAAGCTGGTCTGCCCCTATCACCAATGGACCTATGAATTGGATGGAACGCTGTTGTGGGCGCGTGATATGGGGCCGGATTTCAACCCCTCGCAACACGGTTTGAAAACGGTTCATTGTCGTGATCTTGAAGGGTTGATCTACATCTGTCTCGCGGATGAAGCGCCGGATTTTGAGGTATTTGCAGATTTGGTGCGCCCCTATTTGGCCCCTCATGATCTTGGAAATGCCAAAGTCGCCTTCGAAAGTTCCATCGTCGAGAACGGCAATTGGAAATTGGTCTGGGAGAACAATCGTGAGTGTTATCACTGTGCGGGAAATCACCCGTCGCTGTGCCGCAGCTATCCCGAAGATCCCGCAGTGACAGGGGTCTCAGAAGACGGTGTCCCGCCTAAGGTACAGGACCATTTTGACCGGATTGAAGCCGTTGGCGTCGCAGCACGATTCCAGCTGGATCAAAATCGCGGGCAGTTTCGCGTCGCGCGCATGCCGTTGTTGGATGGCGCTGTCAGTTTTACCATGAATGGCAAAGCTGCCGTCAGCAAAAATTTAGGCAAAATTCCGTTTGCCGATGCAGGCACGCTTTTGCAATTTCACTATCCGAGCACATGGAATCACTTCCTCCCGGATCATTCTATTGTGTTCTGTATCAATCCAGTCAGTCCGACCGAAACCGAAGTCACCACCAAATGGCTGGTCCACAAGGACGCCGAAGAGGGCGTGGACTATGACCTCAAACGCCTGACTGAGGTCTGGATTGCTACCAACGACGAGGATCGCATTGTGGTGGAAGACAACCAGCAGGGCATCAATTCACCCGTCTATACGCCAGGGCCGTATTCGCCATCGCAGGAAAGTGGTGTCATCCAGTTCGGAGATTGGTATGCAAGCCAGCTGACACGCCGCCTGACCGGGCGTAACCTGATTGCGGCGGAGTGAGAAGATGAATGAACTCAGCCAAAAATCCGCACCGGCCATCTGGTCCGACAGTGAGTTGTTGGAATGCGTGTCAGTTGTTCCGGAAATGCCCAACACGGCAAGTTTCTCCTTTCGTGCACCGTCGGGGGCACTTTTTGCCTATGATCCGGGCCAGTTTCTGACCTTGGAAATTCCGGCGCTGGATCAGCCGGGAGGCATGGTGCATCGGACCTATACAATCTCGTCGTCGCCTTCACGGCCGCGGTCTATCACCATCACCGCCAAAGCCCAGCCAGACAGTATTGGGACACGCTGGATGTTGGACAATCTGAAGCCGGGTATGACGATACGGGCGATCGGCCCGGCCGGGCTGTTCAGCAATGCTGGGAGCCGGGCGCAGAAATACCTGTTTATTTCGGCTGGCTCCGGCATCACGCCAATGATGTCCATGACAACCTGCATGTGGGATGAAGGGGGCAATCTGGACGTGGTGTTCATCAACTGTGCCAGCCGCCCATCCGAGATCATATTCCGCCAGCGATTGGAGCAAATGGCCAGCCGCACACCGGGGTTGGATCTGAAATTCGTTGTGGAAGAGCCGGACTCGTACCGCCCTTGGACCGGATATCAGGGCTATTTCAACCAGCTGATGTTGGGCTTGATGGCGCCGGATTATCTCGACCGCGAAGTCTATTGCTGCGGTCCGGAACCTTTCATGCAGGCCGTGCGCGAGGCGCTGACTGGGCTTGGCTTTGACATGGAGAATTACCATCAAGAGAGCTTTGGAGCACCGGTCGCAACTGAAGCCGACGCCCCGGATCTGGATGACGTGGTGCCAGATAGTGCCACAACAGCTGAGCTGCATTTCAGCCTATCTGATGTTACGCATAAATGCGCTGAAACTGATACGGTCCTGGGGGCGGCCAAAGCGGCTGGGCTGAACATTCCCTCGGGCTGCACGTTCGGAGTCTGCGGCACGTGCAAGGTCAAGAAAACCGAAGGTGAGGTGCATATGGTGCACAATGGCGGCATTTCAGAGGATGACATCGAAGCGGGGTACATCCTGGCGTGCTGCTCTAACCCCATCGGCAGTGTTTCGGTTGAGATCTAAATGAATATGGGAGGCTCACATTTGGGCCTCCCACCGGCTATCCGTTTTCTAAGCATCAGGAATGCACAGTTAAGCGCCAGTTTTGATGCGTGTGAAGACCTCAATAGCGCTGTCGATGTCATCACACGTCAGTGTGACCAGGCCAAAATCATATATTGTGAAGGCCTGTTTGAACTTGTCGGCGATGTCGAGGTCGTCATCGGTCAATCCAAGACTGGCGACGAGTCGCTTCTCAACCTCTCAGTTCGATGACAGAATATCCTTGAGCTATACATATTTGTGGGGATTATCTGGCAGCATAGGATTGGGGTTCACATAAATGTCGGCGAAATCGGTCACCTTTTTTACCCCGCGCGGTATCTTCGCGCATCAATACGCAGCGAGTAACGAGGTCATTCGCTGCTGCCCGCCGAGGACATATTCGACCTGCCTATCATCAGGCGTGACGAGTAGCGGGAGGTTGCCCATGTCCTTCACGTCCCCCATTCGCTGATTGGTCTTCCAGAGGATGAAGGTGCCGATTGGCTAACTTTTCACAATGCTGTCTAGGAGTGCCGTGGTCTTCTCAATGGGCCACGCAGACTCGCGCTGGAACTCCGGAGTTTTGATGATGCCCTTCTCGATGTCAGTAATGAAATCGTGATATTTGGGGCGGCCGGGCTTCGGCTGTGGGCGTTGTGTCGTCATCGACAAAATCCTGAAAACCCGATTTTTGAGATTCTTTAGCGTGGCTTTCACCTGCGCCGCGACCGTTAGCTTCGGTCGCCCGGCAGAGAAGGCCCGGTACGGGGAAGCCGCGCTGCGGCCAATGGCGACCTGCCGAACGGCAGCAAAGGGCCGATCACGCCGTTGGGCCCTTGCTGTCCGCCCCGACTTTGCAAAGGTCGCTTCCTGCGCTCCGATGCCCCTAGTGCAACTCGCAGCCTCACCTGAAACAGCTCAGCTCTGCTGAGCGCCCGCTTGAGAGAAAGTGGCCATGGAATTTTGTACCGACAGCATCATTGCCCCCGTCGCCATATCTACGACCGCTTCGGGCTGGGTTGAGCCGATCACAACCTGCCTGGGGCAGGCTGGTGCTGGATTCTCGGTGCTGTACCGCCACATGTCGGCTTCGAGCCCATTTCTACGAATGCTGCGCCGTGTATGAATGTTTGTTTCTATCGCAAGCAGGATGCGTTTCTCCCCGTAAAATGTTGCGAACGGTGGTCTTTGGCTTTCTTTACCGATTGTGAATAGAACATGTCCGGCACGTTCTCGCAGGTTCCATGCAGCACAGTTTCAGCCATTTTTTAAGGCACGGCGGTGACGGCCGGTACGAGATCGCGCAGCGACACGGTCAGCTGAATGGCAGCCGCGTAGAATTGTCGCACAAATCGACATTTTCTAACTACACATCTCTCTACGGGCCGATTTCAGCGAACGCCTCGAACAGGTAAGTTCCGAAAACACTCGGATGCTCCTGACCGCGCTGACCCCGCCTGACACGGTGCCAACTGATCCGAAGCTGATTTGCGGGATGTGTTAGATGCAAAGGCAGAAGTACTCGACGTATGGGACGCGTGCCTTGAGAGTATTTTCTGCGAATATCAAAACCATCCGTAGCGGTTGCGGCCACTGTGAACAGCCATGGAAGAACCCCTCGTTCGGGCTTTTGCGCGATTGATAAATCAGTTTCGGCAGGAAGCTCTAGAGATTGTGCAATACATCCGACGCTCTCAAGATGATGCCAAGGTGCGTGGCAGCCACGTAGCATATGACAACCGCGTGTTCCGATGGGATGAACCGCCGCAAGGCGGGAACCCCGGCGGAGCACACAATTGCCGTTACTATGCCGAGCCGACTTCTTCTGCCGTGTCGAGCAACCTTGTGCTTGCTGATTTCGCGCCAACAGCAGACAGTTTTCCGAACGGCCACAATACGGTTCGACGTCTAGGCCGTGGTTTGCTTGCGCGCTCGCCCGCAGGTCTGGCAGTATACGCGGCCCTTGAAGCCAGTAACCGTCTTCAAGACTTCACGCGCGGGGCGAACGAGAGGTGTGTCCGTGATGCGGCAGAAATCATGGGCTCTGATTTGGATACTGCTGAAGGTATGTTCGTCGCTTAAGCTTATGCTCTGGCAAAGGAGCCTGCTGAGAATGGTTTCCTGTAGAAGGCCCCGGAACGCGGTGACCGGCGAGAATTATTGCGGAAGCCATTGGCCTTTATGAAATTTACCAGCCAGGTCTGTTCACGATACCGAACGGCGATGCTGTAGGATGAGCGCGTCGGCTTGCGGCCGACGCTTTGGTTGCCCTCAAGGAAAGCCGGCTTACGCCCCTAGGCGGTGAACTGGGTCGAGTTCTTCACTGAACTGACGGAAGATGAACGCCGCTTGGGGCAATTGCCAGGCTTCACTCCGAAACGGATTGAGCAATGGCTTGAAACGTACCCTATTGAGGAGCTTGGTCTGCCTAACCACACAGGTGCCCCCCCCAATGCTCCCTTATTCATAGCGAGAGTTTGTGGACGTGTTTTTCATATTCGTCGTCTTCGTTTTGGGCAAGCGCGTGCTGCGCGGAGCTCTCAAGTTGCTCAGGCGCTCGACCCGCTTCAGCGGTGTTTGGTTTTCCAGTGATGAGTGGGGGCTGACGTTGTTGTAACCGTATCGCCAGAGCGCCAGCTTGCGGCGGGCGCCCTCCAAGCTGTCGAACCATTCTTCGTTCAGCAACTCGTCGCATAGGCTGCCGTTGAATGCCTCACTGAAGGCGTTCTGCTGCGGCTTCCCCGGATCGATTTAGTATCGCTCGATATCGCTCTCATTCGCCCATTTCAGGATCGCGCGACTGGTGAACTCGGTTCCGCGCGATCATTGTCCTCGGACCAATGGCGGACAAGGTCGCGCTCGCTGACAATGCTGGCAGGTTTGCTGTAGATCCTAACCAGCGCATCCAATTCACAGGCGACACGCGCACCAGAGATGTTGGTGTCGGCCATGAGGCACCGGTCCTCACGACAGCAATCATCATTCACTGCCAAAATGCGGAGCTTGCGCGACGTACCAAACATGTCTGACAGCAAATCTAGTGACCAGCGCGGGCCAGGCCGTCACGCCATTGGCATCGGTGAGCGTGATCCACGCGCCCGTTTTCGCCCCCTTTGTCGCCTGACGCCCAGCTTTTCTTCTGTGTACAGGCGATACAGCTTTTTGTGATTCATGGTCATGTCTTTGCGTTCCAGCATCACACCAATCCGCCGACAACCAAACCGGTGGCGTTTATTGGCAATCGCCTTCATCTCTTTGCCAACTTCAGGATTATCTGGCGGTTTGTCACGCCGGTCGGTCTTGGGATCGACACCAACAAGCCTGCATGCCCGATGTTGCTAGGTGTCATGATCCCGCATCGCTTTGCGTGCTGCAGCCCGTCGCATGTTCGGTGTCGTCAGTTCTTTCCCAGCAAGTCCTTCAGGGGCTGAACTCCAGATCCGGATCGCTGTGCTGAACCGCTACACCGCTCTTGGCCTACCCCTCAAAGAGTCCCTAGGATAAGTCCGTCTGGACAAGGGCGAAGTCTGCTCAAACCCCGATTTGTGCAACAAAGCCCTTTATCAGAGCACTGGGACTGCGACCCACTTGACCGCACTGCTGCCCTCCTATCTCCAGATCGCGCCTCACCTCTCATCAATGACCGCTTTTCACGCGGCATTGCAGCGGTCACAGGCTGTGTTTCTAGGCCGAAAGGCGGACCGCTATTCTACGCTTCGAAGACATCTGCGCCGCTTGCAGCATTGTACTGGCCAGAGGAGCAAGCCTGAAGGTCCGCTATCGGGAAGTTTGGGCGGATCTTTCGCGTCCGTAACGGAGTGCGCGCTGCGCTTGGTAAAGATGTCTGTTTTGGGCTGATTGGGCAAATAGGAATTGGCCTGAGGAAGGTTGGCACTGTCCAGTCCGAATATGCTGCAACGACGTGAGATCTCACGTGGCCTCTCAGCGAAAACAGCATCCGATCTTGCATGTGGTAGTAGAGCCAAGGTGAAGCGTGATGAGATCACTGCGCTTGCCGATGCCCACCAACGCGGTGTTGAGGATCGCGAGCGCTTCTTCCACAGCAGCGCTCGCCTTGGCAGCTGTCATTACAGCTGGAGCAGAGGGGAATAATTTCAGGCCGGTTGCCGTGAGCATCATGCGAACACGGCTGCATGTGTTCTGCAGGCGAGTTACGTGCAGTTCCGTAAAAATTCCCGAAAAACCGTGGAAATCCCCCTGTTTTTCTGACGCGGCAAAAATTTGAAAAAACGCCTTGTTTCTCTAAGCTCTGGCAAATATACGGGTCAGCGGAGACGTGGCCGAGTGGTCGAAGGCGCTCCCCTGCTAAGGGAGTAGGCCCGGAAGGGTCTCGAGGGTTCGAATCCCTTCGTCTCCGCCACCCAAACATTTGTATACAGCTATGAATAGGTACTAGCCGCACCCCGAGGTATGCGTGATCGGGCTGTTGTTGTTGCGTTTGCTGAGCGCTATTCGTGACTTGCAGGTGGTGGTAAGAGGTCACTTTGAAAAAGAACATTCTGATTGTTGGGGGCTCCTCGGGGGTTGGCCTCGAATTGGCGCGACACTATGCTTGCGAGGGGCATCGCGTCACGATCACCGGCCGGATTGATCCGGGTTGCGCTGGCGTGCAGTTTCACGCGCTATCGATCACTGATGATGTTGCAGGCCTGACTGCTCAGCTTAACGAACTGGTCACACGGGTCGGGGGCGTGCAGACTCTGATCTACTGCGCCGGTTTTTTGCAGCGCGGATCAATTGCTATGCTGGAGGATGCGGCGCTTTTGCAGATGACGAATGTCGGGCTGCTTGCGCCAATGATGTTGATCCAGCGCCTTGTTCGTCAGGCATCGGGCCCGCTCAAGCTGATGTTGGTGACCTCCAGCTCGCAATATAAACCGCAGCCCGAAATGCCCGCTTACTGCGCGACCAAGGCTGGCTTTGGTATGCTGGGCGCAGCGCTGGTCCGGGGCGACGGGATCGGCAAGGCGCTGGTTGTTGCGCCGTCCGGTATCCAAACGAAGTTCTGGGCGGGGAGCGACACGGATACGTCGACCATGCTGGAACCTGCTTGGGTTGCGCAGCAGATTGTTGCCCTGTCCAGTGGTGCGTTCAAATACAAATATGCCAAGCTGCTGCGCCAGCCTCCGAGTGTGGAGGTGGTCGAGCATCTCGACAATGATTTCCTGCCGATCACTCCCTGACAGCGCTCAAGGGGGAATGATCAGACCAGCTGTCTGAGGCTCTTGATCACATGGTCGATCTGCGCAGTGCTCAGATGCGGGCCGATCGGCAGGCTGAGCACTTCCCGTGCCAGGGTGGTCGCCAGCGGCAGCGCCTCATCTGTCAGGCCCATATCGTGGTAGGCTGCCTGAGCATGCGGCGGGATGGGGTAGTGCACCAGCGTCTGAATGCCGACCTTCGCCAGATCGGCGGCCAGCCGGTCGCGCTCTGGATGACGCACCACGAACAGATGCCAGACCGGATCCGCCTTTGCGGCGACATGCGGCAGGGTCAGATCCAGCCCATCCAGCTCTGACAGATAGCGGGCTGCAATCGCACCGCGTCTCGTATTCCAGTCATCCAGCACCGCAAGTTTGACCGACAGGAAGGCGGCCTGAACCGGATCGAGGCGGCTGTTGAAGCCTGCGACCTCATTGCGGTATTTCTCCCGCGAGCCGTAATTCCGCAGCAGCATCAGCCGCTCTGCCAGGGTGTCGCAATTGGTGGTGACCGCACCGCCATCCCCCAGCGCGCCGAGATTCTTGCCCGGATAAAAGCTCCAGCAGACGATATCACCGGCACCGCCGATGCGGCGTCCATCCCAGCATGACCCATGCGCCTGGGCGGCATCTTCGATGACCTTTAGCCCAAGATCGCGCGCGGCCGCCATAATGGCGGTCATATCCGCAGGTTGCCCGTATAAGTGGACGGGTATGACGGCCTTGATGCCGGGGGCCATGGCAGCCCGAATGCCGTCCGCGGTGATATTGTGGCTAGCCGGGTCAGGCTCCACCGGAACCGGGATTGCGCCACATTGAGAGACCGCGAGCCAGGTGGCGATATACGTGTTGGAGGGGACGAGGACGCGGTCACCCGGTCCGATGTCCAGCGCCACCAATGCGAGCCTCAGGGCGTCCAGCCCATTGGCCACGCCAAGTGCGTGTGAGACTTCGCAGTAGCGGGCAAAATCCTGCTCAAACTGGGAGACCTCAGGGCCGAGAATGTACCAGCCAGATCGCAGGCTCTCCAGCATCTTCGGTTCACTATGCTCTGCGAGCTCATCATACGCGGCCTTCAGGTCGAGAAAGGGAACCTGCATCACTTGACCCCGACCGCTTCGCGGAATTCGCCGTAGTCGCGGATATAATCTGCTTCGTCATAGGGGGCGGAGGCCATGACCATACAGACCGCGCCCGACGAAAAGTTGTCGAGATAGCGCCACATCATCGGGCAGATATAAATGCCGAAATAGGAGCGATTGAGATGGAAGCGTTTTTCATTGACCCCGTCATCCAGAACCACATCAAAGCTGCCCGACATCGCAATCATGAACTGGTGCAGACCCTTATGGGCATGGGCGCCGCGATCAGATCCGCCGGGCACATCATAAAGGTAGTAGACCCGTTTGATATCAAACGGGATGTGGTTCATCCCTTCGACAAATGTCAGGTTGCCGCGGGCATCTTCGATCTTGGGCAAGTCGATAAATTTGCAGTCGCTGAGGGGCAAATCCGTACTCCGGTATTGTGACATCGACCCGCTTGTCGCAGCTGATCGGAACAGGCGTCGGATTGCTCACCACAAGAGTGCGATCCGGTCTGATCTATTGGCTCAGTTGTCTATCATATTGTCGCCCCTGATCAATCGAATTGGACATATCGCAGATGAGCTGCGAGGCTTTGCTCAGGCAAAGGCTCTCCTTGCGCAGGACGCCGTTCACCCATTCCGGACCATGCCGCCCACCTCACAGCTGAGAGAGGAGGCAGGCGCGGCTGGCAACCGTCGTCGGCCATGGCCCCGCGGAGCGAACTGTTCTATTGATTGGGTGCAGCTTCGGCTCTCAGGTTGGTGTCACCGGCACATCGCAAATAGAATGCGTATGGCCAGGACCCCGGCGTGGGAGGCAGCGGCAAAAGCAATGGATTTTCTGCGCGAGGGTGCAGGTGGGATTGGGTGAAATGAAAAAATACCGCTATTCAGTTGTGCTTCTTACCTACAATCAGCAGGACTATGTGAAAGAGGCGGTTGAGGCGGTTCTTGCGCAGGACAGCGACCCGATCGAGATTCTTCTGTCGGACGATTGCTCACAGGATGACACTTTTGAAGTTATGGAGACTCTGGTTGCCGACTACACGGGTCCACATTCCGTTGTATTGAACAAAAATCCGCAGAATTTGGGCGTGAACAAACATATCGAACGGTGTTTTGAGCTTAGTTCCGGCGACGTGATCATTGCGGCCTCTGGTGACGATATCTCTCTGCCAGGTCGCATTGCGCGTACCATTGAGGTCTTTGAGCGAGACGATCCGCTTCTGTCCTTCTCACATGGTCAGGTAGAGACATTGGACGGCAAACCGATGCCGAAAACCTATGCTAAAGCCACCTTCTATACCCGAACCGATGCGATGTCCGCCGCTTGCTCCATGCAATTGTTCCTCGGTGCAACCTGCGCATGGCACAAAGATCTTTTTCGCAAGTATGGTCCTATTCAGTTTGCAGATTGCTACGAGGATCTTGTTCTTGGTTTTCGTGCGGCGCTTGAGGGCAGGGTGGCATTCATCGACGAGGAACTTATTATCTATCGGGTCGGTATGGGGCAGACCAGCACAGCTCGTCGCATTGCGGATGCAGCAGCTTTTCGAAACAAGCGTCTGATTGAGGTCGGTCGAGAGATTTTCCTTCTGCGACAGCGGCTTGCAGATGCGCAGGTTTTCGGTCTTGGTGAAGAGGATCCAATTGTGAAGGCCATGCGTCGCCGACTGGAGGAGCGACAATTGCGCCGATGCTATCTGGAAGGTGGACTTCGAAAGCTCGGGATCTCAGCCTTGAAACACCCCTCATGGGTGCTGGGATTTGCCCTATCCGAACGCCGCCGTCTCAAGAAAGCGCTCAAAACCGTCTAAACTCCACCAGAGCATCGTTTAAAACCCTCATCCGAGGTCCTTCAGCGTGTCCAACAAAGTTTTGCAAGCGCCGGTAATGTGGTCGCGTGTGAGCGCCGCTGCAAGGTCAGCGTCTCCGGCAACGCAGGCGTCCCAGATCGCGAGGTGCTCGGCATTGGCCCGTTCGTTGCCGTTGGACAGCACCAATTGCGCACGCAGATAACTGTCGACGCGGTCCATCGCATTGTCGATCACATCCATATGATACTGCAACCCACTCTCCCGGTAGAGCGTGGAGTGGAAGTCGCGATTCAGATCACCCCAGGTCATCGGGTCTTCGGATTGCGAGAACGCCTCCAGACACGCTTTCGCGCTGGAAATAGCTGTGGGTGACATGCGCGGTACCGCGCGGCGGATAACCTCAGATTCCAACACAGCCCGGAAATCGAAAATCTCCTGGGCTTCCTGGGCTGAGAGCCCAGAGACCACGGCGCCTTTATAGCGCTGGGTTTTCACCAGCCCCTGTTCTTCCAGCCGCGAAATTGCTTCGCGTACGGGGATTCTGCTGGTGTTGAACATCTGGGCGATTTCATCCTGCCGCAGCGGTTCGCCTTCCTTCAGGTCGCCCTCGATGATGGCCTTGCGCAGGGCGTCGAAAACAATCGCCGAGGCGGAGGCGGTCTTGGATATATCTACGGATTTCAACTTCATATCTGCGCTCCCTGTCGCCGTTATATCCCTGATCATGGTCGTGGGGGAAGTAGGCATAAATCAGATATTGAATATTGGATCCAATATGCATTATGAAGATCCCATCAGCGCCGGGCACCCCTTTCGGGCTCGGGTTCAAATCCATTGGAGAGGATCCAATCATGACAAACCCTGTATTTTCCGGCTGCATTCCGGCCCTGATGACTCCGTGTACTGCCGACCGGCGCCCGGATTTTGATGGGCTGGTGAAAAAGGGGCAGGAGCTGATCGCCAAAGGCATGTCCGCAGTGGTCTACTGTGGCTCCATGGGTGATTGGCCACTGATCAGCGATGCTGAGCGGATGGAGGGGGTGGCCCGCCTGGTTGCGGCTGGCGTTCCGACGATTGTCGGCACTGGTGCTGTCAACACCACACAGGCCGCAGCCCATGCCGCCCATGCTGCTGAAGTCGGGGCCGCCGGTCTTATGGTGATCCCGCGCGTCTTGTCACGAGGCAGCTCGGTGGCCGCACAACGCGACCACTTTGCCGCTGTGCTGTCTGCTGCGCCAACGCTGCCGGCGGTGATCTACAACAGCCCCTACTATGGGTTCGCCACCCGGGCGGATCTGTTTTTTGATCTGCGTCAGGATCATCCAAATTTGATCGGGTTCAAGGAGTTCGGTGGCGCTGATGATCTGCGTTATGCGGCCGAAAACATTACCTCCCAGGACAGCAGCGTCACCCTGATGATTGGTGTCGATACCACTGTATTCCACGGCTACGTCAATTGTGGGGCCGGGGGCGCGATCACGGGTATCGGGAATGCGCTGCCGGATGAGGTTCTGCATCTTGTCGCCCTTTGCCAACTCGCAGCGAAAGGGAACGCCACCGCACGGCGTCAGGCCCTGGAGCTGGAAGCAGCGCTGGCGGTTCTCTCTTCCTTTGATGAGGGCGCGGATTTGGTCCTGTACTATAAGCATTTGATGGTGCTGAATGGGGATGGCGAATACCGCCTGCACTTCAACGAAAGTGACCGATTGAGCGCCAGCCAGCAGGCCTATGTCGAGGCACAATACGCGCTGTTTCGCAGCTGGTATGCGGATTGGAGCCAGCAGCCCGACATTGCCGCCCTATGCGCGTAATCGACAGCCATACCGGCGGAGAACCGACCCGCCTGATCCTGTCTGGCGGGCCGGACCTCGGCGACGGATCGCTGACGGACCGGGCGCACCGGCTGTTTCGCGATCACCGCGATTTCTGCAGTGCGGTGCTGTCCGAGCCGCGCGGTCACGACGCTATGGTGGGTGCCTTATTGGTACCGCCCACCGATCCGATCGCCGCGGCAGCGGTGATTTACTTCAATCCGATTGGGCCTCTGGGCATGTGTGGTCACGCCACCATTGGGGCGGCCGCGAGTCTGCATCATCTGGGCCGTCTTGATCTGGGGCGACATCATATCGAGACGCCGGTCGGCACCGTTGGCGTGCATTTGCAGACAGCGAACAGGGCTGCCGTCGAAAATGTTGAGAGTGATCGATATCGCGCGGGTGTTGCGGTGGAGGTGCCGGGGCAGGGACGGATCTCCGGTGATATCGCCTGGGGCGGCAATTGGTTCTTTCTGACTTCTGATGTCCCGGCACCGTTAACGCTGGCGCATGTCGACCGGCTGACCACCAGCGCTGTGGCCTTACGGCAAGCCTTGGCCGAGCAGGGGATCACCGGCCGCGATGGGGCCATGATTGATCACATCGAATTTGTCGGACCACCCCTGACCAGCATCGGCCATGCGCGCAACTTTGTTCTCTGCCCCGGCACGGCTTACGACCGCTCCCCCTGCGGCACCGGGTCTGCGGCAAAGCTGGCCTGTCTGGCAGCAGACGGGGACCTCGCGCCGGGTGTGACCTGGATACAGGAGAGCGTGATCAGCAGCACCTATGCGCTGCACTATCGCCCAGGCCCTACCGGAGGCGTGATTGCGACGATAACCGGCACGGCCTTTGTGACCGGCGACACTGTTTTGAACTTTGATCCTGCCGACCCTTACCGGGCGGGGATCACCAGCCAAGAGGTATACTGATGGAATACAAGAACCTGATCGCAGGCGACTGGTCAGAGACCGTTGCCGCCGCCGCAAATATCAATCCCTCCGATACGCAGGACGTGTTGGGATACGCCGCCAATAGCCCGGCGGAGGATATGGAACGCGCGATTGCTGCTGCCCGCGACGCTGCCCCGGGATGGGCGTCCAGCACACCGCAACAACGATTTGATGTGCTGGACGCCATCGGAACCGAAATTTTGGCCCGCAAGGCTGAGCTGGGAAAGCTGCTCTCTCGCGAGGAGGGTAAGACCCTGCCCGAAGGGATTGGTGAGGCCGCGCGGGCCGGGCAGATCTTCAAGTTCTTTGCAGGTGAAACCCTGCGGCAGGCGGGGGAAATCCTTGGGTCAGTGCGGCCCGGTGTCGGTGTCGAGGTGACGCGTTCTCCAGTGGGCGTGGTCGGCCTGATCACCCCGTGGAACTTTCCCATCGCCATTCCCGCTTGGAAGATCGCGCCGGCCCTGGCCTACGGCAATGCCGTCGTCCTGAAACCGGCTGAGTTGACGCCGGGATGCGCCCATGCTCTGGCGGAGATCATCAGTCGCTCGGGTTTGCCGGAGGGTGTATTCAACATTGTGTTCGGCACAGGCAGCACGGTTGGTCAGACGCTGGTGCAAAGCCGTCATGTGGATGCCATATCTTTCACCGGTTCGGTTGAAACCGGCAGCGCCATCGCGGCGGCCTGTGGGGCGCAGCGCAAGAAGCTACAGTTGGAGATGGGTGGTAAGAACCCGATGGTGGTGTTGGATGACGCAGATCTGGAGACGGCGGTGGACGCCAGCCTCAACGGTGCGTTTTTCTCCACGGGTCAGCGCTGTACCGCATCCTCGCGTTTGATTGTGACCGAGGGAATTCACGACCGGTTTGTTGCGGCGCTTGGGGAGCGGATGACGGGCCTGCGGGTTGGCAACGCTCTGGACGACAGCACTCAGATCGGCCCGGTTGTGGATGAGCGGCAGTTGGAGAAGGATCTCTACTATCTCGACGTAGCCGCCAGCGAGGGCGGGCAGGTGCTTGGTGGTCAGACGCTTCAGCGCAGTACGAAGGGGTTCTATCTGGCGCCCGCGCTTGTCACTGAAACGTCGAATGATATGCGGATCAATCAGGAGGAAGTCTTTGGTCCGCTCGCTTCGGTGATTCGCGTGGCGGACTATGACGAGGCCCTGGTGGTGGCCAATGACACGCCTTTCGGTCTCAGTGCGGGGATTTGCACTGGATCTCTGAAATATGCCACGCATTTCAAGGCACATGCCGAGGCCGGCATGGCGATGGTGAACCTGCCCACTGCGGGGGTTGACTATCACGTGCCCTTCGGCGGCACGAAGGGGTCCAGCTTTGGTGCCCGTGAACAGGGCAGCCATGCGAAAGAGTTCTATACCAAGGTCAAAACCGCCTATACCCTTGCGTAAAGACGGTCAGGTGGCGGGGTGAGAGCCTCGCCATCGCTATGAAGGCGGGGCAGATGACAAAGACAGTTGTGGTTATTGGAGCGGGTGTTGTTGGTGTCAGCGCCGCGCTGCGCCTGCAGAGCGAGCTGGCGCCAACGGGCGGGCAGGTCATCCTGCTGGATCGCAAGGGCGTCGCCGAAGAAACATCTGCTGGCAATGCCGGAGCTTTTGCATTCACCGATCTCGAACCACTTGCCACACCGGGGATCATGAAAAAGGCCCCGGCCTGGCTGCTGGATCCGCTTGGCCCGCTGTCGGTGCCGCCGGCTTACGCTCTGCAATTGACGCCTTGGCTGATCCGCTTTTGGCGGGCCAGCTGGCGGGACCGATATCAGAAGGTGGTCAGCGCCCAGGCATCCCTGATGCAGCTGGCGCAGGCGGCGACCGAACGCCAGATCACCGATACCAAGGGCGAGGCAATGATGCAGCGCGACGGTGCTTTGCAGCTCTACGAATCCGAAGGTGAGTTCGCCGCCAGCCAGCGCGGCTGGCAACTGCGCCGTGATCACGGCATCCGGTTCACCCTGTTGCATAGCCCTGCCGAAATTGCCGAGATCCAGCCGGGGCTCAGTCCCCGGTTTACCCATGCAGGTTTCACCCCCGACTGGATGAACACCTGCGATCCGAAAGCCTGGGTCGAGCACCTCTTTCAGATTTTCATGGCGCGGGGCGGTCAGTTGCGCCGGGCAGAGGTGCGTGATCTGGAAACTGGCGGTGAGGACCTGTGTCTTCTGACCGATGGTGAGAGTGTGCGGGCCAACAACGTGGTCGTGGCCGCAGGTGCGTGGTCGCATCATCTGACCCGTGGTCTGGGTGACTGGCTGCCGCTGGAGACGGAGCGCGGCTACAACACGACCTTGCCCGCAGGCTGCTTCGATCTGCGGACGCATATCACCTTTTGCCGTCATGGCTTTGTGGTTAGCCGTATCCGCGGTGGTGTCCGGGTCGGGGGCGCGGTCGAACTCGGAGGGCTGAAACGGCCTGCGAACTTCAAACGCGCCGATACGCTTCTGGCGAAGGCCGCGCGGTTCATGCCGGAGCTGGACACGGCAGATGGCACCCGCTGGATGGGGTTTCGTCCGTCACTGCCTGATAGCCTGCCGGTGATTGGTAGCGCCAAGAACGATGCGCGGGTGGTCTATGCCTTTGGTCATGGTCACGTCGGGCTAACCCAATCGGCCGCCACGGCGGAGCTGGTCGCCGATCTGGTGCTCAGGCGGGATCCGGCAATTGATCTGGCGCCGTTTGCGCCGGACCGTTTCTGATATCTTGACACGGATTCAACCTTGATACGGCTGCGAGACAGGGCAGAACGTCGCCTTCGCTCACAATGTGCGCAAACCGACCGTGAACGAAATCGAAGGAATTGCATGGCTATCTCTTGGGTCATTCGGTCGCATGGCGACAGAATCGGCACTATCAAGGAGGAGACATGCGCGTCATGCCCAAGGCCCCGAAACTTTCGCTCAAGCTGAAATTGCCCCTGATCATGGTGGCCCTGACAGCAACGTTTCTGGTGACAGTCTCATTTCTCGTCTACTCGATGGCGGAAAAGAGCATTCGCGATTTTGTCTACGCCTCGAAGGAGACCACGGCCCGCTCCGGTGAGCAGGCGCTGACGTTTATGATGGAGGCCGCGCGCCGCGACCTGTCGATCAATGCCTCTCAGCCGACAGTGTTCCGCGCCATCAACAACTTTGACCGCGTGTACAAGATGATCGAAGAGGAGCCGGTCGGCTTCTTGCGGCGTCACTACATCGAAGAAAATCCCAATGCCGCGAATGAACGTCATTTGCTGAGCGACCCAGGCGACGGATCGTATTACAGCCAGTCGCATGCCACCTACCACCCGACGTTTCTGCAGTCTTTGCAGGTCAATGGCTATGAGGATCTCTATCTTCTGAACGCGTCTGGTCAATTACTCTATTCGGTCAAGAAGCGTGAGGATTTCATTCAGCAATTTGGCTCTGGGGACAATGCGGATAGCGGTCTGGGGCAGGTCTTCAATGCCGCGCTCAATGCTGAAGCCGGTCAGGTGGTGACCGCTGATTTTGCGGCCTACACGCCAGGGGGCGGTGCTGCTGGCGCCTTCATGGGAGTGCCGGTTTTTAACAAGAAGAAAGAAGTCATTGGCGTGATGGCGGTGCAGATCTCCAGTGCGTCAGTTGTGACGGCGCTGACATCCAACATGAAGGTTGATGGGCATCAGAACATCTTCCTGGTGGGCAGAGACGGTATCGCGCGCAGCCCCTCCGTCATCGAAGGTCAGTTCGCCACGGGTGACCAGCTGCCCGACAGTGCCGAAATCAAGGCAGCCAGCGCCGGTGAGGCCGGGATGTTTGAAGGCTCGACATCGGTGTCCGGCGAACAGGTGATCGCTTTGGTTAACCCTTTGAATATTAATGGGTTCGACTGGTCTTTGGTGCTTCAGACTGATGAGCAGGAAGCCTTTGCCGAGGTGACGGAGATCCGGCTCGTAGCCATGCTGATGATCGGTGTCTCGGTTTTGATTGCGATTGTGGTGTCTTTTGTAGCCGCGCGCCATGTCACTCGCCCTATCCTGGCCCTGCGCGAGGCGACCAATGCGCTGGCCGAAGAAGACTATGCGAGTGAGATCAGCGGTCGTGATCGCGGCGATGAGTTGGGTGATCTGGCTCGAAGCCTGGACACCTTCCGTGACAAATTGCTGGTCGCTGATGAGGCGGCAGACCGTGAGGAAGAGGCGGCTAAACAGACCGCCGCAGTGGTTGAGGAAATGAGTGGTGCCCTGGCCGAACTGCAACGGGGCAATCTGGCCTGTGATATCGGGCAACCTTTTGTTGAGCATTACGAAATCCTGCGGGAGAATTTCAATCGCAGCCTTGTCAATCTGCGTGACTCGCTCGCGGAGGTGGTGGACGCCGCCCATAACGTCGATAAGTTCTCGGAAGAGCAGCGCGCCTCTGCGGAGGAAATGGCGCACCGGACAGAATCTCAAGCGGGCACTCTCGAGGAGACGGCCTCAGCGCTACAGGATCTGACCAATAGTATTCGCGAGACCGCTGACCGGGCTGGGCAAGTGGATGAAACCATGCGCGGCACTCGCAATGAGGCCGAGCACAGCAACCACATCGTCACCTCGGCGGTGCAGGCGATGGACCAAATTCAGGAGGCCTCGCAACAGATTTCGCAGATCATCAATATGATCGACGATATCGCCTTTCAGACCAATCTGCTGGCGCTGAACGCTGGCGTGGAGGCCGCGCGCGCGGGCGAAGCGGGCGCAGGCTTCGCGGTTGTGGCTTCAGAGGTGCGCGCCCTTGCTATGCGGGCTTCCAAAGCGGCGGGTGAGATCAAGGGACTGACCACGGCCAGCGAGGAGCATGTCGCAAACGGTGTCGCCATGGTTGGCCGCGCGGGCGATGCGCTGAGCGGGATCATCGACAAGGTCACAAATGTCTCTGACCTTATCACCGAAATCGCAGAAGGCGTGCAGAAGCAATCCAAGGGCTTGGAAAACATCAACAATGCCGTTGGGCGCTTGGATAGTACCACCCAGCAGAACGCAGCGATGTCCGAAGAAGCCTCCGCCGCCAGCCAGCTGCTCCAGAATGAAGCGCAGGCGCTTACCGGAGTGGTGTCGCGGTTTCAACTTGGAAATGGTGCCGCGCATGACAATGTAGACGACTGGGGAACGGTTGATGATGCCGGAAAAGGGGCCCACTCCTATGGCTGACCTGTGATGGGCCCGTCAAAATGGATACGCTTGGCAACATGCACGATCTGACTGGCCGCATCTGGGGTAATGTCGACTGCGCTCGCGCATCGACCCTGTCAGATCGGGCTGACTCGGCTTAGTTCAACAATGAGCCCGGCAGGCCTATTTACTCAGGGTCATGAACCCACCTTGCAGCGCCGTCACCGCCGTCTGGCTAGTCTCAGGCACGGCGTTACGATGGGCCATACGCTCAAGATTGACGATCGTCGACAGCATGATGCGGTCATGGCTCCAATCGCCGGGGCGTTGCATTAGCAAGGCGGTGGCCAGCACACCCGTCGCCAGCATGGCGGAAACCAGCATCCAGCCGAACAGATGCGTGTCCTGTGGTTGCGCTGCGGTGACCACATCAATCCGCCGCGCCAATGTTGCCCCGCGGCGCACCTCGCGCCGATCAACCAAGGCCACCGACGGGCTGCGCTGCACAAACCGGATCGGATCCTGCGCCGCCAGTGCGCAGGCCCGGATCAGGCATTCGCAATAGGCGCGAATATCACGCTGCCCGCGGGTCATCAGCGCCTGATCGCAGGCGAATTCCCGCAGCATACGGACTTCGCGCCGCCAGAGGTGATAGGCCGGGTTCCAGAACAGAAGCGGCCGCAGTGCCTCCAGAAGGAATTCGCATTCAACGTCCCGCTGACGGAAATGTTGCAGCTCATGGGCCACGCTCAACCGTAGATCCGACGGGTTGGTGATCAGCGCCGATGGCAGCACAACGTAGCGGGTGAACAGGCCGCGGGTGGAGAAGGCAACGGTACTCTTATCGCTGATACGAATCTGAACGCCGCCCAGATGTTTCCAGACATAGGCCTGTTGCAGCGATGCCCGCAGCCGCAATGCCGCCAATGTCACCTGCGCCACCGATACTAAGGCCCCGATGATCAGCGCTGCTATCGCAAGCTGGGCCCAGAGACTGCTCTGTGCCATCAAGGTCCGTACCAGATCCTCGCGCAGGCCAAGAATGCTCTCAAACCGTGTGGCGCTCATGTTGACATTGCCCTGCAGGTATTGCGACACCAGCATGTCCGACAGGGTCGGTGGCTGTGACACAACATAGGTTGTCAGTGCGACCACCAGCATCGGGGACAAAGTCAGCAAAAGCGTCATGCCATTTAGCAGGCGCAGCTGCGGGCGGAACGCGGGGCCTAAACGGCTGCGAGTCAGAACTGCCCGTAGGGTCAGCCAAAGCGCAATGCCAGCAATAAGCAGCAGATTCAGGTCAATATAGGCGTTCAGAAAACTCTCAGCGTTCATCGTCCCCCAACCTTTCATTCAGCAAGGCCCGTATCTCCACGAGCATCTCGTCGGTGACATCTTCATCGTCCACCAGGCGGGCTACTAGGGCCGCCGGGGCGCCGTTGAAGAGCTTGCTCGAAAGGTTCTTGAGAGTGGTTTTCTGATAATCTGCCTTGGGTACCGCTGGGCGGTAGACCAAGGATCTGTCAGCTCGTTCGCTGGTCAGAAACCCTTTTTGTTCCATAATTTTCAGCACGGTTGCGACCGAAGTATAGGCGCGTTCCTGACGTTTGTTCAATTCGGCCAGAATATCGCGCACCGTACCGCCGCCGGTTTCCCAAACAACGGTCATGAACTCGAGTTCAACCTCTGTCAAAAGCGGGTTGTCCTGTTTCTTTCGCATCGTGTGGTGTCCGGTTCTCTTAGGCTTTGATCATGCTAGGGGATCGCAGGTGCATTTGAAAACTATTTTTTTAGAAGTTCAGCACCCAGGCCGCAGGTGTCAGGCAGAACGGTATGTGACAAGGGGCCCTGCAGACAGGGCCCCTTCTGTTCAGTTTCACACTTTCCAGAACGTGAAGGCGAACCAAGCAATCGACAGGCCCAGCGGCCACCACAGCGGCATTCCCACCAGTCCCAGCCAGGCCAGGAAAATGTAGGAGGTGCCCAGCAGGCTGATGAACAGCCGGTCACCGCGGGTAGTGACCAGTCCCAGCACACCTTTGCGGGTGTCACCACCGGGACTGCGGACTTCCAAAACGATCAGCAGGCCGATGGCCGAAAAGATCCCGATAAAGACCAGTGCCGTGGGCCAGGTCCAGGCCATCCAACTCAGCATTATACCCTCCCCATCGCAAAGCCTTTTGCGATGTAGTTGCGGACGAAATAGATCACGATCGCGCCCGGAATGATTGTCAGTGTACCGGCAGCCGCCAGCAGGCCCAGCTCATAGCCAGCGCTTGAGGCGGTCTTGGTCATGGTGGCCGCAATGGGTTTTGCGGCAACGGCGGTCAATGTCTTGGCCAGCAGCAGCTCCACCCAGGAGAACATGAAGCAGAAGAACGCTGCCACACCGACGCCTGCCTTGATCGACGGAATGAAGATCGTGGCAAAGAAGCGGGGGAAGGAATAGCCGTCCACATAGGCGGTTTCGTCCAGTTCCTTGGGGATGCCACCCATGAACCCTTCCAGGATCCAGACTGCCAGCGGAATGTTGAACAGGCAATGCGCCAGAGCTACCGCGAGATGGGTGTCGAACAGGCCGACAGCGGAATAAAGCTGGAAGAACGGCAGCGCGAACACCGCAGCCGGCGCCATCCGGTTGGTCAGCAGCCAGAAGAACAGCTGCTTGTCGCCCAGAAAGCGGTAACGCGAGAACGCATAGGCCGCAGGTAGGGCAACAGCGACAGAGATCACCGTATTGATCGACACATAGATGATCGAGTTGATGTAGCCCCAGTACCAGCTCGGATCGGTGAAGATCGTGGCATAGTTTTCCAGCGTGAAGGTCTGCGGAAACAGCGAGAAGCCGGACAGGATTTCATTCGTCGTCTTGAAGCTCATCGCGACCAGCCAATAGATCGGCAGCATGAGGAACAGGATATAAACGATGGGGACGATGGTACGTTTTTGCATCGAAGTATCCTCCTTTAGTTTTGATCGTCTTTGGTCATGACGGTGTAAAACAGCCAGCTGACCAGAAGCGTAATTGCAAAGTAGATGAGGCTCATCGCGGCCGCTGGACCGAGGTCGAACTGGCCAAGGGCGATTTTCACCAGATCAATCGACAGGAGCGTGGTGGAGTTGCCGGGGCCACCGCCGGTCAGGACAAACGGCTCGGTGTAGATGTTGAAACTGTCCATAAACCGCAACAGGATCGCGATGGTCAGAACGGTTTTCATCTTCGGCAGCTGAATGAAACGGAAGACAGCCCAATTGGAGGCGCCGTCGATCTTGGCCGCCTGGTAATATGCGTCGGGGATCGACACAAGACCGGCATAGCTCAGCAGTACCACCAGCGAGGTCCAGTGCCAGACATCCATAGTGATGATGGTCACCCAGGCCGCAATCGGATCCTGTGTCATGTCATAGTTGATGCCCAGCGTGTGGTTCAGGAAGTAGCCCAGCAGGCCGATGTCGGGCAGTGTGAAGATGTTCCACATCGCACCGACCACATTCCATGGGATCAGCATCGGCAGCGCCATCAGCACCAGGCACACCGGCACCCAGAACCCCTTGCGCGGCATCGACAGCGCAATGGCGATGCCCAGCGGGATTTCGATGATCAGGATCAGGAAGGTGAACATGAACTGACGGCCAAGCGCCGCATGGAACCGGTCCGACCTCAGGATCTGCTGGAACCAGTCCAGTCCCTGCCAGAAAAAGACGTTGTCGCCGAATGTCTCCTGAACGGAGTAGTTGACGACGGTCATCATCGGGATCAGCGCGTTGAAGGCAACGAGCAGAAGGACAGGCAGGACAAAGAACCACGCCTTTTGGTTTTCGGTTTTCATTATGCCTGCTCCTCGGTCTCAGTCTTGGTCTCGGTGGCAGATTGGGCAGCTTCTGTCGCGATCCAGCCATCGACATAGAGCCGGGTCTGATCCTGACGGAAGGACAGGTGGACGGCCGCACCCTTGGCTGGGCCTGCGCCTTCGACCACAGCGTTGATCCGCTGACCTTCGGCTTCGCATTCCACAACTGTGTGGCGGCCAACATCCGAAACCTTGGTCACGGTTGCGGGCAGGCCGCTGTTAGTGAGGGAAACAAACTCTGGCCGGATGCCGACCTCGGTCTTGCCTGCGGCGTCCCCTTTAATCGGGCCTTCCAGTGCGACAGGATGGGCGCCGATATAGGGCTGACCGGCGCGCAGGTCGCAAGGCAGCACGTTCATACCCGGCGAGCCGATGAAATGGCCAACAAACGTATGTGCGGGGCGTTCGAACAGTTCAACCGGCGTACCGATCTGAACCACTTCGCCCAGCTGCATCACCACAACCTGATCGGCAAAGGTCAGCGCCTCTGTCTGGTCGTGGGTCACGTAAATCATCGTGGCCTTCACGCGCTGATGGAGTTCTTTCAGCTTTGAGCGCAACTTCCACTTTAGATGTGGGTCGATCACAGTGAGCGGTTCGTCGAACATCACCACATTCACATCCTCACGGACCAGTCCGCGACCCATGGAGATCTTTTGCTTGTTATCCGGTGACAGGCCCGCGGCCCGCATCGTCAAGAGATCGGTCACTTCCAGCATTTCGGCAATGGCCATCACGCGCTCTTTGACCGTGGCCTCGTCCCGACCGCGGTTGCGCAGCGGAAAGGCCAAGTTATCGTAAACGGTCATCGTGTCGTAAATCACCGGGAACTGGAACACCTGCGCAATGTTGCGCTGATCTGGTGGCAGCTTGGTGACATCCTTGCCGTCAAACAGGATCTGTCCTTCGGATGGCACCAAAAGGCCGGAGATGATGTTCAGTAGCGTGGATTTTCCACAGCCGGACGGACCAAGCAGCGCATAGGCACCACCGTCGGTCCAGTCCAGATCGATTTCCTTCAGGGCGTAGTCGGACGCGCTTGACGGGGTCGGCATATAGCTGTGCCGCAGTTTTGAGAGTGTAATCTTAGCCATTTGCGCCTCACGCCACGCGGGAGCCATCAGGGGCAAACACATATGCCGCCGACGGATCCATATAGAAGTCATGCTGCTCACCCACTTCGTAGGGGTGAACGCCTGCCGAAAGGGAAACCCAGCTGCCGTGGTCCATATCCAGCCCCATGTCGAAATGGGCGCTGCTTTCGGACCCCGACAGCTCCGTCACCTGCACCTGACCAGACAGCTGCACCGTGGTAAGCGGTGTCGCCACCGGCAGCACGTGGTAGGGCCTGATCGCAATCGTGTAGGGCCCATCCGCAAGATCTGCCGCTGCGCCGGTCAGGGACCAGCTGACATCCGGGCCAAGGCGCGCAGTGCTGCCCTGTTTCACGATGGGGGCTGTGTTGATCGGCGGATCAGAGAACACGCGGGCCGCTGCTACATTGTCGGGATTGCGATAGATATCAGCGGTGGTGCCAAACTGGGTTACGCGCCCATCCTGCATCAGGGCGGTTTTGCCCCCTAGCAGCAGCGCTTCTTCCGGTTCGGAGGTTGCATAAACCACTACGGCGCCACGCCCGGCGAATAGCTCAGGCAGCTGATCACGCAGTTCCTCGCGCAGTTTGTAGTCCAGGTTCGCCAGCGGCTCATCCAGAAAAACTGCACGGCTTTCCTTTGCAATCGCACGGGCCAGCGCGGTTCGCTGCTGCTGACCACCGGACAATTCATGCGGGCGGCGATGCAGCATCGGGCGCAGCTGCAGGATATCGGCGGCTTCTTCGACCCGGCCTTCAATCTCGGACTTCGCCATTCCAGCCACTTTTAGCGGCGAGGCGATGTTTTCGTAGACAGTCATATGGGGGTAGTTGATGAAGAACTGATGCACCAGGCTGATGTTGCGTTTTTGGGTGCTGAGCGCGGTCACGTCCTGGCCATCCATCACCACCTGTCCGCTGGCAATCGGGTCGAGGCCGGCCATCATCTTGATGAGAGAGGTCTTGCCAGACCCGGTGGCGCCCAGAAGGACGTTGAAGTGACCCGGTTCCAGCACAAGGGAGGTTTCCTTGATATGCAGCTGGGCGCCGACGCGTTTGGTCACATTTATGAGTTCGAGTGCCATCTTGCTTTGACTTTCCGGCGGACGGCCTGTTGCGCGCGGCATGCGCGATCATTTTTAGGGGAAGGGGGTGCCCCGGAGCGGGCCAGCCAAGCTCCGGGGCGAAAGTAGGGAGCGCAGCGGATAGATCCGCACGCTCCCCACGGGGAGGAGGGGTTACTCAGACGCCCAGCGGGCAACCAGCTCGTCATAGTTGACGGTCTGACCCTGAGGCTTCTCGTTCTCCAGTTTCGGCTTGGCGCCACCGTTGGCATACCACCACTCGGCGTCTTTCTCTTCGTTCAGACGCGGGCCGCAGCCACCGTAGACACTTGCCTGCTCGTCTGCACGCTGCATACGGGCCATGGTGATGTCCATTTCTTCGGCCAGACGGTCCATGGCTTCCTGCGGAGTGAAGGCGCCGGAGTTGACGTCACCAATCTGCTGCCACCAGATCTGGGCCAGCTTCGGATAGTCAGGCACGTTCACGCCGGTCGGGGACCATGCAACGCGGTCGGGCGAACGGTAGAATTCGACCAGACCACCCAGCTTGGGTGCGCGCTCGGTGAAGCTCTCGTGGTTCACGGAGGAGTCCCGAATGAAGGTCAGACCAACGTGGGATTTTTTCACGTCGACGGTCTTGGACACAACAAACTGGGCATAGAGCCAGGCCGCTTTGGCGCGATCCACCGGGGTGGATTTCAGGAAGGTCCAGGATCCAACGTCCTGATAGCCAACCTTCTGGCCTTCTTCCCAGTAGGGACCATGCGGGCTGGGCGCCATCCGCCACAGCGGGTTGCCCTCGCCGTCAACAGTGTTGTTGCCTTCGGATTGCGGCTTCACCATATCGGCGGTGAACGCAGTGTACCAGAAGATCTGCTGAGCAACGTTGCCTTGTGCCAGGGCGGGCAGCGACTGGTAGAAGTCATAGGATGCGGCACCCGGAGGGGCGAATTTGCGCAGCCATTCATCCCACTTGCGGATCGCATAGACCGCAGCCGGACCGTTGGCAGCACCACCGCGGGTCACGCTTGCACCGGCAGGGTTACAGGAATCCGCTTCCATGCGGATGCCCCATTCGTCGATCGGCACACCGTTCGGCTCACCTTTCGAACCGGCACCGGCCATCGACAGCCAGGCATCGGTCATACGCCAGCCAAGGTCAGGCGCGCGCTTACCGTAGTCCATGTGACCAAAGATTGTGGTCCCGTCGATTTCCTTCACGTCGTTCGAGAAGAATTCGGCGATGTCTTCATATGCGGACCAGTTGACCGGAACACCCAGATCGTAGCCGTATTTTTCCTTGAACGCGGCCTGCAGGTCTTCGCGGTCAAACCAGTCCTTGCGGAACCAGTAGAGGTTCGCAAACTGCTGGTCTGGCAGCTGATACAGGTCGCCATCGGGACCGGTTGTGAACTGCGTGCCCATGAAGTCGCCCAGATCGAGTTCTGGGTTGGTGACGTCAAAGAAATCACCTTCCATCATGTCGGTCAGGTTATACGCCAGCTGCAGACGCGAGTGGGTGCCGATCAGGTCGGAATCGTTGACATAGGCGTCATAGAGGTTCCGCTTGGTCTGCATCTGGGTCTGCACAGCCTGAACCACTTCGCCCTCGCCGAGGATCTGATGGTTCACCTTGATGCCGGTGATTTCCTCAAATGCCTTGGTCAGAACTTCGGACTCATAGCTATGCGTCGGAATGCCTTCAGACAGGACGTTGATTTCCATACCCGAGAACGGTTCGGACGCTTTGATGAACCACTGCATTTCCGACAGCTGTTCGTCCTTGGTCAGAACCGAGGGCTGGAATTCTTCGTCGATCCATTTCTTGGCAGCGGCCTCATCGGCATAGGCTGCCTGTCCCGCGACCACGGCAATAACCGCGGCTGCGGACAAAAGATACTTACGCATCTTTCTCCTCCCTAGTGATTTATTGTGGCCAGAGATGCCTCGTTGCACCCGGCTGACAAACAGGTTCCACACCGGGGTCTGCCTTGTCAAACTAATTTTTTAGTTTGACGTAACGATATGATTTTAAAGTACAATGAATTCTCCTTTAGGGTGAGTTCTTCAATCGCCTCGCAGGGATTGCCCGTGCTGCGTTGCGGCAAATGCGGCAGGAATCCCAATGTGCGGGATCCGAACCAAGTTGCGGGTGGTCGCTGGCGGCTGGGGCGGGCAGGGAAGCGGGTACACTTTGACGTCGCTGACAATGGTTTTTACCGTTAAGGAGAGGCCATGGACACAAACGATACATTCGAAATTTTCCTGACCGCCCCGCCGGGGATGGAGCAGACCCTCCAGCGCGAAGCGGCGGAGGCCGGGTTTGCAGATGCAAAAACCGTGCCCGGCGGCGTCACTTTTGAGGGGGACTGGCACGATGTCTGGCGCGCCAACCTGCAATTGCGCGGCGCCGCGCGGGTCTTGGCGCGGATCGGATCATTCCGGGCCTTTCACCTCGCCCAACTGGACAAACGGGCGCGCAAATTTCCCTGGGCCGATGTGCTCCGCCCCGATGTCCCGGTACGGGTTGAAACCACGACCAATAAGAAGTCGAAGATCTACCACGCCGGCGCCGCCACCCAGCGGATCGAACGGGCCATAACCGAAGAGCTCGGGGCACCGATTAGCGCCGATGCGCCCATCACGGTGAAGCTGCGGATTGAGGATAACCTCTGCACCTTCAGCGTCGATACTTCGGGCGAGGGGTTGCACAAGCGCGGCCACAAGACGGCCGTGGGCAAGGCGCCGATGCGCGAGAACCTCGCGGCCCTGTTCCTGCGGGACTGCGGTTATGACGGGCAGGAACCCGTGGTGGATCCGATGTGCGGTTCCGGCACCTTTGTGATTGAGGCCGCGGAAATCGCGCTTGGCCTGTTGCCGGGGCGCAGCCGCAGCTTTGCCTTCGAACAGATGGCCAGCTTCGATCCCGAAGGCTGGGCGGCGTTGCGGGCGCAGGAAACACCACGCGCGACCCGCGCCCGCTGCTTCGGGTCAGACCGTAACGCCGGTGCTGTTGAGATGGCCGCCGCCAATGCAGAGCGCGCAGGCGTTGCGGATTTGGTCCAGATCACACAGCAGGCGGTCAGCGATTTGACGCCGCCAGATCTCGGTCCGAATGAGACGCCGGGACTGGTGATCGTGAACCCGCCCTATGGCGCACGTATCGGTAACAAGAAGCTGCTCTACGCGCTGTACGCCGCCCTTGGGGAGACGTTGATGGCCCGTTTCAGAGGCTGGCGGGTTGGTATTGTCACCAGCGAAACCTCATTGGCCAAGGCCACTCAGTTGCCGTTCAAACCCTTCGGCCCTCCGGTGGCCCACGGCGGGTTGAAGATCCGCCTGTTCCAGACGGGTCCGCTCCCCTAGGAGTAGAGCCCGCAGTGAGGAGGGGCCAGGGTCAGGAAGTCATCGCGCGCCAGGCGCTGACAAGGCCCGCCAGGGCCATGCGGTCGGCATCCGTCCGCGTCACCGGCACCCCCTGATGGTCAAGTGCCGCCTGATAGAGCGTGTCGAGCGGTGCGGGCGCAATCAGGGCAACATTCTGCCCCAGCCAATAGGGGCGCGCTGCGGACAGTTCGGCCCCAAGAAGCAGTCCCCACAAACGGGCGGCACCCGTATTGCCTTGCGCCCCCTGTGTGGCTTGTAGCTCCGCCAACCGCGCCGCCAGCGCCTCCGGCTTTGATTGAACGGTGTCCATAGATGCCGTCAACTCAGCGCGCTGTGCGCGATCATATACGGGCGTGCCGCCGATGCCGAGGCACGGGGCCAGGCCGTGCCAAAGCTGCGGCGTCAGAAAGCTTTGAAAACTGACCACCTCATTTGCACTGATTAACGCCCAATGGGTTGTCGCTCCGGCGACACAGATCACGCCGTCCCAATCCGGGTTGAGACTGAGAAACCCGGCAATGCGATTGCAGGCACCGCGCATCACTGCGGGCGGGGTGGCTTGTGACAGCCCGCCGAGCAACCGTAGCGGATGCGTCCCAAGCGTGGCATCGCCCATGGGCCGCGCCGCCACTTTCGCAGGCACTGTGATGGTCCCGGTATCGCCGCCGCGCAGACTGTCATCGCTGAGCAGGATCGGCGTATCAGCAGGGCAATCGCGCAGCTCGCTGATCGCGGCAGTGACATCCGCCATCAACTCGCCGCTTGATTGGGCGGAGACCTGCTGTCGCGCCTCCCCCTCGTGCATCAGCCAGACCATGATCCGCCCGTCTGCATGATCCGCCGCGATCCAGTTGGCAGACTTGATAGCGGGGTATCCGGCGGGAGAGGCGGATGATGGGTCGGCAGATGCGGCGCACATAGTTTCGTCCTTTGGTCCTGATCGCGAGGTAGGGTGCCAGCGGCATTTCGGGAATACGGCGGCACCAGATGGCGGTGGCACTCCCGCTCTCCTTGCCAATCTTAGGGCCGATGATCAACGCTGGTCCTGACACCCTCAGATGTGCTCGCTGAATTGCCCGTCCGATGTGTCAAAATAGGTTAACAAAACCTATGGCGCGAAAGGTATGATTAATATCGCCTTTGGGCTGTGTTCTGGTTTGACTCGAAATTATCCCTGAGTCTTGGCTGATTCCTTATACTTTTGGGTAGGCTGTGCGGATAGTTCCTATCCTTTTGAGGAATTGTTTCTCAACTGGCGCCCTGATTTACTCAAATTTGAGCAAATAGCGCCCTCTCTCGGTTTTTACTGAGATTTGTCTAAAATTGCTTTATTAAGAAATTGCCGCAACTGCGGCTTGGATGGCGACCTAAAAGGGCCGCCTGATTGGGACGAAGGTTCCAGCCGCATGGGGGTGTGGCTGGAGGAAAACCATCGATCTTGTTGGACTTGGGACCCGAGGCGCTGCCGTGTCGGGATACTCAGATTGGTGCGAGTGCGCCCGCTTTTTGCGGGGGCAAAGACGCTGTTGTTTCAGCGCAGAGGTGAAGGGCCGCGGGGGCGGCTCCAGATTGGGGTTGGAGATGAAGGATTTCGTGCAAGAGGGGGCTGCACGCCCGTCCGGTGCTGTGACCGGTCGGGCCAATTGGTCCCGTTGGCCGTCACTCGGCAACGGTTGTCTGGTTGCTCTCGTGGGTGATGCCCCCCTCATTGGGACGGGTGTTGCCAATATGAACGCTGAGCTTTCGGCGTCGCCAGCGTCGCCACGGCGGAGCGCAACCGGTTCTCTGAAGATGTCGCATGCTGTGGCTGGTGCAGTCGGTGGGGGAGCGGGCGTTACGTCGCAGAGTGGCTATGCCATCTTTGGAAAGCGCTGTCTGGATATTGCCTTGGTGCTTCTGACTTTGCCGATCAGCCTGCCTCTGATCCTGATGGCAGCGCTTGCGCTGTGGCTCGAGGGTGGCAATCCGTTTTATACGCAGGACCGTCTTGGTCAGCGCGGTCGGGTGTTCTCTATCTTGAAACTGCGCACCATGGTTCGCAACGCTGAACAGCTGCTGGAACGCCATCTGGCCAGCGATCCGGCGATGCGGCGTGAATGGGATGAGACGCAGAAACTGAAAGAGGATCCACGCATCACCCCGGTTGGTCGCTTTTTGCGCACAACTTCGCTGGATGAGCTGCCGCAGCTTTGGAACGTACTGATTGGCGAGATGAGCCTTGTCGGCCCGCGCCCAATGATGCCGGATCAGCTGCCGCTCTATGGTGATGCCACCGCCTATTTCGATCTCAAGCCCGGAATTACCGGATTGTGGCAGGTTTCCGTTCGCAACGAGAGTGGTTTTGCTGTGCGAGCCCGTGCTGATGCTGACTATCACGGTGATCTCTGCCTGCGCGCTGATGTCGATCTCATCTGGCGCACCGTGGGCGTCGTTCTGCGGGGTACGGGATATTAACCGTCCTGGGCTAACTGTGATGGCCGGGCTATAGGCGCGTTCTGCCGAACGTGGTAGAACTGCGAGGGGGTTTCATGAAAGATGTGATGACCGGACCGGAGACCCTAGGCAGCTGTGCACAGAAACTGGAATGGGACGATCCCTTCGCGATGACGCAACAAGGCTTCAAGAGATTTCGCCGCCGCAAAGGGCGCGACACCTCGGCACCAGAGCATGACTCCGCTCTGTCCGGGCAGGCCGACTCTGTATCACCGACTTCGCACAGCAGCGAAACAAGCGCCCGTAATATGGCGGCCTCAGCCGTCAAAGCCACCTCGCGCCTGTCGCAGGACGGGGAGCATAACCGCTTTGCCCGCCGCCCAAAAACTGGCAGGAGACAACCGATTGAGGGGCTTGCGGAGACTGACCCCCAGCCACCGCGCCTGCCGGCGCCCCTGCCTGAAGTCTGGGAACGGCTCCACCGGGTGCCACTGGATATCCGCGGGCATCAGGTCGCGCGCTCTCCGCTGGTCAATTTCTTCCGCAACTCACCAACTGCAAATGCCTTTGATCTCCTGCGCACGCGGTTGCTGCACAGTCTGAAGGTTCAGGGCTGGAAACGCGTGGCTATCGCAGCGCCGACAGCGGGCTGCGGTGCAACGTTTTCCGCCGTCAACCTTGCACTCAGCATGGCGCGGGTTCCCGGCACTCGCACTGTGTTGATGGATTTGAATTTCCGTCGACCTGGTGTTGCGGCAGCGCTGAAACTGCCGCCATCAGGGGACATGCCGGGATTTTTGGCCGGGGAGCTGACGCTGCCTGAACACCTGATCCGGCCAGCCGCCTCGCTTGCGGTCGGGCTGACGGCGGCGCCAGATCGCAACGCTGCTGAAATCCTCCATGACGGGCGCTGCGCCAGTGTGATCGATGACATGGTGCTAAGCACCGGCGCCGATGTCGCATTGTTCGATCTACCGCCGGTCCTCGAACATGATGATGCCGCGGCCTTCCTGCCGCAGGTGGACGGGGTTCTGCTGATCGCCGACGGCACCCGCACCACTGCCAAACATCTTGCCGCCTGTGAGAAGCTGATCGACGGCCAGACCCAGCTGCTTGGCGTCAGCCTGAACCGGGCGCGCGGCGCTGGCCTGCTGCAATATGGCCAGTAGATGCCGCCACAGGCCCCGGTGCCGCCCTGCAATCTGACATTCACCTAACCGTAACCAACGACGAGCCGAGACATGGGACCGATCCGCACTCTGGATGACATATTGGACATGCTGCGTCGGCGCGCGTCGGTGATCTTCTGGGTCATCCTCCTTGGCGCTATGGTGTCGTTATGGGTGGCGGCCAAGCAGCAGCATTTCTACGAAAGCTCGGCAGTCCTGCAGATCACCCGGCCAAAGATCGCTGATGAGTTGGCCAAATCCACCGTCGATGGGTCGTCCGCACGTCGCTTACAGCTGATCGAACAGCGCCTGATGGCCCGGGGGTCGGTTCTGGATATCATCGAAAAATTCGGCCTCTATAAGGACCTGCCGGGTCTGGTCCCATCGGAGAAGGTGGCCTTGTTGCGGGAATCCGTATCGCTCACCGGGGTGGCCGCCGCGCGGGAGGGGTTTGCCGATGATGGCACGATATCGGTGCTGACCATCTCCGCCCTGATGCCGACGCCGGAGCAGGCACAGGCGGTCGCCAGCGAATTTGCCACCCGTACGATCGAACTCAGTCAAACATCCCGGATTGAGCAGGCGCGCGAGACCCTGACCTTCTTCGTGGAGAAGGAAACCGCCCTCATCAGCGAAGTGGCTGAGCTGGAGAATGAAATCACCGCTTATCGCAATGCCAATAATGTTGCATTGCCCGGCGGGATTGAGATGCGACGGGAAGAGATTTCGACCCTGAACACCGGCCTGCTGGAGATCGAGCGTGAGCAGATCGAATTGCGCAGACAGGCGGATCAGACCACCTCGAACCAGCGTCAGGCAACCGCACAGCGGATGCTCGAAGTTTTTGAGGAGAAATTGGCCACGCTTGATGCTCAGCGGGATTTGCTGCTGAACCGTCGCAGCGCTCTGGAGCGTTCGCTGGAAACCACGCCGGAGGTGGAACGCCAGTTGGGGGTTTATGAGCGCCGGATGGGTCAGCTGCAGACTGAACTGGAACTGATCTCCCAGCGCCGCACCGAGGCAGAGGTCGGCTTCCGTCTGGAAGCGTCACGCCAGTCAGAGCGCCTGACGGTGATCGAATCTGCACCGCTGCCAGATTACCCTGCCACAGGCGGGCGTAAGAAAAAGGCCCTGATGGGCGGTGTTGCCAGTATCGGATTGGCGTTGGGCATTGCGTTTCTGTTGGAACTGCGGCGTCCGGTTTTGCGCAGCGTGGTACAGATGGAGCGGGAAACCGGTCTGACACCTGTTGTCGCAATCCCCTATCTCGACACCTCTTCCAAACGCCGCGGCTTCTTTGCGCGGCTGCGCATGGCTTTTGGCGGGCGGCGACGGTCAGGGACCGAGCCAAGCGGTTGAGCTCAGCCACGCAAGGTCGGCAGATGGCAGGCGTCAACCGACCGCGTTGATCATCTCTGCCAGCCGTCCCCAGTGCCACCAGATCGCCGACAGTCCAACAACCGCTGCCAGACCGGTGAACAACAGGTCATGCAGCGGGTCCCAGACATGATGTTTGGTCGCCAGCCAGATCATCACCGGATAGGCCAGCACCATCGCCAGCGCGAGTGCGGCAATCCCGCCGGTTAGGCCAAACAGGATCACCCCGGCCAGAAACAGCCCGGTCTGCGCCATCGCCCGCGCGGCGGTAAAGAAAAAGAATGATCGGCTGTCCCCAGCAGCCAGGGCGGCCTGATCATAGGTCATGGTGATGACCGCAGGCACCATCGCCAGCGCAATCAGCACCACCATAGGACCGGCATAGGCATAGCGCGCATCATAGAGCAGATCGACAAGCCATGGGCCAAGCCAGGCCATCGACAGCAGAATAGTCAGGATCATCGCGCTGAGGCCGGCCCGTAGCTGTCGTTGTTTTCGACGGTATTCAGGTGCGACATGTGCAGGCTTGTCGCGATAGACCGGAATCATCAGCCGCTGGTTCACTGCATGCCCCAGTGCCATCGGGAAACTCGCCAGGAAAAAACCGATATTATAGATGCCCAGGACATCCAGCGGGACAAATTTGCCCAGAATGGCCCGATCCCCCTGAGACGTCAGAAACCAGAAGGCGGTGGACAGAAAGATCCATTTGCCAAAATGCAGCAACTCCTTCAGCGCCTTGGCCTCCCAACGAAACTGGCTGCGTCGTCCGGGCAGTCCCAGATGCACCGCAAGCAGAAACGCTGCCGCCTGCAGAACACTGCCAAGTACCAGCGCTAGAACCGATTGTGTCCACCAGGCCAAGAGGACCATGGCGCCGATACCAATGGCTTGGCTGAGCAGCTCCAGCGCCGTCAGTCGCCCGACCAGAAGATGCCGATGCGCGGTCTCGACACGGATCGGATCAAAGCCGTTGATCACCAACGCGATCCCGGCAATCGGCAGATACCACAGCAGTTCGGGCGCATCGTAAAATTGCGACACCGGCCAGGCCAAGAGCAGCGTCAGCCCCCAGAGCGCGAAACCGCGCACCACCTGAACGCTCCAGGCCGTGTCGAGGAAATCCGGATCGTCACCGCGTTTGCTCTGCGCGATCGACGGCCCGATCCCCATGTCCGAGAACAGCGCCAGCCCGGTGATCACAACACTGACCAGCGCCATCAGGCCGAACGCTTCAGGAAACAGCAGGCGCGTCATCACCAGATTGGCCGCCAGCCGCAGGGCCTGACTGCCGCCATAGCCCATCATCAGCCACGAGGCCGAGCGCAGTACGCGCGCTGCGAGGCTTTCACCTTGGAAGAGCGACAGGACTTGCTGCATCAATATCCTCGAATTTTTGCGATACACTTGCGACACTGATCCTCAAAGGCGTCAATTCCACGGCACCTTCGCGGCAATGCTGGGCAAGCGCCGCAACTGACGATACCCTACGATAACTCTTGCATAAAATGGGCCGTCGTCCTCGTGAAAATAGCGTATATACTGAATACCTATCCGCAGCCGTCGCATAGTTTCATCCGGCGCGAGGTGCAGGCACTGGAGCGTCAGGGCCATATGATCCACCGGATCGCCATGCGCCGGTCCGGCGCGCCTTTGGTCGATCCCGGTGATCAGGCTGAACAGGACCGCACCACCTATGTGCTTGAGGCCGGAGCGCCGAAATTGGCCGCGGCACTGCTGCGGTCCTGTATCCGGGCGCCCGGTTCGGTGATATCTGCATTGCGTATGGCCTGGCGGCTGGGCGCTGCCTCGCAGGTTGGTCGATTGCGTCACCTGATTTATCTGGCTGAGGCGGCCTATGTCGCCGATTATGCCGTCCAACATCAGATCGCCCATCTGCATGCACATTTCGGCACCAACGCAACGGCAGTTGCAATGCTGGCAGAGGTTCTGGGGGCGCCGGGTTACAGTTTCACCACCCATGGCCCGGAGGAATTCGACGCGCCTGAGCCGCTGTCGCTGGGGGAGAAAGTCGACCGCGCCAGATTTGCTGTCGCCATCAGCAGTTTTGGCCGCAGTCAGTTGAGCCGCTGGGCTGCCTTTGGCAGCTGGGAGCGACTGAAGGTGGTACATTGCGGGATTGAACCCGCGCGCTTTGCCGATCCAGCGCCTTTGCCCGAGGGACCGCTTCGCCTTGCCGCGATTGGTCGGTTTGTGGAACAGAAGGGCCAGATGGTGCTGATTGAGGCGATGGCGCAGCTGGTCGCGGATTACCCTCACCTGCATCTGGCGTTGATCGGCGATGGTGAAATGCGCCCCGATCTTGAGGCGGCCATTGCACGCCATGGGTTGGGCGATCATGTGACGCTGACCGGGTGGCTCTCTGAGGCAGAGGTGAGGGGAGAGCTGGCGCGCGCGCAGGCGCTTGTGATGCCTTCCTTCGCCGAAGGCCTGCCGATGGTGGTGATGGAAGCCATGGCCGCGGCACGCCCGGTGATTGCAACCTATATTGCAGGGACGCCGGAACTGGTGCTGCCGGGAGAAACCGGCTGGCTGGTGCCAGCTGGGGATCCGGGCGTTTTGGCGCAGGCAATCCGGGACCTTGCCGCCACGCCCCATGCTGAGCGGGTTGCCATGGGACAGGCCGGGCGCGCCCGTGTGCTGCAGCGTCACGACAGTGATATCGAGGCGGCGAAACTGGCGCAGCACTTCCAAGCCGCCCTGCCACGGGAACCGGGCTAGGCCCTCGACCTGATATACCTATCGCCCACGGGTCCAGCGCGCCTCATTTCGGGTGCGAAACAGCGGTGATTTCACAGCCAGCGCCACGGCAGAATAGGTCATAAACCCCGCCGGATCACGCAGCGCCAGCCGCAGGATTACAGCCAGGCCTGGTCGGTGAACGTCCTCGTTGGTCAGCAGAGCGGGAAACCGTTCTGCAATCTCCGCTACCCCGGCATTCTGGCGGCGGCGCACCCGTACCAGATTGCGAAACCCCTCGATCAGCGGCCATTGATAGCTGGCCTGCACCCGGATCCGCTCTGCCGGATCAAAGCGAAGCCGGGCAAAGATATCGTCAGCGATTATATCCGGCCATTGCTCCCAGCGCGCCCGCCCGGCGCGGTTCATCGCAAAGAGGCCGAACCCCGGCACCCCTTCGCGAACAAAGGGCAGCTTGGCCCAGAACCGCCCATATAGACGGCTGACCTGACTGCGGGCAGGAGACAACTGTGGGGCGCCGCTGGCATAGCGTGGCCGATCCCCCTTCAACGCGGCGCAGATCTGCGCCAGCAAAGGGGGGGATACGATCACATCCGCATCAAGATAGACCAGAACAGATCCCGTGGCCCGCGCCTCGCCATCTGCAAGTGCGCCGATCTTTCCACCCTCGGCCCGGTCGATCACTCTACAGGTCCACCCCTGCGGCGCAGTTACGGCACGGGCCTCTGCGACGGTGGTGTCGGCGCAGCCATTGGCGATCACCAGCACCTCTCCCGTTGCACCGGCTGGTAGCGGATCGCTTGCAAATAGCGCCGATAGGCAGGCCCCGATATAGCCTGCCTCATTGTGGGCCGGTATCAGCACGCTCAAAAGCAGTGTCATTTTGCGGCCTCCAGCGCGCGCCAGCGCGGGTTGTCATCGCTCACATAGCGCAGGCTGCCCCAGCTTCCCCATTTGCCGGGGGATGAGACATCCGAATAGGCGGTGAACAGGCTGCCGCCCAAGTCCGGCCAGCCTGCCAGAAGACTGCGGTACAGCGCGCCCATCTCCTCGGTGTAGTTGAAATGGCTGAAGAACCCGGTCAGCATTTCATCATCCACCATCGCGCCCAGACCCACCACATGGCTGCCGCCCTCATACATGATCAGGTCAAGCCCATGCGCCTCGGCGACCTTGGCATGATAGGGCAGGACCCGCCCCACAAGATCGCTGACAGTATCCTCGGAACTGCCGGAGACAAGCCCGTCGCGCAACTCTGCGGCAGCCAGGGCGCTGGCGGCATCATATTGGTGAGCCTCCACAAACTCCGCAGCTGCAGCCCCGTGCAGACCCTTGGCCTCAGCTGCCGCCGCCGCTTGTTCCCGGCTTTGTGCGATCCAGGCGCGCAGGGTGGGCGCGCGGTCGGGCAGACCGAGAATGCCACCAAAGTAACCAGTCACCGCATAGGCATCAAAAAGGCGCGCGGGTGGGCGCCGCGTCGGGTCTTCGGCCACCCACAGGGGAGCGGCCAGTATTTGCTCTTCAAGCCCCAACCAACCGGTCTGGGTAGAGACGACACGCACCAGACGGTCCTCTGCCGCGTCGCCGAATACCTCGGTCCAGATCATCGCAACCTCGGCGGCGCGGCCCCCGTAGAACTGCATCCACAGATCCTGCCCGCCCCAGCGCGCGCGCGCCTGATCATCGGCCCAGACCGCCTGTTCGAACTGCCAGTTCCAGACCTCGTTGGAGTATTCCACATAGGCGGTCAGTCCCGGATCCAGCTGGTCGCGGACCAGTCGGGCATAGTTGCGGATATAGACATCGTCGGCCATATGCGGCAGCGTGAACCACGGATCGGCCTGCAGGCGATTGGCCAGGTCCACCAGCACCTCCGCCGGGGCGCCTTTCGCGGTCCAGCTGTAGTCCTGCACTCGCGGGCGATCCTCCCATCCCACCTGAGTGCTGTCGTTGGTGGCCATCCAGTCCATGAAACGCAGCGCAGCAAACCCGCGCATCCGGGCGATCCAATCCGGGTTGAACACGGCCCCGGCCTGCCAGTCGGGCAGGTGTCTTTCCATCACCACAGTGATGTTACGAATGTAGTCGCCGACACCTTGCCGGTCACTGCGCTGAATGCGGATTTCAACCGCGCCGGGCCCTGGCGCATAGTCAAATCGGATTTCGCTTTTGCCGTAGCGGATGTTTCTTGCCCGGCCCGTGACCTCGACAATCCCGTCGCCTTCAAACTGCAGCACATACCGCCCTGTGAGGCTGCTGGCCTCTTCCGGCAGATCCGTGAGGATCAAGGTTCCGACTGAGCCCAGTTCCGGCGGGATGGCAGTGGGCCAGCCGTCCCGATCCAGATATCCCGCTGCCGCCAGATCAGAGTAATCCGCGCCCCCCCATTGACCTGCGAGATGCCCAATCCAAGGGCGCGCGGTCTTGAAGTGATCAAGGAAGGGGGCCTGCGGGCTCCAATCGGCGATAGAGGCAAGGTTCATACCAATCGGCTGCCTGGGCACGTCGATCAGAGCGGGGTCTGTCCTCACCGTGGCTGCGTCAGATGCAATGGTCTGACTGGCCTGCACAGGCCGGTTCAAGGCGGGCAGAACCGGATCCGCGGGCAGGGGCGGTGGATCTGAGGGCAGCGATGCCCGTTGAACCCGGTCCCATGCCGCATCCCAGGCGATTTCCTGCAGCCGTCGCGCCAGTGCAGGCGCGGGCGCCTCGTAGCGACCACCCCACGCCGAACGCAGCTGATGCGGCAGACCAACTGGCGACTGGCCAGTCAACACCGCATATTGCAGGGCAGAGAGGAAATAGAACCCCAGATCATTGGGGTGAATGTCGTCGGCGAAGACCTCTCCGATCCGGCTCAGGCCCGGCACGGTTCCTGCCTGAATGGCGTCATCCAGCCTGGCCATCGCCTGTCCCGCCTTCAGCAGTTTGATATCGCCGCCGGTTTTGCGGTTGACCGTATCGACAACGTTCTGCCAGCGGGGCAGATCCGCTGACAAACGGTCACGCCATGGTATCGCTGCGCCGGCGTCGAACGGCACCTCAGCTCCGGTGCCGCTGCTCAGACTGTGCCAGGTCTCCTGCAGATAGACCTCCACCTCGGGATTGGCACCATAGGCAAGCGTGTAGAACTCTGCCAGCGCCCCCTCGGTGTCGCTCCATTTCAGATGGTTGGCCAGTGGGATCGCTTCGGTCACGATCAGCACATCGATGCCGTCCGTTAACCGGGTGCGGGCGTTGATCCCCTCGGCCTGATCAGCATGGGCCCAATTATAGCTGAGCGGAGCGCCATTGATGATTTGCGCCTCGACTGTGATGGTGTCCCCGGTCTGCCCGGAGGTAAGGGCAGGTTGCTGCGCCAGCAGCTGCTCTAGCATCACCGGATTGTCGGGGCCGAACAGGGAGTGCCCGACCATGACCACACTGGCGACCAGATCCGCCAGCGTCATGGGGACACACCAGTGCGGGGGTGGCTGGTGACCACCTGCCAGACGATATCCTGCACCTGCCGCGCGCCCTCAGCGCTAAAGGCGTCAGCCGGAGTGCCATCGGGCCGTTGCAGTTGATGGGGCAAGCCAACCGGGGAGCGATGATACAATGTGCTGACATGGGTAAGCGCCACGATATAGGCGCCCAGATCGTTGATATGGATCTGATCCAGCGCGCCCTCATCGGTGCGGGCAAAGAGGTCTTCGCGGCGGGTCAACCCGTCGATTTGTCCGGCCTCAGCAGCGCGCACAACCGCCGCCATCACCTGTCCCGCAGGGATCAGATAGGCAGGGCGCTTCGGGTTGCGGCGGCTGTCAGACCCGGCCAGCCCGCCAAGCCACAGCTGATCCAGATCGTTGTCGATCCGCGACAGCCAGCCATCAGCGGTGTCCAGCGGGTGCCAGGTCTCATAAAGATAGATCCGCGTTTCCGGCGCGCCATCGCGGGCCAGATCCGCCCAGCGACGAAAATACCGCGCGCCTTTGAAATAACGCAACGCATCGCGTAGCTCGACCATCTCTGTCAGGACGACGGCGTCATAATCGCCCGATCCAACCGCCTCGCGCGCGTCGCGCCAGACCGGAGGCGTGTTCACCTGATCGAAATGCAGGATATCCAGATCCGGCTCCCAGTGATCCTGCAGGGGCGTGCCGGAGCCAAGCTGGCTGTTATAACGATGCCCCTCCGGCGCCAGCTGTTGCACCATATGTGGCATATCCGGACCCACCAGTGAGTGGCCGAGGTGAAACACCTGCATCGGCCCTGCCGGGGGGCTTAGCTGTGGCAGCGCAAAGGGTGTCGCCTGCGCGCCGATCGGTAGCAGAGACAGGAGTGCAAGAAAACCGCGCCGTCCGATCATCGCACCTGTGGCAGCTGTGCGGCGGTCGCGATCAGCCCCTCCCCAATGACAAATCCTCCCTCAATCCTATCCCCCGTCAGGAAGGGCGGCTGATCAGCCGTAAACCGCGCCGAAAACTGCCCGCTGATCTGATCGGTGTCGTCTGCCACATTCATCTCCAGTTCCATCCCGTCAAAGCCGAAAAACCGCTCGCTCAGGCGATACTGGCATTTATACGCGGCTTCCTTGGCGGAGAATATCACTTTGGCCAACTGGCCAGGATTGTTCTGCTGTGCCAGCCAAAGACGCTCCGCCGGGCGGCAGATCTGCGGGATCAGATCATCGGCGAGTGGCGTGTCCTCCTCGACATCAACGCCAAGCCCCCGCATTTGCTGCGGCAGGGCGACGACGGCAACGGCGGTGCTGCGACAATGGCTGATCGACCCGACCAGCCCAGACGGCCAGATCGGCGCGCGTTTGGGGCTGACGGGAATCGCGCTTGGTGTCAGGCCCAGCGTTGCCATCGCCTGATGCGCAGCGGCGCGGCCCGCTGCGAACTCGCGCCGCCGTTTTTCCACTGCGTTTGGTGACAGGCAGGTGGCCTCCTCAGGGAAGGGCGGAGGTGGATCGGCCTGCGGGTCACAGACCTCGACTGCAACGCTGCCATCAAACAGCGGACGGATTAGCTCCCGGTGCCGGACGCTGCGCAAGGATGGCTCAACCAGGGTCATCCGCTGCGTGCCTTTCGGTTGGCCCGCATTGCGCGGCGCTTGGACATCATGTCGGATTTCGCGGCCGGATCAACCGCCGGGGCTACTGTCGCGTCCTCCGTCGCAGGGGCCCCTGTCAGCGCGTCGATATGCCCGGCCAATCCTGACAGCGTCGGGAAGCGGAAAATATCGGTAATCGACAGCTTTGGTACATCAAGCGCGCCGCGAATATCGCGGTGGGCCTGTACCGCCAGCAGGGAATGGCCACCGAGGGTGAAGAAATTATCCTCAGCCCCAATACCACTGATGCCAAGGATGTCACTCCAGATTTCGGCAATCTTGCTCTGGGCCCCGGCGCTGAGCGGCGCGTCGGAGGTGGGTACGGAAATCTGTACCGGCTTGGGATCCGGCAGGGCCTTGCGGTCGATCTTCTTGTTTGGGGTCAGCGGGAAGGCAGCGAGATGTTCGATATGGCTCGGCACCATGACTGCAGCCAGTTGTTGCGTGAGCGCGGTCTTCAGCACCGCCTGATCCGGTGCCACAGGCCCGGTTACATAGGCGATCAGCCGGGTGTCACCTGCGGTTTCGCGGGCGACGACAACAGCCCCAGTGATTCCGTCCAGCGCTGCCAGCGCGGCCTCGATTTCACCCAGTTCGATCCGCTGGCCGCGGATTTTTACCTGATGATCGCTGCGGCCAAGGAATTCCAGCTGACCGTCACCACGCCAGCGCACCAGATCCCCGGTACGGTATAGGTGGGTTGAGGGCACATGCGTCCCCGCATCGGCAAAGGGATCAGGGATGAAACGCTCCGCCGTCAGCTCGGGGCGCTGCCAGTAACCGGCGGTTACACCGGCGCCGCCGATCAGCAATTCGCCGGGCACACCAACTGGCTGAGGAGTCAGATCGTCCGTGACGACATAAACAGTGGTATTGGCAATCGGCGCCCCGATTTGCGCGGTCCCGGCGGGCACGCCGGATAGGGTCTGCATGGTTGACCAGATCGTGGTCTCTGTCGGCCCATACATATTGTGGATTTCGGCACGGGTTGTCGCGCGGAGGCTGGCCACTAGGTCGCCCGGCAGCGCCTCCCCTCCGATCAGCAGATGCGACAGCCGCCCCAGCACCGGGCGCGCATCGGCATCCGCGGTGATCATCCGCGCCATCGACGGGGTGCATTGCATATGGGTGACGCCATGGCGCAGGATCTGCGCCGCAAGCGAGACATCCTCCGCCGCCAGTTCTTGCGGGGCGTTGGCAAGGCGCAGCACCTCCGCAAGGGGCTTTAGCCCCTCCAGTACGATCTCCGGCGCGATGCCATAGTCGATCAGACAGGCAATCTCATCAACGCCGATCTGCTTGAGCTGCTCCACCCGTTGTAGGGCATCGGCAATGGTGCCAAACAGGCCGGAGTCTTCAAAATACCGCTCAAAGGCGAAGTCCAGAATGGCCTCCAGCTCTTCTGCCGACAGCATGCCGAGGTCCATCTCAAACGGGTTTTTCACCCCTTCAGGTTTCTTGAACGCAGGAAAGGCCCAGGCGTATTGCTTGATCAGACCAGCCGCTGCGCGCAGGTAATCCTTCATCGGTTCACGTGCGGTGGCGCGCGCGTTTTCGCGGGTGTCGGCCAGATAGCTGTGCAGCATCAACGTGACCTTGTGATCGCGCGGATCGTGACCGGCGGCACGCAGGGCGTCGTGATAGATGGTGATCTTGCCCGCGACCTCTTCGATGCTCTGGCCCAGCAGATGGGTCAGCACATTGGCCCCGATACTGCCCGCCTCGCGCCAGGTTTCTGGGTTGCCGGCAGTGGTGACCCAGACGGGTAGCTCCTTTGACACCGGGCGCGGCTGGGTCAGCACCGCGTGGTCGCCCCCATCCTTGCGCGGGAAGGCAACCTCTTCGCCGCGCCAGAGCTTGCGCACGGTCTCGATCGCCTCAAACAGCGCAGGTTTGTTGGCGGGGGGGGTGTTTTCGGGGCGCAGGATGAAATCATCCGGCTGCCAGCCAGAGGCAAAACCAATACCGGCGCGGCCGTCGGTCAGGTTGTCGATCACTGACCATTCCTCGGCAATGCGGGCCGGGTGATGCAGCGGCGCCACGCAGGAGCCCGCACGCACACCGATATTTTTCGTGACCGCAGCCACCGCCGCGCCGGTCACCGCCGGGTTCGGATAGGGGCCGCCAAAAGCGTGGAAATGCCGCTCCGGTGTCCAGACGGCGTTGAACCCGTGCTGATCGGCGAATTTCGCACCCTCCAGCAGCAGTTCATATTTGCGCGGACCGGGGCCGTCGTCATTGCCCCAGTAAAACAGGTTGAAGTCCATGCCCCGGTCGCTGGTGGCAATCGGCCCATTGGAGAGTTGCAACCGCGCCTCATCACTGGACAGCACCAGTTTGAAGCCGCGCGACAGGGTCCAGAACAGTTCCAGCACAGAGATGTCGAATGACAGGCTCGTCACCGCCAGCCAGCAATCGCCCGGCTGATGTGGGATGCGGTCATCCATGGCGGCAAAGAAATTCGCAACATTGCCATGGCGCACCATCACGCCTTTGGGCGTGCCGGTGGAGCCGGACGTGTAGATCAGATAGGCCAGATCCTGTGGGCCGGGCGCTGTGGCAGCCGTTTCAGCCGCGGCGGGCACTTCGGGCAGGGCGTCAAGGCATAGGATATCGGCTGACAATGTGCCGGGCAGCTGGTCCCGGTGTCCGCTGTCGGTCAGGATCACGCTTGCGGCGCTATCGGTGATGAAATGTGCGATGCGATCCGCCGGATAGGCCGGATCCAGCGGCACATAGGCCCCGCCCGCCGCCATCGTGGCGAGGGCGGCAATCACCAGATCAGGTCCGCGTCCCAGATAGATGCCGACATGGCTGCCCGGTGCCACGCCGCGGTCACGCAGGATGGCAGCCAGATCATCGACCTGCGCGGAGAGTTCGGCATAGGTCAGGCTCTCGCCCTCATAAACCAGCGCCGTGGCCTCCGGGGTTTGTGCAACCTGGGCCGCAAACTCCGCCGGTATGGTGCTTTGCCCGGTGTCGGAACGGGCGGTGCTGTTCCAGTCCAGCAACATCTGCCGCCGTTCGGCCTCTGGCAGGACGGGTAGATCGGCCATGGTGCCACCGGACGCCGAGGCCAGCGCGTCGATCAGCATTTCGACCCGGCCCACCAACAGCTTGGTCGCTTGCGCATCCAGTCGGGCTGTATCGATATGCAGGGCCAGCGCGCGCTCTGACAGGGAAAGGGTCGCCACACATCCGTCTATATGTTGCGCGCGCCCCAGCATGCAGCCGATATCCGGGCAGAGGCCGCTGCCCCCGGTCTGTCGCAGCTCCGGCGCGCGGGCGATCAGATCGGCCGCAAATCCACCGCTGTTGCGGGTGCTGTCCAACTCCGCAGTCAACCGGGATCGCAAATCGTCAAAGGGTGCATCGCGGCGGGCCTGCACCGGCACCCAGTCACAGATCATCCCGGCGATGGCAGCCTCCTGCAGCGCATCGGTGCTGAGCGCGATCCCGGCAGCCTCCGCTCCGGAACTGCACAGCGTGAGGGCAAGGGCGACGCTTAGCACATCAATCTCTGTCAGGGCCACATTATGGGAGAGTGTGTGATGCGTAATGTCCGCGGGGGCATCAATTGCTGGACCTGCCAACGGCAGATCCACAGCGGGCAGGGCGGCCAGCGCCTTGCGCCATTTGCTCTCGCTCGCCTGGGTTGCTGTCAGTTGTCGGGTCAGATCGCGGCGGTCTTCTGCATCAAGGGACGGCAGAACATCCCCCGTTTGGACATGATCGGTGGCGCGGATCGGGCGCCCGTCGCTGTGGTGCAATCCGCCAAGCCGCAGCGCACCGTCGCCGCAGGCCAGTGTCACCGTCTTGGCGTCGACGCTCAGCACGGTGCCCGGCACTCCGGATCCTTCTGCGATCTCTGCGGTGCCGATCAGCGCTATCGGCACGCCACTGTTCGCACTCAACTGCACCTTGGCGGCGCAGAGCGGGTTCCAGTAACCGTTGAAATCAAGCGCACGTATCAACCGGTGCAAATCGGTTGCAGGCTGCGCCAGATCCAGCAGGGCGCCCGCTTCGGGTCGGTTGGCCCGTGTATAGAGCTTGCGGGTGCTGAAATCCTGCGCCTGCCGCGCCAGTGTGCCGGTTTCCAGCTGGCCCAGCACATCGCCGAAGCTGTCCATCGCGGCAGCGTAGCATTTAGCGTTGAGGCTATAGGCCGTCTCATCCCCGGCAATCGCAAACAGGCGCTGGGCGAGGATGTCGCCCTCATCCACCCCGCCCTCGATCATGTGCCAGGTGATGCCGTACTCCGTGGCCCCTTCGATCAGGGCCCAGTTCGGCGTGTTGAGGCCGGCATAGCGCGGCAACGGACCGTCGTGAAAATTGACGCCGCCATTCGCTGCGCGGGCCAGCACGCTGTCGGGGATGATCTCAAGGTTGGCGATGGACAGCAGCCAGTCCACGGATCCACCAAAGTCGCGTGCATCCTCCAGCACGCTCAGGCCCTTGTCAGCGGCCCACTGGCGGATTTCGGCGTCTTTGGTTACCACGGCGGCGATGCTGTGGCCGCGGGCCAGCAATGTGTCCGCGCAGGCGACAAGCAGTGATTCATTGCCAAGAACGATACAGGAGAATGGGGTCATTTCTGCTCCTCCGGTTGAGACGGGGTCTGGCGGGTTTCCATAGGCTGGGTTTTGCGGCGGCGAAAGATCGCGCGGCTATGATGAACGATCAGATCCCGCAGAAAATACGGCGGGTCCGAGGCCGGTTTGTCCGACACCAGCCGGCGCAGCCCATAGAGCAGGCTGCCGCTAATCAGCGCTAATGTGGCCCCGACCGTGTAAGCGCGCCCATGGGTGCTGAGAAAGTAGTGCAACCGGCTGTCGAACCAGTATTGCGGTGTGCGCTGCCAATCCTTCATCCCGGTTGAGGCGGATCCCACATGGGCGACCTCGCTTGTGGGCAGATAATGCGTGCTCCACCCGGCGCGGGCAGCGCGATGGCACAGCTCGGTTTCCTCAAAGTAGAGAAAGAATGTCTCGTCAAAACCTCCAACCGCATCAATCACCTCGCGACGGATCATCAGGCTGGCGCCAGCGGTCCAATCCAGCTGTGTCGGCTCGGTGGGGATCTCCATCGGCACCACGGCATCTTTCAGCAGGCGCGTCACAATGCCGGTTCGCACCGAGGATTCAAACTCGCCCGCGATGGTGGGAAAGCGAAAGGCGGTGCAATGAGGCGTCCCATCAGTGCCCCGCACGTAGGAGCCAACAAGCCCGGCGGTTGGCGTGGCCAGCAAGAAATCCCGCAATGCGCGGATCGCGCCTGGCTGCACAAAGGCATCCGAGTTCAGCAGATAATAGAACTCAGGCGCGCTGCCATCGGCGAGACCGAGGCGAAAGCCGATGTTCATCCCCGCCCCAAACCCGCCGTTGCGGTCGCTGGCGATCAGGCGCAGGCGGCCGCTGTCCAGCCAGCCGCGCGCCTGCACCGCCGTGAGCAACTGCTCATAAGAGCCATCGGCGGAGCCGTTGTCGATGATCACCACTTCACCGGGCAGCTCTTCCATCTGCTCCAGCGCGGCGGCGGCGCAGTCCAGCGTCATCTGAGGCGTCTTGTAATTCAGGATGATGGTCAGAATGCGCGCTTCTGCACCACCCGAGGAGGTGTCCAAAGGCGGCGCGGCGGAGGGAGCGGCGGCTTTGATCATTCTGCGGCCTCTGCTGTGCTGCGGGCCAGCGCTGCGGCGTCGGCGGCATCCAGCCGCGCCTTCACCTCTCCTGCCAATACACTGACATTGGGCACCAGAACCATACTGTCGTGATCGCCGGGGACTTCGACCACCTCAACTGCGGGGGCCCAGCGGGTCCAGTCGTTGTCATCAAAGACATATTCCCGCTCGCGGCTGACCCAATTCCCGGCAGAGACCTGCCAGTGCCGGTCCAGCGGCGGGCGGAACAGCGTCAGTGGCCCGGACCAAGGCTGCAGGTCATAAGCGGGCAGGGCGGCGCGGAAGGCCAGTTCGACCTTGCGGTTGTTGAACACCGGTGCTGCGCTGTCGCCGCTGGCAGCATAGCGACGTTTCTCGATCTCCCAGGCGATACGATTGCCGATCCATTCGCCCAGGTAGCTGATCCCCTTGCTGCGCAGTTCGGCCCATTTGATCAGCGCCTTGTCGCGGCGCGACAGCTCCGGGCGCAGCGGCAGCGGCGTGTCCAAAAGGATCAGCGCGGCAGTCTCTTTACCCTCAGCCTGCAATTGCTGGGCAATCTCATAGGCGGTCAGCCCGCCGCCGGAGAAGCCGCCCAGCAGATAGGGGCCGTCGGGCTGGACGCTGCGGATTTCGACAAGATAATCGCGTGCGGCCTCGTCCAAACGGTCATGTGGCGCATCCTCGCCGATCAGGCCGCGGGCCTGCAGCCCGTAAACGGGGCGGTCCTTCCCAACCATCAATGCCAGATGGCGCAGATTCAGCACATTGCCAAACATGCCAGCGACCAGGAAGAACGGTCGCCGCCCGGTGCCATCACCGGGGTGCAGCTGGACCAGATGGGTATAGCTGGGGGCCTCAGTCGGTGTGTCGCCTGCGGCATCAATCGGAGCCTCGGTGGTGAGACCGCCACCGGTGCGCGCAATCACCAGCTCTGCCAGCTTGGCAACCGAGGGGGCCTCAAACAGGGTGGAGATCGCCAGATCAACGCCAAAGCTTCGCTTGATCTGTGCAAAGAGCCGGACCGCGATCAGGGAATGACCTCCGAGGTCAAAGAAACTGTCTTCGACCCCAACCTGCGCCACTCCAAGGAGCCGTGCGAACTGAGCCGCGATCTCTTCCTCGACCGAATTGCGCGGGGCAAGGTAATCGGTGTCCAGTTGTGGTCGCTCAAAGCTCTGGCTGGTGTCGGCATTCTGCGGCGGCGGTTGATCGGCCTGTGCAATCAGATCCGGCAGCGCCAGAGAAGAGACCACCACCTGCGACAGCCCGGTGGCGAGCGCACGGCGCAGAGCCTCGGGGCCGTCCTCGGCGCGGATCCCTTGGGCGATATTGCGGTGAAGGCGACGTTCCTCCGGTGACAAGGGCTGCGCGCTGCCGGGAGCGATCAGGCCCAGATCCTCAGCGCTGGCGTCTGCGCCCTCTGCCGGGGCCAGATTGGTCGCGCCGGGCAGATGCTGCATTTGAAACCCACGGATTTCTGCCACAACAGTGCCATCAGCTGCCGCCAGCGTGATGTCAAACCGTGCGCTACTTGCGGTGCTGTCGACCAGCCGCATATGGCTCAGCAACTCAACGGGCAGCGGGGCAAAAATCTGGATGCTGTCATAGGATACCGGCACCCAAAGCGCGGTGCCCCGATAGGCTGGGGCCAGATCAATGGCCCAGCCGGTGGCCAGATCCAACAGCCCGGGGGGCAGCAGTGTGCCGTCTTCTTCGGCAATCTGCGGCAGTTTCAGCTGGGCAAGACCTTCTGCAGCACTGTGGCGTGTTTCTTCCAGAACATGCCAGCGAGGACCGAATTTCAGATGCGCTTCCTGCGGTGTTTTCAGTCGTTCTGCGGGGGTGGCCACCGATATCTCTGGCGTGCGGAGCCTCAGCTCGGCGATATCGACCGGCGCAGGCGTGCCCCCATTGATATCGGTTTCCAGTAGCGCCTGCACATGAAGGGCGTAGCCTTCCGCGGTGCGGCTGTAGACCGCAAAGTCATAGCCGCGTTCCACCGGGGTCAACCGGACGGTCATATCGCAAGGTGCTCCAGTGACCACCAGAGGCCGCAGGAAATAGAGATCGCGCAGCGCGAAAGGCGCGTCATGCCCCAACTCTGCCAGCGCTTCAGCGGCATATTCGATATAACCAGTACCGGGGACCAGCGCGGTGCCATTCTTGGTGCGATGCTCATCCAGAACCCACTGATCGCTGGTCAATCGGCGGTGAAACAGCAAGCTGCCGTCATGGGAAAACTGACGGCTGTCCAACAGCGGCTGATCGCAGGGGCTTGGGTCACTGCCTGCCTCGGGCTGGTGTGAGCCGAGGGCATCCGCCGCCATCCCGACGTCCGCCCAGACCCCCCAGTCGACAGCGACCACATGTGTTCTCTGATCTGGTGAGGAGAGAGCCGTGCAATGTTTGGCAAAGGCGTTGAGGTATTCATTGGCCGCGACATAATCCACCTGACCAATCGGGCGCGTCACCGTCGAGGAGGAGGAAAACAGCACCATCAACTCCAGCTGACCCGTGCCGAAAATGGAGTCCAGTACCCTGAGGCCGCTGACCTTTGGAGCGAGAACCTGGGCGATATCGTCTTCTGTCTTGGCGAGAACCGGCGCATCGTTGATCTGCCCGGCGCCGTGGATGACGCCGGTGATCGGGCCAAAGGTCTCCTCAGCCGTTGCAACAGCGGCGCGCATTTGCTCACTGTTGCAGACATCCGCGGCCAGCGGCAACACCCGTCCCCTGCCGATCGCGTCCAGTGCCATCACCGCGCGGATGCGTTGCGCGGTTGTATTGGCCGGGCTGTGACGATTGAGATAGCTTTCCCAGTTATCGCGCGGTGGCAACCCGCCGCGCGAGACCAGCACGACATTGGCGCCGTAGCTCAGCATCAGATCCGCCGCAATCGTGCGCCCGATCCCACCGTAACCGCCGGTGATCAGATAGGTGCCGCCTTCGCGGAAGGCAGGGTTGGACGATGGTGCTTGCTCGCTGTCTGGCAGCGCCACGGGGCGCCACCGCAAGGCATAACGCTTGTCGCCGCGCCAGAGTGCCGTGTCGTTTGCCGGGTCCGCCAGCACCTCCTCCAGCAGGCGGTCGGTAATCGGCACCGGAGCGTCCTCCGACAGCCAGCGGCGCAGACCATTGGGGCGGGTTGGTAGCTCGATATCCACCGTGGCGCAGGTCAGGCCGGGGATCTCGCGCGGCAGTACGCCCGCAGGGCCGGCAATCATTGCCTTTTCCGGGTAGGGCAGCGGCTCGTTGCGCAGCTGTGCTGCCCCGGTGGTGAAAACCGTCATATGCACAGGCTGCGGCAGATCGATCTGGGCCAGAGCCTGCCCCAAGGCGGTCAGCGCATAAAAGCCCATCTCCAGATTGCGATCAAAGAAGGAGGCGCCGGGACGGAAGCTCTCGCCCTCAGTGACCAGCCAGAAATGGCCGATCCGACTGGGCAGAAGATCCGCCAGCGCCAGATCGGCAAGCAGCGCATCATAGCCCGCGCGCCCCTGTTCGGGGGCCAGCATATAGCGGCTCTCGCTCAGCTGTGCATAGGTGTCGCCGGGGGCCACCCGTACCACTCTGTGGCCTGCCTGCTCCAGCCGTGGCGCCAGATCTGCGCAAAGTCCGGTGTCGCCCTCAAACAGCAGCCAGGTTTCAGGCTGTTGATCCAATTCCGCCGTGACGTCGAGATCGCAGCTGGCCAGCGCCGGTCGCCAGCTGGGGCGCGATCCCCATTGTGACAGATCGTCGTGGCGCAGAGGCGTGCTGATTGCGGTTTCCGCAGTGGTCGGGGCCGCGGGTTCGATGAAATAGCGGCTGCGCTGAAACGCATAAGTTGGCAGCGGAAGACGCTGGCGGCGGGCATCACCCCAGATCTGATCCCAATCTGCCTCCAGTCCGGCGGCCCAGAGCCGTCCGATCACGCCAAAGAAATAGGCGTCATCGGCCATCGTCTGGTCGGGATGGCGCAGCGAGCTGAGCACCTGACCGGGTTTGATTGCCGGGGCCATCTGCGCCAGAGAGGACAAGGCCTTGCCGGGGCCAACCTCAAGATAGAGCCGGTTCGGCTGCTCGGCGAGCGTGTCCAGGCAGGCAGAAAACATCACCGTATTGCGCAGCTGACCGACCCAGTATTCGGGGTCGGTGGCCTCGGCGTCACTCAAGATCCTGCCGCTGCGGTTGGACAGGATCGGGCGACCGGGTGCTGTCAGGGTCAACCCGCGCAGGAACTGGCGATACTCTTCCAGGATACCCTCCAGCATGCGGCTGTGAGCGGCAATGTCGATCTGGATGCGTTGATGATCCACCTCATCCGCCGTCAGCTGCGCCGCCAGCGCATCCAGTGCCTCCTGCGGTCCGGAGACGGCTGTGAGGCGCGGGGCATTGACGCTGGCAATGTCCAGCTCCGGTGGCAATCTGGCCTCCACCTCCTCCAGCGGCAGCGAGATCGACAGCATGCCGCCCGCAGGCACCTTGTCGAACAACCGTCCACGCAGCAGCACCAGATCGATGCAATCCTCAAACGACAGCACCCCGGCCAGACAAGCTGCGGTGTTCTCCCCCATGGAGTGACCCACCAGCGCGGCGGGGCGTACGCCCCAGCTGAGCCACAGTTGCGCCAGCGCGAATTCAACGATCATGATCAGCGGCAGTTGCACAGATGGCTGTTGCAGGCGCGCATTGGCGGCGCCCTCCTGTCCCGGATCAGGCAGCCAGAGCGCGCGAATGTCATAGTCTAGCTGGCTCTCAAGGTGATCCAATCCCCGGTCCATCCAATCGGCAAAAACCGGTTCAGTTTCATAAAGATCCCGCGCCATGCCCGCATATTGCGCGCCGCCGCCGGGGAACATGAAGACCACCTCAGGTGTGCTTTCTGCGCAAGTATGGTCAAACACGCGCCTCGGATCGCCCGCCTCGAGCAGGGTGGCCGCCTCCTCCGGGGTTTCGGCGACCAATGTCCGACGCTTGGCAAAGCCGCGGCGGCCTTCCTTCAGCGTATAGGCGACATCCGCCAGCGGCAGATCGGGATTGGCGCGTAGATGCGCCGCAAGAGCGGTGGCATTGGCATCGAGCGCTGCTTTCGAATGGCCGGAAAGGCACAGCACGTGGAACGGGAAATCGCTCTCATCTGAGGCGGGACGGGGGGCGGCTTGTTCCAGCACCGCATGGGCGTTGGTGCCGCCAACCCCGAGCGCATTGATCGCCGCGCGGCGGGGCCCTTTGGCAGAGGTCCAGTCGCGCAAATGGTCGTTGACCACAAAAGGCGAGGTTTCAAAATCAATGGCCGGGTTCGGTGCCTCATACCCCAGACTGGGCGGGATCTGGCCGTGGTGCAGTGCGAGCGTTGTCTTGATTAACCCGGCAACACCGGCGGCAGTATCAAGGTGCCCGATATTGGTCTTCACCGAGCCGATGCGGCAATAGCCGACCGCGGGCGTGGTCTCGCGGTAGGCTTCGGTCAGGGCAGTGACTTCAATCGGGTCGCCCAGATAGGTTCCGGTGCCGTGGCATTCGACATAGTCGATGGTATCCGGCGGGGTCTTGGCGGCGCGCAGCGCCTGTCGCACGGCGCTGGCCTGCCCTTCAACCGAGGGGGCGAGATAGCCCGCCTTGTCGGCGCCGTCATTGTTGATCGCCGAACCCTTGATGACGGCCCAGATGTGATCGCCATCCGCCAGCGCATCCTCCAGACGGCGCAATGCAACCGCCCCCGCGCCGGAGCCAAAAACGGTCCCCTGCGCACGGTGGTCAAATGCATGGCAGTGGCCGTCCGGCGACAGGATCTCGTTCTCTTTGAACAGGTAGCCCCGGCCCTGCGGCAGCTCAATCGTGACGCCTCCGGCAAGGGCCATCTCACACTCGCCCTCGCGCAGCGCCTTGCTGGCGTAATGCACTGCCACCAGCGAGGTTGAGCAGGCGGTCTGAATGTTCACCGACGGGCCTTTTAGATCGAACACATGGCTGACGCGGGTGGACAGGAAATCCTTGTCGTTGCCAGTATGGCGCAGCAGGAACATACCCACATCATCGACCAGCGGCTTGTTGGAGCAGATGTTGAAGTAGAAGTAACTCCCCATGCCGCAGCCGGCATAGACCCCGATCGGACCGTCAAGACTCTCGGGGGGATGACCGGCATCCTCCATTGCGCTCCAGGCCACCTCCAGGAATTTGCGGTGCTGCGGATCGAGGATCGCGGCTTCTTTCGGGCTGAAGCCGAAGAAGTCGGCGTCAAACTCGGCGTACCCCTCCAGCGCTGCGGTGGCGGCAACATAGTTGGGGTCGGACAGTGTCTCGGGGTCTTCGCCTGCGGCCAGCAGGTCGTCTTCGCTGACAGGGCGGATCGATTCCACACCGTCGCGCAGATTCTGCCAGAACACGCCGGGGGACTGAGCGCCCGGCACGCAGAGCGACATACCCACAATGGCGATATCCCCGCTGTACCGCGAGGCATCGAACGGAGTGCGATCCGTGGTTTTCCCAGATGTCTTCAATTGCCCCAATCGTCCTTAAATCATGTGCCCGGCCCTGAATGCAGCACTGGACATAGCCCCAACCAATTAACAACACTGACCGCCCTATCCGGGTGGTCTTGCAACAGTGGCACGAATTGGTCCCCAATCTGTGAACAGGGCGTTCGCCCGCTGGCCCCCAAGCCGACGGAAAACCCTGTGCGCAGTGTGAACCCTGCAAAAGATATACGGTATCGTTAGGGACGGATTGTGTCCAATCCTGCCAAAATTGCGAAGATAATGCGGCATCATAGCACGCTGCGCCGTTTGCGCGGCGGCGGCGCGGTGGCCAACGCCTGATGGCCATCGAACAGCTGCCGTTTGGGTGTGAAGAGACCGGGATATCGCAACCGCTCAGCATATCCCAGAACCGACCCGGCGCAGAGCCACGTCACCGGCGTCAGCGTGGCATTCAGCAACATGTCGACCAATGTTGCAGCAAGCATCAGCGCCAGAGGGGCCGCAAAAGGCGACAGGCTAGACGCCGCATGACGGCGCACCTGCTGCCACAGCAGAACCAGCGGCCCGGCCAACAGGCCCATCTCAGCGATATAGCCGACCCAGCCAAAGGTGCCGAAAACAAGGATCCAGCGCCCGTCAGGGATCGACTCGATCTCGCCGCTTTCGAGGTTGCGGACCAGATTGCGGCCCCAGCCGCCCCAGCCAAACCAGGGTTTGTCGGCGGCGCGATCCAGCATCAGCGCCTCGTTGGTGAACCGAAAGCCCAGCGACTGCGCCCGTTCGGGACTGAAGGCCTGCGCCTGCGCAAGGATGGCATCTACAGGCACCAGCCCGAGGTTACGCAACATCGGGTAGACAATCGCCACCACGCCCAGTGCGAGAGCAAGCCGCATCTGCATCCGGTAAGATGCCATGGCGACAAAGGGGGTGAAGATCAGGCCATAGATCAGCGAAGCGATGCTCTTGCACAGGATCAGCACCGCAAAAAGGTAAATCGCCGCCATGGTATAGCGTCGCTTGTCTGGGCCTTCTGCACTGCGGGCCAGAGATGTTGCGGCCAGCACTGACATCAGCACGAATAGCGCCAGCCACAGGCTGTGAGGCAGGAACACGATGGGGCGGAACCCGCCCTGGCGCATGGTCTGGCTGAAATCATGCTGGAAAAAGCCATAGACCCAGGTGTTGATCTGCGGGCTGAATCGGACCTCAAACAAGGAAGGGACGGAGTAGACCAACCCTGCCACCATCAGCACCATGACCAATTGCCGTTGCTGGTCGGGATGCGACAGGTAGCGCCGCGCCAGAAAGAAAGGCAACAGCACGATCATCTGGTTGATCATCACCGAGCCGAGATCGCGCCAGCGCAGGCCGGGCAGGGCGTAGGTCGGAAAGACGATGGGCTCGGCGTTTTCGATCACGCGGAATACGATTGGGTCTCCGTTGGTCAGCACGGTGGCAATCACCGATCCCAGAAAGATCGCCACAAGCGCCCGCATCACCGGATGGCGCGGCCAGATTTCAACCCGTTTGCGCAGGATATAGGCACAGATAACAAAGGCAACGACAGCCGGGATGGAATCCTTGTCCATATCCGGCACCAATGGCAGGTCGAACACGGCAAGGGGGGGCAGGAACAGATAGCCGCCGATCACGCACCACAAAATAGCCTGTTGCAGCGACACCCGCTGAAACAGCTTATATGTGATCACCGGCCAGGCGATCAGCATCAGATAGGCTAATGCATTTGGCATCGCGTGCGGACCTCAGGCTCCTATTTGCCCCTATGAACATAAGTTTAGCCCCAGATGCCTGCGCTGTCGCCCGCATTCGTATTCTGAGGTAAACTCTTGAAACGGAGGCGGGGCCATGTGATCGAGGAGAAGGCTGGTTCTGGCGCATTGGGGGGAAGCGGGTGTATTTTGACATAAAGGGCACGCGGATTGATGTGAATATTGCCGATCCAGCACGACTGGAGCAGGCGGTGATGGGGCATTTCCAGACCCGCCGCGGCTTTGCATTGGCGACGGTCAACCTTGACCATCTGGTGAAAATGCGCAGTTCGCCCGCGTTTCTGAAGGCCTATGCCGCGCAGGATTTCGTGGTCGCGGATGGCCGCCCGATCGTCTGGTTGTCGCAGCTTGCACAGCGGCCCGTGGCGTTGATGCCGGGCTCGGATATGGTGCTGCCGCTTTGTCGTTGGGCCGCGCGCGCCGGGGTGCCCATCGCCTTGGTGGGCAGCACCGACGTTGCACTTCAGGATGCCTCCCGCGCCTTGCAGGCTGAGGTGCCGGGGCTTGAGGTGGCCTGGTGCCACGCACCTTCCGGTGTGTTTGACCCCAACAGCCAGGAGGCAGAGAAAATCCTGTCCGAGTTGGCGCGTCAGCAAATTGGCTTGTGTTTTCTGGCCCTTGGCGCGCCGAAACAGGAAATCATGGCCGCTCGTGGCCGCGCCTTGGCGCCGGAGGTCGGTTTTGCCTCGGTTGGGGCAGGATTGGACTTCCTTGGTGGGCACCAAAAACGCGCGCCCGCCTGGGTGCGCGGACTGGCACTGGAATGGTTGTGGCGCGCGCTGAGCAGCCCGCGTCGTCTGGGACCGCGCTATTTGCGCTGCATCGCCATCCTTCCGGGCCAGCTGCTGCACGCGTTGCGGCTGCGCCATCCCTGATCGGGTGGACGCTCAGCCACTACTTGTATTCCAGTAGCCCGCGATTGCGTCCGCGCAGCCGCAGCCAATGATATTCCAACGCACCCTGCGCCTCGGCAAATTTGCCCAGCACGGAATAGAGAGCGCGGGTGCGGCCCATCCGATGCGTCAGCCGCAGAACCTGCGCGGGATACATCAGCAGCAGGACCAGCGCCCAGCCTGAAAATGGCAGGAGTATCAGAGTCAGTAACGGGATACCGGCCCCCCAAAGCAATGCGCGCCGGGTTTCCGCAACCCAATGATGTTCGGGACCTGCGCCATGCAGCGCTGCGCCTTCGGCGAAAGCAAAACCGGCACGACGACTGCGTTGCCACCATTGCGAAAATCGGTGCATCTGCGCGTCGTGCAGCGTCATCTCCGCATCCAGCCGCCAGATACCCCAACCGACCCGTGCCAGCCGCAGGCACAGCTCAGGCTCTTCACCAGCAATCAGATCGTTGCGATAGCCGCCCACCTCCTGCAGGGCGCGCAGCCGCATCAGCGCATCGCCTCCGCAGGCTTTGGACGGGCCGATGGGCGTGTTCCATTCGTCGTCGCAAAGTTGATTGTAGATCGAGGCGTCAGGGGCGCGTTCCCGCCGCCGTCCGCATACGACTGCCAGTTGCGGGTCAGCCTCCAGCCGTGCGGTTGCGGTGGCGATCCAACCGGGCACCACTTCGCAGTCGCCGTCAACCAGCTGCACGTAGTCACAGTCGCCATCAAGATGGGCCAGACCTGCGTTTCGGGCACGGGCCGCTGTAAACCGCTGGCTCATGTCGAGGCTAATGACCTCAATCCCCATCGCCTCGGCGGCGGCAACCGATCCGTCAGTTGATCCGCTGTCGACATAGATCACCCGGCGGACCTGCCCTTGCAGGCTCTGCAGGCACGCGACCAGCCGGGCTCCCTCGTTGCGGCCAATCACCACCGCGTCGACGATTGGGGGTGTGGGAACCGGGGGGGGAGGAGAGGATAGATCAGGCACTAGTCTAAAATCTCCGTCAGATAGCGCGCTGAGACCTGCAGAAACCCGGCCTCGCGCAGCGCTTCAGGTCCGGTTTCGGGACCATTGTATTTCTGCGCAGTTTGCGACCACAATGTCAGATCGGGTCTTTTGGCAAAGCCCGCAACCCGCAGTGCATCCTCACCATGGGGGATGGAAGCCGCCTCCAGTGAGGCCTGATCCCGCGCCATCGGATCATTGGCAAATTTATAGTGTTTCAGTACCGCCATCGTGTCCGCAACCCGGACGCCGGTCGACACATGCGGATGCACCGCCGGATCGGTGTCCGCATCAACAAAAACCAGCGGGTGTTTGCTCAGGCAGCAGCGCTCCCCGAAGACAGCACCACGAATGCCGCCAAACTGCATCTTGGGCGGCGGCGCATCGGGGATCTGGTTTCGGGATAGGAAAAAACCCAGCCCGGTTGCCGGATCATGATAGGGCAGGGCCCGGACGGCGCTGATATCATAATGGCAAAAACTTTGCTGCACTTCAGGGTAGGATTGCTGCGCCACCGACCGCAACGGGGCCTGCGGGAACATCTCCAGCATCTGGGCCATCATCGCGCTATAGCCATGCCGGTTGAGGTAGCGTACCAGCCCGTTCAGGCCCAGCTGTGCTTGCCCCTCGAATTCAAGAATTTCGTCCATATCGGCAAAAAGACACCAGCGATCCGCAGAGAATGTCCGCGCCGCATATCCGCGAAAGATATTCTCGAACCGCCCCCAGGGCAGGCGGGATTGCAGCACCGTAACATCCGGTTCCTGTGCCAGCTGTGCCAGCGTGCCGTCGGTTGATCCGGTGTCGCAGAAGACGAAATGCGACACCCCAAGCGCGCGGTAGTGGGCCAGGAACACATCAAGGTAATACGCGCCATCACGGACCAGCGCGACCACGGTAACAGCCTCGCGCGGCAGGTCAATTTTCCGAGGTCCCGACAGATGCCGGAGCGAAACGCGAAATCGCAACCGGTCAAACGGCAGGCCGATCTTGCTGTCGAGCCACCCCGAGAGACGCGACAGCACCCGGCCAGGCATGCCGCTGGTCCGGACCAGGGCTGCGGTGCGGAGGGTATCTGTTGTGCCGGTCATCGGAACTCCTGTCTGACAGACCCAAACTGTTCAAAACAACCATCTGTGGCAAGCATATTGCGTGGCGTCGCTGGTAATGTTAGCGCTAAAATTAAGGCGGTCACAGAATTGCATTTCGGCTCTGAATACGGCAGTGTCTCGCGAAAATCGAACATTCAGAAAGGCAGAGCATATGGGCTCGGATATGACAGTGCTGGTTGGCGACGTGGGCGGTAGCAATACCCGGCTGGCCCTCGCCGGGCCTGAAATCGGGGTCACTGCCCTGCAAAGCTTTGCCAACGATAGCTTTTCTAGTCTGGAAAACGTCTTGCTTGCCTATTGTGCGCAGCCTGACCTGCCGCCGCTGGCTGGTGCCTGCATCGCCGTTGCGGGGCCTGTTTATGGCAATGAGTATCAGCTGACCAATCGCAACTGGCAGGGCAGTGCTGCAGATCTCGCTCAGCAGTTGCAGCTTGGTGCGGGCGCACGGGTTGATGTGATCAACGATCTGGCCGCGCTTGGACATTCGCTGCCCGCGCTGATCCCGGGCCAGCTGTCGTCGCTGCGTGCAGGGCATCAGCGGGGAACGCAGGCGCTGGTGGCGGGCATTGGCACCGGTTTTAATGTGTCGCTGTCAGTGGATGGTCACACCGCAGAGGCGGAGATGGGCCACACCAGCCTTTCGGCCCCTGTTACACGTGGTCTGACGGATCTGCTTGGCGACCGGGCAGGTGAGTTCGCCACCAATGAAGACCTGTTTTCGGGGCGGGGGCTGGTGCGGTATCATCAGGCGCTGCACGGTATCGCGGCCGAAGGTGGCGCGCAGATCGTGGCGGATTACCTCGCCGATGGCGACAGCCCTGCGGCCAAAACCGTAACCAGCTGGGCGCGGCTCCTGGGTGATTTTGCCCGCGAGCTGGTGCCGACCTATATGCCGGGGCAGGGGATTTTCTTTGCTGGCAGCGTGGCACGTGGCATTCTTGGCACCGCCGCCTGTGAGGTGTTCCTCAACAGTTTCCTGCAACCCGCCACCGGGGTACAGAGCCGCTGTGAAACCACGCCGCTCTGGCTGATCACCGATGATGCAGCCGGTGTCAGCGGTGCGGCGCGTTTCGCGCTTGAAAGAGCCGGTCGCAAGAGCTGATCCAGGAGGGTGGACGAGGGCACGTCAGTAATCGCGCTTGAAGAAGAGACCAACGCCGGTTTCGCCCTCGCCATCAACCTTGCCTGTGACGGTCAGGCTTTTGCTGACATCCAGATTGATGCTCAACTCGCTGTCGCCGCGGGTGTTGACATTGAAATCGGTATAGACGTTCTCCGAGACATAGCCGCCGATATCCAGAAGCCCTGCGCCAAGGTTGTCGAGCCCGAGTTCCACATTGCTGGCCCCGGTTTCGTCCCGCAGCTTGCCCTCAGCGCGGTTGCTGCCACCGCGCCCGCTGAGGGTGGCGACGGATCCGGCCAGCCGGGCCAGGGCCAAGGGTGACAGATCCTGAATATTATCCCCGAACAGCAACAGCGCCAACGCCTCTTCACTGGGCCGTTCTGGGTCGGAGGTCACTTTGATGGAAGGGCTGTCGATCAGGCCTGAGAGTTCCAGCGTTGCAGTGCCTTCAGAAGTCGCAGCCGAGGAGCGCAGCAGCAGATAAGGCCTCAAATCCCCCTGAAGGGTGATCCGCCCCTCATCAAGCGCCAACCGCCGTCCCAGAATGTCGAAGGTGCCCCGGATCAGACTGATCTGGCCCGCGGGGGCCAGATTGGCGGTGCTGCCGCGCAGCTGGATCTGGCCACCCAGCTCGGCGCGGACACCGCGCCCGCGGGCATTGATGCGATTGGGGGCGCTGATCAGTACATCCAGCAAGGTCCGACCGGATCCGTCGCCGCCGCCATTGCCACTGTCGATCAGCCCGGCCCGGGCACGGGTGCGGCGCACCTCGGCAGGTTCGCCCTGATGTCGAATATCGGGGATCGGCGCTGCGGTCACGGAACCACCAGCGGTGGCCAGGTTGATATTGGTCTCACCCACATCGATCCGCCCGGACAGGCGGTTGGTGCCGATCAGGCCACCAGAGAGCGTCAGCGCACCGGACAGCTCAGTTTCATAGGAGAGTTGGTCGCTCAGCCCGATATTGGCGAGGGCGATCTGCAACTGCGCATCAAAGGGCGCGGTCAATCCGACTGGTCCGGTGACGCGCAGCTGGCCACCATCGCGGGGCGCAGCTGTCAGCTGGATATTGGCTCTGGACCGCGCAATAGAGACTGTTGCGTTGATGGCATCGATCCGTTGCGCCGCTGCTGGAATGGCCAGCGAGGTACCGCTGGTGCGGATCTGACCGCTCAGATTTGCCAGCGATGGCTCTCCCTTCAGCGACAGATCGAATTGCGCCGGGCCACGGATCAGATTGGGTGAGATGAACGGGTTCAGACCCTCCAGCCGTAACTGCCCTTTGGCATCGATATCAGCGCGGCCTTGCACCTCATCCCAGCTGCCTGCAACGGTGCTGGTGACACCTGCCGGGCCAATGGCGCGGCTATTGATCTGCCAGATACCGTCGCGGCGACGTGCGGTGCCCTCGGCGGTCAACCGTCCCGGCAATCCGGGTACAAACCGCTGCACTTCGGCCACCAGCGCGTCAAAGGTGATATCGGCGTCCCCCTTGTTCTCTGAGACCGTGCCATCAAGATCCGCAGACAATCCCGCCGGCCCTTCAGCTGCGCCATCAAAGGTCCAGACCCCGGCGCGGCGGCTGGCGGTACCCTTGGCGCTCAGGGAGCCTGCAAGGGTGGGCACAAAGCGTTCCAGCGCATTGATTGCCGCATCGAACTGGAGATCGCCATCGCCATTGGTGGTCATCTGACCGGTCAGCTCCGCACGGGAGGATTTGGGCCCTCGCAGCTCTGCACTGCCGGAGAAAATTTGGTTTTCACGGGTAATATCGGCGCTGAACTCCAAGGGGCCGGGCGCTTGTGGCAGGATTTTTTCCAGCTGTTTCAGCGTTGCGTTCAGGGAAAGCTGGCCAGAGGTACTGCCCAATTGCCCATTTGCCTGGGCGGTCAGCGCCTTTGCGTCCAGCTCGAACCGATCAATGCGCAGCCCGGCCTCATCGCGCGCGGCTTTCAGCGCGATGGTAGTGGTGCCGCCAATCAGATCGTCAACTGGCTTCAGCCCGGCAGAGAGATCCTGACCCAACACCGACAGCTCAATGTCAAACGCCCCTGACAGCGGGGTCGCAGAGCCAGCAGCGGTGGCAGTCATCCGTCCGTTCAGCGATTGCCCGGCAAGACCTGAGAACCGCGCGAGGTTCTGGGCGTTTGCTTCGATATCGGCCGCAATGCGCAACCCGCTTTCCAGCCCGTCGATGGTCACCGCACCGGTGGCGCCATAGTCTGTACCCAAGAGCAGCATATCTGTGATCCGCAGCGCACCGGGGCCATCCGTGGTCACCCGCCCGTCAAAGGTAAGCGCCGCGCCAAGAGCCTCTGCCAGCGCGGGATCTGTTGGCACCAGTCCGGTCAGCGCCGCCGCGATTTGCCCATCCAGCGACAGGCCCTGACTTTGATCAAGGGTGCCGGTCATCTCCAGTTCAGCGCGGGCAATACGCAGGTCCGGATTGTTGAGCCGTTCCATTTGTGCGGCCACGGTCCAATCGCGGCCCGCCGGTTTTTGCGCGCGTAGGGACAGGTCGGTGACGGTTGTGGAGCCGCCAGCCACCGGCAGCACGACGGCCTCTTGTCCGGGCGGTGGGGTCACATCGGTGCGCAAACCGGCACTTTCCAACGCCCCACCGGCAGCAACCTCTACAAAGCCCGAGATGTCCAGCGCCTGCGTGGTGAGGGCCAGATCGTCGATCATGACGCCGCCCATGGCGCGGGTCTGGCCGCGCAGCCGGGCGCGCATATCTGGACCGAAAAAGGGTTGATAGACCGGATCAACCAGTGCCGTGATATCTCCAGTCAGATCGGCACGAAATCCGATCGGGCGGCGGCCTAGGGTCGGGTCCGCAGGGGCATCGCCTGCTGCGGCAAGCACCACAGTGCCGCCGATGCGGCGTGCCCCATCCGTGTCCAGCGTCAAATCGGCGCTGAAATCCTCAACCGGGCCGCTGCCTTGCAGGGCAAGACGGATGTCGGGGCCACCGGGCAGGGCCAATGCGGTGGAGACCAACCCGCCATCGTCCTCCTCCAGGACCATATCAATGGTGATATTGCCGGTATCATTGGCAAACCCGGCCTTGAGATCGAGCCGGTCGCTGTCACGGTCAAGGCGGGCGATCTGCAAGGCGCTGTCGAGCGTGCCTTCGGCCAGGCTCAAGGATCCATCGAGTCTCAGCACAGCCGCCACCCCGATCAGATCCTGCCCAAGAGTGAGGCGCCCCACCTTGATTTCGCCGATATTGATCGACACTGGCAGCTCAGGCAACTGGAACGGCGCTGCTTCGGGGGTTGGCAGATCGGGGTCTTCCAGCGGTGCCGCCGGGGCGCGCGCAACGTGGATGCGATCCGCCTTCAGTGTATTAACGGAAAAATCGCCGCGCAGCAGGCCCAGCCGGTTCCAGTCCAGCTCAGCGCCCTCAATGGTCAGCCAGATGCCCTCGCTATCGGCCACCGTCAGCTTTTCGAGCGTGGCCTGCGAGGACAGCGCCCCTTCCAGTCCGGTAACGCGGATGGCGCGGCTTTCACCGGAGAGTGTGTCTTCCAGAAAATCGACCAACAGGCCACCGGACTCTTCACGCTCCTGCGCCAAGGTTTGCGTCGGGGCGAGGGTCAGCGTGGTTGCGATCAGCAGTGGCGACAGCAAGGCGGCAGGGCGAAGGGCTGCGAGGAGATGTTTCAAAATGCCTGTCCTATGCCGATATAGAATTGCAAACCATCGTCGCTGCCACCGTCCACCGGATAGGCAAGGTCCAGACGAATGGCACCGATTCCGGCCACGTCATAACGCAGACCAACGCCGGCCCCGGCATGGCGGGCCGAGTCCGAGGAGACAAAACTATCCGCGTCCACCAGTCCGACGTCATAGAACCCGACAAGGGTGAACTTTTCACCGATACGGCCTCGCACTTCGCCCGACAGCGCCAGATATCCGCGCCCGCCTGAGGTGCCGCCACCCGCAGGCACGCCCAGTGACTGGAACTCGTGACCACGCACAGAGCCCGCACCACCGGAGTAGAAAAGCAGGGTGGGGGATACTTCGGACAGCGACGGGCCGATCACCGATCCCATCTGCAGCCGTCCCGCCAGCACGATACGGTCGTCACTGCCAAAACCTTTGTAGGCGCGGCCGTCAAATTTCAGCTGCACCCCGGACTTGCTGCCGTCAATCCCGATGAAAGGGACAGCGCGGGCATCAAGGTAATAGCCGCTGGTGGCGCTCAGGCTGCTGTCGCGCCCGTCATATTCCGCCCGCAGCTGCCCGACCAGATACTTGAACCGCCGCTTGCCAAAGACATCTTCAGCCAGGACGCTTTCGAACCCCAGGGCGGCCTCGGCGAAGAGTCTATCCGAGTAGACCCGCCGGACACCCACGGCACCCAATCCACGGGTGGCAGAGTAATGTTCCTCATCCAGCTTCTCTGCCTCAAGCAGGTAGAACTGGCTGTCATCAGGGCCAAAGGCCGCAGGCCGATCCAGACGCACAGCGACACGCCCGTCGAGGTCATTGGCGCTGCCAATTCCCGAAAGCCGGGCCTCAAACCTGAGCCGCTCCGCCCCGCCAAAGAGGTTGCGGTGCATCCAGGAGCCGCTCACCTCCAGGCCGTCGGAGGAACTCAGCTCAGCCCCGAAGGTGAAGCGCCGGGGCGGTTGATCTTCGATCCGGGCAACATAGTCCAGGGTGCCGTCAGGATTGGCGCGTTCGGCGGGCCGAATGGTGACAGCGGAAAACGCGCCCGTGCGGCGCAGCCGGGTGGCGGATCTGGACAGTAGATCGGGGTGAAACACCTCACCGGTCGGGAAGCCCGCGATCCGCTGGATCGCCTCGGCCCGCACGGCGGAGGGGTTGGCCAGTTGAAACCGGCCAAAGCGCAGCTGCGGGCCGGGCGCCAGACGCAGACGGGCGTCAAGCCGTGCGGCAACGTGGTTGGCGGTGATCGACTGGCCGCCGACCTCGGCCTGCGGGTGGCCGGCATAGCGCCAGTTCTCGACCCCTGCATTCGCCGCGTCGCGTAGCACCGCGGTGGTTGCGGTGCGCCCGGTGGCAAAATCTTCGGGAATATCGACAGTGCGTTTCTGCGGCAGGGGGGTGATCTCGGCGGTGCCGAAGGTAAATTTCTGCCCTGCTTTCACTGTTATCTCAATGGATTTTATCTCGCGCGGCAGATTCAGTGGCTGGATCCGTGCCGCCTCGCGCCCATCCACGCGGATCTGCACCACAGGCGAGAAATACCCCTGATCATAAAGCACCTGAACCAGCGTCCGGTAATCCGACAACGCTGCCGCCATCAAGGGCTGGACACCGGTCTCCCCCCGGGCACTGGTGGCCAGCGTGGCAGAGGCATCCTGCAACAGGTCACTCAGATCACCGTCCGATCCGGGCGCAACCAGCCGGGCTTCTGCCGCCGACAGCGCCGCAGCGCTGCCGAAGCTCAGGCTCGCAGCACAAATGATGCAGCGACCAAATTGGCCCAAACGGCTGCGGCGGGGCATATCGAAAACGGAGCGGAGGAGGGCGCGGCAGTAGAACATAAAGGCTCCGAACAGACAAAATCGGCCTTGAGCCTCCGGCGGATATCTGGTGCCGCTGGCAAACATGGGGACCGGGATCACACCTAGCATAGGGCAAACCCGAAGTGTAACGTCAATGGAGCATGAAGAGTTCCCGGGTATTTTCCGTTCAACTCTCCGAAAGCAGTCCGTGCGTTCCAGCCTGTGGCTCTGGACGCAGAACCAATGGCCCGGATGTCAGGCGTCGCAGGGGGCGGTTTACATCTGCGCAGCGCGGAACCAGGCCCGGATCGCAGCGCGATCCTCTGGTTCCATATAGGTGATATTCGCCGGTGGCATCGCATGGGTCACACCGGCCTGCAGGTAGATCTCACCCGCACGACGGGCCACATCTGCTTCGGTTTCCAGCAGCACACCCTTGGGTGCGGTGCGGATGCCATCCCAGAACGGCTCGCGCGCGTGGCACATGCTGCACCGCCCCATGACGATCTCATGGACCTGCTCAAAGCCTTCGGTGTTGGCCATCGCCAGCGCGGTACCGCTCAGCGCCGCTTCTTCCCGCGCATCGCCGCCCTCATGCTCAAGCCCCAGCGAGGAGAGGATGATCACACCCAGAAACAGCAGCGCCGTAGCCAGCCAGGTCCAGGTGGGATTCCCGGCGCGGGCATGGCGCGTGTTGAAGTAATGCCGGATGGTGACCCCCATCAAAAACACAAGCGCGGCGATCAGCCAGTTGTATTCACTGGCAAAGGCCAGCGGGTAGTGGTTCGACAGCATCAGAAACACCACCGGCAGCGTCAGATAGTTGTTATGGGTCGAGCGCAGCTTGGCGATCTTGCCATATTTGGCGTCAGGCGCGCGGCCTTCCTGCAGATCCTTCACCACGATGCGCTGGTTCGGCATGATGATGAAAAACACATTGGCTGTCATGATCGTGGCGGTAAAGGCACCGAGATGCAGCATCATGGCGCGACCTGTAAACACCTGATTGAGACCCCAGCCCATCGCCACCAGCATCACGAACAACAGCACCATCAGCAGGGTCGGACGCTCGGCAAGGCCTGATTTGCACAGCCGGTCATAGACCAGCCAGCCAACTGATAGCGTCGCGGCTGAAATCAGGATCCCCTGCCACAGCGCCAGATCTGCCTTGGACTGATCAATCAGATACAGCTCTCCCCCGACCCAATAGACCACCATCAACAAGGCAAACCCCGAGAGCCATGTCATATAGCTCTCCCATTTGAACCAGGTCAGGTGATCGGGCATCTCGGCCGGGGCCACCAGATACTTGCGTATATGATAGAAGCCGCCGCCATGGACCTGCCATTCCTCGCCATGGGCGCCAACCGGCAGGTCCGGTGCCTTGCGCAGCCCCAGATCCAGCGCGATGAAATAAAAGGAGGAGCCGATCCAGGCGATGGCGGTGATCACATGCAGCCAACGGATGGCAAAGCCCAGCCAATCCCACATCATCAACAGCTCAAACATTCAAATCCGGTCCTTTGTCGCCTCTCATGGCCAATATCAGCCTGGGCAGGGTAAAAATCATCGCCGACGATTGGATGAATGCCAAAGACACCAGGGACAATGCGGCCCAGCCACACTAGGCAAACCGGGGTTTCTTCGGTATTCCCATATACTGCCAAACTGTATCAAAAATTCTGGAACAATCGCAGGCCTCTGTCATGTCTTATCTCGACAATATCCGCACCTTTGTCCGGGTCTATGAACTGGGGTCGATGTCGGCGGCTGGCCGTGACCTCCGGGTGTCGCCTGCTGTGACCTCAGCGCGGATATCGCAGCTGGAGGAATACCTCGGCGTGCGTCTGTTTCAGCGCACCACCCGCAATCTGACCGCAACCGAGCAGGGACGCGCCTTCTATGACGGGGCTGTTGCGGTGCTGGACGCGGTCGATGTGGCCGAGGCCAAGGTGATGCATCTGACCGATACGCCACGTGGCACCCTGTTTGTGGCGGCGCCTCTGGGGCTTGGGCGACGGCTGCTGGCGCCACAGACGCCGGAGTTTCTGGCGACATATCCCGAAATCAACCTGCGCCTGCGCCTGTCTGATCGGGCCGTGGATCTGACCAGCGAGGGGCTGGATCTGGCGTTTTTCCTTGGCCAGCCCGAGGATAGCAACTTGCGGATCCGCAAAATTGCCGATTGCCAGCGCGTGCTGTGTGCAGCACCCGATTATGTGGCCCGACGGGGGATGCCAGAGGACGGCGCCGCATTGTTGCGGGAGGATCACGACTGTCTGAACCTGCGCTATCCGGGCGCGAGCGAGTTTCAGTGGCTACTGCAGACCAGCGAAGGACCGCGCCGTTTTGCGGTGAGCGGTCGCTATGAATGCGATGATGGCGATGTGCTGACCGATTGGGCGCTGGCAGGGGAGGGCGTGGTGCTGAAACCCCTGTTTGAAGTGGCCGAACATCTGGCCGCCGGGCGATTGGTTCCGGTTGCGGAGGCGACACCGCCGGTGCCGGTGCAACTGGCCTGTCTTTATACGCATCGCCGCCATCAGGACCCTAAAACGCGCCTGTTCATGGAGTATATGACCGCCCGGTTGGTCTCTGCCCTGCGATCCGATGAGGCCCCCTCGGATCGCAACATCGACGACGGTTCCGGGACTGATCAGACTAAGACGCCAACCGTTTAGGACAACAGCCACTCCCGCCCGCCGCAGCCCTCCTGCCGGAGGGCCGAGGCCGTTGGGCATGGCCGCGCCAGGGCGCGGCGGCGTTCAGCTGCCGCGGTAGGTGGAATATCCAAACGGCGACAACAGCAGAGGCACGTGGTAATGCGCGCTGTCATCGGTGATGCCAAAACGAATGGGAACGTCATCCAGAAACAGCACTTCACCGGAGGCCTGCCCGCTGGCCCGCAGGTACTCGCCGGCCTCAAACACCAACTCATAATTGCCGGTCACAAAGTCCTTCTTTGGCAGGATCGGACTGTCGGTGCGCCCGTCAGCGTTGGTCAGCATGCTGGCCAGCTCCGTCCGTCCGCGCCCGTCCAGCCGATAGAGCCGGATCGGCAGCCCCGCCGCCGGGCAGCCCCGTGCGGTGTCCAGCACATGTGTGGTGAGATAACCGGGTTCAGTCCTTGTGGTCATTCTGTATCCTCCTGCTGTCGCGCTACCTCTGCCCGATGGGGCCGGGGGCTGCAAACCTGTGAGATCAGATAGTGTATTCGGGAATATTTGAAAAATCGCGATGATCTTCTGCCATATTAATGACTGACAGTCGTTTGCAAAGAGGCCCCCGGCAATGAACAGATATCCCCGCAACATGATCGGATATGGCGCAACGCCGCCCGATGCAGCCTGGCCGGGCGCGGCGAAGGTCGCGGTGCAGTTCGTGTTGAACTATGAAGAGGGCGGCGAGAACAACGTCCTGCATGGCGATGCTGGCTCTGAGGCTTTCCTTTCCGACATCGCAGGCGCAGCTTCCTGGCCGGGACAACGACACTGGAACATGGAGTCGATCTACGATTATGGCGCGCGGGCCGGCTTTTGGCGGCTGCACCGTATGTTCACCGCCGCCAATATCCCGCTTACCATCTACGGCGTTGCCAGCGCGCTGGCGCGGTCGCCCGAACAGGTCGCCGCGATGAAGGCCGCCGATTGGGAAATCGCTTCCCACGGGCTGAAATGGGTCGAACACAAGGACATGCCCGAAGAGGAGGAGCGCGCCGCTATTGCCGAGGCGATCCGCCTGCATACGGAGGTTGTCGGCACGCGCCCGCGCGGCTGGTACACGGGGCGCTGCAGTGAGAACACCGTCCGTCTGGTGGCTGAGGAGGGGGGCTTTGACTATATCTCGGACACCTATGACGATGATCTGCCCTATTGGCTTGAGGTTGGCGAACGCGATCAGCTGATCATTCCCTATACGCTGGAAGCCAACGACATGCGCTTTGCCACCGCGCCCGGCTACATCACTGGCGAACAGTTCTATCAGTATCTGAAGGACGCCTTTGACCTGCTCTACGCCGAGGGCGAAGCGGGCGCGCCAAAGATGATGTCGGTCGGGCTGCACTGTCGCCTGATCGGGCGCCCGGGCAAAGCGGCCGGGTTGAAGCGGTTTATCGATTATATTCAGGGCTTTGACGGCGTGTGGTGTCCGCGCCGTATCGATATCGCTGACCATTGGGCCAAAACCCATCCGCATCAGCGCCGCGAGCTGCCCCGTCAGATGAGCCGCGCGCGGTTTGTTGAGGCGTATGGCGGGATCTTTGAACACTCCCCTTGGATTGCCGAACGGGCGCATGATCTGGAACTGGGACCGGCCCATGACCGCGCGGCGGGGCTGCATAATGCGCTGTGTCGGATGTTCCGCTCCGCCAGCGAGGAGGAGCGGTTGGGTGTGCTGACCGCGCACCCTGATCTGGCGGGCAAACTGGCCGCCGCCAAACGTCTCACGGCAGAGAGCACGAATGAGCAGGCCTCGGCCGGACTGGATGCGCTGACTGACGCGGAACGCACACGGTTTACGCAGCTGAACACGGCATATGTGGAAAAACACGGCTTTCCCTTCATTATTGCAGTACGCGACCACGATAAGGCGTCGATTTTGGCCGCCTTTGAGCGGCGTATCGGCCATGATCGGACCCGCGAATTTGCCGAAGCCTGCCGACAGGTGGAGCGGATCGCGGAATTCCGGCTGAAGGATCTGCTGCCATGACTTGCCCATCGTCCTTGGGGTGCCCAATATGCGGGGACCCGCGATGAAAACCGTTGAAATCCGGCCCATCAGCGCTGAGGGGTTTGCCCCCTTTGGGGATCTGATCGACTGCACCGGGGCACCGGACAAGATCATCAATCAGGGATTGTGTGGGCGGTACCATGACCGCGCGCAGCTGGCGTTCACCACCGGTCGCGCGGGGCTTAGCCTCTTCAACGCCGAACCGCGGGCGCTGCCGATGCCTCTGTCGATGGTGGAACGTCACCCGGAGGGCAGCCAGGCCTTCATCCCGATGAGCGAGACTGGATTTCTGGTGATCGTCGCCCCGGATGCAGGCGGCGCACCAGGGGAGCCGCTTGCCTTTGAAACGCAACCCGGACAGGCGATCAACTTCCACCGGGGCACCTGGCACGGGGTGCTGACGCCCCTGACGGCGCCGGGCCTGTTTGCCGTGGTGGATCGGATCGGAGAGGGCGCCAATCTGGAAGAGCACTGGTTCGACACCCCCTATCAGGTGATCCGACCGTAACCTCACAAACAAAGGCGCAGTGCCCCACCGGGCCTTCGCCTTTTTCTTTAGCAACAGGCACTCCGCCAAATGAGAGTGTCATCACAACACCGACCAAGACCAACAGACCGCATATCAACAGAGAGGGACAGATTCATGGCCGACGGCTCAATCGGAACGCCAGCCCAGCTGCGCGATCCCAACTACACCCCACCGCTGGCAAAGGCGGTGCCTCTGGGCATCCAGCACGTGCTGGCGATGTTCGTATCAAACGTCACCCCTGCTATCATCGTGGCCGGAGCGGCGGGATTTGGCTTTGGCTCCAACTCCCCGGATTTTCCCGAGTTGCTTTATCTGATCCAGATGTCGATGCTGTTTGCGGGCGCGGCAACGCTGCTGCAGACGCTGACCATCGGGCCGGTTGGCGCAGCGCTGCCGATTGTACAGGGCACCAGCTTTGCCTTCTTGCCGATCATGATCCCGCTGGTCGCGGGCAAGGGCGTTGATGCGCTGGCGGCGCTGTTCGGCGGTGTGCTGATCGGCGGGTTGTTTCATGCCGCATTGGGGCTGGTGATCGGGCGCATCCGCTTTGCCCTGCCACCGTTGGTCACCGGGTTGGTGGTCACCATGATCGGTCTGGCGCTGGTCAAGGTCGGCATTCAATACGCGGCCGGCGGGGTGCCTGCGATTGGCACACCCGAATATGGCTCGCTGCTCAACTGGTCAGCGGCGCTGGTGGTGGTCATCGTCACCCTGGGGCTGAAGTTCTTTGCCCGCGGGATGCTGTCGATCTCGGCGGTGCTGCTGGGGCTGATCGTGGGATATCTCTATGCGATGATGATGGGCATGGTCACGGCTGAGGCGATCGGCAACAGTTGGTCGCGGGCCAGCGCCTTTGCGCTGCCTGTGCCGTTCAAATACGGGATCGAGTTTTCGTTTGCCGCGATTGTCGGCTTTTGCCTGATGGGGCTGGTGTCCGCAGTGGAAACCGTCGGCGATGTCAGCGGGATTGCTCGCGGGGGTGCAGGCCGCGAAGCCACGGATCGTGAGATCGCAGGTGCGACCTATGCTGATGGTTTCGGCTCGGCTGTGGCGGGTGTATTTGGCGGCTTGCCCAATACCTCCTTCAGTCAGAACGTTGGTCTGATCGCCATGACCGGCGTCATGAGCCGCCATGTGGTCACCATCGGCGCGCTGTTCCTGATCCTCTGCGGGCTGGTGCCCAAGGTTGGCGCGATCATTCGCACCATTCCGATTGAGGTGCTGGGCGGCGGCGTTATTGTCATGTTCGGCATGGTTGTGGCTGCCGGGATTTCGATGCTGTCGGATGTGGACTGGAACCGCCGCAATATGGTGATCTTTGCGATCTCGCTCTCCATCGGGCTTGGGCTGCAGCTGGAGCCGGGCGCGGTGCAGCATCTGCCGGACACGTTACGGATCCTGATGACCTCGGGCCTGCTGCCGGCAGCGCTGATCGCCATTGTCCTGAACCTGGTGCTGCCGCAGGAGCTTGCCAGCGAGTCCACGGAAGAGGTTTCCGGAGGTCTGTCAGGACAGGGTCGGGGCAGCCTACCGGGGGAATAGCGCTGGCTGGCCTAGGCCAGAACAATAAAAGGGGCCGCAGCAGATTTGCGCGGCCCTCATTCTTTGTGGAGAAGATACCAAACCGGTCTGGTAGGGCTTTGCTTGTTATGCGTCCCCAGCCATCAGCCGGGCCATATCCAGCATCCGCGCGGAGAACCCCCATTCATTGTCGTACCAGCCAAACATCCGCAGCTGATGGGGGCCCGTCACCCGGGTTTCCGGTCCGGCAATAACCAGAGATTCCGGGCGCGCCCGCAGATCAGACGAGACCAGCGGTTGATCGGTCCAGCCCAGCACCGGGGCGGCCTCAACGGCGGCGCGCAGGGCCTTCTGAACCTGATCGCCCTGCATCGGGCGCTCTGTCTGTACCACCAGATCCACGGCGGATACGCTGGCAGTGGGGACCCGTACAGCAGCGCCGCTGATCCGGCCCGCCAGATGCGGCAGCACCTCGTCGATCAGATGGGTCGCGGAGGTCGTGGTCGGGACCATCGACAGCGCGCCACCTCGCGAGCGGGCAAAATCCCCCCGCGGTGCATCGACCATCGGTTGTGAATTCGTATAGCAATGGATCGTGGTCATATGGGCGCTGGTGATGCCGAGCTCTGCGTCCAGCAGTTTGACCAGCGGCGCCAGCCCATTGGTGGTGCAAGAGGCGTTGGAGATGATCCTGCCATCCCCCAGATCCGCCTCGTTTGCGCCCAGAACAACCGTACGTTCAGCCGCCGGGGAGGGGCCTGAGATCAGCACCTTGCGCGCCCCGGCAGACAGGCCGCGCCCGGCCACATCCGAGGTTCGCGCGATGCCGGTGCATTCCAGCACCACATCAACACCCGACAGGTCCAGTTTGCTGAGATCAGCGCTCTGGTGAAAGCGGATCACACGGTCGGCAATGCGCAGGCTGTCACCGTCGACTACTACCGCATCGGGATAGGGGCCAAAGGTGCTGTCGTATTGAAACAGATAGGCGCACATGTCCAAGGGCGCGATATCATTGATGCAAACCAGCTCAATCCCGACGCCGCGCGGCGTCGTCAGGATCTGGCGCAGAATAGCGCGGCCGATGCGGCCGAATCCATTGATGGCAAGTTTCATGGCCAAGCTATGACAGGGCGCGGCATCCGGCTCAATCCGCAACAGCGGCAATCGGCCCTCCGTTTCGGTCACATTTTCCCGCGTCGTGTTTCAATGGGCCGCTGCCTGTCTGACCGGGGCCTAACGACAGACCAGATCTGCGAAATATGTCCCGTTGATCGAGCGGACCATGGTGTCGATCCGTGCGCGGCAACCGGTTGCCGCGTAAAACGCACGGACGGCCTGTTTGGCGGTCAGAACCGCAGGTGGGCGCAGCGGATCAAGCTCTGCATTCTGGCGCTGCGCCATGTAGCGCCCGGAGCTGAGACGACCGCTCTCGCTTTGCATTTCAGCCATCGGGGCGACATGCCAGCTGCGACCCAGAACCTGAACCACGCTCACCTGCGCCGTCGGGTCTGATCCGGCACCGGCTGCGGTGGGCAGGGTCAGCATGGCGGGGCCGAGGGCGGCCACGAGGGCGAGACCAACCACGCGCCGCGCTGATCGTCTGCGCGGGGGGCCGGGCCTTGGCCGGGCAGAAGCGACAAGAGATGCTGGTTGTCTGTGATGGCTACCGAGACCCGCCAGCAGGGCCGATAGCCCCAGAGCCAAGACTGTGAACGCGGCAGATAAGATCGACATGGGCGCAGGCTCCATCTGGGCGGGCCGGGACCGGCCCGCGTTCAAGGGTTCAGGTTCTCCTGACACCTTAACGGTGCTGCGCGTTCTGGCAATGGTTGTGCGTGCCCTTGGTTAGCGCGGTGGGCTCAGCGGCATATGCCGGTTGACGTCTTTGTAAAGTAGATAGCGGAAGCGCCCCGGCCCACCAGCGTAGCAGGCTTGCGGGCAGAAGGCGCGCAACCACATGAAGTCACCTGCCTCCACCTCAACCCAATCCTGGTTAAGGCGATAGACGGCCTTGCCCTCCAGTACAAAGAGCCCGTGTTCCATCACATGGGTCTCCGGAAACGGAATGACGCCACCGGGTTCAAAGGTCACGATGGTGACATGCATATCATGGGACATGTCCGCCGGATCAACAAAGCGGGTGGTGGCCCAGCGGCCTTCGGTGTCCGGCATCACTGTCGGAGCAAGGTCGCGCTCGTTGGTGATCAGCGGCGCGGGCCTCTCGACACCCGGCGCCGCCTCCCAGCGTTTGCGGATCCAGTGAAACCCTGCCGCGCTGCCGCTGCTGTTGTGCAGGGTCCAGCCCGCGCCTGCCGGAATATAGGCATAACCGCCCGGCGTCAGGGTATGCTGTGCCCCGTCTAGGGTCAGACCAATCTCGCCCTCTGTCACGAAAAGCACGGATTGTGCGGCGATGTCATGTTCGGGGGCGTCGGACCCGCCACCGGGCTGCAGCTCGACGATATATTGCGAGAAAGTCTCGGCAAAGCCGCTCAAAGGGCGGGCGATGACCCACATGCGCATGCCCTGCCAACCCGGCAGATAGGATGTGGTGATATCGCGCATCGTTCCCTTGGGGATGACCGCATAGGCATCGGTGAACATGGCGCGGTCGGTCAGCAGCTGCTCCTGACCGGGGTGGCCTCCCTGAGGGGTGTAATAGCGCGGCGCGGTCATCGGCGGTCCTTTCGTGATGCACACCGCATTTATGCGGGCTTGCGCGGGGCGCTCCAAGGGGGGCGCTGCGGATAACATCCTTCGCGAAATTTTGAATATCGGACGACAGGCGCGCGACTGGCGGCAGCAGAGGCGAATCGTGAAACAGGGCCGCGCGCGCATCTGCCCCCATTCGCCGCATCTCTGGTTAGAGGTCCGCCAACGCCTGGCTCTGGCGCAGTTCGGCGGCGCAAAGTTGCAGGGCCCGCAGGGACTGTTCTGTATCCCGCGCCGGGTTCACCCCACGCGGAGATGAGCTGCCAACAACAATCGGCCGTTGCTCCGGGCGCGACACTGGCACCGCATAGCCGATAATGCCGGTTTCAAACTCGCTGTCGGTGACTGCATACCCCTGCTGTCGCGCCGTTGCGACTCGCTCAAGGATCTGATCCGGCTGGGTTAGCGATTGTTCGGTATGGCGGGGTATATCCGCAGTCGCCAGCGTTTCAGCGGCGTCTTCTTCCGGCAGGCACCCCATCAGCATCCGGCCCAAACTGGTGTGAACCAGCGGGATATGTGCGCCGGCCGTAAATCCATAAGTGACAGGCGCATGTTCGACAGTGGACTGTGCGAGCAGCAGTACGCGCCCCTGATCCAGCGTTGCAAGGGTGATTTCCGCACCCAGACTGCGCGCATGACGGTTGAGCACCGGCTGCACCTTGCGGCCGAACTGATTGGCCTGAAGAAAACCGCCCGACAGCGCAAGCACCTGTGGCGTCAGCGACAGGACACGGCCTTGCTGGCGCAGATAACCCGCCTGCACAAGCGTCAGCGCCCCGCGCCGCGCGGTGGCGCGGTCCTGGCCCGTGCGCCGGGCAATATCAGCCAGCGTCAGCGTTGGCGTTGCAGCATCGAATGCAGCCAGAACAGCCAGCCCCTTGGCAAAGCTGGAGGAAATATTTCGGTCTTGTTCACTCATTGTCTCTTCCACAAATACGCGGCAGCGCCCCTCCGTTCGCCGAAACATGCAATCAAACTGGAACGTTTCAGGCCTGTGCGCAGCTAGCGCGACGTCCACTGGACCTGTTGCATGATCGGCGCGGTTATTAGTGTCCCTGTTTTCGCCACCTTGGGTAGTATGTTGGTTTTGTTCTTTGGCTACGTGCGGAAATCTTTGCTAAATTTGCGGTTTTTCCACTTGGCTCCTGATAAGAGACTGGACCTGAACTAGTTTTTTAGTTCAAGCTTAAATTATCCATTTGCATAACAGAATTGTGGCAGAGGTTGTGCTATGGGCTCATCGGACGCAACGTCACTGTTGGCGGTGAAGATTTCGAAGGCGCGGACAGGAAGAAGGCCGGATCATAAGATGACAACATCGCTCAACAGGGGCGCGCTGGCGCGCAACGGGCTGCTTTCGGACCAGGCCTGTCACGACGCAGAGGTGGTGCTGGCGCAATGCGAGGCCGCGCGGGTGGAAACCGTGCGGGTGCTGTTTGCCGATCAACATGGCATTCTGCGGGGCAAGACCTTGGTTGCCGCAGGTCTGCGGCCGCTGTTCGAGCAGGGGATTGCGGTGCCGTCGACGCTGCTGCTGAAAGACACCGCGCATCGCACCGTCTTCCCGGTGTGGAGCGAAAACCCGGAGGAGGTGGTGACGCCGATGCAGGGCGCCAGTGACGTATTGCTGGTGCCACGTCCGGAGACCTTTCGCGTGCTGCCCTGGTCGCCGCATTCGGCCTGGATTTTCTGTCATGTGGCCTTTCATGACGGTGCAACCGTGCCCTTCGGCTCGGCCCATGTGCTGGAGCGTGCGGTGGCAACGCTGGCGGAGCAGGGCCTTCAGACGGTCGTCGGGCTGGAGGTCGAGTTCCAGATTTTTGAGCGGGTCGACCCTGCGTTGGGCCACGCCCAGCAGGGCATGCCGGGGGCCCCGATTGAGACACGCAACCTTATCCAAGGGTATCAGTATCTGACCGAAACCCGCTACGCTGAGGCCGAGGGTATTCTTGATGCCCTGCGGCGTCATGCGCAGGCACTTGGCTTGCCGGTGCGCACCGTGGAGATCGAGATGGGGCCGAGCCAGTTCGAGTTCACCTTTGATCCCGCTGACCCCATGACGCAGGCAGATGCTATGGTGATGTTTCGCACCATGGCAAAGGAGGTCTGTGCCGCAAACGGGCTGCATGCCAGTTTCATGGCAAAGCCCCGGCAGGACCACGCCATGGCCAACGGCTGGCATATCCATCAATCGCTGATCGACACCGTGAGCGGACGCAACCTCTTCATGCCAGAGGTTGCGGGCGAGCTGACCGCCGAAGCCAGCGGCTGGATTGCGGGATTGCTTGCCCATGCGGAGGCCGCCTCACTTCTGGTGGCGCCAACCGTGAACAGCTACAAACGTTATCTGCCCTATCAACTGGCCCCCAATCGTGTGCAATGGGGGGAAGACAACCGCGGTGCGATGCTGCGGGGTCTCATGCGGCCCGGTGATCCCACCAGCCGGGTGGAGAATCGCGCGCCCGACAGCACCGCCAATCCATATTTTGCGCTGGCTGCCCAGATTATCGCGGGCAGCGAGGGGATGATGGCCGGTCGGCGCGCGCCGGCCCCCACCGCCTCTCCCTATTCTGACGACGCGGAGAAGCTGCCGCGTTCGCTTGGTCAGGCGTTGCAGGCCTTCTCTTCATCGGAGCTGTTTCGCAGCGCGCTTGGGGAAGATGTGGTCGACTATCTCACCCATCTGAAGGAGGTCGAGTGGGCCCGCTATCTGGATACGGTAAGTGAGTGGGAACAGGCCGAATATTTCAATCTTTACTGACGGTTATGCACCACACTATTCCGGTGCTTGGCGGCTGTCGGATTTGGCGGTGCCAGCTGTCGGAAATGCCACCTGATGACGGCATTGCAACTTGAAGAGAAACGATATTATTGGTAGCGTATACAGGCGTATGCGGGAGAACCAGCGCGGCGATAATTTATCGCCGACTTTGGTGCCGAAGGAGCAACCGCCCCGGAAACTCTCAGGCCACAGGGACCGCAGGCGCAACACACTCTGGAGAGATCCTGACCACATCAGGGCGCCGAAGGGATAACGATCTCAGGCAAAGGGACAGAGGGGGCATCACATCGTGCAGGTATTGCCTGCGCGCACGATTTGATGCCGGGACCAAGCCACCACAGCGGATCGGACCGGCCCTGAAACACATGGGATGGATCGGCATGGTTGCTGAGACCTCGGGACAACCAGATATCCCCCTCGCCGATGTGCGTGGGGTCCCCGCCGTTCGTCTGCCCTGCGTCGACCTTGTCGGTCGGGACCGGGCAGAGGCCGCCGATATCATCCCCATGATGCCGCAGATAATTACCACCAAACCGCGACCGTCCAACCGGGCGGGCCGCTGCAGACGCTGACGCCAGCGCCACCTCCAAAGGAAGAGACTGATGAAATTTACCGAAGAACACGAATGGCTGCTGCCGGAAGGCGACGATTTGATCACAGTGGGCATCACCAGCCACGCAGCTGAGCAGCTGGGTGATGTCGTGTTTGTGGAGCTGCCCGAGGTCGGCACCGAGGTTTCCAAGGATGACGAAATCGTTGTGATCGAGTCCGTCAAAGCCGCTTCCGATATTCTGGCGCCGCTGGACGGTGAGATCGTCGAGGTGAACGAGGCACTGGCCGACAATCCCGGCAAGATCAACGAGGATCCGCAGGGCGACGCCTGGTTCTTCAAGATCAAACCTGCTGATCTGTCCCCGATGGACGATTACATGGATGAAGCCGGATACAAGGACTTCATCGGCTGATCTTTCTGCCCCGCCTGCGCCTCTTGCGCGGCGGGGTTTTTTGATCGCTGTTCCCGCATAGATCGTGGCCATCAGCCGCAAGATCGGGCCTGCCCGCAGCATCCTGCTGCCTTAACCTCCTGTTACTGAAGAGGGCGACATATGTCTTTTGAACCCACGGACTACCTGCCGTACGACTTTGCCAATCGCCGCCACATCGGCCCGTCTCCCGAAGAGATGGACGACATGCTTGCCGTGGTCGGCGCCAAGAATCTGGACGCGCTGATTGACGACACCGTGCCTGCCACCATCCGTCAGGCCGCCGCGCTGGAGTTTGGCCGCCCTCTGTCGGAACGGGAACTGCTACATCACATGCGTGAGGTTGCAGGGAAGAACGTTCTGAAAACCTCGCTGATCGGGCAGGGCTACCACGGCACCGTGACCCCACCCGCCATTCAGCGCAACATTCTGGAAAACCCGGCCTGGTACACCGCCTACACGCCCTACCAGCCCGAAATCTCGCAGGGCCGTCTTGAGGCGCTGTTGAACTTCCAGACCATGATTTCGGATCTGACCGGTCTGGAAATCGCCAATGCCTCTCTGCTGGATGAGGCCACCGCCTGCGCCGAGGCGATGACTGTGGCGCAGAGGGTCTCCAAATCGAAGGCCAAGGCGTTTTTTGTCGACCGCGACTGTCACCCGCAGAACATCGCCGTGATCCAGACCCGCGCCGCGCCGCTGGGGATCGAGGTGATTGTCGGCAACCCGGATAAGCTGGATGCCTCAGCGGTCTTTGGCGCATTGTTCCAATACCCCGGCACCTATGGCCATGTGCGCGATTTCACCGATCACATCGCCCAGCTGCACGCACATAAGGCCATCGGCGTTGTCGCGGCAGATCCGCTGTCGTTGACCCTGCTGAAGGAACCGGGCGCGATGGGTGCAGACATAGCTGTCGGCTCGACCCAGCGCTTTGGCGTGCCGGTCGGCGCCGGTGGCCCGCATGCGGCCTATATGGCGACCAAGGATGCCTATAAACGCGCGATCCCGGGCCGCATTGTCGGGGTGTCGGTTGATGCTCATGGCAACCGCGCCTATCGCCTGTCGCTGCAAACCCGCGAACAGCACATCCGCCGCGAGAAGGCGACCTCCAACGTCTGTACCGCACAGGCGCTGCTGGCGGTGATGGCGTCTATGTATGCGGTCTTCCATGGCCCCAAAGGCCTGAAAGCCATTGCGCAGCGCATCCACCGCAAGACCGTGCGTCTGGCCAAGGGGCTGGAGGAAGCGGGCTTCAAGGTGGATCCCAGATCCTTCTTCGACACGATCACCGTGGACGTCGGCCCCTTGCAGGAGGCGGTGTTGAAATCTGCCGTGGACGAGGGGCTGAACCTGCGCCGGGTTGGTGAAACCCGCATTGGCATCACCCTGGATGAGGTGACCCGCTCGGAAACCATAGAAGCGGTCTGGCGCGCCTTTGGTATTCGCCGCAGCGACGATGATTTCACGCCTGAGTATCGCGTGCCGGAAAATATGCACCGCACGTCTGACTATCTGACCCATCCGATTTTCCACATGAACCGGGCCGAAACCGAGATGATGCGCTACATGCGCCGCCTCGCAGATCGTGATCTGGCGCTGGACCGGGCCATGATCCCGCTTGGCTCCTGCACGATGAAGCTCAATGCCGCAGCAGAGATGATGCCGCTCAGCTGGCCGGAATTTGCCAACATCCACCCCTTTGCCCCTGCTGACCAGATGCAGGGCTATGCCGAGATGGTCAGCGATCTCTCCGCGAAACTGTGCCAGATCACTGGCTATGATGCGATCTCCATGCAGCCCAACTCTGGCGCGCAGGGCGAATACGCAGGCCTTCTGTCTATTGCGGCCTATCACCGGGCCAACGGTCAGGGCCATCGCAACATCTGTCTGATCCCGATGTCGGCCCATGGCACCAACCCGGCCTCTGCCCAGATGGTGGGGTGGAAGGTTGTCGTGGTGAAATCCGCAGAAAACGGCGATATCGACCTCGAGGATTTTCGCGAAAAGGCAGAGAAACACGCCGAAAACCTTGCAGGCTGCATGATCACCTACCCCTCGACCCACGGCGTGTTCGAAGAAACCGTGCATGAGGTCTGCAAGATCACCCATGATCACGGCGGTCAGGTCTATATCGACGGTGCCAATATGAACGCCATGGTGGGCCTGTCCCGTCCCGGCGATCTGGGCGGCGACGTCAGCCACCTGAACCTGCACAAGACCTTTGCCATTCCCCACGGCGGTGGCGGCCCCGGCATGGGCCCGATTGGCGTGAAGGCGCATCTGCAACCACATCTGCCCGGCCACCCGGAAACCGGCGGTCAGGAAGGTCCGGTCTCGGCCGCGCCCTTCGGCTCTGCCTCCATTCTGACCATCAGCTGGGCCTACTGCCTGATGATGGGCGGTGCGGGCCTGACGCAGGCGACGAAGGTGGCAATCCTCAACGCCAACTACATCGCCAAGCGCCTCGAAGGCGCCTATGACGTGCTCTACAAGGGCCCCACGGGCCGCGTCGCGCATGAGTGTATTCTGGACACCCGCCCGTTTGAGGCCAGCGCCAATGTCACCGTGGATGATGTGGCCAAGCGCCTGATCGACAGCGGTTTTCACGCACCGACCATGTCCTGGCCCGTCGCGGGCACCCTGATGGTAGAACCCACCGAGTCCGAGACCAAGGCCGAACTGGACCGGTTCTGCGAGGCGATGCTATCGATCCGCGAGGAAATCCGCGCGGTTGAGGCAGGCGAGATGGATGCGGACAATAACGCGCTGAAAAACGCTCCCCACACGATGGAAGACCTCGTGAAAGACTGGGATCGCCCCTATTCCCGCGAACAGGGCTGCTTCCCTCCGGGGGCCTTCCGGGTCGACAAATACTGGCCGCCGGTGAACCGCGTCGACAATGCCTATGGCGACCGCCATCTGGTCTGCACCTGCCCGCCGATGGAAGACTACGCCGAGGCGGCAGAGTAACCGCTTACGAAACGGGCCCTTCGGGGCCCGTTTTCTTTTGTCTCGCTGCGGTCATACTCCCGTGACGTCCCGTCACCCGGCTGGACAGCGCCACAACCCCCGCGCCATGCTGCACCCAAGGGAAACAACACAAAGAGGCGCCGGGATGGACATGAACTTGGGTATGCGGAGCGAAAACCGCGCGCTTCTGGACCGGGTGGCGGCGATGATCCGCGATGAAATCATGCCGCTGGAGGCTGAGTATCACGCCGAAATCGGCAAGGGCGACCGCTGGCAATACACCGACCGGCAGGCCGAAATCCTCGAAGGCCTGAAAGCCGAGGCCAAGGCGCAGGGCCTGTGGAACTTCTGGCTCACCGACAGTGACAAGGGCTTTGGCCTCTCGACCGTCGAATATGCCTACTTTGCTGAGGAAATGGGTAAGACGCCGCTGGGGGCAGAGGTCTTCAACTGCTCAGCACCCGATACCGGCAATATGGAAGTGTTCGAACGTTACGGCACCGAGGCGATGAAACAGCAATGGCTCGCCTCGCTCCTGCAGGGTGAGATCCGCTCGGCCTATCTGATGACGGAGCCGGATGTCGCCAGCTCGGATGCCACCAATATTGCCATGTCCTGCGTGCGCGACGGCGATGACTATGTGCTGAACGGCGAAAAATGGTGGGCCTCAGGCGCTGGGGATCCGCGCTGCAAGGTCTATATCGTGATGGTGCGCACCGGCGGCGACGACCTGCCCAAACACAAGCGCCAGTCGATGATCGTGGTGCCTGCGGATGCGCCAGGGATCGAGGTGCTGCGCCCGATGGAGGTCTACGGTCACGATGACGCGCCCCATGGTCATATGCATATCCGCTTCTCAGATGTGCGCATTCCGGCAGACCATATGTTGCTGGGAGAGGGGCGAGGATTTGAAATCGCGCAGGGTCGCCTTGGGCCGGGCCGCATTCACCATTGCATGCGTGCCATCGGTCAGGCCGAAAGCGCGCTGGAACAGCTCTGCCGCCGCTCGCTGCGCCGCGAGGCCTTTGGCAAGCCGCTGGCCCAGCTTGGCGCCAACTACGACATCATCGCCGAATGCCGGATGGAGATCGAAATGGCCCGTCTCCTCTGTCTCAAGGCGGCGTGGTATATGGATCAGGGGGATGCCCGCGCAGCAGCACCCTGGATCAGCCAGATCAAAGTGGTTGCCCCACGCGTCGCGTTGAAGGTGATCGACGAGGCGGTGCAGATGCACGGCGGGCAGGGCATCAGCCAGGACACGCCGCTGGCGCAGGCCTGGACCCATGTGCGCACCCTGCGTCTCGCCGATGGGCCGGATGCGGTGCACCGCAGGCAGGTCGCGCGGGCTGAGTTGAAAGCCTACAGCCAGGAAGATCTCGGTTAACATTCTGCCCGGGATCCTCGCGGATCTCTGGCGAAACGGATCTCCAAAATCACTCTCAGGCGTCCTTCATCAGGAGGGCGCTTTTTGTGTTTGGATTAATGCGCTGAAAATAAAACAAAAATAGGTCACAAGAAATTCGAACGCTCCAGATCCTGACGTCGCGGAAATTTTCTGTGGATATCTTGCCGTGGTTAACGGCAGTCGCTATACGCACGCCTTCCGGTCGCAGCCTACCCGGATATCAAAACAAGGACTGAAAACTTGAAAACACTTGTCATCTGCTCGGGCGGGCTCGATTCCGTGTCCCTTGCCCATGTTCTTGCTGCCAAAGGGCAGCTCTCGCGCCTGGTGTCGTTCGACTATGGACAGCGCCACCGCAAGGAACTCGACTATGCCGCCGCCTGCGGGCAACGGCTTGGTGTTCCCCACGAGATCATTGATATGCGTTCGATCGGCGCCGCGCTCAGCGGCTCGGCGCTGACCGATGATATTGATGTGCCGGACGGGCACTACGCCGAAGAGACCATGAAGGTCACAGTCGTGCCCAACCGGAATGCCATCATGCTGACCATTGCGTATGGAATTGCCGCCGCCAAGGGCGATACGGCCGTGGCAACGGCGGTGCATGGCGGCGATCACTTCATCTACCCGGACTGCCGCCCGGCCTTCACCGATGCTTTCGATGTGATGCAGCGCATGGCGCTGGATGGCTATGCCGATGTGGCGCTGGTGACGCCTTTCGTGCATCGCTCCAAAGGGGATATTGTCGCCGCAGGCGCAGCCGTGAAAACCCCCTTTGCCGAGACATGGTCCTGCTACAAGGGTGGCGAACATCACTGCGGGCGCTGTGGCACCTGCGTTGAACGCCGTGAGGCCTTCGATCTGGCAGGCGTTGAGGATCCGACAGTCTACGCGGACCCCGACTTCTGGCGCACCGCGGTCAAAGAAGGAGCCGCCTGATGTTCCGGATTACCAAAGAATTCCACTTCTCCGCATCGCATCAGCTGTCCCATCTGCCAGCTGATCACCAATGCGCGCGGTTGCATGGGCACAATTACATCGTCGTGGTCGAATTGGCGGGCGCTGAGCTGAACAGCGATGGTTTTGTCCGCGATTATCACGAGTTGGCGCCGCTGAAGAATTACATCGACGGCAGCTTCGATCATCGCCATCTGAACGATGTGATGGAGGGCCCCTCCACCGCTGAGAACATGGCCCGTCATTTTTACGAATGGTGTGTCGCGCGCTGGCCCGAAACCGCCGCAGTACGGGTGTCGGAGACCCCGAAAACATGGGCTGAGTACCGCCCATGACCGAGGTTTTGATACCGCGTGCCGTGCGTGCGGCAGGTGACACATCATCCCCTGTGAACAGGCAGGGGGCCAGTCGGTCGGCGCCGACCACCCTGCGAATCGCGGAGATCTTTGGCCCGACGATCCAGGGCGAAGGTGCGCTGATTGGTGAACCCACCGTGTTTGTCCGCGCGGGGGGCTGTGACTATCGCTGCAGCTGGTGCGACAGCCTGCATGCGGTCGACAGCCGCTATCGCGACACCTGGGTCCCGATGGCCACGGATGAGGTCTGGCAGGAGGTGACCCGCCTCAGCGGTGGTCAGCCGCTGACGGTCTCGCTCTCAGGTGGCAACCCGGCAATCCAGAATTTCGCGCCGCTGATCGCCCAGGGCAAGGAGGCCGGCTATCGCTTCGCCTGCGAGACGCAAGGCTCCATCAGCCAGCCCTGGTTTGCCGCGCTCGACACCCTTGTGCTTAGCCCGAAACCTCCCTCCAGCGGTCACCGTGTGGACTGGCAGAAGTTCGACCACTGCCTAGCAGCCGCCAAGGGCTGTGATCAGATCGTGCTGAAAATCGTGATCTTCGATGACTGCGATTACGACTGGGCCAAGGCGGTGGCAAATCGTTGGCCTGACCTGCCGCTTTACCTGCAACCGGGCAACCCGGAGGTCGATCCAGAGACTCCGGTGGATCTGACCGCCGCCACCGAACGGCTGCATTGGCTGATTGAAAAAGTAACCGCTGACCGCTGGTTTGCCCCCCGTGTGCTGCCGCAGCTGCATGTGCTGGTCTGGGGCAACAAACGCGGCGTCTGAACGCGCGGAACGAGGAGACAACAAGATGACTGATGATATCTATAAAAACCTGAAACAACTGGGCGGTGCTACTGTGATGCCCGCGAGCCCCGAAGAGGCTGAACTGGAGCGGGTGCCCAATCCGCAGGCTGATGTGGCCTACAACATACGCTTCACCGCGCCGGAGTTTACATCGCTCTGCCCGATGACCGGCCAGCCCGACTTTGCCCATCTGGTGATCGACTATGTGCCGGGGAAATGGCTGGTGGAGAGCAAATCCCTGAAGCTGTTCTTGGGGTCGTTCCGAAACCACGGAGCATTCCATGAGGATTGCACGGTGTCCATTGCGCGCCGTCTGGCAGATTTCCTTGATCCGCAGTGGCTGCGGATCGGCGGTTATTGGTATCCGCGTGGAGGCATCCCGATTGATGTGTTCTGGCAAACCGGTCCTCTGCCCGAAGGCGTCTGGATCCCTGATCAGGGCGTACCCCCTTACCGCGGTCGCGGCTGACCCGGTGCTGCAGGCGCAGGACCCCGAAATCAGGCCGTCAGGCCTGATTTTCACGCTGCCCCAGTAGCGGATCCCGGATCATTGCAGCGGCGTCCATATCGGCGCTGTCGGCCCCAAGAAGATTGCCGCGATGGCGGTTGAAGTAGAGATCAATCCGACTGTAGAGCGTGTTGCGTCGCATCTCCAGACAGCGCAGCAGCGCCTTGCGCGCATAATCCAACAGCTCGTCCTTCTGGTTCTCCAGATCATGCAGTTCAGCCGCGCGCTCCGACTCGCGACCGGAAGACCCATGGGCGGATACCCGATCCGCAACACCTGTATCTTCCGTGTGAGTCAGAGGCGGGGATGACGATAGCTCCGGTGACAGCATAAAATGACACCCCAGCAAGACGATATTGCCGGGTGTGACGGTGATTGGATCGATGTAGGTCAGGCATTCGAAGGGGCGTCCGCTGGCATCATAATTCCAGAGCGTACGCGAGATGCGTTTGCAGCGGTCGCGGGCGATTTTCAGCTCACTGATCGTATTCTGCTTCACCGCCGGCCCATCGAACAGCGGGCAAGGGCGATCAAGCACGTCCTCAGCCCTGTAGCCGGTCGCTTTTTCAAAGGCCGGATTGACGAAGGACAACTCCAACTCCTCCGCTTCCGGGTTGATCAGCGACAGAGGCAACGAAGAATATCGCAGCAGACTGCCAAGAAGATTCATTTCTTTGTCCACGTAGCCACCCGTTTGTTCCGGACCCAAACCTGGGAAGAAAACGCACGGGGTGAGAATTGGTTCCCGGTCGCGAGCAAAAAAATTACGCACGTGGTTCAGATTTGGCCAGAGCAGCCAAATGTGGCCTGGTTCGGGGAACTAATTACGCGACTTCAAAGGGGTTTTCAGGATAGCCCACGCGTGCCAGATAGAGCCCGTGACCGGGGCAGACGGGACCGCAGGCGGCGCGATCCTCGGCCTCTAGCGCAGATTTCACATCCTCAGGCGACCACGCCCCCGCGCCGACCCGCTCCAGCGTACCGACGAAGCTGCGCACCTGATTGTGCAGGAAAGACCGTGCGCGCACATGGAAATGAATCTCCGGCCCGGAGAAGCCTTGAACCCGCTCAATCCGCAGTTCGTCCAGTGTCTTCAGCGGGCTGGCGGCCTGACAGATCGACGAGCGGAAGGTGGTGAAATCATGCTGGCCAATCAGATGATTGGCTGCCTCCTGCATGGATCCGGCGTCCAGATCATGATTGAGCTGCCAGACCTGCCCTGCATCATGGGTTGCCGGTGCGCGCCGGATCAGGATGCGAAACAGATACTGCCGCTCAACCGCAGAAAACCGCGCGTGCCAGTCATCCTCGGCACGGGCGCAATCGACAATCGCCACCGGGGCTGGTTTCAGATGGAAATTCAACGCCTCGGACAGGCGGAAGGGATCCCAGTCCTTCACCATATCGCAATGGGCAACCTGACCCAGACCATGCACGCCGGTGTCCGTGCGCCCCGCCGCCGCAATCGTGTGCGGTCCCGGCTCCAGCCGCGCAAGCGCATCCTCGATCGCCCCCTGAACCGAGGGTTGATCCTTCTGGCGCTGCCACCCGGCGAAGGGCGCGCCGTGATATTCGACTTTCAGAGCAAAACGCGGCATGGGCGGGCAAGTAACGCGGCCGGGGCTGCGGCACAAGTCCCCGACAGCAGCTGACCGGGGTGGTATCACGCTCCGCCAGCCCCTATCTTGGTCAAATTGAACACGGATCCGGCCTTTGGCAGGGTCGGCAGGGCGGGGCAAACCTTTGGGACTATCATCACTGGCAGACGGGGTTTTGCGCAGCGTCGAAGGCGCGGGCGCCTCGCTATCGGAGAGCCTGTTTGAACCGTCGATCCGCCTCGGGGTCACCGGGCTGGCCCGTGCGGGCAAGACAGTGTTCATCACCTCACTGGTGGCCAATCTGATGAACCGGGGCCGTATGGTGCAGCTTTCCGCTGCGCGGGAAGGCCGGATCGAGACCGCGTTTCTGCAACCCCAGCCGGACGATACCGTGCCCCGCTTTGACTACGAAAACCACCTTGGCGCCCTCACAGGTCCGCGCCCCTATTGGCCCGACAGCACCCGGGCCGTCTCCGAGCTGCGCCTCAGCCTCAGGGTTCAGCCCAACGGTCTGCTGTCGGGCCTGCAAGGGCCGCGTACGTTGCATCTGGATATCGTGGATTATCCCGGCGAATGGCTGCTGGATCTGGCGTTGTTGGATAAATCATATGCTCAGTGGTGCGATGAGGTGCTGACCCGCATCCGCGGTCGATCGCAGGCGCAGGGCTTTCTGGATCTGGCGCAGAAAGCCGACGCCACTGCCCCGCATGACGAGCCGCTGGCGCAGGAGCTGGCCGGGGCCTTCGCGGCCTATCTGCAGGCCGCCCGCGCCGCTGGCTACTATGACTGCACGCCGGGGCGGTTCCTGCTACCGGGTGATCTGGCGGGCTCTCCGGTGCTGACCTTTGCCCCGATCCCGCTGTCGGACAGCCCCCCCCGCCGGTCGCTTCACCGCGAGATGGAGCGCCGCTTTGAGGCTTATAAATCCAAGGTCGTCAAACCCTTCTTTCGCGATCACTTCGCCCGCATTGACCGGCAGGTGGTTCTGGTCGATGCGCTCAGCGCGATCCATTCTGGTCCTCGCGCAGTGGAGGATCTGCGGCATGCGATGACCGATATCCTTGCGGCCTTCCGTCCGGGCCGCAACGGGTTTCTGCGCCAGATCCTGCGCGGCAAAAGGGTGGAAAAGATCCTGTTCGCGGCGACCAAGGCCGATCACCTGCACCACCAGCAACATCCGCAGTTGACCGCCATCATCGAGGCGCTGACCCGCGATGCCCGTGACCGCGCCCGCTTCGCCGGGGCTGAGACAGCGGCCCTGTCACTCGCTGCTCTGCGCGCCACGACGGAGGAGCTGCGCAGCCACAACGGCAGTGATCTGCCCTGCGTGCGCGGCACCCTTCTTGACAGTGGCAAGCCCGCCGCGTTTTATCCCGGCGCACTGCCACAGGATCCCTCGCATCTGCTGACCCCGGCCCGTCAGGGCGCCGAAAGCTGGCTCGACGGGGAGTATCAGGCCATGGCCTTTGCCCCGGCACCTCTGACCCTGCGCCCCGGCGATGGCCCGCCTCACATCCGCCTGGACCGGGCAGCGGAATTCCTGATCGGAGATCGCCTATGACAACCTCATCCCAGCCCATCCTGCGCGCCGCGCGCAGTACCGATGCCGGCAAGATCGCCGAGATCCTGCACCTCTTCGAGGTCGATACCCCCTGGATGCCCAAGCAACACACCGGCGCAGAGGCGATCAGCTTTTGCGGCACCATGATTGATCGCGGTTGGGTCACCATCGCGCAGATCGACGGGCGGGTAGAGGGGTTTCTGGCCCTTGAAGGCGCGGAGATCTGCGCGCTTTATGTGCGCGACACGGCGCGCGGGCAGGGGCTTGGCCGCTTGCTGCTGGACTATGCCAAATCGGTGCAGTCGCCGCTCCAGCTCTGGACGTTTCAGGCCAACGAAGGCGCGCAGCGGTTCTATCTGCGCGAAGGTTTCGTCGAACAGACCCGCACCGATGGCGCGCGCAACGACGAAGGGTTGCCGGATATTCAATACATCTGGCCCGCACCCTCGTCGAAGCCTGAACTCAAACCCCGCGCCGCCGCAGTGACAAAGCCCTCAGCCGACAAACCGGATCGCCCGAAGAAAGACACGCCATGACCCGTAAGGATGCCGTCCTCTTCGACCTCACGGACAGCGCCACCGCAGACACCGCCCCGGATGTGGCCAGCGCGCCGCCGGTCCCGGATCTGGATGGCGCCAGCAGCGACCTGCCACAGCCCGCACTGGCGCAGGCCGCCGCGCTGGCCAGCCGTCGCCCATCGCGACTGGCCCGCTGGTTCTGGGCTTGTCTGACAGCACTGATCGGCGCTGTCATCTCGGTTGCGGCCTGGGATTTCGTCACCGGGCTGATTGACCGCGTGCCGCTCTTGGGCTGGGCGATCACCGCAGGCTTTGCCGTGGCCGTTCTTCTTGCCCTCCTGATGGGCCTGCGTGAACTCGCGGCCCTGTCGCGGCTGCGCCGGGTCGAGAGCCTGCGCAACGCGCAGCCGCTGCTCTCAACGGATCCCTCCGCCCCCGCCGCGGGCCAGCCGGCTGATGCCACCGCTGATCTGAAGGCTGCACGCAGCTATGTGGCGGGGCTGGAACGGTTTTATCGCGGGCGCAAGGATCTCACATGGGGACTGGCCCGGCTGGGGGAGCGCAAGAGCGACATCATGGACGCCGACGGGCTGCTACAGCTGGCAGAGGCGGAGTTGCTTGCGCCGCTGGATGCCCGCGCCCTGCGCGTGGTCGAAGGGGGCGCGCGGCAGGTCGCAACGGTCACCGCGCTGGTGCCCTTGGCGCTGGCGGATGTGGTGACGGCGCTGGTGACCTCGCTGCGGATGATCCGCCGCATCGCCGAGATCTACGGCGGGCGGTCCGGCTTCTTCAGCTCCTGGCGCCTCACCCGCGCGGTGCTCGCCCATCTGGTGACGACCGGCGCTGTTGCAGTTGGCGATGACCTGCTGGAACCGGTGCTCGGCGGATCGCTCCTGTCAAAGCTCTCCCGCCGCTTTGGCGAAGGTCTGGTGAATGGCGCGCTCTCCGCCCGCGTCGGCATCGCCGCCATGGAAGTCTGCCGCCCGATGGCCTTCTCCAAGGCGCAGAAACCCCGGACCCGCAAGGTTATTCAGCGCGCCCTCACCGGCCTGTTCACCAAGGCCGCCTAACCACACGCCTCAGGCTCATGCAGAGCATGAGCCACGCCCAAGACCGCAAGGATGCGAGGGCATCCTAAGACGCGGGAGGGCCTGCGTCTCAGGATCAGAACAGCTTGGGTGGGGCGTTTTTTGGCTGGCGCATGGCGACGATCCCGGTGCGAAACCCTTCGCCGATCCGGTCCGCCAGAGCGCCCCATTGCAGCGCGGTTCGTTCCGGCAGCTCCGCCTGCAAGACCTCGTGAAACAGGCCCAACCAGATCGCAAAATGCTCCGGCCTAACATCCGGCCTGCTGACATGCACCCGCATCGGATTGCCGCCATAGCATTTCTCCCGCAGGATCGCATTGCGCCAGAACCGGGTGATCAGCGCCTCATGCTCCGGCCAATCCTCCACATGCGCCGAAAACACCGGCCCCAGCACCGCATCGCCGCGCACGCGAGCATAGAATATATCCACCACATAGGCGATCTGTTCCGCCGTAATATCAAACCGCGCGAGGGACGTCTGGGTCATGTGAACTCCGCCTTTCCACCCCGTCGCTACACCAGAGCGCCCCGCCGGTACACCCACCGCGCGGGGCAATCCCTGCGACCAATTGTGCAATTATTTCTACCGTGGTAATCCTGTGTCACCGTCTTCCTCAGGCAATCTCTCATAGGTTTGTCCCCAGACCTGCACTGCGTCATCAAATGCAAAATCGTCCAACCTTTCATCGACCCAATGGTCCGGCCGTTGTCCACTCGTCAGAGTGACAGAGCCATCCCCAAAGGTGCGATGAGGGTCAAAAAAATGCAGCGCAGCGGAGGAAACCGTCGCATTCCTGAAAACAACGGCGCTCCATTTGCGCGGTACATGTTTTCGAACTGGTTTCATTTCCCCACTGAGCATGTAGTCCAGCATACCTTGGAACCTAACAGAGTGGAGAAAAGGTCGGATCAGTTTGAAATGGTTTTCTGAACCTGGTGTCGAGTCGATTTCGAAAAGGGTTCTATCGATATGGGTCTGATCGAAATATGTACAACTATAAGAACATTTGACCAAAGAACTTGCATTCAGCTGAGCGTGGCTGAAATCTGTGTGATGGAGTTTTGCGAAGTCGAGTGTTGTGTTGCTAAGAAACCCTCGTGTCACAACTGCTCCTGACAGGTTGCAGTGAGAGAAATTGGCGCGATTCAGATAGGCTCATTCCATACGTGACTCGAAGAAACTCATGTATGAATAGTCACCGTCCGAGAAATCCGCTCGCTGAAGATTGCAGCGTGATAGTGTCGGGCGGTAGCCATGCCGCCTTTCATGCTGGATCTGTTCAGGGGTACGGCGCCCGAGAATCTTGATCGCAAAAGCGATGTCGGAGCGAGGGCTTGGTATCTCGAAAACTCTCTCGTGGATATCCGTGTACTCAGACTCCGGTAGGTCAACCGGATTTGTGATCGCATGGTTGTTTTTCATGCGGATGAAACGCCCTTCGGCAACATCCTCGGCGGTGCTCAGCGGCGAGTTATTGCAGACATAGGCGCAGAGAATGTCCATGACCAACAGGTGGTCCCGGCCGCGATCATATGTGATCGAATCCCGTGATATTCGCTCCAACGCAAGCAACCCACCAATACGGACTTCGATGTTTGGCTCGGTAACTTCCTCGATGACTGGTTTTGGTGTTGCTAGCATCTGCGAAAGCGCGGATCCGACTTCACTAGCTTCATTACCTATGATGCGTTTGATGGTCTTTTCTGCACCAAGCTGTTCCACAGCTTTGGTGATGCGGTCCGTCATATGGTTCTGTTCGGCGGTTCGGGTCTGACGCTCATTTGCCCAGACGCGCAACAGCGCCAAGGGGGCGCCAACTAAGCCACCGGTGGCGGTCACCAGCCCGACAAAACCCAGCACATGCCAGCGTAAATCCGTGCTCTGGGCGTCAGGCGAAAGCCTGACCGTCAGCATCCACAAAGCGGCGCATGTTTCAAAAAGCAGGAATGCCCAGACCGGCAGCAGGCAGAGGCTATAGCCCAGCAGTAAGCCGTTGCTGCTCCAGCGGCGCTCTTTGGCTGCCTGGGCTGGGGCGGAAATGGCGAGCCAGGTCAGCAGCACCAGCAGGGTGAAGCCCGCAGCGGCCAGCAATAGTGTCAGCTGATGCCAGGTGAGCGGGAGTGTCAGGGAAACTGTGTCTGTGGTGGCCATATGCGATACCGCTGAATGATCTGAAAACAATCTGCACAGCATTGCGTATCATCTTCGCAGTGCCAAGCCGCTTTACCCTCCTGCCGCGCAGCCCTATAAGGCCCCCATGTCCCATGTTGCGGCCATCATTATTCGAATTATATCCCCGGCGCTCTGAAGACGTGAGCCGCCGGGCAAAGGTGCTTGAGCCATCGCACCGAACCGAATATCCCAAAACACGACCAGATCATCCAAAGGACGCTGCACATGTGTGCCGACACGCCTCAGACGCCTGAGTACAAAGACACCCTCAATCTGCCCAAAACCGATTTCCCGATGCGCGCGGGCCTGCCCAAGCGGGAGCCGGGCTGGCTGGAGCGTTGGGCCCAGATTGGCGTCTATGACAAACTCCGCGAAAAGGCCGCCGCCGCCAAGGGCACCGATGCGGAACGCAAGCCCTTCACCCTGCACGATGGCCCTCCCTACGCCAACGGTCACCTGCACATCGGCCACGCGCTGAACAAGACGATCAAGGACATGATCGTGCGCTCGCACCAGATGATGGGCTTTGATGCGCGCTACGTGCCGGGCTGGGATTGCCACGGCCTGCCCATCGAATGGAAGATCGAAGAGCAGTACCGCAAGAAGGGCAAGAACAAAGACGAGGTGCCGGTTGTTGACTTCCGTCAGGAATGCCGGGCCTTTGCCGATGAATGGGTTGGCATCCAGCGCGAGGAGTTCAAGCGTCTGGGCATCACCGGCAATTGGGATGATCCGTACCTCACCATGAACTACCACGCCGAGGCGGTGATCGCGGGGGAGTTCCAGAAATTCCTGATGAACGGCACGCTCTATCAGGGCTCCAAGCCCGTGATGTGGTCGCCGGTTGAGAAAACCGCCCTGGCAGAGGCCGAGATTGAGTATCACGACCACAAGTCGCATACCATCTGGGTGCCGTTCGGTACTGCCAATGCAACTGGCGATCTGGCGAAGGCCCGCGTCGTGATTTGGACCACGACCCCCTGGACCATCCCGTCGAACAAGGCCGTCGCCTATAATCCGAAGGTGGCTTATGGCCTCTACCGCGTCGACGCCACGCAGGAAGAGAGCTGGACCAAACCGGGTGAGCTGTATCTCTTTGCCGATGCGCTGGCCGCAGACGTGCTGGAGAAATCCCGCGTGACCGAATTCACCAAGGTCCGCGATGTGGAGGCCTCCGAACTCGATGGCTTGACCCTGAACCATCCGTTCAAGGGCATCGAGGGAGCAGATGGCTTCTGGGATTATGACGTGCCGATGATCGACGGCGACCACGTCACCGATGATGCGGGCACCGGTTTCGTGCACACCGCGCCCAGCCATGGTGCGGACGACTACGAATGTTTCGTGGCGCGCAACTGGATTGACCGGATGACCCATAACGTGGGCGAAGAATCCGAGTTCCTGCCGCATGTGCCGTTCTTTGCCGGGCTTCAGGTCTTTGACAAAAAGGGCAAGGAAGGCAAAGCCAACACCGCTGTGATCGCCAAGCTGGTCGAGGCCGACGGCATCATCGCCCGCGGCCGCGTCACCCACAGCTACCCGCATTCCTGGCGCTCCAAGGCGCCGATCGTGTTCCGCAACACGCCGCAGTGGTTTGCCAGCGTCGACCGCGAGCTGGACGACGGCATGGGCGAGATGGGCGACACCATCCGCACCCGTGCGCTGAACTCCATCGACCAGCTGGTGCAGTGGACCCCGCAGACCGGCCGCAACCGTCTCTATTCCATGATCGAGAGCCGCCCGGACTGGGTGCTGTCGCGCCAGCGCGCCTGGGGCGTGCCGCTCACCTGCTTCACCAGGAAGGGCCTGCTGCCGACCGATCCCGATTTCCTTCTGCGCAATGAGGCGCTGAACACCCGCATCGTGGCCGCATTCGAAGAACACGGCGCCGATGTCTGGTACACGGATGGCTTCAAGGACAAGATGCTCGACGGCATCGCGAACCCTGAGGATTATGATCAGGTGTTTGACGTGCTGGACGTGTGGTTCGACAGCGGTTCCACCCACGCCTTTGTGCTGCGCGACCGCGAGGACGGCACCGAGGACGGTATCGCCGACGTCTACATGGAAGGCACCGATCAGCACCGTGGCTGGTTCCACTCCTCGCTGTTGCAGGCCTGTGGCACCAAAGGCCGCGCGCCCTATCGCAACGTGGTCACCCATGGCTTCACGCTGGACGAGAAGGGCAACAAGATGTCCAAATCGCTCGGCAACACCATCGTGCCCGAGAAAATCGTCCAGCAGTATGGCGCTGATATCCTGCGTCTCTGGGTGGCGCAGACCGACTACACCGCCGACCAGCGGATCGGGGCGGAGATCCTCAAAGGCGTCGCCGATGGCTATCGCCGCCTGCGCAATACCATGCGCTACATGCTCGGCAGCCTTGCGGATTTCTCCGAAGATCAGCGGGTGGATCCGGCGGATATGCCGGAGCTGGAACAATGGGTCCTGCACCGTCTGGCCGAGCTGGATCACAAGGTCCGCACCGGCTATCAGGCCTATGATTTTCAGGGCGTGTTCTCGGCGGTGTTCAACTTTGCCACCGTGGATCTGTCGGCCTTCTACTTCGATGTTCGTAAGGATGCGCTTTACTGCGATGGTGACACGCTGAACGCCCGTGCGGCCCGCACCGTGCTGGACATCCTGTTCCACCGCCTGACCACCTGGCTGGCCCCGATCCTGGTCTTCACCATGGAAGAGGTCTGGCTGGAGCGTTTCCCCGGTGATGACAGCTCGCTGCATCTGCAGGATATTCCCGCAACCCCTGCGGATTGGCTGAATGAACCGCTGGCCGCGAAATGGGCCAAGGTCCGTCAGGCCCGCCGCGTCGTCACCGCCGCCCTTGAGGTGCAGCGCGTCGACAAGGTGATCGGCGCCTCGCTGGAGGCCGCGCCGGTGGTGCATGTGCGCGACGCGGAGGTGCTGGCGGCGCTGAAATCGGTGAATTTCGCTGATGTCTGCATCACCTCTGATATTGCCCTCAGCGGTGATCCGGCCCCGGCAGAAGCCTTCCGCATGCCCGAGGTGGACGGCGTATCGGTGGTGTTTGAGAAGGCCGATGGTGACAAGTGCCAGCGTTGCTGGAAAATCCTGCCGGATGTGGGCAACCACAGCCACGCGGGCGTCTGTGGTCGTTGCGACGCAGCGCTCAGCTAAGGCAGGGATCAGTCCGGATCGGCAGATGATCCGGCCCGGATAGCGGTGATTTCAGATCCCAGACTGGATCTGCGCGCCGCCCGCTCCTCGATGGGGCGGGCGGCGCGCTTCTTTTGACGTCTTTGACGGGGGTATGGTGTCAAAGAACGCCGGGGGTTTTCGGGTCAGCGCGAGGGAGACGATCCGGGCCGGATCAGCCGATCACCTGCTGCGCCGCGCGATATTGATTTTGGGCGATCACTTCACTTGCCGGAAGCGGCCCAGCGTGGCAGCCCGATTGTAGATCCTGTAGCTTCTGCTGCACCACGGTGCGAAGATACTGTGTTCCCGGCACCAGGCTTGCGCCTTCAATGGGACCGGTCAGCGCGGCCTGTGTGCTTGTCGCTGCCGCCTGCTTTGCGGGAGAGGCCGCGGTATCAAGCCCCCCCATCTGCTCACCGGTCTGCTGGGCTTGCGCCTGCTGCGCTGCGGCCTGCCCATTCGCGTGACCATTCAACATACGATAGACGCTGACATTTCCTGGACCGGTGACTTGCATGACGTGATGACCTTTTTCGTAACTTGAGATCCATCTTTACTAAAATTTAGTGCAATTGCATGAACGCCTGAGGTTAGCCGACCCTGCCGAAGGCATAGCCTCCTATCCCAAAGGTTAGGTCCAGAGGCCGGATAACGGTTCCTCCTTGACGCTGAGCAGGATCCCGCAGACGCTGGCCAGGATGTGACAGCATCAAGCGTAAGGATCACCAGACCCGTGCACTTTCCTGAAACCGAGACAGAGCAGATGGCAGAGGCCAGTCTTGAAACACCTGTCGGCACGCTCTGCGTTGTGGAACGCGACGGGGCCATTGTTCGCCTGAGCTGGCAGGCCGCGCCGGTTGGCGCATCGGGGTCGGTGCTGACAGCTGAGGCCCTGACCCAGCTGCGCGCCTATTTCGCGCATGAGCTGACTGAATTCGACCTGCCGCTGGCGGTGGCGGGCAGCGATTTTCAGCGCGCGGTCTGCGCCGCGATGTCAGCGATCCCGCTTGGTGAAACCCGCACCTATGGCGACATCGCAAAGGATCTGGGCGCAGCCGCACAGCCCGTTGGCAACGCCTGCGGGGCCAATCCGATCCCGGTGATTATCCCTTGCCACCGGGTGCTTGGCGCCTCAGGTCTTGGGGGATTTTCCGGTGCGGGCGGGGTTGAGACCAAAGTCACGCTTCTGCGTCACGAAGGGGCGGCGGGATTGCTGATCTGAAGCGATGGCGCTGATCATCCGTCACAGGCTGTAGCCTGATCAAGCCCGCCCTAACAGAGGCCGATCTTGGTGGCGGTGGCATGCCGGGGCATCGCGCGACGGGCTCGGGCTCGACACTTGCACCCGGATTTCCAGGCATCAGATGCCTCAATTCCGGGATGCCCCAGCGTTTAGATGCCGGGTTTCATGACACCCGCAGTCTGGTGATATCGGGCTGAGACGGTCTGCTCAGCCCTTGCTCTCGGGGATGATCTGCTGCGCGATGCCGACAAAAATCAGATAGACCGAGGTCAGCACCAGCCCCCAATGCGCCCAGCTTGCCGGGTGGAAATCGACCCAGGCGGCCCAGCCAGCAAAAAAGGTCCAGGCCAATGCCATCGGCAGCGACACCTTGCGCCAGCGTTCGGTGCGCACCGGGTGAATGAACTTCAGCGGCAGGAACATCGCGATCGCCAGCAGGGTGACCAGCGTCAGGCTGGTCCAGTGGCTCGGCTCCAGCGCAAAGATCACCAGCACCAGCATATTCCAGCATCCGGGAAAGCCGGAGAAGGAGTTATCCTTGGTCTTCATTCGGGTGTCGGCAAAATACAAGGCACTGGCAAAGGTGATCACAATCAGCGCCACCCAACCGGTCCAGCCCGCCATCAGCCCGGATTTGAACAGGGCGAAGGCCGGGATGAACACATAGGTGAGATAGTCGATGATCAGATCCAGCAGCACACCATCAAACTCTGGCGCGTAGCGCTTCACCTCATAGTGCCGTGCCAGCGGTCCATCAATGCCATCCACGGCAAAGGCCACAACAAGCCAGACAAACATCAGGCTCCACTTGGCATCAGCTGCGGCCAACATGGCAAGGATAGCAAAGACCGCGCCGGTGGCGGTCAGCAGGTGAACGGAGAGGGCACGATACTGAGGTGTCATAGGCCCCTGATGGCGAATTTCCCGCACCCTCGCAAGTGGTCAATGGAAAAACGTCTCGCCTATGCGCGGAAATTCGGGTCTTTGGTGGTGTCGATGCCACCTGCGCGCCACCAACCTCTCAGCCGCTGGTCACCTGAGACAGCCACAACGGGTCCCCGTTTCACTGGTCGGCAAGGTCCTCCATCAGCGCCTTGCGAAATAAGGTCTCGGTCAGGGCGCGGCTGTCGACCAGCTGGGGGCCATCGCCTGTATCAGATGGTCCGGGGGCGGCGACAAATTCACCGCGCGCGGCCTTTCCTGCGCGATAGGTCGCCCATTCCTGATCCGAAATCTGGCGATCGCCATCGCTGTCCAGATCCGCCAGAAGCTGCTCATAAAACTGGCTGAAATCCACATCGCCAATATCGGATGTGCTGGCATTGGCGGCACTACGATTGGCGGGATTGTAGGGCGCGCCAAGCGGCGCGGCGTCTGTTGTATGGCTTTGGGCAACGATACTCATCACGGGGGCTCCTTCTGGATTTGACGCCAGAAATCTGTCGCACGCCCCTTACTACGGGGTTAAATCCAGCCCCCTAGCGCCATGTTTTACGTAGGTCTTACGCTTTCGGATGGGCGCGGTTGTAGACATCCATCAGATGCGCCGTATCGACTGCGGTATAGGCCTGCGTTGTCGACAGAGAGGCATGGCCGAGCAGCTCCTGAATGGCGCGCAGATCGCCACCGGCTTCCAGCAGATGGGTGGCAAAGCTGTGCCGCAACGCATGTGGCGTGGCACTGGCAGGCAGACCCAGCTGGGCGCGCGCCTGCGCCATGGCGCTGCGAATAAGCCGCGCATTCAGCGCCCCGCCGCGTACACCGCGAAACAACGGTGCCGCGCGCTCCTGCGGATGCGGGCAAAGCCGCAGATACCGGTCGACCGCCGCGCGTGCGGCGGGTAACACCGGCACGATCCGTTCCTTACCGCCCTTGCCGGTGATCCGCAGCACCGCCGGTAGCGGCGCGTCTGCCCCGGTCAGACCCAACGCCTCGGAAATTCGCAGCCCGCAGCCATAGAGCAGGGTCACCACCGCCACATCGCGGGCGGCGACCCAATCGGTGGTGGACTGAAACTCCACGGTCTCGATCACGGCGCGCGCGGCATCTTCTGCCAGCGGGCGGGGCAGTTTCTTCTGAAACTTGGGACTGCGCGCCGACAAGACGGCTGTGGGCTCAAACCCCTGCCGTTCCGCCAGCCAGGTATAAAAACTTTTGACCGCCGACAACTTGCGCGCCAATGAGCGCGCCCCGGTCCCGGTGGCGCGGGTGGCTGCCATCCAGGCGCGCATGTCGCCGGTGGAAATCTCCGCCAGCGCACCCAGCCCCTGCGGGCCGCCAAAATGGTGGGTCATAAATGCGAGAAACTCCACCACATCGCCGCGATAGGCGGTGACGGTGTTCTCGGCCGCGCCCTGAAGGGCTGCCAGCCCGGCCAGCCACTGCTCAAGCGCATCGCGGCAGGCCGGGGAAATCAGCGTTGTGGCTGGTGTCGTCACGACAACCAGTGGCGCATCGACCGTTCAAAGACGCCGGCAAAAAATGCCAGCAGATCGGTGCCATGCTGCGGGGTGAACTGATGCGGATCCTCTGACCCCAGAACCAGCAGACCGGGCAGGCGGCCTTCGCCCAGTTCCAGTTTCAGACAGGCCTCGGACCGGATGAAATCAGCCTTGGCCCCATGGGTGCGGGCGTGGCCAGATTGCATCTGCCGCAGGGTGACCTGGCGGTCAGGGCCATTGCGCTGCGGATTGATGTATTGTTCTACGAATCCCGGCTCGACCACCTTCAGAACCTGATCCATGCGCTGCACGGCGGCGTCCTGTTCGGGATGTGCCGTTTCCAGCACCAGCGTTACCGAATCCACCCGCAGAATTTCCGCCAGCTCACCACCAAGGTTGCCGAGATAGCTCTCAAAATCCATCGGATCCAGTAGCCGCAGCACCGCGCGGTGGATCTGGTTGGTCCCTGCAAGGTTCTCATAAGCTGCAGCAATTACAGAGCGATGGGTGTCCTCCAGCCGGTCCAGCCGGGCCTCCATCCGCTCCATGGCGATGCCGCGCAGGTCCACGATATTGGACCCCATTGCGCGCTCATTGGCGCTGACCAACGCGTTCATCACGCTCTGATCTTCCAACAGGGCGTCGGGTTTGGCCAGGATCGCCTGGCGCAGATTGTCTTCCAGTTCTGCCGTCGTGCTCATGTGCTGCTCTTTATGACCTCTGATGGGTTTTGACGGTGTTATAACACGGGTTTCGCGCAGGGGTGGCAAAAAATTCCCCGCCACCGGCGCACCGTCGCCTGTACAGGGCAGGGGGCCTCAGCCAACGAAAAAGGGGCCGCCCGCCGGGCCGCCCCTCCTGAAACCTGTCAGATGCCCTGCGGCTTACAGGATCTTGATGTTCGCGGCCTTGATGTCGGCGAGGAAGGCATCCAGACCCTTGTCGGTCAGCGGGTGGTTGATCATGCCTTTGATCACGGCGGGCGGCGCGGTGATCACATCCGCACCGATGCGCGCGCTTTCCAGCACGTGGTTGGCGCTGCGGATGGAGGCGGCGAGGATCTCGGTCGTAAACCCGTAGTTGTCATAGACGGTGCGGATGTCTTCGATCAGGTCCATCCCATCCAGGTTGATGTCGTCCAGACGGCCAATGAAGGGCGAGATGAAGGTCGCGCCGGCCTTGGCCGCCAGCAACGCCTGATTGGCGGAGAAGCACAGGGTCACATTCACCATATGGCCATCGTCGGTCAGGGTTTTGCAGGCCTTCAGGCCGTCCCAGGTCAGCGGCACTTTGACGGCGATGTTTTCGGCGATCTCAACCAGCTTGCGGCCTTCGGCAATCATGGTCTCGGCGTCGGTTGCGGTCACCTCGGCAGAGACCGGACCATCGACCAGATCACAGATTTCTTTGGTCACTTCGATGATATCACGACCGGATTTCTTGATCAGCGACGGGTTGGTGGTCACACCATCCACCATGCCCAGATCGTTCAGCTCGGCAATGGCATCGATTTCGGCGGTGTCTACAAAAAATTTCATCGGCTAGGGTCCTCTGGATGGGTTGGCCTTGATTGCGCTAGCCTTTACCTGATGGGACGGGCTTTAAAAACCCCCCGTGCGCCCGGCGTCGATTGCAGGGCATCGCTTTGGGGGTCATCATCCCCAACGGGCAAAAGAGGCAGACCGCGTGCAGGAGCAGGCATTTTTCAACGAAGGCGAACGGGTTGGCGTGCTGACAACGCAGCCGCTGGACCGCTGTCTGGACTATCGCGCCCCAGAAGGTGGCTGTCATCTGGGCGCCTATGTCGAGGTGCCGCTTGGCCCGCGCCGCGTCCTCGGGGTGATTTGGGGGCCGGGGGCGGGTGATTTCGATTCGGCCAAACTGCGCCCGGTGAATCGGGTGCTGGATGTGGCCCCGATGCGCGATGAGATGCGCCAGTTCCTGAGCAAATCTGCCGACTACACGCTGACCCCTCTGCCGGCGATGCTGCGGCTGGCCACCCGCGCGCCGGGCCTGTCGGATCCCGTCTCCATGCGCAAGGTGCTGCGCCCCACCGGCCAGATGCCGGACCGCATGACCGATGCCCGCGAACGGGTGCTCTCGGCGGTGGATGAATACGGCGGTCTGGCGTTCACGGCGAAGGAACTGGCCGATCTCGCCGGGGTCACAACTTCGGTGGTCAAGGGGCTGGTGAAACAAGGCGCCCTGCGCGAGGAAGAAGCCCCACGTGATCTGCCCTATCCCCGACTGGACCCGGATCTCCCCGGCAAGACCCTGACCGAGGATCAGGCTGCGGCCGCCAACACTCTGGGCGAAGGGGTCGCGGGCGGCCGCTATGGCACCACACTCCTGAAAGGCGTGACCGGTTCTGGCAAGACTGAGGTCTATCTGGAGGCAGTCGCCGCCACCTTGCGTGCAGGGCGTCAGGCGCTGGTGCTCTTGCCGGAAATTGCCTTGACGGCTGAATTCCTGAAACGGGTCGAGCAGCGCTTTGGTGCGACCCCGGCCGAATGGCACTCGGGCGCGACCATGACCGAACGCCGCCGGGTCTGGCGCATGGTCGGGCAGGGTAAGGCGCAGCTGGTGATCGGCGCGCGCTCAGCCCTGTTCCTGCCCTATCAGAATCTCGGCCTCATCATCGTGGATGAGGAACATGACACCTCGTACAAACAGGATGAGGGCGTCTGTTATAATGCCCGCGACATGGCGGTGCTGCGCGCGGCCATGTGTTCGGCGCAGGTGGTGCTGGCTTCGGCGACGCCATCGCTGGAAACCTGGGCCAATGCCGAGGCAGGCAAATACAAACGGCTTGATCTCGCGGCACGATTTGGGTCAGCCGTCCTGCCAGAGATGCGCGCGATCGATATGCGGGCGGAAAAACTGCCCGCCTCAACCTGGATCTCACCGACGTTGAAACAGGCGATGACCGCGCGGATCGAACGGGGTGAACAATCGCTGTTGTTTCTCAATCGCCGGGGCTTTGCGCCGGTCACCATCTGCCGCGCCTGCGGCGGCCATGTGACCTGCGACCACTGCGATTCCCGTATGGTGGAACACCGCTTCATGAAGCGCCTGATGTGCCACCAATGCGGCGAGACCAAACCCGTACCCGACGCCTGTCCGACCTGTCAGGTCGAGGGCAAGATGGCCCCCGTCGGTCCCGGCATCGAACGGCTGGGTGAGGAAACCGCCGCGCTGTTCCCAGAGGCCCGAATTGCGGTGCTGTCGTCTGACCTCTTTGCCTCAGCCCGCGCCCTGAAACAACGGATCGAGGAGATCGCCGCAGGCGAGGCTGACATTATCCTTGGCACCCAGCTGGTGGCCAAGGGGCATAACTTCCCCCTGCTCACACTGGTTGGTGTGATCGACGCGGATCTTGGCCTGCAAGGGTCCGACCTGCGCGCGGCAGAGCGCACCTTTCAGCTGATGCGGCAGGTCGCAGGGCGGGCCGGGCGGGCCGATAAACCGGGCGAGGCGCTGATGCAGACCTTCCAGCCGGAACACCCGGTCATTCGCGCAATTCTGTCGGGGGATGAGGAAGCCTTCTGGCGCGCTGAAGCCGCTGAACGACAGGCCGCAGGCGTGCCGCCTTATGGGCGCATGGCAGGTATCGTGCTGTCCGGGCCGGAGCTGCCTGCGGTTATGGATCTGGGGATGGCCCTTGCGCGCAACGATGGGCCGTTGCGCCAGATCGGCGCGCAGGTCTTTGGCCCGGCCCCGGCGCCAATTGCCCGCATCCGCGGTCGCCACCGGGTGCGACTGCTGATCAAGGCCAGTAAGGGAACGCCCTTGCAAGACGCCATTGCCCGCTGGATCAAACCGGCGCGCCTCAAGGGGGATCTGCGTCTGTCGGTCGATATTGATCCGCAGAATTTCTTCTGAAGAATCCCATGGGGGCTCTGCCCCCGGCCTCTCGGCCTCCCCCGGGATATTTCCCGCCAGAAGATGAGCGGACCTCAGGTATCTTCTGGCTCCAAATATCCCGGAGCGCGAGGCAGCGCCTCGCACCCTGTCTAAGCGGTCGCCGCTAGGCTGCGCTGGTCCACCAGCAGATCTGTCAGCACTGCCCCAACCCACATCGAAAACAGCGCCAGCCAGGCGGTGCCCGCGAAGATCGACCCACCGGTGACACCGGCCCCGATGGCGCAGCCGCCGGCCAACATGCCGCCAAACCCCATCAAAGCCGCGCCGATCATTGCCTTGCGCATGGTCACTGCCCCATCGAAGGCCTGAATGCGCATCTCGCCTGTCAATGCGGCTGCGAGCATCGCGCCACCAAACACCCCGGCCACCAGCCCGATATCAAATTCCAGCACCGCGGCGCGATCCAGAAAGAACATCAACATGCGCGCCGAAGGACCGGTGAAGGTCACGCTTTCGATCTGCACGGGATCAAACGCCACCTGTGCCAGCGCCGATGTCAGCGCCCAGCCAAGCGCCACCGCAAAGCCGACGCCAGAGGCAAAGATCAGCCGCGCCGCCCCGATGCGGTTGTGCAGCGAGACCCCAAGGGCCAGACCCGCCATGCCCACCCCCAGCGCCAGCCCGGACCAATCCGGCAGGCTCAGCGCTGTCAGCAGATCCAGATTGCGCCCGCCAGAGGTGATCCAGAGGCCTGCCAGATAGTCGCGCACAGGCGCCAGATACCCGGCGAGGCTCATCTGTGCGACCACTGCAAAAATCAGCCCGGAGACCACGCTGCGCAGATTGCCGGTCGCCGCCAGCACCAAAAGCCGCCCGGAGCAACCCCGCGCCAGCACCATACCTACGCCAAAGATCAGCCCGCCGATGATGGCCCCGGACCAGCTGCCGGGCACCGCCATCATCCGCGCCTCATCGGTGTCGATCCAGCCCAGCAGCCGCCCGGCCTGCACCCAGACCAGCGCGGTGGAAAAGGTCAGAAGCCAGACCGCCACCCGGTCTCCCAGTCGGCCACGGGCAAATTCCACGGTTGCCGCCCGCAGGCAAAACCGCGATCGCTGCGCCGCGACGCCAAAAATCCCGCCGGTCAACAGGCCTAGCAACGCCGCTGTCACCGGCTCGCCTGCCCAGTCCATGATCTCAGCCAGTTCCGGCATCACATCAGCCTCTCGTTGTCATTCGGAAATCTGAATATGAGATCAGGTTGCTCCGTGCATTGATGCAGATCAGATGTGCGCAGCGCTTTTTCCCTCGCCTGAAGGGGCGTATGGGCGTATTTGCTGGGGCATGTTCAAACCTGTCCCCACCGAAGCCGCCGCTTCCCTGCCGCTGTGGCGCCGCCCCACAACTCTGCTGTTTGTGATGGCGCTCACCATGCCCATCGCCTTCAACACCTGGAGCGCGCTGCTGAACAACTTTGTCATTGAGGCCGCGAATTTCGACGGCGCTGACATTGGCCTGCTGCACACGGTGCGCGAGATCCCTGGCTTTCTGGCCATTGGCGTTATTGCGGTGATCCTGTTTGTGCGCGAACAGGTGCTGGGGCTGGTCTCTCTGATGATGCTGGGCGTGGCGACGGCGGTCACGGCGTGGTTTCCCAGCCTTGGCGGGCTGCTGACCATCACGCTGCTAAGCTCGATCGGGTTTCACTATTACGAGACGGTCAACCAATCGCTGCAGTTGCAATGGCTGCCCAAGCTGCAGGCGCCGCAGATCCTGGGCTGGCTGGTGGCGGCGGGATCGGCGGCAACGCTGGTGGTCTACAGCCTGATCGCGCTGCTGTGGGAGCCGCTGGGCCTCACCTACAATATCGTCTTCCTGCTGGCAGGGGGCACCACCACGATTCTGGCTATTTTCTGCCTGCTGGCCTATCCGCAATTCGATGCCCCGCATCCGCAGACCAAACGTCTGATCCTGCGTCGCCGCTATTGGCTCTATTATGCGTTGCAGTTCATGGCCGGCGCGCGGCGGCAGATCTTCGTTGTCTTTGCCGGCTTCATGATGGTGGAGAAGTTCGGCTTTGCGGTGCATGAACTGACCAGCCTTTATTTGATCAATCTGGTAATCAATATGATCGCCGCACCGCTGCTGGGTCGTGCTGTGGCCCGCTTTGGTGAACGCCGGACGCTGATTTTTGAATACACCGGGCTGGCACTGGTTTTTGCCGCTTACGGCGGGCTCTATTGGTTCAGCTGGGGCGTGGTGCTGGCCGGGGTGCTCTATGTGGTGGACCATATCCTGTTTGGTCTGGCGCTGGCGCTGAAGACCTATTTTCAGAAGATCGCCGACCCGTCTGATATTGCGCCGACCGCCGCCGTGGCCTTTACCATCAACCATATTGCCGCGGTGGTGCTGCCGGTGACGCTGGGCTTGCTGTGGGTGGTCTCCCCGGCTGCGGTCTTTGCACTGGCGGCCTGTATGGCGCTGATCTCGCTGACGCTGTCATTGTTGATCCCGCGCCACCCGGAGCCGGGCAATGAGACGATCTTTGTGAAGTGGCGCAGCGCTGCCCCGGCGGAGTAAGCCTGCCCCGCGAAGGGCAGGCCCAGCCTCAAGGGCGCGCTGAGCTACAGGCGGCGCTCCTGGACCCGCGCTGCCAGCTCTTGACCTGCGCCGCCGACGGGCCTAGGCGCTGTGCAACCTTTGCCCGGAGACCGCTATGCCCACCTTCACCGCCCTCACCACCCTGACCGGAAAAGCCCCTGCCGAAGCGCTCGGCGCGGCGATGGAGCGTCTGACGCCGGAGCCGACCGGTCTGGGCGTGTTCGAGGTCGAAGACGGCTCCGGCCTGTGGGAGGTTGGCGGCTATTTCACCGAGAGCCCGGATGAGGCCGGTCTGGCGCTGCTGGCAACCATGTTCGACGCCCAGCCTTTTGTGATCTCAGAACTGCCAGAAACCGACTGGGTCGCCCATGTGCGCCGCGAACTGGCCCCGGTCGAGGCCGGTCGTTTCTTTGTCTACGGCAGCCATGACGCCGACAAACTGCCCGCCGATCGCATTCCTCTTTTGATTGAGGCTGCGATGGCCTTTGGCACCGGCCATCACGGCACCACGCTGGGCTGTCTGAAGGCGCTGGACAAGCTGATCGAGGATGGCTTCGTCGGCGAAAAAGTCGCCGATATCGGCTGTGGCACGGCGGTGCTGGCGATGGCGGCTGCACGCGTCTGGGACGGGCAGATCCTGGCCAGCGACATTGATCAGGTCGCGGTTGACGTGGCCGAGGCCAATCTGAAGGCCAACGACATGGAAGGCCGTGTGCACTGTCTCGAGGCGGCGGGCTTTGACGCCCCGGCCTTGGCCGAGGCCGCACCCTTTGATCTGATCTTCGCCAATATCCTGAAGGGCCCTCTGGTTGCATTGGCGCCTGACGTGGCGGCGCATCTGCGCGCCGATGGCTATGCGATTCTCTCCGGTCTTCTCAACGAACAGGCCGACGAGGTGCAGGGCGTTTATGCACAGAACGGCATCAATCTGGTGCAACGCAGCGAGATTGGTGACTGGACGACGCTGCTTTTGCAGAAAACGGGCTGAATCGTTCAAGTTTGTTGAGCATTTTAACGACCCACCCCAAAATGGTCTCATTACCTACCTAAGCATTAAGATGTGGATGGTGGGAGCCATTGCAGGGTTTTGGTTATGGGTGAACAGAGTAACAATTTCTACGCTCGGCTTGACCGATTGGAACGCAAACACGGGGCCATGTCGCGCGGCTACACCGCTAAGGTGCGCGCGGATGGGTTGATCGTGGTGGCGCCGCGACGGGTACAGTCGCGGATTTCCGGCCGGTCAGTGATCTTGTTTGTCGCGGCGTTTCTGCTGTTCAAGGGGTTCTTGATGGCGGCGCTGGGATTTGGCAGCTACGACTATCGTGTCGATCAGCTGCGGGCAGGAACCGGGCTGGAGAAAGCCGGTGCATTTGTGATGCAGCGGGATCCCGTGTCGCAGTTCCTGGCCGAGAAGATCGGGCCTGTGCTGCGGTAGAGGGGCAGGCTGGCGGGCCAGATGTCGGGCGCTGGGGGGCATCCGACATAAAACGGTCGCGCAGTCATGTCCGACGCAGCAGGGTGTCGCCGAGGCGCAGATCTGCAAACCAGACCTATAGAAAACGCCGCGCTCCGTCAGGAGGCGGCGTTTTTCATATGTCAGGTGGTCTGTAGCCCCCGGCGCTGCCGGGACGGCAGCCTGTCTCAGAAGACGGGCTTGCCTTCGGCAATGCGGTCGATATCTGCGCGGCACAGGCCAATGTCGGCCAGTTCCCGGTCGTTCAGCTGACCCAGGGTCTGGCGGGTCGCGCGGGCATCGTTCCAGTCGACGATTGCCGCCAGCAGGCTGGCGGTCATGGCGCTAAAGCGGCCAAACAGGCTGCTGGTGCCATAGGTGGTGCGGGTGGTGTCAAAAGCAGCCATGTCCTCGTCCTTTCGGAGGTTGAATTCAGTGAACCGCGTTGCGGCGATGGACGGCACTTAGTCATGTGAATTGGCCCTGACAATCGCTGAAATTGCATGTGTCATATGCGAAAAACGCATGGCTGATTGTCCATATAAACAAGGGAATTGGATGCATTTTTAGCTGTTCGAAAGGAATGTCGGTTTCGCCTCGGAAGAGGGTCGTTTTCAGAACAGGATTTGTAGGTTTTTGCGCCACAGGTGCCGCGCGGCATCCCTGCAGGGCACAGAATGCGGGCCAGCAAAGCGATTGGACATGTTCGCCTTTTGTGCTAATCCTGAGGAAAATTACACCTCCACATCGGGTAGGGATAGGGCAGACATGCGAATATTGGGCATCGATCCGGGGTTGCGGAACCTCGGTTGGGGGGTGATCGAATCACATGGCACCCGTCTCAGCCATGTCGCAAATGGCGTCTGCACCTCCGATGGCGATGATCTGGGCGAACGGCTGTTGTCGCTCCACAATCAGGTGATCGAAGTGATCGCGGCCTACCGTCCCGATCAGGCCGCCATCGAACAGACCTTCGTGAACAAAGATGGTGCGGGCACGCTGAAACTGGGTCAGGCCCGTGGCGTAGCCCTGATGACATTGGCGCAGGCCGGTCTGCCGGTGGGTGAATACGCGCCGAACCGCGTCAAGAAAACTGTGGTCGGCGTGGGTCATGCGGCCAAGGAGCAGATCCTCCACATGGTGAAACTTCAGCTGCCCGGCTGCCTGCCCAAGAACGCCGATGCGGCAGATGCTCTGGCCATTGCCATCTGTCATGCGTTTTATGGGGGCACGCAACAACGCCAGCTGAAGGAGAAGCGCGCGTGATCGGAAAACTCACCGGACGACTGGAATACCGCAGCAGCGATCACGTGCTGATCGATGTGCGCGGCGTCGGCTATATCGTCTATTGCTCCGACCGCACGATGGCCACGCTCCCCGGCACGGGAGAGGCGGTGGCACTTTATACCGATATGGTGGTGCGCGAGGATCTGATGCAGCTCTATGGCTTTCCCTCGTTGATGGAAAAGGAATGGCACCGCCTGCTGACCTCCGTGCAGGGGGTTGGGGCCAAGGTCTCACTGGCGATCCTTGGCGCGCTTGGTCCCGAAGGCGTCAGCCGCGCCATTGCCCTTGGTGATTGGGCGACCGTGAAGGCGGCCAAAGGCGTTGGCCCAAAAACGGCGCAGCGCATCGTGTTGGATCTGAAGGACAAGGCACCGGGTGTGATGGCCATGGGCGGCACCATCGCTGACGCTATGGATGGGCCGGGGCTGGATGTGGTCGAACCTGCCGAGCCGGTGAGCACGGCCAAGAAACCCCGCAAGGCGCCACCCAAGGCCCCCTCCGGTGCCGCAGCTGCCTCTGCGGGGGCGCTCTCTGCGCTTGGCAATCTGGGTTATGGTCCGTCGGACGCCGCCGCCGCCGTGGCCGAGGCCGCCGCAACCTACCCCGACGCCAATGAGGCCGAACTGATCCGCGCCGCCCTGCGTCTTCTGGCGCCGAAGGGGTGATCGTGTGAGAGTATTGAAAAAGATAGGACAGTGCCCGTCCGCGGGCGGAAACGAAGTGCTCGCCCATGGGGGCGGACGGGCACTGTCCGGCCTGCCGGCCGGAGTAGGGTTTAAAGAAACCAGATTGGATTCATCAGAATGATTGACGCCGATCCCACCCTGCGCCCCACGCCTCTGCCCGAAGACAGCGCCGCCGAAAACGACCGTGCCCTGCGGCCGCAGGGGCTGGGCGAATTCATCGGTCAGGCCGAAGCCCGCGCCAATCTGCGTGTGTTCATCGAGAGCGCCCGCCGCCGGGGTGAGGCGATGGATCACACGCTGTTCCATGGCCCCCCGGGTCTGGGTAAAACCACGCTCGCGCAGATCGTCGCCCGCGAACTGGGCGTGAACTTTCGCATGACTTCAGGCCCGGTCTTGGCCAAGGCCGGCGATCTGGCGGCGATCCTCACAAATCTGGAATCCCGCGACGTCCTGTTCATCGACGAAATCCACCGGCTGAACCCGGCGGTGGAGGAGGTGCTCTACCCGGCGATGGAGGATTTCGAGTTGGATCTGGTGATCGGCGAAGGCCCTGCCGCGCGCACTGTGCGCATTGAATTGCAGCCCTTCACCCTTGTTGGTGCCACCACCCGCATGGGCCTGCTGACGACACCGCTGCGCGACCGCTTTGGCATTCCGACGCGGTTGCAATTCTACACCATTGATGAGCTGTTTGAGATTGTCAGCCGCAATGCCCGCAAACTGGGGGCTCCCGCCGATGACGACGGCGCCCGCGAGATCGCGCGGCGCGCCCGCGGCACACCCAGGATCGCCGGACGGCTCCTGCGCCGCGTCGTGGACTTCGCGGTTGTCGAGGGCGATGGCACCATCACCCGGGAGCTGGCCGATGGCGCGCTGACGCGGCTGGGGGTGGATCAGTTGGGGCTGGACGGCGCCGACCGGCGCTATCTGCGGATGGTGGCAGAGAACTATGGCGGCGGACCCGTGGGGATCGAAACCATGTCAGCGGCACTGAGCGAAAGCCGCGACGCGCTGGAGGAGGTGATTGAACCTTACCTGCTGCAACAGGGGCTGATCCAGCGCACGCCGCGCGGCCGAATGCTGGCACATAAAGCCTGGACCCACCTTGGACTGACGCCGCCACGCGGTCAGGGCGACCTGTTGCTATAGGGCGCCATCTGATGTGGCCCCGCGTCATCATGCGTGCGGGTTGGCGTCAAAACAGCCTGAAAGCGTTAAAATGGGTTTGAAGAATTAGAGTCAATTTTAGCGTATGTTTCGCGTGCGAAACATTTGGTCAGTGGTGCTGACATTCCCCGTGCGAACGAGATCACGGCGCCGCGCGAGACGCGGCGCTGCCTCTGGCGGGGGATATCTGTGGCCAGTAGATGCACGGCGATCCCCGGTCGCAACCCTTGCCGTTGATCCCGCGAGCGGGCATTAAGCCCTTTCAAGACCGCAGTCTGAGTAGAGAACCGCATGATGACCCCAGCCGAGATCGAAGCCCTGTTTACCCGCGCGGACGGCGCTTATGCCTTTGCCCGCTGGGGGCGGCCGATTGCGCCGATCGTCTTTGGGGTTGAGGATGAGACGCTGAAAACCGTCAAGGGCGCGCTGGAGGCGGTTGTGACGCTGGCGGGACACCAGATGGCAGAGACCGATCCCGAGCTGGGCGCCAATCTGATGCTGTTCTTTTTCCGCGATTGGGACGAGCTGTTGGAGGTGCCGGACCTTGGCCGGTTGATCCCGGATCTCGATCCGCTGGTGGCGCGTCTGAAACAGGCGGATGCCAGCCAGTACCGCGCCTTCCGGTTTGACGATCAGGGCGGCATCCAGGCCTGCTTTACCTTCCTGCGCATGTCGGGTGACATGGCCAGGCTGCCCGCAGAAACCCTCGCCCTGACGCAGGCGGTGCAGGCGATGCTGACCTGGGGCGACAGCGCCTTTGCCGAGACCTCGCCGCTGGCGGTGTTGCCGGACACCGGCGCCACCATTCTGCGGCCCGAGATTGCCGGGGTGATCGCGGCGGCCTATGATCGGATGATGCCGGTTTCTGCCGCCGACAGTTCCCATGCGCTGCGTCTGTTTGCGCGGCTTCAGGCGCCGGTGACGCCACCCGCAGATGACGCCGCCCCGACCACGCACTGAGCCGTCTCCAGAAAGGCCAAGACAGATGATCCATCGCTTTCCGGTTCGGGTATATTACGAAGACACCGACATGGGCGGCATTGTCTATCACGCCAATTATCTGCGGTTCATCGAACGGGCGCGCAGCGACTGGGTGCGCAACCTCGGCAATGATCAGAACGCCATGCGCGAGGCCGGGCTGATCTGGGTGGTGCGCCGGATTGAGGCGGATTACCTCGCCCCTGCCAAATTCGACGAAGAGCTGCGGATCGAGACCGAGGTGCAGAAGGTCACGCCTGCACGGCTCACCATGTCACAGCAGGTGTTTCGCGGCGAGACGGAGCTGTTTCGCGCCATCGTCACCGTGGTTTGCGTCAATGCAGAGAGTGGCGCGCCCATCCGCCTGCCGGCAGAGATTCGCGCATTGCTGTAACAATTCCTGCTCTCACGGCTGTTTCATTGGCTTTTGGCCTTGAACTGCGATAGCCTTTTGCCAAATCAAAGCCGGGAAACGGCTGAAAAACGGCCAAAAACATAGAGCAGGTCCATGGAAGCAGAAACTCTGGCGTTGGCGCAGGAGATTGATTTCTCCATGTGGGGGCTATTCGCGCGGGCAACCCTGACGGTCAAATTGGTGATGCTGATGCTGGTCGTCGCCTCCGTTTGGTCCTGGGCGATCATCTTGCAGAAACTGATTAATTACCGCCTTGCCCGGCGTGAGGCAGCGGAGTTCGACCGTGCCTTCTGGTCAGGAGAGCCGCTGGACGGTCTGTTCGATCAGATCGGCCCGCAGCCCAAGGGGCAGTCGCAACGGATCTTTGCCGCTGGCATGACCGAATGGCGGCGCAGTCACCGCACCGACGGGGCGCTGATTGCGGGCGCACAGGCGCGGATCGAACGGTCGATGGATGTGGCCATCGCCAAGGAAAGCGAGCATGTCCAGAGCGGTCTGTCGATCCTGGCCACTGTTGGCTCCACCGCGCCGTTTGTCGGGCTGTTCGGCACCGTCTGGGGCATCATGACCGCCTTTATTGAGATTGCGGAGCAGCAGAACACCAACCTCGCTGTTGTGGCGCCGGGCATTGCCGAGGCGCTGATGGCGACCGGTCTGGGGCTTCTGGCGGCGATCCCTGCGGTGATTTTCTACAACAAGCTGAGCGCGGACAGCGACCGCATCATCGGCAGCTACGAAGCCTTTGCCGATGAGTTTTCCACCATCCTCAGCCGCCAGCTGGATTCCTGATCCATGGGCGCCTCGGTTCAACCCAATGCCGCCAATGGGCGCCGCCGGGGACGGCGGCGCAGTCGTGCGCGGCCGATGGCGGAAATCAACGTCACGCCCTTTGTCGATGTGATGCTGGTGCTGCTGATCATCTTTATGGTGGCCGCCCCGTTGATGACGGTTGGTGTGCCGGTGGAGCTGCCAAAGACCGCCGCAGGCGCATTGCCGGGCGATGAGGAGGAACCGCTGACCGTGACCATGACCGCCAGCGGCGAGATCCAGATCCAGACCACTGCCGTGGCCCCGGATGAGCTGATCGCCAAACTGCGCGCCATCGCGGCAGAGCGGTCTTCGGATCAGGTGTTCCTGCGCGCCGATGGGGCGATCCCCTACGAGGCGGTGATGCAGGTGATGGGCGCGCTGAACGCCGGTGGGTTTTCCAGCGTTGGACTGGTGACCGATGTGGGTGGCCCGAGCCTTGACGGGCGTGCCGTCGACGATACCGGACAATAGGCGGGGCACGGGTGTGCAAACCGGAACCAAGATCTCTGTTGCAGGCCACGCACTGCTGGCGGGCTGGGTCGTGTTCGGCGCCTGGTTTCCGTCTGAACCCTTGCCGCTTGCGGTGCAGGATGTGGCGCTGATCAGTTCGGAGGAGTTTGCCAAGCTGAGCCAGCAGCGCGCCGCGCCAGTTGTGGCGGATTCCGCAGGTGATCTGACCCAGCCCGAACTAGAGCCGCGCCCGGAGCTAACGTCACCGCCAGAGCCGGATCCAGAGCCGCAGATCACCCAGCCTGAGCCGGTGACCCCGCCTGAACCGGATGCCGAGTTGGGCGAGCGGCCAGAACCGCAGCCGGTCGAGCCGGCCCCGCCGGTCGCCGCGCCGACGCCGCCGGATGTGCCTGATGCAACGACTGTGACGCCGCAATTGACCGAGCGCCCGCAGCTGCGCCCGGTTGATCGGGTTGCACCAACACCTGTCGCACCGCCGGAACCAGACACGCAGATTGCCGATGTAGCCCAGCCCGAGGTGTCCGATGAGGTCGGGACCGAACCTGCACAGGAATCCCAGCAGGCCACCGCCGAAGCGGCGGCCAATGACCGGATCGTGACCGAGGAGGTCGAGGCCGAGACCGATCAGGTGGCCAGCGCCGCCCCCGCGCAGTCCTTGCGCCCGAGGCGGCGACCTGATCGCCCTGAACCGGTGGCGCAGCCCGAACCGGAGCCCAATGCGGCGGAACCTGAAACCGCCCCATCCCCGGATCGCTCTGATGCGGTGGAGGATGCATTGGCCGCAGCCCTTGCCGGTGGCGGCGAGGTGGAAGCGCCGGAACCCTCCGGTCCGCCGCTGACCAGCGGAGAGAAGGACGCATTGCGGGTTGCGGTGCAGCAATGCTGGAACGTCGGCTCGCTGTCATCGGAGGCACTGCGCACCACCGTGGTGGTCTCCGTCGCATTGACACAGGATGGCCGACCGGAGGAGGGCAGCATTCGAATGCTGTCCAGCACTGGCGGATCAGGTTCGGCGGCCAATCAGGCCTTTGGCGCGGCACGGCGGGCGATTTTGCGCTGCGGTGCGCGCGGCTTTCAACTTCCGTCTGACAAATATGCCCAATGGCGTAATATCGAAATGACCTTCAATCCCGAAAGGATGCGGATCAAATGAGGACATATCTGGCAACGCTCGTGATGGGCGCGACCCTGCTGGGAGCGGCGGTGATGGCACCGGTTGTGCCTGCGCAGGCACAGGATGGCCCGCTCAGGATCGAAATCACCGACGGGGTGATCGAACCCTTGCCCTATGCGGTGCCCGGCTTTGTGCCCGAAACCCCTGCCGCTGCTGAACTGGCGCGCGATATCTCGCGGGTGATCGCAGCGGATCTGAGCGGCACCGGCCTGTTTCGTGAGGTGCCGGCCTCGGCGCATATCTCCAAAGTAACCGATTTTGACGCTGCGGTGTCCTATGCCGACTGGAAGGCTGTGAATGCGCAGGCGCTGATCACCGGCGCGCTCAGCGTCAATGGCAATCGGCTGACAGTGCGGTTTCGTGGGCATGATGTCTTTGCGGAGAAGGAACTCGGCACGGGGCTGCAATTTTCCGGCACCACCGATGGCTGGCGGCGTATGGCGCATAAGGTGGCGGATGTGATCTACAGCCGCATCACCGGCGAGAGCGGCTATTTCGACAGCCGCGTGGTGTTCGTCTCCGAAAGCGGGCCGAAGAATGACCGACGCAAGCGCTTGGCGATCATGGATTACGATGGCGCCAACGTGCAGTATCTGACCAACAGCGCCTCCATCGTGCTGGCGCCGCGGTTCTCGCCCACCGGTGACCGGGTGCTTTACACCAGCTATGAGAGCGGCTTTCCGCAGATCCATGTGCTGGATGTGGGCAGCGTTCAACGCCGGGTTCTGTCGGCGGACAATGGCATAATGAGCTTTGCGCCGCGCTTTGCCCCGGATGGGCGCACGGTGGTTTATTCGCAATCGCAGGGCGGCAATACCGATATTTTTACCATGAATATCGACACCGGCGCCCGCACTCGTCTGACCAGCGCACCGTCGATTGAAACGGCCCCGTCGTTTTCGCCGGATGGCAGTCAGATTGTTTTTGAAAGCGACCGTTCCGGCGCGCCGCAGCTTTATGTGATGGCTGCCACCGGCGGCGAGGCCCGGCGGATCAGCTTTGGCGCGGGGCGCTACGGCACCCCGGTCTGGTCACCGCGCGGCGATATGATCGCCTTTACCAAACAGAACAAGGGCCGGTTCCACATTGGTGTGATGCGCACCGATGGCAGCGAAGAACGCTTGCTGACGGCGTCTTTCCTCGATGAGGGGCCAACCTGGTCGCCCAATGGCCGGGTGATCATGTTCACCCGCGAAACGCAGGGTGCCAGCGGCCGGGCGCTGCTTTATTCGGTGGATGTTTCAGGGCGCAACCTGAAACCTGTGCGCACCCCGGATGGCGCGTCGGACCCGGCATGGTCGCCGCTGCAGAACTGAGGTGTCGCGCGTCTGCCATGCCGGCCCGATGCGCGCGCCAGGAACGAAGACCAAAGTGGCAGCGGCACCAGCGCTGTGATAAATCTGGTGCAAGATATGGAAACGGGACGAGGCGGACATCATGAGTGGTTTGACAAAAGCGATGCTGGTGGCAGCGGCATTGGGACTGAGTGCCTGTGCAGGCAATCCCTGGGACGATACGGCAGGAGGCAATGGCTCCGGTGCGGGAGCGGGCGCAGGCGCCGCGGGACAGCTTGATCCCAGCAGCCCGGCTTATTTCCAGCAGACCGTTGGAGACCGGGTGTTGTTTGCGGTTGACCAGTCGACCCTTTCGCCCGCCGCGCAGAGCGTTCTGCAGGGGCAGGCGCGCTGGCTGACCGCGAACCCGGACTATGTGGTCACTATCGAAGGCCACGCGGATGAGCAGGGCACGCGGGAATATAACCTCGCCCTCGGGGCGCGCCGCGCCAATGCCGCGCGGGAATATCTGCTGTCGCAAGGAGTGGCGGGCAACCGCCTGCAAGTCGTCAGCTTTGGCAAGGAACGCCCGCTGGAGATCTGCTCGAATGAGGCTTGTTACACCAAGAACCGTCGCGCGGTCACCGTGCTGGCGGGTGGTCTGACGGGGTAAGCGATCATGCAACTGCGCCCTTTTGCGATTGCCGCCCTTGCACTGACCCTGGCCATGCCGCCGCTGATGGCGCGGGCGCAGGATGAACAGACCCTCGCCGATATTCGTCAGGAGCTGACGGTGCTGCACGTCGAAATCCAGCGGCTGAAGCGGGAAATGTCGACCACTGGCAGCCCGCAGACCAATGTCGCAGGTGACAGCGTGCTGGATCGGGTCAGCGCCATCGAGGCCGAGCTGCAGCGGCTGACCGCGCAGACCGAACAGCTGTCTTACCGGGTGGATCGCGTGGTGCAGGATGGCACCAACCGGATCGGTGATCTGGAATTCCGGCTGGTGGAGCTGGAAGGCGGCGATATCTCGCAGCTGGGCGAAACCACCACGCTTGGCGGTGGGGAATTGCCGGAAGGCGGCGCACCGGCCCTGCCGGCGACGCCGGGCACGGCTGTTGATACCACCTCTGAGCTGGCCGTGGGGGAACAGGCGGATTTCGATGCCGCCAAAGCGGCGCTGGACAGCGGCGCCTATCAGGAGGCGGCGGAGAAATTTGCAGCCTTCACGCAGGCTTATCCGGGCAGCCCCTTGGCCGCTGCGGTGGAATATAACCGTGGCAAGGCGCTTGATGGGTTGGGCGACACCCGTGAGGCCGCGCGGGCCTATCTGGCGTCCTTCTCCGGCAATGCCACGGGTGAGACCGCGCCAAAAGCGTTGTTTGAACTTGGCGCAGCTCTGGGACGGCTGGGACAGACCAGTCAGGCCTGCGTGACCCTCGCCGAAGTTGGCAGCCGGTTCCCCGGCGTCGCCGAGACGGCCGCAGCGGAGGCGGAGCGCGCCAAACTGGCCTGCAATTGACCCGCCCCGACCGGGATATCCTGGCCATCGTGCAGGAGCAGTTCCGATCTGCCCTGCCTGCGAGGCTAGGGGTCGCGGTCTCCGGGGGAGGTGATTCGATGGCGCTCATGCATTTGCTGCATGAGTGTTTTGCCGATGTTGGCGTCGAGATCTGTGTTGCGACCGTGGATCACGGGTTGCGCCCGACCTCCGGTGAAGAGGCGCAGATGGTTGCGGGCGCCGCTGCCAAACTGGGCATGGCCCATGACATCCTGCAATGGTGCGACCGTCCGACGGCAGGGCAGGCGGGCAACCTGCAGGAACAGGCCCGCAATGCGCGCTATGCGCTGCTGACCTCCTGGGCGCAGTTGAATGACATCTCCACGGTGGCGCTGGGTCATACGGCGGATGATCAGGCTGAAACGCTGCTAATGCGGCTGGGCCGGTCGTCGGGCGTCTCTGGGCTGTCGGCCATGTCGCGTAGCCGGGCAATGGAGGGTGTGACGCTGCTGCGCCCGCTATTGGAGGTCACACGCGAAGAGCTGCGCGCGTATCTGCGTACCCGCGAGTGCTGCTGGGTCGAGGATCCCAGCAATGAGGATGCCCGATTTGAACGGGTCAGGGTGCGTCAGGCAATGGACGCGCTGGCACCGCTGGGGCTGACGGTGGAGCGGCTGGCGGCCGTGGCGCGCAATATGGGCACCGCCCGTGAAGCGCTGGATTGGTATACGTTTTTGGCTGCCCGGGACATGGCCGAGGTGCGCGATGGCGCGATTGTGATCGATCAGCGCCAGTTCCGCACCCTGCCGGATGAAATCGCCCATCGGCTGTTGGTGCGGTCGGTGCAATGGGTCAGCGGGGCGGTGCATCCGCCACGCCGGGAACCGATGGTCAAGGCGCGCGACGCGGTGCGCCACGGGGGGTCCTTCACCCTTGGGGGCTGCCGGATGATCACCCGCAGGCAGCGCACCTGGATTTGCCGCGAATATAAGCCGGTTGCCGAAGAGGTGGCGCTGCCGGGCAAAATCTGGGACCAGCGCTGGCGGGTTTTTGGCGGAGAGGTGACGGACCACGAGGTGCGCGCGCTGGGGCCGGAGGGGTTGCTGCATTGCCCTGACTGGCGCCGGGCCGAGGTGCCGGGCGCGGTTTTGCAGGCGACACCGGCGGTGTGGAAACAGGATCAGCTGATTGCCGCCCCATTGGCGGGAAATGGCAACGGATGGTCCGCAGAACTGGTCCAGAACAGCGAAGAGTTCTTCACAGCTCTTTTATCGCATTGAACCTCAGTGAAGTATCCCTATTTTAGAGGCAACGAAGGCGGCCTGCCAGGTGCGCCTCGCATATTGGGAGACTTTCCTTGGGCAACGTACGCAATATCGCCTTTTGGGTTGTTCTGTTTGTGCTCGTCTTGGCGCTGTTCAACTTGTTCAGTGGTTCCGGCAGCACCATGCAGAGCCGAGAGAAGACTTTTTCTGATTTTGTCAGCGCGGTTGAAAACGGCAATGTCAGCACTGTGACGCTGGATGGCGAACAGGTTCGCTACACCACGTCGGACGGCCAGAATTTCATGACCATCAAACCCGGCGATGCCGAGGTGACCACGCTGTTGATCGACAACAACATCCCGGTGCGCGCTGAAAAACAGCAGCAGTCCGGGTTTCAGTCATTCCTGCTGACGCTGTTGCCCTTCCTGCTGCTGATTGGTGTCTGGATCTATTTCATGAACCGGATGCAGGGTGGCGGCAAAGGTGGCGCCATGGGCTTTGGCAAGTCAAAGGCCAAGATGCTGACCGAAAAGCACGGTCGCGTGACCTTCGACGATGTTGCGGGCATTGATGAGGCCAAGGAAGAGCTGGAAGAGATCGTTGAATTCCTGCGCAACCCGCAGAAATTCTCGCGCCTCGGCGGCAAGATCCCCAAAGGCGCCTTGCTGGTGGGCCCTCCGGGCACTGGTAAAACGCTGCTGGCGCGGGCCATTGCCGGTGAGGCGGGTGTGCCGTTCTTCACCATCTCCGGTTCCGACTTTGTTGAGATGTTCGTCGGTGTCGGTGCATCCCGTGTGCGCGACATGTTCGAACAGGCGAAGAAAAACGCGCCTTGTATTGTCTTCATCGACGAGATCGACGCGGTGGGTCGCCACCGTGGCGCCGGTTACGGCGGCGGCAATGATGAGCGTGAGCAGACGCTGAACCAGCTGCTGGTTGAGATGGACGGTTTTGAGGCCAACGAAGGCGTGATCATCCTGGCGGCCACCAACCGCAAGGATGTTCTGGACCCTGCCTTGCTGCGTCCGGGCCGGTTTGACCGTAACGTCACCGTCGGCAACCCTGACATCAAGGGCCGTGAGAAGATCCTCGGCGTGCATGCGCGCAAAACTCCGCTTGGTCCCGACGTTGATCTGCGCATCATCGCCCGCGGTACCCCCGGGTTCTCGGGCGCGGATCTGGCCAACCTTGTGAATGAGGCGGCGCTGATGGCGGCCCGTGTCGGTCGTCGCTTTGTCACCATGGAAGATTTCGAATCAGCCAAGGACAAGGTGATGATGGGGGCGGAGCGCCGCTCCATGGTGCTGACGCAGGACCAGAAGGAAAAAACCGCCTATCATGAATCGGGTCATGCCGTCGTGGGTATGGCGCTGCCGCTGTGCGATCCGGTCTACAAGGCGACGATCATCCCGCGCGGTGGTGCGCTGGGTATGGTGGTGTCACTGCCAGAAATGGACCGTCTGAACTATCACCGTGATGAATGTCAGCAGAAACTGGCGATGACCATGGCGGGTAAGGCTGCTGAGGTGATCAAATACGGTGAGGACCATGTCTCCAACGGTCCGGCGGGCGACATCCAGCAGGCCAGCCAGCTGGCGCGTGCCATGGTGCTGCGCTGGGGTATGTCGGACAAGGTCGGCAATATCGACTACGCCGAAGCGCATGAGGGCTACTCCGGCAATACGGCTGGCTTCTCGGTCTCAGCCAACACCAAAGAGCTGATCGAGGATGAGGTGAAGCGCTTTATCCAGCAGGGCTATGATCAGGCGTTGCAGATCCTCAAGGATAAGAATGAGGAATGGGAACGGCTGGCGCAGGGGCTGCTGGAGTATGAGACCCTCACCGGTGACGAGATCAAACGCGTCATGAAGGGCGAACCGCCGCAGGCGGGCGAGGATGAGGGCGACGATGCCGATACCGGCGGCGCCTCTGTCACCGCGATTCCGAAGGCCAAGCCGAAGAAATCCACATCGGATGACGGCATGGCGCCGGAGCCGTCCTCCTGACGGTAAGGCACCCGGAATACTGCACAATCAGACCCGGTCACCCCACAGGTGGCCGGGTTTTTTGATGCGCTGCCTTTGGTCGGCTGACAGTGACCCACAGAGGTTGTTCCGGGGCTGGTCAGGAACAGGGTGCGTGCCTATGGTGGCGCTGATTTGTCAGGATATTTTGCAGTGGAGATGCCCCCATGCCAGTGATGCGCGAAACCGAGTTTCAGGGAGAGGTGACCTGGATCGGCTATGTTCCGGCTGCCACCGGTGGGCTGCGGTCCGAACAGCAGGATCAGCTGACGCTGGGCTTTGACGGTATCGCGGGTGAGCGCCACGAAGGTGCCTTGCGGGCCTCCTGTGTGCGGGTGCGCAACCTGCATCCCGAGGGCACGGAAATCCGCAACCTGCGCCAGATCAGCATCCTGTCGGAAGAAGAGCTGGCGTTGATCGCCTCTGATATGGGGATGGAGCGGATTGATCCCGTCCATCTTGGGGCGACGCTGGTGCTGCGCGGTATTCCCGACCTCAGCCATCTGCCGCCGTCCAGCCGGTTGCAGGGGCCGGATGGGGTGACCCTGACGGTGGATATTGAAAACCGTCCCTGCATTTTCCCGGCCAAGGAAATCGAGAAGGACCACGCGGGCTTTGGTCCGAAGTTCAAGCCAGCAGCCACCGGCAGACGCGGTGTGATGGCCTGGGTGGAACGGCCCGGCGTGCTGAAAGCGGGGGAAACCCTGCGCCTGTTTGTGCCGGATCAACCGGCCTGGGCGCCCTGAGGTCCGGCTTGAGTCGGGCCAATCTGCCCATCGGGGTTGCGTATAGGCGTCGGCCTGACACGATTGGCGATCTTTGGCTGCCCTAGGGTGAGTGAACGCCGTTTCAATGCCTGATCATGTCGGAAATCACGCGCATCGAATGTCGCAGAAGGGCTAAGTCTTGCGGGAAACCGGCACGGCTGTGCCTGTCCATTCGAGACCTCACAATTCAGGAACCCGGCCATGAGCTACAAGAGTGACATCGAAATCGCCCGCGAGGCGCAGAAGCGTCCGATCCAGGAAATCGGTGAAAAGATCGGCATCTCCAGCGACGATCTGCTGCCCTATGGCCACGACAAGGCGAAGGTGAGCCAGGAGTTCATCAACTCGGTGCAGTCGAAGGAAGACGGCAAGCTGATCCTGGTAACCGCGATCAACCCGACCCCGGCGGGCGAAGGCAAGACCACCACCACCGTGGGTCTGGGCGACGGCCTGAACCGCATCGGCAAAAACGCGATGATCTGTATCCGCGAAGCGAGCCTCGGCCCGAACTTCGGTATGAAGGGGGGCGCCGCAGGTGGCGGTTACGCACAGGTTGTTCCGATGGAGGAAATGAACCTCCACTTCACCGGTGACTTCCACGCCATCACCTCTGCCCACTCGCTGCTGTCGGCGATGATCGACAACCACATCTACTGGGGCAATGAGTGCGAAATCGACATCCGTCGTGTGGCATGGCGTCGTGTGGTCGACATGAACGACCGCGCCCTGCGTCAGATCACTGCCTCGCTCGGTGGGGTGTCGAACGGCTTCCCGCGCGAAACCGGCTTTGACATCACCGTGGCATCCGAAGTTATGGCGATCCTCTGCCTGGCCAATGATCTGAAGGATCTGGAAAAGCGTCTGGGCGACATCATCGTGGCCTATCGCCGCGACAAGACCCCGGTTTACTGCCGCGACATCAAGGCAGAAGGCGCAATGACCGTTCTGCTGAAAGACGCAATGCAGCCGAACCTGGTGCAGACCCTCGAAAACAACCCGGCCTTTGTCCACGGTGGCCCGTTCGCGAACATCGCACATGGCTGTAACTCCGTGATCGCAACCAAGACCGCGCTGAAAGTCGCCGACTATGTCGTCACCGAAGCAGGCTTTGGTGCGGATCTTGGTGCCGAGAAGTTCATGAACATCAAATGCCGCAAGGCAGGCATCGCACCGTCCGCGGTTGTGCTGGTTGCCACCGTGCGCGCGATGAAGATGAACGGCGGCGTCGCCAAGGCGGATCTGGGCGCTGAGAATGTCGACGCCGTGAACTCCGGCTGTGCCAACCTTGGTCGCCACATCGAGAACATCAAATCCTTTGGTGTGCCGGTTGTTGTCGCAATCAACCACTTCGTGACCGACACTGATGCGGAAGTGGAGGCCGTTAAAGCCTACGCCGCCACTCATGGTGTTGAAGCGGTGCTGTCGCGCCACTGGGAACTGGGATCTGAAGGCTCGGCACCGCTGGCCGAAAAAGTCGTGGAAATCATCGAAGGTGGCTCGGCCAACTTTGCACCGATCTACCCCGACGACATGCCGCTGTTTGAGAAGATCGAAACCATCGCCAAGCGCATCTACCGTGCTGACGAGGTTCTGGCCGACAACAAGATCCGCAACCAGCTGAAAGAATGGGAAGAAGCGGGCTATGGCAACCTGCCGGTCTGCATGGCGAAAACCCAGTATTCCTTCTCGACCGATCCGTCCCTGCGCGGCGCACCAACCGGCCATTCGGTTCCTGTCCGTGAAGTACGTCTGTCGGCGGGTGCCGGTTTCATCGTCGCAGTCTGCGGCGAGATCATGACCATGCCGGGTCTGCCACGTAAACCTGCGTCGGAAAGCATCCGCCTGAACGATGATGGCCAGATCGAAGGCTTGTTCTAAGGCCTGAAATAGGCAATCTGCGGCCCGGGGAGCCTCCCCGGGCCGCAGGAGTTTGAAGATGACTGACCGACACCCGCCACAAGACTGTGCTGATATGCCAGCACTGCGGCAGCAGATCGACAGGCTGGACCGGGATCTGATTGCGCTGCTGGCAGAACGGGCGGGCTATATCGACCGCGCGATCGCGCTGAAGACGGCCAACAACTGGCCTGCGCGCATTCCGGCCCGCGTCGAAGAGGTGGTTGCAAACGCCCGGACCACGGCCAGCGCTGCGGGGCTAGACCCCGATCTGGTCGAGAGCTTGTGGCGCCAGCTGGTAGAATGGTCGATTGCCCGTGAGGCACGGGTGATCCGCGAGGAGTAACGCGCAGCCCTATGTGGCGCGCAGCAAGAGGACAAAAGCAATGGCAGCGAATATCATCGACGGGAAGGCCTTTGCCGCCACCGTACGTGAAAAGGTGGCAGGCCACGTGGCCCGGCTGAAGGAAGAGCACGACATCACCCCCGGTCTGGCCGTGGTGCTGGTGGGCGAAGACCCGGCAAGCCAGGTCTATGTGCGCTCCAAAGGCAAGCAGACCGTTGAAGTTGGCATGAATTCCTTTGAACATAAGATGGATGCTGACACCTCTGAGGCGGATCTTCTGGCGGTTGTTGACACGCTGAACAACGACCCCTCGGTCCATGGTATTCTGGTTCAGCTGCCGCTGCCCGGTCATTTGAACGAAGATCTGATCATCAATTCCATCGCGCCGGAGAAGGACGTGGACGGGTTCCACATTTCCAACGTGGGTCTGCTGGGCACGGGTCAAAAGAGCATGGTGCCCTGCACGCCCTTGGGCTGCCTGATGATGCTGCGCGACTATCACGGCTCGCTGTCGGGCATGGACGCGGTTGTGATTGGCCGTTCCAATATCGTCGGCAAGCCGATGGCGCAGCTCCTCTTGGGGGACAGCTGCACCGTGACCATCGCGCATTCCCGCACCAAGGATTTGCCGGATGTTGTTCGCCGCGCGGATATCGTGGTTGCTGCTGTGGGTCGTCCGGAAATGGTGCCGGGCGATTGGATCAAGGAAGGCGCCACCGTGATCGACGTGGGCATCAACCGTATCCCCGCGCCTGAAAAGGGCGAAGGCAAGATGAAGCTGGTGGGGGATGTGGATTACGCCAGCTGCGCCGAGCGCGCAGGCGCGATCACCCCGGTGCCCGGCGGCGTTGGCCCGATGACCATTGCCTGCCTGTTGGCCAACACCGTGACCGCCTGCTGCCGCGCCAATGGGCTGGCAGAGCCGGAAGGCCTGACTGCGTAAACCCCGCGCAAAACCACAACGGTAACGTTTGATACTCCTGTCGGATGCCCCCCTCTCAGCGGCAAAGCCGCCTGACGGGCAGCGGGCGGGAGTATTTTTGGGAAAGGTGACGGGTAGCGGCGCTTAGACTGACACCGGCACCATTGTGCCCTGCAGAACGGCGATCAGTTTTTCCTCTGCGCCGGTGATGGCATAGACTTCGGCGGTGACGATGATCAGGCGGCGGCCGGGTTTGATGACCTTGCCGGTGGCACGCAGAAGATCGCCCGCGCCCGGTGCGAGGAGGTTGATCTTCATCTCGGCTGTCATGACCTCGCTGTCCTCGGGCATCAGGGTGAGGGCGGCGTAACCTGCGGCACTGTCACCGATGGCAAAGCTGAGGGCGGCATGGGCCACCCCGTGTTGCTGGCGGCTGCCCGGCAGGATGGGCGCGGAGATGGTGACGGTGCCTTCGCCGACCTCTGCAATATTTGCGCCCAGCGTCTGCATCATGGTCTGTTTGGCAAAACTGTCGCGGATGCGCTGTTCGATCATGGCGGTCCCTTTCACATGTGCAGCCAGCATAGACCACGCATGCTGCGATGGGGATGTGACGCTGCGCGCAGATCTATTGCAGAGGGTCAGCGCGGCATCGGGCAGGGCAGTGGGCGCGGGCCGGTGAGAATCGCCAGGGCCCGTGGCGACATCAGATCCCGCAGCGCGTCATGGGTGGTGCAGAGGCCGCCGGTATAGGTGCCGAAGGCGGGCAGGATCAGGCGCTGGTGATCTGCGAGAAATGCCGGTCGCGCGTTGCCACGCAGGCGGGCCTTGGGGTGGTAATGCCCGGAGATTTCAGCGGTGACGTCTGTTGCGCTCTCGCTTGTAAATGTGGGTTCGGCGATGTGACGAAACAGCAGCGGGCCGAGGGTCAGGCTGTCATGTGCCTCGCCCGCCAACCCGGTGGGGGCGGGGTCATGGTTGCCGGTGATCCAGATCCAGCGGTGGGCCGCGATCAGCTGGTCGAGACGGGTTTGGTCGGCATCTGACAAGGCTGCGGTTGCGGCATTATCGTCGAAACTGTCGCCGAGGCAGATGACCGTTTCGGGGCGTGTCTGGTCGATCACCGCTGCGAGACGCTCAAGCGTGTCGCGAGTCTCATAGGGGGGCAGGGCGGTGCCGCCGCGTCTGAGCTGGCGTTCGGATTTTCCCAAGTGAAGATCGGCGACGCAGAGCAGTCTGCGCGCCTGCCACCAGAGCGCGCCGGAGCCAAGCGCTGTGAGCTGCTGGTCTGCGAGGGAGAAATCATAGCCGGTCATGGCTGCTCTGATCGCTGGTTTTTCGGGACGGTGCAAGTCTGTCTATCGGAGTCAAAGCTCTGGTGCGGCCGGGGCTTCAAGCGCTGCCAGCCCGGCGAGTCGCATCAGATCTTCGGTCTCGCGTTGCAGCAATTTTTCCTGTGCCGCGCCTTTTACCGGGACCTTGCCGACCTCAAGCAGCAGGGGGGCTGCAAGGGGCGAGATCTGCGACAGGCGGTTGAGGGTGATGTTTCCGTTGATGCGCGTCAGCATCTCCTCAATACGGCCGAAGTCCACCAGACCGCCAAGCGCCTCCTGCCGTGTGATGTCCAGAAGCAGGTGATCGGGATCATATTTGCGCAATGTGTCGTAGAGGATGTCAGAGGAGAACGTCGCCTGACGGCCGCTCTTGCGCTGGCCGGGGGTGTTGCGTTCGATGAGGCCTGCGATATTGGCCACCGCGCGAAAGCTGCGTTTCATCACCGCGTTGTCCGCCAGCCAGCCATCGAGACCGGCGCGCAGTTTGTCCGGGTCGAACAGGGGGGCGGGGTCGTCAACCGGGCTGAGACCCCAGATCAGCGTGGCATAATCGGTGGCGACAAAGCCCAGCGGGTCGAGCGACAGCTCCTCCATGCGTTTGGTCAGCAACAGACCGAGGGTCTGCATCGCATTGCGCCCGGCAAAGCCGTAGATGCAAAGGTGTTCGCGGCCCCGGAAGGGGAAGCTTTCGAGCAGCAGCTGGCCCCGGCGGGGCAACTGCGAGACCTCGCGTTGCAAGGCCAGCCAATCAGCGGTGTGCGGTGGCAGATCGGGCCAGCTGTCGCGTTGCAAGATATCCAGAATGCGGGTGCTGAGCTGGGTCGAGGTGGCAAATTTGGTGCCGGAGAAGACTGCCACCTTGGGCGTCTTGCTGGCATTGCGACTGACCTCCACCGTCATTTCACGCAAGCTCTCATAGCGTACCACCTGCCCACCGATGAGAAAGGTATCTCCGGGGGTCAGAGTGGCGGCAAAGGCTTCCTCAATTTCCCCCAGCGGTTTGCCACCACGGCTGCGTTTGAGCCTGACTTTCAGGAGGTCGGCGTCCTGAATGGTGCCGATATTCATGCGGATACGGCGGGCGGCGCGGGGGTCCCGCAGCTGCCACAGCCCGTCGGGGCGCTGCAGCAGCCGTTGCCATTGGTCATAGACCCGTAGCGCGTAGCCGCCGGTGGCGCAGAAGTCGAGGCAGGCGTCGAACTCTGCGCGGGTGAGGCTGGCATAGGCGCCAGCGCCGGTGACCTCAGCAAACAGATCATGGGCAGCAAAGGGACCGGCGCACGCGTGGATCAGGATGTGCTGACACAGGACGTCGCGGGGGCCGGGGGAGCGTGGCGATCCGTCCAGCGTGCCTGCCTCAACCGCCTCAAGGGCGGCGCGGCATTCCACCACCTCAAACCGGTTGGCGGGCACCAGCAGCGCCTTGGAGGGGGCGTTGTAGCGGTGGTTGGCGCGTCCGATGCGCTGCACCAGTCGCTTGACGTTTTTTGGCGCGCCGATCTGGATCACCAGATCCACATCCCCCCAGTCGATGCCCAGATCAAGTGAGCCGGTGCAGACTACGGCGCGCAACTCTCCCCGAACCATTGCCGCCTCCACCCGGTCGCGCTGCACCCGATCAAGCGAGCCGTGGTGGATGCCAATCGGCAGCGCGTCATCATTGGCGAGCCAGAGATTGCGAAAGAAGATTTCGGCCTGGGCGCGGGTGTTGTGGAAGATCAGCGTGGTCCTGTGCGCTTTGATCTGTTCCAGCACGGCAGGGATGGCATGGGCGGCACCGCCACCGGCCCAGGGCGGGGCCGCGTCTGTGTGCAGCATCCGGATGTCGGGGGCGGGGCCGGGATCGGCCAGCACGATATCACAGGGGTCCGGGTGGCGGGCCAGATATTGCGCGATGGCGCCGGGGTCATCGACGGTGGCGGAAAGGCCGACCCGGCGCATGTCGGGGCAGATCGCTTGCAGCCGGGTCAGGGCGAGCATCAGTTGATCGCCGCGTTTGCTGTCGGCGAGGGCGTGGATTTCATCCAGCACCACCCGTTTCAGCCCCGCAAACATGCGCGGCGCGTCCTCGTAAGAGGTGAGCAGGGCAAGGCTTTCAGGTGTGGTGAGCAGGATGTGGGGGGGATCGGCGCGCTGGCTGCGCTTGCGGCTGGCGGGGGTGTCACCGGTGCGGTCATCAATGCGGATGGGCAGGCCGATGTCGTCAACCGGGGTGCCCAGGTTGCGTTTGATATCCGCCGCCAGCGCCTTCAGCGGCGAGACATAGAGCGTGTGCAGACCCTGGTGGTCGCCGGTGGCGAGATCAGCCAGCGTTGGCAGGAAACCAGCCATCGTTTTGCCACCACCGGTGGGGGCAATCAGCAATGTCGCCGGATCATCGGCGCGCGCCAGCATCTCTTGCTGGTGGGGATGAATGGTCCAGCCACGGGTGCTGAACCAATCCGTGATGACATCGGGAAGCCTGCTCATCCGACTTATGTAGGCGCGGTGGCAGAACTTTTCTAAAAGTTCTGGCCAAAGTTTTCAAAAAACTTTGGGGTGGCTCATTTGACGATGTGTTCGTCCTTCACGAACATATTGGCCCAGGCGCGGTCGATGAGGTCGGGAGACATCTGGTAGGGGATGCCTTCGAAATCGCAGATCGCCTTCATCTGGTCGATCAGGAACACCGGCTGATAATTGGCGTAGATATTGTCGATGGTCGGGTATTTGTGTTTGAGCAGGTGCACCAGCGCGGCCTCATCAAGCGGGATGCCTTTTTTCTGCGCGACCATGGCAAAGATCTTGAGGAAGTTTTCCTGATCGGGGCCGTCGATTTTGATCTTGAAGAAGATCCGGCGCAGGGCAGCCTGATCGAAGATTTCATTGGGGTGGAAGTTGGTGGAGAAAATCACCAGCGTGTCGAATGGCACTTCGAATTTCTCGCCCGATTGCAGGGAGAGGATATCGCGTCCCTCTTCCAGCGGCACGATCCAGCGGTTGACCAGCGCCTGCGGTGATTCCGCCTGTCGGCCAAGGTCATCGACGATGAAGATGCCGCCGGTGGATTTCAGCTGCAGCGGTGCCTGATAGGTGCGCGCGGTGGGGTTGTAGACCAGATCCAGCATCGACAGGGACAGCTCGCCGCCGGTGACAACCGTGGGGCGTTCACACATCACATAGCGGCTGTCAAAGCGGCGCGCGCGGCGCAGGCTGTTGGGGTCGTCCTCTGGTAGGGGCACGGCGGTGTGCACGATGGGATCATAGACCGTGATCACCTGACCTGCATATTCGATGGCGCGGGGCACATAGACATGGTCCCCCAGCGCGTCGCGGATGCCGTTGGAGATGGAGGATTTACCGTTGCCGGGTGGGCCATACATCAGGATGGAGCGACCGGCGCTGACGGCGGGGCCAAGGTGGTCCAGCAGGCTGTCGGGCAGCACCAGATGCCCCATCGCGCCCAAAAGCTGCTGACGGGTGACCAGAATATTGCGGATCGACTGGCGTTTGACCTGCTCGCGGTAGATGTCCAGCGGCACCGGCATGGCGCCGTAGTACTCCGACTGGCTGAGAGCATCCAGCGCGCGGGCCTTGCCTGCTTCGGTCAGCTGATAGCCCATTTCGTTGCCGCTGTTGGCGTTCAGTGTACCGGTGGCCTCCAGCAGTTTCTGTTCGCGGGCAATATCCACCAGTTCCTGTGTCACCGGGATCGGCAGGCAGATTGCGGCGGCGATTTCGCTGACGTTTTCGCAGGTCTTGCGAAAGATCGTTTTCAGCAGGATATCCCGCATCATCACCATGGGGAGCTGCATTTGCTCCAGCCCGCGCGGAGAGGGGGGCGCCATTACGGCGGAGGTTTCCATATTCATGCTGCGGCCTGCCTGTCTCGGTTGCACAAGGGCACGCCGGATGGCGCGCGGGTGTTCCAGGCAAGAGTTTATTCAGCACTGTGGCACAAGCGGGGCAAAGCTGGTGCATTTCCGCGAAGCGGCAGATCACATGTCACGCATTTTAGAAAATTGTCAGGCAGATCCGATCTGGTCTGAGACGTCTCAGACGGGGGCGGTCTGGCCCAGCTGGCTGCCCAGGACCAGATAGAATACCAAGGTGCCGCCAAGGCAGAGGCCCATCGGGAATTTGCTGCCGACATCCCAGCTCTTCCAATGGGGGGCGAGACGGCGCAGGGGCGTGTATTTGGCAATGCGATGCGTCAGGAAGCCAGCCAGCAGCATGGCGGAGAAAATCATCACCACCACAGACAGATCGCCAAAGACAACAAAGGGGGCTGCGGCCCCGGCAAATTTGGCGTCCCCCGCCCCGACCATACCCGCGCTGTAGCACAGGAAACCAAGGCCGATGCCGATGGGCAGATGCAGCAACTGCCAGCCATAGTCCGTCCAGCTCATCAGGAAGGGGCCAACAATGACAAAAATCGCACCGAGAAGATCCACGGTCCAGTTGGGGATTCGCATATGGCGCAGGTCATTGAGCGCGACCACACAGCAGAGGGGCACAACGAAGGGCAGAAACCACAGGGCGACATGGGCCGAGATCAACATGGACAGCAGGCTCCGGTGGTTAGCCGTTTTCCAGCGCAGCAAGCGCGCGGGCGGCGGCATCGAAATGCTGCGGATGGGTAGAGATCGCCTGACGCAGCAGGCTTTCGCCGGTCTGGACGTCGCCCTGTTTCACAGCTGATAGCGCCAGCGTGTGCAGCAGCTGGGCGCGTTCGCTCTGGTCCATCGGGATCACCGGCAGGGTGTAGTTGCGCTGTGCGCCACGGGCCAGCACCAGATTGTTCTTGGCGGTGAACAGTGATTGATCCTGACGGATGGCGTCGCCGAACAGGCGCTCGGCCTCGGCATAGTCACCACGGGTCAGTTTGGAGTAACCCCAGTTGTTCATCACGCGGGCGGGCTGCGTGGTGAGGCCAACGGCGGTCTGGTAAAAGCTGTCGGAGCGTTTCCAATTCTGCTCGGAATCGGCCACCATCGCCTCCAGCCGATAGCGTTTGAAGGTCTCGTGGGTGGGCGGCACCTTGTCGAGCGTAGCCTTGGCCTCGTCCCAATTGCTGGTGCGGATCAGCGCGTCGGCCAGTTCGACTCGGTCAGCATCGGTGGCCTCGGGGAGGGAGACGACCTTTTTCCAGGCGGTGACCGCCTCGGTGTTGCGCTTGGCGCGGATCAGCGAGAGCGCCAGTCCGCGGTTAAGGTCGATCCGCTCGGGCGCGGATTTCACCGTGCGCTGGAAATAGGTGACGGCCTCATTCGGGTCGGCAACCGTCAGCATCACATCGTTGAGATTGCTTTCATCGACGACGTTCACCTCCTGAAAGGCGCGGTCCACGGCTTCGGTGTCGTCCTTGGCGCAGGCCGACAGGACAAGCCCACCGACCAGACATGCGGATACGAAAATCTGCTGGCGCATTTTTTGCGTCCTCTGTGCTGCTCTGCCTCTAGGCCTTGCGTCACCGGGACGTGCGAATCAGGTAACTGCCCCCTCCGCGCTGCACCAATGCGTAGCCTTTTTGTTGCGGATCACTATGCGTGCTCTGGTCAAGTTTTGCGAGGGCAAGGCGGAAATTTTCGCGGATTGCGTCACTTTCGCCATTATCAAGCGCGAAGGCACGGCGCAGGATCTGCTCGGCCTCCGGGTATTTTTGCCGTTCCATCAGCACCACGCCGAGGTTGTTCATGGCGGCGGGCCAGTCGGGGTCACGCTCCACCGCGCGGCGCAGATGGGTTTCGGCCTGCCCCAGACGCCCCAGTCCCAGGTTGGCGGTGCCAAGGCCGGAGAGCACCTCGGCGCTGAGGCCGTCCTCTAGTGCGGCACGGGTGAAGGCGTCCAGCGCCAGCTCATATTCCGCCGCAGCCATCAGCCGATGTCCGACAATGAGGCCGCTTTCGGCGGTGCCACGGGGATCAACGCCGGGCAAGGCCGGGCCGCCCAGTGGATCCTTCGGGTCCGGTTTGCCACCCGGCGACATGCAAGCCGCCACCAACGCAAGCGCGAGGGTGGCGGTGATCAGCCGACAGAGACGGGACGGGATGGCCCAACCCAATGTCATCATGTGTTATTTGCTCATATTGCCCAGATTGGCGATGCCCTGCGCTGAAGGCCCGACCAGAATGATCAGCAGCGGCGGCACCGTAAGGGTCATTGTGGCAAGGGTCATTTTGGTTGGCAACTTGTTTGCGGCCTCTTCGGCGCGCATCACCCGTTTGTCCCGCATTTCGCCGGCGTAGACCCGCAGCGCCTCGGCAATTGAGGTGCCGAAGGTGGCCGATTGGATCATCACGGTCACAAAGGAGGACACATCCTGCACACCGCAGCGGGTGCCCATGTCGCGCATGACCTTGTCCTTGTCCTTACCGGCCTTCATTTCCTGGGCCACAATGTCGAATTCATCGGCTAGCGCCGGGTAGGAGGCATGGAGTTCCTTGGCCACGCGCACGATGGCCTGATCCAGCGACTGGCCAGCCTCGACGCAGACCAGCATCATGTCGAGCGCGTCGGGAAAACCGGAGGTGATCTCTTGCTTGCGCTCTTCGATGCGGCGGGTGATCCAGTATTTCGGCAGCATATAGGCGGCGGCACCGGGGCCGATGATGCGGATCACCATCTGCTGGCTGTCATACTCCATGTCCGCATTCAGCACGTAGACGTAGAACAGACCCAATGCGAGACCGATCAGCCCCAATGCGAACTGGGCGAAGTGGAAGAACCGAACCGAATCCTTGGACTGGTAGCCGGCCTGACGCAGCTTCAGCTCCATCTTGGAGAGTTCGGCGGCGTCCTGTGGTTCCAGAAAGGACGCGAATTTCTGCAGCTGTTCGTTGCGATCGGCCTGCCGCAGGCGTTCCTTCTTGGGTTTGGTCTGGGTGCTGGCAGACATGCTTTTCTGCAGCTTCTTCAGCGGGTCCTCTGGCTGGTTCAGCAGCAGAGGAATGGCCAGCAGGATCATGAAGAGGCCAATGAGGCCAATGACCAGAAGCGGGCCGAAGGGGCCGAGGTGTGTTACCAGCAGGTCATTGATATCGCTTAGGGATGTCATGGATTTTGCCTCACACCTTGATGTTTGTCAGCATGCGCATGACAAAGAGATTGACGGTCAGCATGGCGCCCACGACGAAACAGGCGGGGATGAACCAGGGATGGTCGATCACGCTGTCATAGTAGCCGGGGTCCTTGGCCAGAATGCCGCCCAGACAGAACAGCGGAAAGCCGGAGAGAAATTTTCCGGACCACTGCGCCTCGGCGGTGATGGCCTTCACGCGGCGGAACAGGCGGAAGCGGGCGCGGATCACCTTGGCCAGACCGGCCAGCACCTCGGCGAGGTTACCACCGGATTGCTGCTGGATGGTCACCGCGACGGCGAGAAAGCGCATGTCCTGCATGTCCAGCCGTTCGGCCATTTCCTTCAGCGCCTCGCCCACATCGCGGCCATAAGCGCTTTCGTCGGCGATGACGCCGAATTCGGTGGCCAGCGGGTCCTCAACCTCATTGGCGACGATCTGCACGGCAGAGGAGAAGGGATGGCCGACCCGCAGGGAGCGCACCATCAGTTCGACCGCATCGGGCAGCTGTTCTTCGATCATGGCCATGCGTTTGGCGGCTTTTTTGTTGACCCAAAAGAACACGGCGCCGACGCCGATGATCACCGAGGCCAGCAGACGCAGCGGCAGTTCGGCGCTGGTGCCAACGCTGAGGCCAACGAAGGCGATGGCCGCGACGCCGCCCATGATCAGGATCAGCTGACGTGGTGAGAAGGCAATGGCGGCCTTCTGCGCGCGTTCGGCCAGAAGAGAATAGAGCGGGATCGACTTGGCGCTCATGTGCTGGCGCATTTCCTTGCGCAGCTGTTCCAGCACCTGTTCGCGATTGCCGCCTTTGTCCATCATCTCCAGGCGGCGGTTGACGCGGCTGTTGAGGCTGATGGATTTGCCAAATGTCACCAGATAGAGACCTTCGACCAGCACCAAGACGCCGATGAAGATCAGACCATAGATGATTGGTTCTGCACTCAGTTGCATCAGCGCGCCTCCATCACGGTGGGTTCATAGATCGAGGACGGCAGGTCATAGCCCCAGAGGCGGAAGCGCTCGGAGTAGTGGCTGCGCACGCCGGTGGCGGTGAAATGGCCGATGATCTTGTTCTCAGGCGTGAGGCCCACGCGCTGGAACCGGAAGATTTCCTGCATGGAGATCACATCACCTTCCATGCCGGTGATTTCGGTGATGGAGGTCATGCGGCGGGAGCCGTCCTGTAGACGCGAGGCCTGCACGATGATGTTGACGGCCGATGCGATCTGGCTGCGCACCGCCTTGATCGGCATTTCGATGCCGGCCATGGCGATCATGTTTTCCAGGCGCGAGATGCCGTCGCGGGCGGAGTTGGCGTGGATCGTGGTCATGGACCCGTCGTGGCCGGTGTTCATCGCCTGCAACATGTCGATCACCTCCTCGCCGCGGGTCTCGCCCACGATGATCCGGTCCGGGCGCATCCGCAGGGCGTTTTTCAGACAGTCGCGGGGGGAAACCTCGCCGCGACCCTCGACGTTGGGCGGGCGGCTTTCCATCCGGCCCACATGGGTCTGTTGCAGCTGAAGTTCCGCCGTATCCTCGATGGTCAGGATGCGTTCGGCGTTGTCGATGAAGGACGATAGCGCGTTGAGCGTTGTGGTCTTACCAGAGCCGGTACCACCGGAGACGATGACATTCAGGCGCGTGGAAACCGCGGCCTGAAGATAGGCGGCCATCTCCTCGGTGAAGGCGCCGAAGCTGACCAGATCATCAATGCCCAGCTTGTCCTTCTTGAATTTACGGATCGACACCAGCGAGCCATCGACAGCAACCGGCGGCACCATCGCGTTGAAACGCGAGCCATCAGCAAGACGGGCGTCCACGTAGGGGTTGCTTTCATCGACACGGCGACCCACGGCGGAGACGATTTTGTCGATGATCCGCATCAGGTGCTTCTCATCCTTGAAGGTCACATCGCTGAGCTGGAGTTTGCCGTCACGTTCGACAAAGACCTGCTGCGGGCCGTTGACCAGAATATCGTTGACGGTGTCGTCCTGAAGCAGGGTTTCCAGCGGGCCGAGGCCGGTGACCTCGTCATAGAGTTCCTTGGTCAGGGTCTGGCGGTCCTCGCGGTTGAGAACGATGCCTTTTTCCTCAAGGATTTCGGTGGCGATAGAGGAAATCTCGGCGCGCAGCTCAGCTTCGCTGGCGCGTTCCAGCGCGGCGAGGTTGAGGTTGTCCAGAAGCTCGCGGTGGAGCTGGATCTTGATCTCGCCCATCCGCTCCTTGCGCTTGCGTTCCTTGTCCGCCGGGGCGGCCTCCGCAGCCGTACGGGCCATGGGTTTGCGCATGCTGGCGGCCGGGGCGGGGGCCTTTTGCGGCGCGGGCGCGGCCGCAGGGGCCGGCTGCGCGGCAGCGCGTGGTGTGGCAGACTGTTTTTTGTACTTGGAGAACATGGAAAGAACGCCCCTGGTTAAATCTGGGTTCAGGCCGCAGCTGCGTCGCTTTGACCGAGGTCATGCAACGATTGGGCCAGTTTCAGAATTTCCTTGCGCAGTGGGTTTTTGGCAGCTGAACTGGCCAGCGGATTGCCATGATCGGAGCTCTGCGCCACCTGCTTGCCGCCATCGGGCAATTGCAGGTCGATGGAAATGCCCAAGGATTCCGCCATGCGTTTCACACGGCTCTTGCCACTCAGGTCCGTGAATTTCGGAGCCCGGTTCAGCGCAAACCGCAGTTTTTCAAACGGCAGGTCCTCGGATTGCAGCGCCCGTTTCAGGCGCAGCGCGTTCTGCGCCGACCGCATGTCCAGCTCCACCATGGAGAAATAGACATGCGCCATATTGAGAATGGTTTCCGACCACTGCACCAGCGTGTGGGGCATGTCGATGACCACAAAATCGAAGTGACTGCGCGCCAGCGTGACCACCCGCTCGATATCTTCGGGGGTGATGAACTCCAGCGGGATCATATCCACCGGCGCGGTCAGCACCTGCAGCTTGTCCTCATAGGTGACCAGCGCCTGACCAAAGACATCTTCGTCGAGGTTTTCGGTGTCGCTGAGCATCTCCATCACCACTTCGCGGCGCGGCAGGTCGAGGTAGGTTGCGACCGAGCCATATTGTAGATCGAAGTCGAGGAGACAGACACGGGGTGTCTCGCTGGTGGAGAGCTGCGCCAGCTCCCAGGCGAGGTTGACGGCCAGTGTGGTCGAACCGCTGCCGCCGGCCAGACCGTGGCAGACGATGACGGCGCCATCGCGCTGACTTCCGGTTTTAAGCACGTGCTGGGGCTCGGCGGTGCGTTCGGCCTCTGCCAGGCGCAGGCGCTCAATGGCGGCTTGCAGTTCGCCTTCCGGCAGAGGGTAGGGGATGAATTCATCCGCGCCCTGACGCAGCAGGTTGTGCAGGGCGGCGGGGGTCACATCCTCGGCGATCAGGATCACCTTGATATTGCGGGTCTTTGCCTCGGTGATGATGGTGCCCATCAGCGGCAGGTTGTCCTCATCGCCGCTGTCCAGGGCGAGGGCGACAAATTCCAATGCTTCGGCTTCGCTTTGATTGAAGAAGGCCAGCGCCTCGGTGAAGCCCAGGTCGCCCCAGGATTCGCCCATTGTCGCTTCCATGTCTTCGATCAGCAGGTCGAAGTTCTGCACGTCCCGACTGATTGTACAGGCAACAATCGCATTCGCTTCTGTCTGCGGCATTCCGCTGCTCATCACCGTTATCCTTCTCTCGGGGCGTGTCACGCCATATTGGCCGGACTACGCTAGCACGCACATCCTAATGATGGACGCACATTACCTCTTGAGAACAATGTCGGTGAAGATCTGGGCGAGATTGGGGCCAAGGCCGCCCATTTCTGGGGTATTCTTAATGAGGGCTAAACAGGGTTAACTGTAGTTATCCCTGTTTAGCCACGCTTATTCGAGCGTTGTTTTGATTGAGCGTTCGCTGGTCAGCGAGGTCCGCGGTACGGCGCTTTCGATGTATTCGCGGTAGATGACCTGTGCGTATTTTCCATCCAAAACAGTGGGATGACGCTTTAGGAAGCCGCTGACCTCGGTCACGGTGCGTCGGTTGCGGCGTTCGCGGTCAGAGGTCGGAATCAGGGGCTGCGTCTCGCCGAAGGAGACGACGGCCTGCAGGCGGCTGCGGCTGATGCCGCGCGACACAAGATAGTTTACTGCCGCGCGGGCGCGGCGGAGGCCAAGTGATTTGTTGTAACTGGCAGAGCCGACGGCGTCGGTATGGCCAAAGACACGGAATCGCACCTCGGGGAACTGCCGGATCCAATGAGCCTGCTGATCCAGCACGGCACGGGCGTTGCCATCCAGCTGGGCGCTGTCAAAGGCAAAGGTGATGGTGGTCGGCACTTCCTCGGCAAAACGGGTCGCCAGCTGGATCGCGAAATCCCGTTCGCCCGCCATTACAGCTGCGTTGGAATTGGTGGCATTGCCAAAGACCGAGCGATCCAGCGGTTCGCCCGCCTCGTATTCACAGGCGGCCACTGTCAGGGACAGGCCAAAGAGTGCTGCATATCTGATCATCTGCCCCATATCCCTCTGCTTAATCCATCACATAGCCGTAAGAGCCGTTGAAGTCCTGCTTGGCAACTTCGCTGGCGGGGCCTTTTTGGCCCTTGGCAACCCGGCCCATCAGGAATAATTCGCTCTCGCTTGGGGGACGGATACGGTCGGTGGGCAGGCTTAGCGCCTCGCCGCGTGTCGGCGTCACCAAATGGGCGCTGACGATGATCACCAGTTCGGTCTGCGCGCGCTGGTAGTTGGCGCTGCGGAACAGCGAGCCCAGCACCGGCACATCGCCGATCCAGGGCAGCTGCGAGGAGCTGTCGCGGAATTCATCGCGGATCAGACCAGCGATTGCAAAGCTCTCACCATCTCGTAGCTCCACGGTGGTAGAGGTCTCGCGCCGCGAGAAAGCAGCGATGCTGAGGCCATTCAGTTCAATCGAATTGGTGGGGTCAATGGCCGAAACCGCAGCCTTCATTTCGAGATTGATAACATCGGCATCCACCACCCGTGGCACAAAGTTCAGTTCGATCCCGAAGGGTTTGAACTCAATTGTAATGATGCCGTCTTCCTGTGCGACGGGGATGGGATATTCGCCCCCGGCGAGGAATTTGGCCTCTTGGCCGGACAGGGCAGAGAGATTGGGTTCGGCCAGCGTGCGGACGACGCCCTTCTGTTCCAGCGCCTCCAGCAGGAGGTTCACCTGAAAGGCCCCGGCGTTGAAACCGAAGACAAAGGCACCGGTGTTGTCGTTGCCAGCAGGGATATTGCCGGACAGGCTGTTTGTCAGCGCGCCTTGGGTGTTGAGGGTGCTGGTGCCGCCATTGACGCCGACGCTGTTGCCGCCCTTCACGCCGAGCGAGGCGCTGAGGGATTTGGAAACGGTGCGCTGCATTTCGGCAAAGCGCACCTTCAGCATGACCTGCTGCACGCCGCCGACGGACATCAGGTTGCTGACCCGTTCGGGGGCGTAGCGTTCGGCCAGGTCCAATGCACGTTGCAGACGAGAGGAGCTGGACACAACACCGGACAGCACGATGCCGTCATTGGCGGTACGCACTTCAATCTTTTCGCCGGGCAGGATCTGCCGCAGACGTTCCTTGAATTCGCTGACATCGGCGGCCACGCGGACATCGACGTTGGTGATCAGGCGACCGGAGGCATCCAGCAGGGTCAGGGTGGTGAGACCCGGGGCCTTGCCCAGAACGTAGATCGTGCGATCCGACAGCGAGGAAATATCGGCGATACTGGGGTTGGCGATGCTGAGTTCAGAGAAGGGTACGTCGCTTTCGACCACCACCGCCCGATTCATCGGCACCTCAAGATTGGCGGCGGTGCCCTTTTTGACCACGCGCAAGCCATTCCCCCAGGCTGCATCTGCAACCGGGAAACACACCAGCGAAAGCCCCGTGAGGGCCGCCGCAACATACCGTCTAAAAGCCATGTGACCTGCCTTTCCGATCACGCCTCGATACTGGGTCTTTTTGCCCATTCTTTGCGCCACTCTGCGCGCATCGGCGAATTTTTGCAAGAATCAAAGGCTTCCGGGATGCAGCTACAGTGGGGGACCTGTGGAGTGTCGGCAACAATCACACAAAAACACCGCCCACTGAGGGACGGTGTTTGATAAGTTATCCATCTGAAACCTTTGCAGGAATGCGCGGTCGCGGCTCAGTTGGTGCAGGGAATCGGGATCTCGACCACCTCGGCGCCGCGACGGGTGCGGATGGTGCAAACCTTTTCCTGCTCAGCCTGTTGTGGCGCCTCGATGGCACCAAGTCCCAGCAGGCTGCGCTGATCCACCTCAATCACCGAGGCCACGGTATCATCGCCCGCGCCCACAAGCGACAGCGACAGCCGCCCGGTTGATTGCGCCTGCGCCAGCGCGGCCACCTGTTCGGGGCGTACGGCGGCAGTGACGGTACGCGCGATCACTGCGCCATCGAGATCGCCACCGGCGGTCTGATCAACGGCAATCAGTTCGATATTGGTCTGGATCAGACGGGTGAATTCGCCATTCCGCCCACCGTTCTGATCATTGAGCGAGCCAGTCCAGTAGACGTCGACATGGTCACCGGGGCGCAGAAAACCGGACACGCCGGAGGAGACGTCAACCCGGATTGCAAAGGCGCGCATGCCCTTGGACAGGCGCGAGGTGATGCCCGCGTCTTCACCGGGTTTGGTGACTTTGACCGCCAGAATCGCCTCATCCTTTTCCATGCGGCGCAGCACCACGCGATGATCATCGGGGTATTGCGGCGGGAACAGCGCATCCATGGTCAGGAAGGCGCCTTCGGGAATGGCGTTCTCGGGCCAGCGAACGGAGCGGATATGCTCCTTGGTCAGCCGTTCGCCGTATTTCAGTTGCGTGTTGGCGATAAAGATATCGACCAACGGAATGTTCTCTCCCCGCGAGGCGCGCTCACGGGCGAGTTCGTTTTGGTAAGCGGTGATATAGTTCTTGGCCATCATCACAGCCCCCCCGGCGAGGGCGACTCCGACAATGAGGACAAGTCCGAATACTGCACGCATGGTGGTACCTCTCATCAAGGGCTGCCGGCGTTGCGGATGCAACACCGGTGCCTGGGTCGGTCAAACCGTTGCCTGAACCGGGCGTTCTGTCCCAGTGCTGCCGCCGATGCCATTTGCCACCGGCGGACAAGACGCGTTGCTGCGTCCCGATCAGCTAAACGACCAATTGGTCATATAGGCTGCCAGCAGGTCGGCCAGTCCCAATGCGCCATCCTCCATAGAGGCGGCGATGAGCACAACCAACCCAACGATCGCAGCGGTCAGAACCACCCAGTCAACGGTGACTGCGCCGTCGTCTTTGGCAATGAATTGCTTGAACCTGTTCATACTGGACCTCGCTAACCGAAGGTTCCTTGGGCAAAGGGCCGCACCTTATGCAAAAGGCGCGGCCCTCAAACTCGTCAGGTCAAAAGCGACTTAGGAGTCGGACGGACCTTTGGTGCCCAGGTAGGAGCCGGTCGCGGATGTCAGGTTCGACGCGCCGTTTTCGATCGAGGTGTAAACAACACCTGCCAGAGCGGCCACAGCAGCGGTCAGAACAACCCAGTCAACGGTCACGGCGCCAGAGTCGTCTTTACGGAAGTTTTTGATGAATTTGATCATGGTTCGTCCCTCCAAAGGATCTAAAAGTGTGTTTCAACCTTGCCGTACGTTTGTGAGCCTGCTCTCTCCTGCTCGGCTCTGTTCGACTTGGTGTGAGGCTATATAGCCAGCGGAGCGTGGCAGGATTTGGGCTGAAACGCGGACTCATTTGCCCTACTTTAACTTTTCGCCAATGATCTATCTAAATACATGATTTCAAAAGATTATTAATTTTACTTCTTGTCAACATCCGTGGCTCTGGGGCGGCAGATCTTGGTAAATATGGCAAATCTGCCAGAATCTGGGGCGCAAAACTGGATTTTTGTCGGCGCTTCAGCGAGTCTCGGCGGCGAAAAACAGAGGCAGAGCAGCCCGATGAGTCTTTGGCGATCCATTTCTGGCCGTTTGGCCTGCCGTGCATTGGCGGAACCGCGCAGAAAACCCCGAGTCGACGGATGCGTCGCTGAGGGGCTGTGGTTGCGCAGTGGAGTGGCGGTGGTACTGGCCGTCTCCATCGCTGTCTGGGGCGGCGGTGCGGGAAAGAGCGGTGCGCAAGAAGCAAGCAAGGTGGCTCCGGCACCCTTCCCCAAATTTGAGGCAAAGCGGATACGCCCGCCCAAGCCCGGTGCCAAGCAGCGCATCACCATTCAGATCGAACCGTCTGTTGTCGCGCCCACGGCGCCCGTGTCGGGAGATGAGACCCCCGCGCCCGCGACGCAGACGGGGCGCTATACCGGGTTCTGGCAGAACATCTCTGACAAACTGGCGGACGGCGGTCCGGGACGGCTGGCCCAGGCGCTGCGGGCGCTGGATGGTGATACACCGGTGGCGGCGCCCCGCTTGCAGCTGTTGCAGGATATCGCAGGCGAGCGCGGGGTGCAGATCCTGACCGCCAGTGTGGGGACTGACGTCTCGCCCGCATTGGTGCTGGCGGTGATCGCGGTGGAATCGGCAGGCAAGGCCGAGGCCATCAGCGGCGCGGGCGCGCAAGGACTGATGCAGTTGATGCCGGACACGGCGGTACGGTTCGGGGTCAGTGACGCTCTGGACAGTGGCGAGAACATCGCGGGGGGCGTGAAATACCTCAACTGGCTGATGGGAGAGTTCAACCACGATCCGATTCTGGTGCTGGCAGGGTATAATGCAGGCGAAGGTTCGGTGCACAGCCACGCGGGTGTGCCGCCCTTTGCTGAGACGCGCGATTACGTGCCCAAGGTTCTGGCGGCGTTTCAGGTGGCGCGCGGTCTTTGTATGACACCACCGGAACTGATCACCGATGGCTGTGTCTTTCGCCAGATGAAATAGACGCAGGTCTAGGGGGCTGAGGCTCTCGCAGTTTTTAGGAAAATTGTCGCGATCTGACTGCCGGGATCATTTTTTCGCCCGATTTGGCTGATTTACGACGGGGGTATTCTACCTGAAGTAAATTATGGAGACAGGCATTGGAGTTAGGTATTGATCCGACGGCATTGGCTGCGGGGTCACATGCGGTGACTGACAATATTGTCATGTTCGGCACCATCGCATTTGTTGGTTTTTTCGGCCGACTGATCTTTGTGGCCTTTGGTCCGGGGCTGGCAAATGCCAATCCGCTCGGCAACTTTTCCGGCTATGGCCATATTCTGGTGGCGGTGGCGCTGTTTGCCGGTGCGCTGCATCTGTCGGGCAAAACCGTCAAGGCGCAGGTGCTGTTCAAGCGCCATCTTGTCGATCCGGTTGTTGTGACCGTGCTGGGACGCGACAGCTGCGATCTGGCCAGTGACAGCTATTGTGTGCTGGTGTTCGAGGCGGGCCGCGAGATGAGCGTCAACTGGTACGACAAACGCGTCTATATGTATGAGATCCTGAACCCGGCGGAATTGCCGTTGTGGTCCTCCTTGCGGCCACGGGGGCGACCAAATTTGCCGCCACAAGATCAGCTTGCCGGCGTGTAGAATGAAAAACGGCCCGTCAGATTATCTGGCGGGCCGTTTCAATTATGCGGTGCCTTACGGCGATCAGTTGACGATGGTCGCTTGTGTTGCCGCGCGCAGCTCATCCTCGGAGACGCCCTCGGCGGTCTCGACGATCTTCAGGCCGCCATCGACCACATCCAGCACGCCAAGATTGGTGATGATGCGATCCACAACGCCCTTGCCGGTCAGCGGCAGGGTGCAGTCTTTCAGCACCTTGCTGTCGCCGTGCTTGTTGGTGTGGTCCATGACCACAACCACACGTCCGACGCCTGCGACGAGATCCATCGCGCCACCCATGCCCTTCACCAGCTTGCCGGGGATCATCCAGTTTGCCAGATCACCGTTTTCGGCCACTTCCATCGCGCCGAGGATCGCCATGGCGATCTTGCCACCGCGGATCATCGCGAAGGATTGCGCGCTGTCGAAATAGGCGGTCTGCGGCAGTTCGGTGATGGTCTGCTTGCCGGCGTTGATCAGGTCTGCATCCTCCTCGCCCTCAATCGGGAAGGGGCCCATGCCCAGCATGCCGTTCTCAGATTGCAGCGTCACGTTGACGCCTTCGGGGATGTGGTTGCTGACCAGCGTCGGAATGCCGATGCCGAGGTTTACATACCAGCCGTCCTGCAGTTCCTGTGCCGCGCGGGCGGCCATTTGATTGCGGTCCCATGCCATGTCGCGGTCTCCTTACTGTGCTGCGGGGCGCGTGGTGCGCTGTTCGATGCGTTTCTCGTGATCGCCTTGAATGATGCGATGCACATATATGCCGGGCAGGTGGATGGAATCCGGATCGAGGCTGCCGACGGGGACGATTTCCTCAACTTCCGCAACGCAGATCTTGCCGCAGGTGGCGGCAGGCACGTTGAAATTGCGGGCGGTTTTGCGGAACACCAGATTGCCGGTCTCGTCCGCTTTCCAGGCCTTCACGATGGCAAGATCGGCAAAGATGCCCTCTTCCATGATGTAGTCTTCCATGGCGCCATCGGTCCCGGTGGGGAATTGCTTCTCCATCTTGCCCTCGGCAATCACGGTGCCGACGCCGGTCTTGGTGAAGAAGCCGGGAATACCTGCGCCACCGGCGCGCATACGCTCGGCCAATGTGCCTTGCGGGTTGAATTCCAGCTCCAGCTCACCGGACAGATACTGGCGCATGAACTCGGCGTTTTCCCCGACATAGGAGGAGATCATTTTCTTCACCTGCTTGGTCTGCAGCAGAATGCCGATACCGAAGTCATCGACGCCCGCGTTGTTGGAGGCAAAGGTGAGATCCTTGGTGCCTGCGTCCTTGATCGCGTCAAGCAGCAGTTCCGGAATACCGCAGAGCCCGAACCCGCCTGCGGCGATGAACATGCCATCGTGCAGCACACCGTCCAGCGCTTCGGCAGCGTTGGAATAAACCTTTTTCATATCCATCTCCCATGATCATCAGCCAGGTTGGCAAAGTTCTGACGCCCGCCGGGGGCAGAGTCAACGATACGGAGAAAGACAGGTATTTCTACGGACGGGGGCGCAGGGTGACGGATGGGGCGGCGCAGTGCGCCGCGTCAGCGGCGCCACGCCCAACGGGTCAAGGTCCCGTCGCGAGACGGGGCTGACCGGGCGGGAGTGCTTTGTTCAGGGGCGGGGCCAGAAGGCCCGGCGCGACGGTCACGGGTGTCAGATCAATACCGTCGCGACAGGTTTTAAGACTGCAAGCGGTCACCCCTCGTCGCTGCTGGTCTCCGCCTTCTTTTTGGCGGCGGGTTTCTTCGCTGCCGTCTTTTTCGCCGTGGTCTTTTTAGCGGCAGCTTTCTTTGCCGGGGCCTTCTTCTTGGCGCCGGATTTTCCAGCTTTCTCGGTGATCAGCTGCACGGCCATCTCGACTGTGACATCTTTGGGTTCGACATCCTTGGGCAGGGTGGCGTTCACCTTTTCCCATTTGACGTATGGCCCATAGCGCCCGTCCATGATGCTGATGGCACCGCCACTCTCGGGGTGATCACCCAGCTCTTTCAGCGCCTTGGCAGCGGCGCGACGGCCACGACCGGGGTTGGCGCGCTTCTCCGCCAGCATTTCCACCGCCCGGTTCATGCCGATCTCAAAGACGTCGAGTGTTTCCTTGAGGTTTACGTAAACCGGCTTTTCCTCGTCAGGCTTCTGATGCGCGATATAGGGGCCGAACCGACCGAGGTTGGCCTGGATCGCGCCGCCCTCAGGGTGCTGGCCGATCTCGCGGGGCAGGGTCAGCAGGGTGACGGCCTGTTCCAGGGTGACCTCATTCGGGCCCCAGCCCGGCAGGAAATCCTTGCCTTGTTTGGGCAGCGAGGAGCGCGGCGGTTTCTTGTTCTCGGGCGTGGCTTCACCGCGCTGCACATAGGGGCCGAAACGGCCGGATTTCAGGTGAATCTCATCGCCGTCATCCTCGCCCAGAATACGCTCATACCCTTCGGCGCCCTCCCCGGAGATCGGGCGGGTGTAGTTGCATTCGGGGTAGTTGCCGCAGCCGACAAACCCGCCGGTGCGCGAGGTTTTCAGATGCAGCTGACCAGCGCCGCATTTGGGGCAGACGCGGGGATCAACGCCATCTTCGCGCGGCGGATAGAGTTGCGGGGCCAGCGCGTCATCCAGCACATCCAGCACTTCGGTGATGCGCAGATCGGAGGTCTCCGAGATCGCGGCGGAGAAATCGCGCCAGAACCGGCTCAACAGATCCTTGTAGTCGCGATCACCTGCGCTGACGTCGTCCAGTTCACCTTCCAGATTGGCGGTAAACTCATACCCCACATAGGTGCGAAAGAAATTCAGCAGGAAGATGGTGACGATCCGGCCCTTGTCCTCAGGGAACAGGCGGTTCTTGTCCTTGCGGACATATTCGCGGTCCTGGATCGTGGTGATCACAGAGGCATAGGTGGAGGGGCGGCCGATGCCCAGCTCTTCCATGCGTTTGACCAATGTCGCTTCGGTAAAGCGGGGGGGTGGTTGGGTGTGGTGCTGCAGGCCCAAAACCGCCTTGTCATCTGACAGGATGGCGCCGCCAGTGTCGGCTTTCTCCGCCTGCGCCGCCAGTGACGCTGCGAATTTCAGCGACTCGCCCTGCATGATCTGCGGCAGGCGCTTGTCGTCATCGTCGACAACATCATCGCGGCCTTCTTCGTAGACACGCAGGAAGCCGTCGAACAACATCACCTGACCCGTGGCGCGCAGCACCACTTGGCCGTCGTTTGAGCCGATATCAACCGTGGTCCGCTCCAAACGGGCGCCTTCCATCTGGCAGGCGAGGGTCCGCTTCCAGATCAGATCATAAAGCTTGCGCTGGTCATCCTCGGAGACTTTCAGGCTCTTGGCGTCGCGGCTCATGTCGGTGGGGCGGATACATTCATGCGCCTCTTGTGCATTCTTGGCCTTGTTCTTGTAGATCCGGGGCGATCCCGGCACGTATTCGGCACCGTAGCGATTGGCGATTTCGGCGCGGGCTTCCTGCACGGCCTCTGGCGCCATGTCGATGCCATCGGTTCGCATATAGGTGATGTAGCCAGCCTCATAGAGCCGCTGTGCGGCGTTCATACACTGCTTCGCGCCCATGCCGAATTTGCGGCTGGCTTCCTGCTGCAGGGTTGAGGTCATGAAGGGCGCTGATGGATTGCGTGAGGCGGGTTTTGCCTCGACCGACTGCACGGTCAGGGTCCGGCTGGCAACGGCCTGCACTGCCAACTCGGCTGCCGTGGAATTGGCCAGCGCGTATTTGTCCAGCTTGTCACCGCCCAGAACCGTCAGACGGGCCTCGAACTCCTGTCCGCGCGGTGTCGCGAGGCTTGCCTTTACGGACCAGTATTCCTGAGGTTTGAAGGCCTCGATCTCCATCTCACGCTCAACAATCAGGCGCAGGCAGACCGACTGCACGCGACCGGCAGAGCGCGCACCGGGCAGTTTGCGCCAGAGCACGGGTGAGAGGTTGAAGCCGACCAGATAGTCCAGCGCGCGGCGGGCCAGATAGGCTTCCACCAGCGGCAGGTCAACCTGGCGCGGGTTCTTCATCGCCTCGGTGACGGCCTCCTTGGTGATCGCGTTGAAGGTCACGCGGGAGACAGCGGTGTCCTTCTTGATCGAGCGGCGCTTGGTCAGCGCCTCCTGCAGGTGCCAGCTGATCGCCTCGCCTTCGCGATCGGGGTCAGTCGCGAGGATCAGTGCATTGTCGTCTTTCAGCGCATCGGCGATGGCCTTGACGTGTTTGCGGCTGTCGGCGCCGACTTCCCAGGTCATTGCAAAATCATCGTCGGGTTCGACGGATCCGTTCTTGGCAGGCAGGTCGCGCACGTGTCCGTAAGAAGCCAGAACTGTGTAGTCTGAGCCAAGATATTTGTTGATTGTCTTGGCTTTAGCTGGGGATTCTACAACAACAACGGGCATAAATTCGTAAACCTCTGTGGGACGGGCTGCGGGCGTTCTATGGCGGGGCAACATGTGGGGTGCAAGGGGAGATTGTCAATCCGGCTTCGAATGACGATGCGCTGTGGCGTCAATCAGCGTTGGGATTTGGGCCCAGCTGCGCCCTTTGGGTCCGGATCGAAATCCCCCCGGATCAAGAGGCCACCTGCCGCGCGGGCGACTGCGCCGGAGAGTTCCAGATCGGTGAGCGCCGGTGCCAGATCGCGAGAGGGGATGGCCAGATCGCGGACCAGCTGATCCTCCGCCGTGGGGGCAGGGCCGAGCCGGTCGAGGATCAGCTGGTGCAGTGCTGCAGTGTCGCTCAGACTGCGCTGCTCCTTCGGTGGTGGCGGCAGTTCGGTGAGGCGGGCGCTGGCTGCGGCCTCCGGCGGTGGCACTGGGCGGTCGGAGAGTTCGGCCACCACGCGGTGCGACAGATCCATCGGTGGCAGCGCCTCAATCACGTCCTGTGCGTTGCGCACCAACTGGGCACCGTCGCGGATCAGCATATTGCAGCCCGCAGCACGGGCATCAAACGGGTGGCCGGGCACCGCCAGCACATCGCGACCCAGATCCAGCGCGTCGCGCGCGGTGATCAGCGAGCCGGATTTCGCGGCGCCTTCCACCACCACCACAGCCTGAGCGGCGCCGGCGATGATGCGGTTGCGGGCCGGAAAATGCCGCGCACGGGGGGACATGCCCATAGGGTGTTCGGAGATCATCACGCCCTGTTCGGCGATATCCCCGGCCAGCCGGGTGTTTTCGGTTGGGTAGACCACATCGACACCGCCGGCCATCACGGCACAGGTGCCGGTGCGCAGGGCGGCCATATGGGCGGCGGTGTCAATGCCGCGCGCCAGTCCTGAGATGATGCAGTACCCGGCCTCTCCCAGTTCCCGAGCCAAAGCGCGGGCCATGCGAACGCCAAGCGAGGACGCATTGCGGGCACCGACAATGGCGATGGTGGGTTGGTTGAGATGCGCGGGATCACCTACCGCCCACAGCAGGGGCGGGGCGTCGCGCAGCACGGCCAGATGAGACGGGTAGTCGGCCTCACCAAAGCACAAAAGCCGCGCATTGGCGGCTTCTGCGGCCTTGATTTCGGCCAGTGCCGCGTCGGCAGAGCATATTTCATACCCTTTAATGCCAGCGGCGCGCGCCATTTCAGGCAACGCGGATAGCGCGTTCTGCGCTGATCCATATTTCGCGAGGAGACGGTGAAACGTCACCGCGCCAACACGTCTTGAGCGCAAAAGACGGAGCCAGGAAATCCGAATATCTTCCGTGGTGGGTGGGAGTGGGGGGTGAGTGGAAGAATGTGCTTCTTCGGTCATCCTGCGCTCCGCCTTGTTGCAAGACTATGATTAGCTCTTGAGTGGTTAACAGGTGATGAACGTGGAGAATTAAAGGAAATATTTTAACAAACTCAATTCTAACTCATTCTGCCATAAGCGAAAAATCGCCTCCACTAAAGCGCGCGGCCAAAACTGCGCCACGCGCCCTGTCGTCTTGTGAGGTCTGGATACCGTCAAAACATCGAAAAATGCCGCCGAGTCGACAGTTTAGCGACACGGCGGCGATTCTTGTGGCGAGTCAGGCTGCGAGTCAGGCGAGTGGTCTGGCGATGATGCCGCTGCCCTCTCTCGCGCGGGGTTTAGGTGGCGGAGCCTCCAACGGTGAGCCCGCCCATCAGGACCGTGGGCTGGCCAACTCCAACCGGCACCCATTGGCCCTGTTTGCCGCAATTGCCCATGCCGGGGTCCAGCGCCATGTCATTGCCAAGCGCGCGGATCTTGTTCAGCGCCGTGGCACCATCACCAATTAATGTCGCGCCTTTGACCGGGGCGCCGACCTTACCATCCTTCACCCGGTAGGCCTCGGTGCAGGAGAACACAAATTTACCGTTGGTAATGTCGACCTGACCACCGCCAAAGCCGACAGCCCAGATGCCATCCTTGATGGAGGCGACCAGATCGTCGGGGTTGGCATCGCCACCCAGCATATAGGTGTTGGTCATCCGTGGCATTGGCGCGTGGGCGTAGCTTTGGCGACGTCCGTTGCCGGTGCTCTCCACGCCCATAAGGCGCGCGTTCTGACGGTCCTGCATGAAACCGACCAACTTGCCATCCTCAATCAGGGTGGTTTTCTGGCTGGGGGTGCCTTCGTCGTCCACGGTGATGGAGCCGCGCCGGTCGGCAAGAGTGCCGTCATCCAGCACCGTTACCCCCTTGGCGGCGATCTGCTGACCCATGAGGCCTGCGAAGGCGGAAGACCCCTTGCGGTTAAAATCGCCTTCCAGCCCATGGCCGATGGCCTCATGCAGGAGAATACCGGGCCAGCCGGGGCCAAGCACCACGTCCATTTCACCGGCGGGGGCAGGGACGGCCTCCAAGTTGACGCAGGCGACGCGCAGCGCTTCGCGGACCTTGTTCTGCCAATCGGCGGGATCCACCAGACCGTCCAACCCCACGCGCCCGCCGCCGCCGGCAGAGCCGCTCTCGCGGCGGCCGTCCTGTTCGACAATCACGGAGACATTGAGCCGGGTCATCGGACGCACATCGCGGACGCGGGTGCCATCGGCGCGTAGGATTTCCACCTCTTGAAGCGAAGCCGCCAGCATCGCGGAGACCTGCACCACCCGCGAGTCCTGGGCGCGGGCAAAGGCGTCGATCTCGCGCAGGGTCTCCACCTTTACGGCAAAGGGCATCGCGCCAATGGGATCGTCGTCGGTATAGAGGCGGGTGTTGGTGCGGGGCGGTGGCGGGGCCATGGTGCCACCGCCATCACCCACCGCCAAACGCGCGGTTTCAGCAGCACGCTTTAGCCCGGCGATAGAGACGTCGGTGGAATGGGCATAGCCAGCCACCTCGCCGTTGACTGCACGCAGGCCAAATCCTTCGGCGGCGTCATAGCTGGCGTTGCGCAGGCGGCCATCATCAAAAACCAGCGCCTCCGACTTGCGCCGCTCGACAAAGATCTCCCCATCATCGGCCCCCGCAAGGGCCGAACGCAGGACCCCCAGGGCCTCGTCCTCGGGCAGGGTGGTTTCAAACGGGCGGAAGGCTGCGGTATCCATGGTTTGACCTCGGTTTTTTTGATCTAAATCAAGAAAGCGACGCTTTGACGCGAGCATTCCTCTTTAACTGCACGATGGAATATGATTTTTAGCAGCGTCAAAGACAACGGGTCCGGCGCGTTTTGTGGAATCAAAGTTCCGACATAGGACGTCGGCGCAGGAACAACTCGATCAACCGATCAACTGATCAGGACATGACATGAAGAACGCTTTGATGCTTTCAGGCCTTTTCTCGGGCCTCTCGAGCCTTCCAGCTATGGCGCAAGAAGGTCTGGAAACCATTGGCAAGCCGGTTGACGGCGGCCTTGGCTTTCAGCCGGCAGCGACCGAGCTTGCCGAAGGCATCCATTCTCTGGACTACATGATTCTGGTGATCATCACCGCTGTCTGTGTATTTGTCGGGGGGCTGCTGCTCTATGCAATCGTGCGGTTTAACCGTCGCGCCAACCCCAATGCGTCACAGTTCACCCACAACACGCCGATTGAAATCGCATGGACCGTTGTGCCGATCCTGATCCTGGTCTTCATCGGGTCCTTCTCGCTGCCGGAGCTGTTCCGTCAGCAGGAAATCCCCGAGGGCGACATCACCATCAAGGTGACCGGCTACCAGTGGTACTGGGGCTATGAATATGTCGATCACGAATTCGGCTTTGAAAGCTTCATGCTGGCCAAGGAAGATCTGGCTGACAACGGCTATGCCGAAGACGAATATCTGCTGGCCACCGACACTGCCGTTGTTGTGCCCGTCGGCAAGACAGTTGTGATGCAGGTGACCGGTGCGGACGTGATCCACTCCTGGACCATCCCGGCGTTCGGCGTGAAACAGGATGCGGTTCCCGGCCGTCTGGCGGAGCTGTGGTTCAAGGCTGACAAGGAAGGCATCTACTTTGGTCAGTGTTCCGAACTCTGCGGCAAAGACCACGCCTACATGCCGATCACTGTAAAAGTGGTGAGCCAAGAGGCCTATGATGCCTGGCTGGAAGGCGCGATCGAAGAATACGCCGGTCTGCCCCAGTCTTATCAGGTCGCCTCCAACTGAGCGATACGATTGGCGCTTGCCTCCCGGCGGGTGCCACCTAGCTATCACGTGAAAACGGATCGGGCCGCGCAGTCGCTGCGCGCCCGCTTTCGCTAAGACAGATCACGACAAAAGAGAGCACCATGACTGACGCAAGCATCAACGCCAGCACCGTCCAGCAAGGGGACGCGGAGTTCGGGGATTACTTTGCCCTGCTCAAACCGCGTGTGATGTCCCTTGTGGTGTTCACGGCGCTGGTTGGTCTTCTGGCCGCGCCGGTTGGCGTGCACCCTGTCATCGGTTTCAGCGCCATCCTGTTCATTGCCATCGGTGGCGGTGCCTCCGGCGCGCTGAACATGTGGTGGGACGCGGATATCGATCAGGTGATGAAACGCACCAAGAGCCGCCCGATCCCTGCGGGCAAGGTCGAACCGGGCGAGGCGCTGTCGCTGGGGCTGGCGCTGTCGGGCCTGTCGGTGATCATGCTTGCGCTGGCGACCAATGTGTTTGCCGGGGCGTTTCTGGCCTTCACCATCTTTTTCTATGTGGTGATCTACACCATGTGGCTGAAACGCGCGACGCCGCAGAACATCGTCATTGGCGGTGCCGCAGGTGCCTTCCCGCCGGTGATCGGCTGGATTGCGGCGACCGGCTCCATGGCGGTTGAACCCTGGCTGATGTTTGCCCTGACGTTTATGTGGACACCGCCGCATTTCTGGGCGCTGGCGCTGTTCATGCGCTCGGATTACGACGATGCGGGCGTGCCGATGCTGACCGTGACCCATGGTCGCCGGTCGACCCGTAAACATATTCTGATCTACACCGCCCTGCTGGCGCTGCTGGCGGTTGGTACCGCGTTCTCTGGCGTGGGTGGTCCGATCTATCTGGTGGTGGCGCTGGTGCTGAACGCGCTGTTCTTGCATGGCGCATGGAAGATTTCGCGCCGCGATGAAGACGACAGCGAGGCCGACAACTTCAAGGTTGAGCGCAGTTTCTTCAAGCTGTCGCTGCTGTATCTCTTCCTGCATTTTGGCGCGATCCTGGCCGAGGCGGTTCTGAAACCCTACGGATTGGGAGGCTGGTAATATGAGCCTGCGCAAAGAACATGAGCTGCACCAGAGACGGAAGGGACGCAATATCGGCGTCGGCGTTCTGCTGGGGTCTTTTGTGGTGCTGGTGCTGGCGCTGACCATCGTCAAGGTCACATCGGCGGGGTTCAAATTCCCGAACACCTCCGCCGCAGAGCAGAGTGAGGGGCAGGGCTGATGGCATTGCAGGGACCACAGAAAACCGTCGTACAGCTGGTTGGTGTTGTTGTCCTGATGGGCGGCCTCGCCTGGGCATCGGTGCCGTTCTATGACTGGTTCTGCCGGGTGACCGGCTTTGGCGGCGTGACGGGCGTTGCCGAACAGGGGTCGGATACCGTTCTGAATCAGACCATCACCGTGCGCTTTGACGCCTCCAAGGAGCGCGATATGCCGTGGCAATTCACCCCGGTTGAGCGTGAGATGGAGATCAAGATCGGGGAAACCGGGCTGGCCTTCTACGAGGCCTACAACCCGACCGACCGCCCCGTTGCCGGGCAGGCGTCCTACAACGTGACGCCCTATTCGGCCGGCGCCTTCTTCGAGAAGATCGCCTGTTTCTGCTTTGAGGAGCAGGTGCTGCAACCGGGGGAACGGGTGGAAATGCCTGTGACCTTCTTTGTCGATCCAGAAATTGTCGAGGATCGGGACGGAAAATACGTGCATACGATCACGCTGTCGTACACATTCTACGAAATCGATCTGCCAGAAGGGTATGCCGCCCTTGAAACCGGTGATACAGCCGGGGCAGGCACAAACACGAACTAGGCCGCTTTGGTGAGGGACACTTAAATGGCGCACGCAAAAAATCACGACTATCATATTCTTCCGCCGTCGATCTGGCCGCTGCTCAGCTCGCTCGGTACCTTCATCATGTTGTTTGGCGCGGTTCTGTGGATGCATGGCATTACAGCCTATGCGTTCTGGGGCGGCTTCATCATGGTGGTCTACAGCGCCTATGCCTGGTGGGCTGAGGTCGTTGCCGAGGCACGTCAGGGCGATCACACCCCGGTGGTTCGCATTGGTCTGCGCTACGGGTTCATCCTTTTCGTGATGTCCGAAGTGATGTTCTTCTTCGCCTGGTTCTGGTCGTTCTTCAAACATGCGATCTACCCGATGGAGACCTATATCGGCACCGAATATGTGGCACCGAGCATCTATCCGGTCGATGCCTTCCACCTGCCGCTGATCAACACGCTGGTGCTGCTGCTGTCGGGCTGTGCTGTCACCTGGGCGCACCACGCGCTGGTACACAACAATGACCGCAAGGCGCTGATCCAGGGCCTGTCCATTGGTATCGTGCTGGGTGTCTTCTTTACCTTCCTGCAGGGTTATGAATACGTTCACCTGCTGCACGAAGGCTGGGAATTCGGCGGCGATGAGTTCTACTCGAACTTCTTCATGGCCACCGGCTTCCACGGTTTCCACGTGATCATCGGGACCATCTTCCTGACCGTCTGCCTGATCCGCGCGATGAAGGGGGATTTCACCCCCGAGCAGCACGTCGGTTTCGAGGCAGCCGCCTGGTACTGGCACTTCGTTGACGTGGTCTGGCTGTTCCTCTTTGTGGCGGTTTACGTCTGGGGCACCGCAGGTCTGGCGCACTAAGGCGCACCCGAATTGTCACGGGTACAGGTTTGTGGTTTCGAATCCCGACCTGACACCGTAAGACATGCAGCGCGCGGAGCCATGCTCCGCGCGCTTTCTCATTCGCAAGGACAGCGTGATGCGACGGTTGATCTTTCTATCCCTTGTTGGCGGTCTGGGCCTTGCGGCACTGATGGCGCTGGGGATCTGGCAGATCCAGCGACTGGCTTGGAAAGAAGACCTGCTGCGCACCATCGAGGCCCGGATTGCGGCGGCCCCGGTTGCCCTGCCCGAGGCCCCGACGCAGGCGCAGGACCGCTACCGCGCGGTGTCGGTCACCGGCGAGGTTGAAGCGGCGGAACTGCATGTGTTCTGGGTCACCAAGACGGCTGAGACCGGATATCGCATCATCGCACCCTTGCTGACCGAGGATGGCCGCCGGGTGCTGTTGGACCGTGGTTTTGTTCCCGCCGCCGCCAAGGACGGCGATCGCGCCACCGGCGCGACTTCGATCATCGGTAACCTGCTGTGGCCGGATGAGGGCGACTGGACCACCCCGTCGCCCGAGGTTGATACCAATATCCTTTATGCCCGCGATGTCGCCTATATGGCCGAACGTCTGGGTACTGAGCCGGTGCTGGTCGTGGCCCGCAGTGCCTCTGGTGACGCGGATGTGACGCCGCAGCCGGTGACTACGGCAGGTATCCAGAACAATCACTTGCAATACGCGATCACCTGGTTTTCGCTGGCCCTGATCTGGGCCGCTATGACCACCTATTTCCTGTGGCGCTCGCGCCCAAAATCCGAAGGCTGAAGCGATGAAATATATCTCGACCCGGGGCCAGGCGCCTGAGCTGACCTTTGAAGATGCTATGCTGACCGGGCTTGCCCGCGACGGCGGGCTTTATGTTCCGGCCGAAATCCCGACCATGTCCAAGGATGAGATCGCGGCCCTTGCCGGTCTCTCCTATGAGGAGGTCGCGTTTCGCGTGATGCGCCCGTTCCTTGGCGATTGCTTCACGGACGAGGAATTCCGCGGCATCATCGCCCGCGCCTATGACGGCTTTGGCCATGCCGCCCGTGCGCCGCTGGTGCAGCTGGCGCCGAACCATTTCCTGCTGGAGCTGTTTCACGGCCCAACACTGGCGTTCAAAGATTTTGCCATGCAGCTGATCGGCCAGCTGTTTGAAACCGCGTTGAAGCGGCGCGGCGAAAGCGTGACCATCGTCGGCGCGACCTCCGGCGATACCGGCTCTGCGGCCATTCAGGCCTTTGGTGGCTTGGATGCGGTCAATGTCTTCATCCTCTATCCGCATGGCCGGGTGTCCGAGGTGCAGCGCCGCCAGATGACCACGCCCACCGATGCCAATGTGCATGCGCTTGCCGTGGATGGTGATTTTGACGATTGCCAGGCCGCGCTGAAGGATATGTTCAACGACTTCGACTTCCGGGATGAGGTCAGATTGGCCGGCGTGAACTCGATCAACTTTGCCCGCGTGCTGGCACAGGTGGTCTATTACTTCACCTCCGCCGTGTCGCTGGGCGCACCAGAGCGCAAGGTGAGCTTCACCGTGCCGACCGGCAATTTCGGCGACATCTTCGCAGGTTTCATCGCCAAGCAAATGGGCCTGCCGATTGACCAGCTGGTGGTGGCCACCAATCAGAACGACATTCTGCACCGCTGCCTGAGCGGGCAGGGCTATCACAAGGGCGAAACCATCCCGTCGATCTCGCCGTCGATGGACATTCAGGTCTCGTCTAACTTTGAACGCGCGCTGTTCTATGCCTACGGGCAGGATGGCGCGGCAGTGGCTCAGCTGATGGACGAGCTGAAAACAGGCGGTTTCGAGGTGAGCCAGGGCGCCATGCAGGCCTTGCAGGAACATTACGTGTCTGGTCGCTGCTCGGAAGAAGAAACCTCGGCCACCATCAAATCGGAGCGCGCCGCCTCGGGTGAGCTGCTCTGCCCACACAGCGCCATTGGCGTGAAAGTTGCGAATGAACAGCGCGACGCAGCGGTCCCGATGGTGACGCTCGCCACGGCGCACCCGGCGAAATTCCCGGCGGCGGTAGAAGAGGCCAGCGGCATTCATCCGCCTCTTCCCCCGCGCATGGCAGATCTGTATGACAGATCGGAACGGGTGACACGGATCGCTAATGACCTGACCACTCTTGAGACACATATCAGAAAGCACATCGCGCATTGACAGTTCAACAACACCAACTCGCCAACGGGTTCAGGATCGTCACCGAAACCATGCCGGGGCTGCAATCTGCTGCCATCGGCGTCTGGGTGACCGCAGGCGGGCGGAACGAGCGGATCGAGCAGAACGGCATCGCTCATTTTCTTGAGCATATGGCGTTCAAAGGCACCAAGCGGCGCAGCGCGCTGGAGATTGCTGAGGCGATTGAGGATGTGGGCGGGTATATCAACGCCTACACCAGCCGCGAAGTGACCGCCTATTATGCCCGTGTGTTGCAGGAGGACGTACCCCTGGCGCTGGATGTCGTGGCCGATATCGTGCTGAACCCGGTGTTCGACCCGCGTGAGATCGAGATTGAGCGTGGGGTGATCCTGCAGGAAATCGGTCAGGCGCTGGATACGCCTGATGATGTGATTTTCGACTGGCTACAGGAAGAAAGCTATCATGACCAACCCATCGGGCGCACCATCCTTGGCCCCGCCGAACGGGTGCGCGCCTTTGATCGTGAAGATCTGGAGCGGTTCGTGGGTGAACATTATGGACCAGGTCAGATGATCCTCGCGGCCTCCGGTGCCGTGGACCACGACACAATCGTGAAGCTGGCCGAAGAGCTGTTCGGCAGCATGGCCCCCAAGACGCTGGTTATGCCTGCGGCGGCAACCTTCACCGGTGGTGAGGCGCGGCAGGAGAAGGCTCTGGAACAGGCCCATATCGCGCTGGCATTCGAGGGACCGGGATACCGCGACGATGCGATCTATACCGCGCAGATTTATTCCAGCGCCTTGGGCGGCGGCATGTCGAGCCGCCTGTTCCAGGAGGTGCGCGAAAAACGCGGGCTGTGCTACACGATCTTTGCCCAGACCGGTGCCTATGCCGACACCGGCACGCTGACGCTTTATGCGGGCACGTCTGGCGATCAGCTGGATGAATTGGCTGGCATCACCATCGACGAGATGAAGCGTGCCGCCAGCGACATGAGCGATGCCGAGGTGGACCGGGCGCGCGCGCAGATGAAGGCGGGGATGCTGATGGGGCTGGAAAGCCCGACCAACCGCGCCGAACGGCTGGCCCGTCTGGTGCAGATCTGGGACGAGGTGCCGCCACTGGAGGACACGGTGGCGCGGATTGATGCGGTCACCACCGCCGATGTGCGCGCCATGGCCGAGGATATGGCCCACCGTGCCTCAATGGCCTTGGCGCTCTATGGTCCGGTGGGCGATGCCGCCCCGCTGGCCGCTCTGCAGGAGAGGCGCGCGGCCTAATGTTGCTGACCGGACGCAAGGTGCGTATCGAGACCGAACGCCTGACGCTCAGGCCGCCGATCCATGCGGATTTTCGCGACTGGGCTGCATTGCGTCAGCACAGCCTGGGTTATCTCACCCCGTGGGAACCCAGCTGGGCGGCGGATCATCTGAGCCGCAAGAGCTTTACCAACCGGGTCTACTGGGCGCGCCGGGCGGTCAGCTCTGGTTCGGCGCTGCCGCTGTTCCTGATCCGGCGCAGCGATCAGTTGCTGGTCGGGGCGATCACATTGGACAATATCCGCCGTGGTCCCGCGCAGGCGGGCACATTGGGGTATTGGACCGGTCAGCCCTTCGCCCGGCATGGGTATATGCGCGAGGCGATCGGGGCGGTGGTGCATCACGCCTTTACCAAGTTAGATCTCAGCCGGATCGAGGCGGCCTGCCTGCCGGAAAACGCCGCCTCACGCGGGCTGTTGGAGAGCGCGGGCTTCAAATATGAAGGCGTGGCGCAATCCTATCTGCAAATCAACGGGCGCTGGCGCACACATGTCCTATATGCATCCTTGCGCCATGATCGGCGCGGACGCACGCAGGTCGGCCAGGCCTGACGCCCCGACGGGCGCAGTCAACGCCGGGGCCGACCCTACAGCAAGGTATTAGGAGAGATGCGCATGACCCTGAACCCCGCGGACACCAGTTTTGTCGACCATCTGCGCGCGGTGCTGCCTGCCGATACCCTGCGCCCGGCTGAGCCGCGTTATCTGGAAGAACCGCGCGGCCGCTATCAGGGGCAGGCGGGTGTCATTGCCCTGCCGCGCAGCACCGAAGAGGTTGCGACGCTTCTGCGCGCGGCCCATACCGCCCGTGTGCCGGTGGTGCCCTATGGCGGTGGCACCGGGCTTGTTGGCGGGCAGATCATGGGGGCGGCGGGGCCGGCGCCGCTGGTGATTTCGCTGGAGCGCATGACCGCCCTGCGCGGAGTTTACCCGCAGGAGAACGTTATCGCGGTTGAGGCGGGCATGATCTTGGCCGAGGTACAACGCGCCGCTACGGAAGCGGGCCGACTGTTCCCGCTGTCACTGGCCGCAGAAGGTACCGCGCGCATCGGCGGCACGCTGGCGACCAATGCCGGGGGCGTCAATGTTCTGCGCTATGGCAACGCCCGCGATCTCTGTCTGGGGCTGGAGGCCGTCCTGCCAACCGGCGAGATCTGGCATGGGCTCAGCCGCCTGCGCAAGGACAACACTGGGTATGATCTGCGAAACCTTCTGATCGGGGCGGAGGGCACGCTGGGGATTATCACTGCCGCGTCGCTGAAGCTTTCGCCGATCCCGGCGGAAGAGGGCACCGCGATCCTGACGGTGGCCTCCCCGGCAGCAGCGATTGACCTTTTGGCAATGGCGCGTGATCAACTGGGCGAGACAATCAGCGCCTTTGAACTGATCCACCGGCAGGGGCTTGAGTTCCTGCGCGAAACCCTGCCGGATCTGCGCCTGCCCTTTGACGATTTGCCAGAATGGTGTGTGCTGATTGATCTTGGTCTGCCCTGGGGGCGCAGCCCGGCGGAGACGCTGGCGGCAGTGTTCGAGAGCGCACTTGAGGCCGGGCTTTGCGCCGATGGCGTTATCGCCCAGTCAGAGGCGCAGCGGCAGGCGCTGTGGTCCGTGCGCGAGCATATCCCAGAGGGCAACCGCCGCATCGGCTCGGTCTCCAGCCACGACATCTCGGTCCCGATTTCACGTATTCCCGATTTCATTGTCGAGGGTGGTAAGCGTCTGGCAGCGCTGGGGGATATGCGGATCAATTGCTTTGGTCATCTGGGCGATGGTAATTTGCACTACAACGTCTTTCCCGCGCAAGGGAAGGACCGTAGAGCTTATGAGCATCTGAGAGATGACGTGAAGCGTTGCGTGCATGATCTGACCCATGAATACGACGGCTCGGTCAGTGCTGAACATGGCATCGGACGGCTGAAGGTCGCGGATCTGCAGCGCTATGGCGATCCGGTGAAACTGGCGGCGATGCAGGCGATCAAACAGGCGCTGGATCCCCATGGCATCATGAACCCCGGCGCCGTGGTGCCACGGGCAGACTAGGCAGCGGCGGTACCGTCGCTAGGCCGGTTGCATCCGGGGCCGCGCCGGTCGGCTGCGCATCAACAGCAGCACCATGATCGCGATATTGAGCCCGTTCCAGAAAATGCCATTCACAAAGGCCAGCTGATAGGATCCGCTGACGTCGTAGATCCAGCCCGACATCCATCCCCCCAGCGCCATGCCGAGGATGGTCATCATCATCACGAAACCCACGCGGGTGCCTGCCTCCTGCGGGGGCATATATTCCCGCACCACCAGTGCATAGCTGGGGACGATCCCGCCCTGTGCCAGCCCGAAGATGGCGCTGACCAGATAGAGCGAGACCATACCGTCGTACGGCAGGTACAGAAATAGCGCGATACATTGCAGGATGGACCCCACCAGCAGCGTGCGTACCCCGCCGAACCGATCCGCGACCAGCCCCGAAATCACCCGGCTGACCACACCGCCCAGCAGCATCAGCGACAGCATCTCGGCGCCGACCGTGGGGCCATAGCCAAGACCAACGCAATAGGCGACGATATGAACTTGGGGCATCGACATAGCGACGCAGCAGCCGATGCCTGCCAACCCCAATATCCATTGCAATTGACGCGGAGAGAGCCCCACCCGTGCGGCATTGCTGGCGGAAACCGCCGCGCTGTCGCCCTGCGCGTCGAATGCGATCCGTCGCCGCAGCACCAAGGAGAGGGGAACCACCACCAGAAGTGTGACGACAGCCAGTGTCGCATAGACACTGCGCCAGCCGCTCTCGGCCAGCATATCGGCCAGCGCCGTGGGCCAGATCGCACCGGAGAGGTAATTGCCGCTGGCGACCAGTGCCACAGCGATGCCGCGCCGTCGTTGAAACCAATGCGAGATATCGGCGATCAAAGGCCCAAACCCGGCTGCCGTGCCCAGCCCCAGAAAAAGATGCGCTGCCGACAGCCAGATCATATCCGGCGCCAGCATCGCCAACCCGTAGCTGATCGCGCTGAGCAGTGCCGCTGCGCAGAGCGCCAGCGTGATGCCAAACCGGTCGACCAGCCGGCCAATCACCAGATTGCCAACAGCAAAGCCGATCATCGTCAACGTATAGGGAAGAGAGGCCGCAGCGCGATCCGCGCCAAATTCGACCTCGACCGCAGGCATCACCACAATCACTGCCCACATGCCAACATTGGCCACTGTGGCAATGGCCAGTGTCACCAGAAGCCTGGTCCAGGAATAACGGCTGTCGAGGATTGCGGATGTAGACATGTCGGCACGCTATGAGACGGGCCGACACGCTGCAACGGTTTTCACCCCTTCCAAGAGGGGAGAGGGACGGCAGGGGTGTCAATCGCCGCAGATTATGTCGGCAGCGGTATCTCGGGCCGTCGCTGCCGACCGTGGCCACAACCCCTACCCATGGTCCGAAAGGAAAAAGACCACAGGAACGGGCGCGCCACTCAGGGGTGGGGGGGCGCGCGAACCGCTTCGCTGGCCACCCGCCTGAAACTTAGGGCATTATAACGGTGTCGATGACGTGGATCACGCCGTTTTCAGCCTCGATATCAGCGGTTGTGACCGTTGCCTCGTCAACCATCACGCCGCTGTCCAGATCAATGGTGATTTCGCTACCCTGAACGGTCGCGGCCTTCATGTCGTCAACCAGATCACCGGACATTACTTTGCCGGGGACCACGTGGTAGGTCAGGATTTCGACCAGCTTGTCCTTGTTTTCAGGCTTCAGAAGCTCCTCGACAGTGCCTGCGGGCAGGGCGGCAAAGGCGGCATCGGTCGGGGCAAAGACGGTAAAGGGGCCGTCGCCTTTGAGGGTGTCAACCAGACCAGCGGCCTGCACGGCAGCAACCAGTGTCGAGAAATCTCCAGCCCCCGCAGCAGTGTCGACAATATCCTTGGCATGGCCACCCGCAAAGGCGGAGGTGGTCAGAGCGAGAGTGGCGGCAGCGGTCAGAAGTGTCTTGCGGATCATGAGTACATTCCTCTGTTTTGATTGTATGCCCAAGCTGGCATTGATGGGGTTACGGCGAGGATTGCGGTTTGGATCTGGCGGGTTTTCGCCGGGCGCAAGTTGACAAAAAAAGCGCGCCGCCTAAGCCGCGCGCCTGTAGAAGTTCCACTCACATTTATGTGATTGAAAGGGGCGATCTTTCGATCATAAGGAGGTGATCCAGCCCCAGTTGCAGGGGCTCAGGCGCCCTCGAACTCGCAGAGCACGGTGACATCCATGCCAAGGTCCTCAAGCACCTTGCGGCCGCCAAGCTCCGGCAGGTCGATGATGAAGGCACAGGAGACGATCTCACCGCCAAGCCGCTCGATCAGCTTGATGCCCGCTGCCGCGGTGCCGCCGGTGGCCAGAAGGTCATCGACCACGAGAACCTTCTCTCCGGGCTGGATCGCGTCGTCATGGATTTCCATGATCGCCTCGCCGTATTCCAGTTTGTACTCCTGGCTGATGGTGGTTCCGGGCAGCTTGCCCTTTTTGCGGATCGGCACGAAGCCGACACTCAGCTGATGGGCAATGGCCCCACCAAGGATGAAGCCGCGCGCCTCAAGCCCCACAACCTTGTCGATCTGCTCGCCCGCATAGGGGTGCAACATCTGGTCGATGGCCATTCGAAACCCGCGCGGATCGGCAAACAGCGTGGTGACATCGCGGAACATGATGCCCTCATGGGGGAAATCCACGATGGTGCGGATGTAGTCTTTGACAGCGGTCTTGCGGGCCATGGGGTGTCCCCTTTTGTGGTCGTCTGGGTGTCTATCTGTGTCACCGGCGACCGGTGCGGGCAGCGGGACCTAGAATATGTCGCCGATGCCGGGGATGCAGGCAAGTGTGGGGCGCAGGTGGTAGGGTTACGGGGCGTGGCTGTGACCTTTCGGAACCAGCCGCGCGCCCCCATCGCGGTGAGCCTAGCCCAGAACGCGACCTGCGACGGCATCCAGTTTGGCCACTAGGGCGGCGCTGCGTTTTTCCGGGGCGGTCATGATGGCATGTTCCAGCGCGGTATCGCAGCCGTGCGGGCAGGCGGCGCGGGTCTGGCCCAGCAGGGCTGGCAGGCGCTGTACCAGCGCGCGGCCCTTGGCGGAGTTGCCGGTGAGGGTGGCGATGATGTCAGTGATCTCCACGGCGCCGTGATCCGGATGCCAGCTGTCGAAATCGGTCACCATGGCGATGGAGGCATAGCAAAGCTCGGCCTCGCGGGCGAGTTTTGCCTCTGGCATATTGGTCATGCCGATCACGTCACAGCCCCAGCTGCGGTACATTTTGCTTTCGGCCATGGAGGAAAACTGCGGCCCTTCCATACAGAGATAGGTGCCGCCGCGATGCACATTGATGCCCGCGTCCCGCGCTGCGGTCTCTGCCGCATCGGACAGCCGCTCGCAGGTGGGATGGGCCACGCTGACATGGGCGACGCAGCCGGTGCCGAAAAAGCTCTTCTCGCGCGCGAATGTGCGGTCGATGAACTGATCGACAATAACAAAATCCCCCGGCGCCATCTCCTCGCGGAAGGAGCCACAGGCGGAGATCGAGAACACATCCGTCACCCCAAGACGTTTCAGCGCGTCGATATTGGCGCGATAGGGGACTTCGGTCGGGGAATGCACATGGCCGCGTCCGTGGCGGGGCAGGAAGGCCATCTTCACGCCATCGAGGGTCCCGGTCAGGATCTGATCGGAGGGCGCCCCCCAGGGCGTTTCCACCGTGACCCATTCGGCGTTTTGCAGCCCGTCGATGTCATAAAGGCCGCTGCCGCCGATGATCGCAATCATTGTTTCCTGTGTCACGTGATCTGTCCCCTGATGCTGCTCATTCGGTTCTGCCTTAGGAGGGCCTGATTTGACAAGCGTCAGCGGGGATTTGATTGATACCGCCCGATCGGCGGCATCTGGATAGTATGATTGATACCGCCCAGTGGGCGGCATCAAGGCCTTCGGCGAGAGTATTTGAGGAAAGATGACAGGCAGGTCAGAAACTGGCGGGACTAAAAAATGACAGGCAGGAGGGGTGACCAATTGGGCTGTGAATAGGTCGGGGAGGGCCGCGCCCTTGCCCCAATGGCGGAATTCCGCTAGGGGCGGCGCTAACGATACCCTTTCCCGATCACAGGTGACCCCATGACACGCGGCATTATGGCGACGCTCGCCAAGCAGATTTCACCGCCCAATCTCTCCATTATGCAGGATGAGGGCTTTACCGTCTCTCGGGTGCGCACCGAACTGCTGTCCGGCCTGACCGTGGCGCTGGCGCTGGTGCCGGAGGCGGTGGCCTTTGCCTTTGTCGCCGGGGTTCATCCGCTGGTGGGGCTTTATGCGGCCTTTATGGTGGGGCTGATCACGGCTGTGTTTGGCGGCCGGCCCGGCATGATCTCGGGCGCGACGGGCGCGCTGGCGGTGGTGATGGTGGCGCTGGTGGCGCAGCACGGGGTCGAGTATCTGTTTGCGACCGTGGTCTTGATGGGGATCCTGCAGATCATTGCCGGTGTCATGCATTGGGGCAAATTCATCCGTCTGGTGCCGCATCCGGTGATGCTGGGTTTTGTGAATGGTCTGGCAATCGTGATTTTCCTGGCGCAGCTCACACAGTTCAAGGATCCGGACAATACCGAGGCCTGGCTGGCGGGATCGCAGCTGATCATGATGCTGGGGCTGGTGGGGCTGACCATGTTGATCATCTGGGGCACGCCCAAGATTACCGCGATCATTCCGGCACCACTTGCCGGGATCGGCATCGTGGCGGCGCTGGTGATTGCCTTTGGGATCAATGTCCCGACCGTTGGCGATATGGCCTCGATCAAGGGCGGGTTCCCCTCCTTCCACAATCCGTTTGGCACGGGTGAGGGGCTCTATGGCACCGCGCTGGCGCCGTTCACGCTGGAGACGATGTGGATCATTCTGCCTTATGCGGTGATCCTGGCGGCGATTGGCCTGATTGAAAGCCTGCTGACGCTGAATCTGGTGGGCGAGATCACCGGCAAGCGAGGTGGGGCAAGCCAGGAATGTATCGCGCAGGGTGCGTCCAATGTGGTGACTGGTTTCTTTGGCGGCATGGGTGGCTGTGCGATGATCGGCCAGTCGATGATCAACGTGAAATCCGGTGGCCGGACGCGGATTGCCGGCATTGCCGCGGCGCTGTTTCTGCTGGCGTTTATCGTGGTGGCCTCGCCCTTGATTGAGCAGATCCCGCTGGCGGCGCTGGTGGGCGTGATGTTCATGGTGGTGATTGGAACCTTTGCCTGGAACAGCTTCAAGGTGATGACCAAAGTGCCGCTGATGGATGCCTTTGTCATCGTGCTGGTGACCGTGGTGACGGTGATGACCGACCTTGCGATTGCGGTGGTTGTGGGCGTGATCGTCTCGGCGCTGGCCTATGCCTGGAACAACGCGCGCCGCATTCATGCCTATACCCGCGAATCCGAGAGCGATAAGGGCGCCAAGGTTTATGAGATCGAAGGGCCGCTGTTCTTTGGCTCCACCGATGGATTCATCGAGCTGTTCGATGTGGCAGGTGACCCGGATCATGTGATTGTGGACTTTGCCCGCAGCCGGGTGGTGGACCAGTCGGCGCTACAGGCGATCGAGGCGCTGGCGGGCAAGTATGAGGCCGAGGGCAAGGCGCTGGTGCTGCGGCATCTCAGCCGCGATTGCCATCAGCTTCTGACCAAGGCCGGGCATCTGATGGTCGACAGTGACGATGACCCTGACTATGCGCTGGCGGTGGACTACTCGGTCAAGACCGGGATCCTGGGCGGCCACTAAGCTGTCCCAGAGCATCTGAAAGAAGAAACCCGCGGCACCATGGGCGTCGCGGGTTTTCTCGTTTTGCGGTGATTGAACTGTGCTCTCGGGCAATGCTTGGTCAGTCCGGTGCCAGTGTCTCCAGCATGTCGAGGTCACCGGACAAGAGCGCAGGTTCAGCGCGGGAGATCAGGTCGGCGGGCCAGTCCCACCATTTCAGGCCAAGGAGACGGGCGATCTGCGGTTTGGTGAAACGGTAGCTGTGGACGGTGCCGGGGTTGCCGGTCACGATGGCATAGGGCGGGATCGACCCGCGCACCACCGCACCGGCACCGATGATGGCGCCATCCCCGATGCGCGCCCCCGGCAGGATCATCGCGCCATAGCCGATCCAGACATCATTGCCGATAACCGTGTCGCGGGTGTCGGGTTGAAATCCCGTGATCTGCGTCTGATCGAATACCGGAAAAGGGTAGCAACTGAGCCCGTCCTGCGCGTGATTGGCAGAGGCGGTGATGATGCGCACGCCCTCGGCGATCTGGCAGAACCTGCCGATCACCACCCGCTCGCGCGATCCGGCAAAGAGGTAGGGAGCCAGTCGGCTGGCCCAGTCCGATGGCGGCTCAAAGGCGGAGGCATAGGTGAAGGCGCCGATGGTGAAGTTCGGGTGATCAATCGCCTCGGCCAGCATTACCGTGCCGGCGTGGGCGCTGCCATCGGGCAGGGTGATCGGATGGCGTTTCTTTGGATCAGGTAACGGCATATCGGGGCCTCATTCATCCGGGCGGGTGAGAGAAAACAGGTCCCGCACCACAGAGTAGTCGCGGTAGCCCAGGCGCGCCAGTGGCTGGAACCGGGTGACATCAAACGTGCCGTCGTTCAGGCAGTTATCATCCAGATGGACGCCGACCACCTCGCCGAACACCACCTTGTTTGCGGCGCCCGGCAGGGTGACGATCTGGGTCAGTTTGCATTCCAGCGCGGCGGGCGCGGCGGCGACACGGCCACAGTTGATGGTTTCGCAGGGGGACATCTCAAGCCCGGCATGTTCGAACTCATTGATAGCCTTCGGTAGCGGTGCGGAGCTGGCGTTCATCGCATCACGCAGCGCATAAGACACTACGTTGACGCAGAACACGCCGGTTTCCTCGATATTGGCGACGCTGTCCTTGGTGCCGTCGCGATCCGCCTTGGCGGAGGTGGAGGCAAACATCACCTGCGGCGGTTCATAGGCGACCGCGTTGAAAAAGGAATAGGGCGCGAGATTGTTGCTGCCGTCTGCCCCGCGCGACGAGATCCAGCCAATGGGGCGCGGGGTCACAATGGCGTTGAACGGGTTGTGCGGCAGGCCGTGGCCATCTTCGGGGCGATAGAACATCTGCGGGTCTCCAATATCGTGGCGGAGGCGGTAGCGCGCTGGTTTTGCTCGCTGATCCGGTCGCCGGGGTTTGCCCAAGGCTTACGCCCGTGTTAGGCCGATGACCAGCCTGCCGGGAGAGATTGCCGCGCGCTGTGGGACAAAGCCCGCAGGTGCGACAGTTATGATCAGTGCCAGCAGGGACGGTGACGGGCGTGGAGGCGGCGCGTGATTGAATTGAAGGCAGAGCAGCCCGAAGACCGCTGGGAGGTCGAGGCGCTATATGATCTGTGTTTTGCGCCGGGTCGCGAGGCACTGTCGTCCTATCGGCTGCGCGAAGATGTGCCGCCGGTCAGCGGGCTAAGCCAGGTGGCGCGGGATACGGACGGTCTTCTGGCCGGTGCGATCCGATTTTGGCCGGTGCGGATCGGCGAGGCGGGATGGCCTGCGCTGCTCCTGGGGCCGGTGGCTGTCCACCCGACCCATCAGGGCGAAGGGCTGGGTGGTGCGCTGATCCGCGACAGTCTTGCTAAGGCGGCAGAGCGCGGCTGGAGCCGGGCCTTGCTGGTCGGGGATGCGCCCTATTATGTTCGCTTCGGCTTCACTCCGCTGTGCGGGGTCGAAATGCCGCCGCCGACCAACCCGGATCGTGTGCTGGGGTTGGATCTGGTGTCTGAGGGTTGGACGGACGTACGCGGTCAGGTGCTGCGCTGGAGCGGGACGCAGACGCCGGGCTGACACCCTGATCTGTGGGGCGCGATTTTGGGATCGGACCGTTGCGATCTTGAAATACGGGGCGGGAATACAAACATTTTCTGCAACAAGAGGTGCGCTATGAGTGAGATCCTGACCCCTGATACGGCCCTGACCAGACCACTGGATGCTGCCGCCGTGGAGGCGGAGCTCACGGCGTTGGCTGAACGCTATCGCGCGGCCGGTGGGCTTGGGATCCAGATCCTGAACCTCCTTGGCGGCTCTGTCGACGGGCTTTTGGACAAACTGCCCGCCCCGGTGCGGAGCCGGTTGGACGGGGCGACCGAGCAGGCGTTGCAATTGGCGATGCAGGGGGCCAGCGGATCACGGCGGGTGGTTCCGGACCAACCTTCGGGTGTCAACCGCGCCGTGAGCGCTGCCATGGGCGCTGCGGGGGGCATGGGCGGTCTGCCGGGTGCGCTGGTTGAGCTTCCGGCAACAACCGCCTTCCTGTTGCGCAGCATTCAGGGGGTGGCCGCCGAAGAAGGCTTCGACCCCGAAGCAGATGGCGTGCGCTTTGACTGTATCCGGGTGTTTGCAGCGGCAGGACCACTGGCGGCGGATGACGGTGCGGATCTGGGGTTTCTGTCGCTGCGGCTGGGTCTGACCGGCGGCGCGGTTCAAAAGTTGATTGCCCAGGTGGCGCCCCGGCTCAGTGTGGTTCTGGGCCAGAAACTGGCGGCACAGGCCGTACCGGTGCTGGGTGCGGTGGCGGGGGCCACGACCAATTTTGTCTATGCGGGCTACTATCAGGAAATGGCGCGGGTGCATTTCGGGCTGCGCCGACTTGCCGTTGCGGCGGATCAGCCGCATGAGGTCCTGGTTGCGCGCCTTCAAGACAGGTTACTGGCCCCGCGTTAGATTCTGGTCGCGGCCCGGACCAGAGGCACCGATGTGACGTGAACTGTGGCGCGGGCGCTTCTGCCCTTGCACTTTAGGGGATTGAAGATTTAATCATCCCCTCCTGATAAGAGTGATGGTGATGATACAATACGCTCTGAAATGCGCCGAAGGGCATCGTTTTGACAGCTGGTTCCAGTCGGCTGCCGCTTTTGACAAGTTGGCAGCGGCGGGGATGGTGTCCTGTGCGCAGTGCGGCTCCAGTCAGGTTGAAAAAGCGATTATGGCCCCTCGGGTGCGCCCTGGTCGCAAGGCAGTGTCCCAAGTCGGGGAGGCCGAGCCACGCGGAACGGCCTCTGCCAAAACGTCACCGCAGGCGCCAGCCACCTCTGCGGCGTCGCACCAAGCGGCTGCGGTGGCGCCGGGAGCAGGCGCGCTGAGCACCCCATCGGGAGAGTTGGAGGCGGCGGTCGCTGAACTGCGGCGCAAGGTCGAGAGCAATTCAGATTATGTCGGTAAGGATTTTGCCAGTGAGGCGCGCGCCATGCATTTGGGCGATACGCCGGAGCGGGCGATCCACGGTGAGGCCAAGCCGGAAGAGGCCAAGGCGCTGATCGAAGAGGGGGTGCCGGTGCTGCCGCTGCCCTTCCTGCCCAATAGAAAAACCAATTGAAGGAAGACCGTTTATGCATGTCGTCGTGACAGGAACCAGCCGGGGCATTGGCCGTGAATTGGTGGCCAAGCTGCGGGGGGACGGACACGAGGTGACGGGCACCTCGCGGGATCATTCCTCTGGTGTGCGACTGGATGTGACCGACCCCGGCCAGCAGGCGCGGTTTGCCGCGCAGCTGAAGGGGCGTCCGGTGGACCTTCTGGTCTGCAATGCCGGGGTCTATCTCGATAAATCGATGGCGCTGGAGGATTACTCTGCTGAGGTCTGGGGCAAGACGCTGGCCGCAAATGTCACCGGTGTCTTCCTGACGGTGCAGGCGCTGCTGCCGAACCTGCGGCTGGCATCGGACCCGAAGATCGCAATCATTTCCTCACAGATGGCGAGCCACGCCCGTGCGCCCGGTGGCAGCTATGCCTATCGCGCCTCTAAGGCGGCGGCGCTGAATATCGGGCGCAATCTGGCCACCGATCTGCTGCCGGAGGGGATTGCAGTCGGGATCTATCATCCCGGTTGGGTCCGCACCGATATGGGGGGCGATGAAGGTGATATTTCGGTGCAGGAATCCGTTGCAGGCTTGATGCATGAATTTGATGTGCTGAGCACAGAAACCACCGGATGTTTTCACACTTGGGACGGGCGTATCCACGCCTATTGACCCATGTCTATTGAACGGTGCCGCGCGAACCATTGCGCGGGCGCATCAGGAGATACGAAAAAGGCCGGAGCGGATGCTCCGGCCTTTGCTGTTTTTGGAGTGGCTTGGCAGCGACTGATCACTCCCAGCAGCTGACCAGTACGGTCATGCCGCTGGCCTGACGGGTGAGGGCGCCGACGGGCAGGGCTGTTGCCCCGGCGCTGGCGTCTTTGGGGGTCACTCCTGCGCTGCTGAGAGCGCTGCGCAGGCTCTCGGCATTGGCGGCGAAGCTGACGCCTTCGGGCAGCTGGGTGGCGCTTTTACTCTGGCTCAGCAACATGCCCTGAACGGCGCCATCAGTGGTCAGCACCGGACCGCCTGCATCGCCGGGCTGGCTGGTCAGTTGCAGGCGCGAGACACCTGCGTTGCCGGTCAGGTCTTTCACATCCTGCAAGCTGCCCCAGCTGAGGCTGGGGGCACCCAAAACACCCTCATAGGAAAAACCGGACACGGCGATATCGGACTGGAGGCGGGCAGAGGCGCTGGCGAGATTGGCAACGGCCATCGGCGCGAGGGGCTCAACCGGGCGCAACACGGCAATCCCGGCGGCGCTGTCATTGAAGGCAACCTCGGCCTGATATTCGTGATCCAGCGTAACCCGGGCGCAGCCAGCAACCACGTCGGAGGTGGTGACGACGCTGCCTTTGGCATCGACATAGAAGCCCGAGCGCGAAAGCCGCGGTTTACGCACGTCGAGACCGGAGACCAGATCGACATTCTGCGGCGCATCCGCGCCGGCAGCCGGGTCAAGCACGCCATCGATACGCTCAAAGCTGGTTTGCATTTCCGCCAGCACACGGGCGCGGCGGTCATCGTCGCCCATGGGCCAGACCAGTGTGAAGCCTTTGATTTCCCCGTTGGCAAGCCGGGCTTCGGTGTAGGAGACAATGCCATTGCCGCGCCCTTCAAGGGTGAAGCTGTTGCCACTGCGCTGGCGCGGGCCTTCGAGCGGCACGATCTTCAGCGTCTGCATGATGTCATAAAGACCATAGAGCGTGCGTTTGTCGCCGGGCTGGCTGATCAGGAGCACCTGCGCGCCGAGGTCGCCGCTGCTCTTGAACAGGGCGAACGGCGATTCATAGCGGTCAAAGGTGACCTCACCGGCGGGGATTTTCAGCGCGATCCCGGCCTTTGTGTCAGTAAGCGGCGCCATACCCACCGAAATCAGCGGAGCGTTGTATTCATCCATCAGCGCCTGGCGCTGGGCAGTGGTCAGCACACCGGTAGGGGCGTAGCCGCGGGCCGACTGCCAGTCCGACATGGAGCCGCGGGTGCCACGACCAAAGGCCCCGTCGATGGTGGAGGTATAGAACCCGGCCGCCTTCAGCGCGGTCTGAAGATCTTTGCGTTCCTCGCGGGTGAGGCGGGATTCGCTGCGGCGTGCCTCTGCCGGGGTTTCATCGGGCAGGGTGGTTTGCACGGGTTCTGCCGGCGCTTCGGTCACCACTGCGGGGTCGATGGGTTCCAGAACCGGGCTTTCGACGGTTGGCTGCGGTTCGGTATTTGCGCTGGCCGCTGTCGGGTAAAACTGATTGCCGAGGTTGCGGCCAAAGGCGATGAAACTGTCGCGCGGGATCTGACGTTCTGAGCGATAGACCTGCAGCACCCGATCCGCGTCGGTGCGCGCATAGGGGCCAAGTACGATACCGTACCAGCCACCGCCGAGTGCGAAACCGGAGACATCGGGCAGACGTGCCGCAAACTCCTGTGCCTCGGCCTGAGCTTCGCGCAATGAGGCGCGCGCGGCGACCTGGATCCAGACAGTGTCCTGCGAGGATTGCTGGGCATGAGCAACGCCCGAAAAGGCGGATGCCAACGTCATCAGGGCAAGCGCCAGCGTAGCTATCAAAGTCTTCATCAAATGGCCTCTATCCGGGTGATCTGTTGTTGGCGCGCACATAACCACTTTCGCGAGGTGAAGGGAACTCCTGTTCGCAGGGGGAAAACCACGCGCTTGATGCCAGATCCGGGCTTTGACGTCGGCTTGGCGGGTGTCTGACGGGGGAAGTGGGCCTGTGGGCGCGCTTCGAGGCGGTTGGACGGACCTGTGCCGCGATGCGCCGTTGACCCTAGGCCGGGGCTTGCATAGGAAGAACCCCGGATTTGCTGCCCCCATAGGGAAGAAACATGACCGACACCAAAGGCGCCCCGCGCTCATTCCAAGAGATTATTCTGAGGCTCCAGAATTACTGGGCCGCCAAGGGCTGTGCGGTGATGCAGCCGTATGACATGGAAGTCGGCGCCGGCACCTTCCACCCCGCGACCACGCTGCGCTCGCTGGGGTCCAAGGCCTGGGCCGCGGCCTATGTGCAGCCCTCGCGCCGTCCGACCGATGGCCGCTATGGCGAAAACCCCAACCGGTTGCAGCACTACTACCAGTATCAGGTGTTGATCAAACCCTCGCCGCCGAACCTGCAGGAGCTGTATCTCGGCTCGCTGGAGGCAATCGGCGTCGATATGGACATGCACGACATCCGTTTTGTCGAGGACGATTGGGAAAGCCCGACGCTTGGCGCCTGGGGGCTGGGCTGGGAGGTCTGGTGCGACGGGATGGAAGTCAGCCAGTTCACCTATTTCCAGCAGGTCGGCGGCCACGATTGTCACCCGGTATCGGGCGAGCTGACCTATGGTCTGGAACGTCTGGCGATGTATATTCTGGGCGTTGATCACGTGATGGACATGCCGTTCAACGACCCGGACGCGCTGATCCCGCTGAGCTATGGCGATGTGTTCAAACAGACCGAAGAAGAATACGCCCGCTGGAACTTTGACGTGGCCAATACCGAGGTTCTGCTGCGTCATTTCGAGGAGGCCGAGGCCGAATGCGCTGCCATTCTGGCGCAGGAGCATATCGACCCTAAGACCGGCAAACGCATCATCATGGCGCATCCCGCGTATGACCAATGCATCAAGGCCAGCCATGTGTTCAACCTGCTTGATGCGCGCGGCGTGATTTCGGTGACCGAGCGACAGGCCTATATCGGTCGTGTGAGGGCGCTGGCCAAGCAATGTGCCGATGCCTTTGTGCAGACCGAAGCCGGCGGCCACGCAGCGTAAGCTGCGCCGCGCTTTCAGTAGGAGTCCACGGATATGGGCAAGTTCCTTTCGCTGATCCTGATCCTCTCCGGTCTCCTGGCCGGGGCGGCGATGTATTACCTTCAGGTCTATGGTTTTTACGAGGACGTCGAGCTGCAGTCGGGCCGCGATGTCCTGTTGATGCCGCTTGGGGACGGCGAGCCGTTGCCGATCCGTTACAGCGGGTTCGAGGCGATCGACGCGGAGAGTTCTCCCATTCGCTATCGCGCCTGTTTCGCAACCGATCTAAAGCCCGAAGAGCTGGCGCAATTGTTTGTGCTGTCGGATCAAAAGGAGCCGCGCAATGCGCCGGGCTGGTTTGACTGTTTTGATGCCGAAGCGATTGGTCAGGCTCTGGCAGAGGGCCGCGCTGAAAGCTTCCTGTCGGTCAAGAATATCTCCTACGGCGTAGACCGGATCGTGGCGGTGACCGACACCGGGCGCGGCTATGTCTGGCACGAGCTGAATGATTGCGGCCAGAAAGCCTATGACGGCACGGTCGTGGGTGAGGAATGCCCACCCCGACCCGAGGCTGGCGAAGATAACTGAGATAAATAGGAAAGACTGCGTGGCGGACGTGTGCGGTCTTTTCTGACACGACGGTTCTGTCAGCCCGCATATGCTGATGCCCACCAGACGACCCGCTGTGAAAGGCTGATCCTCACCCGATATGGATGCGCAGATCAACATACCGGACTTTATCTCGCTGACGTTGGGATTTGCTGTTTACCTGCTTGGGGCGCGGCTTAATGAACGTGTCCCTGTCTTGCGCCGGTTCAATATTCCCGAACCCGTCAGCGGCGGGCTATTGGCGGCTGTGGTCGTGATGATCATCTATAGTGTCGGTGGTTGGGCTATTACGTTTGAAATGGCGACGCGTGACTATCTGTTGGTGCTGTTCTTTGCGGGCATTGGTTTGAATGCCCGATTGGCGGATCTGGTGGCCGGTGGTCGCCCGCTGGTGCTGCTGTTGATCCTGACCTTTCTTGCGATCCTGGCGCAGAATGTGATTGGCGCAGCTGGAGCGTTGTTGTTTGGCTACCCGCTACAGGTCTCGGTGCTGTTCGGGTCCGCCGCGCTGATTGGCGGCCATGGTACTGCGATTGCCTGGGCACCGGATGTGGCGGCGCAAACCGGTTTGACTGGCGCAGCAGAACTGGGCGTAGCGGTGGCCACGCTGGGGCTGGTGCTGGCGGCCTTGGTTGGCGGGCCGGTTGCGCGGTTCCTGATCAACCGTCACGGGCTGACCCCGGCGCGCCCGGATGAGGAGCCGACCGTAGGTCTGGCCCATGATTCCGAAGATGTTCCTACGATTGATCATCTGTCCCTGATGCGGGTGATGCTGCATCTGAACATTGCCATTATCATCGGCTACTTCTCCTCCTTTGCGCTGGACGCCGCCGGGCTGAAGCTGCCGCTGTTTGTGCCCTGCCTGATCGCGGGCATCGTGCTGGCCAATCTGCGCACGGTTCTGATGCCGAATGCCGCCCCGGTGGCGCGCGCGCCTGCGCTGGCGCTGATATCCGAGTTCTCACTCGGTGCCTTCCTTGCCATGTCGCTGATGAGCCTGCAGTTGTGGACACTCTCCAGCCTGGGCCTGGCCATTGCCGTCATTATGCTGGCTCAGACCGTGTTCACTGTCGCCTTCGTCCTGTTTGTGCTGTTTCCGCTCTTGGGGCGGGGCTATCGCGCCGCTGTGCTGGCCGCCGGTTTTGGCGGCTTTGCGCTGGGCGCTACCCCAACGGCCATTGCCAATATGACGGCTGTGACCAAACGCTATGGCCCGTCGCCTATTGCTTTTGTTGTGCTCCCCCTTGTATCCGCCTTCTTTGTTGATATCGCCAATGCCATCGTCATCCAGGCGATTGTGAATTTCTGAGGACACCCGATGCCCGATCTGCTGATTGAACTCTTTTCCGAAGAAATCCCGGCCCGTATGCAAGCGCGTGCGGCTGAGGATCTGAAAAAGCGTATTACCGATGGTCTGGTTGAGGCAGGTCTGACCTATGCGGGCGCGCATGCGCTGTCGACGCCGCGTCGTCTGACGCTGGCCATGGAAGGGCTGCTGGAGCATTCCCCAACCGTGCGCGAAGAACGCAAGGGGCCGAAAGTGGGGGCGCCGGACAAGGCGATCGAAGGCTTCCTGCGCGGGGCGGGCCTGACCCGTGACCAGCTGGAAGAGCGCGAAACACCTAAGGGCGCGGTCTATTTCGCACTGATCGAAAAGCCGGGCCGCCCAGCGGCAGAGATCATTGCCGAGGTGCTGGAAGACACCATCCGGAACTTCCCCTGGTCAAAGTCCATGCGCTGGGGCACCGGCAGTTTGCGCTGGGTGCGTCCTTTGCAGTCAATCGTCTGTCTCCTGTCAAAGGAAGACGGTGCTGAGGTTGTGCCGCTGAATATCGACGGCATTGCCTCGGGCAACACCACGTACGGCCATCGTTTCATGGCGCCGGATCAGATCACCGTCACTGGGTTCGACGATTATGCCGCCAAGCTGAAGCGCGCCCATGTGGTGCTGGACCCGGCCGAGCGGGAAGCGGCAATCCGGCAGGAGGCCACCAATCAGGCCTTTGCCAGCGGGCTGGAGGTGGTTGAGGACAAGGGTCTTCTGGCCGAGGTCGCTGGACTGGTGGAATGGCCGGTGGTGCTGATGGGCGCCATTGACGATGAATTCCTGGCGCTGCCACCGGAGGTTTTGCAGACCTCGATGAAGGAACATCAGAAGTTCTTCTCGGTGCGCAATCCCAAGACCGGGCGGATTGAGAAATTCATCACCGTCGCCAACCGCGAGACCGCCGACAATGGTGCGACCATTCTGGCGGGCAACCAAAAAGTTCTGTCGGCACGGCTGGCGGACGCGAAGTTCTTCTGGGAGAATGATCTGCGCACGGTGACCGAGCAGGGGTTTGAGCCCTGGGTGGCGAAGCTAGGCAATGTGACCTTCCACAACAAGCTGGGCACGCAGGCGGCGCGGATTGACCGCATTGCCGCGCTGGCCCGCGAGATTGCGCCGGTTGTCGGCGCCGATGCCGATCTGGCAGAGCAGGCCGCACGGGTTGCCAAGGCCGACCTCAGTTCTGAAATGGTCTATGAATTCCCCGAGTTGCAGGGCCTTATGGGGCGCTACTACGCGGAGGCGGCTGGCCTGCCGCAGGACGTTGCCAATGCCTGCGAAGCGCATTATTCGCCGCTTGGCCCGTCGGATGACGTGCCGACAGAGCCGGTGTCAGTTGCCGTGGCGCTGGCGGACAAGCTGGACACGCTGACTGGGTTCTGGGCGATTGATGAAAAACCCACCGGTTCCAAAGATCCCTTCGCCCTGCGCCGCGCTGCGCTGGGGGTGATCCGCCTGGTGCTGGAGAATGATGTGCGGATGCGGCTGGACGGGGCAATTGATGCCCATTTGCTGCGCCATGAAATGGCCCAGAACGGTGGTGACCCGGTTGCCACCGGGTTGATGCAGGACATGCTAAACGAGATCGCCGATCACGGTGTCTTTGGTTCTGCTGTGCGAACGGTGCTGGATGCCTTCGACGGGGATCTGCCCAAACATATCGAGCGGCTGAAGAAGCAGCTGCCGGATGTGTCGTCTGATCTTCTGTCCTTCTTCCACGACCGCCTCAAGGTCTTCCTGCGTGATCAGGGCATCCGTCATGACGTGATCGACGCCTGCATCGCGATGGAGGGCAACGATGACCTCACGCTGCTGGTCAAACGCGCCCGTGCGCTGGAGGACTTTATGGCGTCTGACGACGGCCCCAACCTGTTGCAGGGCTTCAAACGCGCCAACAACATTCTGGCGCAGGCCGAGGAGAAGGATGGCGTCGAGTATTCCTATGGGGCGGACAAGAAATTCGCCGAGGATGACAGCGAGATTGCCCTGTTCGACGCGCTGGCGCAGAGCGAGGGGGCGATTTCTTCGGCCATCGAGGCCGAAGATTTCGCGGCTGCCATGGGCAGCATGGCTGCATTGCGCGCCCCCGTGGATGCGTTTTTCGAGGCGGTTCAGGTCAATTCCGACAATGAAGTGGTGCGCCGCAACCGTCTGAACCTGCTGAGCCAGATCCGCAAAGTCTGCGGTCAGGTCGCCGATCTGACCCGGATCGAGGGCTGATCTCCCCCATGGGGCGCGACTTAGCCGCGCGGTCCGTGACAGCAAGACATCTGGAAACCGGGGCGATCTCAGGGTCGTCCCGGTTTTCTCCTTTTGGGCCACGTGCTTTTCCTTGCGGGAATGGGCGACAGGGCTATGCTGCATAGCAAAGGAAAGGTGCCGCAGTGCAGAAATATGATCAAGACATGGGAGGCCCCACCCACGATGAGACGCCGGATTCCGTGCTGATCACGCCGGTGGCGCCGATTGCCAACCACACCCATGGTGGACGGGCGAAATGTCTGCAGCGTTTGGTGCGACTGGATCTGCCGGTGCCGCGCACCGTGGCGTTGTCGTTTCGGGCGGTGCATGGGATCGCGCAGGGCGAGATGCCCGATATGGCTTCTATTGTTGAGGCGTTTCCGGCTGATGCGCTGCTCTGTGTGCGGCCTTCGTCACAGGACCCGGATTGGGGCGGTCCTGGTGCGATCCTGAACATCGGCATGAATGACGCGCGCTACGTTGACCTGTGCGACAGTCTGGGGCGAGATGGGGCAGCGGCGCTCTATCTGCGGTTTGTGCAGTCTTATGCGGTGCATGTGGCGCGGCTGGATCCGGATGTGTTTGACGATGTCGAAGACGGTGGCCCGGATGCGCTGAGCGAGGTTCTGCACGCCTATGAAGCCGAGACCGACGAGCCGTTTCCGCAGGACCCGGCGGAACAGTTGGCGGCGGTTCTGCGTTCGATGGCGCGGGCTTGGGAAGGCACCTCGGCCCGGCTGTTGCGGCAGGGCCAAGGGCGCGCCTGCGGATGCGGGGCTGGGACTGGTGGTACAGGAAATGGTGCCCGGTTTTGGTCAGGGCGAATGCGGTTCGGGCGTGTTGCAGCTGGTCAATACCAAGACCGGGCAACCGCAGATCACCGGACGGTACCTGAGCCAGAGTCAAGGACGCGATGCGCTGGGTGCGGGGGCAGAGGCGCTGTATCTGGAGCGGGATCCACGCGGGGCCGTCGCTGGAAGACTCCGCGCCGGAAGCCTTTGCCGATCTGAAATCCCATGCCCGGCTGATGCGCCAACGTCTGCGCGAAGAGATGCAGGTGGAATTTGTAATCGTCAGCGGGGCGGTGCATATCCTTGACGGGGTGCGCGTCACCCGATCGGCGCAGGCTGCCGTGCGGATTGCGGTGGCTCTGGCCGAGGATGGTATCATCCCGCGTGAGGAAGCGATCATGCGGGTGGATGCCCATATCCTGACCGAGCTGCTGCATCGGCAGGTGGCCCCGGATGCGACCCGCGATGTGATTGGGCGGGGCATTGCGGCCAGTCCCGGTGCGGCCACCGGGCGATTGGTGTTTACGGCGGCGGAGGCGCAGGCCAGTGCGGCGCGGGGTGAGCCGTGTATTCTGGTGCGGCGTGAAACTTCGCCCGAGGATGTGCGTGGCATGCATGCTGCGGTTGGGGTGCTGACAGAACGGGGTGGCATCACGAGCCATGCGGCGGTGATCGGTCGTGGGCTGGGCCTGCCCTGTATCGTCGGGGCGTCCAATCTGAAATTTCACAGCAAACGCAAGCAGTTGATTGCGACGGATGGGCGTGTGTTCACGCGTGGCGACACAATTACGATTGATGGCAGCAGCGGCGAAGTTCTGGCCGGACAGCCGGAGATGCTGGAGGCGGCTGAAGACGGCGCCTTCCAGACATTGTTGACCTGGGCCGATGAGGTGCGTGACATCGGCATCCGCGCCAATGCGGATACGCCGGAAGATGCCGAAACCGCGCGCAAGTTCAATGCGCAAGGGATCGGCCTTTGCCGCACCGAGCATATGTTCTTTGATCCCGGCCGGTTGACGGTGATGCGGGAGATGATCTTTGCCGAGACCTCGGAGGGTCGTGCGGCGGTACTGGCGCGGTTGTTGCCGATGCAGCGGGAGGATTTCTTTGCGCTGTTTCGCATCATGGAAGGGTTGCCGGTCTGTATCCGGTTGTTTGACCCGCCGCTGCATGAATTCCTGCCGACCTCCAAATCGGGGCAGCGTGAGTTGTCTGAGGCGCTGGGTATCCCGGTGAGTGATGTGACCCGGCGGGTTGAAGAGATGGAGGAATACAACCCCATGCTCGGCCTGCGCGGCGTACGGCTGGGGGTCACGGTGCCGGAAATCTACGACATGCAGGCGCGCGCGATTTTTGAGGCCACTCTGGATGCCTCCAAGGAGGGCGATCCGGTGGTGCCGGAGATCATGATCCCGCTGGTGTCTGCCAAGCGTGAGGTGGAGCTGGTCAAGGCGCGCATTGATGCCGTCGCTCTGGCGGTGAAGGCCGAACGCGGTGAGGATTTCACCTATCGTCTGGGCGTTATGGTGGAGACGCCACGGGCGGCGCTGCGGGCCGGTGAGATATCACCGCATACGGCGTTTTTGAGCTTTGGAACCAATGATCTGACACAGATGACCTATGGCCTGTCGCGCGACGACGCCGGGCGGTTCATGTCAGCCTATGTCAATCAGGGGGTCTTTCCCGAGGATCCGTTCCACGTGTTGGACACCGATGGTGTGGGCGAGCTGTTGAAACTGGGGGTGCAACGGGGACGGGCGGAAAACCCGGATATCACCCTGTCGATCTGTGGCGAGCACGGCGGCAACCCCGAATCGATTGCGTTTTGTCGCGAAGCAGGGTTCGATTACGTCTCCTGTTCCCCGTTCCGGGTGCCTGTCGCTCGGCTTGCTGCGGCGCAGTTGGCGATTTCCAGCCAAACCGGAAAATCTCCACCCGAATCCTTAAAATCCTAAGAAAAACAAGGGACTTTCCCAAGGGGGAGATATGCGGGCGGATTGACGCCGACCCAGCGGGCTGAGGGGTGCGCTGTCCCGTCGCTGGACGTTTGGAGGGATTTCCACTAGGAGGTGCGATCGCGTGACGTTGGGATGGCCGTGCGCGACCTTTCTAGTGGGGATACCCTGATGAAGATTCTGACAGTAGCTGCCGTGTTTGCTGCCGCCTTGGCAGCGGCCAAAGATGTATATGCGGATTCCGGTTTGGACGCGTTGTTCAAGCGTGAGCAATCCACCCTGAACGCCGTACCGACCGGGCGTTTGAACAATTTTTTCAACTTCAACCGCTCTGGCAAGAAGGCCAAGCCGACCGAAGTTAAATTTACCAAGGCCTGGCTGGACACTGTTCCCGTCGCCAAAGGTGGCGACAATTTCGCCTGTCTTGCCGAGGCGCTGTATTTCGAGGCGCGCGGTGAGACCGTGAAGGGCCAGTTCGCCGTTGCCGAGGTGATCATGAACCGCGTGAAATCCTCGCAGTTCCCCGATAGCCTTTGCGGCGTGATCAACCAGGGGACCGGGCGCAAGTATCAGTGCCAGTTCACCTACACCTGCGATGGCCACAAGGAAGTGATCCGCGAAAAAACCGCCTTTGAGCGGGTCTCAAAAGTGGCGCGTCTGGTGATGGACGGGGCAACCACCGGGATTACGGATGGCGCCACCTACTATCACACCACGGCGGTACGCCCGCGCTGGAGCAAAAGCTTCACCAAGACCGCTCGGATCGGCGTGCATCTGTTCTACCGTGATGATCGGTTCCGGACTGCCCTCAACAACTAAGACGTGTTTCACTGTAGAGCTGCCGGGGTGGAATCCTCGGCGGCGCCGCTTTCGGCCACTGGTATGGCGCATGAAGGCCTGTTATGCGGGCGCCGCATGTTTATGCTGGAACCTCACCGCCAGATAGCCAGTCAGGGGCCCGATCGTTATGTCGTCAGAAATTCGTCTCGCATTTGCGCACCCCTCGGAACGGTCTGAGGCCACTGCGTCTCGTGGGCCACTGGACCGGATTTCCCTGCGTGATCATACCGTAGAAGTCGAGATCGGTGCGTTTCAGGCGGAGCGCGGCACGACCCAGCGGATCTGCTTTAACGTGGTTGTGGAAATTGCACCGCTGCCTGCGGATCTGGACGACGATGTTGACCGCATTCTGTCTTATGACCGTGTGACTGAGGCGATTGCGCATGAGTTGTCGGAGGAGCGGCTGAACCTGCTGGAAACCCTGGCGGAGCGGGTCGCGGAGCGGATCCTTCTGGAACCGCAGGCGGTGCGCGCCTTTGTGCGGATCGAAAAGCTGGACCGCGGCCCCGGTGCGCTCGGCGTCGAGATTGTGCGCGCGCGCGATCAGGTTGCCAGCGAGGTGGACAGCGAAGAACGCCCGCACCCACGGCTGATGTATCTGTCCAATAGCGCCATCGACAGCGACGGTCTGACCGGCTGGATTGACCAGATGGAATGCCGCCAGCGTCCGCTGATCCTCTGTGTAGGCGCGCATGAGCTGGCAACACCGCAAACGGGTCATAAATGGACCCAGCGGCGGATTGATCTGTTGGCCATTGAACAGAACGCCTGGCGGCTGGCCGCAAAGGATGACCGCTGCGTTGTTGTTTCCACGCGGACGGAGCTGGACTGGGGCATGAAAAACGGGCAGATTTGCGTCTGGGCGCCGTCAAAAATCGTTTTGGATGCCGTAGATGGCCCCTCAGCGGCGCCCTCCGATGCGGTGGCGCTGGCTGCGTGGTTCGCTGCCACATTTGAGGCTGGCGAAATGATCGTGATTGGCGCTGCACTGCCTGATAATCCAGGGGTGCCACTGCGCGCTGTGGATGTGGAGCAGACCCAACTGTGAGTTATTACCGGCCGCTGGTTCAGCACGGGGAAAACCGCCCCGAGGGAGCGTTGTCGCTGATCAGTGGCGCTCTTTGGTTTACTCAAGTCGAAGTTCTGGACCGCGGTGCGCCGCCACGGCTGATGCCTGCAGGGCTGCTGCCCGAAGATGTCCGGCACCGGCTGACCGCGCGCCGCGCGACGATCGCTGGGCTGGATATGACCCAGCCGCAGATCATGGGCATTCTGAATGTGACGCCTGACAGTTTTTCCGATGGTGGTCAGCACGATGAGGTTGGCACGGCCTGCGCGATTGCGCTGCAGATGGTGGCTGATGGTGCCAGTATTATCGATGTTGGCGGCGAATCCACCCGCCCCGGTGCTGTTCTGGTCCCTGAGGAGGAGGAGATTCGTCGCACCGCGCCGGTGATCGCCGCGATCCGAGCCAAGTCGCAGGTTCCGATTTCCATCGACACCCGCAAGGCCGTGGTGCTGGCAGAGGCGCTGGAAGCTGGTGCAAGCCTCACCAATGATGTGTCCGGCTTTACCTTTGACCCGGCGCTGGCCCCGTTGACGGCCCAGGCCGGGGTACCTGCCTGTATCATGCATGCGCAGGGCGATCCCGCGACGATGCAGGACAGTCCGACCTATGACAATGTGTTGCTCGACGTCTATGACTTTCTCAAAGCGCAGATTGACCGGCTGGAGGATATCGGTGTCGTGCGCGAACAGATCGTGATTGATCCCGGTATCGGCTTCGGCAAGACGCTGGAGCACAATCTGATCCTGTTGCGTAGTCTCAGCCTGTTTCACGGCCTTGGCTGTCCGATCCTGCTGGGCGTGTCCCGCAAGGGGTTCATTGGCAAGCTGGGGCATGAGCCGGATGCCGCCGCCCGCGCGCCGGGCTCTATTGCGGTAGGGCTTGCAGCCCTGGCCCAAGGCGTGCAATTCCTGCGGGTGCATGATGTTGCTGAGACGGTGCAGGCGGTTCGCCTGTGGCAGGCCGTCCGATAAGACCCCGACCGAAAGGGCTGATATGCGCAAATTCTTTGGCACTGATGGCGTGCGCGGCACCGCCAATATTCACCCTATGACTGCGGACATGGCGCTGCGCATCGGCGCCGCCGTGGGGCGGTATTTTCGTCGTGATGCCTCTGGTGTGCATCGTGTTGTGATTGGCAAGGATACGCGCCTGTCGGGCTACATGTTCGAAAGCGCGCTGACGGCGGGTTTGGCTTCTACCGGTATGAATGTGCTGTTGCTTGGCCCGGTGCCGACGCCGGCTGTCGGCCTGATGACACGGTCGATGCGGGCTGATCTGGGCGTGATGATCTCTGCCAGCCACAATCCGGCGGCGGATAATGGGATCAAATTTTTTGGCCCCGACGGGTTCAAACTGTCCGACACAGTCGAGATGGAGTTGGAAGCGCTGATCGAAGCGGGTGTTGAGCCTGCGCAAGCGCAGAATATTGGCCGCGCCAAACGGATCGACGATGCCCGGTTCCGTTATGGCGAGCGTGTCAAAAGCTCGTTGCCCCGCGATATCCGTCTGGATGGGCTGAAAGTTGTGATCGATTGCGCCAATGGTGCCGCGCACAGGGCCGCACCGGAGATCCTGTGGGAGCTGGGGGCGGAGGTGATCCCGGTGGGGGTTTCGCCGGATGGCACCAATATCAACCGCGATTGCGGATCGACCCATCCGGGCACGGCGGCGGAGACCGTTGTCGCTCATGGCGCCCATGTCGGGATCTGTCTGGACGGTGATGCGGACCGGGTGATCATTATTGATGAAACGGGCAAGGTGGCCGACGGCGATCAGTTGATGGCACTGCTGGCAACTCGCTGGGCTGAGGACGGGGTACTGGCGGGGAATGCGCTGGTATCAACCGTCATGTCGAACCTTGGGTTGGAGCGTCATCTTGCGGCGCGCGGCATTGCCCTTGAACGCACGGCTGTCGGCGACCGCTATGTGGTGGAGCGGATGCGTGAGGGCGGGTTCAACCTTGGCGGTGAGCAATCCGGCCATATCGTGATGACGGATTATGCCACCACCGGTGACGGGTTGATGGCCGGGCTGCATTTCCTGGCGGAGATGGTGCGCGCCGACAAACCGGCCTCTCAGCTCGCGCAGCAATTTGCTCCTGTGCCACAGCTGTTGAAAAACGTACGCTTTGCTGCCGGGCAGACTCCACTGGAAAGCGATCAGGTTCAGACGGCGATCAGGGTGGCAGAGGAAACGCTGGCCGGACAGGGCCGTCTTTTGATTCGCAAATCAGGCACTGAACCGCTGGTTAGGGTCATGGCAGAGTGTGAAGACGCCAAGGTGCTGACGGCAGCGGTGGACAGCGTGGTCGCTGCGGTTGAGGCGGCTGTCGCCGAATAAAGCTGTCTTGGGATTGCGACGAGACTGGCTGGAATTGCCCGCTGCTGATGTGTCAGCTGGCGGGCACTTTTTATCCTATGGACTATTTTTTGGTGCGCCCAAACAGCCGTGTCAGGGCGCCAAACTGGCTGATGCAAAGGCCGCTGAGGATCAGCAGTAGCGCCATTAGCATCGCAGGCGGCAGATCCTCGCCCAGAAAAAATGCGCCCAACACGACGGCCCAAACCGGCACCTGATAATTCGTCAGTGTCATGAAGGTGGGACCGGCCTCACGGACCACGATAACGCGCAAGAGGTTTGCGGCGGCAGTCGGGATCAGGCCCAGGACTGCAGCAATGCAGAGGGTTTGAGTGTCAGGGATCACCGGCGGCCCCTCTGCCAGCCAGGCGACGGGGATGATGAGCGCGGACCCGATGAGCAGGAGGATGGCCGCCAGCCCCAACGGATCCACGGGCGGCAGGCGGCGCGTCAGGATGGAGCTGACCGAGTAGCAGGCGGCAGCGGCAAGACAGGCGGCGCGACCATAGCCTTCAAGCGCCGCGCCACTGCTTTCAAATGCTTTGCTGCCGAGCAGGACTGCAACCCCGCCGAAGCCGATGGCAAATCCGATCACCCGGCGCAGGCTCATTTGCTCTCCTGGGATGAAAACATGCGCCAGCGGCAGTACCATCAGCGGGATGGCGGCCATGCTGACGCCGGTAAATCCGGAGGAAACATGCTGCTGCCCCCACGAGATCAGCATGAAGGGCAGGGCGGTGCTGAGGATGCCGATCAGGGTCAGCGACGGCCAGTTTGTCTGATCTTTGAAAAGCTTGAACCCGCGCGCGCCCCAGATTGCACTGAGCAGAAGTGCTGCAAACCCGATGCGGCTGGCCGCCAGCCAGAACGGGGTGGTGCCCTCTAGCGCAAGCTTGATCAGCAGGAATGTCCCGCCCCAGACAAAGCCGAGGATGGCGATCATCAGCCAGTAGCGCGGTGCGATATTGGGCATAGGGTCCTCCGCCGGTTCACCGCGCGACAAAACCCCGCCAGGCGCGTTGGGTCAATGACAATTGCTTTGTTATCTATCGAACAGTTTTCATGGGCAGGCCGTGCGCGGGCGTCGGCGGCGGCTGAGAAGCAATCCGCCGAGGATCAGCGCCAGTGCAGCAAAGAGCTGCGGCGGCAGGGTTTCGCCAAGCAGGGCGGCACCGAAGATCACCGACCAGACGGGCACCTGATAGTTCACGGTGGACAGGAACGCCGGACCTGCGCTGCGGGCGACCTGAACCAGCAGCACCTGAGCGAGGGCTGTGGGCAGCAAGCCGAGGTAGATCACGGCGGCAAGCGGCTGGATGGCAGGCAGGTTCGGCATGCCTTCGGCCCAGAGCGCGGCGGGCGTCATCATGGCGGCACCGCAGAGGAGCGCCGCGGCAGAGAGGGACAGCATGTTCACCTTCGGGCAAAGCCGGGTAATGATTGAACCGATGGCATAGCACAGCGCTGCGCCAAGGCAGGCGAGCCGGGCGAGGGATTCGAAATCCGTACCCGCAGAGCGGAAGGCGTCCAGCCCGATCAGTACGACCACGCCGGCAAAGCCAATGAGAAAGCTGATAGTGCGGCGCAGGGTCATATGCTCGCCGGGCACCAGAAGATGCGCCAGCGGCAGAACAAACAGCGGCACCACCGCCATGCAAACCCCGGCAAAGCCGCTGGCCACATAGGTCTGCCCCCAGCTGAGCAAGGTGAACGGCAGAGCGTTGCTGAAGAACCCCATGCCAAAAGCGCAGGCCCAGATAATCCGTCCATCATGTGTGCGCAGCGTAGGCAGTTGAATTCCCATGACCCTGATCACAGCAAGCAGGCACAGCGCGCCGATCAGAATTCTGAGCGCGGCGATGGTCATCGGTGGGAAGCCCCTGAGTGCCAGCGACACCGCCATGAAGGAGGCGCCCCAGATCACACCGAGGAACAAAAGCTTGGCCCAATTGGCGCCACTTGGAGAATCTGACATGGGAAAGCCTCAATCGGTTCAAATAAAAAGGGCGCCCCAATGCGGAGCGCCCTGCAGAGGAAAAAGCTGCGGAAGGATCCGCGGGCGCCTTAGTTCTTCTCTTTGTCGACCATCTTGCCAGCCGAGATCCAAGGCATCATGTCGCGCAGCTTGCCGCCGACCACTTCGATCTGGTGTTCGTCGTTGGCACGACGCGAGGCTTTGATTGTGGGCTGGCCCACAGCGTTTTCCAGCATGAAGTCGCGCACGAATTTGCCTTGCTGGATGTCTGTCAGGACGTCCTTCATGGCTTTCTTGGTCTGCTCGTAGGGCAGGATGCGCGGGCCGGTGACGTACTGGCCGTATTCTGCGGTGTTGGAGATCGAGTAATCCATGTTGGCGATGCCGCCTTCGTAGATCAGGTCAACGATCAGCTTGGTTTCGTGCAGGCACTCGAAATAGGCCATTTCAGGCGCGTAGCCTGCTTCGACCAAGGTCTCAAAACCGCAACGGATCAGCTCAACGATGCCGCCGCACAGAACGGCCTGTTCGCCGAAGAGGTCGGTTTCACATTCTTCGCGGAAGTTGGTCTCGATGATGCCGGAGCGGCCGCCACCGATGGCGGAGCAGTAGGAGAGGCCGATTTCCAGCGCTTTGCCGGTGGCGTCGGTGTCAACAGCCACGAGGCAGGGCACGCCGCCGCCTTTGGTGTATTCGCCGCGCACGGTGTGGCCGGGGCCTTTGGGGGCCATCATGATGACGTCAACGCCTTCTTTCGGCTCAATCAGGCCAAAGTGCACGTTCAGGCCGTGGGCAAATGCGATGGCTGCACCGGGCTTGATGTTGTCATGGACGTATTTCTTGTAGGTTTCGGCCTGCAGTTCGTCGGGCATGGTGAACATGATCACGTCACACCAGGCTGCGGCTTCGGCGATACCCATGACCTGAAGGCCTTCGCCTTCGGCTTTCTTGGCGGAGGCAGAGCCTTCGCGCAGCGCAACAACAAGGTTCTTGGCACCGGAATCGCGCAGGTTCAGCGCGTGGGCGTGACCCTGGGAGCCGTAGCCCAGGATGGCCACTTTCTTGTCCTTGATCAGGTTAACGTCGCAGTCGCGGTCATAGTATACACGCATGATAACATTCCTCTTGTTCGTGTTTGAAGGCATCATAGGGGGTGCTAGCAGGCAAAGTAGTCCTAATGGGGATGAAAATCGTATCGATTATGCAATGGCTATTCTTCATACGAGGCTATATCGTATATTTCATGCTTGATGACCTTGACCGACGCATACTTCGCCACCTGCAGGCGGATCCGGAACAATCGCTGCCTGATCTGGGGGACCGCCTTGGCCTGACTGCGTCGCGGCTGTCGCGGCGACTGGAGAAGCTGCGCGAGGGAGGCGTGATCCTTGGTCAGCGGGCGGTGATCGACTGGCGGGCCTTGGGCTATGAAGTAGAGGTCTCCCTGCGCATCACGCTGGACAAGACCAATCCGCGGGCCTTTGATGAGTTTATTCCCGCCGCACGCGAGATCCCTGAGGTGCTGGAGATCCAGACCTTTCTGGGGCAGGTGGATGTGCGGCTTTCGGTGATTGCGCGGGACATGCCGCATTATCAGCAGATCTACCGTGCGGCGATCCTGACCTTGCCGCATATCACCGATATCGAGGCGCTGATGCATGTGGCGCGGATCAAATCGAACGAGGCGCTGCCGATATGATCCAGTTAGACGAGATTGATCATGCGTTCTTGCGCGCTCTCAGCCGGGATGCCACGCAAACGGCGGGGGCTTTGGGGCGCGCGCTGGGCCTTAGTCAGCCGGCGGCGTGGCGCCGCATTCGCCGGTTGCAGGAGGCAGGTATTATCACCGGGCGCAAACTTGATCTGGATGCAGGCAAACTGGGCTTTGGTGTGACTGTTTTTCTGGGCATCAAGCTGGCCACCAAGGGGCGGGTCAGCCTGGAAGATTTCGAACGCGCAGTGTCTGCTATCCCCGAGGTGCAAACGGTCGAGCATATTCTGGGCATGTATGATTACCGCCTGCGAGTCACCGCTCGGGATATTGCCGATTTCGAGCGGGTGCTGCGGCGACGGGTGATGACGCTGCCCGGCGTGGGCAGTGTTGATGCAAATGTGCTGTTGAGCGAGGAACGCAGGCCGGGCCCGCTGGGGTGATCTACACCTTGCGGCGCAGTGAGATATTGCTGGATTTGCCAAGCCCATATCGGAGCGTGATCCCAATCACTGCCAGACTGATTGCCAGCCATAGACCACCCCAAACTACGGTCGTACCGCCGATGTCCTCGGCCATCATACGGGCATCTGAGCGCAGGTAAGAGCGCGCGATCGTATCGTCCCAGATGTCGAGGGGCGCATAGATCATGCTGCTGATGCCGATAATCCGCAGGGTCATGTCATTGGCGGCAAGGCTGAGATAGCGGGCGGTGGCCAACATCATTGCGCCTGTCACCAAGGTGAAACCGAATGCGAAGAGGTCACGGATATAGAGGGCTGCAACAAACAGCGTCAACGCCCCAAACAGGGCCAGAATCCTACGGTCCCAATCGGTGCGCAGAGCGATGACAAACAACGCAGCCCCAATGAACAGCGAACCGGTATACCCGGCTGACAGCGTCAGAAAGCGGTTGCCGCCCCGCGACGTCACGCTGCCACCTTCATAGGGGTCTATGGTGAGGTTGAGCACCTCACCGCCGGTGGCCAGTGTGACAATGGCATGAGACGTTTCGTGCAGGAAGACGGTCAGGATACGCAGTGGCAGAACTGCTGGCGTGGACCAGAGCAGCACGATCATCAGCGTCAGGCAGATCAGCTGCCAATGTCCTGTGATGACACGCCGTAGAAATGGCATCTTATTTGACACCCAGCCCCATCTGCATCAGCGTTTTGCGTACCGGCGCCATGGAGTAGAGCGCATTGAGCCCAAAAGCGCGCAGGTCGCGCAGCGGACGCGGGGTCAGCATGGAGGTCCGGTTCAAGAGATCGATCCCCTTCACCCGCATCATAATCTCGCTGTGGCGGGCCTTATGATAGCTTTCTAACATGGCGGCATCACCTAGCCCCTCGGGGCGGGCCTGCGCCAAATCCAGCAGAACGCGCAGATCACCCAGAGACATGTTCAGTCCCTGCGCCCCAATAGGCGGCACGACATGGGCTGCTTCGGCCATCAGTGCAAGGCGCTCAGCGCTCATGCGGGCGGCTGATTGGCTGATGATGGGCCAGATGCTGCGGCGGGAGGCAAGATGCAGCTGTCCCAGAACGCCACAGCTGCGGCGGTTCATTTCAGTCTCGAAAGCGTCCACATCCATGCGCTGCAGCGCTTGCGCTCGTGGGCCGCGCTCCATCCAGACAATGGCGGAAGAGGGCTGGCCGTTGTGATCCGGCAGCGGGACCAGTGTGAACGGCCCGCCAGAGCGGTGGATCTCGGTTGAGACATTCTGATGTGGCAGCGCGTGTGTGACGGCAAACGCCAGCGCTTTTTGCCCGTAGCGGGTTGTTCGTACGGGGATGCCCGCCGCGCGTCGCATGGGGCTGTCACGTCCATCGCAGGCCAGGACCAGCCTCGCGGTGACGCAGGTGCCGTCACTCAGGGTGACCTGTGCGGCATTTGTGCGTGTGAACAGGCCGCTGGTACCAAGGCCGGGACGGAAATCCACAGTTGCGAGGTCATCAAGGCGCGCCAGAAGTTCCCGGCGCAGTAGCCAGTTGGGCAGGTTCCAGCCAAAAGGCTGATCAGAAATGTCGGCAGATTTGAAATCCTTGGTGACGCGGGCCACAGGCTCAGCGCCGCCTGCATCAATGATCCGCATGATGTCCAGCGGGGCGGCGTGGCTGTCAAGCCGGGTCCATATCCCGGCCTCTTGCAGCAGTGCCTTGGCCGGTTGAAGAATTGCGGTGGTGCGCAGATCGGCCCCGGCATCATCGCGCAGCGTCACTGGTGGCGTCGGGTCGACGCAGATCACCTTGAACCCGGCAGCGCCCAGTGTCGCCGCGGCGGTCAACCCTGCGATGCCGCCGCCGGAAATCAGAATGTCGCAACTGTCAGCCATGAACCCGCCTTTCGTCTCTACGTCTGAGATAGGCCGGTGCTGGTCAGAATGACAAGCGACATACTGTCCTTTTTGATGGTGCCGTTGACTGCGGTTGCCGACGCCTAACCGCGCGTGATGCTCACCAGGATCACGAACATGACGGCTGTTTTGGCCACCGCAGGCAGGAATAGTGCAGGCAGACCCCAGATGGCGACGGCAAGTCCCCAGAGCAGCACATAGAGCAGAATGGCCAGCAGAGCCTTCGTCGCATTGGCCTGATTGCGGGTTTCAGGCGGCCTCACAGGTGATGGTGCGGTGGCCGAGGGCGCTGTCGGGTGCTGGGTGTGGTCAAAAGTCATGTCATTCATTGGGCGGCATCCTTGGTCTGGGCAATCTGCGCGGATCACAGCAGCAAGAAGCTACGGGCGCGCGTCAAAGATGCCAGCCATATATACCTTCACGACCCCAACAAAAGGCCGGTGCGGCGGCGCGCCACAGGGGTGCGACAGGATGCGCAACTAGAGGTCGTGATAGCCCGCTTGCCCTCAGAGCAATCCGAGGAACCGGGTTAAATCGTCTGTATGGTGATGAATATGCGCGCCGGCTGTAGCCTCGGGCGCGACATGGACGGTCCGCATGCCCAGATCATGCGGGGCCTGGAGGTTGCGTGGATCATCCTCAAACATCGCGGCCTTCGCTGTATCGATGTCGGCCTTGGCAAAGACGATGTCAAAGGCCTGGCGCTCCGGTTTGGGGCGATAGTTCGCGTGCTCAACGCCGTAGATTTCGTCAAAGCACCCCTCAAGCCCTCGCGCGGCCAGCACCTGCTCGGCATACGGCGCGGTGCCATTGGTATAAATGATCCGTTTGCCGGGCAGGGTTCTGATCCGTTCGGCCAGCAGGATGTCCGGTTCCAGCTGATCGAAGTTGATATCGTGGACCTCGAGCAAGAAGGGATCTGGATCCAGATCATGGTGTGCCATCAGCCCGGCAAGGGTGGTGCCATGCTCGCGCCAGTAGTCATCGCGCAGCTTGTTGGCCATCTTCTGGTCAACGCCAAGGGCAGCCATGACATAATCCGTCATCTTGACCTCAATCTGGTCAAACAGCCGGGCGGACGGGTGATAGAGGGTGTTGTCGAGGTCGAACACCCAGTGGCGGACGTGAGAGAAAGATTGCGATACCATGGCGTGGGACCTAGGCCGCGACCTGTGCAATTGCAAGCATTGCCGGCGGACTAGATGTGGTCGAAACGCGCTCTTTGGCAGGAATAAGCAGCCGGATCTTAACCGCTTGGCCGGGCCGGGGTTGATTGCACGGCGGCGAGGCCTGTAGACATCGGTGAGCAACAATCCAAGGATCGACATGAGCCTCACTCGCAGCACCAGCCAGACCGACGCTTATGCGCTGATCCTTGAAGCCATTGATGTCGGGGTCTACCGCCCCGGTGATCGTCTGGTCGAAAGCGACCTTGCTGAACGGTTTGGCGTGTCGCGCACCCCGATCCGCGAGGCCTTGCAGCGGCTGGAGACGCAGTCCTTGCTGGAACGTGATGGCCGGTCGCTGATTGTTGCCTCGCTGGACCACAACCAGATGGCGGAGCTGTATGTGGTGCGGCGTGAGTTGGAAGGGCTGGCCGCCAGCCTTGCCGCACGCCACGCCACCGAAGAGGAAATTCGGGTGTTGCAGGAGATGGTTACCTCGGATGATGCCTTTGTCGACACTCCGACGGAGCTGGCCAAGGCGAACCGTCGTTTCCATGAGCAGATCCATCTTGCCTCCCACAACCGTTATCTGGTGCAGCAGCTGAATCTTGTGCATCGCACCATGGCACTGATGGCAACCACGTCACTGGCCGCAGAGGGCCGGGGGCGGATTGCGCAGGCGGAACATAAGAACATTGTGAATGCCATTGAGCGACGCGACGAGGAGGCGGCGGGAAGGGCGCTGAAGGATCATATCTCGGTGGCCTTCATGACCCGGCTGAAACAGGACGCTGGGGATCGCAGCAAGGGATAGGGCACCCGCTGCCCTCACCCTATGTTCGGGGAAGCGGTGTTTTCGGTTGTTTCTGCGACTGTCCATGCGCGGTCTTGTCCCAAAAAAACGGTTTGAAGATCAGCTCATAGAGCGCCTTGTAGACGGCGATCACGCCCATCGGGAAATACAGGATCATGCTGGGTGTCCAGAGCGCCAGCCAGCGCCGTCCGCTGGCGAAAGCAGCGGTGATCCCGATCGTGATGCCAAGCAATTCGAAAAATACCAGAACCGCAGCAGCCAGATAGGGCGCCCCGGCGGGCAGCAGCGGTGTGCTGGGATGGTCGAACCCGAGGGTGATCAGCCAGAAGGTCCAGAGGCAGGGTGCCAGCAAGAACTGACCGACCGTTCCAAGGAAGAAAGCCTGTAAGCCAAGAAATTGCCGCCAGCCCAGTTGCTGGGCCAGCACAATGGGGCGGCGCATATGGACCAGATAGGTGACCATGAAGCCCTTCAGCCAGCGTGATCGTTGCTTGACCCACGCCCACGGGCGGCAGTTTGCCTCCTCATAGGTGGTGGTGGGCAGCATCTCCGTGCGGTAGCCAAGACGGCAGAGACGGACGCCGAGATCGGCATCCTCGGTCACGTTATGAGCGTCCCAGCCGCCCAGTTGCTCAAGAACGTCGCGGCGGATGAAGAGTGTGGTGCCGCCCAGTGGTACCACCAACCCGAGGCGCGCAATGCCCGGCAGCACGATGCGGAACCAGCTGGCGTATTCAAGCGTGAAGCAGCGCGAAATCCAGTTCTGGCCGGGGTTGTAGTAGTCCAGCGCGCCCTGCAGGCAAGCCAGATCATTGTCCCCTAGCGCAAAGGCGCTTGCGACCTGCTCCAGCTGGTCGGGCTCCGGTGCGTCCTCGGCATCCCATACGCCGATAATCTCACCCCGGCAGTAGTTCAGCGCGTAGTTCATGGCCCGCGGTTTGGTGGTGAGGCCGCCGTGGGCGGGTACCTCGATTACCCGGAACCACTCAGGCAGATCAGCGCAGCGGATGGCATTGCGGGTAACCTCGTCATCCTCTTCCAGCACCAGAAGAACCTCTAGCAGACTGCGCGGGTAGGTGAGTTTGCACAGCCGCCTCAACAGGGCGCGGCCAATCTCCGCTTCCTTGTACAAGGGCACCAGAACGGAGATCCGCGGCAAGCGTCGCTGTGTTGTCGGCACGCCCAGCACCTGATCGGAGCGGAGCGGGGTTATGGGCTGTGGTCGGGCCCTTTGATGCAGACGTTGCCTGCGTCGATCCTGAAGATGGGACAAAAAACCTGCGCATTTCAGCAGCACGAACAGCAGCAGTGTCAAAAGGGCAAGGCCGCAGAGCAAGGTGAAAACCACCCTCGGCATGATGGTGACAAGTGCAAGGGTCGCCAGACCGATGATGAGTGGCAGACCGAGCCAGTTCGGCTGGCCCAGGGTACGGCAGCTGTAGGTCAGCGGCACACAGGCGCTGGCATGGCGGGCGAGATCGTCACGAAAATGCGCGGTCAGCAGCTCGGTGATCTGGGCCTCACTGGCGATGACCGGTCGGATATCGCCAAAACTCTCCGCAAGGTCGCGTTGCAGCTCTGCAAGACCGGCCGGATGCGCAATCGCCACCACAAGTGTCTGCCCCAGTTGCATATATGGCAGCGCACAGCGACGCAGCCAGAACCGGGCGGGTTTGCGCGCGAGCAGACGCGCCTGAGGGCGATGGCCACCCAGATCAACCCGTTGCATTCCATGCTCGGACGACAGCGCATCCAGAACCTGCTCCTGACTGGCCCATCCTTCGGAAACAAGGATGTGATCAATCGGAACACGCTGATGCTGGCGTAGAACCAGCGCCCGCATCAGGTGATCTTTGCTGACGGCGTGATGTTCAACCAGACGCCGTTCAAACGACGTTTGGCGCTCTCGCCTGATCAGAGGGCGCGCGGCGTCAATCAGTCTTAGGTTGTGTTCGGCCATGACTGAACAGTTTATGCGGTCTTGGATTCGGGCAAGAGATTTTTCCCGGGGCTATTGTCCAGACCCCTGTTATCCATGGCGAAAACTCGCCATGGATCTGTATTTTTTGCGCAGGCTTATCTAAAGCTGTGTAGGTTTACGCGGATTTGCGCGCTGCCATCGCTTCGGCGAAACGCTCAAACAGGTAGAAACTGTCCTGCGGTCCGGGGCTGGCCTCCGGGTGGTGCTGGACGGAATAAACCGGACGATCTGAGATGCGAATACCACAGTTGGAGCCGTCAAACAGTGAGACATGGGTCTCTTCAACGCCATCGGGCAGGCTCTGACCGTCCACGGCAAAGCCATGGTTCATTGAGGTGATCTCAACCTTGCCGGTGGCGTTTTCCTTCACCGGGTGATTGGCGCCGTGATGGCCGTGGTTCATCTTGACGGTCTTGCCGCCAAGCGCCAGCGCCAGCATCTGGTGGCCGAGGCAGATCCCGAACATTGGCAGATCGGTGGTGTCGAGGATCTGCTGGATCATCGGCACGGCATATTCACCTGTGGCGGCGGGATCACCGGGGCCATTGGAGAGGAAGACACCATCAGGGCTGTGCGCCAGCACCTCCTCAGCGGTGGCGGAGGCGGGCAGCACGGTAACGTCGCATCCTGCAGAAGCAAGGCACCGCAGGATGTTGCGTTTCGCGCCATAGTCGATGGCGACGACTTTATGCTTCGGGGCCTCCTGCCGGGTGTAGCCCTCAGGCCAAGCCCACCGCATCTCATCCCAGCGGTAACTCTGGGAGCAGGTCACGTCTTTGGCCAGATCCAGTCCTTCCAGACCGGACCATGCGCGGGCCTTGGCGACAAGGGCTTCGATGTCGAAGTTGCCGTCAGGGTCATGGGCCAGTGCCACATGCGGCGCGCCGAGCTGGCGGATTGCGCGGGTGAGCCGGCGGGTGTCAATGCCGCCGATTGCGATACGGTTGGTCCGGGTCAGCCAGTCTTTCAGCTCTTCGGTGGCGCGCCAGTTGGAGGCCAGTGTCGGATCCCATTTCACCACCATGCCTGCCGCGACCGGGTCAGCGGTTTCGTCGTCTTCCGGGGTGACGCCGGTATTGCCGATATGAGGGAAAGTGAAGGTTACGATCTGCCCAGCATAGGAGGGATCAGTCATGATCTCCTGATAGCCGGTCATGGCGGTGTTGAAGCACAGTTCTGCAACTGTTTCGCCGTATGCTCCGAAGCCGTTTCCGTAAAAGATGGTGCCATCTGCGAGCGCCAAACATGCGGTGGGTTTGGGCGTGACGGTATCGGCCATGGCGCGACTCTCCAATCTGGGCAAAATTCATGGGCTTGTAAGGGGAGGGCCGCAAGGCGTCAAGCCTGCGTGGACGTGATACGGCGGTGTTCGGGCAGTCTTCTGGCTCGGCTGCGCGTTTGATGGCCGCTTGGGAGTGCCCCAACGTCATTCGAAAGGCCGCAACTTGAATTGCCCTACCACATTAGGTAAAGATCCGGCTTCCGACTCCGTGGGAATGGACAGATAAATGGATACGCGAACTCGGGTCAATATGGCCCTGAAACAGGCCATGAAGGACCGCGCAGCAGCCCGACTGGCAACCCTGCGTCTGATCAATGCCGCGATCAAGGACCGCGAAATTGCCGAGCGGGTGGATGGCGAAGCGGGTGGGATCGGCGATGCTGAGATCCTCGCGATTCTAGGTAAGATGACCAAGCAGCGCAATGAAAGCGCGCGCGCCTATGAAGAGGGCGGGCGGCTGGATCTGGCCGAGCGTGAATTGGGCGAGATTTCAATCATCGAAGAATTCCTGCCCAAACAGTTGAGCGATGACGAGGTGGCGGAGGCCGTAAAGGCCGCTGTTGTCGACACCGGTGCCCAATCGATCCGGGATATGGGAAAGGTGATGGGCGCGCTGAAGGGCAAATACACCGGCCAGATGGATTTCGGCAAGGTTGGCCCACTGGTCAAGGATCAGCTTTGCCAAGGGGGCGATTGCTGACCTGCCGCTGACTGGCGGATATCGGTGTAGAGATCAGAAGCCCGCCGCGTTTGGCGGGCTTTGTTGTGTGCGAGGCGTGACGGGGTGTCGGCCTAGGTCGGCGGCGCGCTCTAGGAAGCTGTCCCGTATGTCTGCCGCAAACGGATTGTCGCGCAGGATGGCCTCCAGCACACCGGGGGCATCTCCGGTTACCATCCGGCTGGCCTGCTGCATCAGCTCGAAACTGGCGGTGGTCATCCGCAGGGTCTCCGGCGCAACCTGATTGAGGGCCTGGGCGATCAGGTGGGTCAGCCCCTGTACCGTCGCCAGTTCACGATCATGCGCTTCGGGCGTGGTCCAGATCACTTCAAGCCGGAAGATATGCCGTAGCACTGCCGCCAAGCGCAACGGGCGACCGCCGCGGAGGGGGCAGAGCGCGATTTTCTGACCCGCGAGCCCCTGCCGGGTGCTTTCGGGACCAAAGAGCGGATGGGTGCCAAGCAGATTGACCTCTGGTGGCAGGACGCGTTGCATCACGTCGGCGGGGGCCATTTTCACCGATCCGACATCCAGGACCCATGTCCCGGGCCTGACCAGTGGCGCAAGCGTGTGGCATAGCGGTTCCATCGCGCCAACAGGCACGGCGAGGATCACCAAGGGACAAGCGGCGGTCTCAGCGAGGGAGACGAACCGAAGCGATGGGTGGCGTGGTCTCTCATCGGTTTGTACCGGATCATATACGCAGATCGGCAGCAGCGGTGACAGGTGACGGGCAATCAGCCGCCCGAAGGCACCAAAGCCGATCAGGCCTATACGGGAGAATTGAGGAGGTTGGGGCATCGAAATCGGGCTCCGGTCTGTGCCGCGATGCCGATGGAAAGGATGGGAGATGATGCCTAAGACCGCCGGATCGCGGCGGGATAAACATCAAAGAAATGAGAATGCGTCCGCCGTTATGGAAACAGCGGATAATAGACGGTCGAAAAGATCAGGTTTGCATTGGTCATATGGCAGCCATAGCCGGGCTGAGTGTCTATGTCAAAGGGCTGCAGGTCGAAGGCCTGTCATGCCTTGCGAAATGCGGCCTGCAACTCATCATAGAGCGCCTTGCGTTCATCCTCTGACAGGAAGGCACCGATTTCCACCTCGCGACCGCTGCCGCGCAGGGTGACATAGTTGGGAACCGGGCCATCATCTGTGTGCAACTCGACCTCGGTCCAATACCGATTGCAGCTCCAGTTCTGCCTCTTGCCAGTCGGATTGATGCGCTCCAGGTGCGCTTCGCTTGGGTCAAGGGTCAGCACCTCCAGCACATGACGGTCGCGGCGGCTGCGGTCCAGCGCCCATTTTACCGCAAACAGCGTGGCAGTCACAAAGGGCAGAACGCCCCATAGCGCAGCGCTGCCGAGGAGCGGGATCATCGGAATGGTGATCAGCGCAGCGAGCGTTCCGAGAAAACGCACATACCCCTCCGGTGGCAGCGATTGATACGGCCAAAGATGCAGCTCTTGGTGACTGTCAGTCCGGGCGGTGGTCCATTGGTAGGGCATGGCGTGAATTTAGCGTCTCGGCAGAGGCTGTCCAGCACTCCGGGGCAGACATCTTCAGCAATGTGCGAGGATGTGCTGATGCCAAGAAGAAGGCCCCGAAGCGGGTGCTTCGGGGCCTGCCGGTGTTTCAGCTCATCAGCACCCTAGTGCGAATGGGAGCGATCCCAGTCTTCCTGCTTGGGCAGGATTTCGAAGGTATGCTCTGGCGGCGGAGAGGGCAGGGTCCACTCCAGCGTGTCGGCATATTCGTTCCAGTAGTTGTTCTGGGTGATGCGAGCGCCACGCAGCAGCGAGTAGATCACAACGCCAAAGAACAGCAGGAACGATGCAAAGGACAGGAACGCGCCATAGGACGAGATCTTGTTCCAGTAGGCGAAGCCCTCCGGATAGTCGATGTAACGACGCGGCATGCCCTGACGCCCGAGGAAGTGCTGCGGGAAGAAAGTCAGGTTTGCGCCGATGAAGAACATCCAGAAGTGGATCTGGGCGCCCAGCTCGTTGTACTGACGACCGGTCATCTTGCCGAAATAGAAGTAGATGCCCGAGAAGATCGCGAAGACAGCGCCCAGCGACATCACGTAGTGGAAATGCGCAACCACATAATAGGTGTCGTGATAAGCACGGTCGACCGACGCCTGCGACAGAACCACACCGGTCACACCACCAACGGTGAACAGGAACAGGAAGCCGAACGCAAACATCATAGGTGCTTTGAACTCGATCGAGCCGCCCCACATGGTGGCGATCCAGGAGAACACCTTAACCCCGGTCGGAACCGCGATGACCATTGTGGCCAGCATAAAGTAGGCCTGCTGGTTCAGCGACATACCGACGGTGTACATGTGGTGCGCCCATACGACGAAGCCCAGAACACCAATCGCGATGATCGCCCAGACCATCGGCAGATAGCCGAAGACCGGCTTGCGTGCGAAGGTCGCGATCACGTGGGAGATGATGCCAAAACCCGGCAGAATCACGATGTACACTTCCGGATGGCCAAAGAACCACAGGATGTGCTGATACAGGATCGGGTCGCCGCCGCCGGCAGGGTCAAAGAAGGTGAACCCAAAGTTACGGTCCATCAGCAGCATGGTGATCGCACCCGCCAGAACCGGCAGGGACAGCAGGATCAGCCAGGAGGTGACGAAGATCGACCAGGAGAACAGCGGCACCTTGAACAGGGTCATGCCAGGGGCACGCATGTTCAGGAAGGTGGTGATCATGTTGATCGCACCCAGGATCGAGGACGCACCAGAGACGTGAACGGCGAAGATCGCCAGGTCCATGGAGAAGCCGCCTTCGTTGGTGGACAGCGGCGGGTAGAGAACCCAGCCGACGCCGGAACCGGCCTGATCGTTGCCGCCCGGTGCGAGGACCGAGGCAACCGCCAGCGAGGTACCCGCGACATACATCCAGAACGACAGGTTGTTCATCCGCGGGAACGCCATGTCCGGCGCGCCGATCTGCAAGGGCATGAAGTAGTTGCCGAACCCGCCGAAAAGCGCGGGAATAACCACGAAGAACATCATCAGGATGCCGTGGCCGGTGATCAAAACGTTCCAGAGGTGCCCATTGGGGGTACATTCCGCAGACGCATCTGCAAAAAGACGTGCACCTTCGAGGCACATGTACTGAACGCCGGGATCCATCAGTTCAAGCCGCATATAAACGGTGAACGCGACGGAGATGAAACCAACGATCGCCGAAACGATCAGGTAGAGAATGCCGATATCCTTATGGTTCGTGCTCATGAACCAGCGGGTAAAGAAACCGCGCTCGTCTTCGTGGCCGTGACCATGAATGGCTGCATCTGCCATTAAGGTGCCTCCTGTTGCATAACGATAGGCCCCAAAAAACCGTATAGGTGGGCCTAGACTCATCTTGCGTTTTAGTTCGCCCGCAACAGGCCTTCAATGGCGGAGTTTGATATGGATCAAGAATAATTGTCGCGGGCAGCTCCGTTTCGGGCTGCACGGACTCCCGTCGGGTGTCGCGGGCCGGCCTGCGTTTTGGCGCCCGCATAATTCATCGCCAATACCGCAACGCGATACTGTTTTGTCAATCAAGATGCCGTGGCGCGCTTGACCCTGATGGCCAGCGGCGCGAAAGTCCATCTGACGACCTCACGGAGTGCAGATAGTGGCGCAATACGATCCAAACAATATCTTCGCGAAAATTCTGCGCGGAGAGCTTCCTTCTTACAAAGTGTATGAGGATGAGGCGACCTTCGTCTTTATGGATATCATGCCTCGATCTGACGGTCATATGCTGGTCATCCCCAAGACGCCGTGCCGCAATCTGCTGGATGCTTCAGCTGAGCAGCTGGCCGCTGTGATGGCCACGGCGCAGAAGATGAGCCATGTTGCGATGCGCGCGTTCGATGCGCAGGGCGTCACGGTGCAGCAGTTCAATGAGGCTGAAGGGGGGCAGGAGGTTTTCCATCTCCATTTCCATATCCTTCCCCGTCGCGGCGGGGACACGGTGCGGCCACCGGGTATTATGGCAGACCCCGGCGTCTTATCCGAGCACGCCGAAAAAATGCGTGCGGCAATAGCTGCAAGTTGACCAGTAGTCGGGGCTACTCTTGGATGCGGAGATCTGCGTTTGAGACGTGCCGTAGGTCGTGGTCCTAAGTTATTCTACCTTGACGCGAAAAAATGATTGATATGTGTGGCCCGTTTATTCTACGGTCACCAAAATTTTCACGAAGTCCTCAAAATTTTGGGTTTTGCCGCGTCAACAAAGTACCGGAGCGCACAGATGGTGCGTTCCGATACGGATGGTGCGTTCCGGGGAGCGCTCACAGTGCTGCTGCCGGAGCGTTTGGCCAATTGGGGGATGGAACCCTGACCAAGGCACGCTGCTGCTTTGGTGAGATCAGGGCTAATTGTGGTTGTCCTGCACGCGTTTGATCGCTGCAGGTTTGCAAAGTGACGGGCGTTTTGCCTGTGTATGTTGCTGAGGAGGGGCCGTGGGTAAGACGGCAGGGGATAATAGTGTTTCAGATGGTTTGTCAGACGAAACAGTGGCAGCCGCAGTATATGCTTCGGTTCTGGGCGCGGCCAATGCCGAGGCCTGGCGCGACCGGTTGAACCGGGCCGGTTATGATGATGTTTCTGAACTGGCCTCCCGATCGGCGATTGGTTCTGGCCACGCCAGCAGGCAGACTGCGGCTACGGTGGGCTGGGAGGGTCTCAAGACACAGGCGAGTGACATAGATCTCACCTCAGTTTTTTCGGCTGAGGGGGAAGCAACAGGCCCTGTTCTGATCGGGCGCCACTTCGACAGGGCGATTTACCTCAGAAGTCGATTGGCAGCCGCGCAAAATCATGGCTTTTGGCCTGAACTTCAGACCGTGCTTCCTTGCGGTGATCGCAATTGGACACTGGTCTCGCACGAGGCCGAGGTTCTGGCCGCAGGGGGCGACTGGCCCGGTAGCGGGCGCGTCACTGATCCGTTTATGTCCGAAAAGTTGCAGATCAAGGATGCTGATCTGCCAAAGTGGCAAAACCTCTTTGACGCTGGTGCGCGGCGCCCCGCGCTTGTCCTCTTGCGGGCTGCTGGGGGGCGCCTACTGATGTGTCAGCCCCTTGGTGGGCGTGCGGTTTTCTCCAACATGACCGATGGTTTTTCCGGTTCTGATCAGATTGGTTCGGGGCGTGTGGATCGGCCTTTGCGCCCCCTCGGAGCGGCAGATCTGGCCGCGCCTGCATTCTTGGTGGAGCAAGTGCAGACCGCCTGGTCCGATATGGCCGCAACCCTGATCGCAAAGCGGTTTGGCTTCGGCCAGCAGGAAATGTCGCTGCTGCGGCGTCTGCTGACCAGTGACGATTGGATCGAATTGCGAATAGGCACAGGTGGCCAGCGTGGTCCCGAGCTGGCTGTTCTGGGCCGGATGCTGACCAAGACGGCGGCACCGAGTTGTCCGGAAATGCTGCGTTTTCTGGCGCATCTGATTGCCCAGACGGTGGAGGACTACAAGATCGCCGCAGGGGTCGCCTCGCCGCCGCAAAAATGGCTCTCTCTGCCGTGTGGGCTAAGTTCGCGCTATCTGCGTTTTGGCGCGGAACGTGGGCAGGCGGTGATTTTTGTTCACGGGATCTTCGACGGTATCGCGGGGGTGCAGAGGTTGCAGCCTATGCTGCGCGCGCGCGGTTTGCAGGTGCTGGCGCCATTGCGCTGTGGATACGGAGCGTCGGACCGATTGCCGCGGCAGGCTGATCCTGTTGATCTGTTCATAACGCAGCTTGAGGCGCTGATCGATGCCGAGGGTCTGGAGCGACCTATTCTCCTCGGGCATCGCAGTGGCTGCATGTTCACCGCCGCAGCGGGGCGTCGGCTGCGGGACCGTTTAGGCGGAGTTGTCGGTGTTGGCGCGACACTGCCGTTGCCCAGCATAGGGCAGGCCGGAGCTTTGCGCGGGCATCAGCGCGCCATGGCGCTCAGCGCGGTTCATGCCAGGGCGGTATTGCCGTTGGTGGTGCGCAGCTGGTCCCGGTCGGTGCGTCAGAAAGGACCACAGGTACTGGTCTCGCGCCAGATAGCAAAAGACAGCGCGGATCGGAGATTGCTGGCGGATCCCGGATTGAGCGCCGTGCTGGAACAGAGCCACAGGATGATGATGCAGCATGGGCGCGGCGGATATGAGACGGATTTGCGGCTGGCAGCGCGCTCGCGTGACACACGCCACAGTGCCAAGGCAGCGCCCACCATATATCTGCATGGTGGTGAAGATACGGTGACCCCAGCGGAGCGCTTGCAGGCGGCGCTTGGCCCCGGCAGTGCGGATCTGCAAATCCGTATCAGCAAACGGGCTGGGACCATGCTGCTTTATGCGCAGCCGGAACTGGTGTTCGCGGCGATTGAGGATTTGCGGCAGCGCATCCCCTCGTAAGCGCGGATACACTGCCGATTTTGTAGGCTGGCCTAATCTGTAGGGCAGGTGTCAGCTGTGGCAAATGCCACATCGAAGCACTGCTTCAATGCCACATCGACATCGGTCATGGTCACAGGCAGGCCCAGATCCACCAGGCTGGTGACGCCAAACTCGGTGATGCCACAAGGCACGATACCATCAAAATGGCTGAGATCCGGTTCGACATTGATCGAGATGCCGTGAAAGCTGACCCATTTGCGCAGGCGGATACCGATGGCCGCGATCTTGTCTTCGGTCTTTTCACCATTGGCACGCAGGGGCTTGTCGTCACGTTCGACCCAGACACCAACTCGACCATCGCGGATATGACCGGTCACATTGAAGCGATCAAGCGCCAGGATCACCCAACGTTCCAGTTGGCGCACGAAGCACCGCACATCACGGCCGCGCTTGGCGACATCCAGCATGACATAGATCACGCGCTGCCCCGGCCCGTGATAGGTATACTGCCCGCCACGCTTGCTCGGATACACAGGAAAGCGGTCAGGATCTGTCAGATCTTCGGGCTGGGCTGAGGTGCCGGCGGTATAAAGCGGCGGATGCTCAACCAGCCAGATGCACTCCTCTTGGGTTCCCGCGGCGATCCCAGCGGCACGGTCTTCCATGAAGGCGACGGCCTCGTCATAGCCGGTCAGGCCTGAGGTGGTGATCCATTCAACCATCGACGGTGTCCTTTGTTACGACTTTTGTAACCAGTATAGCGCGGCGCGCCGAATTTTCTGGCCTGCCCTGCAGGTGGTGCGCTACCGTGATTGCATGTTTTCATCAATAGGGGGGCGCGTAATATGTTCTCAAAATCACTTAAAACGACATTGGCCGCATCAGTTCTGGCAACCTCAGGGGCAGCACCCGCTGTTGCCGATAACCTTGGCGCGGCGCTGGTCGGTAGCATCATCGGCGGTGTAATCGTCAACGAAGCGCATAAGAACCGTGCGCGCAAACAACCGGTTACGCGCAAACGCACCTATTCTCCGGCGCGTGCCCAGAACCGTGAAACGCAAACCGCACTCAATTATTTCGGTTTCCAAGCAGGTTCTCCTGACGGTGTGATGGGGCGCAAATCCCGCGCCGCCGTGGCACAGTATCAGGGCCACATGGGGTTTCCTGCAACGGGCCAGCTGACCCAATATGAACGTGATTTTCTGGTGTCGTCCTACAGTCGGGCGCAAATCGGCGGTCCGCAGGTGATCAAGGCGATGCAGGGGCCGAATGGCGTGCGTGGCCTTCTGCGCACCTGGCGGGATGAGGCCACCGGCACCCGTAGCGCTGGCGCTGGCGGCTATGGCAGCTATGGGGGGTTGCCCTTCGAGGTCAGCAAGGCCGTGGACGAAATCGCCGCCAGTGCCGATCCCAGTGCCGAGCAATTGTTGCAGCGGTCCGGATTTATGCAACTGGCGGATCTGAATGGGGACGGTAAGAACGATTATATGATCGACACCTCGGTGTCGGGCAGTTCCTTCTGGTGTGGGGCGTCGCATTGCTCTGTCATGGTGTTTGCCTCAACTCCGCAGGGCTATCAGCGCAATGATTTTATGGCGCGTGGCGTCACCACGGCGAATTTCTCCTGTCACCAGGGGGTGTGCCGGATGAGCGACGAACCGGCGTCCGGCACAGTCCAAGCGGGCGCGCCGACGCCCGCGCCGGCACCAGCACCTGGTGGCAGCGTGGGCGGCACGGTGCTCGCTTCCGCGCCACAGGTCGCGGCTCCTGCTCCTGCGGCTGGTGGTCTCGCGGCGCTCCAGCTGTTCCAGCAACCGGCACCGGCGGCGAATACAGCCTCTCTCACCAGCCATTGTAGCAAAGTCAGCCTGCTCACCAGCTCCAACGGTGGTTATATGACCGTGTCCAATCTGCGTGATCCTGAGTTGGCGCTTGGTGAACAGTTCTGCCTGACGCGCTCCTACGCGATCAACTCCGGCGAAGCCCTCGTCGCCAAAGTGCAGGGCGTGAGCCAGGCGCAAGTCGATAGTCAATGCGATGCCTTTGGTCCTGTCGTGCAGCCCTATCTTGCCAAGCTGGGCAGCACAGGCAGCGACGCGCTGGTCTCCGATCTGCAGAAATTCGTCTTGCAGTCCAACATGTCGATCGAGCAGCTCTCCAATACGGCGGGTATCTGCCTGTTCTCCGGGTACCGCCGTGATAACATGGAGGTGGCGCTTGGCGCGGCCTTGATCATGGTTGGTGTTGGACAGCGTCCCTACGCCGAGTTGATCGGCCACCATCTGGCACAGGGGTTCGGTGTGGCAAAGTCGCCGGAACAGGCGCAGGGCTGGTACCAGACAGCCATCGCAGCCCTGGAGACGGGGTCCGAACCGGTTTTCGCTCCAGGTCAGCCGGAACGTCTGGCGCTGATCAAGGCAGCGTCAGCCGGGCTCACCGGCACAATCGCGCAGCCGGTTCCGGCATCCAGCACCGCCGCTGCCCTGCCGAGCTTCTCAACTGACTGAGTTTTCACAGAGCAACCACAGCTAGTGTCGGGGGCGGAATACACATCCGCCCCCGTTACATTTGGAGGCAATAGAAAACCCTGCAAAATGGTCATTTTGCATCTTCACAACCGCGCCACGCTCGTCTATACGCCGCTACACCAAGTCAAGACAGTGCGGTCGTGGCGGAATTGGTAGACGCGCAGCGTTGAGGTCGCTGTGGGGTAACACCCGTGGAAGTTCGAGTCTTCTCGACCGCACCAAAACTTTCCCTTAAGTACCTGTATTTATTGGCGCTGCTGGTGGCGGGCCTAGAATGGCCCCACAAATAGCCCCACAAGCGTTTAGGTGCTTTCGGCGCTACCCTCAATCCAAGCGCAGACCTCGGACACTTTCAGCAGAGACCGGCCCTGCGCCTTGTGAATTGTGATCAATCCCTTTTTCGCAGCCCGATAGATCGTATCGCGGGAAACCGAGAACACTTTCTTGGAATCGGTCACCGGCACATAGATAGGTTGTTCGCTCATGGTGCGTTTCTCCGGCTATTTCTGGATCAGTCTTCGATGCGGTGGACTTCCCAGCACACCTTGCATTTGGCGTAGTCGGGAACGTCATTCTCCGGGTCGGCATCGTCCCGGTCATGCAGCGCGTCATAGTCAGTCATGACAGTGCCGCAGTTGGCGCATTTGGGCAGGTCATCGTCTGTCATGGTGCCTCCGGGGTTAGGTTTAGCAGGACTTGCGCCCTTGGATGCGGCGGTTGTTCTCCGCCTCAAATCCGAAGGCGATGATTTGCGCATGCAGAACCCAGTCGTCGGTTTCCATTGCGCGTGGGCGGGTGCAGATGCACGTGATTCCACCTGGCGAAAAATCTGATCTCCGGCAGAGCAGCGCCTCGTTCTGGCAGATCCGATCTTGAATGAACCAGCCATCAGGAAATCCATCCTTGATGATCCGGTCATTGAAACGGGGCTTCTGGGGTGACATGCGGCCTCCGGTGCGTTTCGTGGTTGGGGTTAGTAGGAAAGGTGGGGGTTGATCGCTCTGGAATGGATCTTGACCGATGCGATCTCGGCCATGAATTCCACCAAGGGCCATTCGCATTCCGAGTGTAGATATGCCGCATACCTTGCGGCAGAGTGGCTCTTGGCTGGCAACAGGCTTGGTGGGTAATCACCATGGCCCTTGTAGGTCACAGCATACCGCGCAGGGACGTGGAGGTTTTCGAGGATGTAATCTCGCAGAGCCGACCGCCCTTCACCAGTGACGCTGAAATAGGTCGAGCCATGAGCTTTGTTGCCGCTGGTCCAATGCGGGGATGCGCGCATTCGTTCCGCAGTCTCGGCGTCGTCGCCAGTGCAGAAGTAGTTGCGGTACGTCTCGCCCATGATCTCGTCCGGCCACGGGCAACCCAGCGCATGATGGATTTCCTGAAAGTGGCGGTCATCAATTCGGGTGTTGAATTTTCGCATTTTATGGCTCCATCAAAGGGGTGCGGTTTCCGGGTTATAAGAAAGTTCAAACTCGCATCGGCATCAGGACCATGATCAGATCCGTATGTGCCTCACTGGTGGCCAAGGCAGGTGCGCCATTGTCTTTCGCGCGTAAGCGAATGTTCCCCATCGTTGCCGTTGTCTGGGCCAGGTAGAGAGTGTTGAAACCGATATCTGGCCCGGACTTGCCCTTGGCGGCATAAGTCACTGACATCTTGCCATCGTGATCCTCTCGGCCAATCGTCATGGTGCCCTTTTCAGGGGAAATCTTGCAGCCAAGGTCATGCGGTCCGGCCATCAAACGAAGGCGCTGAGTGGCGGATTTGGGAATGATGATATCGAACGCCTGTTCCCCGTCGACTGAGGGGATGACCCGGTTGTAATCCGGATATGTGCCATCGATCAGTTTGCAGTGCAGTTCGCGGTCGCCCATCTCAATACTAAGAAGGGTGGGCGTCTTATCGGCACCGCGATAAGTGATCTTGGCAAGCTGATTGCCGTTTGCGGTCAGCATGGCTGAAAGCGGCGTTATGCCGATCCGCGGGAAGATCACATCAAATGGCGGATTTGGCGCTTTGAGATCCAGGCGCGCAAGCCGATGTCCGTTCGTCGTCACCATGCGTGACGCACCGTCGTGTGAAGTCCAGTAGATCCCGTTCAGATAGTACCGGGTTTCTTCGGTCGAGATACACGATTTGACCAAGTTAAGCGCTCGGAGGAGGGTGTTTTCGCCGACCTCAATGCCGCCCAGGGGCTCTTGCTTATTGATAGTTGGCCAGTCCTCGGGCGGTGCCATGACATTCATGGCAAGGGACATGCCGTCAGCCGTCAGAGTGAGGAGATCCTTGGCAACGTCATGCTCAATGGTGACGGTGCCGGACAGACCTGCCGTGACTTTCATCACTCGGTGGCCGTTCATCACAAATGACCAAGCGTCAGAGGTGTCGCAGGAGAGTGTCTGCCGTGCTTCGCGATCAAGGCAGGTGGCAGTGATAGCTAGCTGGCCGCCTTCAACCTGAAACAGGTTCTGGCTCAAGATCGGGATGCGTGACCACGTTTCCCGCACCTTGTTGACCCAAGCGAGGGCGGCGCGAAGTTCTGAGATGTCGACCTTGAGTGATTTGGTGGCGACATCAGTCTTGATTTCACTGTGAGCGTTCATCTTAGGGCCTTTCGGTGCATGGTTCCATTTGGGCGCGGCCGGTTTCCGTGAGTGGGATTGCCGCCTCAACAAGCGGCTCGATCCACGGTCGTTCGCCTGTATCTTCGCCGCTGATCTCGCGCGCCACATGCAGCACGAGGGCGGCGGCATCCGTCACAAGAAAGCCGCGCGGTTCGGGTTGGCAGGATATCGCTGTGACCGGGATGTGGATCACGATTTCGTCTCCCTCGACTGTTGCAATGGTCATGGTGCCTCCGGTGGCAGCGGCGCCTGTCCGTTGTAGGGGCAGTCAGGCCGCCAGTCGGTGGCGCGGCGGGCCGGGGTCAGTCGGCACGACATACGGGCCGCGCTGATCCACGCAGACAGCGCGCTGGGCAGGTCAATGCCGTCTACGCTGATGCCCAGAAGGTCCACGCGCCAATGCGCCTCATGGGCCGGAACACCGGGCGTGATCGGGCGCGCGGTGCCGCCAAGCGTGCGCAGCAGGGTTGCCCGCCCAAACACGCCACGATGTTCCATCGCTAGCGCTGCGGCATAGACCTCTTGAACGCTGGCGGGCATCATGCGGCAACCTCGTGAGGTTCTACCTGAGGCGACAGCTTGGCGATCCAATTGCTGATCGCCTCATCCTCGCCGATGCCGGTCGCGCAGACGCCGTACAGCTGGATTTCCACCAACGCGCGCTTTGGAAAGGGGAAGGGGTAGAGTCCACCGGTTTCGATCACCGCGCAGGCCACAGCGTCACGGCGTTCACGGCCCTGCAGCTGGGCAATGGTCTGCGCAAAGCGGGCTGCTGTGGTTGCGGCGCTCATGCCACCGATCCCGCCTTGACGGTTACACCTTCGCGTCCAGCGAGAATGCGGGTCAAGCCATTGGAGAAACGGAGCCGCGCCGGAGCAACCTCGGCAGACCCTGCCAACGCCGCGAGGCGGTGACCCAGCAGCTCACCCGCCATATCGGGGAGCAGATGGCGCGCCATCGCGGCCAGTTCCTCATCGGGCAAAGTCGCCAGCGACGTGGCGGGGTCCATCGATGAGAGGTCCCGCAATTGGTTTGTGGAAACCAAGTCGTCGTGGCCTGTTTTCGCTTTACCTCTGTTCATAATATGCGGTGTTGGCATTATGTCCTCCATGTTCGAGAAGGACGCTATCACCTCAAAAGGTGACAGTAAACCCCGAAAGGGTAAAGCAAACCTTTCGGGGTATTTTTCTACACTGACATTTCCATGACGCAGATCCGTTTTCCCTGACCATCTTTCAGAGTCGGACCAGCCTTTTTCGTTGGGAGGCCAATAGACGATAACCATCTGATATATGCTGGAGACATCAGCGCAATTAGCTTTGTGGCGCCTAACTCTCGTGCTGCGCAGGTGAGGGCCTTGGCGTTGTCAGCGAGTATCGAATTGCGCTCTTTGGGATGAACTTCAGGGGCGACTGTAAAGCGGGTGGCCTCCCAGATGTTTGCAGCTTGTGGGGGTGTTTCCAACAGGCCCGAAGGTATGCCGTCCAGCTTCCCCTCGCAGGCATCATTGATCATGTAGGACCAAGTTCCGAACTTGCCCCTTGTCGGGTTCAACCTTGAGGCTGCGAGAGGCATGCCGTTTACATGGGAGATCACATATTTTGTACGGGGCGTATCATATTGGTCTGCTTCAGCGTCACCAGTATGGGGAACGTCCCAGTGCATTTCATCGACAAATAGTCGTTTGCGCATGGCCATGTGAAGCCACCAGAGTTGTCCGTGTTCGTGAATCGTTTCCCAGGAAACAATAGAGTGCTGCATTGATATTCTCCAAGTTGCAAACTGGGAGAAAGAATTGCACTCCTTTTACGGGAAGCGCCTCTACTTTATGGGGTGAAGTGTTAGCCCTGCGATTGCACAAATGTTCACCGCTGCGACGAAATTGTTGACCCCGATTTGCCTTTGCACAGTGGTCTTTCGTTGTTTGACGGTCTCTTCAGAAATGTCGAGTTTTGCAGAGATTTCCTTTGCTCTAAGACCTTTCGCCGCAAGATAAACAACGTCAATATGCTGAGCGTGCAGTAACCGCGCCTTACTGGTCAAGTACCCCATGTGAGCTTGCCTCACAGCTCGGCAAGCGGCTTGAGACGCAGCGTCTGTCAGATCCTTCTGCGTGGTCAGACCTACCAGGCAGAGACTTCCTGCGACTGTATCCGTGATTGAACTACCTGACCTGAGTCCGTAACCGAAACAGGCATCCTTAAAATCAGGCTCGGTAATAGAGGTAGCATTCCACTGATGAACCCCCGGGCCCCGAAGTCCGCTTGTGACAGCCGGATCTTGGGCTAACCAGCCGCGGTTATGGTAAAGTTCCTGCCACTGTTCGCTGTAACTTGTGTGAACGTCGATTTCGCCCGTTTTGAAAGAACCAACACCAAGGGCGAAGCCCTGAGGCGCGACATCAAATAAGAGGTCGGGAACGTCTGAAAAGAAATGCATCAAATTCTCTATTTTTCACCTTTTGAGGTGAAGGATGCCATTTTAGGTATTGAACCGCAAGTGTAAGTTGTGCAGCTTGGGCGCGTTTACCGTGGATGGATATTTGATATGCGTGATAACGTGCTGTCGGCCAAAGAGATTTTGAAAGAACTTGTGGGAAAAATGACCGAAGCCGAGGCTCAAGTTTATCTCGAAGAGCTTAAGAAGCTGAGCTCTCGTCAGTAGAACTGGATAGCCTTTCCAGTTCCTTCAAGGCTTCTTCTTCAGACATCCCGTCAATCAGCTTAAACAGCTCTGTTTTCGTGTTGGAAAGAGGGTTGTTCGAATCTAGTGCTGCGAGGTTCGATCCGAGTACCCGTAGGATTTCCTCAAGACTCTTTTGAGAAAGCGTTTTGCTCTCACCACGCATGAACTTACCGAGTGTGTTTGGCGCGATACCAGCGTCTGCGCAGATCTGCGCAGCCTTTTTCCCTTTGTAACCGATCAACGCTCCCAAGTTCGCGCGTCGTTTATCCCAAATATCATCCATGTCGACGATCCGTTGTAGACTTCACCGGCACTATTTCACCTTTCGGGGTGAAATTGAATATACCAAAAAGGTTGTTTACAGACCTCAAAGGGGCACATATAACCTCAAAAGGTGATAAAAGCAACTTTTGAGGTTAGCCATGAAAGCAAAGGGCGATAATGAGACCTTCTTTCCTGACTCCGACGAGTTTAGGGCATGGCTAAAGGTGGTGAAGAGCAGGTTGGGAATTAAACCTGCTGCTTTAAGCGTAGCCTCTGGCGTTGCAACCAACACTCTCGGAAAGTTTGAAGACGAACGTCATAAGGGGCGAGAAATACATCTGTCAACGGCTGCGAAGGTCCATCGGACTGCCCTTAAGTTGGCGCGTGAAAAGGGTATTTTGCTTCCCCCATTGGACCAGTTCGCCAAGGACCAAGAGGCCTTGAAATGACGGAGCCTCGCAAGCACGACGACCGCATCAAGATCACCGAAGATGGGGTGGAGATCTCTTCTAATCTCGGGATCCTGATGTTCACCGAGGATGGGTTGACTATCTCAGCCGCTCCAATCTCGGTTGTCTCGAACTCGATCAAACGCAGCATCGATGGCGGTCATGGGTAAGCGCAGCACCTTCAAACGCCGCAAGAACGACCTGTACCGCACGCCATGGGATCCGGTGCCGCTGCTGGCGCCCCATCTGCCCACACGATTCCGATATGCCGAACCATGCGCCGGAAACGGGCGGCTGATTGATCACCTTCGATGGATCGGCGGCACCTGCACAGAGGCGGTCGATATCAATCCGGGGCGAGGGGACGTCACGCAGGGCAACGCTTTGCACTGGACGCCAAAGGCTAAGCCGCGCCGTCCGCTTGATTACATCATCACAAACCCGCCCTGGTCGCGGGAGATCCTGCACCCGCTGATATTGCGCTGGGCAGGTCTGTGCCCGACGTGGCTGCTGTTTGATGCGGACTGGTGCCACACGCTGCAGGCACAGCCGTACCTGCGCCACTGCCGCAAGATCGTCTCGGTCGGGCGGGTGAAGTGGATTGAGGGCAGCAAGCACACGGGAAAAGACAACTGCGCCTGGCATCTGTTCACAGCAGGGAGCCACGGGCGCACCGAGTTCGTCGGCAGGTCGGCAGCAACCAAGAAAAACAACGCCCAGCGCTGGGCGGAAAACACATGTGAGGTGACGTCATGACAGACAAGCCAAGCGGCAGGGTCACGGTCAGGCGGCGGTCGGGGTTTTCGACCATTCCGAATGCCTTGATCCGAGACACGTCGATATCCGCGGATGCACGGTTGTTGCTGTGCTACGTGATGTCCTGCAGTGATGATTGGACCTTCTATGTCTCCAAGTGCCAGGAGGTGCTGGGATGCAAAAAGGACAAATGGCAGAAGATCAGAAGAGAGGTCATCAATGCCGGTTACCTGAAGGTTCAGCCCAAACAGGGGGCCGATGGGCGCCTAGATGGCTACATTTGGGAAGTGTTCGACACTCCCCAGCCTCAACATGAGGGAGAACAAGGCGGGAACGAGTCACAAGATGTTGTGAATGCGGCGGCTAACCGTGAGCCGGAAAAACCAGCTCCCGGCGTGGAACAGTCCGAATTGTTTCACCGTGAGCCGGAAAAAACCGCCCGCCGGTGCAACCCGCCCGCCGGTAAAACCGGCTCCTTAAGAAGAACAACAAAACAAAAAGACCAACAAACAAGTTGCGCGGCTGACGCCCCGCACAATCCTGAATTTGATTTTGATGGTTTCGTTGCCCAGTTCTCGGCTGCCTATCCTCGGATGGGCCTGCCAGAGGCGACCGAGGACGCACTGCGCACGGCGCTGGGCGAGGGGGCCGCCCCGGCGGAGATCCTGGCTGGTGCCCGCGCCTATGCTGTCGAGCAGGATGGCAACGCCCCGCGGTATGTGAAGCTCTCCGAGAACTGGATCGCTGAGAAACGCTGGCGCCAACACGTCATCAGCCCCAAGGCGCAGGCTGATCAATCCGAGGTGCTGGCCTACTGGGCGAAAGAGATCCTTGAGGCCAAGCCCCACATGCGCGGTCGTGTGTCGCCGTCCATGGCTCGGGAATGCCTGAGCGCGGGACTGGTGACCGAGCAGGATTGCAGACAGGTCGGGGTGTCGCTGTGATGTCGCCGCATTCGGACCCAGAGACCCACGGCGTGCAGTTTGGCCGGGTGGTGGTGACCGTCGACGCCGCACTGGGCGATTGCATCGTTATCGCCCCGCAGCCCGGCCCGATCTGCACCAGCCCCAAGCGCATACGCCTGAACAGCCTTGATGAGATCCGCGGGGCCTACCGCACCCAAAGCCGCCTCGCTGCGCGTGTACCGGATCAGTACCCCCACGCCAAAGACATCGCGGCAGCGCTGGAATTCGCTGGAAAGACGCTGAGCGCCGCACAGGGCGCAAGACACCAAACGAAAGGGCAGAGAAATGCTTGATCAACAGGAACCGTCCAACGCGCAGATAGAGCGCGCCACTGAGATCTGGGACAACGTGACAGGCGCGTCATCAGAAGCCATCGCTGCGCGTGTGACGGGTGAGGGCGAGCAGAGCGGTGACTACCCGCTGGATGGTGCCGATTTCGGGCGCTGTGAGCGTCTGTTGGATGCTGTGCCTGGCTTACGGGATCAACTGTCGATGATGACCGACGTCAACGCCTACTGGGCAGCTCTGGTCAAGCGCTGGGATGATATCCGCAGCGCCGATGATCAAACCGCCCTGATCAAGGAAATCGTTACGCCCATCCAGAAAGCTGATCCGGGGCATGTGTCGCGCGGGGAAGGGGTGTCAATGCGCGTGGGGCCCAATACCTTTCAGGGCGTTGATACATCTGCCAGCGAAGGCCCGCTAAAGTCCGATGGCGATGCGCTCTATTTCCGCGCTGCGGCAGTTGTCGTCAGTGAGGGGAAAGCCAGCACCAGCTTTGTGCAGCGCAAGCTCGCAATCGGCTACAACAAGGCCGCGCGTCTGATCGAACGCATGGAAGAGGCAGGAATCGTATCTGCCCCTGATAATGTGGGAAAGCGCGAGGTGGCGACGATTGAAACGATCCGCACCGTCCTGTCCCTGCAATCCGCCATCCCCGATGACGCAGACCGCGAAACCGTTGTGAAGATGCTGACAGCAGCCTGTGACGATATCGGTGGCCAGCAACTCAAAGCCAAGCACGCGGAGCAACGCAAGGCCTCTGGTAAGCCCCCGATGAAGGCGGACCCGGATTTCGACAATGCCGCAGATACCACATACCGGGTGACGGCAGGCGAGCTGCGCCAGTTCATCGAACGGTTCGAACGCCTGGACGCTGAGAAGAAAGAACTGGCTGAACAACAGAAAGAGGTCATGGCAGAGGCCAAGGCCCGCGGCTACGACACCAAGGTCATCCGAAAGGTGATCGCCCTGCGTAAGCGCGACAAGGACGATATCGCCGAGGAAGAGGCAGTCCTCGAAATGTACAAAGAAGCGCTGGGCATGGGGTGAGGCAGACACATGGAACGCATGACAGCTGCAGACTACAAGGCCGCCCAGCGCGCTGCGGAGGGGCAGGGGGAAGACAGACGCCGGGTGCGCGGCACAAAGCGCACCACGACCGCTGACGGCATCACCCACGACAGCAAGACTGAGGCGGATCGCTGGGAAGAGCTGAAACTGTTGCAGGCGAGCGGTGCGATCTGTGGTCTGCGTCGGCAAGCCCCGATCCCTCTCATCGGCCGGGATGGCCCGATCATGACCGACAGCGGCAACCAGCAGCGGGTTTACCGGGCTGATTTCGTCTACGTCGACAACGCGCTGGGCGTCACTGTCGTTGAGGATCGCAAGGGGCATGAGACCGACAAATTCAAACTGGTGAAGTCAGTACTCGCGGCTCAGGGCATTGAACTGCTGATCACCCGTGCGAAGGGGTGAGGGCAGGGTATGGGTGTTGAAGACGATCTGAAACACGAACTTGCGAATATGCGCAAACTGCTCGACCAAGCGCAACGCGCTGGGCGATCTGCACCGTCGCGCGCATCACCGGCAGTCGTGGCGCAGCAACTCCAGATGCCGGACGTTGTTCGCTTCCCCTTGGCGCAATTCGCAGCCGGTCGCGGCTGCAAGGTTCCCCTGCCTGAGTTGGTACAGGAGATTGCGGAAGTTGTAGGCCGTGAAAATGCGGTCAAGCTGGTGGAGGGCACACGTCAGCGCGGCACGCGCCGCTGGCGGCGTCACCTCTACATTCCAAGCGACATGCCGGAAGATCACCGGATCGTTTCCCTGATCGGCTGGGAGGCTGCACAGGCGCTGAGTTTCAGCCATGCAAACAGCGTTCTGGAATTGCCCAGCTGCCACGGTCTGAGAAAAGCCTATCTGGCCGACGTAGTGATCAAAATGGCAGGGCAGGGTGCGGATCAGGCCGAGATCGCCTCAGAGCTCGGGGTCGAGCGCAAGACGGTCGCAAACCTGCTGGATCTGGCGGACTACTGGGCGCCGCGGTTGGTGTAGGGGGGAGGGGTAATGTCTTGGGGGCCGCGACAACCGACTGAAAAGCCGCTGAGTGTACCAATTCGGTGCGCCTATTGCGGGACAGCATCCAGCCAAGACCGGTGCCCCAGCTGTGGCGCGCCACGGTCTGCTGTAGAGTGTCTGGAAGATGTTCTCCGCACGGATACGGTTCGATAGAGGTCTAGAATTGGAGCGGCGTTATTCTTCGTTGGCCAACACGCGCAATACTACCTTTCGCACTTTCTCTCTGGCCTCTTCCATAGTGTCTACCCGACCGTGCTCTGCTGGATGGACCCATGTCGCCCATGTCCAGGGCTTGGAGCCATTATATGGAAAGGCATCCAGACTTATCCGGCCCACCGAACGGCCGTTCCAAGTGATCACCCAATCATTTTCGCCGACTACGCTGCCGATTACCGTTTTTCGCATGGTCCACATGTTTCGAACAAATAGGGAACATTTAGGGTGCGTCAAGCTGCGAGAGAAGCGAAACTGCCTGCGGTAGACATCTGACGTTCGCTCGTGGTTCAGCATGAGGTAGTTTGGCCTCAAAGCTGCCTTGCGGAGGTGCTATTGCTGACGCACGGCAAATCCGCCCCTGGGACTCGAACCCGGATGGCGCCAGTCAGCCCAATTCGGACATTCGCACGAGGCCTGCGACGCCCTCGCTGCAGACGCGAAGGATCCCGCCAGACTTCCCGAGAGCGGACCTTCAGGCTAGCTCAGCTGGCCAGGACGATGCTGCACCCCGCTCGAAGGTTAGAGATGCGCAGATAGAGACCTTTGCAAAGTCGTGAAATCTGCCAGCCGGACGGCGGTCCCATGCTGCACGAGCAACGGATGGAGCAGACCTTCGCCGCAAGTGCAGCCACCAACCATCATCGAACGGACGTGATGCGGGACGAAGCTGCCGCTCGTAGAATTTAGGACGCTGAGGACTCTCTGGTTTGCATCGCAAAATCATAGGTGACTGAATTCGCGAGCCACTTCGGTGGCAAGGCATTCATGTTCTGAATACCTCCGATACGCTCCGCCAATCTCCGCGACGGGAGATTATCCTGCACTATGCGGGCGATCATGGCGGACAAACCCAGCCCGTTGCGCGCATGATCCAGATAGGCCCTGCAAGCTTCGGTGGCGTAGCCTTTCCTCTCGTCATCACTTGACCAGATGGTCCAAGTAAACTCGGGAACTTCGCCTTCGTTGAGGTGCAAAGCACCAACATGCCCCAACGCTCGACCGGTGCTACGATCAGTGAATATAAGTCGGCCAAAGCCTCGAAGCTCCCAGTGCCCGACCATGGCCGCCAGCTTCTCAAAAGCCTGAACGCTGTCGAACGGTCCACCAACGAACCCGGACCGATCACTTAGGCAATACGAAGTGTAGGGAATAAGATCCGAAGCATTCGGCATACGAAACGTCAGACGTTCTGTTTGAAGGTGGACTGGTTGCATTTCAGGTCTCAAAGAAAGGGCCGCAACAATCCGTTGCAGGCCGAACAGTTTTCAACCAATGCCACTTAGCGCCACGTCATGACACCCTAATGACGGCTAAGGGCTCATTGCTGCCTTGCGGCGATGCACCAGCAGAGTTGCAGCGTGCGCGCACATGTTCCCGGTCCTCAGAGGACGCCAGCCAGCCCGAAGCGGACGTGATCTGTGCACCGGCAGCACTGGACCGTCCAGGCAAGTGGGGCGGAGAGCTGCCGTTCGCTGCGCAAAGCACGAACGGCAGCTTTCTCTCAAAACCGACTTCCCCAACGCATGCCGCGGTCAAGTGGATGCCTTCTGGGTCAAACGCAAGAACGGAGGTGTGGAAGGGACTGCTCGAAAGCAGTTATGCACTCTTCAAAATGGGGAGCTTTCGGCGTCAAGGTGGCGCAGTATGAATTGAATGCCGTATTGTAAAATGCTCGTAGAACCAGGTTCATGAATTGATAAGGAGTGAATGGAGCAGAGACTGGAATTCTGCAGTTCTTAAACTGCCCTATTGTTAAGTGAGTGCGTGGGTGATGGTATTCCCTAAAGTTTTGTGGATCAAAGTCGATGCGCAGCGGCGCTACGATTATGTTCCTCTCAATAACTTCAGAATACAAAACATCTTCCTGGTAGACTTCGGCATTGTTCTGAAAGTCTAATAAGTCAGGCGACGGCCAGAAACCCACAGTGTGAGAGATCAATGCATTTTTCTGGAAACGATACATGAGCTGCACGAGGCCGCCGTCGACCATTGAGAAATTGTAGCATCGACGCCGCTTGAGTTCTTCGTAAGTCTCCTGATACTCGACATTCTTCAAAGCGAAAGAGAGGCTGTCGACTGCGTCAATTCCGACAATAGCAATCTGGCCGTCCTCGTGGTTCGCAGTACGCACGCTCGGCCAGTTCTGATCTGCGCAAAGTCCCACTTCTACAAGTTTAGAAGTAATGTGTGAGATTTCGGCCTCCACAGCCTTCGCATAATTCATTACGGGCCAAGAAGTTTCTTGAGCAGGTCGATATCTTCTTTCGAGAAGTCTTCCGGCTGGAGTCTACCCGCGGCCAGGTCGGCCGCCATATCAGACAAGGAGCTTTTACTCCTCCTGAGAGCACGTTGCTCATCTGCGCTGCGATCTCTATTTACAACCCGCAATTTTTTCCGAAGTGGAGCATCCGGATACTTGAAGTTCAACTTAAAGTCGTTCGCCTCAATTTTTTCAATTTCTTCTGTAAGCTTAGCCATGTTTGGCCCATGTCCGAGTATCTTAACCCATGCCTTACTTCGCGTGATGGCCGTGAAAAGCTGGTTCCTCACGCGCCCCACACCGCTAAACGATTCAAAGCAATCTTGGGCGTTCACGATATAAACCATACCCGCCTCGTTTCCTTTAGCTCGAAAAATTCCGGTGAAGGCGACGGAACCCTCTTCTGGCTTGAAGAAAATATCTGAGTCCGTATCGACACCGGCAACGTGGCTTTGGATCCCTCTTTCAAAGAGAATTTTTCGGATCGGGCCGACTTGCCTGTTCGTAGTCAGTGGATTCGGGTTGATGACAATGATGTCCTCTGGCCGAAGATCATCTTCACGCAGATTTTTTTCTATCTGGGATGCTACCCACTGAGCCTGATCAAGTTCAGATGGAAATTGTATTTTCTGCAATAGGGGTTCAACTTGACCTGGCGCCTCCAAGAATTCGGGGCTGGAACGAGTGGGGCGAACGAGCGTCACTTGGTGATTATCACGCAGTGCTCCTGCCTCGACCTCATACCCAACCTCCTCCCAAAGTTCAGGCCGATCAAACATTTGAACAAGGCCAGTTCCCAATTTCGGATCAACATCGCGGTAAATGCCAAACCCTAGTGCGTGGGCGGTGGTCAAGATAGGGCGTGAGTTGCGGTAGCATTTTTCTAGAATAATATCATGACTCGAGGAGCCATCTGCATTGAGCGGCAATGCAACTTCAGCGGTTCCATCTTCCCGAAGGCCAAAGATTTCCTCTACAGGAGGAAGACTGCTCTCTGTAAGTGATTGAAGCTCATCGTAGGCAAAAACGAGACGTCGCTTTTCATCTAGAGAAGCGTAACACATTCTCAGAAAGGCGGGATCAAAGTCTTGCGCCTCATCGACCAATATTGCGTCAAAGAGCTTGCGCGGATGCGGGACTTCGTTGAGTGCGGCCTCCACCACACCTCGAAAAGCTCCATCGAAACCATACTTTGCCTTCGCACTCCTGAAGTCAAAATAGGTCGCACCATTTTCGGCGCAGAACTGATAATAGATACCAGTTCGTGTCGCACCACCGGGCGCACCCCATGCGTTTATGACCTGAAGGTTCTCGTTAGGCCTTGATCCGGTTTGGTCTCGGACAAACGTGTCAATGAGGTGGTTGAAGTGATTTTTGAGAGATCGTGTGTTGAAAGTAACAGCGATCTTCCAGTGAGGATTTTGAGCGTGGAGATATGCGGCCTTCAGTGCAAGGATAATAGTTTTTCCGGAACCTGCGAGCCCACGGATACGTTGCACTCCATCAACCGTTTCAATGACGGCTTGGCTCTGCCTAGAGTCTAGGTTTGCGATTGAATCCTCAAGAGCTTTAAGTGCGCTCCCATGTGATTGCTCTCTGGTAATCTTTCGAGGTGACAAAGTCTTTCGAATTGTCGAGATCGATTGAATTATAGAAAGACTTGGCTCGTAGAGTTCGGGTGTCGTCCACTCGATCCCCTTGATCGCCTCAATTATCGTTTCTTTGTTTGCCAGGATATAATTGTCATCGGTATATAATTCGGTAGCGAGAGGTGCGAACGTAATCGTCCTGGGTGGAGACTTCAGATGGCGACCAGCCTTGAGGACGCGATGAGGCAATAATTTTGCCTCAAGCAAACTGGCTAATTCATCCTGGCTTTCTTCAAAGTTTCCTACCTCACGACCTTCTATCATTTGAATTGCGATCAGGCCTCGATCCTTGGATATCCATAGCGCGTCGATCGTTTCTCGGCCATCCGCGGAGGATAAAATCGGATAGCCGATGTAAAGGACGCCGTCTTCGGAGCCGAAGGCATCGGTAGTAACTGCAGCGAGGAGCTCGGACGTTGCAGGCTTCTGTGTTGTGCCTCGGATGATTTCCATTGGGAGTCCTAGTGAGTTAGCCAGTATATATTTAGTAGCGTCTTATTTCATCAATTTGGCAGCCCGCCTAGAGACCACTGCGCCTTGTGGCGCAGTTTCGGCACGGCGTGCGACCTACGTATCTTGATCGCCTTTTCGCTGTTGCGCAACAGATCCCCCGTCGCCATCAATAGCATGCTGCCGGGACCGGTCACCAGCCGCGCCTGGCGTGAAAGTCGGCTCAGGGCCGATCGGGTTAACAAGTGCGCCCGATCACCCCGACTTTGCAAAGGTTACTATCTGCGCCAAACGGCCCATAGCGAAAGTCGTGTCGGCTTTGGTCGTTCAGAAAATCCGCCAGAGGTGACAGCCCCGTAAACGCGCGATCCTGTCCAAAAAGGGCAGAGGGTCGCGCGCATGACGCTTATCGAACGCATAGAGCAGGCATCAACCGGCATTGCAGTGACAGCAATGACCGCGGCGGCGTCGGGTGCTGTCTGGCTTGTCCGTCGGATTTTCACCAATCAAAAGCAGATTGAGATCCTGCAGCAATCGCTCGAGGCGCGCGATAAGCAGCGTGACGAGGATCGCGAGGCCCTTTCCGACGTCAGAACGGATGTTCGCGAGATCCGCGAATTCCTTCACCGCAGATAACCGGGGCAATGCCCCGCTTGGGGTGAAAGGAGATCTTTGCCATGCAGCTCATTAAAAACTGGAAGCAAACGCTTAAAGGGGCGTGGTCAATTCGTCTGATCGCAATCGCGTGCCTGGTGTCAGCCGTCCCTGTTTTCCTCTCGCTTTTGTCTCCTGGCTTGCTGGGTATCGACCCGGTGATTTTCGCGGCAGTTTCGATGGTGATCAATGCCCTTGCTATTCCCGCGCGCCTGATCGCCCAGGTTGGATTTACCGACCTGCTGTCCGAATTCCGACGTGATACATCGGGGGCGGTGGGTACCCGGTTTGTCAAACAGGTGGGAGCGGGCGCGCTGGTCATTGCCTTGGCCACGCCATTCATCGCGAAATGGGAAGGTGTCAGGCTTGAGGCCTACCGCGATATTGTCGGCGTGCCGACCATTTGTTTCGGCGATACGCATGGTGTGCGGTTGGGTGATACGGCAACCATGGGCGAATGCGTCGACCGGCTCGAACAGGATGTCCAGGCTTTCTATTCCGAAATCGCGGCCTGCATGACAAATCCGGATATTCCGGCTGGGGTTCAGGCATCAATGCTCGAACTGGCCTTCAATGTGGGATCACGTCCGGTGTGTCGGTCCACGATGATGCGTCTGGCCAATGCGGGCAATTATCGCCTCGCGTGTGACGAACTACGACGTTGGGTGATTGCGGGCGGCAAGCACGTGCGTGGCCTGTCGAACCGACGGGCCGATAGCAAAGCAACACTCTGCCTGCAGGGGTTCACGTAATGCGCACTCTCTCGCTGCTGATGCTCTGCGTTGTTCTGGCATCCTGTGCCAAGGGGGCGGGGATTATCGCCGGTGCGATTGCAGGTGGTCCCAATGTGGCCGCCAATGTTCAGGCGGGCAGTACCAATGCCCAGACCGTTGGGCAAACCACGCTGCAGGATCAGCGGATCGATGACACGCAAGCCCGCAATATCGAACAGAGTTCCGGAGATACTCAGCTCAGAACTGAGCGCGTTGAGACCGTGATCCTGCGAGAAGATCCGCCAGCGTGGTTGCTGCTGGTGGCTCTGATTGGCTGGCTGCTGCCGACACCACAACAGATCGGCGCCGCGTTCGTCGCTCTGATCGCCAGACCTTTTCGCGGGTCCCTCTCTGGGGGGTAAGGCCTGTGGGTATGCATATGCGCAGAAATTTATGTGTGGGTGCGGCTGGGGTATAGGGTTGTTTATTATATAGATCGCCCAAGCGTTTGAAATAAAACAGCAATCCAGATCCGAAATGTAAAGTGGCGGCAGGTTTGGGCGACTGCCCGGTTTTTTCTCGCGAGGCGTTAAGTGTCTGTAAAAAATAAAAAATCACGTGGGCGGAATGTAAACCGGACCGAACTGGCTGAAATCAACGGCGTGTCCATGCCAACGGTTGACGACTGGGTGAGCCGCGGCTGCCCTGTCATTCAGCATGGGGCTCGCGGTCGGGCGTGGATCTTCAATACGGCGGATGTGCGCAGCTGGCGCGATGACGATATTCGGGCCCAGACAAGCCACACCGGAAATGCGTCAAAGAGCGAGTTGCTGCTGCGCAAGTTGGCGGCGGAAACAGAGCAGGCGGAACTGGACCTAGCGAAAGCCAAGGAACAGGTTGTGCCGGTCGAGCAATATGAACGGGCCCTGACGAAGGCTTTTGGTGAGGTGCGGGCGGGTCTGCGCAACGTCCTGCCGCAACGGGCCGCGCGTCGACTGATGGGCGAGAGCGACGAAACCAGGTTCAAGGATGTGTTGCGGGAGGAGGTCGACCACGTACTCGAGGCGCTTGCAGATCGGGATCTGGTTGAGGAGTCGGATATCGCGCTTGCAGACGATGAGGGCGAGGGGGCGGACGGTGAGTGAACGCCCGGGCTGATTTCTCCAATGCACGCGCGGTGGTTCAGGCAACCCGGCGCGCGCGTGAATTTCTCCGGCCGCCACCGGATCTGAAACCCTCAGATTGGGCGGAGGCAAATATCAAGATCCCGGTCGGCAATGCCGTGCCGGGACCGATGCGCTTTGACAATGCGCCGTATCAGCGTGAAGTGATCGACATGACCGCCAACTCGCGGTGCGATCGCATCACGTTGATGTGGGGCGCGCAGGTTGGGAAGACGCAGACTGCGCTTGCCGCGCAGGCCTACCGGATTGGTTTCAACCCTGTTTCGCAGATGATGATGCAGCCTAGCCAGGGCGACCTTACCACGTGGCTGGAAACCAAGTTCAATCCAATGGTTGAGGCCAACGAGGGATTGCAGAACGTTCTGGCAAAACCACGTGGCCGCGACGGTGTGAATAACCAGCGGATGAAAAGCTACCCCGGCGGGTTCTTGATGTTCAGCTGGTCAGGATCGCCCAAGACCATGCGTGGCCGGTCGGCGCCATTCATCGTCTGCGACGAAACAGACGGCTATGATCGAACCGGTGAGGGCCATCCGGTTGGCCTTCTGTGGCAACGGGCTGCGACCTTCGGCGATCAGAAACTCCTGTTGGAGATCAGCACCCCGACCATCAAGGGCGAGAGCTGGATTGAAACCGCCTTTCTTGAGGGGGATCAGCGACACTTCCACGTTGTTTGCCCTCATTGCAGCCATAAACAGACGCTGAAATGGTCTCAGGTTTCTTGGTGTAAAGACGACGACGGGCAGCACCTGCCAGAAACCGCTACCTATCTTTGCGAAGGTGCGGGTTGCCACACTGCTTGGAATGATGCCGAGCGGTGCGCCGCGATCCGCAATGCAGAAGACCAAGGCGGCGGGTGGATCGCAAAGAAGCCGTTTCGCGGCCATGCCTCTTATCATCTGTCGGAGCTCTACAGCTGCTTTCGGTATCTGAAAGACGTTGTGCAGTCATTCCTGGACAAACGCGCTGCCGGGGATCTTCAGACGTTTGTGAACGTGTCGCTGGCCGAAACGTGGGAAGAGGCAGGCGACCAGCTGGAATCATCAGTTCTGATGGCGCGCGCGGAGGAATTCCGTGCACCGGTGCCAATGGGCGCTGGGGTTTTGACCGCCGGGATCGACATGCAGAATGACCGGCTGGAAGTCGAAATCGTGGCTTGGGGGTTGGGCGAAGAGTCGTGGTCTGTCGATTACAAGGTCCTGTGGGGCGATCCGCTGCAGGGGGACGTCTGGGATGAACTGGACGAGGTGCTCGCGGAAACCTGGACCCATGAGAGCGGGGCAGAGTTACGGATCTCTGCCGCCTGTCTGGACACCGGCGGCGAGGGCGGGCGGACGCAGGCCGCCTATGATTACGCGCGCGAGCGGCTGGGCCGCAAAATCTTTGCTGTGAAAGGCGTTGGGGGCTGGGGTCGCCCCATCGTGACCCAACCCAGCAAGATCCGTCAGCGCGGCGTGCGCCCGGTATGGCTCCATTCGATTGGTGTGGATGAGGCCAAAGTTGTGGTGGCTCAGCTGGCGCGGATCCCGGCCCCGGGCCCCGGTCATTGTCACTTCCCGGTAACTCGAGATCCTGCCTGGTATGACATGTTCACGGCGGAGACGTTGCGTACCAAATATCTGAAAGGCTTCCCGATGCGGGAATGGCAGAAGGTGCGTCCGCGAAACGAGGCCTTTGATTGCCGCGTCTACGCTTATGCCGCACTCAGCATCTTGCGACCCAACATAAAGCGCTTGTTGACGGCTTTGGAGGTTCAGGGGGGCGAGGATCAAGACCTTGATCAGGCACCGCAAAGCGAGGCGCCGGAAAATATGCCAGAGGATACATTGCCCGCAAACTCCGACAGTGGCCCAAAGCGCCGACGGACGAACCGACGAAAACGCAGGCGGCGCCATAACCTTGAATAGGGCAAAAACGTGGGCGCACTACCAGCTGAAATCGGGGCAGGGGTTACCTTTCGGGCGACTGTATGCCTGCCGGTCTACCCTGCGACGGAATGGGGACTTTCGCTGATCATGCGCGGCGCCAGCCAGATTGATCTGGTGGCGGATAGTGACGGCGAAAATCACAACCTACATGCAGCGGCCAGCGAGACTGCCGGTTGGTTGCCCGGTCACTACCGCTATGAACTACGGGTGGCCGATGGTTCAGACGTGATCACGGTCGAGGTGGGCGAGCTGCGGATCGCGCCGGATCTTTCGGCGCAGGGTGCTGGTGTCGACAATCGTGACCACGTGCGCAAGGTGCTCGATGCGATTGAGGCCGTGATCGAAAACCGGGCCAGCATCGATCAGCAGAGCTACCAAATCAACAACCGGTCCCTGCAGCGGACGCCACTGAATGAGCTGTTGAAGCTGCGTTCCCGCTATCGGGCAGAGCTGGCATCGAAGAGTGCGAGCCGTAAGCGCCGGGGCATGGGCCGCACAATCAAGGTGCGCATGCCATGATCGGAAAATGGTTCCGCCGTTCTCCAGCAACAGTCGCCGATGAGGTGCAGCGGGGAGCGCCGCCCATGATTGCGCCAGCGCGTCGACGCGGCGCGCGATTGTATCAGGCAGCGCAGGCGGATCGGGTTACGTCTGGTTGGTCAACGTCACCGCTTCCTGCTGATCAGATTGTGCGCCGGAACTGGCGCGCGCTGGTTGCTCGCTCCCGTGAACAGCTGGTGAACAACAGTTATGGCAAGGCGTTTCAGCGCAGCGTGCGCCGCAATGTCATCGGTCAAAAAGGGTTCATCCTGCAGGCTCAGGTGCAAGGTGCTGATGGTAAGCCTGATGCAGATGCAAACCGCGCAATTGAGGCGGCGTTTAAGACGTGGAGCAAGGCCAAGAACTGCGATGTGAAGGGGGTTAGATCCTTCCTGCAGATCCAGAAAACACTGGTTAACGGGCTGCCGAGCGATGGCGAATTCATGGTACGTCACGTCTATGGCCGAGACGCGGGGCCTTGGGGCTATGGGCTGCAGATCCTCGATCCGGTCAACTGCCCCGTCGATTTCGATGAGGACCGCCGTCCCAATGGTCGTTTTATCCGGGCGGGCATCGAGTACACCAAAATGGGGCGGCCGGTTTATTACTACTTCCACACGCTCGATGTGTCGCAGTCTGACTATTCCCATGCAGGCCGCGCCTTCATTCGGGTGCCTGCGGATCAGATCATTCACTGGTTCGAAGAGGATCTGATCGGGCAAAAGCGGGGGTTGCCCTGGATGGCAACGGCACTTCTGCGGATGCGTCAACTGGATCAATTCGAGCGCGCGGCGCTGACCAATGCGCGCGAGAGCGCGAACAAGCTGGGCGTGATTGAGTGGGATGAAGGTTTCGGGCCAGAGCCTGAAAGCGATGATGATGACGGCGAGGCTGCAGAGGTAGAGCTCAGCAGTGAAGAGGGGATCTATCATGAGATGCTGCAAGGCCAGCGTCTCAAACGGGTTGAGAGCCCGTATCCCAATGGTGAAATGGCCGTGTTTTCTAAGCACAACCTGCGCGGCGTCGCCTCTGGGCTGGGGGCGGCTTACAACGATCTCGCCAATGACCTCGAGGGCGTGAACCTGTCGAGCATGCGCCATGGCATGCAGGCTGAGCGGGACCGCTGGAAAGAGCTCCAGGAAAGCCTGATCGAGAGCTTTGTCTCAGAGGTTTTTGAGAAATGGCTCGAGTATTCGCTGGTTGCCGGAAAGATCACTTTGGGCAACGGCGCGGCGTTGTCACCTCGCCACCTGTCCAAATACCTCGATGCCATTTTCCATGCCCGCCGGTGGGATTGGATGGACCCTTCCAAGGATGTGAAGGCCGACGCGGATGCGGTCGACAACCTGTTCAAGTCCCGCGGCCAAGTGATCCGCGAGCGGGGCCGCAACCCGCGTGATGTGTATCGCGAATTTGCCGAGGACATTCAGGCGATGAAAGACGAAGGCATCCCGCCCGAAGTCATAGCAGCGCTGATCACCGCGAAATCAAAAGGAGGGTCCCCAAGTGTCCCAGCAGTCGAAACCGACTCCGATGAAACCGTTGCAGGCGGAGGAAACGACAGTGCGTAAGCCGAGTGACCTGATCGGGAAATCCCTGACGCGGTCGCTGACACCTGAACAGATCAACGCTGGGCAGCGTGGCGGAGGCCAGGGCCTGCAGCGGGTGGCCGAGGTTGTCACCATTGACGAAGGGGCGCGCACAGTTGAGCTCGCGTTTTCGTCCACGACGCCGGTCATGCGGTGGTTCGGTGAGGAAGTCCTTTCCCATGGACCAGGAGCGGTCGATCTTGAGCGGCTGAACAATGGTGGCGCGCTTTTGATGGACCACAATTGGCGCGACCAGGTCGGCGTCATTGTGTCGTCCCGGATCGATGCCGATCAGGTTGGCCGTGCTGTCGTTCGGTTCAGTCGCAGCGCGCGGGCCGATGAGATCTTTCAAGACGTGGTGGACGGTATCCGCAGCCACGTGTCGGTTGGTTACTCCGTCAGCGAGATCAAAGAAGAAAAACGGGACGGCCAGGCCAATCTGGTGACCGTCACCCGCTGGGCTCCTTTTGAAGTTTCAATGGTTGCAGTCCCTGCAGATCAGACCGTGGGCGTCGGGCGTTCCGGAGAAAATCTGCCAGAGGTGACGGGGGACGATACCGGGCAGATTGCAGAGAATGAAACAGGCGCGGGCAACGAGGCCGCAGGTAATCAGCAAAGGGAATTTGAGATGAAAACCATCATCACCCGCGACAATGAGGGCAATCTTGTCCGGGCAAAAGTTGACGATAACGGCAATATTGTCGAAGTCGTGGAAATGCTTGAACGGGCAGGTGCAGGTGATGCGGCCCTGCTGCAACGCGGGCGCGAGCAGGAAGCAACCCGGGTGCGCGAACTGACCGAGATTGGCAGTCAGTATGATGCAGAGGATCTGGCGTTGGAATTGATCCGCAGCGGTCAAGGTGTCGAGGATATGAACGCCCGACTGCTGGACCATCTGCACCAGCGCAGCACCAATCACCGTCAGATCATGGACCGTTCCGATATCGGTATGACGGATGACGAGGCCGATCAATTTTCTTTCCTGCGTGCAATCCGTGCGCTGGCCAATCCGACAGACCGGGCGGCCCAGGAAGCCGCGGCGTTCGAATTCGAAGCCTCCGACGCCGCCGCTGAAGCGCAAGGCCGGGATGCACAGGGCATCATGGTTCCGATGAATGTTCTGATGCGTGCCCCGCTCAACACCGGCACCGGTGGCGTCGGGGCTGGCGATACTGGCGGCAATGCGATTGCAAACCCGCTGCTGAGCCAGAGCTTTATTCAGATGCTGCGGGTTCGCACGATCCTGCTGCGCCTTGCGACGCCTCTTATGGGGCTGGTCGGCAATCCCGATATCCCGACGCAGGAAGGTGGCGCGACTGGCTACTGGATTGGCGAAGATGGCGAGGCCGCCGAGGATATCCTGAGCCTTGGCCAACGTCAGTTCTCGCCAAAGACCGTGGCCGCCTATTCCGAAATCACGCGCCGCACGTTGAAACAGACCAGCATGGATATCGAGGCACTGGTCCGCAGTGATTTGGCGCTCGCACTTGCGACATCGCTGGACTTTGCGGGGTTCTACGGTACCGGCACGGATGATCAGCCCCTGGGGATCGCCAACACCAATGGTGTGAATGTGGTCGACTTTGGCGGCGCGGGTTCCGGTGGTGGCGCGGCGATGCCGACGTGGGACGACGTCATTCAGATGGAAAGCGAGATTGCGGCCGCCAATGCGGATGTTGACCGCATGGCCTACGTCCAGAACGCCAAGATGCGCGGTCACTTCAAGAGCAAACAGAAGTTTACTGGCACCAACGGGGCGCCGATCTGGGAAAGCGACAACACCGTCAACGGGTATCGCGGCGAAGTCACCAACCAGGTCAAGAATGGTGATGTATTCCACGGCGACTTTGGGAATGTGCTTGTTGGCATGTGGGGTGGCCTGGATCTCACTGTCGACCCCTATACGCACAGCCGCCGTGGTCGCCTGCGTCTGGTTGCGATGCAGGATGCTGACTACGTTCTGCGCCATCCTGCGGGCCTCTGCTACGGCACCGACGCCAGCTAACGACTGCGAACAAATCCTGTGCCTTGGCCCTCATAGGGCCGGGGCCTGAATGCTCCCTGAAAGGATGTGAGAAGATGGAAAAACAAACCAAGGCCCAGAAGTCCGATTACAAGGTCGCGAGCGCGTTTATCTGGGGTGGCAAGATCCAGAAACCCGGAATGAAAGTGTCGCTGACGAAAACAGAAGCTCATGGGCTGATCAAGCGCGGCAAGATTGAAGAGGGCACCGGGCGTCAGGCGCCTGCCAAGAAGGCTGCAAACAGCAAACCTGCCGCGCCCCAGCAAGATCCCGGTAAAGGCAGCTGATGGTTTCGCCCGCCTGGGATGATCTGGACGCCTTCCTGCAGGTTGACGATTTCGCCATCGAGGCGACCGTCACGCCGCGGGGAGGCGTTCCGCGTCAGATCAAGGGGGTATTCGACGAGCCGTATTTCAACGCACAGCTGGGCGAATACGAGGTAGACGCCACGCAGCCCCGGCTCACTTGCAAGGCGGCGGACGTGGTCGATCTGCGTGAACGCGACCAGGTCACCATCAATGGCCAGAACTACTACCTGCTGAGCAATCCGCAAGAGGACGGCACCGGCATGGCGGTTCTAGCCCTCGCGCGAGAATAAGTATGCTGCCTTTCGAAATCGATGAGAGCGAGCTGCGTAGAATCGCCGACGAATTTGATGCGGATAAGGATGTTCTGCGAGCTTCATTTTCCAGAGCTTTGAAACGGACAGCGCAGGCCATAAAGACTCGCGCGCGCAAGGAACTGCGAACCGAGCTTGAGCTGAGAAATGCGGCCGAGATCAGGAAGCGCCTTTACGGGTTCCGTTACAAGCGTGGGGCCTATGACCTCGGTGAGGTTCGAATGTGGTTCGGCCTGAATGATATGCGTGTCTCAGCTTTTAAAGGCCGGGCTTCGAGAACAGCGTCTGGTGCGAGGTTTGCGGGGCAGGATTTCCCAGGTGCGTTTGTTGGACGTAACAGGAAAGGAAAGCAGACCATCATGCGCCGGGCGGGACATAGGGCTTGGCCAATCAAAGAGGAAGTCATGCCGGTCAATGATAAGGCCCAAACTTACATTGAAGACCAGGTTCTTGACGATTTCGAAGAGGTCTTTTTCAAGGTGTTCCGAGCCGAGGTTCGGGCTCGTACTCTCTATGGCATCGGCAAAGGATAAAGCATGACGCGATCTATCGATCTCGATAAGTTTCACGATGCGGTAAAGCTCGAAATTGCCGATAACTTCCCGACGGTGTCGACTGTCGAGGACTATGACACAGATCGCAAAGATCTGATGGCCCCTGCCATACTGATCGAGTTGGTGGACATGGAGGCGGATCCAGATAGCGACCCGGGCACGGAACAGCTGGCGGTCGTATCCAAATGGGTTGCGCGCATCATCATGAGTTTCCGCACCGAGAATGTGAAACGAGAGATCCGCAAATTTGCCGCAGCGTTGGGGGTGTTGGTGCATCAAAACCGCTGGAGCATGCAAATGGGCCCGGCCCAGGTCACCTATATCGGGCCAGATGCCTTTTCTCCTGAGTTGGACAAATACGAGGTCTGGGCCGTCGAGTGGGACCAGCAAATCGATCTGGGGCAAAGTGTATGGACCGGCGAGGGAGTCACACCGGATCGCGTGATGATCGGCTACGCGCCGAAAATTGGGCCGGGTCAGGAAGGTGATTACAGCGAACTTGGGGGCAATTCATGAGTTATTCAGTTGCGCGAAACGAGCAGGTTCGGGAAGGCATAGTCCGGTTTGGCGTTGTTACTGCGGTGGACACGGGGCGGGCCCGGGCAAAAGTGTCCTTTGGCGGTGAAAGCGAGAGTGACTGGCTGGCGTGGATGGCAGAGCGGGCCGCAGAGATCTCGATCTGGGCGCCGGTCAGTATTGGCGAACAAGTCGTCATCCTGTCCGAATCCGGAGATACGGCGCAGGGCGTCATTCTTGGATCCGTGTTCAGCAGCAATAACCCGGGTCCCGGAACCAATGAAGCCACGCACCGTGTGAAGATCGCAGGCTCATCGATTACCATCACCGCCGATGCCATCACCCTGGCGTGCAACGGGTCGACGGTGGTGCTTGATGCGGACGGCGTTTCCATCAACGGCGTTCGGATCGATCTGAACTGATGCCGGGCGTGACCAGAAAAGGTGACAGCTGCACCGGCCATGGTGCCTTTCCGCCGCGCGCCAGCACCGGCGGCAGTGGGTCAGTCTTCATCAATGGTATCGCCGGGCATAGGCAGGGCGACGCCTGGGCGGTGCATTGTGATCCACAACCCGTGTGCCACGGCGGCAGTCTTGGAGCAGGGTCCAGTACGGTATATGCAAATGGCAAACAGCTGGGCCGGATTGGTGATCCTGTCGATTGTGGGTCAGCTGTCGCGAGCGGTTCCGGGGATGTATTCGCCGGGGGGTAGGGAAAATCGCCAGAGGACCGGGTGTCACGGTCTGCGCCATCATGGCGACATGAACGGCATCAACGCATCCACGGGAAAACCGCTTTCGGGTCTGGCTCATCTGCGCCAGTCCGTGCGCGATATCCTGACCACTCCCATCGGCACCCGCGTGATGCGGCGCGACTATGGCAGTCGGCTATATCGCTTGGTGGACGCCCCGATGAATGATGCGACCCGCCTTGAGATGATGGCGGCGACCTATGAGGCGCTTGAAACATGGGAGCCGCGGCTGCAGCTGGATCAGGTTGCAGTTGATATGCCTGAGCCGGGCGGGGTCATTGTGTCCATCCAGGGCCAATACTTGCCGACCGGTGAGCCGGTAACACTCGACGGCATTGAGGTGCGCTGATGGCTGGTGGATTCTCTGCCATCGATATGTCGCTGTTGCCAGCGCCGGATCTGGTTCAGTCTGTCGATTATGAGGCAGCATTATCAGCCATGCTGGGTGAGTTGCGCGCGCGGGCCCCGGCCTTTGATGCGCTGGTTGAAAGTGACCCGGCATTCAAACTGGTTGAGCTTGCCGCGTTTTTCCAAACTCTGACGCTGCAGCAGATCAACGATGCAGGTCGGGCGGTCATGCCCGCGACAGCAAATGGTGCGGATCTGGACAATATCGCGGCCCGTTACGGGGTTGCACGACAGGTGATTGATCCGGGTAATCCAGAGGCATTGCCGCCAGCCCCGGCGGTTCTCGAAAGTGATGATGATTTCCGGCGCCGAATGCTGGTCGCTTTTGAGGGGCTTACGACCGCAGGCTCTGCAGGATCCTATATCTTCCACGCTCTGAGCGCTCACCCCGATATTGCCGACGCAAGCGTCGAAAGCCCGGCGCCGGGCGAGGTGCTTGTCACGATCCTGACGCGCGTCGCCGATGGTGCTGCAAGCCCGGAACTGCAGGCATCCACGCTCGAGGTGTTGAGCGCCGACGACGTGCGACCGCTTGCCGATATGGTGACTGTCCAGAGCGCCGCTATTACCCCATATTCTATTGATGCCAGCCTCACTGTGTTGCCAGGGCCAGATAGTGAGGTGGCACGCAGCGCGGCTCAAGAGGCGGCTATATCTTATGCCGCCACGCAGCATCGACTGGGGCGGGATGTGACATTGTCAGGCATCTACGCTGCGCTGCACCAGCCGGGCGTTCAAAACGTGACGCTCACAAGTCCAGCAGCGGATATCGTGATTGGCAATGACGGCGCGGCCTTTTGCACCGGGATCAGCGTAACCGTTGGGGGATCCGGTGTCTGAAAGCTTGCTTCCTCATAATGCAACGGTCGAAGAGCGCGCGCTCGAGGCCGTGATCCGCGCAGGCCTTTTGCCGCCGGTGCCGTTGCGGGCAATCTGGGACCCGGATACGTGCCCTGTTGAATTTCTGCCCTGGCTTGCGTTTGCGTTTTCAGTCGACGAATGGGACCCATCTTGGAGTGAGGCCGCCAAGCGCGACGTTGTTCGACAGTCCGTGCAGGTTCATCGCCGCAAGGGAACCGTTGGTGCAGTGAAGCGTGCTTTGCAGGCCATCGGCACGCCTGCAGAGATCATTGAATGGTTCGAAGATGGATCAGCGCCTTACACCTTCAAAGTATGGTTGGATCTGCGGGCGATGCTGCGCAACGGTGCTGATCTACCCGCCGAACTGGTAAAACTGCGGCGCGCGATCGATGCGGCCAAACCGGTACGCAGTCACTACACTGCACATGCGAGGGTGACCGGCCCAGCCCCAGTTTATTGTGGTGCGTTCACGACCGCAAAAGGGGCCACCTTCAACACTGCGCGTATACCAGATGCACCGCCGGTCGCACTGCAAACCTATGGCCGGGCCGCCCCGGTCATCATCAAAGCCCGTCTTGGGAATAGCGTCAGCATACCCGATGCCCCGGATATTACGGCCTTTCGGCATTACGGCATTACTGCCAGTGGCCGAGGATACATCTATTCACCAATATTGGAGGCGCCAGCATGAGCGAACCCTATGGCTTTCTGACGAATAAGGGCCGCCAGCTGGAAGCTGCCGCCCTGGCAAACGGAACTGCACTGAACGTTGCCGAGATCGCTTGGGGCACGGGTGCCCGTGCAATCACCGGTGGGGAAATCTCGCTTGAGAATGAAACTGGGCGTGCCCCGGTGATCGCTTCCGGGATCCATCCGGACAACAGCAGCGTCGCGTTTTTCCGCCATGATTTCGCGGCACAAGATGGCCCCTATATCATCAGTGAGGCGGGGTTGTTCGATGCCGCGGGCAATATGCTGGCAATTGTTACCTACCCGGTGCCGATGCCTAAGCCGCTGAATTTTGCGCTGACCTTTGACATTATGGTCGCCTTTTCGGATCTCGAGAACCTCAATATCAATGTTCTTACACCGGGGTCTCTGGTGCCAGAAGAGCGTCGCATTGACACCGGATCAGGTCTGGTCGGCGGTGGAGACCTTTCCGGCAATCTTAATCTGTCCCTTGATCCAGGCGCGCTCCAAACAATGAACGACACCGAACACCTCGCCATGATCGCAGGAGCCTGACCCCATGAGCATTATCCCAAGCCGTTTTCTGGCGCATGTCACGCAAGCCGGGGTCGCCATGCCGCCGGTTCCGGCGGATCACACCCGCCATATCGCCACCATCCAGACCAGCAATGACGCGGCATCCGGTGTTATTCTGACCTGCGAAATCGACGCAGGCGGCGAGACCTACAAAGTGACGCCCGCCCAGACCATCACCGAGGGCGACGCCCGCGCCAGTATCGTCGGCCCCGGCACACTCTTGGCCGGTGACGTGCTGCGCTTTGTTTCCAGTGACGACGCTGCCCTTGATGTCTGGGTCAGCTATCATGACCGTCCGGTGCCCGCATGAGACGTGTTGTCGGTCATGACGGCGCGCTGAGCAGCCCGTTGCTGTCGCTGGGCGGCGCGGGTCAGGCCGGGGGCGGTGGTAGCGTCTTTGATCCCGAATATGTCCTGTCCACAGGTCTGCGGTATCGCGGCAGCTATAAGTTCAGACAGGTGCCGGGATCGCCCACCACCAAAAATATTGCTTGGATGGCTCTTGCGCCAACCAGCGAAACGGCCTGCCGGGTGATCACCTTTTCCTATGATCAATCGGGCTACAATTCGGGCGAATATGTCCTCAGCTATGACCTGCAAAACCCACGTGACCTGACAGACCCGGCCAACTCGACCATCAGCTACATCACCAAGGCTGACTTCTATGCTGTGACGGTCAGCAGTGATTCGCGGATGCTCAAGGTCAGTCTGGATGGCCGGTTCATCGTGGACCGGGCGTTGCAGGTCTATGAAATGACAACGCCTTGGGACGTGACCACTCTGGCGCATGTTCCGGCCCGTTCCAGCCCCGGTGGCATGTTGTCGGGTCACGACACGGATGTTTCCCCGGATGGCACCATGGTCATGAAACTGACTTTGGACGGGTCAGGTAGTTCCGCCCCGCATTACGTGCATACATGGGCCGTTCCGGCGTGGGATTTCTCCGGGATGGATCTGGCGACCGAGGGCGATACCAAGGTCCTTTATGCCGGGGTCGGCGCGAGTTTTGGTCTGCGGCTGCACAACAACAACGTGTTCACCGATGTTGGACGAACCTTCTATCGTCCAGACGGCGATTGGTCACAGCCCCCCAATGACCTGGGAACCACTCTCTATTACAGCGCAGCCTCATACGCCACGCTGCTCTATGCGCCGCAGGGGGTTATGTACTCCCACAAGACCGGCGGCGATTACTCCAACCTTTACGTCCATTACTGAAAGGCAAGCTGATGACACAGCCCCTCTATTCGCTGAATGGTGCGCGCCCGGCCCTGCCACCGGCAAAGCTGCGCCTGCCCAATGGTCGCTGGCGGACTGCCCCCTACACTGAGGCTGATCTGACGGCTGCGGGATATGAGCTGGAACCGGCAAAACCCGCCTATGATCCGGCCACCGAGCGGCTGGACTGGCAGGATGGCAACTGGACGGTTGAGTCGCTGCCGCCCCGCGATCCGGTCTACCGCCCCCTGACCAAGCTGGAAGCCATGACCCTGTTCCGGCACATCACCGGCATGGATGACGCGGGCGAGCTGGCCATGCGGGAAGATCCCGCAATCAAGCTGCTGTGGATGAAGTGGGAAACCGATGTGCCCCAGAGCATTCGCCGAGAGCACGCGGTTGTCGGCATTTTCTTGGATGGCCTGATCGCAGCAGATTACGCCACCACGGAACACAAGGCCGCCATGCTGGCCGCCTGGCCGCAGGAGGGTTGACGCTTATCGGGCGGGCGTGCGTTCGGAAAATGCGCCAGAGGGAATGAGGTTGCCAACCTCGCATGATCGAAGGGAACTGCAATCATCAGCGAGGCTCTAATGTCTGGTTTTCTTCACGGCGTCGAGGTGCTCGAGATCGACACAGGCCCGCGCCCGATCCGCACAATCTCGACCGGCGTTATCGGTATTGTGGGCACTGCGCCCGCAGCTGATGCGGACGCCTTCCCCCTCAATAAGCCCGTTTTGATCGCGGGTAGCCGTTCTGAGGCCGCAAAGCTGGATATGACGGCTGACGGCACCGGTGGCGGGACGCTGCCGGGCGCGCTCGATGGCATCTTCGACCAGATTGGCGCAGTCGTGATCGCCGTCCGCGTCGAGGAAGGGGCCGACGACACCGAAACACTCGCGAACATGATTGGCGGCGTGAACGCCACAACGGGACAGTTTGAGGGGGTGCATGCGCTCTTGGGGGCTGAGAGCGTTGTCGGCCATGCCCCGCGTATCCTTTGTGCGCCCGGCTGGACGCATCAACGCCTTGAGGATAGCGGCAATCCTGGCACCTATCTTGCGAACCCGGTTGTGGCCGAATTGGAAGGGATCGCGGATCGCATCGGCGCAGTGATCATCTCGGATGGGCCCAACACAACCGACGCCGCAGCGCAGGCCTACGCTGGCGACTGGGGCACTTCCGGCCGCATCTATGTGGTTGACCCATGGGTCAAGGTGCTCGGCAGCGACGGCACTCCGGTAGATCAACCGGCATCGGCCCGCGTGGCTGGTGTGATCGCACGCACTGACAATGACCGGGGGTTTTGGGTTTCGCCATCAAACCAAGGCATTTTTGGCATTATCGGCACATCGCGGCCGGTTGATTTCAAACTCGGGGATAAGGCCAGCCGGGCCAACCTTCTGAACGAAAACGACGTCGCCACCATCATCCGCCAAGATGGCTATCGCCTCTGGGGCAACCGGGTCCCGACAGCTGACCCTAAATGGCAGTTCCTGTGTGTGCGCCGCACCGCTGACGTCCTCAACGAGAGCATTCAGCGCGCGCATATGTGGGCCGTCGACCGGGCAATCACGAAAACCTACATGGACGACGTCGTCGAGGGGGTGAACGGGTTCATCGCCACGCTGATTGCCCAGGGTGCGTTGCTGGGCGGCAGCTGCTGGGCGGATCCGGATTTGAATACGCCGACCAGCATTCAGAACGGGCAGGTGTGGTTCAATTTCGACTTCACGCCGCCTTATCCTGCCGAGCGGGTGACGTTCCGCTCTCACCTCACCAATGAATACATCGCGGAGGCACTGGGCTGATGGCTATTCGGAACATCCTGAAAAACTTCAATCTCTTTGTCGACGGGCGCGGCTTTGCGGGTGAGATCGGGGATTACACCCCGGCCAGCCCGTCAATCGCCGCTGAAGAATACCGCGCCGGTGGCATGGATGGCCCCATCGATATCGATATGGGCACTGAGAAGATGACCACCAGTTTTGTGCTGCGCAACTACAGCGCGGACGTGTTGTCCCTCTGGGGCATCGCGCCGGGGGTGTTGATCCCTGTAACCGCCCGCGGTGCGCTGGAAAGCGAGGACGGGACTGTAACGCCGGTCATTCACAACATGCGCGGCAAGATCATCCAGCCTGACCGGGGCACCTGGTCTCCCGGTCAGACTGCCAGCCTCACCGTCAACATGACGCTTGAGGCGTTCAAGGAAACCATCGGTGGTCAGCTGATCACTGAAATCGACATCATCAACATGGTGCGCAGAACCGGCGGCGTGGATCGCCTCGCCCAGATCCGCGCAGCACTGGGCATCTAAGGAGCTCTCATGGACGAATTGCCTGACTACCTAACCCTGCACTCAAACGGGGAAGAGGATTCCATTTCCGTTTCCCTGCTGAAAGGTGTGACCGTCGACGGTGAAAAGCGCACAACCCTGACATTGCGCGAGCCAAGCGTGGGCGATCATATCGCCGCGCGCCAAACGGGGAAGAATGACAACGCCCTTGCCGAGGTCATCTTGATTGCAAACCTTGCGGAGGTGCCACCCGACGCAATCAAAGTGGCCAAGATGAAAGACTACGACCGGCTGCAAGAGGCGCTGGGTTTTTTGAATGGCTGACGCCTGAATCCTGCCGGGCAGGGGTTTTGATCCTTGCCCGACATACCGGGTGGTCACGTACCGAGATCACCGCAATGAGCGTCAGCCAGTTCAAATGGTGGCTGGGGGGTATCAATGGCAAAACAACGCCTTAGCGCCAGCATCACAATCGGCGGCGTTCTCGAGAAATCCTTCAAAAAGAACATTGGCCTGATCCGGTCAGGCTTCGAGAACATTGGCGATAGTATCAAGTCGGTAAAGGCCCGGCAGAAAGAGCTGTCGCGGCAGCGCGTGGATCTGGTCAAACAGGGCCGGTCGGTGGAAGCGCTCGACCGTGAATATGAAGACCTAGAGCGCACCTTGGAGGCTTTGGCCCGAAAGCAGCGACGCTGGGAACGCGCTATGCGCGACAGCCGTCGGGTTGGTGAGAGTTTCGACCGCATGGTCAGCAACTTTGGGCGGATGGGCCGCCGCGTTGGTGCTGGCGTCGCAGCCGTCGGCGCTGGCGTGTTTGCGCTGGCAAGCTCGACGGCATCTTATGGCGATCAGGTCGCCAAAACTGCGGGCAAGTTGGGCATCGGCATCGAGGCACTGCAGGAATACAGATACGCTGCTGAGCGTTCCGGGGTTTCAACCGACACATTCGATAGCTCTTTGACGGCAATGCAAAAACGGCTTGGCGAGGCCGCAAAGGGCTCCGGCGCTGCCAAGAAGGCGCTCGACCAAATGGGCTTGTCTGCAAAAGACCTGGTTGCGATGGGGCCAGAGCGCGCCATGGGTCAGATCGCGGATAAACTGCAGACCATCGAGAACCCTGCAGAGCGCGCGGCCATCGCGTCGGCGCTGTTCAGCCGAGCAGGGATTGGCATGATCAACATGCTGGGCGGCGGTTCTGAGGCCCTGCGACAGCTCCGCGAAGACGCGCGCAAGACGGGGTATGTGCTGAGCGAAAAAGCCGCCCGCGACGCAGAGGCCTTTGCCGATGCTCAACTTGATGCACAATTGACGGTCAAGGGCCTGAAAAACACCATCGGCGCGGAGCTGATGCCGGTTGTGACGCGGTCCATGAAGACCTTCAGCGCCTGGGCGATATCGAACCGCGAGGATGTTGCCGATTTTGCAGACACCGCCGCGCGCAAGCTAGAGGCTGCGTTGCCAGTGATCGGGCAGGTGGTTGAGGGGATGGGTAAGGTATCCACCACCATCGGCGGGGTGATTTCCAAGGTAGCCACGATGGTCGGCGGCTGGGAAAACTTTGGCATGATCATTGGCGGCCTCTTTGCCGCGCGGACAATTGGCAGCGTCCTCAGTTTTGGCTTTGCGGTTGCACGGCTGGGCGTGTCTGTCGCCGCGCTCGTACCGCTTGCCACCGGCGCGGGCGCGGCGATGGGCGTGCTGTCAGGTGGTCTGGCGCTGGTGAAAACCGGCATTATCACCGTGGGCCGTGCGCTGATGATGAACCCAATCGGGCTTGCTGTCGGAGCCATCGCCGGATCCGCATATCTGATCTACAAGCACTGGGACCAGGTCGGCCCTTGGTTCGGGAAGCTCTGGGGGAACGTCAAACAGACCTTTTCCGGCATTGGCGGGTTCATCACTGGGGTATGGCGCGGAGATTGGGACGCTGCAGCGGACGGCCTGTCGACCGCTTGGGAGGCGGCCAAAGGCTACCTGACCACGGTGCTTGATGGGATCGGTTCCGTATTTAAGGCCGCCTGGGTCAACGTCATCAAGCCGGTAACGGATAAGCTTGGGGTCACGGACGCCATCACGACGGCATGGGAGGGCGCTGAGGCGACCATCGGCACCGTGGTGAGCGGCATCGGGTCTATTCTGCAGAAGGGCTACAACGGCACAATCAAGCCAGTGATCGACGCGCTGGGATCCACGGGGGGGATCTCTGCGGCGTGGGATGAGGTCAGAACCGCAGTGGGCGCGGTGATCGAGTGGCTGGCAGAGAAATTTGACTGGCTCATGGGAAAGCTGCAACCGGTTCTGGATGGCCTGTCTTGGCTGCGCGATAAGGGCGCTGGGGCTGTTGCCGGTATTCAGGATATCGGATCGGGATTCCGAAGCTTGTGGACTGGTGAGGATCCGGGGCAAGAGCCCGCGGCTGGTGGTGATCCGTCTGGACCAACCCAGCCCCCAGCGGCCCAAAACCCGCGCTCAGGCAAAGCTGTCCCAAAAAAGGTCTCTGGATCTTATCTAGGGGGCAGCATCGGCCGTGGGTTCCGCGAGGTAGGAGAGCAGGGCCCCGAAACGATCTGGACCTCAAAAGGGGGCTATGTCGCGCATGCCAATGCAACCGAACGGCTTGCCCGCTTGTCTGAGCGCACCGGACCGCTGCTAGATGCGATTGGGGGCGGGCTACGATCCGCAATGTCCAAAGCGGAGAACGTGTCGACGCCCATGATACAGCAGGTTCAGCTGGCAGCAGATCGCATAGCCCCGGCAGTACAACCCGCGCCATCCCCTGCGGCAGCTGCACCAGTAACCATCTATGCCCAGATCAACGCGCAACATATGACGGCGAACGAGATCGCCGAAGAATTGGAGCGCAGGGGAAGAGCGGCTCAGGCTGGCGCGCTTTACGACCAGGCGCATGATTATGGCCAATACGGGGGCGCATGATGGCAGGAACAATGCTGCAGCTCGGCACCTATCAATTCAGCATCAACAATGCTGCATATCAGAGCTTGCAACGCTCGACCGAATACCGCTGGGCGGCACAGGAGCGGGTCGGCGCTTCGGACGCTCTGCAGTTCACCGGGTTCGGGTCCGACACCATCACTCTGCAGGGAGTGATCTATCCGCATTTTCGGGGTGGACTGGGGCAGGTCGACAAGATGCGTCGCACCGCCTCGCTTGGCTTTCCGCTGCCGCTTGTCGCTGGCACTGGTCGGGTGCTTGGCATTTGGGTGATTGAATCCGTTAGCGAGGGGCAACGCATATTTGCGACCCAAGGCGCTCCGCTTCGACAGGAATTTACGATCAGCATCAGGAGATATGATGGCGGACTCCGCAGTCTTCTACCGTTCTAAAGAGGGTGAAACCGCAGACGAAATCGTCTGGCGCCATTACGGCAACCGCATAGCCGGGGCGCTTGAGATCGTGCTCGAGGCCAACCCAGGGCTTGCGGCTCTGGGGCCGGTGCTGCCACTGGGTACTCGGATCAGGCTGCCGGAAATTGACACCCCCAAGGAAGCGGAGGCGATCCGTCTATGGGATTGATGGATTTTAGGCCGTTTTTTCGGGTCGAGGTGGACGGAAAAGACATCAGCAGCACCTTGGCCCCCAGGCTGATCAGCCTTTCCCTGACCGACGCAGCTGGTGTCCAGTCTGACAATGTGCAGATCACCCTGAGTGACACCACCTTGTTCGGGCGGCTGGCTGAGCCAAAGGCCGGTGCCGAGATCCGGGTCTGGCTCGGATATCCCTTTCAGCTGAAATACATGGGTCTGTTTATCGCGGACAACGTAATTGTCGGAGGGCCGCCAGATCAGATGACGATCACCGGTATTGCGTCGGTGAACGGCGAAACCTCAAGCGGCAAGACCGCGCTGACCGATCAGAAGAAACGCAGCTGGCCCAGCGGGACCACGATCAGCGCCCTGGTGCAGAAGATCGCGGGAGAGCATGGCCTCGAGTATGCGGTTTCTGAGAGCCTGGCAAAGGTGACTCTGTCTCATATCGACCAGATTGACGAGAGCGATATCAATCTCCTGTCCCGGATCGCGCGGGACCATGATGCAATCGCAAAGCCGGGGAATGGCCGACTGATCATGGCAAAGCGTGGCGAAAGCCTGACGGCATCCGGCGCACCTATGCCGGTGCTCAGCATCACGCCGAAGAAAATCAGTCGTTGGCAGTACCAAAATTCAACCCGCGAGAAAGCGGGCTCTGTCGTTGCGGTCTATCAGGATCACGGCAAAGGCAAATCGGTCGAATGTATCGCGGGTGAGGGCGAGCCAAAGCAACGCCTCAAGCGCCGGTTCCCGAACAAGGATGCAGCAGAGCAGGCCGCGGCGTCGGAGTTGCAGCGGCTCAAGAGGGCAGGGCGAGGCCTATCTGTCACCATGCCGGGCGATCCGGATGCGATGGCCGAGGCAAAGCTGTCGGTGGCCGGGTTCCGGTCCTACGTCGACGAGGAATGGCTGATCACTAAGGCAGAGCACAGCCTCGACAGCGGAGGCTATCGCACTGCGATCACGGCTGAGCCGTTGATTTAGCGGACCCCGCGCAAAGGGATCACCTTAGCCTCTGCACCTGTGACAAAGTCCGCCCACCTCTGCATGAGAATCCGGCGCTGATCCAGCAAATCGGAGCGGGCATAAGAACGCTCGACCTTATTGCCGAGAATGTGGCCGAGGGCCGTCTCTGCGACGTCATAGCTGCTGGCCTCGGTATCCTGGACCCACGTTCGAAACGATGTGCGGAAACCGTGCGGCCTACCCGCCTCGCCGAGTTGGTTCAGCACCTTTGCGACCGCCACATCGGTAATGCAGCCGCTTCGATAGCTGGGAAACAGGTAGTCAGATCGCCGCGTCGCCTTTGCTTCCTCTACGACCTTCAAGGCCTCAAACGACAACGGAACTCGGAAATCTTCGACACGTCCCTCGCGGCCCTTGATGCGATCTGCCGGAACCGTCCAGAGGTCGCCGTCGATTTCATCGAACCGCGCGCCGCGCACACCCATTCCCCGCACCGCTGTAAGGATTAGGAACCGCAGGGCCAGCCGCGAAGATCCCAGCCCCTCTAATTTGGGGTAGAGGTCGGGGATCTCCTGCCAAGGCGTTGCCGTGATCGACTTCGTCTTGTGCCTTACCTCTCCAAGCATGTGCCTGGCTGCATCGACGGTGAACGGGTCGACGTCAAGGCCCATCAGCCGCGCCTGCTTAAAGATGATCCCGAGACGCTGAATCGCCTTCTCGGCGGTGGGAGGCTTCGACCGCCAGACCTGCGACAAGGCTTTGTGAATGTCTTTCTGGTGGATCTCTGAAATGCGCCGGTCGCCGAGTTCTGGCAGAACATAGAGTTGGATCGGTGAGAACCATCGCCCGCGCTCACCGTCGCCGCGCAGTCCGGCCTTTCGCGCTTCAAAGACAGTCTTCGCGACCTCTTCCAGCGTTGGATCTTGCCGATCGAGTTCGGCGAGCTCTGCGGCAAGCTGGCGGTCCCGCTCTGCAATCGGGTCTTTGCCGCTGCCTAACACTGCCTGCCATTTGTCCCGCTGCTGACGGGCCTCTGAAAGCGAAACGTCGGCGAGCGTTCCAAGGCCCATGTCGCGGCGGCGCCCGGAAATCGAATAGCGATAGATCCACTTTCCTGCCGTTTCCGTCTTCTTCAAGGACAGCCCGCCGCCGTCCTGATAGGTGCCAGGACCGGCCTTCTTGATCTGCATAGCTGTCAGCTTGTTTTTCGCCCTAGACATTCCGGCCCCCTCTCAGCCCCACAATTAGCCCCACAATTGAGACGCGATTTCAGGCTTTCGCGTGCGACAGCCTGCAACAGATTTCCCGTTAAGTGTCTGGCACCATTGCTCGAAAGGAGATCAATGGCAACAGCCTGCAACGGGTGCATGGTTCCTCTCGACCGCACCATTTCACATTTTGATGTGAATATCCCCAAAAACTCAAAAACTTCAGACACTCGCGGAGTTCGAAAACCGTTTTGGCCATCATAGGCCAAAGGCGCTTTGAATGCCGTTTTGAGAATGGTTTTCTTCAAGGCTAGCGACCCTTTATCATATATTTTCCAAGGGTTTGGCAGGAATTCGCGCAAAATTTCGAAAATCTGACCCATGCTCGCTTTTGGTTTGGTGTTTTGCGTGACTTAGTCACCCAGACGCAGCTTGTCTTCGTCCAGCTTTGCAATTTTGGTTTCCAGTGCCGCTATGACTTTGGGGTTCGATGTTTCGATCAACCGCTCCACCATGACATCCTGCTGATTGTCCAGTTCAGTGATTTGGCGTTTCAGCGCAGTCTTTGCCTGTTTGGTATGTTGATCGCTCTGGCCTGATGCATCCACTAGCATCGACATCGCCACTGAGAGAACATTTTCGGTTGGCGACATGGCACTCAGAACTTCCTCAAACCCAGCTTAAACTTTCTCAGCGCGGATATTCTTGCGGTACTCAGAGCATGCATGTGTCGGGCGCCAGAAGTAGGAGTATCGCTTGCCAGTGCCGCGTCTTGGCTAGCAAGAGGTCATTGGCATGTCACAACACGCACAAACCACCGCACCATGAGGTGGTTGATTTGTACCCAGTCTTGGAACATTTTTTAGCGCTGCTAAACCAAGCGTGTTCAAAGCGCTCTGAGAGATGCCCGGACCGAAGCAGAAAGTCTGCTGCACGCCCTGCCGACCCTTGGCTTTGGCAGAACGCAGTGAAGGTCGAAATGCCTTTGCACGAAACTTCTCGTCGGGCTCCATGAACTAGCTGTCGTTGTCATATCGTGCCACAACCAACTGGCCCCCCACGCAACTCAAGTCTAAAATCTCCCATAAGCTGCATGGGCATATCAGAAATTCCGCTTTAGCTGTGCAAGTGTACCGGGTAGGATACTTTGAAGTAATCACGATTTTCTTTGCGGCGAGGACGGCAGAGCTGGCCCCGTTTTTGATCAATTGAATAAGGTCCCGTGCTCATTTGTTCGCACTCATAGGGGGCACTCTCGCCCCGAACTACCAACAAGCTGGACTATCTGAATGGAAAAAGCTGAACTTCATACAGCTAGGATCAAACGGCAGATGGCCGAGACATAGAGGCCCATCACTTGGTCGGGCTTGGATTGGCAGTGAGCGGGGCATTGCTGCCATTGCCGTTACAGGTGTTTGCTGACGCAGCATTCGCTTGCAGGTGCGGTAGGCTCATCGCTGCGTTGCGGCCGATGTCACGAGACCGGCCATTCAAAGCCACTCTGAGGTGAGGAATTTAGGCCGTTCCTTCGCTGCAGCCAGGATCTGCTAACAAGGAGCCGGACTTTCCTGCCGTTCGTGCACTGCACCCTAACGGCAGATAATACCTAACACGCACTATTCCGATCCAGAGAAACCTGCGTCTGCGGAAAGAATCCGCCAATTGTTGGTAGCATTTCAGCTCCGGCGGATTGGATCTGAGGAGTCGTATGAGGAAAAAAAACCTCTGCTAGCCGACCCTGGTGCGCGGTTTTCGGAAAAAAATATCACAACGCGCAAGCTAAGTTAGTAGCTACGTCCAGCCGCCCATCAGGTAACTTTGAATTCTGCGGCCTTGATCTGTTGTTCTTGAAATAACGGGTCATTTGATAGAAAATTTTCCCAAAACTTCAATTATTGCGTTCATTATTACTTCAAACCTTAGGTAACCTGTCTACACGCAGCTCTGTCTTGTAGGCCGTCGCGTATAAATGAAGCTGTCTTGCGTATCGTGGAGGGACGCAAGGCTTTGTCTCAATAATATGGCTCCGCTGAAGGCGCTTAGCGGCAAATCCGATGATTTGCCGAACGGTCACGCCTTGCATTTTGGGGGCAACATGGAGGAAAAATATGAAACTCAAATCACTGCTGCTTACAAGCGTGTTTTACGCAGGAGCCGTGTGTTCGGCTGAAGCCGAAACCCTGAAATGGGCACGCGCAGGCGATGCACTGACCCTGGATCCACATGCTCAGAACGAGGGTCCGACGATCACACTCGGCCGCCAAATCATGGAACCGCTCGTGGACCGCGATATGAAGGGCGGGCTGGTTCCTGGACTGGCGACCGAATGGAGACCTTCTGAAAGCGATCCCAATGTCTGGACTTTCACGCTGCGTGACGGCGTTAAATTCCACGATGGTGCGGATTTTGACAGTGAAGATGTCGTGTTTTCGATAAACAGGGCAATGACCGAAAAAAGCAACTACCGCGAGGTTCTTGCTTCGGTCGCCGAAGTCCGCGCCACGGGCCCCTACAGGGTTGAGATCGTGACTAAGGGTCCGAACCCGATCATGCCGAACAACCTCACCAACCTCTTGATCATGGACAAGGGGTGGGCCGAGGCCAACGATGCTGTCGATGTGCAGGACTATGAGGGCGGCGAAAGCACCTATGCTGCCAAAAATGCTAACGGCACAGGCCCCTATAAGGTGGTCAGCCGCGAGCCGGACGTGAAAACCGTGCTGGAGCGTTTTGACGGCTACTGGGGCCTGGGGCAGTTCCCGCTGCAAGTGACCCGGATTGAAGCATCGCCGATCCAGAATCCGGCGACCCGTGTCGCTGCCCTTCTGTCCGGTGAAGTGGACTTCATCCAGGACGTGCCAGTGCAGGATCTTTCCCGTGTGGACGGTTCAGAAGGCCTGGACGTGCGCAAGGCACCGCAGAACCGGGTGATCTTCTTTGGCATGAACCAGGGCGATGCGGATCTGGCCAACGACAATGTCGATGGCAGGAACCCGCTGTCAGACGTGCGCGTGCGCCAGGCGATGAACATGGCAATCAACCGCGAAGCCATCCAGAAAATCGTGATGCGCGGCCAATCGGAGCCTGCGGGCGTGGCGCTGCCGCCCTTCGTGAACGGCTGGACTGCCGAATTGGACAAGGTTCCGGCAACAGATATCGCAGCGGCAAAGGCGCTGATGGAAGAGGCGGGATACGGCGACGGTTTCTCAATCAAGCTGGACTGCCCGAACGATCGCTACATCAATGATGAGGCAATCTGCCAGGCTTCGGTCGGTATGTTCGCTCAGATCGGCATCAACGTGAACCTGGATGCGAAACCCAAGGCCCAGCATTTTCCGCTGATCAACAATCTGGAATCCGACTTCTACATGCTGGGCTGGGGTGTTCCGACCTATGACTCAGAGTACATCTTCAACTTTCTGGTTCATTCCAAAGGCGAGGCTTATGGGTCGTGGAACAGCACACGCTATTCAAACGCCGAACTGGACAAAGCAATCGAGGCACTGGCGAGCGAGACCAATATCGCCGCACGCAATGAATCGATTGGCGCGATCTGGGACCAGGTGCAGGAAGATGTGCTGTACCTCCCGATTCACCATCAGGTGCTGAACTGGGGCATGAAGTCCCATGTCGACGCAATCGTCGATCCGGAAGACAGCCCGAAGTTCAAATACTTCGCCTTCAAATAAGGAAAACCAGTCAGGCACCCCTGTGTGAGGGTGCCTGCGCCGGAGCACGCGTCCGCTTGCGGGGAACATCCCCGCGGACTGCCGCAATCTTCGGTCAGGGAGATCAAAGTCAATGTTAGCCTATATCATCCGCCGCATAATGCAGTCCGTTCTGGTCCTGTTTGTGGTCGGTCTTGTCGCCTTTTCCATGTTCCGCTTTGTGGGCGACCCGATCGAGAACATGCTGGGACAGGAGCGCACCACCGAAGACGTTGTACGCCTGCGCGCCGACCTGGGATTGGATCAACCGTTTCCGGTCCAATACTGGCGCTTTCTTGAAAACGCCGCCCAGGGCAATTTCGGTCTCAGTTACCGTCAGGGGCGGCCCGTCGCAGACATCCTGATTGAGCGCGCGCCCGCCACACTTGAATTGGCGCTGGTTTCGGGCACCCTGGCTATGGTGCTTGGTATCGGACTGGGGGTCCTCACGGCCATCCGGCGGGATGGCTGGCTGGCGAATACCATTATGACCGCCTCCCTGATAGGGGTCTCCCTGCCAACCTTCCTGATCGGTATACTGCTGATTTATGTGTTTTCGGTTGAATTGGGCTGGCTGCCCTCCTTCGGGCGCGGAGAGACGGTGATGCTTGGACAATGGTCCACCGGGTTTCTGACCAAAAGCGGCCTTATGTCTCTGGTTCTGCCCAGCATCACGCTTGGCCTATACCAGATGACGCTGATCATGCGGCTTGTCCGTTCGGAAATGCTGGAAGTTCTGCGCACCGACTACATCCGGTTTGCCCGGGCCCGGGGCCTAGGGGAAAGGGCAGTCTACTTCCGCCATGCGCTAGTCAACACCATGGTGCCTGTCATCACCATCATCGGCCTGCAATTGGGCAGCATCATTGCTTTTGCGATCATCACCGAGACCGTCTTTCAGTGGCCGGGCGTAGGACTGTTGTTCATCAACGCGGTTCAGTTCGTCGATATCCCTGTAATGGCAGCTTATCTGATGCTGATTTCGGTTCTCTTTGTTGGCATCAACCTGATTGTTGACCTTCTTTACTTCCTTATCGACCCGCGCCTGCGGACCAGCAAGGCAGGAGCTCACTAATGCAAAAACTCAAAAACATCTGGCATTCCGACCTCGCCTGGAACTTCCGAAACTCTCCCGTCGCGGTGGTGTCCGCACTGATCGTGCTGGTCTTGGCACTGGCAGTGATCCTTGCTCCGCTTATCGCACCGCACAACCCGTTCGACCCGGCAACCCTGAACCTGATGAACGGTTTTTCAAAACCGATGCACCCCAATGAATTCACCGGGGAAGTCTTCCTGCTGGGAACTGACGATCAGGGCCGGGACGTGTTTTCAACCATTCTATACGGCATGCGCATTTCGCTGATGGTCGGCGTTCTGTCCGTTACATTTGCGATGGTTCTGGGCATTATCCTTGGCTTGCTTGCCGGCTATGTCGGCGGCTGGACCGAAACCATCATCATGCGGGTTGCCGATGTGCAGCTCACCTTCCCTTCAATCTTGGTCGCCATGCTGATTTTCGGGATCGTCAAAGGGGTTACCCCGGTTGAATACCGCGACCAGATGGCGATCTGGGTCCTGATCCTGGCCATCGGCCTGGGTGAATGGGTCCAATTCGCCCGTGTGGTCCGCGGTGCGACGCTCGTCGAAAAAAACCGGGAGTATGTGCAGGCGGCGCGGCTGATCGGACGTTCCAAGTGGGTCATCATGATCCGCCATCTCCTCCCTAACGTCCTGTCTCCGGTTCTGGTCATTGCGACGATCTCCCTGGCGCTGGCCATTATCGCCGAAGCTACACTCAGCTTTTTGGGTGTCGGTGCGCCGCCTACACAGCCTTCGCTGGGCACTTTGATCCGGATTGGCCAGGGTTTCCTGTTCTCCGGTGAGTGGTGGATCCTTCTGTTCCCCGCCCTGACCCTCCTAACACTTGCGCTGAGCGTGAACATGCTGGGTGACTGGCTGCGCGATGCCCTCAATCCGAAGTTGCGCTAATGACTGATCCTGTCCTTTCCATTCGTGACCTTGTGGTCGAAATTCCAACCCGTCATGCGCGGCTCTGCGCCACCGACAAGGTCAGCTATGACATTGCCCCGGGCGAAATCCTCGGCGTCGTCGGCGAGAGCGGCGCAGGCAAGTCCATGGCCGGCAATGCAGTCATAGGCCTTTTGAACCCGCCTGCCCGCATCACCGGAGGTGAGATCCGGCTGAACGGGCAGCGTATCGACAACCTCCCGCGTGAAAAAATGCGGCGGCTGCGCGGCAAAGAGATCGGCATGATCTTCCAGGATCCGCTGACCTCGCTCAACCCGCTGTTGCGGATCGGCGATCAGCTAACCGAAACCATGATGGAGCATCTGGAGCTGACCAAGCCTGAGGCCCGTGCCCGCGCTATTGCTGCGTTGGAAGAAGTCGGCATCCCGGCAGCTTCCGAGCGTATCGACAGCTACCCGCACGAGTTTTCCGGCGGTATGCGCCAGCGGGTTGTGATTGCGCTTGCCCTGTGCGCCGAGCCCTCCTTGATCATCGCAGATGAGCCTACGACCGCGCTGGATGTTTCGGTGCAGGCGCAGATCATCGCGCTGCTCAAACGGTTGTGCCGTGAACGCGGTACTGCGGTGATGCTGATCACCCATGACATGGGGGTAATTGCAGAAGCTGCTGACCGTGTGGCGGTGATGTATGCGGGCCGCATGGCTGAAATCGGCGATGTGCGTGACGTAGTCACCCGACCGCGCCACCCTTATACGGACGGGTTGATGGGTTCGACACCTTCGGCATCGGCCGGGCAGCACCGCCTGCGCCAGATCCCCGGCGCTATGCCGCGGCTGCACAGCCTGCCGCCGGGTTGTGCTTTTTCGCCGCGCTGTGAACGGGCAACTGAACGCTGCCGCAACGGCTCGCCGCCCACGCTTGAGGCCGACAGTGGACGTTCGGCCTGCTGGCATGCAATCAAACTGGAGGGCGCAGCATGAACGCCATCGTTTCCGTCAATGAGCTGACCCGGGTCTTCGACGTTTCCAAACCCTGGCTGAACCGGGTGCTGGAACGGTTGCCCAAATCGCATTTGACTGCGGTCTCGGATGTCAGCTTCGACATCAAGGAAAAGACCGTTTACTCGCTGGTGGGCGAAAGCGGATCTGGCAAGTCTACCATCGGCAAGATGGTGGTCGGCCTTTTGGAAAACTCTAGCGGCGCCGTCAAAGTTTCGGGCGTGGACCTGAACCGGGAAACGGATGCCGTTGCGATTACCAAAGCACGCGACGCGATCCAGATGATCTTTCAGGATCCCTATGCGTCGATGAATCCGCGCTGGCGGGTGCGCGACATTATCGCTGAGCCTGTCGCCGCCAAGGGCGGAGAAACCAAAGAGCTGGCGGAGCGTCTGCTGGAGCAGGTTGGCCTTTCGGCAGAAGACGCAGACAAGTTCCCGCATGAGTTTTCCGGCGGCCAGCGCCAGCGGATCTGCATCGCCCGTTCGTTGGCCTCCCAGCCCCGGCTGATCGTCTGCGATGAACCGACCTCGGCACTTGATGTTTCAGTGCAGGCACAAGTGCTGAACCTTATGAGCGATCTTAAGGACGACCTCGGCCTCACCTATCTGTTCATCAGCCATGATCTGACGGTGGTGCGTCATATCTCCGACAGGATTGGCGTGCTGTATCTGGGCCGCCTGGTCGAGGAGGCAGCCCCCGACGATCTGTTTGAGGCCCCCAAACACCCCTATACTCAGATGCTGTTGGCAGCGGCACCTAAAATGGACGCGTTTGGCCGTGAGGTGGAGCCACCCCAAGGCGAAATTCCCGACCCGATCAATCCGCCGTCTGGCTGCGCGTTCCATCCGCGCTGTCCGATTGCAACCGCGCAGTGCTCACAAGTCCGTCCACAGATGCGCAACATTAATGGCAGCCGGGTTGCCTGCCATCTGGCAGAGTAACATGGCGGGCGGAGCATCATGACAATAAACTCGGGGCTTTCGGCCTGGCGTTCAGCCAGAAACCACAACCGGATGATGGAATATCGGCAAGATTGCCAGTCGCAACAGGATGACGTGGAGATTGCCTATTTCGGCGGATCTGCCTTTAGGATCACCACGCCTGCCGGTATCACGTTGATGATCGACCCCTGGCGTAACCTGCCGACCGGCAAAGCTGACTGGTTCTTTCATGACTTTCCGGAAACCAGCGTGGACATTGGCGCATCGACCCATGCTCATTTCGATCATGACGCGCTGCACCGGCTGGACGCCAGCGTACTGCTGGACCGGTTGATCGGAACTTATGGTTTTGGCGACCTGAAAATCACCGGTATCGCTGACAAACACGCCACCGACGAAACTTTCGCGCCTTACGACTTCCAGAAAATCAACGCCTATTTCGGCGGCAACCCCGTACTGCCGCCGAACAATGCCCGTAGCTGGGACAATTGCATGCTTTTGGTGGAAACCGGCGGGCTGCGCATTCTTCATTGGGGTGACAACCGGCACAATCCTCCGAAACATATCTGGGAGCAGCTAGGGCACATCGACATTCTGCTGCTGCCCGTCGACGATTCAGAGCATGTCCTTGGCTATCCAATGGCCGAGGACATTATCCGCCAGACAGAACCGCGCGTCGTTATCCCGCACCACTACTTCATCTGGAATGTGGTCTTGCGTCAAAGCACGCTGTTTTCCGCAGACAGGTGGCTTGCGACGCAATCCAATGTACAACATTTGCCGACCGCCCAAGCCAGCTACTGCCCGGCCAACCTGCCGCAGGAAACCCGGATAGATAGCTTTGGCGATCACGTATCTTTTGATGTCGGTGCCTGGCACCGGGAAAACGGGCGACAGGTTCAGGCAAGCGGTTAACTGGACGTGTCCCGTTTTGTGCCGCCTCTGGTGCTCGTTTAGGCCACTTTCCGGTCGAACGTGACCGGGCTTTTCCAGCCCAGTGCTGAGTGGCGGCGGCGTGAATTGCAGAAGCCATTGATGTATTCGAAGATCGCCATCTCCGCTTGCCGCCGTGTTTTCCATGACCTGAGCCAGATCAGCTCGGCTTTGATGGTTTTGAAGAACGCTTCGACAGCGGAGTTATCGTAGCAATTGCCCTTGCCGTTCATCCACTGCCCGGCAGTGCATGTTTACATGCATGAGAGGGACACCTGGAACTCATGCTGGCGCAGGATCTTCTGGTAGTCGTGCGAACAGTACTGGCTGCCGCGGTCCGTATGATGGATGCAGCCTTTTGGTGGCTGTCGTAAGGCGATAGCCATCTTCAGTGCTCGGATTGCCAGATCGCGCTTCATGCGGTTGCTCACGGCCCAGCCGATGACACACCGGGAATGCAAATCCAAAATCACGGCAAGATAGAGCCAGCCTTCCCGTGTCCAAACGTAGCTGATGTCGCCCGCCCATTTCTGGTTGGGCTGATCCGCTGAGAAGTCCCGGTTCAAAAGGTTCGGCGCAATGTTGAAGGCATGATTGCTGTCGGTCATTACCTTGTATTTCTTTGAGCGTTCGACCCTTATTCCGTTCTCGCGCATCAAGCGGCCGACGTGACGGTGTCCGACGTTCAGGCCAAGTTCCTTCAGCTCTTCAGTCATCCTCGGGCGACCGTAGCTCCCTGGGCCGAGACGGGATTGTTCCTTGATGTGGGCCAGAATAACCATGTCGGTTCGCGGCCTTCGGCTGGCGGGACGGCTGCGATAGTCGCGCAAGACTCGTTCGCTGACATTCATAACCCGACAAAGACGGCTGTGGCCTTCATCGGGGAAACGCCCCACTGGGGCCTTTCCTGACCTTCTTCAGTTTAGAGTATCCCTCTCTTCCTTGAGAATACGGTTCTCGCGTCGAAGCCGCTCATTCTCGCGGGCAAGGTCCAGGTCTTTGTCCGGCACCACCTCAGTATCACGATAGGCCGTCACCCATTTGTTTAGCGTCGACAGACCAACACCTAAATCAGATGCAACCTGCTTGCGTGTTAGCCCGCTTGCCAGCGCGATCCGCACCGCATCAGCGCGGAATTCGTCCGTCCGTTTCGTTCCCATAGCTCGTCTCCTTTGATGCAATAAATGCTTTCAAAGGAGCGGCATCAAACCGCGACAGGTCCTAACACCATTCCGAGCGGCCCTCGACGGCCTCGGCATTGAGCTTGATACATCGCAATCTCCTGCGGCGCACAAGCAAGTTGCAGGTTCCGCGCCTGTAGTGAGCGGTATCGTGCAATCTCCGCCTTCTGACGATGGCGATACCTCCGGGGCTCCGACGAATACCATTGAAGAGACATGGAGCTGGGACGACAGATAGGCTTTCACTCGTCATCACAATATCTATAGTGAATTAGTCTCGATGTGATCTGACACCGCCCCCTTCTCAGCAAGCTGAAATGGGGACGGCGCATCTCTTGATGGAGATGATGGTTGCCCGTTTTGATGGTGGTGCTGACCAACCACAAAACGAGGAAGCCACGATGTTGAATTCTACTGACAAGATCATCAAACACAAAACCGGATTGCTGAACCTGGCCGAGGAGCTGGGCAACGTTTCAAAGGCCTGCCAGGTGATGGGCTATAGCAGGGACACGTTCTACCGTTACAAATCGGCGGTTGAAGACGGCGGCGTCGAAGCCCTTTTCGAGCGCACCCGGCGCAAGCCCAATCTGGCGAACCGGGTGGACGACGCGACCGAGCAGGCGGTCATCAAATCCGCCACAGATTTCCCGGCCTACGGCCAGGCCCGTACCTCCAACGAACTGCGCAAACTGGGTGTTTTCGTTTCACCCTCCGGTGTTCGTTCGATCTGGCTGCTGAACGACCTGGCAAACTTCAAGGCCCGCCTGAAAGCGCTGGAGGCCAAGGTGGCGGAAGAAGGAGGCATCCTGACCGAGGCGCAGGTCCAGGCCCTTGAGAAAAAGAAGTTGGATGACGAAGCCTGCGGGGAGATTGAGACGGCCCACCCAGGCTATCTGGGCAGTCAGGACACGTTTTACATCGGCACCCTCAAGGGCGTCGGGCGTGTCTATCAGCAGACCTATGTGGATACCTATTGCAAGGTGGCACACGCCAAACTCTACCCCACCAAGACGCCGATCACCGCCGCCGATCTGCTCAACGATCGGGTGCTGCCGTTCCATGACGAGCATGACCTGCCGGTACTGCGGATCTTGACCGACAGGGGTACGGAATATTTTGGCCGGGTCGACAAACATGACTACCAGCTCTTCCTGGCAATCAACGATATCGACCACACCAAAACCAAGGTGAAATCACCCCAGACCAACGGCATCTGTGAGCGCTTTCACAAGACAATCCTGCAGGAGTTCTACCAAGTCGCCTTTCGCAAGAAACTCTATGACAGCATCGAAATGCTGCAGGCCGATCTGGATGAATGGCTGCACCATTACAATCACCTGCGCACGCATCAGGGCAAAATGTGTTGCGGCAGAACGCCTGTCGAAACTATGATCGACGGGAAAGAGATCTGGAAGGAAAAGTTCCTGAGCTGAACTTGACCTGACAGACGCCGCCGGAAAAACGGCCAACTATCAGATCACATCTGAACCACTACATCTATAGCCCTCGCAGCTCTCTACTGCGAGGGCTTTTCTCTTTGCCCCACCGGCTTGGAATGCGGCCAATGCCCAAAAGCCATCTCCGCCACTCTATTGCGGTTCATATTGGCAAACCGCGCTGCTCGCATGTGCCGCCCATAGCTTTTCCCAGTATGCCAGGTCCGAGTAGATGATTTGAACCGCCAAAATTCTTGCGCCGAACCTAAGTTTTTTTCTTCGTCTAATAGGAAAGTGGCCAATGTTCTTTGCACGATGGTACAGGGCCAGTCGGCCCAGACATGAATAGAGGAACGCTTCCCAAACTACCGATAGCGGACGGACTTGATGCTGCCAAGAAGGGCAGATGCGCACAAAGGAGGAACACCATGATGCGTAAGATATCCAACCAATCCCTATCGCCGGACCCAAATCTCTCCGCCGCCCGCGCCCATTTCAGCGAAAATGGTCCAGCGCTGTGTCGTGCCGCGGGAATTCTCGCTGGGGATGCGGGCACCGCAAGTGTCCTGCGGCTCATGTCCGATTTGCGACAGGCGACAGCCCTTGAACGTGGGCTCCGGCGCAGACTGGTCGATTTGCATCGGCTCCTGTCTCTCGATCCCATTTCGGATGGTTTTGATCAGGACCTTTCTCCGTGGACAGTTTTGGACCCGGGCAGCCCAGAGGTGGAAGAGATTTGTCTGCTCACCGATCGTCTCTACGAGCTGCTGGAAAAGATCGGCGCCCCCAAGCAGCAGCAATGCGCGCGCGTACTCACCCCAATCGAACAGAAAGCCGCTTGATACCGTCATTTCGTCAAATAGGGCGCGCGAAACCGCGAACCTCTATCAGCGTATGTCGCAAGGGAAGGAATTGAACATGAAATACCACGATCACCTGTCGATCCAAGAGCTTTGGGCTCGCATCCTGCTGGGGCTGGACGTGCTGCATGATGCGGTCCAATCCAGCGGTCCGATCCTATCGGCAACAGATCACACAACACTGTTGGGTTCCCTTGCTGCTTTGCGTGAGGAGGGGCCAATTGGACCCGGCGCGAGCAATCACATCGGTCAGGCAGCCAGCATCCTCGAGGCAGCCGTTTGCCGCGAAACCTTGGGGCATCAGAATGTGTTCGACGGAACACATGACCCCCAAGCTCGGCGCGATTGGCCATGTCAAGTCAGCCCCAATCCTGTCGACAACCGGCACTGAGTTGGAAAACCTCCTTCGGCATTTTCGCCAGCTTCTGGCAATGCGTGAGCTTCTCGCTGCGCGCATCGATAGTGAGCTACAGGTTGCCAGGCTGAAGGCGAGCTGATGTCGTCTGATCCGTTTCCACCTTGGATCGTATCGCCGGTCGAACTGACGTGATTGTAGGTCAGCCAGCCCCACAACGAACGAAGGCCGCAGGTATTCCTGCGGCCTTCTTCATTTTTACATTGCAATCTTTGCGGACATCAAAGGTCACCATTCTTCGAAAAAACTTGAGTTTGTATTTTCGTTGACTGACGCTTGGACCCATGTTCCTTTCAAGAAGCTGACGGTGGCTGAAGCACGCGAATTACAGGCAGAATATCACTGCAAACGCGTCTCTCCTCAATGGCCGCTCTAAGCTTGTAAAATGGCCATTTCTTCCTACAAATGGCCAAATTTAGCTTGTCACCACACAAGCAGCAACCGCTTGCTCAGCCGCATTTGGAGTGGCCGCAGCTGCGGCAGGTCATGCAGCCTTCGACCATTTGCAGATCATATTGGCCACAGCTGGGACAGGGTTTGCCGCGTGGGGCGTTGAGGGAAACCACTTCTGCTTTTGGATCGGACTTCAGGCCCATTCCTTCGCCTTCGAGGAAACCGGTTGCCACCATATGGGTTTCGATCACGCCACCGATCGCCGCGAGAATGGAGGGGATGTATTTTCCCTGCACCCAGGCACCGCCACGGGGATCGAAGACCGCTTTCAGCTCTTCCACGACAAAGGATACATCACCGCCACGGCGGAACACGGCTGAGATCATGCGGGTCAGGGCCAGCGTCCAGGCATAATGCTCCATGTTCTTGGAGTTGATGAAAACCTCAAACGGGCGGCGATGGCCGTTGATTATGATGTCGTTGATAGTGAGGTAGATCGCATGCTCACTGTCTGGCCACTTCAGCTTGTAAGTGTGACCCTCCAGAGATTGCGGACGATCCAGCGGCTCGGACATATAGACCACTTCTGCCGCGCCAGACTCGCTGATATCGGCCTCATGTGGTGCGTCGGCGGTTTCACCTGGTGCGGTGTCTGCGCTTTCGCTCACAGAGAGAACGGAGCCGGTCACGTCGTTCGGGCGGTAGGTGGTGCAGCCTTTGCAACCCAGATCCCAGGCCTGCATGTAGACATCCTTGAAGCTGTCAAAGGAAATGTCTTCGGGGCAATTGATGGTCTTAGAGATCGATGAGTCGATCCACTTCTGGGCCGCGGCCTGCATTTTGACATGCTCGGACGGGGAAAGCGTCTGGGCGTTGACGAAATAGTCGGGCAGTTCCTTGTCGCCAAACTTGTCACGCCACATCTGCACAGCGTAGTCCACGACCTCTTCCTCGGTGCGGCTGCCGTCTTTCTGCAGGACCTTGCGGGTGTAGGCATAGGCAAAGACGGGCTCAATGCCGGAAGATACGTTGCCTGCATAAAGCGAGATGGTACCGGTGGGGGCAATGGAGGTCAGCAGCGCATTGCGGATGCCATGCTCGCGGATCGCGTCGCGCACGTCCTCATCCATGTCCATCATGGTGCCCGACGCCAAGTAGGCGTCCGCGTCGAACAGCGGGAAGGCGCCTTTTTCCTTGGCCAAGTCCACCGACGCCAGATAGGCCGCGCGGGCGATCGCGTGCAGCCAGTCTTCGGTCTGACGCGCGGCTTCGTCCGAGCCATAGCGCAACCCCAGCATCAGCAAGGCGTCGGCCAGACCGGTCACGCCAAGGCCGATGCGGCGCTTGTTCTGGGCTTCCTGTGCCTGTGCGTCCAGCGGGAATTTGGAAACATCGACAACATTGTCCATCATCCGCACGGCGGTTGCGACCAGATCTTTCAGCCCTTCGGGGTCCAGTTCGGACTCCGTCTCGAACGGGTTCTTGACCAGACGTGCCAAGTTGATGGAGCCCAGCAGACAGGCACCATAGGGGGGCAGGGGCTGTTCGCCGCAGGGATTGGTGGCTGCGATCTGTTCCACATAGGACAGGTTGTTGGCCTTGTTGATGCGGTCGATAAAGATCACGCCGGGTTCTGCGTAATCATAGGTCGCCTGCATGATCTTGTTCCAAAGATCCCGCGCCTGCACGGTCTGGTAGACCTTGCCGTCAAAGATCAGCTCCCAGGAGCCATCGGCTTTCACCGCCTCCATGAACGGATCGGTGACCAGTACGGACATGTTGAACATGCGCAGGCGAGCCGGGTCGGATTTCGCGGTGATGAAGGCTTCGATATCCGGGTGATCGCAGCGCATGGTCGCCATCATCGCGCCGCGACGGGAGCCTGCCGACATGATGGTGCGGCACATGGCGTCCCAGACGTCCATGAATGACAGCGGGCCGGAGGCGTCTGCCGCGACGCCTTTTACATCTGCGCCGCGCGGACGGATTGTCGAGAAATCATAACCGATGCCGCCGCCCTGCTGCATGGTCAGCGCGGCCTCTTTCAGCATGTCGAAAATGCCTGACATGCTATCGGGAACAGTGCCCATGACGAAGCAGTTGAACAGGGTTACCTGTCGCGCGGTGCCGGCACCTGCGGTGATACGACCGGCTGGCAGATACTGGAAATCCTCAAGCGCACCGTAGAATTTGTCTTCCCAAGTTTTGGGGTCGCTCTCAGCCCGCGCCAAATCGCGTGCGATGCGGCGCCAGCTGTCCTCAACGGTCTGGTCGATGGGGGTGCCATCGGCCTGTTTGAAACGGTATTTCATGTCCCAGATCTGTTCGGCAATCGGGGCGGCAAAGCGGCTCATATGGCGAATCCCTATGGTCGGTCGTGGCTAAGGTGGCGGCCTGCCTACACCAGCCGCGCTGCGATCCTCAACGCTGAAATCACATTGAGGCATAAATTTATCATCATCATACCACAACACCTTGTCGATCTGCCAGTCTGACCTACAATATAGAGTTCATACTCTGGACGACTCTGTGGGCATCTTGTGGATAACTATATCAATCTGGTGAAACTTTCTGTTGGGACTGAAACCGTTGATGGGCTGGCGGCCTGGCAGGCGGAGTATCGCAAGCAACTGCCTGAGGGGCTGCCGCGCCATGTCACGCGGATGTGGCCCAAGCGAGAGGCGGAGATCGTCAATGGTGGGTCGATCTATTGGGTGATCAAGGGACAAATCCAATGCCGCCAACGGATTTTGCGATTGGATGAGGTGATCGGTGGCGACGGTGTCCGGCGCTGTGCCATCGTTCTGGCCTCTGAAATCCACCGGACCCAGATCGCGCTGCGTCGTCCGTTCCAGGGTTGGCGCTACCTGAAGCCGGAGGATACGCCACCGGACCTGCCCAAGGGGCGAGCGGCGGAGAAGCCATTGCCGCCGGAACTGTCACAGGCGCTTGCCGAGATCGGGGTGATCTGAGCAAGCGGGTCCTAGCCTCGGTGCTGCGGCAAAGATTAAGGCCCCGAGTGGGGCCTTTGTCTGGACGTCGGGAATGATCTGCGAAGTCGCGCTGACCGGTTACGAATTTTCTTTGCCGACGTTGTCTGCAAAAGCCGTCTGAAAGGCCGCCTGTTTCTCAGCAGAGGCGTCGGTCTGGTAGTTGGCCTTCCACTCGTCCATGGTCATCCCGTAGAAGAGTTCGCGGGCTTCTGATTTGCCCATCTCGATGCCCCGCTCATTGGCCGCCTCCTGATACCAGCGCGACAGGCAGTTGCGGCAAAAACCAGCGAGGTTCATCATGTCGATGTTCTGAACGTCCGTGCGATCTTCCATCAGATGCTGGCGCAGTCGGCGAAAGGCGGCTGCTTCGAGTTCGATCTGGGTTTGCTTGTCCATGTCGGGCTCCATCTGTGAAATCATCAGTGTGACTAACAGCTGCGTCTGGACTGAGCAACTGATGACAAGACGGTCAGGAGGGGAAGATCAATCGGCGGGTAGCCGGGTGGGTCAAAAATACGCCCCAACTGTCATCCGTACGTCGCCATTTGGTGATGAAGCGTTAGGGGAGTTGCGGCAAAATGGGAATTAGGCGATAAGCGCCGCAGCAATGTTTGCGATAACAAAGTTTCAGCCGATGAAGAGGATGACCCCATGAGAAGATCGCGCAATGTAAAGATTGTTGCCACCCTTGGGCCGGCATCCGAAACCTATGAGACCATCCGTGCGCTGCATGAGGCTGGCGCAGATGTGTTTCGTCTGAATATGTCCCACGGTAGCCACGAAGAGATTGCCGCCAAACATGCGATCATTCGCAAGGTCGAGGCCGATCTGGACAGCTCCATCGCCATCCTCGCCGACCTTCAGGGGCCGAAGCTGCGCGTAGGTGTATTTGCCAACGGCTCAGAAGAGCTGGTTGAGGGCGCGTCCTTCCGCCTGGATTTGGATCAGGCCGAGGGCGACGTAAATCGGGTCTGCCTGCCGCATCCCGAGATCTTTGAGGCGCTGCAGTCGGGTGCTCATCTGCTGGTCAACGATGGTAAGATCCGCCTCAAGGTTGAGACATGCGGCAATGATTTCGCCAATTGCATTGTGACCACCGGCGGAACCATCTCCAACCGCAAGGGCGTGAACGTCCCTGATGTTGTGCTGCCGCTGGCGGCGCTCTCTGAGAAGGATCGCGGGGATCTGGAATTTGTCTGCGGGCTGGGCGTCGACTGGCTGGCACTCTCCTTTGTGCAGCGCGCGAAGGACGTTTATGAGGCACGTGGTCTGGCCGATGGCCGTGCGGCGGTGCTGTCGAAAATCGAAAAACCAGCCGCCGTTGATAACTTTGATGAAATCCTGGATGCCTCCGACGGGATCATGGTTGCGCGCGGCGATCTGGGCGTTGAGTTGCCGGTCTCTGCCGTGCCGCCGATTCAGAAACGTCTGGTGCGCCGCTGCCGTGCAGCTGCCAAACCGGTGATCGTGGCGACCCAGATGCTGGAAAGCATGATCGAAAGCCCGATGCCGACCCGTGCAGAAGTGTCCGACGTGGCCACGGCGATTTATGAGGGGGCGGATGCCATCATGCTGTCAGCGGAATCAGCCGCAGGTCAGTATCCGATTGAGGCTGTGCAGACCATGGACAACGTCGCGACCGAGGTTGAGGTCGATCCGACCTATGTGCAGATCATCGCGGCGTCACGCTCTGCCAAGGGTGATACCGTTGCAGATGCCATCGTGGCTGCCGCGCGCGAGATCGCGGAGAAAACCGAAATCAAGGCGATTTGTTGTTACACCCAGAGCGGTACCACCGCGCTTTTGACAGCGCGGGAACGTCCGGGCGTGCCGATCATTGCGCTGACGCCGCTGGCGCGCACCGCCCGCCGTCTGGCGCTGAGCTGGGGATGCAACTGTGTGGTGACGCCGGATCAGGAACGGTTCAAGGGCGCCGTAGTCGGTGCTGCACGGGCCGCGCGGTCTGGCGGTTTCGCAGGGGAGACGGATCAGATCGTTGTGACGGCTGGTGTGCCGTTCAACGTTCCGGGCACCACCAACATCCTGCGCGTGGCGCCCTGCGATGAACGTTTGATCTACAGCACCGACCCGGAGTAACCTAGTCGCGTCTTATCTCAATGAGGGCGCGCAGCATGGATACGGATCTGGCACTGGTGCTTGGGCTCTTGCTCGCCTTTCTGGCAATCCCATCGCTGTTGTCAGCCGCAAGTGACCGCCGCACCCCCAGGGTGTCGGCGGTTTTTCTTGTCCTGGCGGTTGGTCTGCTACTATATGCCTTCAGCACCAAATCTGGGGGCTATCAGATCGATGATATTCCCAAGGCAATTTTCCGGGTGATTGGCCGATTTACCTGACCGTGGTTGCGGGGTGATTGCCGCAGCCGATCCCATCCGGCCTGAATGTGAGATCTTGGTGTCTCAGATGAAGAATCTGCTTGCCCTTATAGCCTGGCTTGCGTAAACGGCACCCCTGTTCGCGTGGCCGGCCCAGAGTGGCATGCCGAGTCGCGCATAGACCGAACCCGCATTGAAGGAGACGGAAATGCCCAAAATGAAGACAAAATCGAGCGCCAAGAAGCGCTTCAAAGTGACCGCGACCGGCAAGGTTCTCGCAGGTCAGGCCGGCAAGCGCCACGGCATGATCAAGCGGACCCGCAAGTTCATCCGCGACGCTCGCGGCACCACTACCCTGTCGGCACCCGACGCAAAGATCGTCAAGGGCTTCATGCCCTACGACCGCTAAGAGGAGATCTGAGATATGTCCCGCGTTAAAGGTGGTACCACAACTCACGCCCGTCACAAGAAAGTCATCAAGGCCGCAAAAGGCTATTATGGCCGTCGTAAGAATACCTTCAAGGTAGCACGTCAGGCCGTTGACAAGGCAAATCAATACGCAACTCGCGACCGTAAGAACCGCAAGCGGAATTTCCGCGCGCTGTGGATCCAGCGGATCAACGCAGCTGTGCGTAGCCATGACGAGGCTCTGACATACTCCCGCTTCATCAACGGCCTGACCCTGGCCGGTATCGAAGTGGACCGCAAAGTGCTGGCCGATCTGGCCGTCCACGAACCCGAAGCCTTCGGTGCTATCGTGAAGCAAGCACAAAGCGCCCTGGCTGCCTAAGTTCAGGCACAGGAAGATCACAAGCGGGCCGCTCTGGAAAGAGCGGCCCGTTTTGCATGTCGCACCCTATTTGCCACTTTCGTCCGGTCAGCGGCGTCGGGTGTGCGTTGGGGCTGCCGGATTGTCGCGATTGTGTTCTGATTGGCTTAGAGCCGGTGCAAATGCTTGCTTTCAGCCTCTGCTGTGATAGCAGAGCGGCAGCATTATTCAGGGGACCGTCATGGACGATCTTAAAGCAAAATATCTCGGGCAGATCGCCGATGCTGCCGATGAGAACGCGCTGGAGGCCATCCGGGTCGCAGCCGTTGGTAAAAAAGGCGACGTCAGCCTTAAGATGCGCGAGCTGGGCAAGATGACGCCCGAAGAGCGGCAGGTTGCAGGTCCGGCTCTCAACGCGCTGAAGGATGAGATCAACGCCGCACTGGCGGCCAAGAAGGCGGGGCTTGCGGACGCCGCACTGGACGCACGCCTGCGGACGGAATGGCTAGATGTCACGCTGCCGACCCGCCCGACGCGCAATGGCTCGCTACATCCGATCAGCCAGGCCAGCGAAGAGCTGACGGCGATTTTTGCCGAGCTGGGGTTCTCCGTTGCCGAAGGCCCGCGTATCGACACCGACTGGTACAATTTCGATGCGCTGAATATTCCCGGCCATCACCCGGCCCGCGCCGAGATGGATACATTTTACATGCACCGTGCTGAGGGCGACGACCGCCCGCCGCATGTGCTGCGCACCCATACGTCGCCGGTGCAGATCCGTTCAATGGAGAAGATGGGCGCGCCGCTGCGCATCATCTGTCCGGGCGGTGTCTATCGCGCTGACTATGACCAGACTCACACACCGATGTTCCACCAGGTCGAAGGCCTCGCGCTGGACAAGAATATCTCCATGGCCAACCTGAAGTGGGTGCTGGAAGAGTTCGTGAAATCCTACTTTGAGGTGGATAGCGTCGATCTGCGCTTCCGGGCCTCGCACTTCCCCTTCACCGAGCCGTCGGCAGAGGTGGATATTCGCTGCTCCTGGAAAGATGGCACCTTGAAAATCGGTGAGGGCGACGACTGGCTGGAAATCCTCGGCTCCGGCATGGTGCACCCCAAGGTGATCGCTGCGGGTGGGATTGATCCCGATGTCTATCAGGGCTTTGCCTTCGGGATGGGGATCGACCGGATTGCAATGCTGAAATACGGCATCCCCGATCTGCGCGCGTTCTTCGACAGCGACCTGCGCTGGCTGCGCCACTACGGGTTCCAGTGTCTGGATGTGCCGACACTGCACGGTGGCCTGAGCCGCTAGGCCCGGATGACGGACTTCTGAACGCCTGCCTCGTACCTGAGGCGGGCGTTTTGGTTTGGCGGCCTAGGTTCACCGCCCCACAAACATGTGAAATGACAGGGGCGTGGTGTCGGGTAGCCTCCCGTCTATGACACGTTTTCTCCTCTTGCTCTCAACCGCTTACATGTGCGCCACCTCCGCCCTTGCTATGGGACCCTAGAAGGGCAATGCTGCTCCTTGCGGGGGAGATCTCGCCTGTGAGCTGGGAGAGCGTAGCTATCACGTGATGGAGCCGGAGGATTGGGACGGGGTGACGCCGTTGCCTGTATTGCTGCATTTTCACGGATGGTCGCGGACGGGAAAACATGCGCAACGCTCAGATCGGGTAGGGGCCTCGGCCAAGCGGCGGGGGGTCCTGCTGGTGACCCCCAACGGTCGCGGCAAGAGTTGGAATTTCTGGACTGCAGGCACCGAAGATGTGCCCTTTGCCGACGCGGTGCTGGACGATGTGAACAGGCGCTATCCTGTCGATCAGAAGAAGGTCTATGTGTCCGGCTACTCATACGGGTCGGCAATGGCCTGGCGCTATGTCTGCCAAAGCGGCGCAGATGTGGCGGCGCTTTTGGCCGTTGCCGGGAGCATCGATCAGACCGAGACCTGTCCGCAAGCCCCCGAAGAGGTGCGCCATGTGCATGGTCTTGCTGATCAGGTGATGGATTTTCCGATGGGGCCGGGAGGGGACGTGACTTATCCGGTGGCTCTGTGGCGGCGGGCCTTTGGTTGTAACGGCGCGGGCGCGCCGCAGAAGGACTGGCAGGCACGCAGTTTCCTGACTTTTTCTCGCACCAGCTGGAGCTGCGCGGGGCGCGATGTCACGCTTGATCTGTATCCCGGTGGGCATTTCATTCCGCACGGATGGATCGGGCGGCAGCTTGATGAGCTTTTGGGCCTCACCCCCAGCTATCCTTAGGCCCCGAGCCGCGCCAAGGCTTGCACATGGGGGCAATCTTTGTCATTGCCTGCTGCAACATGCATGGCTTGCCATAGGAAACCGGACCGATGAAATTCACTCTTTCTTGGCTGAAAGACCACCTCGAGACCGACGCATCGGTCGAGGATATCACAGAAACCCTGACCGATCTCGGCCTCGAGGTCGAGGGCGTGTCCAACCCTGCCGACCGGCTCAAGGACTTTACTCTGGGCTATGTGAAACATGCTGAGAAGCACCCCGATGCGGACAAACTGCGGGTGTGTAAGGTCGACACTGACGAAGGTGAGATGCAAATCATCTGCGGTGCCCCCAATGCCCGCGAGGGCATCACCGTGGTGGTGTGTAAACCGGGCATGTATATTCCGGGCCTCGATATCACCATCGGTGTTGGCAAGATCCGCGGTGTCGAAAGCTTTGGCATGATGGCCTCCGAGCGTGAGCTGGAGCTGTCGGATGAACATGACGGCATTATCGAACTGCCCTCGGGAGAGGTCGGGGATCGGTTTGTTGACTGGTTGGCACAGAATGCCCCGGCCAAGGTGGATCCGGTTATCGAAATTGCCATCACTCCGAACCGCCCGGATGCATTGGGTGTGCGCGGCATCGCCCGTGATCTGGCCGCACGCGGTCTGGGTACGCTGAAACCGCTCACGATTGAGCCGGTTGACGGCGTTTATGAGAGCCCGCTCAAGGTTGATATTGCCGAGGATACACTGGATGGTTGCCCGCTGTTCACCGGTCGCCTGATCCGCGGCGTCAAGAACGGCCCAAGCCCGCAGTGGCTGCAGGATCGGCTGAGCGCCATCGGATTGCGTCCGATCTCGACACTGGTCGATATCACCAATTATTTCACCTTCGATCAGAACCGCCCGTTGCATGTGTTTGATGCAGCGAAAGTGGCAGGCAATCTGCGCGTTCACCGTGCCGTTGGTGGCGAGACGCTGACAGCGCTGGATGAGAAGGACTACACTCTCTCCGAGGGGCAGATGGTGATCTCTGACGACAATGGCGCAGAGAGCATTGCAGGCATCATGGGCGGGGTTGCCACGGGCTGCACCGAGGAGACCGCCGATGTGTTCCTGGAGAGCGCTTTCTGGGACCACGTTCAAATCGCGACCACAGGCCGTGCGCTGAAAATCAACTCTGACGCGCGCTATCGGTTTGAACGGGGCGTTGACCCTGAATACACGCGCGACGGGCTGGATCATGCTACCCGCATGATCCTCGATCTCTGCGGCGGTGAGCCGTCGAATGTGGTGACCGCAGGTGCTGTGCCGGAACATGCGCGGGCTTACAAGCTGGATCCGGAGCGGGTTCAGTCGCTGGTCGGCATGGATATTCCGGAATCCGAACAGCGCCAGACATTGACCCGGCTGGGCTTCCGTCTGGAAGGCAATATGGCGCATGTCCCGAGCTGGCGCCCTGATGTGATGGGCGAGGCGGATCTGGTTGAGGAAGTGGCGCGGATTGCCTCGCTGACAAAGCTGGAAGGCAAGCCTCTGCCGCGGTTGACCGATGGTGTGCCTGCGCCTGTGATGACACCCCAACAACGCCGCCAGCAGATTGCACGCCGGACCTGTGCCAGCCTCGGCTACAATGAGGTGGTAAGCTACACGTTCATTGACAAGGCTTCTGCGGCGCTGTTCGGCGGTGGTGATGATGCCACCATGCTGGCCAATCCAATCTCGTCCGAGATGTCGCATATGCGTCCTGCGCTGCTTCCCGGCCTGTTGCAGGCTGCGGCGCGCAATCAGGCGCGGGGCTTCATGGATCTGGCGTTGTTCGAGGCAGGACCTGCTTTCCACGGGGGGGAGCCCGGTGAGCAGCATAACCTGATTTCGGGCCTGCTGGTTGGGCGGACCGGTCCCAAGGATGTGCACGGCGCCAGCCGTGCGGTCGACACCTTTGATGCCAAGGCTGATATTGAGGCGGTTTTGGCAGCGATCGGTGCGCCTGCCAAGGTCCAGATCCTGCGCGGGGCACAATCCTGGTGGCATCCGGGGCGCCACGGCAAAATCTGTCTTGGCCCGAAGAAGGTGCTGGGTGTCTTCGGCGAACTTCACCCCAAAGTGCTGAGCGAAATGGGCATCAAGGGATCCGCCGTGGCCTTTACCATCTGGCCTGATGAGGTGCCGATGCCGCGCAAATCCGGTGCCAACCGAGGTGCATTGGTCCAAAGCGATCTGCAGGCGGTGGAGCGTGATTTTGCTTTTGTCGTGGCGGATGATGTCGAAGCGCTGACCCTGGTCAACGCCGCCGTCGGCGCGGATAAGGCGCTGATCGATGACGTGCGTGTGTTTGACGAATTCATCGGTGGCAGCCTGGGAGAAGGCAGCAAATCGCTGGCCATCACCGTGCGGTTGCAACCGACTGACAAGACCCTGACCGAAAAGGATATCGAAGCGGTCAGCGCCAAGATTGTGGCCAAGGTCACAAAGGCGACCGGCGGCACATTGCGCGGATAACAGAGGATGCAGGACAGTTGGTCCGGTCCGATCGTATCATGAGGAAAACGCGCCCGGTTCCGGGCGCGTTTTTATATATGGCAGAGGAAGTCTGCGAGCAGATCAAAAACGAGCCGGATCCTTCGGCTGGTGTGCAATTCCCGATGTGTGGTCAGCCAAATCGGGAAGGTAATCGGGTCCAGACCGGGCAACAGGCGTTCGATTCCGGGGGTTGGATCTGCCACAGCTGTCATCATCGGACAGATGCCAAACCCCTGTTTGACCAACTCCCAAGAGGCAAGGCCACTGGTGGATTTGATCCGAAAATTCTGCGCTGTCAGGTGGATGCCGAGTGGGGCCATGAATTCAATCGACCGCTCCAGATCGGCGAAACCCACAAAATCATGACGTGACATATCTTCGGGTGATTGCGGGCGGCCCCGGCGCTCCAGGTAACTGGAGGCAGCGTAGAAATGGGCATGTGACTCTCTGACCAAACGGGTAATCAATTCGGGCTGGTCCGGACGCACATGGCGGATGGCGATATCCGCCTCCCGTCGCATCAGATCGCGAATGTCATTTGCAGCCACCACATCAATCGTCAGCCGTGGTGCGCGCTGTCTCAGCTGGTGGAGAGCCGGGGGGAGCACATAGGCGGACATGAGGTCGCTTGCGGTTATTCGGACCGTGCCCTCAATAGCCTGCGCTTGCCCGGTGGCGGCGAGCGACAGTGCCTCGGCGGCCGCTCCCATTGTGCGGCTGTGGTTCAGCAGGTCATGTCCCGCCGAAGTCAGCGTGAGACCGCGCCCCAATCGTTCGAACAGCAAGACCCCCAAGTCCGCCTCAAGCGCTGCAACCTGACGGGACAGGGTTGGTTGGGTCAGGCCCAGTTTGCGCGCCCCAGCTGAGAGTGAGCCGGTCTCAGCGGTCGCCAGGAAGGCGCGAATGTGGTTCCAATCCGGATTATTCATACGGAAATGTATAGCACTCTTGCGAATTTCAGCCATTTATTGCTGGTTTCTGTATGGCTAAGCTACCATCATTCAAGGAGAAGTGTGATGACAGCCGATGCCCATTTCTGGAACCGGATAGCCCCAAAATACGCCAAGTCGAAGATAAGGGACGAAGCCGCCTATCAATATACACTGGAACGGACCAGGTCCTATCTCACGGTGGGGGATCATGCGTTGGAAATCGGCTGTGGGACCGGGTCGACGGCAATCGCACTGTCGGATGCAGTTGGGAGGGTCACCGCAACCGATCTGTCGGATGCTATGCTTGATATCGGCCGCGACAGGGCTGCACAGGCGGGAGCCGATAATATTCGGTTTGAGCAATGCAGCGATGATAGGTTGCCCGCCGGACCGTTTGACGCCGTGATGGCATTCAACCTGTTACATCTGGTACCGGATTTGGACGCTGCGCTGTTATCGGTGGCCAAACGTCTGCCCAGCGGCAAGCTGTTCATCTCAAAAACACCCTGTCTGGGCGAGGCACGGGGCAGCTTCAAATATTGGATGTTCCTGACCTTGATCCCGCTTATGCGTCTGGTTGGACAGGCCCCGAGCAACGTGCGTTTCCTCAGCGTGGCAGATCTGGAGGCTGCAGTTGAACAGGCGGGTTTCGAGATCATTGAGACCGGCAATTATCCGGCGTCCACCCCTGGCCGCTACCTGGTGGCCCGACGTCGTTGAGGTCGGCAGTGGACGAAGGCTCTCGACTGGTGAATACTCCGCCTGCTTGCCGACCGGGTACTGTGCCTGGTTCAATGGCATCAATGAATGAGCGACCCCAGCAGTGAGGCGGATACGGCCGCATGGCCGCGGCAGCCTCACTGCTGGCGCAGGAAAGGACATTTCATGACGTTGAACATTTATCTCTCAGGTGAAATTCACACAGATTGGCGCGATCAGATTATCACCGGGGCCAAGGATCTGGACGTGCAGTTCAACAGCCCGGTGACGGATCATGGCGCCAGCGACGATTGCGGTGTTGCTATTCTTGGGGCGGAGCCAAACAAATTCTGGCATGATCACAAGGGAGCCAAGATCAACGCGATCCGGACCCGCAAGGGGATCGAAGAGGCCGACATCGTCGTGGTGCGATTTGGTGAGAAGTATAAACAGTGGAACGCGGCTTTTGATGCCGGTTATGCGGCAGCCCTTGGCAAGTCGTTGATCGTGCTGTCACAGGATGAGCATCAGCACGCCTTGAAGGAAGTTCATGCTGCCGCACTGGCGGTGGCAAAGGAGCCGATGCAGGTGGTTGAAATCCTGCGCTACGTGCTGAAGGGGAGCCTGCCTGCGTGACGGGACCAACTCTGACCACGGACCGCCTGCTTCTGCGTCCGCACCAGCTGGATGATTTCGAGGCTCTGTTTGCGTTGTGGATGGACCCTGTGGTGGTGCGCCACACAATCGGTCGCCCGGCCAGCCGCGAGGAGACCTGGACCCGGTTGCTACGCTACATCGGTCACTGGCAGGCGCTTGGCTTTGGCTACTGGGCGGTGACCCTGCGAGAGGACGGGCGCTACATCGGGGCGGCAGGGTTTGCGGATTATCACCGCGACATTGACCCGCCGATTGGTGCGGTACCGGAGGCCGGTTGGGCCCTGATGCCTGCAGCTCACGGGAAAGGGCTGGCGACAGAGGCGGTTGACCGGATGCATCAATGGGCCGCAGAGGCTACGCAATGGGATCGCACCTGCTGTCTTCTGGACCCCGAAAATGCAGCTTCGGTGAAAGTCGCCAAGAAACTTGGGTATCAGCCCAGCCACGATGCGCTCTATCGTGAGGAGCCTACTCTGGTCATGACGCGGACGATCACGCGCTAACCCTTTTGAGTAAGGAGCCGCCCCGCAGATCTGGCGGGGCGGCTGTTGCCGGGTCAGGCTTCTTTCTTGATTTCCACACTGTGCGGATAGGGGATGGAGATCCCCTTGTCGTCGAAGGCTTCCTTGACCGCTTGCGTCATTGCGAATTTCAGCTCCCAGTAGTCGGCCGCCTTGCACCACAGGCGTGCTGTCAGATCGACCGAACTGTCGCCGAGATTGGTAACCCGCACCCAAGGCGCAGGATCTGCCATGACGCGCGCATCTGCGTTCGCAAGATCGAGAATAATCTCCTTCGCCGCGTCTGCGCTGTCGCCGTAGTCGATGCCAAAGACCATATCAACGCGACGCGTATCATGCGCCGAGTAGTTGGTGATGATCGCGCCCCAGGCCTGGCCGTTGGGGATAATGATCTGAACATTGTCAGGTGTCACCAGCTCTGTCACGAAGAGGTTGAGATCCACCACTGTTCCCGAGGTGCCCCCAATATCGACGTATTGGCCCAGCTTATAGGGGCGGAACATGACCAGCATCACCCCGGCAGCCAGATCGCTCAGTGTGCCCTGCAGGGCCAGGCCAATGGCAAGCGTTGCAGCGCCGAGCATTGCAACCAGGCTGGTGGCTTCGATCCCGAATATGCCCAGAACGGCGACCAGCACGATGGCCAGCAGCACCCAACGCACTGCACTGGCGGCAAAGTTGCCGAGCGTTTGGTCGAGATGCGGGGTGGCGTTGATGCGACGACGTACTGCACCGCTGATCAGGCCGGCTGCAATCCAGCCGACAACCAGTACGACCAGCGCTTTGGCAGCGCTGACGAGCAGGGGCCAAAGGGCACCCAGCTGTTCAATCCATTGTTCCATAGTGTTGTTTGGTCCTTGTCACGATCTCATAGAAATACCCATCACCGGCAACAGGCGGTTGCCGGTGCGTTCGCTGCGGGCATAGTCGGACCCGGCTGGGCTGTCATCCGCAGATCAGATTTCCGCAGATCAACGTTTCAGGGAGTCGCGGATTTCCAACAGCACATCCAGTTCGGTTGGGCCAGCGGGGGCTTCCTCGGCTGGAGCAACGTCGTCCTGCTTGAAGGCGGCGTCTTTGAGCCGGTTGACATAACGCACGAGCATGAACACCACGAAAGCAATGATCAGGAAATTGATGACGGCCATCAAAAAGGCACCGTGGGCAAAAACGGCGGCTCCGGCTTCTCGTGCCGCCTCAAGGCTGGCGCCTTCAGGGACAGTGCCCGCCAGTACGAGATAAGAATTGGTGAAATCGACGCCGCCGGTAAAGACACCGATGATCGGATTGATCAGGTCGCTGACCATGCTTTTGACGATTGCCGTAAAGGCTGCGCCGATGATGATGCCGACGGCCATGTCCATCACATTGCCCTTGGCAATGAAGTCTTTGAATTCCTGAAGCATGCTACTTGTCCCTGTTAACGAACCACTTTGTTATTGAGCAGCAAACGCGGACACCCGCGCGCTGCCTGGTGGCAGTTTAGTCCGTTTTTTGCTGCTAGGGCTATTGATTTTGCGGTGCAAATTCGAGGCTAGGTCCGTCGAGCCACCCTTGAGGCTGCTGCTGGTTGCGTCCTTCGCCACATTCTCAACGCAAAATGGACTTGCGTCGACCCCAGAGTGGTCCTGCGTCGGGCGTCTTTGCGGGTTAATCGTTCCGTAAGGGATGTGTTGTGACCTATGCGCCAGGCGGCCGATTGCGTCGTGGGACGGGACAACATGTCAGACGGCTCCATTGGAAGGGGCGGCGGTGAGGTATCCGCAGGCTTTGTCACTGCGGGGGTGAGTGTTAGGTACAAGGTAGATGTGAGACATGGCCACTCTTGACAATGTGATCTGGTTGACCGGCGCCAACGGTGCTGCGCAGAACGGTTCAACAACGCTGAGCGAAGGCGGTAACTCCACCATCGTGACCGGGGCCTTCACACCGGGCAGCTGGGACAGCTCCCAGAGCGGCTACCAAGTGTCCGATTTCGGTGCCTTTGGTGTCAGCGAGCCGATTACCGCAAGCTATGGTTTCTCCAATCCGGTGAGCGATCTGCGGTTTGACCTGCAGCATGTGAATTCCAACGGCAGTTCTCATGACGACAAATTCACCCTGCGGGTTCTGGATGCCAGCGGCGTTCTGATTCCCGCGGCACAGGTCATTGCGGGACTGACCGGGGTGACCCACCATCAGGTGACGATCAATGCGGACGGGACAGTCTCCATCGAAGGGGAGGGCAGCACAGCTGCCAATATCGGCGTCGCGATTGACGGGCCGATCTCGCAGTTGGATGTGATTTTTGACAATGGCAGCGATGCGCCGATCTCTGGCGGTGCCGGGCTTTCGGACTTCACCTTCTCAATTCCACCCGCACTAGACTATGTCGTGGAAGGCACGGATGCAGGCGAACGGATCGATATCGATTATCTGGGCGACCCCGAAGGGGATCGTGTCGATAATGGGGATGCGGCTGACGGCTCTCAGGATGATGTGATTGTGGTCGGCGGCGGCAATGATACGGTCCTTGCCGGTGAGGGGGACGACTTCGTTGATGCTGGTACAGGCAATGATTCTGTTGACGGTGGCGCAGGCAACGACACGCTCTTCGGCGGTGGCGGACGTGACCTGCTGCAAGGCGGGGCTGGCAATGACCTGCTGCAAGGCGGAATTGACGGCGACACGCTTGAGGGCGGCGCAGGACGCGACACGCTGGAAGGTGGCGCAGGCAATGACTCACTGAGCAGTGGCGACGATAACGACCTTCTCTTGGGTGGCGATGGCGACGATACCATTACCGCAGGCTACGGCGACGACACGCTCTACGGAGGCGACGGCAATGATCGGCTCGAAGGGCTTTATGGCAATGATCTGATTTATGCCGGTGAGGGGGACGACCATGTCTTTGGCCGTGATCAGGATGACCTGATCTATGGCGAAGGCGGCAACGACACGCTGATCGGCAGTATGGGAACGGATACCGTTTGGGGCGGCGCCGGCAATGATATTCTGGCGGGCAGCCAGGGCAATGATGAGATTCACGGCGGCGACGGCGACGATCTGGCCTTCATCGGTGTCTATGAAGATTCTGATCGCATTTTCCTCGACGATGGCAATGACTTTCTGGACGGAGGTTCCGCTGGATCATCCTTCTACGGGGAAGGTGGTCGTGGCAACGATGTGATGAACAGCGGCGTCGGAAATGACACGCTGCTGGGGGGCGAGGGCTATGACCGGCTGAGCGGCGGCACGGGCGGGGACTCGCTGGACGGCGGCAGTGAAGATGATGTCATCGAAGGTGGTGGCGGGGCGGATACGCTCATCGGTGGAACCGGCGCTGACAGCCTCTACGGTGACGACGATCGCGATTTGTTTATTGGTGGGGCCGGGGACGTCGTTGACGGCGGCGAAGGCGGGGATGACTATGACCGCCTTGATATCAGCGAGTTACGTGCGCTGGGCGATACGCGTGTGGTCTACACCAGTGCCGACCGGGAAGATGGTCGGGTTGAGGTCCGAAATGATCAGGGGGACTTTGTCAGCAGGCTGACCTTCTCCAATATCGAAGAGGTCATTCCCTGTTTTACGCCGGGCAGCCTTGTTTTGACCCCTGGTGGTGCGGTGCCAGTGGAAGCGCTTGAGGTAGGCGACCGGGTGGTGACGCGCGATGGCGGACCACAGACCCTGCGCTGGACAGCGCGCCGGACTGTGACCAATACCGACCTGACACGGCGACCGCAGTTCCAGCCCATCCTCATCGAAGCAGGCGCGTTGGGGTCCGATGGCGGTGAACTTGTGCCGAACCGGGATCTGATGGTCTCACCGCAGCACCGGATGTTGCTGACCGGAAGCTGCGCCGAGTTGCTCTTCGGGTCCAACGAGGTGCTGGTGGCGGCCGTGCATCTGCTCAATGATCGCGATATCCGTCGTGCGCGGACGATGGACGTAACATACATTCATCTGCTGTTTGATCAGCATGAAATCGTCTGTGTGGATGGGGCCTGGAGCGAGAGTTTCCAGCCGGGCGATCTGACGCTGTCGGGTATGGATGCGGCCCAGAGGTCCGAATTGTGCCATCTCTTCCCGGAGCTGGAGAGCATGGGGCGCGCCTTCCCTACGGCGCGGCGATCGCTGCGTAGCTATGAGGCGCGTGTGCTGTTGTCCTCAGGTCGGGGCACTATCAGGTAATACCCCAACAGGGGAGGACGACCCGGCCACGATTGGCAGCCGAGTCGAATTCTTTACTGGTATTTCTTGATTTCGCCGCTCTTGAGGCGGGCCAGATAGCTGTTCAGCTCGCCTTTGACGATTGGCATCAGGAAGTAGAGCGCCACGATATTGACGACCGCCATGGCAAAGATTGCCGCATCGGAGAAGTCGATGACCGGACCCAGGCTGGCTGCGGCGCCGATGATGACGAACAGGCAGAAGATCACTTTGAACACCAGTTCAGTGGTCTTGCCTTCACCAAACAGAAAGGTCCAGGCCTTGAGGCCATAGTAGGACCAGCTGATCATGGTGGAGAAAGCAAACAGGATCACCGCAATGGCCAGGATGTATTTGAACCAGCCAAATGAGGAAGAGAACGCCGCAGATGTCAGCGCCACGCCGGAGTTTCCATCGACGGTCTGGATGGCGCTGCCCGCTTCGTTCAGCACATAGAGACCGGTTTCAGGATCGCTGACCAGCTGACCTGTGATGATGATCACCAGCGCTGTCATCGTACAGATAACCACGGTATCGATGAAGGGTTCCAGCAGTGAGACGAAACCTTCGGTGATCGGCTCTTTTGTCCGCACCGCGGAGTGGGCAATCGCTGCCGAGCCAACGCCGGCTTCGTTGGAGAAGGCCGCGCGCTTGAAGCCCTGAATCAGGGCCCCGACCATGCCGCCTGCAACGCCGAGACCGGTAAAGGCACCGTCGAAGATCTGGCCAAAGGCCCAGCCGATTTTGTCAAAGTTCAGCAGAATGATCACCAACGCTGTCAGCACGTAGAGGACACCCATGAACGGCACCACTTTTTCGGTGACGCTGGCAATCGATTTCAGGCCGCCGATGATCACGGCAAAAACCACACCGGCAAAGATGACGCCGGTGATCCAACCGGGATAATCGCCGAGAACATTTGTCAGCTGCGCATGTGCCTGATTGGCCTGGAACATGTTGCCGCCACCAAAGGCGCCGAGGATACAGAAAATCGAGAAGAGAACCGCCATGAACTTGCCACCCGGCAGGCCCCGTGCGGCAAAACCCTTGGTCATGTAATACATCGGGCCACCGGAGACGGTGCCATCAGGGTATTCATTTCGGTACTTCACGCCCAGCGTACATTCGGTGAATTTCGACGCCATGCCCATCAGGCCTGCGAGGATCATCCAGAACGTCGCACCGGGACCACCGATGCCAACGGCGACCGCGACGCCCGCGATATTGCCGAGGCCGACGGTGCCGGAGAGGGCGGTGGCCAGCGCTTGGAAATGGCTCACCTCACCCGCGTCATTCGGATCGGAATAGTCGCCTTTGACCAAGGAGATCGAATGCGGGAAGGCGCGGAACTGGATCAGTCCGAAGTAGATGGTGAAAATGGTTGCCGCAATCACCAGCCACGCAACGATCCAGGGAAAGCTGGTGCCCGGGAACGGGCTAAAGATGAAATTGACAAACCAGCCGGTGGAGCTGGCAAACAGCTCATTCACCTTTTCGTCGATGGTCTGTGCCATCAGCGGGCCCGACAGCCCGAGGGCGCCGGGGACGGCCAGAGCAGCCGCTTTTGATAGAGTGTTCATGATGACCCCTGTCGATCAGTTATGGGACAATGGTGACCGGAACCGGCGCAGCCTGCGCCAGGCTGCCTGCAACCGAACCAAACAGCCGCGACGATAGTGCGGAGTGGCCGGTGCGTCCGATAACGACGTGATTGGCGCCTTCGGATTTGGCGATGGACACCAGCACTTCGGCAATATTGCCGTATTTCACGGTGGCAGTGACATCCACGCCGCTGGTTTCCAGATCCTTGAGAAGGGGCTGAATCAACGCCGTTTCGGCGCGCTCCAGCTCTTCCGTACGGCGCTTGTGGCGCTCTGCCAGCTCCGCTGCGGAGAGAAAAGAATACGGTGACCATTCCAGGACATGCGCGACAACGATGCTGCCGCCCTGTGCCTTTGCCACGTCCAGCGCAAAGTTGAGCGCGGTACGTGCGCTCGTGCTGCCGTCGTAGCCAACTACGATTTTTGAGGCCATCTGCCCCTCCCTTGGTTTACGTCATCCCTGTGACGAAGTGTCTCAATTTTATGACGTTGTTGATAGGAAAGGTTCTCGATTTCCTTGCGCATTGGGAAAATTTCGGAAAAATGTGCGGATAACGATTAACTATTGGGAAAAATTCCGATGGACCAGCTGGATTCGCGCATTCTTTCCGCCTTGCAACAAGACGGTCAGATCTCCATGGCCCGCCTGTCGGAAAAAGTTGGGCTGTCTTTGTCCGCATGCCACCGTCGTGTCAAGATGATGGAAGCCAATGGCATGATTGAAGGCTATGCGGCGCGGCTGGATCGCAAGAAGGTTGGTCTTGAGCTGCAAATCTTTATCGAGATCAAGCTGGTCAGCCAGCAGCGGGAGAATATTCAGGCGTTTGAAGATGCCATTTCACATATGCCCGAGGTGCTGGAGTGCCATTTGATTTCGGGGGAATTCGACTATCTGATGCGCGTCGCTGCGCGCAATACGGATGCTTATGAGAAACTCTATCGCAACCGATTGTCGGAGATCCCCTCTGTGGCGCAGATGAAGACCCTGCTGGGGGTGTCCACGGTGAAAGAATTTCGCGGTTACCATCTGGATTAATGGCTCATGGCTGGCGGGCATCTGCGACCAGACAATCCAGTCCCGAAGACGTCAGAGTGGTGAGAAAGGCTAGAAGCTCAGTCTTTTCCTGGTCGCTCAGGCCGAGCGGTTGCACACGCGTGTCTTGACCGGACAGCCCCGCACCGCCGCTGTCATAGTAGCCAATCACATCAGCCAGCGTACTGAGCCCGCCGTCATGCATATAGGGTGGCGAGACCACAAGGTTGCGCAGCGTCGGTGTCCGGAACTGCCATCGGTCCTGCGGGTCCTCGGTCACCTCATAGCGCCCAAGATCAGCATCCCGGGGGCTGCTGACTGCGCGGACCAGTTCATAATCCACATGATGGATCACGCCGGGTGCGACCTGAACAGGCAGGGTTTTCGGTGGATTTTGGCGCTCCAGCTCCCGCATCTGACCATATCCTGTGTCGTGGAATTGCTGATCGGTGAAGAGCGCATCATCCGGGCCAACGCTGTGGCAGGACACACATCCTGCTTTATTGCGAAACAGTTCGAACCCGCGTATTGCGGCGGGTGACACGGCAGCTGGATCACCGCCATAGAACCACTGGTCAAACGGGCTGTTGCCGACGGTCAACGCCCGTTGGTAGGCGGCCAGCGCCATGCCAATCCGGTCTAGTGAAGCGGGCGAACCAAAAGCCTCCTTAAACAAGCTGTCATAAGCACTGTCGGTTTGGAGGTGGGAAACGACACGCCCTGCGGATGGGTTGGCCATCTCGTTTCGGGCGGTGAGCGGCCCGATAAACTGAGTTTCCAGCATTGGATCGCGGCCATCGTGAAACAGCGGATCTAGTAGGCCGACATTGATCAGGCTCGGAGCGTTACGTTTCACGCTGCGCCCCTCCACGCCGACCGAGGTCGCGAGCTCCCAGTTGGCAAACCCCTGTTCCGGCACATGGCACATGGCGCAGGACATGGTGTTGTTGATCGACAGCGCGCGGTCAAAGAAGATTTGCCGCCCCAGCGCAATCCGCGCCGCTGTCGGAGGATTGTCCGCCGGATAGACCAGAGGCGGCAACCCCAGCTGAGGTGTCAAACTGCGTTTGGCAGCTCTCTCCGCCCAGTCTTCATCTGGTGGCTGCGGACAGCTGTCAGCGGAGATTTGCACCGGAAGATCGCTTGGCCCGGCCAGAGTATCGCCGTCGGCAAGAACTATCGACGCGTCGAAAACCAGCGCTAGCACAGCGGCTGCATTGAACGACATGAAATGCCGCAGAAGGGCGGGGAGGCGGATCACTTTCCGACCTCTTCCAGTAGCAGTGTTTCCACATCCGTCATCAACAGACGCGGGTCAATCAGGCCCAGCCCGTAAACATTGCGGATCATGCCGTGTCGGTCGACCAGATACATGCGCAGCAGATGGTTGATCTGGTCGTCTGCGCTGCCACGGTCCACGACCTGGCCAAACCCGTCCAGTAGGGGCTGTAACGCCGCGGTATCCGGTGTGGTCAGCACTTGCCAATCCAGTTTCTGTGTGCTGGCGGGATCGCTGCTCACCGGATGCGCAAAGGCTGCGATGGCTTCGACAGTGTCGCGCTCGGGGTCGAAGCTGATGGTCATCAGTTGAACGTCCCGTCGCAGATCCGGAAGCTGTGCGCTGGCGTCGTGAATGTCATAAAGTGTCGAGAAGGCCAGCGGACAGCCATCAACATCGCCGCATGTCAGATAAACAAAACTGACCAGCGTGATCTTGCCATCGATCAGCTGATGCAGCTGACCGGTGGTGCCATCGGCGGTCAGTACCGTGCCATCCGGTGCAGGTTTCAGTCGGTTCAGCCGGTACGATCCGGGTTCCGGCGGGCTGAACTGGAAGGCTGGGTCGCTTGGGAATACGTCTGAGAGGCGGGCGGGACTGGCCCGCAATGCAGCGGGCGTCAACCGCGCCATCAGATCCGCTGGGCGCCAGGTTCCGGCCAGGGCCACAACACCTGTCAGCAACGCCGCAGCAGCGGTTATGGAAACGGCGAGAGTTCTCTTGCGCATGGAAATCCTCCGGCAAGTTGAGGTCCGCGAGGGAATGTTGGGGCGGCAACATACCGCCCCAAAGCTGTCTCTTAAGCGGAATAGAGCGCGGCGCTGCCAAAGCGCATAATATGCGCGCGACCCAGGCCTGCGGCATAGAAGTCGATGTTGAAATCCTCGACCAACTCTTTGCCGTCCCAGTTGTAAGCTCTCAGGTACTGCACATCGTCATCGCCCTTCTTGTCCCAATTGGCGAGCAAGGAAGAGGAGAAATAGACCCGTTTGCCGTCCCAGCTCTGACTGACCATATTGACCTGTCGATCAATGGTTTTCTCATAGATCTGCGCCGGGTTGTGCGGGTCGGAGATATCAAACAGCCGGGTCTTTCCATCCATGAAGGAATTGACCCAAAGCGTCTGATCATCGGCGGCGATGGAGATGTCGACGGGCAGTGGGATGTCTTCGGGATTGCCGATATCTGCCACCGATTTGGCCTGCCATTCGCCATCGTCATCCTCATAGATCAGCCAGAGCTGCGAGGTGAGTGCGGTGGTCGAGAAAGCATAATTGGCATTTGGCCCCCAAGGGAATCGCACTTCGAGCGGCGCGCCGGGCACGTTGAAGACCTTGCGGGGCTGACGGGTGTGCAGATCCCAGAGCACCATGCTGTTGCCAAAGCGTTTCATCGCCTCAGCGTCCTGCAGCATCTGCCCGAAATCCATCATGTAGTTTGACCACCCCGTGAAAGAGGAGGTGAGCATCACATTCTTGCGGATCAGGGCGCGAATGTCATAGCCGTAACCATCCGCAACCGCGCCATCCACCGCGACGGCCCCTTGCATGTCATCGGCGGTGGGCATCCAATAGGTGGCGACATAGTCCCCGTCATCATTGTATTCGACCAATGCCGTTCGGCCGCCGTGGTCGTCCTGATTGCTGAGCCCGGTGATCATCATGCTGCCGGGCAGGGCAAAAAACGTGTGGGGGCCAACCACACCGCCGGAATCGGTGACGAAGGTCTCAATCACCTTATGCAGCTTGGGGGCTGCTGGGTCGCTGTGAATGTCGAAGATGAAGATGCGATTGGTATCAAGCCCGCCAGTCCAGAAATACCGACGGTCTGCGGAGAAGCCGCCATGATGGGCCTCATTTCGGCCACCAACCGACAGGCTGTGTATGACCTCTCCGCGGGTTGGGGAGTCGGGACGCAGGTCAACTGTTACCATTTTATCCTGCTCGTCTCCCATCCCCTCCACTCCGAGGGTCCAGACGTAGACGAATTCTTCCTGACCCGTAATCTTGGGCATGTAAGGGGACTGACAGGTCTCATCGGCAAAGGCGCGAAACGGCGCTGCCATGGCCAGCGCGGCGGCGGATAACCCGCCAAATTCTCTTCTGTTCATATTCTCTCTCCCTTCAAAAAAATCAGTGTTGTTGGCTGGCCCTTTCCTTTGCAGCCGCCAGTGAATTGGCATTGGTGGTTTCCGCCTCAACGACCGAGCAATGTTGAATGGCCGCGGCGGCATGAACGGCTTGTTTTGTTAGAATGGGTAAAATTCTGGGCTGAATGGCAGGTGTGATACGGCTGGTTGGGCCCACCACACCCATAGAGAAAATGGCGCCGAGCCGGTCGACAATGATCGGCACTGCAACACTGGTGACCCCGATGTCAATCTCACCATCGCAGGTGGCATAGCCATAGCGACGCACCTGCTGCAACTCGTGGGCAATCTGGTCCGGGTCGGTGCGTGTCTTGTCGGTAAAGCGCATTGGCAACGTGTCAATCAGGTCTTCCTGAAGCTCCGGCGCGAGGAAGGCGGCAATTGCCTTGGCCGAAGAACAGGCATGAACCGGGCGGACCCCTAACCCTGGATAGATATAGGGAACCGAGGGATCGGCCGGAACCTGCGTGTGAATCAGATCAACGCGACCGCCGCGATAGCGCGCCAGAAACGCGGTCTCGCCCAGATCCTTCACCACTCGTTGCAATACGGCTGAGACCGCGTTGATGACATGAGTGTCGGATTTTCCTGTCAGCGCGATTTTGACGAACCGCAGTCCCAGAACATACCGGCTGCCGGTCTCGGTCTCCTCCAGAAAACCGCATTCGAGCAGTGCTGCGATATGGCGATAAAGGCTGGCACGGGGGGTCGCTGTCATCCGGGCCAGTTCGCTTGCGCTTACCGGTGAGGCAGAGGAGGCTACTGCTTCCAGAATAAGGATCTGTCGGTCCTGCATGCGATTCCCAGAATATGGACACTTGTATCGTAATTCGGGAAAATTGAATCTGGCAAGGTTTTTCGCCGACCCACGTCAGGGCCTGCCGCAAGGCGGGAGGCGGCAGTAAGCCGCCGCCTCTGAAGTGTTTCAGCGCAAGAGGGCCTATCGGGCAGGGCTGCCATCGCGACCGGTGGGGATGACCTCGTAGCCGGGTTCCTCAGGCTCATCATCGGTCATTTCAGGTGGGAAACCGGGTGCAGTGATCTCCAGACCAGTGGCTTCTTCCAGCCGTCTGATAATGTTTGGTGATAGTTCACGGCTGCCAAATCGCTCTTCACCATCTTTGAAGATCTTGATCATCAAGGGGTTGATCTCCAACGGAACGTTGTGGCGATCAGCGACGGCTTGGAACAGACCAATGTCCTTGGACACAAGGTCCATAGTGAAGGAGATGTCGCGGGATCCGTTCAAGATAACTTGGCTTTCAGTCTCATGTACAAATGAGGTGCCGGAGGAGATCTTGATTGCTTCATAGGCGGTATTGAGATCCATGCCGGCGGCTTTTGCGGTCACCAAGGCCTCACAGCAGGTCAGAAGATTGGCGGTTGCCAGGTAGTTGGTGATGACCTTCAGGACCGAAGCTGAGCCGATTGGCCCTGTATGCAGGATACGCCGGCCCATGGTTTTCAGCAGCGGCGCGATCCGCTCAAAGGTCTCACGGTCGCAGCCGGCGAAGATCGAGATATTGCCGGTGTCAGCCCGGTGGCAACCACCGGATACGGGGCAGTCTACCGCGGTTCCACCCGCCTGTTCGACCATGGCGCCAAGGCGTTTGACCTCGGCCTCATCTGTGGTGGACATCTCCATCCAGATCTTGCCGGGGCCAATCTCCGGCAGCATCTGTTGCATGACCTGATCGGAGGCCGCGGGCGATGGCAGACAGGTGATCACCGCGTCGCAATTGCGCATCAACTCTGCCGGGTCATTTGCTGCTGTAGCGCCGACCTCCGCTGCCTTGGCAACCAGCGCTTCATTCAAGTCATAAACGCTGAGATCAATGCCGTTTCGCAGCAGGCTACCACTCAGCTTGCCGCCAACGTTTCCCAGACCGATAAATCCTACTTTCATGCCGCTCTCCCTGCTGGCTGTTTGGGGGAGCATTCCAAGAACGACGGCAAAGAGGAACAAAAATTGCAACTTTCGGAGTGAAAAATAGCTGTTCGACGCGCGGCTCTGACAGGTCCTCAGCTGGGGCATGCATTCAAAAGGTCATATGCGGCTTGGCGCCGCTGAAACCCGCCAGACGGCGATTTTATTTCGGAGGGGTGATCCGCCCAGAAGCAGCGTGCCCAGATCAGTTTTCAGCGCAGTCAAAGGGTGTGACCATGGAAATTCGGCTCTGAGTCGCGACGGGCGGTGCCTTCAGGATCTGGTTGGCGTAGAGCAGGCTGAGGAAGGCATTGCGCATGTCGCTGGCAATGTCGTGCTGCAAGGCGACGGTGATATTTCCCTGCCGCAACAGTGTTCTGTTCTCACTATCCAGATCATGGGCGATATAGGCGCGGGGGACCTGACCATGACTCTTCAGCAGTTCCAATATGGCGCGATTGGCCCCGCCCATGGAATAGACGCCCAGTATCGGCCCAATGTCCGGAGCGGACAGTTTCTCCTGCAGCAACGCTCTGGTTTCAAGTGCAAGCCCGGCCCCGGCCTCAACCGTCATCAGCCGCAGATCTGGGCGGCGGTTTGACATCAGCCTGAGGAAGCCGCGTCGCCTTTGGGCCTCGCCGTGAAACGCCAATTGGCTGAGCGTGGTGAGGATGGTTGCCCCGGGCGATGGACTTCCCGGCAGACATTTGTCGATCATATAGGCTGCCGACTGGCCCGCGGCGTAGTTGTCCGGGCCGCAATAGGCGCGGCGAACACTTCCGGGCAGGTCCGTAAAGACGCAGACAACCGGAATGCCCTTGCCGTCTAATTCCGCGACCATCGCGTTGATCTCAGGCAAATCCCGTACCTTCAACACGACCCCGTGACTGCCACGCTTGACGATCTGCCGCAGCCGGGCGATGCAGTCTGGCGCGGACATGATCTGGCGAAAACTATAGCGGGTGTGGATCACCGCCGGACCAATAGATGGCAGGACGGCCTCAGTCGCGTGCCGAATTTCCCGGCTGAACCGTTCAGGCGCTTCCACCACGACGTCGAAATGAAGCCGCCGCCCGCGTGCTGAGAGTTGTTGTTCCTGCCCCTCCAGTTCGGCGATGGCTGCGCTAACACGGGCCCGGCTGCGGGGACTGACATTGGCGCGTTCGTTCAGGACACGGTCCACAGTTGCCGTGCTGAGCCCGGATTGTCGGGCGATATCCTTGATCGGGAAAGGATGACTCATTGATGTATTTTTGATGGATTTGCGCGCTGACCACAAGCGCCCGCCCCGGCAATCTCTCCTCATAGCAAAATACACGGCAGAGAGGAGGCCACGATGAAAGTTGCTGCTACACCGATGGAGCAGGCCTATTTTGATCCCGAAGGATGTGCACCGAGTGATTTCGCTGCGCAGGTTGAACAGGAACTGACGCCCGACCAAGTTCCGCTGGTCAGCAAGATTGAGAAGAATATCCCGATCTATGACATGGCCGCGCTGGGCGAGACGCTGAGCGATGTCCACGCGCGCCAGCGGTTGATGGCGGAATGGGCGCATGGGTTGCGATACGGGGCGGGTGTTCTGATCTTACAGGGTGCCTTTCAGGAATTGGCGCCGATTGATGCGGCCACCGTCATCTATAACCGTATCATCGCAGACGAGAAGGCCGCGACCGGCGAGAGCGCAGATCATTTTGCCACCGCAGGGGCAAATGACCGGATCTGGAATGCGCTGCAAAAACTCTGTGAGGCAGCGCCAGATGTTTTCGCTCGCTATTTCGGTAACACATCTATCGCAGCGGTTTGCGAAGCTTGGCTGGGGCCGAACTACCAGATGACGGCGCAAATCAATCTGGTGCGACCGGGCGGTGCCGCACAGCAGGCGCATCGTGACTATCATCTGGGCTTTCAAACGGCGGACACATCCGCGCAATATCCGGCCCATGTGCATGATCTGTCGCCGGTTCTGACGTTGCAGGGGGCCGTGGCCCACACCGATATGCCGGTGGAAAGTGGTCCGACCAAGCTGCTTCCGTTTTCGCAGCAATACCGTGCGGGCTATGCAGCTTGGAGGCGCGCGGACTTCCGGGCTTATTTCGAAGAACATTGCGTGCAGTTGCCCTTGGCGAAGGGGGATGCTGTCTTCTTCAACCCGGCTTTGTTTCATGCCGCCGGAGCCAACCGGTCGGAGGATATTCAGCGCATGGCGAACCTGTTGCAGGTCTCGTCTGCCTTTGGGCGTGCAATGGAGACCGTGGATCGGCGCGGCATGTCGGAACGGCTTTTCCCGGCACTGGTCAAACTGAAGCGTGAGGGGGCCATGAGTGAGGCTGATCATGCCGCAGCAATTGCAGCCTGCGCAGAGGGGTATTCTTTCCCAACCAATCTGGACCGCGATCCGCCGGTGGGTGGTTTGGCCCCTCAAACACAGGCCGGGCTGTTTCATCAGGCCCTTGCCGAGGGGTGGACATCCGAGCGTTTCAACAAGGCGCTGGCGGCGCAGGACATGCGCCGCCAAGCGTAAGGATCTGATCGCTTACAATGCGACCGGTGCCCCCGTCTCAAGAGATTTGGCGGCGGCATCGGCCAACATCTGGGCGCGCAGCCCGTCGTCGATGCTGGGAGAGGGGGTGCTGCCGGTCTGTACGGCTTCGACAAATCGCGCCATCTCGTTGCGATAGGCTGCTTCATAGCGTTCAAGAAAGAAGTGCTGGGCCGGGGCTGTCTGAAAACCGGTGGTCCCGGCCACTTCCACCGTGTTTTCCAGCATATTGGCTGCACGGAGCATCCCCTTGGAGCCATGCACTTCAACCCGCTGATCGTAGCCATATGTGGCCCGCCGAGAGTTAGAGATCTGGCAGATTTTACCGCTGGCCGTGGTGAGCGTGACAGCGGCTGTGTCCACATCGCCGGCCTCCCCAATGGCGGGATCAACCAACGCTGAGCCGACCGCGAAGACCTGTACGGGTTCCTCGGCCAATAGGAAACGCGCCATATCGAAATCATGGATCATCATGTCCCGGAACAGTCCGCCAGAGGTCTTGATATAGCTGATCGGCGGCGGAGAGGGATCGCGTGACAGGATCGAGACGATCTCCACATCACCGATCTCGCCTGCCCGAAGGCGCTGTTGCAGATTGGCAAAATTGGGGTCGAAGCGACGGTTGAACGCTGTGAGGAAGGCAACACCAGCCTCTGTCACCACCTTTTGGCAATCGCGAATGCGGTCAGCGGACATATCGACGGGCTTCTCGCAGAAGATAGCCTTACCTGCGGCAGCGGCCTGATGGATCAGGTCGTAATGCGTATCGGTTGGAGTACCGATGACCACCGCGTCTACGTCCGCGCTGGTGATCAGGGCTGAGGCTTCGCGCACATCCGCGCCGATCTTGCTGGCCAGCGCATTCGCGGCATCCGGCATTGCGTCAGCAACCGCAGTGACGCGTACCCCGTCCAATTGCCCTACAGATCGCGCATGGACCTGCCCGATGCGCCCGCAGCCCAGAAGGCCGATATTCAACATTGTGTCTCTCCCTTGAAGGCGCGAAGAACGCTTCGCGCCGCAGCAACGACCGGATCATGGGTCTCGGACAGGATGCTTACCCTGTCGAAACGGTCCGGGTCGCTATTCACCGCATCGCGCATTGCGGCCCCAAAGGCCATGCGCAATTCGGTGCCGATATTGAATTTGCAGATACGCGACTCGCGGGCCAGCATCTTGCGCTGCGCTACCGGCACGCCGGAGCCGCCGTGGATCACCAGCGGCACCTCGGTGATAGCTTCAATGGCGCGGATGCGGTCGATATCGAGTCCGCCTTCCTTGTCCTGTTGCAGATGCACATTGCCGACCGAGATCGCCATGGCATCAACGCCTGTTTCCTGTGCGAATTGCCGTGCCTCCTCCGGGTCGGTACCCGCGGATCCTTCGCCGCCCGAGTAGCCGACAAAGCCGATCTCTCCCTCGCAAGACACGCCTGCGGCATGTGCCATACCGACGATGGCGGCGGTTTCAGCGATGTTGTCTTCCAAAGCGTTGCGCGAGCCATCGAACATCACAGAGGTAAAGCCGCTGTCGATGGCAATGCGGCAGTCCTCAGCCGTGTAGCCATGGTCGAGATGGGCGACCACTGGGACCGATGCGCCTTCGGCCAGATGGCGGAACATCTTGCCCAGGATCGGTAGCGGCGTATGGGCGCGACAGGACGGGCCGGCCTGCAGGATGACCGGCACGCCTTCGGCTTCAGCAGCAGCCACATAGGCGCGCATGTCTTCCCAGCCCAGCGTCACCAGCCCGGCGACGGCATAGCCATCGCGCAGGGCCGGTTGTAGGACCTCAGCCAGAGTTGCAATGGTCATTTAAACTTGGCCACCATGTCTTTGATGCCGGGGATCGTTTCGACCTGATAGGCATGGGTCGGCTGGAAATACTGGATCAGGCTGCGCTGGCTCAGACCGCCAAGGATGGTGAAATAATACATCTCATATCCTGGCATCACGGCGCAGGGGTGATAGCCCTTGTCGATCATGATCGTGGAGCCATCCATCAACTGATAAGCGTCCCCCGGCTTGCCCTCTTCGCGTTGCAGGATCTGGACGCCAGAGCCGTGGTTGGGACGGAAGCGGAAGTTATAGGTTTCGTCGTGGCGCGTTTCGATGATGTTGCCATCCGCGTCCTTGCGATCGGTGTCGTGCTTGTGCGCCGGAAAGCCGGACCAGCCGCCCTGACCCACAGTGAACAGTTCCGACACCAGCAAGCGGCCGACCTTGTCGTGCTGTTTCTGACCCAAGATATGTTTAATCTTGCGGTGGGTCTTGGTGTCGTCAGAACCGTATTGGACCTTGTCAATGCCGCCTGCGCGCACGTCAAAAGGTTCCAGCACCTTGTCATATTTGGCCCCGGCGATGAAGGTTTCGGTCGCATCTGTTGTGCAGGTGATGGTCACCTTGGCCCCGACGGGAATATAGACGCCCTCCGGCTCACCATCCCAGACGTCGACGGTGCGCTTGCCGACGCCTGCGTAGCTCAGGCCTTCGACCTCGATATCGACAGTGCCCGTCGCGGGGACGATGCAGGTCTCATATCCTGGGACCTGATACTCAAAGGTTTGGCCCTTGGTCAGTTTGACGATGTTAAAATAGTTCAGTGGCACTAGGTCGTTTTCGGCCTCTACAATGGCTTTGTTCTGGTTGTCATGAGGGGCGATATGCATTTGCGGGTCCTTTCAAAGTTCGGTGGCGCCGGGGTGCGTTGCAAGAAACGCCTCCAGCGCAGCAAGATCGGGCATGGCGGGGGCGCAGCCGGGTTTGGCCACCACAACGGAAGCACAGGCCGAGCCACGTAGAATGGCATCCTTCATCGGACGCCCTTCGGAGAGGGAGGCGAGAAAACCGGCCATGAAACTGTCACCGGCGCCGGTTGGTTTCAGCGCGTCAACGGGATAGATGCCGGTGCGGATTTCCTGCCCATCAGCAAAGGTGACGGCGCCCTTGGGGCCCATCTTGTAGACCACGACAGAGGCGCTGGTTTCCGCCAGTGCGCGAGCTTTGGCGCGGCCTTTGTCGATGCCGCCAGCCATGAAGCCGAATTCCTCGTCATTGCCGACAATGATATCGGACATCGCGCCTGCGCGAGACAGGACATCAGCAGCCACTTCAGGTGAGGGCCAGCTATAGGGGCGGTAGTCCACATCAAAGATGATCGGCAGCCCGGCCGCGCGGGCCAGGTCGAAGGCGCGGAAGGTGGCGCTGCGTGATGGCTCGGCTGCAAACACCGTGCCAGCGGTGATCAGTGCGCTGTATTGGCTGTAGTCCACCGCCTCCACATCCGCGATGGTCATCTGAAAATCGGCGGCGTTGTTGCGGTAGATCACGCTTTGGTGGTCTTCGACCCGGCTTTCATAGACCGCAAGCGAGGTTCGATACTCGCCGGTGATGCGTTTCACGTGAGTCCGGTCGACACCGTAGTGATCCAGCTGGTTGAGGCAGTACCACCCCACGGCATCATCGGACACGCTGGTGACCAGTGAGGATCTGCACCCCATTTTGACCAGCCCTGCCGCTATATTGGCGCTGCTGCCGCCCATGGCGACCATCATGTCCTGCGCATCAGCGGTGGCAGTGCCAGCAGGGGTCGGGCACAGGTCCATGCCAACCCGACCTATGACTAAAAAATTGCGACCTGCCAGGTCTGAGCGGGTCTTGCTTGGGTGACCCATCATACGCCCCGCCGCTGCTTGCTACGGCTGGATTCCCAATCGACATGGGCCTCCTGCACTTTGGGGTCATTGGTGGTATGTGGCGTGCCTACCTCCCACCAGGCGTGGCCTTCGGTGGTCCAGCCCTCATAGGCGTCCACCTTCATCACGATGACTGTGGTACGGTCGCTTGCTTGCGCGCGTTTGAACGCCTCTCCCAGCTCTGCTGGGTTGGCGACGGTTTCGGTGAGTGCCCCCATCGAGGCCGCATGGCTGGCAAAATCAACGCCAAAGGCTTCGGGAATGGTTGGGCAATCCTCCAGCAGGTTGTTGAAGCTGGCGTTACCAGTGTTGTTCTGTAACTTGTTGATGACCGCAAAGCCGCCGTTGTCCAGGACCAGAATGATCAGTTTCTTCTGGCTGAGAACGCTGGAATAGATATCAGAGTTCAGCATCATGTAGGATCCGTCACCGACAAAGACGATGGTGTCACGGTCTGGTTCACGCTCGGCCTGGGCGATGCGTGCCCCCCAGGCCCCGGCAATTTCATACCCCATGCAGGAGAAGCCGAACTCCACATCGACGGTGCCTGGCTCCAATGTGCGCCAGTTTGCGGTCACTTCGGCCGGAAGGCCACCAGCCGCCGCAACCACACGGTCCTTCGGATTGCAGAGCGCATTTACCACGCCAATGGCCTGTGCATAGGAATTGGGTCGATTGTCTCCGTAGGAGACATTGTCAGCTACATAGGCCACCCAGCTGTGGCGCTCTTCTTGCACGCGGGCCACCCAGTCTTGCGGGGTGCTGTACCCTTCGCAAGCGGCACCAAGGTCGCGCAGGGCGCGCTGAGCGTCGCCGACAACGGGGAGCGAGCGGTGCTTGCCTGCATCATGCCGGGCAGCGTTGACAGAGATAAATTGGGCACCCTGTGCAAATGCTGTCCAGGAGCCGGTCGTGAAATCCTGTAGCCGGGTGCCCACCGCAAGGATCACATCCGCCTCCGCGGCAATCGCATTGGCGCTGTCCGATCCGGTGACCCCGATAGGGCCGACATTAAGTGGATGGGTGTCGCGCAGGTTGGCGCGACCGGCGATGGTTTCAACAACCGGGATCTGATGTGCTTCGGCAAAGGCGGTCAACTCCGCCACGGCGCGGCTGTATTGCACCCCGCCGCCTGCGATGACCATCGGCCGTTTGGCGCCACGCAGCGCGGCAGCAGCCTCGGCAATCTCGGAAGCATCCGGTGTAACACGGCGAATGCGATGGATTTTCTTCTCAAAGAATACCTCTGGGTAATCATAGGTCCATCCCTGCACATCCTGCGGCAAACCGAGGAAGGCGGGGCCGCAGTCGCCGGGATCCAGCATGGTCGCAATTGCGGCAGGCAGCGATTGAAGAATCTGCGCCGGATGCGTGATGCGATCCCAATAGCGCGACACGGGCTTGAAGGCATCGTTCACGCCAAAGGTCGGATCGTTGAAATTCTCCATCTGCTGCAAGACCGGATCCGGCAGGCGGGTAAGAAAGGTATCGCCACAAAGCATCAGCATCGGCAAGCGGTTGGCATGGGCCAGCGCCGCAGAGGTGAGGAGGTTTGATGTGCCCGGGCCGGCACTGGCGGTGCAGAACATGAACCGCTGGCGCAGCCATTGCTTGGCATATCCAGCTGCTGCAAAGCCCATGCTTTGCTCATTCTGGCCGCGATAGAGCGGCAGCGCGTCACGCGCCTCGTAGAGCGCTTCGCCCAGGCAGGTCACATTGCCATGACCGAAGATGCCAAAGCCGCCGCCACAAAGGCGCAACTCCTCGCCATCGACCTCTATGAACTGATTGGACAGCCATCGGATGATGGCCTGGGCGGTGGTCAGTTTTATCGTTTTCGGCGGCGTCGTCATAAGCAGGGATCCCTGGGATGGTCTGTGGTCGGGTCGATTTGATCTTGCGAGATGTCGAATCCCAAGATACAAGTTTTGCAACCGGTTGCAAATTGAATTTGATGGTTTGGGAGGCCAGAATGACCGAAATCGGCATCGGAATTCTCGGCGGGGGCTACATGGGCAAAGCGCATGCCGTCGCCATGGCCGCAGTGGGCGCTGTGTTCAACACCGCTTTGCGCCCGCGTCTGGAAATGGTCTGCGCCACGACCCCAGCCAGTGCAGAGCGGTACCGGCGGGCCTATGGGTTTCAACGCGCAACAGACGACTGGCAGCTGCTGGTCAACGACCCCAAGGTTGAGGCGATCGTCATCGCATCTCCACAGCAAACCCATCGTGTCGTCGCAGAAGCAGCCTTTGCGCTGGGCAAACCCGTTTTTTGCGAAAAGCCGCTGGGCGCATCACTGGCTGACAGTCGTGCCATGGTGGCAGCGGCGGCGGCGTCGGGATGCCCCAATATGGTCGGGTTCAACTACATTCGAACCCCTGCCAGCCAATATGCGCGTCAGCTGATTGCAGATGGCCTGATCGGAGAGGTGACCTGGTTTCGTGGCGAGCATACCGAAGATTTCTATGCCGACCCGGATGCCCCCGCGACATGGCGCACGGAGGGCGAAGCCAATGGGACCATGGGCGATCTGGCGCCGCATATGATCAATGGTGCGATGGCGCTGATCGGGCCGATCACGGAACTCATCGCAGAGGTTGAGACCGTTCATAAGGACCGCCCCGGTGGCCGTGTCACCAATGACGACCAGGGGCAGATGATGTGCCGTTTTGCCAATGGAGCGATGGGGCAGATGTTCTTTAGCCGCATCGCGACAGGTCGCAAGATGGGCTATGCCTATGAAATTACGGGAACAAAAGGTGCGATCCGGTTCGATCAAGAGGATCAGAACGCGCTTTGGCTCTATCTCAGCGAGGGCGACGAGGCCACGCGTGGTTTCCGTAAGATCCTGACTGGCCCTGCGCATCCCGACTATCTGCCATTTTGCCAGGGGCCGGGGCACGGCACCGGTTATCAGGATCAGATCCTGATCGAGGCGCGCGATTTCCTGCGCGCCATTGAAGCACAGACACCGGTCTGGCCAACGTTTGAGGACGGTATGGCCGTAAACCAGGTGATTGCTGCTGCCATGGCCGCCTCTGAAGCGCGGTCCTGGCAAACTGTATCCACGTTCTAAGCATCTAAGAAAGCACTGCAAAATGACGATCAGAATTGGCAATGCCCCATGTTCCTGGGGGGTAGAATTCGCGCAGGACCCTCGTAACCCGGAATGGCGCAGCGTTCTGAAGGACTGCGCCGAGGCAGGCTATAAGGGGGTTGAGCTGGGTCCTGTGGGCTATATGCCGGAAGATCCAGCGATCCTACGAGATGCGCTGGCGGAATATGATCTGGAATTGATCGGCGGCGTCGTCTTCCGTGCCTTCCATGATCCGGACCAATGGGATGATGTTCTGGACGGAGCGCATCGCACCTGCAAGGCGCTGCAGGCGCATGGAGCGCAGCATCTGGTTCTGATTGATTCCATCTCGCCCCGCCGGGCGCCGACTGCCGGTCGCGCATCGGAGGCTGAGCAGATGAACCAGGCAGAATGGTCAGCATTCCGCGACCGGCTGGCCACCGTGGCCCAGATCGGCACTGAGGAATATGGGTTGACCGTTGGCATCCACGCCCATGCAGCGGGGTTCATGGATTTTGAGCCGGAGCTTGAGCGGCTGTTAAACGAGGTTGATGACAAGATCCTAAAGATCTGTTTCGACACCGGCCATCATTCCTATGCCGGATTTGATCCGGTTGCCTTCATGAAACGGCATATGGACCGTATCAGCTACATGCACTTCAAGGATATCGATCCCAAGGTGAAGGCCGATGTGATCGCCAAGCGGACAAATTTCTATGATGCCTGCGGGCAGGGGATTTTCTGCAATCTGGGCGAGGGCGATGTCGACTTTCCAGCGGTCCGGCAATTGCTTGTGGATACTGGATTTTCCGGCTGGTGCACGGTTGAGCAGGATTGCGACCCGACACTGGATCCCGACCCGGTAGGGGATGCACGGGCGAACCGCGAATACCTTGAATCTATCGGTTTCAACTAGGGAGCGGCACCATGACAAAATTGAAATGGGGGATGATCGGTGGCGGCGAAGGCAGCCAGATCGGGCCGGCTCACCGTCTGGGCGCGGGGCTGGATGGTGCCTTCGATTTCGCGGCAGGGGCCTTGGATCACCGTCCAGAAGAGGGACGCGCCTATGGTCAGCGGCTGGGGCTTGCGGCGGATCGCGCCTATGGCGACTGGCAGGAGATGCTGGAGGGCGAACGCGATCGCGACGACCGGGTTGATCTGGTGACTGTGGCGACTCCCAATGCCACGCATTTTGAGATTACCAAAAACTTTCTTGAGGCGGGTTTTCATGTGCTGTGTGAAAAGCCGATGACCATGACCATTGAGGAAGGCGAGGAAATCGTCAAAATCGCCAAGGCACAGGGAAAGATCTGCGCCGTGAATTATGGCTATTCCGGATATTCTCTGGTCCGTCATATGAAGGCGATGGTCGCGCGCGGTGATCTTGGTAAAATCCGCCTCGTGAAGGCGGAATTTGCCCATGGGCATCATGCGGATGCTGCCGATGCGGATAATCCGCGGGTGCGCTGGCGCTATGATCCGGCGCAGGCCGGGGTCTCGGCCCAATTCGCGGATTGCGGCATTCACGCGCTGCATATGGCCAGTTTTGTCATTGGTCAGGAGCTGGAACGCCTGTCAGCAGATACAGTCAGCTGTATTGAAAGCCGGGTTCTGGAAGATGACGCCATGGTCAATATGCGCTTTGATGGCGGCACCGTCGGGCGGCTCTGGACCTCATCGGTGGCGATTGGACGCCAGCATGGGCTGACCTTGCAGGTATTCGGTGAAAAGGGCGGTCTGCGCTGGTCGCAGGAACAGCCGAACCAGCTCTATTGGATGCCGCTGGGAGAGCGCTTGCAAGTGATCGAACGTGGTGAAGCCAATCTCAGCCCAGAGGCTGATCGCACCAGTCGTGTGACCATCGGTCATGCAGAGGGGATGCCGCTGGCTTTTGCCAATATTTACAGTGATTTGGCAGAAGCGATTAGAGCCGAAAAAACGGGGCGTCCGATAGATCCCGCTGCGGACCTCTACCCGCGGGCAGAGGACGGGTTGCGCTCCATGGCGGCGGTTTTTGCGGTGGCTGAAAGCGGCGCGACAGACGGGGCTTGGGTGGATGCTCGCCCACCTATGTTTCGCTAGCTGAAGCGTTGGTTCGAGGGCAGGCGCCGGATTTCTGGCGCCTGTCTTCTTTGCCGGGTGGTTCAGGTCTTTTGCGGCCGCAGCGTTCCGCGCTCCACGACATGGCAGGGGAAAATGCGGGCTTCTGGATAGCGATCGGGTTCGTCCAGCATAGCCGCGACCAGCTCAATTGAGGAATTGACGATCTGCTCAATCGGCTGGTGAATAGTGGTGAGGTCAATATTTTCCCACCGCGCCATTTCCATGTCGTTGAGGCCGATAACGCCAACATCCTGCGGCACCTGCAGGCCCTGTTCACGGATCGCACTGAGCGCCCCGATCGACAAGACGTCATCACCGCAGAAATAGGCTTCTGCTGGGTCGTCTTGTAGCAGGCGGAGCATTTCGCGGCGGCCTGCCTCGAAAGAATAATCCTCCGCAAAACTATGCGTTGCAGTGATCTCTGGATGGGCCTCCATCTCGGATGTGAAACCCTTGCAACGATCCTGAGTTGAGGTTGCGCTTTGCGGGCCGCCCATGAAAGCGACCTTATTGTATCCACGGGCTACAAGTGTGCGTGCAGCCATGCGGCCGCATTCGACGTTGTCGATCCCCACAACATGTACCTGCGGTGTGGAAGATGAGCGGCCAAAACTGTGAACCACCGGCACGCCAGCATCGCGAAATGCCTTGGCAAAGCCTGGTGGGAGGGTAGATGAGGCTACGACGACACCATCCACGGAATACTGTCGCAACATCCGCACCGAGTTTTCCGGGTCCGTTTCATCGGAGAGATTTACCAGCAGTGGTCGCAGGCCGCGATCCTGCAAGCGGCGTGTAAACCGGTCGAAGACCTCAAGGAAAATCGGGTTGTGAAAGTTGTTGGAGACAAGGCCAATCAGTTTGGTGCGTCCGGTTGTCAGAGAGGAGGCCAATGCGTTCGGACTGTAGCCAAGTTCCTGCGCGGCCTTCTCGACCTTGCGCCGCATCTTTTCGGAGACGGATGCGCCATCGGTGAATGTGCGCGACACCGCTGATCGTGAGACCTGCGCCCGTTCTGCCACCTCTTTTAACGTTACAGCCATTCCTGGTCTTCCTCTTGTCCGGGCCATCGGGGGCCCATCCACCTGTGCAACCGGCTGCGCACCGGATCAGAGTATCTATCGCGGATCCAATTCGAGTTCAGCAGAAAAAATGCTGCCACAAATTGCAACCGGTTGCAAAAAAAATCGATTCGTGGTTATTCTGATCCCCGACGCGAATGGGACCGCCCGGACGCGATCGTGACGGTAAAACTTTGGGAGGAAAGAATGACGTCAATCTTCAAGACATTTATGCTCGCAACAACGGTTGCAGCGGCGCCGATGATGCTGGCAACAGCAGCCTCTGCCGAGGGTGAAAAATATATCCTCGTCAGCCACGCCCCCGACAGCGACAGCTGGTGGAACACCATCAAGAACGGGATCGCCCTGGCGGGCGAGCAGATGAACGTGGAGGTGGAGTACCGCAACCCGCCGACTGGTGACCTCGCCGATATGGCGCGGATCATTGAGCAGGCCGCGGCCTCAGGGCCCAACGGCATCATCACAACCCTGTCCGACTATGATGTGCTGTCCGGCCCGATCAAAGCGGCTGTGGACAGCGGCGTGGATGTGATCATCATGAATTCCGGCACCCCGGATCAGGCCCGCGAAGTCGGCGCCCTGATGTATGTTGGTCAGCCAGAATATGACGCAGGCCATGCGGCGGGTATGCGCGCCAAAGCGGACGGCGTCGGCAGCTTTCTTTGCGTGAACCACTACATCAGTTCGCCCTCGTCGACAGAACGCTGTCAGGGCTTTGCCGACGGGCTGGGTGTGGATCTCGGCGATCAGATGATCGACAGCGGGCAGGATCCGGCGGAAATCAAGAACCGCGTTCTGGCCTATCTCAACACCAACCCGGAAACTGATGCGATTCTGACACTCGGCCCGACTTCGGCGGATCCGACCCTGCTGGCGCTGGAAGAAAACGGCATGGCTGGCGACATCTATTTCGGCACCTTCGATCTGGGTGAGGAAATCGTCAAAGGTCTGAAAGCCGGTGTCATCAACTGGGGTATCGATCAGCAGCCCTTCCTGCAGGCCTATCTGCCAGTTGTGGTTCTGACCAATTACCACCGCTACGGCGTGCTGCCCGGCAACAACATCAACTCTGGCCCTGGTTTTGTGACCAAGGACGGCCTGGAAAAGGTCGAAGAGTTCGCGGGCGAGTACCGGTAATCATCTCCCCAAGTGCGGGCGGCTGAAACACATCGGCCGCCCCTTATTTCAGAGAGAGCACAATGTCTGACGCACCTACCCAATTTGCGGAAGACGAGCGGATCAAAACCCGTTCGAAATTCCGCGAAGCCATGATCCGACCCGAATTGGGCGGCATAATCGGCACCATCACCGTATTCGCGATGTTCCTTATTTTTGCCGGTGACAGCGGCATGTTCAACAGTCAGGGCGTGATGAACTGGAGTCAGATCTCCGCCCAGTTCATGATCATTGCGGTCGGGGCCTGCCTGCTGATGATCGCGGGCGAATTCGACCTGTCTGTCGGCTCAATGATTGGCTTTGCGGGTATGTTGATCGCCATTTTCAGCGTAACGCTGGGCTGGCCGGTCTGGTTGGCTATTCTGGTGACCTTTGCAATCGCGACGGCCATCGGTGCGTTGAATGGATTTATCGTGGTGCGCACGGGTTTGCCCAGTTTCATCGTGACACTGGCGTTTCTCTTCATTCTGCGTGGCTTTGCTATCTACCTGCCGCAAACCATTGAACGTAAAACCATTATCGGTGGTGTGGCTGACGCAGCCGAAGGTGATTGGTTGGCGGCGCTGTTTGGGGGTAAAATTCTGACCGGCCTGTTTCAGTGGTTTGGCGACAACGGCTGGATTGCTGTTTTTGAACGCGGTACCCGGAAGGGGCAGCCGGTGGTCGAGGGTCTGCCGATGCTCATCGTCTGGGCTATCCTGCTGGTGATCATCGGTCATGTGATCCTGACCAAAACACGGTTTGGCAACTGGATATTTGCGGCGGGTGGTGACGCTGAGGCCGCGCGCAACTCCGGGGTGCCTGTTAACCGCGTGAAAATCCTGATGTTCATGTTCACGGCTTTTTGCGCAACCGTCTTTGCAACCTGCCAGGTGATGGAGTTTGGCGGCGCCGGGTCGGATCGCGGCTTGCTGAAAGAATTTGAGGCCATCATTGCGGTGGTGATTGGTGGCGCGCTCCTAACCGGTGGCTATGGCTCGGTTCTGGGTGCCGCGCTAGGCGCGCTGATCTTTGGCGTGGTGCAGCAGGGATTGTTCTTTGCCGGGGTCGAGAGTTCCCTGTTCCGGGTGTTCCTCGGACTGATCCTGCTGTTTGCGGTCATCCTCAACACCTATATTCGCCGCGTCATTACAGGGGAGCGCTGATATGTCCATGTCTCAACCCTTGATCCGGATGCAGGGCATCGAGAAGCATTTTGGCAGTGTGATCGCGCTGGCGGGTGTCTCGGTTGATGTGTTCCCGGGGGAATGCCACTGCCTGCTTGGCGACAATGGCGCCGGAAAATCTACCTTCATCAAAACCATGTCGGGGGTGCATAAACCCACCAAGGGCGACATTCTGTTTGAAGGTCAGCCGCTCCATTTTGCGGATCCTCGTGATGCGATTGCCGCAGGGATTGCCACGGTGCATCAGCATCTCGCGATGATCCCGCTGATGTCAGTCAGCCGCAATTTCTTCATGGGGAATGAGCCGATCCGCAAGATCGGCCCGTTGAAGCTGTTCGACCATGACTACGCCAATCGCATCACTATGGAAGAGATGCGCAAGATGGGCATCAATCTGCGTGGGCCGGATCAGGCTGTTGGTACCCTGTCGGGGGGGGAGCGTCAGACCGTAGCCATCGCCCGCGCGGTGCATTTCGGCGCCAAGGTGCTGATCCTGGATGAGCCGACATCGGCGCTGGGTGTACGTCAGACCGCCAATGTGCTCGCCACCATCGACAAGGTGCGCAGGCAGGGGGTGGCCGTGGTGTTCATCACCCACAATGTGCGTCATGCTCTTGCAGTTGGCGACCGGTTCACGGTTCTGAACCGGGGCAGGACCCTTGGGACTGCGCAGCGCGGTGACATCTCTGCCGAGGAACTGCAGGATATGATGGCAGGCGGGCAGGAACTGGCGACGCTTGAGGGAAGCCTTGGCGGTACGGTCTGAGGCCACAGAATATACATTGAAAAAATCCGCCGGGACGTAGGCTCCGGCGGATTTTGTTTTAGGCCTCTTCGCGCGCCTTGCGCAGAACTCCTGCAGGCGGGAGCGTGCCGACTTCTGTTTCTACCGGCTCGGCGAGGTGGTTGAACCAGAATTCCTCCGTCGCGGTCTGGCGCATACGTACACCCTCGGGCATTTTGCGGATGTTCACGCCCGCACGGGCGCAGAGCGTTGCGATCAAGTGGTCCAGGCCCAACGGATCCAGCCATCCGGCACAATAGACCTGATTGTCCGCAGCGACAGCGACAGCGTGCCCAGCTGAGGTTTCGATCAGAACACTGCCCTCGCCATCCAGTGTTTCCAGATAGCCGACAACTGCGCCGTCGCTGTTTGCGAGTGGCAGCGGCATATCCGGTCGGAGGCTTTCGACCGCTGCGACGACAATATCCAGCCCCTGCAGGGCAGGCGGTAGCGGCGAGGTTGGAATCCTGAAATCCTCATCCCGCGCAGCTGTTCGCGGACCATAGAGGCGCAGACCTGTCGCGTCGGCCAGTGCCCCACGCAGGTCATCCGGGAGGTGCACCAGACCGGGGGCAAGGATCAGCTCATATCCGGTGAAATCGGTTTGGGTCGGCGGGATGATGTCAACAGACAGACCCGCGCGACGCAGGGCTCGGTAGTGATCCAGCACGAGGTCGAAGTAACTCAGACCTTGACCATGTGGCTGCACCTGCCAGGCCCATTCTGCATCATAATCGAAGAGCAGCGCCACAGGAGCCTGCGATGGCGCAACCTCATCTGCGCCGACCAGTTCTTCGGCAACCTGACGGGCCTCAATCATGGCGGGGGTCTCTGCGCTATCGGGACGCAGCAATCCGGCATGGAGTTGCTCCTGCGCAAAAGGGGCCTGACGCCAGCGGAAATAGCACACTGCCTCCGCCCCATGGGCAAAGGCCTCCCAGGTCCAGAACCGCACCATGCCAGGTAGGGGAGCGGGATTGTAGGGCGCCCAGTTTACCGGGCCGGGCTGCTGTTCCATCACCCACCAACGCCCGCGCCCCACGGCACGGTAGAGGTCATGGTGAAAGGCCTGAAAATCCGGGTCACCCTGTCGCGCATACCGGCGCTGATCCTCGGCGCTAGCACCAACCCGGTCCTCAAGAAAGCCCAATGGGTAGCTGTCCCAGCTGGCGATCTCCAGATCCTCTCCGACCTTGTAGTGGTCAAAGTCGGTTACTCGTCCCATATAGTTATGCGCAATAGGCGCGTCGGAATGGGCGCGCAGGATCTCCACCTGATCGCGGTTGAAGCTGACAACCTGGTCCGATGAAAACCGCCTAAATGCCTGGACATGGGCAGGGTTTGGTTCGGTCACGGTGAGGTTCGGCAGACCGGTCTGGTCAAAGCGCTCATACTCCATCGACCAGAACACGTTCCCCCAGGCAGCGTTCAGCGCGCAAATGTCACCGTTGAAACGGACCTCAAGCCAGTGGGTGAAGGCGGCGGCTGCGGCCGGGGAGTAGCTGATCGTGGTGTCGTGGCAGCCGTATTCATTGTCCGTTTGCCATGCGGCGATGCGATCGCCGGGGCCGTAGCGTTCCGCTATCAGGGTGACGATCCGCCGGGCCTCTGCACGGTAGCCTGTATGGCTGAAACAATAGTGCCGACGCGAGCCAAAGCCGCGCGATCTGCCATCTGCATCGAGTGCAAACATATCCGGGTGGCGGTCCACCATCCACCGGGGCGGGGTGGCGGTGGGGGTGCCCAGCACCACTTTCAATCCCGCCGCGACCAATGTGTCGATGGCGCGATCCAGCCAGTCCCATTGCAGATCACCGGGGTTGGGTTCTATTCGTGACCAGGAGAACTCGCCAATGCGGACCCAGGTCAGCCCCGCCGCGACCATGCGCGCGGCGTCCTCCTGCCAGATGTCTTCCGGCCAATGTTCTGGATAGTAGCAGGTGCCAAGTGTGCGCTGCATGAAAGTCCTCAGAGAATGACGCGATGTTCGCGCTGGCCTTTGGCCGTCGTTTGAATGCTGTAGGTCTTGCCCGCTGCCGGATCATCTAACCCGTCTGCGGCGGTGGTGATGAACAGGTATGACAGGGACTCCCCACCAAGTGCGGGGCAGGAGGCCTGCGCGGTTGGGACCGAATAGATCTCTGTCAGCTCCCCCGTTGGGGTGTAGACGGCAACACGGCTTGCCCCCCATTGCGCGTTCCAGAACCGGCCTTCTGCGTCGACAATGGCGCCATCGGGGCCGAAATCTTCGCCGCTGAGATCAATAAATACTGATGGCGCGCCAATCGGCCATCCGTCTTCGGCGGCAAGCGGCTGACGCATGATCTTGCCAGTCTTGGTGTCGGTGAAATAGGCGCATGATTTGTCCGGGGCAAAACAGATCGCATTGGTGATGGTCTGGTTCGCAACCAGCTGGCGCAGCTCGCCCCGATAGTAGCGGTAGATCGCGCCGAGGCCGAACTCCGCATTGTAGCCCATTGTCCCGATCCAGAAGCCGCCCCAGGGATCTGCCCGGCCATCGTTCGAGCGCGTCAGGGGCTGATCCGCCTCCAGATCTATCAGATGGGTCCGCGCGCCACTTTCGATATCAAACCGCCAAAGCGCTCGGGCGCTCGCCATGATCAGGGTCGTCTCATCGACCCAACCGGCGGCGGACACGCAGCCATCAAATTGCCAGATGATCTCCTTGCCCCCAGCAACGCTGAGCAGCCGCTTTTCGAGGATATCAAACCAGAACAATTGCCTGCGGGTTGGGTGCCACAGCGGTCCTTCGCCAAGGGTGCAGCGGGTTTCGCTGAAGACCTGCGCCACCGCCGAGTGGATTGTCGGTTCACTTGCCATCAAAGGCCTCGTCATAGGCGGCAACGGTTTCTGCGGCGAGGCGGGCGACATCTTCGACCGTGCGGCCGGGTTTGTAGAGAGAGGACCCGATGCCAAAACCGGTAATGCCCGCCTTTTGCCAATCGGCAAAATCCGCAGGCCCGACACCGCCAACTGCGTAGGTTTCAGCATCAGCGGGCAGGACCGCTTTCAGCGCAGAAAAACCGTCCAGCCCCAGTTTGAAGGCAGGGAAGAACTTCAGACCATCAGCCCCGGCTCGGAGAGCCGAAAAACACTCTGATGCGGTGAAAACCCCCGGATAGGACAACATGCCTGCGGCTTTGGCAGCGCGGATCACATCCGGATTGCAGTCAGGCGAGACCACCATCTGTGCCCCCATGGCTGAGAGCTGAGCAACCGCAACGGTGTTGAGCACAGTGCCAGCACCGACTGTGGCGCGCCCCTTCGCCTGATCCAGCATGGCGGCGATGCTGTCATAAGGATGAGGAGAGTTCAGCGGCACTTCGATCTTGGTGATACCTGCAGCGATCAGGGCGTCGGTCATGGCGCGTGCCTCTTCGGGACGCAGACCGCGCAGGATGGCGATGATATTTCGGCTCATGGGGTTCGGCTCTTTTGCAATTGGTCATAGGCGGCGCAGAGGCCGGAAAGGGTCAGGGTTTCGGCATCAACGCGCTGGGGTGTACACCCCAGCGCGGATAGGGCTGTTTCATAGCAGCGGGCCAGTGTGTCGGTGCCCAGGATGGTGACGGATTTGTGTGACCAGTAATTTTCAGTCGCGGCAAGCTCGGCCCCGATCAACAGACCCGAGAGACGTGCCCTGCCGGTTTCTGGCCGCTGGCCGGAAAGCAACGCATCTGCGCGCAGACGAAACAGCTGTGCCGCGATCCCTGCCGGAGCTGCGAGAGTCTCGGTGATGGCCTGCGTAAAAGCGGTGTCATCCCAACCTTCCTCAGACACGCAGTGTTTCAGCACGGATTGCCCGCGAAGAAGGGCAAACATCTCGCCGGTCATGAAGGTCGAGAAGCTGATGACCCGGCCTTGATCCAGTTTGGCCCATTTGCTGTGGGTGCCGGGCAGGCAAATGACCTGAGGCCCGGTCTGATTGCTGTCTTGTGCGAGGTACCCCGCAATCTGGGTTTCTTCCCCGCGCATCACATCCGCCGGATCGGTCGTCTTGATGCCGGGCAGCAGGTAAACGGTCAGGCGTTTGTCCTGTATCACCGGTGGGGTTGCCTCGGCTATTCCCGGCGGGGGGCAGGGCGCGGTGGCATAAGGGGCCTCTGCCCAACCCTGACGGGATCCCGCCATCCCGCAGCAGATGACTGGGATTGGATCGGTATCGCTGTAGTCACTAGGTGTCAGATGACCACCAAGCAGGCCCAGCAGTGTCGGTTCATAGTCCTGCGGACGTAGACGCGACATGCCGCGGTCAGAGGTGATGCGGTCAATCACTTGATTTTGGGCATCCATCACCCACAGCCGCAGCTGGGTTGTTCCCCAATCCGCCGCTATCCATACAGGTGCAGATGTGTCTGGTGTCTTCTCAGGCAGGAGATCGGGCGGTGTTGTCATCCCGTCACCACAACCCCGCCGTCCACCACCAGAGTCTGGCCGGTAACCATGCGGCTTGTTGCAGAGGCCAAGAACAAGGTGGAGCCAACAATATCCTGAGGCGCCAGATGGTCCTTCAGGCACTGGCGTTCCAGATGGGCTGCAAGCGCCTCGGGCGTTGCCCATTGATCAAGCTGCTTATCCGTCAGCACCCACCCCGGCGCTAAGGCGTTGACCCTTATGCGATCTGGTCCGAACTCGCGTGCGAGGCTCCGGGTCATCCCGTTAATACCTGCATTTGCGGTGGTGTAGGCGGGGTAGCCGTTGTTGCCCATCATGTAGCTGATGGAGGTGAAGTTGATGATCGACCCGCCACCGGCAGCCTGCATCCCCGGCAATACGGCCTGACAGGCAAAGAAATAGGCTTTGAGGTTGATCGCCTGCGCCCAATCCCAAAACTCTTCGTCCACATCCAATGTGGCATGGCGCTGATCGTTGGCGGCGTTGTTCATCAGTGTGGTGATCGGGCCATGTGCCTCTGCTGCCTGCTTAATAGCCGCTTTCAGCGCCGGAATATCGGTGATGTCGCATTGAATGAACAGGGGGCGGTTGCCAGTCTCGGCTTCCATGCGGTCAACAAAGCCAGAGGCGTCAGAGCGTCCGACAAAGGCAACCCTTGCGCCCTGCCGCAGAAACCCTTCGCTCAGCGCGGCCCCGATGCCGGAACCGCCGCCTGTGATGAAAACTGATGCGCCCTTCAGGTCCGGAAAGATTGCAGTATCGCTCATCAGTGGCTCTCCCGTGTGACGGGGCGGGTATCTTTGCCCACGAGGAAATCAAGGTCAGCGCCTTTTTCAGCCTGAAGGACGCTGTCGACATAGAGTTTTGCATAGCCGCGCGTGTAATGCAGCGGCTCTGGCTGCCAGGCCTCCCGGCGCGCGGTCAGCTCTTCCTCCGAAACCAGAAGGTCAAGCGTGCCGTTCTTTGCACTGACCCGGATCCGGTCGCCGGTCTGCACCAGACCAAGGGGGCCGCCAGCCTGTGATTCTGGCGAGACATGCAGAATAACTGTCCCAAAGGCCGTACCGGACATGCGACCATCGGAAATGCGGATCATGTCACGCACGCCTTCGCGCACCAGTTTGCGGGGGATCGGCATATTACCGACCTCGGGCATGCCGGGATAGCCTTTGGGGCCGACGCCTTTCAGCACCAGAATGCTGTCTTTGGTCACCGGTAGATCGTCGCGGTCAATATTGGCTTTCATGTCCTCAATGGTCTCAAAAACATGGGCGACGCCTTCGTGCTCCAGCAGATGATCGGTCGCGGCTGAGGGTTTGACGATGGCCCCGTTGGGCGCAAGATTGCCGCGCAGAACACGCAGGCCCGCTGCCGGTTTGACGGGTTCATCAAAGCTCTTGATGACGTCGTCGTTGAAACATTCGGCACCCTCGGCATAGGCCAAGATATCGCCGCCCAGAACGGTGGTGTTGCTGCGCAGGTGCCCATTATCGGCAAGTTGCTTCAGCACGACAGGCATGCCGCCCGCATAGCAGAAATCTTCCATCAGATATTTGCCTGAGGGCATGCAGTTCACCAAGAGGGGGATGTCGCTGCCCAGATCAAAATCGTCCAGAGACAGTTCTGCACCAACGCGGCCAGCCAGCGCCAGAAGGTGGACAACCGCATTGGTGGAGCCGCCAACCGCTGCGTTGGCCATGATGGCGTTGACGAAGGCCTCGCGGGTCAGCACGTCGGACGGTTTGATATCCTCCTCTACCATCTCGACGATCCGCTTGCCGGTGAGATGCGCCAGCGCCATGCGACGGGCATCCACTGCGGGCAGGGCGGCGTTGGTGGGCAGGCTCATCCCCATCGCTTCGACGAGGGACGCCATAGTGGAGGCCGTGCCCATGGTCATGCACACGCCCTTGGACCGGCTCATGCCTGATTCTGCCGCCATGAAGTCCTGTAGCGTCATTTCCCCCGCGCGCACGGCTTCGGAAAACTTCCAGACATCTGTGCCGGAGCCGATATCTTTGCCCTGCCATTTGCCGTTCAACATCGGACCAGAGCTGACCACGATGGCAGGCAGATCGACCGAGGCCGCCCCCATCAGCTGGCCCGGTGTGGTCTTGTCACAGCCGCCGAGCAAGACAACACCATCGATGCCGTAGGCCCTGATCGACTCTTCCACATCCATCGCGAGGAGATTGCGGAACAACATTGCGGTCGGCTTCATCTGGGTTTCGCCCAGCGACATGACCGGGAATTCAACAGGAAAGCCGCCCGCTTCCCACACGCCGCGCTTCACCCCTTCGGCGAGATCGCGCAGGCCGGAGTTGCAGGGCGTCAGTTCGGACCATGTATTGCAAATCCCGATAATCGGGCGACCGTCAAAGGCATGGTCGGGAAAGCCCTGATTTTTCATCCAGCTGCGGTGGATAAATCCGTCTTTGTCCAGTTTGCCGTACCAGGCGCGATTTCGTCTGTCTTTGGTCATAGGCGTGTTCCTTCAATCACCCATATCGACTCCGGGAAGGTCCAGGGCAGGGTGATCCCTTGGTGCATCAGATATTGGCCGCTGAGACGGGCGGTTTCGGTTTTCAGGAGCGGCGAGCCACGCGACAGGCCGGGGGCATCGTCGCGGTTCAGCAGGCTGATTTCATACAGTGTACCCGGCTCCAGCCCGGTCAGGCGCAGAGGGCGGGGCAGGATCTGGGCACTGGCCGCGCTCAGCCCGGCGAAGGCGACGAACCGACTGCCATCCTCCGCGCGCTGCAACTCCGCAATGACCGCAGGATCGTCGCTGTCGAGCCGTAGAATATCCGCCCGCTCTGTCCAATGACGATTGCCTTTCCACCAGCGGGTAACCTGGCGCAGAACGTCTGCTTCCTCCTCGGTCAGCTCGCGCGGGTCCATTTCAAAGCCCATATGGCGCTGCGCCGCGACCCAGGCGCGCAGGCGGATGTCTGTCACCCGGCCAGAGGTGTGGCATTTTCGGGGGCCTACGTGGCTGCCGGTGACCACCATCGGCAGGAAAAGCGCGGCTTCATGCTGGATGCGCAATCGCTCAAGCGGGTCGTTGCTGTCAGAGAGCCAGACGCGGTGGGTGCGCGACAGGATGCCAAAGTCAATACGCCCGCCACCTGATGAACAACTTTCAAACTCCACCGTAGGGAAGTCTGCCCGCAGCCTGTCAAAGAGCACATAAATCGCCTCGGCCTGCGCGCTGTCTGGTTCCGGGAGGACGCGATTGTGATCCCATTTCACATAGTCGATGGGATGGTCGGCAAGTACGGCTGAGATGCGCTCGTAGAGATAGGCCTGAACCTCTGGCAGCGCGATATTCAGCACCATCTGCTGTCGGCCCAGGACCTGATCAGGATCGCCCAGAACCCAGTCAGGATGGGTGCGAAACAGATCGCTGTCCGGGTTGATCATTTCCGGTTCAAACCAGATGCCAAATGTCATGCCTTCTGCGTGGACGTGGTTGATCAGAGGCATCAGCCCATCGGGGTATTTGCGTCTGTCAATTGTCCAATCGCCGAGCGATGTGGTATCGTCATCCCGTCTGCCGAACCAGCCATCATCCAACACAAACCGCTCTGCCCCTAGTGCCGCAGCCCGGCTTGCAATATCGCAGAGCGTGGCGTGATCATGGTCGAAATATACCGCTTCCCAGCAGTTGTAATGCACCGGTCGCGGGCGCGCAGGTGTAGGGGGCTGCAGGATCTCGTCACGCAGATGACGCTGGAAGGCAATGGCGCAGCCATTGATCCCCTGATCCGAGAACACGGCATAAAGCGGTGCGGTTTCAAACTGGGTGCCGGGGCTGCGGCGGCTGCCTGTTGCATGCCCCCATTGGATCTGGCGACGCCCGTCGGGCAGTTCCTCTGCCAGCATTTTATGGCCACCAGACCAGCCGTAGTGAAAGGCATAGGTAGATCCTTGGCTGTTCGTGGCACCGGTGCAGGGCACGATCAGACCGGGGAAATGCTCATGCCCGGTGCGCCCTGTGGGGTTGTCCCTGAGGCGCGCGCCAACGCTCCAGGGCGTGCGGCTGGTCTGAAACTCTCCGATCCAGCGGCCGTGGAAGTCGATCATCTCGTGACTGTTCTGAGGTGCCGGAAAGACCGGTGCAGAGAGCCAGTTCACACTGACTGGCTGCTCTGACGTGAGAGAGGCCGTCGCGCGGATCATGCCTGTTGCGAGCGTCAGCTCGAACCGCGCGCGATAGCGCAGCCCGTTTTTCGCATCGTGATACAGAAGGGTGAGGGTCTGATCATCTTCCTCGGCACGTTCAAAGGTGAAGCGGGGCAACAGCGCCTCGCCTGCGCTGTTCGTCAGTGACAGGCCGGGCTGGCCGGGGAAGCTGCGGCGCGCCTCGGGGCAGATCGACAGCGGCGGCACGGCGTCCAGCATCCCCCCCGTCACATCCATGTGCGCGGCGGCAACAAGCATTTCCAGATCGGTGCCGTCGGGCAGGCGCGGCCCCCAGTAAATGACCTCCGCCAGATCAGTGCCATGGGCGGCGAGGATCAGGCTTTGCCTCTGATCGTGAAGTGTCCAACAGCGGATATCTCTCACCGTGCTCACTTCACGGCCCCCAGGGTCAGACCGGCGATAAAGTGGCGCTGCATCAGGAAGAACATTGCAACCGGCGGCAGGGCCGCGACGATGCTGCCTGCGCTCATCAGATGATAAGCCGCTCGGTATTGCGCGTTGAAAGAGGTGATGCCTGCTGTCACCGGCTGGCTCTCGGCGCCCTGAGTCAGGACAACCGCCCAGAAATAATCGTTCCAGATGAAGGTAAAGATCAGTACGCTCAGCGCCGCAATTGCGGGTTTCATCAGGGGCAGTACCACAAACCAGAAGATCCGCCATTCCGCGACTCCTTCGACGCGGGCGGCTTCGATCAGCTCAAAAGGCAGGGCGCGGATGAAGTTGCGCATGAAGAGCGTGCAAAACCCGGTCTGAAAGGCAATGTGGAACAGAACAAGGCCGGTTTTTGTGTTGTAGAGCCCCATGTCCAGCGTCAGATCGCGCACTGGCACCATCAGGATCTGGAATGGGACGAAGTTGCCAGCAACAAACATGAAGAACAGCAATAGGTTGCCGCGGAATTTATACACGCCAAGCGCAAAGCCCGTCATGCAGGACAGGGCTACTGCACCGATCACGGTCGGTACGGTGATCAGGACAGAGTTCAGCAGGTAGCGCGGCATGTCGGAGCCAAAGAAGACCCGGCCGTAATTGCTGAGCCCCTCAAAGGAGGAGGGCACCCCCCAGTAGTTCCCGGTGGTGAAATCGGCCTCTGGTTTGATCGAGAAGATGGCCACAGCGATCAGCGGCAGCAGCCACATGACAAGGGCCGCAGGGACCAGCGCCTGATAGGTTGTCTGCCACGCGCGCGAGCTGTTCTGGATGGGTTTCGGAAACATCAGCGGCCCCCTTTGTCGTCTTGGTACATGGACCACAGGAAATAGGCGATGAAGCAGAGCATGATCAGGAACAGCACCACGGCAATTGCGGCGCCATAGCCCATACGGAAGCCATATTCGGACAAGGCTTTTTCGAACATGTAGAACGACAGCACCCGGCTTGAGCCAAATGGGCCGCCGTTGGTCATGATTGAGATGAGGTCAAAACTGCGCAGCGCGCCGATGATGGTTACGACAAACGCCACGAAGGTCGCCGGACGCAACTGCGGGATGATCACATACCACAGCATCTTGGCGCCTTTTGCGCCATCCAGACGCGCCGCCTCGACCTGTTCGGGGTCAACCGCATTGAGGCCAGTGAGGTAGAGGATCATGCAATAGGCCGTCTGGGGCCAGAGGCCGGCAATGATAATGCCATAGGTCACCAGCGTCGGATCGCCCAGCACATTGATCGGACCAAGGCCGACCCAGGCCAACACCTGATTAAGGAGGCCGAATGTGGGGTCGTAAAACCAGCTGAAAACCAATCCTACAACCACTTGGCTGATCACAAACGGAAAGAAGAACAATGATTTGTAGAGGCGGATACCTGTCACGGTCTGATTGAGGAACAAGGCGATGAACAGGCCGGCCGGGATCGCCAGAAGATAGAGCAGAAGCCATTTGAGATTGTTCCAGAGAGACACCTCGAATGCGCGATCATCCATCAATTCCCGGTAATTTTCCATCCCGATGAACTGCGGATCCCCCAGACCATCCCAGCGGTAGAACGACAGGTTGAAGCTCTGCAAAATTGGGAAAATCACATAGAACAGAAAGAAGATCACCCCGGGCGCGAGGAACAGCCAAGGCGCAAGGGCCTGCCGGTTGCGCCTAAGCCAACTTTCACTGGCACCGGGTGAGGTGGCAGACGATCCGGTTTCTGGAGCGAGGTTCATCTCAGCCACGGGAAATCTCCCTTGTTGTCGTCAAAAATTTGGTTCGGTCACGGATCCCGACAGACGGACAGCGATATGTTGTCAGGGCGTCGCGAAATCGCGAGGGCGGCAAGGCCGACGACTGTCGGCCTCGCTGCTTTTGGGGGGAAATGACTGCACTCAGTAGACGCGCGCGCGTGCCTTCTCCAGTCGGTTCAGGATGTCATCTAGGTTGTCCGGGAACACCATGAACTCCTGGAACCCTTCCATAGCGACCGAGGCCATTTCGGCAGGCGCGTCGCGATCAAAGAACTGCGCAATGCCACCCGGGGAATTGGACGACAGCATCTCAAACCCCTGGTTCAGCATCTCGTCATCATCGACGGAGGAGCCGGAGTTGACCGGCAACTGACCCAGGGCTGCGCCGCCATTGATTTTGGTCTGATTGTCAGCTGACACGACGAAGCGCAGGAATGCCCGCGCAGCTTCCTTGTTCTGCGCACCGGAAGGAATATGGAAGGTGTCCGTCGGCGCGTCTTCTGCCAATTCAACATCGGGGTTGATGCTGGGGAACTGGTAGAAGTCCAGCTGATCGTTGCCCAGACCTGCCTCGCGTAGCGGCGCCACTGCAAAGTTGCCCATGAGATAGGCTGCGGCCTCCCCTTTAACCATAAACGGCAGGGCTTCCTGCCAGCTGTAGGACTGGTGGTTGTCGATGAAGGCCCCCATGTCGATCAGTTCGCGCCAGTTGGCGAAGGTCTGCTTCACGCGGTCATCGGTCCAGGCGACTTCGCCGTTGGTCAGCGCCATGTGGAAGTCATACCCATTCGTGCGCATGTTCAGGTAGTCAAACCAGCCGCCCGCGGTCCACAGGAACTTGGTGCCGATCGTGAAGCATTTGCGCCCCGAATCGAGGATCTTCTGGCAGTTCGACTTGAAGGTTTCCCAGTCCTTGGGCTCTTCAAGGCCGAGCTCATTGTAGATGTCTTCACGGTAGTAAACGCCCCACTGGTAGTAAGTGTAGGGTACGCCCCATTGCTTACCATCCAGCGTCATCGCGCCTTTCGTGGAGGCCAGCGCATCGGCGATTTCAGGCTCTGCCCATAGGTCGCTTATATCTTCGAAAAGACCTGCAGAGACGTAGGGCCGCATGCGGTTCGCGGCATACCAGTTGGCCACATCCGGCGGATTCGCCGACAGGAAGTTGCGGATTTGTGTCTTATAGGCTTCGCGGTCGATCACGGTCAGTTCGACTGACAGATCGGGGTGCATTGCGTCGAATTCCTCAGCCATTTGTTCCATCACTGCGCGGGGCGCAGGATTGGACATGTCCGAAAAAATCTTGAGCGTGCCACTCAATTCAGCCTGTGCCGCGGTGGCCAGGCCAAGGCTGAGAGCCAGACCCGCAACCGTTCCTTTCAAAGTCTTCATGACGTCCTCCCTGTTGACGTGGGTTCTTTGGTTTCATATAGTGGAACCAAATTCCAACTATTGAAACTATGACCGGACCCAGCTAAGGATGTCAACAGTTACATCGGCCGGTTTCGGCCAGGGAAAGGACAGTGATGGCGAGAGCTGCGCCCCAATCACGAGAGGCGGATGGGACCGTCGGCAAGGCGCTTGCGGTGCTGGATCAGATCGCCGAGGCTGGCCGCCCGATGCGGTTTGGCGAGGTGCTGGCCGCATCCGATCATCCGAAAGCAACGCTTTACCGGCTGGTCCAGACCCTGACCAATCAGGGGATGTTGTCCTACGACGAGACCCACCAGACATACGCGCCGGGCCTGCGGTTGGTGCGGCTGGCCCACGCGGCTTGGCGGCAAAGCGCACTGGCACCTGTGGCACGTCCTTATCTGGATCAGCTGTCTGCTGATGTGGGGGAAACCATTCATCTGGCGCAGCTTGATCGCGGGCAGGTGCTTTATGTCGACAAGCGCAATGCAGAAACGCCGATTGAAATGTTCAGCCAGGCAGGAAAGATCGGGCCGGGCTATTGCACCGGTGTTGGCAAGGCAATGATTGCCCATCTGTCTGCCGAGGCGCAGGCCGACGCGATTCGCAGGCAGGCGTTTTTTGCCCACACCGCTCACACCCTTGCGACACCTGAGGCGCTGCTGACCGAGCTTGCCGAGATCCGCCATGATGGCGTGGCCTTTGACCGAGAAGAGCATGAACCGGGTATCATCTGCATCGCCGCACCGATCCTGTCGGAGGCAGGTAAGGTCATGGGCGGGCTGTCGATCACATCATCTGTGCAACGCCAGTCGTTGGAGGGGCTGACAGCCCTGCGTCCGGCGCTGCTGCAAACTGCCAAGGACATCGCGACCGCTGCCGAGACCTGGCAATTTCCAAGTTAACCCAAGGGGAGAAGACGCATGACAGGGGTCACTTTGGCCAAGGCCGTCAAGAAATATGGAGATGTGCAGGTGATCCATGATGTGGATCTCAGCATTGACGACGGCGAATTTTGTGTCTTCGTTGGTCCGTCGGGGTGCGGGAAATCGACATTGTTGCGGATGATTGCCGGGCTGGAGGAAACCAGCAGCGGTAATATTCATATCGGCGAACGGGAGGTGACTCGCCTTGACGCGGCCGATCGCGGCGTTGCGATGGTCTTCCAGTCCTACGCGCTCTACCCGCATATGACGGTGGAGGACAACATGGGCTTTGGACTGAAGATGAACGGTCACCCCAAGGAGAAGATCCGGGAAAAAGTGACCGAAGCCAGCCGTATTCTGAAGCTGGACGACTATCTCAAACGCAAGCCCAAGGCCCTGTCAGGCGGTCAGCGTCAGCGGGTTGCGATCGGCCGTGCGATTGTGCGGGGGCCTGAGGTGTTTCTATTCGACGAACCGCTGTCCAATCTTGACGCCGAATTGCGGGTCGACATGCGGGTCGAGATCGCCCGCCTGCACAAGGAAATCGGCGCGACGATGATCTATGTGACCCATGACCAGGTCGAAGCGATGACACTGGCAGATAAAATTGTGGTGCTGCGTGCCGGACGTGTAGAGCAGGTCGGCAGCCCGATGGAGCTTTATGCAGATCCTGATAACCGTTTCGTTGCGGGCTTTATCGGCTCACCCAGCATGAACTTCCTTGAAGGCACCGTGCAGGGGGACGGCGTCGTTGTGCCCGCGCTTGAGAACCGCCGTGTTGCGACCTCCGTGGCCCTGCCAGCAGATGGCAGCAAGGTTCTGTTGGGTCTGCGCCCACAGCATCTGAGCGTGACAGCTGCGGACAGCAGCTTGGTTCTGGACCTCAGGGAGCGTCTTGGCGGTGTGTCCTACGACTACCTGAGCACGCCAACCGGTGAAAAGCTCATTGTTGAAACCCGCGGTGACGAAGCCTTACCGGAGGGAACGGCGGTTGCCTTGGGCTTTGACGATGCGGATGCATACATCTTCGACGGGGCGACAGAGCAGCGCCTGCGGTAGCAAATAGTCAGCCCCGGGCTGCTGCGCACCGGGGCTTGTTTGTGGTTTTTGGTCGATCCAAAATGATTACAGCGACTGCATCCGTGCGGCCTTGTCTGTCCACGACGGGTTGCTGACTGCATCTGCAAGAGTTGCGGCAACATCGCCGCGCGCGGCGATGCCCTCGGGATCGACCTCCTCACCAAAAAGCATGTCGCCGCTGCCATCGCCATCAGTTAGGCGAACCGGGCGCAGGATTGCGTAGTCCAGTCCCGACCGCATCAGGTGTTCATCTGCGTCATGTTTGGCCTGCAAATAATGGGCAAGGTCGCTGTCCGGCTTGGGATTATCCGCGCCGATGGTGCTGAGCATGACGAATTTGGAAACGCCCGCATGCTTTGCCAGATCGATCAGTGCTTTTGCACCATCGCGGTCTACCTTCTCAGTCATTTCCGCCGAGGTGTCACCGCCGGATCCGGCTGCAAAAACAACGCTATCGCATCCGTTGCAGGCCTCCGCAGGCAAATCCGTGAGGTCGCCGTGTCGGGTGGTTGTGCCCCGCGGCAGGATGCTTGTGTCCGACCCTTCGCGGATCAGGGCGATGGGGTGGTGGCCGAGGCGCTGGAGTTTTTCAACGACACGGCGACCAGTATTGCCAGTGGCACCGGCTACGAGAACTTGCATGGTGGTCTCCTCATTTCGAGTGATAGATTTTGGTGGGCAGTAGCTGGCGGCTCAGAAAGACGGAGCCATTGGCCCCACCTTGGCCACTGCGGCCTGATAGCCAGGCTGTTTCTGCAGATCGGTCCAGTAGCGCGCCACCCGAGGCGCGTCCTCTAGCGCACCAATCGCTGCCAGATTGGCAAGGATGTACGAAAACTGGATATCTGCCAGGGTGGCGGTGTCCCCAAACAGCAGCCCCTGTTCCGGGAGGTTCTGGGTGAGATAGTCAAGGTGCTGAGCCATGGCACGTTTGGCTTCGTCACCGGCCTCTTCGCTCTTCAGGACAGGCAGTAGTACGCCCATGGCAACTTCGGCAAAGGAGCTTTCGACATAGTCTAGCAATTCGTCGTGGTGCACCGCTTCTGCGGTCCCGGGAGAGGGGCGGTGCTGCGTATCACCATACTGGTCGGAAATGTAGCGCAGGCAGGTCGCGGATTCCGCGATCATTGTGTCGCCATCCTCGATCACGGGTGATTTGCCCAACGGATGTACTTTGGCCAGACTGTCCGGCGCTCTGAAGGAAGCGGTGCGATCATAGGTTACGACAGTGTAGGGCTGCCCCAGATCCTCCATCAGCCAGATCAGGCGGATTGCGCGCGAGTAGGCGAGGCAATGTATCGTTAGCATGGGCGGCGTCTCCTTGCAGGGGGGGGGCGGTCTCGGTTTGGCTGGAAGGCGTGTAGGCCACCAGAGTTCGGTCGCTAAAGGAACGGCAGCCTTTTTGCCGCCGTCGTGTATCCAACGGTCTGGGCGGTGTTTTTGTTCCAGATGCCCAGCCGCTGTTGCGCTTCGGTGCAACCAGAGACCGGAACCAGTGGGTCAAGTGAGGTGTTGCACCCATAGCTATCGCATCACGTCAGGTGGCAATTGCAGCATATGCCTGCCGGATGTGATAGGATGTAACCCTACGAGAGGAGACGGACCATGGCTGGAGGATGGGCGCGCGATGGCGCGGTGAGCGAGCAGATCGAGGCTTCAATCAGTGATGAACTGGCGCGGCTTAAATCTCGGCCTGCGCCCGTCGGTGAGAGCCTGACCCATTGCGCGGATTGCGAAGAACCAATTCCGGAGCCCCGCCGCAAGGCCATTCCGGGGGTAAAGCTCTGTATTGAGTGCCAGCAGGATCGCGACAGCGCCTACAGCGCGCGGGGCGGCATTAACCGGCGTGGCAGCAAGGATAGCCAGCTCAAATAACCGCCAACAAAAAGCAAAGGGCGCAGCCGATTGACCACGCCCTTTCTTCGTCCGGTGGTATGCGTGAGGATCAGTCCTCCATCGCCTCCAATTCGTCGATCATATCGGAGATCATGCTCAACCCCTTGTCCCAGAACGTGGGATCAGAAGCATCAAGGCCAAAGGGCGCCAGCAGTTCCTTGTGGTGTTTGGATCCACCAGCCTTCAGCATCTCGAAGTACTTGTCCTCAAATCCTTCAGCCCCCTCGGCATAGACCGAATAGAGGGCATTTACGAGGCCATCGCCAAAGGCATAGGCGTAGACGTAGAAAGGGGAGTGGACGAAATGCGGCACATAGGTCCAGAAGGTTTCATAGCCCTCCATGAAGTCAAAGGCCTCGCCAAGGCTTTCGGCCTGCACTGACATCCACAGCGCGTTGATATCGTCTGGCGTCAGTTCCCCCTCGGCGCGGGCGGCGTGCAGTTTGCACTCAAAGTCATAAAACGCGATCTGGCGCACGACGGTGTTGATCATGTCCTCGACCTTGCCTGCCAGCAGGATCTTGCGCTCAGTCTTATCCTTGGCGTTTTCCAGCATCTTGCGGAAGGTCAGCATCTCGCCAAAGACAGAGGCAGTCTCAGCCAGTGTGAGCGGTGTTGAAGATAGCATCTCACCCTGATCGGCCGCCAGCACCTGATGCACGCCGTGCCCCAGCTCATGCGCAAGGGTCATCACGTCGCGCGGTTTGCCGAGATAGTTCAGCATCACATAGGGGTGCACGTCGGTCACGGTCGGGTGGGCAAATGCGCCGGGCGCCTTGCCCGGTTTCACCGCGGCATCAATCCAACCCTTGTCGAAAAACGGCTCGGCCAGATCGCCCATGCGGGGGTCAAAGGCGCTGTAGGCATCCATCACCATCTTGCGTGCCTCGTCCCAGTTCACGGTACGCGAGGTCTCCATCGGCAGCGGCGCGTTGCGGTCCCAGACCTGCATCCGGTCCAGCCCCAGCCATTTGCGCTTCAGCTCATAATAGCGGTGCGACAGCTTGGGGTAGGCCGCAACCACTGCTTCGCGCAGTGCCTCCACGACCTCCGGCTCGACGTGGTTGGAGAGGTGGCGACCCATTTGCGGCGACGGCATCCCACGCCAGCGGTCGAGAATTTCCTTCTCCTTGGCCTGGGTGTTGTGAACGCGGGCGAAGATCTTGATGTTGTCGGAGAAAACCCGCGCCAACTCCCGCGCCGCGGCCTCGCGTTTGCTGCGGTCCTGCTCAGTCAGGAGATTGAGCGTGCCCTCAATGTTCAGCTCTTCGCCATCCACGGTGAAGGTGAGACCGGCAATCGTCTCGTCAAACAGCCGCTCCCAAGCATCCCCGACCACACCGAGATCATGCAGGAATTTCTCCAGCTCATCCGATAGCTGATAGGGTTTCATTGCGCGGATCCGGTCGAAGATCGGCTTATAGCGGGCCAGATCACTGTTGGCGGCGAAGTGGCTCTCCAACACAGCATCCTCAAGCCGGTTGATCTCCAGCGTGAAGAACACCAGCGGCGTGGTGAAGATGGTGATCTTCTCCTGCATGTCGGACATGAACTTTGCCCGGCCGGCGTCCGTGGTCAGCTGGTAATAACGCAATCCGGCAAAGGACATGATCCGGCCAGCAATCGCATTGATCTTTTCATTGCGCAGCACACAGGTGAGCAGACCATCAGCGTCCAGATCAGCCAGCTTACCTTCGTAATCGGCGGCGAAGCTGGCGCACTCCCCGTCAAGCCAAGCCAGGTCCCGTTCCAGCTCAGACGCATTCTCGGAGGTATAGAGATCGCTGAGGTCCCATTCGGGCAGATTGCCCAGCCCATCCGGCCCGGCCCCACCTGCAGCATTGGCGTTGACGTCTCGCATCAGGTCGCGGTCAAGGAAGGGAGCGTTGATCATCAGGGCACCTCAGGCTGTTTTATGTCTGCTTCGACATCTAAGCGTGAGGGCAGGGGATCACAAGCAACCGCCCTGCGTGTCGCAGTGATTTATACCCAGCAACAGGCAGCGCGCTCTGAGCCTGCCTTATCCGAAGGGGCAGCCTAGTCGGCGTATTGGTCAAACAGCCGCGTCATCTTGTCAAAAATGGTGCGGCGTGTTTCAGCCCCTTCCATCATCACCTCGTGCTGCGCGCCCTCGACCAGATCCAGTTCCCCACCGGGCCAGCGGGCCATGCGATCGTGGATGGCTGCGGTGTTGACGATCTGCTCCTGTGTCCCGAGGAAGGTGATGCAGGGCAGCGCGGGCGAGGGCAATTGGGCGAGATCAGCGCATTCACGCAAACTCTCACCCAACCATCGCACCGTTGGCCCGCCGAGCGACAGATCCGGCTGTGCAGCAAGCTGGTCCTGCATGAGACGATACATCTCTGCATCATTGGTGAGCGAATTGCCTTCAAACGGGCTGGCCTGCACATAGGGCGCAAGCGTGGTTGTCGGGGTCCGCATCGCGCCGATGCCGAACCGGTCGCCCATTGCGCTGAGCAGCCGCGCCACAGGGCGCAGGGCCGGGGGGATCTGAATGCCCCACATCGGGGCGGAAAACACGCAGGCCTTAACTGGCAGCCCCTCCATCACGGCGCGAAGCCCTATAGCCCCGCCCATGGAGTGCCCAAGTACAAACCAGGGTTTTGGCAACGCCAGCCGCTCGGCCAGATCTACAGCCGCGTCGACATCTTTCTGAAAATCTCTAAACGCAACAACATGGCCCAGAAGGCGCTCGGGCAGCAGCCGGTCAGCAAGCCCCTGACCGCGCCAGTCAACCGCCAGTGTGGCATAGCCGCGATTGGCCAGGTCCTGGGCGGCCGCGCCGTATTTCTCAATATATTCGGTGCGTCCCGGAAACAGTAGCAACGTGCCTTTTTTGGCACCATCCGGGTGCCAATGGCCCACGCGGATGCGCAGGCCATCGCTGGTGGTCACCCAATGAGCCTGCCCGCCGTCGGGTCCTCGCGCGATATCGGCAAAGAATGGGGCGGGGGTCAGATCCATCAGGTGCGCGTCCATCAGGCCATTGCCGATGCCAGCTTCATCGCGGTGCCCATGTCACCATCGATGGTCAGCTTGCCGCTCATGAAAGCTGTGGTGGGGTTCAAATCCCCTTCGATGATCGACTGGAACGTCTCGGCATCGGCGGTCATGGTGACTTCTGCTTCTTCGTCTGCGACGCGCGCACCATTCTGGTCGAGCATGATCGTGCCCATCCCGGTGATGTCGAATTTGGCGGAGCCATCAAAGCCGCCGTCCATTTTTTCGTTCAGCGTTTCTGCTGCTTGGGTCAGCGTTTCGCTCATGTTTAGTCCTCATATTTGATCCGCAGCTCGCAAATTTATGTGAGGGAAGGCTCCCCGGCTCTGGAAAACGCGGGCTGCGCGGTTACACTTAACCCATCATGGTTGCAAAATTCTCCAATCTCAAAGCTATCGTGGCGGCAACGTCTTTGACAGTCCTGTTTTCCGTGCCTTTACAGGCGCGGGCGGAGTCCCCTGCGGATGAGGCCGGATTGCTTGCGGCCTTGGCCAAAGCTGATCCGGACGAGGCGATCAGCCTGGACAGGTCTTTACAGGCCCTCTGGGGGAGCAGTGGGTCTCCGGCGATGGACCTTTTGCTGAAACGTGGCAAAGACGCGCTCGACCGGGGCGACACCCGCATTGCTATCGAGCACCTGACAGCGCTGACGGATCATGCGCCCGGATTTGCTACTGGCTGGTATGAACGTGCGCGGGCCTATTTTACTGCGGGGCTTTTTGGGCCAGCGGTGGCTGATCTGGAGCAAACGCTGATGTTGAACCCCAATGACTACAACGCGATCTTTGCGCTGGGGGCGATGTTCGAACAGTTCAATGATCCGCAGAACGCCTATGAGGCCTATAAAAGGGCGCAGGCTATACATCCGCATCACGAGGCGATAACCAACGCGCTCGACCGGCTGAAGACCACGGTTGAAGGCAGAGAGCTGTAAAACGGGCAAGTGAACGCGGTTCGGGCGTTGAGGGCGATATCATGACAGGCATGCAGAGTTCCGGGACTGCCCGGGTCCTGGCGGTTTTGGGACCGACCAATACCGGCAAGACGCATTATGCGATCGAACGCATGCTGGGACATCGCACCGGTGTCATGGGATTTCCGCTGCGGCTTCTGGCGCGGGAGGTTTATGACAAGGTCGTGGCGGCCCGTGGCCCATCCGTGGTGGCGCTGGTCACCGGGGAAGAACGCATCGTTCCGCCCCGCGCGCAGTATTGGATTTGCACGGTTGAGGCGATGCCTGAGGGCATGGGCTGTGATTTTTTAGCGGTGGATGAGATCCAGCTCTGCGCAGACCCGGAACGCGGCCATGTTTTCACCGACCGGCTGTTGCGGGCGCGTGGCACGCAGGAGACGCTGTTTCTGGGGGCGGATACCATGCGCGGGCCGATAGCAGCACTGGTCCCCGGTGTCCAGTTCCTGCGCCGCGAGCGGCTCTCTGATCTGGTCTATTCAGGTTCAAAGAAGCTCAGCCGAATGCCCGCGCGCACAGCAATTGTGGGATTTTCCATCGATAATGTCTACGCAATCGCTGAGCTGTTGCGCCGCCAAAAGGGGGGCGCGGCGGTGGTCATGGGGGCGCTCAGTCCGCGAACGCGGAACGCTCAGGTGGAGCTCTACCAGAATGGAGAGGTGGACTATCTGGTTGCGACCGATGCTATTGGCATGGGGCTCAATCTCGATATTGATCACGTAGCCTTTTCCTCGCTGACCAAATTCGACGGGCGCCGGATGCGGCAGCTGGCGCCCAATGAACTGGCGCAGATTGCGGGACGGGCAGGGCGCGGCATGAGCCACGGCAGTTTCGGGGTAACCGGCGATGCGCCGCCGCTGGAGGATGGCGTGGCGCAGGCCATTATGGAGCATCGGTTCACGCCGCTGAAAAAGCTGAACTGGCGCTCGTCCAAGCTTCAATTTGGCACTGTGGAGGCGCTGATCCGCTCTCTCGAATCAGCGCCGGAGGATCAGAATTTGGTTCGCGCACGCGAAGCGGATGATCTTATCGCATTGAAATCGCTTTCCCAGCAGGATGAAATTCTGGCGCGGACGACCAATGCCTCCTCTGTGCGACTGCTTTGGGATGTTTGCCGGATTCCCGATTTTCGCGGCATTTCTCAGTCGGAACATTCTGGCCTTTTGGGCGTTTTGTTCCAGTATCTGCACGGATCCGGGGTTGTGCCGGACGATTGGCTGGCGCGGCAGATAAAAAGGATCGATAGGGTTGATGGCGACATTGACGCATTGTCGAAACGTTTGGCCTTTATCCGGACCTGGACCTACGTTGCACAACGGAACGGCTGGGTACGTGATGAAAGTCATTGGCGCGGAGAGACGCGCGCTGTAGAAGACAGATTGTCGGACGCCTTGCACGAACGTCTGACTCAGCGATTTGTGGACCGGCGCACATCCGTGCTTTTGCGCCGGCTCAAACAGAAGGAGGCCCTTTTGGCCGAAGTGAATGACAAGGGTGAAGTGACCGTCGAAGGTGAATTCGTTGGTCGTCTTGAAGGGTTCCGGTTCTCGCCGGACAAGAGCGCTCAGGGCGCCGAGGCAAAGGCGCTGAAATCCGCCTCCCTGCAAGCACTCGCACCGCATTTCCATCTCCGGGCTGACCGTTTCTACAACGCGCCGGATACTGAAATTGATTTTACCGATCAGGGCGGCCTGATGTGGGGCGAACATGCTGTCGGCAAATTGGTGGCCGGCGCAGATCCGCTGAACCCACGTATTGAGGTTTTTGTCGATGATGCTGCGGGGGCTGACGTCGCGCAGAAGGTCGAGCGTCGCCTGCAGCATTTCATCTCCCGCAAGATCAACGCGCTGTTTGAGCCGCTGCTCAACCTGCAACGGGACGAAGAACTGACTGGCCTTGCCCGTGGTTTTGCCTTCCGCATGGTCGAGGGGCTGGGCCTGCTGCCGCGTGGAGCCGTCGCACAAGAGGTGAAGGATCTGGATCAGGATGCCCGTGGCGCGTTGCGCAAGCACGGCATTCGGTTTGGCCAGTTCACCATCTTCATGCCGCTGCTGCTGAAGCCGGCACCGACCCGTTTGCGTCTGGTGCTCTGGGCACTTTCAGAAGGTCTGGGGGAATTCCCGGATGCGCCGCCAGCTGGCCTGGTGACCGTGCCGGTCATCAAGGATGCACCGCAGGGGTATGATACCATGTGCGGCTATCGCAACGCAGGCGAACGCATGATCCGTATCGATATGCTGGAACGTCTTGCAGATATGTTGCGGGCCGAAGACAGCCGTGGCGGTTTTGAAGCCAAGGCCGACATGCTGTCGATCACCGGCATGACGCTTGAGCAGTTTGCCGACCTGATGCAGGGGCTTGGCTATCAGGCTGACAAGGGCGAGCGGGTGAAAGCCAAGGCCGTTGACGCCGTGGTTACTGAAACCGGCACTCCGGAGGCTGACGTTCCTGTTATGGATGCGGCTCAGCAGGTGGAGAACACACCAGCCGCTGCGCCGGATGAGGCTGACACTGCTGCAACCACTGATGCTGTTGTTGCGGACCCGGTCGCGCCCGCTGATGTCCCAGCGGAGGTCGCCGGGATCGAAGACTCAGGCGTCGCGCCCGTGGCTGAAGAACTGGCAGATCCGGTTGCTGCGGATCCGATCCCAGAAACCGCAGAAATCGAGACACCTGTCGGCGATGCGGCGGATGCGAAGGTCGAGGAGCAGGAAACAGAGGTATTCTACACCTTCACCTGGGGCCGCGCTCGCAAGACTGGCGGCAACCGCAATGGCAACCGGCGTGGTCAGGATGCTGGCGGCGAACGCAGTGGCGCCAAACGCGGCGGCGACGCCCCGCGTGGCAAAGGCAAACCGCGCGGCGGTAAGCCTGGCGGTCGCGATGGCAAGCCCGGCAAAAAGGGTGGCCGTCAGGATCAAGGCAGCAAGACCTATTCGGCACGCCCGCCGAAAAAGGAAAAGCAGATCGATCCCGACAACCCCTTTGCCGCAGCACTGATGGGGTTGAAGCAATCCGATTGATCGTCGGTCGCTGAAACTGAAGAGGATGCTGGTGAGCGAGAAGATCAGAATTGACAAATGGCTGTGGCAGGCGCGGTTCTTCAAGACCCGCAGCCTGTCCGCCAAAATGGTCAGTGGTGGTCATCTTAGTCTCAATGGCAATAAAATTGCAAAACCGGCTCAGAACGTCTCTTCCGGGGACGTTCTGACCTTCCCGCAGGGCCGCATCATCCGAACCGTGCGGATCGAAGCCCTCGGAACACGGCGCGGGCCGGCCCCAGAGGCACAGGCGCTGTACTTTGATTTGACCGAAAAACAGGACCCCGTGCCGCGCAACCCGCGCTACGAGGGAAAAGGTCGCCCGGATAAGAAAGAGCGCAGGGCGCTTGATCTTAGTCGCCGGGATGGTGTGTTTTGACATCTTGAAGCCGGCGCTTCGGTGATTTAGCTACAAGCCAAACAGCTACGGGACTCGGCCAACCATGACTTATGTCGTTACGGATAACTGCATCGCCTGCAAATACACCGACTGCGTCGAAGTCTGTCCGGTCGATTGCTTCTATGAGGGTGAGAACACGTTGGTGATCCATCCGGATGAATGTATCGATTGCGGTGTTTGCGAACCGGAATGCCCGGCGGATGCGATCCGCCCGGATACGGAGCCGGACATGGACAAATGGGTCGAGTTCAACCGCAAATATTCTGAAATGTGGCCAGTTATCGTCTCCAAAAAAGACCCGCTTCCCGAGGCTGAAGAGCGTGACGGCGAAGAGGGCAAGTTGGAGAAATATTTCTCCGAGGCTCCGGGCGAAGGCGGCTGATCCAGGATTCTATCCGGGACTTGCGGAGCACTTGATCTGCCGACTCACCTCAGGTGTTCTTGGCGCTGCCGCCAAGGAAGGCGGGGTGGTCCGTCCGTTTCGCGGTGTTTTCTATGATCCGATAGCCCGTCACCGTGAGGTTTCACGGACCCTCGCCTTTTTGTAAGGCAAAAAATGTGATATACTCAGTCAGGAAATAACCAATCACGGATGTCCGCCTTGGCTGTGCGCCTAATGTCGCACGGGTCTGTTGGCGGTTTTCCTGCGACATGTCTGCGGCGCGGGTCTTCGGATCATCGCGCGCCTGGACTTGTGGCAGCCCAGCCGATCCTGACATCGGCACATAGCGAGGAAAGACCTGTATGACTAAATCGAAGAAGCCTGAATTCCGCCCCGACGACTATGTTGTGTACCCCGCCCATGGCGTTGGCCAGATCATTTCGATCGAGGAGCAGGAAGTGGCCGGCTTCGCGCTGGAACTGTTTGTGATCACCTTCGAGAAGGACAAGATGACCCTGCGGGTGCCGACCAACAAGGCAACCGAAATTGGCATGCGGTCGCTCAGCTCCCCCGATGTGATCGCCAAGGCGATGACCACGCTCAAGGGTAAGGCGAAAGTAAAGCGCGCCATGTGGTCGCGCCGTGCCCAAGAGTATGAGCAGAAAATCAACTCAGGTGATCTGATTTCCATCGCCGAAGTGGTGCGTGACCTGCACCGCACCGATGATCAGCGCGAGCAGAGCTACTCGGAGCGTCAGCTCTATGAGGCTGCGCTTGAGCGCCTGACGCGTGAGGTGGCAGCGGTTTCCGGTGGCGATGAAATCTCTGCCGCGAAGCAGGTTGACGAGGTGCTGACCTCCCGCGCTGCGGCGTGATCTCTACCCAGAAACAGCGGTGATCGAACCAGCTTATATTCGAAAAATCAAAAACAAAGGCTGCGCTTCAAGGCGTGGCCTTTTTGATTTTTGGGCTATGATTTAGCCCCTCCCGATGTCACTGCGTATATCTGACTGGGTGACGCGCCCGACCATGGCTAAAAAACGAGCAGAGAACATCCATGACGGATCTAAAAACTCGCCTGACCGATCTCTATCGTGGTACCGATAGCGCATCGGTCCGGTTTCGCTATGGGCTGATCGGCTTTGATGTCATCACCATCCTGTTTTTCATGTCCACTGCTCATATCCCCCACGGGCCTTGGCTGATTGGGCTGAGCTGGCTGGCGGGGCTGGTCATCGCATTGGATCTGGTGGCACGGCTCTGGATCAGCAGCAACCGCCGCAAGCTGTTCTGGCGCATCTACACGCTCGCTGACATCATCGTTCTGGTGTCGCTGTTGCTGGAGACCATTCTGCCCGGAGGATTGGCGTTCCTACGCATCTTGCGGGGCCTAAGATTGATCCACTCCTACCATTTGCTGCAGGATCTGCGGCGTGACAGCCGGTTTTTTCGTCGTCATGAAGATGCGATCATTGCCGGGATCAACCTGTTCATCTTTGTCTTTGCGACGTCGATGACGGCATTGGTTTTCTTCATGGATACCACGGGCAGCGACTATCCGTATATCGATGCGCTCTATTTTACGGTCGCGACGCTGACCACCACCGGCTTTGGCGACATCACCATGGCGACCCCTGCTGGCAAAACCTTCTCGGTGTTTGTCATGGTGGTGGGGGTGACCCTGTTTGTGCGGCTGGCGCAGGCGATCTTTAATCCGCAGCGTGTGCGCTATACCTGCAGCCAATGCGGGCTGACCCGCCACGATGTGGATGCGGTGCATTGTAAGCACTGTGGCGGACAGCTGAAGATCCGCACCAGCGGCGTGGAGTAAGCGGCAGCGGTGCTCAGCTGAGGGCGGCGGACAGGCCGAGCAGGGCGACAAGCTCGCACAACTGCTGCGTGGCCCCCAACACATCCCCGGTCTGTCCTCCGATCTTGGTGCGGGCGGTGGCAGCGATGACGGCAGCGATCGCACACATCGCCAGCAAGGGTCCCCAGGCGTTCCAGCCGAGGAACAGTACGGCAGCCAGGGTTGCAATCGCCAGCCCCAGCCCGCAGACCCTCCAGGGCGGGCGCCCCACGGAGGAGGACAGGCCGTTGGTGCGCGCATTCGGCAGCGCTGCCATAACGACTGGCATCATAGCCCGGCTCAGCATGGCCACGGGCAAGAGCACCCACACCGCGTCAGCTGCCAGCAGACTCGCATAGGCGATCCAGCGCAGACCAATTGTCATGATCAGAGCCAGAACCCCATAGGTGCCGATTTGGCTGTCCTTCATGATCTCCAACCGCCGCTCACGGGTGAAACCACCCCAGAACCCATCTGCGGTATCTGCGAGCCCATCTTCATGCATGGCGCCCGTCAGAAGTGTCTGCGTGAGCAGCGCGATCCCAGCAGCCAGCATCGGAGATAATCCCATGCCCTGCGCGATCACCGCCAACAGGCACGCCGGTACCGCAACGGCAACCCCAGCAAAGGGAAACGCCCAAGCCGCGTGCGCATGTCGCGCAAACTGCTGTTTTTGCAACCTTGGCATGGGCAATCGTGTCAACAAGATCAACACGAGCAGAAAATCTACACCAGATATGTCGTTTTTTCGCATTTGCGGGCCTCACGGAGGGCTTGCGGTGTCAAGATGAACCGGTACATACGGATGATCCGCTTTACCTGCGACGACCCCTTCGATGCAATGAGGCTTTCCATGCTGTCACCGCTCTTTTCGCTTGATCACTTTCGTGCGCAGCTTGCGCAGGCTCCGGGCGTGGATGAACGGGCTGAAACGGCCGCGGCCGAACGCAACAGCCAATTGACCAAGCCGCCGGGCTCGCTTGGGCGGTTGGAGGATCTCGCGATCTGGTACGGCAGCTGGCGTGGCACCGAGCGCCCGGTGATCCGAGCGCCGCAGGTGATCGTCTTTGCCGGCAACCATGGCATCGTGCAGCAAGGGGTCTCGGCCTTCCCGAGCGAGGTGACCGCACAGATGGTCGCCAATTTCAAACACGGCGGCGCCGCGATCAACCAGCTGGCAAAGCTGGCGGGTGCCCGGCTCGATGTTCATAGCCTTGATCTGGAAACGCCAACCAAGGACTTTACCAAAGACGCGGCCATGGACAGCGCCGAACTACTCAGTGCGTTGCAGACTGGATGGAAATCGGTTGATCCCTCCGCGGATCTGCTTGTGGTGGGCGAGATGGGTATTGGCAATACAACACCGGCCGCAGCGCTGGCGTGCGCGCTGTTCGGGGGGGACGCCGGGGATTGGACCGGACGTGGAACCGGTGTCGACGACACGGGCCTGGCAAATAAAACCCGGGTTGTGGCGGAAGGGGTGGCGCTGCATGGCCCGGCCATCACTGACGGGGTTGAGGCGCTGCGCCGTCTCGGCGGGCGCGAGATTGCCGCCATGGCCGGGGCGATGACCGCGGCCCGCATGATGAAAATTCCTGTCATTCTGGACGGGTTTATCTGCTGCGCGGCGGCGGCCTGCTTGATGCGGACCCACCCGGCTGCACTGGATCACGTCGTCGCAGGGCACCAGAGCGCCGAAAGCGCCCATGCCGCATTGCTGACCCATCTTGGCAAACCACCGTTTCTCTCGCTGGATCTACGCCTTGGAGAGGGATCTGGTGCGGCTTTGGCCATCCAGGTACTGCGGGCCGCTGTCGCGTGCCACAGCGGTATGGCAACCTTTGAGGAAGCGGGCGTCTCCGGCAGCTGAGCTGCCGATAGACGGCTCAGTATCGCTTTGCTGTCTCTCCGTTTGGCGGTGGGGGCGCAGCTGAGGTTCAGGCTGATTTCTGATCTGAGGACTTCTTGGCCTCGGCAAGCTCCAGGAGCGCTGTTTCCAGATCTTTCTCCAGCTCACGGGCACGGGCGATATAAGCCGGATTTTCGCTGGCGGGTGTGCCGGGAATCCAGAGACCTGCCAGTTCGCGCACGGTTTGACGATCATGCGCATAGAAGGTCTGTTCGGCCTGCGCCGCCTCATATTCGCTCAGCCCGATCTGCTCCAGAACATAGCGCCCGGCACGCAGGGAGCTGTCGAACATCTCGCGCACAATGTCATTCGCCCCTGCCTTGTAGAGTTCAAACACATGGTTGCGATCAAATGCGCGGGCAATGATATGCAGATCCGGATACCCACGACGGGCATGGGCAACCAACCTGAGTGCAGCCTCTCTGTCGTCAAGCGCCACAACGAGGACCTTGGCCTTTGCAATGCCAGCTGCTTTCAGCAGTTCGGGGCGGGTCGGATCACCGAGGAAGCTCTTGACGCCAAACCGCCGCATCAGCTGTACGGATGCCATATTGCTGTCCAGAACAACGGTATTGAACCCACTGGCACGGACCAGGCGATTGACGATCTGGCCGAAGCGTCCAATCCCGGCAATGATGACCGGGCCTTCTTCATCGATCTCATCGGGGGTCTGCTCTTTTGGGCTGTCCTTGCTGTATTTCGACAGCAGGTCGTAGAGAATGAACAACAGCGGGGTGATCAGCATCGACAGGGCGATCACCAGAAGCAGTTTTTCTGATAGCTCAGGCGGCACAACATTGAGCTGCCGTGAAAATGCCAGCAGGACGAACCCAAATTCACCCGCCTGCGCAAGGCCCAGCGTAAACAACCAGTGATCGCGTTTCTTCAGGCCAAATGCTTTGCCCACAAAGTAAAGCACGGTGCCTTTTGCAATGATCACCAGGAGGGCGAGGCCGATCAGATCGCCCGGCTCTGCCAGAAACAAGCGATAGTTGATACCGGCGCCGACAGTGATGAAGAATAGCCCCAGCAGCAGGCCCTTGAAGGGGTTGAGGTCGCTTTCCAGCTCATGCCTGAATTCGCTGTTGGCAAGAACCACCCCCGCCAGAAAGGCTCCAAGCGCAGGCGAGAGGCCGACTAGCGTCATCAGGAACGAGATGCCAACAACGATCATCAGCGCCAAAGCCGTGTACATCTCGCGCAGGTTGGAGGCATGAATGAACCGGAATACCGGACGGGCGAGATAGACCCCGGCCAGCACAATTGACCCGATTGCGGCAAGGGTCACCAGGGTTACAGCCCAACCCGGCAGCCCTTCGACCAGCGAAAGTGTGGCGTGGCTGGATGCGGCATGGGCATCATCCGCGCTGCGAGCGATGGATCCATTCCCGGTGATCTGGGCGCCATGTTGGGCGGCCAGCAGCGGCAGCAATGCAAGGATGGGGATGACCGCAATGTCCTGCGTGAGCAAAACCGAGAATGTCGCCCGCCCCCCGCCGGTCCGCATCAGTCCCTTTTCAGAGAGGGTTTGCAGTACGATGGCGGTTGAGGAGAGCGAGAGCGCCAAGCCAATGGCCAGACCCACCTGCCAGGTCTCCCCTGCTAGCATGGCTGCACCCATCAGGGCCATCGTGCTCACAAGGATCTGGAGGCCGCCCAGGCCGAGCAGCTTATGCCGCATCGCCCAAAGTGCGCGGGGCTCCAGCTCCAACCCGATCAGAAAAAGCATCATGACGACGCCGAATTCGGCAAAATGGCGCAGATCTTCGGCTTCGCTTCCGACGAACCCGAACACCGGTCCGATTATGATTCCGGCAGCCAGATAGCCCAAGACCGACCCAAGACCGAGACGTGCGGCAATCGGCACGGCAATCACCGCGGCTGCAAGGTAGATCGTCGCCTGATAGAGAAATGCATCCATAGGTTTTGGTATCGCAAGCGCTGCCCGGCTTGGCAACGTTTAACATGCGATGGTGGCGCGGGTCGGTGTGGCGGCGCTGCCATTTGCTGCTACGGCACCATATCTGTCCGAAAAGACAACCTGCACGGAACGGCCTGACCGTCGCGCAGGACCGGTCGGGCCTCTCGCCAAACGGAGGGTACGCGTATTTGGCTCCGCAGGAGGGGCACCCCAGGGCAGAACCCATCAATGCAGTACTGCTGGCACGCTAAGGGCAATAATACAGAGGTTTTGAGCGCGCCGGGACTGGCGGTCGCAACCTAAAAAACTCGATGCCTCTGCGTTGCCGCAGTTCAAAGGTCCGGGCACGAGCTGGCTCATCTGAGTTACGTCTCTCAGGCCTTTGAGATAGAGCCGCTATTCCAGCGGCTCTATTTCTTATCAGGGACAACAGAAAACCAGCGCTGGCAGATTAGTGGATTCTGACCCCGGTTTGTGCATAACCCGTGCGCCTCGCGTCAGCGTTCCAGTGAGCGGATCTCATTACTGAGTTTTGCAATACGCTCCAGCCGTTGGGATATGCGCTCCTGAAAGACGCCAAGCTGATCGATGATATCCGCCAGTGTTTCGCCTGACTCCGGTAGGCGGGCACTTTCGATCTTGCACAGAACACGGGTCGAGCTGAGGCCTAGAAAGTGGCGGTGCATAACCTGACAGGCATGCATGATTCGTGAGGCTTCGCGCTCCACCTGGTCGAGCCCATTGCCCGCGCGTTCCAGCTGCTGGGCCACCAGCTGAGCCAGGATGTCGCGTTCTCCCTGCATGTCAACTTCTCCCAAGCTGCGCCGTTCCTTTTGCAGCTGGATGTCGCATTCCTTCAGGACACGCACCATGCACTCCACAAACAGGGAATCGTCCACGGCCGCCTCGATCACCGCGAAATTGCTGTCCTTGCCCATGACATGCGCTGCAAACCAGTCAGACATTTCACGCGACATCGCGCCATAGTTCTGCGACAGCACGGTGACCGGTCCGCCCGAGGGTTCAATACGCGACGCAATGACCCGCAGGTTATGCGGGATTGTATGCATGGCGTCGAAATCCTTGATCAGGCCTTCGGTCTCACCGACGAGTGTCTTGGCGTTGTCCAACATCTGACACAGATCGACAATCATCTGATCCGGCTCATTGTCCAGCCCGATATCGCGCGCGATCAGTTCCTCACTCATCGCTTTGGTCGCGAATTGCCGATAGTTGTCAAAACCATGATCGACGATCCAGCCCTTCAGGCGTTCGGCGCTTTCCTCGGGTGTCAGCCCTTCGTTTTGCTCCGCCGCAAGCAGCTTGGCGTAGAGGCTTCGGGTATCGTCGAACATCTTGCTGCTGGGTTTGATCCGCGCTGACAGGTAACCGTCAGCGCAGGGCACCACGACAGCATACACCCAGTAATAAAGCCCATCTTTCGACTTGTTCTTGACGTAGGCGCCCATGGTCTGACCGCTCTTGATGGTGTCCCAGAACAATTGGAACACACCCTTGGGCATGTCGGGATGGCGAATGGTGCGATGTGGCGCGCCAAGCAGTTCTTCCCAATCGTAGTGGGACACCCTGCGGAACACGTAGTTGCCGGCGATGATGACCCCCCGGCTGTCGGTGCGGGAGAAGAACACCTCGTTTAGCCCAAATGGAGCCTCGCCGCGGGTGGGGCGGCTTTCAATGCGACGATCTACAAAGGACACGGTCTCTATCCAATCTCTAAGTCTGTACCGTGTTTGTATAGCGCACGAGTGTTCACGGAACCTTAAGTCGGCAGCGGCCCATCGCTTTTTAATTGTGCCATCACAATCTGGCTCTGAACCCGCGCGACCGTCGGGTGCGGCAGCAGAATTTCATGCAAAAGCCGGTTTAACGCAGCAAGATCAGTGCAGAATACCCTAAGCAAATAATCGGCTTCGCCCGTCATGGTCCAGGCTGATGTTATTTCAGGACGCATCCGGACCAGCCGTGAAAATCGTTCAGATTGTTCGGGTCCGTGACTTTCCAGATGGACCTGCACAAACCCCTGAACACTCAACCCCAGCTTGTCAGGATCCAGACGCGCTTCGTAGCTGCGGATGTAGCCGTCGGCCTCCAGGCGCTGCCGGCGTCGCCCGGCCTGACTCGCTGAGAGGTTCAGCAGTTCCCCCAGCTGCTGTGCCGTCAGATGAGCGTCTTTTTGCAGTGCGGAGAGCAGTTTCTGATCAGTTATGTCTAGCATGTGCGGGACTTTCACGAATATTGGAATTATTGCGCGTGATTTGCGCGCCTCACACTGGCATATCCTAAACTATGCGCAAAACAAGCATCTGAATTGCGGTATTCTGAATGCAGCTACACTATTCCCTATTTGGAGGAAGCCGCATGGGCCCGTTCCCGCATAACGCACCGAAATCCGTCATCAGCCCAGAAAATCCGGCCGGGACCGATGGGTTTGAATTCGTCGAATTTGCCCATCCCGACCCACAGGAGCTGCGCGATCTCTTTGCGCGCATGGGGTATGAGCTGGTGGCGCGCCACAAGAGCAAGCCGGGCATCGAGCTGTGGCAGCAGGGGGATATCACCTATGTCCTGAATGCCGAGAAAGGCAGCTTTGCCGAGCGTTTCGTGGCGGATCATGGTCCTTGTGCGCCATCCATGGGGTGGCGTGTTGTTGATGCGCAACAGGCCTTCGAACATGCCGTCTCAAAGGGGGCAGAAGCTTATGAAGGTGACGACAAGACGATGGACGTCCCTGCGATTAAGGGGATTGGTGGCTCGCTGATCTACTTTATCGACCAGTACTATGACACCTCGCCTTATAACACCGAGTTCGAGTGGCTCACCCAGTCAAAACCGCGCGGTGTTGGCTTTTATTACCTCGATCACCTGACCCATAACGTCTTCAAGGGCAACATGGACAAATGGTTCAGGTTCTATGGCGAGTTGTTCAACTTCAAAGAAATCCGATTCTTTGACATCGAAGGCAAATTCACCGGGTTGCTGAGCCGCGCACTGACCTCTCCTTGCGGGCGCATCCGCATCCCGATCAATGAAGATCGCGGCGAAACCGGGCAGATTGTCTCCTATCTGAAAAAATACAACGGTGAGGGTATCCAGCACATCGCGGTTGGTAGCGAAGATATCTATGGCGCGACGGATGAGATTTCAGACCGCGGGATCAAGTTCATGCCGGCCCCTCCGGCCAGCTACTATGAGATGAGCCACGACCGTGTGATCGGCCATGAGGAGCCGCTGGACCGGATGCAGAATCATGGCATCCTTATTGACGGCGAAGGCGTTGTTGACGGGGGGGAGACCAAGATCCTGCTGCAAATCTTCTCCAAAACTGTGATTGGGCCGATCTTCTTCGAATTTATCCAGCGCAAGGGCGACGACGGCTTCGGCGAAGGCAATTTTAAGGCGCTGTTCGAGTCGATTGAACGCGAACAGATTGCCAATGGGGAGCTTGCAGAGGCTGAGTGATCAGCCGTTTGCAGACCGTAACGACAAAAGCCGGACCAAGATTGGTCCGGCTTTTTTGTTCGATCTTTTGGCGTGTATTCTGCGCCTTGTTCGCAGTGTGCTGACTGTGTTGGCCTTAACCACTGGGGATTTTCAGCGTCAGGTTGCGATTGCCTTTTTGGTATTGCAGCTGGCTGTCGCCAATAGCCACAACACGACCACCATCGATCCGATCTCCGACCTTTACCTTTCTGTAGCGGCCGTTGGGCATCAGGATCAGCGCGCGGCGATTTGACGGGGTGCCGTAGACACCAATCAGGTTCACCCGTCGCAGATTGATCGCATTGTCGACGGTGGCCTGCCGCGCAACCGAGGCGCTGGATGGGATTCGTGGTGTAACGGTTCGCGGCGGTGCGCTGGCGACCGCCTCTGAGATGCTGGGCTCCGCATTGCGCTGACGGTTGCGCTGCGCACGGTCGACCAGATTGGCAAAATTGGCTGGCCGCCCTCGGGGCACAACGGAGCGTGCAATCGCCTGCGCGGTTGCGGGCAGGCTGTTCTCTTCTGGCGGTTTCAATCCCGGTGGGCGACCACGGGGGCGAATTGCGCCCAATTCAGCACGGCTCAATCCGCCAAGCTGCGCACGCTCGTTTTGTTCGACGAGATCGTTGGGGCGCTGTTTGGGACGAAGTTCCGACAGGATCACCTGACGCGCGGCTTCCTCCGCTGCGGCGGCAACGTCCGGGTCTGGACGGGCAGGGGTCGGTGGCGGGACTTTTTCGGGACGGCCGAGGAACACCATGATCCCGTCCGGGTTCAGCGTCCCGTCTGGGGTGGCCTTGACCAATCCGCGCTCATCCAGGTCAAACTGCTGTCCGGCAGCAGTGGGGGTACTGATCGTGCCCAGTTCCAGATCCGTGGCGAACAATGTCTGATCAGGCAGGGCTGTTGCGTCTTTGGAGATATCCGTTGGGTCAATTGACGCCACATAGAGGGTCTCAAGCGTATCTGTTCCCGGGGCCTCGGGCGTTTCAGGCGCGTGTTGCCAGATGCCGGTTGCAGCGTATTGGGCCGCGCGTGTGAGCGGCGTATCCTGATCGGCCGCCGCCGCAGCCTCATCCGCTTCCGGGGCCAGCTCGGCCTGGTCCAGATCCTCAGTAAGGGTCTCATCTGCCGTCGGTGTGGCGTCCTGCTCCAACCGCAGCGCGTCCAGAACGGCTGTATCCGTGCTGGAAAGCCCCTCATCACCGTTCGCAGTCGCAGCTGCGTCATTGGACGATGTGCCGTCTGGCGTTGCGTCCAGTGGCAACAACGCCCCCTCATCAGGCTGATCTGGTATCGCGCTGACCTGCGGCGCGATGTCACCGGAGCCGCTTGTGTCTGGGCTGCTTAATGGCACCGCAGTTGCGTCACTGACGGCATTGCGGGACTGCCTGTCGGCAAGGATTGCCCAGGCCGCCACAATCGCCATGACAATTAGCAAGCCGCTCACCAGAGCCAAGCCAAGGAAACGTGGCTTGCCGCCGACCTTCTGCTTTGAGACGCCGGCCAGTAGGGATGCCTTGCCTGCCTCATGCAGGGATTTCTTGTCTTTGGGCCTCTCCGTGAGTGGGATGTCCCCTATGTCATCACGGGGTAGAACCGGCGCCGGGCCCGATGCTTTTGGAGCGGGGGGGATACTGCCCTTGGCGGCGAGGGAGGGGACGATCGGCCCGGTTGTCTGAGCGGTCAGCGACGGCGCTTTGACGTCACCTTTTCCCAGCGCCGCCGGGCTGTCGGCAAGTGCAATGGAGCCAAAGGCAGCATGAGGCACCACGCGCGGGCCATCCTTTGGCTTGGTATCTGTATGCGGCGCTGCGGTATTGGCCCCAGCACCGGTTTTGGTCGCTGCGGCGGCTTTGGGCGATGCTGGGGCGGCCGTTGGTACCGACGCTTTCTGTGCGCGCAGCTCCCCATCCTTGCGTCGCCGTGTCGAAAAACCGCTCGCAGCGATGGCTGTTGGCGGTGCCGGTGTATCTTCGGTATCCGCAACGGGCGTGTCGTCAGGGACATGATCCGGCTCAGCTCCGGTCTGTTCGACCGGCTTGCTCTCCGCGGCAGCAGTTTCAGTCTCATCAATGGGACTGTCATCAGTAGATGCGTCTTCGAGTTCTGACACGGGCTTTGACGGGGCTGGGGCCGCGGGGGCGGTATCATCAGCGTCGGGCGCGTCGGGTGATGCGTTTCCGTCCAAGCGGGTGTCGGCATCTACCTCAGCGTCCGCACCCGTGTCTGAGATGGCAGGCGGCGCACCTGCCGGGCCGATATCAACCACCGCAACACCGTCAGGTTCAACCGGGGCTTCCCCGGATTGCAGCAGGGTCTGAGACGCGCCGAAAAACGGCTCCCCCAGAAAGTTCATTTCCTGCGGCATCGCAACAAAGCTCACCGGCAGAAACCCATGCATCAGCGCAAAATCTTCAGCCTCTTGCAAAGTCTCGCGGGCGACGGCAGCCACATGTGTCTTTGCCCCGTCCTCACTCAGGTCGAAGGCCAGCTCATCCACGCGATACGGGGTCGCCCCATCCAGGCCCTGCTCGGCAGCGGCACGGCGGCTGTCGAGATCGGTGGTTCCGGTGTCAAGCGTCAGGTATCGAATCTGATCGTTCGGGATGATCAGCTTGCACGCGATTGGTCCCTGGGCATAGCGTTCGCCCAGCTGGCGCAGATCTGCCAGTGCGGCGCTCAGATCTTCGACATCCAGCGAAACCGTGCCAATCTGGCGCCAGCCCCCGGCGGCACGTTGCAATAGGCCAACGCCGGTGGAGGACAGAGAAAGTGCAAACCCCGGTTTCATGATGCAAACACGCCTTCAGCTTTAGTATGCCCATACCCCTGTGTGGCAGGGCGATCTTGGCGCAGACCATAAGGCAGAGCGCGCGCAAGGGAAAGGAAAAGACACGATTTCCCCCTTGCAGGCGGTCAATTGCCATCCCCATGTTACACCCCAGAAAAGGAGCAGTTCGATGAAAGCTAGACATATCTTTGCCTCCGCGCTGGCGGTTCTGCTGGCAACAGGGCTTGCCCATGCGCAGGAAACCCCGGTGGATCGCCAGATCTCGGTCACCGGCGAGGCGCGTATCGCCGTCACCCCGACGCTGGCGACAATCACCCTCGGGGTCACCGAGGAGGCGGAAGAGGCCGCGCTGGCCATGTCCGCCGTCTCCACCAAGATGGTCGCGGTGGTCGATGAGTTGCGCGCGGCCGGCATTGCCGCAGAAGATATGCAGACCCAGCAGATTTCGCTGAACCCTGTATGGTCGCAGGATCGCAGTTATTCCGACGGGCGCCGCAAAATCACCGGGTTCAATGCCTCCAATACCCTGGCCCTGCGCATACGTGATCTGGATCGGCTGGGCGAGGTGCTGGATCAGGTGCTGAAGGTTGGCGCCAATGATTTCCGTGGGTTGAGTTTCGGTGTTGCCGATCCGGCCAAAGTGCAGGACCAGATCCGCGGCGCCGCTGTGAAGGATGCGCGGCGCAAAGCAGCCCAACTGGCAGAAGCCGCCGGAGTTGAGCTGGGCCCTGTGCGGTCAATTCATGATCGCGACACCGGCGGTGGTCAGCCGATGATGGCGATGGAGATGGCCCGCAGCGCCCCAATGCCAATCGAGGCGGGGGAGCTGAATTTCAGCCATAGCGTTTCCGTGGTTTACGATATCAAACTGCCGACAAACGACTGAGAACTAGAAAAGGCCGGGACGTCCCGGCCTTTTCCTTAGGGTGTAACACTGGCTCGAGATTGGCGGCTCAACTGCTCGCCTTGCTCAGGGCCTGATCCAGATCGGCAATCAGGTCATCGGCGTTTTCAATGCCGATAGAGACGCGCACGACATTCGCCCCGGCCCCGGCAGCCTCCTGCTGTTCAGGTGTCAGCTGGCGATGGGTGGTCGAAGCAGAGTGAATAATCAGCGAGCGGGTATCGCCAAGGTTGGCGACATGGCTGAAGATTTCCAGTGAGTTCACCAGTTTGACGCAGGCGTCATAGCCGCCCTTCACAGCAAAGGTGAACAGCCCGCCGGTGCCCTTGGGATAGTGCTCCTTGGCACGGGCGTGATATGGCGACGAGGGTAGACCAGCGTAGGTCACATAGTCCACGCGCGGATCTTGCTCCAGCCAGGAGGCAACGGTTTTTGCATTCTCGCAGTGGCGTTCCATCCGCAGGCTGAGGGTCTCGACCCCCATCAGCGTATAATGCGCTGCCTGTGGGTTCATGGTCATGCCCAGATCGCGCAGGCCGATGGCGATACCATGGAAGGTGAAGGCCAGCCCGCCAAAGGTCTCGTGGAACTTCAGCCCGTGATAGGCCGGCTCGGGCTGGGACAGCGACGGGAATTTGTCATTTGCGGACCAGTCGAATTTTCCGGAATCGACAATCACACCGCCGGTGACGGTACCATTGCCGGTCAGGTATTTCGTGGTGGAATGCACAACCAGCGTCGCACCATGAGCAATCGGACTGCAGAGATAGGGCGTGGCAGAGGTGTTGTCGATGATCAGCGGGACACCCGCCGCATCCGCGACATCCGCAATGGAGCGAATATCCGTGACGTAGCCGCCAGGGTTTGCAACAGATTCGCCAAATACTGCCCGCGTGTCGTCATCAATGGCTGCGGCCACAGCCTCAGGGTCGTCAAAGTCCACGAATTTAGCCGACCAGCCAAAGCGTTTGATAGTCTGGCTGAACTGGGTGACGGTACCCCCGTAAAGCCGGGTCGAGGCGACCACATTGCATCCCGGTCCCATCAGCGGGAACAACGCCATGATCTGTGCTGCATGGCCGGAGGAGCAGCAGACCGCGCCGACGCCGCCTTCCAGGGTTGCAATGCGCTCCTGAAGTACGGCCACGGTCGGGTTGGTCAGGCGCGAATAGATGAAGCCGACTTCCTGAAGGTTGAACAGGGCCGCCGCATGATCCGCATCGCGAAACACATAGGCCGTGGTCTGGTAGATCGGCGTCTGTCGCGCTCCGGTGGCCGGATCCGGCTTGGCGCCGGCGTGAATTTGCAATGTGTCGAACCCGTAGCTTGGCGCTTCAGACATTGGATGTGCTCCCCTGGATAGTCGACCTCACTGGTCGGAAGTTGTTTCGCGCGTAAGAACACTCTGCCACGCCCCGTAAGGCAAGCTGCAAATTGGCGCTACCCTCGCGTCGCTCACGATCCGACAGGGGCAATTAAGGCACTCTTCCGCGGAGGCAGCGCGTTGGAGAGGCTGGTTAGCGCATCCAGAAACCGGCGGATTTGATCCGGTTGCGCAATGCCTGCTCCTTGCGGGGCAGGTTGTCGCGATCAAACATCGCCCGTACCTTGGCACCACGGCCCTGATAGATCATTCGCTTCATCGGCTCATATTGTTTCAGAACTTTCTTGATCTTGTTCGGGCTGGCCACTGTCTCGAGCGCGGCGACGACATCATCGCTTTCCCGAGCGTAAAGCAGCGGTAAACTGCGGTAATGGCAACTCATCTCCCCATCAAGATAGCCCTCGGGCAGTGTCGCACGCCCCCCGCCGAGGCTGTGAATGACCAGCGGCAGGGCGATCTGATCCAGCCAGGGATCCAGCGACTGGCCGATCAATGCCTTTGGCAGATCGTCGCGGATGGACGCTGCATACTCAAGAAACCGCTGGCCAAAGACGCGCGGACAGCTTCCGTAATAGTAGCCGGCATTGAAATAGAGATAGCGGCGCCAGAAATTTTCAGGCTGGCTGTGATCAAGGCTGCTGTTAAAATCCAATCCAAAGCGATCGTAGAGCGCCCGCCAGATTCCGGTCATGTCGGGACCGTAAAGTGTCGGCTTCGGCCAGGTGCCCTCTCGGCGCAGGGACGCAGAAGGGCGGCTAAAATCCAACGGTAGCTGGTCGAGCGGACCGGTGATCAGCGTGTCGGTGTCAAAGAACACAAATGGCTCCCCCTCCGGCAGCGCCAGAAGTGCCTCAATCTTGTTGCCATAGGGATAGCTCTCGCCAAAGGCGACCGACTGAAACGGCAAGATGTCAGCTCCCAAAGCCTCCAGCGCTTCCAGCACCGGCTTGTTGCGAATGCTGGGGGCCTTGGTCCAGAGCCCGCTAGGTTGCGGAACCGCCACATAGAGCCGACCTGTAAAATCAGGGGCGTATCGGCGCAGGGAGGCTGCAAACAGCACCGCCTCATATTGCAACCGCCCCGCCTGTCCGACGATCATGATATTGAAACGTGTTTCCGTCATACGGCTGCTTCCGGTTATTCAGGGCGGTCAGCACGTGGCTATGGCTGGCACGCGACAGCCCCTATCAGCTGGTTGATGGCATGATCATATATTTCTGCGTCAGTCACCAGCATCGCTTTGGATCGATTTGACATTTGGGGCCCGACCGCAACGCAGGCCTGGTCAAAAAGACCAGCCAAAATGGCTACAGCTGCCAACTCCAGGATGATCGCGCAAACTGGTGGAATTCAGACCTGACAGATCCGGTTGGCCGACCGCAAAGGGGGCGGGATCTATCGCGGGAAAATATGCACTCAAATACCGCCATGAAATTCTCAGTCGCGAGACGAATTTTTCGTCTTGCGCCCTCCCGCGAGAGGCGCTATCTCGCTGCCCAAGGCCCCTATAGCTCAGCTGGTAGAGCAACTGATTTGTAATCAGTAGGTCCGCGGTTCGAGTCCGTGTGGGGGCACCATCTTTCCAATTAACCGTTGTTAGGGTGCGTTTACAGGGCGTGCTTTTAACCTCGTGTCTTCTCACACGCGTCGCGATGGCCGCGGCTGGTGCGCATTGTTGCGCCTAGACAATGCAACAATAGCACCCAAAGATAACCCCAAAACAGCTTCGGTTTCATGACACCCGTGGGAGGGGTTGTGTGACAAATCATGTGGCTCAAAGCCGCCATGGTTGAGTTTCTTGTGGGGGGATATTCCTATCCGGGTTGGGGCTGTCTTTCTCGCTAAAAGTTGAGTTTGATCAGCCTGTCGTTAAGGTCCGCTCGGCAATATTAAGTCATCTGTCACCATTTGACCGCAATTTAACGGTACGAGCGAATCGGATAGCTGTTGTCAAATTAGGTGATGCTCGCCTTTGACGCGTGAACGCGACGGTGGGGAGGTGGCCAGGGAAAACCGGAAGGGAGGATGCGTTTGTTTTCATTATCGCCAGACCTCGTGAATTCCGTTGCCAGCCAGAACAAGCTTGTTCGGTCGGACCTTCCCTCCCGATTTGCCTCGATCACCCTGGTGTCGCTGCTGTCACTCTATTTTCTGTCCTTGCAGACCATTGCCGTTGTCTACACGGCTTACGTTTTGGTCGAATTGGTGGGTCTGCGGGTCTACCGGCGGCTGTCTTCTGGCGTCACGCTCGGCGGCATGGTCCTCTTCGCCGGTTCTGCGTTTGTTGGCGTCTGCGTTTTCAATTCTCTGTCGTTGCTGTTGTTCCTGCATCCAGAACCCTTCCCGAAACTGATGGGGGCGATGCTGCTTATCATCGCGCTCAATCATTCGGTGGTTGCGCGCTCTGCGTGGTTCTATTTTGGGATCATCACTGCGGTGCCGATTATCCTTACCGTGGGGTATATGGTTTGTGCGACGCTGCTGCGCGTCGCGAGCCCCGGCGAGATGATCATTGCTGCGGTCATTCTCTTGCTGGGAGCCGCCTATATGGTGCACGCCATGTGGGTGCAGCACCATTTGACCGCGCGGCTGCGCGAGGCGTTAAGCGCGGCGGAGGCCGCGAGCCGCGCTAAGAGCCGCTTCCTCGCCGCGATGAGCCATGAAATTCGCACACCTCTGAATGCGATTTGCGGCATGTCCGAACTCATCGAAGAGGAAAATTCCGGATCCGATACGCTGCGGGAGCAAACGCAACTCCTGCGAAAATCGTCTCAGGCGCTCACCGGTATTCTTGATGATGTTCTTGATCACGCCAAGATTGAGTCCGGTCAGTTCGAACTGAACCTTGCCACTGCCAGCCCTCGGGAAGAGATCTCCAGCGCCGTAGAAATGTATCGCGCGCGGGCGGATGAAAAGGGGCTCGCGCTGGCCGTCAGCCTGGCGCAGAGTGTCCCGGACTACGCAGAATGTGATGCGTTGCGGTTGCGGCAGGTGATCGGAAACCTGGTGTCCAACGCTGTAAAATACACTGAAACCGGTCAGGTTGAGGTGGTTGCCGATTGCGAAGATATTGGCGGGCGCATGATGCTGCGCGTTGCAGTGTCTGACACTGGTCGGGGCATGACGCCTGAGCAGAGCGCCAAACTCTTCACGGATTTTTATCGCGCCAAGGACAAGAATGCCCCCAACGTGCCTGGTACCGGATTGGGGCTGGCGATCGCCCGCCATCTGGCCCGCATCATGGGCGGCGATATCACCGTGCAGACCGGCCGCGACTGGGGCAGCTGCTTCACTTTCTTGTGTCCTATTACCGCGCTGGATGCCTCTGAGGTGGAGGTCCTGCCGCAGCAGACTGCGCGTGCAGAGACGGGCGAGCTTGGCGATCTATCCATTCTGCTGGTGGATGACACGACATCCAATCGTCTGGTTGTCCGGGCGTTTCTGAAAAACAGCGGAGTGCGGATCACCGATGCAGAAAATGGCGCTGAGGCTTTGGACGCCTTAGAGCGACAACCGTTTGATTTGGTGCTTTTGGACATGAAAATGCCGGTGATGGATGGCCGGGAAACCCTGACGGAAATGCTGCGACGTGGCGGGCGGGTTGGGGCGACACCGGTGGTTATGCTGACGGCGAACGCCGCGCCCGAAGAACAGGAGCTGTTCCTACGGCTCGGCGCTGTGAGCTATCTGTCCAAACCGGTCAAGAAATCGGTACTGCTTTCGGAAATTCGCAAGATCACATCGGTACCGGCGGCGCGCTCCGCCTGATCGCATTGCGACTGATGCGAACCGAATATGAGAAGCCGTCGCAAAAAGCGGAGCTGTCATTCTGAATTAATTCAAAATTTACGCTTTCCGGATAGGTTGAGTCGAATTTTCGATAAATTGCCGGAATGTACATTTGCATTCGGGCTGGAACAGCTGACCGGATCTGCGATGCAGTCGACAGAAATTACATTCGACAATTTTGCGGAGACCGGTGGGCTCTTCACTGAGATGTTGCGCGCGCGGTATCGTCATTTTGTTCAGTTGCGACGCTGGAACCTGCCCAATGTGCGTGGGTTGGAGTTTGACCAGTACGACACGCCGGAAAGTATCTACTGCACTGTTCATGAAGGAAAAACGGTTCTTGGTGGTTTCCGGGTGACTCCGACGACGGCGCAGTGCATGACCACCAGCTATATGTTGCGCGATGCGCAATTGGGGCTGCTGCCGGGCCTGCCGTCAAATGTCTTGGATCATGCGGCGCCACAGGATGCTGCAATCTGGGAGGTCAGCCGGTTTTTTGTCGAAGACACGCTAAGCGCGCGGGATCGTATGCATGTGCGCGGACATCTGGAGCGCGGCCTGTCCCGGCTCGCGCAGGAGTGGAAAATCAACGCCTTTTTGTGTATCACCTCGGTCACAGCCGCGCTGCTGATGCGTCGGGCGCGCCTGTCGATCACCTCGGCCGGTCCGAGGTTCGAAGCAGGCGGTGAAATCTGTCAGGCCTACCACCTTACGGTCGACGCAAAGGATCAGCGCAGCGATGCAAACGCAGCATGAATGCGCGCGACGGTGGCCTTGCTCGGCCTTCTATGTCGCGTTGCATCGCGCTCTCAATGGTTCAGTGAGACGCGGCCGGTTTGTGCCATGGCAATGCTCAGCTCTTCGCTTATTGCATGCCACAACTGTGCCAACCCGGTCTCGCCTCTTGCAGCAATAGCGTATTGCAGGATGCGGCCCAGAAATACAAAATCAGCGCCCATTTTGATCGCTTTCAGGACATCCTCGCCCGATCGGAGACCGCTGTCATAGAAAACCGGGAACTTCGGCCCAAGATCTGCACGGATCTTCGCCAACATCTCTATCGGGGCGGGCGCGGCCTCCAGTTGTCGCGCGCCATGGCTGGACACCTGAATGGCATCAACCCCGGCAGACACCAGCGCGCGGGCATCTTCGACGTCCAGCACGCCTTTCACCACCAGCTTTCCGGGCCAAAGGTCGCGCAGCCGGGCCAGCGTATCCCAAGTGGCCCGCGCCCGGCTTTGGGTGCGGTCAAATTCATAGCCCTCCATTTCGAAGTTTGCCATCACCGGCTTGCCTTTGAGCAGAGTTGTCAGTGACCAGCGCGGGTGCAGGGCAAAGTCGATGAACTGCTGTGGCCCGATACGGAAAGGCATTGTAAAGCCATGGCGTAACTCACGCGGACGGCGACCCACCTCGGGCACATCAACGGTCAGCACCAGCGTATGATAGCCGACTGCACGGGCGCGTTCTGCCAGTTTGAAGGTGCCGCTGCCGTCGCCACTGAAATAGAGCTGGAACCAGGCATAGCCTTCGGCCGTTTCGATGATCTCTTCCAGCGGGGTCGAGGCGACGGTGGAAACCCCATGCGGCACCCGGTAACGCGCGGCCAGCCGGGCCAGCATCAGGTCGGCGCCGGGAGCGGCGAGGTTGCACATGCCCATAGGGGCGATGCCAAAAGGGCGATCTGCCTCGGCGCCGAAGACGTGCGTAGCAAGCGAGCGCTGACTGACATCGCGCAGGATACGGGGCCGCAGGGCGATGCCATCCAGCGCGGCGCGATTCCGCGCCACCCCGGTTTCCTGTCCGGCGGCCCCGTCGATATAGTCAAACACCATCCAGGGCAGCCGCCGCCGGGCGAGGCGGCGGGCATCCTCGGCGGAATGGATGGCGCCTGCATCCATCAGCTGGCCACGGCCTTCATGAAGCGATCGCGGATGACCACCGGATCCATCGTGATCACCGGCATCTTGGCGTTGCCGCTGTCACATTTGACCACCATCACTGTCATCTTGCCGCTTGCAAGAGCGGTTTCCAGTGCGGGCCCGGTGTCCTTATCCACGACTTCGACCACATTCTCGCAGCCAGCACCACGTGCCATCTCAGCAAGCGATGTCTTGCGGCCGGTATAGGTTGGCTGGTCGCCCGTCGACCCATAGGAGCCATTGTCGATGATCATCAGGATGTAGTTGTCTGCGACGTTGTTGGCGATCGTTGGCAAGGTTCCAAGGTTGGTTAGGACGGACCCATCACCATCAATTACAATCACCGGTTTCGCCTGCGCCAGCGCCAGCCCCAACCCGATGGAGGAGGCCAGCCCCATGGTGCCCAGCATGTAGAAATTGTTCGGCTGGTCGTCGATTGCATGCAGCTCTTGGCTAGGGATGCCGATATTGCAGACCACCAGTTGATCCCGCAGGATAGGGGCGATTTCCTTCAGTATTTCAGAACGGATCATTGGTCGCCATAGCCTCCCCAGAAATTGGCATCGGTCAGGATGGCAACGGGTTTGTTGCACATGAAGGTGTATTTCAGGATGTTATCGAATTCCTCGACGTCTTTTTGCCAATGGAAATGGTAGGTCGGGATATTCATCTGCGCCAGAAGCGCCTTGGTATGCACTGCCATCTCCACCTGGCAGGCCACTGGCTCGCGCAGCTCACCACGGTAGGAGATCAGCATTGGCAGCGGCATCCGGTAGTATTGGATCAGTGTTGCCAGCGTGTTGATGGTGACCCCAATGGCGGTGTTCTGCATGATAATCGCCGGACGTTTCCCCCCCATCCAGGCTCCGGCGCACAGGCCCATGCCCTCGTCTTCCTTGTTGGAGGGGATATGAAAAATGTCATCGCGCTGGTCAATTTCCTCAATCACGCCCGCCAGTTGTTTACAGGGCACGGTGGTGACGAAAGAGACTCCGTTGGCCGCCAGATCGTCAGCGATCCTTTTGTCTATGCTCATAGTCGATTGCCTTTGCTTCAGGTCTCGGTGTTGGGGTCAGAGGGTGCGGCAGACATGCACGGCGCAGGGTGCGTGGCGCACAACACGGGCGGCAGTCGAGCCGAGGAAAAAGTCGCTGAGCCCGGGTTTATGTGAGCCAACGACGATGCAGTCCGTGCCGTTCTGTTCGGCATATTCAACAATGGCCCGGTACGAGCGGCCTTTGACGATTTCAGCTGTGACATCGCCATAGTCAGCGGTTTTCTTGGTCAGTTGTTGGCGGGCCTTATCAAGCCCTTCACGTACTGCGTCCTCATCCAAATAGGCGCTGACAGAGCCTTGCGGTGCCTCATAGACATGCAGTGCGGTGATTTGCCCGCCGGGGTTGCACAGGGTCGCGGCAGCTTTCAGCGTTGTGCCGGAAACCCCGTGGTCCAGGGCCATGGGAACCAGGATCTTGTCATACATGGTACTCTCCGTTTGCTCAGCTCAGGGCTTAGGCCCAGGGGGATAAAATGATCTTTGGCGCGGCCACTGTACCGGACCGCAGGTCGTGAAACGCGGCGGCTCCTTCTGACAAGGGGCGCAGCTCGGACCAGTCCAGTGTTCCTAATCGGCCATCAAAAATCGCTTGTGACGTGTCGCGAAAATCCTGCGCGGTATAGGTATAGGTGCCGATGAAGGTGATTTCCTGCAGCGTCATGCGGCGGAGATCCAAACCGCCGACATCCTCACCGAGGCCGACATGGGCAATCACACCACCGGGGGCGGCGCAGGCAGAGGCCGCGGCGCGGGTGGCGGCATAGCCGACGGCGTCCACCACCAGCGGCACCATCCCCTGAAACTCTGCGACCGCCTGCTGGCCGCAGCGGTCCGTCAGGAAGGCCCGGCGCGCAGCGTTTGGTTCCTGGATGGTGACGTCCTTCACCCCCATCGCTCTGAGTGCCAGTGCCGCCGCCAGCCCGATGGCGCCACCGCCGATCACCAGCGCGTGGCGTTCGGTGTCTGGGTGCAGCGCCTCAAGCACCAACCGGGCGGCGTGCCAGCTGACGGCCAAGGGTTCTGCCAGCGCCGCCTTCTCCAGTGGCACATTGTCTGGCACCGTCACCAGATTGCGGTCTGGCATCGCCACGAATTGGGCAAAGGCACCTTCGCGCGGCGGCATGGAGATGATCTGTCGGCTGGCGCAGAGGTTTTCGCGCCCCGATGCGCAGGCCGTGCAGCTGCCACAGGTGACCAGTGGATTGATTGTCACTCGGCGGCCCTTCTGCGGTCCGTCCTCAATCACGCCGGCGGCCTCATGCCCCAGGATCAGCGGCGCAGGTCTGCGGTTGTCATGGCCCAGATAGGCGTGCATATCCGACCCGCAGATGCCGGAGGCATGAATGCGGATCAGATGCTCGCCCGGCAGGGCTGCAAACATCGGCACGTCGCGGAACACCAGCGTCTCAACCCCTTCATAAACCAAGGCTTTCATTTCGCTGTGAACCCTCCATCAACCATCAGGAGCTGCCCGGTGACATAGGCCGACGCCTCCGAACACAGGAACAAGAGCGGCCCGTCGAGATCCTCCATCAGACCGTTGCGGCCGATGCAGGTTTGCGCGGCGTTGCGGGCGGCGCGGGCGTCGTCTTCGAACACAGCCTGCGTCAGTTCAGTGGGGAAAAAACCGGGTCCGATGGCATTGGCAGTGATGCCGAAAGACGACCACGCCTCAGCCATGGCGCGGGTCAGCTGGCCGATCCCGCCTTTGCTGGCGCCATAGGACATGCCACCGGGAAAGGCGCGGGAGGTCTGGAGCGAGGCGAAATTGACGATCCGCCCCCAGCCCCGGTCCTTCATCGCTGGCACCAGAGCTTGGCTAAGGAAGAATGGCGCCGAGAGGTTGAGAGCAATTGTCTGGTCCCAGCCCTCAGCCGTGACCTGATCCGCGGGTTGCCGCGTGTTCACCCCTGCCGCGTGGATCAGGATGTCCGGCGGACCAAAGGGGGCCGAGACTCTATCCCGCAGCGTATCCAGCGTGCTTCTGTCTGCAACGTCGGCGGTGACATGGGCCGCGCTTGTCCTAATTTCCGCACAGAGGCTTTCCAGCGCCTCCGCCCGGCGCGCCACCGCCACCACCTGCGCCCCCGCAGCGGCCAGCGCGATGGCCGCCCGCCGCCCCAGGCCGGAACTGGCGCCGGTGATGCAGGCGGTGTGGCCTGTCAGATCGAACAGGGCGCGCGGGTCAGCCATTGGCGGTCAGGTCAAATGTTTCGTCCGGGAAATACTTGGCCAGCCGCACGTCGGCAGCACGGGCGTGGCCCTCCATCCCCTCCAGCCGTGCGATCCGCGCGGTGGCCTCGGCTACCGGTTTGGAGCCTTCGCGGGTGGCGCGCTGCCAGGTGACGATCTTCATGTATTTGTGGACCGACAGCCCGCCGGTGTAGCTGGCCGCGCGCGAGGTCGGCAGAACATGGTTGGTGCCCGCCGCCTTGTCGCCATAGGACACCGTGGTTTCCTCACCCAGAAACAGCGATCCGTAGCAGGTCAGCTGCCCCAGCCACCAGTCCAGATCCTCGGCCTGCACGGTCAGATGCTCGGGCGCATAGTCGTCGGAGCAGGCGCCCATCTCTTCGCGGTCGGAACATAGAATGACCTCCGCATAATCGCGCCAGGCCGCAGCGGCGTTCTCGCGGTTCACCTCGGGCAGATCGTCGATCAGCCCGGGCACCAGCCGCATCACCTCCTCGGCCAAAGCCCGATCATCGGTCACCAGCCAGACCGGGGAGTTGTAACCATGCTCTGCCTGGCTGACGAGATCGGTGGCAACGATATGAGCATCTGCCGTTCTGTCTGCCAGGATCAGGCTATCGGTGGGGCCTGCGATCATGTCGATACCGACACGACCGAACAGGATGCGCTTGGCCTCCGCCACGAACTGATTGCCGGGACCTACGAGGATATTGGCCTTGGGCAGCCCGAACAGGCCGAAGGTCATCGCCGCAACCCCCTGCACGCCGCCCATCGCCATGATCTTATCGGCGCCGCAGATATGGGCGGCATAGACGATGGCCGGCGCCACGCCGACGCCGGGGCGCGGCGGCGAGCAGGCGGTGATATGCTTGCAACCTGCCACTTTGGCGGTTGTTACGGTCATGATCGCGCTGGCGATATGGCTGTAGCGTCCGCCGGGAACGTAGCAGCCCGCCGCATCAACCGGGATCACCTTCTGCCCGGTGATGAAGCCGGGGCAGATTTCGGTTTCCACATTCTGCATCGTGCTTTTCTGCAGCTCGGCAAAGCGCCGTACGTTGTCGTGGGAAAACCGGATATCGGCCTTCAGCTTCTCGGGTACCAGCGCGCAGGCCGCCTCAATCTCTTCGTCCGTCAGCAGCACATTGCCCTCGTAACGGTCGAATTTCGCCGCATATTCCAATGCTTTGGCGTCGCCGCCTGCCTCAATATCATCAAGGATCCCCTGCACGGTCTTATGGGTCTCGGACGCATCAGATTTTGGGGTCAGGGCCGCCTTCTTCAGGTACTCACGGGTCATGTCCAAAGGGTCCTATTTATAGATGTCAGGGAGCAGCGTGGTTGAGATCGCAGGGAGATAAGCGATCAGCAGCACCACAATCAGCATGGTCAGAACAAAGGGAATGGCGCGGGCGGCGATCTTGAGGATGGACTCGCCGGTGATGCCGGAGACCACGAACAGGTTGAGGCCAAGCGGCGGAGTAATGAACCCCACCCCCAGCGCGGTGATCATCATGATGCAGAACTGAATTTCGTTCATGCCGATGTTGTCGGCGAGCGGTTTCAGGATCGGCGCCAGGATCACGATGTTTGGCGTCGTCTCCATCACGCAGCCCGCGGCAATCAGAATGCAGATCATCAGCAGTATCAGAATTGACGGATCATCGGTCAGCCCGGTCACCGCCGTCACAAACCCCTGCGGCACGCCCATGATGGCCAGTGCCTCTGCAAGCGGGGCAGAAAAGGCGATGATTGGCAGGATTACTCCGTTCACCTTGGCCGAGCTGACCAGCATCGCCGGGAAGTCCGCCAGTTTCAGAGTGCCGAGCAGGAAGCCCATCAGGATCGTGACGACCACGGCGGTGGCGCCCGCCTCGGTCGGGGTCAGGCGGCCGGAGAAGATGCCATAGAAAATGATCCCCGGCACGATAAAGGCATACCAGCCGGATTTCAGCGACTGGCCCAGATTGCCCAGCCATTCGCCCAGCCCCATGTTGCCCCCGGTCTCATAGGTATAGAGCCGGTTCATGATGATGTTGGTGACGAGGATCGACACCAGAATGGCAATCCCCGGGATCAGCGCCGCCAGAAATAGGGTGGAGGCGGAGATGCCCAGCACCAGACCGATGATGATATAGGCGATGGAGGGCGGGATCAGGATGCCGGTGCAGGCGCCCGCCGCGACCAGCGCGCAGGCATAGGGGCGGGGGTAGCCACTTTCGACCAGCCGGGCGATGGTCATCCGGCCGACTGCCGCAGCGCCCGCAGCATCAGAGCCTGAGATCGCCGCGAACATGCCGCAGACCAGCACCGTGGCCGAACCGAAACCGCCCCGCGTCCAGCAGGTCAACGCCTCCGCCACATCAAGGAACTTCTTGCTCAGCCCGGTGCGCACCAGCACATCGCCGGTCAGGATGAACAGCGGCACCGCCGTCAGCGCAAAGGCATCAATGCCGGTGAACAGGCTTTCTCCAATTGCACTGAGCGGCAGATCGCCCGACATCACCAGCATGGTGATGGCCGCCGCCCCGATGGCGGCCCAGACCGGCACCGCCAGCGCAATCAGGGCCACGAACAGGATCACCGGCAGGTAAAAGTCCCACCCCAGTTCAACCGTTTGATTGAGTGAATTCCACAGCATCTCTCAGATCCTTCAATCAAACAGCTTGTCGCCCTCAAAGACGGGCGAGCCGTCCCGAAGGCTGCGAAAATCGCGTAGGAAGGATTGCAGCAGCCGCCAGACCATCAGGGCGAACCCGGCTGGCACCGCCATCAGAAACCAAACCATGGAAATGCGCAGCCCGTGGCTGACGGAGCCGAATTTGGCTGACACCAGCACCGTCTCGAACGACCAGTAAAGCGCCACCAACGCGACAACGAACATTACCAAATCGCCAAAGATATAGAGCAGCGCCTTGGGACGCGGTCCAAGGTAGTGCATCAGCACATCAATCCGGATATGGGCCCGCTCTTTCACTGCGGCGGCGGCACCGATCCAGGCGAGATAAATGAAGGAGTAGCGCACGATCTCCTCACCCCAGATCGAGGAATAGGCAAAGAGTTCGCGCCGGATAACCTCAACCGCCATGGTGATAACCAGCATCACGTAGAAGGTCAGCAGCAGCCAGCGCTCGGCGTTTTTGTCAATTTTTCGCAAGAGTTCCATCGCTCGTCCCGAGGTTTGGGCGCGCCTGATCAATCAGTCCAAATCGGGCTGTCGAAGGCGGCTATGAGGGAAAGGGAACGTGGCGCCGGAGCCCCGGCACCACGTCTTGCGACACGTTACGCGTCGTGAACGTAGTATTTGCCTTGCGTGCCTGCGGCCTCTTCCAGCTTGGCAAAATTGTCCATCGACCCGGCCAGCTCTGTCTTGAACGTATCCCATTCACTGCGCTGATAGCCGCCGGCCTCTTGCCATTCACCCAGCTGATCGTCGCTGAGCGTGTGGAAGGCAACACCGGCCTTGGCCAGCTCCGCCATTGCATAGGCGCGGGCCGAGGGAACCTTGGAGAGGTTTTGATGCGCGGTCATTTCCGACCCCCACATCACGCCGTCCTGCACATCAGCAGGCAAGGAATTGAACCACTCAAGATTACAGGAGTAAACCTGACTGTCCGGCACCGCCTGGGTGAAGGTCACATGGCTGAGAATGTCCTTGAAGCCAAAGACATAAAGCGCGCCAACCGACGGATCGAGCGCATCTGCCACACCTTGTTTGATCGCCGATGGTGTCTCTCCCCAGGCCACTGGCGTGGGGTTGGCGCCAACCATGCGGTAATATTGTTGCAGCATCTTGGAACCGGGCACCCGGAATTTAACGCCCGCCATGTCACCCGGTGATGTCACCGCGTTGCCGCCCTTGCGCACGGCAACCACGCGGGGATCAATGTTCACATAGAACAGAGCCTTGAAACCATTGGCTTCCACCTTGGGGTGCACCTCTGCGTTCCAGAAATCGGAGGTCACCAGATTGGTGAACCGCTGGTTGGAGCCGCAGAGATAGGGCATATTGATCAGATCTACGGTGGAGGCGAAGGGGGCGAAGTTTGACAGCGAATGCTGTGCTGCCTGAATGGTGCCGCCTTGCACCTTCTGCACCAATGCGCCGCCCGCGCCCAGCTGTCCGCCGGGGGCCAGTTTGACATAGATCTTGCCGTTGGTGGCGTTTTGGATGTTTTCCTTTAGATCCAGCTGCATGATCGGATAGCTGCGCGATGCCCCCAGCACATAGGCGGTGGCCACTGTCATGATATGCTCGGCCGCACCCTCACGTTCCTTTTCCTCCTTGGCGGTTTGTGCAACCGCCTCTGTTGACCAGAGCACTCCGCCGGCCCCCGCCACCAGGGCTGCGGTGAAAGAACCGGTTGAGGCCAGTTTCAGAAAATTGCGGCGCTCTGCGGATTTGAGCCCATCCTTGCTATTCGTCATTGTCTTCCTCCCTTGGAAATCCATCAGCTGCCGCCTTGGTTTTTTTGGTCAGCTTCTTTTTTGAGAATTGCAGCCACAAACAGAATGGACGCTGCAAACAGGATCACCATCTCACCGACGTCGCTCAGAAAACCGCCGCCACCAAATGCGCCCATGGCAACATTGGCAAAGAACACGGCAAACACGCAGACAGACGCCATCAGAAACATCGAAAGATCCCCGTTGTTATCTCTACAGTATTTGTAAGCGCTTACATTGATAATGCAAGCGCTTACATTGATGACTGGCGGTGGCCATGAAATCTGCTAAAATAAGCTAGGGAAATTACAGGTACGACATGGGAAAAACCCCCTCCGCTCCAACACTTAACGATGTTGCCAAGGCCGCAGGCGTCTCAACCGCCACAGTGTCGCGCTGCCTGAATTCACCGGATCGTGTCATCGAAACGACCCGCCATCGTGTGATGCAGGCGGTCGAATCACTGGGCTATACGCCAAACTTTGCCGCCCGCGTTATGGCGGCCAAACGCAGCTTTACCATCGGAGCGATTATTCCCACGATGGACAACGCGATCTTCGCGCGCGGACTGCAGGCGTTTCAGGATCAACTGCGGGAGGATGGCTACACGCTGCTGGTGTCCAGTTCCGCATATAGCCCAGAGGTGGAGAAGGAACAGATCCGTGCATTGGTTGCGCGTGGCGCAGATGGCTTGCTGCTGATTGGTCATGAGCGGGAGGAGCAGATTTACCAGTATCTGGAGAAACATCGGGTACCGGTCCTTGTTGCTTGGTCTTATGCGCCTGAACGGCTGCAGCCGTCAGTGGGTTTCAGCAACAAGGGCGCGATGCGGGATCTTGCCCACGCGGTTGTTGATGCCGGGCACCGCCACATAGCGATGATCTCCGGTATCTTGCAGGGCAACGACCGTGCCCAAAATCGCGTCAGCGGTGTTCGCGATGCCATGCGCTCCAGAGGTCTCGACCCGGCTGCGCTCACATTGATCGAAGCCCCCTATGAGATTGAAAAGGGCGCCTCAGCCTTTGCAGAGCTGATGTCACGCGCGCCCCGCCCAACCGTGGTGATGTGCGGCAATGATGTCTTGGCAGCAGGGGCGCTCCGCGAGGCGCGAAGCAGGGGCATCGCCGTGCCTGACGATGTCTCCATCACAGGGTTCGATGATATCGAACTGGCAGAAATCGTCAGCCCCGCTCTGACAACCGTGCATGTCCCGCACCGCGAGATGGGGCGCAAGGCGGCGCAAGAGCTGATTGCAATCGTGGAAGGCAGGTCCGAGGGGCAGTCGGTCTGCATCAGCACGACTCTTGTCACGCGTCAGTCCTTGGCGCGGCCGTCCGGCAGATAGCAGCGCGGTGTCATTGGCCAACCTGCCGGCTGACAAAAACCTGTTGCCATGGGAGGTCTCGCCATGCTCCAACTGTGACACGACCCTGGCAATAAAGGCATTGCGCGCTGCTGTCCGGGTGAGCGGAGCCTTTTCTGCTCAAAAACGGACCGCCTCTTGGTCTGTCGCGTGCAACTGGCTCCCTTCATGTGACCAAAGGCGGCGCGCCGCCACAGCCAAGGAGTGAGCACATATGCTACGTAACGACCAATTGGACCAATGGGACCGTGATAGCTTTTTCCATCCTTCAACGCATCTCGCTGAGTTTGCCCGCGGAAATCTGCCTCAACGCGTGGTGACCGGTGGCACCGGCTGCCATATCGAGGACCGAGACGGCAATCGGATGCTAGATGCTTTTGCCGGACTTTATTGCGTGAATGTGGGCTATGGCCGACCTGAGATCGCCGAGGCCATTGCCGATCAGGCCCGCGAGCTGGCCTATTATCATTCTTACGTGGGACATGGGACTGAGGCGTCTATCACCCTGGCCAAGATGATCATGGACCGCGCTCCTGATCATATGTCCAAGGTCTATTTCGGTCTCTCGGGGTCGGATGCCAATGAAACCAACATCAAGCTGATCTGGTATTACAACAACATCCTCGGCCGCCCGGAAAAGAAAAAGATCATCTCGCGCTGGCGTGGCTATCACGGGTCGGGGTTGATGACCGGGTCGCTGACCGGGTTGGAGCTGTTCCATAACAAGTTCGATCTGCCCTTGGCGCAGGTGGTCCATACCGAGGCCCCATATTATTTCCGCCGTGAAGACCTCAGCCAGAGCGCGGCCGACTTTGTTGCCCATTGTGTGGCAGAGCTGGAGGCCCTGATCGCGCGGGAAGGGGCCGATACCATCGCCGCCTTCATCGGGGAGCCGGTTCTGGGCACCGGGGGCATCGTCCCGCCGCCCGCAGGATACTGGCCCGCCATTCAGGCGGTGCTTGAACGGCATGATATCCTGCTGGTCGCAGATGAGGTGGTGACCGGTTTTGGTCGGTTGGGCACGATGTTCGGCTCGGATCACTACGGCATGCGACCCGATCTTATCACCATCGCCAAGGGGTTGACCTCGGCCTATGCACCGCTGTCGGGCTCTATCGTGTCGGACAAGATGTGGCAGGTTCTGGAGCGGGGCACAGATGAGAACGGCCCCATCGGCCATGGCTGGACCTATTCGGCGCATCCTATCGGGGCCGCCGCCGGGGTGGCCAACCTCAAACTGATTGACCAGCTTGGTCTTGTCGAAAATGCCGGTGCCATTGGGGCCTATCTTAACGACGAAATGCGCAAGGCGCTGGGCGATCACCCCAATGTCGGCGATCTGCGGGGCGAGGGCATGTTATGCGCAGTGGAGTTTGTCGCTGACCGCGATGATCGCCGTTTCTTCGACGCCAGTGATAAGATCGGCCCGCAAATCGCCGCCAAACTGCTGGAACAGGACAGCGTGATCGCGCGGGCCATGCCGCAGGGGGACATCCTTGGATTTGCGCCACCATTTTGCCTGACACGGGATGAAGCGGACCGTGTCGTGGCCGCAACCCATCGAGCCGTCACCGCGGTGCTGGGCTGATGGGGCGGAGTAAAGAGCGGAAAGGATCTGAGCGATGACCAAACCACAGACCCCCTTCACACAATCTGAATATCAGCACCGTCTGGACAAGACTCGCGCCGCGATGGCGGCTGCGGGGCTGGACGCGCTCTTTGTCACGGATCCCTCTAATCAGGCTTGGCTCACCGGCTATGATGGCTGGTCTTTTTACGTGCATCAGGGGGTGATCATCCCGCAAGACGGTGATCCGATCTGGTGGGGGCGGCATATGGATATGATGGGCGCCCGCCGCACCTGCTGGATGCCGCAGGACAGGCTGCTGGGCTATGGCGACCACTTTGTCCAATCAACCGACCGACATCCGATGCAGGATCTTGCCGGGCATCTGTGCGCTCTCGGGCTGGAACGCGCCCGGATCGGTGTCGAGATGGAGAATTATTACTACTCGGCAAAGGCCCATGCCGTATTGGCGGCAGAGCTGCCGCAGGCGGACCTGGTGGATGCCACCGCACTGGTCAATTGGCAGCGGCTTGTGAAATCAGATGCCGAGATCAGCTTTATGCGCAAGGCCGCGCGGATCACCGATAAGGTGATCCACACCGCCATCGAACGGGCCGCACCCGGCGTGCGAAAAAACGATCTGGTGGCCGATATTCTGCATGCCGGTGTGACTGGCGTGGGGGACGATTGGGGCGACTACCCGGCCATCGTGCCACTGACCCCCTCCGGGCTGGATGCGACAGCGGCGCATCTGACCTGGGACGGCACCCCGATGCGGCAGGGCGAGGCAACCTTCTTCGAACTCTCCGGTTGTTACCGCCGCTACCACGCGCCGCTGTCACGGACTGTGTTTCTAGGCACCCCGTCAGAAGAAATGTTGCGGATTGAGGCGGCGCAGATCGAAGGCATCGCCGCCGGGATCGAGGCGGCCCGTGCGGGCAATCGCACCTGCGATATTGCCAATGCCTTCATGGCGGTGATGGCCAAACACGGTATCGAGCGTTCTGGCCGCATGGGCTACCCGGTTGGCCTGTCCTATCCGCCGGATTGGGGGGAGCGCACGGCGTCGATCCGCAGCGAGGATACAACTGTGCTGCAACCCGGCATGGTGTTCCATTTCATGCCAGCGCTCTGGATGGATACATGGGGGCTGGAGACCACCGAAACCCTGCTGATCCGCGACACAGGCGCTGCTGAGCCGCTCTGCTCTATTGAGCGCAAACTCTTCGTGAAGGGGTGACGGGATGATGGAGCAGACCACCGGCATTCTATCGGATCTCATCGCCTATCCCACGGTCTCTGCCGACAGCAATCTGGAGATGATCGCTTATCTGGCCAACCGGCTTGAGGACTGCGGCGCGCGGGTCGATGTGATGTTTGATGCCAGCGGGCAGAAGGCAAATCTCTTCGCCACGCTTGGCCCGGACGCTGATGGCGGGATTGTGTTGTCGGGCCACAGTGACGTGGTGCCGGTGACCGATCAGGACTGGACCAGCGATCCTTTTGCAATGGTGGAACGGGATGGGCGGCTCTACGGGCGCGGCACCTGCGATATGAAGGGGTTTATTGCCGCAACATTGGCGATGGCCCCAGAGTTCGCCGAGCAGATCAGCCGCCGTCCTGTCCATTTCGCCTTTACCTACGATGAGGAGGTGGGCTGCATTGGTGCCGGTCATCTGGTGCAGGCCCTGCGTGAGCGCGGACTGAAACCGCGACTGGCGCTCATCGGCGAACCCACCAGCATGCGAGTCGTTGAAGGGCACAAAGGCTGCCACGAATACAGCACGCGGTTTCAGGGGCTTGAGGGGCACGGATCCGATCCGGGGCGGGGCGTCAATGCGGTGGAATATGCCGCGCGTTATGTGAGCCGCCTGCTGGACCTGCGCGGCGATCTGCAACAGCGTACCCCACCGGACAGCCGCTTTGATCCGCCCTGGACAACGCTGAACATCGGCGCCCTCAATGGCGGCAGCGCCCATAATGTTATCGCGTCAAAAGCGCAGGTGGATTGGGAGATGCGACCGGTGCAGCCCTCGGACGCGGATCATGTCAAGGACACGATGGCACGCTATTGCCGCGACACGCTCTTGCCCGCGATGCAGGCGATCTACCCGGAGGCCAGCATAGAGACTGAGGTGGTGGGCGAGGTGGCCGGGCTCACCCCCAGCACTCAAAATGAGGCGCGTGAACTCATGGCAGATCTGCTCGGCAGCAACGCTGCTGAGCTGGTGCCCTTCGGCACCGAGGCCGGGTTGTTTCAGGAGCTTGGGATGGATGTGGTCGTCTGCGGCCCCGGATCCATTGCGCAGGCGCATAAGGCGGATGAATATCTGACGCTTGATCAGCTCTCACAATGCCTCACTGTGCTGAATCGATTGGCAGGGCGGCTGGCGGACTGACGCCTGTGCTCCTGCACCGCCCTTATTTGGATGCGCCCGTAAGCGCAGATCGCAACGCATGATAAGACGCCTTCGGTGTGCGCTTCAGCGTTTCAAAATCCACATGCACCAGGCCAAAGCGTTTTTCATACCCCAGCGCCCATTCGTAATTGTCCAGCAGCGACCATAGGAAATAACCCTGCACGGGCACACCATCGGCAATCGCGCGACGCACGGCGTCGAGGTGGTCATCGACAAAGGTGATGCGCGCCGCATCCTCCACCTTGCCCTTTGTCACAACATCCGCATTGGCCATGCCGTTTTCCGTCACAATCAGCGGCAAATCACCAGTGTAGTCGCGCGCTGTCCGTGTCAGGAAATCATAAAGCCCCTGCGGATATATTTCCCAGCCCATCTGGGTTTTGGGCAGGGGGCCATCCACCTCGGCATACTGCGGCCATGGGCCTACGTCAGGGGCTATCTGTTTGCGCGTATAGTAGTTCAGCCCGCACCAGTCGACCGGGGCGGTGATGGTGGCAAAATCATCCTGCCAGCCCTCTGGCAGATGCGGCTCCAGCCCTTCCAGCGCCAGATCCGGGTACCGCCCGTGAAAGGCACCGCCAAGGAAAAAGCCGTTGTAGATCGCATCATAGCGTGCGGCGGCCTGCTGCGCGGCCTTGCTGTCATCAACGGGCGTGGCCCATTCCAGATTGAACACGCCACCGAGATTGCTCATGCCGAGGGCGCGCATCGCCTGAATGGCAGTGCCATGGGCCAGCATCACATGGTGCATCGCCCGGGCGGTGGCGCGAATGTCGCGCAGCCCCGGCGCGTGATGGCCAAGGAAATGCGACAGCCAGCCCACGCACCAGGGTTCATTGATCGGGGCTGCGGAATACATCCGGTCGCCGATCCGCCCCATGATCACCTCGGCGTAGTCGCCAAACCAGTTGGCTATCTCCGCGTTGCGCCAGCCGCCCAGATCCGCCAGTGCCTGCGGCAGCTCCCAGTGATAAAGCGTCACACAGGGCTTCAGCCCGCGCTCCAGTATCGCATCGGTCAACCGGTCGTAGAAATCCAGCCCCTCAGGGTTCGGTGCGCCGCGTCCCTCGGGCATAACCCGCGCCCAGCTGGTGGAAAATCGATAGCAGTCGAACCCGGCTGCCGCCGCCAGATCAAGATCCTCGGCGTAGCGGTGATAGTGGTCGCAGGCCCGCCCGCCATGTTCGGCGTGCACAACGTTGCCGGGGGTGGCGGCGAAACTGTCCCAATGGGTGAGCCCGGCACCGCCAAATCCATGACCTTCGATCTGATAGGCAGAGGTCGCGGTGCCAAAGAGGAAGTCTTTGGGAAAATCAGCGCGGCTGTTTCGGAACATGGGGCAGGGGCTCCTGTCGGGGGCAATCAGCGAAGAATGGGCGCAGGTCCGGTTGAACGCCCAACGGTCAGCTGGGCCTCCAGCAGGCGGGTGGGAAGCGGCTGACCGGGATTGCGGATCTGGTCCAACAGCAGATTGGCCAGCTGCCGGCCTGCCTCCTGCACGGAGGACACGGTCGCGGTGAATTGCGGCACCTCATCGCCGTTGCGCAGATAGGACAGGTCATCGTCATGGGTGATCACCGAAATATCACGCCCCATCTGACGCCCCGAATCCTCAATCGCGCGGCGCACCCCCATGGCGGGGATGATTGACGACACCAGATAGGCGGTGGGCGGATCTACCATCGCCTGGGTTTTCACAACGGTGCGATACCCATAGCTCTCGGTCATTTCCTCCGCGTACATCAGTGCGGGATCCAGCGGCAGGCCCGCGGCCTCTAGCGCGTATTCATAGCCCGCCCGCCGACGCCAGGCGAAATCCATGCTCTCCAACCCGTTCACCAGGCAGATCCGCCGGTGCCCAAGGTCGATGAGAAACCGTGTCGCCCGGTCAAAGGCGCTTTTGTTGTTCACATCGAGCCAGCAATACTCCCCCGCAAGATCGGAGGCGCGGCCATGCACGGCAAAGGGCAGGCCGATTTCACGCAACAGTCCGATCCGGGGATCCGACATGCGCGGCGCATGTAAAACGATGCCGTCAACATTCCGCTTGGAGGCCATCTCGCGATAGGCTTTCTCCTGCTTCTTATCCTCAACCAGCGACAACACCATGTCATAGCCGGCCGCGGCGTAGCTCTCGCCGGCACCTGCGATGAAGTCGCCGAAGATTGGGTTCACCATCTCATGCTGCGACGACAGCGGGATCACGTGACCAATCGCCATTGCGCGCCCAGTGGCCAGCGCTTTGGCGCGGGTGTTGGGGCGGTAGTTGTGTTGCTCTGCGGCGGCCGCCACGCGCTTACGGGTTGCTTCGCTCACCTCGGGAAAGCCGTTGAGCGCACGGCTCACTGTCGTCTGCGACAGGTTCAGATATGCGGCCAATTCCTTCAGGTTCATTCGCAGAAAACTCCAAAGCGCTTTGATTCCATTGTATATGCCCATGGCAACCGTGGGCCACCTGCGCAGTTATGGCAGGGCAGGGGTTAGGCTGGCAAGTCCCGTATTTTTTATGCTTGTTTGATGATATGATGAGAAATTGTTGACAGTTCCATCCGAATCCGGGATTTTGCTGAAATCCAAAGCGCTTTGAAAACTTTGAAACCGTGACAAACGGCAGGCGCGTTGAACACTCGGGAGGAAACATCATGAAACGCAGTCTTTTGGCAGCAGCCGGCGTCTTTGCCCTGTCTGCTGGTCTTGCGCAGGCCGAAGGCGCGCTGACCTTTCCGGTCGGCGAGGGCGAGTTTAACTGGGAGAGCTTCGAGGCGCTGAAGGCAACCGATCTGTCGGGGGAGCAGGTCACGGTTTTTGGTCCATGGCTTGGCCCGGATCAGGAGGTCGTCGAGAAGGTGCTCGCCTATTTCGCTGAAGCCACCGGTGCGGACGTGCGTTACACTGGATCCGACAGTTTTGAGCAGCAGATCGTGGTCGATGCAGAGGCAGGCTCCGCGCCCAATGTCGCCGTTTTCCCACAGCCGGGTCTGGTGTCCGACATGGCCGCGCGAGGCTTTATCGCACCCTTGGGCAGTGAGACCGCAGACTGGGTGCGTGAAAACTACGCGGCCGGCGACTCCTGGGTTGATCTCAGCACCTTCACGGGGCCGGACGGCAATGACGATGTCTTTGGTCTGTTCTACAAGGTGGATGTGAAATCCCTTGTCTGGTACGTTCCTGAAACATTTGAAGATTTCGGCTATGACATCCCCCGGTCGATGGAGGAGCTGAAGACACTGACCGATCAGATGGTGGCTGATGGCAACACGCCCTGGTGCATCGGTCTGGGATCTGGTGGTGCCACTGGCTGGCCTGCAACCGACTGGGTTGAGGATATGATGCTGCGCACCCAGGATCCGGGCGTTTATGATCAATGGGTCAGCAATGAAATCCCCTTCACCGATCCGCGCGTTGTGAATGCCATCGAGGAATTCGGTTACTTCGCCCGCAACGATGATTACGTCTCGGGTGGTGCGGGCGCCGTGGCCTCCACCGATTTCCGCGACAGCCCCAAAGGTCTGTTCGCCAGCCCGCCGCAGTGTCTGATGCATCGTCAGGCCTCGTTCATCCCTGCGTTCTTCCCCGAAGGGACAGAAGTCGGTCTGGATGCTGATTTCTTCTACTTCCCAGCCTATGCAGAAAAGGACCTGGGCAGCCCGGTTCTGGGGGCAGGGACCCTGTGGTCGATCACCAACGACAGCAAGGGCGCGCGCGCATTGATGGAGTTCCTGAAATCTCCCATCGGGCATGAGGTCTGGATGGCGCAACAGGGCTTCCTGACCCCGCATAAGGGCGTGAACACCGACCTCTATGCGACCGATACGCTGAAGAAGATGGGGGAGATCCTGCTCTCTGCCGATACCTTCCGCTTTGACGCATCGGATCTGATGCCGGGTGGTGTTGGTGCGGGATCCTTCTGGACGGGTATGGTCGGCTATGCCGGCGGCACCCCTGCCGAAGAGGTCGCAGCAGAGATCCAGTCCTCTTGGGATGCTCTGAAGTAAGTCACCAATAGGGTCGGCCCCGATGGGCCGGCCGTATTATCCCTGTTTCCGCCCTCGCAGACACGCCGATCTGCGCGTCCGCGTGACCTGTCGGATGCCTGTCCGGGGCCACGCTTCACCACAAAGGGAGATATCCCATGCATCCAGCTATTCAGGGCCTCTTGACCATCGCCTTTGGCGTTGGTGGGTGTGTCGGCTATTTCTACTTTTCCAATCTCGTGCTGGACCGGGTGATCTTTCCGGCACGCGGCGCACATATCGCCCGCAATATCCGCCGCGCCAACATGATCCGGCCATGGCTGTTCCTGTTGCCCGCGCTGCTGGCGTTGGGGCTCTATCTGGCCTACCCGGTGGTTGAGACCCTGCGCCTGTCGGTTACAGAACGGGTTCCTGGCGGCGGATCGGAATTCGTCGGCCTTGCAAATTACCAGCAGATGCTGGCGGAGGCGAAATTCTGGGAGGCGCTCCAAAACAACTTTCTGTGGCTCCTCGTTGTGCCTGCGGCCTCGACCGCCTTTGGCCTGCTGGCGGCGCAGCTGACGGACCGCCTTGTCTGGGGCAATATCGCCAAATCGCTGATCTTCATGCCGATGGCGATTTCCTTTGTCGGCGCTGCGGTGATCTGGAAATTGGTCTATGACGCCCGCCCCGAAGGCACCGACCAGATCGGCGTTCTGAACGCGCTCTACATCTATTTCGGCGGCGACGGGCCGATGCGGTGGCTGACCATTCCCTTCTGGAACAGTTTCTTTCTGATGATGGTGCTGATCTGGATCCAGACCGGTTTTGCCATGGTGATCCTGTCGGCAGCCCTGCGCGGCATCCCGGAAGAAACCGTGGAGGCCGCCATCGTGGATGGGGCCGGGCCGTTTCAGATCTTCTTCAAGATCAAGGTACCGCAGATCATGGACACCATCGTCGTGGTCTGGACCACCATCACCATCGTCGTGCTCAAGGTCTTTGACATCGTCTTTGCCATGACCAACGGCCAGTGGGAGACGCAGGTTCTGGCCAACTACATGTACGACAAACTGTTCCGCGCCAATGACTGGGGCGTCGGCTCTGCGAGCGCCATGGTCATCATGCTTCTGGTCCTGCCGATACTGGTCTGGAACGTCTACAACGCCCGCCGCGAAATGCGCTGAGGAGAGACCGCGATGAATATGATTGCCGGAGAGAAACCTGCGCTGATCTGGGCCCTGCGCCTGTCTGTGGTACTGCTTGTGGGGCTGTGGCTGTTCCCGACGCTGGGGTTGTTGGTGTCCTCCTTCCGCACCTCAGATCAGATCGCAACCAGCGGCTGGTGGCGCGCGATGTTTCCAAGCGAGCAGAACCTGACCCTGCGCACCGATCCCCCCAGCACACAGATGCAGGAGGGCGACCTCTATGTGATCGAAGGGCGTCTTTTTGCCGAAGGCACCAGCAGCGAGATTTCCGCCTGGGGCACCTCTGCGCGTGAGCCTGCCGCCTATGAGCCCGGCACCAGTGCAGAGCTGCGCCGTGGCGGCACCCTGACGGTTGCGGCAGATGGGACCTACCGGTTGGAAAGCGCTGAGGAAATCAGCGGTAAACGCGGCCCTCGTGTGTTCGTAACCGCAACCGTGCCGCCGGAATTCACGCTGGAGAACTATGAAACCGTGCTCATCTCCGGCAATTCTACCGACAATATGGCCAAGGCGTTTTTCAACACGCTGACCGTCACCATCCCGGCAACCATCATCCCGATCCTTGTTGCGGCCTTTGCAGCCTACGCGCTGGCGTGGATGGAATTTCCGGGCCGCGCCCTGCTGGTGGCGGCCATCGTTGGTCTGCTGGTGGTCCCATTGCAACTGGCCCTGATCCCACTGCTGAAGTTCCACAATGAGATCGGCATCGGCAAGGGATACATCGGCGTCTGGATGGCCCACACCGGTTTTGGCCTACCACTCGCGATCTATCTTTTGCGCAACTACATGGTCGGCATTCCCCGCGACATCATCGAAAACGCCCGCGTGGATGGCGCGACCGATTTCATGATCTTTGTGCGCATCATCCTGCCCCTGTCGTTCCCGGCGCTGGCATCCTTTGCGATTTTTCAGTTCCTGTGGACCTGGAATGACCTTCTGGTGGCGATGGTGTTCCTGATCGACGCGACCGGAGAAACCACGGTTATGACCAAGCAGATTGTTGAACTGCTGGGCACCCGGGGCGGCAATTGGGAGATCCTCGCAACCTCCGCCTTTGTCTCGATTGCGGTGCCGCTCGCCGTCTTCTTTGCCATGCAGAAATACCTCGTCCGTGGCCTCCTTGCAGGCTCGGTCAAGTGACGTGATCCGCAGGCCGGATCACACCGGCGCTGCCCTTATTCTAAGACTATGGAAAAACTGCCATGAACGCTCAAGCTCAACTCGACCCGGCACAGCTTCTCGCCGCTGACCCCGATTGGTGGCGTGGTGCGGTGATCTATCAGATCTATCCGCGCAGCTATCAGGACAGCAATGGCGACGGCATAGGTGACCTCAGGGGCATCACCGAGCGCCTGCCGCATATCGCATCGCTTGGGGTGGACGCGATCTGGATCTCTCCCTTCTTCACCTCCCCGATGAAGGATTTCGGCTATGACGTCTCCGACTATTGCGACGTCGATCCGATGTTTGGCAGCCTGTCCGACTTTGATCAGTTGGTCGCAACGGCGCATGGTCTTGGCCTCCGCGTGATGATTGATCTGGTTCTGTCGCACACCTCTGACCAGCACCCGTGGTTCGGCGAAAGCCGCCAGAGCCGCGACAATGCCCGCGCTGACTGGTACGTCTGGGCCGACCCGCAGCCCGATGGCACACCGCCGAACAACTGGCTTTCGATCTTTGGCGGTTCTGCCTGGCAATGGGATCCCCGGCGGGAACAGTATTACCTGCACAACTTCCTTGTCTCGCAGCCGGACCTGAATTTCCACTGCCCCGCCGTGCAGGACGCGCTGTTGGATGCGACGCGCTTCTGGCTGGAGCGTGGCGTTGACGGCTTCCGCCTTGATACGATCAATTTCTACTATCACGATGCAGAGTTGCGCTCCAATCCAGCCCTGCCGCCGGAGCATCGCAATGCCACCATCGCCCCCTCGGTGAACCCCTATAACCATCAGGAACATCTCTATTCCAAGAACCAGCCGGAAAATCTGGCCTTCCTTGGTCGGTTCCGCGCGCTTCTGGATGAATACCCGGCAAAGGCCGCCGTGGGGGAGGTGGGCGACGCGCAGCGCGGCCTTGAGATCATGGGCAGCTACACGGCAGGCAGCACCGGTGTTCACATGTGCTACGCTTTTGAGCTTCTGGCCAAGGACGTGCTGACCGCGTCCCGTCTGGCCGAGGTCTTTGCCGAGGTGGACCGTGTGGCCGCAAATGGCTGGGCCTGCTGGGCGTTTTCGAACCACGATGTGATCCGCCACAGCAGCCGCTGGGATCTCAGCCCGGAGGCGCAGCGCCTGTTCACCACCATGATGATGTGCCTGCGCGGCACCACCTGCATCTATCAGGGTGAGGAACTGGGCCTGCCGGAGGCGGATATCGCCTTTGAAGACCTACAGGATCCTTATGGCATTGAGTTCTGGCCCGAATTCAAGGGCCGCGACGGCTGCCGCACGCCGATGGTCTGGGAGCCTTCCAACGGTTCTGGTGGCTTTAGCGCGGGCAAGCCATGGCTGCCTGTCTCGCCCGAGCACCTGAACCTGAGCGTGGCCAGCCAAGAAACCGACCCGGACGCCATGCTGCACCACTATCGCCGTGCCATCGCCCTGCGCAAGGCGCATCCGGCGCTGGCGGTGGGCACCCATGACCAGCTGCGGGCAGAGGGCAATGTCGCCTTCTTCACCCGACAGGACCGCGACGAGGTGATCTTCTGCGCCTTCAATCTGGGGGACACCCCGGCAGAGATCACCCTGCCGGAGGGGACATGGCGCAAGCCCGACACCGATATCGCCCTGGCCGACCTGCCGCAAAGCGGCGCCCGTGTCGTGCTGGCACCGTGGCAGGCCTGCCTCGCGGTGCGGGTCTGACAGAAACGACGAGCAGGGGAGGGACCAGTAGATGGCAAACCTGAAATTGACCAATGTCGCCAAGACCTACGGGGGCGGCGTCGAGGTCCTGAGAGATATCAACCTTGATATCAAACAGGGGGAGCTGATCGTCTTTGTCGGCCCCTCCGGCTGCGGCAAATCCACCTTGCTGCGGATGATCGCGGGGCTGGAACGGATCAGCGGCGGCACGCTGGAAATCGACGATGCGGTGATGAATGACATTCCGCCCGCCCAGCGGGGCATCGCGATGGTGTTCCAGTCCTACGCGCTCTATCCGCATATGACCGTCCGCGACAACATGGCCTTTGCGCTGAAAATCGCGAAGAAAAGCAAGCCAGAGATCGACGCCGCCATCGACCGTGCTGCCAAGATCCTGCAGCTTGAGCCTTATCTCGACCGCCTGCCCAAGGCGCTGTCGGGCGGACAGCGGCAGCGGGTTGCCATCGGCCGCTCTATCGTGCGCGATCCGAAGGTTTATCTCTTTGATGAACCACTCTCAAATCTGGACGCGGCCCTGCGGGTCGCCACAAGGATCGAAATCGCCCAGCTGAAAGAGGCGATGCCCGACAGCACCATGATCTATGTGACCCATGATCAGGTGGAGGCGATGACGCTGGCCAGCCGTATTGTGGTGCTCGCCGACAAAGGCATCGCACAGGTCGGCACGCCACTGGAGCTGTACCAGCGACCGGAGAATGAATTTGTGGCCCAGTTCATCGGCTCACCTGCCATGAACCTGATCCCGGGCAGCGTGATTGCCGCCGGCCCACGGACCACCGTGCGGCTCAACAGCGGCGAGGAGGTCATGGCCGATATCCCCACAACCGACGCCGATCAGGGCCTCGCGGTGAATGTCGGGGTTCGGCCCGAAGATCTGGTTGAGGAGGGCACAGGCGGCGCGTTGATCGACAGCCGTGTCGATATTGTGGAGGCCCTGGGCGAGGTCACCGTGCTCTACATTGCGGCGGGAGAGGGGAAGGACCCGCTGATTGCCAAACTCCCCGGCATTCACAAGGGGTTGCGCGGCTCCTCTGTGCGGCTCTACGCTGACCCGGCCAAGCTGCATCTCTTTCACAACGGCCAGTCGCTGCTTTATCGCTAAGCGCGTGCGCTATTTCTGCAGGACGGTACTGCGCCATTCTTCAAGGAAACGCGCCCGTTTCAGCCGGTCCAGAAACACCAGCAGCCCCGGTCCCATCTGGATCGGGCGCAGCGCGGCGGTGGGGCTGGTCTCGGCGGTGGCGTAGCGCGGGAAAGGATAGGCCGGATCGCGCCCATCGCCCCAGGCGGCGCGCAACAGGTGATCGATGAACGCCCCCGCCAGATCGGGCCGCTCTGCCCCCTGCAGCACCACAGCAGTGCGCAGCATCATATTGGTGTAGTCCTGCGGATCGACAATTTCGATCAGATCCGCCAGATCGTCGCGCGCACGGGCATAGCTGCCCAGCACGTTGTAGGCGATGGCCAGTTCCCCGCGCGCGACCGCCTCGATCATCTCGCCGGAACAGCAATAGAGCCGCAAATCGAGACTGCCGAAAATCTCCATCATCCGCCAGAAACTCTCCGATGTGCGCAGATCCTGCGTCGCAAACATATAGCCAAGGCCGCTTTTCTCCACGTCATAGGTGCCGATGCGGCCCCGGAACCGGTTCGGATAGCGCCGCAAAAGCGACATCAGCGCCTGACGGCTGCGCGGCATCTCCAGCCCGTCAAAGGCGGCGGGCGACAACACAATCGACGCAGGCTCCTGCGAGAAGGCAAAGACATGATCGCGCCATACCGCCCAATCCGGGATTTTCAGCCGCCCACCGGGGGAATGCGCGCGGGTATAGCCATCATTGGCAAGCTTGGTCTGCAGATCCAGCGCCGAGGATACGGCAAGGTCAAAACCCGCGCCTTCCTCCACCACCGCGCGCATCAGCTCTGAACTGCTGACCGACACATAGTCCACCACCACCGTGGGTCGGGTGCGCAGAAAGCTCTCGACCAGCGGGGCCAGCAGATCGGTGTCCGTGGTGGACAGAACCCGCAGGATATCCGCGCTTGCCTCACCGGCGGTGGGGCCAAATCGGCGCTGATCCTCGACCTCAAACGCCTGCACGGCGAACGCTGGCAGGACAAGGGCAAGAACCGCCAGACAAAATGCGCGGATCGGGCCGGTCATGGCACTGGGAAATACAAGGAAACGCATGATCCCTCCCGTCTTGGGGATGCGGCAGGAGGTCCGCTAGTGGCTTGGCTTGGCGCGATCGTCAGCCGCCCGCCGTGGGCTTCCACCACCTCGCGCGCAATGGTGAGACCAAGCCCCGAGCCAATCGTCCCTTCAGCATTGGTGCCCCGCGCAAACCGTGCCGTCAGCGCATCGGTATCGCCGCTGGGAAAACCGCCTGCCTCGTCGATAATGCTCAGCCGCAACTCTGCCCCCTCCTTGCGCAGGATGACCTGAATGTCGCTCTCGGATGGCGCATATTTGATCGCATTGTCCAACAGGTTGCGCACCGCGTTTTGGATCAGGATCGGATCCCCCGACAGCGCCGGTGTTTGCGGTAGGTCGGAATGCAGCGCGATGTCCTTCAGCTCCGCAATCGGACGGAGCCGGTTCAGCAGTTCCCGAGATAGCGCCCCCAGATCCACCTCTTCGCGCAGCAGGCTGTCGGTGCGAAAGGTCACCATTGCATGATCCAGCAGCTGCCCCGCCGCGCGGGAGCTTTCGTCAATCGCGCGGATCATCTCGCGCAGCGAGGCGCGGTTTTCGTCCCGCTCAACCCGCCTCAATGTGATCTCCGCCTGCGCACGCACCGTGGCCAGCGGTGTGCGCACCCGGTGAGCCGCCTCAGCAATAAAATCCTCCGACCGCGAGAGAGAAACCCGCAACCGCTCAATAAACCGATTGAGCGACGTCACCAGCGGGATCATCTCGGACGGCACCGGTCGGCGCACCGGGCGCAGATCCTTCGGCCCACGGCGCGACACGGCCTCGGCCAGTTCGGCAAGCGGGTGAATGCTGGATTGCGCAGCCCAGATCGCCAGAAACGCCGCAATCATAAAGAACCCCAGGCCAAGTTGCAGCGCGGTGCGCGTCAGCTCTGCCAATTGCGCCGCCTGTCCTTCGCGGGTCTGCGCCACTGAAATCACCACATCGGACACCTGACCGTTCAATGAGATCCGCCGCGCCAGCGTCACCATGCGGATGCTGTCGCCCTTGTATGGCGCCGTATCAAACCGCGGCTGCCCTCGCTGGGGTAGCAGATCAGGCAGCGGCAGGTCGCCGTAGCCAGTGAGCAGGCGGTCATTTTGTGCGACCCGGTAAAACACCCGATCATCGCTGACATTGCCCAGCATTGACAGCGCCGAATAGGGGATATCGACCGTCACATCGCCCGACCGGACAGAGACCGAATCCATAATCGACGTGGCCGAGGCCTGAAGGATGCTGTCATGGGTGCGCTGCGACACATCCCGGGTGAAGACCAATACGATGAAAAACAACAGCGAGGCGAGAAAGGCGGCGCTACCCACCAGCTGCAACGTCAACCGCCGCCTGATCGACCCGCTGGTCGGCAGCGCGCGGCTCATGCAAGCGACATCCGGTAGCCGAGCCCACGCACCGTGGTGATTTCCACATCCGCCCCGGCCAGATGCTTGCGCAGGCGCGCGACATAAACCTCAATCGCATTTTCCGAGACGTCTTCCTCATAGGAAAACAGCCGGTCTACCAGCTTGGATTTGGAGAAGATCCGGTCCGGCGCATTGATGAAAATTTCCAGCAAGCGCAACTCCTTGTTGCGCAGGGAGACGGTTTTGTCGCCCACCACCAGCGTGCCCGCCAGCGGATCAAACACCAGCGCACCGAATCGTTTCTGGTTGGAACTGCCGCCACCATGGCGCCGCAGGACCGCCCGGCAACGCGCCTCCAACTCGGAGAAATCAAAGGGTTTGGTGATGTAGTCATCCGCCCCCAGATCCAGCACACCGACCCGGTCCGACACCTCGGATCGCGCAGTCAGCACGATCACCGGCGTTGTGCCCTCGCGGCTGCGATGGGACTTTAGAAAGCTGCGACCGTCCCCGTCTGGCAGCATAATATCCAGCAAAATCAAATCATAATCCGCCGTCGCGGCATAGTCATCCGCCACCGCCAGATCGGGGGCATGGTCCACCACATGGCCATCCATCCGCAGTCGGTCTTCGACGGCGGAGGCCAGGCTCAGATTGTCTTCGACCAGCAGGAAACGCATGGGGATCTATCCATCAAAGGGGCGGGTGGCGACTGTGAAATTGAGTGTGACAGGTTTGTGTCAGCTTGCCGTGTTCCCTTTCAGTCATGAGCGGCCAAGCCGCCATTTGTCAAATGGGAGGACAAACAGATGAAAATGACTTTGACCCGGCGCGCCCTGATGGCGGTGACCGCTGCGACACTGGCCTTTGCTGCGCCGGTTTCTGCGGATGAGATGGTGGACAGCATCCACTTTCTGATCCCCGGCGGCGCAGGCGGCGGCTGGGACGGCACCGCGCGCGGCACCGGTGAGGCGCTGACCAAGGCGGGCCTTGTGGGCAATGCCTCCTTTGAGAACATGTCCGGCGGCGGCGGTGGCAAGGCGATCGGCTATCTGATCGAAAACGCTGAGAGCAACCATGGCACCCTGATGGTGAACTCCACCCCGATTGTGATCCGCTCGCTGACCGGTGTCTTCCCGCATAACTTCCGTGATCTCACCATGGTCGCAGGTACCATTGGTGATTACGCGGCCATCGTGGTGGGCAAGGACAGCCCGATCAACTCCATGTCCGATCTGATCGCCGCCTATCAGGCCGATCCGCGCAAGACCGCCATCGGCGGTGGTTCGGTTCCCGGCGGCATGGATCATCTGGTCGCCGCCATGGTGATGAAGGCCGCAGGCGAAGAGCCAACAGCGGTGAAATACATCCCCTATGATGCAGGCGGGGTTGCCATGGCGGCACTGCTGTCCGGTGAAATCGCAGCACTCTCCACCGGCTTCTCCGAGGCGATTGATCTCGCCAACGCAGGCGAGGTGAAAATCATCGGCGTCACCGCCGAGGACCGCGTGCCCGCCTATGCAGACGCCCCCACGATGAAAGAACAGGGGATCGACGCAACCTTCGTCAACTGGCGCGGTTTCTTTGGCGCACCCGGTCTTCCGCAGGAAAAGGTCGACGCCTATCGCGCCGCTCTGGCCAAGATGTATGACACCCCCGAATGGGAAGAGGTCCGCGCCCGCAACGGGTGGGTCAACATTCACAACAGCGGTGATGATTTCGTCAGCTTCCTGGAAGGTCAGGAAGAGGTCATCAAGAGCCTGATGCAGGAACTCGGCTTCCTCTAAGTCTGGCAGAGCAGACAGGCGTCCGGTCCCAGAGGTGCCGGGCGCCCGCCTCTGACGACAGAAACCGCTGGCGCGCATCTTCGGGAGGAGGCCGCGCCGCCGCTCAGGTTTCACTTTGAACATATCTCACCAAAGGGGGGGAGAGCCCGATGGCGCTCGACCGATGGATCGCGCTGGTCATTCTCATGATCAGCCTCGCCTATGGCTACACGGCCTTTTTCACCATGGACGAAGGGCTACCGCCGTTCATGAAATTTAATGCCATCTGGCCCAGCACCTTCCCCAAGGGGCTGTCTGTCATGGCGGTGATCTGCGCGCTGATCATCCTGCTGTCGCCGCAGAAAGCTGATGCGGGCCCAAAGGCCGGCGACATCGATTACCGCCGTCTGCTGGATTACAAGCTGGGTCAGGCCACGGCACTTCTGGCGATGATGGTTCTCTACGCGCTGGCGCTGCGTCCGGTGGGGTTCCTGATCGCCACCGTTGGCTTTCTGGTGATCAGCGCCATGATCCTTGGCGAGCGCAAGCTGCATATCCTGATCCCCATCGCCGTACTGGCGGCTGGCGTGGTCTGGTATCTGGTGCAGCAGGTGCTGGGCATCTACCTGCGCCCGCTGCCCTTCTTCCTCGGAACTGGGGGCTGATATGCTGGACGGTATTCTGATCGGCCTCAGCACGGCCTTTTCCTTTAGTAACCTCCTGATGGTGATCGGCGGCTGCCTCATCGGCACCTTTATCGGCATGTTGCCGGGTCTCGGCCCGATGAGCATCATTTCCATCATGATCCCGGTGGCGATCTCCATCGGTGATCCCTCTGCCGCGCTGATCCTGCTGGCGGGTGTCTACTATGGCGCCATCTTCGGTGGCTCGACTTCGTCCATCCTGATCAACGCGCCGGGTGTGGCCTCGACAGTGGCGACGTCCTTCGATGGCTACCCGCTGGCGCGACAGGGCAAGGCCGGCAAGGCGCTGACCGTGGCGGCGATTTCGTCCTTCTGTGGCGGCAGCATCGGTGCTGTCCTGCTGATGATCTTCGCGCCCGCACTGGCCAGCGTTGCCCTGCTGTTCCACTCGGCGGAATATTTCGCGCTGATGGTTGTGGGACTCTCCGCCATCGCTGCCTTTGCGGGCACCGGTCAGGTGGTGAAGGCGCTGTTGATGACCGTGCTTGGCCTGATCATGGCCACGGTGGGTGAGGGCGCGCTGTTCAATATGCCCCGCTTCACCATGGGCATTATGGATCTGCAATCGGGCTTTGGTTTCATAACCTTGGCCATGGCGATGTTTGCCCTGCCAGAGGCGCTGTACTTGGTGCTGGATCCCAGCCGCTCCAAGACCGAAGGCGGCAGCAATGAGATCAAGGATCTGCGCATCACCAAGGCGGAGGCGAAGTCCATCGCGCCGGTGATTGGTCGCCAGTCGATTCAGGGCTTCCTGATCGGTGTCCTACCGGGGGCAGGGGCCACCATCGCCTCCTTCCTTGGCTACGCGGTGGAGCGCAATATCGCCCCGAAGGACGAACAGAAAGAGTTCGGCAACGGCTCGATCAAAGGCCTCGCCGCGCCCGAAAGCGCCAATAACGCAGCCTGCACAGGTTCCTTTGTGCCACTGCTGACGCTGGGCATCCCCGGTTCCGGCACCACCGCGATCCTGCTGGGCGCGCTGATCGCGCTCAATGTCTCGCCCGGCCCGCGCCTGATGGTGGATGAGCCGGAGATCTTCTGGGCCGTGATCATCTCCATGTATGTCGGCAATCTGATCCTTCTGGTTCTGAACCTGCCGCTGATTCCCTATATCGCCAAGGTTCTGGCGGTGCCGCGCAACTACCTGATCCCCTTCATCTTCTTCTTCACGTTGATGGGGGCCTATATCGGGCAGAACAATGCGACCGAACTGCTGATCCTTGTGGGTCTGGGGATTTGTGCCACGGTGCTGCGCTTTGCCGACTATCCGCTCGCGCCCCTGCTGATCGGCTTCATTCTGGGTTCAATGCTGGAGGATAACTTCTCCCGCTCGATGCAGCTTTATGATGGGCTGGGCTTTCTGATGGAGCGCCCGATGACCATCGGCCTCTTGGGGCTGGCGGCCCTTCTGGTGATCCTGCCCAGCTACCGTGCCCGCCGTGCGCGGCTGCGCCAGCGCGGTGTGGCCGACGGCGATTGATAGCCGCCATTAGAACAGATCAATGGGGGCGCTGCGGCGCCCCTGTTTGTTTGACCGCTTAGCCCAGGATCAGCAGCCACAGCCAGACCGTCAGGATACAGGATCCCGTGGCAATCAGCACCGAGGAGGCCGCCACCCGTTTCGCGCGCCCATACATATTGGCAAAGATATAGGCGTTGAACCCCGGCGCCATCGCGGCATTCAGCACCGCAGAGCGGAACAGATCCGGCTGCACCTTCAAGGCGCTGCCCATGCTCCAGACCAGCGCCGGATGTACCATTAATGAGATCGCGCAGACAAAGCCGATGGCGCGCAGATCTCCTTCGGGGCGGTATTGCACCAGCACACCCCCAAGCGCGAACAGCGCCGTCGGCAGGGCCGCCCGAATGACCAGCGACAGCGCCTCATCCACCGCCTGCGGGATCCACAGGCCCGAGAGGTTGACGACAAAGCCCAAGGCGATGCCGAGGATCAGCACATTCTTGAACATGGCGCTGAAAACCGATCTCACCGTAGCAAAGCCGCCCGCGCCCTTGTTGCGCACGATCTCCATCACCGTGATCCCCAGCCCGTAGCAAAACGGCGAGTGAAAGGCGATGATCGCGTAGTTGCCGGTCAGATTGTCGGCCCCATAGGCGCGCTCCGTGATCGGCAGGCCCAGCAGCACCGAATTGGAGAACAGGCAGCAAAAGCCGATCGCCACGCAATCCTCCCAGTCGCGTTTGAAAATCAGCCGCGCACCGGCCATCCCCAGACAGAAACAGATCGCGGCACCGGTGTAGAAACTGATCAGCAGGCGCGGATCAAAACTCGCCGACAGGTCCAGCGTCGCAATCGCGCGAAACAATAGGCAGGGGATGGCAAAGCTCTGGGTGAATTTCATCAGCCCATCGACATGGCTGGCCTGAAAATACCCGCGACGGGTGGCGACATAGCCCGCACCGATGACCAGAAACACCGGCAGGATGACATCAATCAAGCTCTGAAACATGATGTGCCTTCCTGTGGGCGGGGTCGCGGGCGCCTTATGTGGCGGCTCAGATCGGGTATTCGATCACCATCCCGTCATAGGCGGGATCAATATGATCAGGGGTCTCAGCGGCGACCTGCGCGTAATCCAGATCAATGTGCATATTGGTCAGTACCGCGCGCTTTGGCGCCATCCGCTCGATCCACTCCAGCGCTTCGTCCAGCGACAGATGGGTGGGGTGCGGCTTGCGGCGCAGCGCATCAAGGATCCAGCAGTGCAGATCCTGCAATTCCACCAGCGCGCTGTCGGGGATCTTGGCCACATCCGGCAGATAGGCCAGATCGCCAATGCGGAACCCCAGCGCGTCCATGGAGCCATGATTGACCTCAAACGGGCGCAGAGTGATATCGCCACCGGGGCCGGATATAGTCAGCGGCCCATCAATACTGCGCAGGTCCAGAATGGGCGGGTAGGGAGAGCCTGCGGGCTGCACAAAGGCATAGCCAAACCGCGACAACAGCGCGTTCTGCGTGTCACCATCGGCATAGACCGGAATACGGTCGCGCATGTTGAAGACGATCATTCGCAGATCGTCGATGCCATGCACATGGTCGGCATGGGAATGGGTGTAGACTACACCGTCCAGCCGCCCGATACCACTGTCCAGCAACTGACTGCGCATATCGGGGGAGGTGTCGATCAGCACCGTTGTGGTGCCCTCCGGCCCCTCACGCTCCACCAGCAGCGAACAGCGCCGCCGGGTGTTGCGCGGATTGGTCGGATCGCAGGCGCCCCAATGCCCGCCAAGACGCGGCACTCCACCGGAGGAGCCGCAGCCCAGAATGGTAAAGCGCAGCACGCCCATCAGGCGGCGGCCTCATATTGCGCCGCTTTCCAGAACAGCCGGTCAAAATTCGCCTGCGTCTGGGCCGCAAAATCGGCGTAATCCACACCAAACACCTCTGCGCCCACGCGGGCGGTGTGTGCGGTATAGGCCGGCTCATTGCGTTTGCCGCGATAGGGCGGCGGTGCCAGATAGGGCGCGTCGGTCTCCACCAGAATCCGCTCCATTGGGGCAGCGGCAAAGATATCGCGCAGCTCCTGGCTCTTGGGAAAGGCGGCGATGCCCGACATCGACAGGTAAAACCCCAGATCCAGCGCCGCCCGTGCCAGTTCAGGCGAGGAGGAGAAACAGTGCATCACACAGGTATAGGCGCCCTTGGCCATTTCCTCGCGCAGGATCATCGCCATATCGTCATCCGCCGCGCGGGCGTGGATGATCAGCGGCAGGCCGGTTTCCCGTGCCGCCGTAATATGGGTTCTGAGCGAGGTCTTCTGCACCTCCGCACTGTCGGCGGTATAGTGATAATCCAGTCCGGTCTCGCCAATGCCGACAAATTTCGGATGCTGCGCCAGCGCCACCAGCTCGTCCACTGAGACCAGCGGTTCGTCTGCGGCACTCATCGGGTGGGTGCCCGCCGCATAGAAGATCGGCGCATGTGCCTCGGCGATGGCCCTTACGCTGGGCTCGTTGCGCAGTTTGGTGCAGATGGTGACCATGCGAGTCACACCGGCCTCAGCTGCCCGCGCAATCAGCGCGTCCAGCTCACCCTCGAAATCGGGAAAATCCAGATGGCAATGGCTGTCCGTAATGGACGGGGGCATGGGGGAAAGGCTCTCGGTCATAACTGCTCTCTGTCGCGTCCTGCGGGGCGGTCCGGTGGCCCGGATCAGCGCGCCGCAGTGTCCTGCATCTTGAAAACCGTATCTAGGACAAGTGCTGCGGGGTCAAGGTTCACCGCCTGACCGTGGCGCATCCGGGCTGTCACCTGCGCTGCCAGATCCGCCCAGGCACGCGCCTTTTGCGGCGTCGGTGAAAGCCGTGACAGCACCGCTGCCTCCTGCGGAGCAGCTTCGGGCTGCGGCGGCATTCCGGTGGCCCCGGTGCGTGCCAGCCGCGCCAGCGCCGTATCAATCAGGGTGAGCAGCAGCTCAAATTTATCGGCACCTCCTCGCGCTGCGGCCTGTTCCGCCAATGCCATCGCGCGCTGCCGATCCAGCCGGGGCAGGCTGTCCAGCAGCCGCACCACATCGCTATAGGCCTGCAAGCCACCGAGGTTCAGCAGCCGCAGCGCCGCCCCGACCGAACCATTGGACAGCGCGGCCAGATGGCCGGCTTGCTTTGGCAGCTCAGCGCCTGCCTGCGTCAGCGCCGCCTGCATATCCTCAGGGCTCAGCGGCGCGAACCGCAACAGCCGACAACGCGAACGGATCGTCGGCAACAGCCGGGAGGGCTGGTGCGATACCAGCAGCAGGGTTGTGCGGGCAGGCGGCTCTTCCAGCATCTTCAGCAGGGCATTGGCGGCACTTGTGTTCATCTCGTCCGCGGCATCAACGATCACCACCCGACGTCCGCCGTCAGTTGCCGACAGGCCAAAGAATTTGTTCAGCGCGCGAATGTCGTCAACCACGATCTGATCGCGCAGCTTGCCTTTGTCGTTAACGCTGCGGGTGATGGAGGCCAGCCCCGGCTCCGCCAGCGCCTGAATGCGATGCATTACCGGATGATCCATCCCGATATCAAGCGAGGTGGCAGGCGGCGGCGCACCGAACAGCCCCGCATCCTCCGCAGGCGGCTGCGACAGAAGAAACGCCGCAATGCGCCAGGCCAGCGTTGCCTTGCCCACGCCCTGCGGGCCAGTCAGCAGCCAGCCATGGTGCAAACGGTCAGAGTTGAAGGCGGTCAGGAAATCCTGCTCTGCCTGCGCTTGCCCAAACAGGTGCAGCGTTTCGCGCGGATGGGGCGCGCCGGCTGTCTGATCTGCGCGCAGAGGGGCGTCATCCTTGCTCATGCGCCGACGTCTCCATCGGAAGCAGGTAGGGAGGTGGTGACAACCCCCAGCACATCCTGCGCCACCAGCTCAATCGGGCGGTCCCCGTCAATGACGCGAAACCGGTCGGCAAATTCCTCCGCCAATGCGAGAAACCCGGCGCGCATCCGCTGTTGCAGATCCAGACCGAAATCCTCGAACCGCTCTTCGCTGCCCTGACGGCCCTTGGCCCGTGCCAGCCCCTTGGACGGGTCCATGTCGATCAGGATGGTCAGGTCCGGTTCATGGCCAATCATCAGGGCATGCAGCTGATCGACGCTGGCGCGCAGGTCCCCGCGCGATAGCCCCTGATACATTCGGGTGCTATCGGCAAAGCGGTCACAGACCACCACCTTGCCCGCCGCCAGCGCAGGCAGGATGCGCCGTTCCATATGATCGCGTCGTGCCGCCGTGAACAACAGCAGCTCGGTCTCCGCCGACCAGCGGTCCGGGTCGCCCTCCAGCACCAGACGGCGGATCTCCTCCGCGCCATCTGATCCGCCCGGCTCACGGGTCAGGACAACCTCAATCCCCTGCGCCTGCAGCGCTTCGGCCAGCAGCCGACATTGCGTCGATTTGCCGGAGCCGTCGATGCCTTCAAAGGTGACAAACAGGCCAGGATAGGGGGCTGCGCCATCGGCTGTGGCGCCGGTCTTGGCCGGTGTCACTGGCTGGCCTCAGGCCCGCTGATGAAACGTTTCACCAGCACCTGCGCTGCGGTTTTCACCCGCACTGGAAAGCCGCCGGTCGGAATGTCCTTTTCCGCCACCAGCGGCAGGCGCACCTCCGGCAGCTCATCCGGTTGCAGCACCAGTTCGGCCAGTTTCTGGCCCTTCTCAATGGGCGCATCAATTGGCCCGGTATAGACCACCTCACCGGTGATTTCGCGACCGGCAAGCGCGGGCAACAACACGTTCAGATCCTCAGCAGGCACCAGCCCTACGGTTGCCTCTGCCCCGCGCCAGACCTCGGCTTCTGCGACCGGAACACCCGCTTTAGCCACCGTTTTTTTGGCAAATTGGCGAAACGACCAGTTAACAATGGCCTCGGCCTCCTCTGCGCGGGCGGTGGTGCTGTCCAGACCGGTGATCACAAAAATCACCCGTCGGTCACCCTGTGCGGCAGATCCCACCAGACCATACCCCGCCTCGGATGTGTGCCCCGTTTTCAGACCGTCCGCGCCGATGCCCAGACCCAGCAGCGGGTTGCGGTTGCGCACATTGGAGGGCGCGCGGCCATCAAATTCAAACTCCCGTTCGGCAAACAGCGGGTAATACTGCGGGAAATCTTCGATCAGCTTCTCCGCAAGGATCGCCAGATCCTCCACCGACATACGGTGCCCGGCGGCGGGCCAGCCGTTGGAATTGGCAAAGGTGGAGTTCTCCATCCCCATTTCCTGCGCTCGTTTGGTCATGTAGCGGGCAAACCCCGCCTCGGTGCCATCCGGGCTCAGCGCTTCGGCCAGCACCACACAGGCATCATTGCCCGACAGCACGATAATCCCGCGCAGCAGATCCTCCACCCGGACCCGGTCCTGGGTGTTGAGGAACATGGTCGAGCCCTTGTAGCTCATCGCGTGTTCACTGACCGGCAGCCGTTCATCCAGCGTCAGGCGGCCATCTCGGATCGCCTCAAACGCCACATAAAGCGTCATCAGTTTCGACATCGACGCAGGCGGCAGCGCCAGATCGGCGTTCTTGGCCAGCAGCACGGTATCCGTTTCCTGATCCAGCACATAGGCGGCACGGGCGCGGGTATCAAAGGCCGCAGCCGACAGCGCCGAAAGGCTGACCAACAGGCCAGCCGCACAGGTCAGTTTCAAAGCAGTGCGAAGCGGAGAGGGGAGAAAGGTCATAACAGGAGCGTCTTTCCGGTTGGTCACGTCAGGCAGAGCCGCACAAGCGAGGTCAATTGGTGACCGCATAGGCATCAGAGAAGCCGATGGACTTGACGCTCTTCAGCAGCTGGCTGCGTTCGGATTTCGATTGGGCCGGCCCGACCAGCACCCGCCAGAACGGTTTGCCGTTGCTGGACTGGGACAGGACTGAGGGCAGAAGCCCGGCATTGCGCATCTGATCGGCGGTACGTTTGGCATTGGCCTCAACGCTGAAGATGCCGATCTGGATATAGGGTTTGCTCAGCGAGGAGCTGGCTGCCGCTGCCTTGGTTGCCGCGGTGGTCACCGCGGGTGCGGCTGTCTGCGTGGGGGCCGTTGCGGTCGGGACCGCCGCGTCAATGGCCGCCGCAGCGCCGGCGATCGGGTCGAGCGGCTGCGTGTCGATATCACCGCCATCGGCAAGCGCGACATCCGCATCCTCAAGGATCACCTCCGCTGCCTGCTCCGGGTCGGCGACCTTTTCACTGCGCAGCGCAGTCACATTCAGTTCAACCGGCGCACCCGCCAACATGCCCAGAGCCTCGGACGCATCGGAGGACACCTGCAGCCGGGGACCGGGAATTTCCCGCTCGCGCCGGAACAGCGCACCGATCACGAATTTGCCATTGGCCTGATTGCGAATGATCACCTGTTCGGGATCCTCGGCATCGGGATGCGCTACCCAGACCCCGCCCAGCGAGGGACGACCATCCCACAGACCTGCTTCGGTCACCTGGAACACCTCCGGTGCCTCCACCTCGCGTTCCACCAGACGGGTGCTGCTGGAGGGTGTAACGGCCCCGTCCTCCTGTGCTTTCGGTTTGAGGAAGGCCAATCCCGGGCCCTCTTCGCAGGCGCCGAGGACCATCAGCCCGGTCAGTGCCGCCGCAAGCCGTAGGCCCCGGCGCGATGACTCCTGGCCTCTGGCGCTGTGTTTCCCTGTCGACATAGCGTGAACCATGTGTGCTTCCTTGCCCGTATCTGACGGCGCTCTGCGCCTTCTTATGCGCGCTGTCCTGCGCTCCGTGCCGATTGGTCCGGCGTCAGCTGTTTCTGTGCCGGTTGTTCCGGCGCCCTTATGATGGGCGCAGCATAGCCGCCACGCCAACGCAAGGAAACCCTGCCACCGCCCGCTCGGCAAGTTTTCGGATATCGCGGATCCGCGTGGCAGCCCGTCGTGTTCAGCACGCGGCGCATGGCATCAAAGACGGGCGATGGGCACTGTGAAACGGAATGGGGTGCAATTCCCTCTTGCCAGACGGGCAGCCAGCGCCTAAACCCGGCGCCGACCGGGGAGGTGGCAGAGTGGTCGAATGCGGCGGTCTTGAAAACCGTTGAACGTGAGAGCGTTCCCAGGGTTCGAATCCCTGTCTCCCCGCCACTCCAGCCGCCCTAAGCTCAAGCGCATGGCCACAGGCATCGCCGAGCGCGAGACCGGACATCAGCGCAGTTGTTGTCAGCCGCGCCGCAGCAGATAGATATCCATGATCCAGCCATGATCGGCGCGGGCTTTGGCGCGGGTCTCAATGATACGATCCGCCACCACGGCCAGCGGACCCGAAATCGAAATCTCGTTTTCCATCCCGGCATAGGCCGTCCACCAGATTTCAACGCCATCAGCCTCAAGCGACTGGAACGAACAGGCCCCGTCCAGCATCACAACCACGGTGTCAGCACTGGCTGGCCAGCCCGCATCGCGCAGCTGCCGCCCGGTGGTGATGGTGAAGGGGCCGTTGATGGTATTGATCGGGATCGCATGCGCCGCCGTCAGCGCCTGAATGGAGGTGATGCCGGGAATGACGCGCAGGGCAATCTCGGCCCGTGTTTTCAGCCGGTCCGCAATCCGCATCGTACTGTCATAGAGCGAGGGATCCCCCCAGACCAGAAACCCAACCGCGCCGCCCTCGGGCAGATGGGCGGTGATGGTCTGCCACCAGATTTCGGCGATGGCGTCATGCCAGTCATCCACCCGCTGGCGGTAATCCTGTGTCGCCTCATCCCGCACCGGCAGGTCGAATTCCACGATACGGGGGGCTTCATCGGTCTGGCCGTGATCCCGGATCGCCTCGGCGCAGATTGCTTGACGCAGCCCTGCCAGATCGTCCTTACCGGCCCCTTTGTTGGGGATCAGGATCAGATCCTGCGCGTTCAGTGCCTCAACGGCCTGCAGGGTCAGATGCTGTGGGTTGCCGGTACCGATACCGATCAGGGTGAGGTCAATCATCGCGGGGCCTTTCAGACAAAACACGGCCCCGAAGGCGGGGCCGTGCCGGTTCATTCATGTGCCAAGGATCAGGCGTTGTTGTAAAGGCGTGGTGTCACCAGCGCGCTGCCGTTGAGGCCACGCATCGCCTTGGCACCAGCCAGAACCGCCAGATCGGCAATTGGCTCAATCAGGATCACCAGCATATAGGCACCGCCAAAGGTCAGCACGGAGGTCACGGTCTCGCCGCCAAACCCCTGACCGTAGAAGGCCCAGAACGCCACCCAGGCCACCACGCCGCCCTGATAGGCGGTGCTCAGCGCCAGCGCCTGACTGTATTTCAGATCGATATAGGCGGTGCCCGGGGCGATGATACGGCTGGCCAGCGCTTGCAGCGCAAACAGCGGCACCAGGAGCGTGGTCAGGTTGATGAAATACATCGGCAGATCAAACGGCGCAAAGAACACACCCTGAATCAGCAGACCCACGGCCAGACCAAAGGCCGCAGGCGCGGACCCAAGGATCAGAAACAGGGTCGAGCCGAGAATGAAATGCACCTCGGACACGCCAACGGGGAAATGCGGCAGCACCTCAAAGAACAGGAACACGCCAACAGTCGCGACCAGGGCGCGCAGCGCGTAGGAGGCGATATTGGTCTTTTTCAGATCCGCAAAGGTTTCCTTGGCGGCATAGGTCGCAGCACCGGCTGCCGTGGCATAGGACAAGCCGATTTTGGTGGCATCAACGATGCCTGGTTCGATATGCATAACTGTCTCCTCTCCGTCTCACCCGACGGGATGTTGTTGTTGCATGGCCGGTCTCCTGACTCGCGGGTCGCTGCTTGCTTTCCCCCTTCCCAGCCAGTTGGCCAGTGGGTGTTGGAAAGCTGCTCGCCGCTCACAGTCGCGGGGGCGGTTGAGGCTTCGGTGCCGCAATTGGGTCCACCGTTCCTCATTCCCGTTTCAGTCCTGACGCTTCGCGCCGTTGGAACACCATATGCCGCCTATGTGGCCCCTGCGCCCCGACTCGGTCAAGTTTGAATCCGGCCCCGCAGAAGGCGATTGCGACGCGCCCTTGGGTCAGCTGCCATGAACACGGAAAAATAGAAATATCCCACCCGCGAAACACGGGCAGGATGTGGCCTCTCAGAGCGGGATGACCTCTGGTCCGGGCGCAGGGGCCGCGCGGTGACCGGCTGGTTAGCCGTCGTCCTTTGCGCTGACCCCGGCATGGGCGGGATCCGCAGGCTGATCGGCAAGCGGGCCGTAGAGGATCAGCACCGGTGCCGTGGTCTCCATCGCACGCAGCACCTCCGGCAGCTCGCCGACTGTATGGCAATGCAAGGATTGCTCCGGTGTAGAAACCCCCAGTGCAATCAGCGCATGGGTTTGAGGTGGCAATCCTGCCTCCAGCAGCTTTTCCGCCAGTGAGGCAAAGGTCCGCTTGCCCATATAGACCACGGTGGTTGCATCCGGGTCCGCCAGTGCGGCGAGGTTCAGCTGATCGGGCAGCCCGCCAGTGACGTCGTGACCGGTGATGAACTGCAGCCGCCGCGCGGTCAGCCGTCGGGTCAGCGGGATATTCGCCGCCGCCGCCGCTGCCGAGGCCGCTGTGACACCGGGCACGATCTCAAACCCGATCCCGGCCTGCCGCAGCGCGGTGATCTCTTCCTCCAACCGGCCAAAGACACCGGAATCGCCGGATTTCAGCCGCACAACATGCAGCCCGCTATTGGCGTAATCGACCAGCAACTGGCTTACATGGTCTTGCTTGGGCGAGGGGCGGCCGGCCCGTTTGCCGACACCCACCAGATCCGCATCCGCGCGGGCATGGGTCAGGATCGGCCCTGAGGACAGATCGTCAAACAGCACCGCATCCGCCGCTTCCAGCCGTTTGACGGCCTTGACGGTCAGCAGTTCCGGATCACCGGGACCGGAGGACACAAAGCTGACAAAGCCGCTCATGCCTGCTCTCCGGTAATCAGATGGAAGAAGGTGCCGGTGACATGGCCTTTGATCGATCCGGTTTCCGGCACCGGGTTGCCGTCCGCATCCATGACATTGGCCAGCGGCGCATCGGGTTCGTCCAGAATGGTCGAATAGTGGAATTCGTGCCCCCGCAGTGCCGTGCCCGCTGCAAAGCCTGGCATTCCGGCCTGTAGCACAGCCCGGCGATAGCCAAGGTGGAATTTGCGCTTCTCGTAGGAGGTCACAAGACCCAGAAGGCCGGCCATCTGGTGCCGGTTGCCTTCCTTGTCGATCAGCGCCTCGCCGAGGGCCATGTAACCACCGCATTCGCCATGTACCGGCTTGGTCTCGGCGTGTTTGCGCAGCCCTGCGCGGAATGTCTCTGCCGCCGCCAGTGTGCCACCATGCAGTTCCGGATAGCCGCCAGGCAGCCAGACCAGATCGGCGTCCGCCGCAGGTGCTTCATCCGCCAGCGGCGAGAACGGCAGGATCTCTGCCCCCGCCGCGCGCCAGCCGGTCAGCAGATGCGGGTAAGTAAAGGAAAACGCCGCATCCCGCGCCAGCGCAATTCGCTGCGCCGGAGGCAGAGGCAGTTTTGCCGCCGCCGGAGCAGCACCTGCGAGGGCCGCCGACTTGATCGCCTCCAGATCGACATTCTCGCGCAGGAACGCCGCATAGCCTGCAATCGCCGCTTCCAGATCCGGATGCTCCACCGCCTGAATGAGGCCCAGATGCCGCTCCGGCAGCGCCAGATCGCCGCGTCGGGGCAGGGAACCCAGCACCTTGATCCCGGCCTTCTCCATGCCCAATCGCGTCAGCCGTTCATGGCGCGGGCTTGCCACCCGGTTCAGAATGACCCCGGCAAAGGGCACATCGGTGTCATAGTTCTTGAACCCAAGCGCCGTGGCGGCAGCGGATTGCGCCTGACCGCCCACATCGACCACCAGCACCACCGGCCAGCCCATGCGCTTGGCGGTCTCGGCAGAGGAGCCAAAACCCGACTGCCCGCGCGTGGCAACACCGTCATAAAGCCCCATGGAGCCTTCACCGATGCAGATTTCCGCACCCGCCGCCTGACCCGTGACCGCATCCAGCAGGCCTGCATCCATGGCCCAAGTGTCGAGGTTGAAACTGGGCCTGCCCGCCGCCGCAAGGTGGAAGGCCGGGTCGATGTAGTCCGGCCCACTTTTGTAGGGTTGCACCACCAGCCCGTCCTCTGCCAGCGCCCGCAACAGGCCCAGCATCACCGTGGTCTTGCCGGTACCCGAAGACGGTGCTGAGATCATCAGGCCGGGAGGGTTCATATCTGTCATTGGATCAGCCATTCTATCAATCATCCCCGTGGCTCCAGCTCGACCACGGGCTTTCAGCACTTTGCGGCCGGTAGCGGCGGTCGTATTCTGTGGAGTAAAGGCAGCTTTCGTCAAAACCTTCGCCCTTCAGTACCGGCCCTACCAGAACCAGCGCGGTGCGTGAAATCTTCTCGTCCAGCGATGCCTTCAGGGTGTCCAAAGTGGCGCGGATGATCTGCTGATCCGGCCAGCTGGCGCGGTAGACCACCGCCACCGGGCAATCAGCCCCGTAATGCGGCGTCAGGCTCTCCACCACATGATCCAGATTGCCGATCGACAGGTGGATCGCCAGCGTGGTGCCGGTGCGGGCGAAATTCTCCAGCGACTCGCCTGCAGGCATCGAAGACGCCCGCCCCGGTGTTCGTGTCAGCACCACTGACTGGCCCAGACCCGGTAGGGTCAGCTCGGTTCCCAGCGCAGCAGCAGCGGCGGCAAAGGACGGCACGCCGGGGGTAACGCTGACCGGAATGCCCTCGGCCTTCAGTCGGCGCAGCTGCTCGCCCATCGCGGACCACACCGACAGATCGCCGGAATGCAGCCGCGCCACGTCCTGACCTGCTTCATGGGCGGCCTTGATTTCACCCACGATGGCGTCCAGATCCATCGCCGCCGTGTTTACTACCTTGGCGTCCTTTGGGCAGTGGCTCAGGATTTCCTCCGGCACCAGCGAACCCGCATATAGGCACACCGGGCAGGCCGCGAGGATATCGCGCCCGCGTAAGGTAAGAAGGTCGGCAGCGCCCGGTCCGGCGCCAATGAAGTGAACGGTCATGGCTCAAGTCTCTCTGCTATGGCCGCGGTGGCAAGCCCATCCGCGGTGACAACTCTGGGGGCGAGAAGGCGCGATTTGGCGCCCGGCACCCCATGGCGCGCCCCGGCCAGCGCCGCGGCTTCCGCCAGCGACCCGGTGCCGAACCGCGCCTTGATCCGGGGCGAGCAGGTCAGCGTCTGCTCCCCGGCAATATCTGCTTCCTGCAATACAATCACCGGGAGGCCGATGCTGCGTGCAAACTCCTGCATGGCTGGGGCATGGGCCTTCTCTGCAATGGAGGCGACGGCATCCACATGCTCACCAGTCAGCGCCAGCGCGGCCTGCAAATCCGCTGCCGTTGCAGCCTCGCGAAAACCGATCCCCGCCACTTTCATCGGGTGACGCTCCACTGAATAACGGGCCGCGCCCGCTGCCAGTCGCGCATGGTTCCCAAGGGGCCGGCCTCGGCGATCTCAGCCTTCAGCAGATGCCCGCCGCGCGCAGCATGGGCCTGCATCAGCAGTGTTTCCGTCTCAAGCGTGACGCCATTTGCAACAAGCCGGGTTCCTTCCGGCAGGATCTCCCACAAATGATCCAGCATCTCTTGCGAGCCGCCGCCACCGATGAAAACGCAATCGGGCAGGAGATGGCCATCCAGCACATCCGGCGCCTTGCCCAGCACGGCTTGCATCCGGTGATCCAGTCCAAACCCCGCCGCATTGGCGCGGATATTCTCCAACCGGCTCTCACGCGGCTCAAAGGTGATCGCCCGCGCACCCCGCGCCGCCAGACACCATTCCACCGAAACCGAGCCGGACCCGCCGCCGATGTCCCACAGCAGCTCACCCGCACGCGGGGCCAGTGTCGATAGCGTCAGCGCCCGGATCGGCCGCTTGGTGATCTGCCCGTCACTGGCAAAAAGACTATCCGCCAGCCCCGAAGCCTGCGGCAGCCCGGGCCGCATGGCCTCGATGGTCATAAGGACCGGAGCTGCCCCCGGCGGCAGATCCCAAGCTTCGGCAGTGGCATGGAACAGCCTTTCCTTGGGGCCGCCAAGCCGCTCCATCACATGCAGCCGCGCACCCGGCTGGCCATTCGCAGCCAGCCAGGCCGCCAATTCCGCAGGCGCCGCCCCGTCCCGCAGGGTGCAGATCACCCGAACGCCCCGGCCCAGCAGCGGCAGCAGCCGCGCGTAAGGCGCCGCATGCAGTCCCAGGCACAGCACTTCTTCCAGCTTCCAGCCCAACCGGTTGGCCGCCAGTGCAAAACACGATGGCGAGGGGTGCGACACCCACTCACCCGCCTCCAGATCCCGCATCAGCGAGCCACCAGCGCCATGCCAGAACGGATCGCCCGAGGCCAGAACAACAACGCGCCGCCCCCGCGCCGCCAGCACTGGTTCGATGGAAAACGGCACCGGCCAGGGCTGGCCTTTGCCGCCAGCGCCAGCCAATTCCAGATGCCGGGGGCCGCCTATGATCACTTCGGCTTCCGCAAGCGCCTTCCGGCTTGCATCGCCCAAGCCTTCCAGTCCATTTTCGCCCAGACCAATGATTGTGAGCCACGGGTTAGACATGACACGCATCCTTCTTCTGGGCGGTACCACCGAGGCCTCGCAATTGGCCAAAACCCTTGCGGAAACTGGCGCGGATGCGGTGTTTTCCTACGCGGGCCGCACAGCCAAGCCCGTCAGCCAGCCGCTGCCCACCCGTGTCGGCGGCTTCGGCGGCGTGGAGAGGCTTTCGGAATATCTGAAGGCCGAAAGCATCACCCATGTGGTCGACGCCACCCACCCGTTTGCCGCGCAGATGAGCACCAATGCGGTTCACGCCTGCGAAGCGACGGATGTGAAGCTTTGCGCCTTCGAACGCCCGGCCTGGCAAGCGGGGGAGGGCGACGCTTGGGTTCACGCCGGGACTATTGATGAAGCCGTCAACGCTTTGCCCGACGCCGCGGCACGGGTGTTTCTGGCCATCGGCAAGCAGAACCTGACCCAGTTCGCAGTGAAACCCCAGCATCACTACCTGCTGCGGCTGGTGGATGCGCCGGAGGCCAATCTGCCGCTGCCGCACACCACGGTTGAGATTGCCCGCGGGCCGTTTGATGTGGCGGGCGACACTGCCCTGATGCAGCGCCACGGCATTACCCATGTGGTGGCCAAGAACGCAGGCGGCGCAGGGGCTGCGGCCAAACTCACCGCTGCGCGCACCCTCGGCCTGCCCGTCATCATGATCGGCAGACCGGACGTGCCTGCGCGGCCCATCAAGGGCAGCGTCGCAGAGGTGATGGCCTGGCTTTCGCATTCCGCCGCTTAACCCTCAGCCGCGTAACGGGGGGTGTAGACGTAGCTGCCAATCCGGCGGGTGTCGCGGTTGCCGACAATCACTACGGTGCGCATATCGGCCATCTCGGGCTTCGCGTCCTTCAGCGGCACGGTCAGCAGTTCCTGCCCCGGCTTGGTCACGTCGCGGGCAAATGTGATCAGCGTCTCCGCGCCGCAGGCCTCGCGCAGGATCTCCAGCGCGCGGGCAAACTGATGCGGCCGCGACTTCGAGCGCGGATTGTAAAACGCCATCGCCAGACCGGCCTCGCCGACCAGCTGCAGGCGCTTCTCAATCAGGCTCCAGGGCTTCAGATTATCGCTAAGGTTGATGGCCGCAAAATCATGCCCCAAGGGCGCCCCGATGGCGGCCGCGGCGGCCAGCATTGCGGTGATGCCGGGCAGCACCTTGATCTCCAGATCCAGCCATTCGGGGCGGCTTTCTGCATTGTTTTCAAGCGCTTCGAACACGGCAGAGGCCATGGCGAACACACCGGGATCACCAGAGGACACCACAACAACGCGCTTGCCCTCAGCGGCCATTTCCAACGCATGGGTGGCGCGGTCCACTTCGACCCGGTTGTCAGTGGCGTGCAGGGTCAGCCCCTCGCGCGGCGCGATGCGCTTCACATAGGGGATATAGCCGACGATATCCGTGGCCTCATCAATGACGTCACGCACTTCCTGCGTCACCAGCGCCTCATTGCCGGGGCCAAGCCCCGCAATCACTACCCAACCGTTTTGCGATAGTTTCATGGCCGGCGCCCCTGTCCGTGAACCAATACGATGGAGAAATAAGGCACCTCGCCGTCGATCTCCGACAGCTTCTGCACGGTCTGGCCGGGCATGGTGCCGCGTTCAACCAGCCAGGCGTCTTCGGCGCGGCCCGCGCGTTCCAGCGCGCGGCGCAGTTTGGGCAGGTTGCGGCCGATCTTCATCACCACTAGCGCGTCGGTTTCCGCCGCGCGCTTGGCCAATTCATCCTCGCTGAGAGTGGCCATCGCCACCGTCAGCACATCGTCCCCCCAGGTGATCGGCTGGCCGGAGGCGGTCCAGCAGCCGGACATGCCGGTGATGCCGGGAATGATTTCCTGCGCGGCACGGCCCTGCAGGCGGGTATAAAGATGCATGTAGGAGCCATAGAGGAACGGATCGCCCTCACAGAGCACCACCACGTCTTCGGTCTGTGCAATCTCGGCCAATGTGTCGGCCCACTGGTCATAGAACGCCGCCAGCACCCGGTTGTACTCAGGGTCCGAGAAATGGATTTCGGTCGTCACCGGGTATTCCATCGCGTGTTCGGTTACGCCCTCGGCCAGCATACCCTCGACAATGGCGCGGGCCTGGCCCTTGCGGCCGGCCTTGCGGAAATAGGCGATGTGACGCGCGCCGGAGATCATCCGGTGCGAGCGGACGCTCATCAGATCGGGATCACCGGGGCCGAGCCCCGCGCAGATGACTTTACCCTTGGACATGGTCATCTTTTACTCTTTCCAGCTCGCCAGCGCGTTGACGGCAGCCACGGTGATAGCGGAGCCACCCAAACGCCCTTTGACGATCATTGACGGCACCGGCAGGTCCTCCATCAGCGCATCCTTGGATTCCATCGCACCGACAAAACCCACGGGGCAGCCGATGATTGCGGCGGGGCGGGGGCACGCGGGGTCTTGCAGCATATTCAGCAGATGGAACAGCGCGGTGGGGGCGTTGCCGATGGCCACAACCGCGCCTTCCAGTTTCGGGCGCCACAGTTCCAGCGCGGCAGCGGAGCGGGTGTTGGACATTTCCTTGGCCATATCCGGCACTTTCGGGTCGCGCAGGGTGCAGATCACCTCATTGTCCGCAGGCAGGCGCGGGCGGGTGATGCCTTCGCTCACCATATAGGCGTCGCAGAGGATCGGCGCGCCCTTGGCAAGCGCTGCGCGGGCGGTCTCTGCCATGCCGTCGGAAAACCGCACATGCTCCTCCAGCCCCACCATGCCGGCGGCGTGGATCATGCGGACGACGACAACTTCCTCGTCCTTGGTGAAGCGCACCAGATCGGCCTCGCGGCGGATGGTGGCAAAGCTTTCGGCATAGATCGCGGCGCCGTTGGTCTCATAGGTGTGGAGCATATCAGCTGCCCTCTGTCATAAGGTCTGGAGCGGCGCGCAATGCATCGGCGCTCAGGGAGGTGTTTAGCGGGTGATCCGCGGCAGTGCCATTGCGGATCAGATCAAATCGGTCAGTGTTGGTCGCCGTCAGAACCAGATCGGCGGGGAGGGGGTGGGCGCAACCCTTGGCACATCCGGAAATATGCAGGTGTTGACCAACGGGGACCGCAGCGGCCAGATCACGCGCCAGATCGCGCGTGACCGCGCGCGCCTGCGGGCAACCGGGTGCACCGGTGCAGGCGCTCACCCGCAGGCGGGGATCCGTTGCATCCAGGATCAGGCCGGGCAGGGGCGGCAGGCTGCTGATGTCTTCCACCAGCAGCATCCGCCAGGGAGTCAGCCGCAGCGCGCCGTGATCGGCTAAAGCTGCCAGCGCACGGGCAGGCAACTGGCCAAATTCCAGCGCCACCAACAGGCCTGATGTGGTTGCCCCCGGCTGCTGTGGTGCAATCTGCGTTGCGCTGGGGGCGGCTGCGACATGCACTGCGGGTGGTGTGCGGCGCGCAATCAACTGGTGCATTCTGCCACGCCCCTCGGAGGCGCCGCCCTGGTCGAGAAACCAGCGGGCCAGCGTGAGGGCTTCGCCTGCGGCAGTTTCAGCGGTGACCGGCAGACCCGTGTCTGCACCCTCTGCACGCAAGATTAGCCCGTCGGGGCCACGTTCGATACGGATATCGGCGGCGGTGTCCGTCAGGACCGGGGCAGCACCGCAATCCACGGCAAAACCGAATTTACCCGGCAACTTCAGATCGCGGGCCTGTGTTAGCGCTGCGGCCAGATCCTGTGCAATCTTGTGGCTGTCGTCGCCTGCGCGCCAGAACGGCGTCAGGGTGATATTGCGGCGCGCTTCGGCACCTGCATCCTCATCCACCAGATCCAGATCGCGCAGTCCCGCGATCAGCGCGCGGTGGGCGTCTTCGCGGATGCCGCGCAATTGGAGGTTGGCGCGGGCGGAAATATCGACAAGGCCAGATCCATAATGCTGCGACAGCTCGGCCAGACCGCGCGCCTGTTCAGGCGTGAGCCGCCCCAAAGGTGCGCGCACCCGCACCACCAGCCCGTCGCCCGACATCATCGGACGCAGCGCGCCGGGGCACCAGCCATAGACTTTGGGCGGTGAAGAAGCGGCTTGGCCAGTCACACCGCATCCTCCAGTTCGGCCATGATGGAGTTGCGCCGCGTGCTCCAGAGACCCGCGTCAAACAGCGCGCGAAAGCGGTCGCGCATGGCCTGAAGCGCATCGGGGTTTTCGCGGCTCATGAATTCAACGAGATCCTCGCGGCCCAAAGTGGCCTCGAAATAGAGATCAAACAGATGCGGCTGCACCACCTGTGCCAGATGCGCAAAGGCGGCCATGTGATCCAGCGTCGCCGCGATTTCCGCCGCGCCGCGAAAGCCGTGGTTCATCATCGAGGTGGCCCAGTCCGGGTTGGCCGCACGGGCACGGGTGACGCGGGCGATCTCCTCACCCAAGCTGCGCGCCTGCAGTTTGTCCGGGCGGGTGGCATCCATGTGGTAAAGCGCAGGGGCGGCCTGGCCGATGCGCGCCATGGCGGCGGCAAATCCAGCCTCATGCGCGGCATAATCCGACGCCACCAGCAGGTCGGTTTCCGGCAGGTCCTGCAGGTGCACAAAACTATCCGTGGTTTGCAGCCGGGCCTCCAGCGCGGCGCGTGCCTCACTGATATCGCCCTTGGCATCAATCGCGTGCGAAGACGCATTGAGCCAGGCCTCGCCCGCTGCTGCGCGGGCCTCGTCGGTGTAGTCATCCAGATGCGGGTTCATCGACAGGCCATACTGGCCCGGTTTCGGACCAAAGACGCGGGGCGTCTCGATCAGATAGGGATTGTCTGCGGCGCTCTCTTCCCGTGCCGCCAGTGCGGCGGCGGCGGTCTCGAACATCTGGGCAAGGCCGGGGAAGACATCGCGGAACAGACCGGAAACCCGCAGGGTGACATCAATGCGCGGGCGGTTCAGCATTGAGAGCGGCAGCACTTCGAAACCGGAGACGCGCTCGGAGCCTTCGTCCCATTTGGGCGCCAACCCGGCAAGATGCAGCGCCATGGCAAATTCCTCGCCTGCGGTGCGCATGGTGGCAGAGCCCCAGAGATCAATCACCAAGCCCTTGGGCCAGTCACCGTGGTCCTGAAGGTGGCGGCGCAGCAGCTCTTCCGCCAGCTTGACCCCTTGCGCCTGCGCCGCCCGCGACGGCACCGCGCGGGGATCCGTGGTAAAGAGGTTGCGCCCGGTCGGGATCACATCCGCCCGACCCCGATACGGCGAACCGGACGGGCCGGGGGGCACCATATGCCCGTTCAGCGCTGCAATCAGACCGGCGCGTTCCTCGGCGCCACATTGACCGGTGCCAAAGATGTGCAACCCCTCGCCATATTGGCTTTCCTTGATGTCGCAGACAAAGGCATCGATGCGGGTGATCGCTTCGGCGGCGCAGCTGTTTGAGGTGAGGCCAAGATCAGCCTCCACGCCTGTTCCTTGCGCCTCGGTTCGGATGCTGTCGATCAGCCGGTCGCGGCGGGCGGGGTCCAGACCGTCGGCGGTGGAATATTCATCCAGCAGGCTTTCCAGCCGCGCCATGCCGTCCGGCAGATTGGTCTGGGCCAGTGGCGGTGGCAGATGGCCAAGTGTAACCGCGCCAATGCGGCGCTTGGCCTGTGCGGCCTCGCCCGGATCATTGACGATAAAGGGATAGGCAACCGGCAACGGGCCGGTCAGCACCTCGGGCCAGCAGGCAGCCGAAAGCGCGACGGATTTGCCCGGCAGCCATTCCAGCGTGCCATGGGCGCCGATGTGCACAAGGGCATCGGCCTGCGCCCGCAGCCACATGTAAAACGCCACATAGGCATGGCGCGGGGTACGGTCGAGGTCGTGGTAGTCGTCGACGCGGGTTTTCACTTCGCCGCGCTCCGGTTGCAGCGCGATCAGCGCCTTGCCTGCTCGCAACGCTTTGAAATGAAACGCCCCATCGCGGCAATCTGGGTCTTCCTCCGGCTGGCCCCAAGCCGCAGCCAGGGTGTCCTGTAGATCCTGCGGCAGGGTTGCAAGGGCGGTTCTGTAGTCCTGCAACGGCAGGCTCAGCGTTTCGTCCATCAGGCGCAGGCCGGTGCTTTCCAGCGGTTCGACCACATAGCCCTGATCCCATAGCTCGCGCAGGATTTCATCGCAGGAGGCGAGCGCATCCAGTCCCACCGCATGGGCCAGATTGTGATCGCGCCCCGGATAGGTCGACAGCACCAGCGCCAGACGTTTGTCATGATTGGGCAGTTGCGCCAGCCGCAGCCAGCCTTCGATCCGGTCCACCGCGGCCTTTACCCGGTCCATGTCGGCGCGATGGGCAAAGCGGGAATATTGCAGGTCCGGGTCTTTCTTGCCCGGCGCCTTGAAACTGACCAGCCCTGCGAAAATGCGGCCATCCACCTCGGGCAGCACCACATGCATGGCCAGATCGGCTGGTGACAGACCCCGGTCGGCCTCGGCCCAGTCCTTGCGCCGCGCGGTCGACAGGGCCACCTGAAACACCGGGCAGCCGGTGGTGGACAGCGGCGAGGTGCTGCCGTCGCTGCCCTGCGCGGAAAATGCCGTGGCGTTGATGATCGCAGCCGGGGCCAGATCGGGCAGGGCGCTGCGCAGCCAGTCGGCAGCTTCCGGCGCCTTCAGGCTGGCGGCAAAGACGCCATAGGCGGCATAGCCCCGTCCGCGCAGCTCGCCGATCAGCGCATCGACAGGCCCGGTGTCGGCGGCGGTCAGATAGGAGCGGTAAAAACTGACCAGAACCAGCGGTTTGTCCTGTTCTGGCAGCTCTGCCAAGACGCCGCGATCCGGGTCGTAACAGCCATATTGCGGCACGGATTTCAGCCCCGTCACCGGACCGGCATAGAGCCCCGCCGCCAGCGACAGTTGCGCCAGTGCGGCCTGCGCGGCCACGGCCCCGCCGCTATCGCAGAGATGTTGCAGACGGCGCAGGGTTGAAACCGGCAGGGTCGACAGCTCATCCAGACGCGGATCTTCGCGTCCGTCAGCGGGCAGGATCGCCAGCGCGATGCCCTTGCGGCGGGCCATGTCCTGCAACGTGGCAAGCCCGTAGGACCAATAGCTTTCGCCGCCGATAAGACGCACAAGGACGCCCTTGGCGCCCTCCAGTGTCTGCTCGGCATAGACGTCCACCGAGAGCGGGTGTTTCAACGCCACCAGATTGGCGAGTCGCAGTGAGGGCAGCCGGTCCTTGCCGCGATGCCAGCCCGCCGCGAAGGCCCCGAGATCGCTGTCGGAGAAGGACAGCACCACAAGATCCGCAGGCGTCTGCCCCAGATCCTGTGGTGTATCACTCTCGTCGAGGCCGTGGCTTTCGCGGAAGACGACATGCATGGGTCAGGCTCCTTGCCTGAAGAGGTATATGGAAACGGCGAACCTGCACGCGCCCGGCCCGGCCGGGTGGGCGAGACCGTCGAAAATCTGGCGCTTCGCAGGCATCCGTTTCAGGCCCCCAGCTCGGCGCGGATGGCCTCGGCGTCGATATTGTCATGCTCGGCGATGACCACGAGAACGGTCTTGCGCGCCTGTGCGCCCCAGGGCTGGTCATATTGCGCGCGCAGGCGTTCACCCACGGCCTGAACGAGCATCCGCATCGGTTTTCCTTCCACCGCAACATAGCCTTTGACGCGCAGGATATTGCGCTCGCGGGCGAGTTTCACGATGGCATCCTGCAACAGTTGCGGATCGGAGACTTCGCCCATTTCGACCACGATTGTATCAAAATCGTCATGGCTGTGGTCGTGATCATGATGGTGGTCGTGATCATCGTCGTGATGATGGTGGTGTTCGTGATGCGAGGGGCGCGCGTCCAGATCATCTTCGGCGGCGGCCTCAAGCCCCAGAATGACGCGCGGGTCGATCACGCCTTCGGACATCGACAGGATCGGCAATTTGCGCGGCGCTTCCGCCTCGATCATGCTGCGGGCCTTGTCCAGACCCTCCTCACCGGCCAGATCGGCCTTGGACAACAGGATGATATCGGCGCAGGAGATCTGATCCTTGAACAGTTCCGACAGCGGGGTTTCGTGGTCGATGCCTTCATCGGCCTCGCGCTGGGCCTGCACCGCATCCAGATCGGTGGCGAACTGACCCTTGGCGACCGCTTCGGCGTCGGCCAGCGCTACCACGCCATCCACGGTGATGCGCGACCGGATCGCGGGCCAGTCAAACGCCTTCAGCAGCGGTTTCGGCAGCGCCAGACCAGAGGTCTCGATCACGATGTGGTCGGGTTTTTCCGGCAGGTTCATCAGCTGTTCGATGGTCGGGATGAAATCATCGGCCACAGTGCAGCAGATGCAGCCATTGGCCAGTTCCATGATGTTCTCTGCCGGGCAGTTGTCATCGGCGCAGGATTTGAGGATTTCGCCGTCCACACCAGCGGTGCCAAACTCATTGACCACGACGGCCAGACGCTTGCCCTGCGGATTCTGCATCAGGTGGCGGATCAGGGTGGTTTTGCCCGCACCAAGGAAGCCGGTGATAACGGTGACGGGGATTTTATTCAGGTCGCTCATGGGGTCAATCCTTGGACAACGATGGAGGAGTGGAAGGCGCCGCCACAGGTGCGGGCGGGATGCGGGCGATGGATTGCTTGCGGAACACCACGGGGCGTTCGCGCCAGGGCACCAGACCATCCGTGGTGGCGGCATAGGCGGCAGCGCCGGTCAGGATGTCGGGCACATGTTCGTCGGGATCAAGATCGCCGTAGATGTAGCTCCAGCGGGCGTCGCCGCCGCTTAGCACCATGGAGCAGCCACGGGTGCAGGCCGACAGGCATTCGACACCGCGCACCGCAACGCCCTCCGGCAGATCGGCGTCTTGCAGGGCGGCCAGCATGCGGGAGCCGGGGCGCGGGGCCTCCGGGTCGGTCACCTCGCCGCGACGGCAGGTGGTGCAGATCGTCAGTGTTACCTCGGCCATGAGCGCCCTTCACTTGGTTCCAGCGAGGGGGCTGCGAGCCAGCGGGGGCGCGAAGATCGCGCAGGTATCCCAGCCAGTCGCGGAACACCCCGTCCGCCCGTTGCGTTTCTTTTGTTGGCAGGTCTCCCGGCTTGCGGATGCCAAGGCCTGGGGCCTTGACGGTCATCCTGCCTTCCCGAGTTTCCTCAGTGGCATCGGAGACCTCTCCGGTCACGGTCGCGGGGGCGGCTGTGCTTGGCCGGACCCTGATGGCCCAACTGTCACATTCCCTCTTCGCCTGCCAAATGGCAGGAACCAACAAAACCCCCTTGCGCCATTGCCCCTGTCTTTGTCAAGACATGGGCGAACCAGTAGGAGAGCCCCCATGAGCGATACGCCCGAGACCGACATTTCCGAAGCAGAAGCGGCACGCCATGCGGCGAAGATGGCCAAGAAGAAGGCCGCCCGCGACCGCATGATGCAAAACAAGGACGGCGAGAAAGGACTGATCATCGTCCACACCGGCCCGGGCAAGGGCAAATCCAGCTCTGGTTTCGGCATGATCATGCGCTGCATTGCCCATAAAATGCCCTCAGCTGTGGTGCAGTTCATCAAGGGCGCCTGGCAGACCGGCGAACGGACGCTGATCGAAGAAAACTTCAGCGAGTTGTGCCAGTTTTACGCGATGGGCGAAGGCTTTACCTGGGAGACCCAGGACAAGGCCCGCGATATTGCCGCCGCGCAAAAGGGCTGGGAAAAGGCCAAGGAGATGATCCGCGATGAGCGCAATACCATGGTGCTCTTGGATGAGATCAACATCGCCCTGCGCTATGACTATATCGACATTGCGGATGTCGTGGAGTTTCTGGAAACCGAAAAGCCGCCGATGACCCATGTGGTGCTGACCGGCCGTAACGCCAAGGAAGAGCTGATCGAGATTGCCGATCTGGTCACCGAGATGGGCCAGATCAAACACCCCTTCCGCGACGGTATCAAAGCCCAGAAAGGCGTCGAATTCTGATCTGTTGTGAGAATCTGGAAATGGAACGCCCCCGCTGTGAAATGCGGGGGCGTTCCGCCCGAACTGCGCCGGATTGAGAAACCGTAAGGGTTCGCATTGGACCTCGCAACAACGGGTGCAGCCGCGATTTTCAACGGTCGCGAAATCCTGAATGCTTACGGCAGGTCATAAAGCCCGAGGGCATTCCCATCAGGGTCGGTAAACTCCGAATAGGTCACGACATCTGGAATTTGGATTGCTTCGCCGGTGTCAATGCCAGCGTCAGCCCATTTGGCCTGAGACGCGGCCATATCGTCCACCAAAAACCTGACGACGGCCCCGGAGGGCTGGGGATCATCGGTTTCGAAAATCTGATACCATGTCTCGGGTGTCACCTTAAATTCAACAACACCCGGAACAGGCCTTAGGACCTCAACCTCAGCGCCAAATAGGGCGAGGTACCATTCCTCTGCATCGGTGATTGAGGCCACGGGAACCCCGACGGTGACTTCCTCGAAGGGGGCTGTGGAGGCGACACCCGCCGAAAACAGCAGGGCGATAGACGCTGTGCAGAGCCGACGCATCCCTACGCGCCACCGGTCAAATCTTGAGCCAGCATCATCGCGTTGCCGTCAGGATCATAGAAGGTTGCCGTCTTGACCATACCTTCGACGACATCGGTTTCGCCGTCAAATTTCACCTTGGCCTGTTCCAGTTTTTGCCGTGCCGCATCCAGATCCGCGATGCCGAAGACGGGAACACAGTTTCCGGGGGCGGGTTTGGTATGCTCACCCAGACCGATTGTGACGCCGGTCGTATTAGTCTGCAGCTCCGACCATCCGGCCTCATCCGCATGGTAGATCGTATCAAACCCAAGCATGGTTTTGAACCAATCCGCACTGGCGTGGCGATCCTTGACCGAAAACGAGATGGTGATGGTTTTTTCCAATGAAATAAGCGCCATGGTCTTCCCTTTTGATCTAAAATATACTAACTATACTTTATGGACATTGAGACGTTTGTCAACACCACCTCAAGAGCTTGGGCCATCCCCATTTTGGCCCATCTGCACGCAGGCATTGCCGGGCGACAGGCGCCGCTGCTGACGGCCACCGGGGCAAGCAGGACTGCGTTTGCGCAAAGCATCGATCACCTGATTTCAATCGGGTTGCTGGAGCGAAACCCCGGTTATGGTCACCCGCTGCGTCCGGAGTTTCGACTGACGACGCTGGGGATTTCCGCCGCCGTCACCGCCAATAAAATTCACAGTGTCACTGCCAAGGAAGATCAGGATTTGCTGCGGCGCTCGTGGACTTTGCCGGTACTGACAGCACTGCATGAGCCGAGCCACTTCAATGACATAAAGCGGAATCTGCGCACGATTACCGATCGCGCCTTGTCTCAGTCGCTGAAAACGATGGAGGGCCGGAAATGGGTGCATCGCCACGTGGATGAGGCTGCCCGCCCTCCGCGATCTATCTACCGCGCGGTGAACACCGGTGGGCTGATCAGTCGTGTCGTGGCCAGCGAAATCAGCTTTAACGGATAGGCGCCTGTCAGCCTGAAATCACGAGAGACAGCATTGCCCTGAAGGGCCGTCTGAACAGATGGCGCGCCACTCGGGAGGGGCTGGCGCCTCGTGCTACGCACTTTCCACGACCAAAGGGCACAGGCAATAATGTCAGCCCCTCTGACCAAATGTTTCGCGTGCGAAACAATCGGGCAGGGGGGCTGATACTTTTTGTGGGCGTTGCGCGGGGGGCGGGCGCATAGGGGTTGGATGTGTTGCGGGCGGGTTAAGGCGTCGGGGCTTAAAACGATCCGTACTCACCCGCCCCACGGACCGCATTCAGGCGGCCAGATCTGCGGCTTTGCTGCGGATGTAGCTGTCGACGGCGGCGCGCTCTGCCTCGGTCAGGCGCAGGGCCAGTTTGGTGCGGCGCAGCAGGTAATCCTCGCCAGTGCGGACCCATTCGCGGGCGATGGTCCAGTCGAGTTCGCGGGCGGTGATGGTGGCGCCGAAGGCCTGGCCGAGATCCTCGGCCGAGGTGGCATTCCCCAGTACCTCCCAGGCCTCTGTCCCATAGGCGCGGATCAGGCGGCGGGTCGCGTAAGGGCTGAGGAAGGGATAGTCCTGCGCCAGTTTCGCGGTGAGTTTCGCCACATCGCCGACCGGGAAATCGCCGCCGGGCAGGGCGACACCTGCGGTCCAGTTGTCAGGCAGATCCGGGAACACGGTTGCGATCTTCTCCAGCGCGGCCTCGGCCAGTTTGCGATAGGTGGTGATCTTGCCGCCAAAGACATTCAGCAGCGGCGCGGCGTTGTCGTTCAGGGTCAGCACATATTCGCGGGTGGCGGCGGTGGCAGAGCTGGCACCATCGTCATAAAGCGGACGCACGCCGGAATAGGTCCAGACGATATCGTCACGGCTGAGCGGATTGGCGAAATACTGCGAGGCGAAACTGATCAGGTAATCCTGTTCCTCGGGCGTGCAGGTCGGGGCGGTCTGCGGGTCGGGGTGGTCGGCGTCAGTGGTGCCGATCAGCGTGTAGTCTTCCTCGTAGGGAATGGCGAAGATAATCCGCCCATCGGTGCCCTGGAAAAAGTAGCAGCGCCCGTGATCATAGAGCTTGGGCACCACGATATGGCTGCCGCGCACCAGTCGGACGCTTTCGCGGCTGTTCTGGCCCAGCTTCTGACGCAGCACATCGGCAACCCAAGGGCCGCCGGCATTGACGAGCATCTTGGCGCGGCGCTGCGAGGTTTCGCCCGTTGTGATGTCTTCAAGGTCAATCACCCAGTGGTCCGCATTGCGGGTGGCGCCTGTCACCTTGGTGCGGGTCATGATTTCGGCGCCGCGGGCCTCGGCGTCGCGGGCATTCAGCACCACCAGCCGTGCGTCTTCGATCCAGCAGTCGGAATATTCAAAAGCGGTCTTGAACTTCGGATCCAGCGGGCGGCCGGCGGGATCGCTGGCGAGATCCAGTTTGGAGGTGCCGGGAAGGATGCCGCGTTTGCCGAGGCTGTCGTACATGAACAGGCCAAGACGGATCAGCCAGGCCGGACGCCGACCCTTCATCCACGGCATGATGGTGGTCAGCAGTTTTGACGTCGGCGTGGTGTTGTCAAAGCGCATGTCCTTATGAAACGGCAGCACAAAGCGCATTGGCCAAGAGATATGCGGCATCGCTTTCAAGAGCACCTCGCGTTCGATCAGCGCCTCACGCACCAGCCGGAATTCGAAGTATTCAAGATAGCGCAATCCGCCGTGAAACAGCTTGGTCGAGGCGGAGGAGGTGGCGGAGGCAAGATCGTTCATCTCAGCCAGCGCCACGGACAGGCCCCGCCCTGCGGCGTCGCGGGCGATGCCGCAACCATTGATGCCGCCGCCGATGATGAAAAGATCGGTGATTTGGTCTTGAGCGTTTGTGTTAGACATTTTCGCTACTTTCGTTTTCGCCAACCCAGAGGATTTGCGTGCCTGCGGCCTTTGCCGCGCGGGAAAATTCAGCGGGGACGGGGCGGTCGGTGACCACTACGTCGAGATCGGAGATATCGCAGATGCGGACCGGGGCGGTGCGCTCGAACTTGCTGCCATCGCAGACCAGCACGCGCTTGCGGGCGTTTTTGAGGATGGCGCGGGCGACGGAGACTTCACGCGGATCATGGTCAAGAATGGCGCCGTCTGCGTCCATGGCCGAGGCGCCGATGACAGCGATATCAACCTTGTAACGGGCAATGAATTCCAGCGCGTCCTCGCCGACGATGGCGCCGTCGCTTTGCCGGATGGCCCCGCCGACAAGTACCAGTTCCTTGCTCTCATCCTCCATCATCATATTGATAATATTGATATTGTTAGACAGAACAGTGAGCCCGCGATGGCCTGAAAGGGCGCGGGCGACCTGTTCGGTGGAGGTGCCGATATTGAGCGTGATGGCGCAGTTGTCAGGGATCAGATCAGCGGCGAGCGCGGCCATGGCGCGTTTGCCGCGGGCGTTCAGCTTGCGCCGTTCGGCGTAGTCGCGGCTGGCGCCACTGCTGCTGCGGACCGCACCACCGTGCACGCGGGAGAGCGCGCCACGGGCAGCCAGATCGCGCAGGTCGGTGCGGATGGTTTGCAGCGAGACGCCAAATCGCTGCGCGAGGTCCTCGACCTCGACCCGGTCCTGTCGGGTCAGCAGGTCCAGAATGGCGGCCTGTCTGTCGCTTGCGTCCATGGGAGATCCTTTCGCAGGCCTATCTAGGCCTCCGGTTGCGAAAAGTCACGGATTATTTTCGTTTCGCTTTCGTTTCGCTTTTTTGACTGGCTGATCAGGCGATCGGAATCAGATGGTTGTCCCAGGCGAGATCTGTGCGGGCCCGGATGTGCGACGGACGATCAGCTTGGCTGGTGCTCAGCTGTGCCAGCAGCCCCTGACCGGTGGTGACCACAAAGCCATCCGCGTTACTGGCCAGCCCGCAGACATCCGTGAGGCGGAGTTCCCGCAGCAGCGCGCCGGTGGTGCAACCGGCGATCTGCACCACACCGCCGCGCGGGGAGGTGACGGCGATCTGTGTTCCATCGCGGGAAAAGGCGACGGAGCCGCCATAGCCGTTGAGGTTGCGTAGGCGGGGATCCTCCCCGGCCATCAGGCGGTGGGCAGAGCCGGGATTGTGCAGACCGATGATCGGCAGGTCCGCGCCCGCGTCGCCCTGCCACTGCATTGCAAAACCAACAGTCCCTGTGGCGCTGATGGCAAGGTGGCGGATCGAGTTCAGGCGCATATCGGCGTTCAGGATCAGCTGATCCTGCAGGGTGCCCTCAAGGCTGAGGTAGCTGAGGTTGGGCTGCATCGTGGCGAGGTTCAGTTTCGCACGGCCGCTGTCGGGATGGGTCTGAATGCCGCCGTTGGCCACCACCAGATTGTGCTGGCCGTCAGGGCTGGTGCGCAGCTTGATATCATGCGGGCCAATGCCGCCGGAGGCATGATCGCCAATCCGGCGGTAGCCGTCGCTGGCGTCCCAGATGCCGATCCGGCCATCGCCGCTTTCAAAGGCGTTTTCGGTGGTGAAGAGAGACCTGCCGTCCGGGGAGAATACGCCATGGCCATAGAAGTGATGCCCGGGTGGGGGGGTGAGCCGGGCCAGGGCCGCACCGGTGCGGCAGTCGATCACATCCGCGAACTGTCCGGGGCGGCGGGCAAAGGCGACCGCCTCCGGGCGGCTGGGGTGCGCGGTTGCGGCATGGCCCCGGGCGGGCAGGGCGTGGCGGAACAGGATTGTGCCGGTGCGGTCCAGACCCGCGAGGAGGAAGCTGCCATCGGGGGCTTTTCCGGCCGAGAGATAGGCGGGGTGGCCAAGGTCGGCCCAGCTGGCCTGCGGGGCCATGCCTGCGGCCAGAAGCCCTGCGAGGAAACCGCGACGGGAGGGGCCTGCCATGGGATCAATCCCCGTCGAGGGAGTTGAACCCTGCGGTGACGCCGAGCTTCGGGCCAAGCCGGGTGGTGATCAGGCTGCGCAGGTCGTTGATGTCCTGTTGTAGGGCTTCGATACGAAAGCGGCGGGCGGGATCGGCAACCCCGGCGAGGGAGGGATCGTCCAGCGCGCTGGCGCGTTTCAACGCCTTGGCAAAGCCTGCGTCGATTTCCTGCATCAGTGCGGGATCGCCCGCCGCAAGGGCAAGGGCGAGCGGTTCCATCGCGGTGAGGTTCAGCACGATGTGGCGCTGGCTGCGGGCGGAGCGGCGGGCCTCGGCGCGGTTGGGGCGGGGGGCGTCGAACTGGCCAAGGGGGCGCCCCAACCGCATATCAACCAGCACCTGAAACCCGGTGGTCAGGGTTTTGAACAGCTCCTGCCGGATCTCCACCTCCGACTGGTAGCGGTTGCCCGGTCCGGGGCTGACCAGTGTCACGGCATAGCTGTTGTGCCAATCATCGCGGATCGCGGCGGTGGTGCGGGCGATATCGGTGGTGATGGCCGCGACCAGGGTGCAGCGCTGATCTGCGCTGCCTTCGGACTGGATGGCGTCGTCGAACAGGAGATACTCCAGCGCATAGAACCCGCGCAGGGCCACGGATTGGCTGGCAAAGACCTCCGGTGTAGCCAGCTGCTCGCGCGGGGTTTCGGTGACGGCGCGGCGCAGGGTGCCGGGGATTTTGTTGCGGCTGTCCGGCCAGAAGGCGAGGGCAAAGGCGCGGTTGTCGGTTTCGGTGGGACCAAAGCGCAGGTGGCTGACTCTGACCCAGGCATCAAAGGCGTGGGCGAAGGCCGCGCGCAGGGCCGGGTCATCCGGTGTGCAGTGGCTGGCGGCGACCTCGGCTAGGGTGGCGCTGGTCTGTGCCAGCCTGTCAAAGCCGGGGAGGATATGATGGGTGAGGATCCAGTCCAGTTGATGTGCCGGGGCCAGGGTTTGGGGCGGTGTATTGGGCGTGCTGACAGCTGTGGTGTCGGTCTGCGCAAGGGCCGCTTGCGGCGGCAGGGCGGCGCAGACCATAGCGGTCGCAACCGTCAGGGCGGCAACACGCGACAGGCGTGTGCGGGACAGGGAAAGGGGGTTCGGCATCAGAGCGACTCCAGAAAGCGGATCAGATCGGCGCGGTCTTCGGGGGCAAGGCCGACCACGGTGTCTCGGGCGGATTGGGCTTCGCCGCCATGCCAGAGGATCGCCTCCAGCAGGGTGCGGGCGCGGCCATCATGCAGGAAACCTGCGCGGGGATTGACCTGCTGCACCAGCCCGATCCCCCAGAGCGGCGCGGTGCGCCATTCGCGCCCGGTGGCGCGGGCTTCGGGGCGGTTGTCGGCAAGGCCCTCGCCCATGTCGTGCAGCAAGAGGTCGCTATAGGGCCAGATCAGCTGGAAGCTCTGCGCGGGTTGCGCCTCCAGCCGGTTGGTGACGAATTTCGGCGTATGACAGCTGGTGCAGCCTGCGCCGTAGAATTGCGCCTTGCCGCGCAGGATGGCGGGGTCGTCCGGGGTGCGACGGGCAGGCACGCCGAGGTTGCGGCTGTAGAAGGTGACCAGATCCATATTGGGCTGGTCGATCTCGGTCTCGCGGATGTCATCACCACCATGGGGCGCGTTGCGGCAGCTGGTCTGCGCAGTGGTGCAATCGCCTGCATGAGCCGGAAACAGCGGCGTGGAGATGCCGATGTCGCCGGAGAAGGCGGCGGCGGATTGTTCATGCACCGTGGGCTGTCCGGCCTTGTAGCCAAAGCGGCCCAGCATGATCCGGTTGTGTTCCACCGACCAGACCAGATTGGCGCGCCCGGAGATGCCATCGCCGTTGCTGTCATCCTCGTCGGCGCCCGCCAGAATATCAGCGGCGGGGATCGCCTCCAACAGGCCGAGGCCGATCATGCTGGGGGCGACGCGGGGGGAGAGCATGGCATCGGGGTGCAGCGGACCATAGCCGAGGGTATTGGCGCTATAGTCAGGGCGTTGCAGGGTGGCCGTCTCGCCGCCTGCAAGCGCGATGGTGTCTTCGCTGTAGGTGACGCCGAGGCGATATTCCGGGGCGATACCGGGGGCGGAGAAATCCTGCATCTGGCCGCCATAGGTCGGCTCTGGCGCGGTGCCGATATAGTCGGCAATGGCCTGCATCTGGTCCGGCACCGGGCCGGGAACCGAGACGCGCAGGAACATCGTGGTTGAGGCATAGTCCGGCCCATCCGGCACATGGCCGCGCCCGTCCTTCAGGTGGCAGCGCTGGCAGGAGCGCGCATTATAGAGCGGCCCCAGCCCATCAGAGGCGAGGGTGGAGGCGGGCGAGAACACCCAGATCTTCTTGAACAGCCCATTGCCGAGTTTGAATTCCAGCTCTTCCTCAAAGCTGAGGTTGGCGCTGTGCTGCGAAAACGCCTCGTCATCGGTGCGGGCGCGCACGGTGGCCGCACCTGCGGGCAGGGCCTCATAGGGTTCGGGCTGGTCGAACTGCGTTGTTGGGCGGGTGACGGCGCGAATGCGGGTCTGTTCCTGCGCGGTGCGGGGAAGGGTGGCGAGATGCGGATCGGAGAGATCTGTATAGGGCGTCGTCGCCTGTGCGTGGATTGCGTCGCCCTCTGGCGCGTCCCCTGCCAGGGTTTCCGACAGCGCAGTGGTTTGCGTGTCGGCCAGAGTGGGGAGCGGTGCGATCAGCGCGAGGAGGCTGAGGCCCATCAACAGCTGGGACAGATGCGGGCGGTGGGGCGACGGGGAAACGCGCATGCGGGCAGGGATCACTTCTATTGGCGGGGCGCGGGGCCTCCTGACCTTGGATAGGAGGATCCGGAGCTGGCATCAACTCTTGCAGGGTGGACAATTCGTCCGGGTTGTTCGGGCGAATTGGTGCCGCGAACGGGCCGGGCCAAAACGCCAAGGGCAGGGGCCGCGCATTGCGCCGCCCCTGCCGTATTTTTGCTGCCGTGGCAGCCTATGGCCTGTCTTACTGGAAAACGGCCGTTGGGTTGTCGAGCGAGTCGGAGCCTTCGATGGCGACGCCATCAAGATCGAGCGCTGTCACCACGCGTTCGATGGAGCGGGTCTGATCGACCAGACCGTTGACGCCGCCCATGACCAGCGCTTCGCCTGCTTCATTGCCCTGTTCCAGCATCTGGTCGTAGGAGAAACCCGCCTCGGCTGCGGTCTTGATCTGACCCAGCGCGCGCATGGTGGTCGAGAGCTTGCTGCGCATCTCGCCGTCCAGTGCCGGATCGATCTCCTGCACCAGATCGGAGAGCGACGCGCCGGAAACCATGCTGCCGTCGGTGCGGATATATTCGCCGAGATAGACGTTCTGCACGCCCAGACCATCGTAGTAATGGCTGTTGTGGGTGTTGTCGGAGAAGCAATCATGCTCTTCTTCGGGGTCGTTCAGCATCAGGCCTAGGCGCATGCGTTCGCCGGCGGTTTCCCCGTAGGAGAGCGAGCCCATGCCGGTCAGCATGGCGGTGATGCCTGCGTTTTCATCCGACAAAAGCGTGCCGCGGGCTTCGCCTTCGGTGCTCCACTGTGCGGCCATCCACTCCAGATCGGAGATCAGCAGATCGGTCGCGGCCTTCAGGTATTCGCCGCGGCGATCGCAGTTGCCGTTGGTGCAATCCTCGCCTGCGGCATAGTCGGTCCAGGCGCGGCTGCCGGCGCCGTGGTCGGTGCCGTTCAGGTCCTGACCCCAAAGCAGAAATTCGATCGCGTGATAGCCGGTTGCGACATTGGCCTCGACGCCGTCGGCCTCATGCAGGGTGGTTTCCAGCAGCTCAGGCGTGATGGCGCTGGTGTCAATGGATTTGCCGGACAGCTCAAAGCTGGGGTTGGCAACGATATTCAGCGCCGCAAGGGTGTTTTCATCGGTCGGGCCGCCGTAGCTGGCATCGACATAATCGATCAGCCCCTCGTCCAGCGGCCATGCGTTCACTTTGCCTTCCCAGTCATCAACGATGGCATTGCCAAAGCGGAACACCTCGGACTGCTGATAGGGCACGCGGGCCGCGAGCCAGGCCTTGCGGGCAGCTTCCAGGGCCTCGGCTGAGGGTTCAGCGATCAGGCTGTCCACGGCTGTTTGCAGGGTTTTTGCCGTCTCAAGGCTGTCCTGATATTTGGCGTGCGCAATATTTGCGTAGGTGGTCAGCACCTCAGCCTTGTCTGCCGCAAAAGCGGGAGCCGCAACTGTGGCGAGCGCTGCAACAGCGGTACCTGCGAGAAAATGCGATGTCATAAGAGCGTTCCTTAAGGGTTAGTCGAGATGTTATGATATGAACGGGTTACAGGGGAACGGCGGCTGTCAGGCAGTGGACCGTCAGTGAAGAGTGGTCGAGAGCGGCTGCAGCTGCGCGGGATGCGCGGCGGGGCCGGTTGTCTGGGCGCTGAGCTGATCCAGAACCAGACCTATTTTGGCGGCAAGAACGGTGGCGCGTTGCGCCTGTCGTGGCTGGACGATCAGGGCGGCGAAGAGATTGGCATCCTCATATTCGCCATGCGCGGCGGCGGCGACCAGATTGGCAAAGCAGTTTTCATCGGCTCCAAGGCAGGTGCAGGTCATGCCGTGGCGTACCAGTGGGCGGCGGCCCTCGGTGACGCAGAAATTGCAAAGGCGACCAAAATTCTCATAGGCCTGACGGCCCAGAACCGGACCAAGTGCAGCCAGTAGGTCCTGACGCAACGCGATGCGGCTGTCGGCACCGTTGAACCAGTGGCGCAGGTTGCGCACGGCCAGGGCCTCCAGGGCGGGCAAATCTGTCAGCAGGCCAACAGTGGCCCCGCCCCGTGGCGCCGCAGATGCGGCGGATGTGCTGTTGGAAATCATTTTGTCAGGATCAGCTTTCCGGCGCGGGTGATCCGCAGGCTGTAGATCTGGCCATTGAGCAGGATGCGGGCCTGGTTCCCGCCACGGGCGAGTTCCTCAGCGTGGTAGGTCGGGAAGACTTCGGTGGCTGCGGTTGTGGTGGTGGCGGCGTGGTCAAAAGTCATCTGGTTCATCAGGGTCACCCGTTTCGGTTTTCCGACCGATCCAGATACCATTCCAGGCAAAACCCCTGATCGCCACGCGGCAGCCCGTAGGCGTGCAGGCTGACCGACGCGCGGGTGCCTTCAACAGGGCGGTGGCGCAGGGAGAAGAATTGCAGAAGAAACGACATTGGGCGATCTCGGTTGATTTGCTATCAGTCGGGCTGGCTGCACAATCACAGGTTGGCTGAACTGCCCTATACCTGACTTATTTAATCAGAATCGTCAACCTGACTTTTTTAGTCAGATTAAGATTTTTTGCCGATCGCCTTAGCGTATGGCCCGGTGGTTTCTGCCATCAGGAAGAGGTGTAAGCCGCCACCAGCCTGTCAATGAAGAGTCGCAATCTCTGAGGCAGCGGACGGCGGTCCGGGTAGACCAGATACAGAGTGAGCTGTGTCTCCACGCCGACGGGCGGCGGGGCAAGATCCAGCTGCCCCGCCGCATAGTCCGCATCGCACATCGGGCGCGGAAAGCAGCCACGCGCTGCACCGGACCGCACCAGTTCCAGAGCGAGTGCAAAGGATTCACAGGTAATGCGGCTGTCTGCGCGCCGGTCCGTCAGGTGCCGCGCAAGCGGGCCGAGAATCGGCAGATCCTCATTTGCGAGCTGCCCCGGCGCCGCCGCCAGCACCACCGGCGTCTGAGACAGCACACGGGCAATCAGGCTGTCGCTGCCCGGACGGTTGCCGCGCAGCGCCAGATCGATGCCGTCGGCAATGAAGTCGGCAGGGGTGTCATCCACGGTTATGGTGATCGAGATCTGCGGATAATCACGCAGAAAGGCAGATGTGAGGGCTGCCAGTGGGGCCATGGGCAGCGCGGTGGGGACCGAGAGGCGCAGCAGACCGCTGGCCTTGGCCTCGGCTGCAACCAGATCGCGGGCGGCGTCGATCTCGTCAAGCGCGCGGCGGCAGCGGTCCAGAAATAGTGCTCCGGCGGGTGTCAGGGCAACGCGCCGGGTGGTGCGGTCCAGCAGGCGCACGCCCAGGCTCTGTTCCAGGGTGCGGATGCGGCTGGTGACCGTGGAGGCTGGTAGCCCGAGGCGTCGCGCAGCAGCGGCAAAGCTGAGCTGATCTGCAACCTCGGCAAAGGTTTCTATGTTCTGAAGTCGATCCATTAAGCGAAATATCCATTCAAAGTATTCAGTATTAAACCGATTATTCCGCAATATGCGAGCGCTTACTCCTGTCGTACATCACAGGAGAAGACGATGAACAGACGTCAATTGCTGAAGAGTGGCGCGGCCTTGACCCTTGGTGGTGGCTTGCCCGCTGTCGTGCGGGCTGCGCAGCCGGGCGTATCCCTGCGCTGGTTGGGCGGCGCCATGCTGGAGATCGAGGCTGCGGGGCTTCGAGTGCTGACAGACCCCTGTCTGGGAGAGGGGCCTGAGGCCTTTGTCATGGGGGACCCGAATGAGATGTTCGACCTCGCGCGCGGGCCGAATATAAAGTCACATGCGCGGCTCACGCCGTTTCCGGGGTTGCGCTACGACCGCTATGATCTGGTGCTGCTGAGCCATGCCCATGAGGATCATTTCGATCAGGCGGCGCAGGCCTGGCTGGACCCGCAGTTGCCGATGCTGGTGCCGCAGCATGACCTTGCAGCGATGCGGCAGAAAGGCTTTGCCGCCAGCTCGTTGGCCCATGGCGAGATGCGGCGCATTGAAGGACCGGAGGGGGTTCTGCAGATCACGGCACTGCCTGCGGTTCATTCAGAGAACCCGGAGGTGGCGCGGTTGCTGGGGCTGGGCAACGGCTATCTGATCGAGGTGGAGACGGCCTTTGGCGTGGTGCGGATCTATTGGGCAGGCGACAGTTTTCTGGTGCCGCCGGTCTGGCAGGCTCTGAGAGCAGCGCAGGTTGCGGAGGCAGGTCTGCTGGATGTCTTTGTCCCGCATTTGGGCGCTGTCGGCGGGGCGGGGGCGCTGGGGCAGATCTCCATGGATGGGGCGCAGGCGGCGGGGTTTGCGCAGCAGCTGGAGCCGCAGGCAGTACTGCCGATCCATCATTCGACCTATGCGCTCTACCGTGAGGGGCCGGAGGTATTGCGGCAACATCATGCAGAGCTGGCGCCGCGCTGGCGGTTGCGGACGCCGCCGGAAGGGGAGCGTATCCACCTTTGAACGCAAAAAGGCCGCTCCCGGTGGAGCGGCCTTGGTCATTGGCAGAGGGCGCAGCCCTGAGATCAGTCGCGGGTGCCGGAGAAACGCTCCTGCCATTCCTCGCGCTGTTCGTCGGTGATCTTGGCAAAGAGCACCTCCGGCACGGTAAAGGCATGACCTGCGGGCAGCGCGCTGAGGGCGGCGGCGACATCGTCGGGCCAGCTGCGATCCTCGGTCTGGAGGGCGGCCAGCAGACGCTCGGTCGCATCGGGGATGAACGGGGCTGACAGCACCGCATAGAGCCGGATCAGGTTCAGTCCCAGACGCACCTGAGCGGCGGCCTGATCGGGGTCGGTTTTGAAGACGGACCAGGGCGCCACGGATTGCAGGTATTCATTGCCTGCGACCCAGATCGCCCGCAGCTCCTGCGCGGATTTGCGCACGTCCATGGCGGCCATGTGGCCTTCATAGGCGGTAACACGGGTGCTGATCTCATCAATCAGCGCCTGTTCCGCCTCGCCGTAGTCATTGCCTGCGGGAACCGCCTCGCCGTATTTGGAGCGGCAGAATTTGGTGATGCGGGACACGAAGTTGCCCAGCACGTCGGCGAGATCCTTGTTCACAGATTGCTGGAAATTCTCCCAGGTGAATTCGGAGTCGGAGCTTTCGGGGGCGTGGCTCAGCAGCCACCAGCGCCAGTAGTCCGCCGGCAGGATCTCCAGCGCCTGATCCATGAACACGCCGCGCCCCTGCGAGGTGGAGAACTGACCGCCGTCATAGTTCAGGTAGTTGAAGGATTTGAGGTGGTCGACCATCTTCCACGGTTCTCCCGAACCAAGGATGGTGGCCGGGAAAGACAGGGTGTGGAAGGGGACGTTATCCTTGCCCATGAACTGGACGTATTTGACGTCCTCAGCGCCCATGTCGGTGCGCCACCAGCGCTGCCAGTCGGCGTCGGTCTTGCCGTTGGCGTCGGCCCATTCGCGCGAGGCGGCGATATATTCGATGGGGGCGTCGAACCAGACGTAGAAAACCTTGCCCTCCATACCGGGCCAGTCCGCATCGCCCTTCCTGACCGGCACACCCCAGTCGAGATCACGGGTGATGCCACGGTCCTGCAGGCCGTCGCCATCATGCAGCCATTTCTTGGCAATGGAGGTGGTCAGCACCGGCCAGTCTGATTTGCTGTTGATCCAGTCGTCCAGCTGGTCCTTCAGCTGCGACTGGCACAGGTACAGGTGCTTGGTCTCGCGCACTTCCAGATCGGTGGAGCCGGAAATCGCGGAGCGCGGGTCGATCAGATCGGTCGGGTCCAGCTGCTTGGTGCATTCCTCGCACTGGTCGCCGCGGGCGCGTTCATAGCCGCAGTTGGGACAGGTGCCTTCGATATAGCGGTCGGGCAGGAAGCGGCCATCGGCGTGGGAGTAGACCTGTTTTTCGGTCACTTCACGGATCAGCCCCTGCTCGGCCAGCTTGCCTGCGAAATGCTGGGTCAACGCGTGATTCTGCGGGCTGGAGGAGCGCCCAAAATGGTCAAAGCTGAGGCCGAACCCCTTGGCGATACCGGCCTGAACTTCGTGCATTTCGGCGCAGTAATCCGCGACCGGTTTGCCTGCCTTGGCGGCGGCCAGCTCGGCAGGGGTGCCGTGTTCGTCGGTGGCGCAGAGGAACATCACCTCATGGCCGCGTGCGCGCTGGTAGCGAGCGTAGAGATCTGCGGGCAGCTGGCTGCCGACCAGATTGCCCAGATGCTTGATCCCGTTGATATAGGGGATCGCCGAGGTAATGAGAAAGCGCGCCATATCATCCATCCAACTAAAGCTTTGCTGGCCCGTCTAGCGCATGGCGCTGCCGCCGAAAACCCCGCTGTGGACCTTGTGGCTAATTTCCCCGCTCTGAAGGGTGTCGCAGACCGTCTAGCGCCGCTCGCGGGAGCGTTTGAGCAGGCGGCCAATGGTGAAGGAGGTGCGCGGAGCATAGACGTAGCGGGTGCGGTCCTCGGGCGCGGGGCGGGCGCGCATCCGGGCCAGGCCAAAGATAATCAGTCCGAGGTGGCCGACTGCGACAAAGGCAAAGAGCGCGCCGGGACCGTAGTTTTCGATCAGCGCCGAGGTGATCAGCGGCGAGGCGATGGCGCCAAGGGCGTAGAAAAACATCAGCGCGGCGGCCAGTTCGATCCGTTGCTGCGAGGTGGCAAAGTCATTGGCGTGGGCGGCAGAGACCGAGAAGATCGGCATGGTGGTAAAACCAAAGAAGGCCGCTGAGGCCATAACGGCCCAGGTGCCCATGCCGCTGGCGGCCATGGTGATGCCGCAGGACAGGATGGCCACCACCGACAGCCAGATCAGCACCCAGCGGCGGTCGTATTTGTCGGCGAGCCAGCCCAGCGGGTATTGCGCCAGCGCGCCGCCCAGAACAAATGTCGCGAGGAAGAAGGCGATCTGCCCGACCTCCAGCCCGACTTCTTGGCCGTAGATCGGGCCAACCATACGGAAGGATGCGGAGCTGAGGGCGGCGACGATCACACCGGCAACCGCCAGAGGTGAGCAGGCCCAGGCCAGTTTCGGGCGCAGCCGGGGGGCATCGGGAATGTCGGGCTGGCTGACCTTGGTCATGGTGAGCGGCAAGAGGGCCGCGCAGCAGAGGATCGCCAGCAGGTTATACGAAATGTAAGAGGCAGGCGGCAGCACCGCGATCAGCAGCTGCGCCACCAGCGAGGCGGAGAGGTCCACGATGCGATAGGTGCCCATGGCGCGCCCGCGGGTTTCATTGGTGACCTTGGCGTTCAGCCAGGCCTCAATCACGGTGTAACACCCTGCGACGCAGAGCCCGGAGGCCATGCGCATCACGGCCCAGGCCAGCGGATCTTCGGTCAGGGTGTGGCCGATCAACCCCATGGCACCAAGGGCCGTACAGACCGCAAAGGCGCGGCTGTGGCCGACGTTGCCCATCAGGCGCGGTACCCACCAGCAACCGATGAAAAAACCAAGGAAATGCGCCGAGCCGAGAAAGCCGATCTGTTCCTTGTCAAATCCCAGTGTCAGACCAGAGAGCGCATCCAAGGGACCCACGCCGCCGGTCGACAGCTGCAACAGGATCACAGAGAGAAACAGCGCCGCAAAGGAAATCATCATCCGCATAATGGCCAGTCATGACCGCTGCGAGGTCAGATTGCACGGGTGTTTCCGACATTTTCCCGATTGGCGTGTCGTATTGTGCCCGGTTTGTGCCCGGCGCGGCAGATTTGCCGCGCCGCCAGCCATGGACCGGGACGAGGGGGCGGCTCAGTCGTCGCGCTGGGCGATCTCTCCGCCCGATTTGGCCCAGGCGGTAAAGCCGCCCTCAAGATGCATCACCGGGGCAAGGCCCATTTCCATCGCGGCCTTGGCGGCCAGCGCAGAACGCCAGGCGCTGGCGCAGTAGAACACATAGGTCTTGTCCTGATTGAACACCGGTTTGTGGTAGGGGCTGTCAGGGTCGATCCAGAATTCCAGCATCCCGCGCGGGCAGGAAAAGGCGCCTGGAATCATGCCGCTGGACTGCAATTCGCGGATATCGCGCAGGTCGATGAAGACATAGGCGTCATCATGGATGGCCTCTTTTGCGGTCTCCACGGACATGGTGTCCACAACGGCGTTGGCCTCGTCAAGGAGCGCCTTGACGCCTTTTGTGATGGCTTGGGGCATGCTGTGCTTCCTCTGGCTGTTAGATGCACAGGCTGCCGGGTTTTGCCCGGGGTGACAAGCACCGCTTGCCCGGTGTCAGCCGGTTAGTTACCACTTGTAAGGGATGGCATCGCCCCCGTCTGCGATCCAGGCATCAAAGCCGCCTTTCAAAAAGACCGCCCGCTGCAATCCCATTTCCAGCGCGGTCCTGGCAGCCAGGGCCGACCGCCATCCGTTGTCACAATAGAAGATGAAGGCCCGATCTTCGGCAAAGACTGGTTTGTGGTAGGGGCTGGATGGATCAATCCAGAACTCCATCAGGCCGCGCGGGCAGGACAGGGCTCCGGGGATGACGCCGGTGCGTTCAACTTCGCGGATAACCCGCAGGTCGACAAACAGGCTGTCGTCACGGTCATGCAGATCTGCCGCCTCTGCCGGGGAAATCGACACCACGATGGCTTCAGCTTCTGCGATCAGGTCTTTGTAGCTTTTGGACATAGAGAACGTCATGTTGTCACTCTCCTTTTCTAGATTTGCGACAATTTTAATCATATCACATCCATCGTGTTTCATGTCTGGATTGTGCGTGAAAGGTTAACGCCCCGATGTGCGGGGGACGCAGCTGGTTGCACTGGGCTGCGGGTGGGCTAGGGTCTGTTGCGAGTTGCAACAACAGGATCCCGATCATGAAGATGAACCCGCTTGGCCGCACCGGCATGGAGGTGTCGCAGATCTGTCTCGGCACCATGACCTTTGGCACCCAGACGGGGGAGGAGGATGCCCATGCGCAGATTGATGCGGCCTTGGCGGCGGGGGTGAATTTCCTTGATACGGCGGAAATGTACCCGGTGAACCCGATCAGCGCGGAGACGGTCGGTGACAGCGAGGCAATCATCGGGACCTGGAATGCCAAGACCGGGCGGCGCGGGGATTACATCCTTGCCACCAAACATTCCGGCGAAGGGCTGCAGGCGGTGCGGGATGGGGCGCCGATTACGGCGGAGACCATCGCACCCACGATCGAAGGATCCTTGCGGCGGCTGCAGACGGATTACATCGACCTCTATCAGTTTCACTGGCCCAATCGGGGCAGCTATATGTTCCGCAAGAACTGGCAGTATGATCCGGGGGGCGATGACCGGGCGGCGGTGCTGGACAATATGGCGGAATGTCTGGAGGCGCTGAAGGCGCAGGTGGACAAGGGCAATATTCGCGCCTTTGGCCTGTCAAACGAGAGCGCCTGGGGCACGGCGCACTGGCTGCGGCTGGCCGAGCAGACTGGCGGGCCACGGGTGGCGTCAATCCAGAATGAATATTCGCTGCTGTGCCGGTTGTATGACACCGACCTGGCTGAGCCGAGCCTCTACGAAGACGTGGGGCTGCTGGCGTTTTCGCCGTTGGCAACGGGTTTGCTCACGGGGAAATATCAGGATGGTGCGGTGCCTGAGGCCTCGCGCAAGACATTGAACCCGGAACTGGGCGGGCGTGACACGGATCGGGTCTATCCGGCGGTGGCGGCCTATCTGGAGATCGCTAAGCGTCACGGTTTGGATCCGGTGCATATGGCGCTGGCCTGGTGCCATACGCGGCCGTTCATGGCCTCGGCCATTTTTGGGGCGACCACGTTGGCGCAGCTGGAGCATGTGCTGGCGGGGGCGGATCTGACCCTGTCGCAGGAGGTGCTGGAGGAGATCGACATCGCCCATCGTGCGCATCCCATGCCCTATTGATCACTAGGACTGCTGATAAAGCGAAACGGGCAGCCCGATGGGGCCGCCCGTTTTTGTGTGATCTATCTGCGCCCGAGCTTCAGTAAGAGCCGGTGGAATGGCGCGGCAGTGGCCCGCTTTGGCGCAGGGGGCTTTGACCTTGTGACAGAGGCGCCTGGCTGAACAGCGGTTTGCTGGTGGCAAGACGTGTGGGCGCGGCGCTTGCAAGGCTTGCCTGCCGCAACTCGCGCGCTGTGGTGCCATGGGCGGTGCGGAAGGCGCGGGCAAAGCTGGACTGAGAGTTGAAGCCGGTTGCCAGTGCCACCTCCATGATCGGCAGATCTGTGTCGGTGACCAACCGGCGGGCCTCAGCCAGACGCAGTTGCAGGTAATGGTCCTGCGGCGTGGTGTTCAGCCGCAGGCGGAACTGCTGTTGCAGGCTGCGGGTGCTGGTGCCCAGTTCGTCGGCGATGTCGCGCAGCGGTTTGGGATCATCCAGCGCTGCCTCCATCAGGGCGTTGGCCCGTGCGGTGAGGGAGGAATGTTTGGAACTGCCAAGACGGCTTTGCGGGCGCTCGGTGGAGCCGGGGCCGTCATAGAGGAACAGGCCGGCCACGCGTGAGGCAAAGCCTGCACCATGGCGGCTGCCGATGATGTGCAGCATCATTTCAATGGCAGGTGTCGCGCCGCCGGAGGTCATGCGCCCCTCGGAGAGGGTGAAGCGGTCGTTGCGGCATTGCACACCGGGGAAGCGGCTGGCGAAATTGTCCAGATCTTCCCAATGGGTGGTGGCCGGGTGGCCGTCAAGCAGACCGGCCTCGGCCATCAGCCAGGGGCCACCGTCGATGCCCGCGATGGTCGCGCCACCTGCCGCCAGACGGCGCAGGCCAGCCAGCAGGCTGGGGGTGGCGTGGCGGGCCAGCTGGAAGCCGGCGATCACGATCAGCAACTCGCAGCTTTGCAGTCGCGCGAGCGGGATGCCGGGGACGCTGAGACCGCTGGTCAGCATCGCAGGCTCGCTGGTTGCGGTGACATAGTCCCAGTCAAACGCACCGCGACCGGCCAGCCGATTGGCGGCGCGCATCGGATCGACGGCCGCGGCGAAGGACAGCGTATTGCTCTCATCAAGCACTAAAACGGCCGTTTTGAGCGGCTGATTCTCGGGCTGGAGGATGTTTTTTGCGGATTTCATCAAGTTCGATTCGCATGTTGCCTAGTGTGTGCACCAAGGCTGCGGCACTGTCGAAAACAACACAAACAGGAATCTGGGGGCAGGCTTGGGGATAACTCGGGCACAACCCTGTACATCGAGGGGAAAACCAAAATGCCTCTGAATATGGCCAAAGACGTCTTCATCACCTGCGCCGTCACCGGCTCTGGCAGCACTCAGGATCGCAGCCCGCATGTGCCCAGATCGCCCGAGGCGATTGCTGAAAGCGCCATTGCGGCGGCCAAGGCCGGGGCGGCGATCGTGCATTGCCACGTGCGTGATCCGGAAACCGGCGCGCCCTCGCGCGATCTGGCGCTTTACCGCGAAGTGACTGACCGGATCCGTGAAAGCGACACCGATGTGGTGCTGAACCTCACCGCAGGTATGGGCGGTGACATGGTGTTTGGCGATACCGAAAACCCGCTGCCGCTGAATGAGGCGGGCACCGATATGATTGGCGCCACCGCCCGGATGGCGCATGTGGCCGAATGCCTGCCGGAGATCTGCACGCTGGATTGCGGCACGATGAATTTCGCCGAGGCCGATTACGTGATGACCAACACGCCGGGCATGTTGCGGGCAATGGGGCAGATGATGACCGATCTGGGGGTGAAGCCGGAGATCGAAGCCTTTGACACCGGTCATCTGTGGTTCGCCAAAGAACTGGTGAAGGAAGGCGTGCTGAACAGTCCCGCTTTGGTCCAGCTGTGCATGGGGGTCCCTTGGGGCGCGCCCAATGACCTCAACACCTTCATGGCGATGGTGAACAATGTGCCGGACGACTGGGACTGGTCGGCGTTTTCGCTTGGGCGCGATCAGATGGCCTATGTGGCGGCCTCCGTGCTGGCGGGCGGCAATGTCCGTGTCGGATTGGAGGATAACCTGTGGCTCGGCAAGGGGCAGCTGGCGGAAAACTGGCAGCTTGTTGAACGTGCAGGCACCATTATCGAAAACATGGGCGCGTCCTTGATGGGACCCGATGAAGTGCGCGCCCAGCTGGGTCTGGTGAAACGCGCACCGGTGACGAAGTAATACGGGTTTCAAAAAAAAGGGGGGCAAACGTGCCCCCTGACACAGGGCGGCGACAATTCAGGGTTGAAGCTCAAAAAGGAACTGGATTACTTGGTTGAATGATATTCCTTCCATTCTTCGCTGCCTCGATGCTGTCCCTCACCGCTTTCCTTCAGTCCGAGGCCGCTTGGTGGAAAGGGCCGCTTGCGGCGCTCGTGCTGTTTTTGGCCGGGTTTGGGGTCGCGGTCGGTCTGCCCGACGCTGTAGTGGAAAACAGCATTGCCCCACCTGCCATGGGGATCGCAGCCGGGGCGTGGCTTGGTGCCGGGGTTATCGGTCTGGGAGCAGTTCTTGCTCTGATTTTGCGAAAGTCCCTGTCCCCGGGCCGGATCGCCGGGACCGCCTTCCTTGGCGGTTTTGCGTTCTTCAGTGTTCTGCCTTTCCTCATCTAAAGCAGATCACAAGTTTCGCGCTGCCAGCGCATTTGAATTCAATGAAAATGAAAACTGCCTGCTTGCCAGCGGGCAAGGAAGCCATGCGCGCTTAACCCGCGTGACGTGCTCGTGTGGTTCATGGGCCAATGTCTTTTGGAGAACAATGTCATGACAAAAACAGCAGCAATCATCGGTGGCGGGGTTATTGGCGGCGGCTGGGCCGCGCGGTTCCTGCTGAATGGCTGGGATGTGCGGGTGTTCGACCCGGACCCGGAGGCAGAGCGCAAGATTGGCGAAGTTCTTGCCAATGCGCGGCGCTCTTTGCCGGGCCTTGGTAATGTTGCGCTGCCTGCAGAGGGCGGTCTCAGCTACCATGCGACCATTGAAGAGGCGGTGGCCGGGGCGATCTGGATCCAGGAAAGCGTGCCAGAGCGGTTGGAACTGAAACAGAAAGTCTACGGCGCGTTGCAGGCACATGTCGCGGCGGATGCTGTCATCGGTTCGTCCACCTCTGGTTACAAACCGTCGCAATTGCAGGATGGGTTCAGCAATGCCGCCCAGATCTTGGTCGCGCATCCGTTCAACCCGGTCTATCTGATGCCGCTGGTGGAACTGGTCACAACCGAGGCCAACACTGCCAGCGTGATCGACAGCGCCAAGGCTATTGTCACCGAGATCGGGATGTACCCGCTGCATCTGAAGAAAGAGATCGACGCGCATGTGGCCGACCGCTTCCTTGAGGCGGTCTGGCGCGAGGCACTGTGGCTGGTCAAGGACGGCATTGCCACCACCGAGGAGATCGACAATGCGATCCGCTATGGTTTTGGTATCCGCTGGGCGCAGATGGGCCTGTTTGAAACCTACCGCGTGGCGGGCGGTGAAGCGGGCATGAAGCATTTCATGGCGCAGTTTGGCCCGGCACTGAAATGGCCCTGGACCAAGCTGATGGATGTGCCGGAGTTCACGGATGAGCTGGTCGATCTGATTGCGGGCCAGTCGGATGACCAGTCTGGCCATCACTCGATCCGCGCGTTGGAGCGTATTCGCGACGATAACCTTGTGGGTATGATGCGGGCGCTGGGCGCCAATGACTGGGGTGCAGGCGCGCTGCAGAACGCCCATGACGCGGAGCGCGAGGGGGAGGCTGGGTTGGTGCGGTCGATGGACGGTCTGGAGGACCTGAGCCAGCCGGTGCTGACGCAGAGCCGGATCGTGCCGCTGGATTGGACCGACTACAACGGCCATATGACCGAGAGCCGCTATCTGGATGCCTTTGCCCAGTCCACCGACAGGCTGATGATGATCATCGGCTGCGATGCGGAGTATATCGCCAGTGGCGGCAGCTATTTCACCGCCGAGACCCATATCCGCCACATCGACGAGGTGCATGCGGGAGATCCGATCCAGGTGCGGACGCGGGTGATCATGGGCGCGGGCAAGAAAATGCATTTGTGGCACGAGATGTATTCCGGCGAGCGGCTACTGGCGACGGGGGAGCATATGCTGCTGCATGTGGATCTTGCGACCCGCCGTTCGGCTCCGCCTGCGGCGCATATCGAGGCCAACCTGGTGAAGCTGGCCGAAGCCCATGCTTCGCTGGCAGCGCCAGAGGGGCTGGGCCGCGCGATTGGTGCGCCGCGGTGAGCGCTGAAGGGATGCGCCGTGTTCTGGTGACCGCCGGCGGGTCAGGGATTGGCCGGGCGATGGCGGAAGGATTCGCCGCCGCCGGGCATCAGGTCTGGGTCACGGATGTCAGCGCGGTGGCGCTGGCTGACGTGCCTGAGGGGTGGCGGACAACGGTGGTGGATGCCACCGATGAGGCGGGCGTGAAGGTGCTGTTCGCAGAGATCGCTGAGGTCTGGGGCGGGCTGGATGTGTTGTGCGCCAATGCAGGTGTTGCCGGGCCGACCGCGCTGATTGAGGATATCGCGCTGGAGGATTGGCGCAAATGCGTCAGCGTCAACCTGGAGGGCTGCTTTCTGGCGGCGAAATATGCGGCTCCTTTGATGAAGGCAGCGAGGGCCGGGTCGATCATCGTGACGTCTTCGACCGCTGGGCTGTACGGCTATCCCAACCGGGCGCCTTATGCTTCGGCGAAATGGGCGGTGATCGGGCTGATGAAGACCTTGGCGATGGAGCTGGGCCCTTTTGGCATCCGGGCCAATGTGATCTGTCCCGGTGCAGTCGAGGGCCCGCGGATGGAGGGCGTGCTGGAGCGCGAGGCAGCGGCCAAGGGCATGACCCGCGATCAGATCTATGAGGGCTATGCCTCTGGGACCTCGATGCGGTCCTTTGTCGAAGCACAGGATATTGCCAATATGGCGGTGTTTCTGGGGTCCGATGCGGCGCGACTGGTGTCAGGGCAGGTGATCGCAGTGGATGGCCATACGGAGAACCCGGACCCGAAGCTGTGATGATGTGACGGCGGGGGGGGAAGGCCTGCGGTTTGATGAAACCTGTCGCAGAACCGATAGGGCGGGCGAAACAGGTTTAACTGCTGATCGCCGCCCTGAGCGCCCTGAGCCGCCCCGGCAATTGCCGCGCGGTGATATCGGCCTCGCGCACCAGATCGTCGAAATGGCTGCTAAAGGTCTCGACCCGCTCCTTGTCGCGGAAGGCGAGATAATGGCTGCCTGCGTAAAACACGCACAGCAGCGGGCCAAAGACGGTGAGTGGCGCTGAATAGAGCCGCTTGGCATCAAAGAGATAGATCCGCAGGCGCGGATAAAGCTGGGTGCAGAGCTGTTCGAAATGGTCGAGCTGCTGTAGCCGGATGTCCAGCGGCAGGCCTTCATAATATCCAACCGCATGGGCAAAGCTGTCCAACTCATAGATTGGCATGGCGATTTCATAGTCGGAGGCCGATTGCCGCATCCATGTCAGTCGATCCTCAGAGGCGCCGATGGCCTGATCGGCCGTGCGCCCCAGATGCGGGGCATATTCCCATTCCAGCAGCGCCCGCGTCTTGAGCATGTCGGGCAGGGCGGCAGGGACATGGCGGATCTTGTACCCCTGCGCCTCTTGGTGCCATTCAAAGATGCGTTCATCCACCAAGGCGCGCGGAGCCTTGGCCATCGACAGGCTGGCTGCGACCAGATCTGCGGCGTTTTCCGGGCGATCCGACAGGCTGAGGAGCCAGTCGGCAGAAACCCCAAGTGCGCCTGCACAGGCACCGACCACATGGGCATTGGGCAGCCGCGCCCCGGCATCGGTCAGAAGCTGCGATATGGTCGAGCGATCCACCCCGATGGCGCGGGCGAGCGCGCTTTGGCTGAGACCGCTGTCGCGGAGCGCCCGGTTGAGTCGTAGGCGAAACTGCTCGGCGCGCAAGCGTTTGTCCATAATATCAATCATGTGATGAATTTTATCACGATTGCTGAATTTTGTTAATCATATTCGGAATTCTGCATCGCCCGGCATCCCTGTAGACCAGAGGAAAGGTAAGAAAAACAGGAGGCTGCGGATGGACACACGGGCACGATCAGTGGTGAAAGCGGTGATCTGGAATCTGCTGGGGCTGGCGATGATGGCGGGGGTTGGCTGGCTGCTGACCGGTTCACTTGCGCTTGGCGGGACGCTGGCGCTGGTCAACACCTGCGTCGGCTTCCTGTGTTACCTGCTGTATGAACGGATCTGGGCCGGGGTGCGCTGGGGGCGGCGGCATGTCTGATCTGCAGATCAGCCCTCCGGTGCCGAGCGAGCGCGCCGCGCTGGAACGGGTGCAGGTGCAATTGGGGCGTGTCGAATGGGGCACGCTGGCGCTGATGCTGGGATGTTATGCGGCCTGGGGGGCGGCGCTGGCTTGGCTGCCGCTGGTATCGGTCTGGCTGGCGGTGCCGGTTCTGGCCTGCCTGATCACGTTGCAGTCCTCGCTCAGCCATGAGGCGTTGCATGGCCATCCGTTCCGCCTGCGGGTGTTGAATGAGGCGCTGATGTTTCTGCCGCTCAATCTGGCGATTCCTTATGGGCGGTTTCGCGACACCCATCTGGCCCATCACCATGATGAGCGGTTGACCGATCCATATGATGACCCGGAGACCAATTATCTGGATCCGGCGCAGTGGCGGCGGTTGGGAGGCGCGCAGCGCGGCTTGCTCTGGCTCAACAATACGCTGGCGGGGCGGGTGTTGCTGGGGCCTATGCTGGGGCAGATCCGATTTATGGCCGAAGACTGGCGATTGATCCGGCGCGGCGATGAAGCGGTTCTGCGCGATTGGCTGCTGCATCTCCTCGGCGCGGGGCTGACACTGTGGCTGGTGGCGCAGAGCGCGCTGCCGTTCTGGGCCTATCTTCTGGCGGCCTATCTGGGGCTGGCGATCTTGAAGATCCGCACCTTCCTGGAGCATCGCGCGCATCTTGATCCGGCGGCGCGTACGGTGATTATCGAGCGCGGCGGCGTGCTTGGATTTCTGTTTCTGAACAATCACCTGCATGTGGTGCATCACTGCCATCCGGGGGTGCCCTGGCATGAGTTGCCGCGCCTCTACCAGGGGCGGCGGGCGCAGTTTCTGGCCCGGAATGACGGCTATGCCTACCCTTCCTATGGTGTGGTCATGCGCCGCTATGCGCTGCGGGCAAAGGACCCGGTCGCACATCCCATCTGGTCAGAGCCGCAATAGGCGCCCATAAGGGGCACATGACATTGTGGATCCCCATCGCCATCGCGGCTGCCAGTTTTCAGACCGTCCGCTTTATGCTGCAAAAAGTGTTGAGCAGCGTCACGCTGTCGACGGCGGGGGCGACGTTTTCGAGATTTGTCTATTCCGCGCCGCTGATCTGGGCCGGGCTGCTGGCCTATCTGGCGGTGTCAGGGCAGAAGATACCAGCGCTGTCTGCGACGTTCTGGATGTTTGCCACCATCGGTGGCACTGCGCAGATCCTTGCGACAGTCTGCGTGGTGGCCCTGTTCCGGCAGCGCAATTTTGCTGTCGGGATTACCTTCAAGAAAACCGAGGTGATCCAGACCGCGCTGGTCGGGCTGGTGGTTCTGGGAGATCAGATCACGCCCTTGGGCTGGGTGGCGATTGTGATCGGCCTTTGCGCGGTGCTGGTGCTGTCGAAGACACCGCAGAGCAAGGGGCCGTGGTGGCGGCATCTGTCCAGCCCGGCGTCGCTGCTGGGGCTTGGGTCGGGGGTGCTGTTTGCCTTCTCGGCGGTGAGTTATCGCGCGGCCTCGCTGGAACTGGATGCGCTGGCACCCGCGTTTCGCGCCGGTGTGACGCTGGCCATCGTCGTGAGCCTGCAGACGCTGTTCATGCTGGTTTGGCTGAAGTGGCGGGAGCCGGGAGAGATCGCGCGGGTCTGGGCGGCGCGGCGGGTGGCGATCTGGGTCGGGCTGACCAGCATGGCGGGATCCTTCTGCTGGTTCTGGGCCTTCACTTTGCAGAACGCCGCCTATGTGAAGGCTCTGGGGCAGATTGAATTGCTGCTGTCACTGCTGGCGTCGGTGTTGTTCTTCAAGGAGCAGATCACCCGGCGCGAGATTGTCGGCATGGGTTTGCTGATCCTGTCGATTCTGGCGCTGCTGCTGGCAATCTGAGCGGCCTGTGTTGCGGCCTTTGGTGACAGGTCAGTCGTCCGTGGGCATCGGATAGCCCTTCAGCCTCAGAAAATGGCTTGATTCATCATCGTTGCGAAAGAATGGCACGCTTTCGGGTGGGCCATCCTGACGGATGCGTCGGGTGACCTCCGCCAGCACCACCTCGGTGATGAACGGCAGATCATAGGTGCGGACCTGGCTGAGTGGGATCCATTGCAGATGCGACAGCTCATCCGAGGCGCGGGAGAAATCGTCGATATCGCTGTTGATATGCGCCGCATCCACCAGAAAAAACCGGGCGTCGAACCGGCGCGGGCGGCCGGGTGGTGTGATGGCGCGGAAGACAAATTGCAGCGTCTCGGCGGCAGGCAGGTGGTCGGTGGCGGCGAAGTCGATCCAGTCTGCCTCAGGCGTGGCGGCCCATGTGCCGGGCTGTCCGAGGATGAGGCCGGTTTCCTCCCACAGTTCGCGAATGGCGGCGACGGCGAGGGCGTGATGCAGACCCGCCGGGGATTGTTCGGACAGGCGGTCCCGGCAGAGCTGCGGCAGCGGGTTGGCGAGCGGCACATGGGCGTCCCCGGGATCGACAGCGCCGCCGGGAAACACCACTTTGTTGGGCATAAAGGCAGCTTTGGCGCCGCGCTGGCCCATCAGGACCTGAGGATCATCGCCCATCCGATCGCGCACCGCGATAATTGTCGCGGCATTGCGGATCGGAGTGGTGTCCCGGCGCGCGGCGGCGGCATCGGCATAACCGTTGTCGATGGTCGCCTTGGCCGGGGTGGGCGATTTGCTCATGTCTGCGTCTTCCTTAACTCTGGCGAGTCAGCTCTCCTTGCCGAAGCCGTGCATCCGACGCGCCCATTGATAGGCGATCACGATACCCTTCATCCGGGGCAGGAGAAACAGCGATGACAGCAGGCAGCCAAGCGAAAACACGGTGAAAGTAACCATAGGCTCAGGCCGCCAGGTGAAATAGACCACATGGAGCAGCGGCGCCATAATGTGACCGACCAGCAGAATGGTCAGATACGCCGGGCCGTCATCAGCGCGGGCGCTGGTGAGGTCGAGCCCGCAATTGGAGCAGTTGTCGTTGACCTTCAGATATGAATGCAACAGTTTGCCTTCGCCGCAATTGGGGCATTTGCACCGCCAGCCGCGCAGCACAGCGGGCATGGTGGGGCGGTCTTCCGGAGTATCAGTTTTGAGATCGGCTGAAAGTGCCGCAGATGACTCGGTCATAACAAATCCTATCTTTTGCCCGCATATTTGAGCGCATTGGCCGCAAGTTTAAAGGGGCAGTCCGCTGTAGTGCGTCGGCATGCCGCAAGAGTGCGCTGCCCGCACCTTTGGTGCAATGCGCTGCCGGAAATTTCTTCTGAGCTTTTGATTTTTTTGCGACGGAACTCTGCCGGGGCTGCGTTTTGTTTCTGTGATCGGCAGCAACGGGCTGCCTGCTGCAAAAGGAACCGCAGACATGAAACATACCAAGTTTATCGCCGCCGTTATCGCTGTCGGAGCTGTCATCGGAGCTACGGGTGCGATTGCGAAGCCGGGCTTTGGCGGCAAGGGGGGTCATGGTCCGCGCATGAGCTTTGAAGAGATGGACATCAATGGCGACGGTCAGGTGACCAAGGCCGAGATGGAAGGGCTGCGTGAGGCCCGTTTCGCGGCGGCGGATACCGATGGTGATGGTCAACTGACACTGGCGGAAATGGAAGCCGCTGCACAGGCCCGTGCCAAAACACGCGCCGCTGCGATGCTGGAGCGGATGGACGTGGACAAAGATGGCGCACTCAGCCTTGATGAGCTGCCCAAGCCGCGCCGGATGGAAAAGATGTTTGACCGCGTGGACGCCAATGACGATGGTGCTATCAGCAAGGAAGAATTCGAGAGCGCGCGGGCAAAATTCCGGGGCCGCCATGGGGCCGGTCATAAACCACGTGGGGATATGCAGGGCGGCGAAGTGGAGCAGAACTGATCCGATACGACAGGTGCATATATCTGCCAATACTGCGGAGCGGGCCCCGGAGCAGGGCCCGCTGATGCCGCCGCCTGAAAGCCCGCCGACGCCAAAGGCGGAGGGCGTGGATGATCCGGACGGGGCATTGCTGATCCGCTTTGCTGCTGGGGATCCGGAGGCCGCAGCTGTGCTGACGGCGCGGCTGGCCCCCCGGGCGCTAGGCGTGGCACTGCGGGTGCTTGGCAATCGCGCAGAGGCCGAAGACATCACCCAGGAGGCGATGGTACGGCTGTGGCGGCAGGCGGAACATTGGGAGCCGGGGCGGGCGCGGCTTTCGACTTGGCTCTACCGGGTGGTGATGAACCTCTGTATTGATCATAAGCGCCGATTGCGGGGCGGACATTTGGGTCTGGACGCCATTCCCGACCCGCCGGACCCTGCGAAATCCGCGGCGGAGCAGATGCAGGACGGGGCGCGGCAGGACGCGTTGCAGGATGCACTCATGCATTTGCCGGAGCGTCAGCGGCAGGCGGTGGTGCTGCGTCACATCGAAGATCTGGCGAATCCGGAGATTGCCGGGATCATGGACATCAGCGTCGAGGCGGTTGAAAGTCTGACCGCGCGGGGCAAGCGGGCGCTGGCGGCAATCCTGGTCGGGCGCCGGGCCGAACTGGGGTATAGTGATGGTTGATAAAACTGGAAAAACCGCGCCCACACCGACGGGCGCTGATGCCGGGGACGGGTTGGGCCCGGCGGATCTTGTGGCGGCTGAGCTGGCGCTTGATGATCTTTTTGCCAGCGCGCGGACCGCTGCCCCGGCCGCCCTCCCTGAGGTGCTGGAGCAGGCGATCCTGAGCGAGGCTGCGGCGACACAGGCGGCGATCCTGGAGCGTCAGGCAATGGGATCAGATCTGACCGCGCAGCCGGGCGCTGCGGGCAGCGGAGTTTTTGCCGGGTTGCGGGACTTGTTGGTCGGGCTTGGTGGATGGCCTGCCCTTGGCGGATTGGTCACGGCCAGTGCTGCCGGGCTGTGGATCGGGTTGGCGCCGCCTGCGTTTCTGCCCGACCCGGTAAGCCTGGCGGGGCTGGAGCAGGTTGATGACAGCCTTCCCTATGATAGCTACGACCTGGCCGTGGTGCTGAGCGAGGAGATGGAATGACCAACGAGACCCGCAAATCCAAACCCAGCCGCCGCCTGCGCTGGCTGCTGATGGCGTCGCTGGCGCTGAACCTTGCGGTGGTTGGCGTCGTTGCCGGGGCGGCCTGGCGGTTTAGCGACCACAAAAGAGGCGCCGGAATGCCGCCTCCGGTCGGGGCCATGCTGTTTCGGGATCTGGATGCTGAAACCCGGCGCAGCCTTCGCAGCACGGCTGAGGGCGAGCATGGCAGCTACAAGGGGCGGCGGCGTGCGGAAGGGGGCAAGGTGGTTGAGCTGCTGCGGGCCAGCCCTTTTGATGCGATGGCGCTGGGGGGGATGCTGGAGGCGCAGGCCACACGGCGGCATGAATTCCAGCGCTCCGTTCAGACGGCCTGGCTGGATCAGATCGTTGCGATGACTGCGGGCGAGCGGGCGGCCTATGCTGACCAGCTTGAGCAGCGTATCCAGCACCCGAAACGGCGCAACTGGCGGCACTGAGCAGGGAAGTCGAACCGACCCGTTTTTGATCACCGGTCAGCTGGGGCGATGGCTATCTGGAATACCGAACGGGGCAGTGAGAGGATCGCTGCCCCGTTTCATGTTTCTGGACCATATGGCTGCTCGGCCGGTCCTGCCTGTATTTGCGCCAGTTGTCTGCCGGGTTGTCCCGGTCTGTGGCAACTGGCGCCCAGTGACACTGTCCCGTGTCTGGTGGTCTTTGTCCGCGCCGTTGGCGGCGCGGGCCGCGTTGTCGCTGTCAGGCTGCGAGGTCTGCCAGCGAGACTTGATTGCGTCCGGCATGTTTGGCCGAATAGAGCGCGCGGTCGGCATTGGTGATCAGGGCGCTGACGGCGCTGTCGTGATCCTGCGGCGCGAGATCGGTGCCGTCGCGCTGATCCACAGCCGAGGCGCGTCCGCCGATGACAACGCCAATGCTGATGGTCACATAGATCGGCGCGTCAACGCCGGGGATATGGAACGGTTTGCTGTTGATCCGGTTGCAGAGATCACTGGCAGCGGCTTCGGCCATCGCCTCACCAATTGCGGGCATCACGATCATGAATTCTTCGCCACCGACGCGGGCCAGCAGATCGACCGGGCGCAGTGCGGTTTGCAGGCGTTTGGCTGCTTCGATCAGCACAGCATCGCCGACCGGGTGGCCGTAGAGGTCATTGATCTGTTTGAAATGGTCAAGGTCGGCCAGCATCACTGCAAATGTTTCGCCGGTCTTGGCAGAGGTGCTGGCGACCCGCTCAAGGAAGGGTTTGGCATAGCGGCGGTTGAAGAGGCCGGTCATCGGATCCTCAACGGCGGCGCGCAGCCCGTTGCGGACGGTGTCGCGCAGCTGATCAATGCGTGCCTTGTTGCGCAGCTGGCTATCAAGCCGGAGCGCCAGCTCGGCGACGTCGAAGCCGGACTGAAGCACATCATGCGCCCCCCGGTCCAGCGCCTCAGCGGCGATGGCGGGGTCGGCGGGGTGGACGACGGCAATGACCACGGATTTGCGGGTGGTCGCGCGGGCGCGCAGATCCGCCAGCAGACGCAGGCCCTGCGCCAATGTGTTGCGTCCCAGTTCGATCACGATGGCATCAGGCACCGGTTCGCGCATCAGGGGATGCACCGCATTGAACTGATGGTTGCACAGCCGGTAGGGCACACGCGGTGCCAGCTGGGCCTGCCAGTAGACGCCGGTGGCGGATTGTTCGGTTACCAAGGCCACCTGTGCGCCGCTCAGGCCCGCGCTGATATGTGGGCTGGAGAGGGGCAGGGCATAGCCATGGGTATTGCCCCGCTGCAAATTCAGCTCTTCCTGGGTGCTGCTGGCGCGCAGCAGGCTGCGGATCCGGGCCTGCAACATGGTGTCATCCAGCGGCTGCAACAACACATCGTCAATCCCGGCAGTGAGGGCGGCCAAGCGGCGGGCGGCGTCGCTGTCGTGATCGATGGCGATCATCGGAATATCGGCAAGCTGGTCATCGGCGGCCAGCGCCTGTTTCACGGCGACCGCGTCGCCATCGGGCAGCGACATGGCACTGAGGATAAGATCGGGGCGGCAGCGCAGGGCGGTCTTGGCAATATCGGCAACAGTTTCGGCCTGAACCACCCGGTAATAGGCGGCGGACAGCTGAACCTTCAGCATGATCCGGTTGGTCGCAACACCGTCGATAATAAGGATAGTGCCCTGCACGTGGTGCCCTTTCGCCCCTTGCGTTGGAATTGTCTCAAGTTTTAATGAGACTGGTTAACAAACCCTTTCGTATTTTCACCAATTTGACCGCGAAGTGTCAGGAATGTGTGCACATATGCTATTTTCCGCCGATGCAGCCGAGACTTTAGGCTTAAAAGCGCTTGCCTGGCTGGCAGGCAACGACGAGTTGCTGCCGGTTTTTCTGGGCGCAACCGGAGCGAGTGAGGCGGATCTGCGTGAGCAGGCCGCCAATCCCGAGTTTCTCGGCTCTGTTCTCGACTTTCTGACGATGGATGACGCCTGGGTCATGCAGTTCTGTGACAGTGCCGGGCTGGCCTATGATCAGCCGATGCAGGCGCGTATGGCGCTGCCGGGCGGGGCGCAGGTTCACTGGACCTGAGTTTCGCGAATGTGGCGGCGTTGATCGGCGGAAACCATCGCGCCGTTAAGGGATGTGATTAACCTCTCTTACCGGGACTGAGCGTCCAATGCCTCGGGCTGGCTGGCGCGGCGGTCTTCAATCACCTATGTATCGGGGCGACGTCCCTGGTGGATTGATGACCACAGCCCCACGTCTGTTCCCTTGCGCCTGAGGCCGGCGCGGTATTGGGGGCGGATTTCTGATCTAGGAGTGCCCATGCCCGTTGATGCCCTGCTGTTCGACAAGGACGGAACGCTGTTTGACTTTGCCGAGACCTGGAACCGTTGGACCGGGCGGATGCTGGATCTGCTGTCGGAGGGAGATACGGATCGGTTGCAGGCGATGGCGGCGGCGATAGATTTTGACCTGGAGACGGGAAAGATCCTGCCCAGCAGTCTGGTGATCGCCTCCACCAACCGGCAGGTGGCGGAGGCGTTGGCGCCGCATGTGCCACAGATGGATCTGGATCAGCTGGAGCAATATATGGCCGAAAGCGCCGGTGAGGCGGACCTGGCCGAGGCCGTGCCGCTGGCGGCCTTCCTTGATGATCTTCTAGCGCGGGGCAAGGTGCTGGGGGTGATGACCAATGATGCGGAACTGTCTGCAAAATCCCAGCTCAGTCGCAGCGGTGTACTGGATCGCTTTGCCTTTGTTGCCGGGTTCGATAGCGGCCATGGGGCAAAGCCGGACGCCGACCCGTTGCTGGCCTTCTGTGCCGCCACCGGTATCGCACCGGAGCGCACCGCCATGGTGGGCGACAGCCTGCATGATCTGGAGGCTGGATCGGCGGCGGGGATGCATCGGATCGGGGTGCTGACCGGACTGGCCGGGGCAGCGGAACTGGAAGCCCATGCGGATGTGGTTCTGCCGGATATCGGCCATATCCCCGGCTGGCTGGATCGCTGACCGCGTCGCCAGCGGTGGTTTGGTGGCCTCCGGGTCAGGCGAACTGGACACATATGCCCAGAAATATGCAGTCTGACCAGGGTTGGCGCTGAAAAGCGACCAAACCTGTCGGGAACAGGCATTCGAAATGCGCCTGAACAGGGCCTGCTGACGCTATGAGCCAACGGTAGCGCGGCCCCATGGGCGGTCGCGCCGATCAGCTGACAGCAGGGGAGGGCGGCCATGACGACCGAGACACGAACCCGAAAACGTGGTGGCGGACGCGCCGGTGCGGCGGCCCGGCGCGGGGATGCGGTGATTGAGCAGATGCCATGGTCGGTGCCACGCAACATTGATCGCCCGATTGAGCCGCTTGGCCCTGAGGGCGTGGCGGCCATTCACGATGGGGCGATGCGGATCCTCGAAGAGATCGGCATCGTGTTCCTTAACGATGAGGCGCTTGAGATCTTCAAGGAGGCGGGCTGCAAGGTCGTGGGTGACCGGGTTCATCTGGACCGGGAGTTCGTGATGGAGATGGTCGCCAAGGCGCCATCGGAATTCACCATCACGCCGCGCAATCCCGATCGAACCCTGCCGGTGGGGGGCGATCATATCCTATTCGGCAATGTGTCTTCGCCGCCAAACTACTGGGATATGTCGCTGAATGCCAAGGTCGCAGGCACACGTGAGCAGTGCCAGAACCTGCTGAAGCTGACCCAATATTTCAACTGCATCCATTTTGCCGGGGGCTATCCGGTGGAGCCGGTGGATATTCATGCCTCGGTCCGCCATCTGGATGTGCTCTATGACAAGCTGACGCTTACGGACAAGGCGATGCATGCTTATTCGCTGGGCAAGGAGCGGGTCGAGGATGTGATGGAGATGGTGCGGATCGCGGGAGGGCTGACTCATGAGGAGTTCGAGGCCCGTCCGCATATGTATACCAACATCAACTCCACCTCGCCGCTGAAACACGACCAGCCGATGATCGACGGTTGCCTGCGGCTGGCACGGCGGGGGCAGGCGATCGTTGTCACGCCCTTCACGCTGGCGGGGGCGATGGCACCGGTGACCATGTCCGGGGCTGTGGCGCAATCCATCGCCGAGTCGCTCTCGGCGATTGCGCTTTTTCAATATGTACGCCCCGGCACGCCCTGTGTGATCGGCACCTTCACCTCCAATGTGGATATGAAATCCGGTGCTCCGGCCTTTGGCACACCGGAATACATGCGCTCGACCCAGATGACCGGGCAGATGGCGCGCTATTATGGCCTGCCGATGCGGTCGTCCGGTGTCTGTGCGGCCAATGTGCCCGACGGGCAGGCGATGTGGGAGACGTCCAATTCGCTCTGGGCGGCAGTGCAGTCGGGCACCAATATGGTCTACCACGCGGCGGGATGGCTGGAAGGCGGGCTGATTGCCAGCCCCGAGAAGTTCATCATGGATTGCGAAATTCTCCAGCAGATCCAGCGCTACATGCAGCCGGAAGTCATCGGCACCGGCCCTGAGGATATCGCGCTGGAAGCCATTCGCGAGGTCGGCAACGACGGCCATTTCTTTGGTATTCAGCACACGCAGGATCGCTATAGCACCGCGTTTTATCAGCCCTACCTCAGTGATTGGCGCAACTATGAGGCCTGGGAGGCGGCAGGCGCGGTCTGGACGCCGGAACGGGCACATAACATGTTCAAGGAGATCATTGCCCGATTTGAAGCGCCACCGCTGGATGTGGCCCGGCACGAGGAACTGGCGGACTTCGTCGCACGCCGGAAATCCGAGGGAGGCGCGCCAACTGATTTCTAACGCCAGTTGAGGGGAAGTTTCGCGCGTTCAGACCTCTGCCATTATTTTGCGCAAGTGTATAAGTCAGGCCGATCTAACGAGAGAATCGCTGCCATGACTGACCCGGATACTGCGACCGCTTTGCGCGCCCGTTTGCCAATGGTGGCTTTGGGTGCGGGCAGTGGATTCGCGCTGTGGCTGCTGGCGCGGGACTGGGATCAGACTGGTCTCTCTGAGAGCGTGTTTCTGGCGATGTTTGCGTTTCTGTCCAGTTTTTGCGGCGCATCACTGGCCATGATCGGGCCGCTGTCGCTGCTGCGTGCGCTGCAGGGGGCGCTTTGGGTTGCGGTGCCGATGACCGCGCTGATGCTTCTGGCGGCGTTGCGCTACCCGGCGGCGACCGATCTGTTGCAGAATGAGGTGTTGGTGCTGATGGCGCTGACGCTTGGCGCGATGGCCTGTCCCTTTGTGTTGCTACGGCTGTCAGTGCCCGATCGCTGGACCCGGTTTGCGGCGCTGTCTGCGGCCAGTTGGGGGATTGCGTTTCGCCTGGCCTGCGGGGTCGGATTTGTCGCGGTCTTCTGGATCCTTGGCTTGTTGTCCAATGCCCTGCTGGATCTGGTCAATATCACTATTCTTGAAGACATCGCCGAGGTGGACTGGCTGGCGCTGACGCTGAGCGGCGCGGTTTTCGGTCTGGGCCTGGCGGTGGTGCAGGAGCTGGGGGGCGGTGGCGCGCCGCATCTTTTGTTTCGATTACTCAGCCTGCTGCTGATCCCGGTTCTTCTGGTGGTCGGCCTGTTTTTGGCGGCGATTCCGCTGCAGGGGTTGTCCAGCGCCTTTGGTCATCTGTCCTCAGCTGCAACGCTGATGGCGATGTCAGCGGTAATGATGACACTGGTCTGCGTGGCGCTGACCCGGCAGGAGCAACCAAAGGGCGCAAACGGCATGGCGGCTCGGCTGTTGGCGATTGGTCTGATGCTCGTCACTGGTCTGGCGGCCTGGGCGGTGTTGATGCGGGTCTGGCAATATGGTTGGACCCCGGATCGCATCTATGCGCTGTTGTTTGCGATGATGTTACTGCTGCATGGGTTGGTCTATGCCGGCTGCGCCGCCATTGGCGGGGCGCATTGGCCGGATCTGTTGCGCCGCGCCATTGTCGGCCTGGCGCTGATGACAGGTGCCACCCTGGCGCTGGCCCTGACTCCGCTGGTGGATGCGGGGCGCATTGCGGGCAACAACCAGGTGGCGCGGGTGCTGGCAGGTGAGACCAAAGCAGAAGAGCTGCCCCTGTGGCAGATGGCTCATGACTGGGGGCAGGGCGGGCTTGACGCTCTGGCGCGGTTGGATGCCCATGCGGAAGAGACCGGCGACAAGGACCTCTCCAAGCGTCTGCAGTTGGCGCGCAGCGCCGCGACCCGTTGGCAAATGACGACGGACGTGGTGGATGTTACCGATGATCAGCGCAAGGAGCTGATTGAACTGCTGCCCGTACGACCCGCCGGAGCCTTGGTAACAGCGGATGATTTCAGGGGCCTGAAGCGGTATCAGCTGCTGCGCTGGATTCGCGGGTGCAAGCAGCTGCTGCCGGATGGCAACGCGGGATGTGTGCTTATTCGCGGCGCGCTGGGTGCAACCTCCGATGAGACGGCGGACTTCGCGTTGCTGTTCCTCAGAGAAGGTCGTGACGGGGCGCAGCTGGAGAGCCTGGCCCTGCGGTTTGGCCCGGACGGTGCCGATATGCTAGGCCGTGTGATTCTGGAGCGCGGGACACCAGTGGAAGAATGGACAACAGAGCAGGTCGAGGCTGCGCTGGCGGCAGCGCAGGCTGGCCGTTTCGAGATATCTCCGGCACGGCAGAATACGCTGAAGCTGGGGGGGCTAGAGGTTCTGGTAAGGCCCTGACATCTGACTGCGGGAAAACCGTAGCAATTTTAATTGTTGGCCCTTTATTAACCAGGCTGGGCCAAAAGTAGAGACACGTAACAAGGGGCCAGTGATGCACGGTCTGATCAATAGGGCATTCCAGGCGTTTGTCAGCACCACCTTCGGGAAGGACAGCTGGCAGGCAATCATGGATACGGCGGAGCTCGGCTTTAGCGAGTTCGAAGCCATGCTTACCTATACGGATGAGCAATCCCAGATCATGTTGCGGACTGCAGAGGATATTCTGAAACGCCCGCTGCCGGAAATGCTGGAAGATATGGGCACGTTTCTGGTGTCGAACCCGCAGCTGGAGGCGCTGCGCCGATTGCTGCGTTTTGGTGGGGTCAACTATGTGGAATTCCTGCATTCACTGGATGATTTGCCGGATCGCGCACGGCTGGCTGTCGCAGATCTGAACCTGCCGGGGCTGGAGTTGATTGAACAGGCGCCGGGGCAATTTGAACTGCATTGCCAGCCCGGTCTGCCGGGGTACGCCCATGTATTGATGGGGGTCCTGAGGGCGATGGCGGATGACTACGGCGATCTGGTTTTCCTTGATCATTCAGGCACGCAGGACAACGCAGAGGTGATAGCAATCACCCTGGTTGAAACTGAATTTGCCGAAGGCCGCGCCTTCGATCTGGGGGCGCATTCACTATGATGCTGAGCATGCGGGAAATCTCCTCCATCGCCAATGAAATCTGTCCGATGCATGTGGTTATTAACCATGAAGGGCGGATTACCGGGGTTGGGCCGACATTGCGCAAACTGCGCCCGGATACCGAATGGATCGGCAGCCGGTTCTTTCGGATCTTTGATCTCGCGCGGCCGCGTCGGGTCCGGTCGACTGAGGACCTGATCAAGACAGCCGGTGCAAAACTGCATCTCAATTTCCGCGATGCTCCGCAAACCGGTCTGAAAGGGGTGCTTGCCCCCTTCCCGGAGGGTAAGGGCGGGTTCATCAACCTATCTTTCGGCATTTCAGTGCTTGAAGCGGTGCGCGACTATGATCTTACAAGTGCTGATTTTTCCCCGACGGATCTGACCATTGAGATGCTCTATCTTGTTGAGGCGAAATCCGCCGCTATGGAGGCGTCACGCCAGCTTAATCTACGCCTACAGGGGGCAAAAATCGCCGCAGAGGAACAGGCGTTTACAGATACGCTGACAGGTGTGAAGAACCGCCGCGCGATGGATCACATCCTGAATCGGCTGATCTCCTCGGGCCGAGATTTCTCCCTGATGCATGTGGATCTCGATTTCTTCAAAGAGGTCAATGATACGCTTGGCCATGCGGCGGGGGATACCGTCCTGCAACGGGTAGCCAAGCTGATGGTGCAATGCACCCGTCAGAATGATACGGTCGCAAGGGTTGGTGGGGATGAGTTTGTTCTTATCTTTGAGGGTCTTATTGACCGAATACAGCTCTCAGGTATTGCCCGTCGGCTGATTTCCAGCATCGAGGAACCAATCCCCTTCGGTGATAAGACCTGCAAGATTTCGGCGAGCGCAGGGACAGCACTTTCTGCGGCCTTTTCGCAAGGGCTGGACGCGGCAACGTTGCTCCATCAGGCGGATGTGGCACTTTATGCTGCAAAAAACGCAGGCCGGGCGCGCCACTTCTTCTATCAGCCTGGTATGGATGAGCAGGATGAAGCCTAATGCTCAGCCAGTCGGTGGATCTGCGGTTGATCTGGCCTTTGCGTGTGATCTGATGCGGGTGGACTGATGCGCTGGTGCCGTGGTCCTGAGGCTATCGCGTGGAGCCGGGTCTGATCGAAAGGTCGTATGCATGCCGCAGATGCCCTGATGATTGACCCCTATGAGTGACAGCGGGCAGAAAGTGGTTCGACCGCAGCAGTCAGGCATACACGAAGCGTGTTTCCGAAAGTGTTCATATTACAATGTTCAGGGGAAACAGAGTGGCAGCCCGTAGGGGAATCGAACCCCTCTTTCCAGGTTGAAAACCTGGCGTCCTAACCGATAGACGAACGGGCCACTTGGTCTGTGAGGGCGTGTTTACTGAGTACATCGCCCCGGCGCAAGAGGGATTTTGACATCAGCGCGAGTTTTTTTCAACCTCGTGAAATATCCTGCAAGCTTATGAAAATTATGAAAATAACTTGATGCACCGCCTGTGGTATCCGACGTGTTCCCGCGAGCAACTTCTGTCGCTGCTTGGATCGCGGAAAGTGGCACTCACAGGCCAGCGCCCTTGGCGGAACGGGCGACAGATCGTCGAGGCCGCGCCGTGATAGCAGGCTACTGCAAATGTCGCACAGGCAGCATTCTGCAAGATGCAGGCGGTCAATCGAAGGTGATATGCGGAAAAGTGGCAGCCCGTAGGGGAATCGAACCCCTCTTTCCAGGTTGAAAACCTGGCGTCCTAACCGATAGACGAACGGGCCACTTGGTGTGAGCGGGTATTTAGTGTCTTGGGCCGGAACCCGCAAGCTAAAAAACACCAGTATTGCAATTTATTTTGTCGTGGGCGGGCGGCGGTTATTTTCGACTGCTAGGCTCTTTGTGTGCTGCGCTTTTCGGGGCTGATCTCAGGCCTCGGCGGCATCCTCCAGCCGCAGCTGTACGGATTGGCGGCCCCCCCAGGTATTGATTTCAAGGCGACCGGCAAAGTGGAAACGGGCGCCGCCGTGATCCAGCAGGCGCGATCCCAAAGCAGTATCAAAGGCGCCAAAGCAGATGGCATCAATCCCGCTGCTCAACCCGTCACTGAGTGAGAGTTTCAGGTGGCTTTCGCCAACCCGTTTGGCAAATCGCACCTGTAGGTCGGGAAACCCATAGCGGGGGGCGGGCGCGCCGGCCCCAAAGGGGCCTGCCTGTTCGATCTGTTCGATCAACGGTACCGTTGCGGCACCGGGCATCAACATGCCGTCCAGTTTCAGGTCACTTGGGCCCAGATCACCGGCGCCCTGTTTGGCCAGCAGCTCGCTCAGCCGCGCCATGGCGGGTTCCAGCTGGTCGCGCGCGACCGTCAGCCCAGCTGCCATTTTGTGTCCGCCGCCCTTGATCAGCAGCCCCTCAGCCGCAGCGCGCTGGATGGAGGCGCCCAGATCAATGCCGCTGACCGAGCGGCCAGATCCCTTGCCCTCATCGCCATCCAGGCCAATCACGATGGCGGGACGGCCGGCAGCTTCTTTCAGGCGAGAGGCAACGATGCCAACAACGCCGGGGTGCCAGCCTTCACCAGCGGCCCAGACCAGCGGCGCATCCAACCCGCGCGCCTCCGCCTGCTCCAGCGCGGCGGCGCGAACGGCGTTTTCAATATCGCGGCGCTCGGTGTTCAGCTCATCCAGCCGGGCGGCGATGGCTTCGGCCTCGGCCGGGTCGCTGGTCGCCAGCAATCGCGCACCAAGATCGGCCTTGCCGATGCGCCCGCCAGCATTGACCCGTGGCCCCAGCAGAAAGCCAAGATGATAGGTGGAGGGGGCAGAATCCATCCGCGAGACATCCGCCAGTGCCACCAGTCCGGGCCGCTGACGAGTGGCCATGACCTTCAGCCCCTGACGCACCAGCGCGCGGTTGGCTTCAATTAGGGGGGCCACATCCGCAACGGTGGCCAGTGCCACCAGATCCAGCAGGGCCATCAGGTCAGGACCGGTGCCAAGCCCCTTGTCCCGCATCTGGCGGCGCAGCTCGACCAACATCAGAAACACCACGCCTGCAGCACAGAAATAGCCCAGGTCGCCGTCCTCATCCTGGCGGTTGGGATTCACCACTGCGACACAGTCCGGCAGGGTCTCTCCGCCCAGATGGTGGTCGAGCACGATCACATCAGCGCCTTTGGCGGCGGCGATCGGACCATGGGACAGCGTGCCGCAATCGACGCAGACAATCAGATCGTGCTCACGGGCCAGCGCGGCCATCGCCGCATCATTTGGGCCATAGCCCTCATCGATACGGTCGGGCACATAGAGCGTGGCCCCAAGACCGACCTGATCAAGCCAGACCAGAAGCAGCGCTGCTGAGGAGCCGCCATCAACGTCATAATCGGCAAAGACCGCGATCCGCTCGCGCCGCTCCACCGCTTGCAGGAACCGGGCCGCAGCGGGTTCCATATCTTTCATCCGGCGTGGGTCGGGGAGCAATTCCTTCAGCTGCGGCGTTAGAAAACCGCTGGCCTCATGGGAGGGGACGCCGCGCCGGGCCAGCACCTGACAGACGGCGGCGGGCAGGGCGGTCTGCTGTTCCATCATCTCGGCTGCGCGGGCAACCTCCACATCGGGGCCAATCCAGCGACGCCCGCTGAGTGAAGTCTCAACTCCCAGAAAGCTCATATCGTCGTCCCTTTTCCGCGTGACTGCCCGGCCCCTGACGGGCTTTCTCATGGCAAAGGCCGGATCTGCGCGGACCCGGCCTTTCACCTTTCTTTAAATACTCAAAACCCGACCTTTGCGTAGCGTCGCAAGATCAGATCCTATTGATGCGCGCTGAGCGGTGTCCGGTAGCTCATCCGGCGCACGGAGCCGGTTTTGGAGCGCATCAGCAGCGTGGTGGTTTCCACCCAGCCCGGTTGACGTTTGATCGCGGGCAGCAGCGAGCCGCCGGTGACGCCGGTGGCGGCAAAGATCACATCGCTGGTGACCATTTCGTCACGGGCATAGACGCGGTCCAGATCGGTGATGCCGGCCTTGGCGGCGCGGGCTTTCTCATCATCGTTGCGGAACAGCAGGCGGCCAAAGATCTGACCACCCATGCATTTCAGCGCGGCAGCAGCCAGCACGCCCTCGGGTGCGCCGCCCTGGCCCATATACATGTCGATGCCGGTGATTTCGCTTTCGGCGCAGTGCATTACGCCGGCCACATCGCCATCGGTGATCAGGCGAATGGCGGCGCCGGTTTCGCGCACCTCAGCGATCATCGCTTCGTGGCGGGGGCGCTCCAGAATGCAGACGGTGATGTCAGAGGGGGCGCAGCCCTTGGCCTTGGCCAGCGCCTCGACGCGCTCGCGCGGGCTCATGTCCAGCGACACGACATTTTCCGGCAGGCCCGGGCCCACGGCCAGCTTGTCCATATAGGTATCCGGCGCGTGCAGCATAGAGCCGCGCGGCCCCATCGCGATCACGGTCAGCGCGTTCGGCATATCCTTGGCCGTCAGCGTGGTGCCTTCCAGCGGGTCCAGCGCGATATCAACGCCGGGGCCTTTGCCTGTGCCTACTTCCTCGCCGATAAACAGCATGGGTGCTTCGTCCCGCTCGCCTTCGCCGATGACCACGACGCCTGCGATATCCAGCAGGTTCAGTTGTTCGCGCATGGCGTTGACGGCGGCCTGGTCGGCGGCTTTTTCATCGCCGCGACCGATCAGCGGTGCGGAGGCCAGAGCGGCCTGCTCAGCCACGCGGGCCAGGCCGAGCGACAGCAGGCGGTCGTTGAATGCGGCGTCGTTGGTGTCAGAAGTCATAGCCAATGTCCTATCTCAATCCCGGGTCGGTGCCGTCGCATACCCTGCATCTGGCAGTGCGGGCAAGGGCGGTTGGCGGTAACGGCGCGCTGCAATTGGCACCGTTCCCGCTGTTTTTTACATCTGATGGCGCTCAGACCTCTTCGATACGCAGCGCAACAGGCTCACCTGCCACAACATCGGTCTTGGCCAGATCTTCCAGTGCCGTCTGCAGGGTGCTGGAGGTGCATTTATGGGTCACGATCAGCACTGGCGCGGTTGGTTCGGAATGGCCGTATTGGCGCATCCGGTCGATGGAGATCCCAGCATTGCCAAGGGCAGCAGCCACCTTGGCCAGCGCGCCCGGTTTGTCCAGCAGCGCCAAGCGCAGATAATGCGGAGCGGCAAGGCTGGTCTGGGCTGCAGGGGCATCTTCCAGAGAGGTCGCAGGCTGGCCGAAGGTGGCCAGACGGCTGCCGCGGGCCAGATCGCAGATGTCACCAAGGACGGCGCTGGCGGTTGGGCCTTCGCCGGCACCGGGGCCGCGCAGGACGATCTGTTCGACCGCGTCGCCTTCGATCACCACCATATTGGTGCCGCCTTCCAGCTGGCCGAGCGGGGAATTTGCAGGCACCAGACAGGGCGACATGCGCTGTTCCAGCCCACGCCCGGTGCGCTGTGCGACGCCCAGAAGCTTGATCCGGTAACCCATATCGGCGGCGTGGCGGATGTCGTCCAGGCTGATGCGCTGGATGCCTTCCAGCTGCACATCGTCAAAGGCGGGCTTGGTGCCAAAGGCGATGGCGGAGAGGATCGCCAGCTTATGTCCGGCGTCGATGCCGCCCACATCCAGATTGGGATCGGCCTCAAGATAGCCAAGGCGGCCACATTCCTCGAACAGGGCGTTGTAGCCCTGACCGGTGGCTTCCATCTGTGTCAGGATATAGTTGCAGGTGCCGTTCATCACGCCCATGACGCGGGTGATTTCATTGCCTGCCAGACCTTCGGTCAGCGATTTGATCACCGGGATGCCGCCCGCTACAGCCGCTTCAAAGCGGATGACGCGGCCTGCAGCCTCGGCCTGTTCGGCCAGCGCCTGACCGTGGATCGCCAGCAGCGCCTTGTTGGCGGTAACGACGTCCTTGCCTGCCTCCAACGCGGCCTCGGTTGCGGCCTTGGCAGCGCCTTCATGGCCGCCCATCAGTTCGACAAAGACATCGACATCGTCGCGGGTGGCCAGCGCCACGGGGTCGGTTTCCCAGGCATAGTCGCCAAGCGGCACGCCACGGTCCTTGCTTGCGTCCCGCGCGGAGACGGCTGTGATCTGGATCTGGCGTCCGGTACGGGCCTCCAGCATGGCTGCTTGACGGCGGATGATCTTGATCACGCCGGTGCCAACCGTGCCCAAACCTGCAATACCAAGGCGAAGCGGCTCTGTCATAGCTGGGGATCCTTTAATTCCGAAAGACGTCTCCCCGCCTTAGCGGGTTCGGCGCAGCGGTGCAACGGCGGCGGCGATACGCGGCGGACAAATCCCAAGGCAGGGCCTGTGTTGCTGTGAGATCAGACGGTTTTGCCCGCAGCTGAGGGGGCTGCCAAGCTGGGGCCTTGCGTCAGGGTTGTGCTGCGCGCAGCCGATCTGCGCGGGCCTGCAAACGGGCGGCGCGCGCTTCTAGCGTGTCTTCCAGCGCTTTGCTCTCCTCAGCTGCGGATGTGCGGGGGTGAAGCGCATCCTCCAAGGACACAAGGGCAGGGTAGGCGGCGCCGCGCAGATCGGGTGTAAGCCGGTCCTCCAGCTCCGGCACGCGGGCACAGGCCGAGGCAAGCGCAGCTGCGGCCAACAGCGGGAAAAGCCGAGAATGCCGACGGAGGGGGTCCAATCCCGAAGTTGCACAAATGCTGGGCATCGGGAGCCGGGTCTTGGACTGTGCGGGCGATTGCATAAAAACCATCCTTGTTCACTATTCCCTTGATGCACATATTGGTGAAAAGGCACAAGCGGGGCTTTTATATGAACGAATGTTCATATAAAATGGAGAGATGGCACGTACCCAAGGTTCACATTCCGATATCACCGGTCCGCGCATCCGCGCTGCGGCGCTGAAGCTGTTTGCCCAACATGGCTATGCGGCGGTCTCAATGCGCCAGATCGCATCCGAGGTCGGGGTGCAGGCCGGTGCGCTCTATAACTATACCCCTGACAAGCAGAGCCTGCTGTTCAGCCTGATGGAAGGTCATATGACGGAGTTGTTGCAGGCCTGGCAGGATCTGCGGGACCCGGATCAGACTGTGTCTGCTGGCAGTGCCGAAGATCACGTTCTGGCACGGCTTGAAGCCTTTACCCGGTTTCACATCCGCTTCCATCTGGAACGACCCGACGCGGTTTTCATTGCCTATATGGAGTTGCGGAACCTGTCGGAAGACAATTTCACGGCTATCGAGTCCCTGCGTCGCGAATATGAGAATGCGCTGGAAACGATCCTGAAAGACGGGGTGCGGCTGGGCGTGTTCCATATCCCCGACACCAAAATCGCAACTCTGGCGGTGATTGCGATGCTGAACGGTGTGATGACCTGGTACCGCAGCGGCGGGCGTCTGTCGCTGGACGAGGTCGAGGCAATTTATTGGGACATGGTACAGAAATCCGTGCGCGCCTGACCCTATGTGCCTGCCCCCCCTTGAGGGTCGGTGCCGCGCTGCAACGCGGCACCAAGCGGGCAGTCTGAGGCGGATCTAGTGGGCGGGCCGGATAAACTGACCATTGCGCAGATCCCTGAAGGCCTGCCGCAACTCATCCTGTGTGTTCATGACAATCGGGCCATGCCAGGCGACAGGTTCCTCAATCGGGGCGCCTGAGATCAGCAGGAAGCGAACCCCCTCCGGGCCAGCCTGTACGGTGATTTCTTCACCGGTGCCAAACCGGACCAGCGTACGATCGCCGGACATATCGCGGATGTGCAGTTCCTCGCCCGCGACCTCTTTCTCCAGCAGCACACCCTGCGGCGTTGCAGCATCGACAAAGGCACCCTGACCGGCAAAGACATATGCAAAAGCGCGCCGGTATGTGTCGATGCGAAAGGTCTTTTTCACACCGGGCGGGACGGAGACATCCAGATATTGCGGATCGGCGGCGATGCCGTCGACGGGACCACGCTTCCCCCAGAAATCACCAACAATGACCTTCACCCGGGTGCCGTCGTCGTCAATTACCTCGGGAATGTCCTTGGCGGTGATGTCCTGATAGCGCGGGGCGGTCATCTTTTGGCTGGCGGGCAGGTTGCCCCAGAGCTGAAAACCATGCATCTGGCCTTTGGCATTCCCTTTTGGCATCTCTTGATGCAGGATGCCCGATCCGGCGGTCATCCACTGCACGTCGCCGGCGCCCAATGTTCCATTGTTGCCCAGAGAGTCGCCATGGTGAACGGTACCGTCCAACACATAGGTGATGGTCTCGATCCCCCGGTGGGGATGCCAGGGAAAACCGGCTTCGAAATCTTCGGCGCGGTCATTGCGGAAGTCGTCGAACAGCAGGAAGGGGTCCAGCTCGCTCGGGTCGTGAAACCCGAAGGCGCGGTGCAGCTTGACGCCTGCACCTTCCAGCGCGGGTGTGGCGGGACGGGTTTCGAGAATGGGACGGATCGACATGGCAGGTCTCCGGTTGCTGTGTACGACCTCATAGATAGGTCTGTGCGAGTGTGTCGGAAAGGCTCCCCGGTTAACTGCTGATGTGCGAAAATGCACATGAGGCGCCCGTGCGAGCCTCATTCCGGGAGACCGTGACAACAGGGGGCTATGCCCTTTGGTGCAATCAGGCTACATCCGCCGGGACCAGCTCCGTGGTAATGACCGGGGCGGAAGAACAGGGTGAGGACACGGGTGATGGGCCAGAGGGCTGGATCGGGCGAGACGAAGGATGAGATTTTGGCAACTGTTGATGCCTCCGCGCCGCGGCGGGTGCTGGCAGCGGTGATGCTGATCGTGGTCGGGGCGCTGGCAATCTATGTGGCACTGGCCAAACCGCCAGCCCCCCATTGGCTGGTGTTCCTGCTGGCCATTGGTGGGTTTTGCCTGTGGCTGGCCATGCGTCTGTGGCAGGCTACCGCGTTGCGGATTGAACTGACCGAAGAGGTGCTGCGCAGTTCCGACGGGGCAGTGATAGCCGAGGTGGCGGATGTTGTTGCGGTGGATCGTGGGGTGTTTGCGTTCAAACCGTCGAACGGCTTTCTGATCCGAACAGCCACCAAGGGTGCGCGCAGCTGGCGGCCGGGGCTTTGGTGGCGACTGGGGCATCGGATTGGCATTGGGGGCGTCACGCCGGGTGCGCAGAGCAAATCCATGGCGGAAATCCTGGCGATCATGATTGCACGGCGTGAGGCGGGGCAGTCGCAGAGCTAAGGCGGCATCTGTATTTTCGAATGGTAAAAGGCGCCACCGACGTCGGAGGTGCCTTTGTTGGTTGAGCAGCAGGCCTAGTCCGTGGCGCCACTGTTGTCATTGTGGTCACCGCCACCGCTGTCTTGACCTTCAAACTTCACTTGCGGTGCGAAACGCGGGCGGGTGAAGACGAAATTCTGGATGTCCATATCTGGCAGGCCAACGTTGAAGGCCGGGTCGATATCGTTCTTGGTTTCCACCAGAATCACCCGCTCCTGATCCGGCATGGTCGGCAGATCATCCTTGACCTCCTGAATGTTGCCGTCCTGCCATTCGGTGAATTTGCCGCCACGCACCTTGGACCAGTCCACATAGTAGCGGTTATCGTCCTCATCCCAGCGGATCACCGAGATCCTGAGAGAAATAGAGGAGTCGACGCGGATCAGCAGCTTGGCCAGATCATGCATGCTGTCGATGTAATCCTCATTCAGGGTGGAGGTCTCGCGCGAGATCAGGTCCGAGATGGTATAAGCCGCTTTCAGATTGACCCCTTCCTGACGGAAAGCATCAAAATAGGTGTAGATTGCTGCAAAGACGCCAAGCAGCAGCGGCATGTAGAAGGCAAACTCAACCGAGACCGAGCCATCGGTTTCGCGTCGGTAGCGGTAGAACAGGGTGCGGATACGGGTCAACATGGCTTACCGGGGCTCCTGAACAAAGGCTGAGGTCGCATAGAGGCGGATCCGGCCGTCGGCATCATTGTCCATATCGTCAGCCAGGCCCCAATGGGGGAACACGGGTTTCATGGCCATGCAGGCGCGGATGAACATTAGCTCGTTGGAGTCGCCGGTGACAAAATTGCGCACGGGCTGCACGTCCTCAACCCGGTTGATGCAGTCGGGAACCGGGTCAACCGGCGTCCAGGCATAAGGATCAACCTGTACCATTTCGAGCCGCAGTGACGTGCCGCAGTTGCGGATAAACCCAGAGCGGCGGCAAACCTCGTCGCGGATCTCATTGTGCTGTTTTGGAACGCCGGTTGAGAGGCGCAGGCCGCGCACGGTCTGATCCAGTGCCCGTTCCAGCATGGATTGCTGGATGGTGATCATGCCCAGTTCCACTGTGTTCATCAGCAGAAACAGAAAGGCGGGGATCACGATGGCGAATTCAACCGTGGCGTTGCCATCCTCGCGCTTGCGGAACAGGCGCAGGGCGCGGCGTAGCCGACTGGCCTTTTGATGTTGGTTGCGGCGAGTCATTGCGTCAGCCTCAGCTGGCGGATCGACGTCGCGATCGAGGCAAAGGCGTCGCGGATCTCAAGCCCGCGCACATCAAAATGATGAGCATCCGAGCTGGCACAATCCTTCAACACCGCAGTGCCGCTGCTGGGTGCCTCAAACCCAATGGTGTAGACAACGATGCCCTGGTTTTTGGCGGCGTTGCAGACCGCGCGGGTGCGGGCGTCCTTGGTGCTGGTGTTCCAGTAGTCATAGACGCCGTAGTACCAGACGCTGCGCGCCGAGGACTGGCCCATCCAATCGCCATAGAGGTACTTGTAGAGATATTTCAGCGAGGTTTCACCGAACAGCTCACCCCAGCTCAGGCGTTTGACATTCTCAGGCTCTCCCTGCTCATCCTGCCACCAGCAGCTGTAGCTGCCGCATTTGCGATAGCTGCCCTGACCGTAGGCGTGATCTTCCCAGCGGTTCATGCGGTCCCACCAGTATTTGTCGCGTTGCGGATCATAGAGCGAGTAGCGCGGGTTCGATCCGGTGGCGGCAGAGTTGTACCAGACGTCGGAGGATCCTTCGCGGTGGTCGGACTCGACATAGTACTGGTTGGTATTCTTGCCGTCGGTCATCAGCACGATAACCTTGACCGTTTCGTGGTCATTGAAGGCCGCAGGGCGATTGTTGAACGTTGCAGGCACCATGGCGCCGCCGCCCGATGCCAGCGCGCTGATGGCGGGACGCGCACTTGGGTCGAGCAGGGCAGTGCCCCATTTCATGCCAACATCGATCGATGTGTTGCCTTCTGCCTGAAGGCCGTCGATGAAGCCTTTGAGTGTGTTTGCATCCTTCTGGAAAGGCAGAATTTCACGGTTGGCACTGTCTTCACAGGTCGGGCTGTCCAGCGGGTTTGCGCTGGCGCGGTAGTCACTGCCGGACCAAACGCTGAAGTGCATCGTCCGGTCCAGTTCCTGGGTGGTGGACAGGGCGGTGGTCTGAAAATGGCTGCCGACAAAATTCACGCAGTTGGAATAGGCGTGCTCATCCGTGGTGTTGTACTGATCCATCAACTCGGTCGGCAGGCTGACCTGTGTGGCGTAGGGGATGATGGAGATCGACATCTTGTTGTCGATGGTATTGGCGATCATCGTGTCGACGAAATCTTTTGCCGCGACCTTGAGATTGGCCAGGCGGCTGTTGCTGCCCATCGATCCGGAGACATCCAGCACCAATGAGATCTCCAGCCCGTCGATACTCTCTTCGGCGCGGGAGGTCGCATAGAGCGGCATGTCCTGCCCGCTGGAGAATTTGAGCATGTGGGTTTCAAATGTGGTGTCGATGGTGCTTTGCACCTTTTTGAACCCGAGCCCGGTTTCAGCCACCGGGGGCGTGTAGTATTTATTGAGCCCCGCCTTGCTGAGATAGTCCTGAACCACCGCTGCAGGAGGCAGTGGCTGGTCGAGATCGGCAGCCGCCAGAACTGCGCGGTCAAGGGTATACTGCAGGATGGTACGGTCCCGTTCCATACGCATCAGATCAACGCCAATCCCGCCGACGGCCAGCATTGACAGCAGGAAGCCCACCATGGGTTTCAGCAGTACGCCCGAGTCATCCTGCCGGAAAGCGCGCAGCTGCGCCCCGCTGCGAATGCAGGCGGTCAGGCAGGCCTGTCGGGCCGCGATGGATATCTTGTCAGAACGCATAGTCATGTGTCGAACCCCCAGCCGCTTAACCCCCCGGCACAGCGCCATCAGAAATGGAATTTCACACATATTAATGCTTTATGAAGGTGGCGGAATTGGGGCGTATACCGGACCAAATCGCGCGCATTGTCCTTGATTTTAACGGTAATGTGGCGCGCGCGCGCGGGTTGTTCAGTGCGCGTCAACAAATCGGAAGCGACCTGCCAAACGTGGCGACTCAGTCAAATGCCGCATGCCCTCAATTTGCCTAATATTGATTCTTTTTGCTCGGGAATGGTCAAAAAGGTCGCACCTTCTTAATCCAAGAGTCATAGTGTCCGGACACTATCTCACTGAGTCGACGCAGAAGCACGGAGTACAGCCGATGAGCAGTGCAACAGAACCCAGTTTTCGCCAGAGTGTGGACCTGATGTTCAACAGGGCGGTGTCCCTGATGGACCTGCCACCGGGTCTGGAAGAGAAGATCAGGGTTTGCAACGCGACCTATACCGTGCGCTTTGGCGTGCGCCTGCGTGGGGGGATTCAGACCTTCACCGGGTATCGTTCGGTGCATTCCGAACATATGGAGCCTGTGAAGGGCGGCATCCGCTATGCGATGGGCGTGAATCAGGATGAGGTTGAGGCGCTGGCGGCGCTGATGACCTATAAATGTGCGCTGGTTGAGGCGCCTTTTGGTGGCTCCAAGGGCGGGCTGTGCATTGATCCGCGCCAGTACGAAGAGCACGAGCTGGAGCTGATCACACGCCGTTTTGCCTATGAACTGGCCAAGCGCGACCTGATCAACCCCTCTCAGAACGTTCCAGCCCCCGATATGGGCACTGGCGAACGCGAGATGGCCTGGATCGCAGACCAATATGCGCGGATGAACACCACGGATATCAACGCCAAGGCCTGTGTCACCGGCAAACCGCTGAACGCGGGCGGTATCGCTGGCCGGGTCGAGGCGACGGGTCGCGGCGTGCAGTATGCTCTGCGCGAATTCTTCCGCAATCCGGAGGATGTGGCGGCTGCCAATATGGACGGCAAACTGGACGGCAAACGGGTGATCGTTCAGGGCCTCGGCAATGTGGGCTACCACGCGGCCAAATTCCTGATGTCGGAAGACGGCGCCAAGATCACCGCTGTGATCGAGCGCGACGGTGGTCTGATCGACGAAAATGGTCTCGATATCGAAGCGGTGTTCCAGTGGATCGCCAACAACGGCGGCGTGACGGGCTATCCGGATGCGCGGTATGTTGAAAATGGCGCGCTGCTGTTGGAAGAGGATTGCGACATCCTGATCCCGGCGGCTCTGGAGGGGGTGATCAACCTCACCAATGCAGCCAACATCAAAGCGCGCCTGATCATTGAGGCGGCAAATGGCCCCGTCACTGCGGGCGCGGATGAGATCCTGCGCGACAAAGGGACTGTAATCATTCCTGACATGTACGCCAACGCGGGCGGTGTGACGGTCTCCTACTTTGAGTGGGTCAAAAACCTCAGCCACATCCGCTTTGGCCGGATGCAACGCCGCCAGGAAGAGGCGCGTCATCAGCTGGTTGTGGATGAGCTGGAGGCCCTGTCTGAAAGCCTGGGCAAGACCTGGACGCTGAACCCCAAGTTCACCGAACGCTACCTGCGAGGCGCTGATGAGCTGGAGCTGGTGCGCTCCGGTCTGGATGACACCATGCGCACGGCTTATCAGTCGATGCGGGAGGTCTGGCACGGCCGCAATGACGTGACTGATCTGCGTACAGCCGCTTATCTGGTGTCCATTGACAAGGTTGCCAAGAGTTACCGTGCCAAGGGGCTTTGACCTTATTCAAGGCAGCCCTTTTGGGTCATACATAAGAAAAGAGGCGGCATGTCCCGCCTCTTTTTTCGTTTTAGTAGCCTGCGCGGGTGATTTTGGGGTGAACGCGACCCGGTGCTGGTGGTCTGCGTCGCTTTCAGTACTAGACATATGTGTCCTGAATATGCTGCTGATAACGGGCGGCTGATCTGCACGGGGCTGGTATCCCAGTGGCGTTCCGGTCAGACTGGCACGCGACGACACCAGGGCAGTTGGTCGGGGCAAAGGCCCGCGTCTGATCGCCGGGTAAAAGACCAAGGGGGCGGGGATGCGATTTTCTGGCTGGCGTGTGTTGCGCGAAGGGCTGACGGGCAATCGGGGCTGGCAGGGCCATTGGCGCGACCCGGATCCAAAACCCGAATATGATGCGGTGATCATCGGCGGCGGTGGTCATGGGCTGGCGACCGCCTATTATTTAGCCAGGGATCACGGCATGACCAATATCGCCGTGCTGGAGCGTGGCTATATCGGCGGCGGCAATGTGGGGCGCAACACCACCATCGTTCGGGCGAATTATTATTTGCCGGGCAACTCTGAGTTCTACTCCCATTCCCTGAAGCTGTGGGAGGGGCTGGAACAGGATCTGAATTACAACGCGATGATGTCGCAGCGCGGGATTTTGAACGTTTTTCACAATGATGCGCAGCGTGACAGCGCCGTGCGGCGGGCGAATGCGATCATCAATCAGGGCGATGATGCCGAGATTCTATCCCGCGACCAACTGCGCGAGATGGCGCCGCTGCTGAACTATGACAACAACCGGTTTCCTATCCAGGGGGCGCTACTACAGCGCCGGGCGGGCACGGCGCGCCATGATGCGGTGGCCTGGGGGTTTGCACGGGGGGCGGATCAGCGCGGTGTTGATATCCTGCAGAACTGTGAGGTGACCGGCATTCGGACTGAGGGTGGCAAGGTCATCGGGGTTGAGACCTCCCGTGGTCTGATCCGCGCGGGCAAGGTCGCTATGGCCGCCGCCGGGCGGTCCAGTCAGGTGGCGGCCATGGCTGGTCTGACCCTGCCGATTGAGAGCCATGTTTTGCAGGCGTTTGTTTCAGAAGGGCTGAAGCCGATCATTGATCATGTCATCACCTTTGCGGAGGGGCATTTGTATATCAGCCAGTCGGACAAGGGCGGTTTGGTCTTTGGCAGCTACCTTGATCTCTACACTTCTTATGCGGCGCGGGGGAACCTGCCGATGGTGGAGCACACAATGGAGGCCTGTATGGCGATGCTGCCCGCCATCGGCAAGGCACGGCTGTTGCGCAGCTGGGGCGGCATTATGGATATGACACCGGATGGCTCGCCCATCATAGACCGGACATCGATTGAGGGGCTCTATCTCAATGCGGGCTGGTGCTATGGCGGATTCAAGGCAACGCCTGCCTCTGGGCAGTGTTATGCCCATCTGATCGCCACGGACCGTCCACATGAGGCCGCGGCGGCATTCCGGCTGGAGCGGTTCGAAACTGGCCATGGCCTAATGGATGAGGAGGCGACCGGTGCGCAGCATAATCTGCATTGATCGCTGCAGTGCCGAATTTGCGCCTGCGATTGCCGCAGCGGTGGATATGAGTATTTTTGGAAAGGTGAAAGGGCGTCGGCCATGAGGATTACCTGCCCCCTATGTGGTGAGCGCGATCGGCGCGAGTTCTATTACCGGGGTGCCGCGCTGGAGGCACCTGCAGAGGGCGGCAGCCTTGAGGCCTGGCATGCCCATGTCCATCTGCGGGACAATCCCGCCGGTCCGGTTGAGGAATGGTGGTATCACCAGCAAGGCTGCGGCAGCTGGATCCGGGTGCGGCGCGACACGTCCAGTCACGAGATGCTCGCGGTGCAGCTGGCATCTGCGCAGGAGGATCTGTGATGCGGATCGCAGGATGGGCGGGGAGGTCCGATACGCGCGAGGTCGGCTTTTCCTTCAATGGGCGCGCCCTGACCGGGCGGGAAGGGGAGCCGCTGGCGGCAGCCCTGCTGGCCAATGACATTCATCTGGTGGGGCGGTCGTTCAAATATCACCGCCCACGCGGCATCCTGACTGCTGGCAGTGAAGAACCCAACGCGTTGGTCACCGTGGGAGAGGGGGCAGCACAGGAGCCCAATCTGAGGGCCACCACGCTGCCGCTTTATGAAGGACTGGCGGCGCGCAGTCAGAATTGCTGGCCGTCGGTTGGTTTTGACGTGATGGCGGTGAACGATCTGGCCGCACCGTTTCTGGGCGCGGGGTTTTACTACAAGACCTTTATGTGGCCTGCAGCGTTCTGGGAAAAGATTTATGAGCCGGTCATTCGCCGTGCGGCGGGGCTGGGCGCATTGTCTGGCGCGCCGGATGATGGGATCTATGAAAAGGCCTATGGGTTCTGCGATCTCTTGGTGATCGGCGCCGGACCTGCGGGGCTGATGGCGGCACTTACGGCGGCGCGGGGCGGGGCGGATGTGATCCTGTGCGACGAGGATAGTCAGCCCGGCGGTCGATTGCTCAGCGAACAAGAGATCATCAATGGAAACCCGGCGCAGCAGTGGGTTGCGGCCACGCTGGCAGAGCTGGACAGTCTGGACAATGTGCGCCGTATGGCGCGCACGAGCGTGACAGGTGTTTACGATCAGGGCACCTACGGCGCGCTTGAGACAGTACCTGCCGGTAGCGGCAAACCCGCGCGCGCTTGTTTCTGGCGGCTGGTTGCAAAACGCGCGATCCTTGCCGCAGGCGCATTGGAGCGACCCGTGGCCTTTGCCAATAATGACCGGCCGGGGATCATGATGGCCGGGGCTGTGCGCAGTTACCTCAATCGTTGGGGGGTGGCGCCGGGGGAACGGGTGACCGTGTTTGCCAACAACGATGATGCCCACCGCACCGCGCGGGATCTTGTTGCGGCCGGGGTGCATGTTGCAGCGGTGATCGACAGCCGCCATGACGCACCTCAGAGTGATGCTTTTCGGGTGATCCGGGGGGCGCAGGTCTGCAATGCCTCTGGCCGTCAACGGTTGGAGAGCCTGACCCTGCGATCGGTATCGGGAGAGGAGAAGTTGCAGACGGACTGTCTGGCCATGTCCGGTGGTTGGAACCCGACGTTGCATCTGACCTGCCATCTAAACGGACGGCCCCGCTGGCGGCGGGACCTTGCGTGTTTTGTGCCGCAGGACGGTGCGGTTCCTGGGCTGGAGGCCGTGGGGGCCTGTCGCGGGCGCTTCACCACCATGGCGGTCTTGCAAGATGGGGCAGAAGCCGGCGCGCGAGCATTAGAGGCATTGGGCAAGCGGGCTGTTGCGGCAGAGCTGCCTGAGGCCGAGCAGGCGGAATATCGCATTTCCCCGCTGTGGTCGGTGCCGGGGCGGGGGCGGGCCTGGGTTGATTTTCAGAATGATGTCACGGTCAAGGACATCTGTCAGGCTGGGCGCGAGAACTTCCGCTCGGTTGAGCATATGAAACGCTACACGACCCAAGGTATGGCCACGGATCAGGGAAAAAGCTCAAATGTGGTGGCGCTGGCGGTTCTGGCGGAGGCCACGGGGCGCAGTATCCCTGAGACGGGCACCACCACCTTTCGCCCGCCCTATGTGCCAGTGCCGATTGGCGTGATGGGGGCAGGGGCAGAGGATCAGGGCTTTGCGCCCCGGCGGTTGCTGACGTCGCATCGGCTGGCGGAGGATATGGGCGCCCATATGATGGAGGTTGGGCTTTGGTATCGGGCCAGCTATTTTCCCAAACCCGGCGAGACCCATTGGCGGCAGTCCTGTGACCGCGAGGTTGGGTATGTGCGCAATGCGGTGGGGGTCGCGGATGTCTCCACCCTCGGCAAGATTGATATTCAGGGGCCGGATGCGGCGCGGCTGCTGGACTTTGTTTATGCCAATGGTTTTGCCAAGCTGAAACCCGGTCGGGTGCGCTATGGTTTGATGCTGCGCGAAGATGGCTTTGTCATGGATGACGGCACAACGGCCTGTCTTGCGCCGAACCACTATGTGATGACCACAACAACCGCTGCTGCCGGGCAGGTGATGGCGCATCTGGAGTTCGTGACGCAGGCGTTGCACCCGGATTGGGATGTGCGGATCAATTCGGTCACCGAGCAATGGGCGCAGTTTTCCGTCGCAGGCCCTAAGGCGCGCACCTTGTTGCAGGAGCTGTTGGGCACGGCCTTTGAACCCGCTGATTGGCCGTTCATGGCCTGTGGTGAGATTGCGCTGGGCGAGGTTTCCGCGCGGCTGTTTCGGATCTCGTTCTCCGGTGAGGAAGCTTATGAACTGGCGGTGCCGGCGCGCTACGGTGAGAGCCTGTTTGGCGAGTTGCTGCGCCGGGCCGAGGGGCTGGGCGGTGGGGCCTACGGGTTGGAAGCCCTGAACGTCTTGCGGATTGAGAAAGGGTTTCTGACCCATGCGGAGATCAACGGCACGGCCACGCTGCATGATCTGGGGTTCGGCGGGATTTTGCGTTCTGGCAAATCCTGCGTCGGTCGCGATATGGCATTGCGCGAGGGGTTGGTCGACAAGACCCGAATGCGGCTGGTGGGGATCAAACCTACCGGCGCGGTGCAGCAGCTGACCGCCGGGGCGCATCTCTTTGATCCGGAGGATCCGGTCACGCGGGCGCATGATCAGGGCTATGTGACCTCCGTCTGCTATGCGCCGACGCTGGGTCATATGATTGGTCTGGCGCTGATTAAGGCTGGCCCTGACAGGATTGGTGATCCCATTCGTATGGTAGATCACACCGCGGGTCTGGATACGCTTTGCGAGATTGTGGAGCCAGTGTTCTTTGACCCGGAAGGGGAGCGTGCCCGTGGTTGAGTTACGCGTAAAAACCCCCTGTGCCGGATTGTTGCCCCTGGAGGTCGGGGAGCTGTCTTTGACGGAAGCGCCGGGTGAAGGGATGACGACGCTGGCGCCCTATGCGGGGCAGGTGGCTGCGCTGTCGGCTGCCCTGGAGGCAGCCCACGGGCTGCGCTGGCCGGCGCCGAACCGCAGCCATGCCAAAGCGGGCGCGCGGATTATCTGGTTTGGCCGCGAGATGGCACTGCTGAGCGGGACCCGCCCGGATCCTGCGCTGGCAGAGCATGCTGCGCTTACCGATCAGAGCGATGGTTGGGCGGTGGTCCGGCTGGAGGGAGCGCAGGGAGATGCGGTGCTGGCGCGGCTGTGCCCGGTGGATCTGCGGCCAAGTGTGTTCAAACGCGGCCACACAGCTCGCTGTGAGTTGAAACACATGGCGGCGTCCATCACGCGGCTGGGGCCAAAGACCCTGCAGATCATGGTGTTCCGGTCCATGGCGGAGACACTTGTGGATGATCTGAAAACAGCGATGGAAGCTGTCGCGGCACGGGGGTAATCTCTCTGGATCACCAACTGATTCCGGGAGTCATCTGTATGATCCGTCTTGCCCTTGTCGCGGCATTGCTGGCAACGCCAGTCTATGCGGCTGAAAAGAAAGAAAAAAGCTGCAAGTATCAAGGGCAGGTCATGGCGGCGGTGCAACAGGCGCGGCTGGACCGGGTGAAGCAGGCGGACGTCGGCCAGACGATTCTGGACAGCGACCCCAGCTGGCCTGACCAGTACAGCAAGGCCATTCCGCAGCTGACGGCCCATGTCTACAGCCTGCGCAAACGTGATCTGCGCGATACGGATCTCGGGGAATTGATGGAACAGCAGTGCCTGGAAAACTGGGATCAGATCCAGAAGATGAAAAAGCAGCTGCAGAGCAACTGAGATGTCGCTTCCCCCCGGTTTCCTTGACGAATTGCGCACCCGCGTCAGCCTCACGCAGGTTGTCGGGCGCAAGGTCATGTGGGATCAGCGCAAATCGAACCAGGGCAAGGGCGACATGTGGGCACCTTGCCCGTTTCACCATGAGAAATCCGCCAGCTTTCACGTCGATGACCGCAAAGGGTTCTACTACTGCTTTGGCTGCCACGCCAAAGGGGACGCGCTGAAGTTTGTGCAGGAAACCGAAAACGTCGGGTTTATGGAGGCGGTGCAGATCCTGGCGCAGGAGGCGGGGATGGAGATGCCCGCCCGTGATCCGAGGGCGCAGCAGAAACAGGATCACCGGGCCCAGCTGGCCGAGGTCATGGAGCAGGCTGTGCGATTTTTTCGCCTGCAGCTCAACACGCGGGCCGGGGAAGGCGCGCGCAGCTATCTGATGCGGCGTGGGCTGAGCGGCCCGGCGCTGGAACGCTGGGAGATCGGCTTCGCTCCGGAAGGGTGGCAGAATCTCTGGGATGCGTTGCGTGGCAAAGGGGTGCCGGAAGAGCTGATCATGGGGGCGGGCCTTGCCAAGCCTTCCAACAAAGGGGGCAAACCCTACGATACGTTCCGTAACCGGATCATGTTTCCCATCCGCGATGCGCGGGGGCGGGCGATTGCCTTTGGCGGGCGTGCAATGGATCCGCGTGACAATGCGAAATATCTGAACTCGCCGGAGACGGCGCTGTTTGACAAAGGGCGCAGCCTTTACAATCACGGGCCTGCGCGCACCGCATCGGGGAAATCTGGCCAGCTTTTGGTCGCCGAAGGTTACATGGATGTGATCGCGCTTGCCGAGGGTGGCTTTGAGGCGTCGGTGGCGCCTCTGGGTACCGCGATCACTGAAAACCAGTTGCAGATGCTATGGCGGATCGCCGATGAGCCGATCATTGCGCTGGATGGTGACACCGCAGGCCTGCGTGCGGCGATGCGGTTGATTGATCTGGCTCTGCCGTTGCTGGAAGCCGGAAAATCCCTGCGCTTTGCGCTGATGCCAGAGGGCAAGGACCCGGATGATCTGATCCGCGCCGAAGGGCGCGAGGCCGTGCAAGCGGTGCTGGATCAGGCGATGCCCATGGTACGGCTGCTCTGGCAGCGCGAAACCGAAGGCAAGGTGTTTGACAGCCCGGAACGCAAGGCCGCGCTGGACAAGGCGCTGCGCGACAAGGTCCGACTGATCCGTGACCCTTCGATCCGCCGCCACTATGGTGAGGATTTGCAGGATCTGCGCTGGGAATTGTTTCGGGGAGGGCGCCCGCGGGAGGAGGCAGCCGGATCGGGTCTGGATCTTGGCTTTGATGCCGCGCCTGATGCCGGTTTTGATCCGGGGGGCAGGCCGGCAGATGATCCTGGTTTCGGTGCAGATTACGACGCCGGATATGATCCCGGGTATGATACAGCGGGCTACGATCCGGGATTTGATCCGGGTTATGACGCCGGACCTTACGATAACGGGCCGGCGCCTGCTGGTGTGCCAGCAGGTCGGCCAGACACATCCGGTAGCCAGGGCTATTCAGGCAAACAAGGCGGCTATGCCGCTGGTAAATCGCGCAAGAGCAGCGGGTTTCGTGATGGTACGCGGATGCCCTGGCGGGGCAAGAACGCCCCACCGCAGCCGCTGGAAACCACGCGTAACTCTCTGCTGGCCGGTGGCAGCGAAGAGTCACTGGCGCGGGTGCGCGAGGCGGTGATACTGGCCACGGTGATCACCACCCCGGCCGTCGTCGCCAAATATGAGGTCAATCTGGAACGCATGGCCTGTATCGGATCGGATCACGCGCTGCTGCGTGATCTGGTGCTGCGCCATGGCATTGATGCACCGGAACGGCTGAAAGAAGAAATAGCTGCGGCTGCCGGGGCACATGCTCTTGAAAACCTCTTTGCGCTTCGCCATGTGGCAATCAGCCCCTGTCTGCGGCGACCCGGTGACGTTGAGGTGGCCAGTCTGACCCTGGCGGAGGAGTTTGCCAAACTGGAGGCGAGCCGCGGTCTGGATGCCGAGCTGGCTGAGGCGGAAGAGGATCTGGACGGACTGGCAGATGAAGCCGTGACATGGCGACTGGGGCAGGCGGCAGAAGCCCGCAACAAGGCCGTGCGCAGCGAGAATGAAGATCGTGCGCAATATGATGTTGGGGAGAACGGAGCGCGTCTGAACCGTGAGGAACGTGACGCTTTCGGCGCCCTTTTGGAACGAATTGGCTACTCCAAGAAGTGACCGCTGCGCCGCAGTGAGTCGTTTTGCTAAGGAAGAGCGAAAGAAAAACGGGTAAACCGGGTGACGAATCAGCGGATCGCGATAATGATTCGCGAAACCGAATCGCCCCAGCCCCTACGAGGAGCATTGAATGGCCGCCAAAGATACCGACGACCGCAAACCTGACGATCAGGAGCCCGAAATCTCTCTCGACATGAGCCAGACTCAGGTCAAGAAGATGATCGCCGAAGCGCGTGAGAAGGGCTACATCACCTATGATCAGCTCAATCAGGTCCTGCCGCCGGATCAGGTAAGTTCGGAGCAGATCGAGGATGTGATGTCCATGCTCTCCGAAATGGGCATCAACATCATCGAGGATGAGGAAGCCGAAGAGGAAGAGCAGAAAGGCTCGACCGAACTGGTGACCACCGAGAGCAACCGCGAAGTGGCGGTGGCCGGGGCGGCAGCTGAGAAGCTGGACCGCACCGATGACCCCGTGCGGATGTATCTGCGCGAGATGGGATCTGTCGAACTGCTGAGCCGCGAGGGCGAGATCGCCATCGCCAAGCGGATCGAGGCCGGTCGCAACACGATGATTGCAGGCCTCTGCGAGAGCCCGCTGACCTTCCAGGCAATCACCATCTGGCATGATGAACTTCTGTCCGAAGACATTCTGTTACGCGATGTGATCGACCTTGAGGCGACATTCGGCAATCAGCTGGATGAGGATGGCGAGGTGAGCGAGCCGGTGGTGGATACCTCCGCCGTGGCCGCGAACAAGCCCGCCGCCAAGGAAACCGGTCCCGAGCTGGATGCAGACGGCAACCCGATTGCGCAGGACGATGACGACGACGAGGACGATCAGGCCAATATGTCCCTCGCTGCGATGGAAGCGGCGCTGAAGGACAAGGTCCTGACCACTCTGGAGCAGATCTCCTCGGACTATGCACAGCTGAGCGAGATGCAGGACAGCCGGATTTCGGCCACCCTGAACGAGGATGGCTCCTTCAGCGCGCGCGACGAGCAGGTCTACCAGTCCCTGCGCTCTGAAATCGTGCTGCTGGTGAACGAGTTGCACCTGCACAACAACCGGATCGAAGCGCTGATTGATCAGCTTTATGGGATCAACCGTCGCGTCATGTCGATCGACAGCTCCATGGTGAAGTTGGCTGATCAGGCCCGTATCAACCGTCGTGAGTTCGTCGAGGCCTATCGCGGTCGCGAGCTGGACCCGAACTGGCTGGCCGAGATGGGCGAAAAGCCCGGGCGCGGTTGGCAGATGTTTGTCGAACGGTCGACCGAGAAGGTTGAAGAGCTGCGCGCTGATATGGCGCAAGTTGGTCAATATGTGGGTCTTGATATCTCTGAATTCCGCCGCATCGTGCAGCAGGTTCAGAAGGGCGAAAAAGAGGCCCGTCAGGCCAAGAAGGAAATGGTCGAGGCAAACCTGCGTCTCGTGATTTCCATCGCCAAGAAATACACCAACCGTGGTCTGCAGTTCCTTGACCTCATTCAGGAAGGCAACATCGGCCTGATGAAGGCGGTGGATAAATTCGAATACCGTCGCGGTTATAAGTTCTCGACCTATGCGACCTGGTGGATCCGCCAGGCGATCACCCGCTCCATCGCGGATCAGGCGCGGACCATCCGTATTCCGGTCCACATGATCGAGACGATCAACAAGCTGGTCCGCACCGGTCGCCAGATGCTGCATGAAATCGGCCGCGAGCCGACTCCGGAAGAACTGGCTGAAAAGCTGCAGATGCCGCTGGAGAAGGTTCGCAAGGTGATGAAGATCGCCAAGGAGCCGATCTCTCTCGAAACCCCGATTGGGGACGAGGAAGACAGCCAGCTGGGCGATTTCATTGAGGACAAGAATGCGGTGCTGCCCTTGGATAGCGCCATTCAGGAAAACCTCAAGGAAACCACAACCCGGGTTCTGGCCTCACTCACCCCGCGTGAAGAACGGGTTTTGCGGATGCGGTTTGGTATCGGGATGAATACCGACCACACGCTGGAGGAAGTTGGCCAGCAGTTCAGCGTAACCCGTGAACGGATCCGTCAGATCGAGGCCAAGGCGCTCAGAAAGCTGAAGCATCCGAGCCGTTCGCGCAAACTGCGTTCCTTCTTGGATCAGTAGCACTGATGCATAGCAACGGAGTACCAGGCGTCCCATCCGGGGCGCCTTTTTTATTGCGCGTGCCACAGGGCTGCACTGGATGAAGAGTGAAATACGAGGCGCTTGACGAGATGTCGGACAGGTCGGTTCGTTAACCATTCCTAACGGTCAACAATTGTTTTCCGCCCGCAAGCACCTAAGTTACCAACATGTTAATTTCGCGATATCGGAGGGGGTCCAATGCCGCATCATTCCAATTTGAACGACGCACTTACCGTGTTGGATGACAAACTCAGATCGCTCAGCGCGCTGACCAAAGCGAATGCATTTCTGGTGGATATCATGCGCGAGGATCGGGCGTTGCTTGAGGAACTGGATGCACCAGCTGCCCGCGCCATGCTGATGGATCGTGCTTGCGCCGCCTTCGGCCAAGAGGCTGGTGAGGCGGCTGATCCGGATGTTCTGGAGGTGCTGGCAACGGCCCTGACCGAAGGGCAAACCGCTGAAATTATACCCTTTCCCACTGAGCGCCGCCACTAACCAGCGCCTTATGTCCAAGGACATCTGTGGTGCTGCTGTAATCATCCGGAAGGGGTGCGATACCCCTCCGGATGACTTGCGACCAAGACGGTGGGAAGACAGTCAGGTCAGCCGGTAGGCATCAGGAACACTTCGCGCACGGCGTTGCGTGGATCAGCCTCCAGCGCAAAGACTACGGCATCGGCCACATCTTCGGGCTTCAACTTGTCGGGCTTGGCCTCGTCAAAGAACGCGGTGTCCACCATTCCCGGCGCGACCACCGTGCAGCGACCACCCCATTCCTTCATTTCCTCCGCCAGATTGCCACCGTAACCATGGACGAACCATTTGGAGGCGCCGTAGATCGAGCCGGGGATATGCACTCGCCCGGCTGCCGAGCCGGTTAGCACCATGTGGCCCTTCTGACGTTTCAGATGCGGGAGGGCGGCCTTGGCTGTGTAAAGGAGAGCCATGATGTTGATATGCACCAAATCGTGCCATTCAGCCGGATCTCCCTTCTCTGTGCCGGGGGTGTTCAGCCCGGTGCCCGCATTGGCAAAAGCGGCGTCCACCTGACCAAAACTGTCGCGAAGATGTTGCAGGGCAGCGACCTGATCTTCGAATTTCGTCGCATCGCCGGGCAGGACCAAGGCGCCGTCACCCAGTTCCTCAGCAAGGCTGTTCAATTTGTCCTCGGAGCGGGCAAATAGCCCGACATTCCAGCCTGCCTTATGAGCTGCGCGGGCGGTTGCAGCGCCAATGCCGCTGGAGGCGCCGGTGATGAACAAGGTTTTCTGAGCCATGAAAAGATCCTCTGTCTGATGGTTGTTTGCCCGCTCAACGCGGTGATCACCTGTTTGGTTGCGCGGCAAAGTGGCGTTACCCCGATGAATGTGATCAGTTGTGACTGGCAGCGTCCGTCTGTATCTGGAATCCTGTCCGTGGCCTCCTATCTCACACTTCAGAACCTTCATGCAGGCTTTGCGACGCCGGGTCGGTCGGACTGAAGCATTCGGTCGGGACCTGCGGCAGTTTTAGTTATTCAGGGATTGGCATCATGCGACTACCTTCATTCCTCCTAGCGGCGACGCTCGCGCTCTCGGCCTGTGCCGATGCGGCGCCCACGGGCCATGTCACTCCTGACCGGGCACGGGTTTTTGCGCTGCCTGATGGTCAATTCGAGGTGGCGCCTCCGCAGGGCGCGGTTCGTTCGGCGTTCTGGTGTGGTGCTGCGGATTACGCACGCCGCGCGTTGGGTGCTGGCTGGGGGCAGGATATCTATGTTGCCCGCGGCCTGGGTGAGGGGGTGGCGGTGAACCGCAAATCCACCGTGCATTTCACCCTGGCACCGGTCGCAAGTGAGCGCGGCGACAGCTGGCTGAAACGGACCAACGCCTATCGCGTCGGGGATCGGCTCAGTGTTCAGCAGGCTGACCACCAATGCACAACCGCTTTTACCCGCTTCTGAGAAGCACAGTGGTCCCGGACCAGGAGGTTGCCCATGCGTTTTGTTTCCCGTTTCACCTCTCGCTTTGGCATAGGTGCGGGTCGCACCATCCCCACCTCAGCCGGACGGCGCATTCTGGGAATAGTGGGGGCCGCGCTGGTGCTGGTCACCCTATCGACACCTGCCTCTGCCTTTCGCGCCATCAACCGGCTGGAGGTGGTGCCAGCCGGGACCGGCCAGTTTGAGGTGACTGGCCGCGCCGGGGCCCTCAAATCCGACTATTGGTGTGCCGCCGGAGATTATGTGCGCAAATCCCTGGGGCTGTCCTGGCAGACGAAGATCTACGCCGTGGACGGTATCGGCGCCAGCGCCACAACCGGCGCGCGCTCTGCCGTGCGCTTCACGCTGGATCCGGCAGCCGCCGGGGTGACGCCCTTTACCGGCAATTGGACCGGCGATATCCTGACGCCGGGATATGCATTCCGCGCCAATGCGGCCTATGGCAAATGCGAGGATTGGATTTTCCCCTTTCGCAGCCGCAACTGAGGCGTGAGGCACAAGACAATCAGGACCAAGGTCAGAGGTCATGCAGGCAGAGTTCACCGTCACAACCCGTGGGCAGGGGCTGTATGAGATAACCGATCAGATCGCCCCGTGGGTGCAGGATAGCGGGCACAGCCAGGGGCTGCTGACGCTTTTTGTGCAGCACACCTCCTGTTCGCTGTTGATCCAGGAAAATGCTGATCCGGAAGTACAGGGTGATTTGCTGGCCTATCTGTCCCGCTTGGTGCCTCCGGCCTCCGATCCGTCGATGGCCTATCTGCGCCACACCTATGAAGGGCCGGACGACATGCCTGCCCATATCAAGGCAGCGTTGTTGCCGGTCAGCCTGTCCATCCCGGTGAGCGGTGGGCGGCCTGCATTGGGTACCTGGCAGGGGATCTACCTCTTCGAGCATCGCGACGCACCACACAGCCGTAGGGTGATCGCGCATCTGGTCTAGGCCCCGGCATCTTGTGGTCGTAATTCACCTCTACCCAAACCCTAGAGGCTGCCATATAGTTGTGGATAAGGACGCAGCGGCGTCCCGTTCACCGGCGGACTGGAACAGGGGGGACAGCTGATGCGCTGCCCGTTTTGCGGAAATATCGACACCCAAGTAAAAGACTCGCGCCCTGCTGAGGATCATGTCTCGATCCGGCGGCGCCGGTTCTGCCCGGCCTGCGGCGGACGGTTTACCACTTATGAACGGGTGCAGCTGCGTGATCTCGTTGTGATCAAGACCAACGGAAAACGCGAAGATTTCGATCGCGACAAGCTGGAGCGTTCGATCCGTATTTCCATGCAGAAGCGCCCCATCGAACCGGAACGCATTGACCAGATGATTTCGGGTATCGTGCGGCGGCTGGAAAGCATGGGCGAGACCGATATTCAGTCCAGCAAGATTGGTGAGATCGTGATGGAGGCGCTGGCCCGGATCGACACCGTCGCCTATGTGCGTTTTGCCAGTGTTTACAAGAATTTCCAGGCGGCGGACGATTTCGAGGACTTCGTTCACGAGCTGCGCCCGCCGGTGGCGCCAGAAGAGTGAGCCCCGCAGAACGGGCGCGGCCCGAGGACGCAAGGTTCATGTCGCTGGCACTGTCGCTGGGGCGGCGTGGCCAGGGGAATTGCTGGCCGAACCCGGCCGTGGGCTGCGTGATCGTGCGCGACGGACGCATCGTTGGCCGTGGGTGGACCCAACCGGGTGGTCGCCCCCATGCTGAACCACAGGCGTTGCAGCAGGCCGGAGACCTGGCCCGCGGTGCAACGGTCTATGTCTCGCTCGAACCTTGCTCTCATACCGGCAAGACCCCGCCCTGCGCGCAGGCTCTGATCAATGCTGGCGTGGCGCGTGTCGTCGCGGCGATCGAGGATAGCGATCCGCGTGTCTCAGGCCACGGGTTTGCGATGTTGCGTGACGCAGGGATCCCGGTCACCACCGGGGTCTGTTCCGATGCGGCGGCGTGGGATCATGCCGGGTTCTTTCTGAAGACCGAACAGGGACGCCCCTTTGTCACCCTGAAGCTGGCAAGCAGCTTCGACGGGCGCATTGCCACCGCTGCGGGTGAAAGCAAATGGATCACCGGGTCGGAGGCGCGGCGGGCCGTACATGCCATGCGGGCGCGCCATGATGCGGTGATGGTAGGCGGCGGCACCGCCCGGGCGGATGATCCCTCGTTGACGGTGCGGGATCTGGGGGTGGCGCGCCAACCGGTGCGGGTGGTGATCTCACGCCATCTGGACCTGCCGTTGATGGGGCAGTTGGCGCGCAGCGCGCGCGACATTCCGGTCTGGATCTGCCACGGCGCCGGGGCCGACGCCGAACGCCTGCGCGCCTGGGAAGGATTGGGGGCGGTCTTGCTGCCCTGCGCGGCAGATGGGCTGCAGCTGGATGCGGGCGACGTGTTGCAGCAACTGGGGCAGGCGGGGCTGACACGGGTCTTCTGCGAGGGGGGGAGTGCGCTTGCGGCCTCGCTATTGGCGCAGGATCTGGTGGATGAGCTGATCGGGTTCACCGCAGGGCTGGGTATCGGCGGCGATGGCTTGTCTTCAATCGGCAGCCTCGGGCTGGACGCATTGGCCGAGGCGCCGCGCTTTGATTTGGTTGATGTCCGTCCGGTCGGAGCTGATATCCAACACCGCTGGACGCGTTCCCTGCGCTAGGGGCAGCGCCCCAAGACCGGGCAAAGTACCTTCTGCGTGCGCAGCTTATCGCCAGAGGTGGGCGTAGGTGGCCAGCAGACCCTGAAGCTTGGCCAGTGTTCTATTGGCGGCGCTCGGCTCGGGGATTTCTCCTTTGGCCAGTCGCTCAATCACCAATTCCACCTGACAGGGCAGGCCGCTGACTGGATCCACGTAACGCGGGTAGTCGATCAGCGCGGCGTGCACCAACCCCATCAGCGAGGGGCGTGCCTGACGTCGGGCCACCGGGACAGCGCCCAGATCCGTGGTCAGCCCCCAGCCAGCATAGAAGGGCGCGCCAACCGTTGTGACCTTCACCCCGCGCAGCAGGGCCTCAAATCCCATTAGCGACGTCATTGTCCAAACGTCATGTACCATATCCAAAAGCGCCATCGGGTCGCTGTCGGGCACCACCACATCGGCCAGCTGCTCTGCGGCGATGCTGCCATCCCGCAGACCGGCCTCCACATCGGGGTGGGGTTTGTAGATCAGCACCGCGCCCGGGTTTGCGGCGCGGGCGGCGCGCAAAAGATCGGCGTTGGTCGCGATTTTCTCGCAGCCCAGCCGAACCGAGGCATCATCCGCCACCTGTCCGACGACCAGCACCCGATGCCCCTCCGGCAGGTCCGGCACTGTGCCGCCTAGGTTGTATTTCGACAGGCTGTCTTGCACCAGTCGCTGGGTCAGGGTTTCCGCACGCTGCTGCTGCTCGGGCGTCAGGGTGGCACGGGCGGCGATCAGATCCTCCAGATCGCTGGGTTGGTGAGGGTCGTAGTAGATCCCCTGCCGGTCCACCACCAGTGACAGCGGTGGTATCAGATCCGCGCCCAAGCCGCGCGACCGCAGAAAGCCATCTTCGACACGATGGGCGCCGGGAGATTGCCCGGTGCTGGTGCGCCCGGCCCAGATCATCCAATTGCGCCCACTTGCCTTCGCCGTCTTGGGGCTGTTGCTGAACCGCAGGCGCCGGTAGCGGCCAAAAAAGGTCTGTAGCGGGTGCCGTTTCCAAAGCCGCATGCCGGAGGCGATCCAGCCGGCGCGGTCCTGCTGCCAGGCGCGGGTCTCCGCCTCCAGCGCGTCGATCACCTCTTCCAGCTCGCACAGGCGGTCGTGATGGGGACTGTACCATGTGGGATAAAGGATCATCGCGGCTGCAAACAGCTGCGCGCGGGTCAGGCTGCGTTGGCGCCGGGTGATGGGGAATTCATCCTCGCTGAGGCCCCAGCCTGCATAGAAAGGCTGACCAAAAATGCGGGGTTTGTGGCCGCAAAGGATCGCCTCGAATCCCATTTGCGACGATACGGTATAGACGGCGATTGCGCCTTCCAGCAGTGCCCAGGGTGACACTGGCGTATTAAGGATTTCAACCCGGCCCTGCGCGTCTGCGGCGCTGTAGTAGCCGGGGCGGTGGCCCGCGCGGTCCTCCGGGTGAGATTTGATGATGATACGGGCGCCTGGATGTTCGTCCTGCGCGTAATAGAGCATCTCTTGAAACCGCGCGTGATCGGTGCCCTCGAACGGGGTCGAGGCGCGGACCGAGGCATCGCCACGGGCCTGATCGATCACCAGCACGTAGCCGGGATCAGGGACCGGTGCCTGTGGCGAATAGGCGTTGTATTTGCTCAGATGGGCGTCCTGCAGCCGCGCGATGGCGCGCCGGGCGCGCCGCATCAATGCGCTGTCATCCAGCGGATGTGAGGCCAGCAGCTGCTCCAGATCGGACGGGGTAGCGGGGTCAAAATGCAACCCGGAGCGGTCCAGCAACAGTCCCAACGGTGGCTCCCCCGCCCGGCCGGGATGGATTGAGCGGAGAAAAGCGTCCTCGACCCGCAACAGGCCACAGCCCTGCGCCTCTGCCACAGCATGGCCACGATGGGCGGTATCTGCATTGCCCCAGACCGCGACCAGATCATCGGCGGTTGGTTTGCCCAGGCGCAGGTCATAGCCGGCCAGCGACAGGATACGCCGCAGCCGCTTCTGACGCAGGAAGCCGGCGTTGTAATAAAAAAGCCGGGAGTGCGGGCCCCCGGCCTTGGTTGTCGGGTGGTGTCCCGTCATGTCATCAGCCGCCGCTGGCCAAACTTTCGACACTGGCGATGGGGGCCAGCGGGCTGGCCAGCAGGGAAATCGTCTTGGTCCACTGGGCATAGGGCGCTTCGGTGACGTAGAGCGTATCGGAATCACGGATCACAAAGTCGCGGGCCACGAACAGCCCGTTGGGTTTCGTAAGGTTCAGCACATAGACCAGCCGCTGCGCACCGATCAGATCGTTGCGTCCCAAGACCTGATTGGCGATTTCTGCGGGTTCGTTGCGCAAGACAAAGACGCCAGTGGGATCCGATGCGGTGGAGACCAGACCGCCGACCTGCGCAATCGCTTCAAGTGCGGAGAGGTTCTGGCTTTCAAACGGGACGCGCGCCTGTGCGCTGGTGGCGCCCAATGCGGTGAAGGAGCGGCTGTCCTCTTCCACCAGGATTTTGTCACCGCCGCGCAGGGCAATGTCCAGCTCCGGGTGTTTGAACAAATCCTGGAACCAAATGGTGCCACGTTCGGCGCCACGAATGACGGTAATCTGAGCGTTTTCAGGCTCAATCGCAACGCCGCCCGCACGGGCCAGCATGGTTGCCAGCGTCCGGGTGGGGCGTTCAATCGGATAGACACCCTGTCCACCTACCGCCCCGGTCAGGCTGACAGTCGCGCCATCGCCCGCAAGGCGGCGCACCTGAACCTGTGGGTCCGGTGTCTGATCTTCCAGCTTCTTGGTGATGGTGCGGCGCAACTGATCCGGCGTATTGCCCGAGGCGCGCAGCCGCCCTGCATAGGGGACGAAGATGAAGCCGGCACTGTCGACCTGCACCTCTTCCAGAACCGTGGCATTGGTTGTTTCAGCCGCCAGCAACCCGTCATCGACGTTTTCCCAGACCGTGAGGCCCAGAACATCGCCGGGGCGGATCACATCGGAGGTCAGCTGACCGGCGCTGCGGAAATTGTCAGAAAATCCGAGCGCGGGCACCACGGCGGTGGCACGGGTGACGCGGTCATTGACCGAGACGATGAAGGCATCGCCTTCTTTTTGCACGGAACCGGCGTAGATCTGACGCTTGTTCGGGCCGACCTGGGGAAGGCCACAGGATGCTGCCAGCGAGACTGCGGCCAGAATCGCAACCGGTCGCGCCCATTGAAAGGGAACGGTTTTCACTGCTCGGTCTCCTCGACCTATTATTGTTTTGCCTCAAGTTTTGGGGTCAAGCTAGCGCAGCGTCTTGAAAAAATCCAGCCTTAGAGATGTGGCGTCTCAGCTCACCACACGCAACTGTTGCCGCGGTGCCGCTGTCCCCTGCATGAGCGCCTGATAGGGGTCCTCCGAGGCGAGCATCATATCCACCACCTGCCGTAGCAGTTGGCGGCGACCCTTGCGGGAATAGAAGCCACCGGGGAGTTGCGAGGTTTCCAGAAGATAGCGGCGATAGTCCTTGTAGGCACGGTTATCCGGCCTTGCGGGGGCGGCAAAGAACTCTGCCAGTGGCTGGGTCGAAACAAACTCAGGCTTGTCATAGACTGCCTTGCCGAACACCTTCAGCGGGATACCGCGCCAGAGCACCTGCTGACCTGCGGTTGAATTCACGGTAACGGCCGTGCGGGCCTCATTCAGCAGGGCAGCCAGTTTGCCGCCACGCACGTAATGCACGCGATGTTCCAGCCCATAGCGTTTGGCCAGCTGGCGGACGGTGCGCCGGATCGGAACCCGACCATCCTCAAGCGGATGCGCCTTGACCACGAGGTGGTGATGACGTGGAGCGCCCTCAGCGAAGCCTTGAAACACGTCAGTCAGGAAATCCGTCAGACTGGCAAAGGGTGAATGCTCCTGAAAGGCACTGTCATGTTCCAGTTGCAGCAGGGCCAGGTGATAGGGGAAGCCCCCATTGCGGATACGCCGGGTGGCGAGCCGGCGCTCAAGCGCCTGGAACGGCATCAGCAGCAGGCGGCGCAGATAAAGTTGAAATTCGCGGGTGACCGGCAGCGTGCGATGGGGGCGGAACTGGCGGTAGCCACGATTGAGCAGCATGACAAAGCCATGATAGAGCGCGCCGTAAAAGACATGCTGCCGGGTATCACCCCAATGGGACGGCGGCAGTGGCGCCTCCATATCGGAAAGGGCAAGGGCCGTGGTCATTTCTGCCACCGGCATGTCCATCAGCCGGGAATTCCCGTTGGATCCCTCCCGTTCATAGGTGACCCAATAGGGCCGCAGATAGCCTTCCTCAAACACATGCACCCGGATGCCGCGCGCGCGCGCGGCGGACACAGCTGTCGCATGGATCGGACGGGTGTCGCCATAAAGTACCAAATCGGTAATCTGATGATCGCCCAACACCTGTTCGAGATGTGCAGGCCAGTCCTCCGGCGTGCCGCGATAGGGCAGGTAGCGGGACTTATCGCGCCAGAAGGCCTGATCACCCGCATTGAAACCGACGCGCCAGACAGCGCAACCAGCCGCCTGCAGCATCTCTGCCAGACTGGCAAAGAACGGACCGTGTGGCCCTTGCAGGAACAGGAAAGCGCGCTGTGGATCGTCGGTCTTGTGCATAATGGACCAAATATATCCCGATTGTACAAACAATGGCTTAACCGCTAATTCGGCTTAACCATATTTGCGGGCTAGGGTAGGGCGCCGGAATGGCGCAAGGCAAGAGCGGCCATCGGTTCCGGGCAATTGCAGGGCGGGGCGGGTTCATCCGGCAACAGCGGGGCTTGCCGCGCGGCGGTCCAGTGGCTACCAGAGAGGCGCCGGCCGATCAATACGGCCACAACCGCATTTGCAGGAGCCCGCCCATGTTTACAGGCATCGTCACCGATATCGGCATCATCACCGAGCTGGAGCAGCAGGGCGACCTGCGGGCGCGGATCCGGACCGGCTATGACACTGCGACCATCGATATTGGCGCCTCGATTGCCTCCGATGGCGTCTGCCTGACCGTGATCGCGCTGGGGGACGATTGGTACGATGTACAGATCTCGGCCGAGACGGTGTCCAAGACCAATATCGGCGGCAATGGCTGGACCGTTGGCAAGCGCGTCAATCTGGAACGCGCGCTGAAGGTTGGCGACGAACTGGGTGGCCATATCGTGTCGGGACATGTCGATGGTGTGGCCGAGGTTGTTGACATCCGTGATGAGGGCGACAGCACCCGTGTCACCCTGCGCGCACCAGAGGATCTGGCACGCTTCATCGCGCCGAAGGGGTCGGTTGCGTTGAATGGCACCTCGCTCACGGTGAACGATGTCGAAGGATGTGACTTTGGTATCAATTTCATCCCGCACACCAAAGAGGTTACAACCTGGGGGGATGTTGCGGTGGGCAATGCGGTGAACCTCGAGATAGATACGCTTGCGCGCTATGTAGCACGGCTGCACGAGGCGAGTTGAGATCGGGCGGCGCGGTAAGCCGCGCCTTCAGACCGTTGCCAAGCAAAAGCCGCTAAGGCTCCCGCCCCCTTGTGCGCCGCATCACAGATGCGACACAAGGCGTTGGGCCAGGCGCGCCGCAGGGGCGGCGCGGTTCACTGGAAAATTGCACAACAGTGTCGAAAGGAACGTCGATATTGGTCAGCGCTACATGGTGGCCTGCTCTTGGACGCCGCGTCCGGGCTATGGTCTGCCGCATGCAGGGCTGGTATTTGCGGGACGGCTGGTCTATCCCGCTGGGGTATCCACGGCCTTGCTCGGGGCTGTGGGGGTCGCATAGACCGCTGTCCACGACTGCCCACCGAAAGGTTGCCTGAATGAGCTTTGAAACACCGGGGCCGATTGAAGCCCAGTTGCGCGATGCAATCAGCCCGATCGAAGAGATCATCGAAGAGGCCCGTCAGGGGCGGATGTTCATCCTGGTCGATCACGAGGATCGTGAAAACGAGGGTGATCTTGTCATCGCGGCCGAATTTGCCGATGCGGCTGCAATCAACTTTATGGCGACCCATGGGCGGGGGCTGATTTGCCTGCCGATGACCGCAGAACGGGTTGATGCGCTGGGTCTGCCGATGATGGCGGTGAACAATTCCTCGCGTCATGAAACAGCCTTCACCGTATCGATTGAAGCGCGCGAGGGTGTCTCGACCGGGATTTCAGCAGCCGACCGGGCGCTGACCGTGGCAGAGGCCATTAACGAGAACAATACGATGGCATCGCTCGCGACACCGGGCCATGTCTTCCCGCTGCGGGCCAAGCGCGGCGGCGTGCTGGTGCGCGCCGGTCATACCGAGGCGGCCGTTGATATCTCGCGCCTCGCCGGGCTGAACCCATCGGGGGTGATCTGTGAGATCATGAACGATGACGGCACCATGTCGCGGCTGCCGGAGCTGGTCACCTTTGGCAAGACCCATGGGCTGAAGATTGGCACCATCAGTGATCTGATCGCTTACCGGGCGCGCAATGACAATCTGGTGGTTGAAACCTCGCGCGAGACTGTGACCGCTGAGATTGGCGGTGACTGGGAAATGCGCCTGTTCACCGATCAGACCCATGGCATCGAACATGTGGTGATGATCAAAGGGGATATCACCACGCCAGAACCTGTGCTGACCCGTACCCACGCTTTGCATGAAGCGACCGATCTGCTGGGGCTTGGTCCCAAATCAGCCCGCCAGCTGCCCCGCGCAATGGAGTTGATTGCTGCGGAAGGGCGCGGCGTGGTCTGCCTGTTCCGGGAGCCCCGCAGCGCGCTATATGCGCAGGACGACGAGGGCCCGCGCACCATCAAACAGACCGGTCTGGGCGCGCAGATCCTGTCCAAGTTGGGGCTGCAAGAACTGGTGCTGCTGACAGATTCGCCCTCCACCACCTATGTTGGACTGGACGCCTATGGGCTGACCATCGTTGGCACCAAACCTCTGCTGAAGGACGCTTGATATGGCTGCACATGAAACCCACTACACGCTGGACCGCCCGACATTCGACAAGCCGGTGAAGCTGCTGATCGTTGTTGCTCCTTATTACAAGGACATCGCCGACAATCTGGTTGCCGGGGCGCAGGCGGAGATTGAGGCCGCAGGCGGCACCTGCGAGCTGATCGAGGTGCCCGGCGCCTTGGAAGTGCCCACCGCCATCGCGATTGCCGATCGCAGCTCAAACTTTGATGGCTATGTGGCGCTGGGCTGCGTGATCCGGGGCGAAACCACCCATTATGAAACCGTCTGCAATGACAGCAGTCGCGCAATTCAGTTGATGGGGTTGCAGGGGCTGTGCATCGGCAACGGCATCCTGACCGTGGAAAATCGCAAGCAGGCAGAGGTCCGCGCAGATACCAAGGATCAGAACAAGGGTGGCGGCGCTGCCGCTGCGGCCTTGCATCTGATCGCGCTGACGCGTAAATGGGGCGCCCAAACCAAGGGAGTCGGCTTTAAAGCCCCTTCCGAGGCCATCAGACTGGCCGACTCAGATAATGGACCCACCACCGCATGACCACCTCGGACAGCCAAGGCGCCGCTCGCAAGGGCAGTGACAAGCACAAAATGAAATCAGCGTCCCGGCTTTATGCCGTGCAGGCGCTGTTTCAGATGGAACATAGCAATCTGACCTTTGACAAGGTCATCGTCGAATTCGAAGACCACCGTTTTGGTGCGGTCTATGATGGCGATGAAATGGCTGAGGGCGACACCAAGAGCTTTCGCAAGCTGATTGAGGGCGCGGTCAATGAGCAGGCCAAGATTGACCAGATGACCGACCGTGCGCTGGTGGCCAAATGGCCGATTGCCCGTATCGATCCAACGCTGCGCGCCTTGTTCCGTGCGGCAGGTGCTGAGTTTCTGGCGGGTAAAACCCCGCCCAAGGTTGTGATCAACGAGTTTGTTGATATCGCGCGCGCCTTCTTCCCCGAGGGCAAAGAGCCGAAATTCGTGAACGCCGTGCTGGATCACATGGCCCGCGAGGCAGCGCCGGAAGCTTTTTGAGGCCCTCTTGGCAGTTCACGCTGCTCGGTGGAGGGCAGTAAAGCCAGGTGAAGATAGAAATTATGTGAAGACAGTCAGAAAGCGTGCCCTGATGGCGCGCTTTTTTGATTTCGCGCCATTGGGTGATCGTCAAAGATCCGCCAACATGCGTCAAATTCCGCCGATCCGCGATTTGCCGCTGGACGCCCTAGCAAAGAATGCTACCGTTTTTGCTGTAGCAGGAGGGCGTTTTATGCCGAAGCTGGTAAAACTCTATATTCGGAATGTGGTGATCGGCTTTGCCATCGCCGGGGCCTTTGTCGGGATGCTTTTGTGGTTCAATGTTATGAACCTGTGGCATCTGGTCAGCACATCGGACAGCGGATTGCTGGCGGTCGCGCTACTGTGGTTCATGAACGGGATCGTTTTTGCCGGGGTGCAGTTCGGCTATGCGGTGATGTCCCTCGCGGGTAAGGATGAAGACCCGCGCGGTGGGATGCGGATCACGCCAGATGTGACAGGTGAGATGATCCCGGTCCGGGTTCCGGCCAGGAAAGCCTCTCGGCAGCTGCCGCGTCGCTGATCCTCAGCCCGGGACATAAAACCGTCCAGACCAACAAGCCCTTAGTCAGCCGTGCCCATCAGGCGCGGCTTTTCTTTTGTCAGCTCGAACAGTGGTGGAATGCGGCGGGACCACCAGTCAACCGTGCGGTTTTGATTCCCGAGGACCTGTATGTACAGGTGGGCGCCAGATAAAAGGACCAGGGTCCGAACAGAGCCAGCTCCCTCGGAATTGCTTAAGGCCACTGGAATGCTACCTGTCACGAGAAGGGCAGAACCCGCCTCCGCTCTAACTAGGGGGCGCGGCAGGGCGAGACAAGGGTCTGGATGAAACTCTTTTCGGCGGGGATTTCGACACGAGGGCTGCGGACGGTCCGGCCATCAATTTTCAGGCTGGCCAACAAGGAGACCGCTTGTCATTTGTTCCCGTATTGTTCATATTGAATACATGATGCAGGAACTCACTCCCGGCCAGCGTCTTGCACGTGGTGTTGCGCGCCATATGGCAGCGCTTGGCTTTGTCACGGTCGAGGAATTCGTCCCGGCACGCGGCCTGCGGGTCGATGTGATGGCGCTTGGCCCCAAGGGGGAGCTGTGGGTTGTAGAGTGCAAATCCAGCCGCGCCGATTTTCAGTCCGACAGCAAATGGCAGGGTTATCTGGAGTGGTGCGACCGCTATTTCTGGGCCGTGAATCTGACGTTTCCAAATGAGCTGTTGCCGGATGGCAGCGGGCTGATCATTGCAGATGACTACGACGCAGAGATCATCCGCATGGCGCCGGAACAAAAGCTGCCCGCCGCCCGCCGCAAGAAGCTGATTCAGAAATTCGCCATGGATGCGGCCAGTCGCCTGCATCGGCTGCGTGATCCCCAGCCGGGTGCGGCTGGGAGTTGGGGTATCTGAGGGTCGATTAGGTCCGGGGTCAGGTATTGAGGCTGCGCGCGGCCTGAGCGGCTGCCATGATCTCTTCGGCAATTTCATTGGCTTCTTCCGGGTCGAAATCCATCGGGATCTCGATGCCGTCCGCTTCGATGAAAATACGCACCATGCCAGCATCGGTGGGGCCGATCTGCATGTTGGCTTCGATGTCGCGCTCGGTGTTGATGCTCATGCGGCTCTCCTGTCGTAGGGCTTGCGTTGACTGGTTCTGCTAGCCTGCCGCCACTCTAAAGGCAAGGACCCGCCGCCGCCAGACGGAGCATGTCAGGCGCGCGCGTGACCCGTCCGATTGGCGGCACATCTCTGCACATTGAGGGTAAAAAACTTGCGGCTTTCCTCTTGCGCTCTCATCGCCCCTGTATTAAATCGCCCGTAGTGCCGCCTTAGCTCAGTAGGTTAGAGCGCCTGATTGTGGATCAGGAGGTCCCCCGTTCGAGCCGGGGAGGTGGTACCACTCTTCAATCCTTGGAAAATCTCTACAGGGACCGAAACAGGTTCCAGCGCGACTGCGCCAATTTCACCTTTTATTGTGTGAATTCAGGGTTTTCCCTAACCTTTAGTGTCTCGGCTGGTCGATTTGTGTCAGTTGTCTTGCGTCAGTTGCCTGTGGGCTGGATGACCAGCCGCTGCTCAATTGCGCCGCCCAGGCTGTTCAGGATCAGGATTTCGTCCCCATCGGTCACCACCGCAATCCAGCCGTCGCCAAAGGTCACGGCGCGGGCGCTGACCCCGTCCGGCAGGGAGACAGTTTCGGGCAGGTTTGGACCGGATGCAGACAAACGGATGACAAGCAAGGTCAGAACCACTAAGAACCCGCAAATCATGATCACCGTCAACGTGGTCACCATCCGCCGCAGGAACACCAGCTGGGGCGGTTCACTTTGATTATCTGTTTCAGAAGGATGTGTCATGGCCCGCCGCCGGATCGAGTTTGTCATTGCGGAAAACCCGCCTAAACGGCTTGATAAAGCGGTTTCGCGTGATGTGCCAGAGGAAGCCACCCTATCGCGCACCCGGCTTGCCCGATTGATCGAAGCAGGCCAGCTCCAGGTCAATGGAACCGTGGTCAGTGATGCCAAAGCCAAGGTTGACGAGGGCGCGCTGATTGAGATCACAATCGAAGAGGCCGAAGACAGCCATATTGGTCCCGAAGATATCCCGCTTGAGGTGATTTACGAGGATGACGATCTGATTGTCATCAACAAGCCTACTGGCATGGTCGTGCATCCGGCGCCCGGTACGCCGTCGGGGACGCTGGTAAACGCGCTGCTGCATCATTGTGGCGATAACCTCTCTGGTGTCGGCGGGGTGAAACGTCCCGGTATTGTGCATCGCATTGACAAAGAAACCAGTGGCCTGCTGGTGGTCGCTAAATCCGACGTGGCGCATCAGGGGTTGGCGGCCCAATTCGAGAAACACACGGTAGAACGCTATTATCGCGCGATCTGCTATGGTGTTCCTGATGCCAATGATCCGCGCCTGCGCGGGGTCAAAGGCACCAGTTTCGAACCCGGAAATATCTTGAAACTGACGACCCAGCTGGCGCGGCACAAAACCGACCGGCAGCGTCAGGCCGTCCTGTTTCAAGGCGGTCGCCACGCCATCACCCGCGCCCGCATCGTCGACAGTTTTGGTACGCCGCCTGTTGTCGCCCTGATCGAATGTTGGCTGGAAACCGGGCGCACCCATCAGATTCGCGTGCATATGGCCCATGCGGGTCACGGGCTGGTGGGGGATCCGGTTTATGGTGGCAAGCGCAAATTGGCGGCAAAATCGCTGCCGGAAGACACCGCCGCTGCCATCCAGGCCTTCCCGCGTCAGGCGCTGCATGCAGCGGTTCTGGGGTTCATTCACCCGGTCACTGGCGACGCTATGCGGTTTGAGGCCCCCTTGCCGGAAGATATGGCGCATTTGCTGCAAAAGCTCGGAGCTGCGGGCATATAATTCCGCCTCTTGGTTGGTAACCTTATGAATTATTGGGGCGATTTCCCGTGCAGCTGATGTGACTGCGCGACGTTTGTTGTGCAAATCCTTGTGAACTGCGTCACAGACCGCTTTTCTTACGATTCCTATAAGAGATAAACTTGGCAACTCTTGAACGGGGCTATGCGTTAACCCATATAGAACGATGTTAAGTCCTTATACATTGGGAGGGACACAAAGAATGGCGAATTATGCAAACCTGCCCGCACCAACACCCGAAGGCGGGCTGAATCGGTACCTTCAGGAAATCCGCAAGTTCCCGCTGCTGGAACCGGAAGAAGAATACATGCTGGCCAAGCGCTGGGTGGAAGAGCAGGACAGTGCCTCTGCCCATAAGATGGTGACATCGCACCTGCGTCTGGCAGCAAAAATCGCGATGGGATATCGCGGCTACGGCCTGCCACAGGCCGAGGTGATTTCTGAGGCCAATGTCGGCCTGATGCAGGCGGTCAAACGGTTTGACCCCGAGAAGGGCTTTCGCCTCGCGACTTATGCCATGTGGTGGATCCGTGCATCTATTCAGGAATATATCCTGCGTTCCTGGTCGCTGGTGAAGCTGGGCACGACCTCGGCGCAGAAGAAACTGTTTTTCAACCTGCGCAAGGCCAAGGCTCGTATCGGCGCGCTGGAGGAGGGCGATCTGCACCCCGACAGCGTCAAGAAAATCGCCACCGATCTTGGGGTGACCGAAACTGAGGTTATCTCCATGAACCGGCGTATGTCCGGTGGGGACGCGTCGCTCAATGCCACTGTTGGCAGCGAGGGCGAAGGCACTATGCAGTGGCAGGATTGGCTTGAAGATGAGGATGCCGATCAGGCCGGCGATTATGAGGCGCGGGATGAGCTTGAGGCCCGGCGTGAACTTCTGGCCAGTGCGCTTGAGGTGTTGAATGACCGTGAGAAGGATATCCTGACCCAGCGTCGTTTGGCCGATCAGGCGAAGACGCTTGAGGACCTTAGCACCCAATATGGCGTTAGCCGGGAGCGGATCCGCCAGATCGAAGTGCGCGCCTTTGAAAAGCTGCAGAAGAAGATGCGAGAACTGGCGTCCGAGAAGGGTATGCTGTCGGTCCAGTGACACAAGCATAGATATACCGCGACATGGATGAAACGGCCCCGCAGCGGGGCCGTTTTTCGTTTCTGGGCAGGATATTGGCGGAATCGCGGGAACACCGCGCAGGGCCTTAGCCTTGGCGGGTTTCAAACGCCTTAAGATAACAGATCGAAACTCTACGTAATAATGTTGCGAAACAGGCAATTGAGGGTGCGCACCTAACGGTTTGTTAGGGGGCGGAGGCATAGTGTCGGAGGATGTAATTCCTCAAAGGACCAAGTGACCGATGCCGTCCATATTCTTTCGTCTTCCCATCCGTATTTACGCAGTGGTGGCGATGGCGCTCGCACTTTCCGTGCTGTTGACCGTCCTGCTGCTGTCGCGTGCCGTCGATAATGCCTATGCCATGCGTGACCGTGAACTAAACAACATCATCGACACGTCCATCAGCCTGCTTGCTGATCTTGAGGCTCAGGTGCAGTCGGGTGACCTTACCGCCGATGAGGCGCGCGCCCAGGGGCGTGAAGTGATTGAAAAAATCCGCTTCGAGACGTCCGGATATCTCTTTGCCTTCGATCAGAATATGATTGTGCGGGCGCATCCGATGGTGCCCGATTGGGTCGGCACAGATCGGTCCGGTTTCGAAGATGTGAAGGGCATGAAGGTTTTTCAGGAACTGGGCAAGGTCGCCGCAAGCGACGGCGCCGGATCGGTCCGCTATTGGTTCCAGAAACCGGGGCAGACCACGCCGGAACAGAAAATCGGCTATGTGCAGGCGTTTGAACCCTGGGGCTGGATCATCGGCACCGGCTCTTATGTCTCCGACATCCAGGCGGACCTCGCCCAGATGCGGATCGAATCGATGATTACTCTTGGCGTGAGTCTTATTCTGCTGATGATCGCCTCGACCGTCCTGTTGCGCAGTGTGACGGGGCCGATCAATGGGCTGAAGGCGCGGATGGCTTCCATGGCGGAGGGCGAAACCCATGCCGATGTTCCCTATACGCAGGCCCGTAGCGAAATCGGCGAAATGGCCCGCACGCTGGAAGCGTTCCGCGAGAAATTGGAGCAGCAGGAGGCGATGAAAGGTCATCAACAGGCCCGCGACGCAGAGCGTGCTGATGTCGTCCAGGTCATCTCCAGCCGTCTGGCGGCACTGTCGCAGGGGGACCTGACCGTTCGCATCAATGAAAACCTGCCTGAGGACTACGCCCAGCTGCAGCGTGACTTCAACCGCACGGCGGAGACCCTGGGCTCCACGGTCACTCAGGTGATTGACACAGCCGAGAGCATCCGCAGTGGGGCAAATGAAATCAGCCAGGCGTCTGACGATCTGTCGAACCGCACCGAAAGCCAGGCCGCCACGCTGGAGGAGACCGCCGCCGCTCTGGATGAGATGACGGCAAGCGTGAAATCCGCCGCCGAAGGGGCGCGCAGCGTCGAAAGCATCATGCAGGAGGCCAAACAGGAGGCCGAAACCAGCGGCGAAGTGGTCCAGAGCGCGGTCTCTGCCATGACCGAGATCGAACAATCCTCGACCCATATCTCTCAGATCATCAGTGTGATTGATGACATTGCCTTTCAGACCAACCTTCTGGCGCTCAACGCCGGGGTGGAAGCCGCACGCGCTGGCGAGGCGGGCAAGGGCTTTGCCGTGGTCGCCAGTGAGGTGCGGGCGCTGGCGCAGCGCTCCTCGGATGCCGCGATGGAGATCAAGACACTGATCGGCGACAGCACCAAACAGGTGGAGCGTGGCGTGGATCTGGTTGGAAAAACTGGTGATGCGCTTCAGGGCATTGTCGAACGGGTCAGTCATATCTCGCAACTGGTGTCCGGCATTGCGACCGGGGCCAGCGAACAGTCCACTGGCCTGCATGAGATCAACACCGGCGTGACCCAGCTGGATCAGGTCACCCAGCAGAATGCCGCCATGGTTGAAGAGGCCACCGCCGCCGGTCACATGTTGAACGCTGATGCCAGCAAGCTGGCGGAGCTGGTCGCCCATTTCCGTGTCGCAGCAGGCGGCGGGCAGGCCCCGGCCCGTAAACCCGCAGTGTCCACAGCGCCAACCCGGAGGGCGGTTGCCACGCAGGAGGCCACACCGGCCGCCCCCAGTGCCCATGGCGATGATTGGGACCTTGAGGCTGTCACACCACAGCCAGCCCCCGCAGCAGCCAGCACCAGCGGCAATGCCGCCAAGGACATCTGGCAGGATTTCTGATCCCGCCAAACGCCCCCAACCCCAAGCCAAATCAGGCTAAGTCAGGCCAGGAATGGGGCTGACCACAAAGACACCGCGCCGGACCAGTCCGGCGCGGTTTTTCCCTTCCGCCCCTCCGGCAGATTTGCCTTCCGGCTGAGAACAGCGTTGTCCGAGCCGCAAAGGCACGCCGAGGTAAAGACGCGCCAAACGGTCCCCCTCACAGGCCGTTTCACTGCGAGTCCAAAGCGAGATCTGGCTGCGATCGCTTGCTCGGACTGGGCGGCGCTGCTCAGGTTGCGGCCTCCTTCAGCCATTCATGCACGTAATCACCGGCATTGGCGCAAGCCTGATCCAAGCCCCGGCCCGCCATCAGCTGAACAGCAATTGCCGTGGCGAGGGTGCAGCCGGTGCCACGCCTGCCGCGCGGCAGACGTGGTCTCTCGTAGCGAATATGCGCGTCACCGAAGAAGAGGTGGTCAACCGACAGTGCCCCACCTCCGTGCCCGCCTTTGATCAGCACCGCATCGGCGCCCGCATCCTGCAACTGACGAGCCTGCTGCAACCGACGGGTCTGCGATGCGTTACCGGGTGCGTCAGGGCTGTCGAGTTGCCGGTCGCTCAGGCAGGGGGCAAGCTGAGCGGCCTCTTGCACATTGGGGGTGATGAGATTGGCCCGTGTAATCAGGGGCTTGAGGTCTGAGGCCTGCATCAACCGGCCACCGGAACTGCTGCGCAGCACTGGGTCCAGTACGACCGGGCATGTGTCGGGCACCGAAAGAGCCAGCGCCTTGGCAATGCTTTCGGCGGCCATTGCGCTGCCGACCATACCAATTTTCACCGCAGAAATCGGCCCGGTCGCGGCGGCTGCGCGTATCTGGCTCTGAATGACCTCGGGCCGCGTCGGGTGGATCTCCTCCAGGGCCGCATCTGTCTGCACGGTTACCGCCGTCACCACCGGTCGCAACGAGAGCGAGCGCTGTGCAAATTGCGGAAGCAGCTGGGCCATTGCAGTGGCCGCAGCGACATCGCGGGTCAGCCCTGCACCGCCGCTGCTGTCTGTCCCCGCGATGATCAGAAGCGTGGTCATCTGGGTTGGCCCGCGGCTAGCAGGACAAGTTCTCCAGCGAAATCCGGGGCAATCTCAGCCGCCGTGCGCCAGGCGCGCAGGCCACTGTGACAGGCCAGCACCACGCGGCGATCACCGGGCAGATCTCTCGCCTGCAAGGCCTCCGGCAGAATACGAACAGCGGTTCGGACAGCGGGTGTCGGGGCCTCTTGCTCGGGGCGCAACTCAACCACGTAGTCCTCATCGGTGATCGCGTTCAACCCGATGAAGGGGAGGGGGCGGGCTGGCTCCCTTGCGGTGCTGAAATCAAAACCACCCATTTGCAGCCCTGCGAAATCCACGCTGAAGATGCGCCCGCGCGGGGTCGGCTGATGGTTGAGCAACAGCTTCAACGCCAGCTGCGCCTGCCAGGCGCCAATCACGCCGACAACCGGACCCATGATCCCGGAGGTGGCGCAGGTGGCGGCACTGCCGGGCGGGTCAGGGAATACGGCGCGCAGCGACGGACCGCCGCCGCAGAACACGCCGACATATCCCGATTGCGCCAATGCCGAGCCAGAGATCAGATCCCGCCCGAGCCGCTGGCAACAATCTGACAGGGTATAAGACACTGCATGGCTGTCGGCGGCATCAATCACCAGATCCACCGGCGTGACGGCAGCCATGACATTATCAGGTGTCAGATCACGCGCATGGGGATGCAGGCGCAGTTCCGGCGCCATGGCGCACAGCCTTTCGCGGGCTGCGTCAACTTTGTAGCGGCCGATATCTGCGGGTGTATACAGGGGTTGGCGCGGCAGGTTCGTGGCTTCCACACTGTCGCCATCCATCACCGTGATTTCGCCAATTCCGGCCCCGGCAAGATATTGCAGGACAGGACTGCCTAACCCACCAGCCCCAACCACCAGAACATGGGCGGCAGCGAGCTTTGCCTGTCCCTCCGCTCCCACCTCGGGCAGGGCAATCTGGCGGTCAAAGCGACTCATGAGGCGCAGGCCTTGATCCATTCGCGCGTGCGCGCCTCCGGATCAGTGGCCTGGAGGATATCGGTGACCACAGCGGCGCTGTCTGCGCCAGCGGCAAAGACACCGGGCAGGCGCTCGGGGGTCAGCCCGCCAATGGCAACCAGAGGGGTTCTGCCTGCCATCTCCTTCCAGCGCCGCACGCGATCCACACCTTGTGGTGCCCATTTCATCTTCTTCAGCAGGGTTTCATACACTGGGCCAAGCGCGACATAGTCCGGCGCGTGGGACAGGGCGCGCTCCAGCTCCGCCTCATCGTGGGTCGACAGGCCAAACCTTACGCCCTTGCGACGCAGGGCGGCAAAGTCGGCACTGTCCATGTCTTCTTGCCCCAGATGTATAAATCCGCAATTCAGATCCAGCGCGACCTGCCAATGGTCATTGACCACCAGCTGTGCACCATGCACCGCGCAGAAATCCCGCGCCCGCGCAATCTGGCGGCGGATCTCCTGCTCTGGCCGATCCTTCAGCCGCAGCTGCACCAGTCGCACGCCATGCGGCACCAGTAGTTCCAGTTGGCTGACATGGCCAACGATCAGGTAAAAACGCTCCATTGTCGTCTCCAAATTGAGGGCGCTCAGCTCAGCGCGGCGAGGCCAAGAACAGGGGTGGAGGGCACGGCCATATCGCGCCGTTCCATCGGATCAGCCAGATATCCCGCGCGGCCAGCCTCAATGGCCAGCGCGACGGCACGGGCCATTCCGGCAGGGTCTCCAGCCTTCGCAACTGCGGTGTTCAACAGCACCGCGTCCATTCCCAGTTCCATCGCCTGAGTGGCATCTGAGGGACGGCCGATGCCCGCATCCACGATCAGCGGCACGTCGGGGAAATGCGCCCGCATCGCGCGCAGGGCATCTGGGTTGCGCAGGCCCTGGCCGGACCCTATTGGCGCGCCCCAGGGCATCAGCACTTCGCAACCGGCCTCGAGCAGTTTTTCGCCCACGACAAGATCGTCGGTCGTGTAGGGAAATACCTGAAATCCGTCGTCAGACAGCACGCGCGCAGCCTCCACCAGCGCAAAGACATCCGGCTGCAGTGTGTCGGAATGGCCGATCACCTCCAGTTTGATCCATGGGGTGTCGAATAGCTCGCGCGCCATATGGGCGGTGGTCACAGCCTCCTGCACGGAATGGCAACCGGCCGTATTGGGCAGGATGCGACAGTCCAATGCGCGTAGCTGATCCCAGAACCCGGCACCGGTGCCCTCCGCCGTTTCCCGCCGCAGCGACACCGTGATGATCTCGCTGGCGCTGCTTTTGATTGCTGCATTCAGTACCCTGGGAGAGGGGTATTGCGCCGTCCCCAGCAGCAGGCGGGAGGTGATGTTCTGTCCATAGAGTTGCACTGCTCAGCCTCCCTGCATCGGCGTCAGGATCTCCAGCCGATCTCCGTCCGCCAGTTGAATCCCGGGACGGGCGGCGCGGGCCACGAACTGCCCGTTGACGGCGGTTGCAACTGCGGACTGGGCATAGCCGAGCTGTTGCAGAGCCTCGTCGAGGGTGCCAGCGCGCAGCTCATGCGGTTTGGCGTTCACGATGATGTTCATCCTGTGTCTCCGGTCTCAGGCGGTTTGCCGCCTGCTGCGCCATGGCGGGCGCCAGCAGAAATCCGTGGCGGTACAGCCCATTGAGAAATAGCGTCCCGCCGTCCTGATGAAGGCGGGGCAGATTGTCGGGGAAGGCGGGGCGCAGGCCTGCGCCGGTTTCCACCACGCTGGCCTCGGCAAATCCGGGATGCAGCGTGAAGGCGGCGTTCAGCAACTCACTGAGGGAACGCAGGGAAATTGCGCGCGTCGATGTGCTCTCGATCATCGTGCCGCCGATCATGAACAGGCTGTCGCCCCGCGGCACAAGGTAGAGCGGCATTCGCGGATGGAGCAGCCGCAGCGTGCGACTGATCTCCACCTCCGGGCAATGCAGGATCGCCATCTCGCCGCGCACAGGGCGCAGATCTGGCAGTTGCCCTGCGGCGGCGATGCCCCTGCAATCCAGATCAACAGAGCCGGGGGCATCCGTGCCAAGGCAGATTTCCGCCCCCAGCGCGGCGGCCGCAGCCGCCAGATCCCAGACGGCGCGACGCGGGTCCAGATGTGCCTCCTGTTCGAAGAACAAACCTTGCGCAAAGCGTCCTGTGAGGGCTGGTTCCAGTGCCGCGATCTCTGCGCCGTCCACCCCCCGATAGCCGGTCGTGCGACGGGCAAAACGGGTCAGCTCTGCCCGGTCGCGGGCTGGCGCCACCACCAGCGTGCCGCGCCTGTGGACGGCTGTGACCTTGGCCCACCAATCGATGGCGCGGCCACCGAGGGTGATCACCTCCTCCTCGGCGCTTTCGCGTTCACACCAGGGTGCCAGCATGCCGCCTGCATAGCGCGAGACACTGCCCGCGCCGATCTCTGTCGCGCGCTCATAAACCCGCACCGCAGCCCCGCGCTGCGCCAGTTCATAGGCGCAGGCGAGGCCCGCGAGGCCTGCACCTGCGATGGTGATCATTCCGCCGGTTCCGCAGCCTCGGGCGCTGGCACATAGAGTTCGCCGCCTTCGCGAAACTTGGCGGCCATCGCCTCCATGCCTTCCTTCTGCGCCTCGGCGCGGATGTCGTGGCTGATCCGCATTGAGCAGAACTTCGGACCGCACATGGAACAGAAATGCGCCACCTTATGCGCCTGCTTGGGCAGGGTCTGGTCGTGGAACTCGCGCGCAGTATCCGGGTCCAGCGAGAGGTTGAACTGGTCCTCCCAGCGGAACTCGAACCGCGCGCGACTGAGGGCATCGTCACGGCGCTGCGCCCCCGGCAGACCCTTGGCGAGGTCAGCCGCATGGGCCGCGATCTTATAGGTGATCACGCCGGTTTTCACGTCGTCGCGGTCGGGCAGGCCCAGGTGCTCTTTCGGCGTCACGTAACACAGCATCGCGCAGCCGAACCAGCCGATCATCGCCGCCCCGATGCCGCTGGTGATATGGTCGTACCCCGGCGCGATGTCGGTGGTCAGCGGCCCCAGCGTATAGAACGGCGCCTCGTGACAGCACTCCAGCTGCTTGTCCATGTTCTCCTTGATCTTGTGCATGGCGACATGGCCCGGCCCCTCGATCATCACCTGGCAGTCCTTGGCCCATGCGATCTTGGTCAGCTCACCCAGGGTTTCCAGCTCGGCAAACTGCGCCTCGTCATTGGCGTCGGCGATGGAGCCGGGGCGCAAGCCATCGCCCAGTGAGAAGCTGACGTCATACTGGCGGCAGATGTCACAGATGTCCTCGAAATGCTCATAGAGGAAGCTCTCCTTGTGGTGATGCAGGCACCACTTCGCCATGATCGAGCCGCCGCGCGACACAATCCCTGTCACCCGCTCGACGGTCATCGGCACCATGTGCAGGCGCACGCCGGCATGGATGGTGAAGTAATCCACGCCTTGCTCGGCTTGTTCGATCAGCGTGTCGCGGAACACTTCCCAGGTCAGGTCTTCGGCGATGCCGTTCACCTTCTCCAGCGCCTGATAGATTGGCACAGTGCCGATCGGAACCGGCGAGTTGCGCACGATCCATTCGCGGGTGTTGTGGATGTTGCGCCCCGTCGACAGGTCCATCACCGTGTCGGCGCCCCAACGGATCGCCCAGACCAGTTTGTCGACTTCCTCCTCCATCGAGGAGGTGACGGCCGAAGTACCCATGTTGGCGTTGATCTTGACCAGGAAATTGCGACCGATGATCATCGGCTCAATCTCGGGGTGGTTTATGTTTGCGGGGATGATGGCGCGACCGGCGGCGATCTCATCGCGGACAAACTCCGGCGTCACGTAATCGGGGATATTGGCGCCAAAGTCGTTGCCATCGCGGTGACAGGGGGACAGTTCGCGCAGCTGGTTTTCGCGGATTGCCACGTATTCCATCTCCGGCGTGATGATGCCGGCGCGGGCATAGGCCAGCTGGGTTGGTGCTGTGCCGTCCTTGCCCCGCAGCGGAGCGGGTTTCACCGGGAATTCCGGCGTCAGACGGTCACCCTCAACGAATCCGTTGTCCTCGGGTTTTACATCGCGGCCTTGGTAGCTTTCGACGTCACCGCGTGCCTCTATCCACTGACGGCGCAGCTGCGGCAGGCCCTGGCGGATATCGGTCAGCACATCCGGGTCGGTATAGGGGCCGGAGCTGTCATAGACCGGCAGCGGTGCTTCGCCCGCGGTGGGGTGGGTGGAGATTTCCCGCATCGGTACGCGGATGTCCGGGTGGACCTCTCCGCTGACGTAGATCTTGCGTGATGCGGGCAATGCGCCTGTGGTGATTTTGGGATTGGGGACATTCATGTTGGTGCTCCTCGAAGCCTAGACTTGGAAAAGACACCAGATGAGGTTTGGCTCGGGAAACAGAGGGCGTACGACCCCCTTGTTCAGTCAACGCAAGACGTCAGGGAGTGTACAATTCCCGCAGCCATGCGCGCCTAGCTTCCTACGCCAGTATCAACTGGGTCAGGTTCAAAGGGTCGCGCCGCCGGTCCGGAATGTCCCGCACCTAAACGCCTCTCAGTCCCCTTGGCGGGACTCCCCTGCGTGCTTTAGGGGTAGGGGAGATATGGTCTCCCCGTCAATGTCTTATTTTATAGATTATTATTATCGTTAAATAACAGTAATATGAATTGATAATAGTTCAGAGGTGGAGTGAATTCGCTGCACTGCAGCTTTATGCTTGATCGTGACCCGTCAAGTTATCTATAAAACAATAACGCCATCCGCGTATGGCCATCAGGTAGAGAGAACAGGAGACAGCATGCTGGACGCTGCACCCATCCGCACCGATTGGACCCGCGAGGAAGCGGAAGCGATTTACAACACGCCTTTCATGGACCTGCTGTTTCAGGCACACACCGTACACCGGCAGTATTTCGACCCGAACCAGGTGCAGAAATCCAAGCTTCTCAGCATCAAGACCGGCGGCTGCGCCGAGGATTGCGCCTATTGCTCGCAGTCGGCCCGCAACGGCGCGCAGCTCTCGGCCTCCAAGCTGATCGAGGTGCAGCGGGTGATTGCCGAAGCCAGGAAAGCCAAGGAAGGCGGCGCGACGCGCTATTGCATGGGGGCTGCCTGGCGCTCGCCCAAGGACCGCGACATGGCCGCACTGGAAGCCATGGTGCAGGGCGTCAAGGATCTCGGCATGGAGACCTGCATGACCTTGGGCATGCTGGAGGAAGACCAGGTGTTCCGTCTGCGCGATGCGGGGTTGGATTATTACAACCACAATATCGACACCTCCGAGCGGTATTACTCCGAGATCATCACCACCCGCACCTTTGCCGACCGGATCGACACCCTGAACCGGGTGCGCGAGGCGGGCATCAAAGTCTGTTCCGGCGGTATTGTCGGCATGGGTGAGCAGCAGCTGGACCGCATCGACATGATGCTGGCGCTGGCAACGCTGGAGGTGCATCCCGACTCGGTGCCGGTGAACATGCTGATCCCGATTGCCGATACGCCGCTGGCCAATGTCGAGAAGCTGGATCCGATCGAATTTGTCCGCTCGGTGGCGCTGGCCCGCATCCTGATGCCGAAATCCCACGTGCGCCTGTCCGCAGGCCGCACCGATATGTCGGACGAGATGCAGGCGATGTGCTTCTTTGCCGGTGCCAACTCGATCTTTGTCGGTGACACGCTGCTGACCGCCGACAACCCCGAAGAGGACAAGGACCAGCAGCTGTTCGACCGTCTGGGCATCACCGCGATGGCGGTGGGATGTGACGGCAGCCGCTGATGGCGGGCGCCTTCCCGAGGCATGAAACATCGCTGGACGCGCTGCGCACGCGCGGACGCTACCGGCAGCTGATGCCACGGGACGGGCATGATTTTGCTTCCAACGACTATCTGGGGCTGGCGGGCAGCGATGTGCTGCGCACCGCTGCCGCCGATGCGCTGGCGCGCGGGGTGCCGGTGGGCGCAGGCGGTTCGCGCCTGCTGCGCGGCAATGACGCAGAACATCAGTTGCTGGAGGCGGAAGCGGCCGCGTTTTTCGGCACCGAGGCGGCGCTGTTCATGGGCGGCGGCTTCACTGCCAATCAAGCAATCTTTTCCACTCTGCCGCAGCAGGGCGATCTGGTGCTCTATGATGCGCTGATCCATGCCAGCACCCATGACGGGATGCGGCTGGGCCGGGCAGAAACCCGCAGTTTTGCCCATGGCGACGTGGAAGACGCTTCGCGGGTGCTGAAGGCTTGGCGTGCCGAGGGCGGCATAGGCCAGGTCTGGATCGCGGTTGAGGCGGTCTATTCGATGGACGGCGACCTGGCCCCGCTGGATGCATTGATGGCGCTTGCGGATGCGGACGGCACGGTGTTGGTGGTGGATGAGGCGCATTCCACAGGCGTGTTTGGCGATCTGGGCCGCGGGCTGGCGCATGAAATCGCGCACCGTCCCAACGTCCTGTCCCTGCACACCTGCGGCAAGGCGCTGGGGGCCTCTGGCGCGCTGATCTGCGGTCAGCGGGTACTGATCGAGACACTGATCAACAAGGCGCGCGGGTTCATCTTTGCCACCGCCCCGTCACCGCTGAACGCCGCACTGGTACGGGCAGCCCTGGCTGAGCTGCAACAGAACACGGGCTGCCGCGAACAGGCGTGGCAGGGGATCACCCATGCGCAAGCAGAGGCCAAACGCCTCTGCGGGTTGGACGGCTATCACAGCCAGATCCTGCCGGTGGTGATCGGTGACGACAAACGCACCATGGCGCTGGCAGCAGCGATGCAAGGCTACGGCTATGACATCCGCGGCATCCGCCCGCCAACGGTGCCCCGCGGCACCTCGCGGCTGCGGCTGTCGATCACGTTGAACACGGGGGCACAGGTCATCACCCGGATGTTCGAAAACCTCGCCCGGGAAATGGAGACAAGGCCATGAGCGCGCTGATCGTCACTGGAACCGATACCGGCATTGGCAAGACCATTTTTTCGGCCGGGTTGGTGCAGGCGCTGGATGCGACCTATTGGAAGCCGGTGCAATCCGGAATGGAGGAGGAGACCGACAGCCAGACTGTTGCACGACTGTCAGGCCGCCCGGCGCTGCCGGAGGGGTACCTGCTGCAATTGCCTGCCTCGCCGCATCTGTCGGCAGAGGCTGAGGGCGTGGAGATTGACCCCAATGCGCTGGCCTTGCCCAAAGTGGACGGTGTGCTGGTGGCCGAGGGGGCCGGCGGGCTGATGGTGCCCTTGAACCGCAAGGTTCTGTATCTCGACCTGTTTGCCCGCTGGGGCGCGCCGGTGATCCTGTGTGCACGCACACAGCTGGGCACGATCAATCACACGCTTTTGTCGCTGAAAGCCCTGCGCGATGCGGGCTGTCTGGTTGTGGGCGTGGCCTTCATAGGCGACGCCGAGCCGGAGGTGGAGGAAACCATCTGCCAATTCGGCAAGGTGGCGCATTTGGGGCGGTTGCCGGTGCTGGGTGAGCTGACCTCTGACGCGCTGGCGGTGGCCTTTCAGGCCAGCATCCGCGTGGATCTGATCAGGGAGGCATTGGCCCAAGGAGAGGCGGCATGAGCACCGCAGACCTCACCCAGCTGGAATTCGACCAGCGGCACCTCTGGCATCCTTACACCAATGTCGCCAAACCCGGCCCGACCTTTGTGGTGAAGGCAAGCGAAGGCGTCCACATCACGCTCGACGACGGCACCCGGTTGATCGACGCGATGTCGTCGTGGTGGTGCATGATGCACGGTCACAGGAACCCGGCGATCACATCGGCCATTCACGCCCAGCTCGACACCCTGCCGCATGTGATGTTCGGCGGGCTGACCCACGATCCGGCCATCGACCTGGGCCGCAAGCTGCTGGAGATCACCCCCGAAAGTCTGACGCGGATCTTTTATTGCGACAGCGGTTCGGTCTCGGTCGAGGTAGCGATGAAGATGGCGGTGCAGTATCAGCACGCCATCGGCCAGCCAGAGCGCAAGGAGTTTGCCACCATCCGCTCTGGCTATCACGGCGATACCTGGAAGGCGATGAGCGTCTGCGACCCGGACACCGGCATGCACCACCTGTTCCAGGGCGCACTGAGCGTGCAGCATTTCGTCTCCCGCCCGCCGGTCCGTATCCATGAGGATTGGAGCGATGATCCGGCCCAAAACGGGCTGGGCGAGCTGCGCGCGGTGCTGGAGGCCGGGCAGGACAAGATCGCCGCCTTCATTCTGGAACCCGTAGTGCAGGGCACTGGCGGCATGTATTTCTACCACCCGGAATACCTGAACCAGGCGCGTGCGCTGTGCGATGAACTGGGTATCCTGCTGATCTTCGACGAGATCGCCACCGGTTTCGGCCGCACCGGCGCGCTGTTTGCCACCAATTTCTGCGACGCGGAACCGGATATCATCTGTTTGGGCAAGGGGCTGACCGGCGGCCATATCTCCTTTGCCTGCACCATGACGAACGACCGCGTCGCCGAGGGTGTGGGTGGCGGAAACCCGGGCATCTTCATGCATGGGCCGACCTATATGGCCAATCCGCTGGCCTGCGCTGCGGCCAAGGCCTCGCTGGATCTGCTGACCGGGCAAGACTGGCGCGGAACTGTCTCGGGGATTGCAGAGCAGATGCAGTCTGAACTGGCAACGGCGCGCGAGCTGCCCAATGTGGCGGATGTGCGGGTTTTGGGCGCCATTGGTGTTATCGAGATGAAGCACGCGGTGTCCGCAGATGAGGCGCACGCCCGTGCCCATGATATGGGCGTCTTCCTGCGTCCCTTTGGTAAGAACATCTATACCATGCCGCCCTTCATCACGACGCCGGATCAGCTGAGCCAGATCACCGCAGGCATGCTGCGGCTGGCGCGGGAGCTCTGAGCCATGGAGTTCCGCTGGCTCAAACGGAAGCAAGCAGGCGAGGCCATCGTGATCTTTGGCGGATGGGCCGTCGGGCCGGGCGTCTTTGATCATCTTGCGGGCGCGCAGGATCTTGTATTCGTGAACGATTACCGCAGCCTTGATGCCGATCTTCCCGATCTGTCCGGCTACGACCATGTCACTCTGCTGGCGTGGTCCTTTGGCGTTGCAGCCTATGCCCATTGGCAGGAGGGGCGCGCCGACCCCTTCGACCGCAAGGTCGCAGTCAATGGAACCCTTACGCCGGTGGATGAGACGCGCGGTATCCCGCCAGCGGTAATGGTCAAGACTGCAGAGGGGCTGAGCGAACAGAGCTTGGCCCAGTTCCTGCGCCGGACCTTCAATGCCCCGCAGCCCTCACATGCGGTCGACATCGATGCCCGCCGCGCCGAACTGCACGCGGTTGCGGCGCGCGGAACGGCGCCTGTTGTGGCATTCGATCAGGTCTGGATCGCCGGGCGGGATCGAATTTTTCCACCCGAAAATCAGCGCCGGGCCTGGGCGGGCGCGACAATCCGGGAGCTGCCCGCAGCGGCCCATGCGCCGTTTGATCACTTCGACAGCTGGCAGGCGCTGATCTCATGAAGGATCTGACACCCCCAGCCGTGGATACCGCCCGCGTGGCGCGCGCCTTTCGCCGGGGGCTCGGCAGTTATCACGGGGCTGCTTCTGCGCAGGCGCAGATAGCTGCGGAGCTGTCGGCGCTTCTGGCCAAGCACGTGGGGCAGACACCGTTTTCGCATCTGTTTGAATTCGGGGCGGGAACTGGCCATCTGACGGATGCGCTGCTGCGCGATCTGTCGGTTGTGCGCCTCACGCTCAACGATCTGGTGCCTGACGCGGAGGCCGGTTTGGTGCCGATCATGAAGGCACATGGGCAATCCGCAAGCTTTCTGCCGGGGCGGATTGAAGACATCAGCCTGCCCGATACCCTCGACCTGATTGCGGCGGCCTCTGTCGTGCAGTGGATCAGCGACCTGCCATTCCTTTTGCGCCGGTTTGAGTCCGCGCTGTGCCCCGGTGGCTGGCTTGCACTCTCCGGTTTCGGCTCGGCGCATTTTCACGAGTTGGTCGCACTCGGCTCTGATGCTGCGGCACCAAATTACATGGATCATGACCAATGGGCGGGGGTGCTGCCGGAGGGGCTGCAGCTGATCGAGTTGCGACAGGCGCCTATCGTCCTCGGGTTCGACAGCCCGCGCGCGGTGTTGCGCCACCTGCGGGACACCGGCGTAAACGGCCAATCGCGTGGCGGTTGGAGCCGTGGCAGGCTGCAGGCGTTTGAAGATGCCTATCGCAGCCGCTTTCCCCATCAGGGTGGCGTGCGTCTCACCTATGATCCGGTGCTGATGCTGGCGCGACGCGTCTGAATACGTCTGCGGCCAAAGTCGCATGCCGCGCGGCAATTGCGCCTCTGGCAGTTGCGCGGCTTTGCCGCTAGCCTGTGGCCGGAAATCAAAGAATAAGAGGCCGCAATGCATCTGTCCTATGTTATGACCCAAGAACGCGGCGCCACCGACAAGCTGCTGACCGCTCTTGCCGAGCGGCTGCAGGGTGACGGGCTGCGGCTGGCCGGGATCGTGCAGACCAATACGGAATGCTATGACAATGCGCTGTGCGACATGGATGTGCGGGTGTTGCCGGCCGGTGAAACCATTCGGATTTCGCAATCCCTCGGCCCAGAGGCCCGCGGCTGTCGATTGAACCCCGACGCGCTGGAGCGCGCGGTGGGGCAGGTCACGGCGGCGTTGGGGCAGGACCCCGCACCACAGGTTCTGCTGGTGAATAAATTCGGCAAACATGAAGCGGACGGGCGGGGAATGCGCCCTGTTATCGGCGAGGCGCTGGCGCGGGGCGCGGTTGTGGTCTCCGGCGTCAACCGGATGAATGTCGAGGCGTTTCAGAGCTTCTGTGACGGGCTGGCGCAGGAGGCTGAGCCTGATCTTGATGCACTCGTGAACTGGGTCCATTCCGCCGTTGCAGAGGCTGCGAAAGAGGGCTGAGACCGTCCTTGATCGAGTGACAGATCTGACCAACCGGTGCGGGATACCGCGCCGGTTTTTTGGGCTGACCCGCCGCAGCTGATGTCAAAGGGCACCATGCGCAGACGCAAGAAAACGAGACGCGCAATAAGGAATTGCATTATAAATCAGGCGGTTGAATGCGGATTTCAGCCTGACGACTGCTGCCACCATCTTCTTGCTTAGCACTGCTGAAAGAGAGAAGATGGTGGGCGACCCTGGAATCGAACCAGGCGTGCGTCTCCGCGAGGGAGTTACAGTCCCCTGCCACACCTTGCGGCCTGTCGCCCACAATCAGTTGCGTGTTGCACCTGATGTGGAGGCGTGATTACAAGCAGGCCAAAGGGGCGTCAACCGGAAAAACGCAAGTTTTTCACGCGGGTCCTGATTTCTTTCTGCTGGAGAGCAATATGTCTAAAAAACCCAAATGGGTCGTCGAAAAAGAGCAGTCCAAAAAGGCAGCCTCGGCGGAAACGGTATGGTTGTTTGGTCTGCATGCGGTGCGCGATGCGCTGCTCAATCCCAAGCGCGAAAAGCTGCGTCTGATGGTGACCCAGAACGCCGAGGCAAAACTGGCCGATGCCATAGCCCAGTCCGGGGTTGAGGCTGAAGTGATCGACCCGCGCAAATTCAACCCACCAATCGACAAGCAATCGGTTCATCAGGGCGCCGCACTCGAAGTGAAGCCGCTGAATTGGGGCGGGCTGGACGAGAACTGCATCGGCGCGGAGGTTCCGCGCGTATTGCTGCTGGACCGGGTGACGGATCCTCATAACGTCGGCGCAATCCTGCGCTCGGCAGAGGTGCTGGGCGCCAGCGCAGTCATCGGCACACGACACAATTCCGCACCAGAGACCGGCGCGCTTGCCAAAACCGCCAGCGGTGCGCTTGAGCGCCAGCCCTATCTGCGCATGCGCAACCTTGCAGACACAATCGTCGAATTGCAGCGGATGGGCTTTCTGGTGCTGGGCCTTGATGGCGAGGCAGAGCAGACCATCGAGGCGGTTCTGGACGGGCGCAAAGGCGATCCCGTGGCGCTGGTCCTCGGAGCAGAGGGGCCGGGTCTGCGGCAAAAAACCAAGGAAACCGTGGATCATCTGGTCAAGATCGATGCCGCCGGTGGCTTTGGCTCGCTGAATGTTTCCAATGCGGCGGCGATTGCGCTTTACGCGTCGTTGCCTCGCTAATTGGCGCCAGCGACCCCGAACTGGCCTGTGAGAGGTCCATCCTGACAATGTCAGAGCGCCCTCACAGGCCTATCACAAATGCGTATCCTCCCTTTGCAGGGGCCTGTCTGCCGGGCAGACTTGTCGTGAAATCGTCGCGGGCATGTGCCCGTCTGCACCCAAGCCTGAACGGCCCCCGATGAAGGACCCCGCCTGCCCGTGACCAGCCGCCTTGCCATGCTCAGCCAAGAATATCGCCAGATCCTGAAGACCTGCGTACCGCACATGGGTGGGCTGGCGTCCCGGCGTTTGGGGGCTGCCCTTAGGTCAATGGTGGCTGTACTGGGGCTTGGCAGTGTGGTTGCCATGGCGGCAACGCTGATGCCTGAGACGGCCCGCGCCGATCCGACGCTAGTCTCCGCACCAAGAGGGGTGGCCGTTGGTGGCCATGATGTGGTGGCGTTTTTTCAGGACGGGACGGCCGTGCTGGGCCAGCAGACCCACGCGATCTTGTGGCACGGGGCCGTCTGGCGCTTTGCCTCCTCGCAGAATCAGGAGCGGTTTGAGCTTAATCCCCGTGCCTATGCGCCCCGGTTTGGGGGCTATTGCGCCTATGCGCTCTCCAAAGGGTATCTGGCGCCCGGCGATCCCACGCTCTGGGTGATTGCCGACGGTCGGCTCTATCTGCTGAACAATCCAAGCGCGCTGGCTGCCTGGGAGGCCGAGCGGCAAGCACTGATATCCGCCGCTGAAGGGCGTTGGCCCAAGATCCTGCGAAAGTGATCCGCAGACGCGGCCCCGCGCCTGAGCCTGCGGCACAGAATTGCCCTGGCAGATCCGTATGTGACTGGCTCCGTATGTGACTGGCCACGCGAGAGAAATGTCACGAATTTGAGAGGTTCCCTTTCAAAATCGACGGCTCACCCCATATTATTAACAGACTGCGAATTGGAACCTTCGCAGATCTTTTTCACTGTCCCTCGTTCCATACCTTGCGCCCGGGCCTGATCCCGGGCGCTTTTTTCTTGCGTCGTAGGGCGGGCGCGATTTCTGATTGACCTACGGGACGCAATTGGCCTTGCACGCAATGCGCCACGCGATACGGTCAGGACTGGCACAACGCTCGTCAGACCACTGTGGCAGAGCGATTTGAGACCAGCGCAGACGGGGGAGCGATGCCAGACTATACCGACCAGCATCTGAAAGATGTGCTGACACGCAACAAGACCATCGCGGTGGTTGGTGTCTCCACCAATCCGGTCCGTCCCAGCTATTACGTGGCGCGGTATCTCGGCCTCAAGGGCTACCGGGTACTGCCGGTGAACCCGGGTTATGCGGGAAAGTCCCTGTTTGGTCAGACCATTCACGCCAGCCTGAGTGATATTCAGGAGCCGGTTGATATGGTCGACATCTTTCGTCGCTCTGAGGCGGTGCCCCCCATCGTGGAGGAGGCGCTGGAGGTCTGCAAAGGGTTGCAGACGATCTGGATGCAGATCGGCGTAGAGCATGCCGAGGCCGCAGCAAAGGCGGAGGCTGCAGGTCTCACGGTGATCCAGAACCGCTGCCCGAAGATCGAATATCAGCGCCTGTTCGGAGAGCTGCGCATGGGCGGTTTTGCCACCGGGATCATTTCGTCCAAGCTGTAGGTTCGTAAGGAACTATCGCGACAGGGGGCTCCCGCCCGCTGCTGCCGTCCTAAAGGACGGCCTCCACGGTTGGGCCGGGCGCCGCTGCGCGGCGCAGAAGATGTGCTGAGATGCCCTTTAGGGGCAGGCCTGCCCTTAAAGGGCCTTGTCGATTGTAATGGTTCTTCGCGCGTCAAGGGCAAGCCGCGCGTGCCGCGCGGAGGCTGCGCCTCCCTTGACCCGCCGCATGACCTGGATGTCAGCCCTTGGGGCGGGCGGCCTTCTCGGCAATGCCGCTCAGGCCCTGACGATCTGCCAGCACCTGAAGCACATCATCCAGCGCCACATCGCGTGCGGCCAGCATCACCAGAAAATGATAGAGCACATCCGCGCCTTCGGAGGCGAGTCCGGTCTTGTTATCCTTCACCGCCTCAATGATGGCCTCAATGGCCTCCTCACCGAATTTCTCGGCGCATTTCTCCGGCCCTTTGGCGAGCAGTTTGGCGGTCCAGCTGCTGTCCGGATCAGCCCCCTTGCGGGACAGAATAGTGGTCTCAAGATCGTGCAGCAGGGTCATGTCAGCCTCATCGGGATGCCGGCAGCGGCCATATGCTGTTTGGCCTCCTGTACGGTGAATTCGCCAAAGTGAAAGATCGAGGCCGCCAGAACCGCGCTGGCGCCGCCTTCGGTGACACCCTCTACCAGATGATCCAGTGTGCCGACGCCGCCAGAGGCGATCACGGGCACATCGACAGCATCCGAAATGGCGCGGGTCAGCGGCAGGTTGAAACCTGATTTGGTGCCGTCGCGGTCCATTGAGGTCAGCAGGATCTCTCCCGCACCTTTGGCCACCACGAGCCGGGCAAATTCAACCGCATCAATGCCGGTTTCGCGGCGGCCGCCGTGGGTGAAGATTTCCCATTTGCCGGGGGCCACCGTCTTGGCGTCGATGGCGCAGACAATGCACTGACTGCCGAACTGCTCGGCCGCCTCGCGGATCACATCCGGGTTGGCCACCGCTGCGGAATTGAACGAGACCTTATCGGCCCCGGCCAAGAGCAACGCGCGAACGTCTTCTTTGGTGCGCACCCCGCCGCCGACGGTGAGCGGCACGAAACACTGCTCCGCCGTGCGCCGCACCATATCGAACATGGTACCACGGTTTTCATGGGTGGCATGAATATCCAGAAAGCAGATCTCATCCGCGCCGGCAGCGTCATAGGCTTTGGCCGCCTCAACCGGATCACCGGCGTCGCGCAGGCCAACGAAGTTCACACCTTTGACCACGCGGCCATCAGCCACGTCGAGACAGGGGATAATGCGGGTTTTCAGCATGGAGGATCCCTTTGCCGATGGGGTTGGCCCTGTCTTACTGCGCGGGTGGTTGGGATGCAATCGCGGGGCTGTGCCGCGCGATGCGGCGCATGCTGTCCCGTACAATCAGGATGTGAAACGGCATCACCAGCGCCAGATAGATGCGCCCGAGGAGATTATGCCGGTGAACCCAGGTGGCCATGTAAATCTGCCCGTCATGGCGTAAGACGGTGATGCGGAAATCCAGATGACTGTCATCTGCGCCCAGGATCAACTCGCGACTGTCTTCAAAGGTGACGGGAAAGATCGCGCCCTCGCCGGTGTCACTCACCTCGGTTTTCAGTCCCAGCGGGCGCACAATCGCGTTGCGCAGGCGCAAGAGCGCTGATGCCCATCCTGGCATCGACAGACCAATATCGGCCGCTTCCCGCGGGGACAGTGGGCTTTCAACCGCATAGCCGTCGATGAAATCGCCGGGCGAGACCATCTGCCACAAACGGGCGCTGTCGGGGAGGCGGGTCTTGCGGACGCGGGGCATAGGCTGAGTTCCATTGTGGTCTTGGCACCGGAGAGATCAACGGCACTATTGCGGCGCAATAAACGTCAATTTGCGACAGATGGAAAGCGGGCGCGGTGCCGCAGGGCCCGGAGTGTCGGCCTTGATCCTGTGGCGCAGGCTTGCCGATGCCAAAGATGTGAATTGTACACAGGACTGTGCTGGCTTGTTCTTGGGGCATTCATTCCCCAATTCGGAGCTGTCGTTATGATCAAATCCCTTGCCCTCGCCGGAGTCATTGCTGTTATGTCCGCTATTCCCGCCGCTGCTGACCTGATCAAAATACCAAGCCAGAAACCGGTGATTGAGACCATGGATGCGCTGCAGGCCGCCGTAGAGGGGGCTGGCGCCACGGTGTTTGCCCGTGTGGATCATGCCGCCGGGGCGCAGAAGGTGGATCTGTCACTCAACGATGCGCAGCTGCTGATCTTTGGCAATCCCAAACTGGGTACCCCTGTGATGCAGGCGGATCTGCGCGCCGGGCTGTTCCTGCCGCTGAAAGTCCTCGCGTATCAGGACGCAGAGGGGCAGGTCTGGCTGACCTATGAAGATCCGGCAGAGATGCTTGCGGGGCTGGATGTTCCCGCCGATGCGGAGGCCGTGGCAAAGATGCAGGGCGCGATTGGCAAGCTGACGGCGGCGGCCACGGAGTAGACACGTCGCGGGCTGTCCCTTGCTTCGGCAGGCGTCTAAAATGAGGGCAAGGGGGCACTTGCCCCCTTCGCAGGCGAAACCGTCCGCTGGACGGTTTCTCAGTGGCTGCTCACCCCCGGGGTGTTTTCAGCCAGAAGGTGACGATCAGCTCTTCAGGATCTTTAAGGCCTCGCCGAGGTCAATCGCACCATCATAAAGCGCCCGGCCGGAGATCGCGCCGTTCAAAGGCGCGCCGCAGGATTTGAGCGCCTGCAGATCCGCCAGTGACGAAACCCCGCCGGAGGCGATCACCGGAATGCTCACGGCATTGGCCAGCGCCGCTGTGGCCTCGACATTCGGGCCTTTCATGGCGCCATCGCGCAGAATATCAGTGTAGATGATCGCGGCAACACCGGCATCCTCGAAGGATTTTGCCAGATCCGTTACCATGACATCGGTCTCTTCGGCCCAGCCCTTGGTGGCAACGCGGCCATTGCGGGCATCAATACCGACAGCGACCTTGCCGGGGAAAGCGCGCGCCGCCTCTCGGACCAGATCGGGGTTCTCCACCGCGACGGTGCCCAGGATCACCCGCGCCAGACCTTTGTCGATCCAGCGTTCGATGGTGGCCATATCCCGAATGCCGCCGCCCAGCTGGGCCGGAACCTTGCAGCGCTTCAGGATTTCCTCGACCGGGGCCGCATTGACCGGCTCACCCGCGAAGGCCCCGTTCAGATCCACCAGATGCAGCCAGTCACAGCCTGCCTCGACAAACTCCAGCGCCTGCGCTGCGGGGTCATCGTTGAAGACGGTGGTCTTCTCCATATCACCATGCAGCAGGCGAACGGCCTGGCCATCTTTGAGGTCGATTGCGGGGTAGAGGATCATCTGGCCGGTCCTTCATAAAACTAAGCTGGCCTCTTTTGCACAAGGCCACGCCGGATTGCAACGCGACCCGAGGTCAAGCTTGCCTGAATTGCCTCTTGGCGGCCAGACTGGCTGCAAAAGGGAGGATGACACATGAAAAAACTGGCACTTGGTATCGCCTGTGCATTGGGTCTGGCGGGCATGGCCTCAGCTGATCCGGTGCTGGGCACCTGGAAAACGCAGCCTGATGACGGCTCATATGCCCATGTCACCATGGCGCCCTGTGGCGCAGCCGTTTGCGGCAAGATCAGCCGGACGTTCAATGCTGAGGGGGAGTATAAATCGCCCAATATCGGCAAAACGCTGGTGATTGACATGGTGGCGAATGGCGATGGGTCTTACGCGGGCAAGGTCTGGCGCCCCTCCAACAACAAGATCTATACAGGCAAGATGAACCTGTCCGGCAAATCGCTGGCCTTGCGGGGCTGCGTGGCAGGCGGTCTGATCTGCTCCAAACAGACCTGGAGCCGGGTGAAGTAAGCGCGCTTTTCAAGATCACACGAGATGATCGGGACATCAGGGGGCGGCGACATCAGGTCGGCGCCCTTTTTTTGTGATCGGTGGGCGGATACTGGGGGCAGGGCCCTAGAACAGCCCCAGCTGCACCGGGATCGGCACGAAGCCGCGTTTGATCTGGCGATCGCGATGTTTCTCGGCAGCTGCCAGGGCGGTTTCCTGGGATGTGTAGTAGCTGCGCCGCTGTTGACCCCCGGCCTCTCCCAGCGGGCCGTTGGTCTGTTCGACACACCACTCCCCGAACAGGGTCTGGCTCAGGTTCAGCACGCAATAGCGGTGTTGACCTTCAATATAGTCGAATTTTTCGAGACGGATCTGCACCGGGCCGCGACCTGCAAAAGACTGGGGATATCTGGGTTTGCGGTGTATGCCCGTGTGCGTCCCCACTGTCCATCCATTCTCGCGCGGATTTCACATTGCCATGTGGCGTCCGGTTGCCATCTGGCCACAGCCCCCTGCGGCCAGATGCCTTCCCGTCATTGATCTGATGCCCGTGATCAGACGTCGCCGTCGTATTCGCCGCGTGCGGGGTAGTCATTGGCGATGGCAAAATCCAGTGCCGAGACCAGTTCCGAGAAATGCGGGCGCACGAACGGCATGGTCTGAACCGATCCGTAATAGAGCGTCTGCTCAGGCGTCACCATGAACAGCCCGGGTTCGGAAAACAGCGCTGGTTCCTCAATCCCGATCGAGGTCTTCCCGCGCGACGTGGACAGATACAGCCCCCACTGGCGGGCGACATTCAGCGACAGGTCATAGCCGAACCGCAGCGCCTCAGCGCCGATCTTGTCGGCCATTGCACGGGTCCGCTCCTCGCCGTCACTGCTGACGGCGATACAGGCCACGCCCCGGCTGGCAAAATCACCAACCCGCTTTTCCAGTTCGGTCAGATAGTTGGCACAGATCGGGCAGTGCAATCCGCGATAAAAGCAGATCACGGTGCCCCGTGTCGCATCCTCTGACGAGAGGTCGAAGGTGCCGTGGTCCAGTGTCGGTAGGGTCAGATCTGGTGTCTTTTGGCGTGGCATTAGCATGAGCAGGGTCCTTGTCAGCTAGCAATGTGGTGACTTGTTTTCCACCTTTGCGCATATTAGGATCATCTAAATCCGAAAAACATGATGGTAAATCCGATTTCATGGACCGACTGACCACATTGATGGATCGTTTTCAGCTCAGCGTGTGCGCCGCAGAGCCGGGGGAGGCGAACCTTATCGCCCTTGCGGGTCCCGAGCGGGAGCCTGTGCGTATCCGCTATTATACGACTGAGAGTTCGCCGATGCGCACCTCTGCTGCGGTGATGTGGGCGGCGCGGGTGGAGTGGTCTGGCCGCCGCAACCCGTTTCTGGCCGCGCTTCCGGCGCAGGTTGATTATGACATCTCCGGCGCCCCGGAGGTGCAGGCCCTGGTGCGTGCAATGCGGGGGGAGGCAGAGGCCGGGCGCTGTGGGGCGCAATCGGTGATCAACCGGCTGGGGGAGGTGCTGATGGTGCATCTGCTGCGCAATCAGCTTCAGAATGGTGCGACCGAGCCGGGGCTGCTGGCCGGGCTGGCGGACCCACGGCTCAGCCGGGCGATTGTCGCCATGCATGATCACCCGGGCCGCCTCTGGAGCAATGCCGATCTGGCGGAGGTCGCGGGACTATCGCTGTCGCGTTTTGCCGAAGTTTTCGCCGCGGAGGTAGGAGAAACCCCCATCGGATACCTGCGCCGCTGGCGGCTGATTCTCGCGCATCAGGATCTGTCGCGCGGTGATCGGGTCGATGCCGTGGCCCGACGCTACGCCTATAGCAGCCCCGAAGGTTTCAGCCGTGCCTTTCGCAAGGCCTATGGCGTGGCGCCGATGTCCCTGCGCATGGCTACTGCCTGACCGTCGCCGCGCCTGTCATCTTTCCATAAATACTCAAATACAAAAGCCACCTGCGCAGCAGGCGGCTTTCCAGATGTCGTGATATGCCGATGGCTGCGTTACGGTGTCCAGGTCAGGAAGTTCCCGATCATCCGCAGGCCGATATCCTGGCTTTTCTCCGGGTGGAACTGCATTCCCACCATGGTGTCACGGCCAATGACAGCGGTGACATCGCCGCCGTAATCCACATGCGCCAGCCGTTCGGCCGGGTCGTTCACCCGGAAATGGTAGGAATGCACAAAATAGCAGTGATCACCGGATGTGATGCCGTCAAAAATCGTATGGTCATGGTCGATCACCAGATTGTTCCAGCCCATATGCGGCACCTTCAATGCGCTGTCGCTGGGCGTGATCTTGACCACGTCACCCTGAACCCAGCCAAGCCCCGGTGTGTCGCGGTATTCATGACCGGTGGTGGCCATCAGCTGCATGCCAACGCAGATCCCCAGAAAGGGGCGACCGTTCTGTTCGACCGCTTCCACCATGGCCTCATAGATGCCGCGATGGCCGCGCAGCTCCTCCGCGCAGGCCGGAAAGGCACCGTCGCCGGGCAGCACCAGCCGGTCGGCCCGCGCCACCACATCTGCATCCGACGTCACCACGACCTCGCCACCATCCACCTCCCGTGCCATGCGCTGAAAGGCTTTCTCGGCAGAGTGAAGATTGCCGGATTCATAGTCGATAATCGCGGTCAGCATCTTACAGCGCGCCTTTGGTCGATGGGATGGCATCGCCTTTGCGCGGATCTGTCTCCACGGCGGTGCGCAACGCGCGGGCCACAGCCTTGAATGCCGCTTCGGCGATGTGGTGGCTGTTGAAGCCATGCAGCTGATCAATGTGCAGAGTGATGCCGCCATGGGTGCTCAGAGCCTGAAAGAACTCGCGCACCAGTTCGGTGTCGAAAGTGCCGATCTTCTGGGTCGGAAGATTCACATTCCAGATCAGAAACGGGCGCGCCGACAGGTCCAGCGCGCAGCGCACCTGCGCATCATCCATCGGCAGATGGCATTCGCCGTAGCGGTTGATGCCCTTCTTGTCGCCAAGGGCCGCAACCAGCGCCTGACCCAGCGCGATGCCGGTATCCTCGACCGTGTGGTGATCATCAATGTGATAATCCCCCTTGGCACGGATGGTCATATCGATCAGCGAATGGCGCGACAGCTGGTCCAGCATATGGTCGAAAAAGCCGACGCCGGTCTGGTTGTCATAGGCACCGGTCCCGTCGAGGTTGATCTCGACAGTGATCTCGGTTTCGGCGGTCTTGCGGGTGATCTGAGCGCTACGCATGGTCGGCATGTCCTTGATATCCTGCGCCGCTTATAGGGGCAGGGCGGGGGCGCGCTCAAGCCTGCCGCAGCAATTGGCGCAAAACTGTTGCGCCATTCGACCGCGAAGGCCTTGCGGGATGCCGCGCCGGGGATTGCCTCCGCCGCGTCTGCATGTCAGCTTGGCGGCCAAATACCGCATTCCCAAACAGTTGAGGGGCACCATGTCCACCTGCGTCTTTATCCAGATCCGCTGCAAACCCGGCACCACCTACAAGGTCGCCGAAGAGATTGCGCTGCGTGAAATTCATTCTGAACTCTATTCCACCAGCGGTGACTACGATCTGTTGATGAAGCTTTATATTCCCACCGATCAGGACGTTGGCAAATATATCAATGATCAGCTCTTGGTCATCGAGGGGATTGAGCGGTCGCTGACCACAATGACCTTCAAGGTGTTCTGATCTGCCATAGTGTTTCGGGGCAGCGGGGGGAGTGGCGCGGGTCCGTACCACGCCATCTCCCTTGCCCCGGTTTCCCCGACCTACCGGATACAGTGGTCCCCGGATCCACTGGCGCTCTGTATCCCACAGGTCCAGGACCTTCTGGTTCCCCCCGAAACCATCTGACCGCAGAGCCGTGTGGGATCACAAAATCAACTGGTGCTGAAATGCAGGCTTGGAACACCTTTGGAATAGGATAAGCCTCGCAGGGATTTACGTTCCGTTCACGGGGAAAAACCGCAGGATTGTGACATTGCTGACCTCATGGGTCTTCTGGCGGCCCACTCCGACGGACCTGCTGGCCACGAAAAAGCGGCGCCATAATCTGACGCTGCCGTGGATTTCACAGTCTTAATTGCCGCGCTTCTTCGCGTCAGTGCGCCAGGTGACCACCGGCCTTCAGCTCCTCGTAGCTGGCATCAATCGCCGTCTTTAAGCGGTTCAGCATATCGTCGACCTCCTCGCGGGTGATGATCAGCGGCGGGCATAGCGCCACGGCATTGCCGGCCACCGCCCGCAGGATCAGCCCATTGTCCTGACACAGCCGCTGCGCGGTTGCCCCGGCACGCCCTTCGTCAAAACTCGCGCCGGTGGTTTTGTTCGACACCAGTTCCAGCGCCGCGATCAGGCCCTTGCCACGCACTTCGCCCACCAGCGGATGGTCGGTGAAAATCTCGCGCAGCTGCGTCTGCAAATAGCTGCCCACCTCGGCGGCATGGTCAAACAGGTTGTCACGCTCGTAAATCTCCAGTGTCTTCAGCGCTGCCGCACAGGCGGCGGGGTGGCCGGAGTAGGTATAGCCGTGACCGAAGACGCCCACCTCATTGGTCTGATCCACCATCGCCTCATACATCCAGCCCGGAATGACCGAGGCGGAGATCGGGAAATAGGCGGACGAGAGCTGCTTGGCGAAGGTCATCAGATCCGGCGTGATACCCATGGTGGTGCAACCGAAATCGGCGCCGGTGCGGCCAAAACCGCAGATCACCTCATCCGCCCAGATCAGAATGCTGTATTTGCGCAAAAGCGCCTGCAGCCCCTCATAATACCCATCCGGCGGCACGATCACGCCCGAGGCACCGGTGATCGGCTCCACGATCATCGCGGCAATCGTGTCGGGATCCTCAGCAAGGATCTGATCCTCAAGGTTTTGCAGGATCCGCTCGACAAACTGTGCCTCGGTCTCATTGCCCTGACGGGCGGTGTAGTAATGCGGCGAGTCGGCGCGCAGGATGCTCAGCGCCTCCAGCGGTGCGTCGAAATGCGCCAGGTTCGCGGGCAGAGAGGTCAGCGAACCGGCTGCAACCGTGACCCCGTGATAGCCGCGCTCGCGGGTGATGATCTTGCGCTTTTCCGGCTTGCCGATGGCGTTGAAGTAATAGCGCAGCATCTTGTAATGCGTGTCATTGGCGTCCGAGCCGGAGTTGCCGAAGAAGATATAGGCATCCTCCACCGGCACCATCGCCGCCAGCTTGTCGGCGAGATCCTGAATCGGCTGATGCGTCTTGCCGCCAAAGGTGTGGGAGAATGGCAGCTTGTGCAGCTGCTCGGTGATCGCATCCATCACCTCGGTGTTGCTGTAGCCCAGAGAGGTACACCAGAGACCCGCCAGCCCTTCTATATATTTACGCCCGTCGCTGTCGAACACATAGATGCCTTCGCCCCGCTCAAGACAGAGCTGTTCGGTGGCGGTGAAATTGGTGGTGGGATAGATGACCGGGGCCATGGGCTGTTGTCCTCCTGAGCAGGGGTGCCGCGGTGGCGGCATATCGGCGATGGGGTTTGCACCCCCTTGAGCCACAGCATTGGCGGGTTTTGAGAGTCGCGTCAAAGGAATTTGATCAAATCTTTGCGCCAATTCCGCGCAGGCCGCATGAGGTGCGCAGTCGAAGGCGGAAACGCAAAAGGCCGCTCCGAAGAGCGGCCTTTGCAGTCCAAATGGAGCGGGCGAGGCGATTCGAACGCCCGACCCTAACCTTGGCAAGGTTATGCTCTACCCCTGAGCTACGCCCGCGCTGCCATTTGGTGAGGCGGTATTTAGGAAATTGCCGCAGCCCCCGCAAGAGGGAAAATGACCCGCCATCGCAGAAAATAGCAAAACCAGACAGAGCACGCGCGCTGGCAGGCCTGCGTTTCGGCGCCAGAGCTGATCCGGCGGATATCTTCTAATCCGATGTTTTTATTAGACAAAGAAAAAGCCGCTCAGATGAGCGGCCTTTCTGTCCTGATGGAGCGGGCGAGGCGATTCGAACGCCCGACCCTAACCTTGGCAAGGTTATGCTCTACCCCTGAGCTACGCCCGCGCTGCCATCCGGTGAAGCGGTGAATAGGCAATTGCGCGCAGGGCTGCAATAGGAAAACAGCGGCTTTTTACGGCTGGCTGAAAAAATCTTCACACCCTGCGTGGCCGGCGCTCGCCGCCAGCCGGGCCTCTGCCAGGGTGGTCAGCTGCGCGGAGATGAATTCGGATGCGCTGCAATGGGGCAGGTCGAGCGCGCGGATCAGCTGTGCGTCCTTGCGTCCCTCAAGGATCACGATGCCATCGCGGGCCAGCAGATCGCGGGTGCCATGGCCGCCGTCCGAGCGGATCCGCCGCATGAAATCCTTCTGCGCGGCCACCGCCTCCACGACATCCCGCGGGATCGGCTGGCGCTGCACTGTCCGGAACAGGGTCGCCATCCGCGCATTGCCGCTGTCCCCGGCAAAGATGTCCTCCACCGTGGCCTCTGGCAGCAGGCGCCAGAAATTGGCCGGGTATGGCTGATCGCACAGCAGCCAGAGGATATTCTCAAACCCCTGCGCCGAGATCGACCGTTTGGCGTCCTTGTTCTGACCGGCGGTCAGGTAATCGCGCCGTGCCACAATCAGGCCAAGATAACAGCGCGCGCGCGGCTCATCTGCCGCCACCAGAATGCAGGGCTGATCAACCGCCTCGGTTGGGATCATCCAGTTGCTGCCCATCGTGTGTTTGATATCCACGTCATGGCCGAGGATTTCGGTATCCAGCCGCCCCTTCGGCAGGCGCAGCAGCGCGCGCAACTCAATCTCTACCCGCGTGCCGATATAGGTCTTCTCGGTTTTCTCCAGATCCTCATAGGCGCGTCGGCCGGTCTTGGCGGTCAGGATCACATCGTCGATGCAATCGCGCAGCATTGCGGGAACGCTGCGGGTCAGTTCCATCAGCCCACCCGCGCGGGTGGTGATGTCCTGCGCCAATGCGGCCAGAAGTGCGTGATCGGCGTGACCGGGGCTGACCTGGCTGGGCGGCAACTTTTGTTTCATCGCGCGCCCTGTGCTGATCCGCAGCGGCGGGATGAGTATTTTTGGAAAGGTGACAGGGCAAGGCGCTGCCTATCGGAGCAGACGGGAATCAGGCCCGGCATCTCAATGCACCTCAGCGCCCGGCGGCGGGCGCGGTGACAACCTTCAGGCTGGGGCGTGCAATGGCCTGGCGGATCTGGCGGGCCACTGCCTCCGCTACCGGGGGCGGGAACGCATTGCCGACCTGTCGATAGGCATTGGTCTTGGCGCCGGTGAAATGCCAGCTGTCGGGGAAGCCTTGAATGCGCGCCACCATCCGCACGGTGAGGCGTGGCATGTCGTTGTGGAAGGGGTCCGGCGCCTCATAGGCGATGGTGCGCCCCTCGACGCCGAGGGCTGCCCAGGCGCGCCGCGCCCGTGTGGGACCCAGATCCGGCCCGCCGTGTTTCTTGGATCCGCCGACAATGGTCGGGGCGATTTCATCGGCCTTGGCAGCCCAGTCTTCCGCCCCGCGCCAGCCGCGTTCCTTCATCAGGTCGAGTAGCGTTTCGCCCACCGTGCGCGGATTATGCGGCAGGGGATCAGGCCAGTTGAACTGGCCGGAAAATTCCTTGCGCAGGGCGACGATGGCGACCCGTGGGCGCAGCTGCGGCACGCCATAATCAGAGGCATTCAGCAGCCGCCAGTCGGTTTCATACCCAAGCTTGGCGAGCTGCGTCTTCAGCTTCTCGCGGTAATCATGGAACACCGCATCAAGGAAGCCACGTACGTTTTCGATCATCACCGCGCGGGGGCGGGTGGCGGCGACGATTTCGATGGCATCGTCAAAGAGGTTGCGCTCGTCTTTTTCGCCGAGCTGTTTGCCCGCGACGGAAAATGGGGGGCAGGGCAGGCCGCCGGCCAGAAGGTCGATGCCGTGATAGGCGTCGGCCTCCTCCTTGAAGGCGCGCACATCCTCCTCCAGCACGTTCCACTGGGGGCGATTGTGGCGCAGGGTGGCGCAGCAGTGTTTGTCGATTTCAACCAGCGCGGTGTGGTCAAATCCGGCCTTCTCAAGCCCCAGTGCCTGACCGCCTGCCCCTGCGCAGAGTTCTACCGATGTGAGCATGCTGCCGTATCACCTGTTCTCGTGCTGCTGTTGCAGCTGTTCCCGCTCTGTTCTTAGGCGCTGAAATGATTCCGCGCAAGCCAGAGGCTACGCCGGATTTCAGAAACACAAAAGGCCACCGTTGCGTCTGCAAGCGGTGGCCTTTCTGCTGTCCAAATGGAGCGGGCGAGGCGATTCGAACGCCCGACCCTAACCTTGGCAAGGTTATGCTCTACCCCTGAGCTACGCCCGCGCTGCCATTCGGTGAGGGGGATTTAGTCATTCGCTGGCAGGGCTGCAAGCGAAAAACGCAAAGCGGTCGGCAAAAAATGACCGTCACGGCGATTTGAGCGACGGAACCTGCTGACGGCTGCGTTTTACCTCTATGATGACACCATGAGCCTGGCCGAAATGACCCCGAGCACAGCGCGCCAATGAGCCGGGCCAACCCGCAGACAGATCTGCGAAACCGAAAGGGAGCTGCTTGATGACACTGCTAAGCACACCGCTGCGTGACCGGCTGGGCACATCCTTGGACGACCGTCTGGATACAGTGCGTATTCTCGGTCTGACCGCCGCCATTGGTCTGGCGATCGGCGTCAAACTCACCACGGGTGGGCAGGCTGCGGGTCTTCATTCCGCCGAGGCCCCGGTGATGATGCCACCACAGATCGAGACACAGGTGTTGATCTGACCTTCGCGTATCTGGCAGAACGCGCCACCTGACAGAAAAAGGCGCCCCCGATCGGCGGGGACGCCTTCATATGATATTCGCAGTGCCTGCCATCCGTGACAGGCGCTGGCTGCGATCACTCCAGTTCGATCAGCAGATCCTTGGCGTCGATCTGACCACCGGGTTGGACATGCACGGCTTTCACCACGGCATCGCGTTCGGCGTGGATGCCGGTCTCCATCTTCATCGCCTCGATGGTCAGCAGCATATCGCCCTCATGCACTGGCTGACCGACCTGCACCGCAACGGAGGCCACAACACCCGGCATCGGCGCGCCGATGTGGTTGGGGTTGCCCTGCTCGGCCTTGGGGTTGGCCTGGGTGGTGGCCTTGACCAAACGGTTCGGCACCCGGATCACCCGTGGCTGGCCGTTCAGTTCAAAGAAAACTTTGACCTCCCCCTTGTCATCGGTGTCGCCGATGGCCTGCAGGCGGATTTCCAGCGTCTTGCCGGGGTCGATTTCGGCGGTGATCTCCTCGCCCGGTTCCATCCCGTAGAAGAAGGTGCGGGTGGGCAGGCTGCGGACCGGGCCATATTGGCGATGGCGGCCCATGTAGTCGAGGAAGACCTTGGGATACATCAGGTAGCCGTTCAGATCCTCGTCATCGACCTCTTTGCCTTCCAGCTCCTTGGAGAGTTCGGCGCGGGTCGCTTCCAGATCCACGGGGGCGAGATGGGCACCGGGGCGTTCCAGATTGGGGGCATCGCCTTTCAGCACCTTGGACACGATCCCCTCGGGGAAGCCGCCCGGAGGCTGGCCCAGATTGCCACGCATCATGTCGACCACCGAGTCGGGGAAGGCCACATCACTCTTCGGATCCTCGACATCGTCACGGGTCAGCCCTTGGGACACCATCATCAGTGCCATATCGCCAACCACCTTGGACGACGGCGTGACCTTCACGATGTCGCCGAACATCTGGTTCACGTCGGCATAGGTCTGCGCCACGTCGGACCATTTCTCTTCCAGACCCAGCGACCGGGCCTGTGCCTTGAGGTTGGTAAACTGGCCGCCGGGCATCTCATGCAGATAAACCTCGGACGCAGGCGCGGCGAGACCGCTTTCGAAGGCCACATAATGGGCCCGCACCTGCTCCCAATAACCGGAGATTTCGCGCACCGCGGCGATGTCGATGCCGGTGTCGCGGTCGGTGTTGCGCAGCGCTTCGACGATGGAGCCAAGGCAGGGCTGCGAGGTGCCGCCACTGAAGGCATCCATAGCTGCATCCACAGCATCTACACCCGCGTCCGCTGCTGCCAGAATGGTGGCGCCGGCCACACCAGAGGTATCATGGGTGTGGAAATGGACCGGCAGGCCGACTTCTTCTTTCAGCGCCTTGACCAGCTGGCGGGCAGCGGCAGGCTTCAACAGGCCCGCCATGTCTTTCAGGCCCAGGATATGCGCGCCTGCGGCTTCCAGCTCCTTGGCCATGCCGACATAATATTTGAGGTCGTATTTGGCCCGGTTGGGATCGAGGATATCGCCGGTGTAGCAAATGGTGCCTTCGCAGATCTTGCCGCTCTCGACGACTGCATCCATCGCAACACGCATGTTTTCAACCCAGTTCAGCGAGTCAAAGACGCGGAACACATCAACGCCGGTGGCGGCCTGCTTCACAAAGCTCTGCACCACATTGTCGGGATAGTTGGTGTAGCCAACCCCGTTTGAGGCGCGCAGCAGCATCTGGGTCATCAGGTTCGGCATCCGCTCGCGCAGGTCGCGCAGACGTTGCCAGGGGCATTCCTGCAAGAAGCGATAGGCCACATCAAATGTCGCACCACCCCAGCACTCAACCGAGAACAGCTGGCTGAGGTTCTGGGCATAGGCCGGCGCCACCTTGATCATATCATGGCTGCGCATCCGGGTGGCCAGCAGCGACTGGTGACCATCGCGCATGGTGGTATCAGTCAGCAGCAGTTGGCGCTGTGCCTTCATCCAGTCGGCCACCGCCTGCGCGCCCTTTTGCTCCAACAGGTTGCGGGTGCCGTAGGGTTGCGTCGCGGCATCGGCCTTTGGCGCGCGCGGCTCTTTCAGATCGGCATGGGGCGCAGCGCGGCCTTCGGTTTCGGGATGCCCGTTGACCGAAATATCGGCGATATAGGTCAGCACCTTGGTGCCGCGGTCGCGACGCTTGGCAAACTGGAACAGCTCCGGCGTCTCGTCGATGAATTTGGTGGTGTATTCATTCGACAGAAAGGTCGGGTGCTTCAGCAGGTTCTCGACAAAGGCGATATTGGTGCTGACACCGCGCACCCGGAATTCACGCAAGGCGCGGTCCATGCGGGCAATGGCTTTTTCCGGTGTTGGCGCCTTGGCGGTGACCTTGGTCAGCAATGAATCGTAATAGCGTGTGATCACGCCGCCGGCATAGGCTGTGCCGCCGTCCAGACGAATGCCCATACCTGTGGCCGAGCGATAGGCGGTGATGCGGCCGTAGTCAGGGATGAAGTTGTTGAGCGGGTCCTCAGTGGTCACCCGGGTCTGTAGCGCATGACCATTGAGCTGGATCTCGTCCTGCGACGCCTTGCCAGTGGCCTCGGCAATGGTCTTACCTTCGGCAATCAGGATCTGCGCCTGCACGATATCGATGCCGGTGACTTCCTCGGTGACGGTATGTTCCACCTGAACGCGGGGGTTCACCTCGATGAAATAGAATTTGCCGTCGTTCATATCCATCAGGAATTCGACGGTGCCCGCGCATTCATAGTTCACATGCTGGCAGATCTTGCGGCCCAGATCGCAGATCTCGGTGCGTTGTTCCTCGGTCAGATAGGGGGCGGGCGCACGCTCAACCACCTTCTGATTGCGGCGCTGGACCGAGCAGTCCCGCTCATAAAGGTGGTAGATTTCACCATGCTTGTCGCCGAGGATCTGCACCTCAACGTGGCGGGCGCGGGTGATCATCTTCTCCAGATAGCCCTCGCCATTGCCAAAGGCGGCTTCGGCTTCGCGGCGGCCTTCCAGCACTTTCTCTTCCAGCTCATCTTCGCTGTGGATCGGGCGCATGCCACGACCACCACCACCCCAGGACGCCTTCAGCATCAAGGGATAGCCGACCTCGGCCGCTTCCTTGCGGATCGCGTCCATATCGTTGCCCAAAACTTCGGTGGCCGGGATCACTGGCACATCGGCCTCGATCGCGACGCGGCGGGCGCTTGCCTTGTCGCCAAGGGCGCGCATGGTTTCCGCCTTTGGCCCGATGAAGGTGATGCCGTTGCGCGCGCAGGCATCCACAAAATCCGGGTTCTCCGACAGCAGGCCATAGCCGGGGTGGATCGCATCGGCGCCGCATTCCTTGGCGACGCGGATGATTTCGTCAATCGACAGATAGGCCGCAACCGGCCCCATGCCTTCGCCGATCCGGTAGGCTTCATCCGCCTTGAACCGGTGCAGGCCCAGCTTGTCCTCTTCGGCATAGACGGCCACCGTCTTCTTGCCCATCTCATTGGCTGCCCGCATGACGCGGATGGCGATCTCGCCGCGGTTGGCGATCAGGATTTTCTTGAAGTCGGTCATGGCGTCCTCGGGGTCGTGCAGTTTGGCGAAGTGATAAGCGCAAATTAGGGTCCGGTATAGACGTAGTTCTGGGTATGGCCAGCGTGATAGCGCTGACCTGAGGCCAGAAACCGGCAAAATTCGCATTTATGGCGGTGCATTTATGTCCGTATCGGACCTATCTGTCGTGAACGGGTTGGCAAACGACGCAAGTCCCAGCGGCCGGGGCAGGGCGGATAGCGTCTCAAGGCCCAGTTGCCCCATATTGGCGTCCAGATCCTTGCGCAGGATATCCACCAAATGATCCGGCCCCCGCGATCCAAGTGCGGCAAGCGCAAAATGGAACGCGCGGCCCAGCATCACATAGTCCGCACCCAGCGCCAGTGCGCGCAGAATATCAAGCCCACTCTCGATCCCGCTGTCGAAAATCAGCGGCAACCGGGTGGCGGCGCGAATTCCCGGCAAAGCCTCGATCGTGGAGGGTGCAGCGTCAAACTGGCGCCCAGCATGGTTAGAGACCCAGAGCGCATCGGCACCGATTGCCTCCAGCGGCGCTGAATCTTCGGCGCGCATCACCCCCTTGATGATCAGCGGGCCATCCCAATGGTCCCGCAACCACTTCACATAGTCCCAATCTGGCGAGGTGCGCAGCAGATAGCCGACGTGTGCCGTTGACGATAGGCTGCCGCTCTGGCCGGTAACATATTTGTCCAGCGTCCGCATATGGGGCAGGCCACGCCGCGCCATGCCCATCGCCCAGGCAGGTCGCATGGCGACCTGTGCCAGCAGCCGGGGTGTCAGCCGCGGCGGCTGGGTCAGACCTGATCGCGTTTGCCGCTCGCGGCGCGAGGCTACAGGCACATCCACGGTCAACACCAGCCCGGCAAAGCCGGCGGCTTTGGCGCGCGCCAGCAGATCGCGGCGCATGTCTGGATCCTTCGGCGGGTAGAGCTGGAACCACGGCGCAGCCCCCAGATCACCTGCCAGATCCTCGGGCGACTGGCTGGCCACGGTGGACAGGCAATAAGGCAGGCCCTGTGCCGCAGCGCAGCGCGCGAGCAGCCGTTCCGCATCCGGCCAGATCAGCCCGGACATGCCAACCGGCGCGACACCAAAGGGCAGCGGGCGGTCAATGCCCAGAAAGCGACGGCTCAGATCCGGCGTCTGCGGGCCATGCAGGATGGATGGGGTAAACCCCAGTTGATCCAGCGCAGCACGGTTGCGGGCCTTGGTCGCCTCGGTTCCGGTGCCGCTGTCCAGATACTCCCAAACGAAACGCGGCAGGCGCCGCCGGGCGCGCTGGCGAAGGTCACTGAGAGCGGGATAACGCTGGTGCAAATCCATGTTGCGCATTTGTTGCTGCCTTGCAGCAAAAGTCTAGTGCCGAGTGCAGGTTTGAAACAATTTTGTAACTATTCGTGCCGGGCCTGTTCCGCGCGGTTCCGTTCCATGCGGCTGTGCTATGCCATGCGACCGCGCATCCATTCGGGTCCGCTGTCACCTTCCTCCCGGCATTCGTATTTGTGAAACCGTTCGCGCGCAGCAAGTGTCGGGCTGGGCTGGGCTGGCCGGGACGGTGGGGGCGTGCCGGAGTGTGTACTCGCGGGCGTCGAGGTTGGCCTGCGCAAGGAAGCTGTCAGAGTGTTACAGGCGGCCCCTTTGCCCCGGGGGGCTTCAGGCCACCGTTAATCTCTGCCCGCTGCTGGAGTGTAACTCCATAGAGCGTTTGTGCCTCGGGAGCAGGGCGGTGGCACAGGCGCGGCGGACGCTGGACGGTAGCGCCTGGGGCGCGGGCCCCTGATTGCGGGACCTTGGTGGCAGGGGCCAGATAGCGGGATCCGCGCGGAAGGGCTTGCGTGGTGGAAACTGGCTGGCTGGCTGGCGGGCATGGGCGACGCGATGGCCCGCATCCTGAGCCCCGCGCCGCGGCCTCATTCGGCGGCGATCGGGCCGTCGGGCTTTGGGTGCGTGGATCGGTGCTTCTGCGCCCCCGGATCGCGTGGGGCCTGTTCGGCTGAGGAGGCGACACAGACCTGATTGCGGCCTTTTGCTTTCGCTTCGTACAATGCCTCATCAGACGCGCGCAGCAGATCCTGTGGCATGGTGCCGTGACGCGGGTAATGCGCCACCCCAAGTGAGATCGAGATCCCCGGCAGCGCTTTTTCCCCATAGCGCACGACAATGGCCTCCACGGCCTGACGCAGCAGCTCGGCCTTGGTCATCACATCTTCCTGGCTGGCGCCGGGCAGGATCAGGGTGAACTCCTCGCCCCCGGGACGGCAGGCAACCTCGTCCCCGTCGCAGGCCTGCTCCAGCACCGAGCCAACGGCGCGCAGAACCATGTCACCAGCGTCATGACCATGGTTGTCATTGAATTTCTTGAAGTGATCCACATCAACCGCAATGATGCTGAGTGGGGTCCCGGAGTTCTGACTGTTGCCAATGCTCTTGCGCAGCGTTTCAGTCATATGGCGGCGATTGAACAGACCGGTCAGCGGGTCGCGCACGGACTGGTCATGCAACTGGTCGCGCATCCGCACATTGGCGATTGCCATGGAAATCTGTTCTGCGCACATCTGGGCCAGCTTCTTGCTGCTGATGAATTCTTCTGTGGCGTCACTCAGGGCGCGCAGATGCATCAGGCCAACGGTTTCCCCATGGGCGAGAATCGGGAAACAGTAATAGGCGCGACCATCATGGGGTTCGGCATGTTCACAGACAAAATCAATCTCGGAGGAGCCGAATTCATAGGTGCGCCCCCGGCGCAGCCCCCAGCACTCTTCCGGGTGGATATGGTCCTTGTGACTGCCGCCATTCCAGCTGGCGCAACCGTCCAGCACATCGCGAGAGTTTGAGTAGACATAAACGCTGCCCTCGGCCGTTGGCAGAATATGGGTCATAAAGCGCGCAACCATGTCGAACAGTTCATCCAGCGAACGGCTGGACTGCAGCCATTCGTTCAGCTCCCCCAGAAGCTGGACTTCGCGGGCAAGCCGGAGTTGTTCATCCAGAATTTCACGTTCAGTTTCATTGCGCTGACGCAGCTGATTCATACGGAACCGGTTTGTTTTGAACACGACGTAGACCGCAATCGTCATGGCCAGCAGCGCAATCGAGGTCAGGACCAGAAGGGACAGTTGCACCCGGTTGATAAAGGTGTTCCGCAGATCTGTGATATCCGTGTAAAAATCAATCGCTCCGTCGAAATGACCGTTGTGGATGAGGGGCATGTAAACCCGCGCAACCTCTCGGGTTATGGTGTCGTCAAAGCCTCCGGTTGGCAGGGTGAGCCCGTCGACATCATAGGCGGGCAGTACCTCATGCATATAGTACACCTTACCCTTGGCGACCTGGGTGGTGAAAAATGTATTGGCCTCGTAATCACCAATTTCGTCGCTCCGCGAGGACCAGAATATTTCACCAGAGTTGGTCAAAAGGCGAAATCTGTAGACATCCGTCTCTTCGGTGAAAAGTGATAGCATATGCGCGTCATGCGGTTGAACGGTGCCGTTCTCAAACGACACACCCGGATCCGCCATATGCAGGACAATACGGCGCTGCCATAACTCTGCCTGCTTGCGCACGTCTGCTTCAAGCATGCGATCCACGATGGGGCCAGGCACTGCAAACACCGCCCAGACCGAGCCTGCCGCCGCTGCAATCAGCACAAAGAGCAGGGACATGCTGCGAATTTTTTCGGCGAGACTGGTTTTGAGATCAGATTTCATACTGCCGGTAACCACTTGCTTGATTAAATTTGTTCTATGCCGTCTTTGACTCGAGCCTGGTCTGACCCTTGGAGAGTCTATTTTATTATGGTGTCTTGCCGAGTTTTCTATTCTGTTAAGCGATAATGCAGTTCTTGAGATTTCTGCATTTAAACTGCTGAAAATTTGCTAGGTTCACACTGGAACGCTGCTGTATCTATCAGCGGAACAGACTGTGAACGCCCTCTTTTCGCCGGGATTGAATCGCGCTAATGTCAGGCCCATGAGCAGTTTTGACGATATCGACCCCTATGAGGGGATCTCGCTGTCCGCGCGTGCCATGGCAGCGCGGCCGATGCCGTATCTCGACGGGTTGAACCCGGCGCAGCGCGCAGCTGTTGAATGTCTGGAGGGTCCCGTGCTGATGCTGGCCGGGGCCGGCACCGGCAAGACCAAGGCGCTGACCGCGCGGATTGTGCATCTGCTGACCACCGGCACGGCCAAACCGAACGAGATCCTCGCCGTGACCTTCACCAACAAGGCCGCGCGCGAGATGAAAGAGCGTGTCGCGGGCATGTTGGGGCAGGCGGTCGAGGGGATGCCCTGGCTTGGCACCTTCCACTCGATCTGCGTGAAATTGCTGCGCCGCCATGCCGAACTGGTCGGATTAAAATCAAACTTCACCATTCTGGATACCGATGATCAGATCCGCCTGCTGAAACAGCTGATCAAGGCGGAAGGCATCGATGACAAACGCTGGCCCGCGCGCATGCTGGCGGGCGTCATTGACGATTGGAAAAACCGCGCGCTGACGCCCTCCAAGGTGCCGGTCTCCGATGCCAGCGGCTACAATCACCGCGGTGTGGATTTCTACGCGCAGTATCAGGCCCGGCTGAAGGATCTGAACGCGGTCGATTTCGGTGATCTCCTGCTGCATATGGTCACCATCTTTCAGGACAACCCGGATGTGCTGGAGCAATACCAACGCTGGTTCCGGTTCATCATGGTGGACGAATATCAGGATACCAACGTGGCCCAGTATCTCTGGCTGCGGCTCCTCGCGGGCGCGCATAAGAACATCTGCTGCGTCGGTGACGATGACCAGTCGATCTATGGCTGGCGCGGCGCAGAGGTGGGCAATATCCTGCGGTTTGAAAAGGATTTTCCCGGCGCCAATGTGGTCCGGCTGGAACAAAACTATCGCTCTACCGAGCATATTCTCAGTGCCGCCTCTGGCGTGATCCGTGGCAATTCCGGCCGTCTGGGCAAGGAGCTCTGGACCGAGGCGCGCGGTGGTGAGAAGGTGCGCCTGATCGGTCATTGGGACGGCGAGGAGGAGGCCCGCTGGATCGGCGAAGAGATTGAGGCGATGCAGCGCGGCACCCGTGGTCTGGCGCCGGTGGATCTCAACAATATGGCGATCCTCGTGCGGGCCTCGCATCAGATGCGCGCCTTTGAGGACCGGTTTCTGACCATTGGTCTGCCGTACCGGGTCATCGGCGGCCCGCGCTTCTATGAGCGGCTCGAAATTCGCGACGCGATGGCTTATTTCCGCCAGGTGATCAGCCCCGACGATGATCTCGCGTTTGAGCGGATCGTGAACACGCCCAAACGTGGTCTTGGCGATAAGGCGCAGCAGACCATCCAGACCATGGCGCGCAGCAATGGCGTCTCATTGGTTGAAGGCGCGCGGCTTGCGGTGGAGAGCGGCCAGATCAAGGGCAAGGGCGGCAAAGCCCTGCACCAGCTGGTCACCGATCTGGCGCGGTGGGGACGGCTCGCCGGAGATGCAGACACCACCCATATGGAACTGGCCGAGATCATTCTGGATGAAAGCGGTTATACCACCATGTGGCAGACCGACAAAAACCCGGATTCGCCGGGCCGTCTGGAAAACCTCAAGGAATTGGTCAAGGCACTGGAGGCGTTTGAAAACCTGCAAGGCTTCCTCGAACATGTCAGCCTGATCATGGACAATGACAAACAGGACGCCGCCCAAAAGGTGTCGATCATGACGCTGCACGCCGCCAAGGGGCTGGAATTTCCTGCCGTCTTCCTGCCGGGGTGGGAGGATGGCCTGTTCCCCTCGCAGCGATCCATGGACGAAAGCGGCCTGAAGGGCCTCGAAGAGGAACGCCGTCTGGCCTATGTCGGCATCACACGGGCGGAAGAAATCTGCACCATCTCCTTTGCCGGCAATCGCCGCGTCTTCGGGCAGTGGCAGTCACAGCTGCCGTCGCGGTTTATTGATGAGCTGCCGGAAGAGAATGTCGAGGTGCTGACCCCGCCCGGTCTTTATGGTGGCGGCTACGGGGCTGCGGCCCCCGGCGGTGGCAGTGGGGCGGTGCGCTCCACGATTGAGGATCGCATGGCAGCTGCCGACGGCTACAACTCGCCCGGCTGGAAACGCATGCAGTCCCGCGCCGGTGAGCGTGGTCTGTCACAGCCCAGGGAAAGCAAATCCAGCGTCATCGACCTCACTGCCACATCCGCCTTCATGGTCGGGGAGCGCGTGTTCCACCAGAAATTTGGCTATGGCGCGATCACCGGTATCGAAGGCGACAAGCTGGAGGTTGAGTTCGAGAAGGCTGGCACGAAGAAAGTCGTGGCCCGCTTTGTCACCGCAGCGGAGGACGTGCCCTTTTAACCCGGACGTGCGGGGGGGCCGTACAGCCAAAGATCATACCGCCGTACAGCCAAAGATCATACCTATGTGTCGCGGTCATGAATGGGCGGTCATAGCAAGCACAGCAGATCAGGCGTCGACAGTATGTCGGCGCCTTTTTTGCGTCCTGTCATCAATGGGAGGGGCTGCGGTGCAGGCCATCAGGCACAAAAAACGGCGGTGCCAGGGAGGAGGAGGGCACCGCCGTTCTGTACAACACCCGGCCAAAAGGGAGGAGAAGGCAAGGTGTATCAGGGTCCGGCTATGACGCCGGTATAGGGTGCGGTGACATCAGGGAGGAGGAGGATGTCACCGCGATTGCAGGCCCTCAAGGGAGGAGGAGAAGAGAGCCTGAACTCTTTATTTCGTACCGTAGGCGGCCTCATAGGCAACGCTACGCAGCATGGAGCGGCTCAGCCCCAGATCCGCCAGCTCGCGACCAGAGAGCGTCGACAGCTCATTCATGGTCTGGCGGTACAGGCGGTAGCGTGCAATCTTGCCTTTCAGTTCGTCAAACACTGCGCGCGGGCTGAAGGCCAAAGCGCCTTTACGGGTTGTCATATTATCAACAGCGGCCATCGGTGTTGTCCTTAACGTCTATGTGTGTGTCTGGCCGTTCCCGGCCTCGCTTGACCCCATAAATATGATAATGCTGCATGCGCACAATCCCTGAAAGGGGCATTTCTGCTATGCAGCAAATGCATGGGTTTCCTAAGGGAAACGGGGTTGATCCTGCTGAGTTATGCATCATGGAGGGGGTGGGCGCTGAAAAACCGGGCGAGGAATGAACCGGCGCGCCATGGCATCTTTCGGAATCGGCTCTGCCTGACAGCGCAATGTGGCCTTGGGCTTGGTCGCGGTAGGTCTTATATGGCTGGAAACCATGAGGAGACCGGCCATGACCCCCACCCAGGAAGAGATTCGCGACGCCCTTGCGCGGCTGCAGCTGCCCGATGGCGGCACGCTGGTTTCGCGTGACATGCTGCGCGCGGTGATGGTTGATGGCGGGCGCGTCAGTTTCGTGATCGAGGCCCCCAATCCGCATATCGCGGCCCAGATGGAGCCGCTGCGCCGCGCGGCTGAGGCAACTGTTCTGGCCTTGCCGGGTGTAGAGAGTGTCTCCGCCGCGTTGACCGCACATGCCGATGCGGTCGCCAAACCTGCGCCGACCCTGAAACTGGGCGGTCACCCAAAACCACAACAAGGCCCGATGAAGCCCAGCGGCGTCAAACGCATCCTGGCAATTGGCTCGGGCAAGGGTGGGGTCGGCAAATCCACCGTCAGCGCCAATCTCGCCGTGGCCCTGACGCGTCAGGGCCGCAAGGTGGGCCTGCTGGACGCTGACATATATGGACCCAGCCAGCCACGCATGATGGGGGCTAGTGGCCGCCCCGCCAGCCCGGATGGCAAAATCATTGAACCGCTGCACGCCCATGGCGTCACCTTGATGTCCATCGGCTTCATGGTGGATGAGGCCAAGGCCGTGGTCTGGCGCGGGCCGATGCTGATGGGCGCGTTGCAGCAGATGCTGGGTCAGGTGAACTGGGGCGAACTGGACGTGCTGATCGTCGATCTGCCGCCCGGCACCGGCGATGTGCAGCTGACCCTCTGCACCAAGGCGGAGCTGTCCGGTGCCATCGTTGTCTCCACGCCGCAGGATGTGGCGCTGTTGGATGCACGCAAGGCGCTCGACATGTTCAATACGCTAAAGACACCGGTGCTGGGTCTGATTGAGAATATGTCGTTCTTCACCTGTCCGGATTGTGGCGGAGAGCACCACATCTTTGGCCATGGCGGGGTTGCCGCCGAGGCCGAGCGTCTTGGCGTTCCACTTCTTGGCGCGCTGCCGATTGATCTGGATACCCGACTGGCCGGCGACAGTGGTACACCCATTGCAGCGGGCGACAGCGCCATGGCGCAGGCCTACGCCCAAATGGCCGAAGGGCTGATCCGCGGCGGTATGGCCTGACACTGTACCTGACCGCCCAGCGACCGGCCTGCTGAAGGCCGGTCTCAGCTGTAGGTCCGCTTGCGGTGCCTTCCACCGGCCCGAGCACCTGACAGGCTTTGGGAAACCATGGGCCGTCTGGGAAATTATGGGAGCCATGGGATTTCATGGGGTCTGTGGGATTTTATGGGCCAGCGTGACCGCGCTGTACCGCCACCCTCCCGAATCACTGTGCCATTACGGTGCGATTATCCGACGGTATTGGCCAAATCAGGCTGTTTTGAGCGATCTGCATGGTCCACGGCTCGCGAACGAATAATGAACATGCCGATTCCCTGGATCGATGTCTGAGATTTCTGGGAAATCATGGCACTTTTTTGGAGCGCGAGATTGCACCTATATGTAGTGGGTTTTGCGATATCTTAATCTACCACTGGGAATATCATCGATTCTTGCCCGTAGAATCGGCGCGGCATTATCGATATGCGTCGAGAGGGTCTACAGAAAACAGTTGTGGCCCACGTTTTCCCATAGTATCCCTAGTTCATCGAATGAGACGAAGAGCAGGGGCGCCAAACGACCCCAACCAAGACTACTAAGAAGCAGGTTTCATACAGGCCTTCGCTTTCATCGAAAATAGAGAGATCCGGCGCGCGAGCGAGCAGACATCCCCCCAGGTGGCGCGCGCAGTCGGACACCCCGCATGTCGGGATTAGGGAGGCGGGTTGATCAGTGGCAGCAGATCAGCCCGCCCCTTTTGCTTCTGGGGATAGCTTCGGCACGAGGGACGCTGAAAAAAGGGACGATAGATTGGGCCGTAGGTTCAGAGGTGAAAGCCACCACAAGGTGGATACAAAGGGGCGGGTCTCGATTCCGGCCTCCTTTCGCCGTGTTCTGGAAGCGGGCGATCCCAACTGGCAATCCGGCAGCAATCCCGAACTGGTGATCGTCTACGGTGATCAGCGTCGCAATTTTCTGGAATGTTATACGATGGAGGCGATCGAGGAAGTCGACGCCAAAATTGATGCCTTGCCGCGGGGCTCAATGCCGCGCAAAATGCTGCAGCGTATGTTCCACGGTCAGTCCTTCCCGACCAATGTGGATGAAACCGGGCGCCTGGTGCTGCCCGCCAAGCTGCGCAACAAGATCGATCTGGAGGCCGAAGCGTTCTTTATCGCTGCCGGCGACACATTCCAGATCTGGAAGCCTGAAACCTATGATGAGGAAGAACTGGCGAAATCCGAGGAGTGGATGGATGATCTGCCCGAGGACTTCGACCCGATGGAACTCCTCGACGGCGCCGGAGGCGCTTGATCCATGACAACGGACCGCCCAACCTCAACCGGTCCTCACGTACCGGTTCTTCTGCGTCCGCTGCTGAAAGCAGTGGCGCCGGTCTCCGGGCGCTGGCTTGATGGCACATTCGGGGCCGGGGGCTATAGCCGGGGCCTGCTGGAGGCGGGCGCTGATCACGTGATTGGCGTCGACCGCGATCCGCTGGCCTTTGAAATGGCCGAAAGCTGGATCGGCGACTATGCTGGCCGCCTGACCCTGCAACAGGGTGTGTTCTCCCGCATGGATGAATATGCGCAGGATCTCGACGGCGTCGTCCTCGATCTTGGTGTTTCCTCCATGCAGCTGGATCTGGCCGAACGTGGTTTTTCCTTCATGCGTGACGGGCCGCTGGATATGCGGATGTCGCAGGATGGCCCCTCCGCCGCCGATCTCGTCGCGGAACTGGACGAGGTGGCGCTGGCCGATATCCTGTTCCTCTTTGGCGAGGAGCGCGCCAGCCGTCGTATTGCCCGCGCCATCGTCAAGGCCCGCACCGAGGCGCCGATTACCACGACACTGCAGCTTGCAGGCATCATCGAACATTGCCTGCCGCGCTCCAAACCCGGCCAGTCACATCCGGCCACCCGCAGCTTTCAGGGGCTGCGCATCGCAGTAAACGCCGAATATGAAGAGCTGTTCGAGGGGCTTCTGGCCGCTGAACGCGCGCTGAAACCCGGCGGATTGCTGGCGGTTGTGACCTTCCACTCTATCGAGGATCGGATGGTCAAACGCTTTTTCCAGCATCGCGCAGGCAAGACCGGCCGTGCCAACCGCTACGCGCCCGAGGTGGAGGAAACCCCCTCGCAGTTCGCGCTGGTCACCCGCAAGGCAGTTGGCCCGGATGATGAGGAGCTGGCCGAAAACCCGCGCTCCCGCTCCGCCCGGCTGCGGGTCGGACGCCGGACAGAGGCCACGCCAATTGAAATCAGCGCCAAAGATATCGGAATGCCCCAACTGAAGCAGGCTCAGGGGAGAGACAAACGCTCATGAAGACGCTGCTGTATATCGCCACCTGCCTGGCTGTCTTTGGGTTGGCGTTCTGGGCTTACCGCGAGAACTACACCACTCAGCAGGTGCTGAAGGAAACCCGCAGCCTGCAACGCCAGATCGGTGCCTCGCAGGTCCGGCTCAGCGTGTTGCGCGCCGAATGGGCCTATCTCAACCGCCCGGATCGCCTGCGTGAACTGGCGGAGCTGAACTTTGACCGCCTCAGCCTGCTGCCGCTGCGCCCGGAACAATTTGGCCGCGTGGATGAGGTCGCCTATCCTCCGCAGGAGGATGAGCTGTTGGATTTCACCAACGGGGTTGAGGTTTCCTCGCTTGGGGCCAATGGGCAGACCGCAACGGGGACGCAGCCATGATCCGTACGCCGCTGCGCCCCTTGGCCCGGATCCTGACAGCGCGTGCGCGCGGCGAAAACCCGGACGCCATCGAGCGGGAAAACCTGCGGCAGCGCCATGCGGAAATGCAGACCCAATCCCGTCAGCGCGCCGAGGGGCGCCTGCTGGTTCTGGGCATGTTTTTCCTCTGCGCCTTTACCGCGATTGGCGCGCGGATGGCGACACTGGCCACCTCTGAACCGGTGGAACCCATCGCCAGCGCGCCGGGCAGCGCCATTGCCATGCAGCGCGCTGATATCGTCGACCGCAAAGGCCGCATTCTGGCGACCAACTTTGAAACCCATTCGCTCTATGCCCAGCCACCGCAGATGGTGGACCCGGAAGGGGCGGCGCAGCGCTTGGTTGAAATCTTCCCCGATCTGGAGCTGGAACGGCTGGTCAGCGATTTCACCGGCAAGCGTAAGTTCATTTGGATCAAGAAGAAAATCAGCCCCGAGCAGAAACAGGCGGTGCATGATATCGGTGATCCCGGCCTGCTGTTCGGCCCCCGCGAGATGCGTCTTTATCCCAATGGCAGCGTCGCGGCACATGTGCTGGGCGGCGCCGGTTTCGGGAAAGAAGGCGTCAGTGCCGCCGAGGTGATCGGCGTGGCGGGTGTTGAAAAGCAGTTTGACGACTACCTGCGCGACCCGGCCAATGGCGGGCGTCCCCTTCAATTGTCGCTGGACCTCACGGTACAGGCTGCTTCCGAACGGGTGCTTCTGGGCGGTATGAAGCTGATGAACGCCAAGGGGGCAACGTCGATCCTGATGGACGTCCACACCGGCGAGGTGATCTCCGTCGTGTCGCTGCCGGATTTTGATCCCAATGACCGCCCGCGTCCGCCCACCTCCGGCTTTGATCCCTCTACCAGCCCGCTGTTCAACCGCGCGGTGCAGGGGGTCTATGAACTCGGCTCGACCTTCAAGATTTTCACGGCGGCACAGGCCGTTGATCTGGGGATTGTGAATTCCGAGACCATTATCGATACCTCCGGTCCAATGCGGATCGGGCGGTTCCCGATTGGTGAGTTTCACAACAAGAACTACGGCAAGCTGAGTGTTGCCGACATCATCGTCAACAGCTCCAACCGGGGCACCGGGCGTCTGGCCTTGCAGATTGGCGCGCAGCGTCAGCAGGATTTCCTGCGCGCGATGGGCATGTTTGAACCCACTCCGATTGAGATCGCCGAGGCCGCAGGCGGCAAACCTCTGAAACCCCGCAAATGGGGTGAGCTGAGCACGGTGACGATTTCGTACGGGCATGGGCTGTCCACCAGCCCGATGCATCTTGCGGCGGGGTATGCGGCGATTGCCAATGGCGGCCAGTATGTCGCCCCGACCATCCTGCGCCAGAAAGGGCCACAGCTGGGCCACCGGATCATGTCACCGGAGGCCGCCGGTCAGGCCCGCGCGATGCTGCGCAAGGTTGTTACCAGCGGTACCGCCAGTTTTGGCGAGGTGCCCGGCTATCAGGTGGGCGGCAAAACCGGCACCGCTGACAAGCCCAAACCCCGTGGTGGTTACTATGAGAGCAAGGTGATCGCCACCTTCGCCGCCATGTTCCCGGCCCATGATCCGAAATATGTGCTGGTGGTGACGCTGGATGAACCGTCGGTCATCGCCCATGGTGAGGAGCGCCGCACCGCAGGCTGGACAGCCGTGCCTGTCGCGGGTGAAATGATCGGCCGCGTGGCGCCGCTACTGGGGCTCAGGCCACAAGTTGAACCCGATGGGCTTGCTGCTATAACCCTCACCTCAAACTGAACAGGTGGGGTTGCTATGAGCACCATTGAAAACCGTCCTCTCAGCCAGTTGGGGCTGACCGCGCGTGGCGGTGTCGATCCGATGATCCGGGGCATTGCCGTTGACAGCCGCAAGGTGGTCGAAGGCGGGCTGTTTGCAGCCCTTCCCGGCAGTCAGGTGCATGGGGCGAAATTCACCCCCGCAGCACTTGGCAACGGGGCGGCGGCGATCCTGACCGATGCGGCCGGGGCGCAGATCGTAGCAGAGCTGCTGCGCGAGTCGACTGTGGCTCTGGTGGTTGTCGAAGACCCGCGTCAGGCGCTGGCCTATGCCGCGGCCCTGTGGTTCGGCGCGCAGCCGGAAACCATGGTGGCGGTCACCGGCACCAATGGGAAAACTTCGGTGGCCAGCTTTGTGCGTCAGATCTGGGTCGAGCTGGGCCATCAGGCGGTGAACCTCGGCACCACAGGTGTTGAAGGCAGCTGGAGCCACCCGCTCAATCACACCACACCAGAACCTGTCACCCTGCATGATGCGCTGGCGCAGGCGGCGGCTGCGGGTGTCACCCACGCGGCGATGGAGGCCTCTTCGCACGGGCTGGAGCAGCGGCGTCTGGACGGTGTGCATCTGGCGGCGGCGGGGTTCACTAATTTCACCCAGGACCACCTCGATTACCACGAGACGTTTGAGGCGTATTTCACCGCCAAGGCCGGCCTGTTCCGTCGGGTGCTGCCGGATGATGGCGTGGCCGTCATCAATATGGATGATCCCCGCGGTGAGCAGATGCGCGCCGTCGCTGCGGCGCGCGGGCATGAGGTGATTTCCGTCGGGCGCGGTCTCGGTGATCTGAGCCTTGTCGGTGCGCGCTATGATGCGTCCGGTCAGGACATGCGCTTCACCTGGCACGACAAACCTTATCAGGCGCGGCTGAATTTGATTGGCGGGTTTCAGGCGGAGAATATCCTTCTGGCCTGCGGTCTGGTGATTGCCAGCGGCGAGGACCCGCAGGCGGTGTTTGACACGCTGCCGCATTTGCAGACCGTACGCGGGCGGATGCAGCTGGCGGCCACGCGCGAAAATGGCGCGACGGTGTTTGTGGATTACGCCCATACCCCCGATGCCGTGGCCACCGCGATCAAGGCGTTGCGCCCGCATGTGCTGGGCCGGTTGGTGGCCATTGTCGGCGCCGGTGGTGATCGCGATGCCGCCAAACGTCCGCTGATGGGGCAGGCGGCGCAGAATAACGCCGATCTAGTGATCGTCACTGATGACAATCCGCGCAGCGAGGATCCGGCGGTGATCCGTGCCGCCGTCAAGGGCGGCGCGCCGGACGCGATGGAAGTCGGCGACCGGGCCGAGGCGATCCTGCGTGGTGTGGATGCGCTGGGGGCGGGTGACGCGCTGCTGATCTGCGGCAAGGGGCATGAGACGGGTCAGATCGTCGGCAGTGATGTTTTGCCCTTTGATGATGTGGAACAGGCCAGCATGGCGGTCGCGGTGCTGGACGGGAGGCTGGTATGAGTCTTTGGACAGCTGAGGAGGCCGCCGCAGCAACCGGCGGTCAGGCCGTTGGCGACTGGCGCGTGGACGGTATTTCCATCGACACCCGCAGCATCGCCGCGGGCGATCTGTTTGTGGCGCTGAAGGCGGCGCGTGATGGCCATGACTTCGTGGCGCAAGCCCTGGAGAAAGGCGCTGGTGCCGCGCTGGTTTCGCGACGGCCCGAGGGCGTCAGTGAAGATGCGCCGCTCTTGCTGGTGGATGACGTGCAGACCGCACTTGAGGCTCTGGGCCGGGCAGGTCGCGCGCGCACAGACGCGCGGGTAATTGCGGTCACCGGCTCTGTGGGGAAGACCTCGACCAAGGAAATGCTGGCGCGGATGCTGTCGGATCAGGGCCGCACCCATGCCGCTGTTGCCAGCTATAACAACCATTGGGGCGTGCCACTGACACTGGCGCGGATGCCGCGTGACACCGAATTTGCGGTGATTGAGATCGGCATGAATCATCCCGGTGAGATCAGCCCGCTTGCGAAACAGGCGCGTCCGCATGTGGCGATGGTGACAACCGTGGCGCCGGTGCATCTTGAGGCCTTTGACGGGATCGAAGGCATCGCCACCGAGAAGGCCGCCATCATGGAGGGGCTGGAGCTGGGCGGTGTTGCCGTGCTGAATGCAGATATTGCCGAGGCGCATATGCTGCGCGCAGCTGCGCAGGCGCTGGGGATTGAGGCACGCTGGTTTGGCAGTGCTACTGGCGACAGCCGGTCCGACTATCTCCTGACCTCCATGGATCTGCGCGGTGAAGAAACACAGGCCGAGGTGCAGGCGCGGGAACAGACGCTTACTCTGCGTGTCCAATCTCTTGGCGCGCATTTTGCGATGAACGCCCTTGGTGCATTGGCCTGTCTGGATGCGCTGGGGCTGGATTTGGCGCGCGCGGTTCTTAGCTTGTCGCTCTGGTCGCCGGTCACCGGACGCGGGGCGCGTGAAACCATTAGCCTCGGTGCGGATCGGGGCGAAATTTTGCTGCTGGATGACAGTTACAACGCCAATCCGACCTCGGTCGCGGCGGCGCTGGCGGTGCTGGCGGCGACGCCCTGCACCGGGCGGCGCATTGCCTATCTGGGTGACATGAAGGAACTGGGGGCGCAGGAACAGCGACTGCACAGCGATCTGGCCAATCTGGATGCAGTACAGGCCTTGGATGAAATTCATTGCATCGGTTCGCTGATGGGAGCGCTGCACGCGGCATTGCCTGCGAACAAACGTGGCGGGCACTACGCCACCAGCACCGACGCTTGCGCCGATCTGGCGGGTCAGATCGCGGCGGGGGATGTGGTTCTGGCCAAGGGGTCGCTGAGCATGGCGCTGGCCAAGGTTGTTGACGGCATCCGCGAATTGGGCCATGGCGAGGCCACTTTCTAAATTCTGATGAACTGAGGACCGGCTGACATGCTCTATTGGTTAACCGCGCTGTCGGATGGGGGGGATCTTTTCAACCTCTTCCGCTACATCACCTTTCGCGCGGGTGGGGCGTTTTTGACGGCGCTTCTGTTTGGGTTTCTGTTTGGCCCACCACTGATCAACGTGCTGCGCCGCAAGCAGGGCAAGGGCCAGCCGATCCGCGACGATGGGCCTGAGGGGCATCTGGCCAAGGCGGGCACACCCACCATGGGTGGGCTGCTGATCGTCGGCGCGCTGATGACCGCGACGCTGCTCTGGGCGCGCTGGGACAACCCGTTTGTCTGGCTGGTGCTGTTTGTCACATTATCCTTTGCGCTGATCGGCTTTGCCGATGATTATGCCAAGGTCTCCAAGCAGAACACGGCCGGCGTGCCGGGCAAGCTGCGGCTTGCGCTGGGGATCACCATTGCGGTGATCGCTGCCGTCTGGGCCTCGGCCTATCATCCGGTTGAGTTGCAGAATCAGCTGGCACTGCCGGTGTTCAAGGACACGCTGATCAATCTGGGCCTGTTCTATGTGCCGTTTTCGATCTGCGTGATCGTCGGTGCGGCCAATGCTGTGAACCTGACAGATGGTCTTGATGGGTTGGCGATCATGCCGGTTATGATTGCCACCTCGACCCTGGGCGTGATCGCCTATGCGGTGGGGCGCGTCGACTTCACCGAATATCTGGATGTGCATTACGTGCCTGGCACCGGGGAAATCCTGATCTTTGCCGCGGCGCTGTTCGGCGGTGGTCTTGGCTTCCTGTGGTACAATGCGCCGCCGGCAGCGGTGTTCATGGGCGATACCGGGTCATTGGCTCTGGGCGGCGCGCTGGGGGCCATCGCGGTGGTCACCAAGCACGAACTGGTGCTGGCAATTGTCGGCGGTCTTTTTGTGGTGGAGGCGCTGTCGGTGATCATTCAGGTGCTCTACTTCAAACGCACGGGCAAGCGGGTGTTCCTGATGGCACCGATCCATCACCACTATGAGAAAAAGGGCTGGGCGGAGCCGACCATCGTGATCCGTTTCTGGATCATCTCGCTGATCCTTGCGATGATTGGTCTGGCGACCCTGAAAGTGCGCTGATCCACGCCGAATCGCCGCCGCGCAGGCTATCCTGCGGGGGCGGTGAGCCGGTCTGGTCTGATATTTGAAACCGCTTGGGGCAGGGATGCCTTGGGCGGTATTTTTTAGTGCAAAGAAGGCGGCGCCGCCGGAGGGGCGGAGGCTGGATGACCTTTGCTAGGGGTCATCTCCGTCTGTCGGCCTGTGCGGACCCCCCGCAGCCTTGGTGGGGCTGAAAATGGGGGGCGATCTCCTGATCTTTGTGTTGCAACGGGGCTAGGTTAGCGGTGTCACCTGAAAGGATCCTAAGGGCTGCGAACGCAGGGACGGCAACGCGCGCCTAGAAGACTGACCAGCCCATTTCACGGGCCAGTTGCTCCATCGCTTCGGTGCCCAGTTTGGAATTGCCGTTGCGGTTCAATCCCGGCGACCAGACGGCGATGCTCGCCTGTCCCGGCACAACGCCGAGGATGCCGCCGCCCACGCCGCTTTTGGCGGGCAGGCCCACGCGATAGGCAAATTCACCGGACCCATCATAATGTCCGCAGGTCAGCATCAGCGCATTGAGCCGTCGCACCCGGTCCAGGGACACCATCCGGGGATAACTTCCGGTGCCGATCAGGAAGCGGCCTGCCTTGGCCAGCTGCTGGGTTGTCATCTCGGTGGCGCAATGATGGAAGTAGGTGCCCAGCACCTTTTCCGGCGGGTTCTTGAGGTTGCCAAAGGAGGCCAGAAAATGAGCATGGGCCGCGTTGCGGTGACCATGGGCGGTTTCCGAACGCGCCACATCGGCGTTGATATGGATGTCGTCATCTTCTGCCGCGGCGCGCACGAAGCCGAGAAATTCCGCCAGCGCCTCGCGCGGTTCACGTCCGGCCAGCACCTCATCTGTGGTGACAATGGCACCGGCATTGACGAAGGGATTGCGCGGGCGTCCCTGTTCATGCTCCAGCTGCACGATGGAGTTGAAGGCCGTGCCGGAGGGTTCGCGGCCAACCCGGTGCCACAGCTGATCCCCCGCGCGCCCCAAGGCAATGGCAAGGGTGAACACTTTGGTGATACTTTGGGCGGAAAACCGTGTCTGGAAATCACCGGCGCTGAACAGCCCGCCATCGGCCGTTGCCACGCTGATTGCAAACTGATCGGGGCGCACCTCGCCCAGTTCGGGAATATAGCTGGCAACCTCGCCCCAATCGGTGCTGGCCCGCATCTGCTGGCTGATCTCGTCAAGGACGCGCTGTAACTTTGCAGCCATTGGATACTCCCTTCCTTTGGCAGAGGTTTCAGACGTGCCGGACCATTTGTCAACGCGACGGGACTGGCATTGGTTCCATGGATCGGTTAGCGATTTGATCAAAGGTTTTGCGGGAGGTTGGGCAATGATCCCTGTTACAGGTTTTGAGGGCGCAAAGGTCGCCGTTTTGGGGCTGGGCCGGTCGGGATTTGCCACCGCTCGGGCGCTGCGCGAAGGCGGAGCGGAGCCTGTCTGTTGGGACGACAACCCCGGCGCGCGGGCGCGGGCCGAGGTTGAGGGGCTCACCTGCCGCGATCTGCTGAAATCCGGGGCGTTTGATGACATCGCCTCGCTGATTGTCTCGCCGGGTATTCCGCATCTCTATCCCAAACCCAATCCGGTGATCCATGCGGCACTAGTGGCGGGTGTGCCGGTGGACAATGACATCGGGCTGTTCTTCCGCTCGGTTGCGACGCGGGGCTGGGAACGGTTCGATCAGGCGCCGCGTATTGTGGCGGTCACTGGCTCCAACGGCAAATCCACTACGGTGGCGCTGCTGCACCACATCCTGCAGGAGGCCGGACGCGAAAGCCAGCTGGCGGGCAATATCGGGCGTGGTGTGCTGGACATTGATCCGCCGGGATCCGGCGGCATCGTGGTGCTGGAGCTGTCGAGCTATCAGACCGATCTGGCCCGCGCCCTGACGCCGGATGTGGCGGTGTTCACCAACCTCAGCCCCGATCATCTGGACCGGCACGCGGGCATGGGCGGCTATTTCGCGGCCAAGCGACGGCTGTTTGCCGAAGGCGGGCCAGACCGTGCAATCATTGGCGTGGATGAGGACGAGGGGCTGTATCTGGCCGGTCAGTTGTCGGAGGCGGCCAGCGACGACCGGGTGATCCGCATCTCTGCTAGTCGGAAACTGACCGGACCGGGTTGGCAGGTCTTTGCCCGCAAGGGGTTCCTGAGCGAATACCGCAAGGGCCGACAGGCGGCGTCGATTGATCTGCGCCAGATGCAGGGGCTGCCGGGCGCGCATAACCATCAGAACGCCTGTGCGGCCTATGCGGCGGCGCGGGCGCTGGGTCTTGCACCGCGCCTGATCGAGGACGCACTGGCGAGCTATCCGGGGCTACCGCATCGCAGCCAGACCATCGCGACCCATGAGGGGGTGCGCTATGTGAATGACAGCAAGGCCACCAATCTGGACAGCGCAGTGAAGGCGTTGAGCGCCTTTGACAATATCCGCTGGATCTGTGGCGGGCTGGAGAAAGACGGCGGGCTGGAGGCCCTGCGCGGGCAGACCGGCAAGGTGCGCAAAGCCTATGTGATCGGGCGCGAGGCGGCAGGCTTTGCCATGCAATTGGACGTCGAGGCAGAGGTTTGCATCACCATGGCCGAGGCCGTCGCCCGCGCCAGCGCTGAGGCTGAGGCGGGCGATACGGTTCTGCTGGCCCCTGCGGCGGCGAGCTTTGATCAATACGACAACTTCGAGCAACGCGGCGAGGATTTCATCGCCGAGGTGGCAAAGCTGCAGGGCTGATATCTACCCGGGCGGGGATTGCGCCATCTCCTTTGACAGGATCTGGTAGTATTCGGGCAGGGTGGCCTGCAATCGCGTATGGCCGTCGGGCGTCAGTGTCACCTCTTTTGAGCGGCCATCGGTCTCGCTCGCGGTGATGCGGACCAGCCCGTCTGCCTGCAAGGCGTGGAGCGTGCGGGTCATCACCGGTTTCGAGACATCAATCCGCTGCGCGATCTCATTCGGGCTGAGCCATTGGCGATCCGGTTCGCGGTCGATCACGATCAGCACAAGAAACCGCAGCTGCGACAGCCCGTGACCCGCGAAATAGGTCTCCAGCTTGCGGATCAGCAGGCTGGCCCGGCGCATCATCAGCAGCGCATCGCTGATAAGCGCCGGGTCACTGCCATAGGCCTCTACGTAGCGTTCGACCATCTGACGGGAGGGCAGGTCCTTGAGGAAGAACAAGCGGTCAGGCCAGCGCGGTCATCTTGTGGATTTCCGCTGGTGTGGCCAGCCAGTTTTCATATTTGGCAAAGATCGGTTTGATGTAATCCATCTCGTAGTGGGTAGCGAGGGCGTCGTCGCTGGTCCATTCCTCATCCAGATAAAAACAATCGCCGCTGCGGCCCTCAAGCAGGTTGAATTTCAGGCAGCCAGGTTCGGCGCGGGTGGGGGCCAGGATGCTGGTCAGGCTGTCACGGACGTCCTGCATATGCTCAGGCTTCGGGGTGATTTTGGCGATCAGCTGAAATTGCGTTGTCATGAAAAAGCTCCTTAATGAGTTATCATGATAACTAAATGGGTGCGCAGGCGCAAATGTCAAGCCGTAGGCCGCGCTAAGGCTAGCGGCGCGCCGCGATTGCGCTGCCGGCGGCCACGCCTGAGGCCCAGGCCCATTGGAAGTTGTACCCGCCGAGCCACCCCGTGACATCCACCGCCTCGCCAATGGCATAGAGGCCGGGAATGGTTTTGGTTTCCATGGTTTTGGAGGAGAGCGCATCGGTGTCGATACCGCCCAATGTGACCTCGGCGGTGCGGTAGCCTTCGCTGCCGGAGGGAGTGAGGCGCCAGTTTTCCAGTTGGTCACAAAGATCGCGCAGGGCGGCGTCGGATTGGTCTGCCAGCCGCCCTTTGAGGTCGAACTCGGGCGCCAGAAAATCCACCAGCCGACCGGGCAGGTGGCGCGCCAGTTCGGTGGTCAGGGCCTTGCGTCCGGCCTCCTGACGTTGGCTGCGCAACAGGTCAAACACAGGCGTTTCAGGGATCAGATTGACACTGATCTGCTCGCCCTCGCGCCAGTAGGAAGACAGTTGCAACACCGACGGGCCAGACAGGCCGCGATGCGTGAACAACAGCGCCTCGTCAAAGCTGGTGCGCTCATTGGAGAGCCGCGCGGGCAGGGCGACGCCTGCCAGCGGTTTGAAGCGGTCTTCGGAGAAGGTGAAAGGCACCAGACCGGGGCGGGTGTCCGTCAGTGGCAGGTCAAACTGGCGCGCCAGATCGTAGGCGAGGCCGGTGGCCCCCATCTTCGGGATCGACTTGCCGCCCGTGGCAATCACCAGATTGCGGGCGGTCAGCACCTGCGGCTGGCCTTCACGCTCCACTTCGACGCGGAACCCATCAGCGGTGTGCGTCACGGAGGTCACGCTGGTCTGCAGCCACAGATCGGCGCCTGCTGTCTTCATTTCCTCTACCAGCATCGCGACAATCTGCTTGGCCGAGCCATCGCAGAACAGCTGGCCGAGGGTCTTTTCGTGCCAGGCAATGCCGTGACGGTCCACCAGCTCAATGAAATCCCACTGGGTGTAGCGGGCCATGGCTGATTTGCAGAAATGCGGGTTCTGCGACAGGTAGTTTTCGGGGCTCGCGTACATATTGGTGAAATTGCAACGCCCGCCGCCGGAAATGCGGATTTTTTCACCCGGCGCCTTGGCGTGATCAATCACCAGCGTGCCGGGGCCGGAGCGCGTTGCACACATCATGCCAGCTGCGCCAGCGCCAAGGATCAGGGTTTCATAAGCCATGCCCGGCCATAGGCGCGGATAACTGCCAAAGGCAAGAGGAAGAGGGTGGCCTGATGAAAACTTTCCGGGTACTGTTTGCCCAACGATCCCGAAAACGGGACGGATCACGAGGCAGATAGTGGCGGTTTACCCATGACTGAAATGGTCTATGGCGCGCTCCCCGTACAGGCGGGCGAGCCGATTCTACCCAAATGGTGGCGGACGCTGGACAAATGGACAATGTCCTGTGTTCTGATGCTGTTTGTCATTGGACTTTTGCTGGGGCTCGCGGCCTCAGTCCCGCTGGCAGAGCGCAACGGATTTGATAATTTCCACTATGTTGAGCGGCAGGCGGTGTTCGGTATCACCGCGCTGGTGGCGATGGTGATCACCTCGATGATGTCGCCAACACTGGTGCGACGGCTGGCGGTCATCGGGTTTATCTGCGCCTTTGTGGCGCTGGCACTGCTGCCGGTGTTTGGCACTGATTTCGGCAAGGGCGCGACGCGCTGGTACAGTCTTGGCTTTGCCTCGCTTCAGCCGTCGGAGTTTCTGAAGCCCGGATTTATCGTAGTGGCGGCCTGGATGATTGCAGCGAGCCAGCAGATCAACGGCCCGCCGGGCACGCTGATGTCCTTTGGTCTGTGTCTGACAGTGGTGCTGATGCTGGTGATGCAGCCTGACTTTGGTCAGGCCTGTCTGGTGCTGTTTGGCTGGGGCGTGATGTATTTCGTGGCTGGTGCGCCGATGCTGCTGTTGGTCATCATGGCGGCGGTGGTCGTGATGGGTGGGGTTGTCGCCTATTCCAGCTCCGAGCATTTTGCCCGTCGCATCGATGGCTTCCTGAACCCTGAAATCGACCCGACCACCCAGATGGGCTATGCCACCAACGCCATCCGCGAGGGCGGTCTGTTTGGGGTTGGTGTTGGCGAGGGCGAAGTGAAATGGTCGCTGCCGGATGCCCATACCGATTTCATCATTGCGGTTGCGGCCGAGGAATACGGTCTGGTCCTCGTGGTGATCCTGATCCTGCTCTACACTGCCGTGGTGGCACGGACCCTGTTCCGCCTGATGCGGGAACGCGACACGTTCATCCGCCTTGCGGGCACGGGTCTGGTTTGTACCTTCGGAGTGCAGGCGATGATCAACATGGGCGTTGCGGTGCGGCTCTTGCCGGCCAAGGGGATGACATTGCCATTTGTCAGCTACGGCGGCTCCTCGCTGATTGCAGGCGGTATTGCGGTTGGTATGCTGCTGGCGTTTTCGCGCTCGCGTCCGCAGGGCGAGATTGCGGATTTCCTGCGTGGGCACGGACGGGGTCACGGACATCAGAACGGGCCTGCGCGCGGCTACGGGCGCGGATAGAAGAAAGATCTGAATTACGATGGCGCAGAAATTGCTCTTGATGGCGGCAGGCGGCACCGGGGGGCATATGTTCCCCGCGCAAGCCCTGGCCGAAGCGATGCTGAGACGTGGCTGGCGGGTGAAGTTGTCCACCGATGCGCGCGGTGCGCGCTACACTGGCGGCTATCCCCATACCACAGAAATCACCGAAGTCTCTTCGGCCACATTCGCCCGTGGTGGGGTGCTGGCCAAGGCGATGGTGGCGCCGAAGATCGCGGCGGGGGTCACAAGAATGGCGCTGCAGATGCGCCGCGACCGGCCCGATGTGGTGGTGGGCTTTGGCGGCTACCCCTCGATTCCGGCGCTGGGGGCTGCGACCCTGCTGAAGCTGCCGCGTATGATCCACGAACAGAACGGCGTGCTGGGCCGGGTCAATCAGCTGTTTGCCACCCGTGTGGCTGGGGTGGCCTGTGGCGTCTGGCCCACCGCTCTGCCGGAAGGGGTTGATGGCGTCCATGTCGGCAACCCGGTGCGCGCGGCAGTTCTTGAACGGGCAGGCGCCGGTTACATTCCGCCCGGTGACTACCCGATGTCGGTGCTGGTGATGGGCGGCAGCCAAGGCGCGCGGATCCTGTCGGATGTGGTGCCGGGGGCGATTGCGGCGCTGCCTGAGGCGCTGCGCAGCCGGTTGCGGGTCTCGCATCAGGCCCGCGATGAAGATGCTGCGCGGGTCACGCAGTTCTATGCCGAACATGGTATTTCGGCGGATGTTCAGCCCTTCTTCGCGGATGTGCCCGCGCGGATGTCGGAGGCGCAGCTGGTGATTTCACGCTCCGGTGCGTCGTCGGTCGCGGATATCGCCGTGATTGGCCGCCCGTCGATCCTGATCCCCTTTGCTGCGGCGGCCGGAGATCACCAGAGCGCCAATGCCCGTGGGCTGGTCGATGCCGGGGCGGCGATCCTGATCCCGGAGAGCGCCCTTGACGTTTCCGCCCTGACAGAGCAAATGAGCGCGGTTCTCAGCAATCCCGATGGTGCCAGCCAGATGGCACGGGCCGCCTTGCAAGTGGGTATTCCCGATGCGACCGAGCGGCTGGTGGGGCTTGTTGAACAGCTGTCCGAGGAAGGAATGACATGAACCCTGCGACCAAACTCCCCGGTGATGTGGGCCCGATCCATTTTGTTGGGATCGGCGGCATCGGCATGTCCGGTATCGCTGAAGTGCTGCTCAATCTCGGCTATGTTGTGCAGGGCTCGGATCTGAAGGCATCAAAGATCACCAACCGGCTGGAAGAGCTGGGCGCGCGGATCTTTGTCGGGCAGGCGGCAGAAAATCTGGAAGACGCGGCGGTTGTGGTCATTTCCTCGGCGATCAAACCGGGCAATCCCGAACTGGACGAGGCCCGCCTGCGCGGTCTACCGGTGGTGCGCCGGGCCGAAATGCTGGCCGAGCTGATGCGGCTCAAATCCAATATCGCCATTGCGGGCACCCATGGCAAGACGACCACCACCACCATGATGGCCGAGCTGATGGTGGCGGGGCATTTCGATCCGACCATCGTGAATGGCGGTATCATCCACGCCTATGGGTCCAACGCGCGGATGGGGCAGGGCGAATGGATGGTGGTTGAGGCCGACGAGAGCGACGGGACATTCAATCGTCTGCCTGCGACCATCGCCGTTGTGACCAATATCGACCCTGAGCATATGGAGCATTGGGGCGATTTCGATACGCTGCGGGACGGGTTTTATGACTTTGTCTCCAACATCCCGTTTTATGGGGTCGCGGTCTGCTGCACCGATCATCCCGAGGTTCAGGCGCTGGTCGGCCGGATCACCGACCGCCGGGTCGTGACCTATGGGTTTAATGCGCAGGCGGATGTGCGGGCGACCAACCTGACCTACAAGGCGGGCGTGGCCCATTTTGATATTCATCTACAGGCCGAGGATCGCGTGATCGAGGGCTGCACCCTGCCGATGCCGGGGGATCACAATGTCTCCAACGCGCTGTCGGCAGTGGCTGTGGCGCGCCATCTGGGCATGAAAAGCAGTGAGATCCGCGAGGCGCTGGCGGCCTTTGGCGGCGTCAACCGCCGCTTCACCAAGGTGGGGGAAGTGGATGGTGTGACCATCATCGATGACTACGGCCACCACCCGGTTGAAATCACCGCTGTCTTGAAGGCCGCGCGTCAGGCCTGCGACGGCCGCGTCATTGCCGTGCATCAGCCGCACCGCTATTCGCGCTTGTCCAGCCTGTTTGAAGATTTCTGTGCCTGTTTCAACGAGGCCGATGTCGTCGCCATCGCCGAGGTTTTTGCCGCTGGTGAAGACCCGATCGAGGGCGCGGGGCGCGACGATCTGGTGGCCGGTCTGATCCGCCATGGCCACCGCCACGCCCGCGCGCTGCTGGACGAATCGGATCTGGAGCGACTGGTGCGCGAACAGGCGCGGCCCGGCGATATGGTGGTCTGCCTTGGCGCCGGTACCATCAGCGCCTGGGCCAATGGTCTGCCCGACCGGTTGCGGGGCTGAGGGTGACAGGCGTGATCTCATATCCGCGGGCGGTTGGCCCGTTGGCTGAGGTCGCACCATGTTGAGCCTACTTGCCGCAATCATCTGGGTGTTCGTGGCCACTGGCGTTGCCGCATTGCCGCTGCGCTGGCAGCGTGGGCCGGGGATTGCGCTGCTGGCTGCCGCCCCGGTGCTGATTTATCTTCTGGGACGGGATCACGGCTGGTTTGCCGCCGCTTTTGGAACATTCGCACTGGTGTCGATGTTCCGCCGTCCATTGTTGCATGTGCTGTCGCGACTGCGCCGCGCACCGGCGCCTGAGGTGGAGGAATGACGCTGTCGCTGATCCTTGCCTGTCTCTGGGTGGTGGCTGCCAATGTGCTGGCGATGGTGCCCAGTCGCGACAACCATTGGTCGCGCGCCTATCTGCTGATCGCGGCAGGTATTCCGCTTGTGGGGTATGTGACGTATGAAAACGGGCCGTGGTGGGGGTTGGGTGTGCTGTTTGCCGGCATGTCGATGCTGCGCTGGCCGGTGATCTATCTGGGCCGCTGGTTGCGCCGTCGGCTAAGCCGCGGCTGAACCCTGCCGATTCTTTCTGTCTCGTGATCTTCCTTTGGCACCCGGCACCGGGTTGGGCCATTGTGTGCCCGACCAAAACCGGAGTAAACGCAGGTCTGATCCAGGGTGCGTGAGTCTCTTTTCACGTCCGGGTGGCCAAAATGGCGCCGGTGTGCATCGGTGCGACAGGCAAGGGCAGGGCATATGAATATCGACGGGCTGCGTGGCAAGCTTCATCCCAATCGTGATCTTTCCGGGTTGACCTGGTTGCAGGTCGGTGGCCCGGCGGATTATCTGTTTCAGCCTGTTGATATCGAGGATCTGAGCCATATGCTGCGGTCTCTGGATCCGTCGGTGCCTGTGTTTCCCATGGGGGTCGGGTCCAACCTGATCGTAAGAGATGGCGGGTTGCGGGCGCTGGTGATCCGATTGGGGCGTGGGTTCAACACGATTGAGATTGCGGACGATACCGTGGTGGCGGGGGCTGCTGCGCTGGATGGACATGTGGCGCGCAAGGCGGCGGACGCGGGCATCGACCTGACATTTCTGCGCACCATTCCCGGCTCTATCGGGGGGGCGGTGCGGATGAATGCGGGTTGCTACGGCAGCTATATGGCCGATGTGTTCCAATCCGCGACCGTGGTGCTGCGCAGCGGCGAGGTGGTCACCCTTCGTGGTGATGACCTGAAGTTCGCCTATCGCCAGAGCGATCTGCCCGAGGGCGCGGTGCTGGTGTCAGCGGTTTTGCGCGGGCCCAAAGGTGATCCCGAAGCGCTGCATGCGCGGATGGAAGAACAACTGGCCAAGCGTGATGCGACACAACCCACCAAGGACCGGTCAGCCGGGTCGACCTTTCGCAATCCGGCAGGGTTTTCGTCGACCGGGCAGGCGGATGATGTCCATGATCTGAAGGCCTGGAAGGTCATTGATGATGCCGGAATGCGCGGTGCGCGGCGCGGGGCTGCGCAGATGAGCGAGAAGCATTCCAATTTCTTGATTAACACAGGTGGCGCATCTGCCGCAGATCTTGAGGGATTGGGCGAAGATGTCAGAAAAAAGGTTTACGCCAATTCCGGCATAACGCTAGAGTGGGAAATCATGCGGGTGGGGGATCCGCTTTCCAAATAGCCAATAAAGGCCATGTTTTTCAGGATGTTACTCCTGATCAGCAGGGCGCCGCTTTGGGAATCGCAGCGGCGGGCGAACTGGAAAAGCGCGATCTTGGTAAAGGCACTGTTAACGGGCCGGTAACGTTTGTGACGTTAATGTGGGGATAGCGAACCACGAAGGTCCGTGCAGTGCGGGGAACACGCCTCGCGATATCAAAAAGCAGGTCTTGACCTGTAGCATTTGCGGTCAATTTGGGATCGCACAACAAGGGGCGAAAAGCCCCGGAACATTTGAGGCGCTTGTCGTGAGTAAGTCGAGCAGGACACTCCCGAAAGTGGCGGTATTGATGGGTGGCCCCTCGGCTGAGCGCGAGGTGTCTTTGTCCACAGGGCGTGAATGCGCCACCGCGCTGCGGGACGAGGGATATCAGGTTACAGAACTGGACGCGGGTCCGGATCTTGCTGCACGTTTGCAGGCGGATCGTCCGGACGTGGTCTTCAATGCGCTGCATGGTCGTTGGGGCGAAGACGGCTGCGTGCAGGGGCTGCTGGAATGGCTCGGCATCCCTTACACCCACTCCGGCGTGCTGGCCTCGGCGCTGGCGATGGACAAGCAGCGCGCCAAATCCATCTATCGCGCCGCAGGTCTGCCAGTTGTTGAGAGCGGGATTTACTCCAAGGCTGAGGTGATGGCCGGACACGTGATGGCACCGCCCTATGTGGTGAAGCCGAATAACGAAGGCTCCAGCGTGGGCGTTTATCTGGTGAATGAGGTGGCCAATGGTCCGCCACAGCTGTCGGCGGACATGCCTGACGAGGTGATGGTCGAAAGCTTTGCCCCCGGGCGTGAGCTGACCACCACTGTGCTGGGTGACAAGCCGCTGACGGTAACCGATATCCTGACCGACGGTTGGTATGACTACGACGCGAAATACAAACCCGGCGGCTCGCGTCATGTGCTGCCTGCTGATGTCCCCGAAGAGATCTTTGCGCTGTGCCTTGACTATGCGGTGAAGGCCCATAACGCGCTGGGGTGCCGGGGGATCAGCCGGACTGATTTCCGCTGGGATGAGGCGCGGGGCGCCGAAGGGTTGATCCTGCTGGAGACCAACACCCAGCCTGGCATGACCCCGACATCGCTGACGCCCGAGCAGGCGGAACACAGCGGGATGACCTTCGGGCAGCTTTGTTCCTGGTTGGTTGAGGATGCGACATGTCCTCGCTGATCGATCGCTTCCGCACCCCCCGCGAGGGGCGCCCTGATCCGGCACCATCGCGACTGACCTATCGCATTCAGCGCTGGATGCTGACGCCGGGTATCCGCTTTGGTGTGCGGTTTGGTATTCCCTTCTGCCTGGTCTTTGTTGCCGGTGCTGCCTTTATGGCGGATGACGCGCGGCGCGACCGGTTGCAGGTGATGATCAGCGACCTGCGGGCGTCGATCGAGGAGCGGCCTGAGTTCATGGTCAATGTGATGGCCATTGATGGCGCGGGGCGCAGCGTTGCCGAAGACATCCGCGAAGTGGTGCCAATTGATTTGCCCATCAGTTCCTTTGATCTGGATCTGACGCAGATCCGCGATGAGATCACCGGGCTGGACCCGGTGCAGACGGCCGATGTGCGGATCCGTCCCGGTGGTGTGCTTCAGGTCACGGTGGAAGAGCGCAAGCCCGCGGTTGTCTGGCGCAGCCGTGAAGGGCTGGCGCTGCTGGATGCCAATGGCGTGCATGTGGCCGAGCTGGGGGCGCGCAATATGCACCCGGATCTGCCGCTGGTGGCCGGGCGCAGCGCCGATGATGCCATTGTGGAAGCGCTGCGGCTATTTGCCGTGGCCAAGCCGCTGGGACCGCGGATGCGCGGGTTGGTGCGGATTGGCGAGCGGCGCTGGGATCTGGTGCTGGACCGTGGCCAGCGGATCATGCTGCCGGCCGAAAACCCTGTGCCCGCGCTGGAGCGGGTGATTGCCGTCAGCGAAGTGCGTGACCTCTTGGAGCGCGACGTGGCGGCGGTGGACATGCGCCTGGCGGCGCGTCCGACCGTAAGAATGACCGAAAACGCCGTCGAGGACTGGTGGCGAATCCGACAGTTGAATGCAGGCGGGCTATGATATGACCGATCTCTACCAATCTCAGCGCGCCATGCGGCAGATGCGTCGTCAGGCGATGCAGCGCGGTGTTGTGGCTATTTTGGATGTGGGCAGTTCCAAGATTGCCTGTTTGGTGCTGCGCTTTGATGGCACCGGGCGGCTGAGCGAGGATAACTCCATCGGTTCGCTGGCGGGGCAATCCGGGTTCCGGGTGATCGGGGCTGCAACCACGCGGTCACGCGGGGTGCAATTTGGCGAAATCACCGCCATGCAGGAAACCGAACGCGCCATCCGCACCGCCGTTCAGGCGGCGCAGAAGATGGCCGAGGTGCGGGTGGATCACGTGATCGCCTGTTTTTCCGGGGCCAATCCGCGATCCTATGGGCTGGATGCGCAGGTTGATCTGGAAGGTCAGGTGGTGACCGAGAATGAGATCGCCCGCGTGCTGGCGGCCTGCGAGGTGCCGGAATATGGCGCCGGGCGCGAGGTGCTGCATGCCCAGCCGGTGAATTTTGCGCTCGACAACCGGTCGGGTCTGAATGACCCGCGTGGTCAGATGGGGCAGACGCTGGCGGCGGATATGCACATGCTGACGGTCGATGCGCTGACGGTGCAGAACCTCGTGCGCTGTATCCAGCGCTGCGATCTGGAGCTGGCGGGCATTGCGTCCTCCGCCTATGCGTCCGGCTTTGCCGCGCTGGTTGAGGATGAGCAGGAGCTGGGTGCCGCCTGTATCGATATGGGTGGCGGCTCCACCTCGATCTCTGTCTTTATGAAGAAACACATGATCTATGCCGATGCGGTACGTATGGGCGGTGATCACATCACCAGCGATATTTCGATGGGGCTGGGGGTGCCGACGGCCAATGCGGAACGGATCAAGACCTTTCACGGTGGCGTCCATGCCACGGGCGCCGATGACCGCGAGATGATCGACATTCATGCAGATACAGGTGATTGGGAACATGATCGCCGTACTGTCAGCAGGGCTGAACTGATCGGAATCATGCGTCCGCGTGTCGAAGAAATCCTTGAAGAAGTCCGCGCGCGTCTGGATGCCGCCGGGTTTGACAGCCTGCCAAGCCAGCAGATCGTGCTGACCGGAGGCTCCAGCCAGATTATGGGTCTGGACGGGCTGGCGAGCCGGGTTCTGGGCCAGCAGGTGCGGCTGGGTCGTCCCTTGCGGGTTCACGGTCTGCCGCAATCGGCGACCGGTCCGGGTTTTGCCTCCGCTGTTGGTCTCAGCCTGTTTGCCGCCCATCCACAAGATGAGTGGTGGGATTTCGAGATGCCGGTGGATCGCAACGCCAGTGGCACGTTGAAACGGGCGGTAAAATGGTTCCGCGACAACTGGTGAGCGGTGGTTTCCGGCAGGCTGACAGGGGCCTGCTGTCGCCACAGACCCGACGGCTGCACAACATTCATTAATCAAATGTTAACGAAAAACTTCGCTGGCAAGGCGGTTTCGCGGGTGACAGCGAAATCCTGCCGCGTTAATGTTCCGATAACGACCGCATCATGCGGCGCATGTAGGCCGAGCAGTGGCCACCAGTATCAGTGACGGGATGTGCTTTCGAGGGCTTTGGTTTTCGGAGGCTGACGTCATGTTGTGGTGTGTTGCAGGGCTTTCCACAGCATTTGCCAAAATCGGCGAAATGTCGCGAAATTAGACAATACTATGTCTATATTTTGTGGAAAATAGCGCTTTTTTGGATGACGCGACTCGTGCTGCGCGGTAGGATTGTCGCAAAGATGGACAGGAATAGGCCCTTGCGGGAGGGCTGATAACACAGGCGGAACGAGCATGACCTTGAACCTTTCGATGCCCGGCCAGGAAGAGCTGAAGCCCCGGATTACCGTGTTTGGCGTCGGCGGGGCAGGCGGCAATGCCGTCAACAACATGATCGACAAACAGCTGGACGGCGTGGATTTTGTCGTCGCCAACACTGACGCGCAGGCGCTGCAGCAAAGCGCCTCCAAAAGCCGCGTCCAGCTGGGCATCAAGGTGACCGAAGGTTTGGGTGCGGGTGCGCGCCCCTCGGTTGGGTCTGCTGCCGCTGAAGAAAGCATCGAACAGATCGTGGATCACCTCGCGGGGGCGCATATGTGCTTCATCACCGCAGGTATGGGCGGTGGCACAGGCACCGGCGCGGCACCGATCATCGCGCAGGCCGCCCGCGAACTGGGTGTGCTGACCGTTGGTGTTGTCACCAAGCCGTTCCAGTTCGAAGGCAACAAGCGGATGCGTCAGGCTGAGGAGGGTGTCGAAGCCCTGCAGAAGGTCGTCGATACGCTGATCATCATTCCGAACCAGAACCTGTTCCGTCTGGCCAATGAAAAAACCACCTTCACCGAGGCGTTCTCCATGGCGGATGATGTCCTTTATCAGGGTGTCAAAGGCGTGACCGATCTGATGGTGCGTCCGGGTCTCATCAACCTCGACTTTGCGGACGTGCGCGCCGTGATGGACGAGATGGGCAAGGCGATGATGGGCACCGGCGAGGCTGAGGGCGAAGATCGCGCCGTGCAGGCCGCCGAGAAGGCCATCGCCAACCCGCTGCTCGATGAAATCAGCCTCAAGGGCGCAAAGGGTGTTCTGATCAACATCACCGGCGCACATGACCTGACCCTGTTTGAACTGGACGAAGCGGCCAACCGCATTCGCGAAGAGGTCGACCCGAACGCAAACATCATTGTCGGCTCCACTCTCGACACCGAGATGGAAGGCAAGATGCGCGTTTCCGTGGTCGCCACCGGTATTGATGCGGTCGACGTCCACTCCGAGCTTCCAGTGCCGCGCCGCCCGATGTCGGCGCCGCTGAAGCAGACCGTGAGCGTTGAAGATACCCGTAGCGCGGCACCGCTGGAGCTGAGCACCCCGGTCGAGCAGCCCGTTGCCGCCACCGCTGAGCCGGTTGCTGCCGCACAGGAAGAACCGTCGCTTTTCTCGGAATTCGATGACGGTCAGGCCGCTGCAGAGGGCCAGTACGAAGAGGTTCTGGAAGACGCAGGCGAACAGCTGGGCGCCGATGGTCTGCCCGCACCGGCCTATCAGGGCACGCCCGCGCCGGAATTCCAGCCGCAGGCCGAAGTTGCGGCCCATCAGGCCGAGAGCTTTGTTGCGCCGAAGGCACCTGCGCCCGGCACCCCATCGCCCGAAGCCATCGTGCGCCTGCAGGCCGCAGCGCAACGGGCGCAGCCTCAGCAGCCGATGCAGCAGCAGGTCCAGCAGCCGCATATGCAGCAGCGCCCCTCGATTGACGCGGTTCAGCCGCGTGCGCCGCAGCCTCAGCAGATGCAGCAGCAACCTCAGCAGCAGCCCGCCGCGGCAGGTCAGGAGCAGCGTCGTTTCGGCCTCAACTCCCTGATCCACCGCATGACCGGCAGCGCAGCTGAAGGCCAGCCGGCCAAGCCGCAGCAGCCGACACGTCAACAGCCGCCGGTGCAGCAGTCCCCGGTGCAACAGGCGCCGATGCATCAGCCCCAGGTCGCGCACCAGGGTCAGCAGGCCGCCCCCGCTGCGCAACCGCAGCGTCAGGCCAACCCGGAGCAGGAGCGGATCGAAATTCCCGCATTTCTGCGCCGTCAAGCCAACTGAGCTGATCACATATAAGATAAAAAGGTCGCCATCTGGCGGCCTTTTTTCGTTTTTTATCAGCGGGTTGTTTCCGGTTGGGCAGTGTTTTGCCTATCTGTTACAGGGATGTTTCATTCCGTTACAAAGATTGAGTTGAGCCTAACGGACTGACACCTTACCTCTGTTTCGCAACAAGGGCCAAGACTACGGCCCACCCATACGGAATGAGGCCATCGTGCAGAATACGCTTAAAGCATCAGTGACATTTGACGGGGTGGGCCTCCACTCCGGCAAACCCGTTCGCATGATCCTGAAGCCTGCTGCGGCAGGGCACGGCATCTGCTTCCGGCGCACTGACATTGCCTTGGGCAACACTTTGGTTCCTGCGCTTTGGGACCGGGTCGAGCGGACGCCGCTCTGCACACGTCTGGTCAATGCCTCCGGTGTTGCGGTCTCCACGGTAGAGCACATCATGGCCGCGCTGGCAGGCTGTGGCATTCATAATGCGATGATTGATATCGACGGTCCCGAAGTGCCGATCATGGATGGCTCTTCTGCGTATTTTGTCCGCGGCATCATGCAGACCGGCATTCAACGCCTTGCAGCGCCTGTCACCGCCTATCAGATTCTGAAGCCAGTGAGTGTCAGCCACGAAGGCGCAACTGCGACCCTGTTGCCTAGCAATCGTCTGACCATCGAATTCCACATCGATTTTGCCGAGGCGGCGATCGGCCGTCAGAGCAAGACGCTGGATCTGCGCAATGGCGCCTTCGCGCGTGAGCTTTGTGACAGCCGCACCTTCTGCCGTCGCGTTGATGTCGAAAGCATGCAGGCCAATGGTCTGGCGCTGGGGGGGGTTCCCGGTGAGAACGCCGTGGTGTTTGACGGTCCCGAAGTCCAAAGCGGTCTGGGCCTGCGTCATGCGGATGAGCCGGTGCGCCACAAGATGCTGGATGCGCTTGGCGATCTGTCGTTGGCCGGTGGCCCTGTGTTTGGCCATTATATCGGTGACCGTGCTGGTCATTCACTGACCAACACGTTGCTGCGGGCCGTGTTTGCAACACCCGGCGCCGTGCGTCAGGTGACGTGCGATACCGCGATGACAGCGCGCCTGCCCGGGCAGGGGCTGGTCTGGGCCGAGATCCCGACCGACGCGCGCCGCGTTGCGTAACTGAATTGAGGCTATCGGGCGGGAACGTCGGCTGGGGGGCCTGACGTTCGATCTGGGTTCCCCCGGCAAACGGGGCGCACCCGGCGCCAACCGGACCGCGCGCTGCAACGACAGCACATCGGTCATTTTCGGACAGAGCGAAGCAGCAGGCGTGCCGGGCACAGGCTGCACCTCCGTCCGCTTCTATACAGGCCCATGCGTTGGCGCAGCCCGACCGGAGCAGCTTGCGCCGGGGGCACCGGGGGGAGATCTTCGAGCCGTTCTTAGGCACAGACCCTTGAGGGGCGGGGCGGTTCGAAGATCACACCGGGAAGATCACACTGGGAAGATCACACTGGCGGGAACGTGGGCCCTGGCCTGGAATGCAGCCGCGCCGTGCCTGTTTCACCCGATTTTGATCGCATGACTGACCATTGTTTTGCCGCGCAGTCCTGCGACAGGGGCGGGGCTGGGCTGCTTCATACCCTTGACCCCGCCGCGCTTTCTCTGCCAAGTGGGCTGGAAATCGGTTAAAGACGTTTTGCGCGTCAATTGAATGTGCTAGACCGGGCAGAACCGGGGTTCACACCCGTAAGTAAATGACGGTGAGGTTAGGCGGACATGATCGGCATGGGGGCGGCAGCCAAAACCATCGGCGCGGTTCTACTCGTAGCTGCGCTTTCGGGATGCGGCGGAGATGGGGGCGCGGCCAAGAGTTCGCAGCCGCTTGAGGGCTTTACGCCGGAGCAGATCTACGAACGTGGTGAGTTCGAGATGGAGCGCAACCGGACCGAGGATGCGGCCTTCTATTTCTCCGAGATCGAACGTCTCTATCCCTATTCGTCCTGGGCCAAACAGGCCCTGATCATGCAGGCCTATGCCTACCATCTGGGCCGGGACTATGAGGACAGCCGCGCTGCCGCACAGCGCTATATCGACTTCTACCCGACCGAAGAAGACGCCGCCTATGCGCAGTATCTGCTGGCACTGAGCTACTATGACCAGATCGACGAAGTGGGCCGCGATCAGGGGCTGACTTTTCAGGCGCTGCAATCGCTGCGCACCGTGATCGAAGTCTACCCTGATAGCGAATACGCCAGTTCAGCGATCCTGAAATTCGATCTCGCCTTTGACCATCTGGCGGGCAAAGAGATGGAGATCGGTCGTTATTATCTGCGCAAGGAGCATTACACCTCTGCCGTGAACCGGTTCCGCGTCGTGGTCGAGGATTTCCAGACCACTACCCATACCGCAGAGGCGCTGCACCGCTTGGTCGAGGCCTATCTGTCGCTGGGGCTGGTGAATGAGGCGCAGACCGCCGGTGCCATTCTGGGCCATAACTATCAATCGACCGAATGGTATGAGGACAGCTTTAAGCTGTTGACAGACAACGGGCTGAAAATGCGCGATGTCGGCAACAACTGGTTGAGCCAGATCTACCGTCAGTCCATCAAGGGGGAGTGGCTGTAATTGCCACTTCCGCAATTGGGGCCGGGCCATGCTGCGCGCGCTTGATATTCGCGATATCCTGATCATCGACCATCTTGAGCTGAATTTTCAGCCGGGTCTCAACGTGCTGACGGGGGAAACCGGCGCCGGCAAGTCGATCCTGCTGGACTCGCTTGGGTTTGTTCTGGGTTGGCGGGGACGGGCCGAACTGGTGCGCCAGGGCGCCAAACAGGGCGAGGTTCTGGCCGAGTTCGATCTGACCCCGGAACATCCCGCCCATGCGGTGCTGGCCGAGGCGGGGCTGCCCGGAGGCGATACGCTGCTGTTGCGCCGGGTGAACACCGCCGAGGGACGCAAGACCGCATGGGTCAATGACCGGCGCTGTTCCGGTGAGGTGCTCAGGGCGCTGTCCGACACATTGCTGGAGCTGCATGGGCAACATGACGACCGGGGGCTGCTGAACCCGCGCGGTCACCGGGCCATGTTGGATGAGTTTGCGGGGCTGGGCGACATGTTGGCCAGCGTGCGCGATCTCTGGGCCACGGCAAGCCGCGCGCGAAAGGCTGTCGAGGAAACCCGTGTCGCGCTGGAGGCCATCCGCGCTGAGGAAGATTTTCTGCGCCATGCGGTGGCAGAACTGGACGCGCTGGATCCACAGCCCGGCGAGGATGCCGCGCTGGATCAGCGCCGCCGTGAGATGCAGTCTGCTGAACGCATTCGCGGTGATATCCAGCGTGCGCAGGGTATTCTGACAGATGGCGCCGAGGCGGCACTGGGGGATGCGCAGCGGTGGCTGGAAGGGGTCTCGGATCAGGCGGAAAATGCGCTGGATGCGCCGATTGCCGCGCTGCTGAGGGCGATGATCGAGCTGGGCGAGGCGCAGGACGGTGTTGCCCGGGTGCTCGACGGGCTGGAGTTCAACCCGGGTGAGCTGGAGGAGAGCGAGGAGCGGCTGTTTGCCATCCGCGCGCTGGCCCGCAAACACGATGTGCTGCCCGATGATCTGGGCGGCTATGCTGAAACCCTGCGCGAGAAACTGGCGGCGGTGGATGCAGGGGATCAGGATCTCGCCGATCAGGAAGCCGCACTGGCCGAGGCTGAGGCCGCATATGCAGGCGCTGCCGCGCAGCTGTCGGCAGCGCGCCGCGAGACAGCTGCTGCGCTGGACACGGCAGTGATGGCGGAACTTGCGCCACTGAAAATGGAGCGCGCAGTGTTTGAAACACGGCTGAGTGATGCCGAACCGGGGCCGGAGGGCAAGGACGCCGTTGCCTTTACCGTGGCGACCAATCCGGGCGCGCCTGCGGGGCCACTGAACAAGATCGCCTCGGGCGGTGAGCTGAGCCGCTTCCTGTTGGCCCTGAAGGTGTGTCTGCGTGGTGAGACTGGCAATCAGACGATGATATTCGATGAGATCGACCGCGGTGTTGGCGGTGCCACCGCTGATGCTGTAGGGCGGCGGCTGAAATCGCTGGCTGAGGGCAGTCAGGTTCTGGTGGTGACCCATTCGCCGCAGGTCGCAGCGCAAGGTGCGCATCACTGGCGCGTGCAGAAACAGGTGATTAACGGGCAGACCCTGTCGCAGGTGGTGCCTCTTGATGAGGGCGAGCGCGTCGATGAGCTGGCGCGGATGGTTTCTGGTGATACAATCACCCCAGAGGCCCGCGCCGCTGCCAAGGCGCTGCTGGCGGGCTGATGTAAAACTGTCGCTATGGCGGCCGTAAGCGGTTGAGTTTTCACGATGGTTTAACCACCCTGTCGATAGTCTGCCGCTGAAAGAGACAAGAACGACACCGGGACAATCGGGTTCATGCCACAGACCATTCGCTCCGTTATTTCTGCCCAGTTCACTCAGGGCGTTGCCGGAGCGCGGGATGTCTGGCGGGTGTTGCGCCACCGGGGGCCAAGTCAGATTCAGTTCTGGTTCATTGCTCTGCTGATCGGGATTGCCGCTGGATTTGCCGCGCTGTTCTTCCGCAAGGGGATCACGGCATTTCAGGCCTGGGTCTACGGCACCGAGGACGTGAACTTTCTGCATAGTTTCGCTCAGGGCATGCCATGGTACTGGCTGGTGGCGATTCCGACGGTGGGCGGTCTGGTGGTGGGGGTGATCCTGCACCGGTTCACCCCTGACGCCCGCGTCCGCTCCGTTGCGGATGTGATCGAGGGGGCCGCACTGGGGGATGGCCGGGTTGAAATGCGCGCCGGGCTGGCGTCGGCCTGTGCGTCTTTCATCACGCTGAGCACGGGCGGGTCTACAGGGCGAGAAGGACCGGTGGTGCATATGGCCGGGGTGATCTCGACCTGGGTCAGCAACCGCATTCAGGCTGATGGGATCACCGGGCGGGATCTTCTGGGCTGCGCGGTGGCGGCGGCGGTCTCAGCCAGTTTCAACGCGCCCATCGCCGGAGCGCTGTTTGCGCTGGAGGTGGTGTTGAGGCATTTCGCGGTGCATGCCTTTGCGCCGATTGTGATTGCCTCGGTCGCCGGGACAGTGATCAACCGACTGGAATACGGCGATGTGACCGAATTCGATCTGATCACGCCGGGGGCGCTGCAGTTCTATGTCGAATTGCCGGCCTTTCTGATGCTTGGGCTGATCTGCGGGCTGGTGGCGGTGGTGCTGATGCGGTCGATCTTCTTTGCTGAACAGATCGGCAATGCGCTGCAGGACCGGTTACAGCTGCCACGCTGGCTGCGCCCGGCGGCGTCGGGTCTGCTGCTGGGGGTGATTGCGGTCTGGTTTCCCCATATTATCGGTGTCGGCTATGAGACCACGGTGCTGGCGCTGACAGGCGCGTTGGTGCTGCATCAGACAATCCTCTTTGCGATGGTCAAAACCGCTGCCGTGGCGATCACCATGGGCGGGCGCATGGGGGGTGGGGTGTTTTCTCCCTCGCTGATGGTCGGCGCGCTGACCGGATTGGCCTTTGGGCTGATTGCAACGGCGGTGCTGCCGGATGTCTCGGGGACACATACGCTTTATGCCTTTGCCGGAATGGGGGCGGTGGCCGCTGCTGTACTGGGGGCACCGATTTCAACCACGCTGATCGTGTTTGAGCTGACCGGCGACTGGCAGATCGGGTTGGCGGTAATGGTGGCGGTGTCGATGTCCACGGCGCTGGCTTCGCGCATTGTGGATCGGTCGTTCTTTCTCACACAGCTGGAGCGGCGCAATATCCACTGTGCGGCAGGCCCGCAGGCCTATCTGCTGTCGATGCTGCGTGCGGGCGCGGTGATGCGGCCGATGGGGGATCCGCGCTGTGCCAGCGCCGAAGATTGCGCGGCGCTGATTGAACAGGGATTGTCGATCCGTGCGTCTGCTTCGCTGGAGGCGGCGATGCCGATCTTTGATCGCGCGGAGCTGGCGTATCTCCCGGTTCTGGCGGAAGCGGAGGGTGGCGATAATCCGCCGAATCTCATCGGGGCCCTTTACCACATTGATTCGCTCAAGGCTTACAACCGCGCATTGGCCGCAGCGGCTGCCGAAGAGCACAGCTGACGACTGAAGACTGCGGCAACTCAGCGTCGGTTTGCGACATTTCCGACAATGGAGACGCTCAAAGACATGTTTACCCGCAAAAGACGATCTCGAATATGTGATATTTCTGAAACGGGTGTTCGCTTTTTTCCTTAAGTAATTTTAACCTTTGTCGGCGGAGCCACTTAATTATGGTTAACATAACGATAATGGTGATCATTCTTCGGAAGTGAAAACATGCAACACAATAAAATCAGCCCGACAGAGGCTGAACACGTGGCGAAGGCAGTAGAGCAGGAAAACGAGCGCGCTTCTTATGAGGCGTTGATCGACTATGTTGTTCAAAGCGCACGGGATGCGCAGATGTTCTGCACAGGTGAATCTGTAGAGGCGGCGCGCGAGCATCTGTGCCAAACGATCCTCAGCTGACCGTCACTGTGTTTCAGCCGGCCTATATTGGTGTGTTAATTGGTATTGTTTCTATTTCTTCAGATCCGCTTCAAAGGATCTCATAAATGGCCTTGGTAATGCGCAGTATATAACGATCAAATTGATCGTTATACGTGCGCTTTGCTTTGGAGGGCTTTGTAGATGTGTTTGGCCCGTGCCTGCACTGCCTGTGGTTCTGGGTCGTTTTTCGACCAAACTTGCGCTGTGCCGTCCTGAGGTTCCCTGATCTGTCATGGTCTGACAAAGACCCGGAGTCCCCTGGTGTGTGAGGCTCCTGACCGCCCGTAGATCTGGGCGAAAGCTTGCTTATCCATAAATAAGGCGCCCCGATATGGGACGCCTCGGAAGTGTGGCCAGCGTATTCTTGCCGATGAGTTTCTGACCTCAGATCTGTTCGACCTTTACCGACTCTCCGGTGACAAAGGCGAGGTGGCCCTTGATCTCGGCGACGGCGTCGAGCGGAGCTTCATAGCTCCAGACGGCGTTTTCGGTTACCGAGGATTTGTTCACGATGGAATAGTAGCTGGCGTCGCCCTTGCCTGCGCAATGGCTGGTCTTGTCACTGCGGTCCAGGAAGGCGGTTGCGATGTCGCCGCGAGGAAAATAGATGACGGGCGCCAGATCGCCCTCGCTCAGCTCAAGCGCGTTGCTGCTCTCGCCGAGCACCGCGCCACCGGAGCGCACCACCCAGGTGCCTGCTGCCTTGCGAATTTGGATCTTTGTCATGGTCTTTTCCTTCACGTCGTTCGTCACGGATCAATATCGTCTTTGGTTGTAACACTGCGGTATCACAGCGGTGCCGTTGCGGCATCCAGCCAGCGTCGCGCCTCGGCTGTTACGTTGGGTCCAATCTTGTCGGCCACAGCCGCATGATAGGTGTTCAACCAGTCCCGCTCTGCCGTTGTTAGCATGTCTGCGACGATCAGTCGCCAGTCCAGCGGGGCGTAGGTCAGGGTGCGCCAGCTCAGCATATCACGGTCTGCGTCAGCACTGTCCAGCTCAGGCGCTGGTTCTACCACCAACAGGTTTTCAATGCGAATACCAAAAGCGCCTTCGCGGTAATATCCCGGCTCATTTGAGAGGATCATGCCGGGATCCAAGGGAACGGTGCCGGCGCGGCTGAGCCGTTGGGGGCCTTCGTGGACACTGAGGAAGGCACCGACCCCATGGCCAAGCCCATGGTTGAAGTCCTGCCCGGCGAGCCAGAGCGGCATTCGGCCCACCGCCTCGATGTCACGACCGGCAAGCCCTTTGGGCCAGCGCAGCTGGGACATGGCAATCATGCCCTGAAGGACGCGGGTATAGGCCTCCCGGGCCTCCTGCGGTGGGGTCCCGATGGCGAGGGTGCGGGTGATGTCTGTGGTGCCGTCCAGATATTGACCGCCGCTGTCCAGCACCAGCAGATGGCCCTCCTCCAGTGTGGCGTTGCTGTCGTCGCTGACGCGGTAGTGGATGATGGCGCCGTTGGGGCCGGTGCCGGAGATGGTTTCAAAGCTGATGTCGCGCAGCTTGGGATCTTTGCGGCGGGTGGCTTCAAGGTGTTTGACCACATCGATTTCGGTGACCGTGCCGGGGGGCTGAGCATCCAGCCAGGCGAGGGTTTCGACCACTGCCGCCCCGTCGCGCAGATGAGCGGCGGCACTGCCCTCGATCTCGGCGGCGCATTTGCGGGCCTTGGGCAGGGCGCAGGGATCACCGGCTGCGACCAGCGCCTCGCCGAGCTGATCTGCGACGATCTGGGGCAGGGTGGTCAGGTCCGCGGCGACGGCTGCGTTGTAGGCCTGAGACAGGTCAGCCACCGCCGGTAGAAAATTCTCGGGGGCCTGCACGGTTACATCCGGGCCGAGATGCGCGGCGACGTCGGCCAGCTTGTCTTTGTTCATGAACAGATCCACCCGCGCGTCGGCGTGCAGGATGGCAAAGCCGTGGGCGACCGGGTTGTGGGCGATATCACTGCCACGGATATTCAAGAGCCACATGATGCTGTCAGGCAGGGTGATCACGGCGGCGCTCTGACCGGCGTTGCGCATCCCCTCGGCGAGAGAGGCGATTTTGGCGACGGCAGTTGTACCTGCGTATTCAACTGGATGGGCGATGACGGGCTGCATGGGCGGGGCGGGTTGATCCGGCCAGATGCGGTCAACCAGATTGTCACATTGGACGAAGTCAAAACCATGGTGGCCCAGTGACGCTGTCAGCGTCTTGATCTGGCTGGCGGAATGCAGCCAGGGGTCATAGCCGATGCGCCCGCCCTCCGGGAGCTGTTCTTTCAGCCAGTCGGCGAGCTGCATCTCCGGCCAATGTACTGGGGTGTAGACCTCTGCGACCTGCTGTTTCACCTGCGTGCGATAACGCCCGTCGATAAAGACACCTGCGATGTCGCGCAACACGGCGCAGAAGCCCGCCGAACCGGTGAAGCCGGTGAGCCAGGCCAGACGCTCATCGCCGGGGGCGACATATTCGCCCTGATGGGCATCGGCGCGGGGCACCAGAAAGCCGTTCAGCGCCTCCTGTTGCATCTCTGCGCGCAGCGCGTTGAGCCGGGGCGGGCCTTGGTCCGGGCGGGTCGCTACGTCAAAGGTCTGGAACATCGGTTCCCTCCATCTGTTTCGGGTGGTCCGCGACGGTCAGTCAGGGCGCAGCGGTCGGCCCTTCTGGGAGGGGGTGCGCGACGTCGGCAGGAACAAGGAAATGGCGCGGCAGTCATGGTGCGCTCTGTCGCGAACACTTGTTCCAAATCCGGCGGCTTCCCGCAACCCCTGTAACACAAAGCCCCGCACCGAAGCGGCGCGGGGCTTTGATCAGAGCGGTGCGGCTGAGGTGCTCAGCTCGCGCGTTTGATGCCCATGACGCGGGCACGGGCGCGCGGGTCGCTGTCAAACAGGGCGGCCAGCTGTTCGGTCATGGCGCCTGCCAGCTGTTCAACATCGGTGATGGTGACGGCGCGGTCATAATAGCGGGTCACGTCATGGCCGATGCCAATGGCCAGCAGTTCGACCTGTTTGCGCCGCTCCACCATGGCGATCACATCGCGCAGGTGTTTTTCCAAATAGTTGGCCGGGTTCACCGAAAGCGTGCTGTCATCCACCGGTGCACCATCGGAAATCACCATCAGGATTTTGCGTGCCTCTTGCCGCGCGATCATGCGGCGGTGCGCCCATTCCAGCGCCTCGCCATCGATATTTTCCTTCAGCAGGCCCTCTTTCATCATCAGACCAAGATTGTCACGGGTCCGGCGCATCGGCGCATCGGCGCCTTTGTAGATGATGTGGCGCAGGTCGTTGAGGCGTCCCGGCAATTGCGGGCGACCATCATTGAGCCAGGCCTCGCGGGCCAGGCCACCTTTCCATGCGCGGGTGGTAAAGCCGAGGATTTCGACCTTCACGTTGCAGCGTTCCAGCGTGCGGGCCAGAACATCGGCGCAGATCGCGGCGATAGAGATCGGGCGACCCCGCATGGAGCCGGAGTTATCCAGGAGGAGCGTCACCACAGTGTCGCGGAATTCGGTGTCTTTTTCGCGTTTGAACGACAGCGGCGTGGTGGGGTTGGCAACCACACGGGCCAGACGACCGGCATCCAGAATGCCCTCCTCAAGGTCGAACTCCCAAGAGCGGTTCTGCTGTGCCTGAAGGCGGCGCTGCAATTTGTTGGCAAGGCGCGAGACGGCGCCTTTCAGCGGTTCCAGCTGTTGATCAAGATAGGCACGCAGCCGTTCCAGTTCGGCGGGTTCGGCGAGGTCTTCGGCGGCGATTTCCTCGTCATGGGCATCATTGAAGACCTTATAGTCGGGATCAGCTTCCGACACGGCAGGCGGCGGTGGCGGATCCAGCGGAGCCTCGCCATCGGGCATTTCGGTGTCTTCGGCGAATTCATCATCCGCCATTTCGTCCATGGAGACCTGCGCCTGACTTTCGTCCTGCTGCTGTTCCTGAGCCTGCTCGGGGTTGGCGTCGGCTTCTTCCTCGTCGGAGTCGTCCTGACCGTTGCTGTCGGGGTCCTGCTGCTCCTCGGCATCCTCTTCGGCGTCGTTTTCCTGCTCATCGTCGAGCTGGTCCGGGTCCTCACCCAGCTGATCGCCATAGCCCAGATCGGTGATGACCTGACGGGCGAATTTGGCAAAAGTGGCCTGATCTTCGATGGTGTCATCAAGGTTGGCCAGTGTCTCACCAGCCTGCTGTTCGATGAAACCGCGCCAGAGTTCCATCACATTGGCGGCGGCCTCTGGCATCGGGCGACCGGTGGCGAGATGACGGATCAGGTAGCCGGCCGAGACGGCCAGCGGGGCCTCGGTTGCGGATTTGATCTGGTCATAGCCTTTGCGCAGGGCCTCGTTCTGGATCTTGACGTCAATGTTGGAGGCGGTGCCGGGCATGTGCCGCGCGCCCATCGCCTCGCAGCGGGCAGATTCCAACGCCTCATAGAGATCCCGCGCCATGTCGCCGGGGGGGGCATAGCGGGCATGGGTGGCGGTGTCGTGAAATTTGTGGCGCAGCGCCAGCGCATCGGCGGTGCCACGGGCCAGCAGCACCTCTTCGCGGCTCATCCTGCGGGAGACTTGCGGCAGCCGCATGCTGTCCCCGGACATTCCAGCCGGGTCAACGGAATAGGACACGTTCAATTCCGGGTCGTTGGCCATGACCTTGGTGGCTTCGGCCAGCGCCTTCTTGAACGGATCGGCGGGGTTATCGTTGGGCTTTTTAGCCATTGAACGCACTCCAGATCGACACCGTCAGGAACAAAAGGGCGCATTCCCAACGCAGCCGTATCAAATGACTGTGTTGACTGCCCGTCATGGCTGACGGATCAGTCTTCTTCCAACCAGTTTTGTCAAACAACCAGATTGCGTCAAGCGCGACCCAAATGGCTGCTATGACAAAAAAAGGCGTCACCCCAGGCTCACGCTTGCAGCGCTTTCCGGCAGCTCTTCGTCAAAGCAGCGCTGGTAGAACTCGGCGACGGTCTGGCGCTCCAGCTCGTCGCATTTGTTCAGGAACGACAGGCGGAAGGCATAGCCCACGTCGCGGAAAATCTCGACGTTCTGTGCCCAGTTGATGACGGTCCGGGGCGACATAACTGTGGAGAGGTCGCCGTTCATAAAGGCGGTCCGGGTGAGGTCGGCGACAGTCACCATCTGGGAGATGGTCTTGCGGCCCTCGGCGGTGTTGTAATGCGGCGCCTTGGACAGCACGATGGCCGCCTCGGCATCGTGACTGAGGTAGTTCAGCGTCGCCACCAGCGACCAGCGGTCCATCTGGGCCTGGTTGATCTGCTGGGTGCCGTGGTACAGCCCGGTGGTGTCCCCAAGGCCAACGGTGTTGGCGGTGGCAAACAGGCGGAAGTAGGGGTTCGGCGTGATGATCTCGTTCTGATCCAGAAGGGTCAGCTTGCCGTCATGTTCCAGCACGCGCTGGATCACAAACATCACGTCGGCGCGGCCGGCGTCATATTCGTCGAACACAATCGCAACCGGGTTGCGCAGCGCCCAGGGCAGGATGCCTTCGTGGAATTCGGTGACCTGCTTGCCGTCGCGCAGCTTGATCGCGTCCTTGCCGATCAGGTCGATCCGGGAGATGTGGCTGTCGAGGTTCACACGCACGGAAGGCCAGTTCAGGCGAGCGGCGACCTGTTCGATATGGGTCGATTTACCGGTGCCGTGGTACCCTTGGATCATCACGCGGCGGTTGTGGCTGAACCCTGCAAGAATGGCCAATGTGGTTTCGGGATCGAATTTATAGGTGGGGTCCAGAGCCGGAACCCGGTCAGAGCCTTCGGCGAAGCCCTTGACGGTCATATCCGTATCAATTCCGAACACATCGCGCACCGAAAAGGTCTCGGTGGGTTTCGCGTTCATATCCAGCAAACCGTCGGTCATCGCAGTCGATCCTTATCCTCATCCGCGCAGCGTCCGTTGGCTGCGGGCAATCCGCTGGATTGGTGCCCGATCTTGTCTGCAATCGCAAGGGGCCATGGCCGGGTTTGACCAGCTGTCGTGACGTTTGGATCAAAACTGGCCTTATGGGGGCTGTCACCGCCAGTGGATGCGCTATCCTTCATTCGCTTAACCAGTGTTTTGCCGGGATGGCTGCGGCGTGACCGGAAGCGTCAGGAAACGCATAGCGGGGTTGCGTCTGTCGGCGGTCTGTGGCGCCTTTGAGGGCAAATGAACCCTGTACAACAGGGGGCAAAGCCGATATCAGCGCGCACTTGGATGATGCCATCCGCGTTCCTGCGCAGTCGGGGACATTCCCGATATCGGCGTGCCCTCTGGCGGCGCGCCCCGCAGCAAGCGAAATGAAATCTTGAAAACAGCACTCGAACAAGCGCTTCAGGCGCGCGGCTACGAGCATTTGACACCCGTGCAAGAGGCCGTCACCGCAGCCGAGCTGGATCAGTCCGACCTTCTGGTGTCGGCACAGACCGGATCCGGCAAAACCGTAGGCTTTGGCCTGGCGATGGCGCCCACATTGTTGGGCGACGCCGAGAAACTGGACCGTGCCGATCTGCCGCTGGCATTGGTCATTGCGCCGACGCGCGAACTGGCGTTGCAGGTGAAACGCGAATTGGGCTGGCTCTATGCCGAGGCCGGCGCGCATGTGGTCTCCACCGTTGGTGGTATGGATATGCGCGATGAACGGCGCGCGTTGGAACGTGGCGCCCATATTGTTGTGGCAACGCCCGGTCGCTTGCGCGATCACATCATGCGTGGCTCTATCAACCTGTCGCAGGTCCGCGCCGTGGTGCTGGACGAAGCCGATGAGATGCTGGATCTGGGCTTTCGTGAGGATCTGGAGTTCATTCTGGGCGAATCCCCGGAAGACCGCCGCACCCTGATGTTCTCGGCAACTGTGCCGACTGGTATTGCGCGTCTGGCTGAGACCTATCTCAAGGATCATCAGCGGATCAAAACCGTGGCGGAAGCCTCGCAGCACGCGGATATTGAATATCAGATGCTGGCCGTGGCGCAGCGGGATGTTGAGAACGCCGTTATCAATGTTCTGCGCTTTCACGAGTCGCCCAATGCGATTGTGTTCTGCAACACCCGTGCAGTGGTGAACCGGATGACCACGCGGCTGAGCAATCGCGGATTTTCCGTGGTTGCCCTGTCGGGTGAGTTGTCTCAGGCGGAGCGCAGCAATGCGCTGCAGTCTCTGCGGGACGGGCGCGCGCGGGTTTGTGTGGCAACAGATGTTGCGGCGCGCGGTATCGATCTGCCGAAACTGGATCTGGTGATTCATGCTGATCTGCCGTCCAGCCATGAGACGCTGTTGCACCGCTCTGGCCGGACCGGTCGTGCCGGGCGTCAGGGTGTGTCGGCGTTGATCGTGCCACCGAAGGCCAAGGGCAAGGCCCTGCGCCTGCTGCGGTCTGCCAAGATCACTGCCGAAACCAGCCCGGCGCCCAGTGCCGATGATGTCCGGACCCGCGACTTTGAGCGCCTTCTGGGTGACAAGGCCTGGAGTGAACCGGTCAGCGAAAACGAGACCGCCCCGGTTGCGGAACTGGTCGAGCGGTTCTCGCCCGAGCAGCTGGCGGTCGCCTATCTGCGTCTGTTCCACGATCGCCACAGCGCCCCCGAGGAGCTGAGCGATCCGCAGCACGACAAGCGCGAGCGTGAAGAGCGTGCGCCCTTTGGTCCCTCTGTGTGGTTTGCGGTCAGCGGTGGCCGCAAGGCCGGTGCTGAACCGCGTCGGCTGCTGCCAGCGCTGTGCAATGCCGGTGGTCTGACTAAGGATGATATCGGAGCGATCCGGGTTCAGTTTGATCAAAGCTACGTGGAAGTGCGCGAAAGCAGCGCCGAAAGCTTCTGGGGCGCGGTGAAACACGACGGTCTGGAAGAGGGGGCAAATGTCACCCGTCTGGACAAGGCACCGGATCTGCCCAAATCGCCACGCCCACAGGGCCGTGATGGTGGTGGTTTCCGCGATGACAAACGCGGCCACCGTGGACAGGATCGCGGAGATCGCGGCGGTGAACGCGGTGAGCGCAAGCCCTATGGCGATAAGCCCCGTTCTGACAAACCGTCTTACGGCGATAAGCCACGTGGCGAAAAATCATATGGTGACAAGCCGCGTGCCAGCAAACCCTATGGGGATAAACCGCGTGGCGACAAACCTGCCTATGGCGACAAGCCGCGTTTCGATAAACCCAAACGCACGGGTGAGGGCGGCAAGGCCACGGTGACCGCGCGCGGATCATCGGACCGGGGGGCAACGCCGTCGGCGCCTGCCAAACCTGCGGTTCCGGGCAAGCCCAAGGGCGATTGGTCCAATCCGGGGAAATCCGGTCGCAAGGGGCCACCACCGCCGAAGGGCAAGCCCAACAGCAAGAAAAACAAGGCCCGTGCAGTCGTTTCCGGGAAACCCGGCGGCAGCGCACGGCCTCAGCGCAAGGGCAGCTGAGCCGCCTATCATTGCAAAAAGAAGAAGCCACGGCGCCAAGGTGCCGTGGCTTTTTTGGTTTTCATGTGGCGCGTCGAGTGGATCGGTCGGTCACCCGCCTGCTGATCCCCGGTGTAAGCGGATTTCGGCAATCATGGCCCGTCCGATGTCAGAGATCGCCTGATTGCGCCGAGAGAAATCCGCATCGGTTTCGGTGATATAGATTGCCGCAAGATATTCGTGGCCCTGCGGATCCCGTAGAAACGCGATGATCCCACGAGAGCCATGGCCGCCGGCGCCGGTTTTATCGCCGATGGTCCAGCGCTCGGGCAGATGGGCGCGGATCAGATCATCGGCGAGCTGATCCCGTTGCATCCAATCGGCCAGTTGCGCGGATGAGGATCCGCTGAGCATAGTCCCCGATAGCGCTGCATGCAAAGTGGATAGCACGCTGCGCGGGGTTGCAGTGTCACGGGGGTCGCCCGGCGTGGCGCTGTTGAGGTCGGTTTCCCAGCGGTCCAGCCGGGTGATCAGATCGCCGCTGGTCTGCATATACTCGGTGAACCCCTCCGGCCCGCCGATGCGCTCCAGAATCAGGTTTGCAGCGGTGTTGTCACTGCGGGTGATTGCGGCTTCGCACAGCTGGGCAAGGCTGCGCGTGGTGCCGATGTAGCGCTCGGTCACCGGTGAATGGCTCACCAGATCCTTACGGCGTATCTCGACCTGGGCAGTGAGATCTTCTGTGCCCCGATCAACCTGCGATAGGATCGCGGCGCAGAGCAGCGGTTTGAATGTGCTGTTGAGTGGGAACCGGTCATCAGCATTATGGGCGATTTCCCAGCCAGTCGCCGGGTGGACCAGCAACACCCCCAGCCGTGCATCAAGCGCCTGTTCCCAATTGCGGATGGTCTCGGCAAGGTCGGAGGCGAGCGCTTGGGTCGAGAGGAGTGCCACACAGGCAAGGGCGCTGACGGCGTGGCGGATCTGTCGGTGAAACGGAAACATGGTGTTTTGCCTTCTATGCTCGATAAATAATCTGGTTTGTTTGGGCCGGGGGCGTGAAATATCTGCCCTGTATAATTTGCCAGTAGATTTGACCTGTAGATTTCACCGGCATTGAGGCCTGACTGGCTGTCGCGGACCGGGTTTGCACGCGGTTGTTCAATGCCGCGCATGAAGCCAGTCCCGTAGCCGATGTTCAACGGGCGCCCGGCTGATCGGCGAAAACCTGCGGGAGGCGGCGCAGAGGACAAAGAAAAAGCGCCGCTTGCGCGACGCTCTCTGGCTTATTCGAAACGGCAAAGACGCCGGTTGGTGGAAGCGGCTTAGGTGCAGCGGCTCACTTGAAGCTGCGGCTGTCCTTGATCTGATCCCAGGCCCAGACCACCTCTTGCAGCTGTTCTTCCTGGCTGCGGTCGCCACCGTTCATGTCAGGGTGCAGCACTTTGATCAGCTTCTTATAGGCCTTGCGGATGTCGGCCTTGCTCCAGTCGTCCTTGGCCTCCAGCACCTCAAGCGCGCGACGTTCGGTCGGCGGCAGGCGGCGGCCGGCAGGGGCGGAGCGGCCCGGATTCCGAGTGGCGTTCTGGCCCAGCACCTGATGCGGATCCTCAATGCCGAGCCGCGCCCAGGCCCGCGCCTCTGGATCGCCCATCGGTTTGGTCTGGCGTTCCCAGACCTTGTCCTTGGACTGCTGGGCGTTCAACTCAGCCTCTGTGGTGCCTTCAAAGAAGTTCCACTTGTTGTTGTATTCGCGTACGTGCTCCTGGCAGAACCAGAAAAAATCATCCAGCACATCGGGGGCCTTGGGCGCGCGGAATTTGCCGGGCTCATTGCAGCCTTCCTTGTCGCAAACGCGTTGGGAGGTCTCGGACGCGCCGGTGGCGGCCCGCCGCCCGCGGGGGTTCTTTTTCTTCGCTGACCGGATGGACATATCGAAACCAAAGGGATCTGACTTGGTCATGGGGCGCACCTTCTAGACGCAACTGTTCGACTCGGAGGCAGCAGTTTAGTCTAAGGGGCGGCAGATTGAAGGGGGCTGGGAAAATTAATACGGGGATTTTTATGCAGGACACAACAGAATGAGCATTCGTGATGAGATTGAGGCGCGCCTGCGTGCAGAATTCGCGCCCGACGCACTGCGGGTCGAGGATGAGAGCGATCAACACATTGGCCACGCGGGCCACGACGGGCGCGGCGAGAGCCATTTCAACGTGCATATCCGGGCCACGGCCTTTGCGGATATGACCCGCGTCGCGCAGCATCGTGCGGTGCATAGGGCGCTCGGCGATATCGTGCCCCGGATCCACGCGCTGGCGCTGGATATCGGCGCCTAGCGCGGCAGGTCAGGCAAAGCCCCGCCTATGTGCCCTGGCGGCAACGTCGGCAGGGAATTCCGGTAAGGGGCTGGTCAGCCCCCTGCCGGATCCTTGGAGGGTTCTTGCGCCTTCGTCAGCTTTGGCTCGGCTTTTGGTGCGGGCTTGGCCGCTGCATCTTTCGGCGTCGCGGCGAGGGTCGCACGGGCCTTCAGGGCCGCAGTTACGCCGGACACCGGGCTCAGTTCTTCAACACCGTCGTCGGCCATCATCGCACGTGCGCCGCGACCGGGAACGGCGATGGCGCCCGCGGGGGCCTCCGGATCACCGGCAATGGCGGTGGGCGGTGCAATTGCGGTGGTGGTCGCCGGACCAAGGGTCGGCACCGTGGCGGTCTCCGGGCGGATGGCAGCCGGGGGCACAGCGCTCACGGATGCGGCATCGCTGTTGTCGTCGGTGATGGCATCTGCGGCGTCGCCGTGCTGGCTGGTTGCCGGGCCTGTGGCGTGAGCGGCGATTTGGGCGCTGATCTGTGCTGCCAGCTGGGCGACGGCCGTGGACTGCGCGTCCTCAGCCGCTGCTGGCAGCGCGCGGCGGAAGATCAGCACATTACGCCAATTGGTTGTCGAGCCGGTCAGCCCGCTGCGTTCTTCTGATGGCAGAAGTTCCGCGCGCTGATACTCCCAGCCTTCTGCCGCCATCTCATTGAGAAGAATATCGATGGAATTGGCGAACCGGGCTTCGGCAGTTTTGACCCCCTTGGCCTTGGTGCCCTTGGCGGGGGCGGGAACAACCTTGTACTCAAAAGCTTGCATAAACGTCTCCTGTGTCGGTGGCAGGTTTAGCGCAAGCGTGCGGGGGGTCAAGCGTCCGCGTTCCCCATGGGCGGGGACCTGTCGATAAGAAATCGATCTGCAGTATAACCAAATTATACCGCGCAATTCCAGTTTGATGGCGGGGGGTGCCCTGTGGTGTCACCGCGAAGCGGTCAGGGCGGGTGAATTGCACCCTGAACAGGGAGCAAAAAAGGGCGCCACCGGGGCGCCCTTTGTCTGATCCGTAATTGGATCTGATCTGCAACCAGCAGACTGCGCTCACTCGCCCAGTTTCTTGGCCACCAGCTCATTCACGGCCTTGGGGTTGGCCTTACCACCGGTGGCTTTCATCACCTGACCTACGAACCAGCCTGCGAGTTTGGGGTTCACCTTGGCTTTTTCGACCTGCGCGGGGTTGGCCGCGATGATCTCGTCCAGTGCGGCCTCGATGGCGCCGGTATCTGTCACCTGCTTCATGCCGCGTTCTTCGACGATCTGGGCCGGGTCGCCACCTTCGGTGTAGACGATCTCAAACAGATCCTTGGCGATCTTGCCGGAGATGGCGTCCGAAGAAATCAGGTCAATGATGCCGCCGAGCTGGGCCGGGGAGACCGGGCTGTCGGTGATCTGTTTGTCCTCGTCCTTCTTCAGGCGGCCGAAGAGTTCGTTGATCACCCAGTTGGCGGCCAGCTTGCCGCTGCGGCCCTTGGCGGTTTGTTCAAAGAAGGTGGCCGATTCCACGTCGGCGGTCAGCACCGATGCGTCATAATCAGAGAGGCCGAAATCCTTGATAAAGCGTGCCTTTTTCTCGTCCGGCAGTTCCGGCAGGTTGGCGGCGATATCATCCACCCAAGCCTGCTCGATTTCCAGCGGCAAGAGGTCGGGATCAGGGAAATAGCGGTAGTCATGCGCTTCTTCCTTGGAGCGCATGGAGCGGGTTTCGCCCTTGTCCGGATCATAAAGCCGGGTTTCCTGATCGATGGTGCCGCCCGCCTCGATGATGGCGATCTGGCGGCGGGCCTCGACGTCGATGGCCTGCTGGATGAAGCGCATGGAGTTCATGTTCTTGATCTCACAGCGGGTGCCGAGATGCGAGAAGTCCTGCGTTTCCTGATACTTCTCATACTGGCCTGGACGGCAGACCGAGACGTTCACGTCAGCCCGCAGGTTGCCGTTCTGCATGTTGCCGTCACAGGTGCCCAGATACTGCATGATCTGGCGCAGCTTGGCGATATAGGCGGCGGCTTCTTCGGGGCCGCGGATGTCGGGGCGGGAGACGATCTCCATCAGGCAGACACCGGTCCGGTTCAGGTCGACAAAGGACATGTTGGGATCCATGTCGTGGATCGACTTGCCCGCGTCCTGCTCCATGTGGATGCGCTCCACACGCACGTTGCGCGCGGTGCCGTCACCCAGTTCCACCAGCACTTCGCCTTCGCCCACGATGGGGTGGTAGAGCTGGGAAATCTGATAACCCTGCGGCAAATCGGGGTAGAAGTAGTTTTTGCGGTCAAAGGCCGACCAGAGATTGATATCGGCCTTCAGGCCAAGACCCGTGCGCACGGCCTGTTCAACGCAATAGTCGTTGATCACCGGCAGCATGCCGGGCATCGCCGCGTCCACGAAGGCCACGTTGGAGTTTGGCTCAGCGCCGAATTTGGTGGAGGCGCCGGAGAACAGCTTGGCATTGGAGCTGACCTGGGCATGCACCTCCATGCCGATGACCAGTTCCCAGTCATGCTTGGCGCCCGCGATCACTTTGGGCTTGGGGAGTTCATATGTCAGGTCGAGCATGGTTTTCCGCCGTATCCGAATGTCTATAGTTGGCAAGCGTTCTAGGCGTCTGCGCGGGCAGGGGCAAGACTAGTCCTCTAACTATGGAACTATTTGTGTCCCTCACTGAGCACCTATTTGCGCAATGACACTCAGGTCAGGCGCGGCCCTTGGCCGGGGGTGAAACATTCCCTTGGCGGGGTCTTCCGGCAAGGATAAGAAAGACCTCCGAGAGTAAGAAGGAGCCGCCGCCTTGGACACATCCGCCCGCATCAGCCAGACCATTGCCACGGAAATCGGGGCCGCCGCCAAACAGGTGAGTGCCGCCGTTGTGCTGCTGGACGAAGGCGCCACCGTGCCCTTTGTCGCACGCTACCGGAAGGAAGCAACAGGTGGCCTGGATGATACCCAGCTGCGCAGGCTGGCGGAGCGGCTGGAGTATCTGCGCGAGCTGGAAAAGCGGCGGGCGGCGATCCTTGAATCCGTGAAATCGCAGGATAAGCTGACCGATGCGCTGGCGACCTCAATCGCCAAGGCAGAGACCAAAGCGCAGCTGGAAGATATCTATCTGCCGTACAAGCCCAAGCGGCGCACCAAAGCGATGATTGCCCGCGAAAACGGTCTGGAGCCGCTGGCCGACACCATTCTGGCCGACCGTACCGCCGATCCAGAGGCCCTGGCGCAGGACTACATCACTGAGGCCGTGGCTACGGCGAAGGACGCGTTGAACGGCGCGCGGGACATCCTGACCGAACGGCTGACGGAGAGCGCCGCCCTTCTGGGCCGGTTGCGGATGTTTCTACAGAAAGAGGCAGTGGTCACCGCGAAGGTTATCGAAGGGAAGGAACAGGAGGGCGCCAAGTTCTCGGACTACTTCCACCATACCGAGCGTTGGGCGGATGTGCCCTCGCACCGGGCGCTGGCGATGCTGCGCGGCTCAAACGAGGGCGTGCTGACGCTGGACGTGGGACCGGAGCCGGAAGAGGGCGTGGCGCGGGCCGAAGCCATGGTGGCCGCAGAATTGGGCGCGGGCGGCAACGCACCGGGGGATATCTGGCTGCGGAAGGTGGCGGGCTGGACCTGGCGGGTGAAGCTGTCGTTGTCGATGATGCTGGAACTGATGGGTGATCTGCGCGGCCGGGCGCAGGAGGATGCCATTCAGGTGTTTGCACGCAACCTCAAGGACCTGCTGTTTGCAGCGCCAGCCGGTGCGCGGCCGACTCTCGGGCTGGATCCGGGCATTCGCACCGGCGTCAAGGCGGCGGTGGTTGACGCAACCGGGAAACTGGTGGCCACAGAGACGCTGTACCCGTTTCAGCCGAAGAACGACCTGCGCGGCGCGCAGGTGTCGATTGTGAAACTGATTGCCGAACATGGCGTGGAGCTGATCGCCATCGGCAACGGCACCGCCAGCCGGGAAACCGAACGGATGGTGGCAGAGGTGCTGAAACATCTGCCCGCGAAGGTAAAGGCGCCGACCAAGGTGGTGGTGTCCGAGGCGGGTGCCTCGGTTTATTCCGCCTCCGAACTGGCGGCGCGGGAGTTTCCGGATCTGGACGTGAGCTTGCGCGGGGCGGTGTCGATCGCCCGGCGTCTGCAGGATCCGCTGGCAGAACTGGTGAAGATCGAACCGAAGAGCATTGGCGTCGGCCAGTACCAGCATGATGTGGACCAGCACAAACTGTCGAAATCACTGGAAGCGGTGATTGAGGATGTGGTGAACGCGGTGGGCGTGGACCTCAACATGGCGTCGGCGCCGCTGCTCTCTCATGTGTCGGGTCTTGGCCCCGGTCTGGCCGAGGCGATTGTGGCGCATCGCGATGTGAACGGGGCGTTTGCCTCGCGCCGGGAGCTGCTGAAGGTGGCGCGGCTCGGTCCCAAGGCGTTTGAACAATGCGCCGGTTTCCTGCGCATCCGTGAGGGGAAGGAGCCGTTGGATGCCTCCTCGGTTCATCCCGAAAGCTATGATGTGGCGCGCAAGATCGTGGCGGCCTGCGGGCGCGATATCCGTCAGATTATGGGTGATGGCGCAGCGCTGAAATCCCTGCGGGTGGAGGAGTTCGTGGGCGGCGAGGTCGGACTGCCGACGGTGCGCGACATTTTCGAGGAGTTGGAAAAGCCGGGCCGCGATCCGCGCCCGTCCTTTGTGACGGCGTCCTTCAAGGATGGAGTGGAGACGATCACCGACCTGAAGCCGGAGATGGTGCTGGAGGGCACGGTGACCAATGTCGCGGCTTTTGGCGCCTTTGTGGATATTGGCGTGCATCAGGACGGTCTGGTGCATGTGAGCCAACTGGCCGACAGGTTTGTGAAAGACCCGCATGAGGTCGTGAAAACCGGTCAGGTGGTCAAGGTCACGGTCACCGAGGTGGATGTGCCGCGTAAGCGGATCGCGCTGACCATGAAGAAGGACGGCGGGGCCTCTGCCAAAGAAGAGCGCACTGCGCGCGGGCCGGCCAAGGGTGCAGGCACGCGACAGGGTGGCAAGCCTGCCTCAGGTCGTGGCAAGGGCACAGGTCAAAACGCGCGTCAAAACTCTGGCCAGAACAGAGGTCAAAATACGGGCCAAAATCCCGGCGCGCTGGGGGCCGCCCTGATGGATGCCTTCAAGAAGCGATAACAGAGCACGGGATCGAGTATGAGGCCAGCGCAGGCGCGTGAAGCGCCTGTCCTAGTTTGAGGTGACCCGCAGACCCTTGGCGGAGAATTCCACCCGCTGGCCAGCTTCGATTTCGTGGCGGAACAGTTTCGCGATAAAGGCCAGCGCATCCTTGCGCCCATGATCGGCAAAGCGGCGCGGTGAGGCGATGCGCAGGTTGTTGTCGAACCGCTGTGCGGCGTGGGCCCAGATCAGGGGATGGATTTCGCGCAGATGGTCGCGGATCAGCCACTCCGCCGCCTCCACGATTTCAGCGCGCTGCGGGGTGCCCTTGGCGGCGGTTTCCTCACTATAGCGCAGGGCCACGGCGCAATAGGAGGCAAGAAGGTTGATCATCTCCTGATCAGGGCGGCGGGCCACGATATCGCGCAGACCATCCATGAAGAAATCGATATCGACACGGGCGCAGGCCTCCGGGTCCAGCGCGATGGCATCGAAATAGACCCAGGCATAGGCGCCGTGGCCCCATGTGGCCTCAGTGCGGGCGGCCGTACGGCGGGCCTCCAGTTCGAGTGCGGTATAGTCGCCGAACCAGCGCGGCAGCATATGGGTGCCAAGGCTGCGCATGTGCCGGTGATTGTCGGGATCAAGATCAATCAGGGCTGCAAAATCATCGGCGACCTGCGTGGTGCCGGCAGAGCGTTGCCCGGCCAGAAGGGCGGTTTTGGCGGCGGCAATGAAGGGGCTGTTGAGCGCAATGCCGTCCAGCGGGTGCAACAGGGCGGCGGCCCGGTCGAAATGGGCCGCACAGCGCTGCCCGTTCGCGACGGTGATCGATAAGACATCGGAATAGCCCCGCCAGATCCATGCCACATCAATATGGGCAAGGGCCACCAAGGTGCGCAGATAAGGATCGTCGCGATGCTCGACGCACATGGCCTCCAGCCCCATGACCCCTTCGATCATCTTGCGCCGGTCTGCGGCGTGGCCGAGGCTCAGCGCGTGTTCGACGGCATTGACCACATCGCTGCGGGCGCCATGGGCCAGCAGTTCGGCGACGGGAAGGCCATGTGGCGTATTGCGTCGCGCCTTATCCGCCTCTGCGATCCGGGAGGAGAGGTCCCCCCAGCGATCCTGGCGGGCGAGAAATTGCCCCTGATCCTGTAGCGCGGCACAGTCGCTGCCGGAGTGCGCAGGATCGCAGATTGGCACGATCAGCTGCTCAGCTGATTGCCCGACAGGGCTGCCATGGCAATGCCGCTTGGATGCGCTGTCGTGAACCGTCGTTGGCTTTGCTAAGGGCACGGGGTGCCCGTTTGCGGTCTGGACTGTCGTTGCGCGCCCGTCTCCGGGTAGAAATGTCGCAAAAACCTGTTTGATAAGATCGCGCGCTGGGGTGTTTTTGTTGAGCATATCTATGTCCGCGTGCTGGCAGCTTAAATCACTGGAAACAAACTGACCCGGCTTTGGGGCGCAATCATGGCGGGAGCGCGCCATTGCAGAGAACGATTGGGATATTCCAGTGGCAGGTTAACGGGCGTTAAGAATTGAGTTGGCAGCGGGGCCGCCGCTCAGAACGCTAGAAAATCTGGAAATGATGTCGCTCAACCCGAAGACCGGCTGCGCTCAGCGCCTGCTCAAAACCTTGGTGGGGTGGCAGGCAATCCGGCGGAATACGCAGGCGTTTGCCATTGTCCGTGTGAACCGTGGCGCGATGGGAGAAATCCCATCGCCTGTCGAGCCTGATGTGGCTGATCCGACCCAAAGGGATATCTGTGCTGCCGGAAGTGGCGTTGCGCCAGCTGAGGCCCTTGTTGTCCAGCGCCAGCACAGCGGTCGGGTTGCGCCATAGATCCCACAGGCCGGGGAGCAGGGGCAGTGCCAGAACCACAGTGATCCAGACGGCTGCGGAGACATAAAGGGATATGGTCAGGATACCGGCGGCCCATAGGGCAAGCGCCGTGACAAGCTGCGGTGTGCGGGCGGCCCGGCTGTAGCGATAGACCGCTTGGGAGGTGTCGCCGTCAGGCATCTGCCACGCCTAGAGCGACATGGTGGTGGCAGAAATCAGGCCGACGGCAGAGCGGCACAATTTCAGGACCTGTCGAGGGGAACGGGCAGCCTGACCGCCCGTTCTTTATGCGTATGGCAGGCGTCACCCCTGCAGGATCCGGCTGACCATTTCATGGGTGTCACGGCTCAGCCCCTCTGTCGCGAGAATGCGCTCCAGCTCAACCCGGATCAACGCCTGTCGGGTACTGTCGTAGCGTTTCCAGGTCTGGAAGGCCGCGCACATCCGCGCGGTGGTCTGCGGGTTGAGGTTATCCAGCGCGATCAGATTTTCGGCCAGCAACTGATAGCCCGCGCCGCTGGCATGGTGGAAGCCCGCGTGATTGCCAGCGAGCGCGCCCATGACGGCGCGGAAGCGGTTGGGGTTCTTCATGTCAAACAGGGCGTGACGGGTCAAATCCATCGCGACCTTTGCCGCTGCGTCCGGGGCTGCACAGGCCACCTGCAGCGCGAACCATTTGTCCATCACCAGACGGTCATTCTGCCATTGGTCGAAGAAGGCCTGGCTTTGCCTCTCACCATTCTCCGCCTTCATCAGTGCGGCCAGCGCCGCATATTGCTGGGTCATATTGTCGGCAGCCTGATACTGGCGTGCGGCCTGTTCGCCGCCATCAAGCCGGGTCAGCAGGGACAGTATACGACCGTTCAGCGCCCGCAGACCGGCACCATTGGCATCGGGCTGGTATGGGCCATCAACGGTGGTCGCCGCATACAGCCGGGGCAGGCTGGTTTCCAACTGCTGGGCCAGGGTCTGGGCGAAAGTTTCTGCCGCGTCGTAAATCTTCTGCGGATCGGGGGTGACACCCCGGTCGTGCAGAGTTTGGGCGATCTCGGACTGGCTGGGGGGCGATAGCACCAGCGCGCGGAAGGCCGGATCAAGCGTATCATCGCGCACCAGTTTTTCCAGCGCATCAAGATAAGCGCCGTCGGGCGCGGCACCCTCGGTCACCATGGTGACGCGGGTTTCGGTGGCCAGCGCGTTGCCCGCCCCCCAGCGGTTGAAGGGATCGGTGTCATGCGCCAGCAGGAAGGCGCGTTCTGCGTTGGTGGTCTCGCGCTCCAGGATCACCGGGGCCGAAAACTCGCGCAGGATGGAGGGCACCGGTTTCGAGGCGAGGCCGTCAAAGGTGAAGCTCTGCTTGGCTTCGGTCAACTCCAGCACTTCTGTGGCGCGCAGCTCATCGCCGTTGGCGGCGAGTAGCCCCACCGCGAGGGGAATGACACGAGGGGCCTTGTCGGGCTGACCGGGGGTGGGCGGCGTCGATTGCTCAAAGGTGAGGGTATAGCTGCCGTCAGCGTAATCCTCAGAGACCTGCACCCGCGGGGTGCCCGCCTGACTGTACCAGAGTTTGAACTGGCTCAGATCGCGCCCGGTGGCGTCTTCAAACACCCTCAACCAGTCCTCAATGGTGCAGGCCTGACCGTCGTGCCGATCAAAGTAGAGATCCAGCGCCTTGTCGTAGTTGTCGTCGCCCACCAGTCGCTTGAGCATGCCAATCACTTCGGCACCTTTCTCGTAAACGGTGGCGGTGTAGAAGTTGTTGATCTCCTGGAACTGTTCCGGTCGCGGCGGATGGGCGAGGGGGCCGTTATCCTCAGGGAACTGGCGGGCGCGCAGGGCAATCACATCCTCAATCCGCTTCACCGGCTCGGAGCGCATGTCCGCAGTGAACTGGGCATCACGGAAAACGGTCAGACCTTCCTTGAGGCACAGCTGGAACCAGTCGCGGCAGGTGATCCGGTTGCCGGTCCAGTTGTGGAAATACTCATGGGCGATGATCGCTTCGATCCGTTCGAAATTGGCATCCGTGGAAGTCTCGGGCGAGGCCAGAACGCAGGAGGAGTTGAAGATGTTCAGCCCCTTGTTTTCCATCGCGCCCATGTTGAAGTCATCCACCGCCACGATGTTGAAGATATCCAGATCGTATTCGCGGCCATAGACATCCTCGTCCCATTTCATCGACTTCTTCAGGGCTTCCATGCCAAAGGCGCATTTGCCCTCATCCCCCGGACGGACCCAGATGTTCAGCTCGACATCCTTGCCGGACCGGGTGGTGAAGCGGTCGGGGTGGTTCACCAGATCGCCGGCCACCAGCGCAAAGAGATAGGCCGGTTTTGGCCAGGGGTCGTGCCACTCCGCCCAACCCTCGCCTGAACCGGCGGGGTTGCCATTGGACAGGAGGACCGTTTCATCGCCCTCAATCCGGACCGAGAAGGTCGACATCACATCGGGGCGGTCGGGGTAGTAGGTGATCTTGCGAAAGCCCTCGGCCTCACATTGGGTGCAATACATGCCGCTGGACATATAAAGCCCCTCCAGCGCGGTGTTGGCGGCGGGGGCGATCTCCACCTCTGCTTCCCAGGTGAAGGGGGTATCGGGTGTGTCGCAGATGAGGCCGCCCGCGATCAGCTCGGGCGTTACAGGGGCACCGTCGATCTTGGCGGAGATGAGTTTCAGTGCTTCACCGTGCAGGAAGAACCGCGGATCGGCAGCATTGTCCTTGGGGGAAAAGCGGATCTTGCTCAGCACGCGGGTCGAATTCGGCGCCAGTTTGAACGTCAGCTCGACCGCCTCCACCTCAAATCCGAAGGGTTTGTAATCTTTCAGATAAAATGTCTCCGGTGCGGTGGCGGGTGCGGCATCTTTCATGGTTTTTTCCTGTTCCATGGAACCCGGGCGGGTCGGTCAGCGTATCTATTACAAGCCTGTGTACCAGCGGCTGCGGCCCCGCGCCAGCAACCGCGCAAACTTGTAGACAAAGGAGCGGCCCATGTCGGCACCTGACACCAATGTTGAACGCGAAGAGAAGCTGCACAAACCGGCCCTGCTGGGGATCCGGGGGGTCGTCGTGGCTGTGCTGCTGATGTTCGCCGTGTTCCTGCTTTGGGTTTTCAACAAGGGCGGCGAGCAGGATGTCGTTGAAACGCCGCAAACGGCTGCCGAGGTGCAGGCGACCATCGCGGACAACTGATCCAATCTCCCGAATATTTGAAATTCCTCCCCGACTGGACCCGGCAGCGCTCTGCCGGGTTTTTTTCGTTTGCCGGGATGGTGGAGCAGGGCATAGGTGATGAGCTACATCTATAAGGGATATTTGAAGCAGCTTCACGATAATTGGTAAACTAATATTACCACCAGCGTTGCCGATAGGAAACTTTTGGTGTATCCGGGACGACAACACGCGCATTTATTAGGAGGATCACCCCATGAGCGGGATGCAGGAACGTCATGATATGCAGGTGGCCGACACGCTGGTGTCCTTCATCGAAGACAAGGCTTTGCCCGGCACTGGTGTGACAGCGGATGCGTTCTGGGCCGGTCTGGCTGGTCTGGTCAATGGCATGGGGGATGAAAACCGTGCCCTTCTGGCAAAACGTGCCGATCTGCAGGGGCAGATTGACGCCTGGCATATCGAACGCAAAGGGCAGGCCCATGACGCCACCGCCTATGAGGCGTTTCTGCGCGATATCGACTACCTGCTGCCCGAGGGCGATGACTTTGAGATCGAGACGCAGAATGTTGACGATGAAATCGCCAATGTTCCGGGGCCGCAGCTGGTGGTTCCGATCACCAACGCGCGGTTTGCATTGAATGCGGCCAATGCGCGTTGGGGCAGCCTCTATGATGCGCTTTATGGCACCGATGCCATGGGCGATCTGCCTGAGGGCAAGGGCTATGATGCCGGGCGCGGCGCGCGGGTGATCGCCTGGGGCCGTGGGTTCCTTGATCAGACTTTTCCGCTGGCTGAGGGCTCGTGGAACGATTGTGCCGGCCTGTCGGTGGAGGGCGGCGCGCTGGTGCCTGCGCTCAAAGACGCCGCGCAGTTCGCAGGCTATGAAGGCGATGCCGCCACGCCGGGTAAGATCCTGTTGAAGAACAATGGCCTGCACGCGGTGATTGTCGTGGATGCCAACGGGAATATCGGCAAGGGCGATCAGGCGGGGATCAATGATATCGTCCTCGAGTCCGCGCTCTCGACCATCATGGATTGCGAAGATTCCGTGGCCTGCGTCGATGGTGAGGACAAGGTTACTGCCTATGCGAACTGGCTGGGCCTGATGAAACGGGACCTTGCTGAAGAGGTGACGAAGGGGGACGAAACCTTCACTCGCGTGCTGAACAACGATCAAACCTTCACCGCGCCGGATGGGTCTGATCTGGTGCTTAAGGGCCGTTCACTGCTGCTGGTGCGCAACGTGGGCCATCTGATGACCAACCCCGCCGTTCGCGACAGCGCCGGGCGCGAGGCAGGCGAGGGCTTCATTGATGCGATGGTCACCGTTCTCTGCGCGATGCATGATCTTCAGGCCGAGGGTGGCAACTCGCTGCATGGCTCGGTCTATGTGGTGAAGCCCAAGATGCACGGGCCCGAAGAGGTTGCCTTTACCGATCGGATTTTCGCCCATGTCGAAGACGCGCTGGGCCTGCCGCGTCATACTGTGAAGATCGGGATCATGGACGAAGAGCGTCGCACCTCGGTGAACCTCAAATCCTGCATCCGCGCTGCGAAACACCGGGTTGCCTTCATTAATACAGGCTTCCTTGACCGGACCGGCGACGAGATCCACACCTCAATGGAAGCGGGTGCGATGATGCGCAAGGGCGAGATGAAATCGACGCCCTGGATTGCCTCTTACGAGGATCGCAATGTCGATATCGGACTGGCCTGTGGTTTGAAAGGGCGCGCCCAGATCGGCAAGGGGATGTGGGCGATGCCGGACCGTATGGGCGAGATGCTGGAGGCTAAGATCGGCCATCCGAAGTCCGGCGCGACCTGTGCCTGGGTGCCGTCGCCGACCGCCGCGACGCTGCATGCGACGCATTACCATCGCGTGAATGTCCACGAGGTCCAGGACCAGCTGAAAGCGGGCGGCGCGCGGGGCACGCTGGATGATCTGCTGACAATTCCGGTGATGCAGGGCGAGAACCTGTCGGATGCGGAGATCGCGCAGGAGATCGAGAACAACGCACAGGGCATTCTGGGCTATGTGGTGCGCTGGGTTGATCAGGGCGTGGGGTGCTCCAAGGTGCCTGACATTCACAATGTCGGCCTGATGGAAGACCGTGCGACTTGCCGGATTTCCAGTCAGGCGCTGGCCAACTGGTTGCATCATGGCATCGTGGACGAAACACAGGTCATGGCCGCGATGCAGAAAATGGCCGCAGTCGTGGACGGACAGAATGCGAGCGACGCCAGCTACACGCCAATGGCACCGGGATTTGATGGAATTGCCTTTCAGGCGGCCTGCGATCTGGTGTTCCGCGGTCGTATTCAGCCCTCCGGCTATACCGAGCCGGTGCTGCATGCGCGCCGCCTTGAACTGAAGGCGCAAGGCTAAAGAAGACAGATGGGGTCGGGCGCTGTGCCCGGCCCCTTTTTTACGAACCTACCAAAGCATATCAAGGACACCGAAATGACCCTTACATTGGATCAGGCCCGCAGCATCATCGAACATACCCGGGCGAAGGGCCGCGAGATGGCGCTTAAGCCGTTGTCGGTGGTCGTTCTGGACGCGGGCGGCCATGTGCTCGCGTTTGAACGTGAAGATGGCGCTGCACCGGGCCGCTTTGCGATTGCGCATGGCAAGGCTTACGGCGCGGTGATGTTGGGCATGGCGGGTACGGCCCAGATGGCGCGCGCGGAGCAACAGGCCTATTTCATGGCTGCGGTGAACGGTGTCTATGGCGGGCAGGTTATCCCGGTTCCGGGAGGAGTGTTGCTGCGCAGCGAAGCGGGTGCTGTGATCGGCGCGGTCGGTGTTACCGGTGATACCTCTGACAATGACGCGGAGGCCGCGATGGCGGGCATCCGGGCAACCGGGCTTAGCGGCGAGGCGTGATCGCTTCGCCCGGCGCCAAGCGAAGCCGGGCGGGTCGCCAACTCCAAGAAAACCCGAAAGCTGCGGAAAGCTGCGGCGCATATGCAGCTTTTTACGGAATGACGGCGGGTTGCGCCCCTTAGGGGAATTGCAACCCGCCGCAGCGTGGCTGTAGGATTGTCCCGACCCGGTCGTGCCCTTGCAAGGTGCAAGGGCCGATGCCCAAATCGTTGAGGACAGAATGACACGCCCCAAAGTCGGCATTATTGGCAACTCCTACCTGATCAACGACGAATACCCCGCCCATGCCGGGGGGACCATGAACTCCGAGGCGGTGGCCGAGGTTGCGGGCTGTATGCCACTGCTGATCCCATCTGATCCACGGTTCCTGTCTGTTGAGGAGTTGCTGGAGAGTTTCGACGGCTTCCTGCTGACCGGCGGGCGTCCCAATGTGCATCCAAATGAATATGGTGAGGCGGAAACCGATGCGCATGGGGCCTTTGACCGGGCGCGTGATGCCATCGCGCTGCCGCTGGTGCGCGCCTGCGTGGAGCGGGGTCAGCCATTCCTTGGCATTTGTCGCGGCTTTCAAGAGGTGAATGTGGCCATGGGTGGCACGCTTTATCCGGAGATCCGTGACCTGCCAGGGCGCATGAACCACCGGATGCCGCCGGATGGCACGCTGGAAGAGAAATTCGCCATGCGCCATATTGTGGAACTGACCGAGGGCGGTGTGTTCCACCGTCTGTTCGGCGCGGCAGAGGTGATGACCAACTCGCTGCATGGGCAGGGGATCAAGGCGCCGGGAAGCCGGATCGTGATTGACGGAACTGCGCCTGATGGCACGCCTGAGGCGATTTATGTTAAGGACGCCCCCGGCTTTACCCTTGCGGTGCAATGGCACCCGGAATGGGATGCCGCCAATGATCCGGTGTCGCGGCCTTTGTTCACCGCTTTTGGCGATGCGGTGCGTGACTGGGCCGAGGGTGCGGGCAGGCCAGACCAACGGAAATCAGCCTGAGACGTCCGACCTTTGAATACCAGTAGCAGCCTTTGTTAGCACCGCCTTTAGGGCGGTGCCGCTGGTCTTTCAGATCAACAGATCAAACTCATGCATCAGTGGCAGTTGCTGTGCGCGTTTGCCGGTCAGATCAAACAGCGCATTGGCCAATGCTGGTGCGGCAGGCGGTGTGCCGGGTTCACCGGCACCGCCCATGCGAGGCTGGTTTTCCAGCAATTCTACCTGAACTGTCGGCATCGTGTGCATGCGCAGCGCGTCATAGTCGGGGAAGTTCTCCTGCTCGACCGCGCCGCCATCAATGGTGATCTCCCCAAAGCAGGCGGCGGATAGACCATAGACCATACCGCCAAACATCTGCGCGCGGGTGTTCTTCGGGTCGATGACGCGCCCCAGATCGGCGGCAATCCAGGCGTCGGTCATGCGGATCTGGCCATCCTCATCGGCCACTTCGATTACCTGAGCGACCGGCGTGCCAAAGCTGTAGGCCATGGCGACGCCGCGCCCGATGCCGTCGGGTGTCTTGCCAGTCCAGCCAGACATGTCACGGACGGTCTCCAGCACCTTGGCTGCCGGTTCCCATTCGGCGCGGGCCAGCTCCAGCCTGAAGTCCAGCGGATCACGTCCGGCGGCATGGGCCATCTCGTCGATGATACAATCAGAGAAAAACCCGTTGAAAGATGCCCCGACTGAGCGCCAGAAGCCAACGGGGAGCATGGGTTTGGCCAGATAACCCTCCACCCGGAAGTTGGGAATGGCGAGCGGCTGGTTGAAGGCCGCGTCCACATGTCCCTTGTCCGGGCCGCTCATCGGTAGGCCCAGCATTCGGCCTGCGCCCTCAACCGTGGTGGATTGGGCGGCAATCTTACCGTGGACCATGACCGCTTTGCCGTCTTTGACCGCTGCACGATAGCGCGCGATGGCTCCGGGGCGGTAGACGTCATGGCGCATGTCTTCCTCGCGGCTCCAGGTCAGTTGAACCGGTGTCCCTTGCATCTGCATCGCGATTTGGACGGCACGGTCGGTGTAGTCGGTTTCAATCCGCCGACCAAACCCACCGCCGAGATAGGTGGTGTTCACCTCCACCGCATCAACATCCAGCCCCGCAAGCGTGGCGGCTTTTTTCTGTACCACGGTCGGGCCTTGGTTCGGGGCCCAGATCTGCAAGACATCGCCGGAATAGAGCGCGGTGGCATTCATCGGTTCCATCGTGGCGTGGGCGAGGTAAGGCAGGCGGTATTCAGCCTCGATGACGGTCGCGCCTTCTGGTAGCGCGTCCACATTGCCATCGTCCCGCATGGTGGAATTTGGTGCGGCGTCAAAGCTGCGGGCGATTTCGTCAAAAATTGCCTCAGTCGTCTCTGGGTAGGGGGCTTTTTCCCAGGTGACATCAATGGCATCGACGGCCTGCTGGGCAAGCCATGTATTGTTGGCCACGACTGCAACCGCATCGCCAAGGTCGAGGATCTTATCGACACCGGCCATCCCCTCGGCAGCGCTGGCGTCAAAGGCGGTTTTGCCGACGCCGAAATGCGGGCTTTGCCGGATGGCAGCAAATTTCATGCCGGGCAGGCGGACGTCGACGCCAAATTCTGCCGTGCCCGTGACCTTGGCCACCATATCAATGCGCGGCACGTCCTTGCCGATCAACCGCCATTCAGAGGCCTTGCGCAGATCGGTTTCGATGGGGGTCAGATTTGCAGCGGTACGGGCCAGATCTGCGTAGGGAAGGCGCGTGCCGTCAGGGGTGATGACATGGCCGTCCTCGGTCGTGAGCTGATCGCGGCTGATACCCAGTTGATCCGCCGCCGCCTGTTTCAACGTCTCGCGGGCGCTGGCGCCTGCATGGCGCATCCGCTCAAACCCGTCGCGCATGGAAGACGAACCGCCAGTCACTTGCAGATCAAGAAACTTGGCCATGTGGCCAACGATCTCACCCAAGGAATGTTGTAGAGCAGAGCCATCATAGCCCCGTCCGGGCAGCGCCTCTGACATCATGGCGCTGTTGTAATAGGCCTTGGCAGCGGGGCCGTGCAGGACCGTGACCTTGGCCGGATCCACGTCCAGCTCTTCGGCGATCAGGCTGGCCCATGCAGATTTCACGCCCTGTCCCATCTCGGCCCTTGGCGCGATCAGCGTGACGCCGGACTGATCCACGAAAACAAAGGGGTTAAGGACCGAGCGGCCGTCCTTCTGTGCCAGAGGGTTGGGGGCAGGCTGGTGGTATTTATAGGTGCCAAAGGCGACGCCGCCGACGATGGCGGCAGAGCCGATGAGGAAGCTGCGACGGGCGATTTTCTTGAGGCTGGCCATAAGATCAGGCCTCCTTCATCATGCTGGCGGCGTCATGGATGGCGGCGCGGATACGGGGGTAGGTGCCACAACGGCAGAGGTTACCCTGCATCGCCTCGTCGATTTCGGCATCACTGGGGGAAGGGTTTTCCGCCAGTAGGCTGGCGGCCTGCATGATCTGGCCAGACTGGCAGTAGCCACATTGGGCCACCTGATTGGCGACCCAAGCCTTTTGCACGGCGGCCATTGTGTCGGGGGCGCCGACCCCTTCGATCGTGGTGACGTCTCCCCAGACATCGAAGAGCGCCACCTGACAGGAGCGCACCGCCTCGCCATCGATATGCACCGTGCAGGCGCCGCAGGCCGCAACGCCGCAGCCAAATTTGGTGCCGGTCAGGCCAATCTCATCCCGCAGAACCCACAGCAGGGGCACGTCGTCCGGCAGGTCGACCTCATGCGGTGTTCCATTGATGCGAAGGGTGGTGGACATTGTGGGCTCTTCCTCGATTGGCTGACGTGATGACATAATTGGCGTATTTTGTCAGAGTGTCAATTGACATAATTGGGGTGAACTGTCAGAAGCGGTTTCATGATGAGTTCGTCCAGCGACCCGAAACAACGTGCCATTCTTGAAGCAGCCTGGGGGGGATTTGCCACCTACGGGTATCGCAAGACCTCAATGGACGACATTGCAAGGCGGGCGGGCATGTCGCGGCCGGCGCTCTATCTGCACTTCAGAAACAAGGAAGCGATCCTGAAAGCGCTGATTGATGCGCATTATGCGGAGACTGCTGATCGGCTCCGCGCGGCGCTGGCGTCTGAGGGTGCGATAGAGGCGCAGCTGCTTGCGGCCTTCGAGGCGCAGGGCGGTGAGGCGATGGAAGCAATGTTGAACACGCCCCATGGAATGGAAGTGCTGGAAGCCAGCATGAGCAGCGCCGGGGATCACATTGACGCAGGCGAGGCGCTCCTGCGGGATGTTTACGCGACATGGCTGGCTGAGATGGCTGCGGCTGGCGCCATACGGTTGACAGGCGCGGCGGAAGAGGTCGCGCGCACATTTTGTAGCGCGATGAAAGGCGTCAAGCATACCTCTGCGGACTATGACAGCTATCGCGCTGGCGTACGTCAGTTGGCGCAGCTGTTTGCGGCGGGGCTTTCCCCGCGCTGAGGCAGACCCAGCACGGGCCTGCCTCAGAGAGTGTCGTGTCAGAGTGCGGTGCGTAAGTGCCAGAGTTCGGGAAAGAGTTCCACCTCAAGCATCCGTTTCAGGTAGCTGACACCGCCGGTGCCGCCTGTGCCGCGCTTAAAGCCGATGACGCGTTCTACTGTAGTCACATGGTTGAAACGCCAGCGGCGGAAGTAATCCTCAAAATCCACCAGCTTTTCTGCCAGTTCGTAGAGATCCCAATGCGCCTCGGTGTCGCGGTAGACTTCGCTCCATGCCGCCTCAACCGCGGGGTGGGGCGTGTAGGCCTCTGACAGGTTGCGGTTCAGCACCTCCTTCGGCAGGTCGAAGCGCTGACCAAGGGTCCGCAGCGCCACATCGTAGAGCGAGGGCTGGCTCAGCTCGTCTTCCAGAAGGGCCAGAACGTCGGGTCGATGGGCGTGCGGGCGCAACATCGCCTTGTTGCGATTGCCCAACATAAATTCGATCTGGCGGTACTGGTGTGATTGAAAGCCCGAGCTTTGCCCCAACTCATCGCGAAAGGCGCTGTAGTCTGAGGGCGTCATGGTGCGCAGCACATCCCAGGCAGAATTCAGCTGTTCAAATATACGGGCCACGCGGGCGAGCATCTTGAACGCCTCATGCGGCTTGTTCGCCAGCAGGCGACTGCGCGCAGCGGTCAACTCGTGAATGGCGAGACGCATCCAGAGTTCTGAGGTCTGATGCTGGATGATGAACAGCATCTCATCATGGGTGTTGGTCCAGGTTTTCTGCGCGTTCAGCAGCAGATCCAGCGACAGGTAATCGCCATAGGACATACGTCCGTCAAACGACATCTGCGCGCCTTCTTTGGCGGGATCATAGGGGGTGGACATGGAAAGGCTCCTTGGTGTTCCGGTAGTGTATCAGATTGTGGAAACAGGAGCCTTTCTCGAATTGAGCGTGCCGCATTGGGCCAGCCGCCGCCACAGGGCGACCCAGCCGGCCGGACGGCACAGGGGCACGCGATATGCGGGCAGGGTTGCCATCAGGTGACGGCGTTGCGGGTTTTGTATTCGGCGCTGTCCCACAACGCGTTGGTTATCACGTCCTCTATGATATCGACGGCGGCCCGCACATCGCCCTGGTCAATATAAAGCGGGGTAAAGCCAAAGCGCATGATATCCGGCGCACGGAAGTCACCAACCACGCCACGGGCAATCAGCGCCTGCATGGCGGCGTAGCCTTCGTGGAAGCGGAAAGACACCTGGCTGCCACGGACGGTACCGTCGCGGGGCGAGGCAAGTGTCAGATCGGGGCAGCGGGATTCGACCTCGGTAATGAACAGATCGCAGAGTTCAATGGATTTGGCACGGACATCGGCCATATCGGCCATGTCCCAGATATCCATGGAGGCCTCAAGTGCGGCGAGCTGCAATACGGGCGGGGTGCCGACCCGCATCCGTTCGATGCCGTTGCCGGGTTTGTAATTCAGATCGAAATCAAACGGGGCCGCGTGGCCAAGCCAGCCAGAGAGCGCCGGGCGCGCCTTTTCCGCATGGCGGGGGGCGACATAGATGAAGGCCGGGCCGCCGGGGCCGCTGTTGAGGTATTTGTAGGTGCAGCCAACGGCGAAATCGGCCTTGCAGCCTGCCAGATCCACTGGCAGCGCGCCTGCGGAGTGCGCCAGATCCCAGACCGTCACGACACCGGCGGCATGGGCCTGTTCGGTCAGGGCCTTCATGTCGTGTTTGCGACCGGTGCGATAATCAACTTCGGTCAGCATCAGCACGGCAATGTCGTCGGTGAGATTGGCGCTGACCTCTTCCGGTGCAACGACGCGCAGGGAATAGTCCGGGCCAAGCGATTTCACCAGGCCTTCGACCATGTAGAGGTCGGAGGGGAAATTGCCGTTGTCGGACAGGACCACCTTGCGGGTTGGGTTCAGCTCCAGCGCGGAGGCAACGGCCTGATAGACCTTGATCGACAGGGTGTCGCCCATGACAACGTGACCCGGTTCGGCGCCGATCAGCCGGGCAATCCGGTCGCCAATAGCGGTGGGTTTCTGCATCCAGCCAGCCTTGTTCCAGCCAGTGATGAGCATTTCGCCCCATTCGTCCTCGATCGTGCCACGAACCCGTTCAGCGGTGGCGCGTGGCATCGGGCCGAGTGAATTTCCGTCGAGGTAGATCATCCCCTCTGGCAGGGAAAACATGGCCTTGGTTGCGGAAAAATCGGTCATCTGAACCTCGTGAGCATGGATGGTCTGGCGGTTATATATTTTAGGCTTAAAGCTTCTGAAGTGCTATCGCATCGGACCGCGCCTGTCCAGAGTTTAGGATCCAGGATCCGCGCTGGCTTCGCCACCCGGCTGCGGTTCTGGGATGCCCAGCTCGGCGCGCTTGCGTTTTGACAGGCCCGCGGTGACGAGGCTGTAGGACAGGCTGATCTGTTCCTTCAGTTCGGCGTCGCTGAGGCCGGGGTCCTTGAAATGCTGCAGCCATTTCATCCCGCGCGAGGCCAGGTAGGGCGCTGGGCGGACGCCCGGCCGTTCTTGCAGAACCTCAAAGGCGATCTCTCCGGTCTTGAAGGTAAAGGCGTCCTTGCCATCGGCCCAACCGCAGATGGCAAAGACCTTGCCACCTGCCTTCCAGACGTCTGCATTGCCCCATTGAACCACATGGGATGTCGCCGGGAATGTGGCGCAGAAGCTGTTGAACTCCTCGCGGGTCATCAGGTCTGCCCACCTGCGATTTCAATGGTCTGCCCATTGATCGACTGGGAGCCGGGCCCGCAAAGCCACAGTAGGGCGGCAGCGACTTCATCGGGCAGAATCAGGCGTTTGTGGCGATTGGCGGAGACCATGATCTTGAGCGCATCTTCCTCACTGACGCCTGCGCGCTGAGAAATTGAGGTCACGTTACGGTCGATGATCGGTGTGTCCACGTAGCCGGGGCAGAGCGCGTTGAATGTATAAGGCGTGCCCAGATAATCCTCGCTCAGCGACCGGGTCAGGCCAATCAGCCCATGTTTGCTGGCCGAATAGCAGGGCGCCCCCTGCAACCCGCGCAGACCTGCGATGGAGGACACGGTCATGACGCGGCCCCAGTCGGTCTGGCGCATGGATTTCATAGATTCACGGATGGTCAGAAAGGCGCCGTCCAGATTTGTGGCCATCATGTTGCGCCAGAATTCCATCGACATCTTATGCAGGGCCTTGCCCTCGGCGATGCCTGCATTGGGCACACAGATCTGGATCGGCCCGCGGGCGGCAGTGGCAGCGTCGATCTTGGCGATGACATCCGCTTCGTCACGTACATCCATCGCCAGCGGATGCAGTCCTTCGGTTGCGACCTCCTCCAGCACCTCCTGCCTGCGTCCGGTGATGGTGACCTCTGCGCCTTCAGCGGCTAGCGCCTGTGCCATCGCCAGACCAATGCCGGTGCCGCCGCCGGTGATCAACGCGTGTTTTCCCTTGAGTGTCATGGTCTTGCTCCGCTGTTGGTGTTTTTTTCCGGGCTACCTGCCGGTTGTGCAAAGAGCCTAACCGTCGCGTGATGGCAGGCAAGATCTCCGTCCCGTCACTTTGTCCGGCATTTAAGAGCCACGGATATGGGCCACGGGAAATTTGTCGCTTTGGGTCACCACGCAGATGTTGTTTACATAAATATTCCAATGTGTGAATGTCATGCCAAAGGTGGCGACAGGTCACCGTTGCAGATGGAGGATGATATGAAAGCTCTCGCCCTTGGCCTAGTGGTCACGCTGATATCGCCCGCAGCTGCGCTGGCGAGCGAAGATATCGCCGACCAATACCCCCAGTCCGAGCTCTATGCCAAACCCGTTGAGGTGATTCCGCAGGTGTTTTCTGCCATCGGTGCCACCGCGCCGCCAACCTATGAGAACGCAGGTCACAACAATAATCTCAGTTTTGTGGTGACCACCGAAGGCGTTGTTGTGATCAATGCGGGTGCATCTGATGCGCTGGCTGCCGCGCTCCATGCGGAGATCAAGACGGTGACCGATCAGCCGGTGGTGCTGGTGATCAATGAAAACGGGCAGGGCCACGCAATGCTGGGCAATGGCTATTGGCGCGATCAGGGTGTGGATGTTCTGGCGCATGTGGATGCCACAGCAGAGGTGACGGAAAACGGTCATTTCATCCTGCAGGGCATGCAAAGCTACAACAAGGACAGGGCAGGGGAGACGCGGATTGAACCGGCCAACCTCAGCTTTGAGGATCGGTATGATCTGTCGCTGGGGGGCGTCGATTTTCAGATCCTACATCTGGGCCCGGCCCATGATCCGGGCGATACTCAGGTCTGGATTCCGCAGTGGGGCATTCTGATCGCTGGAGATATCGCATTTCATGAACGGATGTTGCCGATTTTTGAACACACCTGCACCAGCTGCTGGATCGAGACCTGGCAGGAGAAGCTGGAGCCCCTGAACCCGACCTATGTAATCCCCGGTCACGGCCATCCGACCAATTTTGATCAGGTGAGGCGCTATACGCTGGACTACCTCGTGGATCTGCGCAGCAAGATTGGTACCCATATCGAAGAGGGCGGCGATCTGGCGTCGGCTTATTACGTGGATCAGGCCCGCTGGCAGCAGTTGGACACCTTCGAGGAACTGGCGACCAAGAATGCAGGCCGCGTCTATGAGGAAATGGAGTGGGAATAGTCCAAGCCTGCCTTATCCTTGGCTGGTGACGGTCTTGTGAGGACAGATGGATTCCATTTGCGCCGCCGCTTCCGGTAAGCATGCCAAAGTATACGTGGTCATTTGTAACATTATGTGCAGGATCATGCCGCAAACGGAACGGATTCGCCGTTCCGCGACCATTTTGGGCAATCTGTCCTTATCCTTCGGTCGTCCTGTTCGGGGGCTGGACCTTCTGACCACTTAGGGGAAAACTGCCGCTGATGTGCCTATCAAAAGACAAGGGTCGCCCGGAGTGTCGCCTGCAATGAAATGGATCGACGTGCCTCCGGTTTGGCTGCTGGGGTTTGCTGTACTGGCGTGGTGCCAGGCGCAGTTCCTGCCCTTGGGGCTGGGGTTTTCAACGGGCCCCATTGCCGCGATCATTGATCTTCTGAGCGGTTTGTTGGTCGGGGCGGGGATCGTGCTGATGCTGCTGGCCGTTGTAGAGATGCGGCGCCAGAAGACAACGCTTCACCCGCATGGTGATCCAAGCCAGCTGGTGCAATCCGGTATTTTCAAACGCAGCCGCAATCCGATCTACCTTGGCGATTGCTTGCTTCTGCTGGGGCTGGTCTTGCGGTTTGATGCCGTTCTGTCGCTGGCACTGTTGCCAATTTTTGTCTGGGTGCTGGAGCGGCGGTTCATTCTGCCGGAAGAAAACCGGCTGCGCAGGCAATTTCGCGCGGACTGGGCGCGGTATGAACAAAAGACACGGCGATGGCTGTGATGGATTTGCGGCACTGCGGCAATCCGTTGCGGCGACGCAGCGAAACTGTTGCGCAAAAATGTTGCGCAATGTAGTCAAAATATTTGCGATACGTGCTCAGTAGGTCTGGCGCGGGGACAAAGAGGGGGACCGACAAGGTGAAAATAGGCACGCCAAAAGAAGTGTTTGAGGGCGAGGCGCGGGTTGCGATGACCCCGGACTCTGCGGTTCAGCTGCAAAAGCTGGGCTATACCTGTGCGATTGAGACGGGCGCAGGTGCGGCGGCGGGATTTGCAGATGCCACATATGAGGCTGTTGGCGTTGAGATCGTCAAAACACCGGCCGCCCTGTGGAAAGCGGCGGATATCGTGGCCAAGGTGCGCCAGCCGACCGAGACGGAACTGAAGCGGATGACAGCGGGTAAGACGCTGATCTCCTTCTTCAACCCGGGGGGCAATGAGGCCGGTATGGAGCTTGCGCGCTCCAAGGGCGCCAATGTGATCGCGATGGAAATGGTGCCGCGGATTTCCCGCGCGCAGAAAATGGACGCGCTGTCCTCCATGGCCAATATCGCGGGTTATCGCGCGGTGATCGAGGCGGGGAATAACTTTGGTCGGTTCTTTACGGGTCAGATCACGGCAGCGGGCAAGGTGCCCCCGGCCAAGGTTCTGGTTGTCGGGGCAGGCGTTGCCGGTCTGGCCGCGATTGGGGCATCCACCAGCCTTGGCGCGATCACCTATGCCTTTGACGTGCGCCCGGAAGTGGCTGAGCAGGTCGAAAGCATGGGCGCAGAGTTCGTCTATCTCGATTTTGAGGAAAGCCAGCAGGACGGTGCGGCAACCGGTGGTTATGCGGCTGTTTCCAGCCCCGAGTTTCGCGAGGCCCAGTTGGCCAAGTTCCGCGAATTGGCCCCTGATGTTGATATCGTCATCACCACCGCGCTGATCCCCAACCGCGAGGCTCCTAAGCTGTGGCTTGAGGATATGGTTGCGGCAATGAAGCCTGGGTCCGTCATCATTGACCTTGCAGCTGAAAAAGGCGGCAATGTCGAAGGCACGGTGATGGACGAGAAGGTCGTGACCGAGAATGGCGTGACTATCATCGGCTATACCGATTTCCCGAGCCGCATGGCCGCGCAGGCCTCGACGCTTTATGCCACCAACATCCGCCATATGATGACTGACCTGACGCCCGAGAAGGACGGTCAGATCAATCACGACATGGAAGACGATGTGATCCGTGGCGCGACTGTGACCTTTGAGAAGGAAATCACCTTCCCACCGCCACCGCCCAAGGTGCAGGCCATCGCGGCCCAGCCGAAGAAAGAGGTGAAGGAGCTGACGCCCGAAGAGAAGCGGGCGCAGGAAGTCGAAGCCTTCAAGCAGCAGACCAAGAACCAGGTCACCCTGCTGGCTGTCGGCGGTGCCTTGGTGCTGTTTGTGGGACTGTTTGCACCCGCCAGCTTCATGCAGCATTTCATCGTGTTTGCGCTGGCCTGTTTCGTGGGCTTCCAGGTGATCTGGGGCGTTGCACACTCGCTGCATACACCGCTGATGGCTGTCACCAATGCGATTTCCTCGATCATTATCCTTGGTGCGTTGATGCAGATCGGGTCCGGGTCGTTCCTTGTGATCTTCCTTGCGGCACTGTCAGTGTTCATGGCCGGGATCAATATCTTCGGCGGTTTCCTCGTCACCCGGCGCATGCTTGCCATGTTCCAGAAATCTTAAGGAGGCCGGCATAATGGACTTCGGCTTTACAACTGCCGCCTATGTGGTTGCGGCTGTTCTCTTCATCTTGTCGCTGGGCGGTCTGAGCGGTCAGGAAAGCGCGAAACGCGCGGTTTGGTACGGTATCGCCGGTATGGCGCTGGCGGTTCTGGCAACGCTGATTGGCCCCGGTGCTGGTCTGTGGCTGTTGTCGATCATCTTGATCGCCGCAGGCGGTATCATCGGCTACTACGTCGCCAAACGCGTGCAGATGACCGAAATGCCGCAACTGGTTGCGGCGATGCACTCGCTGGTGGGGCTGGCTGCGGTGTTCGTGGGCTTCATCGCCCATATCGAGCTGGGTCGCGTTCTGGCGATGGATGACACCGCCAAGAAGGCGCTCGAAGGATTTGGTGCGCTTCTGGCCAAGAAAGACGGTGTTGAGATCGCAATCCTGCGGGTTGAACTGTTCCTTGGTGTCTTCATCGGTGCTGTGACCTTTACCGGGTCGGTGATTGCCTATGGCAAGCTGGCAGGCAAAGTGTCCTCGGCGGCGACCAAACTGCCGGGCGGCCATATGCTGAACGCCGGTGCTGCGGGTCTCTCGCTGATCTGTCTGATCTGGTATTTCAACACTGGCGGTTTCTTCCCGCTGTTCCTGATGACTCTGGCGGCGCTGTTCATCGGCTACCACCTGATCATGGGTATTGGCGGCGCGGATATGCCCGTGGTTGTCTCCATGCTGAACAGCTACTCAGGCTGGGCCGCAGCGGCGATTGGCTTCTCGCTGGGCAATGATCTGTTGATCGTGGTTGGTGCGCTTGTGGGCTCCTCTGGTGCGATCCTCAGCTACATCATGTGCAAGGCGATGAACCGGTCGTTTGTGTCGGTGATCCTTGGTGGTTTTGGCGGCACGGTGGGTCCGGCGATGGAGATCGACGGTGAGCAGATCGCGATTGATGCCGATGGTGTGGCCGCAGCCCTAGATGAGGCCGACAGTGTCGTCATCATTCCTGGCTACGGTATGGCAGTGGCGCAGGCCCAGCAGAATGTGGCTGAGCTGACCCGCCGTCTGCGCGCCAAGGGCAAGAACGTCCGCTTTGCGATCCATCCGGTTGCCGGTCGTTTGCCGGGCCATATGAACGTGCTCCTCGCAGAGGCGAAAGTGCCTTACGACATCGTGCTGGAAATGGATGAGATCAACGACGATTTCCCGGAAACCGACGTGGCGATCGTCATTGGCTCCAACGACATCGTGAACCCGGCGGCACAGGAAGACCCGAACTCGCCCATCGCTGGCATGCCAGTGCTGGAATGCTGGAAGGCGAAACAAGTGTTTGTCTCAAAACGGGGGCAGGGTACGGGCTACTCGGGCATCGAGAACCCGCTGTTCTTCAAGGAGAATACGCGCATGTTCTATGGCGATGCCAAGGCCAGCCTGGATAAACTGCTGACTATGATCAGCTGATTGTTCACCTCATCGCTGCACACATCGAAAGAGCGCTCCTGACAGGGCGCTCTTTTTCTTTGGGCCTGTGGTACCATAGGGCAGCCGAGGAGGATGATATGGAAAAGGCCCAAGGCATAGGTGGCGTGTTTTTCCGCGCCAAAGACCCCGAAGCGCTCAGCCGATGGTACAATGACCATCTGGGAATCGACCCTGTTGGGGGGACACCCTGGATGCAACAAGGGGGGTATACTGTCTTTGCCCCGTTTGCCGAGGATACCGATTATTTCGGAGATCAGACCAAGCAGTGGATGATCAATTTCCGGGTGACGGATCTGGCCGCGATGATCGCACAGCTGACCGCCGCAGACATTGCTGTTGAGACGCGGCCGGAGTGGGACGGTGAGATTGGCTATTTCGCGCGGTTGCATGACCCGGAAGGCAATCCGATAGAACTCTGGCAACCGATTGGACGGGCTGCAGATACTGCTTGAGCTGGAGCGTACTCCAACCGCTAGGATGTTCCGACTCACCCATGATGGGTGGGCAGCAAGAGAGACGTGCATGAAGATTTCAGAAGTGGCGATGGCCACAGGCCTGAGCGTAGATACCCTGCGCTTTTACGAGAAGATTGGGTTGATCGATCCGCCCGCACGCGATGCCGCCGGGCGGCGCGTCTATGACCGTGATATCCTCGGCTGGATCCGTTTTCTGGGTCAGTTGAACGCCACCGGAATGAAACAGGCGGATCGGGTCCGCTATGCCCGGTTGCGGGCGCGGGGGCGGGACACACTGGCCGAACGGCGCGAAATGCTGGAGGCCCACCGCGAGGTGATCCGCCGACAGCTGGAGCAGCTTCATGACACGCTTGCCCTGATGGATCGCAAGGTGGCGATCTACCACGACTTGGAAAAGGAAAGCGCAGATGTCTGACGCATTGACCAATGGCCGCAATCTTCTGGCAGAGCTGAACCCAAATCTGGAAGCGATTTTGGCAGAGCGCTACGACGCACATCTGCCGGGAATGGCGGAGAGCCTGGTGGAATGGGCCTATGGGCGCCACTACGCGCGTGAGGGTCTGGACCTGCGCACACGGCAGCTCTGTACGATTGCCGCGCTGACGGCGCTGGGCGCTCAGACGACGCCGCAGTTGAAGATAAACATCGCCCACACCCGTGCGGCGGGGGCAAGCGAAGCCGAGATTCTGGAGGTCATCTGGCAGATGGAGATCTATGGCGGCATGCCTGAGGCCATCAATGGTTTGAATGCGGCGATTGAGGTGTTCGAGGCGGCGTAATGTCGATGTCTGGCGTCGAGTATTCCGTGATTGTATACGGTTGTATCCTGTTAAAGCTTTGAAATAACGTAATTCTTTACAGGTTGCTCCACCTCGGCTAACTTGTGGTCTGCTGCTCAGGGAGACCACAGATGCCGCCGATCCAAGACCACCCGCTGCGCTACCAGCTGGCCAATGAGCTGCATGCCCGCCCGTTCCCGACGATGAGCAACCCCTCAACGGTGATCTATCTTGCAATCAAACAGCCGCAAGAGGCGGTGCATCGTGATCGCAGCCAGGACCTCGCACATCTGGTGGCCTTGCTGGACCGGCATGGTGTGCCGCATCCCAAACCGGGTGCGACGCATCATTCCGCGCAACTGGGGCGTCATACCCTGAAATGGGAACAGCACACCGAATTTGTGTCTTACACGCTGTATTTTGATGGCATCAGCGAGCGACCTTACGATCCTGCGGATTTCGATGTGTTCCCGTCTGATTGGCTGTCCGAGGCGCCGGGCCAACGCATTACCTCGCTGATGTTGCGAGTCCTGCCACGCGGCGAGGTTGCGGATGTGCGCCGCGCGCTGACCGATTGGTTTGTCCCTGAGAGTCTGGCCGTTGCGCGGGTGCTGGATGACAGCTGTGTGGTGGCTGGGGATTTCCGTATTGATCCAGCCGGTCACATGCGGTTTGCCGTCTTTCCGAACAGGGAAACGGGCGCCCAGCGGATTGGCCGGGTGGTGCAGCGTCTTTGCGAGATCGAAACATATCGCGCCATGTCGATGCTCGGCTTTTCCCGGGCGCGCGGCCTCAGCCCAACGATTGGGGCGCTTGATACACATCTGAGCGAAATGATGGTGGAGATGACCGGCGACCGAATGCCCGCCGAACAGACATTGTCGCAGCTGCTGATCGTCTCTGCTGAGTTGGAAGCGATGGCAGCGCAGGCTGCGTTTCGCTTTGGGGCGACGGGGGCCTATGATGCGCTGGTCAACCAGCGCATTGCGCTGCTACGGGAGGCTCGGTTTGAAGGGTATCAGACCTTTGCCGAGTTCATGTTGCGCCGGTTTGAGCCTGCCATGCGGACCGTAAAATCGACCGAAGGACGGCTGGCCACTTTGGCAGACAGGGCACGGCGTGCAGGGGAACTGTTGCGGACCCGCGTGGATGTTGAACGCAGCGCACAAAATCAGGCGCTGTTGGAAAGCATGGACCGGCGCGCAGATATGGCGTTGCGTCTGCAGCACACGGTGGAGGGGCTGTCAGTGGTTGCGATCAGCTACTATGCCGTGTCGCTGGCGTCTTATGCGCTCTACCCCCTTGCCAAGGTCTTGGACCTCAGCAAGGGCATGATGACGGCAGCGCTTACTCTGCCGGTTGTACTGCTGGTGTGGCTCGCTGTGCGTCAGATCCGGAAGCGGCTGCATTGATCCAGGCATCTGCGGCCAGGCCACCTGCTGCGATTGACACCAGCGCCAGCACCGCGGCAAGGCTGAGTGTCGGAATACCCGCAAGGCCTGCACCAACGGTGCAACCGCCTGCCAGAACACCGCCAATACCCATCAACACAGCGCCACTGAGGTAGCGGCCTGTCTGGCGCGGGCTCTCAAAGCTCTGCCATTGAAAACTGCCACTCAGGAGGGCGGCGACCAGCGCGCCGATCAGCACGCCACCGACCAGACCAGTACCAAAGCCAGCCGGTACGGCACTGGAGGCCAGAGTATAGAACAGAGTCTCGGCAGAGGGCGCGGTAAACGACAGGCTCTCCATCGCGATCGGGTCAAATTCGTCGAACAGCACATAGCCAGTGCCCACCCAGGCAAGCGGCACCAGCGCGCCGATCAGTGCCCCGCCGAGCAGTGGCAGCGCACGATTGCCGGAGCGCAGGGCTAGGACAAGCGCAGCAGCAGCGATCACTGCGGCAACCACCAAGGGCGCACCGGTCAGTGTCGCCAATGAGGCATAGTCGCCGACCGGCAAGGTTACGCCGCCAATCCAGGTGCGCAACGGAGCAAGCACGCCTTTAAGCGTGGCATGGGCAACAATGGCAAAGGTCACGATCACCACCAGCGCGCGTAGGTTACCGCTGCCGGTCAGCACCATCAGCCGGGAGACACAGCCGCGTGTCAGCACCATCCCGACGCCGAACATCACCCCGCCGAGGATCACAGCAGCGATGGGCAGATCGGCCACCATCAGGCGATGCTCGGCAAAGCTGATCCAGCCAAGCGCCACACCCGCCTGTGTCCCGAGAACGGCGACAGCCAGTGCCATCGCCCAGACGCCTGCGGCCTGTCGGCGATCCTCACCGACCACGGCGCGGCGAAAGCAAAACCGGGTCAGCTGCGCGAGGCCGCCAAAGAGGATCCCGAGACCCAGGGCAAACAGGACCGAAACCGCGCGGGCGGTGGTGTCTTCAAAGCCAAGTGTTTCGAACATATGCGGTCTCCGTGACTGCGACAGGGCTGCGACGAGATTCGTCGCTTTTGGAATATTTTCCCGAAATGACTGTTTTGTCGGCGGTGGGCAAGCCTCGGATCCAGATGTGACCACGCAGCGTGTAGGAGAATATTCTGTCTGGGTCGGTCTATCTGGGCCAGACGTCCTGACGCGTTCGCAGCAGACAAAAACAAACCGGCCACCTTGGGGAAGTGGCCGGTTGATATGTTTTTATTTGAATGTGTAGGGGTGTTTGCCGCTACACGCGCCTCTCGGTGGGGGGCTCAGCGGCCCCGGATCCGCGGATCCAGCGCATCACGCAGACCGTCTCCAAGGTAGTTGACGCTCAGCACGGTCATGGAAATCGCCATGCCGGGCCAGAACACCCGCTCGGGATACTGCTGAAGATAGTCCGTCGCATCATAGAGCAGGCGGCCCCATGTGGGGAAATCCGGCGGGAAGCCAAGGCCGAGGAAGGACAAAGCCGACTCGGTGATGATGGCGGTCGCAATCCCCAGTGTGGCCGAGACCATGATGGGCGACAGCACATTGGGCAGAATGTGACGCGAGATCAGCTTGGTGTTGGTGGTCCCGATGGAGCGCGCGGCCAGCACGAACTCGCGTTCCTTGATCGCCAGCACATCGCCCCGCACAATCCGTGCGGTGGGCATCCAACTGGTGATGCCGATGGAGGCCACGATCAGGATGAAAATCCCCTGTTCCGGTCCAAAGGTTGCGTTCAGCGGCTCGCGGAACAGCAGCATCATGACCAACAGCAGTGGCAGCAGAGGCAGCGCCAGGAACAGATCAGTCAGACGCATCAGCGGGCCGTCGAGCCGTTTGAAAAACCCCGCCATCACGCCAACCAGCGAACCAAGGAACAAGGCCAGCAGCATTGCAGTCAGACCAACCGAAACAGATGTCGCCCCCCCTGCCATCATCCGGGCCAGCATGTCGCGCCCCAGCTGATCGGTACCAAAGGGGTGCGCCCAGCTGGGGCCTTGGTTACGTGCGCGAATATCAATGCGCGTGGCATCGATGTCCCAGAAAAACGGTCCAAGATAAACCGTCAGTACAATCAGCAGGAACAAGGCCCCGCCAAGCATAGCGCCCTTGTGCGATTTGAACTGATCCCACACATCCAGCCATTGGCTGCGGGGCGGTTGGTCCAGCTCTTCCATCACACCTGCGGCGGGCAGGGCGGTGGAGGCGGGGGCAATCCCTTCGTCGGGAACCAGACGGTCCTTATCAGTCATAGCGGATCCTCGGGTCTAGAATGCCATAGAGCACGTCTGCGATCAGGTTGAAGAGAACAATCAGCACCGCGAAGATGAAGGTCAGTGTCTGCACCATCGGCAGGTCGTTGGCCTCAATCGCGCCGATCAGCAGCTGACCGATGCCGTTCACCTTGAACACCTGTTCAGTGATGATGGCGCCGCCGAAGATCGCGGGAATGCCCAAGGCAATCACGGTGACCACGGGAATCATTGAATTGCGCAGCACATGGACCATCACAACCACATATTCGCTGAGGCCCTTGGCGCGGGCGGTGCGGACGTAATCCTGGTTGAGGTTGTCCAGCATCGACGCGCGCATGAAGCGGCTGAGCTGTGCGGTGATTTGCAAGGCCAGAACCATGACCGGCATGACCATCTGTTGCAGCTGTTTGACGAAGGAGTCCCAACTGTTCACCACATGAGTGGTGTCATAGATGGAGGGGAACCAACCAAGCTGAACCGAGAAAATCACGATCACCAATACGCCGGAGAAGAACGGCGGCACCGAGAAGCCGACCATCGACACAAAGGTGCCGACCTGATCGAACCAGCTGTACTGGCGGTAGGCCGAATAAATGCCGATAGGCAGGGCGATGGCGATCGCCACCAGATAGGCAGTGCCCACAACCCAGAGGGTCTGCGGCATGCGCTGCACAACGATATCCATCACTGGCGAGCGGGTCTGCCAGGAGATCACGCGCAGGTCACCGGCTGAAAAGCTGGTGCCAAAATAATGGTCGATCAGAACCTGAGGTTCGATCCAGAAGAACTGTACGATCCATTTCCAGAATCGGATATGCGCGGGTTGGCCAAGGCCAAGCGCCTCACGCATCTTTTCTTTGACTTCGGGGGGGACGGTCAGAGGGACCTGAGCCATCGGGTCACCGGGCGCGAGTTCAAGCAGCAAAAAGATAACAAGGCTGATGAACAGAAGCGTCGGAACCGACAGGACAAGGCGTCTGATTGTAAAGGTCAGCATCCAGTAGGCGCCTTTGCAATTGGAAGAATGGGGTGGAACTGGGCGGTCTTTTGCCTGAGATCCATTTCTGGCCGATGCAATGACGTCATTCGGACGTAAATGGCAAGAGGCCCCGGCGCGTTACCGGGGCCACTGCAGGCGTTAGACGCTTACTCGGTGCGGTGCCAGTCAGCTGCGTTCCACAGCTCGGTGTCCCAGACGTTCAGATCCACGCCACCCAGGGTGTTGGAGCGCGCGGACAGACGGCCACGGTGAACCAGTGGAATCATGCCACCTTTTTCGACAATGATATCGTTCAGGCGCTTGGCGATTTCCGCACGCGCTTCCAGACCAGCCGTTTGGGACAGTTCGGCGTGCAGCTTGTCGAATTCCTCGTCGCAGAAGCGGGAGATGTTCTCACCCTGCCACTGGCTGTCAGGACGCGGTGCCTTGTCGCACAGACCGTTGCCCAGATAGGACTGCGGGTCGGTGCCGTTGAAGGTGTTGGCGTACATTTCGACGTCAGCATAGAACTTCTGGAAGGTGTCGGGGGAACCCGGATCACCACCGAAGAAGACCGAAGAGTTGATGTTGCGCAGCTCGGTTTCAATGCCGATTTCGCTCCACCACTGTTTGATCAGCGCCTGGAAATCCTGACGCACAGCGTTGGTCGATGTCTGGTACAGGATCTTCATTGGCTTGCCGTCGGGTGTTTCCCGCACGCCATCACCGTTGGTGTCCTTGTAGCCCGCTTCGTCCAGCATTGCGTTTGCGGCGGCGATGTCTTGAGTCGAGCAGTCGAAGGTATCCGACGCAAAGGCTGCAGGGGCAGGAACCCAGTTACAGCCGACTTTGCCTGCCTTGCCATAACCGATTTCCACCAGCAGCGGACGGTCGATGGCCAGAGACAGGGCTTTGTAGACCGCAGGATCGCTAAGGAACGGATGCGGGCGGATCACCGAACGCTCATCCGGGCCAAGCGCCGGATCGGGGTTGGTGTTGTTCAGCATGATACGTTCAACCAGAGGGCCAAAGCCCGCGACTGGCACGCCTTTGCCGCCGGTTTCCATCTGCGCGATGACTTCGGGGGCCAGCTGGAGATTCCAGGCGTAGTCGAACTCACCAGTTTCCATAACGGCACGACCGGCTGCGGTTGCGTCGCCGCCACCTTTGAACAGAACCTTGGCAAAGGCAGGCTTCGCCGGATCACGGTAGTTGGTGTTGGCCGACATGGTGATCACGTCATTGGGCTTGAACTCATCCACCACAAACGGACCGGTGCCGATGGGCGCAAAGTTGGCGGTGGTGCATTCAGGCGCTTTGGCGCCGACGCAATCAGCAAACTGCGCAGCCTGGATGATCGGGCTTTCGCCGCCCACAAACGGGCCATAAGGGAAGGGAGTCGGTTTGTCGAAGGTGACCTTGACGGTCAGATCATCAACAGCCTCGACGTTGGTGACGCCTTCGAATTTGGTGACCTGTGCGCAGCCGCCTTCGGGGTGCATGCAGTAGTCAGCGGTGAATTTCACATCCTTGGAGGTGAAAGGCGTGCCATCGGACCAAAGAAGGCCGGGCTTGATTTTCCAGGTGATCGAAGTGAGATCTTCGCTCACGCCGCCATTGTCGACAGTGGGGATCTCTTCAACCAGATATGGGACCATTTCGCCCTGTGGGTCGTAGCGTGCGAGCGGTTCGATCACCAACGACGCCGATTCCACATCCTTGGTACCGCCCGACAGGAACGGGTTCAGGATGGACGGGGCTTGCCAATAAATAATGTTTACCTGGCCGTCCGATCCCCGTTCGGCAAAGGCTGCGGGGGCAAGCGCGGCTGACGCAATTGCACCCAGCAAAAGGGTCTTGATTTTCATAATTCACTCCTTGTCGGACACGTATGTGCCTTCTTTATGACCGGGTTTGTTGCACCCCGGAGATTTGCCACATCGCTGTGGTCTGTGCGTTTGAGCACGCGGTCTCCGCCGGGTTGTGGCTGCGATCACGTTACCGCGATCATGGCTTGCAACCGGAGGCAGGCGTGGCTGCACTATCGGTATCGAATACAGACTTCTGCCAAATTGCAAGACTTGCAGCCGAGAAAAAATCGCGCAGGCTCTGGCCGTGGGTTTGACGGGGTCAGCGCAGGTGCGTACACCTTTCTGTTAACGCCATCGAAAAAAGAAGAACACGAAGGGGACGTCACGGTGCTGGATCAACCAATCGCGCAAATCAAAGGGCTCCGGGTGGAGTTTCAGACCAAAGACGGCCCGGTGGTGGGCGTCAAGGATGTCTCCTTTGATGTTAATCCCGGCGAAACCGTTTGCATCGTTGGCGAATCCGGGTCTGGCAAATCTGTGTCCTCGCTATCGCTGATGCGTCTGGTTGAGTTTGGTGGCGGTGATATTACGTCAGGGCAGCTGCTGTTTGATCGCCGCGACGGGAGCGAAGTTGACCTTGGGAAAACCGACCAGTCGCTGATGAAACAGATTCGGGGCAATGAGATCGGGATGATCTTTCAGGAGCCGATGACCGCGCTGAACCCGGTGTTCACCGTTGGCCGTCAGCTGACCGAAGGGCTGCGCGTCCACAAGAACATGACCAAAAAAGAGGCGGAAACCCGGGCTCTGGAGCTGTTGCGTGAGGTGCGGATCCCTGAGCCGGAACGCCGTCTGAAGCAATACCCGCATGAACTATCCGGCGGTATGCGCCAGCGGGTCGTGATTGCGATGGCAATGGCCTGTGAGCCGCGCCTGCTGATCGCGGACGAGCCGACAACCGCTTTGGATGTTACCATCCAGGCCGAAATTCTCGCTCTGATGGACCGTCTAAAGCGGGAAACTGGCACCGCGGTGATGTTTATCACCCACGATATGGCCGTCGTGGCGCAGATGGCAGACCGTGTGGTTGTCATGTTCCGTGGCAACAAAGTCGAAGAGGGTACGGTCAACGAGATCTTCGAAAACCCGCAGCATGACTACACTAAATCTCTGTTGGCCGCGGTTCCGAAGCTGGGCGAGATGCGCGGCAAGGACTATCCCGAGCCGATGAAGCTGATGGGCGTAGAGCAGCAGGAGATTGCCCCAATCAAAGGCAGCGACGAGGTGCTTCTGGAGGTGCGCAACCTGGTGACGCGTTTCCCCGTCAAGGGGGGCATCCTGCGTCGCACAGTGGCTAATGTGCATGCGGTCGAGGATGTGTCCTTCAAGGTGTTCAAGGGGCAGACCCTGTCGCTGGTTGGTGAATCCGGCTGCGGCAAATCTTCTGCCGGTCGGTCCCTCCTGCGATTGGTGGAGCCGCAATCCGGGGCGGTGGAATTCGAAGGCCGCGATATCCTCGGCCTGAACCAGAGCGAGCTGCACAAGGCGCGGCTTGATATGCAGATGATTTTTCAGGATCCCTTTGCCTCCCTCAACCCGCAGATGCAGCTGCTGGATCAGGTGGCGGAACCGATGCGCAACTACGGTTTGGCTTCTGGGTCCGAGTTGCAGGACCGGGTTGCCAACCTGTTTGACCGGGTGCATCTGCCGCGCAGCTTCATGCGCCGGTATCCGCATGAGATGTCCGGTGGTCAACGTCAGCGAATCGCCATTGCCCGCGCCCTTGCACTCAATCCGAAACTGATTGTCGCGGATGAGGCGGTGTCGGCGCTGGACGTGTCCGTGCAGGCGCAGGTGCTTAATCTGATGATGGAACTTCAGGCCGAACTGGGGCTGTCGTTCCTGTTTATCAGCCATGATATGGCCGTTGTTGAACGGGTCAGCCATCAGGTTGGCGTGATGTATCTGGGCCGCATTGTCGAACTCGGACCGCGGGCGCGCGTGTTTGAGAACCCACAGCACGCCTACACGCAGGCCTTGATGAAGGCGGTTCCGATTGCTGATCCCAACCAGCGCAAATCGGAGAAGGATCTGAATTTCAAACCGATTCCGTCGCCGATCCACGATCTGAACTATCAGCCCGAACCCTCGCAGTACATTGAGGTGGAACCGGGGCATTTTGTTCTGACCACGGATAGCGGTTACTAAGCGCATGGCAGACCAGCTCACCCCGCTGGAGATCATGACCAAGCTGATCTCCTTTCCCACCGTCAGCAGCGAAACCAACCTGCCATTGGTGGATTGGGTTGAGGGCTATCTTGCCAGCCACGGCATCACTGCGCACCGCTGGGTCGATCCCGATCAGCCGCACAAGGCCGCGGTCTTTGCCCATGTCGGCCCCGACGTTGAAGGGGCGGTGGTGCTGTCAGGGCATACAGATGTTGTGCCGATTGAGGGGCAGCCCTGGGATAGCGATCCCTTCACCGTGGTGGAGCGGGACGGGAAATATTTCGGTCGCGGCACCTGCGATATGAAAGGCTTTGACGCCTTGGCGATCTGGGCCTTGGTCGCGGCGCACCACCGTGGTGTCGCGCGGCCTTTGCAGCTTGCGCTCAGCTTTGATGAGGAGGTGGGCTGCACCGGCGCACCGCCGATGATTGTCGCGATGCAGGACGTTTTGCCCAAGGGATCCTGCGTCATCGTTGGTGAGCCTTCGGTGATGCGCCCGGTGACCGGGCACAAGGGCGGCATCGGCTACAGCACCCACCTAGTAGGCTTTGAGGTGCACAGCTCGCTCATGCACACTGGTGTCAGCGCCATCATGCAAGGCGCCCGGCTGATCGATTGGGCCAATGGGCGCAATGCTGAGAATATGGCCAAGACGCCAGATGACGTGGCAGCGCTGTTCACGCCGCCATTCACCACCTGTCATGTCGGGATGATTAATGGCGGCACTGCCCATAACATCACTGCCAAGGATTGCCGTTTCGTAATGGATTTCCGGGTTGTTCCCGGCGAATCTGCCGCCGAATGGGAAGCAGCCTATCTGGCCAAGGTGCGCGATATTGAGGCGGAGATGCAGGCGGTCCATCCAGACACCCGTATCGATGTCAGCAAGAAGTTCAACGTGCCGGGTCTTGTTCCCGAGGTCGAGGGCGAAGCCGAAACTCTGGTGCGCGCGCTCACCGGTGACAATGGCACCCATGTGGTGAGCTATGGCACCGAGGCCGGACAGTTTCAGGAGGCGGGCTATTCCGCTGTGATCTGTGGACCCGGTGATATCGCGCAGGCTCATCAGCCGAATGAGTATATCGATGTGTCGCAGTTCAATGCAGGCCACCGGTTCATGCAGCAGCTGATTGACAGGTTCGCAATCTGAGGTCTGGTCAGCGTAGTTTCGGGATGCTCTGCTTGGGCTGATCATGGCCGATGGCGATCTGCTTGCACCTCATTACTTGATAAGGCAAGTTTTCTGAATGAGAGTGGCCGCAGACCTTACCGTTGATGCGGCTGTCCGCCTGTTCGCACCCTTGGACGTCGTGTTTTAACGGCGCAAGCAGCCAGCAACGCAGCTGGGGCCGCGGACCAATACTAGGGAGATGCCAATGCCGATCAAGAATCGCCTGTCCGAAATGCACGCTGAGATCACCGGCTGGCGGCGTCACCTGCATCAGATTCCGGAGCTGCTTTATGAGGTGCATAAGACAGCGGCCTTTGTCGAGGAGAAGCTCCGCAGCTTTGGTATCACAGACATCACCACCGGGATTGGCCGGACCGGTGTTGTCGCTGTGATCGAGGGCAAGGCGAACACCTCTGGCCGGGTCATTGGCCTGCGCGCGGATATGGATGCCCTGCCGATAACCGAGGCGACCGGGCTGGATTATGCCTCCCAAACGCCGGGGCTGATGCATGCCTGCGGTCATGATGGTCACACCTCGATCCTGCTCGGTACCGCCAAATATCTGGCCGAGACCCGCAACTTCGACGGCAAGGTGGTGCTGATCTTCCAGCCCGCTGAAGAAGGCGGTGCCGGGGGCAAGGCGATGTGTGACGATGGCATGATGGATCGCTGGGGTATTCAGGAAGTCTATGGCCTTCATAATGCGCCGGGCATTCCTGTGGGCGAATTTGCCATTCGCCCGGGGCCGCTGCTGGCCTCTTCCGATGAATTCGAGATCATCGTGACCGGTGTTGGCGGCCATGCCGCAACCCCGCATGAGGCGATTGATACCACTCTGGTCGCCTCGCAGATCGTGGTGTCGCTGCATTCAATCGTTTCGCGCAATATCGACCCGTTGAAACATGTCGTACTGACGGTCGGTACCTTTGAAACGGATAGCACCGCGTCCAACGTCATTGCGCACACGGCCCGCTTGCAAGGCACTGTGCGCACGTTGGAGACTGAATGCAGAGGGCAGGCTGAGATCCGCGTGCGCCGCATCGCGGAAGATGTGGCTTCCGCCTATGGGGCCAAGGCTGAGATGATCTGGACACCGGGCTATCCGGTGACAGTCAATACCGAAGCTGAGACAGGCTACGCGGTTGAGGCGGCACGCGCAGTGGCAGCCAAGGTCACGGATGATACTGACCCGATCATGCCATCAGAGGATTTCGCCTATATGCTGGAAGAGCGTCCGGGCGCCTATATCTTCCTCGGCAACGGGGACACCGCCATGTGCCACCATCCGGCCTATGATTTCGACGATGAAGCGATCCCGCTGGGGTGCAGCTGGTTTGCCGAACTGGTCGAACGACGTATGCCCGCAGCCTGAGGATGACCCGATGCCCGTGAAGAACCGCTTTGCTGAAATGCACGCCGAAATCACCGCCTGGCGTCGGGATATCCATCAGAACCCCGAGATCCTCTACGAGACGCACCGCACCAGCGCGTCGGTCGCCGAGAAGCTGCGCACCTTTGGCTGTGACGAGGTGGTGACGGGCATCGGCCGGACCGGTGTTGTCGGGGTGATCCGGGGCCGCAGCGATACCCAAAACCGGGCGATTGGTCTGCGCGCCGATATGGACGCGCTCCCTATGGCAGAGGACACCGGCCTGCCGCATGCATCGCAGATTGAGGGCGCGATGCACGCCTGCGGCCATGACGGTCATACTGCGATGCTGCTGGGGGCTGCGAAATACCTTGCGGAGACCCGCAATTTCGATGGCACTGCGGTAGTGATCTTTCAGCCAGCCGAAGAAGGTGGCAATGGTGCCGAGGCCATGTGCAAGGATGGCTTGATGGACCGATTCGGTATTGATGAGGTCTATGCCATCCACAATTCGCCGGGGTTGGAGCTGGGCAAATTCGCCTTGCGGCCCGGCCCGATCCTGGCCTCCGTCGATGAGTTCATCATCCGTCTTCAGGGGCGTGGCGGCCATGCTGCCAAACCACAGGAAACCGCCGATACCACCGTGATGATGTGCCAGTTGATTACTGCCCTGCAATCCATCGTGTCGCGGAACGTCGATCCGGTGATGCAGGCCGTTCTGTCGGTCACCTCGGCAGAAACGTCATCGAAGGCCTATAACGTCATTCCCGACCGTGCCGAGGTAAAAGGCACCATTCGCACGCATTCTCCGGACGTTCGGGCGCAAATCCCGGAGCGGCTGCGTGCGGTGACTGCCGGTATCGCGCTGACCTTTGGCGGCTCTGCAGAGGTGGAGTTCGTGAACGGTGTCCCGGTAACCATCAATGATGCGGAGGCTACCGGTCATGCTCACGCTGCTGCACTGGCAGTGGCGGGTGACTGTGAGGAGGTCGCGCTGGCCATGGGTGGTGAGGACTTCTCCTTCATGCTGGAGGAACGCCCCGGTGCAATGATCCGCGTCGGCAATGGCCCCTCGGCAGGTCTGCATCACCCAGCCTATGACTTCAACGACGATGCCATCCCGGCCGGATGCAGCTGGTTCGTCACCCTGATCGAACAGCGCCTGCCGCTGCCCCGATAGGCCCTGCAGCCTGCATCAACCATTATTTAACTGAAAACCGCGTGGACCAAGATTGGCAGCGCATTGATAGAGAAAAAGGACCTTAACATGCCTGTGAAGAACCGTTTCGCCGAACTGCAAAGCGAAGTCACCGCCTGGCGCCGTGACATCCATGAAAACCCCGAAATCCTGTTTGAGACCCATCGCACCAGCGCTTTGGTCGCTGAGAAGCTGAAAGAATTCGGCTGCGATGAGATTGTCACCGGCATTGGCCGGACCGGTGTTGTGGGCGTGATCAAGGGCAAGTCTGACAGCTCCGGCAAGGTCATCGGCCTGCGCGCCGATATGGACGCATTGCCGATCCATGAACAGACCGGTCTGGAATATGCCTCCAAGACAGATGGCGCGATGCACGCCTGTGGCCATGACGGTCACACTGCGATGCTGCTGGGGGCGGCCAAATACCTGTCTGAGACCCGCAATTTCGACGGTACTGTTGTGGTGATTTTCCAGCCGGCCGAAGAAGGCGGTGGCGGCGGCAAGGAAATGTGCGACGACGGCATGATGGATCGCTGGAACATCCAGGAGGTCTACGGCATGCACAACTGGCCGGGCCGTCCGGTGGGCTCCTTCGCGATCCGTCCGGGTGCTTTCTTTGCAGCGACGGACCAGTTCGACATCACCTTTGAAGGGCGCGGCGGTCACGCGGCGAAGCCTCAGGAGACCATCGACACGACCGTGATGTCAGCGCAGGCCGTGCTGGCGTTGCAAACCATCGCCTCGCGCAACGCAGACCCCGTGCATCAGATCGTGGTTTCGGTGACCTCGTTTGAGACGTCCTCAAAGGCGTTCAACGTGATCCCGCAGAGCGTTCACATCAAGGGCACTGTGCGCACTATGTCGGGCGAGATGCGTGATCTGGCGGAGAAGCGGATCAATGAGATTTGCGACGGCATTGCTGCGACCTTTGGCGGTACAGCGGACGTGACCTACCACCGGGGCTATCCGGTGATGGTGAACCATGACGAACAGACCGAGTTTGCCGCAAAGGTGGCGCGGGATATCTCAGGTGGCTGTGATGATGCGCCACTGGTCATGGGCGGCGAAGATTTCGCCTTCATGCTGGAAGAGCGCCCCGGCGCCTATATTCTGGTTGGCAACGGCGACACCGCCGCCGTGCACCACCCGGAATATAACTTCAACGATGAGGCAATCCCCGCTGGGTGCAGCTGGTGGGCCGAAATTGTCGAACAGCGGATGCCCGCTGCCTGATAGCTGGAGCAAAAACAGCTAAAAAAGATCGCCTGTCCCGCTGTGGGCAGGCGATTTTTGTTTGGGATGATTGGGGCGCGTGACGGTCTACCCGGGTTTAGCCAGCGGACCAGAGTTGCTGATAAACAGCGTCGATTCCATCCGCCTCCGCACCGGCGCTGAAGGCGTGGACCGCCAAATCGCGACCAGCTTGTCCGCGCCGCGACAGTTCTTTGGGTGACGACAGCAACTGTCCTGCGGCCTGTGCCGCTGCGTCTGCGGCTTCCAATGGCACCACGGTACCTACGGTCCCCTGCGCCGAAAACGCACCATAATACCCGGTATCAGAGCCGACAAATGGCACAGCGCTGGCCAGACCTTCTAACGGGGCCATGCCGTAGCCTTCGTAACGGGGCAGTTGCATTACCAGCGACAAGGCTCGCATCACCCTCGGCAGGTCGCTGGCGGAGATTTCGCCCGGAAACAGAATACGTTCGCCAAGGCCCGCTGCGGCGATCCTTGCCTGCAAGCCTTTCAAAAACCCTTGATGCTCCCGCGCTGCGCGCCCAATCACCAGTGCCACTGTGCCGGGGTGGTCCGGCAACAGACGCAGCATAGCGTCAACAAACAGGTCGGTGCCTTTCTCCGGGCGAATGCGCCCGATTGTGGCAATCCCCTGCTGGCCGCCATAGCCAAGTGCGGCCCACGCGGAGGTGCGGTTCTCCGCCGGTGTGAAGACATCGGTATCGACTCCGTGCGGCACCACAGCGCGCACATGGGGGACATAGGTTGCGGCGGCGTCAGTCGTGGCCACAACCGCATCCATGCGCGAGATCAGCCAGCGCGGAAACGCAGAATGCCGACGCTGCGCCGCCGAGGTGAAGACAATCCGAACCGGCAGGCGTAGGACGTCGCGTGCCCAGATTGCGGCACGCATCTCGGTGTTGCGCCGAACATGCCAGATCGCAAAGGGTTTGGCGGGATCATGGTGACGCGAGACCGCGCGAGCGGCGGCGATGCTGATCGGCTCCGGGCAGCCGGGCAGGGCGCGCCCCACCAGCGCCATATCATAACGACTGGCCTGCTGGCGGATCACATTGGCGGCGGTAGCTGAGACGCCGGTGAAATTGCGATTGAAATTGGTGACAAGAAGGTCGGCCATCTGACGGTTCCGATCAGTTGCTCGTGGACGGCGAGGTGAGCGCCAGATGGGTGATCAACAGGTCAACGACACCGTCAAGTGCTGCCGCCTGCGCCTCAACCACGCCGCGGGCAGCGGTGCGGGCGGTGTTTAGAGCTGCTTCGTCCGTCAACCAATGCTGGACCGCCCCGGCCAAAGATGAGGCGTCGCTGACCTCAACCGCACCACCCGCAGCGATCAGCGGTGGATAGGTCTCGGCAAAGTTGGAGTAGCCCGGGCCGGTGATTATGGCGGCCCCGGCCTGCGCCACTTCAAATGGGTTGTGCCCGCCGATCGGGGCAAGGGAGCCGCCGAGAAACACGATGGGCGACAGCGCATACCATGTCCCGACTTCGCCCAGCGTATCGGCCAGATAGACCTGCGTTTCGGGCGTGAGGGCGTCGCCCGCACTGCGACGGGCGACGCTGAGGCCCGCCTTTTTGATCAGCGCGATAACTTCTGTAGCGCGCTCCGGGTGACGGGGCGCCAGCAGCAGGCAGAGATCGGGGGTCTCGGCCAGCAGTGCTTTATGCGCGGCGATCACCGCTTCCTCTTCTCCACGATGGGTGGAACTCGCGACCCAGACCGGGCGTGTTCCCAGCTCGGCGCGAACAGAGCCAAGAACGGTCTGGTCAACGGGCAGCGGTGCGGACCCGGCCTTCAGGTTGCCGCTGGGATGCACGCAATCAGGAGGGGCGCCAAGGTCGATCAGGCTCTGGCCCATTTGCGGGTTCTGGCTGAGAAGCACATCAAAATGCTGCATTACAAAAGCTGCCGTCGCGGGCTTTGACGCCCACCGCGCGATGGAGCGGGCCGACAGCCGGGCGTTGACCAGCGCCAGCCGCACCCCAGACCGCTTGGCGGCATTGAGGGTCACCGGCCACAGCTCACTTTCGACAAAGAGCGCGGCGTCCGGCTGCCAATGGCGCAGAAAGCGGCCTACGGGGGCCGTAGCATCCAGCGGTGCAAACTGATGGCGACAATTGGCTGGCATACGCTTGGCCATCATTTCGGCGGAGGTGGCAGTGCCCGAAGTCAATAGAAACTCGGCGTCGGTCAGGCGGGGCGCCAATTTGTCGATCAGGCTCAGCGCCGCCAGGCTTTCGCCGACCGAGGCACCGTGAAACCATAGCAGCGGGGCTGGGCGACCATCCGGCGTATGGGGCACTGGGCGCGGCTCTGTTGGATAGCCCATCCGTTCGCGCTGGCGGGCAGCTGATACGCCGTGATCGGCGAGCCTGCCTGCAACTTTGCGATAGGCAAACGGTGCCAGCAACGCCGTGACAGCGCGGTAGAGGTGAAACAACAGCGGCGGTGCGCTGGTCTTGCGGCTGGTCATCTCAGCCGCCGGTATGGCTCATGTGGCGGGGCATTTGCCCGTCGAGTTTCTGCCGTGAATAGTCAAAGTCATGGCCCTTGGGTTTCAATGTGATCGCCGCACGGATCGCATTCTCCAGCGCCTGATCATTCCCAGGATGATCGCGCAGGGGGCCACGCAGGTCTGCCATGTCTTCCTGGCCCAGGCACATGTACAGCTCACCTGTGCAGGTCAGCCGCACACGGTTGCAACTTTCGCAGAAGTTATGCGAAAGCGGCGTGATGAAGCCGATTTTCTGGCCGGTTTCTTCCAGACGGACATAGCGTGCCGGCCCGCCTGTACGCTCTGCCAGATCGGTGACGCTGTAATGATCGTCATAAGCGCGGCGCACGTCTTTCAGCGACCAGTATTGACCCAGTCGGTTCTCATTCCCGATATCGCCCATTGGCATGACCTCGATCCAGGTGAGATCCATATCGCGTTCAGCGCACCATCTGGTGATCGCGGGTAGTTCGTCTTCGTTGAACCCCTTGAGAGCGACGGCATTGATCTTGATCCGCAGCCCGGCCTTCTGTGCCGCATCGATCCCTCGTAGGACCTGAGGCAGGCGGCCCCAACGGGTGATTTCGGCGAATTTATCCTCATCAATGGTGTCGAGCGAGACATTTACCCGCCGCACACCCGCATCATAGAGGTCCTGCGCGTATTTCTCCAGCTGCGAGCCATTGGTGGTCAGTGTCAGCTCTTTCAGGGCGCCGCTTTCGAGGTGCCGGGTCATGGAGCGGAAGAAAGTCATGATGCCGCGTCGTACCAGCGGCTCGCCCCCGGTGATCCGCAGCTTTTCTACACCAAGATTGACGAAGGTCGAACACATCCGGTCCAGCTCCTCCAGTGTCAGCAGTTCCTTCTTTGGCAGGAAGGTCATGTTTTCGGACATGCAGTAGACGCAGCGAAAATCGCAGCGGTCGGTGACCGAGACACGCAGATACGTGATGGCGCGGGCGAAGGGATCGATAAGCGGAGCAGTCATCCTTCTTAGGTAAAGCGGGGGCGGGCTTGCGGCAAGGGCTGAGTTTGGCCGAAACGGGGATTGCCGCTGGCAAAGCCGTGAGGTGAGAGCTAGTGTCGCGCTATGCGTTATTCTGTTTTGATCCTGTCTTCTGTCGTGCTGCTTGGAGCTTGTGGTCCGTTGCAGTGGAATTCCTCGGTTCTGGGCGGGCGGACGACCGCTGGATCGGTCGGGGAACCAGCCGTCGATACCGCCAATACGGTACCGCTTGCACCGGGTGTCGAAGAGGCACCTTTGGAAGCTGCAGGGGGGCAGGTTGCCTCTGCCGGTGTCACCGCAGGCTATACCGGGCGCGCGTCGACCGTCGCCAGTCTGGGCGACCCCTCGCAATCGGGCCTGTGGATGGAGACGCCTTTGGTCGATAGCCCGCAGACTGCCCGCGTGCGTTCGCCGCGCGGCACAGAGGTCACACTGATCCTGCGGCCGATTGGCGGCGATACCGGAGCCGGAAGCCGGTTGTCCATTGATGCGATGCGGGCACTGGGTCTGCCATTGACCGAGCTGGTCGAGGTGCAGGTGCTGCCAGCGGCGTGATTTGACGTCTTGAAGATATGGAAAAGGCGCGAGGGATTTCTTCCTTGCGCCTTTTCTTATGCTGTCGGGCTATTATTCATTTTCGGTGGCGGATGCATCTGCGGTGTCCTCACCAGAGGACGCCAGATATTTGGCGGCTTCCTTACGGGCGAAGGGTTTCATTGCCGCGCCATATTCGGCCAGAAACGCACGGGAGCGGTTGGCATCATGTTTGCTGAGATCGCGCAGCCACCAGGCGATGGATTTCTGAATGAACCAGTTGCGATCGGGCACGTAGCGCGCAGCCCAGCCAAGGATCCGTTCACGCGCGGCCAACTCTTCAGGTTTCGGATTGGGCAGTTTTGCCCACGGCAGGGTCGAGACCAACGCGGCCCGGCGGGTCCACATGTGATCGCTGGACGTCCAGCCCTCTACGGTGTCCAGCCGCTCGGGCTGTGCCTGAAGTCGTTTCTGTATTGCCGAGGCTGCGTGATCGGCAATGGCCCAGCTGTCGAAATCCGGCACCCAGCTTTGCAGCAGATCCCAGACTGGCGCATCTTCCTTGATCCGCGCCTGGGTCAGCAGCTTTGCAGCGGCAATACGTGCTTCGAACACATCGCTGGCCCACAGCTCCTGCGCCAGCGCGCAGCGGGCAGTCAGGCCGTCATCCTGCGCGCCGAAGGCTTTGCGCCAGTCTTGACTGAGGCTGTTGATCACCGGGTTCGGCACGCCCAGCACCCGGCGTTTCTGCTTGTGATAGCCCGCCATCTGGGTCGCGCGCGCTGGTTCCGCGGCGGCCTCTAGTGCCGCCAAAGCCCGTTCAACTGTCAACACGCTCATTCTACGGTCACCGATTTTGCAAGGTTGCGGGGCTGGTCCACATCAGTTCCTTTTGCGATGGCCGTGTAATAAGCGATTTGCTGTGCGGGTACGGCATAAAGGATTGGGGCCAAGCTGTCTGGAACCTGCGGCATCACGATCACCTCATGGGTACCATCGCCTGCGATTTTGGCGCCTTCGGCATCGGTGATCAGGATCACCTTACCGCCGCGCGCCATCACCTCCTGCATATTGGAGACGGTCTTGTCGAACAGTGCATCACGCGGTGCCATAACAACCACCGGCACTTTTTCATCAATCAATGCGATCGGGCCGTGCTTCAGCTCACCGCTGGCATAGCCTTCTGCGTGGATATAACTCAGCTCCTTGAGCTTCAGCGCGCCTTCCAGCGCCAGCGGGTACAACTGCCCGCGCCCGAGGAAAATAATATCCCGCGCCTCGGCCAGCCCGCGGGCCGAGGCGGTGATTTGCTTTTCCGCGGCCAGAGACTGATGGATCAATCCCGGCAGGGCGCGCAGGTCGGCGGGCATCCCGTCCGGCAGGGGGAGGCCGCGTTGCTCAGCCGCGCGCAGGGCCAGCAGCAACAGGATCGACAGCTGGCAGGTAAACGCCTTGGTTGAAGCGACAGAAATTTCTGGACCAGCATGCAGCGGCAGGATCACATCGCTTTCCCGCGCGATAGAGCTTTCAGGGACATTGACCAGCCCCACGATCTGCTGTGCCTTGCCATCCATGTAGCGCAGCGCCGCCAGCGTGTCGGCGGTCTCGCCCGATTGCGACACGAACAGTGCCAGCGTTTTCTCTGGCACCGGCGGTTCCCGGTAACGGAATTCAGAGGCGACATCGACCTCGACCGGCATCCGGGCGATCTGCTCAAACCAGTATTTTGCAACCATGCAAGCGTAGAAGGCGGTGCCGCAGGCCACCATGGTCAGCCGTTCGATCTTGGTGAAATCAAGTTCAGCCGGTAGCGACAGCTGTCCATCGTCGCCTATATAGGCCTTCAACGCGCGGTCAATGGCCACCGGTTGCTCGGCGATTTCCTTGGCCATGAAATGCTTGTGACCGTCCTTGTCCACACGGGCGTTGGCAAGCTGGATCTGGCGTTTCTCGCGGTTGGCGATGGCACCACGCTGATCCCGGATCTCTAGGCTGTTGCGCGTCAGTACGGCAAAATCGCCCTCTTCCAGATAGGTGATCTGGTCAGTGAAGGGCGCCAGCGCGATGGCATCGGAGCCAACGAACATCTCGCCGTCACCATGCCCGATTGCAAGGGGGGAGCCCTTGCGTGCCGCGATCATCAGGTCCGCTTCGCCCTCAAACAGAAAGGCGAGAGCAAAGGCACCCTCGAGCTGCTGTACGGTTTCACGCGCCGCTTCAACTGGTGTCTTACCGTCACCGATCAGCGATTGGCAAAGCAGGGCGACGGTTTCGGTGTCGGTTTCTGTCGCAAATGTGATGCCCTTTTGGGCAAGCTTTTCGCGCAATTCTTTGAAGTTCTCGATAATGCCGTTGTGGACAACAGAAACACCGCCGGCCTGATGGGGGTGCGCGTTGCCGACGGTGGGGGCACCATGAGTGGCCCAACGCGTATGGCCAATACCGGATTTTCCGGCCAGCGGTTGGTGAACCAACAGATCAGAGAGATTCACCAGCTTGCCGACGGCGCGGCGGCGATCCAGAGCACCACCGTTGACCGTAGCGATGCCTGCGCTGTCATACCCGCGATATTCAAGCCGCTTCAGCGCCTCGACCAGAATGGGAGCTGCTTCATGATTGCCAAGAACGCCGACGATGCCACACATTATTCGGCTCCTTTGCTCAGACGGGCTTTCTTTGCGCGCAGCATGTCCATCAGCTTGCGCGCGCGACCCGGTTTGTTTTTCTGTTCAGCGCGTGCAATCGCCAGCGCGCCGTCCTCAACCGATTTGGTGACCACGGCACCTGTTGCGGTCATGGCCTCATCGCCGATCCGCACCGGGGCCACCAGCATTGTGTTGGAGCCGATGAAGGCCCGTGCGCCGATTTCGGTGCGATGCTTCATCACGCCGTCGTAGTTGCAAGTGATTGTTCCTGCGCCGATATTTGTTTCGGCCCCCACGCTGGCATCGCCAATATAGCTCAGGTGGTTGACCTTTGCGCCCTCGGCGATCTCGGCGTTTTTGATTTCAACGAAATTGCCGATATGGGTGTTTTCGGCCAACTCTGCGCCGGGGCGCAGGCGGGCATAGGGGCCGACCTTGGAACCGCGCGAAATATGACAGCCCTCAAAATGGGAAAAGGACCGGATGAACACACCGCTTTCCACCGTGACCTCGGGGCCAAAGACGACATTGGGTTCAATGATCGTGTCGCGCCCGATGACAGTATCAAAGGCCAGATACACCGTTTCCGGGTCCATCAGCGTGACACCATCAGCCATCAGATCGGCGCGCTTGCGCTGTTGGAAGACACGGTCGGCCTCGGCCAGATCGGCGCGGGAATTGATGCCGAGGGTTTCGGCCTCATCGCAGGAAACCGCTGTGACCTGCAGCCCATCGGCACGCGCCAGTTCCACCAGATCAGTGAGATAGTATTCACCTGATGCATTGGCGCTGTCGACTTGGTCAATCAGCGCAAACATCTGCGCCGCATTACCTGCCATCAGCCCGGAATTGCAGAAATCGATCTCCCGCTCAGCCTCAGTTGCGTCCTTGTATTCGACAATCCGCTCAAGGCTATTGCCATCCATGAGCAATCGCCCATAGCGCGCGGGATCAGCTGCGGTAAAGCCTAGGACCACCAGATCGGCGCTCTGCCGCGCGGCCAGCATCCGCTGCAATGTCTCGGCGCTGACAAAGGGCGTGTCGCCGTAAAGCACGACGATATCGCCATCAAAATCGGACAGGGCATCACGGGTCTGTGCCACCGCATGTGCGGTTCCAAGCTGTTCTTCCTGAACAACAATTTCAGCATCTTCGTCGATGTCGGCCATCATGGAGCGCACATAGTCCGCCCCGTGGCCTGCCACAACAATGGTGCGCTCCGGCGTCAGCGCGCGACCTGCGGATAGCGCGTGTTCCAGCATCGGGGCGTGGGCAATGGGATGCAAAACCTTGGGCAGGTCGGAGTTCATCCGGGTGCCTTTGCCTGCGGCCAGAATGACGAGGGCGGTGCTCATGTGTTGTTTTCTCTTTGTCTTTTCAGCGCCCCCGTTTTATCCGCTAACAGCAGGTGCGCAAGGCAAAGCGGCATCAAACAAGATTGCGGGTTGCAACAAGCGGTGGCGAAAACGCGCCGAGAGAGGGCAGATATGCGAACGGTTATCTTCGATCTGGACGGCACTCTGGCGGATACATCTGGTGATTTGCTCGCGGCGGCCAACGCATGTTTTCGCAAGATGGGGCTTGGCGATCTGCTGCACCTGCCACAGGATGCAGGCGTTGCGCTGCGTGGCGGCAAGAGCATGCTGACCGCAGGATTGAAACGGGCGGGCCGCTACAGCGAAGACCTGGTTGAGGAATATTATCCTGTTCTGCTGGAGCAATATCGCGACGCGATTGACCACCATACCGTCATGTATCCGGGCGCCATGGAGGCGGTCGAACAGTTGAAGGTCGACGGATTTCGCGTGGGCATCTGCACCAACAAACCTGAAGCATTGGCGGAGAAACTGACTCGCAGCCTGGGGGTTCGTGACGCATTTCATTCGCTGGTGGGGGCCGATACTCTGCCCGTGCGCAAACCTGATCCCGAGCCCCTGCGCGAAGCCGCGCGCCGGGCCGGGGGGGATCCGGAGCGGACGATACTGATTGGTGATACCGATACCGACCGCAAAACCTCTGCGGCCGCCGGTGTTGCTTCGGTGCTGGTCACTTTTGGTCCGTCGGGCGGCGACCTTGAGGCGCTGCGCCCGGAAGCGTTGCTGCAGCGGTTCGAGGATCTGCCTGCACTGGCAGCGCGATTGCTGCCGCTTTAACGGCAGTCTGGCGTCGCGGACCGGGGGCTTGACCTTATGCAGTCAGACGCAGACAAACGCATGATGACAGAGATTTTCACCGGTAGTTTTACCCAGCAGGAACCCATCCCTGAAGAGGCTATTGAGGCCGCTGTCGAGGTGATGCGTCACGGCCGCTTGCACCGCTATAATGTGGTGGGCGATGAGGCGGGCGAAGTGACCCTTCTGGAGGAGGAATTCGCTGCCCAGATGGAAGCGCCCTTCGCGTTGGCGGTGGCTTCTGGCGGCTATGCTCTGGCGACTGCCCTGCGGTCCGTCGGGGTGAAGCCGGGCGATAGGGTGCTGACTAACGCCTTCACTCTGGCGCCGGTGCCGGGGGCAATCGCGGCTGTGGGCGCAGATCCGGTCTACGTCGGCGTCACCGAGGCGCTGACGTTGGATCTGGAGGATCTGGAAAAACACTTGTCGGTCGAAGGTCATCCTCGCGTGCTGATGCTGTCGCATATGCGCGGGCATCTCTGTGACATGGACCGGCTTATGGCGGTTTGCGATGCCGCAGATGTGACCGTGATCGAAGATTGCGCCCACACGATGGGCGCGCGCTGGAACGGGATTCTGTCTGGGCGTCACGGCGCGGTCGGCTGCTATTCCTGCCAGACCTATAAACATGTGAACTCAGGCGAGGGCGGCCTGCTAGTCACTTCCGACCCCGAGATTGCTGCGCGCGCAATTATGCTCTCCGGGTCCTATATGCTCTATTCCCGCCATCGTGCGGCGCCCGGACCTGAGGTATTTGAGCGCATCAAATATGAGACGCCGAACATCTCGGGGCGGATGGACAATCTGCGCGCCGCAATCCTGCGTCCGCAGTTGCGGGATCTTGATCAACAGGTGCAGCGCTGGAATGCCCGATATCAGCGGATCGAGGCGGGCCTGCGCGATACGCCGGGTCTGAAGGTGGTCGAGCGCCCAGAAGAGGAGCTTTATGTCGGCTCTTCCATTCAGTTTCTGCTGCTGGACTGGACTGATCAGAATATCACCGAGGTTCTCAACCGTTGTGCGGCGCGCGGCGTCGAACTGAAGTGGTTTGGCGCGTCGGAACCGGTTGCTTTTACCTCTCGCTATGACAGCTGGCGCTATGCGGATGCCCCTGCGATGCCAGCGAGCGACCGGATTCTGCACGGGATAATAGATATGCGTGTGCCGCTGACATTCTCGCTGGAGGATTGCGCGCAGATTGCCCGCATCATCCGCGCAGAGGTCGCGGCGGTGTTTCAGGCAGGCCTTGGCTGACGGTTCGGCACTGAGAAATCTGGGCTTGGGTTAGCGGCGCAAAAGGGCTGATCAGATGGCATCCAGCGCAGCGCGATTGTTCTTGCCGATCCGCGCAACAAGCCGCTTTTGTCTGGCACGCGGCGGGATGGGTCTGGCGCTTGCGGTGCCACGCCCTGTGCTGCAGATCAGATCCGGGAAAAGCAATTTCAGCTCTTCTTGTGCGGCGGGCGACAAGGCCGCGAGCGACTGTTCGGTGACCAGCAGGCTTTCACTTGGCGCACCATTGGCAAACACAATCTCGTGGTTGTCGAACAGCATGTGGTAATAGGTGACGGCTGCGCGGTCTTCGTTGACGTAGATACCGGGCAGGGCGGTCAGGCGAATGGCAGGGATCAGCACTTCGAATTGACCAAACATGCGCTGTGCCACGCGGGAGCGGATCAGCATGCGATGCTGGCGTGAGACCTGCAGCGGCTTGCTTGGCAGCCCGGGGCTGAGCGCGCCCGCTTCGATCCGAACCGGACATAGCTTGGTGTTTTCTGCCATCTGTGCCGGTGACACGCTTCGCTTGCCGATCCAGCGCAGCGGCGTCGGTCCGTTTTCGGTCAAGATCATGTCGCCCGGCGCCAATGTCTCTATCGCGCGGGGGCCATTCACCGTTTCGATCAGCGTGCCATTGCAGAAGCAGACCATCAGCGAAATATTGTCGACAACGGCGCCCAGGCTGTTGTCGCTGCCCAGTTCCGTCAGGCGCAGCGTGTACTGGCCCCCACTGGGGAAATCGACATTCAGGCTGGCCTGGGTGAAGCTATTGGTGGTTGGCAGCACCGACATCGATGCAATAACGGCCCCGCCTGCATCCAGAATTTCAACTGTGAACCCTTCGGTTCCAGCCTGATTCAGAGAGGCGGTGCGCAGTGCCGCGTCCAGCGTCAGTGTGGTCTGGATTGGATTGTTGACGGTGAAGGATTGTTCCATGACCGTGGTCTGGCCGGATTGACCGTCCATCTCAGCAACGCGATTGGACGAGCCGTTCCCGAGGTAGGCGTTCTCGGTGTAGCTGGTCTCGAGATCGGTGCCGCCCCAATTTGCGGAACCGCTGTCAAATGTGCCGTTGATGATCAGGTCGCGCATTGGGGGTCTCATGTCTTTCAAAGGTAAACGATTTACTAACGTCTGAGTAAGGCAGGAGTGTGGCGCATGCCAGCTCTGCTTGCTTGTGGCGGGCCGGCTTGGCGAAGAATTCTCAGGTCTGCAACGCGGCGTTGTTGACTGTGGGCGAGGGATATGTCAGTTAATGAACAACTGTTCAATAACTGACGGGTTCAGGAGAAAACGATGTTCAACGCAAGCATGACCTTTGATCTGGGCGAAGATGTGAATGCCCTGCGCGACATGGTGCACCGCTGGGCACAGGAGCGTGTCCGCCCGATGGCACAGGAGATTGATCAGAAAAACGAATTTCCGGCAGAACTTTGGCAGGAAATGGGGGAGCTGGGTCTTCTCGGCATTACCGTGCCTGAGGAGTTCGGCGGCGCTGGCATGTCTTATCTGGCTCATACCGTCGCGGTTGAAGAAATCGCGCGAGCCAGTGCCTCGGTGTCGCTCTCCTATGGGGCGCACTCGAATCTTTGCGTCAATCAGATCAAACTGAACGGCAATGCTGAGCAGAAGGCCAAATACCTGCCGCGACTGGTCTCAGGCGAGCATGTTGGCGCGCTGGCGATGTCCGAAGCAGGTGCCGGATCTGACGTGGTCTCGATGAGCCTGCGTGCAGAGAAACGCAATGATCACTACCGTCTGAACGGCAACAAATACTGGATCACCAATGGTCCGGATGCGGACACGCTGGTGGTCTACGCTAAGACGGACCCAGATGCCGGCTCCAAGGGTATGACGGCCTTCCTGATTGAGAAGGAATTCAAGGGTTTTTCCACCTCGCAGCATTTTGACAAGCTTGGGATGCGTGGCTCCAATACCGCCGAGCTGGTGTTTGAGGATGTGGAAGTGCCATTTGAAAACGTGCTGGGCGAAGAGGGTAAGGGCGTGCGCGTTCTGATGTCCGGTCTGGACTATGAGCGCGTGGTGCTGGCAGGGATCGGCACTGGTATCATGGCGGCCTGCATGGACGAGATGATGCCCTACATGAAAGAGCGCAAACAATTCGGCCAGCCCATCGGGAACTTCCAGCTGATGCAGGGCAAGATCGCGGATATGTACACTGCGATGAACACCGCGCGGGCCTATGTTTACGAAGTGGCAAAAGCCTGCGACAAGGGCACCGTGACCCGTCAGGATGCCGCCGCTTGCTGTCTTTATGCATCCGAAGTTGCCATGACCCAGGCGCATCAGGCGGTGCAGGCCTTTGGCGGTGCGGGCTATCTCTCTGACAACCCGGTTGGCCGGATCTTTCGTGATGCCAAGCTTATGGAAATCGGGGCTGGCACATCGGAAATTCGCCGGATGCTGATTGGCCGTGAATTGATGAGCCAGATGTAACCACGCTCGTGCCTGGGCGGTCCGTAGGGCGGCCCGTGCGTATGATGCGCGGATTTATCTGCGAAACGAGAAAGCGGCGCGCCTCCCAGCACGCCGCCCCTCCCTGAAGTACTCGTCTCAGTCTTTTACTCGTCAAAAGGATCAGAAGCGGTGAACGTAGCCAAAGCCAACAGTGACCGGATCAATTTCGGCGGTGCCGATTTTGGTGCCATTGAGGGTCACATCGGTTTCGATATCCATGTAGCGGACGTTCACCCGCAGTGCGCCGCGATCAGAGATCTGCCAGTCTGCGCCAAGGTTCAGCGCCAGCCCGACGCTGTCATCAAGCGAGATCACACCCGCGGGGGAGCTTTCCTCAAAAAAGGTCGTGTAGTTGATACCAACACCGACAAAGGGTTTGAACTTGGTCTGTGTCGGGAAGTGATAATTGACCGACAGGGTCGGCGGCAGGTGCTTGGTTGTCGCGGTATAGGCGCCGTTCAAGGAGATATCATGTTCGAACGGGCTGGCAGCCAGAAGTTCGATGCCGATGTTGTCACGGATGAAATACTCTGCAGTGAAGGTCAGTGCGGTATCGTCGTCAATTGTCGCAGCCGCGCCGGCAACAGTGCCGTTGTCAGACTTCGGATTGACGTTGGCGATACCGACGCCAAGGGTCCAGTCCCCCTGGGACTGGGCAAGGGCGGGGCCGGCCAGGGCTGCCAGTGCAGCGCTAAGAGCCAGGGCGGAAACCATACGGGTCATTCGGACTATCCCTCTTCTATCGTGGTCGGGTCGTTTGTTTGCAAGGGCTGTATGCGCCTGGGGCAGCGACAGAACACTGATCTGGATCAAGAAGCGGCCCGCTTTCCCTTTGGGAATGCAGGGAAAAATTGCATATCTGATATGCGTTTCGTGAAGGTCTTGGCATGAGCGGTGTGGGGGGACATACATTGTATCCGGGATTGCGCACGGATGGCGGATGGCAGTTTCCGTCCTGCCTGAACATGGCGGCGCAGGCGCTGGACCATCCGGACGAACAATTGGCCCTCATTGATCTGACCACCGGCGCGCGGCGTGATATCCGCTATGGTGAGCTGCGGCAGATGGTCGATGCGGTGGCGCGCGATCTGATGCGGCGGGTGCAGCCCGGTGACCGTGTTGGTGTACTGCTCAGCCAATCTGTCGACTGCGCCGTAGCACATCTCGCGATCTGGAAAATCGGTGCCATTTCCGTGCCGTTGTTCAAGCTGTTTCAGCATGATGCGCTGGCCTCCCGCATTGGCGATGCAGGGTTGGAGCTGGTGCTGACTGATGGCGGGGGCGCGGCGCAGCTCGGGGCGCTGGCGCAACCGCTGCTGGTGGCGGATATCCTGTCCGCAAGCACGGGTCAAAGCGACCACCTCCTGCCTTATGCGGAAACCACGCCGGAGACTCCGGCAGTGCTCATCTACACCTCCGGCACCACGGGCAGCGCCAAGGGCGCGCTGCATGGTCACCGGGTGCTCTCCGGTCACCTGCCCGGCGTGGCCATCAGCCATGATCATCTGGGCCAGCCGGGCGATTGCCTGTGGACCCCTGCGGATTGGGCATGGATCGGCGGCTTGTTTGACGTGCTGATGCCGGGTCTGGCGCTGGGTGTGCCGGTCGTGGCCGCGCGGCTGGACAAATTTACGCCGGAGGCTTGCGCCGAAATCATTCGTCAGGGGGATGTGCGCAATGTCTTCTTTCCTCCCACCGCGCTGCGCTTGCTGAAGGCGGCGGGGCAGGGGCTCGACGGTCTGCGCTCGGTAGCATCTGGGGGAGAGCCCCTGGGCGCAGAGATGCTCGCCTGGGGCCAGCGTCACCTGGGCGTGACCATCAATGAATTTTACGGCCAGACCGAATGCAACATGACGGTTTCCTCCTGCGTCGCTGATTTTCCGGTGCGCCCGGGCTGCATCGGCAGGCCGGTTCCGGGATGCACGGTTGAGGTGCTGGACGACACAGGTACCCCCACCAAAGATGAGGGCGACGTCGCCGTACGCCGGGGTGCTGCGTCGATGATGCTTGAATACTGGAACCGCCCCGACGCAACGGCTGAGAAATTTCATGGCGACTGGCTGGTCACCGGGGATCGCGGCATCTGGGAGGGGGACTATCTGCGCTTTGTCGGGCGTGAGGATGATGTCATCACTTCCGCCGGCTACCGCATCGGTCCAGCTGAGATTGAGGACTGTCTGATGACCCATCCGGCCGTGGCAACCGTGGGTGTGGTGGGCAAACCCGATGAACTTCGCACCGAAATCGTGAAGGCCTATGTGGTGCTGAAACCCGGTCACTCACCATCCGAGAAAGATCTGCAAGACTACGTCAAATCCCGTTTGGCAAAGTATTCTTACCCACGCGAAGTGGAGTTCTTGGACGCCCTACCAATGACTGTGACCGGTAAGGTGATCCGCAAGGAACTGAAGGCGCGGGCAGCAGGGGAGGTGAATCTGTGACGCAGAGACAGAAAAACCTCAGTGACAGGCATGTTGCCTTGTTCGCCAGGTTGGTGAACCCGAAATGCCCGGAGTGCGGCGGTATTGTGCCCAGTTCCAAGCTCGTGTCCCGAAGGCGCAGCTGGCCGCAATCTGCCGCGTGCAAGTCCTGCGGTGTGCGCTGGTGCCTGGGGCTGAGCTGCACAGAATTGAATTTTCGGCTGATGACACGATGCGGTCCGCTTGTGATTGCCTCTGTGTTTCTGATGGCGGGTTTTCTCAGCGCGATGTTCCCGGCACTGACCTATAAGACTTCAACTGGTCTGAAAAAACTGCGGGGCGGGTCTTTCCCGTTCCTCATCATCGCATTCTTTGCTCCAGTAGCAGTCTTCTACTGCCGCCTCCCTTTGAAAAAGGAAACGGAATGAAACTCACATCCAAGGCGATGCCTTCCTCGGAAGGCTTCAAACAGAACCGCGAGGCGCATCTGGACGCGCTCGGGCAGATCAGCGAGGCGGCAGAGACCGCGCGCATGGGCGGCGGCGAGAAATCCCGTGCCCGCCACGAGAGCCGCGGCAAGATGCTGCCGCGCCGCCGGGTGGCGAACCTGCTCGACCCCGGCTCTCCGTTTCTGGAGATCGGCGCCACGGCGGCGCATGCCATGTATGACGGGGCCGCCCCCGGTGCTGGGGTCGTGGCGGGTATCGGCCGCGTTCACGGGCAAGAGGTCATGGTGGTCTGCAACGACGCCACAGTGAAGGGCGGCACCTATTTCCCGATGACGGTGAAGAAACACCTGCGCGCGCAGGAGATCGCGGAGGAAAACCGTCTTCCCTGCATCTATCTGGTGGACAGCGGCGGTGCCAACCTGCCGCAACAGGATGAGGTCTTCCCGGACCGCGACCATTTCGGGCGGATCTTCTACAATCAGGCGCGGATGTCGGCCAAGGGCATTGCGCAGATTGCGGTGGTCATGGGCTCCTGCACCGCAGGCGGCGCTTATGTTCCGGCCATGTCCGACGTGACCATCATCGTGAAAGAGCAAGGGACCATCTTCCTCGCAGGCCCGCCGCTGGTGAAGGCCGCGACGGGGGAGGTCGTAAGCGCCGAAGATCTGGGCGGTGGCGATGTGCACACCCGCCTGTCCGGCGTGGCCGATTACCTGGCCGAAGATGACGCCCACGCGCTGGCGCTGGCACGACGTGCGGTGCAATCGCTGAATATCACCAAGCCGCTGACGGTGAATTGGGCCAGCCCCGAGGAACCCGCCTATGACCCCGAGGAAATCCTCGGCGTGGTGCCCGGTGATCTGCGCACACCTTATGACATCCGAGAGGTGATTGCGCGGCTGGTCGACGGCTCCCGCTTTGACGAATTCAAGCCGCGTTTCGGCGAAACTCTTGTCACTGGTTTTGCCCATGTCAAAGGCTGCCCTGTAGGCATCATCGCCAACAACGGCGTGCTGTTCTCGGAAGCCGCCCAGAAGGGCGCGCATTTTGTGGAACTGTGCAGCCAGCGCAAGATCCCGCTGGTTTTCCTGCAGAATATCACCGGTTTCATGGTTGGCCGGAAATATGAAAACGAAGGTATCGCGCGGCACGGCGCCAAGATGGTGACAGCGGTGGCGACCACCAATGTCCCCAAGGTGACGATGCTGGTCGGCGGCTCCTTTGGAGCGGGCAACTACGGCATGTCGGGCCGGGCTTACCAGCCGCGGTTCCTGTGGTCCTGGCCCAACTCCCGCATCTCTGTGATGGGCGGCGAGCAGGCGGCAGGCGTGCTGGCAACGGTCAAGCGCGATGCCATCGAACGCCAGGGCGGCAGTTGGAGCACGGAGGAAGAAGCCGACTTTAAACGCCCCACCATTGAGATGTTCGAGGAGCAGAGTCACCCGCTTTATGCCTCTGCACGTCTCTGGGACGACGGCATCATCGACCCGCGCAAGAGCCGCGATGTGCTGGCGCTGTCGCTTAGCGCCGCGCTGAATGCCCCGATTGAAGATACACGCTTCGGCGTGTTCCGGATGTGAGGACCTCCCATGTTTGACAAGATTCTGATTGCCAACCGCGGAGAGATTGCCTGCCGCGTGATGGAAACCGCCCGTGCCATGGGGGTGCGGACCGTAGCCGTTTATTCCGACGCCGACGTTACCGCGAAACATGTGCAGATGGCGGATGAGGCGGTGCATATCGGCGGTTCGGCCCCGGCGGACAGCTATCTGAAGGGGGATGTGATCATCCGTGTCGCGCAGGAAAGTGGCGCACAGGCGATTCACCCCGGCTATGGCTTCCTTTCGGAAAACCCGGGCTTTGTGGACGCGGTCGAGGCCGCAGGCCTCAGCTTTATCGGGCCTTCTGCGGATGCGATCCGCAAGATGGGTCTCAAGGATGCAGCCAAGGCGTTGATGGAGAAGGCCGGCGTGCCGGTTGTGCCGGGTTATCACGGTGCCAATCAGGATGCGGAGTTCTTGGCTGGCGAGGCGGAGAAGATCGGTTATCCGGTGCTGATCAAGGCGGTTGCCGGCGGTGGCGGCAAAGGGATGCGCCTGGTAGAGGCACCTGCCGAATTTTCGGATGCCCTGAAAAGCGCGCAGGGCGAGGCGACCACCGCCTTTGGCAACCCGGACGTTCTGATTGAGAAATACATCCAGCAGCCGCGGCACATCGAGGTGCAGGTTTTCGGCGACGGGACCCACGCGGTGCATCTGTTCGAGCGTGACTGTTCCCTGCAGCGCCGCCATCAGAAGGTGATTGAAGAAGCGCCCGCGCCTGGCATGACTGCGGAGATGCGCGAGGCGATGGGTGAGGCCGGCGTGCGCGCCGCCGAAGCCATCGGCTACAAGGGGGCCGGCACGGTGGAATTCATCGTCGATGGATCTGACGGGCTGCGTACCGACGGCTTCTGGTTCATGGAAATGAACACCCGCCTGCAAGTGGAGCACCCGGTGACTGAGCTGATCACCGGCGTTGATCTGGTGGAATGGCAGCTGCGGGTGGCCTCGGGTGAGAGCCTGCCTGCCCAGCAGGACGACCTCACCATCACCGGCCATGCGTTTGAGGCGCGGCTGTATGCTGAGGATGTGCCCAAGGGCTTCCTGCCTGCAACCGGCACGCTGACGCATCTGTCCTTCCCGGCTGAGTGCCGCGCCGACAGCGGTGTGCGCGCAGGCGATACAATCAGCCCGTGGTACGACCCGATGATCTCCAAGGTGATCGTACATGGCGCCACCCGTTCGGTGGCTCTCTCGAAGTTGCGCCGGGCGCTGGAACGGACAGAGGTTGCAGGCACAGTCACCAACCTCGCCTTTCTGGGTGCGCTGGCCTCCCATCAGGGGTTTGGTCGAGGCGAGGTCGATACTGGCCTGATCGCGCGTGATCTTGAGGCGCTGACGGCGGTTGGCGACATGCCTGTGGCGCATTGGATTGCAGCCGCGCAGAGAGCGCTGTGTTTGCATAAGTCTGGTGGAGACAGCGGTTTTACCCTCTGGGCGCCGCTGCACCGGGCCGTACAGCTCACCCACGGCGAAGAGAGCCTTGAGATCACCGTTGAGGTGCTGGGCCCGCAAGCGCAGCGCTGGCAGCTGGACGACAGCAGTCACGAGGTGACATTTGACGGGACGTGCTGGCGGCATGACGGGCATCCCTTGCCGAATGTGGCTGAGGCGGATGGCAGGCTGACGGTGTTTGCCCGGATCAGCAGCATCTTTGACTGTATTGATCCGCTGGACCGGGCCGGGACCGCCGGTGGCGATACCAACGTGATCGAGGCGCCGATGCCCGGTTTGGTCAAGGCCGTGTTCGCCGAAGCCGGCGCCGAGGTCAAAGAAGGTGACAGACTGGCTATCCTTGAGGCGATGAAAATGGAACACTCTCTCCTGGCGGCCCGCGATGGCGTGGTGGCCGAGGTTCTGGCCTCTGCCGGTGATCAGGTCGAGGCTGGCGCCGCGCTGGTCCGTCTGGAAGAGGCGGACAGCTGAACAGCGATCAGATCGGGCGGTGCCACGAGTGCTGCCCCATCTGCCGCCGCAGCAACGACTGTGGTTTGAGCGATGTCTGAGATTGCCTTGGGGAGAAGTGCATCATGAGCGAAAGCGTTGAAATTTTCGAAGTAGGTCCGCGCGACGGGCTGCAGAATGAAAAGCGCGACATTCCCGTCGCAGAAAAGATCGCCCTTATTGACCGGCTGACCGATGCCGGTTTTCGTCGGATTGAGGTGGCGAGCTTTGTCTCTCCTAGATGGGTGCCGCAGATGGCGGGATCGGGAGAGGTACTCGCGGGGATCCGTCGCAGTTCTGATGTGCGCTACGCTGCGCTGACGCCCAATATGCGCGGGTATGAGGATGCCCTGACCGCAAAGGCGGATGAGATCGCGATTTTTGCCTCAGCCTCAGAAGGCTTCTCCAAGGCGAATATCAACGCGAGCGTGGCCGAATCCATTGAGCGTTTTACGCCAATCATTGAGGCTGCGCGCCATATTGATATGCCGGTCCGGGGCTATATTTCCTGCGTGACTGAGTGCCCCTTTGACGGGCCGACCGATCCGGACGCGGTTGCGGCACTGGCGGATCGATTGTTCTCCATGGGCTGCTATGAGATCTCGCTGGGCGATACCATCGGTCAGGCGACACCAGATTCCATTGCGCGTATGTTGCTGGCGGTGCGGGAACGCGTGCCGGTCACCCGTCTGGCGGGCCATTATCACGACACAGCCGGGCGGGCGATTGACAATATCGATGCGTCTTTGTCGCTGGGTGTCCGGGTCTTTGACGCTGCTGTTGGCGGGCTGGGGGGCTGCCCCTATGCCCCGGGTGCTGCCGGCAATGTTGCGACCGAAGCTGTGCATGAGCATCTGACGCGGCTGGGCTATGAGACCGGGCTGAAGGGCGATGTGCTGACCGACGCCGCAGCTATGGCGCGCGCGATGCGGGGATAGTATGGCTGTACTTATTTGTTTTTCCGGCCTGCCAGGGGTCGGAAAATCAACGATTGCGCGGCGCCTCTCTAAAAAATCCGGTGCTATCTGGCTTCGGTTGGATGAGATCGAGACAGCGATGAGAAAATCTCATATGGAGCCGGTCGATCTTGCGGATGCCGGATACGCGGCTGCTCAGGTTATGGCCAAGGCGGCACTCAGTCAGGGGTATCTGGTGATCGCCGATTGCGTTAATCCGATTGCCCTGACGCGCGAGCAATGGCGCAAGGTATCTCAGGACGTTGGTGTTGCGCATCTGGACATTGCCTTGACCTGTTCCGATCCTGTTCAGCATCGATGCCGTGTCGAAACACGAAAGCCCGACGTGTCAGGCCAGAACCTTCCGACTTGGGATGCGGTCGAACAGCGCTGCTTTGAACCGTTCCCACAGGCATCACTCTCAATCGATACCGCAGAAACCACAGTTGATGACGCCGTTGAGATCATCTGGCGGCAGATCAAGGTCCTTTGAAAGGCATACGGATGTATAACACCATAACCCTGGCCACTGACGACCGAGGCGTCGCGACGCTGACGCTGAATCGTCCGGAAAAACACAATGCGATGTCCGGTGAGATGTTGCAGGAGTTGAAAGCCGCCGCCGCCGCGCTGGCAAAGGATCGCGCCGTTCGTGTTGTCGTCCTCACGGGGGCAGGCAAGAGTTTTTGCGCCGGGGGTGATCTGGGCTGGATGCAGGCCCAGATGGAGGCTGATGCCGAAACGCGCGGGCGCGAGGCGCGGGTGCTGGCGGAGATGCTGATGGCCATCAACACCTTGCCGCAGCCGGTCATTGGCGCGATCCAGGGCAATGCCTTTGGCGGCGGCGTCGGTATGGCCTCGGTTTGTGACGTTGCCATCGGCGCCGATCATATCAAGATGGGCCTCACTGAGACCCGACTTGGCCTGATCCCCGCCACCATCGGCCCTTATGTGGTGGCCCGCATGGGCGAAGCGCGGGCGCGGCGTGTCTTTATGTCGGCGCGACTGTTTGGCGCGGCGGAAGCCGTGGACCTGGGGATTCTCGCTCGGGTGGTTCCTGCAGCTGATTTGGACGCCGCGATCGAGGCGGAAGTGATCCCATATCTCAGCTGTGCACCCGAAGCGGTGGGCGCTGCTAAGGCATTGGTGCGCGATTTGGGACCCAAAATTGATGATGCGGTCATTGATCATACCATCGCTGCATTGGTGGACCGTTGGGAGGGCAGCGAGGCACCTGAGGGGATCGCCGCGTTTTTTGCCAAGGAAAAGCCCAGCTGGCAGCGATAATTCCGTCAAAAATGTCGGATTCCATTCACCAAGGCGTGCCTTTTGCGAGGCGCGCCTTATCCTATGAAAACAATAGGGTTTACCTGCCGTGATGTTGATCTGCCGCGTCGGTTACAGAAGGTTTATCCATTAACGATGCGTTGGTTGACGGTGAGGGGGCAGGGGAGTAGACACAGCCCCAAGTCAACACGCCAATTGACGGCGCGCAGAAATCCGCGCGCACGGAAAGGAGCCACTCGTGGAAGAGATGTTGCGGGAATACCTCCCGATTCTGGTGTTTCTGGCCGTAGCGGTCGGGCTTGGAATTGTTCTTATTTTGGCGGCAGTTGTGCTGGCCGTCCGCAATCCGGACCCTGAAAAGGTCAGCGCTTACGAATGCGGGTTCAACGCATTCGACGACGCACGGATGAAGTTTGATGTCCGGTTTTACCTGGTGTCGATTCTGTTCATCATTTTTGATCTGGAAATTGCATTCCTGTTTCCCTGGGCCGTCGGCTTCAAGGACATGAGCGATGCGGGCTTCTGGTCGATGATGGTGTTCCTCGCTGTGCTGACCATTGGTTTTGCCTATGAGTGGAAGAAAGGGGCCCTGGAATGGGAGTGATGACCGGAGCCAACACGGCTGGCGTCGACAAGGAAGTCGTCACCCAGGCCCTGAACGCAGAGCTGCAGGACAAGGGATTTTTGCTGACCTCTGCCGAGGATATCATCAACTGGGCGCGCACCGGCTCGCTGCACTGGATGACCTTTGGTCTTGCCTGCTGCGCGGTTGAGATGATGCACACCTCGATGCCGCGCTATGATGCCGAGCGCTTCGGCATTGCGCCACGTGCCTCTCCGCGCCAGTCGGATGTGATGATTGTGGCTGGTACGCTGACCAATAAGATGGCCCCCGCCCTGCGCAAGGTCTATGACCAGATGCCTGAGCCGCGCTATGTGATCTCGATGGGATCCTGCGCCAATGGTGGCGGCTATTATCACTACAGCTATTCTGTAGTGCGTGGCTGTGACCGGGTTGTGCCCGTGGATGTCTATGTGCCCGGCTGCCCGCCCACGGCAGAGGCGCTGCTTTATGGTCTGATGCAATTGCAGCGCAAAATCCGCCGCACCGGCACACTTGTGCGCTAAGTGGCTTTGGTTGGAGAGACAAAAATGACTGAAGCCCTGAACGAACTCGGCACTCAGATCGCAGCCAAGCGCCCGGATTGCGTTATCGGCTGGGATGTCACCTTTGATGAGCTGAACGTGGATGTGGCCCCATCGAACCTCGCAGGATTTGTTGAGTTTTTGAAAGCGGACGCGACCTGCAAGTTCTCGTCTCTGGTTGATATCACAGCTGTCGACTACCCGGATCGCCCTAAGCGGTTCGACGTGGTCTATCATTTCCTGTCGATGTATCAGAACCAGCGGATCCGCCTGCGCGTATCGATCCGCGAGGATGAGATGCTGCCGTCGATCGTCGGCATCCATCCCTCGGCCAACTGGTTTGAGCGGGAGGTGTTCGACATGTTCGGCATCCTGTTCACCGGCCACCCGGATCTGCGCCGCATCCTGACCGACTATGGTTTCCGTGGCTATCCGCTGCGCAAGGACTTCCCAACCACCGGTTACACAGAGGTTCGCTACGACGAGGCGCAAAAGCGCGTTGTCTACGAACCGGTTAATCTGGTGCAGGAATATCGCCAGTTTGACTTTATGAGCCCGTGGGAAGGTGCCGAATACATCCTGCCCGGAGACGAGAAAGAGGGGGCGAAGTAATGTGGTACGACGCTTTTTCCGAGGTCGGCGCGCTGCTCTTGGGTTGCGCTGCAATGTTGGGTTCAGTGAATACCCATTTAAAAAAAAATCTTCTGGTGACCAAATTGGTCATTAACAGAGAAGGCGAATTCGCTATGTCTGGAGGTCACGCATAATGGACGGCTCCAAAATGGATGACGCCCTGACCGGCGAACAGAAGATCCGTAACTTCAACATCAACTTCGGCCCGCAACACCCTGCGGCGCACGGCGTTCTGCGTCTGGTGCTGGAGCTGGATGGCGAAATCGTTGAGCGTTGCGATCCGCACATCGGCCTGTTGCACCGCGGCACCGAAAAGCTGATGGAGAGCCGGACGTATCTGCAGAACCTGCCGTATTTCGACCGCCTCGATTATGTGGCACCGATGAACCAGGAACATGCTTGGTGTCTGGCCATCGAAAAGCTGACCGGCGTGGAAGTACCGCGTCGTGCGTCGCTGATCCGGGTGCTCTATTCCGAAATAGGCCGGATTCTGAACCACCTGCTCAACGTAACCACGCAGGCGATGGATGTTGGCGCGCTGACCCCGCCGCTGTGGGGCTTTGAAGAGCGCGAAAAGCTGATGATCTTTTACGAGCGTGCCTGTGGTGCGCGCTTGCACGCGGCCTATTTTCGCCCCGGTGGTGTTCATCAGGACCTGCCTGATGCGCTGATCGACGATATTGAGGCGTGGACGCACACCTTTCCTGCCGTGATGGATGACATTGACGGGCTGCTGACCGAAAACCGGATTTTCAAGCAGCGTAACGCAGATATCGGTGTCGTGACTGAGGAAGATATCCTCAACTACGGCTTCTCTGGCGTGATGGTGCGTGGCTCTGGTCTGGCATGGGATCTGCGTCGTTCGCAGCCCTATGAATGCTATGATGAGTTCGATTTCCAGATCCCGGTCGGCAAGAACGGCGACTGCTACGACCGCTACCTCGTCCGTATGGAAGAGATGCGCCAGTCGCTGTCGATCATTCGTCAGTGTATCGGCAAGCTGCGCGAAACGCCCGGCGATATTCTGGCCCGTGGCAAACTGACCCCGCCCAACCGTCGCGACATGAAAACCTCAATGGAGAGCCTGATCCACCACTTCAAGCTCTATACCGAAGGGTTCCACGTCCCCGCTGGCGAAGTTTACGCCGCTGTTGAGGCACCCAAGGGGGAGTTCGGAGTCTATCTGGTTGCAGATGGCACCAACAAACCCTATCGCGCCAAGCTGCGCGCGCCGGGTTTCCTGCATTTGCAGGCCATGGATTATGTGGCCAAGGGCCACCAACTTGCGGACGTCGCTGCCATCATTGGCACCATGGACGTCGTATTTGGAGAGATTGACCGCTAATGCTTCGTCGTCTGCATTCCGAACAACCCGATAGCTTTGCCTTCACGTCTGACAATCAGACATGGGCCGAGGCGCAGATCACCAAATTCCCTGATGGCCGTCAGGCCAGCGCGATCATTCCGCTGCTGTGGCGCGCACAGGAGCAGGAAGGCTGGTTGACCAAACCTGCGATCGAATATGTCGCGGACATGCTGGGCATGGCCTATATTCGCGCACTTGAGGTTGCCTCCTTTTACTTCATGTTCCAGCTGCAACCTACTGGTTCGGTTGCACATGTTCAGATCTGCGGCACGACGTCCTGCATGATCTGCGGCGCAGAGGATCTGATTGCTGTCTGTCAGGATAAGATTGCCAATAAACCCTTCACCCTGTCGGCGGATGGTAAGTTTACCTGGGAAGAGGTCGAATGCCTTGGCGCCTGCACCAATGCGCCCATGGCCCAGATCGGCAAGGACTACTACGAAGACCTGACCGCTGAAGGCTTTGCCAAGCTGCTGGATGATCTGGCTGCAGGTCAGGTCCCGCTGCCGGGTCCGCAGAACGGGCGCTACGCGGCTGAACCGAAGTCGGGTCTGACCTCGCTGACCGAATATGAAAGCGGCAAGACGCAGTATAACGCGTCGGTCCAGCTGGCGGCGGATATTGGCGATACAGTTAAGCGTATCGACGGGACTGAGGTTCCGATCCTGACGCCCTGGATTGGCAAGGACGGCAAGGTTGCCGGTCGCGACAGTGCCGATACCCCGCCGCCCGCGCCGAAGACACCGCTTCCGGCGGTGAAACAGGCCGAGGTTGCCAAGGCAAAGAGCGATGCCCCAAAGAAAGCCGCACCGAAAAAAGCGGGCGTTGGCGAACCAGCCTCTCCTGAGGGCGCCGCCGCAGAAGCCGGGGTTTCGGTTGAAGAGAAACCGGAAACCCTGACCTCAGCACGCGATGGCGGTGCAGATGATCTGAAGATGCTGAAAGGTGTCGGTCCCAAGCTGGAGCAGACCCTGAATGATCTGGGCTTCTTCCACTTCGACCAGATCGCAGCCTGGACCGATGAGCAGGTCGCTTGGGTCGACAGCCGGTTGAAGTTCAAGGGACGCATCGTCCGCGATGGCTGGATCGAACAATCCCGGCAGCTCGCGGCGGGTGAGGAAACGGACTTCGCCAAGAAGGCCAAAGCTGACGATCGCTACAAAAACGACTGAAACAAGATAACCGCCGCTGCCCATCGGGGCAGGGGCCAGAATTCAGGACCATATGAGCGTAGAACACGACAAAGCACTGGCAGCAAAGGGGCGGCACATCGCGTTGGTGATTGCCGCAACCATGCTTGGTTGGCTGGCGATGTCGCTGTTCATCGGCCCCGCACTGGGGCTCGCCGGACGCTACGCTCTGCTGTTTGATTTCGCAGCCCTTGCAGGCTTCATTTATGCAGCGGTCAACATTTTTCAACTCTGGCGGATGCGCCAGGACAGCCAAAGGTAGGCAGACATGCTGAAGGACCAGGACCGGATCTTTACCAACCTTTACGGGATGCATGAGCGCACATTGGCAGGCGCAAAACAGCGGGGCCATTGGGATGGCACTGCGGGCATCATCGAAAAAGGGCGGGACTGGATCATCCAGAACATGAAGGATTCCGGCCTGCGCGGACGCGGTGGTGCAGGCTTCCCGACCGGCCTTAAATGGTCCTTCATGCCGAAGGAGAGCGACGGGCGTCCCTCCTATCTGGTCATCAACGCCGATGAATCGGAGCCGGGCACCTGCAAAGACCGCGAGATCATGCGCCATGATCCGCACACGCTGATCGAAGGCGCGCTGATCGCCTCCTTTGCGATGAATGCGCATACCTGCTACATCTATCTGCGCGGCGAATACATCCGCGAGCGCGAGGCGCTGCAGGCCGCGATTGACGAATGCTATGATCAAGGTCTGCTGGGGCGCAATGCCGCCGGATCCGGCTGGGACTTTGACGTCTTTCTGCACCATGGTGCAGGGGCCTATATCTGCGGCGAAGAAACTGCGCTAATTGAAAGCCTTGAGGGCAAGAAGGGCATGCCACGTATGAAGCCGCCGTTCCCGGCTGGCGCGGGCCTCTATGGTTGCCCGACCACGGTGAACAACGTGGAGTCGATCGCCGTGGTGCCGACCATTCTGCGCCGTGGCCCGGATTGGTTTGCAGGCTTTGGCCGTCAGAACAACGCGGGCACCAAGCTGTTTGCGATCTCCGGTCACGTCAACAACCCCTGTGTGGTTGAGGAAGCAATGTCGATCTCCTTTGAGGAGCTGATCGAGAAGCATTGCGGTGGTATCCGGGGCGGTTGGGATAACTTGCTGGCGGTCATTCCCGGAGGCTCTTCTGTTCCCTGCGTGCGCGGCGAGAAGATGAAAGACGCCATCATGGACTTTGACTATCTGCGCGGCGAGCTGGGGTCCGGCCTTGGCACCGCAGCGGTCATCGTGATGGATAAGAACACGGACATCATCAAGGCGATCTGGCGTCTGTCCAAGTTCTACAAACACGAAAGCTGTGGGCAGTGTACGCCATGCCGTGAAGGCACCGGCTGGATGATGCGCGTGATGGACCGTCTGGTGAAAGGCGAGGCCGAGCTCGAAGAGATCGACATGCTGTGGGATGTGACCAAGCAGGTCGAAGGCCACACCATTTGCGCACTTGGCGATGCTGCAGCCTGGCCGATCCAGGGTTTGATCCGCAACTTCCGCGAGGAAATCGAGGACCGCATCAAGGCACAGAAGTCCGGGCGCATGGGCGCCATGGCGGCTGAATAAGGTCCGGGGGAGCAGTTGATGATCACGGGTGTGAGCAAAACCATGGCTATTCTGGCCCTCTGCGGCGGGGTGCTGGCGGGGTGTGACGGGATCGTAAACGACCGTCCAACCTACGCAGGCGTTCCGTTCAAGGCGAAGGCCAAGGCTGTGAACAAGAAAGAGACGCTGGCGGTGTTTACCACTGCGGTTTCCAAGGCCCCGCGTTCGCTTGAGGGGGCGCGGCTGGCTGCGCACCACGAAGGTACCCGTTACTGCATCGAGAATTTTGGCTCCTCGCGCATTGCATGGCAGATCAACCCGCTTGATACGGATGTCGCGGTCCCCCTCGACGGGGACACAGCGGTTTATGGCGGAACCTGCACCCCGTGAGCATGACGCCTGCATATCCCTTGGCTGCGCATGATGCGCCAGCGGCAGTGTTATTGCATAACGCCGCTGTCTGCGCGCGTGCTGAACGCTTTCCCACCAAGGAGCGTTCAACCATGCGAACCCTGATTGCAACCTGTGCCACCTGCCTGATGCTACTGCCTACTGCGGCGGCCGCGAAGCCCTCTCTGCGCGATGTGCAGGAGATTGAAGACCCGTTGTTTGCGGTCGCGCTGGCGAAGGAAGTGTCGGACCACTGCGACAGCATATCCGCGCGCTACTTCAAGGGGCTGACCGAGCTGCGCCGCCTGCGGGCGCGGGCCAATGCCCTCGGCTACACGGATACTGAAATCCGCGCCTATATCGGCTCGGACACGGAAAAAAACCGCATGCGGGCCAAGGGAGAACGCTTCCTGGCGCAAAACGGGGTCTCTTACGAGAAAACGGAAACATTCTGTGCGTTTGGTCGTGCGGAAATTAAGAAAAACAGCGCGATCGGCGTTTTACTGAGGGCGAAATAGACCATGTCTGACCTCCGCAAGATCAACATTGACGGAACCGAGATTGAGGTGGATGGGGCGATGACCCTAATCCAGGCTTGTGAAGAGGCCGGGGTGGAAATTCCCCGGTTCTGCTACCACGAGCGTCTGTCCATCGCCGGCAATTGCCGCATGTGCCTGGTTGAGGTTGTTGGCGGCCCGCCGAAACCTGCCGCTTCCTGCGCCATGCAGGTCCGCGATCTGCGTCCCGGCCCCGAAGGTCAGGCACCGCAGGTGAAGACAAATTCACCGATGGTGAAAAAGGCGCGCGAAGGGGTGATGGAGTTCCTTCTGATCAACCACCCGCTGGATTGCCCGATCTGCGATCAGGGCGGCGAATGCGATCTGCAGGATCAGGCGATGGCCTATGGCGTTGATTTCTCGCGCTTCCGCGAAGCCAAACGCGCGGTTGATGATCTGGACCTTGGTCCGCTGGTCGGCACCGCGATGACGCGCTGCATCTCCTGCACGCGATGCGTCCGCTTCACAACCGAAGTTGCCGGCATCACCCAGATGGGCCAGACCGGTCGCGGCGAAGATAGCGAAATCACCTCCTATCTGAACGAGACGCTGGATTCGAACCTCCAGGGCAACATCATCGACCTTTGCCCGGTTGGTGCGCTGACCTCCAAACCCTACGCCTTCACAGCGCGTCCGTGGGAACTGACCAAGACCGAAACCATCGACGTGATGGATGCGCTGGGGTCGAACATCCGCGTCGACACCAAGGGTCGCGAAGTGATGCGGATCCTGCCGCGCAACCATGACGGCGTGAACGAGGAATGGATTAGCGACAAGACCCGTTTCGTCTGGGACGGCTTGCGCCGCCAGCGTCTGGATCGCCCTTACGTTCGTGTTGATGGCAAGCTGAAGCCCGCCACCTGGCCCGAAGCGCTGGAGGCTGCGGCCACAGCGATGAAGGGCAAGAAAATCGCGGGTCTGATTGGTGATCTGGTCCCGGTTGAGGCGGCTTTTGCACTGAAACAGCTGGTCGAAGGGCAGGATGGCAAGGTTGAGTGCCGGACTGACAAGGCCCGTCTGCCTATCGGCAACCGCGCGGCCTATGTCGGCACCGCCACCATCGAAGATATCGACAGCGCCAAGGCGATCATGCTGATCGGCACCGACCCCCGCAACGAGGCGCCGGTTCTGAATGCGCGGCTGCGCAAGGCTTGGATCAATGGCGCCAATATCGGCCTGATCGGCCAGCCGGTTGATCTCACATATGACTATGCTCACCTCGGTACCGACCGCGCAGCGCTTGAGGCGCTTGTGAACGGCGAAACCGAAGGCGCGATTGGCAAGGATACGCTGGTCATCGTCGGCCAGGGCGCCCTGCGTGAGGCCGATGGTCTGGCCGTACTGGCCCATGCGCAGAAATACGCGGCCTTGACCGAATCCAAGCTGCTGGTGTTGCACACCGCTGCGGGCCGTGTCGGCGCGATGGATGTCAACGCGGTCACTGAAGGTGGCCTTGAAGCGGCCATTGACGGCGCAGAGGTGATCTACAACCTTGGCGCTGATGAGGTCGAAATCGATGCGGGCGCAACCGTCATCTATCAGGGCAGTCACGGTGACCGTGGAGCGCATCGCGCCGATATCATCCTGCCAAGTGCTGCTTACACCGAGGAAAACGGCCTGTTTGTGAATACTGAAGGCCGTCCACAGCTGGCCATGCGCGCAAGTTTCGCCCCCGGTGAGGCCAAGGAAAACTGGGCGATCCTGCGAGCGCTCAGCGCGGAGCTGGATGCCAAGCTGCCCTATGACTCGCTGGCGCAACTGCGCAGTGCGCTGGTCGCAGAGGTGCCGCATCTGGCGCGCATTGACGAAGTGGTGGCAAATGAGGGCCCGGCGCTTGAGGTTGAGGCCATGGGCAAGGCGGCATTCCTGCCTGCGGTCAAGGATTTCTACCTGACCAACCCGATAGCGCGGTCGTCGCAGCTGATGGCGGAACTGTCGGCGGGTGCAAAGGCGCGCGGCGCCGAGAAGATCGCAGCGGAGTGATCCGGGCGGGCATCATATCGCCCTTGCTGCTGGCGGCCTGCGTGCAGGCCCCTCAGACATCGCAGGCGCCGTTCAATCCCGACTACCAAGGGGTGGAAACGCGGCTTCTGGATGGCGATCTGGTGCAGTTCCACGTTGCCATGATCGGCGCCAGAAACAGCGCCGATCTGGATAATTATGCTGAATGCGCAGCGGCGCAATATGCGCTGATCCGCGGTTATGGATTTGCACGTCACGTGCGCACAAAAATGAAACAAGAGGGTGGCGTTCAGACGGCAGATGCTGTCTACACCATCTCGCCTTCCCTCCCGCGCGGACTGCGCACCATCGACGCTGAAGTCGTGGTCGCGGATTGCGAGGCTAACGGAATACCCACGGTGTGAGGACCTATGGCTGAATTCTTTAACACCCCAGGCGGCATTGCTGTACTGATCCTGGCGCAAGTGCTTGCAGTTGTTGCCTTTGTCATGATTTCGCTTCTGTTCCTCGTCTACGGGGACCGCAAAATCTGGGCGGCTGTCCAGATGCGCCGAGGCCCCAATGTGGTTGGCGTCTACGGTCTGCTGCAATCGGTGGCGGACGCACTCAAATACGTCGTCAAAGAGGTGGTGATCCCCGCCGGTGCTGACCGCACCGTATTTATCCTGGCACCGCTGACGAGCTTTGTGCTGGCGATGATTGCCTGGGCGGTGATCCCGTTCAATGATGGCTGGGTGCTGTCAGACATCAACGTTGCCATTCTTTATGTGTTCGCGGTCTCCTCGCTTGAGGTTTACGGCGTGATCATGGGCGGTTGGGCGTCGAACTCGAAATATCCGTTTCTCGGTTCCTTGCGTTCAGCGGCGCAGATGATCTCTTACGAGGTCTCCATCGGTCTGATCATCGTTGGTGTCATCATCTCCACCGGCAGCATGAACTTCGGCGACATTGTGCGCGCGCAGGACGGTGATCTGGGTCTGCTGAACTGGTACTGGATCCCGCATTTCCCGATGGTGTTCCTGTTCTTCATCTCGGCGCTGGCAGAAACCAACCGCCCGCCGTTCGACCTGCCGGAAGCGGAATCGGAACTGGTGGCAGGCTACCAGGTGGAATACTCGGCGACACCGTTCCTTCTGTTCATGGCCGGGGAATACATTGCCATCTTCCTGATGTGCGCGCTGACAACACTGCTGTTCTTCGGCGGCTGGCTGTCTCCGATCCCGGGTCTGCCCGACGGCGTCCTGTGGATGGTTGCCAAGATGGCATTCTTCTTCTTCCTCTTCGCAATGGTGAAGGCGATCACGCCCCGCTACCGCTATGACCAGCTGATGCGTCTGGGTTGGAAAGTGTTCCTGCCGTTCTCGCTGGCCTGGGTTGTCTTCGTGTCCTTTGCTGCAAAATTTGACTGGTTCTGGGGCATCTTCGCCCGCTGGACCGTGGGAGGCTAACTGATGGCGAACATCGACTACACCCGCGCTGCCAAATACTTCCTGCTGCAGGATTTCTGGGTTGGCTTCAAACTGGGGCTGAAGTATTTCTTCGCGCCCAAGGCCACCCTGAACTATCCGCACGAGAAGGGGCCTCTGTCGCCGCGTTTCCGCGGTGAGCACGCGCTGCGCCGCTACCCGAACGGCGAAGAACGCTGCATTGCGTGCAAGTTGTGCGAGGCGGTTTGCCCGGCGCAGGCGATTACTATCGACGCGGAACCGCGCGAGGACGGCAGCCGCCGCACCACGCGGTATGACATCGACATGACCAAATGCATCTACTGCGGTTTCTGCCAGGAAGCCTGCCCAGTGGATGCGATTGTTGAGGGTCCGAACTTCGAGTTCGCCACCGAGACCCGCGAGGAGCTGTTCTACGACAAGGAGAAGCTGCTTTCGAACGGCGAACGCTGGGAAGCTGAGATTGCCCGTAACCTCGAACTGGACGCGCCCTACCGATGAGCGACGCCAAGAACCCATTTGAGGCCATGATGGCCCAGGCTCAGGACATGGCCAAAGCCCTGAACCCCGCGTTGGAGAGCTTCTCTCCCACCGGTGCGTTCAAGGATTTTGAGGCGCTGTGGCCGACGATGCCGAAGGATGTCATGGAAATGATGTTCGGCAATACCGTCAACAAGGGCGGTCTCGATGCCAAAACCCGGCTGCTGCTGACGCTGGCCGGGCTGACAATGCAGGGCGCACAGGCAGATTCAGCCGTGCGTCAGACCGTACGCCACGCCCTAGAGGCGGGCGCGAAGAAACAAGAGATCGTTGAAACGATCGGACAGATGTCGGTGTTTGCCGGCATTCCGGCCATGACCCGCGCGCTGGAACTGGCGCAAGAGGTCATGGACGCCAAAGGGGACAATGAAACATGAGCGTTTTTGCCTTTTACCTCTTTGCCATCAGCGCCATCACCGGCGGGCTGTTTACGGTGATCAGCCGTCAGCCGGTGCATTCGGTGCTGTGGCTGATCCTGGCCTTCATTTCCTCCGCCGGGCTATTCGTCCTGCTCGGCGCTGAATTTGTCGCCATGCTGCTGGTCATCGTTTATGTGGGCGCGGTCGCGGTGCTGTTCCTCTTTGTGGTGATGATGCTGGATGTGGATTTCGCCGAGCTGAAAGCCGAGATGGCGCGCTACATGCCGCTGGCGCTGCTCATCGGTCTGGTGATCCTCATGCAATTCGTCATGGCCTTTGGCGCTTGGGAAACCGCACCGGCAGCAGCGACACAGCTGGCTCAGCCGATCCCGACGGACCAGCATAACACCGAGGCGCTTGGCCTCATCATTTATGATCAATACTTCCTTCTGTTCCAGCTCTCCGGCCTGATCCTGCTGGTTGCGATGATCGGTGCCATTGTGCTGACCCTACGCCACCGCACGGACGTCAAGCGCCAGGATGTCGTCGCCCAGATGATGCGTGATCCGGCCAGCGCGATGGAACTCAAGGATGTGAAACCGGGGCAGGGGCTTTGAGACAATGATCACACTCGAGCATTATCTAACCGTCGCGGCGACGCTGTTCGTCATCGGCATCTTCGGGCTCTTCCTGAACCGCAAGAACGTCATCATCCTGCTGATGAGCATCGAACTGATGCTCCTGGCGGTGAACATCAACCTTGTGGCCTTCTCCAGCTTCCTTGGCGATCTGGTGGGTCAGGTCTTCACCCTCTTTGTGCTGACCGTGGCCGCCGCTGAGGCCGCCATTGGCCTTGCGATCCTGGTTTGCTTCTTCCGCAACCGCGGCACTATCGCCGTGGAAGACATCAACGTGATGAAGGGCTAAAGCGTCATGGAAACCATCCTTCTCTTTGCCCCTCTGGTCGGGGCCATCATTTGTGGCTTTGGCTGGAAGTTTATCGGCGAGACCGCAGCCACGTGGACCGCAACCGGGCTTTTGTTCCTGTCGGCGCTTTTGTCGTGGATTGTCTTCCTCAGCTTCGACGGGGTTACACAGTCGATTGAGATCATGCGCTGGATCGAAAGCGGCTCGCTGTCGACCTCCTGGGCGATCCGTCTGGACCGAATGACCGCGATCATGCTGATCGTTGTGACCACGGTGTCATCGCTGGTGCATCTCTATTCCTTTGGCTACATGGCCCATGATCCGCAGTGGAAAGACGGCGAGAGCTACAAGCCGCGCTTCTTTGCCTACCTGTCGTTCTTCACCTTTGCCATGCTGATGCTGGTGACCTCTGACAATCTGGTTCAGATGTTCTTTGGCTGGGAAGGCGTGGGCGTTGCCTCCTACCTGCTGATCGGCTTCTATTACCGCAAGCCCTCGGCCAACGCGGCTGCGATGAAAGCGTTTATCGTCAACCGTGTGGGTGATTTCGGCTTTGCGCTTGGTATCTTTGCCTTGTTCTTCCTGACCGACAGCATCAACTTTGACGACATCTTTGCAGCCGTGCCGCAGCTGGCGGAAACCCAGCTAAGCTTCCTGTGGTCGGAGTGGAATGCCGCCAATCTGATTGCAGTCCTGTTGTTCATTGGTGCCATGGGTAAATCGGCTCAGCTGATCCTGCACACGTGGTTGCCGGATGCGATGGAAGGCCCGACGCCGGTGTCGGCGCTGATCCACGCGGCCACCATGGTGACTGCGGGCGTATTCCTGGTCTGCCGCATGTCGCCGCTGATGGAGTTCGCGCCCGAGGCGACAACTTTCATCACCGTGCTGGGTGCAACCACGGCCTTCTTCGCGGCCACTGTAGGTCTGGTGCAGACCGACATCAAACGCGTCATCGCTTATTCGACCTGCTCGCAGCTTGGCTACATGTTCGTGGCCGCAGGTGTTGGCATGTATTCCGCCGCGATGTTCCACCTGTTCACACATGCCTTCTTCAAAGCGATGCTGTTCCTTGGCGCGGGCTCCGTCATCCACGCGATGCACCATGAGCAGGACATGATGAACTACGGTGGTCTGCGCAAAAAGATCCCCTATACCTTTGCCGCGATGATGATCGGCACGCTGGCCATCACCGGCGTTGGTATCCCGTTGACGCACATCGGGTTCGCTGGCTTCCTGTCGAAAGACGCCATCATCGAAAGCGCCTATGCAGGGGGATCCTCCTACGGGTTCTGGATGCTGGTGATCGCAGCCGCGATGACCTCCTTTTACAGCTGGCGCCTGATTTTCCTGACCTTTTACGGCAAGCCGCGCGGCGACAAGCATACGCATGATCACGCGCATGAAAGCCCCATGGTTATGTTGATCCCGCTGGGCGTGCTCGCCCTTGGTGCGATCTTCTCTGGCATGCTCTGGTATAACAGCTTCTTCGGCCATGCTGATAAGGTTGGCAAATTCTACGGCATCCCGGTGGCAGAAGCGTCTGCTGCAGCGCACGGCGAAGAGGCCGCAGAAGATGCGGGCCACGGCGCTGATGACAGCCACGGCACCACGGCGGACGACGGTCACGGCGCAGCTGAAGCATCCGGTGAGCATCACTATGTATTCGCGGGTCAACCGGGCGAAGGCGCGCTGTATTTCGGTGCCGACAATACTGTGCTGGATGACGCGCACGCCGCCCCGAAATGGGTGAAAGTGTCGCCGTTCATTGCGATGCTGTTTGGCCTTGGTCTTGCGATCCTGTTCTACATCGTGAACCCAAGCCTGCCGGGCCGTCTCGCCAAGCAACAGCAGCCGCTGTACCTGTTTCTCAAGAACAAGTGGTACTTTGACGAGCTCTATGACTTTGTCTTTGTCAAACCGACGCTGATGATCGGGCGTTTCCTGTGGAAGCGTGGTGATGGCAAGACGATTGACGGTGCCCTGAACGGTATCGCCATGGGCATCATTCCCTTCTTCACCCGCCTCGCCGGTCGCGCTCAGTCGGGTTACATTTTCACCTATGCCTTCTGGATGGTGCTGGGCATTGCTGCCCTGGTTACCTGGATGTCGATCGGCGGAGGAGCGCACTGATGGACAATCTCCTTTCTATTGTCACCTTTATCCCGGCGCTTGCAGCGGCCATCCTGGCCCTGTTCCTGCGCGGCGAGGATGAGGCGGCGCAGCGTAACGCCAAATCTGTTGCGCTCTTTGCCACCACGATCACTTTCCTGGTGAGCCTTGGCATCTATTTCCAGTTCGACCCCTCCGACACGGGCTTTCAGTTTGTGGAAGAGGCCGAGTGGATCTTTGGCTTGAAGTACAAGATGGGTGTCGATGGCATTTCTGTGCTCTTCGTGATGCTCACCACCTTTGTTATGCCGCTGACCATTCTGGCTAGCTGGGGTGTGAATACCCGCGTCAAGGAATACATGATCGCCTTCCTGATGCTGGAAACGCTGATGCTTGGCGTGTTCATGGCGCTGGATCTGGTACTGTTCTATCTGTTCTTCGAGGCTGGCCTGATCCCGATGTTCCTGATCATTGGCATCTGGGGGGGCAAGGAACGGATCTACGCGTCGTTCAAATTCTTCCTCTACACCTTCTTCGGCTCGGTGCTGATGCTGGTGGCGATGGTTGCGATGTACGCAGATGCGGGCACCACCGATATCGCGCAGCTGCTGACGCATAGCTTCTCTGCGAGTAGTTTTGATCTTCTGGGAATCCATGTTGTTGGCGGGATGCAGACGCTGCTGTTCCTGGCCTTCTTTGCCTCTTTCGCGGTGAAAATGCCGATGTGGCCGGTCCACACATGGCTGCCGGACGCCCACGTGCAGGCGCCGACTGCAGGTTCCGTGGTGCTGGCGGCGATCCTGTTGAAGATGGGCGGATACGGCTTCTTGCGCTTCAGCTTGCCGATGTTCCCTGTCGGGGCTGACGTGATGACGGACCTGATCCTGTGGATGTCCGCGATCGCGGTTGTCTACACCTCGCTGGTGGCGCTGGTGCAGTCGGACATGAAGAAGCTGATTGCTTATTCGTCCGTCGCGCATATGGGGTTTGTGACCATGGGTATCTTTGCCGCCAACCAGCAGGGCATTGATGGCGCGATCTTCCAGATGCTGAGCCACGGCTTCATCTCGGCGGCGCTGTTCCTTTGTGTTGGCGTCATCTATGATCGGATGCACACGCGGGACATCGACGCCTATGGTGGTCTTGTCATCCGTATGCCTGCCTATGCGTTGGTCTTCATGTTCTTCACCATGGGCAACGTCGGCCTGCCGGGCACCTCGGGCTTCATCGGTGAATTCCTGACCCTGATGGGCACCTTCCAGAAAAACACCTGGGTGGCAGCCGTTGCCGCAACCGGTGTTATCTTCTCGGCGGGTTATGCGCTGTGGCTCTACCGCCGCGTGGTCTTTGGCGATCTGATCAAAGGCAGCCTCAAGACCATCAAGGATATGACTGCCCGCGAGCGGTTCATCTTTGCACCGCTGGTGGTGATGACCATCCTTCTGGGGGTCTACCCGGCGCTTGTCACCGATATCATCAGCCCGTCGACCGAGGCGCTGATTGCAAACTTCAATGAATCTCTGGCTGCCGCGGACCTGTCCCCGGCGACCCAGATGGCTTCGCACTAAGGGGGCGTGGGCGATGATCCCAGCTGATCTCACCGTTATCCTGCCAGAGATTGTTCTGGCGCTCAGCGCAATGGCGGCGCTCCTTGGCGCCGTCTACACCGGCAAGGACAAACTGGCCCCGGCGTTGATCTGGCTGATGGCCGGCCTGATGTCTGCACTTGCGATCTGGATCGGGACAGGCGCGTCCGGTAGCCGTGAGGCGTTCAACGGCATGTTTGTCGACGACGGGTTCGCCCGTTTTGCCAAGGTTGCCATTCTGCTATCGGCCTCGGCGGTTCTGGTCATGGGCCAGGATTACATGTCGCGCCGCGGCATGCTGCGGTTTGAATACCCCATCCTCGTTGCGCTCAGCGCGGTGGGCATGATGGTTATGGTCTCTGCCGGCAACCTGATGTCGCTCTATATGGGCCTCGAACTGCAGTCGCTGGCGCTCTATGTTGTGGCGTCCTTGCGTCGTGACAGCGTGAAATCGACCGAAGCCGGCCTGAAATATTTCGTGCTCGGCGCGCTGTCCTCCGGCTTGCTGCTCTATGGCGCGTCCTTGGTCTACGGCTTTGCGGGAACCACCGACTTTGCAGGCATCTACGCTGTTGCCAAGCACGGTGAAGTGTCCATCGGCCTGCTGTTTGGTCTGGTCTTCCTGATCTCTGGCTTGGCGTTCAAGGTCTCTGCTGTGCCGTTCCACATGTGGACCCCGGACGTTTATGAAGGCGCACCCACGCCAGTTACCGCATTCTTTGCATCGGCGCCGAAGGTTGCCGCCATGGGCCTGTTTGCGCGTGTGATGCATGATGCCTTTGGCCATGCGGTGCAGGACTGGAGCCAGGTAATTGCACTGCTGTCGCTGCTGTCCATGTTTGTGGGGGCTGTCGCCGCGATTGGTCAGCGCGATATCAAACGTCTGATGGCCTATTCCTCGATTGCGCATATGGGCTATGCGTTGATGGGTCTTGCAGCAGGCACCGCCTATGGTGTGCAGGCGTTGCTGGTCTATATGGCGATCTACGTCTCCATGAACATCGGCACCTTTGCCTTCATCCTGATGATGGAGAAGGATGGCAAGCCAATCACCGATATCCGCGCGCTGAACCTCTATTCCCGTCGCGAGCCGGGCAAGGCGCTGGCGATGCTGATCCTGCTCTTTTCGCTGGCTGGGGTGCCGCCGATGCTGGGATTCTTCGGCAAGCTCTATGTGCTGAACGCGGCCTATCAGGCGGGTTTGGCGTGGCTTGCGGTTGCGGGCGTGATCGCCTCGGTCATCGGGGCCTTCTACTACCTGCGTATCGTTTACTACATGTATTTCGGTGAAGAGGGAGAGGAGCTGGAAACCAACCGCTCGCCAATCCTCTGGGGGTTCCTGATGGCGTCGGCTGCGGTGATGCTTCTGGGTATTATCAACATGTTCGGCATCGAGGGTGCAGCAGCATCAGCGGCTGCCACGCTGGTCAACTGACCGCTCTAACACAGAACACACAAAGGCCTGGTCTGCGGACCGGGCCTTTTTGCCTTGAAGGGACAGGATCATGAGTGATTGGCCAGAGGGATACGGACGCAGCCTGCTTGAAGAGGTGGACAGCACCCTGGATGAGGCCGCGCGTCGTGCGCCCACATTGACCGGCCCTGAATGGATCATGGCCAAGCGCCAGACCAAGGGACGGGGCCGTAGAGGGCGTGCGTGGAAGGAACCCAAGGGGAATTTCGCCGCAACCCTGGTGATGCGGCCGGAGGGGCCGCCTGATCAGGTGGCGCTGCGCAGTTTTGTTGCGGCGCTGGCGCTCTATGATGCCTGTGTGGCGCTCTGCGGCGAGACGGCTGGACTTGCACTGAAATGGCCCAATGATGTGCTTTTGAACGGTGGAAAGCTGGCTGGCATTCTTCTGGAGAGTGCAGGCGCTGCCGGCGGCGTCACCCATCTGTCAATTGGGCTCGGGGTCAATCTGATTGAGACGCCGATGCAGGAGTGGCTGGAGCCGGGCGCCGTCTGGCCTGTTTCATTGCTGTCGGAAACCGGGATCCACGTCACGCCGGAGGATTTCCTGACCGAGCTGGCTGCAGCCTACGACCGCTATGAAATCCAATTCGTCACCTATGGGTTTGAGCCGATCCGCACGGCCTGGTTGGCGCGCGCGGCCCGTCTGGGAGAGGTGATCATCGCGCGCACCTCCAATTCCGAAACCGAGGGCACTTTTGAGACGGTAGACGCCAATGGCAACCTCGTCCTAAAAACCGCCAAGGGCCGCGTCAATATCCCAGCGGCGGACATCTTTTTCTAGGGAAGGGGGCTGGCAATGCTTCTGGCGGTGGATTGCGGCAATACCAATACGGTGTTTTCAATCTGGGACGGTGACAGCTTTGTCGGCACCTGGCGCACGGCCAGTGACTGGCGGCGCACGGCAGATCAGTATTTTGTCTGGCTCAACACGTTAATGCGGCTAGAGGGTATTGAGGCGGATATCACCGATATGATCATCTCTTCGACCGTGCCGCGGGTGGTGTTCAATCTGCGCGTTCTGGCGGATCGCTACTACAACACCCGTCCCATTGTGGTGGGCAAGCCGGATTGCCTGTTGCCGGTGTCGGTGCGGGTGGATCAGGGAACCAATGTCGGGCCTGATCGTTTGGTCAATACAGTCTCTGGGTTTGACAAATACGGTGGCAACCTGATCGTGGTGGATTTCGGGACGGCAACGACCTTTGATGTGGTGGCCGAGGATGGCGCCTATATCGGCGGGGTTATTGCGCCTGGCGTGAACCTCAGCCTTGAGGCCTTGCATCAGGCCGCTGCCGCCTTGCCCCATGTGGATATCTCCAAACCCCAGTCTGTCATCGGCACCAATACGGTTGCATGTATGCAGTCAGGTGTGTTCTGGGGGTACGTAGGACTGGTGCGTGAAATATGCGCCCGCATCAAGGCGGAGCGTGACGTGCCGATGAAAGTAATCTCGACAGGCGGGCTGGCGCCTTTGTTCCAGCAAACAGCGGATCTGTTTGACGCATTTGAGGATGATCTCACGATGCACGGGCTACAGATCATACACAAATATAATAAGGATAACGGTCTCGAGGATGAGCACTGAACGTTTAATCTACCTGCCCCTGGGTGGGGCGGGCGAAATTGGCATGAACGCCTATGTCTACGGCTACGGCAAACCGGGCAAGGAGCGCCTGATCCTGGTTGATCTGGGCGTCACCTTCCCGGATATGGACAGCAGCCCCGGCGTGGATCTGATCATGCCGGATATCCGCTGGCTGAAAGAGCGCGCCGACCAGCTGGAGGGTGTGTTCATCACCCACGCGCATGAGGATCACATCGGCGCGGTTGCGCATCTTTACCGCGATCTGAACGTGCCGATCTATGCCCGCGCCTTCACCGCCAACCTGGCACGGCGCAAGATGGATGAGGCCGGTCTGGACAGCGAAGAGGTTAAAACCGTCTCCGCATGGCCTGAGGTTACCAAACTGGGGCCATTTACCGTCGGCGTTGCACCGATTTCGCATTCCATCCCGGAGAGTGGCGGTCTGGTGATCGACACACCTGCGGGGCGCATCGTGCACACCGGTGATTTCAAAACCGATCCGACCCCGATTGTGGGCGAGGCGTTTGATCCCGAAATGTGGGCGGAGATCGCCAAAGATGGCGTCAAGGCGCTGGTTTGCGATTCCACCAATGTCTTCTCCCTGCACCCCGGCCGCTCTGAGGTCGAAGTCGGCCCGGAGATCACCCGTCTGGTCGGCGAGGCTGAGGGCATGGTGGTCGCAACCACATTTGCGTCCAATGTCGCACGGGTGAAGACCTTGGCGGAAGCCGGTCATGCTGCAGGTCGTTCTGTTGTCCTGCTTGGTCGTGCGATGCAGCGCATGGTCGAGGCCGCGACTGAAACCGGGGTTCTGAAGAATTTCCCCAAGGTGGTGAGCGTCGAGGCTGCGCAGGAATTGCCGCGTGAAAACCTGATGCTGGTTGTGACCGGTAGCCAGGGGGAGCGCCGCGCGGCGTCTGCCCAACTGGCACGCGGCAAATACCGTGGGGTTGAGGTGAAGGAGGGTGATCTGTTCCTGTTCTCCTCCAAAACGATCCCTGGCAATGAACGCGGTGTCATTCGCATCATCAACCAATTCTCCGAAAAAGGCGTTGATGTCGTGGATGACAGCTCCGGTCTCTATCATGTGTCGGGCCACGCCAACCGTCCTGATCTGGAACGGATGCATGACATTATCAAGCCGCAGATGTTGATCCCCATGCATGGCGAACACCGCCATTTGCGCCAGCACGCCCGTCTGGGCGAGGCGAAGGGCATCGCCAGCACAGTTGCTGTGAATGGCATGATGATGGATCTGACAGGGAATGCGCCGAAGGTAGTGGACTACGTCGACGCCGGGCGCACCTATCTGGATGGGTCTGTTAAATATGGTGCGCTGGATGGCGTTGTCCGCGACCGGATCCGCATGGCGCTCAACGGTCATGTGGTTGTCACCGTCATCCTGGATGAGGAAGACGAACCGCTCGGCGAACCTTGGTGCGATATCAAGGGGCTGGCGGAAACCGGCACGTCCAACGCTGCGCTGGTTGAGGTGATGGAAGAGGATCTGAACCAGTTTATCATGCGTGCCGGTGCCAAGACCCTGCGCGATGATGACAAGCTGGAAGAGAACCTCCGCCGTGTCGCCCGCCAGTCCGCGCAGAACGAGATCGGCAAGAAACCCGAGGTGACCGTGGTGGTCAGCCGGATGCGCTGAGCCAGAACGTTTTGACCCTGTTTGAGGGCCCGCTGCACTTGGTGCGGCGGGCCTTTCGATTTTCGCATGTGAGGTTCCCAGAGAGCTGACGGGCCAAAACGAAAAAGCCCCGGCAGATTGCCGGGGCTTTTCATGTGGTAATCGCCTTACCGGCTGTTCGTCGACGCCCTTGGGCGGGTGTCGGATCAGGCGTGACGGGGGCGGGAGATCAGCGCGACCAACTTGCCCGGGAGGCTAGCAATACCCCGGCCGAGGCTGCGCAGGAAGGAGGCCATCGCCTCGGCGCGCAGTTCATGCGCACGGGCTTCAATGGCGCGGATTTCGTCGGCGGTCACGGTTGGGAACTCCAGATTATTCATTGCAGGCCTCATGGATGTCTTATGTCTTGTTGACCTCCAGATAGGCTCTTCCGCGTTGCGCGACATCCGCAAAAATGGGCAATCCCGCCATGCTGCAAGTGCAAAGCTCCGAGACGGTTCGTCAGCGGCTGGTGCATGGCTTCTGTTGGATTTGTGGCCCCGAGCAATGAAAAAGGGCCGCCCCAAGAGGCAGCCCTGATGATCTAAGCGATCGCCGAGGATATTATCCGGCGCGGCGCTCGGCAAAGCTGAGCGCGATAAAGCTGGGCATATGATCCCCCATGCCAACCACGTTGCGATCATTGCCACGGTCATTGCCGCCACGGCCACGACCGGATTTCTGGTTGCCCTTCTGCCCCGATTTAGGACCGGAAGATTTGCTCTCTGCAGGCTTCCCACGACCAGACGCGCGCTTCTCCTGCTCAGGTGCCTTCTGCTCCTGAGCTGGTGCATCGACCTCAGCGCTCGGTGCATCGCTTATCTGTGCCTGGGCGTCCGCAGTCTCGTTCACGTCCTTGGCAGCAGAGCTGCGGGCGGAGGGCCGACGGCTGCGGGTCTTGCGCTCAGTCGTCTCGCCGCTTGCATCGTCCTTGCTGTCTTTTGCCTTCGGCTCGGCCTTGGCTTTCTTCAGCGGGTTCTCGATGCGCGGGATCTCGTTCTGGACCAGACGTTCGATGTCCTCGAGGTTCTTTTCGTCCTTGGGCACGCAGATCATCATAGCGGAGCCGTCACGGCCTGCACGACCGGTCCGACCGATGCGGTGGACATAGTCCTCCGCGTGGCTTGGCACGTCGAAGTTGAACACATGGCTGACACTGGGCACATCAAGGCCGCGCGCCGCCACATCGGAGGCGACGAGGAACCGCAAGGAGCCTTCGCGGAAACCTTCCAGTGTTTTGGTGCGCTGGCTCTGATCCAGGTCGCCATGAATCGGCGCGGCGTCATAGCCGTATTTCTTCAGCGATTTCGCAACGATATCGACATCCGTCTTGCGGTTGCAGAAGATGATCGCATTGGTGCATTTCTCGCCTTCCTGATCAATCAGGTGGCGCAGCAACTTGCGTTTCTCGCTGCCCTCACGGTCCCGGCGGGATGCTTTGAACAGCACCACACCTTGGGTGATGTTCTCAGACGTCGTCGCCTGACGGGCCACTTCCACGCGCGCGGGGGCAGAGAGGAAGGTATTGGTGATCCGCTCAATCTCCGGCGCCATAGTGGCGGAGAAGAACAGTGTCTGACGGGTAAAGGGCGTCAGGCCGAAGATACGTTCGATATCGGGGATGAACCCCATGTCGAGCATCCGGTCGGCTTCGTCCACCACCATCACCTTCACGTCGGAGAGGATCAGCTTGCCACGCTCAAAATGGTCGAGCAGACGACCGGGGGTGGCGATCAGCACGTCCACACCTTTGTCGATCAGCGTGTCCTGCTCCTTGAACGAAACACCGCCAATCAGCAGCGCCTTCGTCAGTTTCAGGTGTTTGGTGTAGGTGTCGAAATTCTCCGCCACCTGTGCTGCCAGCTCGCGCGTGGGGCAGAGCACCAGGCTACGCGGCATGCGTGCCCGGGCGCGACCGCGCGCCAGCAGGGTAATCATCGGCAGGGTGAACGAGGCAGTCTTGCCGGTGCCGGTCTGTGCAATCCCCAGCACATCGCGCCCCTCCAAGGCAGGAGGAATTGCCCCTGCCTGAATAGGGGTGGGGGATTCGTAACCCGCTTCCTCAATCGCTTTGAGTACTTTGGGGTTCAGGTTCAGATCTGAAAATTTTGTCATATGCGTCCGTTTTTGCGGACACTGACCTGGCCCGCGCGTGTATGTCAGGGCCGATTCCGCATGGTCTTGCGTCCTGTCTTGATCGGCTTGCGCGGGGCATAGCAAAATCCGCTGCAATCGTCAAACAAAGCCGGGTTTTCGCAGGTTATTGCTCTAGGAGTGGGTAAACCCGAAACAGTTTAGTCAAATTGAGGAAAATGTTGACGCCGCTTGGCTGCTAAATCCAGCGGGCAATGATGGATCATACCCCGCAGGCGTAGCGCATCGTAGACGTCAGGCACCTCCGCGTTGATCTCGCTAAAGAAGCGCCGCAGCCCATCTCTGCCATGCTCCTGTTCGATCATCGTCAGCAGCTCATGCTTGTTCATCCCGCCCAGACTGGCGGGAAAGCCTGCGCCGAGGCCCGGGCGATAGGAGCCGCGCTCCAGTCGGAATCGGTAGCTGCCTTGCCAATCATCCCAGCTGGTGGCGTGGCGATGACAGATCTGCAAGCCCGGCTGCTCCTCTTCGCGGGTGTTTTTCTCACCATGCTGGAACAGGTTATGGATTCGGTACTGAATATCGGGGAGGCCGGTGCGGGCAAACAGCTTACCCGCCGTGTGGCTGAGAAAACCGCCTTTGAGAAAAACACCAAATTCGGGGTAGATCGCCCTAACCTCATGCTCGCGTTCAGCACCTGAGGGGACCATGGCCTTGTAGTGATCCGTATGCCCGGCCAGCGCCTCCAGCGGGCGCATCCGCAGCACATCCGTATCAGCAGGCAGCGCGGCGAGCGTTTCTGTGATCGCCCGGCTTTGGTCTTGGGGGGCGACATGAGGCCAGAGAAACTCATCCACATCGATATGAGCGATCCAGTCGGTCTGGATGCGCCCGTAGGCATGAGTCGCGTTCATCGTCTGGCGGGGCTGGTGCATCTTCGGACGCGCGGTCCTGTGCTGCTTCCAATAGCGTTCATCGCAGGTCGTCACCCGAATCTTCGGATGTGCCTTAAGATGTGGGTAGACGTCGGGGTTTTCCGCATCTAGGTACAGGTGTAACCGGTGGGCGCCCATATCCAGATGGTAGGCGGCAAAATTCAGGATGGATTCGGCGTCGGCCTTGATTGTGCTGACAATGCCCCATTTCGGGTGGCTTGGCGCGGTCATGATTTGTGATGCGCCTTGTAGCGCTGAATGCGTCCGAAAATGCTGCGGGGATCTTCCATCACCATACGCAGCATCTTGACGGCAAGTGGCTGCAGCACTGGATCCTGTTCGCCATACCGCCACAACCGGGCCAGCATATGCCGATCCAGATCGCCATAGGGCAGGTGGTAGGGCGTCATGCCCAGGCCGATGTCGTCCAGATCCTTGCCTTTCACACGGGGCAGGCCACTGTCCGTTGGCCGCCCGGACAATCTCCGTTCACTGTCGTGCAGCTTGATCATATGGAACAGCATCTGCAGCCCTTGCCCACCAAGCCGCTGGTCTATCGTTTCGCCATGATCGGCAAAGGTGGTCGCCGCCGAAATCAGCCAACGGGTGGGCAGGCGCGCCGCCAGCGCGGCCCCATGCTCCGCCCAGATCCGCAGGAACAGCGCCCGCGCCTCAGGTGGCGCCTCCCGGCGGCGCAGGATCGCAATACAGAGCGCGTGGAGCGCCCAGATTTCTGGATCGCCTGCAAACTCTTCCCGCAGTGACTGCCACTTATGCGCGATATGATGACTTGGCAGGTCCTTCTGCGTCGCCGACGCAGGGGCGGGATTTATCAGCGGACGGAAGAGAATGGCCAAATCGGCATCCGCCGCCGGCAGGGCCGATAGCGGGTCCACAAAAGGGACCTCTTTCTTTTCGAGCTGCCGCAGCAATTTATAGAACCCGCCAGGATAGTTTTCGTTGTCGATATCCATGGCGGGTCTGGTGTCACCGGTGATCTGGGAAACGGGTCTTAGACCATCATCTCCTTGGTCGCGGTCAGTTTCAAGTCCGGATAATCGCGCTCGACCCGGTCGATATCCCACTGAAGCCGCGTCAGATAGACGACGTCTCCATCATTGTCATAGGCGATGTGCTGTTTGTTGGTGTTGATGAACTTGTCCAGCGCCAGCTTGTCACCGTTGACCCAGCGGGCTGAGGTGAATTGAGAGGCCTCGAAGCGGACCGGCAGGCCGTATTCCATTTCGATCCGACTGGCGAGCACTTCGAATTGCAATTGACCGACGACGCCAACGATAAAGCCGGATCCGATTGAGGGTTTGAACACCTTGGCAGCACCTTCCTCGGCGAACTGCATCAGTGCCTTTTCCAGATGCTTGGCCTTCATCGGGTCGCCCGCGCGTACGCCCTGCAACAGTTCTGGCGCAAAGGAGGGGATGCCACTTACGCGCAGCGCCTCACCTTCGGTCAAAGTGTCACCAATGCGCAACTGGCCATGGTTTGGGATACCGATGATATCCCCGGCCCAGGCTTCCTCCGCCAATTCGCGATCTGAGGCCAGGAACAGGACCGGGTTGGAAATCGCCATGGGTTTCTTGCTGCGTACATGTGTAAGCTTCATGCCGCGTTTGAAATGGCCTGAGGCCAGCCGGACAAAGGCCACGCGGTCGCGGTGCTTGGGGTCCATATTGGCTTGCACCTTGAACACAAAACCGGCGACTTTGGTTTCGTCCGGTGCGATCTCGCGGGGCTGCGCATTTTGGGGCTGGGGTTCAGGACCATAGGTGCTGATGCCGTCCATCAACTCCTTGACGCCAAAGGAGTTGATCGCGGAGCCGAACCAGATCGGGGTCATGTGACCTTCAAGAACCGACTGCGGATCAAGTGTCGGCAGCAGCTCACGGGCCATTTCGACCTCTTCAAGCAGCTTTTCCAGCAGGTGTTCCGGTACGTGCTCGGCCAGTTGGGGATCGTCCAGACCGTTGATCTCAATGCTCTCGGCGATTTTGTTGCGATCCGCGCGGTCCATCAGTTCCAGCCGGTCGCGCAGCATGTCGTAACAGCCGATGAAATCGCGACCGACGCCGATAGGCCAGCTGGCAGGTGTCACGTCAATCGCGAGGTTCTGCTGAATCTCATCAATGATCTCAAACGTGTCGCGGCTTTCGCGGTCCATCTTGTTACAGAAGGTCAGGATCGGCAGATCCCGCAGGCGGCAGACCTCAAAAAGTTTCTGGGTCTGGCTTTCCACACCTTTGGCACCGTCGATGACCATGACGGCCGCATCCACCGCTGTCAGCGTGCGATAGGTATCTTCCGAAAAGTCGGAGTGACCGGGCGTGTCCACCAGGTTGAAGCGGTAGTTGGCGTAGTCAAACGACATCGCGGAGGCCGAAACGGAAATGCCGCGATCCTTCTCCATCTGCATGAAGTCTGAGCGCGTACGCCGGGCCTCACCCTTGGCGCGCACCTGACCGGCCATCTGAATAGCACCACCATAAAGCAGGAACTTCTCAGTCAGCGTGGTTTTACCGGCATCCGGATGCGAGATGATCGCAAAGGTGCGGCGCCGGGCGATTTCAGCCGGCAGGTCGGGGCGGTTTGGGACGGTATCGAGCATGAGCGCGCGTATATCAGGATGGCGCGCCGAGGCAAGAAAAACAGGGGGCAGGCCCCCTTTGCATTGCAGACAATCGGGGCCGGTGTTTCAATCCCAGATCAGGGCCTGCCCGGCGAGACAGGCTGGCATTGCATCTGCGGGCAGTTGCCCCAGCTGCTCAAAGAAGGCGAAGGCGTCAAACCGGGACGTCAGTTCGGCGATCCTGTCGCCTTCAAAACGAATCATCATGATCCCCTCAGCATGAACAGGTGTGATCCCGTCCGGGCCATCGGATGTCAGCAGGTAGCGCGTAGAGGTCCAGTCGCCATCTTCCATGTAATGCAGTATCTGCACCCGCAACTCACCCGCCAGCTTGTGAACAACCTCAATCAGGACAGGATAATCCTTGCGCGGGTTGGTCAGCCCATCCAGCAGTTCCGTATTCTCGAGTGAGGGGGCAAGCATCTCGGCAAATGTGGACATGTCGCGATTTTCCCAAACCTCGGAAAACCAGCGCTGCACAAGGTCTCGTTTCGTCATAGTCAGGCAAAGTTCCATAAATTCCACATCGGGGCGTTTGGCCCATGTGTTGGAATTATCACGGGGACTTCCATCAAAAATCGTAAATTCTCGCCCCCGCGTGCTGAATTTTTCAGCATCTGTTGAGGCCATGCGCATTCGCCGTTGGACCGGTGGCCTCCTACAGATCGCGCAAATTGGAAGCGGGCGGTCACATGACGCGGCGCTTCAACCCGGCTACGGCCTGACCGCGTTCCATCAGCGCCGGTCGAATATCAAGGCCAGAGGCCACCCGCTGATGGCCCAGCAACAGGCCCGGCGTCCGGCTCAGGTTTTCCTGCGGCAGCGCGGCACGCGTCAAGGGGTTGAGCAGGAGGCTTTCAGCGGCGATCCCTTCGGCGAATACGATCTGATGGCGATCGAATAACAGCTGGAAGTAATCCACAAAGCCGCCACTTTGTTCAAAGATATCAATCCCGTTCACCAGCTCTCTCGCCCGAACCAGATGATCAGGGCGGCCCCTGCGGCGGATGTCGCGGCGGGGATGCACCAACAATCGGTGGTCCGGGCTGACCAGGAGATCATTTTCATTGTTGAGCGCGCCGGCCCGGATCAGGATCGGGGCCATTTCACCGACAGCGCGGCTTGTACATTGGCCGATCCAGCGCACGTCTTGGGCACCGTCATCGCGCGTCAGAACCCGGTCACCGACCACAAGGTCCTCAATCGGCCGCTGGGCGCCAGTGTCCAGGGTAATATGGGTGCCGCGCGTGAAGGAGACGCAGGCCAGCTGCGCGAGCCGCTGACGTGTGCCCTCGCGTGTCTTGCGCACCAGCGTATAACCGGTCTGCTGGCGCAGTGGCGAAAGCGGCAACAAATAGATCGCAGCGATCAACCCATCTTCGTCAACCTCGACTATGACCAGAGCCTCAACATTGGCGCCAATATCGGGCATTAGTGTCAGCAGGCAATCAAGATGCAGGCGCGCACCCGGGGTGCCGGTTGCGGTCCCCTCATCCAGGGCAAGCCGCCCATCCGGGCGCGCTGTCAAACCAATCTGGCGAGGTGGGGTGTTGCGGGTCAGCTGATAGACATCATCCAGTTGCAGATCGTCGTAGACCCCCAGGCTGTCGCCCATATTGGCCCCAATTTCGACGCAGAAATCAGCCGCCGCGAACACCGGTAGCGTTTGGGCAGCGACGGGGGTCTGATGCAGCTGTGTCAGCATGGATAACCTAACCAATAGCGGCGCGCGTCCTGCGCGTGTGATCTCCCATTTTGTCGGGAAATGTGGCGAGATGCGGACCAGACGGGGGTGGTTTTGCGAAGCCAGCAGAACCGAAAGACGGCCACGCGCAGGGCGCAGACCGTTTCGCGGCAGCATCGGCACCTGCGATTGGTGTTTGGGCTGGCCAATACCGGGACAAGGGTGCAAGCTCCGCCGCGACAAAAACGGTGTATGATCCCGGCCTATAAACTGCATGGCCGGAGCACGATATCGCGGCGCAACAGGGAGATATATCATGGATTTGGGATTGGCGGGAAAGCGGGCATTGGTCTGCGCCAGCAGCAAGGGACTGGGTCTCGGCTGTGCGGAGGCCCTGGCTGAGGCCGGGGTGGATCTGGTGATGAACGCGCGGGGGGCGGAGGCGCTTCTGGCCTCGGCTCAGTCAATCCGGGATGCTCATGGCGTCAATGTGGAAGCCATCGCGGCTGATGTCACAACCGAGGCGGGGCAGGCCAAGGTCATCGCTGCCGCCGAGGGCGTGGATATTCTGGTGACCAACGCAGGCGGTCCGCCGCCGGGGCTGTGGTCCGATTGGGGGCGCGAAGATTTTATCAAGGCGCTGGATGCCAACATGCTGACGCCCATCGCGCTGATCAAGGCGCTGGTCCCCGGCATGATGGAGCGCGGCTGGGGCCGGGTGGTCAATATCACGTCACAATCGGTGAAGGCTCCAATCCCGGTTCTGGGCCTCTCGAATGCGGCACGTACCGGGCTTACCGGCTATGTAGCAGGCACTTCCCGTCAGGTCGCGGCGCAGGGCGTGACCATCAACAACCTGCTGCCCGGCATCCACGCCACGGATCGAGCGGTCTCGCTGGATACCGGTGTGGCCCAGCAGCAGGGGATTTCCCTTGAACAGGCCGCTGAACAGCGCGCCGCGAGCATTCCTGCCGGTCGCTACGGTACGCGGCAGGAGTTTGGGGCCACTTGCGCCTTCCTCTGCTCACAGCATGCGGGTTTCATTATTGGTCAGAACATCCTGCTGGATGGCGGTGCCACCAATATGACCATTTGACGGGGTGGGCAGATGGCATCCGGTTTCTCATTGAAGGATCAACTGTTTAATCAGGAGAAGACCCGTTATCTGGCGGGCCTTTTCGCGGCGGCGGATTCCGAATTTGACGCTACGGGCTTTGAGGCTGAGGTGATGGCTCGGCTTCCGGATCTGGAGCTGAAGGAGCGCATCAGCCTGATTGCAGAGGTGCTGGCCGGTCATCTGCCTGCTGATCTGGAGACCGCTGCACCCGTTCTGCGGCGAGCACTGCCGCCGCCACTGGATCCCAGCCTGTCGGATGATGATTTCGGCGATTTCATCTTTGCGCCGCTGGGGGAGTTTGTGGTTCTGCGGGGGCTGGAGGCCGCACCGGACCTGTCGCTGCAGCTGCTGTCGGAGATCACCCAGCGGTTTTCCATGGAATGGGCCATCCGGCCGTTCCTCTCCCATTGGACCGATCAGACATTGTCCGTGATGCAGCGCTGGGCCACCAGTGAGAACTACCACGTTCGGCGGCTGGTCAGCGAAGGCACCCGGCCAAGGCTGCCTTGGGGCCAATCGGTTCCGCTCTCATTGGTGCAGCCCTTGCCGCTGCTGGATCAGCTCCACGCTGACCCGACCCGCTATGTGACGCGTTCAGTGGCCAATCACCTCAACGATATCTCGAAAAAGGATCCGGAGCTGGTGCTGGATCGGCTGCGCAGCTGGCAGGCGGCAGGCCGTCAGCGCCCGCAAGAGCTGGCCTGGATGACAGCCCATGCGCTGCGTGGGTTGGTGAAGGCGGGGCACAGCGGCGCGATGCAGATGCTGGGGTATGACCCGGACATGCCTCTCGCCGCAACGCTGACGCTGCGCGATGACCCTGTGCATATTGGCGGTGCTCTGCAATTTGACTGCCATCTGGACGGCGCCCCCGGCGCCCCCGTGCTGGTGGATTATCGGCTGCATTTCCAGCGCCCCGGCGGCAAATTATCAGCCAAGGTGTTTAAGTTGAAACAAACGGTCCTGACCGACGGCAGCACGCGCCTTAGTAAACGTCATCCGCTGAAAGCCGGGGCCAGCACCTTTACTTTGGTGCCGGGTAACCATCGGCTTGAGCTGCTGGTCAATGGCCGGGCGCGCGCTGAGCTGACGTTCGATCTTCTGGATCAACGCGACGGCTGATGGGGCTTTGGGCCTGATCTGTCATGACATATGGGGGCCGCTCTGGCTGTTGCGCGGTATCCCGCTCTCTTGCATGGGAACAGTGGGGTTGATATCTGCGGGCTAAGCCCGATCATTTAGGTCGGACATGAATAACGAGGTCGCATGACATCCTCTCCCCCTGATCCGATGCTTGGCACCAACAGCGCGTCTGCCCCTGCGCCACGTCTCGAAATTCGCAATCTGCGGCGGTTCTTTGATGGGCGCGCGGTGGTGGATGATGTGTCGTTGCAGATACAGGCCGGGCAGGTGACCTGCCTGCTTGGTCCGTCGGGATGCGGAAAATCCACCACGTTGCGGATGATCGCCGGGGTGGAGATGCAGGACAGCGGCGAGATCTATGTCGATGGCAAGCTGATCTGCGATACCGTGTTTCGCGTGCCGCCGGAGCGTCGTGAGATCGGTTTGATGTTTCAGGACTTTGCGCTGTTTCCGCATCTGAGCGTTGCCGACAATGTTGCCTTCGGCCTAAAGGGCAGCAAGGACGAAAAACGCGCCCGCGTCGAAGAGTTGCTGCGAAAGGTCTCTCTCTCTCAGTATATTGATGAATTCCCGCATCAGCTGTCCGGCGGTGAACAGCAGCGCGTGGCGCTGGCCCGCGCGCTGGCGCCCAAGCCGCGGATCATGCTGATGGATGAGCCGTTTTCCGGGTTGGACAATCGCCTGCGCGACGGCATTCGTGACGAAACTCTGACACTGCTAAAGGAAGAGGACGCCGCCGTCTTGCTGGTCACTCATGAACCGGAAGAGGCGATGCGGATGGCTGATGAGATCGCGCTGATGCGATCCGGAAAAATTGTACAGCAGGGCGCGCCCTATAATGTCTATACCCGGCCGGCGGACCGCGCGGCAGTGGGGTTTTTCAGCGATACCAATGTCCTGCATGCCGAGGTGAACGGGGCGCTTGCCGAAACCCCATTTGGCCAGTTTCTGGCTCCCGGCGTGCCGGATGGCACCAAGGTAGACATCGTGTTCCGCCCGCAGCATCTGCGCATTGATTTTGACCGCAACGGGCGCGGTCCGCATCCGACGCCCAGCGATGGGGTTGCAGCGCGCGGCGTGGTCAAGCGGGCCCGCTTCCTCGGACATGAGAGCCTGGTTGAGTTTTGCATGGATTTTGACGGCAGCGTGTTGAAGGCGACGGTACCGAATGTCTTCTTGCCGGATGCCGGACGGGTGATGTGGCTGACTGTGCGCCGCAACCGCTGTTTCGTTTTCCCGACTGGCAGCTGACGCGGCGGATCAGCCCGGCGCGGACGTGTCGGCATAGGGCTGATAATCCATCAACCGCTTGCCCGGTTCATCCACGAAGAGTTCCGGTAAGGGCGTGGCCGCCTCAATCAGATCAACCCGAAATACCCTGAAATCCTCCCGTGTCTCGCACCAGGCAGTGAGGGTCCAGACCCGCCCCCAATATTCCATATGCAGCGGGCGGATGACCCGTTCGGTCAGCGCGTCATCAATGCGTCTGTAGGTCAGATGCAGCTTCTGGCGCGCCTTGATCGCTGCGCGCAGTGTGGGCATCTGGGTAAATCCCCGCGCCACATTGGCAAAGGGGTAGACTGCAAATTTCCAGGCATCGGCTTCGGCGATAGTGCGCTCTGGCAATACCGCATCCACCTTGGCAGCGAGCCTTTCGGCGGCAGCCTTCAGATCCGGGTCGGCAGCCTCGGCAACAATCGCCATGCCAAGGTTCAGCGCCTCCAACTCCTCGCTGGTGAGTGTGAGGGGCGGCAGGGTGATTGCCTCGCGCACCATATAGCCGACCCCGCGCGCGCCTTCGACCGGCACACCGCTGGCCACCAGCGTATCCATGTCGCGGTAGATTGTTCGGGTGGATACCTCCAGCCGTTCAGCAATGTCCTGCGCGCGGTGCAAATTGCCGTCGCGCAGGATCTGGATAATATCAAAAAGGCGGTCAGTACGGCGCATGGCCTAGCCTTGATACGGGCAGGGCAGGAGGTCAAGACCACCCGCCCAGCCCCAGGAGCCTCAAAGTTGCCTGAGCCTAGCTGGCCATCGACCAGAGCACGTCCTCATGCCGCATCTTGGCCGTGTCAGGCGCAATCGCCGCCATCACCTCCGCCGAGAAATCCTGCGTCATGAAACTCTTGGCCACCTCCTGCGCTGTGGCCATGTCCTTCCACACCACGTAGTCAGTCCAGCTGCCATCTGCGCCCTTGGTCAGCTGACGATGCAAAAAGCCGGATTGAGCGCGCACAAAACCCTCGGTGCGCTGCATCAGCGCCACGAAATCAGCTGCCTTGATGCCCTCGGCTAGATGAAAGGTCACGATCTCTGCCACATGTTTATCCATCACTTGTCTCCTATTCGCTGTGATGTACTGGCAATACCGCTATCCAACTGACATAAACCTGTCAGTTGGATACGCGCCCTGCCAAGAAAACGCGTTTTTGAGTAGATTTCGCCCATCACGTAAGGGCTCAGATCTTTGCCGCGCCGGGGCGGGGGCGTAAAACCGTCATCAAATGACATCTGCGGTCCATCACCGGGTCCGCACGCAGAAGGAAACATTCTCATGCTTAACAATATCGGCCTTCCGGGCCTGCTGCTCATCGCTGTTGTCGTGCTGGTCCTGTTTGGCCGCGGCAAGATTTCGTCGCTGATGGGCGAAGTCGGCAAAGGCATCACCGCCTTCAAGAAAGGCGTCAACGACAGTACCAAGGAACTGGAAGAAGAGAACACCGCAGAGGCCGCGCGCGACGTGACCCCCGAGACCGAAAAAGACAAGGTCTAAGCCGCGATGTTTGATCTTGGGTGGACCGAACTCATGGTTATCGGCGTTGTGGCGCTGATTGTTGTCGGGCCCAAGGACCTGCCGGTTTTGTTCCGCAATGTCGGACGGTTCGTGGGTAAGGCGAAGGGCATGGCGCGTGAATTCAGCCGAGCCATGAACGACGCGGCAGACGAGGCTGGCGTCAACGACATGGCCAAGGGTTTGAAGGCGGCAGCCAATCCGATGAACACCGCTATGGATGGGGTCAAACAAGCGGCACAGGATATGGCCAAGTCGATTGACCCGACCAAATTCGACCCCGACAGCGAAACCGGGAAACTGGCTGCTGAACGGGCGGAAGACGCGAAGAAAATCCAAGCTGCCACGGCCCGTGCTGCGGCAGACCGAAAGGCACGCGAGGCAGCCGAGGCGCAGGCCAAGGCGGCTGAGGCGGAGGCGGCTTTGGCAGCCCCGGACACGCCGACAACGCCGGAAAGTGAGACCAAGACATGAGCGCGTCTGAAGATATCGACGACAGCACAGCGCCGCTGATTGAGCATCTTGCCGAATTGCGCACCCGCCTGATCCGGGCGGTGGGCGCGTTCATCGTCGGCATTGTGCTGGCCTTCACTGTTGCAGAACCGATCCTGCAGTTCCTGCTTGGCCCGATTGAGGAAACCCTGCGGAACCTCGGCGACCCGTCGCCGACTCTGCAATACACCAGCCCGCAGGAGTATCTGTTCACGCTGTTCCGCATCTCCATGGTGTTTGGCTTTGCACTGTCGTTTCCGGTGATTGGCTTCCAGCTCTGGCGCTTTGTGGCACCGGGGCTCTACAAGACGGAGAAGAATGCGTTTCTGCCCTTCCTCATCGCCTCGCCGATGATGTTCCTCTTGGGGGCCAGCTTTGCCCATTTCGTGGTGACACCGCTGGCGATGGCTTTCTTCCTTGGCTTTGCCGATGTGTCATCGATCTTTGCCAATCTGATGTCTGGCGCGGTGAGCAGCCTGCCAGCCGATGCCGCCGTGGTGCCGGAAACCACCGAAGGGGTGCGGATCACCTTCTTTGGTAAGGTGAACGAGTCACTGGATATCACGCTGAAGTTCATCATGGCCTTTGGCCTGTGCTTCCAGCTGCCGGTGCTTCTGACCCTGATGGGCAAGGCCGGTCTGGTCAGCGCCGACGGGTTGGGCAGCGTCCGCAAATATGCGGTTGTCGCGATCCTTGTGCTGGCCGCGCTTGTGACCCCGCCGGATGTGATCACCCAAGGGATCCTGTTCTCGGTCGTTTACGGTCTTTATGAACTGTCGATCCTCTTGGTGCGCCGGGTTGAGAAAACCCGCGAGGCAAAGTTGCGCGCCGAAGGTTACTATGACGACGAGGAGGACCTCGATGACGAGATGGATATGCATCCCGAAGATGACCCCCTGATGGCTGAGTTTGACGACGACGATCAGGATGACGGTAAGGTCAAGTAATCACAGCCAGAATCGATAACCAAAAGGCGCGCTGGCAACGGCGCGCCTTTTTCCTTTGTTGGCTGGCCTCTTGCCCGCGGTGCCCGAACATGCTTTGACCCCGGTAATTCACCGACGGAGACTCCCATGGACCAGAAAAAACCAACCCGCGTTGTGCTTTCCAGCGACCACGCCGCGATTGAGCTGCGTCAGGCCATCGCGGACCATATCACCGCAAACGGCTGGGAGGTCGTCGATATTGGCCCCACCACCCCGGAGAGCACCCACTATCCCAAGCACGGTGCTGCTGCGGCGGAGCGCGTGGCCTCAGGCGATTGTGATCTCGGGATCATCCTTTGCGGGACGGGTCAGGGCATCATGATGGCTGCAAACAAGGTGAAGGGCGTCCGCTGCGGTGTCTGCTCCGAAACGTTCTCGGCGAAGATGATCCGCCAGCACAACAACGCAAATATGCTCTCGATTGGGGCGCGCGTGGTTGGCGACAGCCTGGCGATTGAGATTGTTGATGCCTTCCTCAATGCGGAATTCGAGGGCGGTCGCCACGCCACCCGTGTTGACATGATTGAGCCGCAGGACAGCTGATCCCGCGCAGGTTCACATATTCCAGACATTGAACCGGAGGCCCACAGTATGGATGAGACAAGCCTGACTCGCATCGCCGATGCGCTTGAGCGGATGGTACCGGCCCCGCTGAAGGCACCGGATTTTGGTGCCGCGTCTGCCTTTGTCTGGCATGTGGCGCCGGACCGTCTGGAGCCTGTGAACCGCGTCACCCGTGTTGAGCTGGAGCTGCTCTTGGGGATCGACCGGGCACGGGACACCTTGCTGGACAACACCCGCCGTTTTGCCGCTGGGTTTGGAGCGAATAATGCGCTTCTGTGGGGCGCCCGTGGGATGGGGAAATCCAGCCTGGTGAAGGCGATCCATGGCGAGCTGTCACCGGAGTTTCCAGCACTCAAACTGGTGGAGCTGCAGCGCGAGGATCTGCCATCGGTCGCGCGTCTGCTGAACCATCTGCGGGCAGCGCCTGAACGCTTCATCCTGTTCTGTGATGATCTGTCCTTTGGCCATGATGATCAGCACTACAAAAGCCTGAAAGCGGTGTTGGATGGCGGCATCGAAGGGCGGCCTGACAATGTGCTGTTCTACGCCACCTCTAACCGCCGCCACCTGATGCCGCGCGATATGATCGAAAATGAGCGCTCCAGCGCCATCAACCCCTCCGAAGCGGTTGAGGAAAAGGTCTCGCTCTCGGATCGGTTCGGGCTGTGGCTCGGCTTCCACCCCTGTGATCAGGATGAATATCTGTCCATGATATCAGGCTATTGCGCCGCCTATGGCGTAGAGGTTATGGAGCAGGAGCTGCGCGCTGAGGCGATAGAATGGCAAGCCACACGCGGTGCGCGATCGGGGCGCGTTGCGTGGCAGTTCTTCACCGATCTCGCGGGTCGGCACGGTGTAAAAGTCACCTGAGCTGATCGCGTAGGAGGCTTCGGGACACCCCACCGGCACATCACACAGAAAACGGCGCTCAGGGATATCCCGGGCGCCGTTTTTCGGTGTGGTTATGCCGGGGCGACGTTACTGCAGATAGGGCAGCGGATCGACGCTTTCGAAGCCGTTGCGAACCTCGAAATGCACATAGGCCGACGGCCCATCACGCAGTGCAGCAATCGTCTGGCCGCGTGATACCGTATCGCCCTTGTTCACGGCGATCTTGTCGACGTTGGCGTAGACCGTCAGCAGCTTGGCATCGTGGCGGATCACGATGATCGGGATATTGTTGGAATCCTTGGTGATCGCCGCGACGGTGCCGCCATCGGCGGCCTGCACCGGTGCGCCCGCAGCCCCCGCGATATCAATGCCGTCGTTCTTGCCCTTGGAATAGGTGCGGGTGATCTTCCCCTTGACCGGGTAACTCATCGCGCTGCTGGAGCTGCGGGTGGGGGCGGGAACTTCCACTTTCGGAAGATCTTTGGGGGCTTCGGCTGCCGGGGCCACGGTTTCCTGTGGCAGCGGCTTGGTCGCGCTGGGTGGGGTGGGTGTGCTGGTGCCCTCACCAGGGGCGGTGACGGTTGCAACCGCAGGCACGGCTGCTGCAGAGGCTTCCTTGCGCGGTGCGGGGCGATCCTTCAGCGGGATCAGCAGGAACTGCCCTTCGCGAATGGCAAAATCGCTGCCCAGACCGTTCCATTCCGCCAGCGCTTTTACTGGCACCTGATAAAGCCGCGACACGGTATAGGCGGTCTCGCCGCGTTTCACCTTGTGGCGCACCGGCTCCGGTCCGCTCTGCACTTGCGGCTTGCTCGCAGAGGGCTGCGGGGCCAGCGGCGTGGTGTTGACGGTGCTTGCCGCACTTGGCGTGGTGGCGGGCGCACGGTCGATCGCATCCCCCGCCAGCGAGGCGATATCCACACCGCCTGTGCTGTTTGAAGCGGTGCCAGGTGCCCGGCGGGGTAGGGCGATGATTTCGCCCTGGCGCAGCGGATCGTCCGTCTTCATGCCGTTGAAACGGGCCAATTCGCTGGCGGGCAGACCAATGCGGCCAGCCACATCATTCAGCGTATCGCCGCGCCGGGCCACGGCCACCTGGTAGGACGGATAGGTGATCAGACCACTGGAATCCGGTTTCGGACGGCTGGTAGTGGCGGTTTGGGCCGCCTTGGTGGTGTTGAAAGCACCGATCTGGCCGCGCAGATCGTAGTCAAGCGGCGCCTCGCAAGCGGCCAGCACGGCCACCAGAGGCAACGCCATCAGCACCTTGCGGCCTGTCGCGCGATCGCGGCGGGTGGGGTCAGTCACTGTCATTTCGCTCTCCTCAGAACGCCGTTCCCGTCTTGCGGGCCCCCATTATCCCTGGGGCTTGCCAATAGTCCGTCGGCCAGCCACGTGATCCAGCTCGGGATGTTCCCGAACCTTGGGGTGGGCAGGTCTTGCCTCTCCCTTACGTGTCTTTGCCGATCCCCTCAAGCAGGGGAACAAAACGCACCGGGCGCAATTCGTCGTATTCGAGACCGCTGGCGGTTTTTTGAACACGGATCAGGGTCTGTACGGTGTCCGACTGCCCCACGGGCACAACCATGATACCGCCGGTCTTCAGCTGCGCCAAGAGTGGGCCGGGCGGATCCTCGGCGGCAGCGGTCACGATGATTCGATCAAAGGGAGCCTGCTCCGGCAACCCGTGACTGCCGTCTCCCACCAGCGAGGTGATATTGGACAGATGCAGCTGGTCAAAGATCTGCCGCGCCTCCCGCACCAGCCGGGCATGGCGGTCCACGGTATAGACCCGCCGCGCCAGCTTGCTCAGGATCGCAGCCTGATAGCCGGACCCGGTGCCCACTTCCAGAACCGTATCGCGGGGGGAAATCTGCAAAGCCTGGGTCATAAGCCCGACGACCGAAGGCTGCGAAATGGTCTGGCCGCAGGCTATCGGCAGCGGCATGTCCTCATAGGCGCGCGCCGAGAACAACCCCCGCACAAAGGGGCCGCGATCGATCTGCTCCATCGCGTCCAGTACCTGCGCATCCGTCACCCCGCGCGAACGTAGGGCAAACAGAAACTGCATCTTGGTTTCGGCAGTCGGCTCGCTCATTCAATGCCCTTCAGGCGCTCCAGCGCGTCCGTCGCCGTAAGATCTGCCCGCATCGGTGTGACCGAGATATAGCCTGCCAGGTTCTGCGCCGCATCCGTACCCTCGGCGGTCGCGATATGCTGATTGCCGCCACGGATCCACAGGTAACGCCGCCCGTTGGGGGAGGTCTGTTCCTCAGCGGAGAAATGGCTACCACGCCGAAACCCCTGCGGTGCGATCCGTCGCCCTTTAACATCTGCTGCGGGAACGGGCGGGAAATTTATATTGTAAAACAACCGGTAATCCGCGTCCTCGTTGGGTTGGGTGTCAAGGATTGAGCGGATGAGATCAGCGCCGTGGTCGGCGGCAGCTTCAAACGGGTTGTCCAGCTGGTTGTTTTCTGGCCCGAAGTACTGCGACAGCCCCATCGCAGGGATGCCCTGCAATGCTGCCTCCATTGCGCCGCCCAATGTACCGGAATAGAGCGCGTTTTCAGCCGAATTGTTGCCCCGGTTTACGCCCGACAACACCAGATCCGGAAGGTGGTCCTTCATCACCACATGCAGCCCGGCCAGCACACAGTCGGCAGGGGATCCTTCGGCGGCAAAGCGGCGCTCGCCCAGCTGGCTCAGCATGAAGGGGCGGGTATAGCTGATACAATGACCGACGCCTGATTGTTCAAACGCAGGCGCCACGGTCCAGACCTCGCCGTCGGGGCCCGCGACATCGCGGGCGATCTGTTCCAGAACAGCCAGACCGGGGGCGCTGATGCCATCGTCATTGGTGATCAGAATTCGCATGAACTGGGCCTCTCGTCTGGCTCTGGCGGGCTGTATCTCGGGTGCGGTCACGCCGATCCGCATGTCCGACCTGAATAAGATGTGGGGCAAAAGGGGGCAAGACTTTCCCCACTGTGACCGCGCGCAAGCTGCGCGGTGACGGCCCCTGCGGCACAGAGGTCACAGGTTTGTTGCCTGACCTTGAAACCAACGCGACCGGCACCCCTGTCGGGCACCGGTCGGCGGAATGTTGCGCGTTTGCGCCGCCGTTAGGCGTCATGCAGCCGATGGGCAATCGGTGGTCAGTCGGCAGCGCTCAGAATCTGGGGCAACAGCCGGGTCGCTTCCTGCTGCGGAGTGGCCAAGGCGTCGCGGTCTTCGCCGGGGAAAAACCGTGCCCGCACGGCGGTGGCCATGGGCTGCGGAGTCAGCACCTGCACCTTGGGGCCGGTCTTGGCGGTCTCAATCTGCCAGCTGTTGGCCAGTGACATCTGGGCCGCTTTGGTGGCGCCATAGGCCCCAAAGAATTTCTCGCCCGCGCGTGGATCCTCAAAGAACACAGCCTGACCGGTCTGCCCCAGCAGCGGGGCCACATAGGGGATCAACACGGAGGTCGCGGTGGCATTGATCGCCATGGATTTCTGCCAATCCTTCGCGGCGACGAAATTGGCCGGGCTCAGCGGTGCGGCGTGGATCGCGGTGTGCAGCCAGAGGTCCAGCTGTCCCCAACGGTCGTGGATGCCGCGGCAGAGCGTCGCCATAGCATCGGGGACAGTGATGTCCATCGGCGCCAATGTGGCAGAACCGCCGACGGATTTGATCCGGTCGTCCAGCTCTTCCAGCGCGCCAGTGGTGCGGGCCACGGCAACGATGTGATGCGTCGGCGCCAGTGCCTCTGCGAGGGCGGCGCCCAGACCCCGTGAGGCCCCGGTGATGAGAGCAAGTTTCTGTGTCATGCGCGCCTTGTGCGGCGCTGCGTGGCGCGGGTCAAGGGGCCAAAGCGGCGCAGCCGCCTTCGGGGCCCCCGGCAGGCACCAAGGCGGATCAGCTGCCCGGCATCTCGATCCGCGCAGCTTTGCCGTTTTTCTGCAGGATCAGACCGTCGGCATCGATGGCAATGACCTCGCCGCCGGACAGCCGGCTGCCACGGGTCACCACCTGTGTGCGCCCGCTGGGCATACGCACCATGGCGCTGAGGTTGTTGCTGGCACCAAACAATCCCAACAGGCTGAGCCGGTTGCGGCGCAAGGCGTCTTTCTGGGTGGCATGACCTGCAACATTTGCCGGGGTCTTGCCGCTATCACGATTTGCCATTCTGGTAACTTGGTTCTTTCTCAGGAGCGCTCAGGGCGGATGCCGGTCGGCTATCAGCTTCACTTTCCGCCGAACAGAGGGGGCGATGGGCGGTGGCAAGCGACTGCCGGTAGGCCGCTCCCTGGTGCGCAAGCCGTTGCGCATTACCCTGCGCGACGCTGCGCAATTGCGCGCAGGCCCTTGAACTCCTGCGGCGGAAAACAGGCTAAGACGGGGAGGGCCTTAAGTGGGATCAGGCGTCGTAGATCAACGACGGCAGATCGTGACCATAGGCATAAAGCAGGCCCAGCAGCTCCTCCAGCTGCGCGCCTACCATCTGCAAATTGTAGAGCGGATGATCCGGCTCGGAGATTTGCAGCTCCGGATATTGCCCTTCTGGCCGCATATGCAGCATAGCCTCAACCGACTCGCTGCCATCCGGAGGGATGGCATTGGCCAACCAGGCGCGCTTGCTGCCCAGATCCTCGGTCTCCTGCATCTCAAACCGATCAAGATAGGCCTCGAAATCCTCTTGGCTCAGCCGCGCCCAGGTGCCCAGAATGAACTCCTCACCACGGGTATCCGCCAGAGGCACTGCCAGAACCGCACGCACGAAGCGCAGTTTGCCAAGGCGGCAGAAATCCTCGGTCAGCACATCGCCTGCCTGTGCGGAGATGGCGGTGTTGTCGTGCACGAACATATCTTCCGGGCAGACATCGGGCCGGTCACAGCTGAGGCTCAGCAGTTGGGCAAAGGTCGCCCCGCAACAGCGGCACTGGCGCTGCGAGCCAAGCATGCGGGCGAGATGTGGATCCAAAGGGTCGGCCTTTCGGTGGCAGGCGGTGGTGGTCGCAAAAACGGCATGAGGCGCCGATCCGTTGATCAGCGCCTCATGAGTCGAACTGATGTCGGCTGCGCTCTTACTCTGCTGCGGGTTTCATTTCAAACCCCCGTTCCACCATATCGGTGGGAACAACGGGATATTCGCCCGAGAAACAGGCGTCGCAATACTGCGGACAGGCGCTGTTGCGGCCCTGATCCTGACCGACAGCACGATAAAGCCCATCCAATGAGATGAACTTCAGGCTGTCCACGGCAAGGTGTTTGGCCATTTCATCTTCGGTCATGGTTGCTGCCAACAGCTTGTCACGTTCAGGCGTGTCCACACCATAGAAACAAGGCCAAGCAGTGGGCGGCGAGGCAATGCGGAAATGCACCTCACTGGCCCCGGCATCAAGGATCATCTCCTTGATTTTACGCGATGTTGTGCCCCGCACAACAGAATCGTCTACTAGAATAACCCGTTTGCCTTGAATCAACGCACGGTTCACGTTCAGCTTCAGGCGCACGCCCATGTTGCGGATCTGCTCGGTGGGCTCAATGAAGGTCCGGCCCATGTACTGGTTGCGGATGATCCCCATCGCATAGGGAATGCCAGATTGCAGCGAATAGCCAATGGCGGCCGGGGTGCCACTGTCAGGCACCGGGCAGACCAGATCGGCCTCAACCGGGTTTTCCTTGGCCAGCTCGCGACCGATGGCTTCGCGGGTTTCATATACAGAACGCCCGCCCAGGATCGAATCAGGGCGGGAGAAATAGACATGCTCAAAGATGCAGAACTTGGAGGGCTGACGGCGGAACGGGAAATGGCTCTCGACGCCCTTGTCGGTGATCACCACCATCTCGCCGGGTTCAATCTCGCGCAGGAACTCCGCGCCAATGATATCCAGTGCGCAGGTCTCCGAGCTGAGGGCATAGCCGTCGCCGATTTTGCCCAGGACCAGCGGACGCACGCCAAGCGGATCCCGCACGCCGATCAGCTTGGTGCGGGTCATCGCCACAACGGAAAAGGCGCCTTCGACCCGGCGCAGCGCATCTTCCATCCGCTCAGGGATGTTGCGCTGCAGCGACCGTGCCATCAGGTGGATGATACATTCACTGTCGGAAGAACTTTGAAAGATCGAACCGCGCTCGATCAGCTCTTTGCGCAGTGCATTGGCGTTGGTGATGTTGCCATTGTGGGCAATTGCGGCCCCACCCATGGCGAATTCGCCAAAGAAAGGCTGCACGTCACGGATTGCGGTCTGACCTTTGGTCCCGGCGGTGGAGTAGCGCACATGGCCAATTCCGATCGGGCCGGGCAGGGTGGACATCACATCTTGCGAAGTGAAGTTGTCGCGGACATAGCCAAAACGACGGGCACTCTGGAACCCTTCGACAGGATCATGGGTGACAATGCCGCCGGCCTCCTGTCCTCGGTGTTGCAGGGCGTGCAAGCCAAGAGCAACGAAATTGGAGGCGTCCTGGACGCCGACGACGCCAAAGATGCCGCACTCTTCGCGCAGCTTGTCATCGTCAAACGGGTGGGCGGGGGGCATCTGCGGCATCGGCAAGGCGGTGTGGCTCCGAATCCGGTTGTCAGGATGCCCCCCACATAGAGGGTCCGCCCGCCCATGTCACCAAAGGATCACGGTTTCACGACAGTTGGGGTGAAAAACCGCGTCTAGCTGCTCGCGCGCTCCAGAACGACAACGACCTGCGAGCGGTCGCAGGTCGGGTGTCTCAGCAGGGCAGCGGGTCGGTATCGCAGGGTTTCAGCCTGGCAGAGGTGGGCGGTGATCGCGCCCTCAGGCCGCCAGCAGACCGCGCAGCATATCAAAGGCGGAGAGCACGTCATCGCTCTCCTCATCGCGGTCATCCGCATCGTCCTTACCCGCATCGGCGAGTGCGCGGCCGTCTTCACTGGCCAGAATCTGTCTGGTCTCGGTCAGTGTCAGCATGCGAAAGGCGCCGTCATCTTCTGAGCTGGTATCGCCTGCCACATGCACAAGCATGCCACATTCGGCCCAGATCATTTCTTCCTCCGCAAAGGAGAGATAGATGCGTGCCATCTTCTCCGGCATGGCGGCAGAGATACCGTTGTAGCCGATCAGCGAAACCACCTTGGTGATCGCGGTGGGCACATCGAACAGGCGCTCCACTGCGGACAGTTCCAGACCAACCTTCTGATCCGCCGGCAACATCAGATCGTCATCGTTCCCCAGCGCACCGGCAGGCACATGCACCAGCGAGGTCAGGCGCGGTACGGCATGTTTGACGCCGGTCACTTCCTGCGCGCCACCATCCAGAGTGTAGATTTTGTCGCCCGGCTTCACATTGCGAGCCTGAACAAAGCCGCGATCCGTTTCCACCATCACATGCGGCAGCAGACCACCGGTGCGTGGCCGGGGCCGGGCACGGCTGGGAGCCGAAGGGGAGACAGCCGCCGGGAAATCCAGCAGAAGACCAACGGGCTGACAGTCAGCAAACGATGTCGAGTGATCCAGCAGCATGGTGTCGTCCTTCTGAGCGGTGTGCCTGACGTTCTGTCTGGCGTCTTGGTGACACCAATGTGCGCTGCGAAATTGGACGGAAATGGGGCAAGGATCGGGCCGATTGGGACAACTGAGGGGTTTTGGCCGCTAATCCTGCCTCATTCACCGAATTGTTGCCCGAAAACACCTCGGATCACAGGATTTGTTAACTTTTATCCGTCTGCTTTCACACGCCACCCCACGCTTGGCGTCCGATTCAATGCCCTGATACAGCGATTCTAATTGGTTAACAGAGTGTTAATGAGTGTTTTTGATGTTAGGAAAGGTAAACGCGCCTGCATCTCTAAATATCATCATTGGACAAGTGATCCTTGCGGCATCACCGTCGTTCACAAGCCATGAACCAGCCAAGCGGCGGTCGCATTGCGATGGGCCCGGTGGTCTATGCCAGACCGTGCAAGCCGGCCAAATCTCAACCGGTTCCATCCGGCCACGAAAAAGGGCGCCTGAGGCGCCCTGTTCCAATCCCCTAATATGTGCCGCTGCCACAGGTCCGCGATGCGCGGTGGCAGCAACGATAGGCGCTTACTTCTCGCAGGAGCCGATCAGGCTTTCATACTGCGTGGTGACCCAGCCAAGCGCCTGCTCGGGGTTGCGGTCCTCAATCTTGCCGATCATCCGCTCAAACACAACGGCAGAGCGGCTCTCATCAACCATGGTGAAGCTCTGACCGGTCATCACGACATTGTAGAGGAAGAAGGCAATCGCCACCAACAGGATGCCACGTAGCACCCCAAAGAAGAAGCCGATGCCCTGATCCAACCCGCCAAGCGCTGACCGTTGCACCAGTGAGGAGAACAGTGGCGTGAAGAAAGACACGACAATCAGCGCCAATGCAAACACCGCAGCAAAGGCGGCGATAATCGACAATTCGCAGCTGTCCGCGATGAACTCTCCGATCACCGGGATTTCTGCCATCAGCGGCTCGACCTGCGGCGCAAACAGAAAGGCCAAGATGGCGGCGGCGATCCAACCAGCGATGGCCATCGCCTCACGCACGAACCCGCGCGAATAGGCCAGCAACGCTGATACAACAATGACAAGGGCCACGACCCCGTCGATAATGGTGAAACCTTCCATGTCCCTCGCCCGTTAACCTGCGATTAGAATTCTTGCGACTTTAGCCAGCCCCAAAGTAATCGCCAACAAAACCGGCGAGATCAGAGGCCTGTCGCACCGCAAGTCCGGGGACCGCGACGGATTTGCCACCACTTGGAGCTATCGCTGCGGTGAAACCAAGTTTTTGCGCTTCTTTCAACCGGTTTTCGGTCTGAGGGGCGGGTCGCAGGGCACCAGAGAGCGATATTTCTCCGAATACGACTGTATCTGCGGGCAGCGCGGTGTCTTCGCGCGCGCTCAGCAGCGCCGCAGCCACTGCCAGATCCGCCGCAGGTTCTGAGATCTTCATCCCTCCGGCAACGTTGAGATAGACATCAAGCCCGGCAAATGGGATGCCGCAGCGCGCCTCCAACACGGCCAGGATCATGGCCAGACGCGAAGAGTCCCAGCCCACCACCGCCCGGCGCGGCTGCGAATGGGGCGAAGGCGCGACCAGCGCCTGCATCTCCACCAGAACCGGGCGGGTGCCTTCGATGCCGGAAAACACCACCGACCCGGGCGACGGGGTGCCACGCTCTGACAGAAATAGCGCCGAGGGGTTGCGGACTTCACTCAGCCCGCCGCCGGTCATCTCAAAGACGCCGATCTCATCCGCCGGGCCAAAGCGGTTCTTGACCGCGCGCAGAATGCGGAACTGATGCCCGCGCTCGCCTTCGAAATACAGCACGGTATCGACCATATGTTCGACCACCCGTGGACCGGCAATCTGCCCCTCTTTGGTGACATGGCCGACCATGATGATAGATACGCCATTGGTTTTGGCAAATGTCGTCAGCTCATGCGCGGCAGCGCGCACCTGGCTGACAGACCCAGGCGCGCTGTCCACGTGATCAGCCCACATGGTCTGAATCGAGTCGATGATCGCAAGCTGTGGTCGCTCTGCCTCCAGCGTGGTCAGAATATCGCGCAGGTTGGTCTCCGCCGCCAGCTTGACCGGTGCTTCCGCCAATCCCAGCCGCTGCGCGCGCATGCGTACCTGGGCGCTGGCTTCCTCACCGCTGACATAGATCGTCTTGAGGCCTGACTGGGCAAACTGCGCCGCCGCCTGCAACAGCAGTGTCGACTTCCCGATCCCGGGATCCCCGCCGACCAGAATGGCAGAGGCAGGCACCAACCCACCGCCCAACACCCGGTCTAGCTCCCCCACACCGCAACAGGTGCGCGGTGGTGGCGCTTCCTCCGTCGCAAGATCGCTCAAGGGGATTGTCTTGCCACGCCGCATGCCCAGCGATTTCGACGCCGGTCCGCCCTTGGACAGGCCCTTGTCTTCGGTGATGGAATTCCACTCGCCGCAACCATCGCAGCGCCCGGACCATTTTGAGAAAGATGCTCCGCAGGCAGAGCAGGAATATGTTGTTTTTGCCATGCAGTAGATCTGGCAGATGTTTCCGGTTTGTTCAAGTGTTGCGGAGCCTCAGACGGGGCATGCGAGGCTCTGCCTCGCGCTCCGGGATATTTAGGGCCAGAAGATGGGGGCGCACAGAACATCTTCTGGCCCTAAATATCCCGGGGGAGGCCGAAGGCCGGGGCAGCGTCCCGTTTCTAGTCGTCTTGCTGGCTAACCTGGTGCGCGGTCAGAAGAGACAGGACAATTGACGCCAGAATACAGCCCGTAAACAAATAAAGCCCCCAGGCGGTCTCAATCGTTGCATAGCCAATCCCCTTGGCCAACGTGATATAAAGCGCGATCAGAAACACATCCGCCATCGCCAGCTTGCCCAAGACATGCAGAACCGGTTGGGCGCGCGTATCCAGCAGGCCCCATTGCACCAGCGCCAGACCGATGGTTTTGAAATAGGGCGCGAAGATCGCGAAAGCCGTGACCGTCAGCGCCAAAATGACGTCGCTGCCCCAAAGGCTCTGCAATCCGGTGATCACCGAGATCTCGCTGAGGCCAAAGATCGGCAGCAGCCCCGCCCGCATCAGCGGCGCGAACCAAGCGATAGGGTAGAGGATCAGGAGCGACAGGGTGAGGAGGCGGAGGGTCATGGTGGCTCTACCTTCGGAGAGGAATACCGGAAAAGCATACTTTGCTTTGGGGGGCGGCTACGCCTGCCGCTTCGAGTTCGCTGACTAGCGCATCATAAATTGGGTAAGGATATTGAGTCGGTCCAATAATTATCTTGTGCAGGAACTCTGGAAACGTCGCGCCTTTGATGTCTTCGTCTGGGTAGTTTCGAATCTTTAAATCGTAGACTTTCTGAGGAACCCCACTGACACAGCGGACACTTGGTTGGATATGTTTTGAGGGGTGCACTCTTGGTGAATGGATCACTCTCCACTCTTTTTCCTCGGCGAAACCCGGGTGTTTTGTTGACAATACGGCGAAATGAAATGCGTTGAAAAGACGCTCCCTGAGTTCCTGACGGGATAGCTGAGAAAAAAGAGAGAAGTTATCTTCCAGGTTCTGAACCACACTTTGAAATTCTTCAAAAAACTCAGCTTCTGTGCAGTAGAAAACCGGTGATGTGAATGCGTTGACGGCGCTACTCGGTGAAAAGAAGGGCTCGTTGTTGAATACGAAGGCTACGTTGGTGTCCCCACCGTATGCCCGCCACATGGACAATCTTCCGAACTGGTCTTCTGCACCATTTTCGTCACCGTGCCTTGAAACGGAGATGAGATAACTCTGTGTTAATCTATTGTCTTTGTGTTTTTCAAATACGTCCTCGAACTCGTCTGCTAGCCCTTGGTGACAAAGGTCTAGAAATGCTTTGAGCCTCTGGCCGTTTGATGTGCGACGGTACGCATAGTCGATGAGATTTTGACCGTATCTCATTTCTGAGAAGTCATTCATAGTAGCGGCACTGCGCATCCAAACGGTATGGTTGCGAATGATGCTGACAGCGGCTTCCGCACTGGTATAGTGGGCGAATTTGGCACCGCTATTTTCGATAGTATCGATTTGCTTGCTGGCGTAAGGAAATAGGAGTTTGAAAATTTTCTGCTCGAATTCTGATGGCAAAACAATATCCTTTTGTTTACCTCACCGCCTCAATCGGCCCTTCCGCGCGGCCGTGAATGAACTGCTCCATATAGGGATCACCCGACTGGTCCATCTCGCTTACCGGTCCAGTCCACTGGATCACGCCTGCATGCAGCATCGCCACATTGTCGGCGATCGCGCGGACGGAGGTCATGTCGTGGGTGATGGTCATCGCGGTGGCGCCCATCTCGACCACGATTTCGCGGATCAGGTCGTTGATCACGCCGGACATGATCGGGTCAAGGCCGGTGGTTGGCTCGTCAAAGAAGATGATTTCGGGTTCCGCGGCGATGGCGCGGGCAAGACCCACACGCTTCTGCATGCCGCCCGACAGTTCTGCGGGCAGCCGGTCCGCCACATCAGCTTTCAGGCCCACCCGGCGCAGTTTTTCAATGGCGATCTCGCGCGCCTCATCCACCGGGCGCTTGAGGGTTCCGCGCAGCAGACGGAAGGCGACATTCTGCCAGACCGGCAGGGAGTCAAATAGCGCCGCCCCCTGAAACAACATACCAAAACGCGCCAGAAAGGCGTCGCGGTCGCCGCTGGCTGCGGGTTTGCCATCGACCAGAATCTGCCCTTGATCCGGTGTGATCAGCCCCAGAACAGATTTCAGCGCGACAGATTTTCCGGTGCCGGATCCGCCGATGATCACCATGGAGCTGCTTTTGGGGATCTCAAGCGTCATGCCTTGCAGAACCTTGTTGTCGCCAAAGGCCTTATGGACGTCTTTCATCTGGATCATAGCGAGAAGAAAATCCCTGTGAGGACAAAATTGGCGGCAAGGATCAGCACCGCAGCGGCCTCAACCGACCCTTTGGTGGCGCGACCGACGCCCTGCGCCCCGCGGCCTGACTGCATGCCGTAATAGCAGCCCATGGTTGCGGCAATGGTGCCAAAAGCAGCGCCTTTCACAAGGCTGGAGACGATATCGCGCAGCTCAAGGAAATCGACAGTGTTTTTCAGATAGGCCGCTGGATTGAAGCCCAAGTTCTGCGTCGCGACCACATAGCCGCCCATGATGCCGATGATATCGCCAACGCCCACCAGCACCGGCACTGTGATCAGCGCGGCCAGCACACGCGGCGCCACCAGGTATTTCATCGGATGGGTGGAGAGTGTGACCAGCGCGTCAATTTGTTCGGTGACCTTCATGGTGGCGATCTCCGCCGCGATGGAGGAGGTGACGCGCGCAGCAATCATCAGTCCAACCAGAACGGGGCCAAGCTCGCGCACCATGCCGATGGCAACGATCTGCGGAACCACGGCCTCGGCATTGAACCGCGCGCCGCCCGCATAGATCTGCAAGGCCAGCGCCGCCCCGGTGAAAATCGCCGTGAGGCCCACCACCGGCAGCGACAGCCAGCCCACCTGCAACAGCGCATTCAGCAGCTCGCGCGGGTAGTAGGGCGGCCGCAGCATATGGCTGAACGTGGACAGACCAAAGAGCGTCACCCGCCCCACAGCGCCCAGACCGGCAAGGACCAACTGCCCCAGCCGCGCAATCAGGCTGAGGGGTGAAAGACGCGAAGATGTGCTCATCCAGTATAGCTCCGTGCGTAGCGGCTGCCGAGAGAGGTGAGGATTTCATAACCGATGGTGCCCGCAGCCTGTGCCAGCGTATCCACGGTCTGGCGCTCGTTGAGGATGCTGAGGTGGCTGGGATCGTCGCCAAGGTCGCTGACATCGACAGTGATCAGATCCATGGAAACGCGGCCGACCACCGGGCAGGGCGTGTCGCCTGCGTAGACCTGGATCTGGCCGCCGCCTAATGCGCGGTGCAGACCATCGGCATACCCGGCTGCGACCGTGGCGATGCGGCTGGGGCGCTGCGCCGTCCAGCTGTTGCCATAGCCCACGGTTTCGCCCGGATCGAGGCTGCGGATCTGGATCACCGGCAGGTCAAGCTGCGCCACGGGCAGCGCATCGCCATAAGGCTGCCCGCCATAAAGCCCGATGCCCGGACGACAGAGGTCAAAGTGGTAGTTGCGCCCCAGCAGCAGGCCCCCGGTCGCGGCGAGGGAGCGGGGGAGATCCAGACCTTCAGTCAGGTCAAGGAAGTTTTGCAGCTGGTGGCTGTTCATCGGATGGGTCGTCTCATCTGCACAAGCCAGATGCGACATCAGGAGCACAGGCCCCTGACTGAGAGCAATGTCGCGGACGGCGGCCCATTCGGCGGCCTCCATGCCAAGTCGGTTCATACCGGTATCAAGCTGCACGCCAAAGGGATGGCCCGGCAGGCTCTCAAAATGGCGCAGCATCTGGTCGAGTGAATTCAGCATCGGCGTCAGTTGGAAGTCGCGCAGCAGTTTCGCGTCGCCCTCCATATGGCCGGCAAAAACCGAAATGCCGGGGCCGGGGCCGATGGCGCGGCGCAGGGCCACGCCTTCCTCTGCCATTGCCACGAAGAAGTTGCGCGCACCGGCATTGGCCAGCGCCTTGCCGACGCGGCCTGCGTCCAGTCCATAGCCATTGGCCTTGACCACTGCGGCGGTCTCGCAATTGGTCAGCGCATCGAGGTTGCGCCAGTTGGTCACCAGCGCATCCAGATTGAGTGTCAGTCTAGCAGTCGTCATGCGCTGTTCATGACACGGGGGGCACAGGGGTCAAGGGGGAAACCGCATTCCGGCCCCGCCGACGAGGTGGTTGGCGGATTCCGCGCCCTGGCTTGCTGTTGCGGCGGGCGGCGTGGGCTACCCCTGCAAGCGGGAGTCTGCGGGGCAATTGTTGGTTTTTTGAGTATTTAGGGAAAGGTGACAGGCGCCGGGGAGCGTCCAAAGGCGCGCCGCCGGGGCTGGCTGGCGGCGCGTTGTGTTCAGCATTTTGTGGCGCGGATCAATACTCTGGCGCGTGATCCTGCTGCCATGCCTTGGCGAGGTTGCCAAAGCGGGTGAACTGCGCCTCAAAGGCCAGTTCAACCGTGCCAATCGGGCCGTGACGCTGTTTGCCGACGATAACCTCGGCCTTGGCGTGCAAGCGTTCCATCGCCTGCTTCCACTCTTCCATCTTGTCCAATTCGTGATCGCCGGGTTTTTCGCGTTCCTTGTAATATTCTTCGCGGAACACGAACATGACGACGTCGGCGTCCTGCTCGATCGAGCCCGATTCCCGCAGATCCGACAGCTGCGGGCGTTTGTCTTCGCGGCTTTCGACCTGACGTGACAGCTGGGAGAGGGCGACCACCGGGATGTTCAACTCCTTGGCGATGGCCTTCATGCCCATGGAGATTTCCGCGATTTCATTGACCCGGTTTTCGGCCATGCCCCGGCAGAGCTGCAGATAGTCGATCACCAGCAGATCCAGCCCATGGGTCCGTTTCAGACGGCGCGCACGGGCAGCCAGCTGTGAAATCGGCAGGGCAGGCGTGTCATCAATGAACAGCGGGCAGCTTTCCAGATCTTTGGCCGCCTGCACAAAGCGGCGGAACTCTTCCTCGGTCATGTCACCCTGACGGATCTTATGTGAGGAGATTTCTGAGGCTTCGGCCAGAATACGCCCCGCCAGCTGCTCTGCCGACATCTCCAGTGAGAAAAAGCCAACGACGCCGCCATCCACGGCGCCTTCGGTTCCATCCGGTTTCTGGCCGCGTTTGTAGGCTTTGGCGACGTTGAAGGCGATATTGGTCGCGAGCGAGGTTTTCCCCATCGAGGGACGCCCCGCCAGGATCAAAAGGTCCGACGGGTGCAGACCGCCCAGCTGTTTGTCGAGATCGGCCAGCCCGGTGGAGATCCCCGCCATGCCGCCGCCGCGCTGATAGGCCTCATTGGTGACATTGACCGCTTCGGTGACTGCCTTGAGGAAGGATTTGAAACCACTTTCGGTCTGGCCCTGTTCGGCTAGCTTATATAGCGACTGTTCCGCCTCGACGATCTGTTCCTTGGGTTCAGAGGCGACATCGACACGGCGCGCCTTGTCCGCGATGCTGCGCCCCAGGGCGATCAGTTCGCGCCGGATCGCCAGATCATAGATCATCTGGGCATAGTCGCGTACCGCAAAGGCCGAGATGGACGCCCCGGCGAGTTTCGCCAGATAGGCCGGGCCACCCAATTCCTTCAGGCCTTCGTCATCCTCCATAAAGGCCTTCAGCGTCACCGGCGAGGCCAGCGCGTTCTTGGAGATCCGGGCGGCGGCAATCTCATAGATGCGGGTGTGGACCGGGTCGTAGAAATGCGCGGATGTGATGATTGAGGCGATCCGGTCGTAGACGTCATTGTTGGTCAGGATCGCGCCCAGCAGCTGCTGTTCGGCCTCGACGGAATGCGGCAGGATATGAGCGTCGTCTCCGGTTGCCTCGCCATTGGCAGCAGGCTCCGGGGCGGCGGGCAGATTGGGGTCAAATGGCGTAATATCGTTCATCGCTGCTCTCGTCATTGGCCCCGCGTTATAGGGGGGCGAACCCCGGTCTGGCTATCTGGAAAACTCTGTGGATGAGCTGTGAACAGCCTGTGGATATCCGCAGGCTGACCTGTGTGTCGTTTTTACAGAAGCCGGGTTGAGGTGTGTGTAGTCTATATGATGCGGTGCATTCTGGGAAGCTGTCTATATCTGCGCTGATGCGCGTGCTCCCAAGTCGATTCGGGGCGGCCCTGTCCACAGGTCGCCCCAGATAAGATGCGTGTCAGATAGAGGGTGATCAGGCGGATTTATGCGCCTCCTGCCAGGCGCGCGGATCTTTCAGGAAGCGCTCTACCTCATCCAGTGTCTCGTCGCTGAAGCTCTTTTGCGCCTTGGCTTCGGCCAGAACATCCCACCAGGTGCAGAGATAATGCAGCTCAACACCGTGATCTCCCAGGCGTTGGGTGGTTTCAGGGAAGATGTCGTAATAGAAAATCACTGCGGTATGGCCGCAGGTGGCGCCGGTCTCGCGGATCGCATCCACAAAAGACAGTTTCGAGCCGCCATCGGTGGTCATGTCCTCCACCAGCAGCACGCGCTGGTCTTCAGTCATGACCCCTTCGATGCGGGCATTGCGGCCATAACCCTTGGGCTTCTTGCGCACATAGGTCATCGGCAGCGCCATGCGTTCGGCCACCAAGGCGCCAAAGGGGATGCCTGCCGTTTCGCCGCCCGCGATATTGTCAAACGCCTCAAAGCCTGCATTGCGCATCACCGTGACGGTGAGGAAATCCATCAGCGTGGTGCGGATCCGCGGAAAGGAGATCAGCTTGCGGCAATCAATATAGCTGGGCGAGGGCAGGCCAGACGCCAGCGTGTAAGGCGTGTCGGTGTTGAAATTCACCGCGCCGATTTCCAGCAGCATGCGGGCAGAAAGGCGGGCGATTTCTTCGCGGGAGGGGTAGGAGGAGGGGATCATGCTATCATCCTTTTGGTCGGCGCGAGCCGCCGGTGGCAGAAGCCTTCGGCGGGGATATGTGGGGCCAGAAGATCAGGCAACCTTCCAGAATACATCAAAACCGGGGTCAAAGACGGTAACCGGGCCATCTTCGGTGCTGATCTGTTCGGGGAAGGTGACCGGGCTGGCCTGCTTTTCCAGAGTCAGCTTTTCAGCGTTTACCGGCAGGCCGTAGAAGGCTGGCCCATTCTCGGATGCAAATCCGGCCAGCTTGTCCAGTGCGTTTTCTTCTTCGAACACATGGGCCAACAACGGCATGGTGTTGGGGGCGGTGAAACAGCCGGCACAGCCGCAGGCGCTGAGCTTGTTGGGGTCGGTGTGCGGGGCCGAATCTGTTCCGAGGAAGAACCGCCTGTCGCCAGAGGTCGCCGCTGCGCGCAGGGCCAAACGATGTTCTTCGCGCTTCGCCACCGGCAGGCAATAATAATGCGGTTTGATGCCGCCTGCCAGAATGTGGTTGCGGTTGATGATCAGGTGATGCGTGGTGATTGTGGCCCCCAGATCGCTGTCCTGACTGGTCACATAGTCGGCAGCGTTTTTGGTGGTGATATGTTCCATCACCACGCGCAGGCCGGGGGTGGATTTGCGGATGGGGTCCAGCACCCGGTCGATGAACACCGCCTCGCGGTCGAAAATGTCGATGTCGTGGTCGGTCACCTCGCCATGGGTGCAAAGCGGCAGGCCGATGTCGGCCATGGTCTCCAGCACGCCGCGCACCTTGTCGAAATCGCTGACGCCAGAGGCGGAATTGGTGGTGGCCCCGGCCGGGTAGAGCTTCACGGCTTTGACCAACCCGCTGGCATGAGCTGCCGCCACATCCGCCGGATCGGTGTCCTCGGTCAGGTAGAGCGTCATTAGCGGCTCAAATGCCATGCCGTCGGGCAGGGCGGCCAAAATACGGTCGCGGTAGGCCGCGGCCTGATCCCCTGTCACCACCGGCGGCACCAGATTCGGCATGATGATCGCGCGGGCAAAATCGCGGGCAGTTTCAGGGAGAACGGCCGCCAGCATTGCGCCGTCGCGCAGATGCAGATGCCAGTCATCGGGGCGGGGGATGGTGAGCTGAACGGTCATGGCGCCCGCCTAGCACAGGGGCGCGCGCAGGGGAAGCGACGGCATCACATGCGAAAGCTATTGGCCGCCCCGCCTTTTGCGCCATCCGGCGCCGCACTGCTCTTACCGTTCGGGGGGGAGTTTGATCTGGTCTTCTGCGGCGCTTTTGCGCAATGCCTCCAGACGGCGGCGGAAGCGAGGCGCGCGCAGCCTGCTGGTCACATTGCGGCACAGCAGGGCCATCAGATAGGGACGTTCATCCTGTTCCAGACGAGCCATCAGCTTGCGCAGGTAGGGGCCATTGCTACGGCGGGCACGGTAGAGCTTGTAGAACTGCCGCTCGGTCAGCCGGTCTGCACCGGCCAGCGCGAGGATATTATAGAGAATTTCCATCTCGATCAGCCGTGTCTGAACGGTGTCGCCCAGATGCGGCGTGCGCAGCCGCAGCACATTCTTGCGCGCAAACAGGGCGGCATGCATCGAATCCAGCCGCTCACGCGGGTCGTAAATCACAAAACCCTGCTTGGCCGCATCCATCATATCCGGGGCAAAGCCGTAACGATCGGTGAAATCAACGCGGCGCATCTCGCTGAACCGGTCGTCCCAATCGGTGAGACGCGGATCCAGCGTCGCCTGTGGTTGCACCGCGACAACGGTGGCACCGGGGGCCGCCACGGAGAAGGCGGCAGCCGCATAGCCGCAGGGGCCTGCCCCATAGAACACGACCTTGTCGAATTCATCAAAGAACCCGTCGTCAATCAGCTGGTCGAAGAATCCGTAGATCCGCTCATTGCGGAACCAGGTGTCGCCATTGGAGATGATGCACAGATGTGACCAGCCGAGGTTCTTCACCAGATCAAACCCCAGCGGTTGCGCCACATCCGACAGGTTGTGGATCCCTTGGATGGTCTCAAAACTGACCAGCAGCGTATTGCCCTGATCAATGAAACTGGCAAAGTGACGGTTGCCCAGCGGCTGATACATGCCGTTTTCTTCGGCCAGGGCGGCCATACGGGCCTGCCACTGCGCGGGCTTCAGCCCGGACAGGTCCTCGTCCAGCGTGTCCAATGTATCCTGCTGCATTGCGTCGTCCTCTTGTCCCGCCCTCGTTTGGACGGGTTTGCGTCTGGCAACGTCTAAGGGCGAAATAAGGCTAAAATTGGAAATTGTAAGGCCGGTTTATCGGCCATCGGCGCGGGTTTCGTTGAAAAAGATGCCAGTTTTCGGCCAGTTTTCGGCCAGTGGCTGGCCTGTGTCTGCGCCATGTCCTGCCTTCTGACCGGCTGGTCTGTAGGGCCGATCTTGATATGGCGCCGGATCAGTCGCTCTTGTCGCCGCCCTGCGGTGCGCCATGGCGGCCCAGCGTGGCAAAGCCGGTGAGCGTGCGTGCGGTGCCGGGGCTGATCAGCCGCGAGGGCGGTGTCATCAGCAGTCGCGAAAACAGCGTCCGATAAGCCTCCTGCTGCATCAGTGTGCGAAACTGCTCGTGGCGCCACTGCACTGCGCGGGCGTGCAGCTTTTGCAGCTTGGCGTCCTCGCGCAGCAGATCGGCAATGGCCTCACGGGCGGGGCGATAGCGGGCGATGCTATCATCCTCATCCGTGTTGAAATTGCGCTCGACCCAATAGTCCATGCCCAGATCGCCCGGACGGTTGACCCGCCCGCGCTCGGCTTTCAGCACGTAGCTTTCCATTGACCCGAGCGGATAATGGTTGAGCTGCACCAGATCGAAATTCGGCTGCCCATAGTCGGAATAGATCCGTTGCGTCTTGAACCCCTGATCCAGTTCCCGTCCTGAGCCATCGAACCATCGAACCCCCTCTAGGGTAGCGCCGTCTTCCGGGCTGCGCGGACGATGCACCCCGAGTTTGCGATAGGTGCCATCGTTCCGATAGAGCGTCTTGAACATCGCCGCCCGCCACGGCCAGTGGATCACCTCCGGCGCGCAGCGGGTGAAGCTGTCGGTCACCGGCTGGTCCTGATAGCGCACCGTCTCGCCATTGCCGAACAGCCGCCAGGTCAAGGTTATGGCATCCGCATCGGGCAGCGCCGCGTGAAGATCCGCCAGTCGGCCTTCCCCTGCATGGATATTGACAAATTCGTCCACATCCAACGCCATCACCCAGTCGGCCTTACGCATCAGGCGGTGTTTATCCGCCTTCTTCAACCCGGTGAACTGAATGCCGCCCTTGTCATAGGGGCCATCGTTGCGCAGGTGGGTGACATGGCCCAGTTCATCCAGCCGGTCCAGCATCCGGTCCGTGCCATCCGCGCAGTCGTTGGAGAGGACGAGGATATCGCTGAAGCCCACAGCCTTATGATGGGCAATCCATTCCAGCAGAAAAGCGCCTTCGTTCTTTACACATGTCACGGCCAGTGTTCGCATGCTGTCTCCTGCCACGTCTGTGCCGGACCCGCGTGGGCCGATGGCGTGTCTCTGTCATCGCATTGCAGGGCAGGCCGGTCAATGTGTCCGGAAACAGGGCGCAGTATCATTCACGGATGGCCTATGGGACCAAAGTGGCATGACCAGCCGCTTGACCCGCCCACATCGCCGTGGCCTCTTGGGCAGAGCCGAAGGGGAGCGAGATGTCGCAGCAGACGAAGACGAGCCAACCGGAGACCACCAGTCAGCCTTCCAGTCCTCCTGCGCCGGAAGGCACGCGCGGACTACCTGGCTCCATAGATGCGGTGGAAACACTACTGACGGAGGCGGGGTATGTCGCCGACAGGGGATTGGCAACGGTGGTGTTTCTGTCGCTGCGCCTTGGTCGGCCGTTGTTTCTGGAGGGCGAGGCCGGGGTGGGCAAGACCGAGATCGCCAAGACCCTCGCCGCAGCGCTGGGCCGCCGCTTGATCCGGCTGCAATGCTACGAAGGGCTGGATGCCTCCAGCGCGGTCTATGAATGGAACTTTGCCGCCCAGATGATGGCCATTCGCACGGCCGAGGCCGCAGGGGCCGGATCGGATCGGGCAGGGCTTCAGGCAGAGCTGTTTAGCGATGACTATCTCATCCGCCGCCCGCTGCTGGAGGCGATGCAACCGGATCCGGCAGGTGCTCCGGTGCTGCTGATCGACGAACTCGACCGCACCGATGAGCCATTCGAAGCCTTCCTGCTGGAGGCACTCAGCGATTTTCAGGTCACCATCCCCGAACTTGGTACCATTAAGGCGCCAGAGCCGCCCATCGTGATCCTCACCTCCAACCGGACCCGCGAGGTGCATGACGCGCTGAAACGGCGCTGTCTCTATCATTGGGTGGATTACCCCGATTTCGACCGCGAGATGGAGATCCTGACAGCCCGCTCCCCGGGTTTGGCGCCGCGCCTGTCGCGGGAGGTCGTGGCCTTCGTGCAGGCGCTGCGCACCGAGGATCTGTTCAAACATCCCGGCATTGCCGAGACAATTGACTGGGCCAATTGCCTCTTGGCGCTGGATGTCATTGATCTGTCGCCAGAGGTGATTGCCGACACATTGGGGGCAATCCTGAAATATCAGGATGATATCAGCCGTCTGCATGGATCAGAGGCCAAACGCATTCTCGATCAGGCGCGCGCGACGCTGGGTCCGGCGTGATGCTGCGGGCCTGCGCTGATGCCTGAATACCCGCCGCTGCCGCTGCCGGAGACGCCACGGCTGGCGCAGAATGTTACCCATTTTGCGCGGGCTTTGCGCCGCGCTGGACTGCCTATCGGTCCCGGCCGGGTGAGCGAGGCCGTCGAGGCTGTGGCCACGGCCGGCTTTACCTCGAAGCAGGATTTCTACTGGACGCTGCACGCCTGCTTTGTCTCCAAACCCGAACACCGTCAGGTCTTTGCGCAGATCTTTCGTCTCTACTGGCGGGATCCGCGCTTTCTGGAGCATATGATGGCGGCGATGCTGCCCGCGATCCGGGGCACGCAGGAGGAGAAAGCCGCCAAGCCCGCCCAGAAACGCGCCGCCGAGGCATTGCTGGATGGGGCTGAGGCGCCGGATCGCCCTGACCCGCCGGAGGGGGAGGAGCCACCGGAGCAGCTGGAACTAAGCGCCGAACTCACCATGTCGCGCGAGGAACGGCTGCGGCAGCTCGACTTTGAGCAGATGAGCACCGCCGAGGTGGCCGAGGCCAAGCGGATGCTCGCCAAGATGCAGCTGCCAATCCGCCCCATTCAATCGCGCCGTCTGATGGCGTCACCAACAGGTCCCCGCATCGACTGGCGACGCACAATGGCGCAGGCTGCGCGTCAGGGCGGCGAGATTACAACCCTTTCACGCGCCCAACGTCGGGTGCGCTGGCCCAATCTCGTCGTGATCTGCGATATCTCCGGCTCCATGAGCCAATACTCCCGTCTGATCCTGCATTTCCTGCATGCGGTCGCCAACCGCAAGGGGCCGGGCTGGGCGAGGGTGCATGGTTTTACCTTCGGCACACGGCTTACCAATATCACCCGCCATCTGGCGCAGCGCGATGTGGATGCCGCCCTGGCTGCAGCCGGGGCCGAGGCGCAGGACTGGGAGGGCGGTACAAGGATTGGCGCCTGTCTGCATGATTTCAACCGAGACTGGTCGCGCCGCGTCATGGGGCAGGGGGCCGTGGTCCTGCTGATTACTGACGGGCTGGACCGCGACGACACCGATCAGCTGAGCGCCGAAATGCAGCGGCTGCATCTGTCTGCGCGCCGCCTGATCTGGCTGAACCCCTTACTGCGCTTTGACGGGTTCGCCCCCAAGGCCCGCGGCATTCGCGCCATGTTGCCTCATGTCGACAGCTTTCGCGCAGGTCATTCTATTGCGGCGCTTCAGGATCTCGCTGATGTCCTCACCCGGGCGGAGGACAGCGGCGAAAAACAGCGACTGATGCAGATGTTGACGGCCGAATAACAGACGCGAGGGCCACATCTGATCGGCAGGCTCTGGCCGAAAACCGTCACTCACAAGCAACTTATTTGCCCCGGCGCGCGTTATGTTTCTAGGCTTTGCATCGCACAGCGAAAGGAACACCGCATGGTTTCGCAGCTTCTCAGATCCTCGACCGCGTTGGCGGTCATCGTCTCTCTCAGTCTTCCGGTCGCCGCGCCCGCGCAGTCTAAATCGGATCCGACCGACCTCAGCCAGATGACGGCGGAGCAGATCACCGAGGCCGTGCAGCGCTGTCTGCGTTGGCTGCAAAACGGTCGGATCAGTCCCGAAGGGGAGATCCTGAAAGGCAAGGGCAAGGGGGCCAAAGCCAAATTCTGTCAGGCCTATGTTACCGGCGAATTGGACACTGGTTTGGACCCTGCTCTTGCGTCAACTACCCTGATGGCGGGCGCTGATCAGGCTGAGGCCACACCTGAGGCAGGCGAACAGGCCGAGCCAGCAGCCCCGTCCGAGGCAGAGCAGGCCGCTGCCGCTCCGGTTGAACCTGTCCCAGAACCCGCCACAGACGCTGCCCCATCTCAGACCGTGCAGACCGAAGCTCCGGCCGAGACGGAAGAGACAGCCGCTGAACAGAACGCAGGTGAAACCACCGCAGAGGCAGAGACTCCGGTGGAGCCGGCAGCCAATGACGGGGTGAATACAGCCGCCAACACAGAGGCAGGCGCCGCCGCCGCGCCCGAGGCTACGGCTGAGGCCGAAACCACCGCCGCTACCGAACTGGCCGCAGCGCTGGCAGAGGCGGAGGCCGGGACCGACCCTGCACCCACGTCCGAGCCTGAACCCGAACCCGAGGTTGAGCCGCTCGACAGTCAGGCGCAGGCCGACGCCCTTGCCCAGACCGAGGAGGCAGATGACAGCGCCGCCGCAGCAGCGGCCAGCGCCGCCACCACCGAACAGGCAGAGGTTGTCGAGGAAACCGTGACGGAAGACACCGCGCGCAGTTCGGATGAGGAATTTGAAACAGCCGTGAACACCCCGGCGGCTGAGGCCGAGGCCACTGCCGAAACTTCTGCAAACGCTGAAACTGACAGCAACAGCGCCGCTGCCACAGCAGACAACGACGATGACGGTCTCAGCAAGCTGCAGAAGGCCGCTCTGCTTGGACTGGGGGCCGTGGCCATCGGCCAGCTCCTGAAACAGGGCGAAACCGTTGTCAGTAATTCCGGCGACCGCGCGGTGGTGGAACAGAACGGCCAGTACCGGGTGATCAAGAACGACGACGCTCTGCTGCGCCAGCCCGGCAGCAATGTCACCACCTATAAGTTCAAGGACGGTTCCACCCGCACCGTTGTCGTGCGTGAGGATGGGGCGGAGGTTGAAACCATCCGCGCCCGCGATGGTCGCGTCCTGCGCCGCACCCGCACGCTGACGGATGGCAGCAGTGTCGTGCTGTTCGATGACACCCAGCGCGCCGACAACGTGGTGGTCTCCGAACTGCCCACAGCCGCCCCGCGCAAATCAGCCTTCAGCAGCGATACGATTGACGCAGATGAGCTGGCGCTGGTGCTCGCCGCGAAGGAAGCCCCCGCCGTGAGCCGTCGCTTTTCCCTGCGCCAGATCCGCAATATCGACGCGGTCCGCCGTCTGGTGCCGGAAATCACCGTGCAATCCATCAACTTTGAAACCGGGTCTGCGGTGATCCGGGCAGCGGAGGCCGAAGAACTGGCTGCGCTGGGCAATGCGCTGCGCGACATGATCGCGCAGAACCCGCAGGAGGTGTTTCTGATCGAAGGCCACACCGATGCGGTCGGTGCCGCGCCCTTTAACCTCGCGCTGTCAGACCGCCGCGCCGAAAGTGTCGCATTGGCTCTGACCGAGTATTTTAAAGTGCCGCCTGAAAATATGGTGGTGCAGGGCTATGGTGAGACCGATCTGGCGGTGGTGACCCAACGCGCCGAGCGCGCCAACCGCCGCGCTGCCGTACGCCGGATCACGCCGCTGCTACAGGGCGGCAGCTGACCGGCCTTCTTGTGGGGCCAAGCCTTAGCCGCCACATCAAAGGGCGCCCACATCGGGCGCCCTTCTGTCGTGTCTGACACCTGTGCTAGCGGCTATTTGCGGCTGCGCTTCTTGATGGTTTTCGCCGTCTTCACCATCTTGCCAAAGCTCTTGTCCTTGGCCCGTTTCTGCGCCAGAGAGGCTGAATTGAAGGCTTCTTCCGCAGCCAGCTTGCGCCAGCGGTCCAACCGGCCGGCGTCAACCTCACCAGCGGCAATGCCCGCCTGCACCGCGCAGCCCGGCTCCCCTTCATGGGCGCAGTTGCGAAATCGGCACTGCGTCGCCAGCTCTTCCAGATCTGCAAAGACATCGCCGACACCGCTGGCCGCATCGGTCAGCTGCAACTCCCGCATCCCCGGTGTATCCAGCACGCCACAGCCGTTTGCGATGAAGTAAAGCTGCCGACGGGTTGTGGTGTGGCGCCCGCGCGCGTCATCTTCGCGAATGCCTTGGGTTGCGATATCGAGATCCTCGCCGAGCGCCTTGGTCAGCGTGGATTTGCCCACGCCGGAGGTGCCGAGAAAGGCAATCGTCTGCCCGGCCCGGACCCAGGGCGCCAGCGCCTCGCGCGCGGTTTCGCTCTTGGCATTCAGCGGAACCACCTCAACCAGATCGGAAATCGCCTTTGCCTGGGTGACATAGGGCTCAAGATCGTCGCAGAGGTCGATCTTCGTCAGCACGATCACCGGCGTCACCTCCGCGTCAAAGGCCATGGCGATAAACCGTTCCAGCCGCGCGACATTGAAATCCGCGTTGCAGGAGGTGACCACGAACATCGTGTCGATATTGGCCGCGATCAGCTGGACCTTGCGATCCTTGCCCGGCGCGCGGCGGCGGATCAGGCTCTTGCGCTCCAGCACCCGACTGTGGGTCGGCAGCTCGGCGTCCAGCATCAGCCAATCCCCCACCGTGGCCTCGGGGCCGGGGGGGATCACCATGTCGATGCCGTCGCCCATGGCGCGCAGGCCGCTGCGGTTCACTTCGGTGATGCGCACGGGCGGGTGGCTGGCCATCTCGTCCAGATCAGTCTGTTGAGAGAAGAACCCCTGCCAGCCCAGATGCTCCAGCGGGCTCAGCGGCCGCGCGGTATCGGCAGATCTGTCAGCGGAGGCGGGGCTCAGGAATTGGGAATAGTCCCTTGTCATTGGGAATGTCTTTCTTGGTGTGATCGCGGGGTCGGCCCGGATCTGTATGTCTGATGAATGTCGCGCAAATTTTCCCTGACACCTGCCGATAGGGGCAGGCGGCATTCTCCGGGGCAATCTGCAAACCGGGGTGGCCTCTGCCGCCCCTTCTTCACCAGGACATAAACTCTCCAATTCTCTGGCGCTTGGTCTACCCGAGGCAGGGTGACTTGGCAAGCTTTCGCCGCGCGTGCCCTGTGCAGGCTGCCGGGCCTAGCGCGTCAGCTCCCGCATCCCACGCTCCAGCCCCGCCAGTGTCATCGGCACCATCTGATCCGCAAAGATCTCGCGGATCATCTGGATTGAATGGGTATGCCCCCAATAGGCCTCCGGCACCGGGTTGATCCAGAGGTGTGAGGCCCATTGCGCCCGCGCCCGCTCCAGCCAGATCTGACCGGCCTCCGGGTTCCAATGTTCATTGGCGCCGCCCGGATAGGCGATCTCATAGGGCGACATCGAGGCATCTCCGACAAAAATGCACTTATAGTCCGGCCCATAGGTGCGCAGTACCTCATGGGTGGGGATCTGCGCATCCCAGCGGCGGCGGTTGTCGCGCCAGACCCCTTCATAGAGGCAGTTGTGGAAGTAGAAATACTCCAGATGCTTGAACTCGCTGCGCGCCGCCGAGAACAGCTCTTCCACCACTTTGATATGCGGATCCATCGATCCGCCGACATCGAGAAACAGCAGCACCTTCACCGCATTGTGGCGTTCAGGGCGGGTTTTCACGTCCAGATAGCCGTGTTCGGCGGTGGCGCGGATGGTGCCTGAGAGGTCCAGCTCCTCGGACGCGCCCTCGCGCACCCAGCGGCGCAGACGTTTCAGCGCCACCTTGATGTTGCGGGTGCCCAGTTCGACATCACCATCAAGGTTCTTGAACTCGCGCTTGTCCCAGACCTTGACCGCGCGCTGGTGGCGGCTTTCCTTCTGGCCGATGCGCACGCCCTCGGGGTTGTAGCCATAGGCCCCAAACGGCGAGGTGCCCGCCGTGCCGATCCATTTGTTGCCGCCCTGATGGCGGCTTTCCTGATCCTTCAGCCGCTCTTTCAGGGTTTCCATCAGTTTTTCAAACCCGCCGAGCGCCTCGATTTCGCGGCGCTCTTCCTCGCTCAGGTGCTTTTCCGCCATCTTGCGGATCCACTCTTCGGGAATGTCCACGGCCTCCATCACCGCCTCGGCGGGGATCGCCTCCAACCCGGAGAATGTCGTGGCAAAGGCGCGGTCGAATTTGTCGATATTGCGCTCATCCTTCACCATGGCGGCGCGCGCCAGATAGTAAAAGGCGTCGATATCGTAGGTCGCAAGCCCCGCCTTCATCCCTTCGAGAAGGGTCAGATATTCCCGCAAGGACACCGGAACCGCCGCCTTGCGCAGGTTTTCAAAGAAGGGCTGAAACATCTGGGTCTCCGTCAGGGCTGGTCAGGGGGCATCTCGCACCCCGCGCGCTGCGTCAGAGCAGCATGCGGTCGGCGAGAATGGTCGCAAACAGTCCCAGAATAGCAAAAACCATGGCGTATGCAGCGCCATATTGCAGCTTATCTGCCAGGCTGCCGCCGCGTTTTTGGGCCGTGCGGGCCCCCAGAAGTGCGCCAAGAAGCAATGCGCCGATTACGATCATGTTGATGTCCGTATATTAAGAATGTTCATGTCTCAGGTGGGGCCGCTCAGTTCCGGGTCAAGCCGTGACGCTGCTGGCCCTGCGCAGGCCGTAGATCAGCGCGGCGGCGCCAGGGCCGCAATTTCGGTCATCGCGCTGCGCACCGCCCAATCTGGGCCAAACCCGTATCGTGCCCATCCCTGGCTGTCCAGTCTCACGGCATAGGCCGCGTCAGTTTGGCCTTGCAACAACAGCGCCTCGGCCTCCAGCAGCATCAGACTAGATAATAGCACCGCGTTTTCGCCCCGCGCCGCGACCGGAAGGGCAGGCCGGATCCGCGCCAGTGCGGTCTCGCCATCTCCGCGGATAATATCAAAGGCGGCCATGCGGCTTGCGATCTGGGCGCGCAGCAGCGGGCTGTCATACCGCCCCTGCAGATAGATCAGCGCGGTCTCGAAATGCTGCTGCGCCAGCTCCGGATCGTCCCGTTGCAGAATGCGCCCCAGCACATAGTGGTTGAAGGCCCGCCGGTGATCCTGCCACCCCAGATCACGGGCGATCGCCGCCCCGCGATGCGCCGCTCTGAGGCGATTGGCACGGCTGGTGCCCGGTGTCAGCGCCGCCTCAGTCGCCTGAATCCAGTCGCGTGAGGTGGCGGGCAGCGGCTGGGTAGCCCGACCAGCCCCGCCGGGGTTCAGCCGCGCCAGAATGGCTGGCAGACGGGCGGCGACCTCAGCCCGCGTCATGCCGCTGCGCAGGTCGGGCGCATAGCCCACCCGCAGGATCAGCATATCGAATCCGGTCAGCACCGTGTGCACATTGTCGTCATTGAACACCGAATCCGACAGCCGGTAGAGATCGTTAAGCGGCCCGATGGCCTGTGCCAGCTCCTCATGCAGGCAGTCGCGGGTTTCCTGCGGGCTGACATCATTGGGCACAAAAATCGCCAGTCTCTGGCGCGCGCGCAGATTGGCCCAATTGGTCCCGGGCTTGCGCTTGGAACGACGGTATTCCGCCAGCGAGCTGACATTGGGCACCACGAAACATGCCGCACGCGGCGAGGCGCGGCGGATTTCTTTGCGCGGCACTGCCTCGATGGTGATATTGGCTGCGAGGCCTGCGGTATCCTCGCCCAACAGCCGAAGATCCAGCCCCGCCTCGCGCTGCAATCGTTGCAGCAAGGCTGCCAGATCCCGGTTCAGGCTCTTGGTGGGCTGACCGATGAGGCGCAGGGTGATGGGATGTTCAAACCGGGTAAAGACGGGCAGGGCGGTGCCGCTTTCCAGCTGGAAATGCAGGTCGAGGAAATCCCGTGCGATATCGCTGTTGGCCCGTAGCGGCGCCACCGGATGCGCGCGGGCAAAGCTCTTGGCCGGGGCCAGCGGTGCCACTGCCGTAGCGGTGCGGCTCGGGGGCGCATATCGTGTCTCAACCCCGCATGCAGCCAGCGCCGCCACCATCGCCAGCACCGCAAACCCGCGCCAGCACCGCAGGGGGGAGGGCCGCCCTGCAAGAGGATCGGCAGAAGGACCAACGGGCAGCATACGGGGCCGGAATGTGAACAAGCGATCTCTCCTGCGACAGGACAGCCCCAGCTTGTGCCAAGACAGGGTTAAAAATCAATGTTATGGCTGGCCATAGCGCAGCAGAGCCGCAAAGAGAAGGGCACCCCGGCAACACCTCTACTGCAAGGGTCCGCCGACCCTTGGGCATCAGGGCGGAAATGCAGGGGCTCGCGCTGCGGTGTGAGGCAGGATCATCTGCCCCTAATCAGGGGTAAACGCAGAGACAGGTTGAAAAGGCTACGCCAATGGCGTATATACGCAAAGAGACACAGAAATGCCTGCGGGTGGATTACCGCATCACCCCGGTCGCGATCGAGGACGCCATCCACGCCTATCTGGACGAGGATGAGCTGGCCCGGCTGATCGCCACCTTGGTGCGCGACCCCACCATCGGGCGCAAGACGGATGAAGATTACCACCATGTCGCCGGGGATCTGACGCTGCGCTACCGCATCCATCAGGCCAGTCCTGATCTGATGATGGTCTATGTGCTCAGAATTCACCGCCGACAGCGGGATCCGCGCCTGTCGGGATTGATGGCGCAGGGCGCGCGGGCGGTGGGCAATCTGGCGCTGGATGTGGTGAAATCCCGCATCAAGGCGCTGCTGAAGGAGGATAATTGATATGGCAGAGCATAAGGCAAACCATCAGGCCAGAGGCACCGGCCGTATCCGCCAGCAAAGCGAGGCGGACCGTGATGCCATGGCGCTGCAGCAGATGCAGGACGATATCTCCGGTAAAACGCCCTTGGAGACCATGGCCAGCCGCGAGGTGCCGATGGTGGACGTTGTACGCCTACGCAAAACCCTTGGCATGTCCCAGGAACGGTTTTGCAGCCACTTCGGCTTTCGCCTCGGCTCGGTGCGCAACTGGGAGCAGGGCCGCCGCCTGCCGGAACGCCCGGCCCGCATCCTGCTGCGCATGATTGAGGATGATCCAGAGCGCGTCGAACGCTTCCTGCGCGAGGCTTACTAAGGGCGCAGGCACAAGGCGGCGTGGACCCCCAGTGCAATGAACTGCGCGTAGATCCACGCCTCAAGCAGCCTTTGGAACAGGCCCTGTGCCTCCGGAACAGCAATGATGGCGCCGAACAGACCACCCCCGACAGCCAAAGACGGCAGCGCAAGGCGCCGCAAAAGCGAAGGTTTCGGGAGGGTCAGCACCAGCAGGAACACGCCGATCAGCGCCAGCGGGTAGGCCACGGCTGCGGCAATCATATGCGCGATATGGACCGTACTCTGCCCGTCGTCTCCGCCGTTACATCCCGCGTCGCAGGGCAACCCGGCGGCCAGCATAAGCAGGCCCGCATAGGTCGCCAGCAGGATCAGTGAGACCCGTGTCAACCGTCGGTCCGGCAGGCGCGCATTGAGCAGCGCCAGAAAGACGAGGACCCACAGTTCAGTCGGGATGAACACCGCATAGTTGGTCCAGGCGGCATATGGCGCCCCGGCTGCTCCCAGCACGCTCATAAAATGGCTGACATGAGAATAACCGGGGCTGAGCGCTGCAAGTACACCCACGCCAATGGCCAGCCAAAGCCCGCTGATCACGGGCAGGGCAATCAGCGCCCATGACGCGGTGTCACGCAGTGGTCCTGACCGCAAATCTTGCTCCCTTCACTGCACTGCAAAAGATCGGACCGCCCAGATCGCATAAGAAGAGAGCACCAGATACGTCAGCCGCAAGCCATCATATACGGTGTTACGCGCAGGCCATCTGTCTCGTTGGGCCGTCTCTTCAGCGACGCCCCCGCGCCATGAAGGCAAGCCGTTCGAACAGATGCACATCCTGCTCGTTCTTCAACAACGCGCCGTGCAGTTTCGGCAACGCGTCTGCGCCATCACGTTTCAGATCTTCCGCCGTCAGATCCTCGGCCAGCAGCAGCTTCAGCCAGTCCAGCACCTCTGACGTCGACGGCTTTTTCTTCAACCCGGCTGTATCACGGATCTCGTAGAACTGCGTCAACGCGGTGGTCAGCAGGCTGTCCTTAATGCCGGGATGATGCACCTCGACGATCTTGCGCATGGTCTCGGCATCGGGAAACTGGATGTAGTGAAAGAAACAGCGGCGCAGAAACGCATCCGGCAGTTCCTTTTCATTGTTGGAGGTGATGATCATGATCGGGCGCTGTTTGGCCCGGATCGTCTCACCGGTTTCATAGACGTGGAACTCCATCTTATCGAGTTCCTGCAACAGGTCATTCGGGAACTCGATATCGGCCTTGTCGATCTCATCAATCAGCAGAACAACCTTCTCGTCAGCGTCAAACGCCTCCCAGAGCTTGCCGCGCTTGATGTAGTTTTTGACGTCATGCACCCGCTCATCGCCCAGCTGGCTGTCACGCAACCGGCTGACGGCATCATATTCATACAGCCCCTGCTGCGCGCGGGTGGTGGATTTCACATTCCACTCGATCATCCGCAGCCCCAGCGCATCGGCCACCTGCCGCGCCAGCTCGGTCTTGCCTGTGCCCGGCTCACCCTTCACCAGCAGCGGCCGTTCCAGCGTAACCGCGGCGTTGACCGCGATTTTCAGATCTTCGGTCGCGACGTAATCCTTAGTGCCCTGAAACTGCATCTCTTTCCTGCCTCGTTGCCTCTGTGCAACCCCTGGGGGCGCTCTTATGCAGGTTTTAACCCTTTGTGCGTACTATTGTGTAGTGACAATCGCTGACGCAGGGGATAAACGCTGCGGCATGCGGGGGGAGCCGCTGAGTTTGTAAACAATACCGAGGAAGACCGGCAGTATGGGGCAAACCAAAGGTACCGAAATGAAGCAAGAAGTGTTTCTGCCGGATGATTATCGTCCAGCTGAAGATGAACCCTTCATGAATGACCGGCAGCAGGAATATTTCCGTCGCAAGCTGCATGAATGGAAGCAAGAACTCCTGGCCGAGAGTCGCGACACGATCGAGGGGTTGCAGGACAACACCCGCAATATCCCCGATGTTGCTGACCGCGCCAGTGAAGAAACAGATCGCGCGCTTGAGCTGCGCACCCGGGACCGCCAGCGCAAGCTGGTTGCCAAGATCGACTCGGCGATCCGCCGCATCGACGAAGGGGAATACGGCTACTGCGAAGTCACCGGTGAGCCGATCTCTCTCAAACGTCTGGATGCCCGACCCATCGCCACGATGAGCCTTGAGGCGCAGGAACGCCACGAGCGCCGGGAAAAAGTCCACCGCGACGACTGATTTTCTTGCATTTGTAAAAAAAATCATAACGCCGGGGCCTGTTGCTCCGGCGTTTTTCGTTTATCTGGGGGTATCGCGCGGCCAGAACGGACCGGCCTGTGTGCAGATAGCGGGACAAGATGAGACTGACAGACCGAAAAATCACCATCATCGGTGCGGGCATTGGCGGGCTGGCGGCAGCGCTGGCCTTCAGTCGGCAGGGCGCAAAAGTCACGGTTCTCGAACAGGCAGAGGCGATCACCGAGGTGGGCGCCGGTCTGCAAATCAGTCCCAACGGTGTTGCGGTTCTGCGGGCGCTGGGGCTGGCGGATGATCTGGCCTGGAGCGCGCCGCGCGCCCGCGCTGTGGTCCTGCGCAGCCACCGGCGGGGCCGCGAGGTTCTGCGCCTCGATCTCGACCAATATGCGCCGGGGCAGAATTTCTACTTCGCGCACCGCGCTGATCTGATCAACCTCCTTGCCGATGCCGCGCGTCAAGCCGGGGTCAAGGTCCGCCTGCTGCAAAAGGTCGACCGCATCACCAGCGGTGCCCGCCCGGTGGTGCATCTGGCCAATGGCGCACAATGTAGCGGTGATCTGGTGATTGGTGCCGACGGGCTGCATTCCAAGGCGCGGGCGGCGCTGAATGGCGTTGCGACGCCTCGTTTCACCGGGCAGGTGGCCTGGCGCGCCACCGTGGCCAATCTGCACAATCACCCGGCCGAGGCGCAGGTCTTCATGGGGCCGGGCCGCCATCTGGTCACCTATCCGCTACGGGACAGCAGCCTGATGAATATTGTCGCTGTGCAGGAACGCAAGACCTGGGCGGAGGAAGGCTGGCATCACCGCGATGACCCGGAGGCGCTGCGCAGCGCCTTCACGGGGTTTGGTGGCGCCGCCGCCGATCTGTTGGCGCAGGTCGATCAGGTGGCCCTCTGGGGGCTGTTTCGCCATCCGGTTGCGGAGGTCTGGCATCAGGGCAGCCTCGCGATTATGGGCGATGCCGCGCATCCCACCCTGCCGTTCATGGCGCAGGGGGCAAATCTCGCGCTTGAGGACGCCTGGGTTCTGGTTGATGCCCTGCGCACCGCCAGCAGTGACGAAGAGGGGCTTGCCGCCTATCAGCAGCGCCGCCGCAGCCGCGCCGCCAAAGTGGTGGATGCCGCCACCGGAAATGCCTGGAAATACCACCTGCGCCAGCCGCTCGCCTGGCCCGCGCATCAGATCCTGCGCCTCGGCGGGCGGCTCGCCCCACAGCGCATGGTGCAACAATTCGACTGGATCTATGGCCACGACGTCACCGGCGGCACCCCGGCCCCGACCGGCAACGATCCCGGCGCAGGCGGTCCCATCACCACGCTGGCCTAAGCAGCGCCGCGCAAGGTCGCGCTTTGGGCGGATGTGTGCCTTGTCACCGACTTGTTCACTCGATGAGCAACAGTTGGCGCTTGCTTAGTTGGTCAAAGATGGCTAAGGGTATCGAGTTACGTTATCTCTATCGACTTTTCTGCTCCTAACGGCTCAGCGATGCGATCTTGCACTGACTGGCCGAGCTGCCGCATTCCGCGGGTGGCATAATCAAGGAGACTTACGATGGCTAATGGCACCGTAAAATGGTTCAACTCTACTAAAGGTTTTGGTTTTATCGCCCCCGAGGGTGGTAGCAGAGATGTGTTCGTGCATATCTCAGCGCTTGAGCGCGCAGGCCTGACCACATTGAATGACGACCAGAAAGTCACATTCGACATCGAAGCCGGTCGTGATGGCCGCGAAAGCGCAGCCAACCTGGCTCTCGCATAAGCTTTTGCCCCTTCGGGGGTATCTGCTGAGATGATATTCGGGCGCATCGGAAACGATGCGCCCTTTGTTGTTTGTGCACAGGTTGTTTGTGCAGAGATGATATTGTTGCGGACCTGAAGGGGTCCGGCTGATATCAGCCGCCCGTGCGCCAGCGCGGCTGGATCCGATCCACTAGGACCCGGCGCTCAGACACCGGCCTTATCCGCCTATAGGTCCAGATCAACCCAGACCGGCACGTGATCGGACGGCTTGTCGCGGCCGCGCACATCCTTGTCGATCTGGCAATCACGCAGCAGGTCGGCGGCTTGTGGGCTCAGCAGGAAATGGTCGATGCGGATGCCATTGTTGCGGTTCCAGGCACCTGCCTGATAATCCCAGAACGAATAATGTCCCGGCCCCTGATGGCGGGCGCGGAACGCTTCGGTAAAGCCAAGCGCCACGATCCGCTGAAACGCCGCCCGGCTTTCGGGGCGGTGCAGCGCGTCGTCTTTCCAGGCGTCAGGCGTCTTGGCATCTTCGGCTTGCGGAATGATATTGTAATCCCCGGCCATCAGGGCGGGCATTTCCTCGGCCAGCAGATCTTTTGCCCGCTGCCGCAGCCGCTCCATCCAAGCCAGCTTATAGGCGTATTTGCCGCCTTCGACCGGCCGGCCCTCCGCGTCCAGCTCAACCGGATTGCCATTGGGCAGATACAGCCCGCAGATGCGGATCGCCTGTTTGCCCACCACTGTCGCCTCGATCCAGCGCGCCTGTTCGTCGCTGTCATCCCCCGGCAGGCCGCGGCGCACGTCCTCCAGCGGCAATTTCGACAGGATCGCCACCCCGTTAAAGCTCTTCTGGCCATGGGTTTCGACATTGTAGCCCCGGTCCTCGAACAGCTCGCGCGGGAAGGCCTCGTCGACGGATTTGATCTCCTGCAGCACCACCACATCGGGCTGCGCCTCATCCAGCCATTCGGGCAACGCGTTGATACGGGCCTTGATGCCATTGATGTTGAACGTGGCGATTTTCATATCCGGTCTCCTGCCTCTGTGGCCCGGGGTGGGGCGCTTGATCTATCGCTCAATCCGGGCGAGGGGGCAAGGGCGCCGGCGGCGCAGTGCCGAATCATCGCCATCGAAAAAGCGGCATATCGCAAAGCCGTGCGACACCCGATTTGCAGCGCTGCAAGGGGGCAGGCGGGCGATCTGTTCGGGCTTTGTATGGCTGGGGGTGTGGACAGCTCTGTGGTTATCCTGTGCAGAAGCCGCTTATTTGCTGGCTGAACAGAAGACTGCCGCGCAAAGCTCATCGGTTGTACCATCGTAAAAACAACCAAAAGGCGTGCTTTCGTGTTGTCGGGCAGGCATTCCGTGTCAATCGTCGATGGGTGTTTTTCACCTGAAACGGGAGACGATCCATGACCACATCCACACAGCGCCGCCAGACCGTGGCACCGCAATTGACAACGCCGGAAGCTGACCTTCACAGCGGCCATGGGGCCGAGCTGTTCTCCTCCGGCTCGCTCAATCACGACAGCCGCGGCGACATGGTCGAAGGCGCCGGAACCTCGCTGTTTTCCTCTGGCTCGGCGCCTCGCGCCGACCGCGCCACTGTCAGCGGTGCTGCAACCGGTCTGTTCTCTTCCGGCAGCTGAGCTTCGGCGATCCGACCTTCCAGATTTGCGCCCTGCAACCGGGGCGCAAACCCCGCATTGGTGTAAGATCCATGACTGTCATCCTGCCGTTCACACGTCCCGCAGCGGGCGACCGCAAAGACCGCCGCGCCGACATCGGCACGGTGTCCAGCCATCAGCCCCCGACTGGACCGGGGTCCTCTGTGGCTGGTCCCGTAGCCCCGTGGGTCGAGAGCTTTGCCCGCCACCGGCGGTCGCCTCAGGATGTCTATTGGCTGAAGGAGAACGCAGAGCTGCTGAGCCTCCTTCGGGTGATGCAGCAGCGGGTTGGGGGAGGCGCGGGCGCAGGGGATTTTCGGGATGAGGCAGCCCTGTCTCCCCTGCGCCCATTCTACGAGCGCGCCGCACGGCAGCTGCGGTTTTTCCCACAATACTATCGGTTTATCCTGTCGATCTGTCTCGATTACGAGGACCTGATCGGAACCGGTTGCCTTGGCTCCGACACCCGCGCGGCTGAGCTGGCGCATTGGGTGGCCCACCAGGGGCTGGTCGAGGCGGAGATGTCAGACCTGCAACGGGCCGAGGCACGGCAGCTTTTGGCGCGACGCGGCATCGCGGTGCCGGTGGATCCGGGGCTTGATGACAGGCTGCGCCGGTTTGCCCGCCGCAGCCAGACCTTCGCCATCCCCAATCGCAAGGCCGCTTATGAACTGACCCATATCGTGTTCTACCTCTCAGACTACGGTCGCCGCGATCCGGGGCTGGACGGCGAGGTACAGCGCGGCCTGACCTATGCGGGGCTTCTGGCCTGCCTTGATCAGGATCTGGATCTGCTGTCTGAAATCTGCATCGCGCTGCGCTACTGCGGTGTCACGCCGCCGCCCCTGTGGGAGCAGGCGCTGGCGCGCGCCGCAGGGGGCTTTGTCATCACGCCAGACGGGTTTGACGGGCATGTGGACGGCTATCATGCGTATTTCGTCACACTATGGTGGCAGCAGATAAGCGCACCGGGGGAGCCGCTGCTGGGGGCGGATACTGGCCGCTTACAAGCCGGGGGTGGGAGGGCAATCCATATCGCCGCCCCGCCCGTGCATAGCCTGCTGCGCCCATTGTCGCTCTGGTTGATGGAGGATGGTGACGATGCCCAGCGGTCAGCTGCAGACCATTGGCGTGCAGCTCTTACGTATCTGACCGAGTGGCAAGGTCAGGAGGCGGCAGACCAGTTGCTCAAACTGAAGCTGAGCACGCCTGAGTTTGGGGATTTCTGGCAAATATTCAGCAGGCGGGGTAAGGCCCTGCACCAGACCCGCCGCATCACGTCCGATGGCATCAGCTTGACGGGTCACACCTAATAAGTGGGGGCGTCTTTCAGGAGGGCACCTCAACCCCCACAATCAGCCGGGTTTCCAGGCTGTCACCGTGCAGCACGGAAATGTCGCCGGTGGTTTCCAGTACCACAGCGCGCACCTGCGAAAATGACAGCACATTTGCCTCGCGAAGCTTGGCCAGCAGATCATCCTCAGAGACCCGTGTCGCTGCAAGCGCGCTCTGCAGGATATCTCCGTCACGCATCAGCATGACCGGCGTGTTCTGCACGGCGGCTTTGAATTTCTCCGAGGATTGTCGCAACCGGGCCACGAGGTACTGTACGCAAAGCAATATCGCGATGGACAGCGCCGATTGCCCAAAAGAGGTCCAAGACGTCGCCTGACTCGCTCCGGCCAGAAGGGAACCGATGGCCACTGTCACAACAAAATCAAATGCAGTCATTTTTGAGAAGGCACGCAGGCCCACCAGCCGCACCACCACGATCACCCAGATGATCGCTATGGATGACAGGACTGCAGATCTTAACAGAAAATCAGTCAGTATATTTTCGACAAACACCGCGCACCTCTATAGCTGGGGTCGGACTCTGGTCGGCGCGCCCGTTGAAATCGCGAAGCGGCGAGGTCAGATCCATCTCTGGCGGATACTGTCGGCTAACACCCGTTCAGTGGCAGAACGCGCGCTGTGTAGAAAAAGTTCCTGTCTGGCAGCGGTATAATGCCTGTGCGACCAAGGCCGCAGTGTCGCATGATCAAACAGCGGCTACATCGAAAACGAGGTGCCGCAACCGCAGCTGGAGGTGGCGTTGGGGTTGTTGATCACAAACCGCGCGCCGATCAGCTCTTCGGTGAAATCAATCACCGCGTTCTCCAGAAATGGCAGCGAAACCTCATCGACCACCACTTTCTGGCCCTGACCCTCAAGGATCAGATCATCCGCCTGCGGGGCATCCAGCGCAATCTCATACTGAAAGCCGGAACAGCCGCCGCCTTCAACCGCCACGCGCAGGGCCTGACCCTGATCGGCGGCACCAATTTCGGCCAGCCGGGCAAAGGCACGCTCGGTCACTTTTGGAGGCAATTGCATCTCTGGTCTCCCAATACGGTGATCACTGCCGTGTTGCAGCAGAGATCATAATATAGAAAGGTGACGCCACAGGGACAAGATTGACCGGGGAAAAGATTAGTGACCTACGCGCCTTACGCGACCATGCCGGACCGCAGCCGTGGTCGTCAGATCCCCGAGGAAGAAAGCAGCTTCCGCTCGCCCTATCAGCGGGACCGTGACCGGATTATTCACGCCAGCGCCTTTCGCAGGCTTAAGCACAAGACACAGGTTTTTGTCGAACATGAGGGCGACAATTATCGCACCCGTCTGACCCATTCGATCGAGGTGGGGCAGGTGGCCCGCACCATTGCAGGCGCGCTTGGTCTCAATCAGGAACTGACCGAGGCCGTGGCGCTGGCGCATGATCTGGGGCACACGCCCTTTGGTCACACCGGAGAGGATGCGCTGCACGCGCTGATGGCCCCCTACGGCGGCTTTGATCACAATGCGCAGGCCATTCGTATCGTCACCTCGCTGGAACGGCATTATGCCGAATTTGACGGGCTGAACCTCACCTGGGAAACGCTGGAAGCCATCGCCAAACACAATGGCCCGGTGGTGGGCGATCTGCCTTGGGCGCTGGCCGAATGCAACGCGGCGGTGGATCTGGAACTGCACACCCATGCCAGCGCCGAGGCACAGGTGGCAGCCTTGGCCGATGACATCGCCTATAACAATCACGATCTGCACGACGGCTTGCGCGCCGGATTGTTCACCGATGCGGATATCATGGAACTGCCGGTGATTGGTGCCGCCTATCATGCGGTGGACAGCCGCTATCCGGGCCTTGATGGACGACGTCGGCGGCACGAGGCGCTGCGCCGGGTCTTTGGTGTGATGGTCAGCGACGTGATCGACGGCGCCAGACGGCGCCTTGCCGCCAGTGGTGCGCGTAGTGTCGAGGATGTGCGCTCCCTCGGGGCGCCAGTGGTGGTGTTCTCCGATGCGCTCTGGGCCGACCTGAAGGAAATCCGCGCCTTTCTCTTCACCCGCATGTACCGCGCGCCCAGCGTGATGCGCAAACGCGCCGAGGTCTCCAAGGTGGTGGAGGCGCTGTTTCCGTATTTCCTCAACCACCCTGAGGAAATGCCCGCCCGCTGGCAGGGGGATATCGCCGCCGCCGCAGGTGAAACCGCGCTGGCCCGGATCGTGTCGGACTATATCGCAGGCATGACCGACCGTTTTGCATTGCAGGAACACCGTCGCCTGTACCCGGCTGAGGCCGCCGCCGCTGCTGCCGACCTGCAAGCCGGGCAATAGGCGCGGGCTGCGCTGCGACTGGCGGTAACGCTGACGCCAACTGGCACTATCCTGAGGCAGGTCGGATGCGGTTTCATGGGGCAGACGCCCAGAACCGCAATCGCAGATGCAAGAGGCCGCCATGGCAAGAAATGGCATGACGCATTGGACCGTGACCTTTCAGGATGCGCCGGAGATGGCGCGGATCCGCGCGGATCGCCCGCGCCGGGATGCTCATATCGCCTTTGTACGCGCCCATCCCGAATTGCAGATCGGCGGCGCATTGGCGATGCGGCCCGAGCAGGACTTTCCGGGAGCGATCTGGAATGTCGAGGCGGCAAGCCGCGATGAGGTCGAGCGTCTGATTCTGCGTGATCCCTACTATGTCGCCTCGCTGCGCCGGTATCAGATCACCAGATGGGGCCGTCTCCCGGCCCGTGACGTACCGGTGGCCTGACCTGCCGCGCCTCGGCGCGCATATCGCGTAACCTTGCCCCCTCTTGCGCGGAAAATTGAAATTTTCCGGGGCGCCTCCGCCGCTGATCGTGATGGGGCCTGCAATCCTGTTGACCCTGCCGCTGGCCCTCGGTATCCGCAACGGTGAACAGATGGGACGCCAGACATGAACCTCTTTACCGATATCCGCTCGCTCGTGCTTGACTGCCTTACTGCAATGGTGGACGAGGGCACGCTGCCCGAAGGGCTCGATTTTGCTAATGTCGCGGTAGAGCCGCCGCGCGATGCGGCGCATGGGGATATGGCGACCAACGCCGCCATGGTGCTGGCCAAACCCGCCAAGATGAAACCCCGTGATATTGCCGATGCGCTGGCAGGGAAACTGGCCGCGGACGCGCGCGTCACCTCTGCCGAGGTGGCAGGCCCGGGTTTCCTCAACCTGCGTCTGGACCGCAGCAGCTGGCAGTCGGTGCTGGGGGCCGTTCTGGCGGAGGATATCAAATTCGGCCGTTCCGACCTTGGCGCGGGCAAACGGGTGAATGTGGAATATGTCTCCGCCAACCCAACCGGGCCCCTACACGTGGGCCACACCCGTGGTGCGGTCTTTGGGGACGCGCTGGCCAGCCTCTTGGATTTTGTCGGCTATGACGTCACCCGTGAATATTACATCAACGATGGTGGCGGTCAGGTTGATGTGCTGGCGCGCTCTGTCTACCTGCGCTACCTGGAGGCCCACGGCCAGGAGGTCGCCTTTGTCGATGGCACATACCCCGGTGACTATCTCGTCCCGGTCGGTCAGGCGCTGAAGGACAAGGTCGGTGATGCCTATGTGAACCAGCCGGAGGATGTCTGGCTGGAAGAGATCCGCAATTTTGCCACCGATGCGATGATGGATCTGATCCGCGCCGATCTGGCCTCGCTGGGCATCCAGATGGACAAGTTCTTCTCCGAAAAGTCGCTCTACGGCACTGGCCTGATCGAATCCGCGCTCAAGAGCCTGGACGACAAGGGGCTGATCTATGAAGGCGTTCTGGAGCCGCCGAAGGGCAAGAAGCCCGACGACTGGGAGCCACGCGAACAGACCCTGTTCAAATCCACCGAACATGGTGATGATGTTGACCGCCCGGTGAAGAAATCCGATGGCGCCTGGACCTATTTCGCGCCGGATATCGCCTATCACTACGACAAGGTCGAACGTGGCTTTGACATGCTGATCGATATCTTCGGGGCCGATCACGGCGGCTATGTGAAGCGGATGAAGGCGGCGGTTTCGGCGCTGTCCGATGGCCGTGTGCCGCTGGATATCAAGCTGTGCCAGCTGGTGAAGCTGTTCAAGGACGGTCAGGAATTCAAGATGTCCAAACGTGCAGGGACCTTTGTTACCCTGCGCGACGTAGTGGATGCCGTTGGCCCGGATGTGACCCGTTTCATGCTGCTGACCCGCAAAAACGATCAGGGCTTCGACTTCGACCTTGATAAGGCGCTGGAGCAGTCCAAGGACAATCCGGTGTTCTACGTTCAATATGCCAATGCGCGGATCTGCTCGACCCTGCGCAAGGCGGCAGAGGCGGGGATCACCACCGATGATGCAACCCTCGCAGCCGCAGACCTGACGCTGTTGCAGGATGACGCCCAGTTGACCGTCGCCAAAAAGCTCGCGGAATGGCCGCGTCTGGTGGAAATCGCTGCCCGGACCAACGAACCCCATCGCGTGGCTTTCTACCTCTACGATCTCGCATCGGAACTGCACGGGCTCTACCACCTCGGCAAAACCAACGAAGGTTTACGTTTTGTTAACGAGAGCAACCCATCTGCAACACATGCGAAAATGGCGCTGGCCAAGGCCGTTTCCATTGTCATTTCCGCCGGTCTTGGTATTCTTGGGGTCACACCGGCGCAGGAGATGCGATAGCTAAAATCGCCCAGGCCGCCGGATCGAGGCAGATCATCAAGTAGAAACCCGGGGCGGCGCATCGCGCGTCGTATGCGGGCAGTGAGGCGGAAATGGCGTATTTTACGCAGGCAGGTCACGGCCAGTCGTATTCCAATGGAGGGGACCGTTCTTCGGACCCCGCCACAGAAACGCAAGGGATCCGGCAGGAGCCGTCTTTCGCCGATGCGCATCTGCGGGACCCCGTTGCCCAATCCCCCTATCCGCAGCCGGAACACCCCTTCGGCCATGATCCGCAGACACCGGTCGCGCGCCCGCAGGCCGCAGCAGGGTATGCGCAGCAGCCGCAAGCGGGTGGCTATTTCGCACAACATCAGCCTCAGACGCCAGCGCAGGGTTATAGCCCCTATCAGCAGGCAGCCCCCACCTATGGTGACCCCGCAGAGGACGCCTATAGCGGTCCGGGCACCGATCAGGGGCACCGCTACGACGACTATGGATTTGCCCCCGAACCCGCGGGCACAGGTCGCGCAGGGCTGGCGAAGGCGTTTAGCGCCCTTGGCGCCGTGGCGTCGCTGGCGCTGGTCGCAGGCATCGGTCTCTGGGGCTATCAGCTGATTTCGCGCGACGTGAGCGGCGTGCCCGTGGTGCGCGCTGTCGAAGGTCCGCTGCGGGTGCAGCCCGATAACCCGGGTGGCCTGCCCGCCGATCATCAGGGCCTTGCGGTCAATGCCGTTGCTGCCAACGGCAATGTCGAAAGCCCCGCCGACCGTCTGACGCTTGCACCCGAAGATGTGGCGCTGACCGAGGATGATCAGCCCATGCAGGCGGCCCTCACAACAGACACCTCTGGCGCCGGGCGGGAACGCCCTTCCGCGCCTGACACCTCCGATCTCTCGACTGAGGCGGTGGCGGCCTATCAGGGCGGCGACATCGACGCACTGGTGGCAGAGCTGACCGACGGTGTCACCCCATTGGGGCAGGATGCGCTCAACGGGGCCGAACAGCTCTCTGCCGCTGCTGCTGCGCCAAACACCGCCCCGGCGATTGTGCAGCCGGAACCCTTGCAACCGGTGAGCATCGCCGCCGTCGCCCCGGCGCCGAACGCGGCCCTGCGCAACGCCCCCGGTGTGCGTGTTTCGCTGCGTCCCGCAGCGCGCCCGGCGCGGTTCTCTCCCAGCCGCTCGGTCGCGGCGACCCCTGCTGCGCGCACCACTCAGGACGTCTCGCCCGACAGTCTGCCCGCAGGCACCCGGCTGGCCCAGCTTGGCGCCTACGAAAGCGCTGAGGTCGCCCGCGCCGAATGGGATCGCATCCACGGTCGTTTTGCCGACTATCTGGAAGGCAAGAAACGGGTGATCCAGAAGGCCGAAAGCGGCGGTCGCACCTTCTATCGCCTGCGCGCGATGGGCTTTGCCGACCTCTCCGATGCGCGCCGTTTCTGCTCCGCTCTGGTGGCAGGCAACGCCGACTGTATCCCCGTGACCACCCGCTAGGGCACCACCCGTCAGGACATGGGGCCTCCCCCGACACCTCTGCGCCCGGCCCAGCCGGGCGTTTGTCGTTTACCATCCGGCAAACTGCTGCCAGTTTGCCCCATCCGACCATGGCGCCGCCCGCGACACTGGTGTATCAGCGCCCCAGCACAAAGAGGACCGCTATGCGTTACGGAGCCACCATATTAGATGCCGAAGGCCTGCGTCTCAGCGCCGCCGAAAAGGCGCTGTTCGCCCGCGCCAACCCTTTTGGCTTTATCCTGTTTGCCCGCAATATCGACAGTGCCGAACAGACCCGTGCGCTTTGCAATGACCTGCGCGAGGCGGTGGGACGTGACTGTCTGATCACCATCGACCAGGAGGGCGGCCGGGTGCAGCGTCTGCGCCCGCCGCTGGCGCGCCAATGGCAGCCAGCGCTGGATCACGCGTCTGTTGCGGGGGCGGGTGCAACCCGCGCCATGTATCTGCGCGCGCGGTTGATTGCGGATGAATTGCGCGATCTCGGCATCGACAGCAACTGCGCGCCGCTGGCGGATGTGGCGGGCGAGGGGACGCATCCCTTCCTCAAAAACCGCTGCTATGGCACCGATCTGACCACCGTCGTCACCCGCGCCCGCGCCACGGCTGAAGGGCTGTTGGACGGCGGCGTTGTACCGGTGGTGAAACACATCCCCGGCCATGGTCGTGCCAGCATGGATAGCCACCATGATCTCCCCCGGATCACCGCCTCTCTCGCCGATCTGGCGCGGGAGGATTTCGCCGCTTTTGCCGCGCTGAACGATCTGCCGATGGGGATGACAGCCCATCTGGTATACGAGACACTCGACAGCGAACCCGCCACTTTGTCATCCCGTATCATGCAGATGATCCGTTCGGACATCGGCTTTGACGGGTTGATTATGAGCGACGATATCTCGATGAAGGCGCTGCAAGGCACAGCCGCAGACATTGCCCGCGACACCATCGCGGCCGGCTGCGATGTGGTCCTGTTCTGTAACGCCCCGCTGGACGACCGCGCCGCCGTGGCGGAGGCCGCTGGCGAGATGACCGACGCCGCACAGGCACGCGCCGAGCGCGCCGAAGCCGCCCGCCGCACGCCCGCCGCGCTTGACATACCCACGGCCGAGGCCGAACTATCAGCCCTCATGGGCGGACAGGTATATGGCTGACACTCTGTTTGACGACGACGCGCTCAGCGTCGAGGACCGGCTCGCGGCCGAAGCATTGATCGTGGACGTTGACGGCTACGAGGGGCCGCTTGACGTGCTGTTGTCGCTGTCGCGCACGCAAAAGGTCGATCTGCGCCGCATTTCTGTGTTGGAACTGGCCCGCCAGTATCTCAGCTTTGTGGAGAAGGCGCATGAGCTGCGCATTGAACTGGCTGCGGATTATCTGGTGATGGCGGCCTGGCTCGCCTATCTGAAATCCCGCCTGCTGCTGCCGCCCGACCCGACGGAGGAAGGCCCCTCCGGTGAGGAACTGGCCGCGCATCTGGCCTTCCAGCTGGAGCGTTTGCAGGCCATGCGCGACAGCGCGGCGCGGTTGATGGCCCGCGATCAGCTGGGCCGCAACTTCTTTGCCCGGGGCCAGAGCGAGGATGTGACCCGCATCCGCACCGTTAGCTATTCGGCCAATCTGCTGGATCTGATGCAGGCCTATGCCCGCATCCGCACGCGGGACGACTTCCGCCCCTTTGTGCTGGACCGCGAGGCAATCTTCACCATGGAGGCGGCGCTGGACCGGATGCGTCACCTGATCGGCTACACCGGCAGCTGGACTGATATGCTCACCTATCTGCCCGAAGGCTGGCACTCCGACCCGATGAAACGCCGCTCCGCCACTGCCTCCACCTTTGCCGCCTCGCTGCAGCTGGTGAAAGAAGGCCATCTGGAGCTGCGCCAGAGCGAGACCTATGCGCCCATTCAGCTGCGCATTCGTGACAAGGATACCTGATGGACGACCACAGCCAGAACACCGTTGCGGAGGAAACCCAGACCCTGTTTGAGGCGCCCCCGATGGCCGAACAGGAACGCATGGTTGAGGCGGTGCTGTTTGCCAGCGCCGAACCGGTGACTGTCCGCGATCTTGAGGCGCGGATGCCGCACGGCTGCGAGCCGGGCACCGCGATGGAGCACCTGCGCAAACGGTACGAAGGACGCGGCGTCAATATCGTGCGCGTCGGCGATGCCTGGGCGCTGCGCACCGCCTCTGACCTCGGCTTTCTGATGCAGAAGGAAACGGTTGAGACCCGCAAACTCTCGCGCGCGGCCATCGAAACCCTTGCGATCATTGCCTATCACCAGCCCGTCACCCGCGCCGAAATCGAAGAGGTGCGCGGCGTGTCAGTGTCGCGGGGCACCATCGACCAGCTGCTGGAAATGGACTGGATCCGCCTTGGCCGCCGCAAGATGACACCGGGACGCCCGGTGACCTTTGTGGTGACGCCGGTGTTCCTCGATCATTTCGGGTTGGAAAGCGCGCGTGATCTCCCCGGCCTCAAGGAACTGCGCGCCGCGGGCCTGTTGGAAAACCGCCCGCCACCGGGCAGCCTGCCCATGGGCGGACGCAGCGACAGCGACGAGGTGGAAGAACAGCCCGAACTCTTTGGCGATTGAGGGCCACCGGGGAAAGACGCCCTAAATCCGCCGCATAGACGCGCGACACTAACGCGGCCAGGCTGGTCCGGCGATCCCGATTTGGTGCGAAGGAGACAGGCAGATGAACATCGAGCGGATACTGAACATGATCCTGCGCCGTCTTGTGGGCCGCGCGGTGAACGCAGGCGTCAATGCCGGGATCAAGGCCGTCTCAAAACGTGGCAAGGGGCAGGGTGCAGGCAAGGGGCAGGACTCGCGCCCGCTTCCTCAGGATGAGGCCGCAGCTCAGAAAGCCCGCCTGATGCGCCGCAATGCCCGACCGCCCCGGTTTTAACAGCCATCCCTCAGACGCAGGGATCAGCTGGTTTTGAAGTGCTTTGACAGCTTCAGCCCCTGACCCTGATAGTTCGACGCAATATCAATACCATACAGCTGCTCTGGCACTTCCGACATCCGCTCATAGACCAGCCGCCCCACGACCTGCCCATGCTCCAGCACAAAAGGCGCATCATGGCAGCGCACTTCCAGCACTCCACGCGATCCGGCCCCGCCAGCGGCAGCATAGCCAAACCCGGGATCAAAGAAGCCCGCGTAATGCACCCGGAATTCGCCCACCATCGCCAGATAGGGCGCCATTTCGGCAGCGTAATCCGGCGGGATGGCAATCGCCTCGCGGCTCACCAGAATGTAGAACGCACCGGGATCCAGAATGATCTGACCCTTGGTGGTGCGCACCTCTTCCCAATACTCCGCCGGATCGTAATGGCCCAGTTTCGACAGATCGACCACACCTGTGTGATGTTTGGCGCGGTATCCCACCAGATCGCCCCGCTCGGGCCGCAGATCGACGGAGAAACCCAGACCGTCGGAGATCACCGGATCACCAGACACAATCGGCGTCGCCTCATGGACTGCGCGCAGGTCTGCGTCACTGAGGAATGTGCGCCCCTGACGAAAGATGATCTGCGTCAGCAACTGCCCCGGCTGCACCACAACAGAAAAGCTCTGCGGGCAGATTTCCGCATAAAGCGGCCCGTCATAGCCATCCGGCACCCGGTCGAACTCCACTCCCTGATCGGTGATCACCCGCGTCATCACATCCAGCCGTCCGATGGAGGATTTGGCACTGGCGGCGGCCGTCATCCCCTCGGGCAGGCGAATGCGTTCCATCAGCGGCACCACATAGACGCAGCCTTTTTCCAGCACCGCACCGCCGGTCAGCGCCACCCGGTGCATGGTCAGATCCTCCAGCCGCTCTGCAACCGTGCGTCCCAGTCCGGGCAGAAACGAGGCCCGAACGCGGTAGGCGCAGTCACTCAGCCGCAGATCAAGGCTCGCAGGCTGGATCTGATCGTTGAGTATCGGAGAGGAGGCCGCAATCGCAGCCCCGGTGATCATCTGCCGGATCTGCCGGTCCGACAGCACACCCTGTGTCAGGCTGCTGCTCGTCTGTCCCTCAGATGTCATCCCATCCTCCCAACGCTTTATTATCAATACCTTGCACGAAAGGCAGATACAAAAACACCCACCCCAGATAGGGGCGGGCGTTTTTTAGCCCCTTGCGAGGCGGGGTATTTTGGTCGGGCTAGCAGGACTCGAACCTGCGACCTTCCGTCCCCCAGACGGACGCGCTACCAGGCTGCGCTATAGCCCGTTGCGCTGGTTTCTACCCGTTTTTCCGGCAGGGGCAAGCGAAAAAACCAGTTTACTTCGCCCCGCTGTCAAGTTTCTAGGCCGCCCCCTGATGCGCGCGCAATCTCTCGACGCAGGCCCGCACCTCCGCCATGTGATCGGCAGGCAGGTGCTCTACACCCGCCAGTCGCGTCAGTACGCCTGACGCCTGCGGGGCCTGCGGCTCCGCCTCATCTGGGATCTCAATCACCAGCGGTTTCGGATCTGCTGGCGCGCTTTCGCCGACCTCCTCAGCGACTGGGGACTCCGCCGGGGGCTCCGCCTCCGCCGGATCCGCCGCGACCAGCTCCGGGTCGATGAGGTCCGGGGTTCCCAGATCTGGGAGGCCCAAATCCGTGTCAGCGGTGTTCTGATCATGGGCGTCGGCCTCAAGCGGGGCAGGCTCAGTCAGATCGACGTCTGCCAGTTCGGATAGATCCTGTTCTGGTATATCCTGCGCTGTTTCGGGCATTTCAAATGCCGCCGCCGGGGCCACCTCAGGGGGATCCGTTTCTTGCAAGCCGGCCTCTGGCAAGTCGGCTTCTGGCAAGTCGACCTCTGGCAAGTCGACCTCTGGCAGATCGCTTTGTGGCGCGGCCACCATCTCCTCGGCGGCGACCTCCTCCGCGACCTCTGGGCTGCCCGCCTGTGGCAGTGGGGCAGGTGTCGGAACCGTCTCTGTCAGTTCGGCAGGCGCTCCAAGCTCGGCCGGCTCCGCCAGCTCCATCGGTTCACCCAGTTCGGCAGGGGCTGACAGCTCCAGCGTCTCAGCCGTGACATCTGTCGCCTCTTCGCCGACTGGTTCGGCAGAAGGCTCCGGCAGAGCGGCGTCTGCCGCGTCGTCCAGATCCGGAACCAACGGCTCAGGCACAGACTGCTCCGGCTCCACTGGCTCTGGCTCGGGTAGCGGGGTCTCTTCGGTCACTGGGGTATCCAGAAGATCGTCCGAGACCGCAGGCGCAGACATGACCGGGTCGCTGACCATCGTTTCGTCCAGCGCCGGCGCATCCAGATCCAAGGCATCAGCTGTCACTGCGCTGACGTCAGCCATCTCCGGCAACGCCGCTGCCTCAGTCAGATCCGGTTCATCAACATGCGGCTCTGGTGTCTCTGCCGCCTGCATCGGCGCATCGGACAGTGGCTCCGGCATCGCGGCCACATCGGCAAAAGCCAGCGGATTGTCCTCGGGTGAGGGGGCCTCATCCTCGTCGGCCAGATCATTGTCCAGCTGATCATCCGGATGGGCATCGGCGGCCTCCGGGGCAACCGACAGCAGATCCTCTGCTGCGGGTGCCGCCTCAGCAGCCGTCCCCAATGGGTCATTTTCCGGATCGGAGAGCGATTCGGGCAGCGGCTCTCCCAGAGGCGCCACACCTTGCTCCGGCATCGTCATATCGGCAAGGGCGGGGTCACTGTCCAGCGCCTCAACCACCGGAGCAGGGCTGTCGCCCTGATCAAAAACCACTGGGTCCTGTGTGCTGCCTGTGGATGCGGCACCGGGGTCGATGGTGTCAAATCTCGGGGCATCAGGAGCCGACGTCTCCGGTTCGGAAACCTGCGGCATCGCCACCTCGACCGTCTCGGTCGCGTCATGCAGGGCGGCAGTTGGTGCGGACTCCGTCTCAGGATCTGCGATCAGATCCGGCGTTTGGGGGGCAACAGCCCCCGCAGCGATCACCGGCTCATCCATGGCTGGCCCGTCCGGGCCATCCTCATCGCTCCAGGGAGAGGCGCTCTCGACGTCGATCTCCTCGACCGATGCCACAGTCTCTGCGCTTGTCTCCACCGCTGCCACACTGTCGAGGTTCGGCTCAGAAATCGGCTCAGCCCCAACCTCCACGGCCTCAACTTCGATAGAGTCGACCTCCGAAGGTGCGACCGAGGCGACGGTCTCCGTCGCAGGGGTCATCAGCTCTGCCGCATCGGGGGCAACATCGATGTCCTCTGCCGGAATCAGGATCTCGGCTTCATCGGGCAGGGCTGCGGTTTCACTGCTTTCTGGCGCAGTCTCGGATATTCCCTCGGGCACATCAGGTGCTGCGTCCCACAGCTGGCCTTGTTCCGCAGCAGGAGTCTCAAGGTTTGTTTCGATATCAACGTCTTGGCTGATCTCAACCGGGGCGGTGACATCACCCTCGCTTGCAGTGGCCTTAGCATCTGGCGCTTGATCGGCGTTCTCCAGGGGCAGACCCGGCTGGGCTGCCATCGCGGGACCCTCCGGCGGGGTCTCCGGTTCTGGGGTAGCCGTATCGGCCATCGCGGCACCCATTGGAGCGGGGGGCGTGGCTGAGGTCACAGGTGGGGCGGTTTCAGGCGAGGCGGTTACAGGCGCTGCTATCGGCGCCGCTGGTGGCGTTGCAGATGCGGCCGTCGCATCGCCGGGGGGAACATCCGTGCTGCCACCCTCCGGTGTTTCACCTATTATACCGCCCGCTGGCACTGACGTGGCAGGTATTGCTGTTTCGCTGGTGGCCGAGGCTGGCGGGTGAAGTGACCCGGTCTGAGACACCGCAGTGCCGATTGGATCGGCAGCCATGGGCGCATCAAACCCCGGCTGCGGAGCTGCGGTGCTCGGCTCCTGTGGGATTTCGTCCTGCGGAATGTCGGCTTGCGGCTTGTCAGCGATGGTTGGCGCGGGCGCGGCTGGTGTTGGTGTTGGTGTTGGTGTTGGTGTTGCGGCGGGCGTGGAGATTCTGTCCTGAGGCACAACGGGTACCTCTGCCTGCGGCGAAGCCGACGGTGCAAGGCCAGTTGGGGCTGGTGCGGTAGATGTCGGGGACGTCGAGGCGGGCGCAGTGCTTGGGACGCTGGAAACACCGGAAACGGTAGGGGCAGCCGCAGTAGGCGCCGCAGGAGCAGCGGCGGCCGGTGCCGCCGCAACGGTGGAGGCAGCAGGGCCCCCTGCGTTTTCGGACGGCGCGACATTTACCGGCTCAGCTTGTGTCTGATCTATCGGTGTCGGCGCGGCCTGTGACAGCTCTGCCGGGGCCGGGGTTTCTAACGTCGGTGCGGATTCTGCAGGCGCGGCCAGCGGCGGTTCGGTGGCGGCGGGCGCCTCTTGCGGGGCTGCATCTGCCGGAACATCCGCCTCGACAGGGGCCTCGGCCGCGATGATCTCCTCAGACGGGCTTACCTCCGCCTCAATCACCATCTCACCATCGGAGGGAGCCGGATCGGTGACCTCGGGCTCTGCGGCGGGGGGATTTCCGGCACCCATGGCGGCAACATGCGCGGGACCATGCTCGCGCAACAGCGCCTGCACATCCTTGATGGACAGCCCCTTGTCGTGCAGCAGAGTCTTGATGCTGCCCAGCAATTCAACATCGGCAGGCCGATAGTACCGGCGTCCGCCTGCGCGTTTGACCGGTTTGATCTGGGTGAACTTGCTTTCCCAGAAACGCAAGACATGCGCCTGGATCCCCAGCCACTCCGCAACTTCGCTGATGGTGCGGAAGGCGTCTGGTGATTTTGACATCGCGTGGTGTGTCCCGTGGTTACTGACCGTTATTTACGGTTCCCGTCTGCCACCCGGTCCTTCATCAAATGCGATGGTCGAAAGGTCAAAACGCGACGAGGCTGAATGGGCACCTCTTCGCCAGTCTTCGGGTTTCGCCCCACGCGGGCGGATTTATCGCGCACGCTGAACGTCCCGAAGGAAGAAATTTTGACCTGTTCCCCACGGACCAGGGCGTCAGACATATGCTGAAGCAGGCTTTCCACCAGCTGCGCGCTTTCGTTGCGCGACAGGCCAACCTCGCGGAAGACCGCTTCACTCAAATCCATTCGTGTTAGTGTTTTTTCGCCCATGACTATCCCCGCTGTTTGTCGAAGCATAGGGCGGGGGGAATTTCCCTGTCAATATCAATGAATTGCATCGGGGAGTTCGACCGGTAAAATCGTACACCTTCTGAGCGATGCCTTGCCGCTTACCAGCGCAGCACCACCGATCCCCAGGCCAAACCGCCACCAATCGCCTCGGTGACCACCAGATCGCCCTGTTTGATCTGACCACGGGCTTTGCCCACAGAAAGCGCCAGCGGGATCGATGCGGCGGAGGTATTGCCGTGATCCTGCACGGTCACCACGACCTTCTCCATCGGCAGCCCCATCTTCTTGGCGGTGCCCTGAATGATGCGGATATTGGCCTGATGCGGCACGATCCAGTCCACGTCACTCGCGCCAAGGCCGGCACGTTCCAGCGCGGTATGGGCGGTAGAGGCCAGTTTTTCGACGGCATGGCGGAACACCTGATTGCCCTGCATCCGCAGATGGCCGGTGTTCTGGGTCGACACACCTCCGTCCACATAAAGCAGATCTTTGTAGCGCCCGTCCGAATTCAGATCGGTTGCCAGAATGCCACGATCATCGCTGGTGCCCGCGCTGTCCTGCGCTTCCAGCACCAGGGCACCGGCCCCGTCGCCAAACAGCACGCAGGTGGAGCGGTCGGTCCAGTCCATGATCCTGCTGAAGGTCTCGGCCCCGATCACCAGCACCTTGCTGGCCTGACCGGAGGCGACCAGCGCATTGGCATTGCTCAGCGCGTAGACAAACCCGGCGCAGACCGCCTGCACATCAAAGGCAAAGCCGCGGGTCATGCCCAGCTGGGCCTGCACCATGGTGGCAGCAGAGGGAAAGGTGAGATCGGCGGTAGAGGTGGCCACCACGATGGCGTCGATATCCTCGGCGGTCATACCCGCATCGGCGAGCGCATTTTGCGCGGCCTTGGTGGCCATCATGGAGGTGGTCTCACCCTCGGCGGCGAAATGGCGGCGCTCAATCCCGGAGCGGCTGCGAATCCATTCGTCTGTGGTGTCTAGCGTGGCTTCGAATTCCGCGTTTTCGACCACGCGTTCAGGGAGATAATGCCCGGTCCCGACAATTACTGCGCGTCGCGTCATTCTATGGCCTGCCTTTTAGTCTTTTTTGGTGGGCGCCTGGTCGGTTGGGGTCTCGTCCATTTGCGCTGGTTTATCTTGGGTAAGCGCCACAGAGGATGCAACCCGTGCCGCCAGTTTTTCTGCAAACCCCTGCTGGGCAAGACGGAAGGCCAGTTTGACCGCCGCCGAGACTCCGGTGGCATCCGCGCCGCCGTGGGATTTCACCACGGTGCCATTCAGACCAAGGAACACGCCACCATTGACCCGGCGCGGATCCAGCCGTTTGGAGAGCCGCTTCAGCGAGGTCATCGCCAGCAGTGCGGCAATCTTGGACAGGAAGGAATATTCAAACGCCTCACGCAGCGCGACGCGCATCAGGCTGGCGGTGCCTTCGCCAGTCTTGATCGCCACATTGCCGGTGAACCCGTCGGTGACAATCACATCGGCGGTATCGCCGGGGATATCGCTGCCTTCAACGAAACCGACGAAATCAAAGCTGCCGTTTTCGGAATGATCCGAGATCAGCCCATAGGCCTCTTTCAGATCGGCATGGCCCTTGTGCTCTTCGGTGCCGACATTCAGCAGACCGACGCGGGGGCGGGGGATATCCATCGAATTGCGCACATAAGAAGTGCCCATCAAGGCGTATTGCAACAGATCCTGCGCATCGGCGCGGACATCGGCGCCGACGTCCAGCATCACGTTGAACCCCTGCGGATTGCGTGAGGGCCAGAGAATCGCAATGGCCGGACGGTTCACGCCGGGCAGCTTGCGCAGGCGCAGCATCGACAGCGCCATCAGCGCGCCGGTGTTGCCGCAGGACACGGCGCCGGCGGCTTCGCCCTGTTTGACCGATTCCAGGGCCGACCACATGGAGGTGCCCTTGCCGTTGCGCATCACCTGGGAGGGCTTGTCCTCCATGGTGACCACATCCTGCGCGTCGCGAAATTCCACGCGTCCGTTAAGGATGCGTTTCTTTGCGACCAGCGGTTTCAGCTGATCTTCGGGACCATGCAGAATGAACCCCAGATCGGGGTTCTTGTCGGCGGACATGGCAATGCCGGCCACCACAACTGCGGGGCCGGCATCTCCGCCCATGGCGTCAACCGAAATGACTATGCGGCCGGCATTCTTCTGCATCTGATCGGGTTTACCCGCCATGAAAAGGCCTGCCTGACATAAGTCTGGGTCAGACGCGGCTTAGGCCGCGTCTTCGTCCATGTCGATCTCGTCAGCGGCTGCGACGATTTCTTTCTCGTCGTAGTGGCCGCAGGAGGGGCAAACGTGGTGCGGGCGCTTCAGTTCGCCGCAATTGCCGCATTCGTTCGGGTTTGCAGCAACCAGTGCATCGTGCGCGCGGCGGTTGTTGCGACGCGACTTGGATACTTTGTTCTGTTGGACAGCCATGTCTCAACCTTTGTCACTTGGGGCCTTGGGGCTGTCCCCGCGGCGCGTTTCACATTCAATGTTTCGATCGGTCTGCCGAGCGTTTAGGCCGCAGCCTTGCCGATGTCCAACCAAAATTCCGATGAGCGCGCGAAAATACTGCGAATTGACGCTGGCGCAAGTGGTTTTTTGGCCGGTCAGCGCAGGAACACCAATCGGAATCGTCTGGTGGTCCTCTTTTCAGTCTTCGCCGCCGCCGTCAAGCTGATCGCGCAGGGCCGCCAGTCCGGCAAAGGGCTTTGTGTCCTCGTCCCGCATGGGGGCAACACCCGGTTCGGCATGCACCGATTCTCCCAGCGAGACGCCGTCTTTGCGGGGGTATTGCGGCAGCGCCAGTGCCAGCGCCTCCACCATGACCTCCTGCGGGGAGATATGGCTGCCAAGTGGTTCGCTGGTGTCATCTTCCGGCATTTCCACCTCTTCCTCGCTGTCGGGATGCACCATCCCGGCGATGAAGCTGCGGCGCACCTTCTGGTCGATGCGGGTGGTGACAGGATCCAGCGTCACCACGCAGGGCTGCACCACGGTGGCCCCCAGATCACCCACCAGTTCCCAGTCGCGTTTGCCCAGGGCACGGATCTCTCCGGCAAAGCGCAGTTTGCGCAGATCATCGATGCCAAGGTCCTGCGCCAAAGCTTTCAGAACATCGACTTCAGGGCGCAGCTCAAAGGTCGTTGCGCGGTTTTGGGGTAGGTCAGCGACGCGAAAAGCGGTGCTCTCAGACATTTGGGGGACTTTCGTTTCTTGAACCGGAGGCTCGGTTTAGGTAATCCGGTTCAAAGGCGTATTCAAGCCGGGGGGCAAGAGAGTAGCATGACATCCAAATGTATGAGGTCGCTGAAGGCGGCGACAAGGGTCACGGTTCTCTTGGTTGCGGGGCTCGCGGTCAGTGGCTGCGCGATGTATCGCAAACATGGATATGTCCCCAGCGAGGAACTGCTCTCCGAGGTGGTTGTGGGCGTTGATACCAAGGACAGCGTGGCTGAAACCGTTGGTGTGCCGGCGGCAGAGGGCGTGCTGACCGATGGCGGATATTACTACGTCTCTACCCTGATGCGCCGTCGCGGCCCATCGGCGTCAAAGCCGGTCTCACGGGAATTGGTGGCGATCAATTTCAACGATCAGGGCGTGGTCACAGGCATCGAACGCTACGGTCTGGAGCAGGGCCGGGTGATTCCCCTGCAGCGCCGCGTGACCAGCTCCAACGTGCAGGACAAGACATTCCTGCGCCAGCTTCTGGGCAGCCTCGGCAACTTTGGTCCCGGTGGTCTGATCGAATGATGCGGCGGGCCTGATCGGCCTGCATATCTCATTCTGAAAAAGCCATCCCGATCCGGGGTGGCTTTCGTCATTTGGCTGAGATGTGATCCATGGTAGGCAGGCCCGAGTTGTTTGCGGCGCGATAGCCCGTGGTGTCTGTGGTTGGTGGAAGATCTGTGTTGCGTGATGTCTTGAGCCCAGTCGTGATCTCAGCCGGTGCCGAGCCTGAGGCTGAACCGGTGCTGAGCCGTGGTCGCTACCGTGTCCGCGTTATCGACGGGGCAGAGGGGGCATCTATCCATCCCGATCTGCAACATGCACAACACTTGCGTGGCCTGTGTTTTGGACGACAAGGGCCGGATGCAGAGGCGCTGGACACGCGCTGTCGGCATCTGCTGGTGGAGGATCAGGCCAGTGGTCGCTTGGTCTGTTGCTGCCGGTTGCTGCTCTTGCCGGATGGTGCGCATCTCGGGGTAAGCTACGCAGCGCAGCGCTATGATCTGACCCCGCTGCAGTCCCGGACTGACCCGCTGCTGGAGCTGGGGCGGTTTTGCATCCACCCCGATTGGCAGGATGCGGATATCCTGCGGCTCGCGTGGGGGGCGCTGACTGCGTTTGTTGATGATCATCGGGTGGAGCTGCTGTTTGGCTGCTCGTCCTTTCAGGGGGTTGATCCGGCGGCTTATTCTCAGGCACTGGGCCTGCTGCGCCTGCGTCATCAGGCCCCGCCGGGGCAGGGCGTCGGAGTGCGTGCGGCAGAGGTGCTGGAGCTGACCGCGATGGATCTGCCTCGCGTGGACGGCAAACAGGCGTTGCAGCAGATGCCGCCCTTGCTGCGCACTTATCTGATGATGGGCGGCTGGGTCAGCGACCATGCGGTGATCGACCGCGATCTGGACACGCTGCATCTGTTTACCGCTGTGGAGATCGCGGCCATTCCCGCCGCGCGCAAACGTCTGTTGCGCGCTGTTGCCGGTGGCTTCGACAGTCATGGGGCCTGACAGCCGTTGACCTGCCCCGCGCCCCGGTTTAGCTGGCTCCTATGGCACGTATTCCTCTTTTACAGATGTCCGGTATCTCCCTCACCTTTGGGGGCGATCCGGTGTTCGCGGATCTTGATCTGGTGGTGCAACCCGGCGACCGGGTGGCGCTGGTCGGGCGCAACGGATCGGGCAAATCCACCCTGATGAAGGTGATGGCCGGTCTGGTCGAGGCCGACAAAGGCTCACTGGTGGTGCCGCCGGGTAAATCCGTCGGCTATATGGAGCAGGACCCGCAGATGACCGGGTTTGCCACGCTGGGCGATTTTGCGGCATCCGAGCTGGATCCCGGCGAGATGTACAAGGTGGAGCGTGCAGGCGAGGGGCTGAAGTTTGACCCTGCCCGCCCTGTGGCGACGGCCTCCGGCGGGGAAAAACGCCGCGCGGCGCTGGCCAAGCTGATGGCTGAGGCACCGGATCTGATGCTGTTGGACGAGCCGACCAACCATCTGGATATCGAGGCGATCACCTGGCTTGAGAATGAGCTGAAATCGACCCGCGCCGCCTTTGTGCTGATCTCGCACGACCGGGCGTTCCTGCGGGCCCTGACCCGCGCGACGCTGTGGGTGGACCGGGGGCAGGTGCGCCGTCAGGAAAAGGGGTTTGATGCCTTTGAGGCCTGGCGCGACAAGATCTGGGAGGAAGAGGATCAGCAGCGCCATAAGCTGAACCGGCTGATCAAATCCGAAAGCCGCTGGGCGGTGGAGGGGATTTCCGCCCGCCGCAAACGCAATATGGGCCGGGTGCGCGCGCTTCAGGATCTGAAATCTGAGCGGTCCAGCCAGATCAAACGTCAGGGTACCGCTGAGCTGGCACTGGACGCAGGCCCGAAATCGGGCCGCAAGGTGATTGAGGCCGAAGGGCTGATGAAATCCTACGGCGATAAGGCGATTGTGCGGGACTTCTCAATCAAGGTGCAGCGCGGTGATCGCGTTGCCTTTGTCGGGCCGAATGGGGCAGGCAAGACCACGCTGTTGAAGATGCTGCTGGGGCTGGAACAGCCCGATGAGGGCCATGTGCAGATGGGCACCAATCTGGAGCTGGCGCTGTTTGATCAGACCCGTGACCAGCTGGACGGCAATGCCAGTCTCTGGGAAAACCTGACCTCGGATCCGCTTCTGGGGATTTCCGGCAAGGCAGATCAGGTGATGGTCCGGGGGCAGCCGAAACATGTGGTCGGCTATCTGAAGGAATTCCTGTTCGACGAGGCGCAGGCCCGCGCGCCGGTGCGGTCCCTGTCCGGGGGCGAGAAGGCGCGTCTGCTGCTGGCGCGGTTGATGGCGCGGCAGAGCAACCTGCTGGTGCTGGACGAACCGACCAATGATCTGGATGTCGAAACACTGGATCTGTTGCAGGAACTCCTGGACAGCTACGATGGCACGGTTCTGCTGGTGAGTCACGACCGGGATTTTCTGGACCGCGTTGCCACCACCACCATCGCCATGGAAGGCGGCGGCGGGGCCACGGCCTATGCTGGCGGCTGGAGTGACTATCTGGCCCAGCGTGCCCCGGTTGAAGGTGCCGCAGAGAAGGCTGAGAAAGCCAAGGCCGCCAAGCCGAAACCCAAACAGGAAGCGCAGCCCAAGGAGGGTCTGAGCTTTAAGGAAAAACACCGGCTGGAAGCGCTGCCCGGAGAGATCGAGCGGCTGGAGGCGGAGATCGCCAAATTGCAGCAGCTGATGGCCGATCCGGAGCTGTTCACCCGTGAGCCAGTGAAGTTCCAGAAGGCCACCGATGCGCTGGTGGAGCGGCAGGAGAAACTCTCCGCCGCTGAGGAAGAATGGCTGGAGCTGGAAGAGAAATCCGCAGGCTGAAGCCCCTCTGATTTTTCGGTAAGCAGGGCTGACCCAATGTTTCGCACGCGAAACATTGGGTCAAAAACGCTGCCGTAGTCGTTTGTAAAATATAAGTTTCTCCTGATTAGAGCCTAAGGCGGCGCGCGCCTGCTGCGCAACAGATCCGAGTTTTTACCCTGCGGATTCTAGCGAGGGAGCGCCCGCGCCGGATTGCCGACAACCGTCACCCCGGCCTCCACATCCCTTGTCACCACCGCACCAGCGCCGACGATGGCGCCATCGCCGATGCTGACGCCCGGCAGGATGATCGCGCCGCCGCCGATCCAGACATCGGATCCCAGAGTGACCGGATGGGCGATCTCCAACCCCTTGGCGCGCAAGGCTTTATCTTTGTGGTGTTGGGCGCAGTAGATCTGCACATTTGGCCCCAGCATAGAGCGGTCCCCAATGCGCACCGGCGCGGTATCAAGGATGGTGCAGCTCGCGTTCAGATAGACCTGATGCCCGAGCGTGATATTGATCCCATAGGCGCAGTGAAACGGCGCCTCGATCAGGCAGTTTTGTCCATGTTCAGCAAAGAGTGCAGCCAGCGGCGGGCTGAGAGGTTCGCTGGGGTCCGGGGCGCGGTGATTGTGCTGATGCACCGCCAGACGGGCCTGATGACGCAACACCGAGAGTTCGCTGTCTATGCAACAGTACCAGTCGCCCGCCTGCATCTTTTGCCGCTCAGTTTGGCTCATGCCGGGCCAGTTCCGGGTGAGGGCGGCGGGGGCGGTGCGATGGTTTTGGCATAATCGTCCATCAGATCCGCCAGCTCCTCCGCCGTGGTGGGGAAGCGGGCATAGCTGTGGGGGGCCGGGACCTTTGCCCAGGGCTGTTTCTCCTCGGTCATGATCTCGACGAAGGGGGTGAACCACGTCAGGTCATCCAGCAGGGAGGCACGCAGATTCACCCGCTCCGGTGCCGCCTTCAGGCGGGAGAGAACGAAGCTGAGGCAGCTCGGGCAGTAATAATGCTTGCGCTTTTCGCTGTGGAGGCCGCCCAGCACCAGCTCTCCCGTGGTGGTGACGGCATTTGCCGGAAACATGGCGGTCAGGGAATAGGCGCTGGCGGCAAGTTTCTGACAATCGCGGCAGTGGCAGGCCAGCGTCAGCAGGGGGAAGGCGGTGACATGCAGCTGTACAGCACCGCAGAGGCAGGCGCCGGTCAGCGGCAGGTTGGGCTGGGTCATGGGTCTGCTCCCCCTCGGCAAGGTTGTGCGACAGGCTAGCGGAGAATCCGGAGGCTGTCGCTGGTCAATTCCGTATTGCGCCGACAGGGGGGAGGCGGTGCCTCAAGGGGTGGTCTGCCCCTTGAGGTCTTAGTTTCGATACGGGTAACCGAGAGCGCCTCAGCGCATCCGCAGCGCGCCGTCGAGGCGGATCACCTCGCCATTGAGATAGCCCATCTCGACGATGAACCCGGCGAGACGGCCATATTCGGCAGGGTCGCCAAGGCGGGCCGGGTTGGGCACATCGGCGGCGAGTTGCTGCTGCACCTCTTCCGGCAGGCCCGCCAGCATCGGAGTCATGAAGATGCCCGGCGCGATGGTCATCACCCGCACGCCCGAAGAGGCCAGATCACGGGCCATCGGCAGGCACATGCCCACAACGCCGCCCTTGGAGGCGGCATAGGCAGCCTGACCTTTTTGGCCGTCAAAGGCCGCGATTGACGCGGTGTTGATGATGACGCCACGACCGCCATCCTCGGCCGCGTCACATTTGGCGATTTCCACCGCAGCCAGCCGGGCCACGTTGAAGGTGCCGACAAGGTTGATGTCGATGGTGCGCTGATAGGCATCAAGGGGATGGGCACCGTCGCGGCCCACGGTTTTGATGCCAAGGGCGATGCCTGCGCAGTTCACACAGGCGTTGATTTTGCCCATTTTCTCGCTGGCAAGCGCCATGGCGGCGGCAACCGACTCTTCGCTGGTGACATCGGTCTGGGCAAAATGCCCGCCGATTTCGGCGGCAACGGCGGCGCCGCGTTCGGCGTCACGATCCAAGAGAGTGACTTGGGCACCATTGGCGGCGAAATGACGGGCGGTGGCCTCACCAAGGCCAGAGGCGCCGCCGGTGATGACGGCGGCGGTTTGCGACAGTTTCATGAGCAGGGCTCCTCCCGGGGGTCTGTGCTATCGGGTTCATATCTGAACGTGTGTTCAGATAATCACGTCCCCCTAGCAGTGTCCAGAGAGCCCGGGGTTCATCAGCCGTTTGTCGAGCGCGGCCAAGGGGCGCAGCAGGCGCCCCAGCGGCGGCCAATAGGCCCAGGTGCCGCCCAGCTGGTGCAGCCGTGCGCCGGTGCCCAGCTTGAACCGGGCCAGACCGGCGGCGTCTTCGGTGTTGATCACCCCAAGGTCGAGCTGTTCGCAGCCCTGTTTGGCGAGCCAGGACATCGCCTCCCACATCAGCAGGTTATGGGCCGAGAGCGCCTTGCCCCGGTCGGTGGTATGGGCAATGTGGTAGGTTGCGCCGCGCCCGTGACGCAGAACAAGAATACCCGCAACGATCTCCTTGCCGTCATGGGCCTCGAAAATCTTGGCCATGCCTTTGTTTTCGCGTGCGTATGCCAGCGTCAGATCGACCGGCCAGTTGCGATAGCCCCGGCTGGATTGCTGCGCGGCATCTGCAGCAAAGATCCAGTGCCCCGGTGTCTGTGGCAGCGACTGACGGGTGATGCGCAGGCCCTGCTGTTCGCCGTGCACCAACCGGTTGCGCCATTTCTGGTGCAGATTGGCGCGCCGCTGGTCAGGGTCAGCGGTGAGGTCGACCAGGCCGACATGCGCGGGGCTGATCAGCGCCACGGCGCCGTGGCGGGCCAAGGCGGGGGTGGGTGTTTCAGGGGACAGGATGACAGGGGTGCGACGCAGGCCGTTTTCCTGCAATTGTTCCAGCAGGCGCAACGGTTTGTCGATACGGGCGCGGTTCACCATGGCCACGTTGATGCGTCCCCAGAGTTTGCGGCGCATCACGACCGTGTCTTTCAGCTGGCCAAGCACCAGTGGGTCTTTGCCTGTCGCCTGAAGCGCGCGGGCAAATTCTGCCGATTGCGGCAGGGCAGAGATGGTTTCGTCGCGAAGAATGGGTCGGGGCATGACATCTGCTGGTGTGAAATCGAACATGGCGCCATTAACCGCAGCGAAACCTAAATGATGGTTAATGGAGATATGAAAAATGCGAATAAAATTAGAAATCATCACGCACCGGCCCCAAGGATGACCAAAGCCGCCGCTCTGTTGGCAGCACTCGCCCTCTCCTTACCGGTTGGGCTGGTTCTGGTGCTGGTGGATATGCTGCTGCTGTGATGCAGGGTGCCTGTTGCTATTGCGGTCTGTGGCGACGGTGATCTGCGCAGGCCATTGGCAGATTGGCGCTGCCGCGCCGCGCGTTGCGCGGCGCTTGGCCCAACGGGCATTCCCATCCGGGATGGGAGATGACGGGCGGGAGCATCTTGTGGAGGATGCTGCGACGCCTATGGCCGGAGCAGGAACATCCTAGCAGGCCTTCTGATCGTATGAAAAAAGGGGACACAGTGGCCCCCTTTTCATGTCTTGTCTGTTGGCTGTAATCAGGCGGTTAACCGTCCAGCTGCACCAGCGCGTGGCGTTTTTTACCTGCGGAGAGTTTGATCGGCGAGGCCAGAGCGGCAGCGTCGATCATCAGACCTGCATCGGTCAGCGGCTGGTCATCGATCTTGGCGCCGTTCTCGGCGATCAGACGCTTGGCGTCCTTGCCGGATTTGGCCAGCCCGGATTTCACGATCAACTGCACGATGGAGATGCCATCGCCCACATCTGCCGCAGACAGCGCCAAGGTGGGCAGGTCGTCGCCAATGCCGCCTTTCTCGAACACTTCGCGGGCGGTGGCCTCGGCAGCGGCGGCGGCCTCGGCGCCGTGCAGCAGGGTGGTCACCTCATTGGCGAGGATCACCTTGGCGGCATTCACCTCGGAGCCTTCAAGAGCGCCCAGACGGTTGCATTCGTCCACCGGCAGCTCTGTATAAAGCTTGAGGAAGCGGCCGACATCGGCGTCGGTGGTGTTGCGCCAGAACTGCCAGAACTCATACGGTGAGAGCAGATCGCCATTGAGCCAGATCGCGCCGTTCTGCGATTTGCCCATCTTCTTGCCATCCGAGGTGGTCAGCAGCGGCGAAGTGAGGCCATAGATTTCATGGTCCAGCACCCGGCGCGTCAGGTCGATGCCGTTGACGATATTGCCCCATTGGTCCGAGCCACCCATCTGCAACACGCAGCCGTAGCGGCGGTTCAGCTCCAGGAAGTCATAAGCCTGCAAAATCATGTAGTTGAATTCGAGGAAGGACAGCGACTGTTCGCGGTCGAGGCGCGATTTCACGCTCTCAAACGACAGCATCCGGTTCACCGAGAAATGGCGGCCGATGTCCCGCAGAAAGGTGAGGTAGTTCAGATCGTCCAGCCATTCGGCGTTGTTGAGCATCATGGCGGCGTTACCCGCGCCGCTGTCATAGTCGATATAGGCGTCGAACACCTTCTTGATGCCGGCGATGTTGTCGTCGATCTGGGCGTCGGTCAGCAGCGGGCGTTCATCAGCGCGGAATGACGGATCGCCGACCTTGGTGGTGCCGCCCCCCATCAGGGTGATCGGTTTGTGGCCGGTCTTCTGGAACCAGCGCAGCATCATGATCTGGATCAGCGAGCCGACATGCAGCGAGGTCGCAGTGGCGTCGAAACCGATGTAGGCGGATTGGCCGGGAGTCATCAGCGCCTCGTCCAGGCCCTGATAATCGGTACAGTCGGACAGATAGCCGCGTTCCATCATAACTGCGATGAAATCCGATTTTGGGTGGTAGGTCATGATGTGCCTCGGCTTTTGAATTGCGCGCTGCTGTATAAAACGCAATTTGCACGGGGGAAAGCAGTGTGAACGGCTTTGCTGAATAAATTCGCTGCTGTATCCTTGGGGCCAAATCGGCGCGGCGCGTCCAATATCTCAGCAGGCAATATCAGCATGACCAGATCCAACCCTTCGGCGCGTTCGTCCGCGATTCCAAAAACCGGTGTTCTGCGTGCCCTTGGCACCATGAGCGGCACCTCGCTGGATGGGGTGGACGTGGCCATTGTCGAGACCGACGGCGTGGCGATCCATGGTTTTGGTACCAGTGCTTATCGCGCCTATGAACCGGTGGAACGCGCGCAGCTGGCCGCCGCGCTGGGGCAATGGCAGGGGCCGCAGGTGGAGGCCGCGGGCGAGATTGTCACCCGGGCCCATGCGGCGCTGTTGGCGCAGGTTCTGGCTGAGGATGCAGAGGCCGGGGCGGATCAGCGGGCGGTTGATGTCATTGGTTTTCATGGTCAGACGCTGGCCCATGCGCCGCGGATACAGGGCACCCTGCAGGTGGGGGATGGGGCGGCACTGGCGGCTGAGCTGGCAACGCCTGTGGTCTGGGATTTCCGCAGCGATGACGTGCGGTTGGGCGGTGAAGGCGCGCCGCTGGCGCCGTTCTTTCATTTTGCCTGCGCGAAATATCTGAAACGAGACAAGCCCCTGTGTTTTCTGAACCTCGGCGGGGTGGGCAATCTGACCTATGTCGATCCACGGTTTGAGGCGGCGGAGGATCCCGGGGCGCTGCTGGCGTTTGATACCGGGCCGGCCAATGCACCGATCAATGATCTGGTACAGGCGCGCTGTGGTCAGATGATGGACGAAGGCGGCGCGATTGCCCGGGGCGGTGTGGTGGAAACCGGCGCGCTGGAGTTGTTTCTGGCCGAGCCGTATTTTGCCCGGATGCCACCGAAGTCTTTGGACCGCAATGATTTCGCTGAGATGATTACGCTGGTGTCCGAGCTGACCGACAGCGATGCAACAGCGACCCTGACCGCCATGTGTGCAGCGGCGGTGGCGCAGGGGATGGAACATTGCCCGGAGCCACCGGAGGTGGTGCTGGTGACCGGTGGCGGGCGGCATAATCCGGTTTTGATGGAGATGTTGCGGGTGTCGCTGGATTGCCCGGTTGCCCCGATTGAGAGTGTCGGGTTGGACGGCGACATGCTGGAGGCGCAGGCCTTTGCCCATCTGGCGGTGCGGGTGGCACGGGGGATGCCGACCTCCTGTCCCGGCACCACTGGGGTCCGCGCCTGTGTCGGCGGCGGTGTGGTGAGCGTGCCGGGGGGCGAAGACTGAGGTCTGGCAGCCAGGAAACTTGGACGTTTCTTGACAAATGTCTTTGAAGACATTTGCGGCTAACCGCGCGGGATGTCGAAGCCCGGCGCGGCCAGCTCAAAGCCTTCGAACTGGAACCCGGGCGAGACGGTACAGCTGACCAGCGTATAATCTCCGGTGGTGCGGGCAGCCTGCCAGTGGCCTTCGGGGACGATCAACTGGGGTTCGCCCTCGGCCAGGTCGGGGGACAGGAGGTGATCCTGCGCCGGGCCATCATCGCTGGCGGAGAGCGACAACACCAGCGGCGCGCCGGCATGGTAGAGCCAGATTTCGGTTGCATCGACATGGTGCCAATGGCTGCTTTCGCCCGCCTTCAGCAGGAAATAGATGCAGGTGCCGGTGGCGCGGCCATTGTGGCTGTCGGCGTTCTCGGCGATCCATGTCTGGCGATAATAGCCGCCTTCGGGGTGGGGCTGGAGGTTCAGCCTGGTGATGATCTCATCGGCGGTCATGTCTCTGCTCCGTTTCTTCTGTTGGCTCTGGCTGTTGGCTCTGGCAATTTAGCATTTGCCGCATATGTTTGGGCCATGACATTGCACATCCCCTTTGACAATACATATGCCGCGCTGCCGCCGGTGTTCTACACGAAACAGGCACCCGTGCCGGTGAAGGCGCCGGAGCTGATTGCCTATAATGCTGCTCTTGGGGAGCGGCTGGGTATCACCGCAGGTGAGACAGCAGAGATGGCCGGGGTGTTTGCGGGCAACCGTGTGCCCGATGGGGCCGATCCGCTGGCGCAGCTGTATGCCGGGCATCAGTTCGGCAATTACAATCCGCAGCTGGGCGACGGCCGCGCGATTCTGCTGGGGGAGGTTGTTGGTTCGGATGGTGAGCGGCGCGATATCCAGTTGAAGGGATCGGGGCGCACGCCCTATTCGCGGGGCGGTGACGGGCGGGCCTGGCTGGGGCCGGTCCTGCGGGAATATGTGGTGAGTGAGGCGATGCACGCGCTTGGCATCCCAACCACCCGCGCGCTGGCAGCGGTTACGACCGGCGAGACGGTCTGGCGTGAAGAGGGTGGTTTGCCCGGCGCAGTGTTGACGCGGGTGGCCTCAAGCCATCTGCGGGTGGGAACCTTCCAGATCTTTGCCGCGCGGGGGGAGCAGGCGGCGCTGCGCCAGCTGACGGGCTATGCCATTCAGCGTCACTATCCGGAAGCTGACGGCCCGATGGGGCTGTTGCGGGCGGTGCGCGATCGTCAGGCGGAGCTGATAGCGGCCTGGATGTCGGTGGGCTTCATCCACGGGGTGATGAACACGGATAACTCGTCCATTTCCGGTGAGACGATTGACTACGGTCCCTGCGCCTTCATGGATGTGTATCACCCCAGCACGGTGTTCAGTTCCATCGACCGGATGGGGCGCTATGCCTATTCCAATCAGCCGGATATCGCGGTGTGGAACCTGGCCCAGCTGGCAACGGCGCTGATCCAGCAGGCGGAGGATCCGCAGGCCATGGTGGAAGAGGCGACCGAGATTGTGCATGGCATGCCCGCCCTGACCGAGGCTGCCTGGTTGCGGCGGTTCGGGGCCAAGATCGGTATTGCTGACGCAACGCCTGACGATATGGCGCTGATCACAGATTTGCTGACCCGTATGGCAGAAGGGCAGGCGGATTTCACCAATACATTCCGGGCCTTGCTGGAGGGTGTTGATCAGGGCGCTGGCAAGGTGCGCGATGAGTTTCTGGCACCTGAGAGCTTTGACAGCTGGGCGACCGGCTGGCGTGCGCGGTTGGCGCAGGAGGCAGACCCGGTGGCGGTGATGGCAGCGGCAAACCCGGTTTATATTCCACGCAATCACCGGATTGAGGCGATGATCGCCTCTGCTGTGGCGGGGGATTTCACCCCGTTTGAGCGGCTGAATACGGTGCTGTCGGATCCTTACTCTGTGCAGGCGGGGGCCGAGGATCTGCGCCGCCCTCCGGCGGCGAGCGAGGTGGTGAAGGCGACCTTCTGCGGCACCTGATGCTGCGTGGCTACTTGCGATTGATCAGCACGATGCCGATGGCGACCAGTGCCAGCGCGGCCCAGACCTGCGGGTAGATCACCTCGTCCAGTAGCAACCAGCCAAGGATGGCGGCGATCACTGGCGACAGAAAGCTGAAGGAGGCGACCGCATTCGCGCGGTAGATGCTGATCAGCCAGAGCCAGAGGAGATAGCCGAGGCTGGCAATGGCCACGGCCTGAAACACCACGCCAGAGATATGCAGCGCGGTGGGGTTGCGCAGGAGCGGGCCAAACAGCGGCGAGATCGCTAGCAGCACCAACGCCGAGGTGGCCAGCTGATAGGTCAGCTGACGTATGGGCGGGACATGGGCCAGTGGCGACAGGCGCGCGCAGAGGGCAATTCCTGCCCAAGCCAGCGTGGCCGCAAGCGCGAGAATATCGCCCAGTAGCGAGGCATCGCCGCTGCCCCGGTGCAGAACCGCCAGCACCACGCCGCCCATGGCCAGCACAAGACCCAGCATGCGCATTGAGTTAAGCTGCTCTCCGGGTAACAGAAGATGGCCCGCCAACGCCAGCCAGACCGGCATGGAGTTGAAGATAATGGTGACGCGGGACACTGATGATAGGTCCAGTGCGATGTAAAGGCAGACAAATTCGGCCGTGAACAACAGGCCTGACACCAGCCCCCAGAGATGGACGGAGCGCGTCCAATGTGTTGGCGTCGGCGCAGGCGCTGGGTTGCTGGCGCGCTTCATCTGGCCGCGAAAGGCGAGCCATGCGAGCAGCACTGCTAACCCGATGAGAGAGCGCAGGCCCGCCTGAAACACCGGGCCAAAGCCGCCGTTGGAGACCTTGATCACCACCTGATTGAAGCCCATCAGCCCGCTGAAGCCGATGAGCATTGCGGCTCCGATGCCGTCCATTGTGCGCTTTTCACTCATCGCGCCACAAGAGGCGGGGGTGGCAGCGGTGTCAAGGTGGCAAATCAGGTGTTTAGGCACTGCGGATCTGCCTTGCGGGGCTCTGGCCTGTTACCCGATTTTGGGTCATGCTGTGGCCCGTATCGCGCACCAGATTGGCAGCACATAAGGCAGGCGGAATGACGCAGGAACAGAGCAGGCAGCCCGGTCGGCTGCGCTTGGCGAGTTACAACATCCAGAAGTCTGTCGGGCTTGATCTGCGCCGCCGCCCGCGCCGGACCTTGCAGGTGATCGAGGGCACCGGGGCGGATCTGGTTCTGTTACAGGAGGCCGACAAACGGCTGCCGCCACGACCCGCCGCGCTGCCGCATTTCATTCTGGATGAGGCGGGGTGGCAGATTGTCGATCTGGGCGGGGCAGGGTCGCTGGGCTGGCATGGCAATGCGGTCATTTGGCGGGGCGATGGGATCGAATTACAGGACCATGGCCATATCCCCCTGCCGGGGCTGGAGCCACGCGGCGCTGTCTGGGCGCTGTTTCAGACCGGGCTTGGACCGCTCAGGGTGGTGGGGGCGCATCTGGGGCTGACCACCAAGGCGCGGCATGAGCAGGTACATCATCTGGCCGAGGTGATCGCACGAGAGCCTGCGCTGCCGACCGTGTGGGCCGGCGATTTCAATGACTGGTCACGCCAGCCAGTTCTGGACCATCTGGCGCCGGATCTGCGATTTGTGCCGCCGCGCCCGAGCTTCCCGGCGCTGCGGCCGATGGGCGCGCTGGACCGGATTGCGGTGAGCGCGGGGCTGGAGGTTGTGGACAGCGGTGTTTATCGGGCGCGGCCGGCGCATATCGCCTCCGACCATCTGCCGGTCTGGGCGGATCTGGTGGCGGCGGGTCAGGCCTAGGGACTGGGTAGACCATCTCGCTGCCGTGGTGGGCTGGCGGCGTAGCACAGAGCAAAGCCGGACAGATAGAAAAAGCCGGAGACGCGGAATGCGGCCCCGGCTTTATATTTGGGTTCAGCTGCGGCCTCGAAGAGAGGCGGCTGAGGTCACCCGGTCGGGCTTACTGGGCGCGGCGGCGCTGACCGCCGGCTTTGCCCTGTCCGCCACCTTGACCCGCACCCTGACCACCGCTGCGCGCGCCGCTCTGGCCGCCGCCACCGCCGCCACTGCGCCGCCGACGATGACCGCCGGGTTTGCCGCCGCCACCGGGTTTGCCACCACCGCGACGTCCGGCCGGAGCCTTTGCATCGGGCAGCACCTCCCACGGACGGCCGGACGCCACCGGGATATTGAGGTTCATGGTTTTCTGAATGGCTTTCAGTTCGCCCATCTCATCGGGCGCGCAGAAGGCCACGGCCTGACCATCCTTGCCCGCGCGTGCGGTCCGGCCAATGCGGTGCACATAGGCGTCGGGGACGTTGGGCAGCTCGTAGTTGTAGACGTATTTCACGTCGGGGATGTCCAGACCACGGGCGGCCACATCGGTGGCCACGAGGATCTTCACCTCGCCCGATTTGAACGAGGCAAGCGCGCGTTCGCGCTGGCCCTGGGATTTGTTGCCGTGGATCGCCGCCGCTGAGAACCCTGCTGCGGACAGCGTCTTCATCAGCTTTTCCATACCGTGTTTGGTGCGACCAAAGACCAGCGTGCGCTCGTCCTTGTGGGCGCCCAGCAGCTCCTTCAGGAGCGACAGTTTTTCAGCCTTGGCGATGAAATGCACCGACTGGGTGATCTTGTCTGCGGCTTTGCCGGGAGGGTTCACCTCGATCCGGACGGGGCTTTGCAGGTAGGAGTTGGCGATCTCGTTCATCTGCTTGGGCATGGTGGCCGAGAACAGCATGGTCTGGCGCTGTTCGGGCAGCAGCGCCGCGATTTTGCGCAGCGCGTGGATAAAGCCGAGGTCCAGCATCTGATCCGCCTCGTCCAATACGAGGAAGTCGCAGGAGCCGAGGTCCAGCGCGCCACGGTCGAGGATGTCCAGAAGACGGCCCGGCGTGGCGATCAGGATGTCGGTGCCGCGCGACAGGCGGCTGATCTGTGGGTTGATCGACACACCGCCGACAACCAGCCCGGTTTTGATCGGGGTGCCTTCGGTCAGGCCTTTGAGGTTGGCCGCGATCTGGTTGGCCAGTTCGCGGGTCGGCGCCAGCACCAGACCGCGCACGGTTTTGGCGGCAGGCTTGCGGCCATATTGCATCATCTGGGCAATCAGGGGCACGCCGAAGGCAGCGGTCTTGCCGGTGCCGGTCTGCGCCAGGCCCAGCACGTCCTGGCCGTTCAGCGCATGCGGAATTGCGCGTGCCTGAATCGGGGTAGGATCTGTGTAGCCCAGCTCAGCAATGCGGGTCAGGAGCTTTTCGGGCAGCCCCATGGTTGAAAATTCTGTCACGTCTCGTCCTTTCACAGCCGGGCGGGTGCCACGGCCGGTGCCGCCCATGCGTATGCCGGGCGGACTGTCGTTGGGGCAGGGACCTCGGGCGGACGGGCATCATGCCAGACCGCTGGTCGCTGCGAGTGCCCCACGCGTGATATTGGGAACGGTGGCATATCCTTAGGGTCGGTTCATTTGCCTGCGCACTCTGTCTGGCGCGGCCCGACGTCCTCTGCTCACGCGGCAGGGAGGGATGCCTGAAGCGGGAGATGGGCCTGTCGGCGGTGAAAGTCAATGGTCAATTGCCGGTTATTCTGCGCCAAAGAGTGTAAAAACCCGGTTTGCGCGGCCTGCGTCTTTGTATAAACAGGGACGCCACGCTGCATAGAGGACGACCATGAGCGAGACGATTATCTCACGCTGCGAAGCCATAGGTCTTCGGATGACAGGCCAGCGACGGGTGATTGCCCGCGTGCTGCAAGAGAGCGCCGATCACCCGGATGTCGAGGAGCTCTATGCCCGTGCCAGTGCCTTGGACGGGGCGATTTCGCTGGCCACGGTCTATCGCACGGTGAAACTGTTTGACGAGGCGGGCATTCTGGAGCGACTGGAGTTCGGTGACGGACGCGCGCGGTATGAGGATGCCGACCGGGAGCATCATGACCATCTGATCGATATGACCACAGGCGCGGTGATCGAGTTCTGCGATCCCGAGATTGAGGCTTTGCAGGAGAAGATCGCCGAAAAGCTGGGTTATGAGCTGCGGGGCCATAAGCTGGAGCTCTACGGTGTGCCGCGTAAGCGGGATTGAGCGCGGGCGTTTTCTTGTCCAAGAAAACGGGACGGAATTTTGAGGAAAAGTCCGATGCGCCACGGGGGCTGACGCGGGATGCCCATCACAGGGCGTGATGGCAGAGGTCACATGAAGTCATGGGGCAACGTCGCAAACGGAGTTGTTCGCTGTCGCTGGCTGATGTTTGCTGGCCGGATTGGCCGATGCTGCAGCTTTGATGCCGTTCATAGACCATTATGACGGGCACAAACCACCTTCACGGGACGATCACGATGAACAATGTTACAGGAATTTTGTTGGTGATCCTCGCCATGGCGGGGTTCTCGCTGGAAGATATGTTCATCAAGCAGCTCGCCAAATCGGTGCCCGTGGGTCAGATCCTGATGATGCTGGGCCTTGGCAGCGGCACGGTGTTTGTGATCTGGGCCAAGCTGCAGGGGCACCGGGTCCTGGCGCCGCGCAACTGGCGCTGGCAGCCGGTTCTGCGCGCCTCACTGGAGGCACTGGCGGCGGTCAGCTTTGCCTCGGCGCTGGCGGTGGTGGATATCTCCACAGTGGCGGCGGTGTTCCAGGCGATGCCGCTGGCGGTTACCGTGGGGGCGGCGCTGTTTCTGGGCGAGGACGTGGGATGGCGGCGCTGGAGTGCAATCCTTGTCGGATTTGCCGGGGTGTTGATGATTGTCCGGCCCGGCTTGGCGGGGTTTGAACCCGGTGTGCTTTTGGTGCTGATCTCGGTGGTGGCGGTTGCTGCGCGCGACCTGATGACGCGGGTGATGGACAGCGCTGTGCCCTCTGCCGTGGTCAGTTCGCAGGCTTTTGGGTCGGTGATCCCGGCCGGGCTGGTGATGTTGCTGGTCCTTCCCGGAGAGCCTGTGGCCCTGCAGGGCGGCCAATGGGGGATGCTGCTGGGCGGTGTGATCTTTGGCGTGCTGGGCTATTACGGCATCGTCACTGCGACCCGGATTGGCAATGCCGCTGTGATCACGCCGTTTCGCTACTCGCGGCTGGTGTTTTCGACCCTGATCGGCGTGCTGGTCTTTGCCGAGGCGCCGGATGGCATGACGCTGATTGGGTCAGCGCTGATCATTGGGTCCGGGCTATACACGTTCCTGCGGGAGCGGCGTCTGGCGCGGCATGCAGCCCGCGCGGCGGCGGTGGCCACGGCCTGAAGCGGCGGCAGCGAAAACCGGGGGCAATTGGTTGCGCAAACAGGCGCCTGTTAGCCCTAACCCCGTAAAATAAGTCACGTTAGCGATAACGCCCGTGGTTTACTTTTGCCCTGTGGATGCTATGACGCTGGCAAGAATTGCCGCAACCATTTGCCAAGATCAGGGACCCGAGTGATGAGCACCATTATCGATATCCACGCCCGTGAAATTCTGGACAGCCGGGGCAACCCGACCGTCGAGGTTGATGTCATGCTGGAAGACGGCACCATGGGCCGCGCGGCGGTGCCATCCGGCGCCTCGACCGGGGCCTATGAGGCGGTGGAAAAGCGCGACGGCGACAAATCCCGCTATCTGGGCAAAGGCGTTCTGGAAGCGGTAGCGGCAGTCAATGGTGAGATCGCAGAAGAGCTGGTCGGCTTTGACGCCTGCGAGCAGGTCGCTGTCGACATGGCGATGATTGAGCTGGACGGCACCGAGAACAAGGGCCGTCTGGGTGCCAACGCTATTCTGGGTGTCTCCATGGCGGTGGCCAAGGCCGCAGCCGATTTCACCACCCAGCCGCTGTATCGTTACATCGGTGGCACCTCGGCGCGTATGCTGCCGGTGCCGATGATGAACATCATCAACGGCGGCGAACACGCCGACAACCCGATCGACATTCAGGAATTCATGATCATGCCGGTGGCCGCGGAAAACATCCGCGACGCGGTGCGCATGGGCTCTGAAGTGTTCCACACCCTGAAGAAAGAGCTGTCGGCGGCAGGTCTGTCGACCGGGATTGGTGATGAGGGCGGTTTTGCCCCCAATATCGCCTCCACTCGCGAAGCGCTGGATTTTGTTCTGAAGTCCATCGAGAAGGCCGGTTACAAGCCGGGCGAGGAAATCTATCTGGCGCTCGATTGCGCGGCGACCGAATACTACAAGGACGGCAAATATGTGCTGTCCGGCGAAGGCAAGACGCTGACCTCTGCTGAAAACGTCGCCTATCTGGCAGCGTTGGTGAAGGACTACCCGATCATCTCCATCGAAGATGGCATGGGTGAGGACGACTGGGACGGCTGGAAGGCGCTGACCGATGAGCTGGGCGACAAGGTGCAGCTGGTCGGCGACGACCTGTTCGTGACCAATCCTGCCCGTCTGGCCGATGGCATTGCGCGCGGCTGCGCCAACTCCATGCTGGTGAAAGTGAACCAGATCGGCACATTGACCGAGACGCTGAAGGCCGTCGATATGGCGCATCGTGCGCGCTATACCAATGTGATGTCGCACCGCTCCGGCGAGACTGAGGACGCCACCATTGCCGACCTCGCCGTGGCCACCAATTGCGGTCAGATCAAGACGGGTTCGCTGGCACGGTCCGACCGGCTCGCGAAGTACAACCAACTGATCCGGATTGAGGAAATGCTGGGTGAGGTGGCTGAATACGCGGGCCGCTCTATCCTGAAATAAGAACAGAGGCCGGGGCGTGTTGCTCCGGCCTTTTTACTTTGTGTTTGTATCTGTGGTGTTTGACCATGCTTAAGAAGATTGCGCATTTCCTTATTCGCAGAGCGGAGCGCCGGGTTGGCGTTTCTCTGGATTACTCTCATGCGATTGCGGATGCTGATTTCGGCCTGCTGACGCGTTACAATCGGGTCTTCGGGTTTCTGGATCCCAACCGTCATGTGCCTGCGGCTGCTTATCACGCAGCGCGGTTGACAGGTGCGTTGAGTGCGGATTGTGGCACCTGTGTGGAGGCTGAGATCAATCTGGCGAAATCCGCTGGGCTGACGCCGGAGTTGATCCAGTCGATCCTGACGGGAGGCACGCTGGAACCGGAGCTGGAGGCAGTTGTGCGGCTCTCCGGGGCTGTCGCTGGTGCGCGAACGGATGATCCGGAGGCGCGGGAAATCGTGCGCGCGGCCTACGGCGAGGCGGGGCTGATCGAGCTGAGTTTTGCGATGAACGGGGCGGCCATGCTGCCGGGGATCAAGCGGGCGATGGGGTATGCCACGGCCTGTGATCTGCAACTGATGCGCCGCTTGGCCTAATGCGGCGCGAGCTGATGCGAGGCGACCCGATGCGATACGGCCTGGGGTCGCCGGAGGTGGTGGCTGAAGGCGGGTGTTGATCTGACGTCGGCTCCCTCCCGAAATACCATCCCAACTGACGCACGAGTGCGCAGGGACAGGAGATAGGCCTGTCGCCTGTTCAGCGTCGATCCGTGCTCATTTTTCAAATTATGTGCGAATAGCGCGCGTATGTGGCTTTGTTCACAGACGCGTGAGAATGGCTGTGGCAGTCTCTGGATCAGGCGCTACGGGGGTGGCGCTGGCTGAGGAGGGGGAAGACCATGCGAGTAAGACCACATCCGAAAGCCCGGCCAACCGTTTCGGTGACCAAGGCTGACGCAAAAGTGCCGGTGGCACCTGCTCTTGCGACGGCGGGTGCGGGAAGCTGGCTGCCTATCGGGATAGTTGTTGCGGTGGCGCTGCTGGCGGGATGCGCGGGACCTGGGCGCTATCCGCTGAGCGGGCAGACTGTTGGTATGAGTGATCCGGTTCTTAGCCTGTCGATGACACAGGGCGCGACTGTTGCCGGGGGGCTTTGACGCGCGCTGCCAAGGGGGATCGACAGCATCTGGGCCCTTCCTGTTCCAGGGGGCTTGCGCCGACGGGGGGCGCGGCTTTTTCAGCCGTTGGCGAATGGGAAAGACCCTGAGGGCGATTTGCTCTCAGGGTCTTTTTCGTGTGATTGGTTCCGTTTCGCATGGCATCGCTTCGGTGGCGGTCACGCGCGCGGAAGATAGGTTACGTGAACCTTATGGGCAGGCCGCCGTGTAATAGGTGCCGTCGCCGCGGGAATAGGCGCATTGGCGGGACTGGCTGTTCTGGGCCACCACGGTGCCCGCTGCTGCGCCGCCAAGGGCGGCGATGAGGCGCCAATCGTCATCTGCCTTGAGCGCATCGGCGGCGATCAGACCGGCGGCGGCACCACCGGCCACCCCGGCCACGGTGCGTTGTTCCGGAGTGAGGTCGGAGCAGGCGGAGACGGCCAGAGTGGCGGCGCTCAACCCGGCGAGAATATGCGTTTTCATGTGGTTTCCTTTCCTGTCTTATATGCGGTCCTGTTGATCTGGACACGCAGGGGTCGTTGCGGTCGTGGTGATCTTGCGGAGGGGAGTGACCTTATCTGTGTGGTCGCTGCCTGATTTGGGGTGGTCCCCGTCCGAGCAGAGACGAGGGACCACATTGCGCGGGGGGCGCGGTAGATTCGAATAAGTTCTATGGCGGACCAGAGCCACCTCACCCCTGGGGCGGCTCTGGTCTGTTGGCCGGGTCTCACCCCTGATTCCCGGCCGGTTTGGCCGATTATTGTGGCCGCAGCAGTGTGGATCCTGTCCCTCACGGCTCCCCTAAGCCGTTGTCGAGGGGGCGTATCCCGAAGGGTGACGCCGGATCCATGCTGGTAATTATGCCGTCGGCTTTGCCTCGGCGACCGCCCCGGTGGGCGGCCATATGCTGCGGCTTCTGCCGCTGTCTCAGTTGCGCTCCCAAAACTCTGGCAGCGCGCTCCCACACGTCCCACGGTGTGTTCAATTCCGGTCAGCGGTGCGGAAGAAGATGATGTTCTGTCGCCTGCTGTCTGAGAGAGAACGCACAACCTGCACATCGGTTCCCTCAGCGGGAAAAATCTTTTGGGAAAAGTTTCTGGAGGCGCGGGGGGGGGGCAACTGGACCTATGGGTCAGGCAGTGGCGTTGTGCCCGTAGGGGCGCCTGCCACGCGGCCGGGCGCAGGAAATGTTTTCCTCAAAACATTTGCCCCTGCCGCGGATGGCAGTGAAATGGGATCAGAGCTTGCGGCTCATCAGCATGTAGCGCTCGCGGGGTTCAAACCGGGCACGGGTATAAAGGCCGCGCGCGGTGTCATCGTTTTTGTCGACCTCAAGATGCAGCGCCTTGATACCGGCCTCAGCCAGGGTGCGGGGCAGGGCAAACAGCACCTCAGTGGCGATGCCGCGACCGCGCACGGGGGGACGAATGAACAGCTCATCCACAAACCCGTCCATGCCGCCAAATTCCACCGACCAGCTGAAGGTTACAACGATGTAGCCCACGGGTGCGCGGCTGGGGCCAATCAGATAGACCGCGCCATAGGGCAATCCCTCAAGCAGGGGTTCGATGGCCGCGCGGCGCAAACTGTCGTCCGAGGCGATGCCAGTCTCCTGATGAAAGGCGGCGACCAGATCCAGAACACGGTCCAGATCTTCGGGGCGGGCCAGATGCAATGCGGCACTCATGAGATTTCCTTTGTTGCCAGCGCGTTGATCGCGTGAGCTTCGATCTTTTGCACCCAGTCTGATTTGCAGTCACCATACCCATGCATGTCACCGGGATGCAGCGCGGCGCATTTGCCCTTGATCGCTGCGTAGCCTGCCCGCAGTGCGGCGTTGGCCCGCAGGGCGTCACGAAAGGCAATATGGCGCGTGATCTCGTCAGACCCTTTTACATAACAATGGGCCTGCACCCGGCGTTTTCCGGTCTCTGGATCATCGGCGCGGCAATAGCGCCGTCCGGGTAGGCCGAATTCACCCAGCCATTCGAACCCAAGCGCCTCAATGGTCAGGCGGGCGGTATCCATAGCGGCCTCGCTCTCAAAGACAGGTATCAGATCAATGATGGGTTTGGCGGGCAGGCCGGGAACTGCGGTTGATCCGATATGATGCACCTCAATCAGGCCGTATACGTCGCTGTCTGTCCAGCGGTCTGCTTCGGCCTTGGCCTGTGTCGGCCAGGTGGGATCTGGGGCAACGATCAGGCTCATAGCCGCGCCAATCGGGTGGTGATCAGGTCGAAGAAGCCGTCTGCATCCAGATCGCCCATAAACTGCGCATTGGCCGGGCGGTCGGTGACCCCCCACCAATCGGCCACGGTCATGCCCAATGTCAGCTCGGACGTGGTTTCCACCACCACATTGATCGTGCGGCCCGAGAACAGCTCTGGCCGGATCAGATAGGCAATAACGCAAGGGTCATGCAGCGGGCCGCCTTCGGAGCCGTATTTCTCCACGTCAAAGCGTTCAAAGAAATCAAGCATCTCGGCGGTGAAACGCGCCACTTTGGTATCGAGGGCACGGATCTTTTCGACGCGTGCGCGGGTGGCGAGCGCCTTATGGGTGACATCCAGCGGCATCATGGTGACCGGCACGCCTGAGGTCAGCACTGCGGCGGCGGCCTCAGGGTCGACATAGATGTTGAATTCCGCCGCCGGGGTGATGTTGCCGACCTCAAAATAGGCGCCGCCCATCAGCACGATCTCCTGCACGCGGTCCGCGATATCAGGGGCCTTTTGAAAGGCGGCGGCGATATTGGTCAGTGGCCCCAGCGGACAGAGGGTGACGGTGCCGGGGGCTTCGCGGCGCAGGCTGTCGATGATGAAATCGACGCCATGTGCTGCAGCCAGCGGCATGGTCGGATCCCACAGTTCGGGTCCGTCAAGGCCGGTTTTGCCATGCACATGTTCGGCGGTGATCAGGGGCCGTTGCAGCGGGGTGTCACAGCCTGCGTGCACCGCGACATCCGGGCGGCCTGCCACCTCGCAGACGCGGCGGGCGTTGGTCTGGGTCAGCGTTAGAGGCACATTGCCGGCAACACAGGTTATCCCAAGCAGATCAATCTCTTGTGGGCTGGCCAGCGCCAGCAGAATGGCGACAGCGTCGTCCTGTCCGGGGTCGGTGTCGATGATGATCTTGCGCGCGCTCATGGGCCTGTCCTTCTGGTCTTCGCGCTGACCCTCGCAAGGGGGGCGGGTAATGTCCAGCGGTGGCGCGGGCTGCGGTCGGGAATTCGCCGGTTTCCTCCCACCCGCACACTGAAAAAGGCGCGCCGAAGCATCCCGCGCGCCTTTGTGTCCGGTTGTGTATGGGGCCTGAAATCAGGCTGCTGCGGCCCCCATAGCGTCGGCCATCGCCGACAGCAGAACATCCGCGATCACATTGAGTTCGTCGCGTGTGAGGCGCACCGGCAGGCGTACATCGCAGGCCTGCATCAGCATCGCGCGTGTCTGCGGCAGCTCGGGGATGTCGCGCAGGAATTGCCAGTTCCAGAATGCACGGGCGTTGTCTTCGGAGAGGCCGAAGATCTGTACCTTGACACCCCGCGCCTCGGCGGCGGCGGCAAAGCGGTTGATCTCTTCGCTGCTCATATCAACCAGATTGAACTGGATCGAATCCGGCGCGCGCTGTTCTGGTTTCAGCGGGGCGGGCACGTCGATATGCGGCGAGCGGTTGAGCTGATCTGCCACATAATCGTGGTTCTTCAGCCCGTCGCGGACCCGGCGTGCCAGTTCCGGCAGTTGCGGACGGATCACCACAGCGGAGAGGTTGCTCATCCGCAGGTTATAGAGCGGCAGCTGGTTCTGCCATTTGGCAAAGGCCTGCTCCAGATCGCCGGTGTTGTCGCCGGGTGCGGATTTATGCTTCTTCCAATTGTGTTCGTAGGCACCGGACATGATCACGGCGCGGGCCACCAGATCGGCATCATCGGTGACCAGAATACCGCCCTCGCCGGCGTTGATCATCTTGTAGGACTGGAAAGAGAAACAGCCGATGGCGCCCAGCGTGCCGATATTGCGACCATGCCAAGTGGTGCCCAGCGAATGGGCGGCGTCCTCAATCACCGGAATGTCGCGCGCCTGACAGAGCGCCATAATCGCATCCATATCGGAGGTATGGCCGCGCATATGGCTGATGATCACCGCCTGCACATCGTTCAGCTTGGCCTCAAAATCGGCCATGTCGATGCGGTAGTTCGCGCCCACCTCGCACAGCACCGGCACGCAGTCGGCATGCACGATAGAGGAGGGGACAGCGGCGAAGGTAAAGCCCGGGATCAGCACGCGCGCATCACGGGGCAGATCCAGCGCTTTCAGCGACAGGAACAGGGCAGCCGAACAAGACGACACCGCCAGCGCGTATTTGCTGCCAAGGAGCTGGGCGAATTCTTCCTCCAGAAGAGCGACCGGCGCATCCTGCGGCGCGGTGTAGCGGAACAGATCGCCGGATTGTATCAACGCCTCAAGTGCTGTGCGCGCGGCCTCCGGGATGGGTTCTGCCTGATGGACATTCGGGACCTGCGAGGGGGATGTCTGGCTCATATTTCAAAATCCTGAAACTACCTTTCCAAAAACATAAAAGGTATGTGGGCAAATGCCAAGCACCCGCGGCAGGGGCGGCGGGTTTTGGCGGATAATTTCACGAAACTGTTGCTTTGGGCCTGTCAGGCGCAGGAGCGGCGCGCCGTTCTGGAGAGCGCGTTGCTGGATCTTAGATGCCCAGCCTGTCGCGCAGCGCATACCAGGTCATCGCCAGCGCCAGTAGCGGGCTGCGCATGGCAGCCCCGCCGGGGAAAGCGGGGGCGGGCACGCGCGCCATTGTATCGAACCCGTCTCCGTCGCCCGCAATGGCCAGCGCCATCAGCTGGCCTGCATGGGTGGCAGTGCCGACACCATGGCCGGAATAGCCCGAGGCGCTGAGGATATTGGGGGCAAGCCGGGCCAGATAGGGCATCCGCTTCATGGTGATGGCCAGGGTGCCCCCCCAGGCGTAGTCAATGTTCACATCGTGCAGATGCGGGAAAATCTCGGTCATTGGCTTGCGCACGGTGGCGGCGATATCGCTGGGGAACCGGTAGCCATAGCTTTCGCCGCCGCCGAACAGAAGGCGCCCGTCATGGCTGAGCCGGAAGTAATTCACCACAAATTTGCTATCGGCCACGGCCACATCACGGGCCAATACTTGTGCGGCCTCCTCGCCAAGCGGTTCGGTCGCGGCGATGAAATTGTTGATGGGCATCACCCGCGCGGCGACCTGCCGGTTGAGGCCGCCGAGATAGCCGTTGCAGGCCAGGATCAGATGATCGGCGGTGACGCGGCCTGTGTCAGTGCGCAGTCGGACCTGCGCGCCGGTCTCAATGTCCAGAACCTCGCTACCCTCGCAGATCTGCACCCCGGCAGCTGCGGCGGCGCGGGCCAGGCCAAGCGCGTAGTTCAGTGGATGCAGATGGCCCGCGCCCATGTCCAGCGAGCCGCCGACATAGGCGGGCGAGGGGCAGATGGCCTGCAATGCAGCCGCGTCCAGCGCGGTGATGTCGCCATACCCATAGCGGGTTTGCAGATGTTCGACATAGCGGTGCTCGTGGCTGACGTCGCTTTTAGAAAAACAGGCATGGGCAATGCCGGGTTTCAGATGACAGTCGATACCGTGGCGTGCGATCAGGGATTTCACCAGATCCTTGGCGTCTTCGGCCAAACTCCATAGTTTGGCGGCCTCCGGCTCACCCATCAGGCTTTCCAGCCCGTCTTGTTCCATGCGCTGACCGCTGCCCAGCTGACCGCCGTTGCGGCCCGAGGCGCCAAAGCCGACACGGTTGGCCTCCAGCAGGATGACCGACCGCCCGGCTTCTGCCAGATGCAATGCGGCAGACAGGCCGGTATAGCCGCCGCCAACGATGCAGACATCGGCGCGAGCCTCGCCCTGCAAGGGAGTAAAGGGCGCAAGCGGTGTGGCGGTGGCCGCATACCAGCTGTTGGGATAGGTCCCTTTGCGGTCATTGGAATAGAGTAGGTTCAATGCCATCACACACCTCAATCACCGGCAGGTGCTGCCCGATGCGGGCAAGCGCAACTGCCTGTCATCTTTCCATAAATACTCACCAGCGCTGAGGTCGCGGCGGACGCCAGCGCTGGCAGTGTTAGACGTTCAGCAGCAGATGCTCACGTTCCCAAGGAGAGATCACCTGCAGGAACTCGTCATATTCGGCGCGTTTCACGATGGAATAAACGCGGGCAAACTCTGGCCCCAGCACCTCATGCAGCGCGCTGGCCTCTTCAAAGAGATCCAGTGCCTGTCCCATCACCTGGGGGATATCACCGTCGCCGGCATAGGCGTCGCCCTTGAATTGCTTGCGCGGGCGTTCCTCGTTGACAAGACCCAGATAGCCGCAGGCCAGTGACAGCGCGATCCCCAGATAGGGGTTGCAGTCCATCCCGGCGATGCGGTTTTCCACCCGCCGTGCCTCCGGGCCCGAAAGCGGTACCCGGATCCCGGTGGTGCGATTGTCGCGCGCCCATTCCAGATTGATCGGGGCGGCCTGTTCCTTCACGTAGCGGCGATAGGAATTCACGTAAGGCGCCATCACCGCCAGACCGGCGGGCAGATGGTTCTGCAAGCCGCCGATGAAGTGGTAAAACGCATCCGTTTCCCCGCCCTGCGGACCGGAGAAAATATTGTCGCCGCTCTCCATGTCGATGATCGAATGGTGAATGTGCATGGCTGAACCGGGTTCATCAGCGATGGGTTTGGCCATGAAGGTGGCAAAGCAATCGTGCCGCAGCGCGGCCTCCCGGATCAGACGTTTGAAATAGAATACCTCATCGGCCAGTTTCACCGGATCGCCATGGCGCAGGTTGATCTCCAGCTGGCCGGCGCCGCCTTCCTGGGTGATGCCGTCGATTTCAAAGCCTTGGGCTTCGGCAAAGTCGTAAATATCATCGATCACCGGGCCAAATTCATCTACGGCGGTCATGGAATAGGCCTGACGGGCCGCTGCAGGACGGCCGGAACGCCCCATCATCGGTTCGATTTCACGCGCCGGGTCAATGTTGCGCGCGACGAGGAAGAATTCCATTTCAGGTGCCACAACCGGTTGCCAGCCTTTGTCATGGTACAGCTGCACCACCCGTTTCAGCACGTTGCGCGGGCTGAAGGGGATCGGCTTGTGGTCGCGGTCATAGGCGTCGTGGATCACTTGCAGGGTCCAGTCGCCGGTCCAGGGGGCAGCGGTGGCGGTGGACATGTCCGGTTTCAGAATCATGTCCTTTTCGATCCAGCCATCGTCATCCGCCGCCTCGGCCCAGTCGCCGGTGATGGTCTGGTAGAAAATGCTGTCGGGCAGGTGGAAATAATCCTGCTTGGCAAATTTGGACGCTGGCACCGCCTTGCCCCGGGCGATGCCCGGCAGGTCCGAGATGATGCATTCAACCTCGTCGAGACGACGGCCCTCCAGATAGGTTTTGGCAGCTTCGGGAAGGGTGTCGAGCCAGGCTGACATCAGGTCCTCTCTTTCTGGAAGAAGGCATTGAGGAAGGTTGCGATTTCCCCCGATTGGACGGGGTGGTGTAATTCGGTGCTGGCGGCATCCAGGATCGCATCCGGCACCACGCCGCGCCCGCGGCTGTCGATCAGACCGCTGACAAAGCTGCTGGCAAATTCCGGGTGCGGTTGCAGGGTCCAGATGTGGTCGCCATAGGCGAGGATGCCGTTCTTACAATGATCGTTGCCAGCCAGTACCCGCGCGCCTTCGGGCAGGGTGGTGACCTGATCCTGATGCCACGCATTGAGCCGCAGCGGCTTGTCGTCCATCTGATATGTCACCGGGCCAACGGCCCAGCCGCCGGCAAATTTCTCAACCTTGCCGCCAAGCGCCTGAGCAATGATCTGGTGACCAAAGCAGATGCCGACCAATGGCAGCTTGCGGGCGTGGATCTCGCGGATCAGATCCTCCAGTGGGGGGATCCAGTTGTGATCTTCATAGGCGCCATGTTTGGAGCCGGTGATCAGCCAGCCATCTGCCGCGTCAGCGCCGCTGGGGAAAATGTTGTCGACCACCGCGTAGGTGTCGAAGTCAAAACCGCCGTCGGCCAGCAGATTGCGGAACATCTGGTCGTAGTTGCCCGAGCTGTCGATCAGGTTTTCGGGCGCGTGGCCGGTTTGCAGAATGCCGATTTTCATGGGTCACCAAATTTGATCAAATTAAGCCTAGCCGAGGTCCGCAGCTCAGGCAAGCGCTTGATGCGGGGCGTTGTGGGCTTTGACAGGCTGATGTCATACCGCCTCAAGCCACGACAGCCAATGACTCTCTGCCGGGCGCTCGGCGAAGCCTGCCAGCTCCTGACGTTTCATCATCACCAGATTGCGGATCACGCGATCCGGCAGAATGCGGGCAATCAGGGGGTCGCTGTCGAAGAGGTCGATCGCGGCTTTCCAGTCGGGGGCCAGCTGTGGCAACCCGTCAATCTCATAGATGTTGCCCTCGGACGGGGCAGGCGGCGTGGCGCCATCTTCAATCCCGACAAGGGCTGCGCCCAAGACGACTGCGAGCATCAGATAGGGGTTGATATCGCCGCCTGCGACCCGGTGTTCGATGCGGCGCGCCTTTGGGCTGCCGCCGGGGATACGGATCGCGGCGGTGCGGTTTTCATAGGCCCAGGCTGCGCTGACCGGGGCATGGGCGCCGGGCACCAGCCGGTCGTAGGAATTGCCATGTGGGGCCAGGATCAGCGTGCTGGCGGGCATTGCGGTGAGGCAGCCGGCCACCGCGTTCATCAACAGATCTGAGCCGCGTTCGGTGCCGTCGTTGAATACATTGTTGCCGTCCTTATCCTCGACCGAGAAATGCACATGCATGCCATTTCCGGCCTCTTCGGCATAGGGTTTGGCCATGAAAGTGGCGGCAAAACCGTGTTTGCGGGCCAGACCTTTGACCAGCGCCTTGAACAGCCAAGCGTCATCGGCGGCGCGCATGGCATCCTGATGGTTGAGGTTGATTTCAAACTGGCCCAGACCGGCCTCCGAGATGGCGGATTGGGCGGGGATGCCCATCGCGTCTGACCCCTCGTAGAGGTCGGTAAAAAACGCATCAAAGGCATCCAGCTCCGCGACCGACAGGACCGACTGCTGATCCAGCTCGCGGCCTGTGAGCGGGTCGATGGGCGGGGCGGGCTGTGCGCCGCTGTCATCAAGCAGGCTGAACTCCATCTCGGTGGCGGCGACGACCCGCCAGCCGCGCTGTTGGTAGCGGGCCAGCACATCGGCCAGCACATGGCGCGGATCGCCCATAAAGGGGCGGCCGTCATCCCAGTACATCGCCATCGGGACCAGCGCGGATGGGTTGGCCAACCAGGGCATCGGGACGGCACCACGTTCGGTGGGCAGCATCACGCCATCGGCGTCGCCGGTCTCAAACACCAGCGGGTTATCTTCGACATCGCGGCCCCAGAGATCGACGTTGAGAGTGGAGATCGGCATCCGTGCGGCGCCATCTGCCAGCTTATCTGCCAGCCCCACGGGCATACGCTTGCCGCGCATCTGCCCGTTCAGGTCACAGGCGGCGATGCGGATAGTGCGCAGATGAGACAGATCCATCGGAGGCTCCTTGGTTGATTTCCCCATTACTAAAGCAGGATCCGCAAGACGCAAAGAAAATTTGATCAAAAGTTTTACCGGCTCGGTCAAACATACCGGCAAGGCAAAGAAAAAGGCGCCGTAAAGGGCGCCTTTTGGTTGCTTGGTTCCGGAGATCTGATCAGCGGATCAGGTTTGGCCGATAACGGATCTTGCGGCGTTTTTCCTGGGGCAGGTGGGCGTTCAGCCGGGTGTTGATGATGCCAAAGATGCCAATCACCACCAGCGTCAGCAGGATGAAATAGAAGGCCAGGATCGGGTAGGGCACGAAGGGGTTGAACGTTTTATCCGCAAAATAGCTGGCGTAGTAGAGCGCATCGCCGCGCTGTTGCCAGGCCGGGAAACCGGAGAAGAACACCAGCGTGGTCGCATGGAACAGGAAGATTGCCTCGTTCGTGTAGGAGGGCCACGCCAGTCGCATCATTGTTGGCCACATGATTCGGCGAAAGCGGGGCCAGCCGGACAGCCCATAGGCATCTGCGGCCTCGATATCGCCCTTGGGGATCGACCGCAGCGCGCCGTAGAAGATTTCAGCGGAATAGGCGGCTGTGTTGAGGATCAGCACGATCAATGCGCCCATCCAGGCCGCCGACAGCGGATTGAAGATTGGCGAGACCGACTTCAGTTGCAGGAACAGGAAGTAGGCAAAGAAGAACTGGATGAACAGCGGCGAGCCACGGAAGATGAAGATGAACCATTCCGCCGCTTTGCGCAGCGGTGTGGAGGTGGAATTCTTGGCCAGCGCCACGCCATTGGCGATGACAAAGCCGACAACGACAGCAATGGCGCCAAAGTAGATGTTCCACAGCATGCCGGAGCCGATGAGCACAAACTGGTCGCAGAGGGTAAAATCACTGCGGGGCAACATGCGTTCGCCAAGCCCAAGCGAGCGTAGGCCATAGTCCTGAAGAGTCTGGAAACAGCTCATGACGCTTTCCTTTGGGCTTCGCCTGCCAATGTGGCCTGACCATGGGACAGACGGGTGCGGATGCGCTCCAGCACCACCTCGGAGAGTTTGGTAAAGGCGAGGTAGAACACCAAAAGGCCGAGGAAGTACCACATCCGCCAGTCGCCATGGGGGTAATCGGTAAAGCGGGCGGTCTTGGAGCCGCCAAGCTCACGCGCCCAGTAGACGATATCCTCGACCCCGAGCAGGAACAGCAGCGGCGTGGCCTTGATCAGCACCATCCACAGGTTCGACAGGCCGGGCAGCGCATAGGTCCACATCTGCGGCACCAGAATGCGCCAGAAAGCCTGACGATGAGTCATGCCGTAGGCCTCGGCAGTCTCGATCTGGGCACGGGGCACAGCACGCATGGCGCCAAACAGCACATTGGCAGCAAAGGCGCCGAACACGATGGCAAAGGTCACCACAGCGAGCGAGAAGCCGTAGACCTCGTGGATCCACTGATCGGAAGAACTGAGCGGCATCTTGGCAATGTCACAGACTACAAAGTCATTGCCCTGACGCACCGGCGCGTCCCAGTCGGGGCATTTCACCTGATGGCGCAGATATTCGATGCCCTGATCCAGTGCGATCACGAAGAACAGGAAGAACGCGATATCCGGCACCCCGCGCACCACTGCGATATAGGCCTTGCCCAGCCAGGAGAGTGGCGCGAACTGCGCGCGCGCGGCCATGGCGCCGCCAAAGCCGAAGGCCAGCGCCGCCGGGGCGGTTACGGCCAGAAGCAGGAGTACCGTCCCGAAGGAGGCGTAGAAAGCAAAATGCTTGCCGGTTGTCAGGTAACAGCTCAGCCACTGGAAACCCTCCAGGCTGGCCGGATCAGAGCAAAAGGAGAAGATGGCGGGCCTCGTTCGGACAAGGACAGGTCAGGGGCAGCGATGGGGCCGGGACCGGTCAAGGGCGAAGGGGGGCATGGCGCCCCCCTTCCTTGATATCAGGATGATGCGAGGGCTCAGAACTGGCCTTCGATTTCCCATTTTTCCAGCAGGGCGTTCAGGGAGCCGTCTGCCTTCATCGATTCGATGGCCACGTCGAACTTGCCGCGCAGTTCGTCGTCGGACTTGCGGAACGCCATGCCGATGCCGTCGCCCAGCAGGACGTCGTCTGCGACAAATTCCATCTCGGTTTCGCCCACGATCGGGATCAGGAAGTCCTTGTCGGCCATGACCGCGTCCACTTCGCCGGCTTTCACAGCGGCAACGGTTTCATCCGGGGTGGGGAATTCAACCAGGGTGGCACCGGTGGAGGCGACATGGGCGGCCTGAATGGTCGAGGCCTGAGCTGCCACAACGGCGCTGTTCACATCGACATCAGCCGACATCGCCGCATAAGCGGAGGGCGACGGGCGGGTGTAGCCGGTGGTGAAGTTCACAACTTCCTTACGCTCGGCTGTGATCGACATGCCGGCGATGATGGTGTCGTAGTTGCCGGACAGCAGGTTGGGGATGATCGAATCCCAGTCGTTGGTGACCCATTCGCAGTCCAGCTCAGCGCGTTTGCACAGCTCGTCGCCCAGCTCACGTTCAAAACCGTCGACCTGACCGTCATCGTTCAGGAAGTTGTACGGAGGGTAAGCGCCTTCGGTGCCCAGACGCACAGTGTCTGCCATCGCGATGCCCGCAGTGAGGGCCAGGGCCGCGGTGCCGAGGATAAGAGATTTCATGAGGTTACTCCCGTTTGGTTAGGTTTTTTGTTGGTGGTTATTTACCGTGCCGTGTCGAGGCAAGGAAGCCGCGCAGACGTTCGGATCGGGTGCTGCCAAAGACTTCGTCCGGGCAGCCTTCTTCTTCGATGAGGCCTTTGTGCAGGAACACGATGTGGCTGGAGACATCAGCGGCCATGTTCATGTCATGGGTCACGATGATCATGGTGCGGCCTTCAGCGGCAAGGTCCTTGATCACCTTGACCACCTCCTGCTCCAGCTCGGGATCGAGGGCGGAGGTGGGTTCATCAAACAGCAGTGCCTCAGGTTCCATGCAGAGTGCGCGCGCGATGGCTGCGCGCTGCTGCTGGCCGCCGGAGAGCTGTGCGGGATAGGCATCGCATTTGTCGCCGATCCCAACCTTGGTGAGGTATTTGCGGGCGGCGTCCTCCACCTCGGCGCGGTCGCGGCCAAGGACGGTCAGCGGGGCTTCCATCACGTTTTGCAGAATGGTCATATGCGCCCAGAGATTGAACTGCTGGAACACCATGGACAGATTGGTGCGGATGCGCAGCACCTGTTTCGCATCCGAAGGACGCCGGGCAAGGCCGGTTCCGGACCAGTTGATCGGCTCGCCTTTGAAGAGGATATCACCCTCCTGGCTGTCTTCCAGAAGATTGCAGCAGCGCAGCAGAGTGGACTTGCCCGATCCGGAGGACCCGATGAGGGAAACCACATCGCCGCGGTGGGCGGTGATATCAACACCTTTGATCACTTCCAGCTCGCCATATGACTTGTGCAGGCCGCGGATTTCCAGAACTGGCGTTGTGTCGGTCAAGGTGTCTCTCGTCCAATTGTCGTTGAATTCGTCCTTATTGGACCGAAAAAAAGCGCGGATGCAACGTGCAAACCGAGAAGGCACGCGAGGAAATTGGCATTTTGGCGGATAATCTGATCAAATTGTCCTGGGACTGCTCACGGTCGGGGCATCTGCCGGCCTCTGTGCCAGCCCTGTCGTGTGGGTATCAGCGCCGGGCAGGTCGCGGCGCGGTTGTGAGGGCCTCCGCTCCGGGGGTAGCCGGAGCGGATAAGTCTGGTGGATCAACCTGCCGCCTGCTGGCGAATGGATTGCTCGGTCAGTACCGGGCCGAGCGGTGTCGGGACCGCCAGATAGGCGCCCGGTGAGATCTCGCATACACCCTTCAGGTGCAGGGCTTTGCGGTGCTCATCATCCAGAGTGGCGACAGCCTGCGCGACGGCGGTGCGGAGGGGGGCCGGATCACGGGTACTGGCGGTGATCAGCGGCAGACCCGGCGTCGACGGTGTGCGCGCCACTTCAATCAGATCTTTGGCCCAATCGTCATGTTCCTGCATTAAGGTCCAGCTGACAGCATCAAGGGCGGCGAAATCGGCGGTTCCTTCGGCCACTGCACGGGCGGAGGCGATATGGCTGCCGGATTGAAACAGGCTGCCGGGGAGGAGCGAGAGGTCGCGCAGATGCAGCATTGGCGCGGCCCAGCCGGATTGTGACAGCGCTTCATTATAGGCAAAGCTGCCGCCTGCGATCGCTTGCAGGCTATTTCCTGCACGGTTGCGATGGGCGATGAAGACGCTGTTGTAGTGCCCCGGCGGGCAGTCCGCGACGCCGTGATCCAGTGTGGTGACCAGATTGACCTGCTCATAGAGACGGGTGCGGTAGGGCAGGCCGCAGGTCTGTGCCAGCAGCAATTTCGAATCGGACCAGATCGACCAGAGGTCGCCGCCACGGGTGAGGGTTTCCGGCGCGTCGATGGAGGCCGCCGTCAGCTCGTGCCGGATCGCCTGCCACAGCGCATCAAGGGCAGGGGCGGTTTCGGGGCGGTCATACATCGCCAGACTGGCGATCATGAGCTGGCCTCCGCGCGTTGACGGGCACGGGCGCTGTCGACATCGCTTACCCCCAGGAGGCTGGCAGACAGGCGCAGAAGCGCGTCCTCGGCCGCGTCACGCTTGCCATCGGCCAGCACCACCTGCCACAGGGCTTCGACCACGGCCATGCGGTTTTCATACGCAACGGCGTCCTTGATCGCGCGGGTAAACCGGACGGTGTCGGGGGCCTCGGCCTCCAGCGCCTCGGCCTGTTCGCGCAGCAGGATGGCACCCCCCAGATCGAGATCGTAGCGGGCCCGCAGGATCCGGTCGATCCGGTCGCGTTCATCGTCGGAGTAGTTGTGATCAGACCGCGCAATCCGCACCAGAAGAGCGCAAAGGGCGAGGCGCGCATCGCCATCGTCCAGCGGCTCTGGTGCCGGGGCCAGCAGTCGTCCAAGCAGTTCCTTGATCATGGCTGCGGCTCCTTATCTGACGGGTCGGGGGTGCGCGGTATCGTGGTGGCGCCCGAAAGCGGGCTTTGTGTGGTCGGCTGAGCTGCGGCCACGCCAGGCTCGGGGCCAAGCAGTTTGCCCTGCGCGCGGGCGCGGGCAGTGTCGCTGTCGGCCTTGGAGAGGCCCATCGCTTTGCGCGCGTCCTCTACGATCTTCATCTCTCCGGGGTGTTCGTGACCATCCGCCAGCACCACCTCCCAGAGCGCATCCAGCGCCGCGAGCCGTTCCTCAAGCCCAGTTGTTTCGCGGATGAGGCGGCCGAACGTGTCGGTTTCCGGCGCGGCGGCGTGCAGTTTCTCACAGGCGGCACGGACCTTTGCGGCCTCAATCGCGTCGTGCTGATAGAGGCGGGCCAGAATACGGTCGATCAGGCTTATCTCTTCCAGCTGGTAGTCGCGATCCGATTGCGCCACCCGCACCAGAAGCGCGCCGAGCGCCAGCTCGGCATCGGGGTCCGGCTGGGCGGGGGTCTTTTGCGGTCGAAAGACCTGAAACAGTTTCTTCAGCATGGCACTATTCTACCCTTGAGCGCGTCCAGAACCAAGCGGGCCCTAGTCGCCGTAGCCTTCGATGATTTCCATATCGCCGGTGGAGACCGGATCGCGCAGCGCCTTGGCCTGCTGATAGGCGACGGAGTCGTAACAGGCCTTGGCGGTGGCAAAATCCTTGAATTCGATCACCACGGTGCGGGCGCGGGTTTGGCCTTCGCGGACCTCTTTGGGGCCACCGCGGATCAGGAATTTGGCGCCGTATTCGGCAAAGGGGGCCGCATTGGCTGCAACATAGTCCTTGTAGCGGTCCATATCGTCAACGTCGACATGGGCGACCCAGTATCCTTTGGGCATGGGGGGTCCTTTCTGGCGCGGATATCAAGCTGTTGGCACAGGCTGATACAGAACCGGGGCAAAGGCAATGACCGCATTGTGCGGTTTTTCCCCTTATGCGGAAGATTTGACGGGAGTGTTCAGCCAATGGGCCGATTTGTGCAGATTGAGCGCTGATGCGAGGGCATCATATGGCGCCGCGCCAGCGGTCTGCGGCGCCGTCAAACGCGCGGTTTCGGGGCAAGCCGGTCATGATACCAGTGGCTTGCCCCGTTATTGTGGATGATCAGCCGATCTCGGCCAGGCGCGCCAGCGCTTCCTTGATCTTGGCTTCTTCTTCCTCGCGCAGGCGCAGGTTTTCGCGGGCTTCGGCGACGACCTCCTCCGGGGCGGAGGCGGCGAATTTGGGGTTGTTGAGACGTCCGCGCAGGCCGCCCAACTCCTTGGCCAGCTTGCCCAGGGTCTTCTCCAGACGCGCCTTTTCGGCGTCCACGTCGATGACATCCGCCAGCGGCAGACCGAAGGAGGCACCGGGGGCAGCGACGCTTGCGCAGCCTTTGGGGAAGGTGTCGACCTGCTCCAGCGTGGTGATGCGGGCCAGTTTCTGGATCATCGCCTCATTCTTCTCCCAGGCGGCGCGGGCCTGATCGGAGAATTCTGTCACCACCATCGGGATCTTGGCCCCGGCGGGCACATGCATCTGCGCGCGGGTGGAGCGGATGTTCTCGATCGCGGTGATCACCCAGTTCATTTCGGCGTCCGCATCGGCGTTCACCAGTTCGGTGCCATAGGTCGGCCAGTTTTCATGCACCAGCATGTTCGCACGCTTGGCAGTGTTGCCCCACAGCTCCTCGGTGATGAAGGGCATGATCGGATGCAGGAGGATCATGCACTGATCCAGCACCCAGCCGAGCGTCTGCCGGGTTTCAGCGATCACCGCCTCATCCTCGGAGCCGAACAGCGGTTTGCTGAGTTCGATGTACCAGTCGCAGACCTTGCCCCAGACAAAGGCGTAGAGGCCGAGGGCCGCGTCGTTGAAGCGGTAGGCCTCGAGGGCGGCGTCCACTTCCACCCGGACCTTGGCGGTCTCACCGATGATCCATTGGTTCACGGCGGCCTTGGCATCGGGGATGTCATAGGCGGGGGTGGCAGGATCATAGACGGTGTTGAAATGGGCGAAGTTCACCGCATTCCACAGTTTGGTGCCAAAGTTGCGGTAGCCCGCAATGCGCTGCATATCGAGCTTCAGCACGCCACCAAGGCTGGCCATCGCCGCATTGGTAAAGCGCAGCGCGTCGGCGCCGTATTCGTCGATGATCTCCAGCGGGTCGACGACGTTGCCGGTGGATTTCGACATCTTCTTGCCCTTGGCGTCGCGGACGAGGCCGTGGAGGTAGACGGTGTCAAACGGGATGCGCTGTTCGACCGGCAGATCCTGATCCAGAACCGCCAGCTGCATCATCATCATCCGCGCAACCCAGAAGAACAGAATGTCCTGACCGGTGACCAGGGTCGAGGTCGGGAAGTATTTTTCCAGTTCCTCGGTCTGCTCCGGCCAGCCGAGAGTGCCAATCGGCCAGAGACCGGAGGAGAACCAGGTGTCCAGCACGTCGGGATCGCGGAAGAGTGGCGCTTTACCTTCTTTGGCAAGTCTCATCGCTTCATCTTTGTCCGCTGCAAAGACAACATCTTGGTTCCAATGGCCGTAATGAGCTTGCGCTTGCTTTAGAACATCTGCCTCGGAGGTGCCGCAGAACACTGCGAGCCCTTCCTTGTGATGGTGCTCCATTGATGCCTTTGCTGCTTCCCGATCTTTTACGAAAGTATTGCAAAGGTGTTTCGGGCCATACCAAACCGGGATCTGATGACCCCACCACAGCTGGCGCGAGATGCACCAGGGTTCGATGTTCTCCAGCCAGTGGTAATAGGTCTTCTCGCCGCTTTCCGGCAGGATCTTGACGGTGCCGTCTTTCACCGCATCCAGCGCCGGGCCGACGATCTTCGCCGCGTCCACGAACCACTGATCGGTCAGCATCGGCTCAATCACCACTTTGGAGCGGTCGCCAAAGGGCTGCATGATTGGCTTGTTCTCGACGTAGGGCACGGTTTCGGAGACTTCGCTCTCGTTGCCGTCCTCATCCTTTACAGTCTTGGTCACGGTCTGCATCACGGCCAGACCTTCGGCGGTGATATCGGCGATCACGCGTTTGCGCGCCTCGAAACGGTCCAGGCCACGGTATTCTTCCGGCACCAGGTTCATCGCGGCGATGCTGGCTTCGGTGAATTCAGCCTCACCATTGGCGATGGCTTGTGCTTTGGCGGCCTCTTCTACATAGGGCGCGCCGTCGCTGCGCATATTCGCCTTGGTGTCCATCAGGTTATACATCGGAATGCCGCCGCGCTTGGCGACCTGATAGTCGTTGAAATCATGGGCGCCGGTGATTTTTACGGCACCTGAGCCGAAATCCTTGTCCGGGTATTCATCCGTGATGATCGGGATCAGGCGGCGCTGCGCCTTGGGACCTACGGGGATTTCGCAGAGCATGCCCACGATGGGGGCGTAGCGTTCGTCCGAAGGATGCACCGCCACCGCGCCGTCGCCCAGCATGGTTTCCGGGCGGGTGGTGGCGATGGAGATATAATCGCGCTCTTCCTCCAGCGTGACGTTGCCGTCTTCGTCTTTCTCCACATAGGTGTAGGTGGCCCCACCGGCGAGCGGGTATTTGAAGTGCCACATGTGGCCTGCGACCTCGATATTCTCCACCTCAAGGTCGGAGATCGCGGTTTCAAAATGCGGGTCCCAGTTCACCAGCCGCTTGCCGCGGTAGATCAGGCCCTTGTTGTACATCTCCACAAAGACCTTGATGACGGCGTCATGGAAATTCGGGGAATTTTCGTGTCCGGTGCGGGTGTCGCCCTGCGCGCCCGCCATGGTGAAGGCGGTGCGGTCGTAATCACAGGAGGCACCGAGACGCTTCAGCTGGTTGATGATGGTGCCGCCGGAGTGTTCTTTCCACTCCCAGATTTTCTCCAGAAACTCGGGGCGGGAGAAGTCGGTGCGCTTTTTGCCTTCCTTAGCCAGCTCACGCTCCACCACCATCTGGGTGGCGATACCGGCGTGGTCGGTGCCGGGCTGCCAAAGCGTGTCAAACCCCTGCATGCGTTTCCAGCGGATCAGGATGTCCTGCAGCGTGTTGTTGAAGGCATGGCCCATGTGCAGGACGCCGGTGACATTCGGAGGCGGGATCATAACGCTGTAGGTTTCGCTGCGCTTGGCATTTGCGCCCGCGCGGAAACAGCCTGCTTCATCCCAGGCCTCGGAAAGCCGGGCTTCAGCTTCGGCTGCGTTAAATGTCTTGTCCATCGCCATCGGAATGTCCTGCCTGCGTATCTATCTGATCGGGTCATCCCATACCGAATGGTGCGGCAAAGGGAAAGTCTCGATAGGCGGGCCTGCCAACGGGGGGACGGTATGGATCCTGAGAATATCAAAAATAATATGGAACGATCCCGGCGATAACGACGTTTTAAGGTTAATCCTGCACGGTGAGTGGTGGGGATATCGGGATGCAGATGACAGTGAGTGATGTCGCGCCCGATCAACCGGGGTGGAGTTCCAAGCCGCCTTTGTCCACTGGACCTCCCTCGGGTCCTGTTCGCCGATGCCTATGGTTTTAAGCCGCCCGGGCACCCTTGATGCGGATACCGCAGGGGTGGCCGGGCGCACGAGTTTTTGCGACATGAATATTGCAGCAGGCGTGTCAGCTGGTCAGCCCTTCGTGTGCAATCTACTGGCGCGGGGCTATCTACTGGCCGGTGCGGTCCAGTTTGGTGGCCAGATGGATCAGGCTCTCGGAGGAACGCACGCCGCGCGCCTCGCCGATGCGATCAATGGTCTCGTCCAGTTCGGTCGTGGTCTGCGCCACCACCTGCGCCAAGAGGTCAAAGCGTCCCGAGGTGGTATGCACCACTTCGACGCCCGGCAAACCGCGCAGTCGGGCCAGAACCTCCGGGCCAGAGCGCGGTTCAATCGAGATCAGCACCGTTGCCTGCAGGGGCGGGCGCGCCTGCGCCGAGGTGCGCAGCGTATAGCCGCTGATCACGCCGGAACTTTCCAACCGTTCGATCCGCGCCTGAACGGTGGTGCGCGCAAGGCCCAGACGCCGCGCCAGATCTGCAACCGGGCGGCGGGCGTTTTCCCGCAGGAGCGTCAGGAGGTTTTGGTCGGTTTCGTCGGTCTGCATGTCTGGCCTACGTTATGACGTTATTTTTCGTCACTATAGGCAAAGTGACGAGCGGAATCGACGACGTTTTGGCGGAAACTGGTAAAAACACCAAATAAGGTCGATATCCATGCAGCAGATCCCACCTCTCTGGCTTTCCCCTGAAACCCATCTGGCGCGCAGTACACCGGATCACCCGATCCTGTATTTCTCGCCGCGGGTGCTGCATGAGGTGGCGAACCGGTTTCAGCACGGGTTTCCGGGGCTGGTGACCTATGCTGTGAAGGCCAACCCGCATCCGGCGGTGTTGTCCAATCTGGTGGCAGCTGGGATCACGGCTTTTGACGTGGCCTCGCCTGCGGAAATGGACGCGGTGCGCGCGGCCAGCCCGGATGCGGTGATGCATTACAACAACCCGGTACGTTCGGATGTGGAGATAGCGGCGGGCATCGCCCATGGTGTGGCCAGCTGGTCGGTGGATGAACCAAGCGAGCTGGACAAGCTCGCGGATGTGCCCAAGAGCTGCGAGATCGCGGTACGCTTTGCCCTGCCGGTGGCGGGCGCGGCCTATGACTTTGGCAGCAAGTTCGGGGCCGAGCCGGACATGGCGATAGAGCTGCTGAAGCGGGTGGCGGCAGAGGGCTGGACGCCTGCGCTGTGTTTCCACCCCGGAACCCAATGTGAGGATGAGAGCGCCTGGGTTGAATATGTCCATGCTGCCAAGCGCATCATCGACGCCGCAGGGGTGAAGATTGCACGGTTGAATGTCGGCGGCGGCTTTGCCGCGAACCGCGATGGTGTGGCGCCTGATCTGGAAAAGGTCTTTGCCGCGATTTCGGCTGCGGCAGAGGCGGCCTTTGGTGCGGAGCAACCGGTGCTGATCTGCGAGCCGGGGCGGGCCATGGTATCTGAAAGCTTTACCCTGGCGGCGCGCATCAAGGGGATGCGCAAGGCCGGAGAGGTGGTGTTCCTCAATGACGGGATCTATGGCGGCCTGGTGGATATTCGCGATATGGGCCTGCCGGGGCGGGTCGAAGTGGTTGCCGCTGATGGCACCCGCCGGGGGGCAGATGCCCAGCCGCGTGTGGTCTTTGGCCCCACCTGTGACAGTCTGGACCGGCTGCCGGATGGGCTGCCGTTGCCGCGCGATACGCAGATTGGTGACTACGTGCTGTTCCCCGGTCTTGGCGCCTATTCCTCAGCCATGAGTACGCAGTTCAACGGTTACGGGCTGTCTGACGTGGCGACGGTGATCGAGCTGTCTGGACAAGCGCGCCCTTAAGGCTACTGTCGCTTCTGACGGGATCAATTGGCGCGGCGCGCAGGGCATATACCTGCGCGCCGCGTCTCTGCGTTTGCCATGGGCAAAACGGGTCCAGCATATCAGTGAGGGCAGGGTAATGATGGACAAATTCGGCAAGAGCCAACCAGTGCGGCGGGTTGAAGATATACGGTTCCTGACCGGACAGGGGCGCTACCTTGAAGATGCCGCTCCCGTCGGCGCGCTGCGGGCCTGGGTGCTGCGCAGCGCGGTCGCCCATGGCACCATCACCCATCTGGATCTGGACATGGCCCGAGAGGCTGAGGGTGTGCAGGCCATCCTGACGCTGGCCGATCTGGAGGCCGCAGGCATCAATGTGGGCATGGATGGCGCCGTGGTGGACAACCGCGATGGCAGCAAGGGATCTGCGCCGGAACGCCCAATGCTGGCCCGCGACCGTGTGCGGTTTGTCGGTGAGCCGATTGCGGTGGTGATCGCCGAGACGCTGGAACAGGCCCGTGATGCGGGTGAGATGATCGAACTGGATATCGACGATCTGCCGGCCAAGGTGGATCTGGCAGCGGGTGGTGAGCAGCTGCACGCGGAGGCGCCAGACAACCGGGCCTTTGACTGGGGCATGGGCGATGAGGCGGCGACTGAGGCTGCCTTTGCCTCGGCGGCACATCGCGTGGCGCTGCAGGTTGAGGACAATCGGATCATCGTCAACACGATGGAGCCGCGCGGCTGTTTTGCCACTTGGGCCGAGGGCCGTTTGCAGTTCACCTACGGCGGGCAGGGCGTCTGGGCGATGAAAAAACAGCTCAGCGACAAGCTGGGGCTGGCATCCGAGGCCGTGCATGTCACCACGCCGGATGTCGGCGGCGGCTTTGGCATGAAGGCGATGCCGTATCCTGAGTATTTTGCCGTGGCCCATGCCGCGCGCCTGCTAGGTCGGCCCGTGTTCTGGATGTCGGATCGCAGCGAGGCGATGCTGAGCGACAATGCCGGGCGGGACCTGACCTCGCTGGCGGAACTGGCCTTGGATGCGGACCTGCGCATCACTGGCTACCGGGTCCACAGCCACTGCAACCTTGGCGCTTATAACTCGCATTTCGGCCAGCCGGTGCAGACGCAGCTGTTCAGCCGGGTGCTGGCGGGGGTCTATGATATCGACACCACTTGGCTGCGGGTGGAGGGGATCTACACCAACACCGCGCAGGTTGATGCCTATCGCGGTGCGGGGCGCCCCGAGGCGATTTATGTGCTGGAGCGGGTGATGGATCATGCCGCGCGCGAGCTGGGGGTTGACCCCTGGGAGCTGCGGCGACGCAATTTTATCCGCGCGGATCAGTTCCCGTACAAGACCGCAACGGACGAGACCTATGATGTGGGCGATTTCCACCACCTGCTGGCGCGCACCGAAGAGGCCGCGGATCTGGCTGGCTTCGCGCAGCGCAAGGCCGCTGATGCGTTGCGGGGAAATTTACGGGGCGTTGGCCTGTGTTACTATATCGAAAGTATTTTGGGTGATCCTTCAGAAAGCGCGGAAGTCGCCTTTGAAGAGGAGGGTCGGGTGAGCATCTATGTTGGAACGCAGAGCAACGGTCAGGGCCATGAAACGGTCTATGCACAGTTCCTTGCGGACCAGACGGGCATCCCTGCCGCCGATATCACTGTGGTGCAGGGCGACAGTGACCGGATTGCCCAAGGCGGCGGCACCGGCGGATCGCGATCTGTCACCACTCAGGCCAATGCCACGCTGGCGGCAGTTGATGTGATGATCGAGGCTTTCACTCCCTTTTTGGCAGAGCAACTGGGCGTGGAGCCTGCCTCTGTCACCTTTGATGGCGAGCAGTTCAGCACGCCGGGCAGCAATCAGCGGCCAACGCTTGTAGAGGTTGCTGAGATGGCCCGTGCACAAGGGCGTCACGAGCTGCTGCGTCACACGGCACGGGCCAAGCTGCCGGGGCGGTCGTTTCCAAACGGTGCCCATGTTGCCGAGATCGTGATCGACCCTGAAACCGGCGTCAGCCATGTGGACCGCTATACCGTGGTCGATGATTTCGGCAATCTGATCAACCCGCTGCTGGCCGAAGGTCAGGTGCATGGCGGTGTGGTGCAGGGGCTGGGGCAGGCCCTGCTGGAGCGGGTGGTCTATGATGCCGATGGGCAACTGCTCACAGCATCGTTTATGGACTACGCCTTGCCGCGTGCGGCGGATGTGCCGATGATTGACGTAGGCTTTGCGCCGGTGCCGTCGACCCAGAACCCGATGGGCATGAAGGGCTGCGGCGAGGCCGGGACCGTGGGCGCGCTGGCAGCGGTGGCAAATGCCGTGCAGGACGCGGTCTGGGATCGTGGCGTGCGGCAGGTTGAGATGCCTTATACACCACTTAGACTATGGGAAGCATTGAGGAATGTCGCTGACGCAGCTGAGTAAGAGGATCCTGGGATGGCTGGGGCGCCCGCTGCGCTCCGAGCATTCTGCAGAGACCAAGCTGCGCGGGCCGCAGGCCCATCTGATCATTCTTGATGGCACCATGTCCACACTGGAACCGGGGCATGAAACCCATGCTGGCATGGTCTACCGGCTGTGTCAGGAGGTGGGGCCGCAGGTCTCTGTCTTCTATGAGGCGGGCGTGCAATGGCAGAGCTGGCGCAAGACCACGGATGTGATGATCGGGCGTGGCATCAACCGTCAGATCCGCCGCGCCTATGGGTATCTCGCCTCGCGCTACCGTCCGGGGGACCGGATTTATCTCATGGGCTATTCGCGGGGCGCCTATGCGGTGCGCTCGCTCGCAGGGGTCATCGATGAGGTGGGGCTGCTGAAGGCCGAACATGCCACCGTACGTAATATCCGCACCGCGTATCGGCATTACCAATGCGGCAGCGCCTCCGCCAGCGGGCCGGGCAAGACGCAGGCGCGGCAGACGCCGGATAGACCGGACACCGGTGAGACGGAAGACGCGGGCGTTACTGCACAGGCGGCGGCGCAAACCGGGGGCTGTGTCGCCTCAGCCTTCACTGAGCGCTATTGCCACCGGGATGTAGAGATTGAGATGGTCGGCGTCTGGGATACCGTAAAGGCGCTGGGCCTGCGGTTGCCGCTGTTGTGGCGCTGGGCGGAGCGGCGGCACGGATTTCATAACCACCAGCTGGGCAAACATGTAAAAAACGGTTTTCACGCGCTGGCGCTGGATGAGACCCGTCAGGTCTTTGCGCCGGTTTTATGGGAATGCCCCGACGGCCACGATGGCAAGGTGGAGCAGGTCTGGTTCCGGGGCAGCCATGGCGATGTGGGCGGGCAGTTGGGCGGATTTGAGGCGGCGCGGCCTTTGTCCAATGTCTCGCTGGTCTGGATGCTGGAACGGGCCGAAAACTGCGGGCTGCCGCTGCCGCGCGACTGGCGAATGCGGTTTTCGGTTGATCCGACCGCGCCTTCGGTCGGAACCTGGCGGGGCTGGGGCAAGATCTTCCTGATGCGCGGCAACCGCCGGGTCGGGCTGGACAGCAGCGAGCGATTGCACAGCAGTGTGGGGGCCAATATTACCGACAAACGCCTGGCGCAGTGGCAGTCGGAACTGTCCAAAGTGGCGCGCTAGGCAGCTTGGTCTGAGCCTTGGATGCAGTGTGGTGTTAGGGCGGTTAGCCGGAGACGGCCGCGCGCTTCCGCATGGGTAGAACCACCCTGAGCGATCCCAATTACCTTGATGAAGCCAGGGTCGGACGGGCTTTAGATCGCTCCGTTAGTGAGCCTAGCCGGTTTGCAATGCACTATCGTCATGGCCTGCCGCAAGAAGATTGCAGCATGGCCGGTAGGAGAGAGGCCGCAGGATGTAGAGTGTCGGAGGATACGGGTCGTCGTGCCGCCGGTGAGGTTGTTATTGGCGGAAGAGTGCTGGTCGGTTCTCCGGCTCACGCGCAAGGTGTGGATGTCGTATAGCGGCTGAATACCCAGCCCTTTACTTGATGTCCTTTCTCAATGAACCTCACTTTGAGCCAGCCAAAGGTTTTCCCATGGATCCATAGCTTTTGGTGCATGTATCTCTGTGTGACTTTTTGTAAAGTCAGTGCCAGGGCCATCGCGGACTGCCAGGAAATCGTCCCTTTGGGGGTTGAGACCGGATACCAAAACGCACCCCAAGTTTTCATCTTCCAGCCATGCGCTGTCTTCGTTGATGAGTATGGGGAGCAGAAATGCCACGAATAGTTGGACGCTAACCAATCCTGCGAGGGATACCGAGGATGGGCGGATTTCAAAAGTGGTAGGGTCGCTATGAGGGTCACGGCGACGATGCCCAGAATACGAAAGGGAGCTGGAGTCCCTCTTAATAATTCTAATGCGATATTTACATCGTTCCACGATGAGTGATCTCATTGTAGGCTACGGTTTAAAGGTTGATTGTAGCTTAAACAGCAGTTTTTCTCTACACCTACTGATTGATTGAGCGGGAGGTTAGGCATGAGAAGCCCAACTTCATATTGTTTGGAACCGGCCGCAATCCCGCACCTGTTTATCCGTCCGATGGATTCTGTAGCCGAGATTGATCTGGTCGCCACCTGTTATCGCGATGCGCCGGACTATTGGTTGCTGGTCGAAGGGGTGTTGCCCGGGCGGGATAAGGCTGAGAGATCCTTCACTGACGGGCCGCCGGGCTGCGATCCTGCGCAATCTTACCGACTGGGACTGTTTCTTGAGGGACGGTTGTCAGGGCTGGCGGAGCTGTCCTTTGGCTTTCCCGAACCGCAGGATGCTTATCTTGGCCTCATGGTGCTGGGGCCTTGGGCGCAGGGGGCGGGCTATGGTCGACGGTTTCTAGCTCATGTGGAGGGGCTGGCGCGGGAGAGGGGGGCTGCGCAGACCTTCCTTGCCGTCGTAGAGGCTAACGCGCGCGGTCGCGCCTTCTGGGAGCGGGAAGGCTTCAAGCCGACCGGGGTGAGCGGCAAGATGCAGTTTGGTCAATGTCATCACCGTTTGCATCGGTTGGTAAAACCACTCTGAGGTGCTGTGCCTCGGGGGCGATGTCTGCGCGGGTATGTTCAGGGCGTGGTGATCTGCATGACGATGCAGGTGGTGGAGCCGGTGGCGTAGAGACGGCCATCGACAACACCACGCAGTTCACCATGGGCGACACCGGTGGAGCGCCCGACGTGATCGGTCAGCCCGATACATTCGATTTCGGTGCCCAGCGGGATCGAGCGCAGAATATTCACTTTGAATTCCAGCGTGGTATACACAGACCCCTTGGGCACGCGGGTCATCACGGCGCAGGCCATGGCGCTGTCCAGCAGGGTGCCGTACCAGCCGCCGTGGACTGTACCCATTGGGTTGGTGACAGCAAATTCAGGTGTGCCGCGAAAGGTGACTGTGCCCGGCTCCACGCTGTACAGGTGATAGCCGAGGGTCTCGCCTATGGGCGGGCCGGGCAGGCGACCGTCCAGAATGCTCTGCATGAATTCCAGCCCAGAGATCTGAGTGATTTCCTCGGGTCGCAAAAGATCCTGTGGACCGGCGGCGCGGCGGGGACGTACGGACGAGGTGGGGGCGTGCGAAATGGGTGAAGACATGCGGCCATCCTGATATTGCGACATAGTACGACAGGACCAACACAGTATTCGTGAATTGGTCGCGACGACAAACGCCCCCACCAAAAACAGCAGGGGCGTCAGGATTAGAGGCTAGGAGCGCAGAGGCCGCAGAGCAAGCGCTACGCCACGTTCTCCAGCGAGACATCGGGCGTGATGCCAAGCGCAAAGCAGACATCGCGGGTCAGCTCTGGCCGGTTCAATGTGTAAAAGTGCAGCTTGTCGACGCCGTTGTCCATCAGGTCGGAGCAAAGTTCAGTGCACAGGGCGGTGGCAAGCAGATCTTCGCGCCCGTCGCGGATCGCCTTGTCAAAGGCATCGTCGATCCAGGCCGGGATGGTGGTGCCGCAACGTTTTGCAAAGTTGCGCGCGCCCTTCCAGTTTTCAATCGGCAGGATACCGGGGGTGATGCGGCTGGTGTCGATCCCGGCCTTGGCACAATCATCGCGGAAGCGCAGGAAAGTATCGGCCTCAAAGAAAAACTGGGTCAGCGCTTCATCTGCGCCGGCGTCCAGTTTGCGCTTCAGCCAGTCTACATCCGCACGGGCGCTGGTGGCTTCGGGGTGGCGATCAGGGTAGGCGCCGACACGGATAGAGAATTGATCGCGTTCGGCGAGTGCGGCGATCAGTTCAACCGAATTGGCGTAGCCCTCGGGGTGGGGTTCGAACCCGGCGGCGCCTTTGGGCGGGTCGCCGCGCAGGGCCACGATTTCGCGCACGCCTGCCTCGGCGAACTGGTCGGCGATTGCCAGTGTCTCGGATTTGGTGGCATTTACACAGGTCAGATGAGCCGCGACATTCAGGCCGGAGGAGTTGTGCAATGTCGCCACCGCCTCCCGTGTGAGGTCACGCGTGGTGCCACCGGCGCCATAGGTGACCGAAACAAAGCGGGGGGCCAGAGGGGCCAGCGTCTGCACCGTGTCCCAAAGCCGAAATGAGGCCTCCAGCGACTGCGGCGGGAAGAATTCAAAAGAGATGTCAGGGGTCGTCATTTTAAAAAGCGCTCCGCATGATTTCATCTCTTGTTGCATACGGGCTATTGTGAAACAATTTCATAATACTCAAGAACAACATGAGCGACACGATAGATGCACATCGAATTCCGACATTTGCGCACGATCAAGGCAATCCATCAGGAAGGCGGGTTGGCGCGGGCGGCGGATCAGCTGAATATCACCCAGAGCGCGCTCAGCCATCAGATTAAGGGGCTGGAGGATCAGGCGGGGGTGGAGCTGTTCCTGCGGCGCTCAAAACCGATGAAGCTGTCGGCGGCGGGTCTGCGACTGTTGCGGCTGGCGGATCAGGTGCTGCCGCAGGTGGAAGCGATGCAGGCGGAATTCTCTGCGCTGCGGGATGGCAATACCGGGCGGATGTATATCGCGATTGAGTGTCACGCCTGTTTTGAATGGCTGTTCCCGGTGCTGGAGGGGCTGCGTAAGAACTGGGCGGATGTGGATGTGGATATTCGACCGGGCCTTGCCTTTGATGCGCTGCCTGCGCTGCAGAAGGAAGAGGTCGATCTGGTGATTTCCTCCGACCCGGAGGTGCTGCCGGGAATCGAGTTTATTGAGCTGTTTGACTACAAACCCGTCTTTGTTGCGTCGGCGCTGCATCCATTGGCGGAGAAACCGCATATTGAGGCCGAGGATTTTCGTGGTCAGACCCTGATCACCTATCCGGTGGACAAGGCGCGGTTGGATATTTTCAGTCAGCTGCTGACCCCGGCAGGGGTTGAGCCTGCGCATATCCGGCAGGTGGAGCTGACGGCGGTGATCCTGCTGCTGGTGGCATCGAACCGGGGTATTTCGGTGCTGCCCGACTGGGTAGTCCGGGAGGTGAAATATTCCTCTGACTATGTGACACGGCCCCTGACCTCCAAGGGGATTACCCGCAGGCTTTATGCGGCGATCCGCAGTGAAGATCGTGAAAAACCCTATATGCAGGAGCTGATCCGACTGGCCAAGGTGGAGGCGCGCAGGCTGCAACAGCAGTAGCGCGCGAACACTGGCGGTGGCGCAGGGGGCAGAGCAGGGCGCACCCATGCGCCAGAGGCATAGCTCTCATGTGTCGTGCTGGTGCGTTCAGGCCCCTATTGGGCCTTGGCAAGCGGCAATCAGGCGCGTATAGGCACGGTTTGACCGACATCTCCCCCTTTTTGCTCAGGAGTCTTTCGCATGATTGGCAGCGCAAACCTCAACATCATGATCAAAGCTGCCCGCAAGGCGGGGCGGTCGCTGGTCAAGGATTTTCGCGAAGTTGAAAACCTTCAGGTGTCGAGAAAGGGGGCAGGCGATTTTGTCTCCAAGGCCGATATCGCTGCGGAAAAGATCCTGAAAGAAGAGCTGATGGGGGCGCGCCCGACCTATGGCTGGCTGGCCGAAGAGGGGGGCGAGGACGAAGGCGTAGATCCGACCCGTCGCTGGATCGTCGACCCGCTGGATGGCACCACCAACTTTTTGCACGGCCTGCCGCATTGGGCGATTTCCATCGCTCTGGAGCATAAGGGCAAGGTTGTGGCTGGTGTTGTCTATGATGCCGCCAAGGACGAGATGTTCTTTGCCGAGAAGGGCGCTGGGGCCTGGATGAACGACACGCGGATCCGTGTCTCTGGTCGTCACCGCATGATTGAATCGATTTTTGCCACGGGTCTGCCCTTTGCCGGGCGGTCTGATCTGCCTGCGACTCTGCAGGATCTGGCGCGTCTGATGCCCGCATGCGCAGGTGTGCGCCGTTGGGGGGCTGCGGCGCTGGATCTGGCCTATGTGGCGGCGGGCCGCTACGAGGGGTATTGGGAACGTCGGCTGAACGCTTGGGATCTGGCGGCTGGCATCATCATCGTGCAGGAGGCCGGCGGGCTGATCGAGGCGGTGAATCCGGAGGATGATATCCTGACCTCCGGAGAGGTGCTCTGCGCCAATGAGGCGATTTTTGACGGCTTTGCCAAGGTGATCCGGGACTGATCCGGTCCAATAGCAGGTTTTGAAACGCGGCCCTTGGGTCGCGTTTTTTGTTTGCGGAGGCTGTCTTAGGGGCTGGCGACGTCGCTTTTGCCTATTGGTCAGACGGGTGGTTCACGCCGTCGTGCCAGGGGATCTCACCATAGGTTTCGGCATGTTGGCGGGGGTTTCCCCCGTCGATGCAGCCCAGATTGATGCCGCATTCTGCCGGATCGGAACGGCGCTGATGATAGACGTAGATGCCGCAGGTCTTACAGAAATAGTGTTTCGCCGTATGGCTGCCCCAAGTGTAAAGGCTGAGGTTTTCCGCCCCTTTGAGGATGGTCAGACTGGCGGTCCGCGCGGTGACAGCCGCAGCGCCCCTGCGGATGCAGAAGGAACAATTGCAGCGGCTGGCAGAGGCGAGGCCGCGGGGCAACTCGGCTGTGATTTCAACCGCGCCGCAGTGGCAGCTGGCATGGCATGTTGTTAGGCCGTCAGTGGCGGCGGGTGCGGGAGTGTCTGGGGTCATTGAGGCTGGTCTTCCCTGCAGGGTGTGAGGTGGTCCATTGTTATCGGTCCCAGGGGCTGTTTCTGCGATCATCGCTGGCGGATTTACGGGCCACGCGGGGGATACGACTGGTGGAGTAGCTGACCTCGGGGTGGGGCGGCTGTCCGTGGGTCTTGCCCCAGTAGGCAGGACCGCCCCGTCGCAGCCAGAGCGGGACCGTCAGCACCAGTCCGACACCAAAGCCGCCTGCGTGGGCCCAATAGGCGACACCGCCTGCCTGTGGGTCTGAGCCGATGCCGCCCAGGAATTGCATCCCCAGCCAGACACCGAGCATGACAAAGGCCGGGATCGAGAAGACGCGGAAATAGATAATGAGGATCAACAGGATATCAACGCGGGCACGTGGAAAAAGCAGCAGATACCCGCCCATGACCCCGGCAATGGCGCCGGAGGCGCCGACCAGTGGCACCAGTGAATAGGGGGCGCTGGCCACATGGATCAGCCCGGCGCCGATGCCGGAGACTAGGTAGAAGGCAATAAACGGGACATGGCCCATCTCATCCTCCATGTTGTCGCCAAAGATCCACAGAAACAGCATATTGCCGCCGAGGTGCATCCAGCTGCCATGCAGGAAAGTGGACGTCAGCAGCGTCTTCAAGTCGTAGCCTGATGTCACCTCCGCCGGGAGCAAGGCGTAGGCATTGTAAAGCGCGGTCAGGCGGCGCGGGCTATCGTAGCCAAAGTAAGTCAGCGCAAAGATCGCGACATTCGCGCAGATCAGCGCATAGGTGACATAGGGCGTGCGCCCGGACGGGTTGTGGTCACGAATTGGAAACATGGTGGAACGCTGGGCCGAATGTGGCCCAGCGTCAAGAGGTTACCCGCGCGTCTCCTGTGCGGGCGTCATCCAGACCGGCGTGCGGATTAGCCCATGCCACCAAGCAGCGCTGCGTTGCCGCCCGCGGCAGTGGTGTCCACGCAGACATGCCGCTCGGCCTGGACGCGGGCCTTGTCGGGCAAGCCAGGGATCAGCGGCAGGATCGGGCCATTGCGGCGCGCCAGCCAGCTTTCAATCTCGCGTGCGGTGGTCTCGCCTCCCCACCAGATCACGCCGGATGTGCCTTCCATGGTCAGCAGTTGACGCATGTCCAGCGGGCCTGTTGCCTCAATCGCGGTGCCGCCAAGGGCGTGAACCGCACGGGCCTGTGCCACAACAGCCTGCGGTCCCGGCCCAAGGCACAGGAGCGGCGGACGCGCGAGCTGCGACAGGCGGTTGGATTCACCGGTAGGGCCGGGCAGGCTGGTGGTGATCTCCTGCATAGGCTGGCCGGTTGGTGCGGGAAGCATGGTCATAGCAGGGGCATCCGAAGGCCAGCTGTCCTCGCTTTGCTGCCGGTCGGGCGCGCAAAAGCGCATCATGTAGAAGGGGCCGCCGGCCTTCGGGCCAGTACCGGAGAGGCCTTCGCCGCCGAAGGGCTGGCTGCCGACAATCGCGCCGATCTGGTTGCGGTTCACATAAAGGTTGCCCGCGTGGATCCGGTCGCAGATGTATTGCACACGGTCATCAATCCGGGTGTGCAGGCCAAAGGTCAGCCCATACCCGGTGGCGTTGATATCTCTGATGATCTGGTCCAGATCCTGCGATTTGAAGCGCACCACGTGCAGAACCGGGCCAAAGATCTCCTGTTCCAGCGCCTGAATACCGGTGATTTCGATCAGGGTTGGCGCCACGAAGGTGCCGCCTTGCGGGGCGGTCATTTCCTTCAGTACGCGACCCTCTGCACGGGCGGCGTCGATATGGGCCAGAATACCAGCGCGGGCGGTCTCGTCGATCACGGGGCCGCTGTCGGTGGACAGGTTCCAGGGATCGCCAAGGTGTAGCGCATCCATCGCGCCTTTGAGCATTTTCAGTACATTGTCGGCGATGTCTTCCTGAAGATACAGGCACCGCAGGGCGGAACAGCGCTGACCTGCCGACTGAAAGGCGCTTTCGATTATGGACTGCACAGCCTGTTCGGGCAGGGCGGTGCTGTCCACGATCATCGCGTTCAGCCCACCGGTCTCCGCAATCAGCGGCGCGCCTGGGCGAAGATGCTCTGCCATAGCGGCGCGGATCTTGAGCGCGGTGGCCGTGGAGCCGGTAAAGGCCACGCCGCCGACACGTGCGTCAGAGGTGAGGGCGCCGCCAACAGCGCCGGCCCCCGGCAGCAGTTGCAGCGCGCTGCGCGGCACGCCTGCCTCATGCAACAGCGAGATGGCACGGTGAGCAATCAACGGTGTCTGTTCGGCGGGTTTGGCCAGAACCGCATTTCCAACAGCCAGAGCCGCAGCAATCTGGCCAGAGAAAATCGCCAGCGGGAAGTTCCAGGGTGAAATACAGGTGAAGACACCAACCGGCACCTCCGCCGGGATACGGGCGGCGTAGTAGCGCAGGAAATCCACCGCTTCGCGCAGTTCGGCCACGCAATCGGGTAGGGTTTTGCCCGCCTCGCGGGTCAGCAGCGCGAACAGCTCGCCATAATTGACCTCATAGAGGTCGGCGGCGCGGTTCAGCACCTCGGCGCGGGTTTCAGCACTGGCGTTCCAAGGAGTCGCGGCGCTGAGCGCGGTCTCAATCTCGGCCTGACCAGCGGTCTGCACGCGGCCCACTGTGGTCAGGTCGGCAGGGTTGCGCACCGGCTCATCTGTGGTGGTTGCGGTCGCGGGCGCCTTGGCCAACAGCGGCTCTGCAGCCCAGCTGTGGCTCTTCCAAGGCGCGCGGGCGGCGTCGATGGCCGCCAGCGTGGGCGCGTGGCCCAGATCAAACCCCATCGAATTGGGCCGCTCGGGCTGGAACAGGTCGGGACCCTTGCGCAGGTTTGCGGTCAGATCCTCGACCTGAGCGAAAGGATCGGCCGCGACCACCTCAGGCGGGACATTCTCATCCACGATCTGGTTCACAAAAGAGCTGTTGGCGCCATTTTCCAACAGGCGGCGCACCAAATAGGCCAGCAGATCGCGGTGGGCGCCAACCGGCGCATAGATCCGGCAGTGGGTCTGGTTCTGCTCGAGCACCATATTGTGCAGGGTCTCGCCCATGCCATGCAGGCGCTGAAATTCATAGGCTCCCTTGTCCGTATCCTTGGCCATATGCAGGATGGCCGAGACCGTGTGGGCGTTGTGGGTGGCGAACTGCGGATAGATCCGGTCGGTCATCGACAGGAGTTTGCGGGCGTTGGCGATATAGGACACATCGGTCAGGGATTTGTGGGTGTAGACCGGGAAGCCGTCAACGCCTTCAACCTGCGCGCGCTTCACCTCGGTGTCCCAATAGGCGCCTTTCACCAGACGCACCATCAGGCGGCGGTCATAGCGGTTGGCCATGTCATACAGCGCATCCAGCGCCGCGCTGGTGCGCGGGCCATAGGCCTGCACCACGACGCCAAACCCGTCCCAGCCTGCGAGAGCGGGATCGGAGATCACTTCGTCAATGACCTCAAGCGACAGCGACAGGCGGTCTGCTTCCTCGGCATCGACATTGAGGCCCATACCGGCTGCCTTGGCCAGAAGGGCCAGCGCTTGCAGGCGGGGGACCAATTGCTCCATGACGCTGGTTTCCTGCGCCAGTTCATAGCGCGGATGTAGGGCCGAGAGTTTTACCGAAATCCCTGGATTCTGACGGATATCCACGCTGTTGCAAGCTGCCGCAATGGCCGAAATCGCCCGTGAATAGGCCAGATGGTAGCGGGCGGCGTCCGCTTCTGTGCGGGCGGCCTCTCCCAGCATGTCGTAGGAATAGGTATAGCCCTTGGCCTCCATTCCGGCGGCGCGTTTCATGGCGCCTTCAATGGTCTCTCCCAGTACGAACTGGCGGCCCATTTCCTTCATCGCGCGGCTGACAGCTGTGCGGATCACCGGCTCACCCAGACGTTTCATGGCGCCGCGCAGGGCAGAGACGGGGCTGCGTTTTTCGTCAAGCACTTTGCCGGTCAGCATCAAGGCCCAGGTCGAGGCATTGACCAGAGAGGAGGTGGATTTGCCCAGATGCTTGCCCCATTCCGACGGCGCGATCTTATCCTCGATCAGCGCATCGATGGTGTCCGCGTCAGGTACCCGCAGCAACGCTTCCGCAAGGCACATCAGGGCAACGCCTTCATCGGTGGAGAGACCGTATTCGGCCAGAAAGACTTCCATCAGGCCGGGGGAGGAATGGCCGCGGATGTCGCGCACCAAAGCGGCTGCATTGGCGCTGATGGTGCTGCGGTCTGTCGCGTCCAGATTGGCAAGCGCAAACAGCTGGTCCCGCATCTGGGCCTGATCAACATAGGTGCCTGCATCAATGCGATAGCGCAGGGCATCGCTGTACTCCGGGGTCGGCGCAGAAGGCATGGCGGGCGTGGTCTGGGATTGGGGCGCGGTCATGTTGGAAACTCTCCGAAAGAACCATGGGCGATGCCCAGGTTGGTCGTTTCACGCATGATATCGCGAAACGATTGGGACAAACGGCCAAAAATGTGGGATATGAAGTGCAATAGGCTAAAAAGAGGTGAGTTTTCGATGCAAATGGACTTTCCGGGAATGGATCGGTTCGATCAGGCGATTCTGGCCGCATTGGGCGAGGACGGGCGCATGTCGATCGCGGATCTGGCGCGGCGCATTGGGCTTTCGAAGACACCGACTCAGGCGCGGCTGCGGCGGCTTGAGGCAGAGGGCATCATCACCGGCTATCGCGCTTTGATCGATCCCATTCGGTTGGGGCTGGATCATGTGGCGTTTGTCGAGGTGAAACTGACCGATACACGCGAGGCAGCACTGGCGAAATTCAACGCGGCCCTTGCGCGGGTGCCCGAGATCGAACAGGCCCATCTGATGGCCTCGCATTTTGACTATCTGCTGAAAGTTCGGACGCGATCCATGTCGGCCTATCGCGCGGTGCTGGGCGAGAAGATATCGGCGCTGCCGCATGTGGCGTCGACCTCTACCTATGTGGCGATGCAGGCGGTGATTGAGGACAGCGCGGTGCTGCCGTGATTGGTATGTCGGGCGGATGCGCGCGAAATCGTGACTTGTCCGGTGGGAGTTTTGCGCCAAGATTGGACGATGCGACAGTTCTGGATTGCCCCGTTTCTTGGTCTTTGTTTCGCTGCGGCTGCGCCCCTCGCTCAGGCAGAGGGGGCAGGGCAGGCGCCGTCACACGCTGACAGTGCAAGCTGCCCGACGGCGCCGGATCATCAGGGCGCGGTAGACCAGCTGATCGGCCGTGTGCAGGCCGCCCCGGATGAAGCGTCAGCGCAGCAGATCTCCAATCAGTTCTGGCAATATTGGGCGGATGCCCCGAACGCTGAGGCGCAGGCCTTGCTGGATCGTGGGATGACCCGGCGCTCGGCTTTTGATTTTTTTGGGGCTTTGGAGGCTTTTGATCGGCTGGTCGCCTATTGCCCGGATTATGCCGAGGGCTACAATCAACGCGCCTTTGTCCACTATCTGCGGCGGGATTTTGCGGCAGCCCTGAGGGATCTGGACCGTGCACTGGACCTGTCGCCACGCCATGTCGCAGCCTTGAGCGGCCGGGCGTTGTCACTATATGGTTTGTCGCGTCTGGATGAAGCGCGCGAAGCATTGGATCAGGCCCTGTCGCTGAATCCCTGGTTGCCGGAGCGGTATCTGGTGGCGCCGGGTGGACCGCTGGCACCGGAAGATGCGGACGCCGCCATGCCAGAGGTTGAGCTGTAGGCCTTAGCGCGGCGGCGCCCGGAAAAATTCACCAAACAGATCAGATAGCCCATTGTACCGCTGCGGTGTCCTAGGTAGGTCTGTGATGGCAGCGGGTTTTGCCTGCTGTGCGGACGTGGTGGAATGGTAGACACCGGAGACTTAAAATCTCCTGGCCGTATGGCCGTGCGGGTTCGAGTCCCGCCGTCCGCACCAACCTTCAAACCGAATTTTATGTGTTTGACTATTTATGCATAGAAAACAAAGTTGTTACGGGTTTGACGGCATGGGTAGCTCCCGTTGATGTGTAGGAATGTATAGCCGTTTACGCATATTTTTCGCATGGTGCGCAATTCATGGCGTCTGTTCGTAGGCCAAAATCGAGATATTGGGCCGAGATTGCCCGCATTGGTGTCCGACAGTCAAAGTTTTCTCAACATAGTAAGAGGCTGATGACTGGGTCACTCGTGCTGAGGTCGAAACCTCGAACCATGACAAAATGGTAGGGACCGTCGCGCTGGCCGGGGAGGCGGCGAGTTTTGTTCTGAGGTCATAGCGTGGCAGCGCGCGTCAAACCATCGACTGACACCGCCGCCGGTTTGCCTCGCTGATGGCGGATCCTGCTGCGGGTTACCGCGACCTCTATACCTATTGCTAGGAAAATCCGGGACAGTCGCCAAGAGGCTGAGCTTGCCGCCGAGCATAATCTGCGGAGTGGCCCCTATAGGGGATCAGGAATTGGTGCCGTCTTTTGTCTGATCCGGCGGCGCTGCACGTTCGGCCTGAACCGAGGCGATGGTTTCCAGCAGCAGCGGTTTCCGGATGGGTTTTTGCAAAAAGCGATCCATCCCGGCGTCGAGACAGGCGCGCCGGTCGCTTTCGAAGGCGTTGGCCGTCAGGGCGATGATCGCGGGCTGAGCCATGTCGCTGGCCCGGATCTGGCGGGTCGCGGTGAGGCCGTCGACCTCAGGCATGGACATGTCCATCAGGATGATGGCAGGCTGATGGTCGCGACACATATCTACCGCCTCGCGCCCGTTCTCGGCCTCGATCACATTGAGTGGGGTGTCGGCAAGAAATTTCCGGATCAGCAGGCGGTTGGTCCGGTTGTCATCTGCCAGTAGCAAAACGCCGGGGCCGGGCTTTTGCTGCGCGGCCTCCGGGCTGATCTGTGTTGGGGCACTGGGCGCGGCGCGGGCGGCAGACAGCCGAATCTCGAGCCGGAAGCAGGAGCCCTGACCCTCGTTTGAGTTCAGGCTGATGCCGCCGCCCATACGCTGTGCCAGAATATTGGAGATGGTCAGCCCCAGACCGGTGCCGCCATAGTGGCGCGTGGTGGCAGCATCCGCCTGCGAGAACCGCTCAAACACATGTCTGGCCTGATCTTCTGAGATGCCGATGCCGGTGTCCACGACATCAATGAACAGATGATACGGATCCTTCACATCGCGACTGACGTGCAGGGACACGCTACCATACTGAGTGAATTTCACCGCATTGCTGAGCAGGTTGACGAGGATCTGACGCAGCCGCCCGTCGTCGCCATGAACCTGTTCGGGTAGCTCACGGGCGAAGGTCTGTGTGAAGGTAAGACCCTTTTCGCGTAGCTTCGGGCGCAGTACATCGACAGCACCATCAACGCATTTGCGGAGATTGAAATCAACGGCGCTGATCTCCATCTTGCCGGCCTCCAACCGGGACAGATCCAGAATGTCATTGATGATTTTCAACAGAGCGACAGAGGAGTCCCGTATGGTGTCAACGCATTGCTCCTGTTCCGCCGAGAGCGGGCTTTCGGCGAGGATATCGGACATCCCGATGATGCCGTTCATCGGCGTACGGATCTCATGGCTCATATTGGCAAGAAATTCGGTCTTTGCCTGATCCGCCTTTTCGGCGGCCTGTTTTGCGTAGGTCAGCTGAGCGTTGCGGTGGGTCAGCTGCTGGTTGGTCCGTTTCAGTTCATTGTTGAGGTCGACGTCGCGGGTCACATCCCATTCGACGCCAATCATCCGGTTGCGTCCCCGTGAATCGCGAAAGGAACAGCCCATTGCGCGGATGTTCTTATGGGTGCCGTTTTCCAGCCGGACCCGAAAATCGATGGAGTGGTTGCGAACGTGGCGCAGCGCCTCCTGAAAACCGTTGATGACGCGATCACGATCATTGGGGTGCAGAAAGGACCTCCAGACAGTGAGCGGCACGTCGCTTGAACCGACGGGATCGCCATAAAGCTCCCGCATTCGGTGATCCCAGATAGCACTATCGGAGTTGTCCTCAATCTCCCAGATGCCGATCTTCGAGGTTTCAACTGCCATTTCCAGACGGCGTGACAATGCCTCAAGCTCACGCTCGCGCCGTTTGAGGGTCTGGATTACCGACCGCCGGGCCGCAGACAACCGACCCGCCAGTGCGGTTGGAAAGAGAATGAAGGCGCCAGCCAGAAGGATTGTGAACCGCAGTTGCCATTTGTTATCGGCGCGGGTGGGCCAGCCCTCCTTCGGGCGTGCGGCAAGCTGCCAGGTGCCCACGGGCAGAACAATGTCCATCAGAACGGGGCTGTCCTCTAGGATATCTGGGTTTCCGTAGAACTGCGCGCCACTGGCGCCTTTGCCATCCTTACCGATCAGAGCGACGTCGATCATCAGATCAGGATCCGTCAACCCTCCCTTTGAGTAGACAGCGTCAATGTCGATCACGGAGGAGAGGATGCCCCAGAAGGATTTGCTTCCCTGTGGCCCGATGAAGATCGGGAAACGTGCGATCATGCCGCGACCGCCCTGCAGCAGGTCGACAGGCCCTGCCAGCACGAGTTCGCCGCTGTCGCGAGCCAATAGGGCAGCGGCGCGTTGGGCGTCGTTCTTGCGATAATCCAACCCAATCGCAGCTTCGTTGCCTTCCATCGGATGCATCAGTTTGATGACGAGGTCGGGCGCTGCAGCGATATTGCGCAGACTATCTTCGGCCTCCAGTAGATGGGCCGCCAATTGCGAAAATCGGCGCTGTGTCATATCGGGTTCTGTTGACAGGACTGCCTGCAGCCCGCGAACCAGTTGGATATCGGCCGCCAGGTTGCCCTCGATCCGGGCGCGAATGAGCCCCGCTTCATATTGGACATCGGCCCGCAGCTTTTGTTCATAGATGGTGTCGTTCTGGGATTCGGCTGATATGCCTGCGGCGATGATCACCACTAAGGCGACCAGCGTCGGCAGATAGGTCCGATTGTTCAGCGCCTGGATCCACGCTTTGGGCCGAAATCTCATGAAGGTTACACCGGTGATTATCGTCTACTGTAAATATACAGTCATTCCTGGCGCAAAACTGTTCAACCAATATTAACGATGCCCGAACTTTTCCACTTTGAGAGGTTTTCCGGACGATTGCTCACGCGTAAGGGGATTTGTTTTGGGGATTTCCACGACAGTCTCTCTAATTAGTATCAAATTGAGCGGGCTTTTGTGTGGTCGTCAGCTGAAGAGATGCCATCTTAGGTTGAGTAAGTTAATCGAGAGGTAGCGTAAATGCGTATCTTTGCGATCTATTCCGAACACTCTGTGGATAGGTTAAGTTGCTGTGAGAAATCATGAATTAATATTTTGACGAGATGAAAAGCTGGATCCTGTTCCCTGACCCGGCGCATTTTTCAAAGTTAATATTTGGGCAAGGAACCTCCGATATTGATTTTTAGATCAACTTTCAATGTATGGCCGAGGGTAACGATGTTTTTCAAACGTGATGCAAAGAAACAGCAAGCTGAATCGACAATGGAACGGTCGATCATGGATATGATTGATCGAACTCAGGCCATGATCCAATTCGAACCCGACGGAACGATTCTGGAAGCCAATGCGAATTTCCTGGGCGCGGTCGGATACCAGCTTGAGGAGATCCAGGGTAAGCATCACTCAATGTTCGTGGATCCCGATTATGCCCGCAGCGACGCCTATAAATCGTTCTGGGCGGATCTGGCGGCGGGGAAATTTTTCACCGATCAATATCCGCGCGTATCAAAAGCGGGGGAGACGATCTGGATCCAAGCCACCTATGCACCTGTCCTCGACAGTGAGGGCAAAACGGTGCGGGTGATCAAACTGGCCACCGACATCACAGCGCGGCAGAACAGTGTTGAGGATATCTCAAAAGGGCTCGAAGCCCTGAGTGAGGGGGATCTGAGCTACCGGGTGCAGCCCTCTGACCTGCCGGATATGCGGGTACTCTGCGAGGCGTTCAACAACGCGCAGGATACGTTGAATGGCGCTGTTGAAACGGTGAAGGCGGTCGCCGATGCGGTCGGCAGTACGGCATCTGAAATCAGTCAGTCCTCTAGTGAGCTGTCGCATCGTACCGAAACCCAGGCCGCCACACTGGAAGAAACCGCCGCTGCAATTGAGGAGCTGACCTCCACAGTGCGTTCTGCCGCCGATGGCGCCCGTGAGGTTGAGGACATCGTCAGCAACGCGCGCGCAACCGCTGAGGAAAGCGGTGAAGTTGTGAGCAACGCGGTGACGGCCATGTCGCAGATCGAGGAATCCTCTGGCAAGATCTCACAGATTATTTCGGTGATTGATGATATCGCCTTTCAGACCAATCTGCTTGCGTTGAATGCCGGTGTTGAGGCGGCGCGGGCGGGCGAGGCCGGTCGCGGCTTTGCGGTTGTTGCCTCCGAAGTGCGCGCGCTGGCGCAGCGATCCTCCGACGCGGCAGGTGAGATTAAGCAGTTGATCAACGAGAGCTCGCAATATGTCGGCAACGGTGTGAAACTGGTGAGCCGCGCGGGTGAAGAACTGCAGAAAATCATCGGCAGCGTCAGCACCATCTCTGGCCATGTCAGCCAGATTGCAACGGGCGCAGCGGAACAATCCGTGACCCTTGTGGAGATCAACACCGGTGTCAGCCAGTTGGATCAGGTGACCCAACACAATGCAGCCATGGTCGAGGAGGCCACCGCGGCCAGTCAGACACTCTCCAATGACGCCAATGAGCTGACCCGCCAGATTTCCATTTTCAAAACGGGGTCCGGGACGCAGAACATCGTGTCCTTTGGAAGCGGCAGCGCTGGGGCGCAGGGCTATGGTGTACGTGCCACCGGCTGACTTTGGCATCAGAAGGCGGTCTATCTAGGAGGGGCGCCGTGGGGCTGGCTCGTCCGTTCATAAAAACCGATCTGGGGGATCGTCTGTACCAACGCTTCCCAGAACACGACCGCCGTGCTGCACCAGCAGCTGCGGCGGTTGGCGTATTGGTCGCAGATCTTTCTAAAACGCATGCTGACCCGGGATCGCTTCGGCGCAGTGTTGCTGTGGAACTGATCAGGATCAAAGACCGGCCTTCCGACACCATGATTTATGGTGGCAGATACCCTAATGTTGCCAACCTATGACCGGAGTGACCGCCATGATCCGCCTAGCATCCATCCTCTATTCCCTGATCGGCAGCAGCCTTGCCGGGGCCGCTGTGATCGCGGTTCTGGTGGCCGGGCATGTCTCTGTTCCGGCTATTCTGATGGCGGCCGCTGTTGGCGCGGTGGCAGGGCTTCCGGTGTCCTATCTGGTGGCGCGACGGCTTTATCAGGGATGACCATGCGCGTCCCGGGCGGCGGCGCCCCGTTCAGGCGTCAAAGAAGCTGCGGGCTGTCGCAACAAAGGCGCGCGGATTTTCGGCGTGGAGCCAATGGCCGCAATCGGGAAGTTTGGCAAAATGTGACTGGCTGAACCGTGCCTTGATCAGGGGGCGATGCTCCGGCAGGACATAATCCGAGGCAGCGCCGGACAGAAACAGCGTGCTGCCATCCCATTGCGCGTCGGTCTCGGGAAAACCCATGATGTGGGGCATGTCGCGTTCCAGGGTGTCCAGGTTCAGGCGCCAGCGTTTCTTGGGCAGATCAAGGGACTGCGTGAAGAAACTCTGTAGTGCTTTTTCGACGCCGAGGTCGGCCAGCTGTGCTTCAGCGTCGGAGCGGCGTTCGACTTTCGCGAGATCAACCTGACGCATGGCATGGATGTATTGGATCTGGCTGTGCTGGTAGGCCACTGGCGCGATATCCGCGACCAGCAGGCGGCGCAGCGCCTGGGGGTGGTTGAGTGCCAGCGTCATTGCCGCCTTGCCGCCCATAGAGTGGCCAATCATATCAACGGGCCCGCCATGGGCTGCGATCACCTCCGCCAGATCATCGGCCATATCGTGGTAGCTGTGGGTTTCGGTCCAAGGGCTGTTGCCATGGTTGCGCATATCGATCGCGATCACCTCGCGATCATCGCAAAGCCGTTTGGCAATAGCGCCCCAGTTTCGGGCAGAGCCATAAAGCCCATGCGCGATCATCAAGGTGGGCTTGTCGGTCGGGGCGCCATGGCGGATCGTGTTCAGCATATCCCCGTGATAGCGCCGGGATCGTTCACTCGCCAGTCCCTTTGCGCGGGGGATTGCTGTTGTTTCTTATATCTCTGGCTGGGCATTGAGCGTACCGCGAAGCGCCGCTAAAGTGCCGCTAGTTTTTCAGATCCCGGACCGTCCATGGCAAATCCCCTTCTCAGCGATATCGAACAGGTTCAGGACCTGTTGAAAGACCGAGAACAGGTTGGCGGCGATCTTGCGTCGGCACTGAAACACGCGCGACGCCGGTTGCCGCGCCGGATCTATCGACAGGGCATGCGGCTTGCCGAAGCGCAGCATTTTCTGGCGCATCCGAAACTGCGGCTGACAGTTGAGCAGGACCCGTTGCAGCGCGCGGCACGTGAGGTGATCAAGCACCTGAAATCCATTGACCTGGCGGATCGGCGTCGCGGACGTCTGCTGGACATCGTCGCCACAATGGCCTTTTCGATGATCGTGGTTGCGATATTGCTCGTGGTGGTGCTGCGCTGGCGGGGATTTGTTTAAGGTGTGACACCCCTTTCCCTTGCGGGCACGGCCCGGTATCTTGAACATGGTTCAAGACTGAAGGGCAGAGCAGATGGCAAGCAAGGCGGAAAACCGCAAGCAAGAGTTGCGTGAAAAACTTGTGGCAGCGGCTGAGATCCGTATTCGCCGTGACGGGGCAGGGGCACTGCGGGCACGCGATCTTGCGATGGACGCGGGTTGCGCTGTGGGCGCTATTTACAACGCGTTTGACGATATGAATGCCATTGTGATGGCGGTGAACGGGCAAACCTTTCAGGCTCTGGGGCAGGCTGTGCAGCAGTCTCTCAACGGGGCGGAAGCTGCGACGCCGACCGAACGGTTGATCCTGATGAGCAATGCGTATCTGGGATTCGCGGCAGAGAATACCCGGCTGTGGCGCGCCTTGTTCGATGTGCAGGCGGAGGAGGAGGCGGTTCCTGATTGGTACCGCGCCGCGCTGGAGGATCTGTTTTCAAATATTGCGGCGCCGGTTGCGGAGATTTTTCCCCACAAAACACCCGAGGATCTGGTGCTCATGGTGCGGGCTTTGTTCTCGGCCGTGCATGGAATCGTGCTTCTCGGGTTGGAGAACCGCATCTCTGGCGTGCCGGTGGACCAAATTGAGCGGATGATTTCCGAGGTATTGTCACGCCTTACATGATTTCCTGAACATCGTTCAAAATAATCCTTGAACGACGTTCAATATTTCCTTATACCAAATTTATGAACACTGTTCACGATTTGGAGGAAGCCATGTTTGCAACGATTAAGACTTTGATCCGGGGCATTGATGCCCGCGCTGAGGAGCGGTTGAGCGACACTTATGCGATTGAGTTGATCGACCAGAAGATCCGCGCCGGTGAGGCAGATCTGACCCGCGCCAAACAGGCGCTGGCCGGTTTGATCCAGAAATCCCGTATGGAAACCCGTCAACTTGGGGCGGTCACCACGCGGATCGGCGATCTGACGGAGCGGGCCCGCGCGGCTCTTGCGGATGATCGTCAGGATCTGGCGCAGGCCGCTGCCACGGCCATTGCGGAGTTGGAAAACGAGCAGGCAATGCGCCGCCGCACGGTCGACATGCTGGAGCAGCGCAGCCTGCAGCTGCGCCAGTCCGTAGAATCCTGTCATCGCCGTCTGATGGATCTGAAACAGGGCGCAGTTGCAGCAAGGGCCACCCGGAAGGCACAAGGCGCGCATATCGGCATGGCGCGGGGCGAAGCATCCGGCGACACGCTGGGCGAGGCTGAGGCGCTGATCAATCGTGTGATGTCTGCTGAGGACCCGTTTGAGCATAGCGAAATCTTGAAGGACATCGAAACCGGGCTGAGCCATGGCACGGTGGCAGATGATCTGGCGGATGCCGGGTTCGGCGCCCCGACACGCAGTACTGCTGCTGATGTTCTGGCGCGGCTGGCACCAAAAAATTGACACTTCGCGAGCGCCCGTAAACTGGCGCAGCTTTCTTAAGTATTTGAAAAATCAAGACGACCAATCGGGAGAGACCCAATGACCAATGCACGCAACGACAACAACCTGATCATCACCCTCAACGTGGCCGGTGTGGCTGTGGCTTACGGGATGCTGGGCATCTCGCTCTGGCTTTCGACTGAGGTGCCGCTGGCGACCAAAGGGTTCTGGGGCATGGGCATCATGCTCCTGACACTGAGCCTGATCAACGTTGTGAAATACCGCTTTGACATCCGTTCCAGCGAAGATCGCATCCGTCGTATCGAAGAAGCGCGCAATGAGAAAATGCTGGAAGAGGCGCTGGCTGAGACCAAGCCGCTCTGATCTGGTAGATCCGGATCGCACAAAAGAAAACCGCCGCGTGCGATAAGCACGCGGCGGTTTTTTGTTTTGACCGACTGGCTTAGTGGTTCGGGTAGAGCGGGAAGCGGGCGCAGAGGGCGGCCACTTTCTCGCGCACAGATGCCTCAACAGTGGCATTACCGTCTTCGCCATTGGCGGCCAGACCGTCGACAACTTCGATGATCAGATCCGCGATTTCGCGGAATTCAGCTTCGCCAAAGCCACGGGTGGTGCCTGCGGGGGTGCCCAGACGGATGCCCGAGGTAACGGTCGGCTTTTCCGGGTCGAACGGGATGCCGTTCTTGTTGGTGGTGATATGGGCGCGGCCCAGAGCCTTGTCCACGATATTGCCGGTCACGCCTTTGGGGCGCAGATCGACCAGCATTACATGGGTGTCGGTGCCACCGGTGACGATGTCGAGACCGCCCTTGATCAGCTGATCCGAGAGTGCCACGGCATTGGCGCGCACCTGCTTCTGGTAGTCTTTGAACTCAGGACGCAGTGCTTCACCGAAAGCGACGGCCTTGGCTGCAATCACATGCATCAACGGGCCACCCTGGATACCGGGGAAGATCGCGGAGTTCACTTTCTTTGCGATATCGGCATCATTGGTCAGGATCATGCCGCCGCGCGGACCGCGCAGAGTTTTATGCGTGGTGGTGGTGGCAACATGGGCATGCGGGAAGGGCGAGGGGTGCTCACCCGCAGCGACCAGACCGGCGAAATGCGCCATGTCGACATGCAGATAGGCGCCTACCTTATCGGCGATTTCGCGGAAGCGGGCAAAGTCGATGACGCGCGGAATGGCGGAGCCACCGGCGATGATCAGCTTGGGCTGATGCTCAACCGCGAGGGCCTCGACCTGATCATAGTCAATCAGGCAGTCTTCTTCACGCACACCGTAGTGAACCGCGTTGAACCATTTGCCGGACTGGTTGGGGCGCGCACCGTGAGTGAGGTGACCGCCGGAGGCCAGATCCATGCCGAGGATGGTGTCGCCGGGCTGGATCAACGCCTGGAACACACCTTGGTTCGCCTGCGAGCCGGAGTTGGGCTGCACGTTGGCGAACTCACAGCCAAACAGTTGTTTGGCGCGGTCAATGGCGAGGTTCTCAGCAACATCAACGTATTGGCAGCCGCCATAGTAGCGACGGCCCGGGTAGCCTTCGGCGTATTTGTTGGTCAGAACAGTGCCCTGCGCTTCCATCACGGCGGCGGAGACGATGTTTTCCGATGCGATCAACTCGATCTCGTCGCGCTGACGACCGAGCTCATCCGTGATAGAGCCGTACAGCTCCGGATCGCGCTCGGCGAGGGATTGGGTGAAAAAACCGGGGTCGCGGGAGGTGGTCACGGTCATGATGCTGGCTCCATGAGTTGGCGTTCCATTTGAGAGATTTCCTATCGGAAACATCGCAGCCCTGAAAGCCCGGAATACGACGAATTCCTCGCTGAGAGCGGCAAGACTGGCAATCTTGGGAAAGCTGTGATTGTTTCGGAACGAATTGCGTAACACCGGAAACAGATTTGATGACCATGAGAATCGCCTTTCTGGCCAGCCGGGCTCCGGTGGCGCAGTCAGCACAAACCGAAATGGTGAGACGATACGGCAATGTGCCCAGGGAAGAGGCGGATGTGATCGTCGCCTTGGGGGGCGATGGCTTCATGCTGGATACATTGCATGAAACGATTGATTTGCCCGCGCCGGTCTACGGCATGAATCGTGGGACCATCGGCTTTCTGATGAATGAATATAGTGCAAGCGGGTTGCTGGCGCGGCTGCAGGCTGCTGAGGAGGAAATCATCAACCCTCTGTCGATGGTTGCCATGGATGGCGAGGGGCGATCGCATCGGGCGCTGGCGATCAACGAGGTATCCCTGCTGCGGGCGGGACCGCAGGCGGCGAAGCTGAAAATCTCCGTCGACGGGCGGCAACGCATGGCGGAACTGGTCTGTGATGGGGCGCTGGTCTCAACGCCTGCGGGGTCCACCGCCTACAACTATTCCGCCCATGGTCCGATCCTGCCGATCGGATCCGATGTACTGGCCCTGACCGCTATTGCAGCGTTCCGCCCGCGCCGCTGGCGTGGGGCGTTGCTGCCCAGCAATGCAATCGTGCGGTTTGACGTACTGGAGCCGGAGAAGCGACCGGTGATGGCTGATGCGGATTCTGTCTCCTTTGCCAATATTCATTGGGTGGAAATCGCAACCCAAACCAAGATCCGCCACAAGATCCTGTTCGATCCCGGCCATGGGCTCGAAGAACGGCTGATATCCGAGCAGTTCACCTGAGATAGAGTGATGCCTCATAGGTTGTATCACGTGTTTGTGAATGCAAAACTCGCTATTTTGTGCGATAATCGAACTCTACAATAGGCCGATGCCAGCGGTGACAGCCAAAGGGCATAGCGATCCCACTAAGGGACGCAGCGATCTACCGGGATGGCCATCGGCCCCTTATTTAAGCACCTAAACTTTTGCGTTTGCCGGACTGTGCGGTGATCTTCATCTGCGCGCGTTTGGGTCCTCGAAGGCGGGAAACGCCGGGGCGATGGTCCCGCATCCTTCGTGTGATGATTTTCGTGAACGAGTATCCGGTGGTATCGGAATATCCGGGGGTCGGCGCATACCGAGCCCCGGATTTCTTTATGTCACCCGTTTGCAATCGACATTCGTTGCCACAGCTGGTCGCACATGCGGCCAATCCGATCCTCGATTGCGAGACAGGCGTCCACTGCCATGTCCTCGCGCCACCGGGGGGCTGCGATCTGGACATTGATCGGTTGCGGCCCGGATGGCAACTCGGCAAGGCGGCTTGGTACCGAGGCGGCGGGCAGGCCCAGAAAATTCATCGCATAGGAATAGACCGCGCAGCCCAGCACCTCATGAACACCCGCAGCACCTTCGGTGTCGCGATCCGGTCTGAAGAAGGGCTGCGGCAGGAAAGGGGTCAGCACCAGCGGATAGCGCTGCATGAACAGTGACCAGTCCCGCGCGTACTGTGTGCGCTTGGCCATCATCTGCAAGAGTTCCACCCCGGCGAAAGGCGGGAACTCCTCAAAATACACCGCAAAAATATCGCGAACGGTCTGTGAACCAGCTGCGTCAACGTCGCCCTTCATCAGGGCATAGACCTCCCCCATCAGGGCGCGATAGCCGGTGCGGCCCGCGTCAAAGACATCCGGCAGCACCGTTTCCTCAACCAGGTATCCCGCATCACTCAACGCCGCGCGCGCATCCTCCAGCGCGGCGTCGACTTCCGGGTGCAGATCATAGCCGTAGGTCTCCTTGGAAAAGGCTACGCGGATCGGGCCGTCCGGCGATGCACCATGCCAAGGCAAAGGCACATGGAACGGATCGCGTGGATCTGGCGCAATCAGGCTGGGCATGGACAGATGCAAATCCTGAGCCGTTCGGGTGAGCAGCCCCTGAACAGACATGTTCTGCGCGAGAATGCCCCGTTCCGCTGATTGGCTTGGGTTCCAGGCGGGCACACGGCCAAGGCCGGGTTTTACTGTTACTGCACCATTGGCGGCGGCCGGGAAGCGCAGCGAGCCGCCGATATCATTGCCATGGGCCAGGGCGCCAATTCCGGCCATCACAGCAGCTCCGGCCCCACCTGAGGAGCCGCCGGGCGAGATATGGCGCCCCCAGGGGTTATGTGTGCGGCCATGCAGCGGATTGTCGGTATCGGCGCGGAAGGAAAATTCAGGTGTGTTGGTGCGCCCGATCACCACTGCGCCTGCGTCCTGCAGGTTCTTCACCACGGGGGCATCGTCCGCTGCGATCAGATCCTTCAGCGCGCTGACCCCATTGGAGGTCGCATGACCTGCCTGATCGACGTTGATCTTGATCGTGACAGGGACGCCGTGCAGCGGGCCACAGGGCGCGCCGCTTGCGCGTGCTTTGTCCAGCTGTTGCGCGCGACCAAGGGCTTCGCTGCTCAGATCCTCAACCACCGCATTCAGATCGGGGTTCACCGCAGTCATTCGGGTGAGCGAGGCTGCGACCGCCGCCTCCGCTGTAAGGTCGCCCGCTGTGGTACGTCGGCTAAGCTCTGTTGCGCTCAATCGCCAGATGTCGCTCTGTGTCATATAGATGCCTCCTTGCTGGCAGGGTAGGCGGGGGCATCTGAGTTGCAAGGGAAACCGCACGGCAAAAGGCCGAAAACCTGTTAAGGTTTCCGGCAGTTGTTCGGTATCAGAACAAAGGTGGCGCCTAGCGCGGCGGGATGCGCGCTACTTCGCGTAGCCAAGCCCCTGCAATGCCGTGGTGATCTCATCCAGAATGGCCGGATCATCGATGGTTGCGGGCATCTTCCAATCGGTGCCATCGGCAATGTTCACCATGGTGCCCCGCAGGATCTTGCCAGAGCGGGTTTTCGGCAGTCGGTCCACAACGCAGGCCAGTTTAAAGGCCGCGACGGGTCCGATTTTCTCGCGCACCAGTTTGACCACCTGGGCAACCACATCCTCATGTGGGGTGTCGCAACCGGCATTGAGGCAGAGGAAGCCAACAGGGGCCTGCCCCTTAAGGCTGTCGCTGACACCGATAACGGCGCATTCTGCCACGTCGGGATGTCCTGCCAGAACCTCCTCCATTGCGCCGGTGGACAGGCGGTGGCCCGCAACATTGATCACGTCATCAGTGCGTGCCATGATGTAGAGATAGCCGTCCTCATCCTTCATGCCGGCATCGCCGGTCTCGTAATAGCCGGGGAAGGTGGTGAGATAACTCTTCTTGAAGCGGTCCTCGGCATTCCACAGCGTGGGCAAGGTGCCGGGGGGCAGGGGCAATTTTACAGCAATCGCGCCCAGCTCGCCCGGGGCAACAGGGTGACCACCTTCGTCGAGGATATCAACGGTGTAACCGGGCATTGGCACGGCGGGGGATCCGAGCTTTGTCGGCAGTTCCTCGATCCCCAGCGGGTTCGCGGCAATCGACCAGCCGGTCTCGGTCTGCCACCAGTGGTCAATCACTGGAACTTTCAGCTGTTCTTGCGCCCAGGTGATGGTGTCTGGGTCCGCGCGCTCACCAGCCAGATAGACCTGTTTGAGGCAGCTGAGGTCGTATTTCTTGACGAATTCGCCCTTGGGATCTTCCCGCTTTACTGCCCTGAATGCGGTGGGGGCGGTGAAAAAACTTTTGACCTTATGCTCGGAAATCACCCGCCAGAACGTGCCGGCATCCGGCGTGCCGATGGGCTTGCCCTCAAACACGATGGTGGTGTTGCCATGGATGAGCGGCCCGTAGCAAATGTAGCTGTGACCCACGACCCAGCCCACATCGGAGGCAGCCCAGAACACATCGCCGGGATCGACATTGTAGATGTTCTTCATGGTCCAGTTCAGCGCCACCAGCTGACCGGCGGTGTGGCGGATCACGCCCTTGGGCTGACCAGTGGTGCCGGAGGTATAGAGGATATAGGCGGGGTGGTTGCCCTCAACCGGGACACATTCGGCTGGTTCCACACCGTATTGGAAGCCGTGCCAATTGACGTCGCGGCCTTCGATCAATTCGGCGACTTCCTGTTCGCGCTGGAAAATCACACAGAAGTCGGGCTTGTGGGTGGCAAGGTCGATGGCGCCGTCCAGAAGTGGTTTGTAATGTACGGTACGACCGGGCTCCAACCCGCAGGAGGCGGCGATGATCGCCTTGGGCGTGGCGTCATCAATGCGCACGGCGAGTTCATTGGCCGCAAAACCACCAAAGACCACAGAGTGTACAGCCCCCAGACGGGCGCAGGCCAGCATTGCCTCCAGCGCCTCGGGGATCATTGGCATATAGATGATGACGCGGTCGCCCTTCTTGATACCTTTGGCGCGCAAGGCGCCGGCGAGGGTGGCGACCCGGTTCCGTAGCTCGACGTAAGAGATTTCGCGTTTGGTGTGGGTGATCGGGCTGTCATAGATGATCGCGGTTTGCTCGCCCCGACCTGCTTTAACATGACGGTCGACGGCATTATAGCAGGTGTTTACGCGCGCGTCGGCGAACCATTCATAGAGCCCGTCCCCCTTGTCGGTCAGCGCCTTGGTTGGCGCACTGTCCCAGCTGATCGCCTCAGCTGCCTCCATCCAGAATTGTTCCGGATTGGCCTTCCAGCCTTCATAGACCTCTGAATACGACATGCGGTTCCTCCTCACTCATCCTTGGCAGTGAGTTAGGCGCATGGATCGCCACCGGGCAAGCGTGCTGCGCGACGTCGCGTCAGATTGGCGCAAGAAATTTGCATTTTTTGCCAACATGATGTTGCAAAGTTTTGCAAACAAGGCTTGTTCGCGGAATTTACAGCAAGATGGTGGCAGGTTTGCAAAGTTGCGCGGCAAGCACTCGCCAAGGTCGCCGGGGGAGTGAGGACCACAGGCGCGCTGATTCTATGCGGATTGCCTGTGGTCGCTGGGGCGTTGGTGACGGTTCCCGTGACGGGTCAGCTGTAATGGGTGACGGGTGTCCCTGCGATTGCGGCCATGTTCAGCAGCCCGCGCGCGGTGATCGACGGGGAGACGATATGCGCCCGGTTGCCCATACCCATCAGGATTGGACCGACCTCCAGCCCGCCGGCGCGCATTTTCAGGATATTGCGTACGCCACTGGCGGCATCGGCATGGGCAAAGATCAGCACATTGGCTTCACCCTCCAGCCGTGAATTCGGGAAAATGCGGGCGCGCAGTTCGGGGTCCAGCGCGGTGTCGATGTTCATCTCGCCTTCGTAGATGAAATCACGCGGGGTCTCATCAAGGATGCCGATCGCCGCGCGTAGGCGAGCACCGGAATCGCAACGGGTGTTGCCGAACTGGGATTGCGAACAAAGCGCAATTTTCGGCTCTAGACCGAAACGGCGGACATGGCGCGCAGCACCGATAACGGTCTGGGCAATCTGTTCGGGGGTGGGTTCAATCCGCACATGGGTATCACCGATGAACAGGGGCCCGTCTTCAAGGATCACCAGCGACAACGCACCGTGAGGCTCATAGGTGCCACCGCCAAGGACTTGGTTCACATAGTTCATATGCCAGCGATACTCACCAAAGGTACCGCAGATCATGCTGTCGGCCTCGCCGCGATGGACCATGATGGCGCCAATTGCGGTGGTGTTGGTCCGCATGATCGCCTTGGCCAGATCGGGTGTCACGCCTTCGCGCTGCATGACGCGGTGATAGCTGGTCCAATAGTCGTAATAGCGCGGATCGTTTTCTGGGTTCACGATCTGAAAATCGGTACCGGGACGAATGCGCAGGCCCAGCCGTTCGCAGCGGGTTTCTATGACCTCCGGGCGACCGATGAGGATCGGGGTTTCGGTGGTTTCTTCCAGAATGCCCTGGGCGGTGCGCAACACGCGCTCATCCTCGCCCTCGGTAAAGACGATACGCCTTGCTGCGGCCTTTGCAGCCTCAAATACGGGTTTCATCAACAGAGCGGATTTGAACACGGTCTGATTTAGTTTCGCCCGATAGGCTGCAAGATCGTCTATAGGGCGCTGTGCGACGCCACTCTCCATCGCGGCCTTGGCCACGGCGGACGATACCACCCCGACAAGACGCGGATCGAATGGTTTAGGGATGAGGTAGTCCGCGCCAAAGGTCAGCTGTTCCCCCTGATAGGCGGCGGCGGCTTCGGCAGAGGTGGTCATGCGCGCCATTTCGGCGATGCCCTCGACGCAGGCGATCTGCATCTCGTCGTTGATCTCCGTCGCGCCTACATCCAACGCCCCGCGGAAAATGAACGGGAAGCAGAGGACATTGTTGACCTGATTGGGAAAATCGCTGCGGCCTGTGGCGATGATCGCATCAGGCGAGACCTCGCGAGCCACATCCGGCAGGATTTCCGGGTTGGGGTTGGCGAGGGCGAAGATGATCGGCCGGTCGGTCATCTTGGCGACCATTTCCGGCTTCAGCACATTGGGACCAGACAGACCAAGGAACAGATCGGCACCACCGATCACATCGTCCAGCGTGCGCAGATCGGTCTTCTGTGCAAAGGCCGATTTATGCGGGTTCATATCCTCGGTGCGGCCCTCATAAACCAGACCATGCAGATCGCAGAGCCAGATGTTCTCACGCCTCACGCCCAGTTTCACCAGCATGTTGAGGCAGGCAATCCCTGCAGCGCCACCACCGGTGGACACAATCTTGATATCCTCGAACCGTTTTCCGGCGACATGCAGCGCGTTCTTGGCCGCAGCCCCCACTACAATCGCGGTGCCGTGCTGGTCGTCGTGGAAAACGGGGATGTTCATCCGCTCGCGGCAGATCTTCTCCACGATGAAGCAATCCGGCGCCTTTATGTCCTCGAGATTGATGGCGCCAAAGGTCGGTTCCAGCGAACAGACGATATCGGCGAGTTTTTCCGGATCGCTCTCGTTCACCTCAATATCGAAACAGTCGATACTGGCGAATTTCTTGAACAGGACAGCCTTGCCCTCCATCACGGGTTTGGAGGCCAGCGCACCGATATTGCCCAGACCCAGAACCGCCGTGCCATTGGTGACCACCGCAACCAGATTGCCGCGCGAGGTGTATTTTGCCGCGTCGGCCGGATCGGATTTGATTTCCAAGCAAGCCTCGGCAACACCGGGGGAATACGCGCGCGCCAGATCCCGGCCATTTGCCATCGGCTTGGTCGCGCGGATCTCCAGCTTACCGGGGTTGGGATAGGCGTGGTAATGCAATGCGGCGTCGCGCAGGGTTTGGGTATCGGATTTCGGATTTTTGGTCATCAGGCGCTCCAGAGACTATAGTTTAGTGTTAAACGACTTTTGACGTCAGGGAAACAGGCTATTCACGCGTGGTGCTGCGGGGCTGGGCAAGTGCTTGCACCTGAACACGCTTCGTCTCACTGTGGTTCAAAAGACGACAAGGGAGCGACGAATGACCGATACGATTGCGGAGCTGCGATTGCCCACGCAGGAGCTGCGGGACGACATCCCGTTTTTTACCAAAACGCTTGGGATGAAACTCGATTCCATCTATCCGGCAGATGATCCGGCGATCGGGGTGTTTTCCGGCCATGGTCTGCGGCTGCGGATCGAACGTGGCGCGACTGAAGCCCCCGGCACCATTCGCATTCTGACAGATGATCCTGACGGGTTTGCAGAAGGCGCCCGTCGGCTGACAGCACCCAATGGCACCAAGATCGAGATCGAGGAGCGCAACCCGCCACTGGTGATGCCGGAGACGGTTCACAGTTTCGTGGTGCGGCGCCTGAAAGATCAGGCGCCCTGGATCATCGGCCGTGCCGGAATGCACTACCGCGATCTGGTGCCGGACCGGTTGGGCGGGTCGATCATTGCCAGCCACATTCGCATCCCTGATGGCGGGCCGGTCCCGGATATGGTGCATTTCCACAAGGTCGGCTTTCAGTTGATTTTCTGCATCCATGGCTGGGTTGATGTCGTCTACGAGGATCAGGGGGACAAGATGCGGCTGAGGGCGGGCGATTGTTTTATTCAGCCGCCGGAGATCCGTCATCGGGTGCTGGAAGCCAGCGACAATGTGCAGGTGATCGAAATTGGCGTGCCCGCCGAACATGTGACTGAGATCGATCATGAGATGACGTTGCCTACACCACATCTGAGGCCAGAGCGCGAATGGCAGGGTCAGCGGTTTGTCTACAACAAGGCAGGAGGTGCCGAGTGGGCGCCGTTCCGCCTGCCGGGGTATATCTGCCGAGACACCACAATTGCCGCGAACACCAAGGGCGTGGCCGGGGTGCAGGTGGTGCGTCGGGGTGAGGGCGCGCCGCAATGGGCGGCCCATGACACCGATATTCACTTCACCTTTGTGATGAATGGTACGCTGACGCTCGAAGGGCAGGGGCGAGAGCCGTTTCAACTGGAACAGGGCGATGCTTTTGTCATTCCGCCGGGCATGAAGACCCGGTTGAGCGAGCCTTCGGCAGATGTGGAACTGCTTGAAGTGACCTTGCCCGGGGTGTTCAACACCACATTGGGTGATCCATCAGCCTGAGACGCGATCTGCGGATGGCGGCCTGGGCCGGATGATGTGATACACTAGCGCTGCATGTACCGGGGGACTTTCACTCCCTCGGGAAAATCCGCTAGTGTCACCAATTCTGACCAAATGATCAAAAATCAGGGAATCGCCATGAGCCTCAAAGACGCTGCCACCGCTGTTCGTGAAAACGCACACGCGCCCTATTCCAATTTCAAGGTCGGCGCGGCGATCAGAGCGGCGTCCGGAACCGTCTATGTTGGCTGCAACGTCGAAAATGTGGCCTACCCTGAGGGGACCTGCGCCGAGGCGGGGGCAATTGCGGCGATGGTCGCAGCCGGTGAGACGCGGCTGGAGGCTGCCTATGTGATTGCCGATTGCCCGGCACCGATCCCGCCCTGCGGTGGCTGCCGTCAGAAACTGGCGGAGTTCGGTGCGGCCGACGTGCAGGTGACGCTTGCAACGACGGATGGCCTGGAGCGTGCCACCACCATTGGTGACCTGCTTCCGGGGGCCTTTGGCGCGGATCACATGGAGCGGAGCTGAAGTATGGATGCACGCGCAATCATTGCCAGCCTGCGCCGGGGAGACACCCCGAGCGACGCAGATTTGCGCTGGTTCGCTGAAGGACTGGCCAATGGGACGGTGTCCGATGCCCAGGCCGGTGCCTTTGCCATGGCGGTCTGTCTGCAGGGATTGGGCGTGGAGGCCCGCGGGGCGCTGACACTCGCAATGCGGGACAGCGGCGATGTGCTGCGCTGGGATCTGGACGGACCGGTGCTTGATAAGCATTCCACCGGCGGCGTTGGCGATTGTGTGTCGCTGCTACTGGCACCGGCCTTGGCGGAATGCGGGGCCTATGTTCCGATGATCTCGGGGCGGGGGCTGGGTCATACCGGCGGCACGCTCGACAAGATGGAAGCTATTCCGGGAGTCAGCATCCAAGTGTCCGAGCAGGACCTGGTGGCGATGATGCAGGGCGTGGGTTGCGCTATTGTTGGTGCAACGGCGCAGATCGCCCCGGCGGACAAGCGGCTTTATGCAATCCGCGATGTGACGGCCACCGTGGACAGTCTCGATCTCATCACTGCGTCGATCCTGTCGAAGAAACTGGCCGCCAGCACCGATGCGTTGGTTCTGGATGTAAAGATCGGCTCCGGTGCCTTCATGAAAACACTGGAAGAGGCGGAGGCGCTGGCGCGCAGTCTCACTGAGACGGCGAATGCGGCCGGGTGCCGAACCTCGGCTTTGATCACCGATATGAACCAGCCGCTGGCACCCGCTTTGGGCAATGCGCTGGAGGTGGCGGAGGTCATGCGGGTGCTGACCGGCGTGTCGGGGCAAGGTGGGGCATTGGCGGAGCTGACGGCGGAGCAGGGCGGTGTGCTGCTGGCCCATGGCGGGCTGGCGGCGGATGCCGAGGCCGGGGCCGAGATGATCCGCAAGGCGATTGCCAGCGGAGCCGTCGCTGAGCGCTTCGCCCGGATGGTGGCCGCGATGGGAGGGTCGAGCGATTTCGCCGAAACCTGGCAGACCATCCTGCCAACCGCACCGGTGCAACGCAGGATCAAAGTGGAGAAGACGGGCTATGTCAGCGCGATTGATGGAGAAGCGCTAGGTCTGGCGGTGGTTCAGCTGGGCGGCGGGCGCATGATCGAAAGCGATGTGGTGGATCCTGCGGTCGGGCTGTCGGAACTGACGCCGCTGGGCCAGAAACTATCTGTGGGCGACCAGCTGGGGATCGTTCATGCGGCGGATGAGGCGGCAGCGGACGTGGCTGAGACACGCCTGCGCGCGGCCTATCAACTGTCGGACGCTGCGCCGGACTTACCGCCCCTGATCTACAAAAGGATTTCATGATGCCGCGCGCCTTTCTTGTGGTGATGGACTCGGTCGGGATTGGCGGTGCGCCGGATGCCGGTGCGTATTTTAACGCCGACCTGCCTGACCTGGGCGCCAATACGCTGGCCCATATCGCCCAGGCCTGCGCTGCGGGGCAGGCGGAGGAGGGGCGCAGTGGTCCCCTGCATCTGCCCAATCTGGATCAGTTGGGCTTGGGGGCTGCGGTGGCGCTGGTCTCCGCTGTGCCCTGCCCGGATCTTGGGGGCGCCGGGGTCACTGGGCGCTGGGGTGCGGCCCGCGAGATCAGTCGGGGCAAGGACACACCATCAGGACATTGGGAACTGGCCGGGCTGCCGGTGCCATGGGACTGGTGTTACTTCGCGGATCAGACACCGGCATTTCCGGACCATCTGGTTGCGCATGTCTGCGCGGCGGCAGGAACAGAGGCGATCCTTGGCAATTGCCACGCATCGGGCACCGCGATCATTGCTGAACATGCCGCTGCGCATATGCAGTCGGGTTTGCCGATCTGCTATACCTCTGCTGACAGCGTGTTTCAGATCGCGGCGCATGAGGAAACCTTCGGTCTGGATCGGTTGCTGGCGCTCTGCGAGGCGGTGGCGCCTTATCTGCATCAGATGAAAGTGGGCCGGGTGATTGCACGGCCTTTCATCGGGACGCCGCAGGCCGGGTTTCAGCGCACCACCAACAGGCGTGACTATGCCATCATGCCACCTGCGCCGATCCTGACCAATTGGGTGCAGGACGCAGGTCAGCTGGTGCATGCCATTGGGAAGATTGGCGATATTTTCTCTATGCAGGGGATTGATACGCTGAAGAAAGGCGACGATGCGACCCTGATGCAGCATCTGCACGATGCGGTGGCAGGCGCTGAGGAGGGGAGCCTCACCTTTGCCAATTTTGTCGAGTTCGACAGCCTATACGGTCACCGGCGCGATATTTCCGGCTATGCGCAGGCGTTGGAGTGGTTTGATTGCGAGATCGGCAAGCTACTGCCCTGTCTGCGGGAGGGGGACCTTCTGATTCTGACTGCGGACCACGGCAACGACCCCAGCTGGCCGGGGACCGATCACACGCGTGAACAGGTGCCGGTGCTGATCGCCGGGGCCGGGGCCGGAGCGGGGCCCCTTGGCACCATCGGTTTCGTGGATGTGGCGGCCACCGTTGCCGCGCATCTGAACGTGCCTGTGCAGGGGCCGGGCAGGCCAGCACTTGCAATGTAATGCAGCGGGCGGGTGAAGGATCCCGGCCCGTTCTTACCCCTCATATTTGCTGGGTTTTGCGTCAATACGCGGCAAATCCGCCTTGCCTGTCCTGCGGTGCAAGGACTAAGAGAGTTTGAATTTTCCTGAAAGGAGTGCCCAATGTCCGATCATCTGACCGTTGTCGATCACCCGCTGGTGCAGCACAAGCTGACCCTGATGCGCGACAAGGGCACCTCAACCGCCGGGTTCCGTCGCCTGCTGCGCGAGATCACCCAGCTGCTGGCCTATGAGATCACCCGCGAGATGCCGCTGACCACCACCACCATCGATACGCCGATGGAGGAAATGGAAGCGCCGATCCTTGCGGGTAAGAAACTGGCGCTGGTGTCGATCCTGCGGGCGGGCAACGGGATGCTGGATGGCGTTCTGGAGCTGATCCCCTCGGCGCGGGTCGGTTTTGTCGGTCTCTACCGGGATGAGGAAACGCTGCAGCCGGTTCAATATTACTTCAAAGCGCCGGAGGGGCTGAAGGATCGTCTGGTGATCGCGGTTGACCCGATGCTGGCCACTGGCAACAGCTCTGCGGCGGCGATTGATCTGCTGAAAGAAGCCGGTGCCAATGATATTCGTTTCCTGTGCCTGCTGGCCTCGCCGGAAGGGGTGGAGCTGATGAAGGAGAAGCATCCGGATGTGCCGATCGTGACGGCTTCTCTCGACCGGCAGCTGAACGAGAAGGGGTATATCCTGCCAGGCCTTGGTGACGCGGGCGACCGGATGTTCGGGACCAAGTGACCATTTGTCCGTTCGGCATGTGCTGCATGTAAAAACAGGGGCGTCGGATAGCGGGCGCCCCTGTTGTGTCGTGGGAGATTGCCTGCCTGATCTGAGGCGCATCGGGCAGGCTGATGTCTCTGGGAACTTTCGCTAATTTGCGGAAACCCTGCTTTACTCAGATTCGCTTTTCAGGCATCCTGCCGCCATATATTGTGGGGCTTTCGGATGACGCTTACTAGAATTATTGCAAGTGCCTTGATCGCGGCGGCCAGCTTTGGCGGGGCGCAGGCGCAGTCAGCCCGCACCACCGAAGCCCCGGCAGAGTTTCCGCCGGCCTCCTTTGAGGGCAAGCAATATGTCGACAGTCGCGGGTGTGTTTTCATCCGGGCGGGAATCGATGGCAATGTCACCTGGGTGCCGCGCGTGACCCGAAGCCGCAAGCAGCTGTGTGGTTTTGAACCGACACAAGTGGCTGCAGCGCCAAGCGCCCCGAGAGCAACCTCCGCACCGGCACCTGAGTTGATCACTTTACCAGCGGACCAACGCGCGAATGGCGCTGAGGTCACCGTCGCAGAGGAGAGCGTTGCCCCGGTTGCAGCATCCACTGCGCCGCGCAGTGTCACGATCACAAAGCCGCAGCGCAGCGCCGTTCGGCAGGCCAAGCCTGTACGGACTGTGGCCTCTACTGGCCGTCTGCCACGACAGCGCCCGGTGCTGGATGACGCCTATCGTCCCCCAACCGTCGCGCCCACAATCATCAGTCAGGGCTATGGTCGCTGTTCCGGCGCCTCGGCGCTGAGCCAGCAATATATCAATCAGACCGGTGACGTGCGCTGCGGACCGCAAGGGGACAGCAACCGCTTGTCATCGGTTCTGGACCCTAACACCCGCGTGGTTCCGAAGCATGTCTATCAGGAGCGCGCGCTGAGCCGTGGGTTGATGGTGCCCGAGGGTTACCGTCGGGCCTGGGGCGATGATCGCCTTAACCCGCGCCGGGCCGAAATGTCACTCGGCGGCGTCCTGGCGCGTGCCAATGGCGGTGTGCCAGCAGGGTACGTGCGGGTTTCCCATCAGGATCGTTACAATCCGAACCGGGGGCCGCAGGGAACCGCAATCTGGACACGCACCGTCCCGCGTGAGGGGATCCGTCGCCCGGTAGACCGGCCTGTTGTGACCCTCTCAACGAGACAGCGGGCTGATGCGGCAGCGGACGTCGCGCAGGATGATGTCCTCGTGACCCGTCTGTCTACGCGCTCGCAACCGTTGGCGGAAACCGCCCCGCGCCGAGAGGCCACGGCGGCCTTGTCTGCGCCTGTTGCGCCCTCACGCTATGTGCGGGCCGCGACCCTTGCGGATGTGGCAAAGGCGGAAGCGGTTGCGCAGCGGCTGCGCCAGAAGGGACTGCCAGTGCGTCTGGGACGGGTCAACAGGCAGGGACAAACCTTGCAGGTTGTGCTGGCCGGGCCATTTGCCGGTGGGCAGGCTGCACAGTCGGCCCTGTCCAAAGTGCGCGCAGCAGGCTTTGCCGGGGCGCGGTTGAGCAAGTAGGTAGCAGATCAGCAGGCTGGTACACGGCATGCTGAGGGCGCGTGGTTTGCGACGTCTCAGGATCCACCTGAGAGCAACTTGGGCCGGTTCAGCCGCAGATGCTCTGCAATTGAACCCAGTCACGATCATTCAGCACCGGCTGTAGCTCGCGCCCGGCCATCGGGTCGGCCTCAATCAGGCCAAGCACGGTTTCACCGGTGATGTCCTGCGCATAGGCGTAGGGGCTGGAGGGCACCGCTGCGCGCGCGAACTCCGCGAGCGTTGTGGTCTCATCCGGGGTCGGGCGCGGCGCGCTGATGACGGTTTCAGCGTAGCGGTCCAAGGTCGCGCGGGTCAGCTCACCGGTTGTCAGCATCCTGAAGGTCGCCCGGATGCCCCCGGCGGCCAGCAGTTCAGCCAGCGGATCCTGTTCCACAGCGCGGGCGCGTTCGACCAGAACGGCGCCAGCTGCGACAGCCGGATCTTCGTGATCCTCGACCAGATCACGGTTCAGCAGGACGATACCGCCGGGCAGATAGAGGCTGCTTGCCACACCGCTGCGCAGGATGACCAGCTGGCGTACATCCAGCCGTTCCGCCAGCCGGTCCAGAATGGGCGCGGTCTCCAGCGTGCTGCAGGCCTGACCCGACACCCGCTCAATCCGGCCGAGCAAGGCCTGCCCCAGCGCCTTGCGCTTGATATCCGGCACCACGTCGACCGTATGGGACAGCAGCGCATTGGGCAGCCAGAATACGGCAAGCCCGGCGGCAACGGCTAGTGTCGAGAGCAGCGTAACAGCGCGCAGGCGGCCCGGGCGGGCCCGCGCGCGGGTGAGGGCGGATTGCAACCGGTTGATCGCATCCAGCATGGCCGTTTCATCTTCGGCAATCTCCAGCGTCTCGCCGTGATCTCCGTAGGGGTGAAAGAGGGCCGGGAAACTGCCGGGATTCTGCCGTTCGAGTGCTGCAAGGGACCAATGCGCCAACGGGCGGTCATTCATATCGGCGATGGTCAGGGTTGCGTCCCCGACCGAAACGATGACATCGCGCCGCTGCGCATCCGGGGCGGCCCGCCACAGGGCAGCAGCCTCAAGCCGTTGATATTCCCGCAATGCCGTCATGAAAAACGATGCACCTTTACCGTTAATTGTTCACAGATCAAATAGCACGGCGATCCGGGCGTCAGCAATTGACTTTGCGACAGTTCCGCCCGCTCGTGCCTTATGAACCCATGTTAGAGTGCCTTGGCCTGCTGACGCAGTTCGAATTTCTGGATTTTCCCGGTCGAGGTTTTCGGAAGCTCCTGAAAAACCACCTGTTTTGGGGCCTTGAAACCCGCAAGCGTTTCGCGAGCAAAGCGGATCAGATCGGCGGGGTCCACGGTTGCACCGGGCTTCAGTTCGACAAAGGCGCAGGGCACCTCACCCCATTTGTCGTCGGGTTTGGCGACCACGGCTGCAAGGTTCACATCCGGGTGGCCCATCAACACGCCCTCCACCTCAACCGAGGAGATATTCTCGCCGCCGGAAATGATGATATCCTTCGCGCGATCCGCGATCTGGATGTAGCCATCCGGGTGCTGCACAGCGATATCGCCAGAGTGGAAATAGCCTCCCTGAAATGCCTCTGCCGTGGCATCGGGGTTCTTCAGATAGCCTTTCATCACCGAGTTGCCGCGCATGACGATCTCGCCCTGATCCTGGCCGTTCATCGCGATCTGCTGCATGTCATCGCGCATCACCGTGATATGATCCATCATGGGAAAGGCGACGCCCTGACGGGCCTTGATTGCGGCGCGTCCCTGCTGGTCCAGCGTATCCCAGCTGTCGCCTTTCCACAGGCATTCGGTGACATGGCCGTAGGTTTCCGTCAGCCCATAGACCTGCGTGACATGAAAGCCGAGCGCTTCGATCTTCTCCAGTGTTGCGGGTGCGGGCGGGGCGCCTGCGGTAAAAACCTCAACCGTATGATCAAAGCTGCGGCGGTCGCCGTCTGGCGCGTTCACCAGCATATTGAGCACGATGGGGGCGCCGCCGAAATGGGTCGCGCCTTCGTCGGCAATAGCGTCATAGATCGCCGGTGCCGTAATGTCGCGACAGCAGATCAGCGTGCCACCCAGAACGGGCATCATCCAGGTGTGGTTCCAGCCGTTGCAATGAAACAGTGGAACAATCGCAAGGTATTTCGGCTGCATCACCATGCGCCAGGAAATCACCGTGCCCATCGTCATCAGATAGGCGCCGCGATGGTGATAGACCACCCCCTTGGGCCGACCCGTGGTGCCGGAGGTGTAGTTGAGCGCAAGGCTTTCCCATTCGTCCTGCGGCATGATCCAGTCGAAATCATGGGCAGCAGCGGCGAGAATATCCTCATAGATCGGATGGCGGCCTGATGCAGGGTAGCTGGCCTGATCATCCGGCACCTCGATGATCAGCGGTCCGAGACCATCACAGGCGGCCTTTGCCTCCTCGGCGAGGGTGAGGAACTGACTGTCGACCAGCACCACCTTCGCCTCGCCGTGATCAAAGATATAGGCGACCGTGCTGACATCCAGACGTGTGTTGATGGTATTCAGCACAGCGCCACAGGCGGGCACCCCGAAATGCGCCTCGGCCTGAGCTGGCAGATTGGGGATCAGCGTGGCGACGACTTCGCCGGGGCGGACACCCATCCCGGCCAGAGCCGAGGCCAGCCGTGTGCAGCGGTCGTAGTAGGCCGCGTATGTCTTGCGATGATTGCCGTAGACCACGGCAGGTACATCGGCAAACACATGTGCGGCGCGGCGCAAATGTGACAACGGTGTCAGCGGCACATAATTGGCGGCTGTCTTCTCCAGTCCTGACTCGTCCGACATCCAGCCCATTCCAGCCACCTCCCAAGATGATTCATGCGTCTTTGGTCCAAGATATTGCGCATAGTTGCAACCAAGGGAAGGTGTAAGGCATTTTTGTTTTCCAATGGTAGCAGGGGGCCGTGCTGCGGCGACGCATCAGCCCGGGTTTTCTTCGGGGATCAAACCGCTTAGCTTGGCATCATGATCCTGTCACCCGGCCGTTCCTACGTCTTTGTGCATATCCCGAAGACCGGAGGCACCGCGTTGTCTCTGGCGCTGGAGGCGCGGGCCATGGCGGATGATTTGATGCTCGGTGATACGCCCAAGGCCAGCAAGCGGCGGCGACGTCTCAGGGGCGTTAAAACCCGGGGCCGATTGTGGAAACATTCAACTCTCGCCGATATCGACGGTCTGGTGCCCGAGGCGCAGCTGTGCGGTCTCTTTGCCTTTACACTGGTGCGGAACCCGTTTGATCGGGTGCTGAGCCTCTATCATTGGCTGCGCGAGCAGAGCTTCAATCACCCCTCGGTACCGCTGGCAAAGGCGCTGGGTTTTGCCGATTTTGCCTGTCATCCCGAAATTCTGGCGGCGTTTCGCTCCAATCCGGCGCGCGCCTATATGCGGCGCGCAGACGGGATGGAGCAATGCGCCTGCTATATCCGGCTTGAGCATTTCGCGAAGGACGCCGCACCACTGTTTGAGCATCTCGGGTTCGAGCTGCATCTGCCCGTGGCCAATGCCTCTGATCGCCCGCGCGGCTGGCAGGCGGCCTATACGGATGCGGCGCGCAGGGCCGTAGCAGAGGCCTGCGCAGAGGATCTTGCCCAGTTTGAATACTCTTTTAACGATTCACCGATAGACCAGTAGTCGAGAGATGGAATCACGGGGTTTTCGAAGCCTCAGCCAAAACGGCGCAGCTTCGATCCGATATCGTGAACAGCTCTCCCGCAGGTCGGCTCTTGTCGCCTGTTGGACGGGTAACGTGACGGGTCATGCAGAACGTATGGCTGCCTTGGTGAAAGGGAAAACCGATGCTGGATTGGCTGCTGAAACGCAAGCTCTCTCCGATGGCCGAGGCTCTGGCAACAGAGTACCCGTTGGTCGCAGCCGGACAGGGCGGGATCCTGTCAGGCACACATGTGGCCTCACATCTTGGTTGGCGCCCGATTGAGGCGCTGGCCGTGGGCGATATGGCCCTCACTTTCGACCATGGGATGCAGCCCATTGTTGATATACACCGCGAAACGCTATTGCTGACCAGCGGTGCCCCCAATCCGCTGACATGTCCGGTTTATATTCCGCAGGATGCGCTGAACAACCGTGCGCCGCTTTGGGTGATGCCGAACCAGGGGATTCTGATCGAAAGCGATCTGGCCTGTGACGGGCAGGGCGATCCGTTTGTGGTGGTGCCAGCCTGCGCGCTGGAAGGCTATCGTGGCATCCGTCGGGCAGAACCAGAGACGCGGCTGGAGATCGTTGTACCGCGCTTTGCACAGGATGAAGTCATCTATCTGGAAGCCGGCTTGCTGGGGTTCAGTGTCTCACCGCGTGATCTGTTGTCATTCGATACAAGCGCGCAGCCAGATCTCTATCGCGTGCTGCAGCCCGATACGGCCCGTGAACTGGTGATCGATATGATCACTGAAGAAAGCGTCTGGGCCAATACCCTGCCGATGGGGCCGGGTGGTCATGGCGCTGCGGAATTTGTCGTGATGGTCTAAGTCTCGGAAATCAGCTGATTGAGTGGGAAGTCGTCATCCGATCTGGAGGCGGCTTTTTTCATTTTGTCAGACGCTTCTAAGGCGAGGATCACATGAAAAAGCGGCGCCCGAGAGCACCGCTTTTCCGATGTTTCGATATCAGTTTATCGTGCTGATCAGGCGGCCTTGCTGGCCTCCGGGCTAAAGCGACCGTAGAAGGTCTGGCCTTTCTCCGCCATCTCCCGCAGCAGCGGCGGGCAGGTGAAGCGTTCGCCGTATTTTGCGGTCAGCTGATCACAACGCTCGGCCGCATAAGGCGTGCCGATGATGTCGAGCCAGCTCAGCGGGCCACCGGACCAGGGCGCAAAGCCCCAGGCCAGAATGGCACCAACGTCCCCTTCGCGGATGTCCATCAGAACACCTTCTTCCAGCGCCCGTACGGCTTCCAGAACCTGTGCGAACATCAGGCGTTCCTGCACCTCAATCAGATCAGGCTGTTCGTCGGCCAGCGGGTATTTCTCCTGCATGCCCTTCCAATAACCCTGACGCTTGCCCTTGTCGTCATAGTCGAAGAAACCAGCGTTGGACTTGCGTCCCAGACGGCCCTGTTCTTCCATCCAGAAAATCAGATCATCCGCAGCGCTTTCGGGATAGGCATCGCCCATCGCCGCCTTGGTGGCACGAGCGATCTTGGCACCCAGATCAATCGAGGTCTCATCGGTCAATTGGATCGGACCCACAGGGAAGCCCAGCTGACGCGCGGCATTGTCGATCAGCGCGGGGGCAACGCCCTCGGTGATCATGCGTGCGCCTTCGTTCACGTAGGGGATGATGCAGCGGTTGCAGTAGAAGAACCGGGCATCATTGACCACGATCGGGGTCTTGCGGATCTGGCGCACATAATCCAGAGCCTTGGCCACCGCGCGATCCCCGGTTTTCTCGCCCTTGATGATCTCCACCAGGAACATTTTTTCCACCGGCGAGAAGAAGTGAATGCCGATGAACTGCTCCGGGCGCACCGAGGCCTCTGCCAGATCAGTGATCGGCAGGGTCGAGGTGTTGGAGGCAAAGATACAATCCTCGGGGATGATCGCCTCGACCTTCTTGGTCATCTCGGCTTTGACACCTGGATCTTCGAACACTGCCTCAATGATCAGATCGCAGCCCTTGAGGTGGTCCAGATCAGGGGTTGCGGTGATGCGTGACAGCATCGCCTCTTTTTTGTCGGCGGTGACTTTGCCGCGTTTGATGCCCTTGTCGAGATAGCTTTCGGTATAGGCCTTACCCTTGTCGGCGGCAGCCTGATCACGGTCGATCAGCACAACCTCCATCCCGGCCTGAGCGGAGACCAGTGCGATGCCAGCCCCCATCATGCCAGCGCCCAGAACGCCGATCTTCTTGACCGACTGATCCTCAATACCCGCAGGACGCACTGCGCCTTTTTCCAGCGCTTCCTTGTTGAGGAAGAGCGAGCGGATCATTGCCTCGGACGAAGGGTTCATCAGCACATGGGTGAACCAGCGCGCCTCAATCTTCAGCGCGGTGTCGAAGGGCACGAGCGCGCCTTCATAGACGGCACTCAGCAGCGCCTTGGCTGCCGGGAAGGCGCCAAATGTTTTGCCATGCACCATGGCTGCCGCACCAAGGAAGGTCATGAAGCCCGCAGGATGATAGGGCGCGCCACCAGGCATTTTGTAACCCTTGGCGTCCCAGGGCTTAACGATATCGGCGTCTTTTGCCTCCAGAACCCAGGCGCGTGCTGCGGCCAGCGGGTCTTCGACAACCTCGTCGATGATGCCAGCAACTTTGGCTTTCTTGGGGTCGACCAGTTTGCCTTCCAGCAGGAAGGGGGCCGCCGCCATGGCGCCCATCTTGCGCACCAGACGGGTGGTGCCGCCTGCACCGGGGAAGATGCCAACCATGATCTCCGGCAGGCCGATTTTGGCCTTGGGGTTGTCTGCGGCAAAGATACGATGCGTGGACAGCGGCAGTTCCAGACCGATGCCAACAGCGGTGCCGGGCAGGGCTGCTGCCACCGGTTTGCCACCCTTGTTGGTCTTGGCGTCCATGCCAGCACGCTCGATCTTGCGCAGACCTTCGTGCATTTTCATGATGCCTTCAAAAAGACCACGCGCGGGTTCGTCACCGGCATCCTCTTTCATCTTGGCGAGCACGTTCAGATCCATGCCACCGGCAAAGTCTTTCTTGCCAGAGGTGATCACGATGCCTTTGACCGCGTCGTCAGCAAGCGCGTCATCGACCAGACCGTCAAGGTCGATCATCGCCTGGCCGTTCAGCACGTTCATGGTTTTTCCGGGGCAGTCCCAGGTGATGATGGCGACGCCGTCGGCGTCTTTCTTCATTGTGAAATCAGACATATCTTCTTCTCCTGCCGCCTGGGTTACACGCGTTCAATGATGGTGGCCGCGCCCATGCCGGACCCGATGCAGAGCGTTGCCAGACCGGTTTCACGGTCGCTGCGCTCTAGCTCATCCAACAGTGCGCCGAGGATCATGGCGCCGGTGGCACCCAGCGGGTGACCCATCGCAATAGACCCACCGTTGACGTTCACCTTGTCATGGTCCACGCCAAAGGCCTGCTCGAACCGCATCACAACACTGGCGAAGGCTTCATTGACCTCAAACAGGTCGATGTCGCCAATTGCCATGCCGTTGTCGCGCAGGATCTTTTCTGTAACAGGCACAGGGCCGGTCAGCATGATCGTGGGGTCGGTACCGATTTTGGCCGTAGCTTTGATCCGTGCCCGCGGCTTCAGACCCATCGCCTCGCCAAACTCTTTGTCGCCGATCAGTACGGCAGCGGCGCCATCCACGATACCGGAAGAGTTGCCTGCGTGGTGAATGTGATTGATCCGCTCCAGATGCGGATATTTCAGCATCGCGATCTTGTCGAAGCCGGGCATCTGCTCGCCCATCATTTGAAACGCGGGGTTCAGACCGCCCAGCGATTGCATATCGGTGCCGGGGCGCATGTACTCATCGTGGTCCAGAATGGTCAGGCCGTTGATGTCGCGCACGGGTACGATGCTGCCTGCAAAGCGGTTGTCGTCCCATGCCGCCTTGGCCCGGCGCTGAGATTCCATTGCCATGGCGTCGGCATCGTCGCGCGAGAATCCGTATTCAGTCGCGATGATATCGGCGGAGATGCCCTGCGGGACAAAATAGTTCTCGATGGCGATGGCGGGATCAACCGCGATGGCACCACCGTCCATGCCCATGGGAACGCGGCTCATAGATTCCACACCGCCCGCGATATAGGCGTGACCGGCGCGGCCACGCACCTGGTTGGCAGCCATGTTGACAGCTTCCAGACCCGAGGCGCAGAAACGGTTGATGGAGACACCTGGGATGGATTCATCCAAGTCAGAGGCCAGAACAGCGGTCCGCGCCAGGCAGGCGCCCTGTTCACCGACCTGGGTGACATTGCCCCAGATCACGTCCTCAACTGCGTGGCCTTCCAGATTGTTTCGGTCTTTCAGAGCGTTGAGAGCCACTGCCGACAGTCGCGCGGCTGTCACTTCATGCAAGGACCCATCCTTGCGACCCTTGCCGCGCGGGGTGCGCACAGCGTCATAGATATAGGCTTCGGTCATATCAGTCTCCTCAGGCTCGGTCCGACGGGTTGCCGGGCATTAGATCGTAGGGGGCTTTCCAGCCCGGTTGCGCGCTCAACCGTGAGAGCCACGCGTCGATATTAGGCCATTCAGCTCGCACGAAGCCGAAGGGTTCAGGGTAATAGAGATAAGAGCAGCAGGTCAGATCGGCGTTGGTGACGTCATCGCCAACAATCCAGTCGCGGCCCTCAAGGTGTTGATCCAGAATGGCATAAGCCGCCTTCAGTCGACCTTGCAGGAAGGCAATGACCTCTTGCGGGCGTTTGTCTTCAGGCAGGAAATTCATCAGGAAGCGGCAGAGACCAGCGTTGGAGGACAGTTTGTGATTGTCCCACAGCTGCCAGCGCAATATCTCGCGCGCCTCTTCCTGTGTCTTGCCGCCGAATTTGCCATAGGTATCTGACAGATACTGCTGGATCACACCAGACTGGCTGAGCGTCAGATCTCCGTCGACCAGAACCGGGCATTCTCCCATCTCGTTTACATCGCTGCGAAAGGCTTCGCCGCGTGTGGTGCCGCTGAAGAAATCGACAAAGACCGGCTCCCAGGCGGTCCCGCCCAGTTCAAGCGCCAGTGCTGCCTTGTAGGAGTGGCCGCTTTCGCCGAAACAGTAGAGTTTGATGCTCATGACATGTCCTTCCTGTTGCCGGAGCGCGTGGGGGTTTCACACCCCCATACCCCCGTGGAGTATTTGTGGAAAGATGACGAAGTGTTCACTCCGCATTAACAGTGGTGACGCGACGATGGCGGTGCGGGACAGGCTGGAGAGCCGATGCTCGTGAAAGGTGACGGCGCGCCGACCCATTAGGCGGAGAGCTCGGGGGGAGGCGCGTCTCATCCTGTCACCTTTCCCCAAATACTCCCGCCGGAGGCATCCGGCGCTCGCAGTATCGCCTGCCGTTCGCAGTGTCACAAAGACCTCGCAATCAGTTCCTTCATGATTTCATTGGTGCCGCCATAGATCCGCTGGACGCGGGCATCTGTCCACATTTCTGCCACGGCATATTCCTGCATGAAGCCATAGCCGCCATGCAGCTGGACGCATTCATCAAGCACATCGCCCTGTGTGTCCGTGATCCAGTATTTCGCCATCGCGGCCTTCTCGACCGTCAGCTTACCCTGGAGATGTTCTACCATACATTCGTCGAGAAACGCGCGGGCGACCTTGGTTTTGGTCTGGCATTCCACAAGTTTGAAGCGGGTGTTCTGAAACTGGGTGAGCGGGCCGCCGAAGGCTTCACGTTCCTTGCAATAGGTGATGGTGCGTTCAACTGCACCTTCCATGGCGCCGACCGCGCCACAGGCAATGATCAGCCGTTCCTGGGGCAGCTGTTGCATCATCTGATAGAAACCCTGGCCCTCAGTACCGCCCAGAATATTCTCAGGTGCGATTTCCACATTGTCGAAGAACAGTTCTGATGTGTCCGCGGCATGCAGGCCGATTTTATCGAGGTTGCGACCACGGCTGAACCCATCGGCGCCATCGGTTTCGACAGCCACCAGGGAGATACCCTTGGAGCCTTGCGAGGGATCGGTCTTGGCGGCGACCAGGATCAGATTGGCGTGCTGGCCATTGGTAATGAAGGTTTTCTGACCGCTCAGCCGATAGGCGTTGCCGTCTTTGACAGCCTTTGTCTTGATGCGCTGAACATCCGAACCGGTGGAGGGTTCGGTCATCGCCAAAGCGCCGACCAGCTCGCCGGTGATCATTTTGGGAAGCCAGCGCTGTTTTTGCTCTTCGGTGCCATAGGCCAGCACATAATGCGCGACGATGCCCGAGTGGATTCCGTGTCCCCAGCTGGCTAGATTGGCGCGGCTGCCTTCGATCAGGATTGCGGCTTCATGGCCGAAATCACCACCGACGCCGCCGTATTCTTCTGGTACGGAGGGGCAGAGCAGGCCAAGCGCGCCAGCTTCATTCCAGGTGGAGCGATCCATCATGCCTTGCTTGCGCCAGGCCTCGAATTTCGGCGCCCATTCACGGGTGATGAACTGCGCTGTCATATCGGCCAGCATCTGGTGTTCGTCGGTCATCCAGCTGGAGTGTTGCTCTGCGCTCATGGGGCTCCCCTTGGTGTCTATATCGTGCCTTGTGGCATCTGTTGTCTGCTGGTGGCGCGTGCCCACCTATCGTTTGCGGTCCTCAAGCTCGGCATTGAAGAGCCGCAGCCGGTGGGTGAGGTTGTCGCTGTCTGTCACGCTGTCGAAATTCTCAAACAGAAAAGACAGGGCTTCGCCTTCGTCGAGGCCGGCCTCCTGAGAGAATTTTCGCAACCGGCGGTAGCCGTCTTCGGTCATGGCGACCGGCAGGCGGCGTGTGAGGCGAAAGCGTTTGGGCATGGTCTCTCCTCCGATTGCGGCTTCCCGGAAGACCTCCGGAGCGCCAGTCTGTTATATCTGCCCCGGTGTCAGATGACGGGGCGGATGTCGGAGCCCCTATGAGGATGGGGCTCCGATCTGCGTAAATCGCGGCTCAGAACTGGTCTGCGGCCAGCGCCATAACGGTGTCGCCACCGGTCTGGATACGGCTGAGATGCAATGCAGTCGCAGGCAGTTGGCGTGCCATGTAATAGCGCCCGGTCGCGATTTTTGTCTCGTAGAACGCGGCGTCAGAAGACCCGGCGTCAAGCTCAGCCTGTGCAGCTTTTGCCATCTCGGCCCACATCAGGCCGAGGCAAACATGGCCGAACATATGCATGAAGTCATAAGAGCCGGAGAGCGCGTTGTTCGGGTTGGTCATGCCGTTTTGCATGAAATACATGCCTGCGGCCTGCAAGTCCTTCGACGCAGCTTTCAGAGGCTCAATGAACTCTTTGCTGTAACCTTCGGAGATGTCGCCGTTTTCTTTGCAGAAATTCTTGACCATCTCGAAGAACGCCATGACGTGCTTGCCGCCGTCCTGCGCCAGCTTACGGCCAACCAGATCCAGAGCCTGAACGCCGTTGGCGCCCTCATAGATCATCGCGATCCGTGCGTCGCGGGTGTACTGGGACATACCCCATTCTTCGATGTAGCCGTGGCCACCATAGATCTGCTGGGCTTGAACGGTCATGTCGTAGCCCTGATCGGTGAGGAACCCCTTGATCACGGGGGTGAGCAGTGAGATCAGCCCATCTGCGTCCTTGTCCTCGGCGCGGTGCGCCTGGTCGATCATCTTGGCCCCCCAGAGGATAAAGGCGCGCGCGCCTTCTGCAAAGCTTTTCTGATCCATCAGATTGCGGCGAATGTCCGGGTGAACAATCAGCGGGTCTGCCGGGCCATCCGGGTTCTTCACGCCGGTGACATCGCGCCCCTGAAGACGGTCCTTGGCGTATTCCAAGGCGTTCTGATAAGCGGCCTCGGCCTGGGCCAGACCCTGCATGCCTACGCCGAGGCGGGCCTCGTTCATCATGGTGAACATGGCGCGCATGCCTTTATGCTCAGTGCCGAGCAGGTAACCGGTGGCGCTGTCATAGTTCATCACACAGGTTGAGTTGCCGTGGATGCCCATTTTCTCTTCGATCTTGCCAACCGACACGCCGTTACGGTCGCCGAGCGAGCCGCCGTCCTTCACGATGAATTTCGGCACGATGAAAAGCGATACGCCTTTGATGCCGTCGGGGCCGCCGGGGATCTTGGCCAGCACCAGATGGATGATGTTGTCGGCCATGTCGTGATCACCGGAGGAGATGAAGATCTTCTGACCGGTGATTTTATAGCTGCCGTCGTCCTGTGGCTCGGCCTTGGTGCGCATCAGACCCAGATCGGTGCCGCAATGCGGTTCGGTCAGGTTCATGGTGCCGGTCCACTCGCAGGACACCATCTTGGGCAGATAGGTGTCCTTCTGCGCGTCGGTGCCATGTGCGAGGATAGCGGAGGCGGCACCATGGGTCAGGCCCTGATACATGGTGAAGGCCTGGTTCGCGGCAGAGAACATCTCGCCCACGGCGGTGCCCATCACGTAGGGCATGTTCTGACCGCCATACTGCTCTGGCATGTCCAGACCGGTCCAGCCGCCCTCCTTCACTTGCTCAAACGCGGCCTTGAACCCTGTGGGGGTGTAGACCACGCCATTCTCAAGACGGCAGCCCTCGATGTCACCTACGGTGTTCAGCGGGTGCAGCACTTCGCTAGAGATCTTGCCGGCCTCTTCCAGAACGGCGTTGGTGAAATCGGCATCCAGCTCGTCGTAGCCGGGGATGCCGGATTGAGAGATCTTTAGAACATTGTGCAGAATGAACTGGGTGTCTTTGATCGGGGCGGTATAACTGGGCATCGCGGTCCTCGCTGTGGTTCTGCGGTGTCTGTCTGGATCATCCTTCCCAAAAACGGAAAAGATGGAAAAACGGGCCGGGGTCTATTCCGCGGCTTCTTGTTTGGCGCTCATTGAGGCGATCACACGGTCCCCCCAACGCAGCTGTTCTTTTAGATCGTCAATGGCTTCGGTCAGCTCATCGCGCTGACGCTCCATGTCGGCCAGGCGCTCACAGGCAATGTCATAGGTCCGTGTCAGCTGTGTCAGTTGCTGATCGCCCATGTGGTACAAGTTCAAAAGTTGCCGAATTTCCTCAAGGCTAAAACCAAAGCGTTTGCCACGCAGGATCAGTTTCAGGCGCGCTTGGTCACGTTTGGTGAATAGACGTTTCTGACCCTCGCGGATCGGAAACAACAGTTCTTTCGCCTCATAAAAGCGCAACGTACGCGGCGTTACGCCGAATTCATCGCACATCTGGCGAATGGATTTGGTTTCATCGGTCATCGTGTCACTCATAACTGCGGGTGTGAGCCTTAAGGTGAGCAGCTTGCCCTGCGTTTACAACAGGAACTTGACGTTGACGTAAGTTGGACGCTGCGTCACTTTTCTGAGTGACGTGGGATCCGGTAAGATGACGCAGCGTTATCTTGATTGTGCGGCAATGGGTTGCCCAGGGAAATAGGGGTATTTTGAAATTTTACGGGCATTATTAGCGTGGATTTTGTGTATAATATGTTCGATTAATTTGACTGAAACCGCCGCGCTGCGATCGCAATACAGGAGGTGATTTGGGTAAAATGGACAAACGCCCCACCAATCCGGTAGGGCGTTTCGAGTAGAGATTCGATGATAGGTTCCCCGACAGGGGCAGTGGTCAGGCGTCCTGTGATAGCAGGCTCAGCGTCGTGGCGCGCAGATCGTGAAGCTCTTGCAGGGCCTCGTCCAGCTGCTCGCGCTGCTTGCGCAGCTCGCTCATCTGACGGTCGGCCATTTCGACAAAGGCGCGGTTTTGCGCCTCATCGCCCTCATTTTCATAGATCAGCAGCCACTGGCGGATCTCTTCCAGCTGAAAGCCGAACTTACGTCCGCGCATGATCAGCTTCATCCGGGCCCGCTCACGGGCACCGTAAAAGCGGGACCGACCTTCGCGGTCGGGTTGCAACAATTCGATGTACTCGTAGTAGCGAAGCGTGCGCGGGGTCACGTCGAATTCGCTGCACATCTCCTTGAATGACAATTTTTGTTCGGTCATTCCCAATTCTCCCTTACCCGCAAACTAAGCGCAACCGACAGGGGGTTCAACCGCTGGGGTTGCTCTTCGGCCAAGGTATGGCTGATAAAGAGGAAATCAAAACAACGGGGGGCCTCATGGTCGACAAGACTTTATTGGCGCGACAGTTCATCGAAGCCATTCCTCACGCGCAGGAGCTGGGGATGAGGTTGACGGAACTGGGAGAGGGCTCCGCCGAGATTGTCATGCCCTATGACGAGAAGCTGATTGGTGATCCGGAAACTGGGGTTATCCATGGTGGGGCTGTGTCGGCCCTGATGGATACCTGTTGCGGGGCTGCGGTGATGTGCCATCCTTCGGGGCCGGGGGGGACTGCAACCATTGATCTGCGCATTGATTACATGCGCGCGGCAACTCCCGGACAGCGGATCCTGACCCGTGCCATGTGCCATCACATGACCCGCAATGTCGCCTTTGTGCGCGCCACCGCCATGGATGAAGATGAGGCTAACCCGGTCGCGACCGCTGTTGGCGCCTTTACCGTGGAGAGCAAGTTTTGAGCCGTCCCCGTCCCGAACCCGTCCAAGTGGTGAAACAACGGCGCGATGCAGCTCTCGCAGCCCTTGTGGCTTCCGTGCCCTATGCGCGCTTTCTCAACATCACGTTTGACCGTCGCGGAGATGAGTTGACGGCCCAGTTGAATTTTGACCACAAACTGATCGGTAACCCATTTCTCCCGGCCATTCATGGTGGTGTGACGGCCGCGTTTCTGGAGATGACGGCGGTCATGACACTCACCTGGGCGAACCTCTGGGAACGCATCGAAAGCGGCAGTCTTGATGTCGAGGAACTGGCCTCTGGCAAGCTGCCACGCCAGCCCAAGACCATTGATTTCACGGTGGACTACCTGCGGTCAGGCCTGCCGAGGGATGCCTATGCACGGGCCACGGTGTCGCGGTCAGGTCGACGCTATGCCTCGGTCCATGTGGCGGCTTGGCAGGATCACAGAGACAAGCTTTTTGCTCAGGCAACGGGCCACTTTCTAATGCCGCAGGAGGCGGCCACGCACTCCTCGGCCTCGCCGGAATTTGTGGCGGATGCTGCGCCGGGCGACAAGGCTTAGACGAATATGACAAGCACCAGCGCCGCAGGGAGCGAGCCGATTAGCCATAAGCGCGTGTTGAAAATCGCGCTGCCGATCGTGCTGTCGAATGCCACCGTGCCGATCCTGGGCGCGGTGGATACCGGCGTTGTTGGTCAGATGGGATTGGCTGCGCCGATTGGAGCGGTTGGGATTGGGGCGGTTATTCTGGCCACAATCTACTGGATCTTCGGATTTCTGCGGATGGGCACCACTGGGCTGGCTGCGCAGGCGCGCGGAGCCGGGGATTGGGCTGAAACCGGTGCGTTGTTGACCCGAGGTGTCCTGCTGGCGTTTGCTGCTGGAGCCGTGTTTATCGCTGGACAGGCGGCCGTGTTCTGGGGGGCGTTTGCGCTTGCGCCCGCCAGCGCCGAGGTTGAGGGGCTCGCCCGCGCCTATCTGGAGATCCGCATCTGGGGGGCGCCCGCGACCATTGCGCTTTATGCAGTGACCGGCTGGTTAATCGCGGTGGAGCGGACGCGCGGGGTCTTTGTGCTCCAGATCTGGATGAATGGCCTCAATATCCTGTTGGACCTTTGGTTTGTGCTGTGGCTTGGCTGGGGCGTTGAGGGGGTGGCAGTTGCTACTCTGATCGCGGAATGGAGCGGTCTTGCACTGGGACTTTGGCTGTGTCGCGATGCCTTTGCGGGGCGTCAGTGGCGCAACTGGGCGCGGGTCTTTGATCCGGTTCGGCTCAAGCGTATGATGCAGGTGAATGGCGACATCATGATCCGCTCGGTGCTGCTGACCGGATCCTTCACAACCTTTCTGTTCATCGGCGCCGATCTTGGTGATGTCACGCTGGCGGCCAATCAGGTGTTGCTGCAGTTTGTTGAAATCACAGCCTTTGCGCTGGATGGGTTTGCCTTTTCCGCAGAAGCGCTGGTCGGCAGCGCGGTAGGGGCCAAGGCGCGGATGCAGCTGCGGCGTGCAGCGGTTGTGGCCAGCCAATGGGGCGTCGGCGGCGCAATTGTACTGGGCCTGCTCTTCTGGCTTGGCGGTGGGTGGCTGATTGACGTGATGTCTACATCTGAGGCCGTGCGCGCGGCGGGGCGGGACTATCTGATCTGGGCGGCTGTGCTGCCGTTGATCAGTGTCGCCAGTTATATGTTTGACGGAATTTACATTGGCGCTACCTGGACCCGCGATATGCGAATCGCGATGCTGCAATCGGTGGCGATCTATGTGGTTGCGCTGGTGGTTTTGGTGCCGAGCCTCGGCAATCATGGGCTCTGGGCGTCGTTGATGGTCCTGAATGTGGCACGTGGGGTAACACTTGGTCTGCGCTATCCACGATTGGAGGCGCAGGTTGGCAGCTAAGAGCGCAACTTGTGCTCTTAGCTAGGTTTTACAGCAAGGTCTTGAGGGCCTCTGTCGGACGGCCGATCACGGCTTTGCCATCCGCGATGGCAATGGGACGTTCGATCAGGATCGGATGCGCAGACATAGCTGACAAAAGATCCGGCTCGGCGCTGTCGTTGGTCAGGCCCAACTCCTTGAAGAGTGTCTCTTCCGTGCGCATCATATCCACCGCTGAGATGTTGAGCGCAGCCAACACCTCTTTCAGTTCAGCAATGGAGGGGGTGTCGTTCAGATAAGCCCGCGTCTGCACCTCAGCGCCGTGTGCCTCAAGCAGCGCAAGGCCTGCGCGGGATTTGGAACAGCGGGGATTGTGCCAATAGGTGATCATAACCAGTCTCCTCTCTTGCTGGCGACAGCATCTGCGACATTAGCATGGCCGTCACGCGCCAGCAGATCGTCCAAACCGCGTGCGATATAGCCGACCAGTGACAAACCGCCATAGACCATAGCCGTATAGAATTGCACCGCAGAGGCTCCGGCGCAGATCTTGGCATAGGCCTGCTCTGCGTTGGAGATGCCGCCGACGCCAACCAGCGGCACGCGACCGTTCAGCAACTCGGACAGCTGCGCCAGAACACGGGTGGATTTCTCAAACAGTGGCGCACCAGACAGTCCGCCCGCTTCGTCGCGATGGGTGCTGTTGAGCCCTGTCCGCTCAAGCGTGGTGTTGGTTGCAATCACCGCGTCGATGCCGGTTTCGACAGCGACCTCGGCGATATCTTCGATACCGGCGCGATCAAGATCCGGCGCAATTTTCAGGAACACAGGCACCCGCCGATCCAGCCCGTCGCGGGTGTCGATCACACCATTGAGCAGGGCCGAGAGCGCAGCCTTTCCCTGAAGGTCACGCAGTTTTTCGGTGTTGGGAGAGGAGACATTCACCGTGGCGAAATCCAGATGCTCACCACAATGGGCGAGCACCTTGGCAAAATCTGCTGCCCGGTCGCCGCTGTCTTTGTTTGCGCCAAGGTTGAGGCCGATCACCGCGTCCTGCGGACGGACTGCGAGGCGCTGGCCGATCACTGCCATCCCCTCATTATTGAAGCCGAACCGGTTGATTGCGGCCTGATCTTCGGTCAGGCGGAACAGGCGGGGCTTGGGGTTGCCGGGCTGGGGCCGGGGGGTGGCAGCGCCCACTTCAATGAACCCGAAACCGGCCTGACTGAGCGGGCGCAGCGCCTCGGCGTTTTTGTCAAAGCCTGCAGCCAATCCAACCGGGTTGGGCAGATCAAGGCCCGCGATCCGCGTGGCAAGCCGGGGAGAGGTGACAGGGCCGGGCGTCGGCGTCAGACCCATTTTCAGCGCCTTGATCGACAGACCATGGGCGGCTTCGGGATCACAGCGGTGCAGCGCCGCAAGGGCGAGACGTTCGGTCAGGCTCACGCCATGTCCTCCGGGAATTGATGCGTGCCATCAACCAGCGGCAGTGGCTTGGCCCAGAGCACATCCTCCATGGTCATTTTGCGATAGAGATGCGGGAATTCGTCCCCGCCGCGCGAGATTTCCCAGCGCAGGTCAGAGCCAAGACGGTCAGCCTCGACTGCGATCAGCCACAGGCCGTCAGCTCCGGCGAAATGTTTGGCCGCGGTTTCCTGTGATTGGCTGGCGGTGGAGAAATGAATGTAGCCATCGTTGAGATCGATCGGGGCGCCGAGGGTCTCGCCCTCTGTCTGCAGGGTGGTCCATTCGTCGGTGCGGAAGATTTTATAGATCAGCATGGCGCGGTGATGCCCTGCGCGTCTGGGTGAATCAAGGCTGAATATTACCCCGCTTGACGCAAAGGCAGCACGGTGGCGAATTTTTCCCCTTTGACTGTCCCGGCATTTCCCCGCACCATTCGGTCAATAGAAAAATAAGGGAGTATGTTTCCATGATGATGCGTTTTCTGACGTCGGTGGCGGCGCTTGGCCTGACGGCGGGCGTGGCGGCAGCTGACTACAAGCTGACCATTTTGCACACCAATGACTTCCACTCTCGGTTTGAGCCGATCAGCAAATATGACAGCGGTTGTCGCGAGGGCGACAATGCTGAGGGTAAGTGCTTTGGCGGATCTGCACGTATGGTGACTGCGCTTGCGGACGCGCGCGCGCGCAACAACAACAGCATTCTTGTGGATGGGGGCGACCAGTTTCAGGGATCGCTCTACTATACCTACTATAAGGGCAAAGTTGCCGCCGAGATGATGAACAAGCTGGGCTATGACGGCATGACTGTCGGCAACCACGAGTTCGATGATGGCCCCGAGGTGCTGCGTGGCTTCATGGATTCTGTTCAGTTTCCTGTTTTGATGTCCAATGCGGATGTCAGCGGCGAGCCTACGCTGGCAGACGTGCTGAAGAAATCCACCGTGATCGAACGCGGTGGTGAGAAAATTGGCCTCATTGGTCTCACACCAGAAGATACACCTGACCTGGCCAGCCCGGGCAAGAATATCACCTTCACCAATCCGGTTGATGCCGTTCAGGGCGAGGTCGACAGGCTGACCGCAGAGGGCGTGAACAAGATTATCGTGCTGAGCCATTCGGGATATGCCGTGGACCAGCGGGTAGCGGCCGGCACCACTGGGGTGGATGTAATTGTAGGTGGTCACAGCAACACCTATCTTTCAAACACCTCGGACAAGGCAGCAGGCCCCTATCCAACCATGGTCAATGATGTGGCCATCGTACAGGCTTACGCCTATGGCAAGTTCCTGGGCGAGCTGAGCGTGACCTTTGACGATGCCGGGAATGTAGTTGAAGCGGTGGGTGAGCCGCTGATCATGGATGGCACTGTTACTGAGGACGAAGGCACCGTTGCCCGTATCGCTGAGCTGGCCAAACCGCTGGATGAGATCCGCAACAAGGTCGTTGCAGAGAGTGCGGAAGCCGTTGACGGTGACCGCAACAATTGCCGCGTTCAGGAATGCCAGATGGGCAATCTGGTGGCCGATGCCATGCTGGACCGCGTGAAGGATCAGGGCGTCAGCATTGCGATTGCCAACTCTGGCGGTATCCGCGCCAGCCTGGAACCCGGTGAGGTCACGATGGGCGAGGTCCTGACGGTGCTGCCGTTCCAGAACACGCTTTCGACCTTTGAAATCACCGGTGAGCAAGTGATTGCGGCGCTGGAGAACGGGGTAAGCCAGGTTGAAGAAATCAAGGGTCGCTTCCCGCAGGTTGCCGGGCTGAAGTTCACCTGGGATCCCACAATTGCCCCTAATGAGGGTCGCATTCAGGATGTCATGGTCGGGGAAGGTGACAGTTTCGCACCGATTGATCCGGCCAAGACCTATGTGGTTGTCACCAACAACTACGTCCGCAACGGCGGCGACGGTTACAAGGTCTTCGCGGGTGACGATAAGAACGCCTATGACTTCGGCCCGGATCTGGCCGACGTGATGGCGGAATATCTGATCGAGAACTCGCCCTATAAACCCTACACCGACGGCCGCATCAGCCAGAAGTGAGTGGCGGCAGCTGTAGCGCTGCTTTTTGAATAACGGACTGGACCGCGCCATATACCTGGCGCGGTCTTTGTTTTTTGCCGTGGCTGGGGCATAAGACGGTTATGGACCACCCACTGATTGACCTTATCAACGCCCGCATCGAGAAGGCGGAGGCCGATGGCGCTTTTGACAATTTGTCAGGAGCAGGCAAGCCGCTGCCACATGTCGACGACCCGGAGAACGCGTTGGTTAACCGCTTGGTTCAGGAGAGTGGCGGTGTGCCGGAATTTGTCAGCTTGTCCCGGACGCTGGCCGATCTGCGACAGCAGCTGATCGACACGGGCGACCGTACAAGGCGTCAGGACATCATGAAGGAGATGTCGATGCTTGAGGCCCGCCTGGATCTTGCACGTAAGGCCTATGGAAAATAACGTCCCACCTGTGGACGCTTGCTGGCAGGGGCCGTCCGGTCCTTTGCAATTTGCAGAGATTGTCCGGCACCTTGGGCGATCACCGGGTTCGGTCAGTCGTCTTTCAGAGGGGCTGTCGGGGCGCGGTGCGGCGCGCGGCGCAAACGGTCGCCGACCTGTGTTGCCTTCGTCAACAGCGTGGTCATCTGCACCTGCTCGGTAGGGCTGAGGCCGGTCAGTATATCGGCCTGCAATTCCGCAACAATCGGTAGGGCGCGACGCAGCAGAGATTGCCCGCTGTCGGTCAGCGTCACCACCCGCGCACGTCGGTCCGTCGTGGAGATGTCGCGCCGGATCAGCGCCTTGGCCTCCAGCCGGTCGATCACCTTGCCAAGCGTCGCCCTGTCATAGGCTATTCGGGCGGCAATCGTCGCCTGATCGACACCCGGTTCATGGGCCACGGCTTCGATGGCGGCAAACTGAACCGGTGTCAGGTCAATATCATTGCGCGCCATGTGGTCCGCAAACAGCGCTACAGAAATTTGGTGCAATCGCCGGATCAGATGGGCCGGGAACTGCAAGGTATCTACCGGTGGCTCTGACATGTCCTACCTCCCGTTGGACAAAAGAATCCCCTGCACATCCGACAGGGCCGGGTGCGGTGAAACAATGGATAGAATTTCAAACGAATCTTTGAGCCATAATAAAATGTTTACAGGGCGAAGGGAATGCGACTTTTCCTTGCGTCCGTGGCGCTGTAGATCATCGGATATGACCATTCGTTTTACATCGCTATCCGATATCCTCGATCAGGACTACGATTGTGTCATTGACGTGCGGAGTCCCGCCGAATTCGCCGAAGATCACTGGCCCGGTGCCATCAATCTGCCGGTTCTGGACAATGAGGAACGCGCGGAAGTCGGCACGATCTACGTTCAGGAAAGCCCGTTTCTGGCGCGCAAAGTGGGGGCGGCCAAGGTGTTTCGCAATGCCGCTGATCATGTTGAGCAACGGCTAAGCCATCATCCCGGTTCCTGGCGGCCACTGGTCTATTGCTGGCGGGGTGGTCAGCGCTCGGGCAGCTTTACCTGGTTACTGCAACAGATCGGTTGGCGTGCCGATGTGGTTGAGGGCGGTTATCAGAGCTACCGCCGTCTGGTGAATGACTATCTATATAATACGGAACTGCCGCATCGTTTTGTGGCGCTGGATGGTTATACCGGCACCGCCAAAACCGAAATTCTGAAACGGGTCCAATCTCTTGGCGGTCAGGTTCTGGATCTGGAAGGGCTGGCGCATCATCGTGGCTCGCTGCTGGGTGATCACCCGACGCCGCAGCCGAGCCAGAAGGCGTTCGAGTCCGAAATAGCTGGTCAGCTGGCGCGGATGACACCGGATCAGCCTGTGTTGGTGGAGGCGGAATCAAGCAAGATTGGTGCGCGGATCATTCCGCCACGGCTGTGGTCTGGAATGAAGCGCGCCCCGCGGATTGCGGTTGAGGCATCCATTGCAGCGCGCTGTCGGTACCTGTTGGCGGGGTACGACGATATCCTGTCCAATGGTGACATGTTGCGTACCCGGCTGGATGGGCTGCGGGCGCATCGCTCCAACGCGGTTGTCGATGGCTGGTTGCAGTTGATTGATGCAGGCGACAAACCAGCGCTGACGGAGGCGTTGATGGTGCAGCACTACGATCCGGCCTATGAGACCGCGCGCCGGACCATCGGCGCGGATGTTGTCGCGACACTTCGGGCCGGGGATCTTGGGGAGGCTGATCTGGACCGGCTGGCCGCAGATCTGCTTGGCGAACTTGATCGGATGTCGTCCGGGTAGCCTCGGGTGCGGGATATTCAACGCCACAACACCGGTCTCAGACGAGTGTGATCGCGTCTGCCGTGCCTGACATTTGGCCGATGATGGCAGCATTCGGGGCATGGGCACGCAGCTGCGGCAACAGGGCTTCCGCCTGACTCATGGGCAGCGCAGCCAGCAGGCCGCCCGCAGTTTGCGGATCAAACAACAGATCTTGTACGCCGCCGGTGGAAATCTCCGGCAGCTGGGCGGCGTTTTCTGCAAACAAAGAAGACCGTACCCGCTGTGCTGATAGGGCAGCGGCGCCAGGCAGATAGGGGATCGCATCAAGACGAAGCTCAGCGCCAAGCTTCGATGCCTCACATATCCCGAGTAGATGCCCCAGCAGCCCGAAGCCGGTCACATCGGTCATCGCATGTGCGCCACGCAGCAGCTCAGCGGCCTGACCTTGCGGCTGGCTCATGGAGGTCAAGGCGGCTGCGACGAATGCCCCACCAGCAGCTCCCGTCATTTCGGCGGCCATGATCACACCAGTGCCCAGCGGTTTGGTCAGGATCAGCGCATCTCCGGGCTGGGCTCCGGCTAGGGTGATGGGCTGCCCGTCACAGAGCCCGGTGACACTGAAGCCGATGGTCAGCTCATCCCCGACAGAGGTGTGACCGCCAACGATATCGGCACCGACGTCGCGGATGATCTCACCGGCGGCGGTCATGATTTCGCGGAGTGTCCGGACCTGAAGCGCCGGTGACAGTTTCGGTAGGATCAGATTGGCAGTGGCAGCTTGCGGCGCGGCGCCCATTGCCCAGATATCACCCAGCGCATGCACCGCAGCGATCCGGGCCATCACAACCGGATCAGCGGTAAAGGCGCGCAGGTGATCGGTGCTGAGGACCTGTCGTTGCCCGCCGGTCATCAAAAGTGCTGCATCATCACCGGGCAGGGGCGCGATATCCGCGCGCCGCACCTCTGGCTGAGCGCTTAGCGTGGTCTTCAGCGCGCGGGCACCAACCTTTGCGCCGCAGCCGCCACACATCGGTTTTTCACCAAGCGCCTCGGGCAGATCATGCGTGTGTTCCGGGGGCAAAGCCGGGGTTTCCATCTGCGGAAGGTCGCGGAATTGTGTCATGAAGGTCCGATCAATGTGATCTTTCCAACGCCATATCCAGCGCCCGGACAGGGTCTGGCCGAACCGTTCACCAACGGCGGTCTTGTCCCCCATGGAAATCAGTTTCAGATAGTCCTTTTGCGGGTGATACCGGCGCAGCGGATCCTTGGTCAGGCTGGCGCGCAGATTCTGATAGAGCACGGGTGCCTGACGGACTGCGTAGACACCGGCCTTGGGGCGTGGATCATTGCTGAAATGGGCACAGTCGCCGCTGGCGAAAACGCCGATCTGACTGGCCTGTAGGGTGCTGTCGACGCGGATAAAACCATGATGCAGGTCCAGGCCGCTATCGGCAAGCCAGGGATACGGGCGCGCGCCCGCCGCGCCGGTGGTGAAATCGGAGCGGATGGCCCGCCCATCATCAAGCACCACATGGGCGGCTTCTACTTGGGTGATTGTGGCTTGCTCAACCACAGTCACACCCAAATCATGCAGGGCCTTGCGCAGCTGGGCCTGGGCTTTGTTGCCTGCGTCCTTGAGGATGGTGCCACGGTCAATCAGCGTGGCCCGCGCCAGTCGCCTGCGGGCGCGCAGGGCGTAGGCCATTGCGAGGATCAATTCGACTCCGGCCACGCCACCGCCGATCACCGCAACATGGGCTGGGCCCTCACCATCGCAGAACTGCGCCCAAGAGGCGGCGAAGCGGCCCAGTGGTTTGGCTGGGATGGCGTGGTTCTCAAACCCGGCCATGTCCGGCATCGCGGAGGTGATACCCAGATTGATCGCGGCTATATCATAGGCAATAGGCGGGCGGCCTGCGACATGCACCTGCCGGGCGTCTGTATCGATATGTTCGGCAGCCCCGAGAATAAGCCGCGCCCCGGCGAACCGCGCCAGTTTCACCAGATCAATGTCCAACGCGTCGCGATCGTAGTGTCCCGCGACGAAGCCCGGCAGCATCCCGGAGTAGGGCGCGGTGGGTCCGGGGTTGATAACGGTCAAGCGCGCCCCGGCCAGCGGGCGCATCCCCCATTTGCGCAGCACCAGCGCGTGTGTGTGCCCGCCGCCGATTAACACCACGTCTTTGGTCAGGGGGAGGGGGGCTGCATACATAATTGTCGTCCACCGGGCTGCACAGGGTCACCCGGACTAGCTGCATCCCGGATGAAATACCCCCGCCGCCAGGGGCGGGGGATGTTTGGTCAGACCTCAGGCCCGATCACCTCGTTCTCGGGTTTCTTATGGGTTGCCCAGATCTTGTCCTCGCCGGCGTCGGGCAGGCTGTCTGGGGTGTCATGCCGGTGGATATGCACCTTGGCAATGAAATTTGCCGTGATCGGGGCGGTCAGGAACAAAAACAGCGTGATCATCAATTCATGCACCGACAGGTGGTGCTCATGGACCGCTGCATGGGTCATTGAGGCCAACAGCACACCGCCGACGCCCAGCGTCGTCGCCTTCGTTGGCGCATGCAGCCGCGACATGCGATCATTGAGCTTCAGCAGGCCAAAAGAGCCGACGATACCGAAAACACCGCCGATCACGAGAAACCCGGCAATGACGATGTCAAAGAACAATTCCATGGTCTCTCCTCACTCAATAATATTGCCGCGCAGCATGAACCGCGCGTAGGCTACAGTGGAGACAAATCCCAACATGGCGATGATCATCGCCGCCTCGAAGAAAATCTCGGTCCCAAGCGCCAGCCCATAGAGCACCATCAGCGCGATGGCGTTGATGAACATGGTGTCCAGAGCAAGGATCCGGTCGGCAACATCCTCGGCCGAGACCACCTTCCAGAGGTTCATCAGCAGTGATAGCGCAAAGCAGACGAACGCAAAAATTGCAGCAGTTTCGATCATTCGAAAATCTCCTTCAGGCGCCGTTCGTAGCGGTCCTTGATGTCGTCCCGCACGGCCTCCGGATCGGGCGCATCAAGGCAATGCACCAGCAGCGCATGGCCCTCTGCAGAGAGGTCCGCCGACACGGTGCCCGGCGTCATGGTGATTGTTGCGGCCAATACCGTGATTGCCTCAGGTGTGCGCAGTTCCAGCGGTACAGTCACCCAATTGGGTTGACGGCGGGAATTGGGTTTGAACAGCACGATCTTGGCGACCACCAGATTGGCAACCACAATATCGTAAAGCACGATCAGCACATAGCCGATGATCTTCATCGGGCCTTTCATCTTCAGCTGTTGTGGCCAGTAGGGCTGGGTCAGAAAGGGGATCAAAACCCCCAGCATGAAGCCAAAGACCAAGGAGTTCAGTGACCAGCCGTTGACCAGCAGCAGCCAGGTAACAGTCAGCACCAGCGTCAGGATCGGGTGCGGCAGTATGCGGCGCATCAGCTTCATTTTGAGCCCCCCCCGAGGACGGTTTCGATATAGGCGGTTGGCGTGAACAGCTGGGCCGCCGTCGCATCAGCATAACGCGTCATTGGCCCGGCAAAGATGGTGAGCAGTACGAGCGCCGTCATCAGGCCAAAGCATACCACGAGCGGCAGAACCGGTGTTGCCGCAGGGGCGGCGGTTGCCGAGCCGTCAAGCAGGTCGTCACTGTCAGCCTCTGTATCTGCGTCGCTGTCATTGTCCGGCAAACCATGGCTTTTCCAGAAAATCAGCGTGCCAGCACGGGCGAGGCCGATGATCGTCACCAGTGAGCCGACCAGGATCACTGCCCAGATCCACCAGACCAGATCATGATCGCGTGCGGCGTCCATCACCAGCAGTTTGCCGATGAAGCCGGAGAGCGGCGGCATCCCTGCCAGCGCAATTGCTGCGACAAAGAACATTATCGACAGAAGGCCACTCTGCGGCATCAGCCGCATTGCCGCAACTGCACCGCCCTGACGTTCCATCACCTGATCGGCAATCAGGAACATCAGTGCTGTCGCCAGCGTCGAATGGACGATGTAGTAGAGCGCCGCGCCAGTGGCGGCTGGCGTGAACAGGGCAATGGAAATCAGCAGAGTCCCCATCGATGTGATCGCGCCAAAGGCAACCAGCCGTCCGATCTCGCGGGAGCCGAGGACCCCGACAGCCCCTACTGCAAGCGTTAACAGCGCCGCAGGCAGCAACCAATCACCGACCAGCCCTTCGCTGATCGCAACGTCGGGACCGAAGATCAGGGTGTAGACACGCAGGATGGAATAGGCGCCCACCTTCGTCATGATGGCAAACAGGGCGGCAACAGGCAGCGGGGCATGGCTGTAGGAGGCCGGCAACCAGAAATGCAGCGGCAGCACCGCAGCTTTGATCGCAAACACCAGCAGCAGCATGACCGCACCGACGCGCAGCAGGGCGGTTTCCTCGCCCGACATCTCTGCCACGCGCACCGCCAGATCGGCCATGTTCAGCGTGCCGGTGACGGCGTAGATCGTGCCGAGCGCAAACAGGAACAGGGTCGAGCCCAGGAGGTTATAGACCACATATTGCACCCCGGCCTGAAACCGCTTGGCGCCGCCTGCGTGGATCATCAACCCATAGGAGGCAATGAGCAGAACTTCGAAGAACACAAACAGGTTGAAGGCATCGCCAGTCATGAAGGCGCCGAGAATGCCCATGATCTGGAACTGGAACAGCGCGTGGAAATTGGCGCCACGGGAGTCCCAGCCGGTGCCAATCGCATAGAGCACAACCGCCAGCGCCAGTACGGAGGTAAGGACGATCATCATCGCCGACAACCGATCCAGCACCAATACGATACCAAAGGGGGCAGGCCAGTCGCCCAGCTCATAGACTTGCACGGTGCCATCAGCCGCCTGCGCGGCCAGCGCCAGCGTCAGGCACAGCACCAGCACGCTGCTGGCAACGGAGAAGATCCTCTGCAGGTCCAGATGGAAGCGCAGCACCATGATAATAAAGGGCGCAACAATTGCCGGCAGGACAATCGGCGCAATCACGAGGTGGTTCATGCGTCATCTCCCGCTTTGGCATCGTCATCGCTGAGGTTGATCCGGTCGTCCTGCGACGACAGATAGGCCCCCAGCGCAATCATCACCACAACAGCAGTCATGCCAAAGGAGATCACGATCGCGGTGAGCACCAGCGCCTGCGGCAGCGGATCGGTATAGGGCACCTCTTCGTATTTATTGAGGATCGCAGGCGCGTTGGTCATCAGGCGGCCCGTGGCAAACAAAAAAACGTTCACCGCATAGGACACCAGTGACAGCCCAAGAATGACGGGAAAGCTGCGGCGGCGCAGGATCAGGTAGATGCCGGCCGCGGTCAGAACGCCCACGGCCGAAGCGACTAGAATTTCCATAGTCAGCCCTCGTTCTCGGTCTTGGCCACATCATCGCGGGCCGGGTTGATATCCATCGCATGGGTGCTGTCGGTACCGGGCTGCCAGGCAAAGCGGGACAGGCTCTCCAGCGCCAGCAGAACCGCGCCGACAACAGCCAGGAACACGCCCAGATCAAACAGCGCCGCAGTGGCCCATTCGAACTCTTCCAGCGGTGCCCAATGGATGTAGCCAAAGGCGCTGGTCAGGAAGGGTTGGCCACTGAACCAGGATCCCATACCGGTCGCGGCGGCGATCAGCACGCCGGATCCGATGATGCCGTGATAGGGATAGCGCTGTCGCTCCGTTGCCCAGGCAAAACCCGACGCCATATACTGCATGATCACAGCAATCGCGGCGATCAGCCCGGCGATAAAGCCACCACCGGGTAGGTTGTGCCCCCGGAAGAAGATATAGGCCGCCACCATCAGCGCCAGCGGCATCATCACCCGCGTGGCCACCACCATCATCATCGGATGGGAGTCACCAGCTTGCGGCAAATCCGGCTTCCGATTCAGCAGATAGGCCCGCACGCGGGTGCCCAGCACCGCCTCGGTCAGCGCAAAGATCACCAGTGCTGCAATGCCAAGAACAATGATCTCGCCAAAGGTGTCAAAACCCCGGAAATCCACCAGGATCACATTGACCACATTGGTGCCGCCGCCGCCCTTGTAGGAGTTTTCAAGGTGAAAGCCGGAAATCGTCTCACCGATGAAATCACGGGTCATGAGTGCGTAGATCAACCCGCCAACCCCAAGACCTGCGATGCTGGCGATGGAGATATCGCGCAGACGGGCGCCGCCGGAGCTTTCGACCGGGGTTTCCTTGGGCATGAAGTTCAGCGCCAGCAGCATCAGAATGATGGTGACCACTTCGACCGAAATCTGCGTCAGGGCGAGATCCGGGGCTGACATGTAGTTGAAACCCATGGAGACCACGAGACCGACAACGCCGATTAGCACCAGCGCAAGCAGGCGATTTCGGTGCATCGCGACCAAGAAACCAGTGGCGATCAGCAGGCTGGCCCAACCGAGGATCGGGATCAGCCCCACATCCTGCAGAGTCCGGGTCGGCGCAGCCAGCGTGCCCGACTGATACGCATAGTAAGACAGTACCGCCGTGAAGGTGATCATGATCCCGCCATAGCGCGGCATGGAGCCATTGTGCATCCCATCGGTGATCCCGCGCGCAAGGCGGGTCAGGGCAGCAATCAGCGCCTCAAAAATCACCTTCGCCTCCGGGCGCGGTGCGGCATCCCACATACGCATCAGCGGTTTGTGCAGCATCAACAGCACCACACCCCCGGCAACTGCCGCCATCGACATATAAAGCGCCGGAGTAAACCCGTGCCAGAGTTTCAGCGAATAATAGGGCAGTTTCTCGCCACCAATCACCGCAGAGGCAGCAGTCGCCACCAGCGGCCCGACGATCTTGGCTGAGAACAGGCCGATCAGGACCACAAGACCAATAAGGAACGCCGGCGCCAGCCACATACCGGCACCCGGGTCATGCGGGGTCGCCGGATAGTCGTCACGTTTTGGACCGAGGAAGACATGGGCGATGAAGCGGAACGAATAGGCGGCGGAGAACAAGGCGCCCAATAGCGCCAGACCCGGCACCAGATAATGTGAACCGGCCCAGGCGGTGTGAACGGTCTCTTCCAGCATCATTTCCTTGGACAGGAAGCCGTTGAACGGCGGAATACCGGCCATCGACAGGGCTGCAACCGTCGCAATGGCAAAAGTGATCGGCATCAGGTGCCGCAGGCCGCCAAGACGCTTGATATCGCGGGTGTGGGCCTCGTGGTCGACAATACCGGCAGTCATAAACAACGCCGCCTTGAACGTCGCATGGTTGATAATGTGGAACACCGCAGCCACCGCCGCAAACTTGGTGCCAAAGCCGAGGAGCATGGTGATCAGCCCCAGATGGCTGACGGTGGAAAACGCCAGCAGCGCCTTCAGATCATCTTTGAATAGGGCAATGATCGCCCCCAGTACCATGGTGATTAGCCCGGTTGTGGCGACGATATAGAACCATTCAGGCGTACCGGCCAACACAGGCCACATCCGCGCCATCAGGAACAGACCTGCCTTTACCATCGTGGCGGAGTGCAGATAGGCCGATACCGGCGTCGGTGCGGCCATGGCGTGCGGTAGCCAGAAATGAAACGGGAACTGGGCCGATTTTGTGAAAGCGCCTATCAGGATCAGGATCAGGGCCGGCAGATAGAGCGGCGAGGCTTGAATGACCTCCTTTGCGCCGAGGATCACGGTCAGGTCATAGGAGCCAACGATATTGCCGAGGATCAGCATGCCGCCGATCATGGCCAGACCACCCGCGCCGGTAACAGTCAGCGCCATACGCGCGCCCTGGCGCCCCTCGGGCAAGTGTTTCCAATAGCCGATGAGAAGGAACGAGCTCAGCGAGGTCAGTTCCCAGAAAATCAGCAGCAACAGGATGTTATCCGATGTGACAATCCCCACCATCGCGCCCTGAAACAGCAGCAGGTAGGTGTAGAAATTGCCCATCGGATCCTCGCGCGAGAGGTAGAACCGCGCATAAAGGATGATCAGCAAACCAATGCCAAGGATCAACCCCGCAAAGAGGAACCCCAACCCATCAAGGAAGAAGTTGGCGTTCAGCCCCAGGGCGGGCAGCCAGTCGAATTGCGCCTGAATAACCTCGCCGCGCATCACCGCCGGGGCGTGCAGCATCAGTCCGACAAACGCGAGCAATGTTGTCAGGCCTGCCGCCGACGCCGAGGCATTGCGCCCGGCACGGATCAATAGCGCGGGGAATACCGCGCCCAGAAAGGGCAGGGCTGCAATCAGGAACAGGGACACGTGCGGTTCTCCTCCATGCACAGGGCCAGATCGTTTGGTGCCTAAGCAATTTTTCGCAACTGTGCCAGCCCCGACCGCGCCTGCAAACCCTGCAAAAGCGGCGATCAGGTTAGTTTTTTGCGCACCGCACCGGTTTGGTGCGGTCTGGTGTCAGGTTGACAAGAACTTGATCACCATGCGGGATGTCTCATGCTGAACACTATGCAGGAACCTGCTAGGTCTTGGATCATGTAGGACGACGCCTGCAGTGGGGGGAGAGGCCAGATGTCGCATTCTCAATCAAAACGGTCAGATAATTCTAATCCTCAGTCCGAAGGCGGTGACGGCAATCCACAAATCGCATCGGGGGCGGGCGATCCGGCGATCTCGCGGCGTCGGTTCCTGCGCGCCGGGGCGGCCCTTGGCGGGCTCGCGGTTGTGGGTGGTGGTGGATATGTTTGGTGGCGTCGCCAGCCCCCAGACCATGATCTGCCGCGTCTGACTGTGGAGGAGGCCTTTGCAAAGGCCAAGGCGGAAGAGCTGATCCTGGTGGATATCCGCACCCCCCGCGAATGGCGGGCGAGCGGGGTGCCCGTTGGCAGTTATCAGATTGATATGCGGCGCGAGGACTTTCTCGCGGTGCTTGATCAGGTTACCGGGGGCAATCGCAGTGCGGCGCTGGCGCTGATCTGTGCGCGCGGCGTGCGCTCGGCCCGTGTGACGCTGGCGCTGGATGCGGCTGGTTATTCCAACGTGATCGACGTGCCGGAGGGGATGCTCGGCTCTGCTGCTGGTCCGGGCTGGCTGCGCAGCAATCTGCCCGTCGCCCGCTGGAAGGGGCAGGGCTGATGCGGTTTGCAATTGCGCGCGCCAGTCGCTGGTGCCTCGGTTTTGGCATGGCGCTATCTGGGATCTCACTTGCGCCCGTGGCGTTGGCTGGATGTGGGCCAGAGGCCGATGCCTGCCAGATCAAGGAGGGGGATTACCATATCGTCCTGCCTGACACGCAACGTGATGAGGCAATCCCGGCAGTGATGTTTCTGCACGGCTATGGTGGCTCGGGCGAGGCCGCATTGCGCAATCGGGCGATGGTCGATGGGCTGACCGGGCGTGGCTATGCGGTCATCGCGCCCACAGCGCTGCCCCGCAATCCCGGCGGCCCGCGCTCCTGGGCGTTTTTGCCAGATTTCGGTGGCCGTGACGAATCTGCCTTCTTCGAAGCGATTTTGGCAGATGCTGAAGGTCAGTTTAATATCGACCGGGATGCTGTTGTATTATCGGGATTTTCCGCCGGTGCCTTTATGGTTAGCTACCTCGCGTGCGCGTCACCTGATCAGTTTGTGGCTTATGCGACGGTATCCGGCAGTTTCTGGCGGCCTCAACCGGAGAGCTGCGCTGGCCCCATACGGCTGATGCATACCCATGGATGGGCGGATGAGGTGGTGCCGCTGGAGGGGCGCTACCTCGGAAACCGGCGCTTCCAGCAGGGCGATGTCTTTGCCGGGCTGGAGTTATGGCGCGATACCAACGGGTGTAGCACACATGCGCCAAACCGCAGTTGGACCGATGGAGATCAGCTACGGCGCCGTTGGGACTGCGGGCCGGAGGCAGATATCGAATTGGTGCTGTTTGCTGGTGGTCATCGGGTGCCACGGGATTGGGCCAATTGGCTGGTGGATTGGGTCGAGAACAGCGCGCTGTCGCAATGAGGCAACAGGTTTTTCGACCGCTTTGTCAGTGATATGTCAATAAAATAAACCTGAGGGATTGTTGAAAATCCCTCAGGTTTTACATTTTTATACAATTTTGACGTTTTTACTTGGCCGCGGCGCGGTGGGTCGGCACGGTCTCAAGTGCCAAGCGCAGCCGATCGCGCCGGGCGCGGGCGATCCGCGTGATCCGCGGTTCCTTATGGACTTCACGCGTTGCCAGAAGGGCCTTGGCAAAGCGCTGCAGCGGCACACCTGAGAGCGCCGACAGAGGCACCGCCAGTACCAGTGACAGTGCAATAGGCAGCAGCCAGACAGAGACCACACCCGCCAGAATACCGCTCCAGAGGGCAACCCCGCTGACAGTTTCTAGCGCATGGCACGTCATCAGGGTGCGCCAAGAGTATCTGCCGCCGTCCCGCGCTTGGGGCGACCAACCTTTTTGCAGGCCAAAGGTTGTACGCAGCACGGCAATCATCTGCTGTACCATCAGGATCGGCGCATAAAGGATCGCAAGCAGGATCTCCACCAGCAGCGACAGGGCAAAGGGGCCTGCGCCGCCATATTCTGAGAACCGGCTGCCGGTCATAGGCAGGGCAGCAACAGCCAGCAGCTTGGGCGCCAGCAACATGGCATAGATCAGCAGGATCACCAGCACATGGCGCGGCTCCGACATATCTGGCCAGGATGGCATCAGCGGATTGGTTTCGCTGAAGTAGGTGAGGACAGAGGCCTCTTCGCCACGTCCGATCAGCGCCCAGATCACCAGCAGGGCGAACCAGACCGGCGCCATCAGATAGCCGATGGCCCCGTGTAGCAGGTGAAACCGCGACAGTGCTCGAAAGCCCTTGGCATTCAGGAGGTTCAGATGTTGCAAGTTGCCCTGGCACCAGCGCCGGTCACGCAGCACGTGATCGATCAGCGTTTGCGGTGTTTCCTCGTAGGAGCCGCGGATACGCGGCAGGAACTGGACACTCCAGCCTGCCCGGCGCAGCAGGCCTGCCTCGACGAAGTCATGGCTCATGATCAGCTTCTCACCCCCAAAGGCCGAGCGCAGCGGCGGCAGCCCTGCACAGGCGGCAAAGGCGCGGGTGCGGATGATCGCGTTATGGCCCCAATAGTTACCCTCGTGCCCGGCCCAGCGGGCCAGCCCTTCGGCAAGTGCCAGGCCGTAGACCCCATTGGCAAATTGCTGCATCCGGCCAAAGACGGACTGTGCGCCGATCAGCTGGGGGTAGCTCTGAATGAGGCCCGCGCCGGGATCGCGTGCCAACGCATCGGCCAGATGGGCGATGGCGCGTCCTGTCATCAGGCTATCGGCATCCAGCACCAGCATGGCGTCCCAACCCGCGCCCCAGCGGCGCACCCAATCGGCGATATTGCCAACCTTGCGACCGGCGTTGTCCGCACGGCGGCGATAGTAGAGCTGGGTTCCGACAGGCAACATCGCACGCAGAGCTTCGACGCTGGCGCGTTCCTGCGCTGCAATGGCGTCATCGCGGGTGTCGGACAGAATGAACATCGCATAATCATGAACACCGCCACGGGCGTGCAGCTCTTCCAGCATCGACTGGGCATTGCCCAGCACATACCATGGAACCTCATTATAGATCGGCATCAGCAGCGCGACCTTCATCCGCTGTGGGCGACCCCGACCCAGCGCGCGCGGCCGTTGCGCAAGCCCCCAGAGGCCAAGCAACACAGTCGAGACCGAGAAGCAGATCCAGAAAAAGTTGAAGGAAATCAGCACCAGAAGCGCGACTTCCAGCATCGAAAACCCATCGGCAGCAAACCAGTCCTTCATCCCCCAGGTCAGCAAACCGGTCGCCGCCATCGCCGGGGAAAAGGCCAGCACCCGCCAGAGCGCGACTTGCCCTTGGGTTGCCTCGCCTGTCTGTGCGGATGTGGTTGCCCGGTCACCACGTGCGGGGCAGGCCTGATCCTGAAAATGGGCGCCGAAATTCTGCTCCGGCATTGCCAGTGGCTGTTCCGGAGGGGTCAGCGAAAAATTGGTCATTTGGTCCACCGATAAAGCCAGACTTCCGATGCGGGCTGACTGTCCTTGCGCAACTCGGCGCGCAGTTCAACATGATCGCGTTCGCCCGGGTCAAAGGCAAACGCCAACCGCAGACCACCGGTTTCCGGGTTTTCCTGCAATACGCCTTCGGTCGGGGTGACATGGGGGGAGGTGATATGCGCCTGAAGATCATCCACACCGCCCGCAAACATCGGATGAGCGGCAAAATCAATGGTCATGATGCGACCGGGATCACCGAAGATCCGCGCACCAGCAGCCGTATTGATCACCTGTGGGATCGGCAGTTCCGGGCCATCGCCCCAGGTCAGGCGATAGTCGATATTGATTTCGGAACCGGGCGCGTAACTCTCGCGTGGGCGCCAATAGGCCACGATATTATCGTAGATTTCCTTGTCTGCCGGAATTTCCACCAATGTGACCGCGCCCTTGCCCCAATCGCCCTTCGGTTCCACCCAGAGCGCCGGGCGCTGGTGATAATGGGCCTCCAGATCCTCGTAGTCCGACAGCAGCCTCGGCCGTTGCATGAGGCCAAAGCCACGCGGATTTTCATCGACAAAGGAGGACAGTTGCAGCGTCTTCGGGTTGGCCAGCGGTCGCCACAGGGTTTCCCCATTGCCGTTGATCACCAGCAACCCGTCGCTGTCATGGACTGCGGGGCGGAAATCATCAAAACGGTTGCGGTTGGTCTGATCAAAGAGGAACATCGACGTGAGCGGACCAAGCCCGATATTGTCCAGTTCTTCGCGGGCAAAAAGCCGCGCCTCGACGTCCATCACGGTGTTCTGGCCGGGCAGGATATCGAACCGGTAGGCGCCGGTCACCGAAGGTGAATCCATAAGCGCATGGACCACCATATTCTTCTGTCCGGGCACTGGCGCTTCGAGCCAGAACGATATGAATTCAGGAAATTCTTCCCCCTTCGCGGTGGCCGTGTTCACGGCCAGCCCCCGCGCTGAGAGCCCGTAGGTATGGGCCGCCCCGATGGCGCGGAAATAGCTCGCCCCCTGGAACACGCAGAATTCGGTTTTCTTGCCGGGTTCCTTCAGATCAGTGCGCAAGCGAAAGCCGGAATAGCCAAGGCTGTCGTCAACGCTGAGATCAGGCGCCTTATCCGTTTTGTCAAACAGCGACAGATCAAAGGCCACGGGCTGTGCCAGACCATTTTCGACGGTGAAAATCTCTACCGGGCGGGGGAAGTAGAGGCCCGGCAGGAAGAAATCGACATTGTAGCTGCGCGGGGTTTTGGACCAGAGCGCGTCACGGCTGCGGAACCAACGGGTCTGGTAGTCCTCGTAGCTTTGCTCCTGCCAGTCCTGTGGAACGCTGGCGCGGGGCGCGTAGGGGGCGGCGGCCAGTTCGCGGGCAAGGGATACCACCGTCTCGCGCGAGAATGCAGGGCCACCGGTCGCCAATGCAGGCGATGTCAGCGCCCCAAGCGCAAACGGCGCGGTGCTGGCCAAGGCCGTTGCCAGAAAGGTGCGTCGCGAAAATGCTCTCATCTCTTGGTTTTCCATGGATGCGATTTGAACCAGGCAGCGATATAGGCGCAGCCAATGATCAGGCCAAACCCTGTGAGGTTAAAAAATGCGGTTGTCAGGATGGACCGGTCCGTCAGGTCCATGGCAAAGCCAAGCAGCCGTGCCAGTGCCATCGAAAAGACAAAGACCGCAAGCGATTGCTGACCGACCTTGGTGATCAGCGACAGGAGCACAGCCCAGACCCGGGCCACTGTTGACTGGCCGGATGCAATCAGGCGCCGACCACCTTCACCTGCGATCACCCAGCCGAGATAGGCCAGTGACAGGAAATGCCCAAAGCGCAGCAGGCCAAAGTCGGTTTTCTCCCGCCATTCTGCTGTCTGTTTCCAGGTGGGACGGATGAGGTCGGCAAGATCCGGGCTCCAGGCTTCAACCCAGAGAAAGACCTTCCATGAACCAAACGGGGCCAGCAGGACAAGGTAAGCCGCGGCCACGACTATCAGCACGCGGGAGACAGGCGGAGCGGGGAGCCAGCCTTTCATGAAGGCAAAGCCGGTGAAGAACAAAAGCTGCCATCCAAAGGGGTTGAAGAACCATTCGCGGCTGGACCAGGGTTCAGCGGAGAGCGACAGCCCGTTCGGCCCAAGGCCGATCATATAGGGATTGGCCAGCAGCCAGATCCCGACTGAGGCCGAAGCCACGGCCCAGATCCCGATACGCTCCAGCCCCATCATTAGTGGCATTAGCGCCAGCACCACCAGATACATTGGCAAGATATCGAAATAGTTCGGCACATAGCTGAGAGTCATCAGCCCGACCAGCTGCGGCACCGGGTTTTCAAAGAACGGGCGCAGATTGAGTGAGGCGATATAGCTCTTGTCAAAGCTGCCATAGAGATCCAGCGCAGCCATGGTGGTCGCGATAAACACAAACAGCCCGATGTGGGCCCAGAACACCTGCCAGCAACGAAACAGAACCCGCGCACTGCCCATGAGCCAGCCCTGACGGCCGAAGGTGCCACCAAAGGCGATGGCCGAGGCCATGCCGGAACAGAAGACAAAGATCTCTGTTGCGTCGGAGAAGCCAAACCGCGCCGGGATCCATCCGGTCCAGCGGTTGCCGGGGATATGGGCGCAGAGGATGATGAACATCGCAATGCCCCGGTAGAAATCCAGACGTGGATCACGGGGTGCACGCGGCTGCACATCCGATTGCGGAGCAACCGGGCGATTGGCCACTGGTGTGGTCTCGGTGCCCTTGGCACCGGGAAAGGGCGAGATGGTCGCCATAGGCTGTTGTGTCCTTACTTCGGTTACTCTGCCGGGACGCTTCGTGCGCCTGGCGCACCACGTCCGGCAGTAATCAGGGCGCGGCGCGCCTGGGCATAGCTGTCTTCAGCGCCGCCTCGCTGGGCCCGCCGTTCATTGAGGATGGCCTCCACCGCATCCAGACGCCCCGCCCGGAGGCCTGCATCAATGGTTACGCGTTCAAAGACATCCCGCTGGGCATGACTGCCACCGGCCAGTTGCAGCGAACTGCGACCCGTCGCCAGATAACCGAAGGCCTCGCTGTAGTTGCCTTCGCCAAACGCCTCCAGCCCCAGTGCCAGACCACATCCGGGCGTCGCCATACGGGCATCGCTCTCACTTGCGCCGCGACGGGCGTCGGCATGAATACGTTGCACCAGCTGGCCGGCCTCAAGTTTGCGGTCATCACCAACCAGCGCCAGCAGATAATGCAGGTCAGCAAAGATCAGACAGCCATCCTCGGTTCTGTTAGCACAAAGCTCGGCCAATTCTTCCCAGCGATCGCCAATGGCCACGCCCTCCAATTCCAGCCGCATCAGCAGTGAGGTGGCGTTGGAGATGTCGCGGTAATCATCCGTTTTGTCTTTGCGAATTTCATGATCATAGAGCGCCAGAACCTGTTCGGTTTGACCCTGATCCAAGTGCATGAGTGCTTTGTGCCACCAGACATGGTAGCGGAAATTGTTGCAATGCGCCCAGGCCTCCTCGCGACCGGTGAGCCAGTCCAGCCCCGCGCGCGAATTGCCTGTCATGTCATGCACATGGGCCACGGCATGCAGTCCCCAGGCATCGTCCGGCGCCATCCAGAGCGCCTGCCGCCCGGTGGCGTCCGCCAGATCATAGGCCCCGGTTTCCTCAAGTGAGAAGGCATGACACCCCAATAGGTAGCCCCGCCCGGCATGATCGGGTGAGTAGGCGGGCAATACCCGCTCAATAGACCGACGCATGCCCGCGCTGTCGCCCAGAATAAAGCGGATCGCATGGCTTAATTTCATCGCCAGCGCATCTTCCGGATGGTTGCGCAGCACCGTCTCCATCTCGGCAATCGCAGCGGAGGGGCGTCCCTCCAGCCAAGCGCCGAGCGCGGAAATGTAGTGACGTTCACGCGGGAGGGCGCCATCTTCAGCGGCTTTGGCAGCGGCATAGGCGTCGTGCGCGGCCTGCATCAGCTCCGCCCGGCCCAGCAGCAGTACGAACATGCCCTTGGCGGCCTGTGCCAGTGCAAACTCAGGAGCGGCTTCCAGCAGGGCGCCGAGATGCGTTGGCGCTGCAGCTGCATGCGACAGAACCCCCATCTGTACGGCGTTCCAGTTCTCAAGAGCTGCGGCATCTGTCAGGCTGGTGTCCTGGCCAAAAATATCTTGCATCATCGTTTGTCCGATCCGTGTCAAAAACGAAAGCAGAGGCGCTTTGTCGTCGAGCCTAAAGCACGCTATCGCGTCTCGCGATGCCCGCTCGCGGTTTGGTGAAGTGGCGTGTGCAATCTCGCGGGAATAGGGAGCCAACCCTGTCGATTGGCAGCGATTTCCCGCATTTTTGCCTGTCTGGCAAGCCCGTGTTGCCCGACTTTGGCCGAAGACCGCCAGTTTCTGTAACACTCGGCCAGATCCTGCCGGTCGCAGATCGCAAATGGGACTGTTTTCTGCGGTTTCTTAAGGGGATAGGAGCGGCGGTCACTGCGAATCCGCCCACGTCGACGCGGGCGGATCAAGGGTGGAGGGGGGCTGCGCCACCGCTACAAGGGTCAGCGGCTCTCTTCGGCAAAGGGGTCCGCTGCGGTTGCAAGAAGATCGGTGCTGTCCCCGCAGGTTGGTGGCGCGTGACGATAGGTGACCGGCGTGCGCGAGAATTTCAGCGGGTTGCCCAGCAGCCTGACAGGCCCGGCGGCAGAGGTCATCTCAATTGTCATCTCGCGGGCCGCGACCTGATCAGTGGCAAAAACCTGATCCAGTGTTTGCACCGGTCCCGCTGGTACCTTGCGGGCCTCCATCGCGGCGATCACCGCGTCGGTGCTGTATTGGCGCAGGGCGGGCACCAGAATATCGGCCAGCGCATCGCGGTTCTGCAAGCGTGCCGGATTGGTGGCAAAACGCGGATCCCGCGCCAGCCCGTCAAGCGCGAGAAAGGACAGGAACCGGCCAAATTGCGCGTCATTGCCCACCGCCAGAATTACATGACCATCGGAGGTTTCATAGAGCCCATACGGCACGATGCTCGGATGTTCATTGCCGCGTCGTTTCGGGGCTGTCCCTGTATTGAGCGTCGCGACACCTTCGTTGATCAACCAGGCGATCTGCGCATCAACAAGCGCGATATCAACCTGCTGGCCCTCACCGGTTTGTTCCTTGTGGCGCAGGGCAGCTAATATGCCGACGCAGGCGTACATGCCGCACATGACATCGGCAATGCCGACCCCCACCTTAATCGGCCGCCCGTCCGGTTCACCCGTCAGCGACATGATTCCGCCGTAGCCCTGCGCCATCAGATCATAGCCGGGCTTCTGCGCGTTGGGGCCCGTCTGCCCGTAACCTGAAATTGACCCATAGACGAGATGTGGAAACTCAGCATGCAGGCTATCGTAGTCGAGCCCGTATTTGGCGAGCCCGCCGGGTTTGAAGTTCTCCAGCAGGATATCGGCATCGGCGGCGAGGCGGCGGATCACCTGCTGTCCCTCGACGGTGGAGATATCCACTTCGACGGAGCGCTTGTTGCGGTTTGCGGCCATGAAATAGGCCGAGAGATCGGATTGCTGACCCTCGGCATCGATCACATAGGGAGGTCCCCATTGGCGCGTGTCATCGCCGCCGCTCTGCGGATTTTCCACCTTCAGCACGCTGGCACCCAGATCCCCCAGCATCTGGGTGCAGGTTGGCCCGGCCAGAATGCGGGAGAGGTCCAGCACCTTGATACCTGTGAGGGGGCCGTGGGGCAGTTTACCCTCTGCGGTGGGATCAGATGAGCCCATCATAGGCCTCCCGGTCAAATTCTGCGGCAATAACGGTGAAACGTTCGGCCGGCTGTGCCTCACTCAGGGCGGCACGCAGGCTGGCGCGGTCACGAACGCGCACACCGTTGCCACCAAAGGCACGGCCTATAGCGGCAAAATCATGAAGGCCAAAATCAACACCGGCGTTGTCCAGTCGGCGCTGGCGTTGTTTCAGGTCTATCAGCGCCAGACTTGCATCGACAAACACCACGAAAATCGGCGCCACACCCAGTTCCGCCGCAGTTGACAACTCCCCCGCGACCATGAGGAAACCGGCATCGCCGGAGAAGCTGACGACCGTGCGCTGAGGCTCGGCCAGCTTGCGGCCAATGGCCATCGGCACCGCGCAGCCCATGGTACAAAGGCCCGAGGATTGGATCAGCGCGCGAGGTTCATAGCAGTGCCACATCTGCGAAAGCAAAATCCGATGTGCGCCGCTGTCAGCCGTGGCGAGCGTGTCAGCGGGCAGGGTGGCCTGACATTCTGCGATGATCGCGGCGGGACCCCAGTCGGCATCTGCTGCAAATGCCGCAGCTAGGGCGTCGCGGGCCGCTTCCGGCTGTCCGTCAGGCCAGTGCGCGTTTCCTTGGGGCGCATCATCAGCAAGCTGCGCGCCGACGGTCAGTGCGCGCAGGCTGGGAGCGAGGCCTGCCACAACAGTCAGGCTGGCGGCGTGCATGTAATGTGTGTTGTCTTCTGCGCAGATGTCGATCACCCGCTGGCTGCTGCAATCCCACGCATTGCGCCATCCGGGGCGCATTTCAATCGGGTCATACCCCAGCGCCAGGATCAGATCGGCTTCGCGCAGCAGCGGCAGCAGGTGGCGATCCGCAAGAGGCGACAGCCCGGCACCACCAAGGCAAAGCGGATGATCCTCTGGCAGGATGCCTTTGGCCTTGTAGCTGGTCACAAAAGGGATCTGGTAATGTTCAAGAAAGGCGCGCAGGCTTGCCCCGGCATCTTCGGCAACCGCATCGAGACCGACCACCGCAAGGGGGCGGTCTGCCTCTGCCAGCCACGCGCGCGCCTGCGCGAGGTCTGCGGGCTGGGGCTGCGTGGCTCTGGCAGGCGCGAGGTACGGACGGTGAGGGCGGGCAGGGGCATCGGCGACAGAAATCGGCACGTCGATATGCACAGGGCCATTGCGTGGCTGGGTTGCGATCCGCAGAGCCTTGTCAGCAATCACACCGGCAGCCTCGGCATTAAGGCGATAGGTGGCCTTGGTGATTGGGGCGAACACCGCCTGATGGTCCAGCACCTGATGGGTATAGGTCGCAGCTTCAGCCGCATCTACGCAGCCCGTCAGCACCAGCATCGGGACGCGGTCCTGATGGGCATTGGCCACCACATTCACCCCGTTCAGCGCGCCGGGGCCCAGTGTTGCCACCAGAATGACCGGCGCGCCATCGCTGTGATACACACCTTCGCCCATGAAGCCGGCGCTGTTTTCATGCTTGGCAAGGTGAAAGGTGATGCCCGCCTTGGTCAGCGCATCAACAAGGGTAAGAACCTCACCGCCCGGCATGCCAAAGGCGTGTCGACATCCCGCCGCATATAGCCGCTGTGCCAGTACATCCGCGGCACGCAGTGGGTCCGCAGCAGCTGCGGAATTGGTCTCAGTCATGAAATCTGCCCTTCGTGAACATGTCCCGCCAAATTGCCGGAACCGGACAAGGTTGCAAGCCTCCTCACGGGGGTGTGAGCGTCAAGGTGCCGATTGCACAGCGTTTTGCGCAATAGCATCAAGATGTTGGTCCAACTCTATTGCGATATCTGCGAGCTCTTGTCCGCCGTCTGCCAGGTAGGGGGCAAAGACATGCTGCGCGGTTTTATAAGACAGGGTGGCGTCACCGTTTTCATCTTCGGTCACATAAAGACGGATCGGTGCCTCGATCATCGCGGCGATGGAGCGGCGCAGAATCCGAACAGCGTAGTCATTGTTGAACACACCGATCACCCTATTGCCGGGAATGGTGATGCCGCGTGCGGCAGCGGCCTTGGTCGGACCTGCTTGGGTGACGACCACCAGGCCTTGCGCCTTGGTGGCTGTGATCACGTCGCGGATCAGCTGCGCATAAGGCTTGGTGGTCGGATGCACAGCCCAGCCGGGTCGGCTGCTCAGCGGGCCTGCTGCGGCGGCAGCCGCCTGCAGCAGTGCGAAGCCTATCAGTATCAAGACGGCAGCGAAGCTTGGCAGGGATATCCTGTGATGCTGGGTCAGATGGATTTGCAGATGTTGAACCATTGCCGTGTGCTCCTTTGATTGCCGACAGACTATGGTGTCTGCGAGGCGTCCTCGTGGTCACATTGTCGTGGGTTAGCGATCTGATCCGAAGCTTGGCGGCGGTTCAGGCCGCGCGGCGAAACCCGGTGATCAGCTGGCGCAGCCCCAATGCAGCCCCGGCAAAGATCGAAAGGAAGGTCACCGGCGCCGACAGTGACAGCAGTGAAAATGCGCTCAGCCCCTGGCCAATAGTGCAGCCCATGGCCAGCACGGCGCCTGTCCCCATTATTGCGGCACCGATGATCTGGCGGCGCAACTCCCGGGGGTCATCGCAGGCCTCCCAGCGGAAATGGCCTTTGATCAGCGAACCGATAAAGGCCCCGAGCCAGACGCCGCTGACCGAGCCGACAGCAAAGCTGATCGGGCGCAGGCTGCCGGTCATGGTCCACATGATGGTTTCGCCCAGAGGTGCGGAAAACGAATGCGAGACCACTGGCACCGCGTCAAAACCGGTGCGCGCGATATAGCTGCTGCCCGCCCAGCCGCTGACGATGGCAATCGCCACCAGCGCCGCCCAGCCGATGGCGGCAGGGGCCTCGCGCACCTCCCGGCCCAAGATGGAAAACAGCAGGATGGCCCCACCAATGGCAAAGCCAATGGGCGTGATTGCCAGCCCGAGCTGATCGCCCAGATGATGAGCAATTCCCGCAGGCAGGTCGTCCGTGATGGGATCCTGAAAGAAGATCAGGTTGCGGAAGGGGGCGAGGGGGCCTGACAACGCAACAAAGGTGGACACCCCCATCACAAGAACAATGACAAAGCTGCGCAGATCACCGCCGCCGAGCCGTGCAATGGCGCCATATCCACACATTCCGCTGAGCGCCATCCCATAGCCAAAGAGCAGCCCGCCCGTAATTGAGGCCAGCGGCATCCAGCGGATGGCGAGGTATTGCGACTGCACCGGATCAAACCAGCCCAGAGCAATCAGCCCGAAGCTGCCAAGGATCGCCATACCGATGGCCATGCCCCACATCCGCATACGCAGGGATGAGCCGCCATAGAGCAGGTCCTCAATCGCGCCCAGCGTGCAGAATCGACCTAGCCGCGCAGTCAGCCCCAGAAGCACGCCACCAAACAGCCCCAGAAGGGCGGTCAGATGCGTGTCGCTGAAGAGGTCGGACAGGGCTTCGGGCATCAGAGGCGGGCTCCGCCGGTTTCAGGTCTGCGGGGATGGCCGGACATGACGGCTCCGCAAGAGAAACCGGAATGGCCGGTCGCTGCGGTCAGCCGTCTTTGCAGAACAGCTCATAGACCACTTCGAGAATGCGGCGCGGGCGGTCATCGGCCAGCCGGTAGTAGATGGCCTTGCCCTCACGACGAGGAATGACCAGACCTTCGAGGCGCAGGCGTGACAGCTGCTGTGATACAGCGGCCTGCCGTGCGGACAGCAGTTCTTCCAATTCTGTGACCGATTTCTCACCCGATACCAAATGGCACAGGATCATCAGGCGCCCCTCATGGCTGATGGCCTTCAGAAAATTCGAAGCACGGGTGGCATTGTCCACCATCGTGTCGAGTTCTTCGGGATCCATATCGGCGGAAAACTGTGGCAGGGCCATATCGGTGTTCTCTCCTGGTTCAACCATTGGTGGCCAAGGGGGCGGTGGTCTGGTCGGGGGCGCTGTGCGAGGAGCCTGTCGGCACGAAACCGGCATGTTCCTGCAGTAGCCCGGTGATCAACGGCCAGAAGAAATCCTCTCCCGGATAGCCTTCCAGTCTGGCCATTTCATGCCCGTCTTCAACGATCAAGAAGGTTGGCGTGAATGTGACCCGGCGTGACAGGGTCAGATCCTCCGGCATCGCGCGCAGATCGGCCCGGCGTAGCGGGGCAAAGCGACCTTCGGCGGTTTTGGGATAGATCGGCGCAATCTCGGCGTCCCAGCGCGCGCACCAGGCGCAGCCGGGTTGCTCGACCATCACCAGTTCCGCGGCATCGGCAGTCTTAGCCGAAATGCCCGTAGTCGCCAAAAGGGCCAGCGCCGCCAGGAGGGCACTGGCAGCGCGGCGAATGCGGTGCAGTAGGGATATCAGAGGGGTGAAGGCCATGATTGTTGGGTCTCGATGATAAGCTGTGTGTCCGTGATGCGCTAGTGGCGGGCCAAAGTCGGGCCATTGACGGCCCGGTCTGGTCGGTGTCTATATGTACTACGTAATTTGAATATGTGAATAGTACAAGTTTCACAGAGCAGACTGTGCCCTCAGGACGTCGGCGGGCGCTGCCACCTCTGCCACGCACTCGCGGCAATCACAGTCTGAACAGGTCGAACACATAAGGTCGCAAGGGACCCAAGAACATGCTGGAAATTTCCCTGTTTGGGGCTTTTGTTGCCGGGCTTTTGTCCTTCTTCACCCCCTGCGTACTACCGATGGTGCCGTTTTACCTGTCCTATATGGGCGGACTCTCCATGGCTGAGTTGCGCAATGAAGGCGACATTGCGCCGGGGGCGCAGCGTCGGCTGGTGCTGGCGTCGGTCTGTTTTGCCGCTGGCGTGACCACTGTGTTTGTACTGATGGGCATGGGCGCCACTGCGCTGGGGCAGTTGTTCGGGCAGTATCTTGATATCCTTGCCTATGCGGCGGCGGCCCTGCTGCTGGTGTTTGGTCTGCATTTCCTGGGTGTTGTTCGCATTCCGTTGCTCTACCGCGAGGCCCGCGTCGAAAGTAGCGCCTCGCCTGCCACCTTTGCCGGGGCCTACATGATGGGGCTGGCTTTTGGCTTTGGCTGGACCCCTTGTGTGGGGCCTGCCTTGGCCTCGATCCTGATGATTGCTTCCGGGATGGGGGATATCTGGCGTGGTGGGCTGCTGTTGCTGGTCTATGGCGCGGCGATGACTGCACCTTTTGTGATCGCAGCCCTGTTTGCGCGCCCTTTCCTTGGCTTTGTGGCGCGCCACCGGGCGGCCTTCGCCTGGGTAGAGAAGGGGATGGGGGTCATGTTGATCGTTTTTGCGGTGCTGATCGCGACCGGCAGCGTGCGCTATATTGCCGAAGCGATGATCCGCTGGTTTCCGGCTTTTGCGAGCATTGGCTGACCAGCGGCGCACCGGGCGCCTATTGTAACCTGAACGGGAGGATGAGAGATGAAACGATTGTGGATGGCCGTGCTGTGGCTGCTCTGCGCCGGGCCCGTTGTGGCGGTTGAGCTGGGCGATGATGGCCTGCATAAAACCCCCTGGATGCGTGAGACCTTCAAAGATCTGCGCGAGGATCTGGAGGAGGCCAACGCCGAAGGAAAACGGCTGGTTCTGTTCTTTGAGCAGAGAGGCTGCATCTACTGCACCAAAATGCACGAGGAGGTGTTTCCCAAACCTGAGATCAGCAGCTACATCGCAGACAACTTCTTCGTCGTGCAGCTCAATCTTTATGGGGATGTGGAAGTGACGGATTTCGACGGCGAAACCCTGTCCGAGAAGGATATGGCGCGCAAATGGGGCATCCTGTTTACACCAACCATGATGTTCCTGCCCCAAGAGGTGCCCGAGGTTCCGGCCCCTCAGGCGGCGGTATCCATCATGCCCGGGGCCTTTGGTGTGGGAACCACACTGGACATGTTCACTTGGGTGAAGGAAGAGCGTTATAAGCTTGATAACGGGGAGGATTTTCAGCGGTATCATGCCCGTCGCATCCAAGAGCGCGACAACGGCTCCGCTGATTGAAACGCTGTGTGCCCCGTGCCCGACACGTCAGCCAGTATGCGGGAGCTGCGTTTCACGACCCCTCCATGGTGGGGTACGCGAAACGACATAATAAAATTCAAATTACTGAATTTGATGTTGCGTCGGGCAGGTGAGGTCGCCTAGGGTAACCGCCAGCGAAGCACGCCAAAAGCGCGTGGGAGCCAATGGGAGGAAACATGAAGCAAATATCTCTGACACTGGCAGCCTGTCTGGCCGGGACAGTTGCGTTTGCCGCTGAGATCGCGCCGAAAGACGTCGGCTACGACGAAGATGGCGCCGTTGCCGCATCGCTCAGCGGTGTTGCCGGGGATGCTGCCAGTGGCGCATTGCTGGTTGGCGATAAATCCAAGGGCAATTGCGTGGCCTGCCATCAGGTGACCGCGCTGCCCGATGTGCCATTCCACGGCGAGATCGGCCCTGCGCTTGATGGTGCTGGCAACCGCTGGAGCGAAGCAGAGCTGCGCGGCCTTGTGGCCAATGCCAAGATGACATTCGACGGTACGATGATGCCGGCCTTTTACAAGGTCGACGGCTTCACCCGTCCGGGCGATGCCTACACGGGCGAGGCGGGGACCGAACCGCTGCCGCCCATCTTGACCGCTCAGGAAATCGAAGATGTGGTCGCATTCCTTGCGACCCTGAAAGAAGACTGACGCAAAAGACCGGGATCTTTTTGCGCCATCAACGTCAAAGGAGACATACGATGGAGTTCTCACGTCGCGACACACTTGGTCTTGGCCTTGGGGCCGCTGCTCTGACCATGCTGCCCCTGCGTGTCGTTGCTGCAGCCGAGGATCGGATTGCAGAGTTCACCGGTGGTGCGGAAATGGCCGACAGCGGCCTGACCCTGACCGCGCCGGAAATCGCTGAAAACGGCAATACGGTACCGATCGCGGTCGACGCCCCCGGCGCCACTGCCATCATGATCCTGGCGACCGGTAACCCGACGCCGGGCGTGGCGACTTTCGCCTTTGGCCCGCTGGCTGCCAGCCAGTCCGCCTCCACCCGGATCCGTCTTGCAGGTACGCAGGATATCGTAGCGGTGGCTAGGATGGCCGACGGCAGCTTCGCCAAGGCCAGTTCCACCGTCAAGGTGACCATCGGCGGCTGCGGCGGCTAAGCGCGACCTGTCATACAGGTTCGCCCCATAGATATCAGGAGTTTACGACATGGCATCCGGTGTAAAACCCCGCGTCAAAGTCCCCAAGAAAGCAACCGCAGGCGAAGCGGTGACCATCAAGACGCTGATCAGCCACAAAATGGAAAGTGGTCAGCGCAAAGACAAGGAAGGCAATGTCATTCCACGGTCGATCATCAATCGCTTCACCTGCGAATTCAACGGCGAGAGCGTTGTTGATGTGACCATGGAACCCGCCATTTCCACCAACCCGTATTTCCAGTTTGATGCAACCGTCCCCGAAGCGGGCGATTTCGTCTTCACCTGGTATGACGACGACGGGTCGGTCTACACGGAACAAAAGTCGATTGCGATTGGCTGATCCCTTCCGGATCCATAGGCAAACGCCCTGTCCGGGATACCGGGCGGGACGACCACCCAAGGGAGGAAACAACATGAACAATAAGGCAATCACTGCAATTGCCATGGCGATGGCGCTACCTGTCGCGGCTTTTGCCGAGGCAGATGACGACACGCTGGTCGTCAACGAAGAGATTGAAATGGTCACCAAGACCACCGCACCTGCCCATGTTTCTGATGTGCTGGACGAGGTGATGTCTGGCTGGCATTTCCGCTCGGATGAGACGCAGGCGCTGCAGATGGATGATTTTGACAACCCGGCGATGGTGTTTGTCGATCAGGCGATGGACACCTGGTCCAAGGTTGAGGGCAGTGCGGAGAAATCCTGTGCCTCCTGCCATGACGATGTCGAAGAGAGCATGGCAGGTGTCCGCGCGGTCTACCCCAAGTGGAACGAGGACGCAGGCGAGATCCGCACCCTTGCGATGCAGATCAACGACTGCCGTGAGAACCAGATGGGCGCCGATAAGTGGAAATACACCGGCGGCAAAATGGCGGCTATGGAGGCGCTGATTTCAGTGCAATCGCGTGGCATGCCGGTGAATGTCTCCATCGACGGCCCGGCCCAATCCACTTGGGAGCAGGGCAAGGAACTCTACTACACCCGCACTGGCCAGCTGGAACTCTCTTGCGCCAATTGCCATGAGGATAACTATGGCAACATGATCCGTGCCGACCATCTGAGTCAGGGCCAGATCAATGGCTTCCCGGTCTATCGCTTGAAGAACACCAAGCTGAACACGGCCCATGCGCGGTTCAAAGGCTGTGTGCGCGACACCCGTGCAGAGACTTACAAACCGGGTTCGGCTGAGTTCGTGGCTCTGGAGTTGTATGTCGCGTCGCGTGGCAACGGTCTCTCGGTCGAGGCGCCGTCTGTCCGCAACTGATTTGCGCAGCCCCGTATCAGAAATGGTGCGGGGCGCGTTTCCTCTCGTTTCATTCAAACATGCGAATGTATCGTGTGTCTCAGTAGAAAGATAACCCAATGATCTCGCGGCGTGATTTCTTGCAGGTCTCCATGGCAGCGTCAGCGCTGGTTGGCGCCTCTGGTTTTGGCAACTGGGGTCGGCTGGCGGCTCAGCAACGTCTGACGCAGGACCAGCTTCTGCAATTTGATACCTATGGCAATATCAGTCTGATCCATGTCACCGATATCCACGCCCAGCTGAAGCCGATCTATTTTCGCGAACCTTCGATCAACCTTGGGGTCGGTGACAACAAGGGCCGTGTGCCCCATATCACCGGCGCGGATTTCCGCAAGGCCTATGGGATCGCCGATGGCAGCCCCTCAGCTTATGCACTGACCTATAATGATTTTGCTTCGCTTGCGCAGGGGTATGGCCGGGTCGGGGGGCTGGACCGGGTTGCCACCATTATCAATGCGATCCGCGCCGACCGCCCCGATGCGCTTCTGCTGGATGGCGGCGACACCTGGCATGGTTCCTACACCTGCCATCACACCGAAGGCCAGGACATGGTCAATGTGATGAACGTGCTGAAGCCGGATGCGATGACCTTCCATTGGGAGTTCACGCTGGGGTCGGATCGGGTGAATGAGATCGTCGAGGGGCTGCCCTTTGCGGCACTTGGCCAGAATATTTTTGATGCGGAATGGGATGAACCGGCTGAGCTGTTCAAACCTTATAAGTTCTTCGACCGTGGCGGCGCGAAGGTTGCCGTGATCGGTCAGGCCTTCCCCTATATGCCAATCGCCAACCCCGGCTGGATGTTCCCGGAATACTCCTTCGGGATCCGTGATGAGCATATGCAGGACATGGTGGACGAGGTGCGCGCCGCTGGTGCGGATGTTGTCGTGGTGCTGTCGCACAACGGGTTTGATGTTGATAAGAAAATGGCCGGTGTGGTCAGTGGCATTGACGTGATCCTGTCCGGTCACACCCATGATGCGCTGCCGGAACCGGTTCTTGTTGGTCAGACCCACATTGTTGCGTCTGGGTCCAATGGTAAATTTGTCTCCCGCGTGGATCTGGACGTGCGTGACAGCCAGCTGATGGGGCTGCGGCATAAGCTGATCCCGGTGTTTTCCGACGTCATTGCGCCGGATCCGGTGATCACCCAGTTGATTGACGATCAGCGCGCGCCCTATGAGGCAGACTTGGCTGAGGTGATTGGTCAGACTGATGAGCTGCTCTATCGGCGCGGCAACTTCAACGGCACCTGGGATGATCTGATCTGCGATGCGCTGCTGAGCGAACGGGAGGCTGATATCGCCCTGTCGCCCGGGGTGCGCTGGGGGCCATCCTTGCTGCCCGGTGATGACATCACCCGCGAGGATATCTGGAATGTCACCTCCATGAGCTATGGTGCAGCCTATCGCAATGAAATGACAGGCGAATTCCTGAAGGTGGTGATGGAGGATGTGGCCGACAATATCTTCAACCCTGATCCCTATTACCAGCAGGGTGGTGACATGGTGCGGGTCGGCGGCATGGGCTACCACATCGACATCACCAAACCTCAGGGCGAGCGGATCAGCAATATGACGCTGCTCAAGACCGGCGAGGCGATTGATCCGGCAAAGACCTACATCGTTGCTGGCTGGGCTAGCGTAAATGAAGGGACCGAGGGCCCGCAGATCTGGGATGTGGTCGAAAACCACATTCGCAAGATGGGCACCGTCACCCTGTCACCAAATACATCCGTGCAGGTGTCGGGCGCTTAAGCCCGGCATCCGCCAAAAAATTTTACGCTGATGAATTCACGAAAGTGAATTTTTCGATGTAAGGAGACATTCAGAGATGACTGACAAACCGAAGCAAACCAGCCCCTCACGCCGCCAGTTTCTGGCTGGTGCTGCGGCGATCGGGGCAGGGGCGGTGACGGGCCGCCCAGCGGAGGCTGCGGCCCCTGATCCGCTGATCACTGAGGTACAGGACTGGGCCTCTGGTCTGGGGGATGGGGTGGATGCGACGCCCTATGGCTTGCCTATCGAGCATGAGGCCGATGTGGTCCGGCGCAACGTGGAGTGGCTGACGGCGGATACCATCTCGTCAATCAACTTCACGCCGATCCACGCGCTGGACGGAACCATCACCCCGCAGGGCTGCGCGTTTGAGCGGCATCACTCAGGCGCGATTGAGCTGCGCAAGGAAGACTACCGGCTGATGATCAACGGTCTGGTCGATACTCCTTTGGTGTTCACATATGCTGATCTTGAGCGTTTCCCGCGCGAAAACCGCGTTTATTTCTGCGAGTGTGCGGCGAACTCTGGCATGGAATGGGCCGGGGCGCAGCTCAACGGTGCGCAGTTCACCCATGGCATGATTCACAATATGGAATATTCCGGTGTTCCCTTGCGCACCCTGCTTGAGGAAGCGGGCGTAAACCCCGCGGGCAAATGGGTTTATGTCGAGGGGGCCGATGCCTCCTCCAACGGCCGCTCCATCCCCCTGGAAAAGGCGATGGATGACGTGCTGGTCGCCTTCAAGGCCAACGGCGAGGCGCTGCGTAAGGAGCACGGCTATCCCGTCCGCCTGGTGGTGCCGGGCTGGGAAGGCAATATGTGGATAAAATGGCTGCGTCGGGTTGAGGTGATGGATCAACCGGTAGAAAGCCGCGAGGAAACCTCGAAATACACCGATACGCTGGCCGATGGCACCAGCCGCAAATGGACCTGGGAGATGGATGCAAAATCTGTTGTCACCAGCCCAAGCCCGCAATCGTCCATTAAACATGGCACGGGACCGCTGGTGATCACCGGTCTGGCCTGGTCTGGCCGTGGTGCGATTACGGGTGTCGATGTGTCGGTAGATGGCGGCAAGAGCTGGACCGAAGCACGTCTGGCGGCTCCTGGCACTGACAAGGCTTTGACGCGCTTTTACCTTGATACCAACTGGGACGGTTCCGAGATGTTGCTGCAAAGCCGTGCGCGCGATGCGTCCGGCTACGTCCAGCCCACCAAGGCGCAGCTGCGTGAGGTGCGGGGCCTCAATTCAATCTATCACAACAACGCCATCCAGACCTGGTGGGTCAAGGCAAGTGGGGAGGCGGAAAATGTCGAAGTTTCCTAAGGTTATTGCGGCAACATCGGTTGCGCTGACGTTGGCGGTTCCTGCTGCTGCGGAAAAATTCGGCCTTGGTCGTCCGGCTTTGCCGAAAGAAATCGCCGCTTGGGATTTGGATGTCGCGCCCGATGGCACCGGCCTGCCCAAAGGCTCGGGCGATGTCTTCACCGGCGAAGAGGTCTTTGCCGAGAAATGCGCAGTCTGCCATGGCGATTTTGCCGAAGGCGTGGGCAACTGGCCCAAATTGGCAGGCGGGCAGGGAACGTTGGATCATGACGATCCACTGAAAACCGTCGGCAGCTATTGGCCATATCTGTCCACCACCTGGGACTATGTGAACCGTTCCATGCCTTTTGGCGACGCACAATCTCTGACCCCGGATGAGGTCTATGCGATTGTCGCCTATATTCTTTATTCCAACGACTTGGTGGATGATGAGTTCGTGCTGTCGGATGCAACCTTCAATGAGGTGGCGCTGCCCAATGCCGGCGGGTTCATTCTGGATGACCGGCAAGAGGCTGAGGCGCATTTCTGGAACCCGAAACCCTGCATGGAGAATTGCAAGGAGAGCGTCGAGATCACCATGCGCGCCATGGTGCTGGATGTGACACCTGAGGAAGACCGGGCCGAAGCACCTGCCGACGTCGAACCGGTTGAGGACACGGCAGCCGAGCAACCCGCAGAAGTCCCTGCCGAAGTGGTTGTTGCCCTGGACCCGGAACTGGTCGCCAAGGGCGAGAAAACCTTTCGTAAATGCAAGTCCTGCCACCAGATCGGGGCGGGGGCCAAATCGAAAACCGGTCCGATCCTGAATGGGATCATTGGCGCGCCGGCGGCCCATGTTGAGGGGTTCCGTTACTCAAAAGCAATGAAAGCCGCCGCCGAGGATGGCTTGGTCTGGGATGAGGCCGAACTTGCCGCGTTTCTCGCCAGGCCGAAGAAATACATGAAGGGCACCAAGATGTCTTTTGCAGGACTGAAGAAAGACGCCGATATTGAGGCGGTGATTGCCTATCTGAAAGCTGCAACCGCCGAGTAAAGCCGGGCACATCGGCCTGCATATCACCTTCGCAACCGTCAGGTGCGGAGGTGATTTTATTTCAGGCGCGCCGATCTTGCGTCACATGTCTCTGGGCACTTGTTTTGCGCAAGCCTTTGCGATACTTACGCCGGTTCTTTCTGAACGACAGGTGCCCGACATGACCCATCCCAACACCCTTGGTATCGACTTTGGCACCTCGAACTCCGCCGCGGGTGTCGCCGTGAACGGGCGTCCCTGGCTGATCGAAGCCGAGCCGGGGGAAACCACTCTGCCGACGGCGGTGTTCTTTGACCTTGATAGCCGTAGAATGACCATCGGGCGCCGTGCCACACGGGCGCTGATCAACGGCGACGAAGGGCGATTTATGCGCGCCTTGAAAAGCCTGCTTGGCACCCCCCTGATGCACGAAAAACGTCGCCTGAACGGAGAGCTGGTTGATTTTGTAACCATTGTGGCGCGGTTTCTGGCAGAGCTGAAGGCGCGTGCAGAGGCCGCCACCAGTCAGACTTTCACCCATGCGCTGTCCGGCCGTCCGGTGCTGTTTCACAGCAAGGACACCACCCGCAATGCGCAGGCGGAGGTCGATCTGCGGGCCTGCTACATGGCTGCGGGGTTTGAGGATGTGCGCTTCATGCTAGAACCAGAGGCCGCCCTGCGTTCGGCCCGCGCGCAATCGGGTATCGGATTGATTGTCGACATCGGCGGCGGGACCTCGGACTTCACCGCGTTTGAGCAGACTGCAGAGGGCACGACCCGCATTCTGGCCTCACACGGTGTGCGCCTTGGCGGGACAGATTTCGACCGGCAGCTCAGTATCGATCACGTCATGCCGCTTCTAGGGCGGGGCAGCGCCATTCGCAACAGCTTCGGTGGTGGCAGCCTGCCTGCACCCAATCGGTTGTTCAACGATCTGGCGACATGGCAGATGATCCCTTTCCTCTACGCCGCGGATAGCCGCCGCGCCGCACAGGATCTGGCGCGCAATGCCGAAGAGCCAGAGAAGCTGGCCCGTCTGGTGTCGGTGCTGGAGGATGAATTGGGCCATGATCTGGCTTTTGCGGTTGAGCGCGGCAAAATTGCGGCCAACCAGCCGGGGGAGCGGAATGCGGTGATTGATCTGAAAGTGCTCGAACGGGGTCTGTCGGTGCCCCTCGTCGCTGAGGGGCTTCAGCGCAGCCTTGCCGGTGATATCGCCGAAATCACCGCTTGCGCCCGGGAAACCCTGCGCCGCGCCGACCTGCGCGAGGAGCAGGTTTCGCGGGTGGTGCTGGTGGGCGGCTCAGCCCTGTTGAGGGGCGTACAGCAGCAGATGCAACAGCTTTGCCCTGAGGCGGAGCTGTACACCGAAAATGCGATGACGGCGGTGGCGGATGGTCTGGCGCTGGCTTCAGGCAGCGCCTTTGCCTGAGCGCGGGTAAGGGCATCAACACGCACAAGGGGGAAAAACGCTGATCCTGCGGCTGGTTTTGATGCAGAAATCAGCTAGACTGAACACCCACTTCCCAAGCGTTGGACCCAGGTTATTATGATTTTCCAGTTGTTTCGCCGATCTCTCTCAAATTCTGCAATCTCCCCAGAGAGGGCGGAGCCGAGACGGCGCCTGGCGCGGCATCTCTCGGCGCTCACGCTGGCTGGAGCAGTGTTTTGTAGCCTGCCACATACTGTGATCGCCGCTCCCTGCGGCAATACTTCCGCCGGATTTGACAGCTGGAAACGCGATTTCGCCGCCGAGGCCAAGCGGGCAGGCGTGCGCCAAGCCGGGTTGAATGCTCTGGCCAATACGACCTACGCCCGTCGCACCATTGCCGCCGACCGCAACCAGAAGAGCTTTCGCTATTCTCTGGAGAAATTCATGCAGATCCGCGGTGCCAATACGATCATCGCACAGGGGCGCAAGCGTAAGGCGCGCAATGCCGAATTCTTTGCCGCGCTGGAACGCAAATACGGTGTGCCTGCCGGGATCCTGATCGCCATTCACGGTATGGAAACCGCGTTTGGCAACTACATGGGGGACAGTCAGGTGGTCTCTGCCATCGTGACACTGACCTATGACTGCCGCCGCTCGGAGTTTTTTAAACCCCATGCAATTGGAGCGCTGAAACTGGTGGATCGTGGCGCGATCACCGGTGCCACCAAGGGGGCCAAACATGGCGAATTGGGCCATACTCAGTTTTTGCCCGGCAATGCGCTGAACTATGGTGTCGACTGGGACGGCAACGGACGTGTGGATTTCTACAACATGGGCGATGCGCTGGCCTCAACCGCCTATTTTCTACGCAAGAAAGGCTGGAAGCCGGGGCGCGGCTATCAGCAGGGGGAGCCCAACTATAAAGTCCTGAAACAGTGGAATGCTGCAACGGTCTACCAGCAGTCCTTGGCAATCATGGGGCGCAAGATCGACGGCTGATCGGGCCGAATAACATCTGTCTCCGCAAGGGCTGTTTAGTTCCAGCCCTTGCGGAAGAAATGCGGGCTGGCGCCAAATTTGCGTTTGAATTGGCGTGAGAAATGCGTGGCACTGTTGAAACCGGACGCCAGCGCGATCTCCGTGACGGACATTGATGTTTCATTCATCAGCGCAAACGCATGGCTAAGGCGCATGTCGAAATAGACATGCATCGGGCTCTGGTCGAGATAGCGGGCAAAGAGCCGCTCCAACTGGCGGCGCGAAATATCCAACCGATCACACAGCTCACCGATGGAGAGCGGCTCTTCAATCGATTCCTGCATCAGTTGCAGTGCGTTCAGCAGGCGTTGGTTCCGGCTGCCGATGGCGACAGCATAGTTGGATTTCTGCGGTGTGCTCTGACCGCCGGTGCGCACATGCAGGCACATGTCGGCGACGATGATCGCCAACTGCTTGCCGTGGCGGTCTTCGATCAGGTTCAGCATCATATCGGTGGCTGCATTGCCGCCGCCGCAGGTCATCAGCGTATCGCTGATCTCAAAGATCCGGGGTGAGGGCAACAGATCCGGATAGCGTTCCACAAACCCGGGCTGGTTCTCCCAATGCAGGGTGAAGCGATGATCGCCCAGAAGCCCGGCCTGCGCCAGAGCAAAGGCGCCGGTACAAATTCCGCCGATGGAGCGGCCAAAGCGGCGTTCGCGTCGCAACCAGTTCAGCACCGCGTCACTGGCGGCATTCTGCGGTTCCACTCCGGAGCAGACAAACGCCAGAGCATCCCCCGGCAGCGGTCCCATTGGCAGATCGGGGGTGATGGCCATCCCGTTGGAACATTGGATCGGCGCGCCGTCGGGCGTCATTACATACCAGCGATAGAGCTGCGTGTTGGTGACCTGATTGGCAATGCGCAGCGGTTCAACGGCAGCCGCAATGGGCAACATCGTTGCCTTGGGCAACAACAGAAAATAGAAATCCTGAGGCTCACCGTCAAAAGGGATGGTCAGATTGGCCGAAGCCCCTTTTTGCACGAAGTAGTCATCGATCATGTGGGGAACCTGTAACACGCCGGTTTCGGTTGGGTCTTTGATCTATGCTAGTTAACCCCGATCTGCGGCTTGCATCCAACGTTTTGCGACGGCGAGACTGCGGTTTTCGACGCCGACCTGACTGTTTGCGCCATCGGTGCCGCCGGTTCGGGGCTGGCCACAGCAGAAGGCAAAAACAATCGCCGCCTCTTGCAGCCCAAATGTGCGGGCACTAAGACTCAGGTAATACTCAGTCGGCTATGATGCCGACACAATTCAAAGCAGGCAGGTCAATATGGTCGATCCAAGAGAAACATACATGAACACGCTGGTGCCGATGGTGGTGGAACAGACCAGCCGCGGCGAACGCGCCTATGATATCTTTTCCCGCCTGCTGAAGGAGCGGATCATTTTTCTGAATGGTCCGGTTCACGACGGGATGAGCTCTCTCATCGTGGCGCAGTTGCTGCATCTTGAGGCGGAAAACCCCTCGAAAGAGATCTCGATGTACATCAACAGCCCGGGCGGCGTTGTGACCTCGGGTCTGTCGATCTATGACACCATGCAGTACATCAAGCCGAAAGTCTCGACGCTGGTGATTGGTCAGGCGGCGTCCATGGGCTCGCTGCTGCTGACTGCTGGCGAGGCCGGGATGCGCTTCTCGCTGCCCAACAGCCGCGTCATGGTGCACCAGCCCTCTGGTGGTTTTCAGGGTCAGGCGACGGATATCATGATCCACGCCGAGGAAACGCTGAAACTGAAGAAGCGTCTGAACGAAATCTACGTTAAGCACACCGGTCAGGAATACGACAAGATCGTGGACGCGCTGGAGCGCGACAACTTCATGTCGCCTGAGGACGCAAAAGACTTCGGTCTGATCGATGAAATCGTCGAAAACCGCAGCAAGCTGGACGACCAGGACAGCTGATCTACGGTATGAGCTGGCAGGTGTGCCCCGTCGTCATCGGGGCACACTTTGCGATTGTGGCGGCTGTGCCGGTGGCATAAGCTGCCAATATTACGGGTGGCGCAGGAGGCGCATGCACGCCCCGGACGGAAAGGTAGACCATGGCAACGAACTCAAGCGGCGACAGCAAGAACACGCTTTATTGCAGCTTCTGCGGCAAGAGCCAGCATGAGGTGCGCAAGCTAATTGCGGGCCCAACCGTGTTCATCTGCGACGAATGCGTCGAATTGTGCATGGACATCATCCGCGAAGAGACCAAGGCCTCTGGCCTGAAATCCACCGACGGCGTGCCCACGCCCAAGGACATCTGCGAAGTTCTGGACGACTATGTGATTGGTCAGGCCATGGCCAAGCGGGTGCTGTCGGTTGCGGTGCACAATCACTACAAGCGCCTGAACCACGCCCAGAAGGCGGGTTCGGACATTGAATTGTCGAAATCCAACATCCTGCTGATTGGCCCGACCGGCTGCGGCAAGACGCTGCTGGCACAGACGCTGGCGCGGATCCTGGATGTGCCCTTCACCATGGCGGACGCCACCACGTTGACCGAAGCCGGTTATGTGGGTGAGGATGTTGAGAATATCATTCTCAAGCTGCTGCAGGCGTCGGAATATAACGTCGAGCGCGCGCAGCGCGGCATCGTCTATATCGACGAGGTCGACAAAATCACGCGCAAGTCGGAAAACCCTTCGATCACCCGCGATGTGTCGGGCGAGGGCGTGCAGCAGGCCCTGCTGAAGCTGATGGAAGGCACCGTTGCCTCGGTTCCGCCGCAGGGGGGGCGCAAGCATCCGCAGCAGGAATTCCTGCAAGTCGACACCACCAATATCCTGTTCATCTGTGGCGGCGCTTTTGCGGGCCTGGACAAGATCATCAAGCAGCGCGGCAAAGGTTCGGCCATGGGCTTTGGTGCCGATGTGCGCGACGACAGCGATGCGGGTGTGGGCGAAACCTTCAAGGATCTGGAACCGGAAGATCTGCTGAAATTCGGCCTGATCCCGGAATTCGTCGGCCGTTTGCCGGTTCTGGCGACGCTGGAAGATCTGGACGAAGATGCATTGATCACAATCTTGACCAAGCCGAAGAACGCTCTGGTCAAACAGTATCAGCGTCTCTTTGAACTGGAAGACACCGAACTGGACTTCACCGAAGAAGCACTGAGCTCCATCGCGAAGAAAGCGATCGAACGCAAAACCGGCGCCCGTGGTCTGCGCTCTATTCTGGAGGATATCCTGCTCGACACCATGTTTGAGCTGCCGGGAATGGACAGCGTCGAAAAAGTGGTCGTGAATGAAGAGGCCGTGAACTCGGACGCACAACCGCTGATGATCCACGCCGACGCCGAAAAAGAGTCGGCGACAGCGGGCTGAGTGTAAGGGTGACACGCGTGTCACAGTGAAGATTGAATTTAGGCGGCGCAGGGGAAATCCTGCGCCGTTTTTCGATAACGAAGGGCTGTTGTAATGATCAAACGTATCTCCTCAGGTGGTGAGTTCGAAGCCAAGATCGGCTATTGCCGCGCCGTGATTGCCGGCGGCTTTGTGCATGTCGCGGGGACTGTTGGGCAGGGGGATGATGTGGTGGCGCAGTGTAAATCGGCGCTGGAGATTATCGGGGCAGCCCTTGAAGACGCAGGCGCCAGCTTTGCCGATGTGGTGCGGGTGAACTACTACATGCCGGACCGGGCAGAATTCGAACCCTGCTGGCCGGTGTTGGCGCAGACCTTTGGGGACAACCCACCCGCTGCAACGATGATTGAATGCGGCTTGATCGACCCGAAGTTTCGGATAGAGATTGAAGTGACGGCGGTGGCTCCGACCTAGGGGTAACTTTGGTTCGGCGGGGGCTAGAATTCGAAGGCGCGCATCGGCGCGGTTTCCTTGCGCCGCCGGTCCATTAGCTGCTGCAACTCGCTTTTCTCCGGTTCCGGCTCCAGACCCAGCATGGCTTTTGCGGCGGTCAGTGTTTTCTTTGTCATCTTCTGCCAATCTCCGTTCTCTGGTTCAGTCAGGCGAATTGTCTTGGGCCCTTGCGGGGCTGTCGTGCCATGGATCATCAGGCTGGTAACCTGCAAAAGATCCAGAACGGCAACAGTGACAATAAGGGTGGCGACCAGAGAAAGGATGAAGCGCACGGGCGGTCTCGCTATCGGATGTTAAGATTTCGAGATCAACATGGGCCGCAATTGTGGCCCGTTTGTGCAATTGTCCAAGAAGTTTTGCGACAATCCCCACGGGCGGGTGCGGCGTGTCTGGACCTTGGCGGCAAATTGCGCCATATCAGAAGCGAAATTTTCGGAGGAACCGATGGGAATCCTGAACTCTCTCTTGCGGGCTGTAACCTGGTGGAATGGCTCGACCCTGAATACGCGTATTTTCACCGCCCGTAAGGGGCTCAAGGTGGGCGAAGATGATCAGGGCAACGTGTTTTACCGCAATGCCGACGACAGCAAACGCTGGGTGATGTTCAACGGTGAGGTCGAGGCCTCCCGCATTGGCGCGGATTGGCATGGCTGGCTGCACCGCACCTTTGACGAAGTTCCGTCGGAAAAGCCGCTTGCGCATAAATCCTGGGAAAAGCCGCATCAGGAAAACCTGACCGGCACCATGCTGGCCTACGCGCCTGCCGGGTCGATCCGAGCCGCTGGCGCACCGAAGGAACGTAGCGACTATGAGGCATGGTCGCCGGAATAAGTCCGGCCTATCCATGTGAGACAGCAGCGCCCGGATATGGCGCTGATCGGTTGGCAGGATCGCCAACCATCCAAGGGCAGGGGCTGAAACAGCATGTCGCATAACACTACCGAGGTTCTGGCAGGTGGGCTGGTTCTGGCCGCTGCAATTGGATTTGCCGTCTATGCCGGGCAGGCCGCGGGCTTGTCGCGGGCCGGATCAAGCTATGAACTGAATGCCTCCTTTCGTTCATTGGAGGGGGTCAGCATCGGCACCGATGTACGCCTTGCCGGTGTCAAGATCGGCACCGTGACCGGGGTTGATCTCAATCCTCAGACTTTCCGCGCTGACACGCGGTTTTCGGTGAAAGACGGGATTGAGATCCCGGACGACAGCGCGGTGGTGATATCCTCCGAAGGGCTGCTGGGTGGAAATTTTGTCGAAGTGATGCCAGGCGGGTCTCCCTTCGCCTTTGAAGCCGGCGATGCGGTGGAAGATACCCAAGGCGCGGTCAGCCTGATCTCGCTTCTGGTGAAGTTCGTTGCAGGTGGCGGGGACGAGGGGTGATGCGTCTGCTCTCGGCAGTCTTGGCATGTGGATTGAGCATTGGCACCGCTTCGGCGCAGGGGGCTGCGGAGAACGGCAGTTCGGCTGTTCTGCGCGGTCTCGATAAGGTCAACGGTCAGACACAGGATCTGGAAATTCCAGTGGGCGGCAGCGCGGAAATTTTCGGCGTGATCGTCAGTCTGCGGGAATGCCGCTATCCGGCGGACAACCCGACAGGCGATGCCTATGCCTATCTGACCGTGCGCAATCCCAATGATGCCACTGTGTATTTCGACGGTTGGATGATCGCCTCAAGCCCGGCGCTGAATGCGCTGGACCACAGCCGTTATGACGTCTGGGTCATGCGCTGCACCAGCACCTGAGGGTCGGGCAGCTCAGCAACGGTGAAGTCTGCGGCGATATCCAGCGCGTCGCGCAATTGGCGGCGGTAGCTCGCCCTGGTGATTTCGATCGCCCCAAGCGAGGCCAGATGCGGCGTCAGAAATTGTGTATCGCAGAGCGTGAACCCGGTTTGTTGCAAACGGTCCATCAGATAGGTCAGTGCGATCTTGGACGCGTCACGCCGCCGTGAGAACATGCTCTCACCAAAGAATGCGCCCCCCAGAGCCACGCCATAGACGCCGCCAGTCAGCATACCAGCATGGTAGACCTCAAGCGAATGGGCGTTGCCCTGATTGTGAAGGTCAATGTATCTGGCGCGGATTTCCGGGTTGATCCAGGTTTCTTCTCGGTCTGCGCAACCATCCAGCACAGCTGCAAAATCCCGGTTCACTGCGATCTCGTATTCACCCCGTCGCAGGGTCTTGGTCAGTGACCGCGACAGCCGAAAGCCGCCAACCGGGAAGATACCACGCCGCTTGGGGTCTACCCAGAACACCTCCGGGTCGTCCCGGCTTTCGGCCATGGGAAAAACGCCGACGGAATAGGCGTGCAGCAGCAGGTCTGGCGTGAGGGTCATGGCGTTAGTCTAAAACGGGAGTGGGCAGTCACGGAACCGAAAAAAGTCCGGTACGGTTGATGTATTGGCCGGTGCAGAAATCAAGAAGGGGCGGCCCGATTGGACCGCCCCGATCTCTTAGGCGTTGCCGAGGTTGGTTTCCAGCCAGTGCTCCAACCAGTGAATATTATACTCACCGGTGTGGATGTCCTTTTCCTCTAGCAGCGCGTGGAACAGCGGCACGGTGGTGTCGACACCATCCACGATCAACTCACCCAATGCGCGGCTCAGACGCGCCAAGGCCTCGGGCCGGTCGCGTCCATGCACGATCAACTTGCCGATCAAGCTGTCATAGTAGGGCGGAATCGAATAGCCGTCATAAAGCGCCGAGTCCATGCGAACACCCAAACCGCCGGGGGCGTGATACTGGGTGATCCTGCCCGGGCAGGGCGAGAAGTTCGGCAGTTTCTCGGCGTTTATGCGCACTTCGATGGAGTGGCCGTTGATTTCCAGATCGTCTTGGCTGAAGGACATCGGCAGCCCCTCGGCGACGCGGATCTGCTCGCGCACCAGATCGACACCAAAGATGCTTTCCGTGACCGGGTGTTCCACCTGAAGGCGGGTGTTCATCTCGATGAAATAGAACTCGCCTTTCTCATAGAGGAACTCGATGGTCCCGGCGCCGATGTAGTTGATCTTGGCCACGGCCTCAGCACAGGTCTTGCCGATGCGGGCGCGCTCTTCCGGGGTGATACAGGGGCCGGGGGCCTCCTCGAACACCTTTTGGTGGCGGCGCTGCAGTGAACAGTCCCGCTCGCCCAGATGGACGGCCTTGCCCTTGCCGTCACCGAAGACCTGGATCTCAATGTGGCGCGGCGTGGTCAGGTATTTCTCGATATAGACCTCGTCGTTGCCAAAAGCAGCCTTGCCCTCGGCACGCGCCGTCATGAAAGCCTGCTCCATGTCGGCAGCGGTCTTGGCCACCTTCATGCCACGACCGCCACCACCGGCGGTGGCCTTGATGATCACGGGATAGCCGATGTCTTCGCCAATCTTCTTGGCGGTTTCCAGATCGGGCACACCGCCGTCAGAACCGGGTACACAAGGCACGCCGAGGTCCTTCATCGTGTCCTTGGCGGTGATCTTGTCACCCATGACGCGGATGTGTTCAGCAGTCGGACCGATGAAGGTGAGGCCGTGATCCTCAACAATCTGCACGAAATTGGCATTTTCCGACAGGAAGCCATAGCCGGGGTGGATTGCCTGCGCACCAGTGATCTCACAAGCGGAGATAATGGCGGGGATCGACAGGTAGCTGTGGGTGCCGGAGGGCGGTCCAATGCAAACGGATTCATCGGCCATGCGCACATGCATGGCATCAGCGTCTGCGGTGGAATGGACGGCAACCGACTGGATGCCCATCTCCCGGCAGGCACGGATCACGCGAAGGGCGATCTCACCGCGGTTGGCAATCAGGATCTTGTCAAACATGGTGGACCCTTACTCGATGATGGCCAGCGGAGTTCCGAACTCGACCGCTGCGCCGTCTTCGACGAGGATACGCTTGATAGTGCCGGCTTTTGGGGCCGGGATATGGTTCATGGTTTTCATGGCTTCGACGATCAGCAGGGTATCGCCTTCGGCCACCTGATCACCCACCTTTACAAAGGTCGGCGCGCCGGGTTCGGGCTGGGTGTAAACGGTGCCCACCATCGGCGACGGGACAGCGCCGGGATGGCTTGCGGGATCGTCATTGGTGGCGGCAGGTGCTGCGGCAGGAGCAGCCGGTGCTGCAGGAGCAGCGGCAACAGGCGCAGGGGCTGCGTATGCCTGCACCGGGGCAGGTGCGGCGATGGTCTGACGCGACACGCGCACATTCAGGCTGTCGTCTTCGCCGTAGTCCCGTTTCACCTGCAGTTCGGTCAGGTCATTGTCGCGCAGCAGTTCCGCCAGCGCTTTGATGAAGGATACGTCTGCTTCGTGGGTCTTATTTGTCATTTTTGTCCTCAGCCGGTTCCGACAGGCCCACAGAAACTGCGGGCATAAGATTTGAAGGCGCTTATAGGGTATGCTTTACCACAAGGAAAGCGCTGACAATATGGACGCTAACATGGGCGCCCTTGACGCGATTTGCAATCTTGCGGTGCGGATCCCTGTTCAGAGCGGCATTCCGGTTAGTTTCGCCACCAGTTCAGGCAGTTTGCGGGCAGAGAATTTGACCAGAAGATGCGCCCGGTGGGTTTCAATGGTTCGATAGGACAAGTTCAGCTCAGCGCCGATTTCCTTTGCTGACAGTCCACGACAGGTGAGGATTGCCACATCACGCTCACGCGGGGTGAGGCTGACCACCGGCCGGTCGTCCGAGATATCAGCAAAGCTCCAGACACCGCTGCGAAAATGGTGCTCCGGTGTCAGAGACCGCCCCCGCACCCGACACCAAAACAGGTCGCCATTGCGCCGACGCATGATCCGTTCGTCGTTATAATGCCCGGATTGTGCGTCTGGCTGTTGCAGCCGGTCGCCGATGCGTTGGAAATCTTCCCGGCTGGGGTAAAGCTCGGCGATGGGCAGGCCGACATAGCTGCTGCTGTCGCCGCCAAAGGTTTCGGCAAACTGCTGGTTGCAGCGCTGGATCACCCGTTGGTCAAGCAGGGCAATCCCTACTGGCGCAAATTCAAAGGCAAGATCGGTCATGGGGGCAGATAACCGGTGTTCCGGCGCAAAGCAAAGCGAATTCAGAGGGCAAATGAGCAACCGGGAGCAAGCGCGACTCTTTGAAAACGGGCGGCACCGGTTCCATGATGTGCAGTCAAAAAAAGGGGCCGATGCCACCGCATCAGCCCCAAGGTGCCAAGGCCGGCACATGAACCGGCCCGACGGGGAGTGTTGGGATCAGATGGCCAGGTATTCGGCGCGCAGTTCTTCGTTCTCAAGAACCTCCGCTGCGGAACCATCAAAGACAATGCCACCGGTATCAAGGATCACGGCACGGTCCGCCAGTTCAAGGGCGCGCACTGCGTTTTGTTCGACAATGACGGTAGTGATGCCTTGCTGCTTGATGTGGGCAAGGGTTTTTTCGATCTCATCGACGATGACGGGTGCCAGCCCTTCATAAGGCTCATCCAGTAGCAGCACCTTGATGTCACGCGCCAGCGCGCGCGCAATGGCCAGCATCTGCTGTTCGCCTCCGGAAAGCGTGACACCCTCCTGCTTGCGGCGTTCGCCAAGACGCGGAAATAATTCATAGAGCCGCTCAAGCGACCAGCCGATGGGCGGTGCAATCTGTGCAAGTTGCAAGTTCTCTTCGACCGTCAGGCCAGGGATGATGCGGCGATCTTCCGGCACCAGACCCAGACCCGCGGCGGAGGCTTCGTGCGAGGACATCTTGTGCAGGGGCTGATGGTCGAGCCAGATCTCACCCTTGGTTACCATCGGTGAGCCAGTGCGCGCGATTGAGCGCAGCGTCGAGGTCTTGCCAGCGCCGTTCCGGCCTAACAGGGCGAGGATCTCGCCTTCATGCACGTTGAAGGAAATGCCCTGCACGATGTAACTCTCGCCGTAGTAGGCATGCATATCCCAGACCGACAGAAAGGCCGGTGCCGTGGTGGCGTGGTTGGCGTGTTTGGAAAAGTCGGGTTTGACGTTCATCTGTGATCTCCTTACGCCGACTCGCCGAGGTAGGCTTCGCGCACCTTCGGGTTGCCTTTGATGTTCTGCGGGTCGTCTTCCACCAGCGGAGTGCCCTGTGCCAGCACAGTGATCCGATCTGCCAGTGAGAACACGACGTGCATGTCGTGTTCGATGATCGCGATGGTAATGTCGCGCTCAGATTTGATCTGTTTTAGCAGGTCGATGGTGTTGTTGGTGTCGGCCCGCGCCATGCCCGCTGTCGGTTCATCCAGCAGCAGAAGGCGGGGTTCTTGTGACAGGCACATGCCAATCTCGAGCCGCCGCTTATCCCCGCGTGACATGGAGGCGGCGTTCATGTGCCGTTTGTCGGCCATGTTCATCTCCTCCAGCATGTGCTCTGCCTTCTCCAGAATGTCGCGCTGGCCAGAGACGGCGCTGATCGCATTCATTTCAAAAGCGCCGTCACGTTTGGCAAAGCAGGGGATCATCATGTTTTCCAGCACCGACAGATCGCCAAAGATCTCAGGCGTCTGGAACACACGGGAGATGCCCATCTGGTTGATCTCGTAGGGCGCGCGGCCCAGGACGGATTTGCCGTCGAACATCACCGATCCGGTGTCCGGGATCAGCTTACCTACCAGACAGTTCAGCAGCGTGGACTTGCCCGCCCCATTGGGGCCGATGATGGCGTGGACAGTGTTTTCGCGCACGCTGAGGTTCACCTCGGACAGTGCCTGAAGGCCACCGAACCGCTTGCCCACGTTTTTGACTTCAAGGATACCCATTGGTCTTGCTCCTTATTCCGCAGGTTCAGTTTTGCCCGAAGGGCCGTCTTTTTTGGCTTTGCGCCCCTGGATCCAGCCGCGCAGCTTCTGTCCGCCTTCGACCAGGCCACCGGGCAGGAAGATCACGACCAGCATGAACAGGATGCCGAGGGTCAGATGCCAGCCCTTGCCGATGAAGGGGTGGACGATGAAGACCATCGCATCTTCGATCCCGTCGGGCATGAAGCTGAACCAGCTGTGCAGGACGTTGTCATTGATCTTGGAAAAGATGTTTTCGAAGTATTTGATGAAACCTGCGCCCAGAACCGGCCCGATCAGCGTGCCGGCACCGCCGAGGATGGTCATCAGGACCACTTCACCAGAGGCGGTCCACTGCATCCGCTCAGCGCCTGCCAGCGGGTCCATTGAGGCCATCAGACCACCAGCCAGACCGGCATACATGCCCGAGATCACAAACGCGGCCAGTGTGTAGGGCCGGGTATTCAGACCAGTGTAGTTCATCCGCTGCTGGTTCGACTTCACGGCCTTCAGCATCAGACCAAAAGGCGAGCGGAAGATGCGGATCGACAGGTAAAAGGCGGCCAGCAGGATCAGCGCGCAGAGATAGTAGCCCGCGTTGAACTGGAACGCCCATGGACCCACAACCATCTCGAAGGTCGAGCGCATTTCCAGGCCAAAGAGGCTGGTCACCGGGATGGAGCCATCTGCGGTCGCCGACACGCCCAGAACACGGGGATCATCCAGCGTCAGCTGCAGGCCGGTCTCGCCATTGGTGATTGGGGTCAACACCGAATAGGCCAGGTTGAACGACATCTGCGCAAAAGCCAGCGTAAGGATCGAGAAGTAGATGCCGGAGCGCCGCAGGCTGACATAGCCGATCACCAGTGCAAACAGGCCCGCGACGATCACAGAGAGTACAATGGCGGGCACCACGTTCATGCTCAGCAGCTTGAACATCCACACCGCCGAATAAGACCCGACACCAAGGAAGGCGGCATGGCCAAAGGACAGGTAGCCCGTAAGGCCAAACAGAATGTTGAAACCAATGGCAAAGATCCCAAAGATCACAAACCGTTGCATCAGGTCGGGGTAGCCCGCGTTGAACTGCGCCAGGGCGCTGCCCGTCGGGAAGGGGTTCAGGATGAACGGTGCAAACAGGGTCAGGATGGCAACGACCAGCAGCAGCGTTTTGTCTTTTTTGTTGAGTGCGAACATGTGCTTAGTCCTCCATCACACCTTTGCGGCCCATCAGGCCCCGCGGGCGGGTGAGCAGAATGATGATTGCGACCACATAGATGATGATCTGGTCGATGCCGGGGATCAGGGATTTGATTTCATTCATCGAGGCGAAGCTTTCGAGCACACCGAGAAGAAATCCTGCCAGCACCGCGCCGGGTAGGGAGCCCATGCCGCCGACAACAACCACAACAAAGCTCAGCACCAGAAAATCCATGCCCATGTGATAGTTGGGGGAGTTGATCGGGGTATACATAACACCAGCCAGCCCTGCGACCGCAGCAGCAATACCGAACATGATGGTAAAGCGGCGGTCGATATTGATGCCCAACAAGCCCACAGTCTCACGGTCGGCCATGCCTGCGCGCACCACCATGCCAAACGTGGTGAATTGCAGGAAGGAGAAGATGCCGCCGATAATGACCACAGCAAAGAAGAAATAGACCACACGCCAGACCGGATAGACGATGTCCATTCCGATGATGGAGCCGAGGTTGACAACGCCGTTCAGGGCGTCCGGGGCAGGGGTTTGGATTGGGTTGGCGCCGTAGAAGTACTTGACCACTTCCTGCAGCACGATGGCGAGGCCGAAGGTCACCAGAATCTGGTCTGCATGGGGGCGTTTGTAGAAATGTTTGATCAGCCCGCGTTCCATAACATAGCCGACGCCGATCATGATCGGGATGGCAAAGAGGATCGCGAGTGGTACCGCCCAGTCAATGATCGCACCGCCCACCTCGGGGCCGAACCAACTTTCGACATAGGGGGTTTTCACTTTGAGCGGGTTGCCCAGAAAGTCCTTCTGGGTTTCATCCACGGTTTCAAAGCTGAGGCTCAGGACCCGTTGCACGGTGACCGCACAGAAGGCGCCGATCATGAACAGCGCCCCATGGGCGAAGTTCACCACGCCAAGCGTGCCAAAGATGAGTGTCAGACCCAGCGCGATCAGCGCATAGGCCGAGCCCTTGTCGAGCCCGTTTAAGATTTGCAATAGGATTGCGTCCATTGTCCCCACCTTCGGTTGGTCCGTCTGGAATTGGCATAAGTCGGCTGTTCAGCGCCGCTGGCGCTGGTCCTGTCGTCGTGAATTGTCGGGCAGGTTGACGCCGGGAGATTAGCAGGGCGGGCACATGATCTGCGCCCGCCCCAGGTCTGTGATCAGGCGCCGCTGTTGCAGGTGCCAAGGGCACCGCCAGCAAACATCGGATGATCGGGCGCGTAGGTCACTTGTTCCGCCGGGGTTACTTCGACGACTTCAAGCAGGTCGAACTCCGAGGTCGGGTTTTCCTTACCACGTACGACCAGCACGTCTTTGAAGCACTGGTGGTCTTCGGCACGGTACAGCGTCTTGCCATTGCCCAAACCGTCGAACTCAAACCCTTCAAGGGCCTCAACAACGGCGCAGGGGTTGAAGGAGCCCGCGCGTTCTACGGCATCTGCATAAAGCAGGGTCTGGCAATAGACGGTATGTGCCGCCTGGCTCGGTGGGAAGCCATATTTGGAGCCGAAGGAGCGTACGAATGCTTGCGAGCCTTCGTCCTGCAGCGACCAGTGCCAGTTCGTGGACCCGTGAATGCCCTTCACGTTGGCACCGGCACCCTTGGCCATCAGGCGGGAGTAAAGCGGAACAACGATTTCGAAGTTCTTGCCGTTTACAACCTTTTCACGCAGACCGAACTGTACTGCGTTGGTGAGCGAGTTCACCATGTTGCCGCCATAGTGGTTCAGCACCAGCACGTCGGCGCCGGAGTTCAGAACCGGCGCAATGTAGGACGAGAAGTCGGTTGCCGCCAGCGGCGTGCGCACCTTGTTCACGGTGTTCCATCCCAGCGCCTCGGTGGCGGCGGCGATGGATTCTTCCTGTGTCCAGCCCCAGGTGTAATCCGCCGTCAGGTGATAGGCGTTCCGGTCCGTGCCGTAGAGGTTCTTCAGCACCGGTGCCAAAGCCGCACCCGACATATAGCCGTTGAAGAAATGGCGGAAACCATTGGCCTTCTTGTCTTTGCCGGTGGTGTCGTTGGAGTGGGTGAGACCGGCCATGAAGATCACGCCAGCCTCTTGGCAGAGGCCCTGTACAGCAATCGCCACACCGGAGGACGAACCGCCGGTGATCATCACGGCGCCGTCTTTTTCGATCATCGACTTGGCCGATGCACGGGCCGCGTCCGATTTTGTCTGCGTGTCGCCAGTGACGAATTTGACTTCCTTGCCCATGATCCCGTTGCCCTGCAGGGCCTTGGATGAGAAGGTGTTCATCATGCCGCCGTCGCCGCCGCCATTCAGGTGTTCGACCGCCAGCTGATAGGCGCGCAGCTCATCCGCGCCCTCATCCGCGTAGGGGCCGGTTTGGGGTACGTTGAAGCCCAGCGTCACGGTGCTGCCGGTTGGCTCATTTGTAAACGCGGCTGCAGACGATGCGGTAAAGATCGTCGGAAGCGCCACGCCGGCGCCCGCGATGGCACCGGTCTTCAGGACACCGCGACGCGATACGTCAGTCTTGGACATGTAATCCTCCCTTATGTGTAACGACGGCAACAGCTCCTCACTTCCGCTGACGTCCGCACGTTCTCGTGCAAAACCAGTATGGGCGCGGCTTGTAAAATCACGCAATAAAACCCTTGAAATACTGACTTATTCTGTAAACAAATGAACAGGTGTTAAGGGTTCTCTGTAAAGAAACTTATGTTGCAATGCAGAAAGCCCTTGATCCGCCATGCTTTTGGAAGGGAGTGCCGCCATGGGGCGTGACACGCTGACAGGGAGCCGCATCCGCGAGCGGCGGTTGATGCTGGGGCTGCGGCAGGCCGATCTTGCGCGACAGGTGGAAATCTCAGCCTCCTATCTGAACCTGATTGAACACAACCGGCGCAGAATCGGTGGCAAACTACTGGTTGATCTGGCGCGGGTGCTGGCGGTGGAACCTTCGATGCTGACGGAAGGGGCGGAGGTGGCGCTGCTGTCGACCCTGCGGGAGGCTGCCGCGGATCTGCCCCGGCCGGTGGCGGAGCTGGACCGGGTGGATGAATTTGCGGGCAGGTTCCCGGGCTGGGCCGAGGTGCTGGCGCAAAGCCAGCAACGTATAGCCAGTTTGGAGCGGACGGTTCAAACCCTGTCGGACCGGCTGACCCATGACCCGCAGCTGGCAGCCTCGCTGCATGAGGTTCTGTCCACTGCTGCGGCGATCCGTTCAACCGCGTCGATCCTGGCGGAGACCGGAGAGCTGGAGGTCGAATGGCGTGACCGGTTCCACAAGAACCTCAATGAGGATTCGCTGCGCCTTGCAGAAAGTAGCCGCGCGTTGGTGAACTTCCTTGATGAGAGTAATACCTCCGCTGATCGCCGTGGTGTCCCCCAGGAGGAGGTCGAGCAGTTTTTTGCCACTCATGGTCATCACTTTCCGGATCTGGAAGAGGCGGAGACTAAGGCGCGGGGGGATCTGATTGAGGTGCTGATTGCGCAGGGGAGCGATCTGGTGAGTGAGGCGGGGCGTGTCATCGCCCGTGCGGCCCTGTTGCAATACTGCGCCGACGCCGAGGCGCTGCCTTTGTCGCCGCTTGCTGAATGCCTGGCCAGCGGTGGGATTGCGCCCGTCAACTTGGCTCGTGCGTTTGACTGTGATTTGTCGACGGTGCTGCGTCGGCTTGGGGCGTTGCCGCCTGCAGTGCTCGGCCAGGAGGCGGGGCTGGTGGTCTGCGATGCCTCTGGCTCGATCCTTTTCCGCAAGCCGGTCACGGGGTTTGCATTGCCAAGGTTCGGAGCCTCCTGTCCGTTGTGGCCGCTTTATACTGCGCTATCGCGCCCTCAGGTGCCTGTGCGCCGGGATGTGGTGCAGCAGGGGCGTAGTGCCGTTGGTTTTGACTGTCTGGCGGTCTCCTGGCCTCATCAGCGGCCAGATTTTGATAGCGATCCGCTGTATCACGCGGTGATGCTGATCTTGCCCAAAGTTGAGGTGGCGGAGACGGCGCAGCCAGTTGGCGCGAGCTGCCGGATCTGTTCGCGCCGCGACTGTGTGGCGCGGCGCGAACCGTCGATCCTGAAGGAAGAGTTTTGACAGCGGCGTAACCGCAACGCTACTGTTGCGCCAAGGACGGAGACGCCTTGAGGCAATGACCTCGCGAAGGATCGGGCGTAGGGGAGGAATATCCACACAATGGGCAGGCATGTTGTTCTGGTCGAAGACGAGCCGAATATCACCGAGGCAATCCGATTTCTGCTGACCCGCGATGGCTGGCAGGTCGACAGCCACGCCGATGGCAGTGATGCGGTTGAGGTGATCTGCACGGCTAAGCCGGATCTGGTGATCCTAGATCTGATGTTGCCGGGCAAAAGCGGGCTGGAGATCATTCGCGAACTGCGCGACAGCGGGCAGCTGCCGGATTTGCCGGTTCTGATGCTGACCGCAAGGGGACAGCTGCGCGACCGCGAAATGGCAGAGCAGGCCGGGGTCACTCGGTTCATGACAAAACCGTTCTCCAACAATGAGGTTCTGACCGCGGTCCGCGACCTTCATGCGCAAGCGGCCCAGAACCGCGCGGATGTGTCTGAGGCTGGCGGTGCGGCTGCTGATCTGGCCGAACAGGCCCGCCAGGGATGATCCGTGGCGACGGCGCCGAAAGCGAGGGCGAAACCGGCGCGCCGTTTGTTGAGCGCCGGACCTATCGCCGCCGCCGTCTGATGGATGTTGCCCGCGTGTTACCGGTCTTGGGCGCGCTGTTAATGCTGGTGCCACTGATGTGGCCGGACCCAGACCCCTATCCTGCACCGGACAGCATGTCAGGCATGCCTTTGTCACGGGCCATGATCTATATCCTTGTGGTCTGGGCGGGGTTGATTCTGGCGAGCTTTGGCTTTGCTCTGGCGGTGAGGCGCTGGGCGGAGCACTGGACCGAAGGTGGCGAACCGCGCCGGGGCGGGGACGCGGACTGATGGCGTCGCTCAATGTTCTGGCGCTGGTCTGTCTGAGCTATGTTGCGCTGCTGTTCATCGTGGCTTTCGCTGCGGATCGTCATGCCAGCCATGGACGCCCCGCCCGCTGGATGCGGTCACCGTTGATCTACACACTGTCGCTGTCGATCTATTGCACCGCCTGGACCTTCTACGGGGCGGTCGGCTACGCGGCGCGCTCAGGATTGGAATACATCACCATCTATCTTGGCCCGACACTGGTCATGGTCGGCTGGTGGTGGGGGTTGCGCAAGCTGGTCCGTATCGGGCGCAGCCAGCGGATCACCTCCATCGCGGATCTTCTGTCGGCGCGATATGGCAAGTCCAACCTCTTGGCAATTGGTGTCACCATTCTCGCAGTGATTGGCACGACTCCCTATATTTCACTGCAACTGCAGTCTATTACGCTGTCCTTTTCGATCTTCGCAGAAGCTGACCCGCTGCGCAGTGTCAATGAAACGCAGACGGTGTTCTGGGTGGCGGCCGGGTTGGCAGCTTTTGCCATTCTGTTCGGTACGCGCAATCTCAACGCCAATGAGCGCCACCATGGCGTCGTTACTGCCGTGGCACTTGAGGCGGTGGTCAAGCTGGTCTCGCTGCTGGCAGTGGGGATCTTTGTTGTCTGGGGAATCGCGGGTGGGGTCGGTGAGACTATGGCCCGGATTGATGCCTCCTCCATCGGGCAATGGCAGGTTGATGGCGGGCGCTGGGCGACGATCACCTTCCTCTCGGCGGCGGCCTTTGTCTGCCTGCCGCGAATGTTCCAGGTCATGGTGGTCGAGAATGAGGATGAACGGCATCTGCGCGTCGCGGCCTGGGCGTTTCCACTCTATCTCCTGCTGATCTCGATCTTTGTGGTGCCGATCGCCGCCATCGGGCTGGAGCTGTTGCCAGTGGGATCAAACCCGGATCTATTCGTCCTGACCCTGCCCTTGGCCGAGGGGCAACAGGGTCTGGCGATGTTGTCCTTTCTGGGAGGGTTCTCCTCTGCGACATCCATGGCGATTGTCGCTGCGATGGCATTGTCGACCATGGTGTCTAACCATATCGTCATGCCGATCTGGCTGCGCTGGCAGGAGGTGGGCGCCTCCGTCTCCGGGGATGTGCGCCATGTCGTGCTTCTGTCGCGGCGGCTGTCGATCGCGGGCATCATGGCGCTGGGCTATTTCTATTATACGCTCTCGGGTGGCGGTGCGGCGCTGGCGGCTATCGGTCTGATTTCGTTCACCGGTATTTCACAGATGCTGCCAAGCCTCGTGGGCGGGCTGTTCTGGCGCGGCGCGACCCGCAGTGGAGCGCTTGCAGGGTTGTCCGTTGGGTTTGCGATCTGGCTTTATACGATGCTTTTGCCAGAACTGGGCGGGGGGCTGCTGCCTGCGCATGTGCTGGCGGACGGGGTGCTGGGCCTGTCGTGGCTGCGCCCTCATGCGCTCTTTGGGATTGAGGGGCTGGACCCTACGGTCCATGCGGTTCTGTGGTCGATGGCATTGAACACGGCGGCGTTCCTGATCGGGTCACTGCTGACCTTCCCCAGCCCGATGGAGCGCCTTCAGGGCGCGCAATTTGTTCACGTATTTGACCATTCTTCGGGTCCGCGCGGCTGGACCGGATCCGTGGCGCAGAGCGAGGATCTGATGGTCATGTCTCAGCGTATCCTGGGGGCGGGTGAGGCGCAGAAGTTCTTTCAGAGCGAGTTGACGCGCCAGGGCGGGCGCGGCCCGCTGCCGGAGCCGACCCCTGCGTTCTTGGAGCGGCTGGAGCGCGAGCTCAGCGCCTCTATCGGGGCGGCGGCGGCCCATGCGATGGTCGGGCAGATCGTCGGTGGGTCTTCGGTCTCGGTGCAGGATCTGTTGGCGGTGGCGGATGAGACGGCGCAGATCCTCGAGTATTCCAACCGGCTTGAAACACAGTCTGAAGAACTGTCAAGAACTGCGCGCAAACTTCAGGAAACAAATGAAAAACTGACGCAGTTGTCACAGCAGAAAGATGCCTTCCTCAGCCAGGTGAGCCATGAATTGCGCACGCCGATGACCTCCATCCGTGCGTTTTCCGAAATCCTGCGCGATACCGAGAACCTCGCGTCGCAGGATCACAGTCGCTATGCGGGCATTATCCATGATGAGGCGCAGCGGCTCACCCGTCTGCTGAACGATCTACTGGACCTTAGCGTGCTGGAAAATGGCCAGGTGAGCCTCAATATCAGTGCCGGGCGCTTGGGGGATGTGCTGGATCATGCGGTGGCCACTGCGCTGGCGGATGGATCGGCGCGGTTGCGTGTGGAGCGTGACGCGGCGACAGATGATATGCGGCTCTCTTCTGATCTGGACCGGTTGGCGCAGGTGTTCATCAATCTGATCGCCAACGCCGACAAATACTGTACCGCAGCGGATCCGCAACTGCGCATCACTGCCCGTCAAAGTGGTCATTGGTTGTTCATTGATTTCATCGACAATGGTGACGGGATCCCGCCCGCGTTTCGCACCACTATTTTTGAGAAATTTTCGAGGGTTAGCCCGGAGCGGGCAGGCGGTGCGGGCCTTGGTCTGGCGATTTGTCGGGAGATCATGCAGCGTCTCGGCGGCGATGTGGCCTATCTTTCGGGGGAGGTTGGCGGTGCCTTTCAAGTTTCCTTACCTCTTCGTCAGGAAAACCCGGTTTAACTGTTTCGCGTAAAGTTATTGGTAACCACTCTTGAGGTAAATCTAGGGCAAAGCGGTGCGAGAGGGGCAGGTTTACAACCTATGTCTGAAACGAAATCGGAAGCGACAGCGAATGGTGGCGGCGGGGTCTTGGCCCGCAAACTGGCAGCCACCAAAGAGGGCAAGGGCGGGCTTACCAGTTCGCTGACCCTTAAGGCTTTGCGCCGTTCGATTGCGCGGGCAGCAGCGGATCTGTGTGATCTTCCCGTGGCGGTGCTGGCCGCGCGCCAGGCCAACCGCATTCCCGAGGATTTGCCACCACATTTGTCGGACAAGCATCTGTTGGTGGTGCTGGATGGGCCAAACGGGCGAATTGGGGCCGCCACTCTGGATGCACCGACCGTCACCGCGCTTATCCAACAGCAGACCATGGGGCAGGTGCTGGGCAAGGCACCGAGTGAGCGGAATTACACCCCGACAGACGCGGCCATGGTTGCCGATTTTCTTGAGCGCACCTTTGCCAAGGTGGTCTCGATGCTGGCTCAGCAGAAGGATGAGGCGATTTTCTCCGGCTATCGTTTCGGAGCGCAGGTGGAGGATGTGCGCAGCCTCGTTCTCGGGCTCGAGGCCGAAGACTACCGGGTGATTGAGCTCACGCTGGATCTTGCCTGCGGGGCGATGCAGGGCGGGCTGACCCTGATCCTGCCTGAACCTTCGCCCGAGGATCTGGGCGAGGCAGGCCAAAACGCCCATCAGGCTGGCCCATCGCTGGGAAGCAACATGGGATCCATGCGGGCCGAGTTACGCGCTGTTCTATGCAGAATGAAGGTTCCCGCGAATGAATTTTCCGCGCTCGAGGAGGGGGATCTTCTGCCGCTGGATCAGGCCTTCCTCTATGAGACGGAAATGATATCCATCAGTGGTCAGGCTATTGCGCAGGGGCGTCTGGGCCAGATGAACGGTGCCCGCGCTGTCAGGCTAACTGATCCTCGCACGAAATTGGTGAACGACCGTGCGGCTGACGAGAGTGCGTTCTCCTCCCATATGGGCGACGGTGCCGGGGCGTTGGAGCATGAGCCACCCACCTTGGATCTCTCCGTCGCGGCCGACGGTTTGCAGGATCCCATGGGCGGTATGGGCGGCATGGGTGGAGACCTGGGCGATGGGCTTGGCGACCTCGGAGGTGATCTAGGTGGCTTTGGCGGCGATCTGGGCGGTGACCTCGGAGGGGATCTGGGCGGCGACCTTGGTGGTGACCTCGCTGGTATGCCGATGGGCGGAGACCTTCCAGATGGTCTGGGCGATGGGCTTGGTGACGCCATGTCTGGTGATCTGCCTGATCTTGGGGACCTCCCAGACCTTGGTGCGATGCCTATGGGCGACGACTTCGGGGATGGCTTAGGTGACGGCCTGGGCGATTTCAGCGCGGATGCCGCTGCGGTGGAAATCTCCGATCTGGCCGGGCTGAACAGCGGCACAGGGTGAACCTGTCAAACTGCGGGGCGAAATAGAAAATGGCAGCGCATGATCAGCACTGCCATTAGATTTCCGCGTCTTACAGGGTGAAGCTCATCTACAATCAGAACTTCAGCTGACGATATCAGTTTTCGTTTGCAGTCTGGGTCGCCTGTGTGGCCACCGCAATCAACGTCGGGCGCAGCCCATCAAGCTGATACCCGGCCTCCGCGGTGGTGGCGAGAATCTCATCCACCGGCAGCAGGGGGGCGTGGCCCAATGCCCAGACAACCGAGCAGCGGGTCCCGGATGCGCAATAGGCCAGCACCGGACCTTCTGAGGCCTCTACGAAGGCTTGCTGTTTCGCAACATTCTCCGGTGTCATAGTTTGGTGGGTCAGCGGCAGCACCTCGAACCGCAACCCCTGCGCCTCGGCAGCGGCGCGGATGGCATCGGCTTGATGGCTAGGCGGAACCTCAGCATCAGGGCGGTTGCAGATCACCGTGGTGAATCCGGCGGCGGCCAGTTGCGGCAGGTCCTCGACAGAAATTTGCGGCGAGACGGAATAGCGGGGGGTCAACGTGCGTGGGTCCATGATCCGGCCTTTTACGTGCTTGCAGCCGCGCGGTCCAGTCGCAGGGCGACTGGTGGCGCTGCAATCATGCCGACGAGCATTGCTGCGATGAAAATGATGCCGCCGGTGCCGCCATAGCTGAGAGAGGCGATCGCCGGTCCGGGGCAGAGGCCAACCAGCCCCCAGCCGATACCAAACAGGACAGATCCGATGATCAGTCGTCGATCCAGCTCCTGCCGTGGTGGGGTTGGAAAGTGCCCCCCAACCAGCGGCGCGCGACCCCGGGTCAGCTGCCAGGCCAGTGCCATTGGCAATATGGCCCCTCCCATCACAAAGGCCAGCGTCGGATCCCAGGCACCGAATATATCAAGCCACCCCTGAACCTTTTGTGTGTCGGTCATGCCAGAGAGAAACAGGCCAAGGCCAAACAGCCCGCCAGCCGAGAAAGACAGAAGAAGACGCATCAGATCAGGCTCCAGACATGGCGGAACAGAGCCAGGGTCAGGGCACCGGCAAGAATATAGATGACAGTGGCAATCAACCCGCGCAGGGACAGCCGGGAGATGCCACATACGCCGTGACCGGAGGTGCAGCCATTTGCAATCCTGGTGCCAAGCCCCACCAGGAGCCCTGCCGCTACGATCACCGCAGTGTTTGAGGTGAGATGCGTATCCGGCACTTCGGCGATGGTCAGCCACATCACCAGCGGGATCAGAACAACGCCCGCAATAAAGGCCAGCCGCTCGGCGGCGCTGTTACGGCCGCTGCCATCAATCAGGCCGCCAAGAATGCCGCTGGCGCCCATGATGCGTCCGTTGCCGAGCAGGTACACCGCACCGCCCGTACCGATCAGCGCGCCGCCGATCAGTCCCCAGATCCAATCTATATTCATGGTGAAATCCTTGTGATCTATCAGTCTGTGGCAAGGCAACCCCGGACATATCCGCGCCGGATCTATCAGGAACCTTCGGATCAGAGTTTGTTGATCGGCACCTTCAGGTAGACATTGCCGTCTGTATCGGCGTCCGGCATCTGGCCTGCGCGCATATTGACCTGCAAAGATGGCAGGATCAGACGCGGCATCGGCAGTGTTGCGTCGCGGGCATCCCGCATGGCGACGAAGTCCTCAATCGGACGGCCCTGACCAATATGGATGTTGAGCGCTTTCTGCTCGCCCACCGTGGTTTCCCAGGCATAATCGTCTCTGCCCGGTGCCTTGTAGTCATGGCCGACGAAAATACGTGTCTCATCGGGGAGCGTCAGGATCTTCTGGATCGACTGAAACAGCGCTTCCGAAGAGCCACCGGGGAAATCGCAGCGGGCGGTGCCAAAGTCGGGCATGAACAGTGTATCGCCCACAAATGCAGCGTCTCCAATCACATAGGTGAGACAGGCAGGGGTGTGGCCCGGCGTGTGCAGCACATCACCGCGCAATTGCCCGATGTGGAAACTGTCGCCCTCCCTGAACAGCGCGTCAAACTGGCTGCCATCGCGTTGAAATTCTGTGCCTTCGTTGAAGACTTTGCCGAAGGTGTCCTGCACCAGGGTGATATTGGCACCGATGCCGATTTTACCACCGAGATGCTCCTGAAGGTAGGGGGCTGCTGAGAGGTGATCGGCGTGAACGTGGCTTTCGAGGATCCACTCAACCCGCAGACCCTCGGCCTTTACCCAGGCGATCATCTCATCGGCAGAGCGGGTGTCGGTGCGACCGGCTGCGTGATCGAAGTCCAAAACGGAATCGATCAGGGCACAGGCAGTGCCATCGGGCTCGCGCACCAGATAGGATACGGTGTTTGTCTGTTCATCAAAAAACGCTTTGACGATCGGCTTCATGGGGGATCTCCTGCTGCTGTTTGTTACATATATTAAAAAATGAATATGTACAAGAGCGCAGGCGATAAAACTTGAATGGACTTTGGTCGGCGGATGCAGGCTGCCAAGTTCGCCGCCATGGCTTGCATGAGCGCAATTTCGCGTTATGGTTGATCTTGCTCAAAGTCACGTAGCGGGTTTCCTGCTATCGTTGCGACGGCGGTGAGGTGAGCCGCGATGACCTGTGCCAAGACTCGGGTGCCGGGATGGAGTTGGAGGCCGTTGTGCAGCCTCCCGCAATCCTGCCGGGTGTCCGGGCCATGCCGTTGATGCGGTCCGACGCGCAGGTCCAAGGGAGGAGTGCAGAATGACCAGTGATAACAGGAAGATCGACAATCTGATGCAGCAAGCGCAAGGGTTTGAACGCAGAATACTGGCCGCGCATCGGCTGGATCGGCTTGTCTTATATACTGAGTTCAGCCGAACCCTGGCACAGTTGCGGGTCGCGGGGGGGCGCGTTCCAAGCCGAATGCTGCGGTTGGAACAGATGCTCGGTGAGGAGGCGGCTGAAGAAATGTTCGACAACATGCCGGTTTGAGGCTGCGCCGACCCCGCCTGTTCGGGGCAATAGACTTAGATGCTGGATGCTGGTGCAAGGGGGCTGCAAAGGAGCGCCGCCCGCTGTCGTGGTCATGACCGTTTTGAGTCAGCGATCAGCCGCCCAGTGTCAGCCCCAGCATGACCAGCATCAGCCCGATGACCGACAGAAACAACGCACCAAGATTATAGGGCATGACTTTCTGAACCACAGCGCGCAGGGCATCGTCGTCCAGCTTCTGCCGTTTGGCCTGCATGACGCGCACCACGCTCCACATCAGCCCGATCAATCCTGCCACAGATATGGCCGCGCCGGCCCAAACCATAATCTCGTACATCGCGCTCTCCAGTGGCGGCGCATCGCTGCGCCGGTCATGTTTGGCCTGCGCCTACCTGATTGCCAGGGGCAAGGCAAGCCAGCCGGGGTTAGGCGCGCGCACCGACTGTGGTTGTTTTTGCCTATTCGGGCGGGTCGGGTGCCCGATCTCCCTATCACCGCTTGCGGAGCAAGGGGTGCGATTGTATCTGGAGGGCTGATCCGAATTTCCACCCTTTGCCGACGGAGCCCACGATGGATATGACCGAAGACGAAAAAAGCGACAGCTACCGTGTGACCGCTGGTGAATTGCGCCAGTTTATTGAACGGTTTGAGCGTCTGGACGCTGAGAAAAAAGATCTTGCTGAGCAGCAGAAAGAGATCATGGCCGAAGCCAAGGCGCGCGGCTATGACACCAAGGTGATCCGCAAGGTGATTGCGCTGCGCAAACGTGACAAAGATGATATCGCCGAAGAAGAGGCGGTTCTGGAAATGTACAAGGAAGCGCTTGGCATGTGAGCCGATGCGGCTTCATCTGATGGCGCAAGCCTGTTTGGCCCTTCGCGATGGCGGAGGGCTTTTTTGTTCTTTAAGTTTGCATATTTTAAGCTTGAAGTAAATTTATTCCTGATGGATATTGGAACCCGTTAGGGATTGCGCGGATCGTCGCGCTCAGAACAGGAGCCAAACATGCCGACAGTGAATGTGCACCCCGAAGGCTGGAAACCGGCCAAAGGCTATGCCAACGGCATGATCGGTGAGGGGCGGATGCTGTTTGTTGGTGGCCAGATCGGTTGGACTGCGGATCAGGTCTTTGAGACGGACGACTTCATTGGCCAGATGAGCCAGGCGCTTGAGAATATTCTGGCGGTCGTGCAGGAGGCCGGTGGCACCGCCAGCGACATCACCCGGCTGACCTGGTATGTGACCGACAAGGCCGAGTATCTGGCGCATCAGCGTGACGTCGGCTCAGCGTACCGCGCTGTCATGGGCTACCACTTTCCGGCGATGACGATGGTCGTGGTTGCGGGGCTTGTCGAAGATCGCGCGAAGATCGAGATCGAAGCTACCGCCATGCTCACCTAACCGGGTCTGCGCATCTATTCAGAGTTTTTGAAGCCGCTTTTCTGTACGATTGTATCGGGCAGAGGGGCGGCTTTTTTACTTTGCTTAGGGCAATGGTGCTGACCCTGTTTAGGTCGCAGTATTTGCGCAAATCGGCTAATCGGGGTGGTTTGCCCCAGCTGCCCAACTTTTGTGCGGGGCGGTATTTCTATTATTATGCAATGTGTTGTCGCGCTTTCTTCATGATGCCACCTTGAAAAATCGACCGATCAAAAATTTTACCAGTTGATAAAAAATCAAACTGTGGCACTCTGATTTGCATAAAAAACAAATCCAGGGAGACACCCAATGGCGACCAGCCATCAGGCATCCGGCATCCAGGCAGGGCGTTTGTCCGCTTCGGAGATTGCCGATAACTTTGGAGATCTGCATCCGCAATATGAGGCGCATGAGGCGGCAGTGGCAGCGGATCGCTGTTATTTCTGCTACGATGCGCCCTGCATGACGGCATGCCCCACCTCCATCGACATTCCTCAATTCATTCGCGAGATACAGACCGGTCACCCGGAAGCTGCGGCGAAGACTATTCTGGAACAGAATATCCTTGGCGGTATGTGCGCCCGGGTGTGTCCGACCGAAACACTCTGCGAGGAAGCCTGCGTCCGCGAAGCGGCAGAGGGCAAGCCGGTTGAGATCGGTCGCCTGCAACGCCATGCGACCGATACGTTGATGGAAAAGGGGGTACATCCCTTCACGCGCGCAGCGGCAACGGGCAAGCGGATCGCTGTTGTCGGTGCCGGACCCGCAGGATTGGCAGCAGCGCATCGTCTGGCAATGCTGGGCAATGACGTGGTCATCTATGAGGCCCGGCCAAAGGCGGGTGGCCTCAACGAATTCGGGATTGCTGCCTATAAATCGACTGAGAATTTCGCCAGTCGTGAAGTGGATTGGCTGCTTCAAATCGGTGGCATTACCGTCGAGTACGGTAAAAAACTCGGTGCGGAACTGAGCCTGGACGCGCTCAAGGCTGACTATGATGCAGTGTTCCTGTCTATCGGTCTTGGCGGCGTCAATGCGCTGCGTGCCGCAGGCGAGGACAAGGATGGCGTCCGTGATGCCGTCGATTTCATCGCCGAACTGCGTCAGGCTGATGATCTGACGAGCCTGCCGGTCGGGCGCAATGTTGTCGTGATCGGCGGCGGCATGACGGCAGTGGATGCTGCGGTTCAGTCCAAGCTTCTTGGTTCTGAGACTGTGACCATCGCCTACCGCCGCGGCCGTGACGCCATGGGCGCGAGCAGGTTTGAGCAGGATCTGGCCGCAACCAAGGGGGTGCGCCTGCTGTTCAATGTTCAGCCTGTCGCGGTACATGGCAACGGTGCCTGTGCTGAAATCGAGCTGGAATATACCACCAGCGAAGGCGGTCAGCTGACCGGCACCGGCGAGACGGTGCGGATCGCAGCCGACCAGATCTACAAGGCGATCGGGCAGGCCCTCGAAGATCAGCCCGATGCGCTGACGCTTGAAGGGCGCAAGATCAAGGTGGACGCGCAGGGCCGCACGTCACTTGCCGGGGTCTGGGCCGGAGGGGATTGCGCCTCTGGCGGAGAAGACCTCACCGTGACAGCCGTCGCCGAAGGGCGCGACGCCGCTATGGATATCCACGCCAGCCTGATGGGCTAAGCCAGCCACGGGGCCAGACCCGGCCCTGTGTTGCCAGTGTAAGGAACAGACAAATGGCTGATCTGACAGCAGATTTTCTGGGGATCAAATCTCCGAACCCGTTCTGGCTCGCCTCTGCGCCGCCGACGGACAAAGAATACAACGTGCGCCGTGCTTTTGAGGCCGGCTGGGGCGGGGTGGTCTGGAAGACCCTCGGCTCCGAGGGCCCTCCCGTCGTCAATGTAAATGGGCCGCGCTATGGCGCGATCTGGGGGGCGGATCGCCGTCTTCTGGGGCTCAACAATATCGAACTGATCACCGACCGCCCGCTGGAGGTGAACCTGGAAGAGATCACCCGTGTGAAGAAGGACTACCCGGATCGTGCGATCATCGTCTCCCTGATGGTGCCCTGTGAAGAGCAGGCGTGGAAGGATATCCTGCCGCGCGTCGAAGCCACCGGTGCTGACGGGATCGAGCTGAACTTTGGCTGCCCGCATGGGATGGCGGAACGTGGTATGGGCTCTGCCGTGGGGCAGGTGCCGGAATACATCCAGATGGTCACGGAATGGTGTAAGAAATACTACTCCAAGCCGGTGATCGTGAAGCTGACGCCGAATATTACCGACATTCGCCACCCTGCGCGGGCGGCAAAAGCGGGCGGAGCGGATGCTGTCAGCCTGATCAACACCATCAACTCCATCGTTTCGGTAAATCTTGATGCAATGGCGCCTGAGCCGACCATCGGCGACAAAGGTACACACGGCGGCTATTGCGGCCCGGCGGTGAAGCCGATTGCGCTGAATATGGTGGCTGAAATTGCCCGTTGTCCGCAAACCCATGGTCTGCCGATCTCGGCCATCGGCGGCGTGACAACTTGGCGCGATGCCGCGGAGTTCATGACCATGGGCGCTGGCAACGTGCAGGTCTGCACCGCAGCTATGACCTATGGATTCAATGTGGTGAAGGAGATGATCTCCGGCCTGAACCAGTGGATGGACGATAAAGGTTATGACCGGCTGGATGATTTTGTCGGCAAAGCTGTCCCCAATGTCACCGACTGGCAGTATCTGGATCTGAACTACGTCGCCAAAGCCAAGATCAATCAGGATGATTGCATCAAATGCGGCCGCTGCTTTGCCGCTTGCGAAGACACCTCGCATCAGGCCATCGCGATGAGCGAGGATCGCGTCTTCACAGTGAAAGACGATGAATGCGTGGCCTGTAACCTCTGCGTCAATGTTTGCCCGGTCGAAGGCTGCATCACCATGGAAGAGGTGCCCGCCGGGCAGATTGATGAGCGTACGGGCGAGGTTGTTTCCGACGATTATGCCAATTGGACAACCCATCCGAACAACCCGGCGGTGACCGCTGCTGAGTAAGCGGGGTCACTGGCCCGCAATGGCCGGTGTGAGTGATATGAGAAACGGCGCGTCCTGACCGGCGCGCCGTTTTTTGTCTGTCCTGTCAAAAAGGGAACGGTCAGCGAACGCCGGTGGCAGCGGGTGTCAGCATGCGTCGGAACATTCGGTCCAGATGCTCTGGTGCCGCATCAAAGGGATCCTCATCCCCCATCAACGTCCGCACCTGGACATCAAAATCCGCATAATGCTGGGTCAGCGACCAGACCGAAAACAGTAGGTGTTTCGGATGGGTCGGGTTCAGCTTGCCAGCGCTCATCCAGCCTTCGATCAGATCCGCTTTTTCTTCCAGCAGAGGTTTGAGATCCTTGGACAGGGTGTCCAGCATTCGCGGCGCACCCTGCACGATCTCATTGGCAAACAGTCGACTTTCGCGCGGGAAGTCCCGGCTCATCTGCAATTTGCGCTGCACATAGGCTAGCAATTCCTCCAGCGGATCGCCTTCTGGGTCAATGGCGCGCAGCGGGTCAAGCCAGGTGTCGAGCAATCCGGACAACAGTTCCGTGAAAATTGCTTCCTTCGAGGGGAAGTAATAAAGCAGATTGGGCTTGCTTAACCCGGCAGCGCGGGCAATCTGGTCCACGGTCGCACCGCGAAATCCGCTGTTGGAAAACACCTCAAGGGCTGCCTCCAGAATAGTGGCGCGATTCTTTTTCTGAATGCGGGTCGGGCTGCGATCCTTGGGCATCGGGCTGTTCGGGCTCTTCCTGGGGGCCGCAACACCGCTGCGCGCCTGATTTTCACTCAACCGGCTCTGCCTGCCGGAGTTTTCTTGCTTCGTTAGACGCAATTTCTTGACTGAATGTCCACCCGTGATAGCCTGAGTTTGACCAGTTGGTCAAATCATGACCAGCGTTTCAAAGCCACCGACAAGGCGCAAAGCCGCACGTCCCTGCGAAAAAGCAGGGCAACAGGGAAGGAAGCTGAGATGACGTCGCTTGGACAGAATCTGAAGATCAATGGCGACAGGCTGTGGGACAGCCTGATGGAAATGGCAAAAATCGGCCCCGGTGTCGCAGGCGGTAACAACCGTCAGACCCTGACCGATGCGGATGCCGAGGGGCGCGCACTCTTTCAGTCGTGGTGTGAGGCGGCTGGCTGCACCATGGGGCTGGACACGATGGGCAATATGTTTGCCCGGCGCGAAGGAACTGATCCCGAAGCGCTGCCGGTCTATATGGGATCTCATCTGGATACGCAGCCCACAGGCGGCAAATATGACGGTGTCCTTGGGGTGCTTGGTGGATTGGAAGTTGTCCGCACGCTCAATGATCTTGGCATCAAGACCAAACATCCGATTGTCGTGACAAACTGGACCAATGAGGAGGGCACGCGGTTTGCGCCCGCGATGCTGGCCTCTGGTGTGTTTGCCGGAAAACACACGCAGGATTGGGCCTATGCCCGCGAGGATGCTGACGGCAAAACATTCGGCGATGAACTGAAGCGTATTGGCTGGATCGGTGACGAAGAGGTCGGCGCCCGCAAGATGCACGCGATGTTTGAGCTGCATATTGAACAAGGGCCAATCCTTGAAGTGGAAAACAAGGATATCGGTGTGGTCACTCATGGTCAGGGACTGTGGTGGCTGCAGTGCACTGTCACTGGCAAGGATGCTCATACAGGCTCCACCCCGATGAACATGCGGGTCAATGCGGGCCTAGGTATGGCCCGGATGACCGAGGCGGCACATCAGATCGCCATGGCCCATCAACCCCATGCCGTGGGCGCTGTTGGTCACTGCGATGTTTATCCCAATTCACGCAATGTGATCCCTGGAAAGGTGGTTTTCACGGTCGATTTCAGGTCTCCGGATCTGGAGAAACTGACCTCCATGCGGGCGCAATATGAGGTGAAGGCGAAGGAAATCGCTGATGAGCTTGGCCTTGGACTTGAGGTTGAGCCGGTCGGGCATTTTGATCCTGTCACCTTTGACGAGGGCTGCGTGACCGCGGTGCGCTCCGCTGCTGAACGGCTGGGATACAGCCATATGGATATCGTGTCCGGCGCCGGGCATGACGCCTGCTGGATCAATGATCTGGCCCCGACCGCGATGATCATGTGCCCTTGCGTTGACGGGCTAAGCCACAACGAGGCCGAGGATATCTCCAAGGACTGGGCGGCAGCTGGCACAGATGTCATGTTGCACGCAGTTCTGGAGACTGCCGAAATCATCGCATAGGGCGCGCGCCCCCGTCGCGTCCGCGCGGCTCCCTCGAGGATAATCTGGGCCAGAAGATGTCCGTGCCATTGGGGGTGTAATAAGAAAGATGCGGCAATGACCGCGCTCTCACAGGGAGATAGACCATGGCGAAAGTCATCAAGAACGGCACCATCGTGACGGCGGATCTGACCTACAAGGCGGATGTGCTGATCGAAAACGGTGTAATCATCGAGATCGGTCAGGGACTGAAAGGGGATGAGGAACTGGACGCGACCGGCTGCTACGTGATGCCGGGCGGCATTGATCCGCATACACATTTGGAGATGCCCTTTATGGGGACATACTCCAGTGATGATTTTGAGAGTGGGACGCGGGCGGGGCTTGCTGGCGGCACCACCATGGTGGTGGATTTTGCGCTGCCCAACCCGGGCGAGAGCCTGCTGGACGCGTTGAAGCGCTGGGACAACAAATCGACCCGTGCCAATTGTGACTACTCTTTCCATATGGCGGTGACCTGGTGGGGGGAGCAAGTCTTTGACGATATGAAAACCGTCATCGAGACCCGCGGCATCAACACCTTCAAACACTTCATGGCCTACAAGGGCGCATTGATGGTGAATGATGATGAGCTTTACGCCTCCTTCCAACGACTGGCCGAATTGGGCGGCATCGCCATGGTGCATGCGGAAAATGGCGATGTGGTGGCGGAACTCTCGGCCAAGCTGTTGGCAGAGGGCAATACCGGTCCTGAGGCGCATGCCTATTCCCGTCCGCCGCAGGTTGAAGGTGAGGCCACCAACCGGGCCATCATGATCGCTGATATGGCCGGCGTGCCGCTTTATGTGGTGCATACGTCCTGCGAGGACAGTCACGAGGCCATTCGGCGTGCCCGCATGCAGGGGAAACGCGTCTGGGGTGAGCCGTTGATCCAGCATCTGACCCTGGATGAAAGCGAGTATTTCAATACGGATTGGGACCATGCGGCGCGCCGGGTCATGTCGCCGCCGTTCCGCAACAAGCAGCATCAGGATAGCCTGTGGAATGGGTTGCAGTCTGGCTCGCTGTCGGTTGTGGCAACGGATCACTGTGCCTTTACCACCGAGCAGAAGCGCACCGGTGTGGGCGATTTTACCAAGATCCCAAATGGCACCGGCGGTTTGGAAGACCGGATGCCGATGCTGTGGACGCATGGGGTGGCCACAGGCCGCCTGACGCCGAATGAGTTTGTCGCCGTGACGTCGACCAATATTGCCAAAATCCTGAATTGCTACCCCAAGAAAGGTGCGGTTCTGGTCGGGGCGGACGCGGATCTGGTGGTCTGGGATCCTGAAAAGACCAAGGTCATCTCGGCGGCGAGCCAGCAGTCGGCGATCGACTATAACGTCTTTGAGGGGCATGAGGTGAAGGGGTTGCCGCGCTTTACCCTGACCCGTGGCCAAGTGGCGGTTCACGACGGTGAGATCCGCTGTCAGGAGGGCCATGGCACCTTTGTTGAGCGCGAGGCCAATGCGACGGTGAACAAGGCGTTGTCGACCTGGAAAGATCTGACGGCGCCCCGTCCCGTCGAGCGGTCAGGTATTCCGGTGACAGGTGTGTAATTCAGGGACGGGCTGCCAGGAATGGCGGCCCGTTTTCCTGTGTGAAATCAAGGCGAATAGATGAATATGGAAACGACCACCCAGGCGCTCAAATCCCAGGCCGCCGCTTCCGATATCACCCCGCAGGCGCCGGTCATAGAGGCGCGCAACCTGGACCTGACCTTCCAGACCAACGACGGGCCGGTGCATGCGCTGAAGGATGTGAGCCTAGAAATCAACAAGGGCGACTTTGTCTCCTTCATCGGCCCCTCCGGATGTGGCAAGACCACGTTCCTGCGCTGCATCGCTGCGTTGGAGCAACCCACTGGCGGCGCGCTGATTGTCAATGGGATGACGCCGGATGAGGCCCGCAGGCAACGCGCCTACGGCTATGTGTTTCAGGCTGCCGGGCTATATCCCTGGCGGACGATCGCCAAAAATATCAAACTGCCGCTTGAAATCATGGGCTATTCCAAGGCTGAGCAGGCCGCGCGGGTCGAGCAGGTTTTGGAGCTGGTGGAGCTGGCGGGGTTTGGTGGCAAATACCCCTGGCAGCTGTCGGGGGGGATGCAGCAGCGGGCCAGCATTGCGCGGGCTCTGGCGTTTGATGCGGATATCCTGTTGATGGATGAGCCCTTTGGGGCGCTGGATGAGATCGTCCGGGATCACCTGAATGAACAGCTGCTGAAGCTTTGGGCGCGCACCGACAAGACCATCGGGTTTGTCACACATTCCATTCCGGAGGCGGTCTACCTGTCGACGAAGATCGTAGTGATGTCACCGCGTCCGGGGCGCATTCACGATGTGATCGACAGCCCGCTGCCCAAAGAACGGCCTTTGGATATTCGTGACAGCGCTGAGTTTATCGAGATCGCCCACCGCGTCCGTGACGGTCTGCGCGCGGGGCATGCAGATGACTGATCGGCGCAGCGGCAGAGATAGGCCAGCGGAAAATTTGAATTTCCCAGGGAATTTTCCTCGGAGAAACTTGGCGTGGCATGTGAACACGTGGAAAGGGGCAGTATCATGAAAACGGTGCTTGCTGTCTTAAGCGTCCTCGCGGCAATTGCTGTGATCTGGTACGCGGCCTGCGTTCCCATGAACATCAAGGGGGTTCTGGATGCGGCGGAGCGTTCGGGTGCTGAGGTGGTTCCTGCCACTGCCCGAGAGCGTCGCGACATGGGCTCGTTTGGACTGGTTGCGACCAATTCCTTTGCCATAAGAGATGTCTGGTCGCAGGACCGGCCGCGACTGCCAGCGCCGCATCAGGTGGCAGTGGAACTATGGGAGACCACGGTCGAGAAGAAGATCACCTCAAAGCGGAGCCTGATCTATCATGGGCAGGTGACGCTTTCGGCGACATTGTTGGGGTTTGTCATCGGCACCGGTCTGGGGATCCTGTTGGCTGTCGGCATCGTGCATAGCCGGGTGATGGACATGTCGGTGATGCCTTGGGCGATTGTCAGCCAGACCATTCCAATTATCGCTCTGGCACCGATGATCATCGTTGTGTTGTATTCCATTGGCGTGCAAGGGATTCTGCCAAAGGCGGTGATTTCGGCCTATCTTAGCTTCTTCCCGGTTGTTGTCGGCATGGTCAAGGGGCTTCGCAGCCCGGATCAGATGCAGCTGGATTTGCTGAAGACCTATAACGCCAGTCTGGGGCAGGGGTTCTGGAAGCTCCGCCTGCCGGCATCGATGCCCTATCTGTTTGCGTCTTTGAAAATTGGCATCGCAGCCTCGCTTGTAGGGGCCATCGTCGGGGAGTTGCCGACCGGTGCCGTCGCAGGGCTGGGCGCGCGGCTTCTGGCGGGCAGCTACTATGGGCAGACCGTGCAGATCTGGTCTGCGCTGTTTGCCGCTGCAATTCTGGCCGCCGCACTGGTTGCCCTGCTGGGCGTGATTGAGCGGCTGGTTCTGAAACGCATGGGGGTTCAGGCATGAGCACTGTTAGGATTGAGAGCGCTGCCCTCGCCACTCTGCGGCTCACCCGGGATAATTCGGGCCAGAAGAACGGGGGGCGTGGTCAATGATGATGGTATCTATGGCGCTGCTTGTGTGGTGTGGCGGCTGGTGGCTGAATGGCAGACTGGCCAATAGTCCGGCGTCGAATACGTCTGCGGTGAAACTGCTGGTTCCGGCCATCTTCGGCGTGACGCTGCTGATTGTCTGGGAGCTGTTGGTGAGAGGGCTTGAGGTGTCGTTGGTCATCCTGCCAGCCCCCAGCGTGATCGCCGCACGCTTTGCCACCAGCCTGCCGATTTTGTGGCAGGATTTTCAGCAGACCATTCTGAAGGGCGCGCTGTCCGGCTATATCATTGGTTGCGGTGCTGCGTTACTGATGGCGATTGCGGTGGACCGCAGCGATTTCCTACGTCGTGGGCTGTTGCCAGTGGGCAATTTTGTCGCCGCGCTGCCCATTGTCGGTACGGCCCCTATCCTGGTGATGTGGTTTGGGTTTGACTGGCAGTCAAAAGCGGCGGTGGTTGTGGTGATGGTGTTCTTCCCGGTCCTTGTGAATACGGTGGCGGGACTGCGCGAAACCTCGGCGATGCAACGTGATCTGATGCAGACCTATGCTGCCAGCTATTGGCAGAGTTTCTTCAAACTACGCCTGCCAGCAGCCCTGCCGTTTGTCTTCAACGGGCTCAAGATCTCCACGACGCTGGCGCTGGTAGGAGCCATTGTCGCGGAGTTCTTTGGCTCACCAACTGTGGGCATGGGATTTCGTATCTCGACCTCGGTGGGGCAACTGGCGCTGGATATGGTCTGGGCCGAGATCCTTGTGGCGGCACTGGCCGGTTCAGCATTTTATGGCATGATGGCGCTGATTGAGAAAACGCTCACCTTCTGGCACCCGTCGCAACGGGGTTAGGCAGCTTGGCGACCTGCGGTTTGGAAGTTGGCGTCAACCGGAAGAAAACCTTTGGAGACAGCGGGGTAACTCGCGCAGAATTCAGGAATACAACCAGATATAACAACAGGGAGAAGACAGATGAAAACACTGCTGACCGCCGCCGCCATGGCGCTGGGAGCCGCATCGGTGGCGCAGGCCGCCGATGAGGTGAAGCTGCAGCTGAAATGGGTCACCCAGGCCCAGTTTGCAGGCTATTATGTTGCATTGGATCAGGGCTTCTACGAGGCTGAGGATCTGGATGTCACCATTCTGCCTGGTGGCCCGGATATTGCGCCGACCCAGGTGATTGCCGGGGGCGGCGCGGATGTTACAGTCGAGTGGATGCCAGCCGCCCTTGCCGCGCGCGAAAAGGGGCTGCCGCTGGTCAATATCGCCCAGCCGTACAAGAGCTCCGGCATGATGCTCACCTGTTGGAAAGACACCGGCATTGCAGCGCCTGTAGATCTGGCCAACCGAACCCTTGGCGTCTGGTTCTTCGGCAATGAATTTCCCTTTATGAGCTGGATGAGTCAGCTGGGCATTTCGACCGAAGGGAAAGGCGAAAAAGGTGTCGAGGTTCTGAAACAGGGTTTCAATGTCGATCCTCTGCTGCAGCGCCAGGCCGATTGTATTTCGACCATGACCTATAATGAGTATTGGCAGGTGATTGACGCGGGCGTGGCTCCGGATGAGCTGATTACCTTCAAATATGAAGATCAGGGCGTGGCAACGCTTGAGGATGGTCTTTATGTGCTGGAAGAGAACCTGAACGATCCGGCCTTTGTCGACAAGATGCAGCGTTTTGTGCGCGCCTCGATGAAAGGGTGGAAATGGGCTGAAGAAAATCCGGACGACGCGGCGGAGATTGTGTTGGACAATGATGCCTCCGGCGCTCAGACCGAGGAGCACCAGAAGCGGATGATGTCTGAGGTGGCGAAGCTCACGGCCGGCAGCAATGGTGCGCTGAGTGAAGCTGATTACCAGCGTACGGTGAAGACGCTGCTTGATGGTGGCTCAAGCCCGGTGATCACCAAAGAGCCCGAGGGCGCTTGGACACATGTTATTACTGACGCTGCGCTGAACTAAAACTCGCCTAGGTGAGGTTTTTCCCGTCCGCTCCCGCGGGCGGGATTTTTATTTGCCGTGAGATATGTGTTTAACGTGCTGTTTTTTGCGTAGTGATGACGTCGACACCCTCGGAAATTAATAGGACCAAGACGATGAGAGACAGTTTGCGGCAGAAGATCGTCACGGTTTGCGACGAGAAGATAGCAAAAAAGGGAGAAAATGTGGGGCTGTCCTTTTATGCCTTTTTTGCCAACCGGAATGACGATCCGGTACAGCTAATGGAGGCGGCGGAATGGTGGATCAAGCGCCATCAGTTGGATCATTTTGAAAAAGCCGTGAAGATTAGGGAGATGGTGAAGGCTGATCTTTGATTAGGACGGCCATCATGTGTCCCTCGTTATGTGGCCTTTAGTCCTGACTGTAGATCAGTTTGGAAAGGCCCGCCTCAGGACGGGTGCTGATACCGGAAAAAACACTCTCTTTCCGTTGAAGGAAACTCGTTTTTTTGCTTCGGGCATGGCGTATATTTAAGGATAAATGACAGTTAAAAGTTGAGTCATATTTTCGATTACCCGTTACAGCCGGGGATTCCATGTTAGCTTTATATCATCAAACGATGGAGCGTATTGGCTGTGGTTTGGTTCTCAATCCGAAGGGAGAGACCATGACTAACTGGGAAAATGTCCAACTGTGTCTGCGCTCTCAGCCCGATGTGCGGGATATGGCCGAGCGCAAGACAGCGGTGCGGGTGTCGCATCCCGGATCCTCCTACCGGCGTTACAATCCGGAAAGCCAGGTCCGTTGGCCGCTGGCCGACCTTTGTGAGGCGGCGGCGCGGCGCCGGGGGCAGCACCGCACGGGCACCGGGTCCATGCGGGGGGCTGATCAGGTGCTGGTAATGTATGATGCCGGGGGCGAGGCTGGGGTGTCATGGCTGAAAGATCGGATATCGCTGACCGGCATGGATGTTACTGCGGCATCGACCAGGGGCCTGGAGCGTGCCGGTCATGCCGATCTGTTGCATGCGATCTCCGACGGTTTCGACTGGGTTCTCCTAGAAGCGGCATTGAAGGAGAACGCGCGTCTCGCGCAGCTGCGTGAGATGGAGCTGGCGGCCTGCCTTGGACTGGAAGACCGCGTTGTCCTGTTTCATTCCTCGGAACATCTGGAGCAATTGCTGACGGAGGGGATTTCACAGCTTCCGGTGCTGGAACATCGCCGCATCGACAGTGAGAGCAAGGCCAAGCCGACCCGTCGGCGCGAGGCCTTGCAGCTGTTTGCCACTGTGACTCTGTCCGAAGAGATGGATGTGATTGCCTTACCGCAGGATGCGCCCTACGGCGGGATTGAGCTGACCGGTGATTGCACCCTCTGTCAGGCCTGCACCTGGGTGTGCCCTACCAATGCGCTGATCGGGGCTGAGAATGGCGGCGGGCTGGACTTCGTCGAGGCGGACTGCATGCAATGCGGGTTATGTGTGTCGGTTTGTCGCCAAAATGCGATCCGGCTGGTGCCGCGGCTGGAGCTGTCACGACACCGAATGCCGGTGTCGCTGACACATCAGGATTTTTTCTGGTCAGATGGGGTGTCCGGCTGCAGTACTGCAGATGCTGCTCCAGCGAGCCCGCAGCAGCCGTGTCTGGTGTCGACGGACGGAACTCCGATTGCGGCTGCGTCGGAAAATCAACCTCTCCGGGATGACCGGGACGACGATGATCAGCAGGGTCCAGATGATTGGCCCAATGGCGGCCCGGGCAATTGGGCAGGAGAGGGGGGGGCGGATGTTACGGACCGGGCACCTGTGACAGGGCCAGCGCTGCGACAGCTCGCGGAGATGCGCCGTGCACCATGGCCGGATCTGGCGCGCATTCTGGCATTCTTTGGGGCTGATCGGGCAGATAAGTTATCCTAGAGCGCGATTTCGCCACCGTCACAGATTGCGCGGCTAACCTTGCTCCAGAAAACCGCCATATTGACCCCGCTTGAAGATCAGGCCTTTGCCGGGACGGCTGGTCGTGCGCAGGACCGCACCCACCAGAATGCTGTGATCGCCGCCATCGTGGCAGGCATGCCGACGGCAATCGAAACGGGCAATGACATTGGGCAGCACGGGCACGCCATTGTCGTTCTCATGCTTTGGCACGCAGGAAAAATCCTCGCCGTTGCGGGCAAAATGCATCGCCATGTCCAACTGATCTTCTGCCATCACGTGGATGGCAAAATGGGAGGCTGCGATAAAGGGATCGTGACGCTTGGACTGCCGGGCAGGACACCAAAGCAACAGCGGCGGATCCATGGAGACCGATGTGAAGCTATTTGCCGTGATTGCGAGTCCTCCGCGATCCGTGCGGGTGGTCACAACAGTGACGCCGGTGCCAAAGCAGCCCAGGGCATCGCGATAGGCCCGCAGGCTGTCTGGGCCGGGAATAAAGCTGGTTTCGGACATATCGCGCGCGCTTTCACTTCAGGTCTGTGCTGGGTGCCATGGGAGGGATCCCATGTCTACCCGCTTCCAATGTGGCATGCGCATCGACAAAAGCCAGAGCAGATTCAAAACAGGCCCACATTTTTATGCGGGCCTGTTCAATAGGTTGGTGGCCGGGCGATGTGCTGACGCCTGACCGGCTCTGGTGTTTCAGGATGTCGCTCAGGCGGTTGCCGATTTGACCACCGCGCTTAGTGCGGTGGCAATCTGGTTGATCTCGCCCATGGCATCGATTCGGTTCAACACGCCCTTGCCGTCATAGTAGCTGATCAGCGGGGCCGTCTGCGCATGATAGGCGGCCAGTCGACTGGTGACAGTCTCCGCGTTGTCATCGGCGCGACGCGTCATGTCGGTGCTGCCACAGGCATCGCAGGTGCCAGCCACGCGCGGTTGTTTGAACTGATCATGATAGCCTTCGCCGCAGCCGCCACAGGTGTAGCGCCCGGCCACGCGGGCCACCATGGCGGCGTCATCCACTTCAAGGCTGACAGCCGCGTTGATCTGCTGATCCGATTCCGCCAGCAGCCGGTCCAGCGCCTCGGCCTGCACCGTGGTGCGGGGGAACCCGTCGAGGATCACGCCCTTGGCACAGTTTGGCTCGGCCAGCCTGTCGCGCAGAATGTTGATGACGATCTCATCGCTGACCAGCTCCCCGGCCTCCATTACAGCCTTCGCCGCAAGACCCGCAGGGGTGCCAGCGGCTACAGCCGCGCGCAATAGATCGCCGGTCGAGAGTTGCACCAGACCAAAACCTTGTTCCAGTTTGCGCGCTTGCGTCCCTTTGCCGGCACCGGGAGGGCCGAGCAGGATCAAAACAGCGGGGCGGGTAAGAACTGCGGTGTCCATGTCGGCAATCATCCTTTGTCGGCTCGGTTTGCGATCAGATCATCCACCACCGACGGATCGGCGAGGGTTGAGGTGTCACCAAGGCTGCCAAAATCATTCTCCGCAATCTTGCGCAGAATGCGGCGCATAATCTTGCCGGAGCGGGTTTTCGGCAGACCCGGCGCCCATTGGATCACATCAGGAGAGGCAATCGGGCCGATCTCGGTCCGGACCCAGGTGCGCAGCTCCTTCACCAGCTCATCCGACGGTTCGCGGTCGTTCATCAGCGTGACATAGCAATAAATGCCTTGTCCCTTGATGTCGTGCGGGTAGCCTACCACGGCGGCCTCCGCGACGGCGGCGTGAGCCACAAGAGCGCTTTCGACTTCGGCTGTGCCCATGCGGTGACCGGAGACATTGATCACGTCATCGACGCGGCCAGTGATCCAGTAGTCGCCATCGGCGTCACGACGGCAGCCATCACCGGTGAAGTAGTAGCCTTTGTAGTCCGAGAAATACGTCTTCTCGAACCGCTCATGGTCGCCCCAGACGGTGCGCATCTGGCCGGGCCAGCTGTCCTTGATGCAGAGCACACCTTCGACGCCGTTGCCGGTGATTTCCTCGCCGGACTGCGGGTCCAGAACCACGGGAGCCACGCCAAAGAAGGGCTTCATCGCCGCACCGGGCTTGGTTGCATGGGCACCGGGCAGGGGGGTCATCAGATGACCACCGGTTTCGGTCTGCCACCACGTGTCGACAATAGGACATTTTCCTTTGCCGACGATATCATTGTACCAGTTCCAGGCTTCGGGATTGATCGGCTCGCCCACGGTGCCAAGGGTGCGCAGAGAGGACAGATCGCATTTTTCGACCCATTCGTTGCCCTGACCCATCAGGGCGCGCAGCGCAGTGGGGGCGGTGTAGAACTGCGTCACCTTATGCTTGTCGCAGACCTGCCAGAACCGGCTGGCGTCCGGGTAGGTCGGCACGCCTTCGAACATCAGCGTGGTGGCACCATTGGCCAGCGGCCCATAGACGATATAGCTGTGGCCGGTTACCCAGCCCACATCCGCCGTACACCAGTAGATGTCGCCGTCATGGTAATCAAAGGTGATCTCATGGGTCATCGCGGCATAGGTCAAGTAGCCGCCGGTGGTGTGTACAACCCCCTTGGGCTGGCCGGTGGAGCCGGAGGTGTAGAGGATGAACAGCGGGTCCTCGGCATTCATCTCTGCGGGTTTTGAGTAGTCGTCCGCCTCCAACGCCATTTCGTTGTAGTCATAGTCGCGCCCGTCGATCCACGTGGTCTGGCCGCCGGTGCGCTTGACCACCAAGCATTTCACAGTGTCCTTGGTGTGCAGGAGCGCGGCGTCGGCGTTGGATTTCAGCGGGGTCTTGCGGCCACCACGGGGGGCCTCATCCGCGGTGATGAGGACCTTGGCATCGCAGCCATTGACCCGCGCCGCCAGGGCATCTGGCGAGAAACCGGCAAAGACAATGGAGTGAATTGCGCCGATACGGGCGCAGGCCAGCATGGCATAGGCGGCTTCGGGGATCATCGGCAGGTAGATCACCACGCGATCCCCTTTGCGCACGCCCATGGTCTCCAGGACGTTGGCCATACGGCAGACGCGGGTGTGGAGCTGCTTGTAAGAAATGTGCTGTGCAGCCTCATCGGGGCTGTCGGGCTCCCAGATGATCGCCGTCTGATCGCCGCGGGTGTCAAGGTGGCGGTCGATGCAGTTGGCGGCGACATTCAGCGTGCCGTCTGCGTACCAGTTGATCGAGACATTACCGAGCGTGAAGTCCACGTCCTTCACTTGGGTGAAGGGTTTGATCCAGTCGATCCGCTCCGCCTGCTGACGCCAGAAACCCTCTGGATCCTGCATAGAAGCGGCGTACATCTCATCATATTGTGCGGCGTTAACATGGGCACGCGCAACCGTCTCCTCCGACGGCGCATAGGCTTTGCTGTCGCTCTCCTGGGTCATCTTGTGTCCCTCCCTCCAGTCTGTTCTCGGAATGGCACACCACAGCGCACAGCGAGATGTGTCAAACCCTTTCCGTCCTCCGCAGCGATAATACCCAAGCTTGAAAATAAGGAAATAAGTGTCCATGGAATAAGGGTTTACCTGTAAATCTATTTCTCTTTCAGAGGTTTGATTGTAAATTTTGTGGGTTTATATGAGGGTGATGTGTTGTTTATCATAGTGTTGGCTGTAAATCCTTGGCCTCGCGCGTGAGGCTGTAATTCGAAGCAGGGCGCAGTGCTGGCGCTATCAGCCAGCGGCGACTGGCCCCATCGCCTGCGGCAAACTGTGCCAGGCTGTCGCGCGTCAGACCGTGCCTGGTGCGCTCTTGGTGGCTAGAAATGATCCATGTGCCCACGATGTGAGCAGGTTTTGTGCCCATGCCGCACGGCTGTCTTGTGGGGTTGGCAGCGCCTTGGCTTGGCGCTAGCGTGGTGCCAGATGCTCGTCGCTTTGTACCTCCAAGGGACCGTGATCTGATGATTGTGGGCAGGCCTGCGCTCAGGTGCTTGAGCGGCTGGCAGGGGGACAATGAGGCAAGAGTACAAACTGGGAGGAACTCATGAACACTTATCTGACCGTCGCAACTGCGGCGATTGCGGGCCTGTCCATTGCAGGCAGTGCGGCCGCCACCGAATGGAATGTCTCCGTCTGGGGCAAGCGGCGCGCCTTTACCGAACATGTTGAAAAACTGGCTGAGCTGGTCTCTGAGAAGACCGGCGGCGAATTCACCATGAACATCAGCTATGGTGGCCTGTCAAAGAACAAAGAGAATCTCGACGGGATCTCCATCGGTGCCTTCGAGATGGCGCAGTTCTGCGCCGGGTATCACCGGGATAAAAACCCGACGATTACCGTGCTAGAATTGCCATTCCTAGGTGTTGCAAACCTTGAGGAAGAGGTGGCCGTCAGCCACGCGGTTTATGCACATCCTGCCGTGCAGAAAGATCTGGCGCGCTGGAACGCGAAGCTGTTGATGACCTCGCCGATGCCGCAGTACAATATCGTCGGCACAGGTGAGGCCCGTGATGAGCTGGGCGAATTCAAGGATATGCGTGTGCGGGCCACCGGTGGCATCGGTAAGGCGTTTTCTGCCGTTGGTGCCGTGCCTACCTCCGTAACCGCGACCGAGGCGTATAATGCGATGGAATCCGGCGTGGTTGACACCGTTGCCTTTGCCCAGCATGCACATCTGAGCTTTGGCACCATCAACAAGGCCGACTGGTGGACTGAGAACCTCAACCCCGGCACCGTGAACTGCCCGGTTGTTGTGAACACCGATGCCTATGAGGCGCTGAGCGATGCTGAGCGCGAGGCGCTCGACAGCTCCGTGGACGAGGCGATCGCACATTACCTCGCCAACTACGGTGCCTTGCTTGAGAAATGGGACAGTGTTCTGGCCGAAAAAGGCGTCGAAAAGGTCACCATTTCCGAAGACCAGCTGGCAGAGTTCCGCAAAGTGGCCGCCGACCCGATCCGCGAACAGTGGATTGCAGACATGAGCGCTCAAGGCCTGCCTGCACAGGAGCTTTATGATCTGGTGCAGAAAACCCTGAGCGATCAGCGGTCAGGCAGCTGATCTTTATATAGTTGCAAAGGGGGCCGGGCAGTTCTGCGCCGGCCCTTTATTGCGTGAATGTAGACTAGAGAAAACGGGGGCAGGGCATGGCAGGCAGTGCGGCGGTGCTGGAAGATGGCAGCCTGATCAGCAGATGGGACAGGCAACTGCTGCGGTTGGAACGCGTGATGGCGTTGATCAGTGGCCTTGCGGTGTTTTCACTGATGGTGCTGGCGGTGGTATCGGTTGGCGGGCGCAACGCGTTCAACGCGCCCCTGCCGGGGTATGTTGACTGGATCGAACAGGTGATGCCGCTGATTGCCTTCATGGGTATTTCTTTTGTGCAGCGGGATGGCAGCCATATCCGGATGGATCTGGTGATCTCTGCCTTGCGTGGGCGGGCGCTTTGGCTGTTTGAATTGATTTCTGTCCTGCTGATCCTGGCTCTCATGCTCGCGCTGCTTTGGGGGAGCTGGTCACATTTTCTCCGCTCCTTTGATTTTGCCGCACCGCTATGGAGCCGCGACAGCTCGATCGATATTGGCCTGCCGATCTGGCCTGCCAAGTTGCTGGCGCCTGTGGCGTTTGCAGTGCTGTGCCTTCGGCTGTTGCTGCAGGTTTGGGGCTACGGTCGGGCGCTGGTGCTGGGGCTGGCGCGCCCCGCCGCAGTGCCACTGGTGCAAAGCGCGGCTGAACAGGCCGCGGCAGAAGCTGAACATCTGGGCGGAGTGTCAACCTCCGCCAGCGACCGCGACTAAGGGGGCAGGTAATGGAACCTATCGAAATCGGCCTCTGGGTCAGCGGCTTTCTTCTGGCGACGGTACTTCTGGGAATGCGGGTCGCTTTTGCCGCCGGCCTTGCCGGGCTGGTTGGCCTCGTCTGGATTTTCTGGGCCAAGTTTGGCTATGATCCTGAGCGTTTCACCAAGGCGGTGACCATTGCGGTGAAGACCGCCGGACAAGTGCCTCATTCCAAGGTCTCCAGTCAGGCGCTCAGCCTTATCCCGACCTTTATCCTGATCGGCTATCTTGCCTATTATGCGGGGCTCACCAAGGCGCTGTTTGAGGCTGCGAAGCGCTGGCTCGCATGGGTGCCGGGTGGTCTTGCGGTTTCCACCGTTTTTGCCACCGCTGGCTTTGCCGCGGTCTCTGGCGCGTCGGTTGCAACCTCCGCTGTCTTTGCGCGCATCGCCATCCCGGAGATGCTGAAAATTGGCTATGACAAACGCTTCGCGGCGGGCGTGGTTGCGGCTGGGGGCACGCTGGCCTCGCTCATTCCACCATCGGCCATTTTGGTGATTTATGCGATCATCGTTGAGCAGGACGTGGGAAAACTGCTGCTTGCAGGCTTTATCCCAGGTGCCTTCTCAGCGGTGGTTTACGGTTTGCTGATCATAGGTATGGCGATGACGATCAAGGGGTTTGGCCCCGCCGTCACCGGCTTCACCTGGAAGGAGCGGCTTGTCTCTTTGCCGCCTGCGTTGCCGATCCTTTTCGTCGTCGCGACAATTATCCTGTTTGTTTACAACCCCTTTGGTGGCGATGCCTGGGGTACGCCAACCGAAGGCGGCGCAATCGGGGCCTTTGTGGTGTTTCTGATGGCGCTTTATCGCGGCATGCGGTGGGCGGAGCTGAAAGACGCGCTGTTGGAGACGGCCAAACTGTCGGTGATGATCTTCACCATCATCTGGGGTGTGCTGATTTACGTGCGCTTTCTGGGCTTCGCCGAGCTGCCGGCGGCGTTTTCCGACTGGATCACCTCGCTGACGCTCTCGCCGATGCTGATCCTGATCTGCATCCTGCTGGCCTATGCGGTTCTTGGCATGTTCATGGATGCGATTGGTATGCTGCTGCTCACTCTGCCGGTGGTCTACCCGGCTGTGATGGCGCTCAATGGCGGCGAATATGTTTCAGCGGCGGAGAGCACCTTTGGCATGTCCGGTCCGATGTGTGCGATCTGGTTTGGTATTCTGGTGGTCAAAATGGCCGAATTCTGTCTGATTACCCCGCCCATTGGTCTGAACTGTTTCGTTGTGGCGGGGGTACGCGACGATCTGACGGTGCAGGATGTGTTCAAAGGTGTGACACCGTTCTTCATTGCGGATGGGATCACCATCGCGATTCTGGTTGCCTTCCCGTCAATTGTACTGTGGCTGCCCAGCCTCGCCTGATGTTTTTGCCTAGCTTACAAATTTGTAAGGCAGCGGAAGAGACCATGTAAGTCTGAACCGCCAAGTTCCTCTCATCAACCGGGGTGCAGTGATCGCCCCGGTCCCACCAAGAGAGGACACCCCATGGTTACCAAGACCACCACCGGTATCGTCATGACTGCCACGCTGATCGCCTTTGGCTTTGCAGCACAGACAGCGCGCGCCGAGACGATTTTTGAACCGGACCTGACCTATGAACAGATGCTGAACGCCCCCATCGGTGTTGAGCAGGCCATGTCCATCGCCAAGGAACAGGCAAAAGGGCGTGTGATCGAGCTCAGCATGGAAGAGTTCAACAGCAAGCCTGTCTATGAGGCCACCATCGCCGCGCCCACCAGTCTGACGGAAGTCATCATCAGCGCCGGTGATGGGGCCGTTCTCAGCACCGCGCGTCAGACTGCGGCGACCCCTGAATTAATGCAGCAGTTGATCGAAGAAGACATCGAAGATGTGATGGAATTCGCAGCGTTGATGGATGGCGCGATGTTCAATGGTGACCGTCACGACGATGATGATGACGACGAAGATGGACACTGCGCCGTGACGGACGACAAGGGCTAAGCCACCGCTTGGATTTAGCTGCTGTCCGGGGCGCAGGGTTTGACGCCCGATGCTCGGAGCAACCGGACAGCAGAAGCGACTTAAAAGACATGCGATTTCAGACCGCGATGGATGCGGTCACAGCGATTTGCCGAACACCCGAGGCACCCAGAGGTACGGCAATCCGGACGACGGAGAGAGACGACGATGAAGATGATTTTTGCAGGATGTGCGATGCTTGTGACTGTTGCTGCGTGTAGCAATAGCTTTGATGAGCCACTCCTCACAGACGGCCCCAGACAGGTTGGATATGAGGCAGATCTGGGGGCATGCCGGGCTTTGGCGGAAGGGCATACGGAGAAGACGTTGCAATCCGGTGCTGTCACAGGCGCGGTTATTGGCGGCATCATTGGTGCCGTGGACAGCAAGGATGGCGACCGCGCGGATGATGCGCTGGTTGGCGCGGTGCTTGGCGGTGGCGTTGGCGCCCTTGAGGGGCAGAGCGAGCGGGATGAACAGCGGCGCACCATTCTGATCCGTTGTATGCAGGGACGTGGGCACCGCGTTCTGGCATGACGCCAAGACCCGGCGCTGTACCGCTATGGCTTGCGGCGTCGGGGGGCATATGCTCGGATGTGATCAGTCAAAATCGGGCATGACCCGACTTCAGCACCTAGGGGCCGTTTCGGCGGATCTCTGGTCGCTCTCCCGAAACTGGCGGTGGCTTGATGCGAATACTCTTGCTGGAAGATGATCCCGAAATCGGGACCTGGACGGTCAAGGGCCTCACGGCCGCAGGCCATGTGGTTGATTGGATTGAAAACGGCCGTGAGGCGCTGCTGGCCGCGACGACGCGGGACTACGATGTGCTGGTCTTCGATCGGATGACGCCGGACTTGGACGGGTTGTCGGCGTTGAAAACATTGCGCTCGGCGCGCATTACCACGCCCTTGATCCTGCTCACCGCCCTTGGTGCAGTGGAGGACCGGGTCGAGGGGCTTGAGGCCGGCGCGGATGACTATCTCAGCAAGCCCTTTGCCATGACCGAGCTTCTGGCCCGGATCACCGCCCTTGGTCGTCGCGGGCGGGCCGAGGCCGCAGAAACAGCGACGCGGCTCTCGCATCGCGGGCTTGATCTGGATTTGCTTAGTCAGACCTGCGCCTGCAACGGGACAACCGTTTTGCTGAACCCCAAGGAGTTTCGCCTGCTAGAGGTTCTGATGCGCTCCAAGGGGCGGATCCAGACCCGGGCGATGCTGCTGGAGCGGGTCTGGGATATCAATTTCGATCCGTCCACTAGTGTTGTCGAAACCCATATGAGCCGCCTGCGTAACAAGATTGAAAAACCGTTTGGGCTGGAGTTCATCAAAACCGTGCGCGGGTCAGGGTATATGTTCATTGATTAGATCCTTCTTTAAGCGCCTCTTCCGGATGAGTGCGCTGCGGCAGGCGATTGCCTTGTCGCTGGCCTTCCTGGTTCTGCTGACCCTTGGCGGGCTGCTTCTGGATGACGTCATCACCGAAGAATTCCGCGCCGAGACCGAGGAGGCTCTGCGCGAGGAATATCAGCGCATTAGTGACCGACTGACGCGCGAGGGACGGTTTCCTGAGGAAATCGTGACCGCCGAAGTCTTCTCGGACAGTGGCGTCGGCTATGCGGTGCTGCGGGCTGACGGCAAAGTTCTGGGACCGGTCCTGCGCGGCGCCTTTGACAGCCAGGGATTTGATATTCTTGAGGCCGAAGCCCTGTTTCAGCCTAAGGCGCTTGAGACGCTTGACCGGATCTTTGATCTGATCGACGAAGATGATGAGGAAGAGCTCTCCGACAGCGGACCCGCGGCCGAGGAGACCGCTGCGGGGCAGCTTGCCTTTGATGTGGCCTTTGAGAGCGAGGCGGATCTTGGCTGGCGGATTTACAGTGGCGCGGTTCTGGACGGACATCTTGTGGTCTATGCACCGGGCGTCAGCGCCTTTGGGTCCGATCTGACCAGCGTTATCTTGGTTTTTGTGGTCATCCTATCGCTACCTGCGCTGATCATCGGGCTAATCTTTGGCATCCGGGCGCAGCGTCGACTGAACCGGATCGGAGCCGGGTTTGACCGTATTGCGGATGGCGAATTGGACCTACGGCTGGCACCAAAGGTGATCCGCGACGATATTGACGAGCTGGCCGCGCGTATTGATGGCGCGACGGAACGCCTGCAAGCTTCCATTCGGCAGATGTCTGATTTCTCGGCCAATATTGCCCATGACCTGCGCACACCGCTGACGCGTCTGCGGCTGCATCTGGATCAGGCCGATGAGGCCGAAGACCAGACCGCGCACCGGGAGGCCGCAATTGCGCAGATGGATGACATCATCGCCATCTTTGGCGCGATCCAGCGGATTGCCCGCATGCAAAGCCAGGGACGACGCGATGGATTTGCCGCAGTAGATCTGGGTGTGGTGGTTGAGCAGGTGCATGAGATTTATGAGGCGGTGGCACAGGACGCGGGACAAAGCCTGTCCTGTCGGATCACCAACGCCGCCACCATCCATGCCGACCGCAGCCTTATCATGCAGTTGCTGGCCAATCTGATCGAAAACGCCATTCGCCACGCAGGTGAGGGGGCCAGGATTGCCATTGACCTCTCCGGCAGTCGGCTTGTGGTGACGGATGATGGTCCCGGCATCCCGGAGGCTGAGCGGGGGCGCGTGCTGGATCCGCTCTATCGGCTTGACCGCAGTCGCAACACTGCCGGGGCGGGTCTGGGGTTGGCCATGGTGAAGGCCATCGCTGAACTACACGAGGCTGAACTGGCGCTGATGTACACTGCGGACGAACGCGGGTTGCGCATTGAGGTGCGGTTTCCTCAGCCCTGAGCAGCTGAGGGCCATCCGGTGCCTCGCGTCTTGGCGGGGGTGTTTTTGTACCATTGTCGGAAAAACGAACTGCGTGACGAAAATAGCGTTATCGGTGCTGGCACTGCATTGCTACCAACGCGACACGGGGCACTGCCCGCACCAATCCTGATTGATAAAGACTGCCCACATGAAGTTAACCGGCCCTTTCCTGTTTATTCTGGCCACATTGATGATCGATGCCATCGGCGTTGGCATCGTGTTTCCGATCATGCCAGACCTGATGCTGAGGGTCGGCGCGCAAAGCACGGCCGAAGGCGCTTTGTGGAGCGGCATCATGATGTCAGCCTATGCCGCCGCGATGTTTCTGTTTGGCCCGATTGTAGGCAGCCTGTCTGATTCCTACGGGCGCAGGCCGGTTCTGATCCTTGCGCTGGTGACGCTCACCATTGACTATGTGATCATGGCGCTGGCGCAGACCTATTGGATGCTGTTGATCGGGCGCGTCATCGCGGGGATGGCGGGCGCGACCTATATCACGGCAACTGCCTATATTTCCGACATTGCCAAGCCAACAGAACGCGGCGCTGCGTTTGGCATGATCGGGGCGGCGTTTGGCATTGGTTTTGTGCTCGGGCCAGCGCTTGGCGGGTTGGCATCGGGCCTGCATATCAGCGCGCCGTTCTGGATTGCAGCCGGTCTCTCCGCTCTCAACGTGGTGTTTGGGATCGTTATCCTGCCGGAGTCCCTGAAACCTGAGAACCGTCGGCCGTTTGGTAAACGCGATCTCAACCCCTTTGGAACGCTGATCCGCGCCTTCGTCATTCCGGGGTTGGCGATCCCGCTGATCTGCATCTTCGTCTTTGAGTTCGCCAATCTGGTTTACCCGACGCTCTGGTCCTTTTGGGGCCGTGAGGTGTTTGGCTGGGATGGGTTTACCATTGGTGTGACCCTGTCTGCCTATGGCGTCCTGATTGCTGTGGTGCAGGCTGGAATCCTGCCGCAGATGACCAAACGACTAGGGGACTATAAAACCTTGATCATCGCGATGGTGGCGGCGGTGATCGCAATGATCGGCTTCGGTCTCGCCAGCGCAATCTGGGTTGTGGTGGTCTTTCTGCCGATTGCTGCCCTGTCCGATATGGCGCCACCGCTGATCACCGCCTTTGCGGCCAACCGGGTTGGCGAAGACCAGCAAGGTGTGGTGCAGGGGGTCATTGCGTCGCTGTCATCCGTCGCAGCCGTTGTGGCGCCGCTGGTGTTGACAGGGGTGTTCGAGCGATTTGTCGGTGAAGCCGAATGGTACCTCCCGGGCGCGCCATTCCTGGTCGCGGCAGTGCTGGTTCTGGCATTGGCGCCGCTGGTCTTGCGTCTCAGGGATCACGATAACCGTTCGTCAGACTGAGCATTCCCGGATTGCGGCGGACCTGTGTTTCGGCATCTGCTGATCCAATCAGCCGACCATAGAGGGCGGCCATTTATCTGTGATCTGCCATCTATTCTGGCACGCTGATATCAGGGGAAAAGCATCTCAGACCATTGTCAAAAGAAAAGGGGTTAGAGAGAAATCCCTCTAACCCCTTGAATTCTTTGGCTCCGGCGGTAGGGATCGAACCTACGACCAATTGATTAACAGTCAACTGCTCTACCGCTGAGCTACGCCGGAACGGTCTGTGCCGTATAGCGGTGCGATCTGTTGGCGTCCAGAGTCGTTTTGCAGTTTTTTGGAAAAAAACGCATCCCCCCGGCACGGTCAGCGCAGATTTCTGAAACGCGCGCCAAATGACAGAGGGCCATCGGCTGCAACCTGGGATTTCCCGGCAAGATCAACGAGGTGTGCGAAGACATTACGCTCAGCGGCGACGCGTAGGGAAGGCGGGGTTTCGGTGTAGATCCGCGCTGTCAGCTCGGTGACGGTGGCGGGACCGGCGGTGAGTTCGGCAAGGATCGCGGCCTCTCGCCCCGTGCGGTGGTCAATCAGCCAGGCGAGCCGGGTGGCGGGGGCGGCAACCGGTGCCCCATGGCCGGGGTAAAACACCCGCCAGTCGCGGGCGGCCAGCCGCCGACAAGAAGCCATGAAATCGGTCAGATCACCATCCGGGGGCGAGACCAGAGAGCTGGCCCAACCCATCACGTGATCAGCGGTGAAACAGGCATCCCCCCAAGCCAAGGCGATATGGTTGCCGAGATGGCCGGGGGTATGGATCACCTCCAGCTGCCAGTCGGGTCCGGTTAATGTCTCCCCATCGCTCAGAGAGATGTCCGGCGCGAAGTTGATATCGATGCCCTCGCCACCACCGGCCAGCCCCGCTTCGGCGAGCGATGTCATCACTGCGCTGCGCCCTGAGAGGGCATCGCCAAAGGCATAGACCGGCGCGCCGGTGGCCTCTGCCAGCGGACGTGCCAGAGGGGAGTGGTCCAGATGGCTGTGGCTGACCAGAATATGACTGATGCGCTGACCCGGTCCCAAGGCCGCGAGAATTGATTGCAGATGTGCCTCATTCGCCGGACCGGGATCAATGACCGCAACATCAGTGTCGCCGAGCAGATATGTGTTGGTGCCACAATAGGTCATCGGCGACGGGTTCGGGGCCAGAATACGGCGCAATCCGGGCTCTAGCGTTTCGGCGATCCCGGCGGGGGGATTGAAATCATCGGGTGCCTGCATCAGGTCTGATCCTTGGTAACAAACGGGGCGCAGGGGATGCGCGTTTTGCTTTTCAGCGGCGGGGTCGCGGGGTAGGTGTAGCGCATGTTCTTTCAATGGCTCAAACACTATATGCCGCGCAGCCTGTACGGGCGGGCAGCGCTTATTCTACTGGTGCCGATTGTGACGCTGCAATTGGTGGTGTCGGTTGTGTTCATCAAACGCGATCTTGAGGACCTGACGGTCCAGATGACCCTGACCATGCTGCGGGAATTGCGACTGCTGGAGGAGACCATGGCGCCGGCTGCCAGTCAGCAGGAGGCGTTGTTGCTGGCAGAACCTCTGTTGCAACCCTTGCAGATGCAGATCCGGTTTCTGGAACCAGGGGAGCCGGTGCCGTTGGATCAGATGGGGCTCTTGGAATTTTCCGGGCGGGTGGTGCGCAATACGTTGCAGGCGACTGCGCCGCAGTTCATTTCGGCCCAGTTCCCCAACACCCGCCGGGTACAGTTGGTGCTTGCGAGTGATCACGGCCCGATGGCTCTGGTATTTGATCGGCGCCGGGTGACCGCGGCGGCACCGCACCAGCTGATCGTGACAGTGATCGCCTTTGGTTTTTTGATGACGATTATCGCCTTTGTCTACATGCGTAATCAGCTGCGTCCGATCAAACAACTCGCCGATGCCGCGCAGGCCTTTGGGCGGGGGCGGACGGAGCCTTATTCGCCGCACGGCGCGAATGAGGTGCGGGCGGCCGGCAGCGCGTTTCTGGACATGCGCGCACGGATCGAGCGGCAGATGGAGCAGCGGACCTTGATGCTCTCGGGAGTGAGCCACGACCTGCGCACCCCACTCACAAGGATGAAACTTGGCCTGTCGATGCTGGACGAGGAGGACGCCGAACCGCTGCGGCAGGATGTGGATGAGATGCAGGCGCTCTTGGATGCGTTTCTTGATTTTTCGCGTGGGGTTTCGACCAGTGAGCCGGAGGAGGTCGACCCATATGTGATGATCACGCTGCTGGTGGATGGCTGGCGCCGACAGGGTAAGGATGTGATGCTGGGTGAGATGAGCGGCAAGGGCAAGGTGATGCTGCGCGGGTCTGCGATACGGCGTGCGGTCCAAAACCTGATCTCCAACGCAGTACGCTATGGCACGCGGGCGCGGGTGTCCGTGGCCATGACCGAGAAATTTCTGCGTATCCGGGTTGAGGATGATGGCCCCGGTATCGCCGAGGCCGACCGGGCTGAGGCGACGCGCCCCTTCACCCGGCTGGATCCGGCGCGCAATCAGGATCTGGGCAGTGGCGTAGGTCTCGGACTTGCCATCGTGACGGATATCGCCCGCGCCCATGGTGGTACGCTGCGGCTGGAACAAAGCGCAGCATTGGGCGGGTTACAGGCCGATATCGTGATTGGCCTGTAATACCCCTGTCACCTGGGCGCGCTCAGATCAGCTCTGATATCTCTACGCTGCGCCGCTCGGAAATGGAGATCTGTGCCGCCATCCCCATCAGCACTGCCATCCGCCCATCATGAAGGGTCACCTCTGCAGCGACGCGTTGACCGCGAACCAGTTCGAGAAACTTTTGATGCTGATAGAAAGTGGATCCATTGTGATCTCCGGCCTCAAGAAGCGCGGGATCAACCGGGATCTCTTGTGTTTCGGGACCTTTGGGACTGCGTGGCGAGGTCACCAGCTTCGGTAGCGGAGGCCTGCCCAAATGCGGGGGCCAGAACCGCCCCGGTCCGGGCACAAAGGCTTCGACCTTGCCTGTGGGGCCAACGGCGGCAATCTCTTCCTGATACTCCGCGCCTTCGGCAAACATGCACAGGTCCAGCATGGCGCGCGCGCCGCAGCGGAAGTCGACGATCACGTAGCCATTGTCGAGGATGTCAGGCACACCGTCGCTGTAGCGTTCATCGAGATGGTTCACATCCTGCCCACCGCTGGCCATCACTCGGACGGGCTCTGATCCCAGGGCCAGCCGCATCAGATCAAAGAAATGGCAGCATTTTTCAACAAAGGTGCCGCCGGATTTGGCGTCGAAGCGGTTCCAGTCATCAACCTTTTCCAGAAACGGAAAGCGATGTTCGCGGATGCTTAACATTCTAATTCCGCCGGTGGCTGCTTCGACATCGCGCAGGAAGGCGGCGACTGGCGGCATGTAACGATATTCCATCGCCACCCAAACCGGCGCATCATAGCGCGCGGCAAAGACATCCAGCCGCCCAAGATCCGCAAGGTTGGTGAACAGCGGTTTCTCGACCAGCACTGGCAGGGCGCGATGTGCAGCCAGCGCTTCCAGCTGTTCCAAGTGGCGGAAGTTGGGGCTGGCAATCAGCAGGCAATCAAGGTCGGGGTGGCTGAGCAGAGCCTCAAGGCTGTCCATGAACAGGGCTTCTGGCGCCAGTTCAGCCGAAATCTCACGCATGGCGGCGTTCGGTTCATAGATCGCGCCGACCCGCGTGTTGTCCAGCAGGGCAATATTGCGCAGATGTTCCTGGCCCATCATGCCGCAGCCGATGATCCCATAGGTGGTGGGTCCGGACATGTTTCCTCCTATGTCAGGCGCTGCACATAGAGCGCCTTTTCCGTGTCAAACCAGGTGCGTGAAAATTCAACCGGGGCCAGATCCTGGGCCCAGCTTAGCCGTTCGATATACCCAACCGTGGTGCCGGGGGGCTTGGTGAAGAGCGCCGGCGCCCAGTCGGGCACCGGCGCGAGCGAGACGCGATCCTCAGCGCGGCTGATCCAGAACCCCAATTGCAGCCGGTAGTAGCGATAAAGGGAATCAGAGAGCTGCGCGACATCCACACGGCCCGCTCCAGCATCCAGCCAAATCTCTTCAACGGCGATGATCGTGCTGTCCAGATAGCGCAATCTGCGGATACGAGTGCCCCGGGCGCTGGTGCCAAACTGCGGCAGGTCCTCAGGTTTGTCGCATTCCGTGACAGAGATGATATCTGCAGTTGGCAGGCCGCCGCCATTTGGTAGTTCCAGCCTAAACATTGAGTAGACGCTCGGCAGGGTTTGCGTTGTGCGGATATAGTTTCCCGATCCTTGAATGCGCTCCAGCATGCCCTGATTTTCCAGTTCTGACAGTGCCTTACGCAAGGTCCTTACTGTTGTCCCATAGGTTTGGGCCAGCTGCCGTTCAGGTGCCAGACGCTCCCCGTCTGCCAACCTCCCGGCCGCGATCTCGCGGGTCAGCGCTTCGCTGATCTGCAGATATAGTGGCAGCGCGGTGCCGGAGGTGCGGGGGGTGGGCATGAGGCCAATCGTCACGATAGGGAAATAATTGATACACCATTGATCTACATCAAGGCGCGGGTTATGCAAGAGTTAAGTTGCAAAGGATGAGGGAGAGGCCAATGAGCGTTGTTCCGGTAACATCTGCGGATCTTGATGCGGTTGAAGTGTCTTGGTTCGCCGCGCTCTGCTCCGATGACTACCAGTTCCTTGGCGTGCCGGATGGCGATCTGCGGTCCTCCTGGGCGCATTGCTCTGACATCGTGAAAGAGGCCGAGGCGCAGGGATTTCGCAATATCCTCTGTCCGTCGTCCTATCAGGTGGGTCAGGATACGCTTAGTTTTGTGGCAGGCTGCGCGCCGATTACCGACAGGATCAATATGCTGGCAGCGGTACGCTGCGGGGAGATGCAGCCGATCATGTTGGCGCGCACTCTTGCCACGCTGGACCACATGCTGGAGGGGCGGCTGACGGTGAACATCATCTCCTCCGATTTTCCAGGCGAGAAAGCCGACAGCGCGTTCCGGTATCAACGCTCGCGCGAGGTGGTGGAGATCCTGAAACAAGCCTGGACCCGCGATGAGATCAACCACAATGGCGAGGTTTATCAGTTCGAGGGGCTCACAACCGATCCGGCGAAACCCTATCAGACCGGCGGGCCGCTGCTGTATTTCGGTGGCTATTCCCCGGCGGCGCTGGAGCTCTGCGGTGAACATTGCGATGTCTACCTGATGTGGCCGGAAAAGATGGAAGATCTGGCCGGTCGGATGCAGGCGGTCCACAATGTTGCGGAAACCTATGGTCGCGCGCTGGATTATGGTCTTCGGGTGCACGTCATTGTCCGCGATACTGAGGCGGAAGCCTATGAATACGCTGATCATCTCGTGTCGAAACTGGATGATGCACAGGGCAAAGCCATTCGGGATCGGGCGCTGGATGCCACCTCGCTGGGCGTGGCGCATCAGGCCAAGAACCGCGATATTGCGGATGAATTCGGGTTTATTGAACCGAACCTCTGGACAGGGATAGGGCGGGCACGCTCTGGTTGCGGGGCGGCGCTGGTCGGATCCACCGATCAGATCATGTCCAAGCTGGAAGCCTATCAGAAAATGGGCATTCGCGCCTTCGTTCTGTCGGGCTATCCGCATCTGGAGGAAGCGCGGCATTTCGGGGCGCGGGTGATGCCACATCTGAAAACCTGCTCACTGCCGCATGAATATGGTCGGGTGCCGCAATCGACCCCGGCTACACCCTTAGGGAACGGAGAACGTCGTTGATGGAACGGATCAAGATCGCAGAAGGGCTGGAGTTCAGCCGTCTGGTCTATGGCATGTGGCGTCTGGGCGATGACAGCGATACATCAACCGCCCATGTCGAGGCCAAGATTGAAGCCTGTCTGGCGCAGGGGATCACCACCTTTGATCAGGCCGATATCTATGGCGGGTATGCCGCCGAAGGCATTCTGGGTCAGGCGCTGAAGGCAAATCCAGCTCTGCGGGATCGGATGGAGATTGTCACCAAATGCGATATCGTGGCCCCGGTCGGGCGCTATGCGGATGCAGCGGTCAAGCACTACGACACTTCCTCGGCTCATATTACCCGGTCAGTGGAAACCTCGCTGTCGGAGATGGGCATCGATCATATCGACCTCTTGCTGATCCACCGCCCGGATCCGCTGATGGATCATGCCGAGACGGGGGCTGCGCTGGACGCGCTGGTCGCCGCAGGCAAACTGCGCGCCGTGGGGGTTTCGAACTTCCGGCCCTGGGATTGGGAACTGCTGCAATCGGGGATGAAGACGCCACTGGCCACCAATCAGATTGAGATTTCGCTCTCTGAGATCACGCCCTTCACCAATGGCGATTTGGCTTTTCATCAACGGCAGGGCCATCCGTTGATGGCTTGGTCGCCGCTTGGCGGTGGCGGCTTAATGACCGGCCGTGGCCAATTGGCTGAACGGCTGGATGAGATTGCCGCAGCGCAGGGCGTTGACCGCGCCGCCGTCGCCATAGCCTTCCTGTTGCGGCATCCCGCTCGGATCCTGCCGGTGTTGGGTACCAACAACCTGGCGCGGATCAAACAGGCCTCTGACGCGCTGAAGGTCGAGCTGGACCGTCCGACCTGGTTCAAATTGTATGAGGCGGCATTGGGCCGGGAGGTCGCATGATGTCTGCGCATGCAGGGCAGGGGAAACATAGCTTTGTCCCAGCACCAGATAACACACGACTGCTGCGCGACGCTTTTGGTCGGTTCGCAACTGGCGTCACCATCGTGACAGCGGCGTCCGAGCAGGGTGTGGTGGCGATCACCGCCAATAGTTTTACCTCGGTTTCGCTGACGCCGCCACTGGTGCTGTGGTCGCCAGACCGTCACTCGCGCCGCTTTCCCTATTTTGAGGAGGCCCGCCACTACGCCATCCATGTGTTGGCGGCGGATCAGGATGATCTGTGTTGGCAGGTCGCAAAAGATGCTTTTGGGCTGAACCATTTGCAGCTTGCGCAGAACGAGCACGGTGTGCCGCTACTGGAGAACTGTCTGGCGCGTTTCGAATGCACTCGCTCAGCCATCCATGACGGAGGGGACCACGCCATCGTGCTGGGACATGTGGACCGCGCCACCATGCGCGAAGAAGGGGATGCACTGACATTCTACAAAGGTCAGATGGGCCAGATCGCCGCCTCAAGTTAGCGGCCGGTTGTCCGCACCGAGGGAGGTCGGGGCGGCTCAAGGGGAGGAGAGAGACGCGATGACGGCAGTTCTATCTGTCCTGAATATACTGCGCCCGCTCAACACCGGCCTGCTTGCAGCCGGTCGTTGGGTGGGCGTTTTTGCCATTGGTCTCATGGTTCTGGCAATCCTGATTCAGGTCTTCTTTCGCTATGTACTGGGCAGCGCCTTGCCTTGGCCGGATGAGGCTGCGCGGTTCTGCATGTTGTGGATGACCGGCCTGATGGCGCCCACGGCGCTGCGCAGTGGTGGTTTTGTCGCTATTGATGTTGTCGATTCTCTGCTGCGCGGCTGGCTGTTTCATCTCTTGCAACTGCTGCTTCTGATGATTGGCCTGACCGTGCTGATCGTTGGGATCCAGATTGGCTATAAGGAGGTTACTGGGCTTGGCGGACGCTTTGCCACGGCCTCGCTCTACCTGCCGACCTCGCTGGGGTTCGACAACTGGTTCCGGGTGCCGCGCAGCTGGATGATGCTCTCGCTTGTGGTGGGGCTGGGCCTGTTAATTCTGGTGAATATCGAGCTGATCCTGGAACGCATCGTGCGATTATTCGGGCAGGGCGATCGCCTGCCAGAACGCCCGGGCATGACCATCGGAGGGGCTGAGTGATGCTGATCTGGTTCCTGCCGCTGTTTCTGTTTCTTCTGCTGATCGGTCTGCCGGTCTTTTTCTGTCTTCTGGCCGCCCCCGGGGCACTGCTGTGGCTAAATGGGCAGGAGCGTGATCTGACCCTGCTGTATCGCAATCTTTATAACGGGATGGACAGCTTTCCGCTGATGGCGATCCCGTTTTTCATGCTTGCAGGGGAGTTGATGAACCGGGGGGGCATCACCGTGCGGCTGGTCGAGTTTTCGCAGGCGCTGATGGGTCATCTGCGCGGTGGGCTGGCACAGGTGAATATTCTGTCGTCGATCCTGTTTGCGGGGCTCTCTGGCTCTGCCGTGGCGGATACCTCGGCGCTGGGTTCCATGCTGATCCCTGCAATGGAGCGCGAAGGGTACAGCCGGAAATTCGCGGCGGCCGTGACCGCTGCCAGTTCGGTAATCGGGCCGATCATTCCGCCCTCGGGCATTATGATCATCTATGCCTATGTCATGGGCGAAAGCGTCGCTGCGCTGTTCCTCGCAGGGATTGTGCCGGGTGTATTGGTGGGCGTTGGCCTGATGATCATGGTCCGCGCCATGGCCGACCGGTATGAGCTGCCGGCCGCGCGGCGGGTGGTCTTCGACAGTGTTGAGATCGGCGTGATGGAGCGTTGGTTCTCCTTCGGATTGGTGCGGTTGAACCTTGGTCTGCTGTTGGCGCAGTTTGTCCCCTTGGCCGAGGGGGCCGGGGCGCAGATGAAATGGCTTGCCTTCTTTGGGGCGGTGCTGTTTGCCCATGGGCTGATGCTGGGGCTGCGTCGGGTGGTCAGCCCCGCGTTTCGCACCATCTGCAAACGGGCCGTGGTGCCATTACAAACGCCAGTCCTGATCCTTGGCGGCATTCTCGCTGGCGTCTTCACCCCAACGGAGGCCGCCGCTGTAGCTGTCGCCTATGCGCTGCTGATCAGCTTTCTGGTGCTGGGATCGATGCGGCTGGCGGATCTGCCGCAGGTGTTTTCGCGCGCGGGGATCACCTCTGCCGTGGTGCTGTTGCTGGTGGGTGCGGCGATGTCGTTCAAGACCGTGGTCAGCCTCAGTCACGCGCCGGAGCAACTGGCCGATTTCATCCTGACCCTCTCGGAAAATCCGCTGATCCTGCTGTTCCTGATCAATCTGCTGCTGTTTGTCGTCGGCATGTTTCTGGATGCAGGACCTGCGATCATCATCCTTGGTCCGATCCTTGGGCCGGTGTTCACCGATCTCGGCGTTGAATCTGTGCATTTCGCCATCATCATGTGTGTGAACCTGACAGTCGGCCTTGCGACCCCGCCTATGGGATTGGTGTTATTTGTGGCCGCTGCCGTCTCACAGGAGCGTGTCACCACCATTGCAAAGGCGATCCTGCCGTTTCTGGCGATTGAAATAGCGGTGATTTTTCTGATCACCTTTGTTCCGGCCATCTCACTGACCATTCCGCGATTGACCGGGTTTCTGAACTAAGGACGACCGAAAAACCAAATAAAAGAGCAACAGGAGGAGATAAGAATGCTCAGGAAATTGGCAAAGACAGTGGCCCTGTCAGCCCTGATGGCAGGCACAGCCCTGTCGGCCTATGCTGCGGACTATAAGATCCGCGCAACCGCGAATTCCAACGAAAATGACGAGGATTACGACGGTCTGGTGGTGTTCAAAAACTACGTCGAGGCGGCCTCAAACGGCGCAATCGAGGTTGAGCTGTTCATCGGCACGCAGCTTTGCTCCAACGGGGCGGAATGTCTGCAAGGCGTCGCGGATGGCTCGATTGATGTCTATATCTCCACCTCCGGCGGCGCGTCGGGGCTGTTCCCTTATGTGCAGGTGCTGGATCTGCCCTATCTGATGGCGGATGACCGGATCGCCGAACATGTCTTGTCGGGTGACTTTACCCGTGCCATGCGCCAGATGGCGCTGGAGGATTCCGGCGACTCCATTCGACTGATGACCATTGGCAATACCGGCGGCTGGCGGAACTTTGCCAATACCAAACGCCGGGTCGCGGAACCTGCCGACATGGAAGGTCTGAAAATCCGAACTGTCGTTGCGGACCTGCCGCAAGAGCTGGTGAAGGCGCTGGGGGCCTCCCCGACACCGATCCCCTGGCCTGAGCTGTTTACCTCGTTCCAGACCGGTGTGGTCGAAGGGTCCAAGAACGGCATCACCGATATCATGGGCATGAAGTTCCCGGATGCTGGCCTGCAATATGTGACGCTGGACGGTCACGCCTATATGGGCGCGCTGTGGTGGATGTCGAACAAGACCTTCATGGATATGCCGGAAGACATGCGGCAGGTCGTGGTTGATGGGTTCTATGCTTTGCAGCAAGCGACCTTTGCCTCGCCCAAGCGCAAGTCGATCCAGGCCTATGAGGATTTTGTTGCGGGCGGCGGCGATCTCTATGTGCCCACGCCGGATCAGAAGGCCGCTTTCAAATCCGCCGCCGAGCCGGTTTATGACTGGTTCAAGTCTAACGTGACCCGCGGTGATGAGATCTTCACTGCATTGGCGGAGGCCGTGGCCGAGGCAGAAGCCGACGTCAGCGCGGCTCGCGCGGCGGATCTGAATTGATACCGTCTTGAGAAAATACCGGGCGGCGCGGGGTCACCTTGCGCCGCCTGCCGGTCCCTCACCGGAATGGGTACATCCAGACCTTGTAATCTTCGACCAGAACATGCGCCTTATCGATCTCTGCCGGGGTCATCTTCTTGACCACTTCTTCCAGGCTGATGGCCGCATCGGGATCGCCGCCGATGGCCGACAGCGTGTACCACATATAGGCGCGCACCAGATCGGGGGCTGGCATTCCGCGACCGATTTCATAGTACCAGCCAATTCCGGATTGGGCGCCCGGATGCCCTTTCATGGCGCTGCGCAGGTACCACTCAAACGCACGGACATCGTCCTGCTCAACACCCAGCCCCATGGCGTACATAATCCCGATCAGTTCTTCCGCATCGGCATTGCCGGATCGCGCCGCAGGCCAGAGCGCATCGCGCGCTGCCGCAAACTCTCCGGCCTCCATCAGATCCCGGGCCTGTTCGATTTCGGCCCAGGCTGGCAGAGGCGCAGTTATCGTCAGGCCGGTCATGGACAGCGCCACCGCGACCAGAATCGGTTTCCATCTCTTGCGCATGTGCTCTCCTGTGTCGTGTTGGCGCTTGGCCTTTGTGCGGGGACGGTCGTCGCAGAGGAACCGCAGTTGCCGTCATCGCTGGGGCCCGGCGATTTTATTCCCATAGACCCGGCAAAAGCGGAACTGGGGCGACTGCTATTTTATGACAAGATCCTGTCGGGGAACAGAAATATCAGCTGCGGCACCTGCCATCATCCGCGTCATGGTACATCTGACGGGCTGTCGCTGGGGCTGGGTGAGGGGGCTGAGGGGCTGGGACCTGCGCGCCTGTCCGGCCGCGGCGCAAGCCGGGTGCAGAAACGTGTGCCGCGCAATGCGCCAGCACTTTGGAACCTCGGGGCGAAGTCCATTCGCGTGCTGATGCATGATGGGCGGATCAGTGCAGATCCCATTTACGGCAATAGCTTCAACACCCCAGCCGAGGAATGGTTGCTTGGGGGGCTGCAATCGCTGCTGGCTGCGCAGGCCTTATTCCCGATGACTTCCAGCGTCGAGATGGCAGGCAATGTCGGCGAGAACGAGGTGATAGGGGCCACCCGCGACCGGATTGATCTGGCCTGGCCGATCATCGCCAAACGCGTCCGCAGTCTTCCGGACTATGGAGTGGGGTTCGTTGCTGCCTTTGATCACATCTCAGTACCGGAGGATGTGGAAGTCACAGATATTGCCGAGGCGCTTGCCCAGTTCATGGTGCAGGATTTCACCTCGGTTGATAGCCCGTTTGATGCCTATCTGGCGGGGAATGACACCGCCCTGACCGCGCGACAGAAAGCCGGGGCGGACCTGTTCTTTGGCTCTGCCGGATGCAGCGGGTGCCATGCTGGGCCGCTGTTTTCGGATCAGAACTTCTACGCCCTCGGTCTGCCGGCCTTCGGCCCCGGTCGCGCGCGCCGCTTTGACCCTTATGCCCGGGACGTCGGTCGTATGGGCGAAAGCGATGATCTGGCAGACGCCTACCGGTTCCGCACGCCTATGTTGCGCAATGTGGAACTGACCGGCCCTTATGGCCACAACGGAGCTTTCCCGACACTGGAGCGGATGATCCGGCACCATCTCGATCCAGTCGCAAGCCGTTCGGCGTGGACGCCTGACGATCTGCAATTGCCAGATGTGCCCTGGCTGGCCGCCACAGATTTTGTGGTGCAGCAGGACCGGTTCGAGATGGCGCGACAGTCGCGAGCCCGCGACATATATCTGCGCCAGGATCTCAGCGATCAGGATATCGCAGCGCTGGTCGCCTTTCTCACGGCGCTGACCGGCGAAAAAGCACGCGCACAGCAATCGTCTGTCCCCTCCGCCGTTCCCAGCGGCCTGCCCGTTGATGGGGCAAAGCGCTGAACATTGGATGAGCCGTAACTCCGCGTGCGTTGCTCGTCGGCGCAAACGGACTGTCAGTGCCCAATATACTCGCTAAGCGCAGCGCGGCAGCCCTGTGACCGGATCATGGAGAGCCAGTAAGAAAACCGCTCAACCACGCCCGGCTGCTCTGATAGATCCCCATAGATCTGGCTTTGCTGCAACCAGACCTCAGGGTTTTTCTGCGCGCGTTCCGCTGCGGATTTGCGGGTTTCCCAATCGGGGTCGTTTGGCGCGATCTCGCTGGCATCCTCACGCAGCCCGGTACACATCTGCGCCCAGAGCGCCTCCACAAGGCAAAGCCCGTCAATTGCGCCCTTGCTCCGCACGGCATCGCGCAGGATCGGCATTACAAACCCCGGATGGCGCGATGAGCCGTCATAAGCCACACGCCGCGTGGTGTCGCGGATTTCGGGGTTGGAGAAGCGCGCCTCAATCAGGGTGAGGTAATCCTTCGGGGCCATCTCGGGTACTGCGATGACATGGGGCAGAATTTCTGCCGTCTGAACCGTGCGAAAGAAGGCCGCCAGCAAGGGATCTTTCATGCAGTCGGCGATGGTCGCGATCGACAGCAGTTCACCCGCGTTGGCCAGCACCTGATGGCCTGCGTTCAGCACGCGGATCTTCATGCTTTCGTAGCCGTGAACATCGTCGGTGAAGATGGCCCCGGCCAGATCCCAAGGAGGGCGCCCGGCGCAGAATTCATCCTCAATGACCCAATGCCGGTAATTCTCATGTGTCACGGGGGCGGTGTCCTCAATCCCGTAACCCCGGGCCAGAGCAATCTCAGCCGGACCGGTGGCGGGCACGATGCAATCCACCATGGAATTTGGAAAGGCCCCGGTTTGATCGATCCATGCGGCAAGCTCCGGATCGGTCTGCTGCGCCAGCGTCACCACTGCAGTGCGGGTGATCTGACCGTTGCCCTGGAGGTTGTCGCAGCTTTGCACGGTAAAGGCGGGCAGACCACGACCCCGGCGCAGCCGCAGCGCTTCAACAATGGCGCCAAACACGGTGCGTGGGCGATCGGGCCGGGCAATGTCATGCCGGATATCCTCATGGTTGAGATCCAGCCCCTTGTGCTGTGCGTCCTGATAATAGCCACCTTCGGTCACAGTCAGCGAAACGATACGGATTGGGCTGCCTGCCATGCAACGGATCAGGCTGGCATTGTCAGCCTCGACCGGTAGGAAATCGATCAACGGCCCGATCACTTCGGCTGAACGCCCGGTCGGATCCAATTCGATCAGTGTTGTCAGACAGTCCTGTGCCAGCAGCCGATCCCGCATTCCTGCGTCGGCAGCGCGCACACCGGCCCCGATAATACCCCAATCCATCGCCAAGCCCCGCTGCATCAGGGCATGCAGATACCACGCCTGATGCGCGCGGTGGAAATTGCCAAGCCCGATATGGACGATGCCGGGGCTGATTTCGGCGCGGTCATAACTGGGCCGGCCAATCGTCTGTGGCAGTTGGCTCAATGTATCATTCGAGAGTTTCATGGCTGCTGCCTCCCACCTGTGTTCCCGCATCAGCTCATCCATTGGCCGCCATCGACGTTATAGGTCTGAGCCACAACATAGTCGGCGTCCTCGCTGGCCAGAAAGACGGCCATCCCGGTCAGATCTGCTGCAGTGCCCATTCGCCCGTAGGGAACAGATTGCGCCACCTCGGCTTTTTTTTGGCCGGGGGCCTTGCCCTCATATTTGGCAAAAAAAGCATCGACGCCGTCCCAATGTTCACCGTCGACGACACCGGGGGCGATGGCGTTCACATTGATGCCATGTGAGATCAGGTTCAGCCCGGCAGATTGCGTGAGGCTGATCACCGCCGCCTTCGTCGCGCAGTAGACGGACACCAGCGGCTCTCCCCGACGGCCGGCCTGGCTGGCCATGTTGATAATCTTGCCGCCGGTGCCCTGGGTGATCATCTGTTGTGCCGCAGCCTGCATCATGAACAACGTACCGGAAACATTGATGTCAAAGGTGCGTTGGTAGGACTCTCGGGTCACCTCGGTCAGCGGCGCGGCCGTGAATACAGCGGCGTTGTTGATCAGAATGTCGAGGCCACCATAGCTTTCAACGGCGCGGGTGAGGGCGCGGTCAATGCTGGCTTGATCCGTGACATCCAGTTCGACGGCAATCGCGGCCGCTCCGATTTGCGCGGCAGTTGCCTCTGCACGGGCAGTATCAATATCGGCGATGACCACGCGCGCGCCCTCATTCGCATAGGCTTCGGCAAAGGCCGCCCCGATGCCACGGGCGGCACCCGTGATCAGAGCGCGTTTTCCGTTTAGGCGTTTCATTCGATCCGCAGCCCGTCGGAACCAAAACGATGCAGATGCGTCATGTCAGGTGTTAGAAACACCCGTGCGCCGTAGCCCAGATCCAGCTCCCCGCTGGCCCGCACTGTAAGTGGGTCGTCAAAGGCGTCACATTGCACGTGGAAAAAAGTGTCGGATCCCAGATGCTCAGAGACACCAATGGTTCCCGCCCACATCCCCTCCGTTTCAGAGATGCTAAGATGTTCGGGCCGGATGCCGATGGTGGCTGCATTGTGCTGCGCAGCCTGCGGGCCGGTCAGAAGGTTCATCTTCGGCGATCCGATAAAGCCCGCGACAAATACATTGCGTGGCGCGCGATACAGCTCCATCGGACTGCCGACCTGTTCGATCACGCCAGCCTGCAAGACGACGATCTTGTCAGCCATGGTCATCGCCTCAACCTGATCATGGGTCACGTAGATCATGGTGGTTGCAAGTCGTTTGTGCAGCTCCGAGATTTCCAACCGCATGCCAACGCGCAGGGCGGCATCCAGATTGGACAGCGGTTCGTCAAACAGAAACGCCGCCGGTTCACGCACGATGGCACGGCCAATAGCGACGCGCTGACGTTGACCGCCCGACAGCTGGCCTGGGCGGCGATCCAGATAATCGGTGAGGTTCAGCGCCGCAGCAGCATTGTCAATCCGGCGCTTCTGCTCATCCGCCGGGATGCCCGCCATCTTCATCGGAAAGGCGATGTTCTTGCGCACCGACATATGCGGATAGAGCGCATAGGATTGAAAGACCATCGCCAGTCCGCGTTTCGCCGGGGGGATGTCGGTTGCATCCTCGCCATCGATGCGGATGGTGCCCGAGGTGATATCCTCCAGTCCCGCAATCAGGCGCAGCAGCGTGGATTTGCCACAACCGGACGGGCCGACAAAGACGGTGAATTCGCCATCTTCAATGGTCAAGTCCAGCGGCGGGATGACCTCAACGGGGCCAAAATTCTTGGTCACGCTTTCAAGTTTGATCTGTCCCATGGGTGTCTTCCTTATTTCACGGCGCCGAAGGTCAGGCCGCTGACAAGTTGTTTCTGGCTGAACCAGCCAAGGATGAGGATCGGCGCGATGGCCATTGTCGAAGCCGCTGACAGCTTGGCGTAGAACAGGCCTTCGGGGCTGGAATAGCTGGCGATGAACGCGGTCAGTGGTGCGGCCTTGGCGGCGGTCAGGTTTAGCGTCCAGAAGGCTTCGTTCCAGGCCAGGATGATGTTCAGCAGCAGGGTCGAGGCGATGCCGGGAATGGCCATTGGTGTCAGCACATAGAGGATCTCCTCTTTCAGGGTGGCACCATCCATTCGCGCCGCCTCAAGGATCTCTCCAGGGATTTCCTTGAAGTAGGTGTAAAGCATCCAGACAATGATCGGCAGGTTGATCAGCATCAGCACCACAACCAGACCAAAGCGGTTGTCCAGCAGTCCCATTTTGATGAACAGGATATAGATCGGGTAGAGTACGCCGACCGCAGGCAGCATCTTGGTTGACAGCATCCACAGCAGGATATCCTTGGTGCGTTTCGACGGAACAAAGGCCATCGACCAAGCAGCCGGCACTGCGATGATAATGCCAAGAATGGTCGAGCCACCGGCAATGATCACCGAATTCCACAGGAACCGCATATAGTCGGAGCGTTCCTGCACAACGCTGTAGTTTTCCAGCGTCCAGTCAAAGAACAGGAAGACGGGCGGATCGCTGATGGCCTGTGCCTCGGTCTTGAAGCTGGTGAGAATGGTCCAGAGGATTGGAAAGAAGATCAGCAACCCAACAGCCCAGGCCAGCGCAGTATTGATGGCTTTGCGTCTTGGTGTAACGGCTCGTGCCATGGTGGCCTCCTATGCGTCGAGGTTCTTGCCAACGATGCGCATCAGGAAGATGGCAACGATATTGGCGAGGATGATGGCGTAGACACCACCGGCGGATCCCAATCCGACGTTCTGACTTTCCAAAACACGTTGATAGATCAGGTAGGTGAGGGTCTTGGTCCCGAACGAGCCTTGGGTGGTGACAAAGATCTCGGCAAAGATGGACAGCAGAAAAATCGTCTGGATCAGCACAACAACCGTGATGGCCCGGCTCAGGTGCGGCAGGGTGATATAGCCGAACCGTGCCACCGGCGGAGCGCCATCCATTTCAGCGGCCTCCAGCTGTTCACTGTCCAGCGACTGAATTGCAGTCAGCAGGATCAACGTTGCAAACGGCAGCCACTGCCAGCTGACGATGAGAATAATCGACTGCAGCGAGGCCTCAGAGAGCCATGAAACGGGTTCCGCTCCGAAGGCCTTCCACAGGTGAGCAAAGAGACCGTTCACAGGGTCCATGAACATATTCTTCCAGACCAGCGCTGACACCGTCGGCATGACGAAAAAGGGCGCGATCACCAGAATGCGGACAATGCCCTGTCCCCACATCGGCTGATTAAGCAGCAAAGCAAGGAACACGCCGAGGATCACGGTAATGGCAAGGACGCCACCCACGATGACCAGCGTTGCCTGTACACTTGGCCAGAAGGCGCTGGAGGACAGGAAGCGGGCATAATTGTCAAAGCCCACCCAGCCCAGGTCGCCACCACGTAGGGGCAGATATTTCTTGAACGAAAAGTAGAGTGTCATCGTCAGCGGGACCAGCATCCAACCCAGAAGCAGGATCACTGCGGGGGCCATCATGATGCGTGCTGCCGACCGGGAATGTTGGGTCGCCATGGCAAATCTCCATTGTCGCCGGTTCTTGAGCCGTCGTGACAAATATTGGCTTGTTCGGGGAGAAGGAGCCAGAGGGCAGCCGAATTAACGGGCCACCCTCTGGGAGGGAGGAGGCGTCAGTAACCTGCCGCTTCCATTTCGTCTGCAGTCAGCGCCTGCGCTTTGGCGAGGGCCTCTTCAGCGGTTTGCTGTCCGGCGAGTGCCGCAGAGAACTCCTGGCCAACCTGTGTTGCAATGCCCGCAAATTCCGGGATGGCCGCAAACTGGATGCCGACATAAGGCACCGGATCAACCGTCGGGTTGTTCGGATCTGCCGACAGAATGCTCTCCAGTGTCATTTTGGCGAAGGGGATATCCTTGTAGTTCGCGTTCTCATAAAGCGAGATCCGCGCACCCGGAGGAACATTTGCCCAACCTTCGTTCTCGGCTACAAGCTCAATGTAGTCTTTCGAGGTGGCCCACTGGATGAACTCCTTTGCGGCGGCCTCTTTCTGGGTGCCTGCAGGGATCGCGAGAGCCCAGGCCCAGAGCCAGTTGCTGCGCTTGCCCAATCCGGTGTCAGGTGCCAGTGCAAAACCGACCTTGTCCGCGACGGTGGAGTCATTGGGGTTGGTCACGAACGATGCCGCAACGGTTGCGTCGATCCACATGCCGCATTTGCCCTGCTGGAACAGCGACAGGTTTTCATTGAACCCGTTGTTGGACGCGCCCGGAGGACCTGCATCATTCAACAGGTTGATGTAGAAGTTGAGCGTGTTCGACCAGGCTTCACTATCGAACTGGGGCGCCCAGTTTTCATCGAACCAGCGCGCGCCAAACGAATTGGACATGGCGGTGATGAAGGCTGCGTTTTCGCCCCAACCGGCCTTGCCGCGCAGGCAGATGCCGTAGGTTTCATTGTCCTTGTCGGTCATCTGGCGGGCTGCATCGGCCACAAAGTCCCACGTCGGCGCTGCGGGCATCTCCAAACCGGCCTTTTCCATCAGGTCGGTGCGATACATGATCATGGAGCTTTCGCCATAGAATGGCGCCGCAAAGAGCGTGCCATCATGCGACAGGCCACCGCGCATCGCGGGCAGAATATCGTCTACATCATAATCGGCAGGCAGATCGTTTAGCGGCACAAGCCAGCCATTCTTGCCCCAGATTGGGGTTTCGTACATGCCGATGGTCATGATGTCGAACTGACCACCCTTGGCCGAGATATCGGTGGTGACGCGCTGGCGCAGCACGTTTTCTTCAAGGGTGACCCATTCCACCTCATGGCCGGTTTTGGCTGTGAAATCCTCTGTCAGCCCTTGCATTCGGATCATGTCGCCGTTGTTCACGGTTGCGATGGTGATCGTGTCGGCAAAGGCGGCGGTGCTGGCAAATACGGTCAATGCCGTTGCTGCACGCAATGCGCTCTTAAGGTACATCCTTATCCTCCCATGATTGGATGTTGCCATGAGAGGATAGCGGAGTATGGCGTCGCGCGTCAAATTAAAATTAACGCGCGTAAAGTTTCAAGAAAATCGCATGACCAGAATGATTTAAGCTGAGCCGCGCATCACCAATTGCCCGTCGAACAGTATGTCCTGGCGAGAATCAGCCAGTGCATTGCCTTCGATTCGGGCGACAAGGGTCTCTGCGCTGGTGCGGGCAATCGCGGTGTAATCCTGGGAGACCGTGGTCAGGGTCGGGCAGGTATAACGGGAAAACGGATGATCATCGTGTCCGGCCACCCGCAACGCGCACCCATCCCCAAGGCCGACGCGCAGCCCAAGCTGATAGGCCGCTGACAGCAGCCCGATCGCAAGGCGGTCGTTGCTGCACAGGATCGTATTTGTTGCCGACCGTTGCCCCGACAGCAATCGGGTGCCTTCACGAAACCCAATCTCCTCGAAGTCCCAGCCATCGCCATCGACCTGGATCAGTTCGGGCCGGTGCCCGAGCCGTTCCATAGATGAGATATAGGCGTTGCGCCGTTTGACTGCATTGGGGTTGGTTGGTGTCTTCATCTCAAAGAAGACCGGCGCGTCACCGGTGCGACAAAGATACTCTACGATGGTAGTGACGCTTTGCTGATTGTCGGAACCGATGAAGGCCTCGCCGGTGTTTTCCAGATTGGCATCAAACAGGACTGTTGGCACCTCGTTGCAGAATTCCCGGATCTGCGGCGTTTCTGAGACCCGACCCAACGGGGCCAGCAACGTGCCGGCTGGTTTCAGCAGGCGCAGGTTGTTGAGGTTCTCCAACTCCTGCGCCGGGGTGCCATTGGATCCCAGTAAAACAGGCCGGTAGCCGGCCGCGATAACGTGATCCTCAATGTGTCGGGCGATCTTGGCAAAAAACGGGTCGGTGAGGTTCGGGACCACAATGCCGATGGTCTTGGTCAGCCGCCGGTTCTGGTTCATCGCATAAAGATTCGGGCGATAGTCGAATTTTTCCAGCGCCTCTTCAATCCGCTCCCGGGTCGATTTGCGCACGCTGTCCGGATCATTGAAGAACTTGGATAGCGTCGGTCTGGAAATTCCGCTCACCGAGGCAAATTCATCCATGTTCCTGATTTTGGGATCACTCATCGCGGGCTGTCCTTGTCGTCCGGGCGGCCTGAAAACCGGTCCCTTGAGCGGGGAGATGGGAGGCGGACTGTGTCACGTTAGTTGACGCGCGTCAAATTTGACAGTCGCAACGCGTGATGCGGGCAGTCTGAGGTCGGTGGCGGAAAATGGTAGGCCCGGCAGGATTCGAACCTGCAACCAAAGCGTTATGAGCGCTCTGCTCTAACCGTTGAGCTACAGGCCCGCCACAGGTTGGTTAGGAAATCGCGGGCAGGAGGTCAAGCGGTGATCGTGTCGGATCAGGTGCGTCGACATTTGTCTGTGCGGCGGTGCGGCAGCGCAGATGGTCGAGAAACCCATCAATCACAACTTCGTGGCGCCGGTCCAGCGCGTGGCGCGAGGGGTAGACCGCAAAGATATCCTTGTTCGGCGCGGTGTAGCCCGGCAGGATTTGCTCAAACTCGCCTGCGCTCAGCGCCTCTTCGACCAGCAGTCGCGGGGCGCGGGTATAGCCTGATCCCTTGCTGACCGCGCGCATGATCAGATCCGTATCATCGGCGGTGAAACCAACCCGGATCGGGGCCTGATGCACGGCGCCATCACGGGTCAGGGGAAAATACCCCATCGTGTGGTCTTCGTGGTGCTGAATATACTTCAGCCGCTGCATATCCTGCGGGCAGCTGGGACGGCCAACCCGATCCAGATAGGCGGGCGTTGCAAACAGCACCGTCTCCAGTTCCGCGATCTTGCGCCCGACACCATCCGTATCGCCAAGTGATCCCGTACGGATGGCGAGATCGTAGTTCTCGCGCACCACATCCACCAGACGGTCCTCAATCCGCATCACGATATTGAGATCCGGATAAGGCGTGTCGAGATCCATCAGCATCGGACCCAGCACGGCCTGTGCCATGAATCGGCTTGTGCTCACCTTGAACCGTCCCGAGATCTGATCGCTCTGGGCGTCCAGCTCAGCCGTGAGCTGGTCATAACCACCGAGAAGGTTTTGCGCATGGGCATAGACCAACTCCCCGGCGCGGGTGGCCCGCACGCCACGCGGTGTGCGCAGCATCAGCGCGTGCCCCAGCAACGTTTCAAGCGATTTGATCTGCTGGCTGGCGGCTGATTGGGTCAACCCCCGGCGCTGCGCTGCGCGGTTGATGCTGCCTTCGTCCAGCGCAATGGCAAAGGTTTCCAGAAGCGTCAGACGGTCCATGGTCAGGATCCTTATAAGCACGGCTAATATCTCATATCGCGCGTGCATGCCTGTTGCCAGAGACATTCACGCGCTAGGTTCTGTATCACGCTATATTTGCTGAACTGGATACCGGAGTTTCTTATGACGCTTTCTCGCAGACATCTTCTTGGGGCCCTTGCCGCCGCCCCGGTTGCAACCCTCGCCAGTCCTTCCCTGCTACGGGCCGCCAGCCATAGTGCGGCTGAAAGTGCGACGCCTGACCTGCCGGTGGCCTATCACAGTTTTCAGATCGGCTCGGCCCGGGTGACAGCGCTGCTGGACGGGCATTTTCTGCTGAACACCAGCCAGATCAACGGGTTTGATCAGGCTGAGGCAGACACGGTTCTGGACGGAACATTCTATCGTATCAAGGACGATCAGATGTCACTGCCGGTGAACGGCTATCTGGTGGAGCAGGGCGAGGCTGTGACCCTGATCGATGCAGGCACCGCCGATCTCTTCGGGCCGATCCTGGGCGGTTTGGAGGCGGCCTTGCGTGCGGCTGGCCGCACACCGGAAGAGATCACCAGCGTGGTCGTCACTCACCTGCACCCGGATCATATCGGCGGCCTGCTCAAGAGCGATGGTACCGCGCGTTTCCCCAATGCGGAGATTGTCGTAGGGCAGGGCGAGTATGATTTCTGGCATAATGACGCGGTCTATGCGGGGGTCCCGCAGGACTCGCGCGGCTTCTTTGATATCGCACGAGGGGCGGTTGCGCTCTATCAGGATCGCCTGAAAATGTTCGAGGGCGAAGCAGATGTGATGAGCGGGCTGCGCTCCGTGCCGCTGCCGGGCCATACGCCGGGGCACTGTGGGTTCCTGCTTGAGACCGGCGCGGCTCCGCTGCTGATCTGGGGGGATCTGATCCACAGCACAGCGCTGCAATTTGCGCGTCCCGATTGGACGCTGGCCTTTGATATGGATCCGGAGCAGACCGTGAAGAGCCGTACCATGATGCTGGACCGTGCCGCCAGTGAAGGTCTGCTGGTCACCGGCATGCATCTTGATTTTCCCGGTCTCGGCCGGGTGGAGCGGGATGGCGATGCCTATGGCTTCGATCAGGCACCCTGGCAGTTCTCACTGTGATTGCGTCGAATTCCGGGCTCTGAACACGCCCGGATCCAGCGGTCGCATCCCGGTCTCCGGGGTGCGGCAGATTCCTTTGTTTCTTTCTGTCGTGCCTTGCGCTAAAGGCTGCGCAACGTCTTTGAAGGAGCACTGAGATGACCAGCGGCAAGAACGGTTTGACCTACGCGGATGCGGGGGTGGATATTGATGCAGGCAACGCTTTGGTGGACCGCATCAAACCCGCCGCGAAACGGACCAACCGCTCTGGTGTGATGAGTGGCCTTGGAGGCTTTGGCGCGCTGTTCGATCTGAAGGACGCAGGCTACAGCGACCCTATTCTGGTGGGGGCTACCGATGGCGTCGGTACCAAGCTGCGCATTGCCATCGACACCGGCGTCGTGGACGGCGTGGGCATCGATCTGGTTGCGATGTGTGTTAACGATCTGGTCTGCCAGGGCGCTGAGCCGCTGTTCTTCCTCGATTATTTCGCCACTGGCAAACTGGAAACCGAAACCGCCGCCCGCATCATCGAGGGCATTGCCGAGGGCTGTGTGCGCTCTGGCTGCGCCCTCATCGGCGGCGAGACGGCTGAGATGCCGGGAATGTACCCCAAGGGGGATTTCGACCTCGCGGGCTTTGCTGTGGGCGCGATGGAGCGTGGCACCGCGCTGCCTGCAGATGTGCAGGAAGGGGACGTGCTGCTGGGCCTCGCCTCTGATGGCGTGCACTCCAACGGCTATTCGCTGGTGCGCAAATTGGTGGAGGTCTCCGGCCTAGGCTGGGATGCAGATTGCCCGTTCGGCGAGGGCACCCTGGGTGAGGCGCTGCTGACGCCAACCCGTCTTTATGTCAAACAATGCCTTGCAGCCGTGCGGGCTGGGGGCGTGCATGCGCTGGCCCATATCACTGGCGGCGGTCTGACCGAGAACCTGCCGCGGGTTCTGCCCGAGGAATTGGGCGCGGACATCGATCTGAACGCCTGGGAGCTGCCGCCCGTCTTCAAATGGATGGCTGAAACCGGCGGTATCGCCGAGGCGGAAATGCTGAAGACCTTCAACTGCGGCATCGGCATGATCCTGTCCGTTTCTGCAGAGCGCGCAGATGAGCTGGTTCAGGTGCTGGAAGCCGAGGGCGAAACAGTCTCGCGTCTGGGCACCGTGACTGCTGGTGCGGGTATGCGCTACTCGGGCAAGCTGCTGTGAGCCAAAAGCGCGTCGCGATCCTGATTTCGGGCGGCGGCTCCAATATGGTGTCGCTGGTCGAAAGCATGACGGGTGACCACCCGGCGCGGCCCTGTCTGGTGTTATCAAACATCGCCAGCGCAGGTGGCCTGACAAAGGCTGCCGCCGCAGGCATTCCAACCGCCGTGGTGGACCACAAACCCTATGGCAAGGATCGCGCGGCCTTTGAGACCGAACTGGTTAAGCCGATCCTTGAGGCTGGCGCGGATATCGTTTGCCTCGCCGGGTTTATGCGGGTTCTGACAGATGGGTTTGTGTCGCAGTTTCAGGGGCGGATGCTGAACATCCACCCCTCACTGCTGCCGAAATACACGGGTCTCCACACCCACGCGCGGGCACTGGAGGCGGGCGACAGCCAGCATGGCTGCACGGTGCACGAGGTGACGGCCGTGCTCGACGATGGACCAATTCTGGGGCAGGCGCGGGTCGACGTCGATGCCGGAGATACCCCCGAAACGCTAGCAGCTAAGGTGTTGGTGGAAGAGCATAAACTCTATCCCGCAGTGCTGCGCCGATATGCGGCAGGCGATAAAACACCGGTCTATCTGCCCTGAGGTGCGGCGAGGGAAACCCTTTCGCGTTTCTGCCCATCCCTCCAAGAAATACCCTAGGTCGCGATCTTTAGTGGGTGCTGCGTGAGCTTGCGCTATTGCCATGCCACTCCGTCAGCGGGGCCTTTGATCCGGGGGCCGTTAGGGCGGGCAGGCCGAGCAGAACAGTCAGGACAGCAGCGACCAGAATGGGTGTCGCCACTCCGCGTCCTGCGGAGGGCGAGCAGAGCGTTGGGCTGAGATCAAGCGTGGTCATGTCAGTGTCTCCTGTGAAGCTATGACACCAACTTAGGGCTGTCTTTGACATTCTTAAAATGAATGTTTGACCTGAATATATTCACGGAAATTGATATTATACGACAGCATTGCGCCCTGAGGACCACGGCGCAGCCGATTTCCTCTGACACCGCCCGCACATGTTTGCAATGAGCGGGACAAGCGCGTATCACAGCGCAACAATTCAGATAACCAAAAAGCCGTAATTGATGAAAACTCTGACCTCTACCGAAGACCTGCAGGCCTTTTGCGAAGCTGCGGCGCAGCATGATTATGTCACGGTGGATACCGAGTTTCTGCGAGAACGGACATATTATTCCAAGCTATGCCTGGTGCAGCTTGCCTATCCCGGGGCCGGGGATGAGAACGCGGTTCTGGTGGACCCTCTTGTCGACGGGCTGTCGCTGGAACCGCTATATGATCTGTTTCGCAATGAGACCGTGGTTAAGGTCTTTCATGCCGCCCGTCAGGATCTGGAGATTTTTTGGGTTGATGCACAGGTCTTCCCGAAACCGCTGTTTGACACGCAGGTTGCGGCCATGGTCTGCGGCTTTGGTGAACAGGTCGGCTACGAGACTTTGGTGCGCAAGATCGTCAAACAGGGGTTGGACAAGACGTCACGCTTCACCGACTGGTCACGTCGCCCGCTGAGCGACGCACAGAAAACCTATGCGCTGGCGGACGTGACCCATCTGCGCCAGATCTATGAATATCTTGCCGCTGAGCTGAAGCGCACCGGTCGCGCCCGTTGGGTCGAGGAAGAGCTGCAGGTGCTGACGGATCCGGCGACCTATGATGTCGACCCTCAGGAGGCCTGGCGGCGGGTGAAAACCCGCACCAACTCTGGTAAGTTTCTGGCCGTTGTGCGCGAATTGGCGGCGTTCCGCGAAACCTACGCCAAGACCAACAATGTGCCACGCAACCGGGTCTTCAAGGATGATGCGCTGGTTGAACTGGCCTCGACCAAGCCCAAGAACGCTTCGGATCTCGGGAATTCGCGGCTGCTGCTACGCGAAGCCCGCAAGGGCGCCATCGCCGAAGGGATCCTTCAGGCTGTGGCCAGGGGCGTGGATTGCCCGGCAGGATCGCAGCCGCAGCCGGATCGTAGCCGTGAAAAGCTGCAGGTGAACCCGGCGCTGGCCGATTTGCTGCGGGTGCTGTTGAAGGCCAAGACGGAAGCCTCCGGCGTCGCTGCGAAGCTGATTGCGCCCAGTTCGGATCTGGACGCGATTGCCGCGGGTCAGCGGAATGTTCCCGCGCTCAAAGGCTGGCGTCTTGAGGTCTTCGGCGCCGATGCGCTGCGTCTGTGCAATGGTGAGATCGCTCTGGCGGCAAAGGGACAGGACGTGAAGGTTGTCACGCTCTGATTGACGGCGGGTCCGTGTCCGCGCTGCAAAAACGCCAGATTGCACAAATGACAAAAGGCGCCGGATCCGGCGCCTTTTTCTATTCAGTTAGTGGACTTGGTTTTGCGGTCAAAACCGCGCGGATGAGCGCAATCAGCGACGGCTTTCGCGGGCGTTTTGGGCGGCAACAATGCGAATGCTGCGCACGCTGGCCAGCTGCTGCTGGCTGAGGCTCACTGCCGCGCGCAAGGTCCGTGTCCGCTCACTGCCGAGGGCCGTGCGGGTTTCCGGGTAAATAGCGCGGAAGGTGAAATCGAGTGTCGCATCACGGGTGCGGGCGTCGCGATCAGCCTCATCAAGACGCAGCTCGACCCCATAGGCGCCCTGACGTGCGGCAATGCCGGTGGCGTAGACAATGGCGCCCGTTGGCGTACGTTCGACCCGCATATCTGTGACGCTCTGCACCAGCACGGTTTCGTCGACCGCATCGGGGCGGGCAAAGACGCTGACGCGGTTCTGGACCGGGATCAGCGGGTTGACCGGCTCACCGGTGGTCTCAACCACTTCAACCTCATCGGAGCCGCCAAACCAGTTCAACGGGTTTACCCGCGAGTCGCGAAACCCGCAGCCAGTCAGTGCCACGGCCCCCACCAGAAGGAGTGCGAGAGATCTTTGCATGATGGTCCACCCGTTCGATATGTCCTCGCATGTGGTTACCCGATTGCAAGCCACTTGAAAAGCAGTTGAAAAGCCATTGTTTGCGGCGTAGGTCCAGCTGTGACGCCGGGCAGAAACCAAATGAGGAAAAACCGTCATGGCCAGTGCCGCCTTTGAAGAGATCGTCGAGGATTTCGAGTTTCTCGAAGATTGGGAAGATCGCTACCGCCATGTCATCGAGCAGGGCAAGGCGATGGATCCGCTGGATGATGCCTTGAAGGTGCCTGCAACAAAGGTGGACGGCTGTGCCAGTCAGGTCTGGCTGCATCCCACCATTGAGAATGGCGTCTTTCACTTCGATGGTGAGAGTGACGCTATGATTGTGCGGGGCCTGATCGCGGTCCTGCGCGCGCTCTACAATGGTCTGACGGTGGGTGAGGTGCTGGCGGTGGACGCGCGGGGAGAGCTGACGCGGTTGGGGCTCAACGATCACCTGTCTGCGCAGCGCTCCAACGGGCTGACCGCCATGGTACAGCGCATTCGCGAAACCGCGGCAGCGGCTGCTGCGTGATCTAACCTGATGTCAGGCCGGCCCCACCTCGGCGGCCCGGGCTCTTGTCCGCATATGCCCTATGAACTCGCGCAGCAGGGGCACCCGGCGGGGGCGAAAACTCTCGCCGGTGTTCCGGTATCCGTCGATCCGTGTGACGTGAAAGCTGCGGAAATCCTTCCGTTTACAGCACCAGGCCAGCAGCATCACGCTGCGGTCGTGGTATGACAGGGCCAGGGGGTAGATGCGGCGCTCCGTTCGGGTATCCTTCAGGTCACGGTAACCGATGTCCAGAGCCTCTTCCGCCCACATCGCCTCGCGCAGCAGAGTCATGTCGATGGTCGGCGTCGCAGGCCTGTAGAAGCGATGGACCAGATTGACTGCATGCATCGCCTGTCGTTGCTGGCGTTCCGGTAGCGTGGCGAGGATCTTCACCAGCGCATCATTGGCGGCCTGCGCCAGATCGGCATCGCCGCTCTGGTTTACATCCGCCAGCCCCAGTGTCAGGGCCTCCAGCTCAATCTGGGTGAATGTCTGCGGCGGCAGGGCAGGGTCTTCGATCATTGTATACCCCAGACCCGCCTCGCCCTCGATCCGCGCACCGGCTGCGCGCAGGCTGTCGATGTCGCGGTAGATAGTCCGCTCCGAAACCTCCATCGCCGTGGCAAGCCGCGCGGCGGTGACAGGCGGGCGCAATCCTCGAATGAGGTGGAGCAATCGGAAGAGGCGATCTGTTTTTGACATGAGGATTCATACCCGCAACATCCTGACAGGAATTGGCAGGAGGGTAGCGGCATATCCTCTCCACCAGCAATTCAAAAGTAGAAAGGTCATTGATATGCCAACCCTTTATCACTCTCCCAATAGCCGCTCCTCTCGCGTTATTGCCCAGCTGATGCTGATGGGAAAACTGGACGAAGTAGATGTCGTAATCGTCGACGTGCAGCGCCATGATGGCAGCGGCGGTGCCGATCCACGCAACCCTCACCCGGAGGGGAAGGTGCCATATCTGGTCACAGATCAGGGGCAGGGCATCCGCGAAAGTGCTGCGATCATGATGTATCTGGATGAGCTGTTTGGCCAGCCCCTGAGCCCGGCGATTGGTGCCCCGGACCGCGGCGCCTACCTCAGCTGGATGGCCTATTCTGGCGGCGTGCTGGATCCGGTTCTGGTGGCTGCGTTTTCAGGATTGGAGCATCCGGCCCTTGCCGGAGCTTATCGTGGCATGAGCGAGGTCTGTACAGCGCTGGAAATTGCGCTGAGCGAAGGGGATTTCCTTCTTGGTGCATCACTCAGTGTCGCGGATATCCTGTTGGCGTCGCCTTTCCAGTGGGCGCCGCATCTGATGCCCGACAGTGCAATCATCAAATCCTGGGTGGAACGTGTGGGCCGTCGTCTGGACGGTGAGGCGATCGGCGCGTTTGAAGCACAGGCGCTCAGCACGCTGAAGACGTTGGAAGACGCCTGAGCCCTATGAATGACAGGTCGCGCGCGGGGATCAGTCCCGTGCGCCGCCGCCCCAGCGCAACATGGCGCTCTGCAGATCGCCATAGCCGGTATGGCGATGCTCAAACGCCAGCCCCATGCGGTCGGCGCAGTCTCGCGCCTTGGTCAGCAGGGCAGGATCATTGATCTGTGACTGGTAAACCAGTTTGGTGTAATTCCCGAACACCATGTCGCGCAGCTCCGGGTGCTTATCCAGTCCCATCGGGCGCCAGACAAAGGCATCGAACTGCTTCACCAGAAAATCGGTAAGATAAAAGGCGGTGATTTCGCCCTCATCAGCATGGCGGGCGAAGGTCTCGTTGCCTTCGAAAAACGAATAGCAATGGGGGCCCGCGACCATCTCAACGCCGAGCTCGGCACATTTGCGCTCCAGAATGCCACCTGTCCCGCAGTCCGCATAAACCACATGGATGGTGTCATAGGTTGCGGAATGTTTGGCCACCGCGCACTCAACGGCCTCGGTGATCTGCTCAGGATAGAGATGCAGCTTGGCTGGCAGGCAGGTCAGATCAATGTGATCCAGCCCATTGACGTCCTTGATCGCCAGAATCTCACGGGCCAGCGCGCCACAGGCAATCAGCAGGATACGGCCGGTCTTTTTTTCCGGGGCAGCCAGACCCCGTTCGGTGAGGGATGTTTCCTCAAGCGAGCGCCCCGTGGGCGGTTGGAACGCCGCCCGCTCAGTCAGGCGGGCGGCGCGTCCTTTGCGTGCCAAATCAGGCGCTCATCTGGTTGTGCTTGCGCGCAACGAAGTCCTTGGCCATTTCCACCGCCACAGCGGCGTCGCGGCAATAGCCGTCGGCGCCGATTGCTTTGCCAAACTCTTCGTTCAGCGGCGCGCCGCCGACCAGAACGATGTAATCATCTCGTTTGCCCTGCTCGATCATCGTGTCGATCACGACCTTCATATAGGGCATCGTGGTTGTCAGCAGGGCCGACATGCCGAGGATATCCGGCTGATGCTCTTCCAGAGCTTCCAGATAATTTTCCACGGGGTTGTTGATGCCGATGTCGACGACCTCAAAACCGGCGCCTTCCATCATCATGGAGACAAGGTTCTTGCCGATGTCGTGGATGTCACCTTTCACGGTGCCGATGACCATGGAGCCCATGCGCGGTGCGCCGGTTTCTGCTAGCAGCGGTTTCAGGATGGCCATGCCGCCCTTCATTGCGTTGGCCGCCAACAGAACTTCCGGAACAAACAGAATGCCGTCACGGAAATCGGCGCCTACGATTGTCATGCCGCCGACCAGTGCTTCGGTCAGGACCTTATACGGTGCCCAGCCGCGTTCCAGCAGGATGTTTACGCTTTCTTCGATTTCTTCCTTGAGGCCATCATAAAGGTCATCGAACATCTGCTGCACGAGGTCTTCGTCATTGAGATCTGCCAGGATGATGTCATCTGCGTCTTCCGACATGGGTGTATTCCTTGACTGGGCGGGGTGACCCCGGTTTGGCCTTGTTTCAATTGTATTGGTCCAGATTGCCCCTAGGAGACTGCATTGTTTGCGACATTGCCTTGGCCCGAACCGACGTATAGGTCCAAAAGTAGCGGAATAATAATGAAGATTTCGCATGGAAATCTTCGGTTTCTTGCGTTTGTTCTTTATTTGTTCCTGTGGTTGCGGCAGAATGAGCCATGACCGAGATTTTGCCGTCCCCGCCACAACGTCGCAAAGCGCGCGCCAGCCTCAGCAATGCGGCAGGGCGTTTTGATATGACACGCGATGCCATCGACGACGGCTGGGGCGACCTGCGGGATTCGGTGTCGGATCATGATGGCGTTGACCTGCCCCGGATAAAAACCGACATTCGCCACGAGGTGGCCCGGTCGTTGATTTCCTACAATAAATCGCCTGACCTGCCGTTTGACCGTTCCATCAATACCTATCGTGGCTGTGAACATGGCTGCATTTATTGTTTCGCCCGGCCCAGCCATGCCTATCTGGGTCTGTCACCGGGGCTGGATTTTGAGACCCGGCTGATCGCGCGCCCCAATGCGGCCGAGGTGTTGCGCCGCGAACTGTCGCAGCCGCGATACAAGGTGGCGCCCATCGCCATCGGGACCAATACCGATCCATACCAGCCCTGCGAGCGTGATCTCGGGCTGACCCGCGCCTGTCTGGAGGTGCTGGATCAGTTCTCCCATCCGGTCGCCATCGTCACCAAAGGCACGCTGATTGAGCGGGATCTGGATATTCTGTCGGCCATGGCGGCGCGGGGGCTGGTGCGGGTCGGGATCTCAGTCACCACGCTGGATCCCGACCTGTCACGCCGGATGGAACCACGCGCGCCGTCGCCCGCGCGGCGGCTCGCCACCATTCGACGCCTATCGGATGCTGATGTGCCAGTGCGGATCATGACTTCGCCTATTGTACCCGGATTGACCGATCATGAGCTGGAGGCGTTGCTGGCGGCTGGCGTTGAGGCGGGCGCGGATGCTGCCAGCTGGATCATGTTGCGACTGCCGCGTGAGGTGTCGGCGCTCTGGCAGGAGTGGCTGGCTGAACATGTGCCGCTGCGCGCCGAAAAGGTGATGGCGCGGCTGCGCGAAATGCACGGCGGGCGGGATTATGACCCGCGTTGGGGGCACCGCATGCGCGGCGAAGGACCATATGCGGAGGTCATCGCCAACCGGTTCAAGACAGCGTGCAAGCGGCTGGGTTTGCTGCAGAAGTCAGCGGATTTGCGCTGTGATCTCTTTGCAAAACCGGCACAGGCCGGGGATCAGCTCGCGCTGTTCTGATACGCGGTGCTGGCAGTCCGCTCTATGGCCGAAGCGACGATCTCATCGCTTCGGCTTGGGGCTATGTCCATGATCAGCCGCGACGGCGACCGCGACGGCTGCGCCGCTCAGGGGCTGTGTCCTCACCGGTGCCGTCACTGTCGGAGGTGAAGGGACCAAGCACCTCAACGATCCGCTCCAGTGTTGGCTGCTCGCCCCGGGGGCGGGTATCCAGCGCCTCGCGCATGGCGCGCAGGTGATCCGGCATGGTGCCACAGCAGCCACCAATGATTTTGGCGCCGCAATCTCTTGCCATGGCTGCATATTCCCCCATCAGGGTTGGCGTGCCGTCATAGTGGATATGACCATCGACATATTTCGGGATCCCGGCATTGCCCTTGGAAATGATCGGGCGGGTCGTGCCCTGGGCGGCGAACCCAAGTACCGTGCGCAGAATGTCGGACGCCCCGGTGCCGCAATTGGCACCAAAGGCCAGAGGCGCTGGGTCGAACTCCTCGACCAGCTGCGCCATATCGGCGGAGGTGACCCCCATCATGGTGCGCCCGGCGGTGTCAAAACTCATGGTGCCGCACCAGGGCATATCCGCCAGTTTGAACGCTTCAGCGGCGGCGCGGTACTCTTCCGGGGCGGAGATCGTCTCCAGCCACAACACGTCGACGCCGCCCTCTTTCAGCGCCTCGGCCTGCTCATGGAACATTTCCACGGCGAGCGCGTGGCTCAGTTCACCCACCGGCTGCATGATTTCGCCAGTCGGTCCGACTGATCCGGCCACGGCGATCTTGCGCTCAGAGCGATCCGCGACGTTGCGGCCCAACTCGGCCCCCGCGACGTTCAGCTCCCGGACCCGGCGGTGGGCGTCGTGCAGCTTCAGCCGCGCGGCGGTCCCGCCAAAGGTATTGGTCAGGAACAGATCGCTGCCCGCATCGACCGCCCCCTGATAGAGCGCGGTGATTTTCTTGGGTTCATCCACATTCCACAGCTCCGGCGCATCACCGGACTGGAGGCCCATGTTGAACAGGTTGGTGCCGGTGGCCCCATCCGCAAGCAGGGCGTCTTTGGTCTCCAGCAGGGTGGTGAAAGTGTTTGTCATGGGATGTTCCTGTGGGGGTGATATTCTGTGTTTGCGCTAAGACCTGCCTGTTGCGGCGGGGCGGATCAGCGATCAGTAATGGCCCGGTCTGTCATGCGCGGCGGGTGAGGGCAATTTCATTTTCTTCATCTTCATTATGAGGCGGATCACCGTGATGCAGAGGCCTGTCGTCATCGCTTCCGTCTTGTCGCTGATCAGTAGCGGCCCTGCGTCGTTTACGTGCCGCTGCGGCGCGCCGCTCAAACGTCCGCCACAGGCTCTCCTCGGTAACGCTTACTGAATTGGCACCGCTCTGCGTGACGCTTCCCGGTGACGCGGAATTTGCCCCGTCGGTGGCTGGATTGTCGTCCGCAAGGCTGCTTTCTGCTGATGTCGACCAATGCGGCAGCGGCGCCGGGTGATGCACCAGCCGCAGCAGCTCTCCCAGGGCAATGGTCAAATGCAGAATGGAGGGTGCGGCGACATACCGGTCTTCCCACATTGGGGCGAAACAGGTTTTGAAACGGCGCAAACCAGGGTCAAGACGTTTGGCGAAGCGGTGGTCGGGCACGGCCGCCAGCGACAGGCGCGGGACCTGAAGCGCGGCGGCTTCGGCGATCGCGGCGCGGATCAGGGCATGGCCGGTACCATCCGGGGCCTCCGGCAGCAAGCGCACCAGATCAAGGCACCATTCATGTGCGATGGCATGGAAGCTGACAAATCCGACCATGCGCTCCCGATGCCAGGCGATGAAAACCTGCTGTTGAGCCAGATATTCCGCCTGAAATCGCCCCATTGTCGTGCCCTTGGCCCCACCATGCGCCGCCTGCCAAGCCGAGTCGATCTGAGCCATCTGTTCAATCGGCAATTCCGGCGCTGCGGGCAGGACACAGATCTCAGCTTTCTCGGCCTGCCGCAGTTTGCGGCGGAGCTGTCGGCGGCTGGAGCCGCTCTCGCTGAATTTTACGGGGTGCAGCACTGCCTCTTGTGCGATCCGCAGCACCCGCCAGCGCGCACGACGGCAGACGGCTGCATCGCGGGCGGTGCATTTATAAAGGCAAGCCACAGCGTTGCGAAGTCTGGCATGCTGGCGCAGCCCCGGCAGCACCTCCGCCAAATGACCGCTCACCACGCCAAAGAGCGCAATTGAGGCCTGGGGACTGTCCACCAGCGCCACCTGATTAAGGCCGAAGGCATGGATATGCCCGCCGTTCTGCCGGATCACGGCGGCTTCCGCGATGGGTCGGTTATGCGGCAGATGTGAGGCCGGTCGCATGGCACTGCCACTCAGCGCCTGCGGATCATCAGCGCGGGAGGCTGTATTGGTGGCGTTCAGCGCCAGACGTGTCAGCGCGGGCCAACACAGGCACAGGCCGGCCAGCACCGCCGGAAGAAGGTAGTAAACCAGCCGGAAGGCAAGGATTGCAGCAATGATCTCCGCCGTGGCATGTGTGGGCAGCATTGCACAGAGCGCCAGCTCAAACGCACCGGCCCCGCCGGGGGCGGAGGACAGGATAGCCACGCCAAGTGCCAGGAAATAGGCAGGCAGCAGTACCGCGAGCGACAGGTCGACGCCCGCGGGCAGCAATAGCCACAGGGCGCTGCCGGCGGCGACCACGTCAATCATCGCCCAAAACCCCAGCGCAGCAATGGCCGTCAGCGAGGGCCAGCGCAGGGTCATCCGACCGAGCCGCACCACTGGCACACCCACCATGACTGTGATCATCGCACATGTGCCCAGAAGGATGGCAGAGCCCAGCCAGGGGCTGGAGACAGGCGGCGGGCTGAGCAGCAGGGCTGCGCCACAGATCCCGGCCAGGGCTATCAGAAACGTGATGGCGACCATGCCGGTGAGCTGGGCGGCTCGCAAGGGCCGCAGCCCCTTCATCATGCGCCAGCGCGCGAAGGCACCAGTAATCAGTCCAAATCCCAGGGTCTGGGAAACCGCGATGGCGACAATGCCGGCGCGACGGGCCTGAGGCCCGTCCAGTCCGGTCCCAAGATGGCGATGCGCAACGCTGTCATAGCGCCCCAGCGCCCAGAAACTGACCCCCGTGGCAACGAGGGCACCTGCCCATTGCCAGCCAGCAAGGCTGCCCAGAATACTGCGCAGCTGTGCCAGATCAGGCAGCGTAACATGTGTCTGCAACAGCGCCAGACAGCCGAGCATAACCGCCACGGGCAGCAGCAGACGCGCGGCGCGCGTGGCGGCCCGCGTCAGGGCACGGGCGGCAAAAGACGGGCGTCTGGGCATTCGGATCCTTGTTGCAAACAGCTTGTCGCGGTCTGCGGATCCTACGCTCGAGGCATTGTCACAGGGTTAATGGCTGCGGCATCTCGGCAGCCGACCCGTGAAGATGCCGCAAAATCAGCCGTTGTCGCTCAGGACCTGCGCCTTGGCGTCCGGCAGCAGGGCGGCTCGCTTTTCACGCACCTCATCCGCGCTGGCGCGCCCTTGCAGATCGCCGCTGACCTTACGCAGCACATCTTCGAACCCGGCTTCCTCAAAATCGGATTTGATGACTTCCAGCGCATAGGCTTCGGCATCAGCGCCGGTTTTGCCCATCAGACCTGCCGCCCAAAGCCCCAGCAGCTTGTTACAGCGCGCCTGCGCCTTGAACTGCATTTCCTCATCATGAGCATATTTTGCCTCAAACGCGTGCTCGCGGTCGTCGAATGTGGTCATGGGGCCCCCTCTGGTGTGACAATGGTTATATCTCAATATGATATGTGAACGCAGGGCCAACCTCGCAAGTGCTGTACGCGGGTTTGTCGGCCCGTCGCTGTGATCGCTTTGCCTGCAGGTGGGATCCTGTCGGCACAATAGTTTACCGCCCATTGCCCAGACCTTAGCCCGACCTTGCACTGACCGTGGTTCTACCTCGGTATTTCCAGCTTAGCACAGACGCGGACCCAGCCAAGGAGCGGCGGGCAGGGACCAAGCTTGCGGCAGCGCCCCCCTTGCCTTATGAGGGCGGCAGTTCCCGGGCATGAGATTCCCGCTTTTTTCCCGAAAGGCTCCGCATGGCACGTCGCAAAAAGATCTACGAAGGCAAGGCGAAGACACTTTATGAAGGTCCCGAACCGGGCACCATCGTTCAGTACTTCAAGGACGACGCCACCGCTTTCAATGCTGAAAAGCGTGATGTGATCGAAGGCAAGGGCGTCCTCAACAACCTGCTGAGTGAGTTCTTTATGCAGGGCTTGGGGCAGATCGGCGTGCCGACCCATTTCCTGAAGCGGCTCAATATGCGCGAACAGCTGGTCCGCAGCTGTGAGATCATTCCGCTGGAGGTGATCGTACGCAACTATGCCGCCGGGTCGATCTCCAAACGCCTTGGCATCGAAGAAGGCACGCAACTGCCGCGCCCGATTGTGGAATATTGCTACAAGGATGATGCGCTTGGCGATCCGTTGGTCACTGAGGAGCATATCGCGGCCTTTGGCTGGGCCAGTCAGCAGGATATGGATGATATCCTCAGCCTCGCACTTCGGGTGAACGACTTCCTGTCCGGTGTGATGCTGGCCGTCGGAATCAAGCTGGTGGACTTCAAGATCGAAATAGGTCGCATCTATGATGGCGATTTCCAACGTCTTGTGGTCGCTGATGAGATCAGCCCAGACAGCTGCCGCCTGTGGGATCTCAAAACCGGTCAGAAGCTCGACAAGGATGTCTTCCGGCGCGACCTTGGCAACCTGACCGACGCCTACACCGAAGTGGCGCGGCGTCTGGGCGTGATGCCGAACAACCCACCCGCGGGCGGCAAGCCGACGCTGGTGAACTGATCTGATCCATAGATCCCGTCCTGACAAGAGGGGCGGGATTTTGACTATCTAAAGAAGAGGCCCCTAATCCGGGCTTTGCCATCGAAACCTGAGGGAAAATGCGATGAAGGCACGCGTGCATGTAATGCTGAAAAACGGGGTTCTGGATCCGCAAGGCGAGGCTGTGCGCCACGCGCTTGGCGCCATGGGCTTTGACAAGGTGGACGGCGTGCGTCAGGGCAAGGTGATCGACCTCGATCTGGCCGATGATGCCACCGAGGCCGATGTCACCGCGATGTGCGAAAAACTGCTGGCCAACACTGTCATCGAATCCTACAGCATCGAGATGCAGGGATGAAGGCGGCTGTTGTAGTCTTCCCCGGCTCCAACTGTGACCGCGATCTGGCGGTGGCGTTTGAGCAAGCGGGCTGTGAGGTTTCCATGGTCTGGCACAAGGATAGCGCGCTGCCTGAGGGCATCGATATCGTTGGCGTGCCGGGTGGGTTTTCCTATGGCGATTATCTGCGCTGCGGGGCCATCGCGGCCCAGTCGCCGATCTGTCAGGCGGTTGTCGATCATGCCAACCGTGGCGGCTATGCCATTGGCGTGTGCAACGGCTTTCAGATTCTGACCGAAACCGGTGTCCTGCCGGGGGCGCTGCTACGTAACGCCGGTTTGAAATACATCTGTCGCACCGTGGATCTGGAAATCGCCACCGCCGACAGTGTCTTTACCGAAGCCTATAGTGCGGGTGATGTGATCGGCGTTCCGATCGCGCATCACGACGGAAATTACTACGCTGATGCCGAGACTGTGGCTGCGCTGCAGGATCAGGATCGCGTTGCGTTCCGCTATGTCGACAATCCCAACGGGTCAGTCGCCGATATCGCAGGCATCCTGTCCGAAAATCGTCGGGTTCTGGGGATGATGCCACACCCCGAACGGGCGGCGGATGCTGGTCATGGCGGCACCGATGGGGCGGCAGTGTTCCGCGCATTGGCTGGGCTTGTCACTGCGGCGTGACTTGTTAAGCCGCGCCGGCTTGCGTTAGGTTTTGCCTATGACTGCCGCGCGTGACGCAACAATATCTTCTGAAAAACCGCGCTCCCGCACGACATCGTGGCGGGTGCGTCTTGCGTTGCTGGTACTGATGGCGGTCGCTGCGGTGACCGTCTGGGTCACCAATCGGGCGCTGACTGATCGGTTCACCGAAAGCACCCGGAACCGGGCTGAGCTGCGTCTGGCGCTCTACTCCGGCAACCTGGTGAGTGAGCTGGGCCGACATGCCATCGTGCCACAGCTCCTGGCGCGGGATCAGGCGCTGATCTCTGCGCTGCAGTCCAACGACTTCTCGCTCTCCACCCAGCGATTGATCTCGTTTGTTGAAGAAATCGGCGCCGCCTCCATCATGCTGATGGCGCAGGATGGGCGCACCGTGGCAGCGACGGACCGCAACCGACTGGGTGAAACCCACCGCAATGCGGCCTATTTTGTCGACGCCCTGCGCTCCAAAACCACGGTGTTCTCGGCCATCCGTAGCGAGGTCGGCAGCTATCGTTTCACCTATTCGCGCCGCATTGTCGACACCTCCGGTATCCTCGGCGTGATCGTGGTGGAGGTCGATCTGCAGAAATTCGAGCGCGCCTGGGCGGGCATTTCCGATGCGGTGATGGTCAGCGATAGCACCGGTACAATCATTCTGGCGACAGAGTCGCGCTGGCGCGGCCTGTCGGAGGCGGATGCGCTGCAATTGCAGACCCCGGAGGGGGCCATTCAGCGCGCGATCCGTGCCACCACCGATTGGACCGCCCTGCCTGCGGATGCTTACCTGCAGGGCGAGGCGGTGATGCGTCTGGAGTCGCGGATCCCGTTTCAGGGCTGGCGGCTCACGTCCTTCACCACCTATGCGTCGATCCGGGAGCGCGTGAATACGGTATTGGCGTTGGAAATCATGGGATTCGCCATCCTGCTGGCGCTGGCCTTCTATGCGCTGAGCCGCCGCACCGCGCTGCGCATGGCGTTGTTCCAGCGGGAGTCGGCAGAGCTTCGCGTATTGAACGCACGGCTCCAGCGGGAAATTGCCGAACGCGAACGCATGCAAGAGACGCTTGCGGTCGCCGAACAGAGCCTCGCACAGAGCTCAAAACTGGCCGCCCTCGGCGAGATGTCAGCCGCCGTCAGCCACGAGTTGAACCAGCCGCTGGCGGCGATGAAAACCTATCTTGCCGGCGCGCGTCTGCTGCTCAATCGCAACCGTCCCGAAGAGGCGCTGGCCTCCTTTGGTCGGATTGATGATCTGATTGAGCGCATGGGCGCCATCACCCGCCAGCTGAAATCCTACGCGCGCAAGGGCGGCGATGCGTTTAGCCCGGTAAATATGGGCGATGCGCTCGCCTCATCGCTGTCGATGATGGAGCCGCAACTGCGCCAGCGGCATGTCAAAATCGCCCGTATCCTGCCCGAACAACCGGTCTATGTGATGGGGGATCGGATGCGAATTGAACAGGTTATGGTGAACCTGCTGCGGAACGCGCTAGATGCTACAAAGTCAGTTGCAGATCCAGAGGTCGAAATCCTGCTTGCCGCAGGGGAGACCGCCACCCTGTCGGTGCGCGACAATGGGATGGGGATCAAGGATTTCGGCAGCCTGTTTGAACCCTTCTACACCACCAAGCAGCCGGGGGACGGGGTTGGGTTGGGGCTTGCCATCTCCTCCGGTATCGTGAACGACCTAGGCGGTCGGCTGACTGCCCGCAACGGACAGAACGGTGGCGCCGTATTTGAAATGCAATTGCCGATCCTTGTGGACGGCATCGAGGCCGCAGAATAGCGCGGTATCACTGGATGGAGGGCACGCGAATGGCACAGGCCATGAAAATCGCGATCGTCGATGATGAACAGGATATGCGACAGTCGATCAGCCAATGGCTGGCACTGTCAGGCTATGACACCGAGACCTTTGCCAGCGCCGAAGATGCGCTGAAAGTGCTGGGGCCGGATTATCCCGGCATCGTCATCTCGGATATCAAAATGCCCGGCATGGACGGGATGCAGTTCCTCAAGAAACTGATGGGCAGCGACTCTGCCTTGCCGGTGATCATGATTACTGGTCACGGCGATGTGCCGATGGCGGTTGAGGCGATGCGGGTCGGGGCCTTCGACTTTCTCGAAAAACCCTTCAACCCGGATCGCATGTCAGAGCTGGCCAAACGGGCCACGGGCGCGCGCCGCCTGACACTGGACAACCGGGTGCTGCGGCGCGAGCTGTCTGATGGCAGCACCATCATGAAGAAACTCATCGGCTCCAGCCCGGTGATGGAGCGCCTGCGTGAGGATATCCTCGATCTGGGGCAGGCCGACGGTCATGTCCTGATCGACGGCGAGACCGGCACCGGCAAAACGCTGGTGGCCCACGCGCTGCATGCGGTGGGTAGCCGGGCGGGCAAGAAATTCGTGCTGGTTTCCTGTGCGGCACTGGAGGAGGAGGCGCTGTCCAAGCGCCTGTTTGGTCCGATGCTGCCCGAAGACAGTATGCTGCCCGCCATTGAGGAAGCCCGCGGCGGAACATTGGTTCTGGAAGATATCGACGCGCTGAGCGAGACGCTGCAGGCCAAGCTGCTTAGCGTGATCAATGAGCAGGGCATTCCCGGCGAGACCCGCATCGTAGCGATTTCGAACCTTCAGGAGGCAGGCAAGACCTGTGAGGACGCGTTGCGCCCGGATCTCTTTTACCGGTTGGCGGCGTTGCGCATCACGGTGCCCCCGCTGCGCCAGCGCGGCGAGGATATTCTGACCCTGTTCACCCGCCTCAGTGAGCAGTTCTCCGAGGAATACGGCTGTGATGCGCCGCAGGTCAGCGCCCAGGAGGCGGCCCAGCTGTTGCAGGCGCCTTGGCCGGGCAATGTGCGCCAGCTGATCAACATTGCCGAGCGGGCCGTGCTGCAGTCGCGTCGTGGCTCTGGCACCATTGCCTCTCTGCTGATGTCCGATCATGAGGATATGCAGCCGGTGATGACCACCGAGGGCAAGCCGCTGAAAGAATATGTCGAAGCCTTCGAGCGGATGCTGATCGACAACACCATGCGGCGGCACAAGGGCTCTATCGCCAGTGTCATGGACGAACTGTGCCTGCCGCGCCGGACGCTGAATGAAAAAATGGCCAAATACGGCCTGCAACGCTCCGACTATCTGTCCTGAGTGCAGATCTGCAGACATTCACAGGCAGGGCCGCATTCTCCGGAGTGCGGCCCTCGTTGTTTCACTAACGAATTATTCACCATTTTTCACCTAAGAACCAAGCAGATAGTATTTAGATTGCGGCGGTGACGAATGACCATTGTCATTACCTATCCACAGGTCTTATGCTGTCCAAATGGGGACGGGACCCTTGTGATCCTGCCCCTCTTGATGAGATTCGCTGCCTTTGTTTTTGTCCGGCAAGATCCGAGAAAGCAGAGACAGACCGATTGGCCCCGCAGTATTTCGGGGCAGTTTAGCACCTGACTGAGGTTTCTCAGCAGGGATATAATCAGGGCAGGGCGCGGATATTCCCACCTGTCGGAGAAGAAACGCGATGACGCGCGCGAGAGAGAACAGCAGACAGGCAGGAGGGCCGGACAGATGTTCCGGGGCTAACCGCTGTACTGCATGGGCCAATCGCGCGCCACAAGACATCGCCCAGACAAGACACCACCCCGATCGTTCACGTCCGCCCGGCAACGGGCCAGATGCGCGCGTGCGCGGCAGGTGCACCAAGGACACATGGCAAAGAAGATGCTTATTGATGCCACCCACGCGGAAGAGACCCGCGTTGTGGTGGTCGATGGAAACAAGGTTGAGGAATTTGACTTTGAATCCGAAAACAAACGCCAGCTTGCTGGCAATATCTACCTCGCAAAAGTAACCCGCGTCGAACCGTCGCTGCAGGCGGCTTTTGTGGACTATGGCGGCAACCGCCATGGGTTCCTCGCCTTTTCGGAAATCCATCCTGACTACTATCAGATCCCGGTCGCCGACCGCGAGGCGCTGATGGAAGAAGAACGCGCCTATGCCGAGGCACAGCGCGCTCGTGATGACGAAGAAGATGCCAAGCCTGCCAGACGGCAGTCGCGGTCGCGTCGTGGCCGGACCAAAGCTGCGGATGTAAAATCCGCTGATGTGGTCGAGACCAAGGACGTCAGCCCCGAGACCGCTGAAAACGGCGCTGATATCGCGGGTATGGAAACCATCGACCTGACCGATGAGGTCGCGGTTGCTGAGATCAAGCTGGCGGACGTCCCCGAGGCTGCTCAAACTGAGGCCGCTGCTGATGACGCGACCGCTGCTGAGCCGGTTGTGGAAGAGGCCGTCAAAGATGCCTCCGACACACCCGAGGCGCAGGACGCATCTTCTGAAAGCGGTGAGGCTGAAGGCGCTGCTGATACGGCGACAACTGAGGCAGACGATGCCGCAGATGACGCAGACGCAGATGACAGCGCTGACAAGGACGCTGCCGCAGATGCCACGGCGAAGGATGAGAATATCGAATCCGTCGCCGATGAGGATGACAGCGAAGACATTCGCCCGGTACGCAAACCCCGTCCACGTCGCTATAAAATTCAGGAAGTGATCAAGGTTCGTCAGGTCCTGCTGGTTCAGGTCGTGAAAGAGGAACGCGGCAACAAAGGCGCTGCGCTCACAACCTATCTGTCGCTGGCGGGCCGCTACTGCGTGCTGATGCCCAACACCGCGCGCGGTGGTGGCATCTCCCGCAAGATCACCAATGCCGCCGACCGCAAAAAGCTGAAAGATATCGCGGTTGAACTGGACGTGCCGACTGGCGCCGGGCTCATTGTGCGGACCGCTGGTGCAAAGCGCACCAAATCGGAGATCAAGCGCGATTATGAATACCTGCAGCGCCTGTGGGAACAGATCCGCGAGCTAACGCTGAAATCCATCGCCCCTGCGAAGATCTATGAAGAGGGCGATCTGATCAAACGCTCGATCCGCGACCTTTACAGCCGCGAGATTGACGAGGTTCTGGTCGAGGGTGAGCGGGGTTACCGCATCGCCAAGGACTTCATGAAGATGATCATGCCGTCCCACGCCAAGAACGTGAAAAACTATCAGGATCAGCTGCCGCTGTTTGCGCGCTTCCAGGTCGAAAGCTATCTCGGCGCGATGTTCAACCCGACAGTGCAGCTGAAATCCGGCGGTTACATCGTGATCGGCGTGACCGAGGCGTTGGTGGCAATCGACGTGAACTCTGGTCGTGCCACCAAAGAAGGTTCGATCGAAGAAACCGCGCTCAAGACCAACCTGGAGGCCGCTGAAGAGGTGGCCCGCCAGCTGCGTCTGCGTGACCTTGCCGGTCTGATTGTCATCGACTTCATCGACATGGACGAGCGTAAGAACAACGCCGCCGTCGAGAAGCGGATGAAGGACAAGCTGAAGACCGACCGCGCCCGCATTCAGGTAGGCCGGATCTCCGGCTTTGGTCTGATGGAAATGTCGCGTCAGCGTCTGCGTCCCGGCATGATTGAGGCGACCACCGCCCCGTGTCCGCATTGCCATGGCACCGGTCTGATCCGGTCGGATGACTCGCTGGCACTGTCGATCCTGCGCCAGATCGAGGAGGAAGGCACCCGCCGCCGCTCCCGCGAGGTGCTGGTGCGCTGCCCGGTCAGCATTGCCAACTATCTGATGAATCAGAAACGCGAGCATATCGCCCAGATCGAAACCCGCTACGGTCTTTCCGTGCGGATCGAAGGGGACCCGCATCTGGTCAGCCCGGATTTCTCGCTTGAGAAGTTCAAGACCGCGTCCCGTGTGGTGCCTGTTGCCACAGCGCCGGTGGTCTCCGTCGATACCTCGATCATGGATCAGGTTGATGCGGATGAGGCGAGTGATGAGGCCGATGAGGCCGAGGTCGAGGCCAATGACACCGACGTCGCAGAAGTGCAGGCCGCAGGTGATGAGGGCGAGGGGGACAACAAACCCAAGCGCAAGCGTCGTCGTCGGCGGCGGCGGAAGTCCTCCGGTGCTGACGGGGATGACAGCAATAACACCGCTCAGGGTGATGCGAACGCGGACGACCAGAAGGCTTCGGATGACGCCGCTGCGGACGACGCCGACGCCCAAGCTGAGCCTGCAGAGGGCTCCGACGCCAAGGAGGCCGAGGGCGACGGCGAGGTGAAGAAACGCACCCGCACCCGGACCCGCTCGCGCAGCCGCAAGAAGAGGACCGACGAGACAGTCGCGGCAGAGGCTGAGGCCCCGGCTGAGACAGACGCCAAAGCAGAGCCTGAGGGCCAAGCAATCGTGACAGAGGCCAAGGCCGAGGACAGCAATGCTGCTGAATCCGAAGCCCCGGTTGCGAGCGCAGAGGCGCCGGTCGAGGGCGCTGAGGAACCGGCAGTGCTCAACGGTGATGCCGCCGCAGAGGTTCCCGCCGCTGCCGAAGCTGAGACAGCCGCCGCGACAGAGGAGGCCGCACCGGCCCAGATAGTGGCCGATGAGGCCACCGCTGAAGACGTTGTCGCGGATCAGGACACACCAGCCGCTGAGGCATCAGCACCAGCGGCTGCAGAGCCGCAAGCTGCAGACGCTCCGACGGAAGAGCCGGAGGCAGCCCCGGAACCGGCACTGGCCACAGCCGAAGCCGAACCGGCGAGCCCGCCCAAGCCGAAACGGCGCGGCTGGTGGTCGGTTGGCAGCTGATCGTAAAAGAGTGAAAAGGCGGGCATCTGGCCCGCCTTTTTCATGTCAGGATCCCGGATCGCTATGAGGACCGCCATGAACACCGACATGCAGGCAGAAACCACCAGGACAAAGACACTGCTGCGGGAGCTTCTAGCCGCAGAAACCGCCGTCTGGACCGCATTGCAACAGGGCGATATCGCGGCTGACCGGGCCGCATTGCATCCGCAGTTTCTGGGCGTCTATCCAAGCGGCTTTGCCGGGCGGGACGATCATACCGAGCAGCTTGAACAGGGACCGACGGTGGCAGAATTCAGCATCGCGGATGCGCGTGTCCTGCCGCTTGGCCCCGAGACAGCACTGCTGGCGTATCGCGCCACCTACACCCGTCCGGGGCAGACAGAGGGGGAGGTCAAAGGCGCCGCAATGTATGTCAGCTCGATCTGGCAGCGTCAGGATGGCGGCTGGATCAATATCTTCAGTCAGGACACCGAAGCCCTGCCGGAAGGGGCGACAAACCCGCTCCCCTGATCTCAGCCACCCTTGCGGATCACATAGATCTGATGCTGCGGATTGTCGCGGATTTCCAACAGCTCATGGCCAGCCTCATGGCAGAAATGCGGGATGTCCACCACCGCAGCCGGGTCATCGGCATGCACCTCCAAAACCCTGCCAGAGGCCAATGGTTTCAGACGTTTACGTGCTTTCAGCACAGGCAGAGGACAGAGCAGCCCAAGGGCGTCGAGGATCTCGTTTTCGTCGGTCATGCCTTGCAGATAATCCGGTTGTTTCATCCTGTCCACAAGGTTGTGACCAGCTCCCCCCGTGACCTTTGACAGAGGCTGGTCTAAGGGTTGGGCATGTTTGGAATTGAAATCATCGACGCAGGGCTGATCCCTGCCATGCTGGTGGCGCTGACGGCTGGATTGGTCAGCTTTCTGTCACCCTGTGTCCTGCCTATTGTGCCACCCTATCTGGCCTATATGAGCGGCGTTTCCATTGGAGAGATACAGGGAACGGCACGGGCCAGACGCAAGGCCATTGTGGCCGCGCTGTTCTTCATCATGGGCTTGTCCACGGTGTTTCTGCTGCTGGGCTTCACCGCCTCGGCCTTTGGGGCGTTTGTGCTGCAGAATCAGGAGCTTTTTGCGCAGGTGTCCGGCGTTGTTGTGATTGTCTTCGGGCTGCATTTCCTTTCCGTGTTCCGTATTCCGCTGCTTGACCGTGAGGCGCGGATGGAAACCGATCAGTCCGGCGGCTCGGCGGTTGGGGCCTATATTCTTGGCCTGGCGTTTGCCTTTGGCTGGACCCCTTGCATCGGCCCTCAGCTCGGCGCGATCCTGTCGCTGGCCGCAACAGAGGCGTCTGTGACACGCGGGACATTGCTGCTTGGGATCTATGCGCTGGGGTTGGGCGTGCCCTTCCTCTTGGCAGCGATTTTCCTCACCCGCTCAATGGTGCTGATGAACCGGATCAAGCCTTACATGGGGGTGATCGAAAAATTCATGGGCGGGTTGCTGATTGTTGTCGGGTTCATGCTGGTCACCGGCTTGTTCTCTGAGTTCTCTTTCTGGCTGTTGGAGACCTTCCCGGCACTGGCGACCCTCGGCTGACCTGCGCGTATCGGGACGGCTTGTGAACCAAACCTACGCCCCGCTCGGCAGATAACCGGCGGGGCTTACGCTTTTGATGCAGCGCGGCTAAGCTGGGCAGACAACAACAGGCAAATCGGGCCGCGCAATCCGTGCAAGAGCAGACCACCCAGACATCCGCAGCCAGAAGGCCGCACCCGGATCCAAGCGCCGCGCCGCAGGATCCGCCGGTGCGGCGCCGCAAACTGTTCTATATTCCGGGCTACGATCCCATGCCGCCGCGTCGCTACCGGGAGCTGTACCGCAGCGAGGGCGCAGCGCAGGCCGAGATTTCCGGCTATCAGTTGTCTCTCCTGCCGCGTCCCAAGACCGCCACGGAGACGGATAGCGCAGGCGGCTTTGGCTGGCAGGTCCACGCGCAGATTGAGGGGCATGAGGTCGACACCGATGTTGATGTGCTGGTCTGGTCCGACATCGTGCAGGACAGCATGGATCCATCCATTGCCGAGACCTATTGGCAGATGGTGCGTACCGCCTGGATCTATATTTCCACCGGAACGCTACGACGGCTGATGTGGCTGCGCAAGGGGCCGGTCATTGCTGCGCTATACCCGGTGGGAATGCTGTTGCTACAGGCGGTTCTGGCCTTCCTCCTGGCGCTGGTCATTGCGCGTCTGGGGCAGGGTGGTGTTACCCGGCTTGGGCTGAGCTCTCCCTTGGGAACTGGGCTGGCGGCGTTGGTGTTTTGGGCGGCTGGTCTGGTCGCGGCAGCAGCGCTGTTGCGCTGGTTCCGGCGGCAGGATGGTCGTCTCTTTGCCTATTATCTGATGCATGATTATGCCCATTCCGCAGCCCTGCGCGGTGCCTATGCACCCGAGCTGGAGCAGCGCATCGCCCAATTCGCAGGTGAGATCGCCGTGGCGCTCAGCGATCCCAACTATGATGAGGTGCTGGTGGTGGGGCATTCTTCCGGGGCGCATGTCGGTGTCAGCGTTCTGGCAGATGTGCAGCGCAGCGGGTTGGCGGCGCGCCATGCGGTGCTGGGATTTCTGAGCCTGGGGCAGGTGGTGCCGATGGTCTCCTTCCTGCCTGACGCGCATCGCCTGCGCCGTGATCTGCGCGACCTCTCCGGGCGGGGGGATATCTGCTGGGTCGATGTCACCGCACCGGGGGATGGCTGCGCCTTTGCGCTGTGTGATCCGGTCGCGGTCACGGGAGTTTCCCCACCGCAAAAGCGCTGGCCGCTGGTCGTCTCGGCGGCCTTTACCCAAACCCTCAGCCCGGCACGATGGGCGGCGCTGCGCTGGCGCTTCTTCCGGCTGCATTTTCAATATCTCTGCGCTTTTGATCAGCCCGGAGACTACGACTATTTCCAGATCACGGCGGGGCCGCGCACATTGGAAAGCCGCTATCGCAACCGCAACCCATCGCGCTCACGCATTGATGTGACCGCGTCCAAATATACTTCGGTTGGTGGGTGATGGTTGATCTGCCGCAATCGGATGACCATCCCAACAGCGCGCCTGTTGCGCCAGTCGCAGGCCTCGCGATCATACCGCCAAAGCCTGCGGCCCGCGCTGCCAGGGTTTCGCTCTGGCGCTATCTGGGGCTGTTTCGCGCGGATCTTCTGTCGGCGCAGCCGGCCAAGCTTTATCGTGCCTGGATGGCAGAGTTTCGCACGCCTTTCTTTCGCTCTTTTCTGGTCAATCAACCGGATCTGGTTCGCACGGTTCTGAAAGACCGCCCGGAGGTGTTCCCGAAATCGAACCGCATTGGCGAGGGACTGCGCCCTCTGCTTGGGAATTCGGTCTTTCTCACCAATGGTGAGGTCTGGAAGCGGCAGCGCCGGATCATCGACCCCGCCTTTGAAGGGGGGCGGCTGCGTCAGATCTACCCGGCCATCCACGCCGCCGCTGAGGCGGCTGTTACCCGTCTCAGCGATCAGGTGCACGAGATACCGGACGCGCCGATCGAGATCGAGGCTGAGACATCCCATGCGGCGGCGGATGTGATCTTCCGCACGCTCTTCTCGATCCCGATAGAGCATCATATGGCGCAGGAAGTCTTTCATCGCTTTCGGGCCTACCAGCAGGCGCAGCCTATCCTCAATCTCGCGGCCTTTGTGCCGCTGCCACGTTGGGTGCCCCGCTTTCACCGGCCCGCCACGCGGCGCAATGCGGCCCGGATCCGGGGCTTGATCAGGGACCTTACGCAACAGCGCATGGAGGCCATCGCATCAGGCCATGCACCGGATGATCTGGCCACCAAGATCATGACCACGCAAGATCCCGAAACTGGCGAGCTGTTCACGACAGATGAGATGGTTGATCAGGTGGCGATCTTTTTTCTGGCCGGGCATGAGACCAGCGCGTCGGCTCTGGCCTGGGCGCTCTATCTGGTGGCTCTGGCCCCCGAATGGCAGGAGAAAATCGCAAAGGAGGCCGCCGGGCTGTCGCTGGACCAGTTTGCCGAAGCGGGCAGGTTGCGCATCAGTCGTGATGTCTTCCGCGAAGCGCTGCGCCTTTACCCGCCGGTGCCGATGATGGTGCGCGAGGCCAGCTGCCCGCAGCAGTTTCGCGGTCGAACCCTTCCACAGGGCGCGCAGGTAGTGCTGAGCCCGTGGCACCTGCACCGTCACGAACGGCTCTGGGAAAACCCGGACGGGTTTGATCCGGGGCGGTGGCAGACGGAAAACGGCAAGACCTGCCAGCGCGAGGCCTATATTCCGTTTTCGGCGGGGCCGCGTGTCTGTACCGGTGCTGGCTTCGCAATGATTGAAGGACCGTTGATCCTGTCGATGATCCTGCAGCGGTTTCGGGTGGAACCTGTTGCGGGCCAGGAGCCGATTCCGGTCGCGCATCTGACAGTTCGGTCACAAAACGGGATCTGGTTGCGGCTCATCCCGCGCTAGCCCAGAAAATTCAGATTTTCTGGGCAAATTTCTGCGCAGAAATTTGCATCACCGAATGATGCGCACCGCGTCCTGATTGCAGAAGATCACAACCTGTCCGGCATTTTCCACTGCGTGAAAACCGCGATGGTTCAACTCTTGGCGAAAGCGCTCCCAGCCAAGCAGTCGTTCAATGTCCCGCTTCTGGCGACGCACCACACCGCTTTTGCAGCCGCTTGCGACTGGAACAGTTGCAGCAACCACGCATCCGCGGTGAGGCAGGGAGGGGCAGGCCTCTTTCCACGATGCCAAACCGTGGCTAACGCGACCTTAAACGTCGCAGCACATGCAGACGAATGGCTGAGGCCAGACCACAGTCCACGCCTCTATTTTCATCGATTTCAGCAGCCAGATCATTAATGGCGCGATTGTCTTCTGCTGCGATCTCGCGGAAGGCCTGCCAGAACTCATCCTCCAGCGACACCGAGGTGCGGTGACCGCGCAGCGTAAGCGAGTGTTTCCGTGGGCGATTAGTCATCGTCGGTCTTGGGATCGTCGCGTTTTGTGCCATCCAGTCGCCGCACATCTTGCGCGTTGCGGGCCTTGTCCAGATCTTTCTCGGCCTTGGTCCGGCCATAGGTCACGGCGTTCTGGTCGGCGCGGGCCTTCTTCTCAGCCCGCGCCTTTTCCTTGCGATACCGGTTCAGATTGACCGGGCCTGAACCGGAACCAGCCATCAGTCTTTCGGGCCGATCATCTGTTCGGGGCGGACAACGGCGTCAAATGTCGCCTCATCCACAAACCCCAGCGCAATGGCCTCTTCCTTCAGGGTGGTGCCGTTCTTATGTGCAGTCTTGGCGACCTTGGTGGCATTGTCATAGCCAATCGTCGGCGCCAGCGCGGTGACGAGCATCAGTGACTCTTTCATCAGCTTGTCGATGCGCGGCTCATTGGCCTGGATGCCGTTCAGCATCCGCTCGGTAAAGCTGTCCGCCGCATCGCCCAACAGCTGGATCGACTGCAGCAGGTTGTAGGACATCATCGGGTTGTAGACGTTCAGTTCGAAATGACCCTGCGAGCCTGCGAATTTGATCGCGGCATCATTGCCCATGACATGGGCGGCAACCTGGGTAAGGGCCTCGGCCTGGGTGGGGTTCACCTTGCCCGGCATGATCGACGATCCAGGCTCGTTCTCCGGCAGGATCAACTCGCCCAGGCCCGAGCGAGGACCGGAACCGAGGAAGCGGATGTCATTGGCGATCTTGTAGCAGCTGCCCGCAATGGTGGCTAAAGCGCCGGACAGGAATACCATCGCGTCATGGGCGGCCAGTGCCTCGAACTTGTTCGGCGCGGTGACAAAGGGCAGGCCGGTGATTTCGGCCATATTGGCGGCGACGGTTTCGCCCCAGCCTTTTTGCGTGTTCAGACCGGTGCCAACCGCAGTGCCGCCCTGTGCCAGCTCATAGATGCCGGGCATCGCAGCCTCGACCCTCGCCAGACCCTGACGGATCTGATGCGCGTAGCCGCCGAACTCCTGGCCCAGCGTCAGCGGGGTCGCGTCCTGCGTATGGGTGCGGCCGATTTTGATGATGTCCTTGAACGCCTCGGCTTTGGCTTCCAGCCCTTCGGCCAGCTTGGTCAGGCCCGGCACAAGCACATCCCGCACCATCATCGCTGTGGCAATATGCATGGCGGTGGGGAAGGTGTCGTTGGAGGACTGACCCATATTGCAGTGATCGTTCGGGTGTACCGGGTCCTTGGAGCCGATCACGCCGCCGAGGATCTCAATCGCGCGGTTGGCGATCACCTCGTTGGAGTTCATGTTGGACTGGGTGCCGGACCCGGTCTGCCAGACCACCAGCGGGAAGTTGTCGTCAAACTTGCCCTCGATCACCTCGCCGGCGGCCTGAATAACCGCATCGCCGATCCGGGCGTCCAGCTTGCCCGAGGCCTTGTTGGCCATGGCGCAGGCCTGTTTGATCACCCCCAGCGCGCGCACGATGGCGACGGGCTGTTTTTCCCAACCGATGGGGAAGTTCATGATCGACCGCTGGGTCTGGGCGCCCCAGTATTTGTTGGCGGGGACTTCAAGCGGACCGAAGCTGTCGGTTTCGGTGCGGGTATCGGACATAAGTCTCTCTCCGTCTGATGATGACTAAATGTATGCGTCGGTATGCCGTCTACCCCGGGCCGGGTCACGAGGCAATTGCGCAGTTTCGCGCAGCATAGCCATTCCGAACCCAAGGTATAGGGGCCATTGCAGGATGAGTTATTGCACCACGTCAGAAGACCGCTAGATTAAGCGCAGATACACCCGCGACAGACAACAATCCAAAGGATCTGCCCGTGCTGACATATCAAGCCAAACTGCTACAGCAGGCCGCGACAAGGGGCAGGCATAAGCGCACTGCGCGAGACAGGACGCTGTCTCTGACGCGGCTGCAGTGGCAGGTTCAGGCGGGGTTTCTGGCGCTGTTGATGATCATCGTGCTGGCGGGGCAGGCGATGGCGGCGGATGTGCGCCCGTTCTTCGGGCGCTATCAAGGGTCGCTGGTGGTGCCCAATCCCGATGGCAGCACGGAACAGCGCGATGCGACTGTTCGGATCGGTCCCCTCGCCAGCAGTGATGACGGTTTTTATGTTCAATGGACCACCACCTCCTTAAAGAAGGACGGGCGTCGCAAGACCAAATCCTACAACGTGGAATTTCAGCCAACCGAACGGGCTGATATTTTCGCCGCCGCGATGAAGCGGAATGTCTTCGGGCATACTGTGCAGCTCGATCCGATGAAGGGAGAGCCTTATGTCTGGGGGCGGATTATCGGGGACACGCTGACGGTGTTTTCGATGTTTATCGGCCCCAACGGCGACTATGAAATGCAGCAGTATGATCGCACATTGGCGGAGGGTGGACTGGACCTCGTCTATTCCTCGCACCGCAATGGCTTCCCGCGCAAGGAGCTGAAGACCTTTCTTGAGCGCCAGTAAAGCTTTGATTGAAAGCATGTAAACATATTTATTAACAGAACCTTAAGAGTCGATCCTCACGTTGGAGGCGCTCTCGCACCAGTAACTCACCGGGCTGGGCATATCGTGTTAGGCGTAAGCGTGCAGTGACAGAGAATTCACTTACGGCAGCCGATACTTCTGACCCGTAACTCTGGATGTAAAAAATGCGCCGCATGAGATATGCAGCGCATCTATCTGAGGGGGGCTGGCGGATGCCGCCCAGCTAAGCCGGACAGTCCGTTATTTGCGGAAGCTGTCGAGTGAAACGACATCAGCCGGTTTTTTGTCCGCCGGATCTTCGTCCACCTCAATCTCGATATCATCGTCGAGTTCGGCGACCATCTCTTCAACCTCTTCGTCATCCTCGGGGGATTCAAAACGCAGACCAAATTCCACAGACGGATCCACAAAGGTCTTGATCGCATCGTAAGGAATATAAAGCGGCTCCGGCGCGTCTCCGAAATTCAGTGTGATGGCAAACCCGTCTTCGCCAACATCCAGATTGTCGAACCAATGCTGCATGACCACGGTCATCTCGCCGGGGTAACGGTCCGACAGCCAATCCGCCAGTTCCGCATCCGGGTGCGAGGTGTCAAAGGTGATGAAGAAATGGTGGTTGCCGGGCAGCCCGTGCTCCGCCACCCCATCCAGAACAGAACGGATCAGGCCACGCATGGCCGAATGCATCAGATTTCCATAGTCAATTTCGCGGGACATTCCGATACCCTTAAGTCTCTTTGAGTTCAGAATACGGATTTCTGCCGGAAACTAAAGGGCCGCTCGTTAGGGATTCGTAAATAATTTCTGACACTAGCGGGATCACGCGTGGCATTTACGCTGCGATTGCGCGGCTCAGATGATCTGCGCCATCGCGATCCCTAGCCCGGCCATGACGGGCAAAATCAAGGCCAGTCGGCCGCCGCATGCCAGCGCCACAACCGGCGCTGCCAGCACCAGCAGCGCGGCAGAGATATCAAGGCTGGCCATGACCGGCAGCATCAGCGATATCGCAGGCAGCTCCAGCGTGACAGTCTCGCGAAACAGCACATGCAGCAGAAACCAGACCGAAAGATTAAGGATCACCCCCACCACAACGGCGGTAATCGCCCGCAGTGCAGCCCCCAGCCGGGGATGGCTGGCAATCCGCTCTACATGTGGTGCCGCGAGAAATATCCAGAGAAAGCAGGGCATAAACGTTGCCCAAAGCGCCACCAGCCCAGCCGCCAGCGCCATCCATGTACCAGAGGCCAGCGCGCCAGCCAGCATTGCCACAAATTGTGTCACCAGGATCAGCGGGCCCGGTGTCGTCTCCGCCAATCCCAAAGCATCAATCATCTGACCGGTTTCGATCCACTGGTACTGCGCGACCACGGTCTGCGACATATAGGCCAGCACCGCATAGGCCCCGCCAAAGGTCACTACGGCCAGCTTTGCAAAAAACCAGCCGATATCCGCCAGCAGCTGCGGACCAAACAGGCTCAGCGCGCCGAGGGGCAGGAGCCACAAGCCGCCCCAGAGCAACAGTGTCACCCAGACAGGCCCTGCGGCGGCGGGTGGCAGTGCTGCAGGCTCATTCTCAGTTGACCTCACACGCAGACTGCCGAGAAGCGCAGCGGTCAGCAGCACCAGCGGGAACGGCAGAGCAAAGAGAAACAACGCCAGAAAGCCAAACGCGGCCAATGCCAGATCTGTCACCCCATGCAACGCCTTCTTGCCCAGTCGCTGGAGGGCCTGCAAAACGATGGCAACGACCGCGGCCTTGATTCCCAGGAATCCAGCTTGCACAAGAGGTTGCGTGCCAAAGTTCACGTATAGAAAAACCAGTGCGGCAATCACCAGCGCCCCCGGCAGCACAAACAACAGCCCGGCCAGAACGCCACCCGCCGCTCCGCGCAATCGCCAACCTGCATAGGTGGCCAATTGCATCGCTTCCGGCCCCGGCAGCATCATGCAAAACGACAGTGCGCGCAGAAATCCGGCCTCGCTGAGCCAGGGGCGGTCCTCGACCAGTTCCTTATGCATCAGCGCAATCTGGGCCGCCGGCCCGCCGAAGGACATCAGCCCGATCCGCCCGAAGACCCGGATCAGATCGGCCATGGTGATTGCATGGGCTTGGGGCTGTACTTTGGGGTCAGGAGAGATATCGGTCATCGGCGCACCACTGGCTGGACGCAGACCTTGTATCACTAACCGCGCAGTGCGCCAGTGCCGACAGCAGCCAATCAGAGCAGTGCAAATGGTTTTACAAAAATGTCATCTGGCGATGGGGGGCTTATGGCCGTTGTCCATCCAGATCAGGCGCTCTCCGGTCATGCAAATGGGCAAGCAATCGGGTGGTAGCTGCCCCAACTGTTCGAACATGGTCATGTAGTCAAAGTTCGACTGGAATTCACGGATCTTACCATCCTGCATTCGTACGATTAGCTGACCAGAGTAGTCCAACACATGATCCGGCGTGTTACCAGACCCGCGCACCCGCATCCGCAGAGCGGCAAAATCACCGTCGTTCAATGCATGGGTCAGGGTCACATCAAGGTCGTGAATAATATTGCCCAGAGTATTCACGATTTCGCGGTAGTCTGCTGCAATCGCGACCGCTCCGTGCAGTGGGCCGTTTACCTCCAGCTCAGGGTGTAACATGGGTTCAATCCTGTCGAGGTTTCGGTCAACCCAGACATCATGGAACCATTGAAAGACCCGATCGCTATTCTTCATGATGAGTTCGACATATCCTCAATATGGGCCAACAGGCTCCTGATATCAGTGTCAGGTCTTTAGGGCTCTCTCTTTCATGCTGCGCCTGATTCCAAGTGTAGGACTGCAGATGCGCAAGTGGCTTGAGGCTCAGACTGAACCACAAATATGAACAACAATTCAATGAAAATCCTAACATGGCTCTTGGGGGGCGAGTGTCGACATACGATCCGACATGACATTGAGCTGACACCAAAATAAGCAAATACCCCGGCCATACGTCTGCAGATAGATATCTCTTCTTGGCGGGCGCGTCAGTCGTCTATGTCCCAATACCGGGTAAGCACCGTTCCGGGACCCGGCGGGCGTTGACACCATCAGGCTGAGGCGTTCGATATTCGGTCCAGACGGTGCAAAATGACGATTTGGTACGTCCCGCGCGGCTTCTAGGTCGCGGTATATGGCTGCGATGGGCGATCCATTGGCCATGAACATTCAAACCGACACCCACCGCAATCTTGCTGAGGCTTTGACCCCACTTTCGGCCGTCACGGTCTCAGAGGCTCAACCGAGTTTAGAGGAACGGCAAGAGCGCGGCCCCTCTTGGACACTTCGGATTTTCCTATTGCTCGGTCTGTTGGCAGCCGGCGGCGCGGTCTTGTGGCGCAGCGACCTGCCAACCTTGGCCGTGTTGCGCAATTGGGGGGAGGGGCTGTTGGACCCGGCCTCCCAATCAGTTGCAACAGATGTGCCGATCGCACCAACGCCTGTTTCAGATGCAACGACCCGCATCCAGCCCGCACCTGTGGCGATGCCGACGGCGGAAATAACCGGATCCGGATACGTACTTGTACAGGACTACGCATCGGTCTTTGCAAAATACGAGGGTACAATAACAGATCTTCTCGTCGCTTTGGGTGACCCGGTTACACGCGGACAACCGCTGGCCGCAGTCAGCGATCCGGGCGCGCAATATGCCCTGAAGTCGGCATTGATTGATCAGTCACTGGCGCAGCTGCGGCTGGAAACCAAACGCATCGAGGTGGATCAGTCCGAGCGCGATTTTGACCGGCTGACATCCCTCCTTGCCAAAGACGCTGTATCAGAACGCGTGACGCAGGACGCCGCCACAGCGTTAAGCCTCGCAAAAACCGCGTTGAGACAGGCAGAACAAGACATTCATCTGGCTGATCTCAAGGTCGAGATTGCGCAGGAACACGTGGATGAACTGACGATACGCGCGCCGGTTTCTGGGACCATTACCCAGCTTAACGCCCGTATCGGCAATAGCGTTCTGGCCCGTGTCGATACCATTCGCGACACCGACTACCTCATGGTGATCACCGACACCGCCTCCATGTATCTCGATGCCGAAGTCGCCGAGACCAATGTCTCGCGGCTGCGGGTCGGTCTGACGGGAGAGGCCGTGCTTGATGGTTTTCCTGACCAGCCATTTGAGGTTCGCGTTGTTGGCATTTCGCCCGTTGTCTCTGCTGAGAGAGGCACGATTTCGCTGCGCCTGGAACTGGACGAGCCACCTGACGGCATCCGCCCAAACATGGCCGCCCGCATTCGTATCACCCTGAGTGATACCTGATTATCCTCTCTTATAAGGAGTACCTTTATGTCCGCGTCCCAGAAAACACCCTTTATTCAGCTGGATGCTGTCTCAAAGGGATTTACCTTCAGCAAAGAGAAGATACAGATCTTTTCTGATCTTACCCTGGGCATCGACGCAGGTGAATTCGTGGCGGTGATGGGGCCATCAGGATCCGGTAAGTCGACAATGCTCAATCTTCTCAGCGGGATTGATGCCCCTGACACGGGAAGCGTACGGATTGGGAATTCAAAACTGGAGCAATTGGGCGAGGCTAAGAAATCCAACTGGCGCGCCCATAATGTTGGCATTGTCTTTCAGTTCTACAATTTGCTTCCGACGTTGAATGTGGCTGAGAACATTGAACTGCCGCTGTTGCTCAAGCCGATTGGCCGGGCCGAACGTCGGGCGCGGGTTGAGAAAATAATTGACCTCGTTGGTCTGTCCGGACGTGGCAAACAATTGCCGTCCAGCATGTCAGGTGGTCAGCAACAGCGTGTCGGCATTGCCCGCGCTATCGTCAGCGATCCGCCGCTTCTACTCTGCGACGAACCAACCGGCGATCTTGACCGGGCCTCGGCGGATGAGGTGCTGGAAGTTCTGGGGTTTCTCAATCGCGAATTGAAGAAAACCATCGTCATGGTCACTCATGATCCCGAAGCGGCGACCCATGCAAGCCGCACCCTGCATCTGAACAAGGGGCAGTTCGTCGAAAGACAAGAGGCTGCCGCATGACTTTTCTGACACTGGCGAGGCGCAATGCTTGGCGCAAACCGATGCGGACGCTGCTACTGATGTTCTGCATCGCGGTTGCCTTTCTTATCTACGGTCTGACGGCCAGCTTCCTGTCTGGCACGCAAGGATCGGCAGCGGCCAATGACGATGTGCTGGGCGTGATGAATAAATCAGGTCGGGGCCAGACCCTGCCAATTGCGCATCTGCGCCGGATCGCAGCGTTGGACGGCGTCGCTGAGGTCGCTTATATGTCCCGCCTGCGGGGGTTTAGTGAGGTCGAGCGCAATGTCGTGGTTGCCAATGCGGTGGCCGTAGATGATTTTGCTCGGATAAACGGTGACAGCCTCGCGCTGACCTCGGATCTTTTGGCCGCGCTCAAACAGGGCAGGGATCGCGTGCTGGTTGGCCGAGCCCTCGCAGATGCCCAAGGATGGCGCGCGGGACAGCGGATTGAGATCACCTCGTTCAACATTATGCAGCAGGGCGGAAACCGGAACTGGCGGTTCGAAGTCGGCGGTATTTTTGAAGGAAAAACGCCAAGCACCGATACATATTTCATGCTGGCGAACTATGACTACGTGAATGCACTGCGCAGCCGCGATGTGGATACAGTAGACGGATTTGTCGTCCAACCGGTGCCCGAAGTGGCGGCCAGCGCGCTGGCGTCTCAGATCGATGCATTGTTCGCCAATACGGGTACACCGACACGCACCCAATCGGAAAAACAATTCCTCGAAGCCTTCCTGCGCCAGTTCGCCGATGTGGAATTGATCGTCTCGCTGGTTGTAGGGGCGGCATTCGTGACCATCCTGATGATCGTCATCAACACAATGCTGTTCGCGGTCCGTGAACGGACATTCGAGATCGGCGTGCTCAAGACTTTGGGCTTCAATAACCGCTTTATCGTGGTTCTTATTCTTTGTGAAACCCTGCTTATTTTTCTGGTTGGCGGGGCGGTCGGGATTGCTCTGACCAAAGCCGCAACACAGCTCACAGGCCCTGCACTTGGTCTGGTTTTGACAGGCCCAGTCGTGATCAAATCTTTGGTAATCACAGTGTTGCTGGGCGTTCTGACCGGATGTCTGCCCGCAGCGCTCGCGATGCGCACAACCGTCTCCAACGCTTTCAGAACGAGATAAGCTATGTATTTGCATATGAAACAAATCATCGTGATGGTCTCTGCCAATCTTCGCAGTCTGCCCAAACGACTGTGGATTTCGATGTCCATGGTGCTTTCCGTGGCATTGGTGGTGGCGGTGTTGACTGGGTTCCTCGCCATGGCAAAGGGTTTTGAAACCGCGCTCGCCGGAAATGGTTCGGCTGGGATTGCGGTGATCCTTGGCGGTGGCACCAATCAGGAAACCAGCTCTGACATTCCATCCGGGGTGATCCGCAGCCTGCAAGCAACCTCAGCCGATCTTGGTCTTCAACGCGATGAAACCGGCGCCGTGATTTTCTCGCGCGAGATCGTCGTTCCGGTTGAAATCCAGTCGGCCGCCGATGGATCCCTTCAGACGTTGGCGCTGCGCGGTATGGACCTTGCGGGGATCACGCTGCGAGAGAATGCGGCTGTCGCTATTGGCCGCAACTTTGTTCCTGGCACACGGGAAATTGTTGTCGGCCGGGACCTTGCTGCGCGCGCGGGCGTCTTTGGGATCGGTCAGAGCGTTCGGTTGGGGGCCGTCGATTGGCAGGTTGTCGGCCATTTTGAAACCGGTGGCGGTGCAATGGAATCTGAAATCTGGGGTGGGCTAGAGGCCGTGCAATCTGCGTTTGATCAGATGGGGCAGGTGCAGATCCTGCGAACTGCCCTTGCAGGTCCCAATGGTTTGGAAACTTTGCAGTCTGCGTTGCCTGCTCTGTCGCAAACGCCGTTGGCGGCCGTGACCGAGGTGCAATTGCTGTCCGCACAATCGGCGCGAACCTCGACGCTGATCCGCATGTTCGGCTGGCCGCTGGCAATCCTGATGTCGATTGGGGCCACGGTTGGCGCGATCAACACGATGATGACCTCAGTCGCCAATCGGTCGATGGAGATCGCCACGGTGCGCACGCTCGGCTTTTCGCGTTTGTCCGCGTTTACCGGAACCTGGGTTGAGGCGGTGGTCCTATCTGCTTTCGGGGCCGTATTGGGCGCGGCGGTATCATGGCTGTTGTTCAACGGTTGGCAGGCCAGCACGGTTGGCCCAAATAATACAACCACTGCGTTTCAACTTGAGGTCACCATCAGCGTTCTTCGCGATGGGGCATTGCTGGGGATCGCCATCGGCATGATTGGTGGCGCCTTGCCAGCCCTTGCCGCGACACGGGTGAAACTGGCCACGGCCCTTCGTTCCGCAGGCTAACCTTTCGACATTCCTAACCTGACTGAGACTATGCCGACCCTTGCTATGCGGGGGTCGGTTTTTCGTTTTGAGGTTCCCGGATATTGCCGTTTCTGAGGGCTGGCTGATCACCGTCGCACTCCTTCCCCCACAATCACCGCTGGGGTGTAGCCGCTGCAGTGCCACATATCCTGCGATCCGTCGTGGAAACCGTCCGAGTAATAGGCCGTTGTTGGTGGATATTGGTTGGGTCTGGAACAGTTCGGCCAATGCAATACTGGCCGGATTTGCGAGTTCCACGGGGGCTGCAGTCGCACAACTGCGTTGTTAGATGATTCTCTTGAGACTGATTGCCGAATATCTGATCTGGCGATTCTCGGTCGAAACGCGGGTCTCGGTATTTATCCCATAAATGCACAACCTCAGATTGATTGAGGCCAGTATTAACTGCTCTGAAAAAAGTCGGTCCTTCACCAACGTCGCCATGGGGGACTTCAGATCGCACGCTTCAGCAGCGACTGCTGCTTTCAGGCTGTCGTAGGGGAAGGAAAAGGTTCGAATATACGTTTCAAAGGGTACACTATCGTGAAAAAGGTCGTTCCCAGGTTGCGCGGAATTCACAGAGTACAACGTGAAATCGCTGAGCAAATCCTGTTTTCGACAGGGCTGGTCAGCAAAAAGGACCCGCCATGCTGTCTCTCGACCACATTCATTTTGCACCTGACGAAATCACGCGTGTTCCGCTGTGCGATCTTGGACCCAGCCATGGGCTGAGTGCTGGCGCCTTGAAGATGTACCAACGCTTTTTCGAACTTGAGAGCGTCGGACTGCAGGAGGATGATCTGAACGGAATGCTGGGCGCAGCGCTTGATGGCGTGCTGGCAACCAACGCGCAGCTTGTAACGCAGAGCGGTACTCTCTTTTATTGCCGCACCCAGACCCATCATGGGTTTGCAGATCAGGACTGGCTCCGTTGCCTCGCCGATGATCACGGTCTTGCTGGTTGGGAGGTCAATTCGCTGACGATGACCAGCTGCGCTTCTGCGCTTGCGGCGATGCGGTTTATCCAGGCGATTGAGGATGATCACCCTGTCATTATCCTGACAGGTGAAAAGGCGTTTCATTATAATGTGGCGCGTTTGCCCGTGGGTCTATTGGCCGAGCTGCCGACGGCCGCGTTGTTCAACGCGGGTCCAGATAAACGATCCGGAAAATGGACTGTACTAAACACCAGCGTGCGGCACATGCCGCGTTTCTTTCAGAACCCTGATGCGATGGCGGCAGATGACCGGCGTGCGCTACAGGACGAGTATCTGAGCGGATTGATTGGCTTTGTCGAGGACAGCCTGAATAATTTCGGGGACGTCCTCAGCGATGATTTCCGGGTTTTGCCGCATAATCTCAACCTGCCGGTCACGCGCGCTCTGCTGCGCCATTTCGAATGGGAGCCGAGGTGCTTTCAGGGCGATATTCAACGCCTCGGTCACGGTTATTGCTCTGACATTTTTGTCAATCTGACCGACTACGAGATTTCACACCCCAACCAAATTTCCCCCGGCACCCAGGTGTTCGTACTGGCTGCGGGGACAGGCGTGACCTTTGCGACCTGTCTGCTGGAACGAACGGACTTCACTTAAAAGAGGTATGGAAAATTGACAGCGATGATTTTCAAGGCAATCGAAACTGCGCTCTCCGAGGTCACGGAACGCCAGGTTAGCGGTCTCACACCGGAGACTGAACTGGACAAGGCGTTCGATCTGGATTCCTACATGTTTGTTCAGTTTTTGCTGGCGCTTGAAGACCAGATCGACGGTTTGCAGTTTGACCCTGATGCCATAGGGCAGCAAGAGTTCAACCACGCAGCATCCCTGGTCAGCCACATCGAAGACCGTATTGGTGCGCGGCAGGTCGAACATGTTTGATCTGGACACATCAGACAGCTTGCCAACACTGATGGCTTTGGCGCGAAGGGCTGCGCCAAAGGAGGCGTTGGCAGAGCTGGGTCGGATGCTGTCGGGACAGCCAGCCTATCCGGCGTGTAATGGGATGGCGCTGCATGCGTCAGATTTTGGCACATCTGATGTTGCGATGATCCTCGACCTGAGTGATCTGGGCAATAGGCCGACGCTCACAGCGCGGATGGAGGAGGTCGGCCTCGCGGCCTTCGACCTTCAATTATCACAAAGCGATGCTGGTACACCCAAGGTTGCTGATGTCCAAAATCCAGCTTTCGTAGCCCTTCGGTTGGGTTGGCTGATGCGCAGTCTTGATCTCGCCTTCGGCCATCTGGAGGGGCGCGAGAGTTTTGGTATCAAGCTGTTACATCAGCCGCTGATTAAGGCGCAATTCTCTGAAATCAGCGCTGCGGTGGATCGTCTCATGGGAGAGATCCAACTGCCGGGCGCGCCGACAACAACGATGATGCTGTCCGCGCACCGCGACATCGGTGTTTTGTTTGGCAAGGCGGCCAAGCTGATGGGCGGACGCGGGCTGTTGGAGGGGCAATGCCACGGGCTGGAGTTCCTTGACGCGATCTTTTTCGCCCTGATCCGACCTGCATTTGACGGGGTTTCTGATGATCGGGAACGGGGCTGATCATGACGGGTACTAGTCACTATTTATTTGATTTTAATGGGATGAATTTGGTGTCCCAGGGCCGTGTCCAAACACCTCTATCCGGTCCCTCGCCATGTCAGATCTCGCTCGATCAGACGTGCAGGGGCCACGCCGCATCCAATCCCGCGGATCGCGCGTCTGCGCCGGGACTTGGCCCGAACAGCCGCGTGCCGCTGGTCTACCTGCACCGCGACTACCACACGGACGAGCGCTCGCCTAAATTGCTCGATATCCTGAATGACCTGCAGCACAGCGGTCCGGTGCATGCCCTGCGTATCAGCAGTGTGGCCACCGCCAGCTCAGCGCGCGGGTTTGTGCAGGCGCTGCTGGAACTGTTTCCCACCATCGTTGTGCTTGAAGACGTGGCACAAAGCCCAGAATTTTGGGACAGCCGGTTCTATGTGCTCTCAGCAGAGTGCTGCACCGATATGCCCATGACGGACCAATGCGCAGGCGCTGCGCCGCTGTCCGTCCGTTTTTCCGACCTTGGCGACCATTCCCCCTCAGTGCGGAGCTAGCACCATGCAACCAGCCATTTTTCCAGCCGGCGCGGATGACATCCTGCCACCACCGCGCCGTTCAGTCTGGTCGGTCTTGTCCGAAATCATCGTCATGGCCATTCCCTTTGCGACCGGGGCGATCATCGTGTCGGGGTTGCATCTGGGGAAGGTGGCGATCCTGGCTCGTGCGCCACAGGCAACGCCGCTTGAACTGCAATCCATGTTGCAGCCTGCGTTCCTGCTGGTGCTGGCCCTGATGGAAGGTCTGGCGATCTCCAATCAGGTTTTTAGCGCCCGGTCCAAAAACAACTGGCCGCGCTCTGCAATTCTCCCAGCATCCTGGCGGATGTCAGGCTACGCTTTGATTGGTCTGAGCCTTTTTGCGGCCATCGCCTACGCCGTCTCTCAATATGTTTCGATAGAGGACCCGCTGTTTCGCCAAACGCTCGACTATCTGCCGCTATATATCCTATCCCTTAGCGCGTTTGTCGTGTTTGACATTTTCTATGCTGCCATGCGTGGGCAGGGCAAACTGGCGCGCAGCCTGCTGCCGTTTCTTGGGCTTGCAGTGCTGGATCTGGCAACCACATACGTGCTGCTAACCGAATACAATATGGGGTTTGAGGCCGTTTTGATCGGTAATCTGGTCGGCCCGCTTGTGATGTTGCCGGTCATCGTTTTGCTGCTCAAACGTGAGGCCGGTCAGGCCATTACCCATCTCAAGGAACAGGTCAAAGCTCGCACGACGCAGTTGTTGATGTTTGTGGGCACCCCGATTGCGCTGACGATTTTGGTGGGCTCTCTCAGCGCTGCCGTGATCTTTCCGGTGCTGGCAGAGTTCGGCAGTGAATATGCCTCGGCCTTTCTTGTCGTGATGCGGTTCCGGGTGTCCTTTATGATACCGGCCATCGCCATTGGTTCCGTTATCGCGATCCTGGTGAACCAGTTGGCAGAAAACAGCACCCCGACGGCACGGCTGCAGTATCTGGGCATTGGTGTGCCCGTGATGCTGGGGTTTTACGGGTTGCTGACCGCGTTGCTGCCATTCTGGGGCGATGACATGATCCGGCTTCTTGTCTCGCCCAGCCAGAACACCAACGAATTGCGTGCGGCAACGGATCTGGTGATGCAGGGCCTGCAACTGACATTCTTCTTTGTGTCAGGGGCGGCGATGCTTCAGGTGGTGATGGAGCAGCTGGGGCGTGCAACGCAGGTCCTTATCATTGCCATCGTCACTGAAATCATCACCGGTGGCGTTGTGTTCTACGCTCAATACGTTGGCCATGATCTGAATATGGCGATCTGGCTGCTGTGCGTGGTCAGTGGTCTGACGTTCGCTTTGTTCCTGCTTCAGTTTGCTTTCCTCCTACGCCAACAGGGGCGCCGCGATGCTGTATGAACTCGCCTTGCCCGGTTTGCTTGCACAAGGCGGTTATCGCTGGCTCCGCGCAGTGCGGCGGTCTGCGCCGCAGGAACCAGCGTTGCGGTTGCGAACCGCGCGGTCCCGGCTGCGGCGGCTGGAGATAGACCTGCTGGATCGTCTGTCACCAACATTGGCGGCGCGGTTGTTATTACGGCGGTTTCATCAAAATCAATCAGAAACGCCGACACCGATCCCAACGAACCACGACCAGCAGTTGATCACCGCCAGCGATGCCTTTCACTGTGCAGGCATCTACGTTCGACAGTTTGGTCCCACAACCGGGCCACGTGTGCTGCTGGTTCACGGCTGGAACGCAGACGGACGCATGATGCTGCCACTGGCGCAGGATCTGGCCGATCGTGGTTTTCGCGTCGATGTGCCGGATCTGCCCGGCACCGGAAAATCGCGCGGCGCTGTGCGCAGCTTTGTGGCTGTCGCGCGGCGCCTTAAGAAAATAGGCCCGCAGGATCAGCCGTATGAGGTGCTGATTGGACATTCAGCTGGTGGTCTGATTGCGATGATCGCACTGGGGATGGGGCTCAAGGCGCGCCGATTGGTCACCCTTTCGACACCATCTTCACTGGACCGCCTCATGGAGCTCTACCTGCGCTTCACCGGACAGCCCGCCAAAACCGGCGCTGCCCTGATGCGCGGATATGCAAAAACCTGCGGCAGAGAGCTGGCAGAGATCGGACCGGTCGAATGCAGGAAAACAACCTTGCCGATGTTGGTGATCCACGCACAGCACGACTGGCAGGTGCCCCCAGCCGAGGCGCAGCGCATCTGTGCCGCACGCGACGGGCTCATGCCAATTTACTTGCGCAACTGCAATCACAGATCTGTGCTGCACCATCCAGAGCTGCTCGGCCTGATGGAGCGGTTCTGTCATGAAACGTCGAACGCGGGGAGCCGGTGATGCTGCATATCGTTGATTTTGAACTGGATTACCCTGAGCGGACGGAGTTCCTGGAAGAGATTTCCGAGGATCTTTCGTTAAGCCGGAACCAGCGGCGCATGTTTTCGCGCTTCTTTGGTTTTGAGGCGTTTCACTACGATGAACAGGCCCCATTGGCGCAGATGACTTCAGGTGCGGTGGACAGGCTGCTGGCGCGCAATCCACGCAGTGCCGCCGCACTTAGCCATGTATCCCATTGCCATACCCTGCCGGCAATCACCCAGTGCGATGGCGAAAGCTCTTCGATCCTTGCGCCATTTGCCGAACAGGGGCTGGAGGTGTTCAGCGCCACTATGAACCATTGTGCAACGGGATTGTCGATGTTGTCGGCAATGGATCAATTGCTGGGCGATGCAGATACCGGGCTTGTCCTGATCGCTGAAAAAGCTTTCCACCCTGATGTGCGGTTGATCAAGAACACCACGATTATGGGCGAATGCGCGGCGGCGGTTCTTGTGCGGCGCGAGGCCAGCCGCCTGCGGGTTGTCGACAGTCACACCCAGCACGAAACGCGGTTCTGGCAGAACACCGGACATCTTGATGAACCCTATCTTGAGGGGTTCGAAGACATGTATCTCGATTTTGCGTGCAACACCCTGACCAACGCGCTGAAGCGGTTCGGCCTTGGGATGGAGGATGTGCGTTTTATTCTGCCGCATAACGTCAACATGGCGTCCTGGATCATGATTGCTCAGATCCTTGGATTTGACCGCCACAAGGTCTGCCTCTCGACGATTGCGCGCTTTGGGCACTGCTTTGGTGCCGACCCGTTCATCAATCTGATGCAGCTCATCAAGGACGACCAGCTGGTAGCTGGCGACCGGCTGCTTCTGTTCAGCATCGGCCTGGGCGCTACGGCGACCTGCACATTGGTTCAGGTCAACTGACCCTTTTTTAATTCAGCGTACTGGAGAAGAAACATGACAGATCACCAATCGATTGTCCGCGACGCTCTGCAAGGAATTGGCCTTGGGCCGGAACGTGTTGAAGCCGCCTTGAATGGCAGCCCTATCTATGGGGTTTCGGGCCTCCTGAACTCGCTCGAACTGGTGCAGTTTGTGACCGCATTGGGGGAAGTCACCCGGATAGATCCGACCGAGTTTTTGTCGGTTGGCGAAAGCGGACTGAACACAGTGGTCTCGGGCATCTCGAGCCTCTGCGGGTTTCTTGAGGCACGTATGTGTCTGCCGGAAGGGGTGTAAGGGATGACTGATTTGTTCCCAAACACCGACCTGCGCCTGATCGACGAGATTGCGACAACCGCGGGGACGCCGTTCTACCTCTATGATGCCTCGGTGCTGCGGGGGCGATTGGATGCGCTGCGCGCAGCCCTCCCGCAGGTGGATTTCTTCTACTCGCTCAAGTCCAACCCGAACCTTTCGGTGACGCGGGTGTTGCATGGCCATGGGGCTGGCTGCGAAGTGTCCTCTCTGCTGGAGCTGGAAACGAGCCTTCAGGCCGGTGCCACCCCTCAACGCATCTTGATGGTGGGCCCCGGCAAATCCGAGACAGAGCTGACGCGCGCCATTGAATTGGGGATCAAGGCGATCGTGGTCGAGTCCGCCTACGAGCTGACTCAAATTGATGCCTTGGCGCGCCAGCTGGGTCGTGTCCAGAATATCGCGCTGAGGGTCAACCCAGACTTTCACGCAGGCGGTGCGAAGTTGAACATGAGCGGTCGCCCAACCCAATTTGGTATCGACCAATCCGGGCTGTCCGAAGTGCTGAAGCAGGCAGAGAGCTGCGCTCATCTGCGGCTGTGCGGTCTGCATGCCTATATGGGCACTCGTATCCTGACCCACGAAACTGTTGTCGCCAATGTGCGCAACATTCTCAACCTGGCGACTGAGGTCATATCAAGCCTCAAGGCCCCCCTCGATTTTGTCGACGTTGGTGGTGGATTTGGTATCCCCTATTACGACGGTGAGACAGAGCTGGATCTGAACGCTCTTGGTCAGGCGGTCACGCCACTTGTCCAGAGCTTTGGCGCCACACATCCAAAGACCCGTGTTGTGATAGAACTAGGGCGCTATTTCTCTGGTCCGTCCGGGCAGTTTGTGACCCGTGTACAGCAGACCAAGAGCAGCAAGGGCGAGCATTTTGCCGTCTGCGATGGTGGCTCCAACGTCCATGTCGCTGCGGCTGGTCAGGGCTTTCTGCGCAAGAATTTCCCAATCCGCTTGTTGCGTGACGGCAAGGCAGAGATCGACGACGAGGCGGCGCAGCCCTGGACCCTGACCGGCCCGCTGTGCACGCCGCAGGACGTGATCGGTAAATCTGTCCTGATGGCAACACCGCAGGTGGGCGATCTGATTTCCATCGGGCAATCCGGCGCTTATGGACCAACGGCTTCACCGGTCAATTTCCTCGGCTTCGGCGCCCCCGCAGAAGTCATGATCGACGGCACAGAGCTGCGGCTCGTTCGGTCCCGCGACACGGTAGAGGCGCGCCTGGCAGTGCAGCAGCCATCTGACCTGCGGCTGGCCGCCCACGCCAATCCCAGCACTGGCCACGCTCCCGCGGCGCTGGCCGATCTTTATTCCTCGGCACCCGGAAATGGGCTGGAGGGAACACCGTTTTCAGACCCCTGCCTGGAGCGACTGACCGGCTTGCAGACGCTATTTCGCGAAACCGGTGCCCGTCTGGACCGCGACCCCGAAAGCTGGACCGCACTGTGGGAGAACCCAACAGTGCGTGCGCTGACCACCATCGGTGTGCCTGAGAAATTCAACGGCTTCCCATTGCGTGACAGTGGCCTTGGCATTTCAGATTGCCCCTATGGTCTGCATGTCGCCATGGTCGAACGTCTGGCACGGTTTGACGCCAACTGCATATTGTCGCTACCGGGGCCATCGCTGTCCGGTGGCGCGGTGCTGGCAACAGGCACCGACGCACAGATTGCGCGGTTCTTTGACGGATACCGCTTTGGCCCGCAGGGGACATTCTTTGCGGTGACAGAACCGGATGCTGGATCCGATGCCTCTAACGGGCGCAGTACGCTGGGCCTGAAAGATGGAAAACTTGTCCTGAATGGTGTCAAAACATTGGTTGGCGGCATTGCCCGCGCCGAAATTGGCCTGTTCTTCGCGCATATCGAGGAAACCGGTCGCATGGGGCTGGTGATGATTGCACCATCTGATGCGCCCGACTGCGTGAAAATCGAACGGCTTGGCACCAATGGTCTGCGCGGGGCGGATCTCTGCCAGATGACCTTGACCGACTTCCCGGTGACGCAGGACATGATCCTTGGCAGCGGAGGACGATCGCTGCGGGATGGCTTTATGGCCATCAACGGTGTCTTTGAACGCAACCGCCCCATGGTTGCCGCGATGGCGCTGGGATCAGGGCGCGGCCTTATTGAGTTGATGTTGGAAGATCCGACACGGCTCCCGGCATATCAGGACTTGTTGGCCAGCCACACTGCGCTGTTGGTGCAACTGGTTAAGGTGATCCGTGCGCAGGAAAACCGCCGCCCCAAGGTTCAGGATATCAGCAAGGTCAAAATGCAGGCCGTGAGCTTTGTCGATCAGGTGGTGCGCCGGATCACGGATCAGGACCCGATGCGCTTTTTGCAGGATGCCGAACTGCGGCGGCGATGCCGGGACGTGAAGGCCTTTGAGTATATGGAGGGCACCAGCAACATCCATCTATTGAACGCCTACCGGTCTTATACCGCAGGGGTGGATCAATGACGTTGCGCATTGCGCCCGGTAGTCTGATCTGCCGAGAATTCGGCGGATTGGAAGCCGCAGATCCCAACTGGCTCAAGGAAGTGGACTATTGGGAGGACTACAACAGCCGGTTTTTCCGTGCCAATGGCAAGACCTACCAATCTGCTGACAGCAATGTGCAGACGTGGCTGACGGCGGATGACCGCGCACCCTACGCGGCCATGACGCGGGAACTGCTGGATGATCTGTCGTCCCGCATGGACCTGTCCGATATTGATCTGGTGCTGATGGCACATTGGTTGCCGGATATCCACCTGGGCACCTCGGTGACCAATTTCGCCCTGCATCACCTCGGGGTGAAGGATGGGTTCGGCTTTGCGATCTCTGATCGCGGGCGCACGGCACCGCTTTTTGCCATGCATTGTGCAGCCCGCTACCTCAGATCGGGACGGCGCAAGGCGCTGGTGTTGTCGATGGATCAGAAACATCTGCTTTATCGCTCGCCCGTTGTTGATGCGCTGGAGCCGGTCAACAGTGCCGCTGCCATGGTGCTGGAACGCGATATCCAAAGCGGGATGCAGTATTCAGGCTATCGGCGGTTGATGCTGAGCGACCAGGACGATCTGGCAACGGCTGTTACCAATCTTTGTGTTGAAATGGGGCAGACACCAGAAAACGTCTGCCTGATCGCAGCGCCGGATCTGTTGACCAGGGCCGCGCATGCAGGGCCGGTGGTTGCCCAATCCACACGGCTGCTGTGTGCTGCCCCATTTGGGGCGTTGCATGATGCACAAACCCAAGGGGGTAGTGGGGCATACTTGGTATTGAGCCAAGAGCGAAATGCGGTGTCAGCCATTATGCTCAGCGCTGATGAGATGAGACTGGCGGCATGAGACTGACGGCGCTGGCAACCTACATTCCCGAAGGGCGCATCGACGCGGAGGAGATCATTCGCGATGCGGGGGGCTCTCCTTCCGAAGCGCGGGTGTTCGAGCGGTTGTTTGGCTTGGCGCAAGTGTCGAGCTGCTCGACCAAAGAAACACGTTATGATCAGTTCGCGCGTATTCTTGAAGAGTTGCAGGCCCAGAGTGGCGATGCGCCGCTGCCAGATACGCTGATTCATGTTCGGGGCCTGCCAATGCGCGACGGCCCATCTGGTGCCGTCCTGCCACGTTTGCGTCAGGAGTTTGGCTTTCTGGCAGAAGTTCAGCAGAAATTTGATCTGGACCAAACCAATTGTGCAGGGCTGATCTGGGCGCTCGAACTGGCACGTACCTTGATTAGGGCAGGCCGTGCACGGGTTGTCGCAGTGGTGGCGGGTGATGGTCACGAACGGCTCCGCCTGGCAGACCGCTATGTTCCGGGTAGCACACTTATGGGCGATGCGTTCTGTGGTCTCTTGCTTATGCGAGAGACCGATGTGGCTGCCGATGTCGGGTTGCACATTGGTGACATCTCGCTGACGTGTCATCCTAGATTTTCCTTTGGTTACAAGGGGACCACAGCGCAAATGGGTACATTTTATGCCGCCCATGGCCAGATTGTCAGCAAGACGCTTCAGGATCTGGAGTTCGACTGGGACTGCGGCCCGACGCTTCTCCCCCACAACGTAAACAGATTGGCCTGGCACAGTTTTTGTGCCGAAACGGGCCTTGCGACTGATCGCATCCGCCTGGGACTGCTGCCGGACATCGGGCATTGCTACACCGTGGATCCCTTTCTGCTTCTAAAACAGGAGCTGGAAGACCGGATCTGTAGTCGCGACAGCGGCCCATTCACGCCGATGACGCTGCTCTCCGTTGGCATGGGTGGCTATGCCGCCGGATGTCAGATCAGTGCGGCTGGCGCAGCGGTTTCCTCTTCCCATTCCACATATTTTCAAAGGAGCGGCACACATGCTCTCTAAGCATAATCTCCTGACAAATTTTCTTGAGCAAGCAGCGTCTGATTATCCGCACTCGACCGCAGCGGAAGACAGCACCAGACAACTGACATTTTCCGAAATGCGCGACCGCGCCCAGCGCGTGGCGCAACTGCTGAAACAACAGGGCGTTGCGCGCGGCGATCATGTGGTTCTCTGCATGAGCAATTCTGTCGGTTTCTGTGTGGCCTTCTGGGCCACGCTCTACGCTGGTGCCGCTGTAGTTCCGCTCAATACGGACACAAAGGCCGCCAAACTCGCCTTTGTCCTTGGCGATTGTGCGGCAACAGCGGTGATCCACGATGACGACCAGTCCGCAAAGATCACCCAATCCCTGCAAGATGCAGGTTCCGATGCTGCCATGATCAGTTTCGGCGCCGAGACTGCATTCTCTGCCGCGCTGGATGGTGCGGGCGACATGCCTCAACAGGCCCCTGCAACAGTGTTGGACCAGGATCTGGCCGCCATCATCTACACCTCCGGGTCCACCGGAAACCCCAAGGGCGTGATGCTGTCGCATCTCAATATGACCAGTGCTGCCCGTTCGGTGGCTGAGTATCTTGGTTATCAGGCCACGGATCGCATCTTTTGCGCCATCCCGATGACCTTTGATTACGGGCTGCATCAGCTGACCATGGCGACGCTCACAGGTGCCTGCCTGCTGGTAGAGCCCTCCTTTGCACGGCCGCTCTTTGCGCTCCAACGCCTGGCCAAAAGTGGCGCAACCGTATTCCCGGTGGTGCCGACAATGGTGCCCCTGATTGCGCCACTTGCGGCGCGGTATGATTTCTCTGCTGTTCGCAGCATCTCCAGCACGGCAGCGGCCCTCCATGCGCCGTTCATCGACCAGCTTGAGGTGATTTTTCCAAATGCCACGGTGTTCTCCATGTATGGCCTCACCGAATGCCACCGCTGCACCTACCTTAACCCCGCGGAACTGACGCGTCGCCGAACCAGCGTGGGCAAGGCCATCCCGAACACCGAACTTTGGGTCGTGGACGCTGATGGGAACTCGCATCGGCGCAATGCCACCGGAGAATTGGTTATTCGCGGCGCGACCGTGATGAAGGGCTATCTCAATAACCCTGAAAAGACGGCCGAAAAGCTGCGTCCGGGACCGATCCCGGGCGAGCAGGTGCTCTATACCGGTGATACCTGCCGGCTGGATGAGGACGGCTTTGTCTACTTTATCAGCCGCTCAGACGACATCCTCAAAGTCGCCGGCGAAAAGGTCGCCCCCAGCGAGGTCGAAACCGCTCTTATCGCCCATCCTGATGTCAACGAAGTTTGTGCGCTGGGCGTAGATCACCCGGTCTATGGCCAACAATGTTGCGCTGTTGTGAGCGGGCCGGATGCGTCCTCGCCTGACAGTGCGCGTGCTTTGAAAACATGGTGCGCTGACCGGTTGGAGGCGCATGTGGTGCCCGCGCGCATTCTGGTCGTCGAGGCATTGGCCCGCAACGGCAATGGCAAGATCGATCGCCATCTGCTGCGTGAATGGCTGGATGCGGGCACCTCGTCCGGAAACCAATCTGATGCCGTCAGCCGGTCCCACGCTGATCCTGTCCCATCCTGACCCAGTTCAGTCCTGACCCTTTACCGAGGTACAACTATGCAAAATATCGAACAGATCATCACCGATGCGCTTATCGAGCTTCTGGATATGCCTGACAACAGCCAGATCACGGCCCAAAGCCGTCTGCAAGAGGATCTCGGTGTCGACAGTGGTTTGCTGCTGGAGCTGTTTATGGCAGTCGAAGAAAGCCTGCCGCAGGCGGTTCTGGATCCGGCGATCATGAAGCCAGAGGATATCACCACGGTCGGCAGCTTTGTCGGAATGGTTCGCGACAGCATGGTCGAAGAGGCACCGGCATGACGTGTTCCGCTGTCGCGACATCTGACAGCACAGAGGCGCACGCACGGCTGCGAGAGATCTTTGCCGCCTTTGAGGGGGACAGCCGACCGGCCTATTGTGTCGCCGGGGCCGAGTTGAGCTTTGCGGCTCTCTTTGATCACGCCCGCGCCCTTGGTCAGCGGTTACATGAACAGACCAGCGGTGGCCGTCACAAGCCGGTTCTGATTCATGGCCACAAGGATATTCGCTATCCCATAGCCTACTGGGCCTGCCTGCTGGCCGGGCGCACCCTGATCCCGGTTGAGCCGGAAACGCCTGCGTCGCGCATTAAGCAGATTGCCGAAACCTGTGGAGCCTCCACACTGCTAATCGCAGCGCCTGGCGGGACCGATCTGTCGGGGGTTCTGTCGTCAACCTCACTTGCAATGGTGCCGGTGCCGGATCCACTTGGCCCAATCCCTGAGGGGCTGCGGGCCGCATCACAGACCGATGTCGTCAAGGACCAGGATCTGGCCTACTTGATGTTCTCTTCCGGCACGTTGGGGCAGCCCAAAGGCATCGGCATCACCTATGCCAATCTTGTGGACTTTATCGACTGGCTAGATGTGCTCTACCCAGAAAATGCCGAGATGACTGGTGTCTCTGGCGTGATCCGCCATTGCTTTGATGTGTCCTTGTTTGAGCTGTGGATGTCGTGGACACGTCGCCTCCCTCTGGTTGCGTTGGATCATGCGGATTTTGCCAATTCGACGGCTTATATCAACCGTTTGGCAGAGCAGGGCACCAGCCTTTGGGTCTCAACCCCGTCTATTACGCGCCTGTTTCTCACAAACCGCCGGTTCAACGCCGGTCAGCTGCCAAAACTACGTAACTTTGTGTTCTGCGGCGAGGTTCTGACCAAGAAAATTGTCACTGCGCTGTTTGAGCGGTTTCCCGGATGCCGGATTACCAACACCTATGGCCCGACCGAATGTACGGTTGCCGTCACATCTGTGGATATCACCGAGCAGCATTTGCAAGCCGATCAGGATCTGCCCATTGGTGCTGCCCGGCCGGGAACCGGATTGGAGGTTGCGGCATTGGCTGACGACCTTCCGGGAGGTGAACTTCTGATCCGGGGCGCCAGTGTTGGCGCAGGTTATGTCGGTTTGCCGGAAAAAACCAAAGCGGCCTTTCCCGAAGCCGGACTTTACCGAACCGGGGACCGTGCATGTCTGGCCAAGGACGGACTGTGGTACTTCGCAGGGCGTATCGACCGAGAGGTCAAAATCCAAGGCGTCCGCATCAACCTCAATGATGTGGAAACCCATCTGCGCAATCTGCCAGGGGTGGAGGATGCCGTGGTCGAACCGCAGATGCTGCGCGGCGTGCCACACGCTTTGTCGGCCTATGTGCTGGGGGTGCGTGCGCTTGCGGATCTACAGCACCTGCCGGCGACCCTTGCGGCGGAATTACCGCCCTATTTGGTGCCGCGATATTGGTATGCGGATTTCCCCGCGGGCCTGAACCAGAATTCCAAATTTGATCGTGCAAGACTGGCAAACGCGGCAGCAGATGCCCGCCTGCGCCATATCCATATGCCATCTAGCGTTGCCAAAATCGCACAGGAGGAACCCGCATGACCCGTAAGGAGATTCCGATCTTCGATGCCAATTCAACCATGTTTCAGAACATTGGTTTGTTGAAAGTGGCAGAAACCGCGACCCGGCAGCATGGCGATATCGTGGCCATTCGTGTCAGCGACACCCGTGATCTCTATATCGCGGGCAGCCCTGAGTGTTTTCACTACTGGCGCGGCCACCAGGGGCATTTTCAGACCGACCTTGGTGATATTGCCAGCAATCAGGCCATCACACGCATGTTGCTGGGCGATGAGCTGCAGGATCCCCGCTGGAGCGATGTGTGGGTGCTTACGGCCAACCGCATGTCGGCGATTGCGCGGGACTTTGATGGCTGGCTAGAAACCGCCCTTGCAGACGCGACCCGCACATTGATCACCGAACTGCCGCAGGATGGTACCGCGGCGGATCTACGCGATATCTGTCGTGACTGGTCTATCCGCGCGGTGTGCCCAGCCATTTTCGGCGCTGATCTGGATGTGGCTGAGATCGCGCAGGGGGTTGCCGATGTCGAAGGCTTCTATTTCGCCATGAGCACAAAGGACACCGCCGAGACCGCCGACCATGAAAATCTGCCCGAGTTTAAGGCCGCACGCGGCTTTCTGGACAAGGCCATCACAACCGCTTTGGACAACAGCACACCGTCTGATCCTAATCTAATCGCCCAGATCGCAACGGTCATTCCGCAGGACGTGTCCGAGGCAGATCGGCTCAATCTGTTGCGGCCAACCGTGGGCCATGTGATCACCGAAAAGCTGAACATTGGCGGTTTGAGCCTGTTGTGGACCTTGGTGCAACTTGCCCAGGATCCACAGCTGGCCGCAGACATCAGTGCGGAATGTCACGGCAATGATCCATTGACGATGCGGGATGCCGACAGCCCTCTGGCGCTGTCCACGGTAAAGGAAGGGCTGAGATTGTTCCCGGAGTTGCCGTTTATTTACCGTATCACCAGCGAAGAGGTCCCCATTGGCGACTATGTGATCCCCTCCGGGGCGACGGTTGTCTTCGCGCCATGGCTGGTGCACCGCGACCCGCGGTTCTGGGAGTCCCCTAAACGTTTTCAAGGGGATCGCTTCCTTGATGAAGCACAGCACCGTGCCCACTACTATCCCTTCGGCGTTGGCGCCCGCATTCGCTCGCGTGCCAATTTCATGCTGCATCAGCTGACCTTGGCCGCGCGATCCATCTGCGCGGTGCACAGTCTGGCACTCTCGCCCGATTGTCCCCGTGGCAACATTCGCCCGCTGCTGCGCTCGGCGCTTATTCCGCGCGGTGCCGTTCCGGTGGTCTTTGCTCCGCGTGACGCATCAGCAATGGCTGCGGACGATCAATCACTCGCTGATGCCGCTCAATGATGCCTGCCCAACCGGATCAATCACGAAAAGGAAGATCGCAGATGTTTGAGACATTTATTGCAGACCTCCGTGAAACCCTGCTCTCGCAACCGGACCGTCCTGCATTGATCACCTCTGAGGAGGTGATCAGTTTTGGCAGCTTGGCTGGCCGGGTTGAAGGCATCCTGCGCGCGCTCGACGATATGCCGCCGGGGCTCAGCCTGATTGTCGGCCATAAGGAACCGGATTGCATTGCCGCGATGATTGCCTGCGCCATTGCTGGGCGCGCTTTTGCCTTTGCCGACCGCTCCACGCCGATGGACCGTTTGGAGCAGATCGCCAGCACCGCCGGGGCCAGTCATATTTTGGCCTTTGGCCAGGAAACCCTGCCAGGTGGTTTGCCGGTCCAGACGTTAAAGGAACTGCCGACACGCACGCCTCAGCTGGAATTGAAAACCGCGCTCTCTGAGGAGGGAACCTTCTATGTGATTTTCACCTCCGGCAGTACCGGCACGCCAAAGGGGGTGCCGATTTCACGGGGCAACTATATGGCGCTGCACCGTTGGTATACGCCGCTACTGGGGGCTGTCAGGCCAGAGGGCGCGCATGTGAACCATGCCAGCATGGCCTTTGACATGGGCATGTTTGATCTCTGGCCAACCCTGTCTCTTGGGCGTCCTGTGCATTTGCTCAACCATGCAAACAACATTATGCCCCGCAACAACATCCGTCATCTGACCCGCGTTGATATGGCATCTCCGGCGTCTTGGGCGTCGACTCCTTCGCTGTTGCAATTGATGTGCACGGACCCGCAGTTCACCGCTGAAAACCTGCCGGATCTGCGCTTTTTCGTGGTCGGCGGTGAGATGTTGCCGGGTGCGCTGGTTCAGGAACTACAGACCCGCTTTCCGCAGGCTCAGGTACTGAATGGCTATGGCCCGTCCGAGGCCACTTGTGCGACCCATCTCTACCCGATCAGCGTCGCAGATGCTGCTGCAGATGGCCCGATGAAAATCGGCTGCGCGGTTGGGGAAAATCGGATGCAGATCATCGACGCAGACGGTGAAGATGTTCCCGCAGGGGAGGAAGGCGAGCTGGTCTTGTCCGGCCCGCAGGTTATCAGCCACTATTTGCCGCAGGATCATCCCGCCAATGCAGCGCTTAGCCAAGAAAGCGGCATCAATACTTATCGCACAGGTGATCTCGCCCGTCTTGATGTGGATGGAAATCTGATCTTGTTGGGCCGGATCGACCGGCAGGTCAAACTTCTGGGCAACCGGATAGAATTGAACGAAATCGAGCGTATCGCCGAAGGCTACTCAGCTGTACGCAAAGCTGTCTGCCTGCCGCAAAAAGACGCCGCCGGCCGCGTCACCGGGTTGCAGCTCTTTGTAGAGCCTCTGGCCGGGGCCACCTGTGAACGGGATGGCTTGTTTGCCCATATGGGCAAACATCTCTCTGCGCAGGTGCTACCGCGTGATCTGCGGATTGTGTCGGCTTTTCCAGTGACCAGCAATGGCAAGCTGGACACGCGCATCCTGCTTGAGGGCGGATCGGATCTGCCGACAGCACTGCCCCCCTCGCGCGCCATCGTGGCATCTGACACTGGTTTGATGGCGGAGTCTGTGAAATGAGCCTGTTCGCTGACGCACATAGTCCCCGCTGGCCGGATCAAACAGCCGCGGTCATTGGATCCGGGTTTGCCGGCATGGTGGCCGCCGCCGTTCTGGCGCGGGTTTTTGGCACCGTCTGGTTGATTGATCGCGAAGACCATCCAGATGTGCCTGCCTTGCGCAAAACCGTTCCGCAGGCGGCCCATGTGCATGCGTTGCTGCAATCAGGTCAGAATGTGCTGGAACAGGTGTTTCCCGGCTTTGAACGCAAGGCCATCGCCCAGGGAAGCCTGCCGCTCAAGGTTCGGAGCGGCTGGCGCAGCTTCAGTGCAGGGCGCTGGTTGCCGCCGGTCGAAACGGGGGTACAGGTTTTGTCGCAAACCCGTCCGGCACTTGATCATCTGATCAGACAGCAGATTGCCGACATTGCGGGCATACGTCCGCTGTTGGGACGTGTTACGGGCTTACTGGCGGATGACGCGGGCGCGATCTCTGGTCTGCGCTTGCTGCAAGACGGTGCCGAGCGTGAACTTACCGTTGATCTGGTGGTGGATGCTGCGGGCCGGGCAGAGCAGGGCGCAGGCTGGCTTGCGGCACTTGGCCATACCGCACCACCGGTTGAAACCGGATACCCAGAGGTCCGCTATGTCTCTGGCCTGTTCTCCCGCCAGCTTGGCGCTGGTGAGGATCTGGCTGGATGGCTCAACTTTGCCTCGGCGCCGATGACACGCGGCGCGGTTCTGGCGCCAGTAGAAGGGGGGCGCTGGATGGCCACGGCGACCTGCCGCTTTGACACGCAGGCCCCCGCAACCCCGGCAGAGTTGCGGGCGTTTCTTGAGGCGCTGCCAGACGACAAGATCAGCAGCCTGGTTAGGGACGAGACACTGGTGAGCGAGCTGAAAAGCTATCGCATCGCCTCTGTACGCTTCAACCGCTTTGATCAGGCCACACAGCCTCTACCGCTGGGCTATCTGCCCATTGGGGACCGGATTGCCACTTTTAACCCGCTCTATGGTCAAGGCATGTCGGTGGCGGCGCTTCAGTGTCAGGCGCTTGCGGATGCCTTGGGGCAGGTGACGACTGCTGATCCATCTTCCGACTGGCGTGCGGCTCTTGCTGCACCATACCTTGCCAATGCTGCGGTGCCCGCCGAAGCTGCGTGGCTGATCGGTCAGGCAAGCGATATGGATTATCCGGCCTACAGGGGTCAGCATTCAGCGGCAGCAGTGGCTCTGAACAAGGATCTGCGCCGCGCCTTTGCGACCTCAATCGGCCGGGCCGACAGGATGAGCCGCATTGATCAGGTGCTGCATCTGCTTGAACCCCTCTCGCATTTGTCGTCGCTGGTCCACCGCCGCACTGGCTCGGGTGATCCGCGTCAGGATCCGGCCTTGGCACAGGCGCGCGAAATCTCCCCCGCTTTGAATTGATGAAAGGAATTGCCCGATGAAACTCTTTACCACGGCTCCCCCCTCTGTTCGGTCCAGCGCAGGGGACTATCTGAGCAGGATTGCCGATATCGCCCGCTGGCATGAGGATGCGGGCGTTGAGGGCATGTTGATCTACACAGACAATTCGTTGATGGATCCATGGACAGTCGCGCAGGCAACCATCGAACGCACATCCAAATTTGTGCCACTGGTCGCAACCCAGCCGCTTTACATGCACCCGTTGGCAGCGGCGCGAAAAATCTCATCGCTGGGGTTCCTCTACGGACGCAAACTGGCGTTGAATATGGTCGCAGGCGGGTTCGTGCGGGATCTCAAACAGCTTGGCGATCAGGCCGAACATGATCCGCGCTATGATCGGCTGACCGAATACAGCCAGATCATGATGGCATTGTTGCACGGCGAAACCGTGACACTGGCCGGGGAATATTACCAGGTTGAGGGGCTGCGACTAGAGCCTGCACTGGACGAGGTGCTGATGCCGGAACTCTTTGTGTCCGGCATGTCACCCGCCTGTCAGGGCACAGCCGCGACGCTAGGGGCCACAAGGTTGAGCTACACAAAACCGCGCGAGCAGCTGGATCAAGCCGCAGTAGCGGGCAAAAACCTTGGTGTGCGTTTTGGCGTGATTGCCCGTCCTCGCAGCGAAGACGCCTGGGAGGAAGCCCGTGCGCGGTTCCCGGCCGACCGGCGCGGCCAATTGGCCCATCGCATGGCACAGGGGACATCCGATTCCATCTGGCACCAGCAGATCTCAGCCGTGGCCGAAGAACTGGAAGATGCGCGGTCCGGGGCCTATTGGCTGTTTCCGATCAAGAACTACAAGACCTTCTGCCCGTATCTTGTCGGCAGCTACGAAGAGGTAGCAGACTACATCCAAAGCTATATTTCGCTGGGGTTTGAAACGCTGATCCTTGACGTGCCGCAAGGGCGCGACGATCTGGGCCACACCATGCGGGCCTTTGATCTTTGCCAGCAACCGGCGGTGTGAGCGGCGATTATGTTCAAACGGACCTTATTCGAAGCAGATCATGAAACCCTGCGCCACCAGGTTGCTGACTTTCTGGATACACAGGTGGTGCCGGATCACCCGCAATGGGTGGCGGATCGACAGGCTCCACGTGCGATCTGGCAACAGGCTGGTGAGGCGGGGTTGCTTTGTCGCACCATCCCCACAGACTACGGCGGACATGGTGGCGATTTTCGGGACTCAGTGATCATCATTGAAGAAATCGCCAAACGGCGGCTCTGCGGTCTTTTGACCTTTCTTCAAAGCGATATTGTCGCCCCCTATCTGCACCGCTTGGGGAATGAGGTTCAGCGGCAGGAATATCTACCGGGGCTGTGTTCAGGGCGGCGTATTGGGGCGATTGCCTTGACCGAACCGCAAGGCGGCTCCGATCTGCATGCGCTGAGCTGCGCGGCAGAACAGGACGGCGACGAGATTGTCCTGACGGGGGAGAAGACACATATCTCAAACGGCTCTCAGGCCGATCTCATTATCGTTGCCGCCCGTAAGGGGGGGACGGATGGGGGCACCGGACAGCCGACTGGCTTTGACATGGTGCTAGTGGATGCCGACACACCCGGCCTGACGCGCAGCCGGATCGACAAAACCGGGATGCCTGCGCTTGACACTAGCCATTTGCGGTTTGACGGCTGTCGCGTGCCACAGGGCAATCTTCTGGGCGCCAGCGGCATGGGGTTCTTCTATCTGGTGAGCTTCCTGAGCATCGAACGGCTGGTACTCGCGGTCTATGCCCAGGCCATGGCAGAGACGCTGCTGCAAGAGACGGTGAAGCTGTGCAATGCACGCCAGACCGGGCAAGGGTCGACGCTGGATTACCAGGCAACACAATTCCGATTGGCTGATCTCTATGGTGAGGCCATGGCCAACAGATCCTTTGTCGACAGCTGCATAACAGATCATCTGGCCGGACGGTTGGACAATCGCAATGCCTGTATCGCCAAACTGCGCAGTACCGAGACCTTGGCTGCGATTGCGGCGGCGAAACTGCAACTATCTGGTGCCCGCGGCTTTTGCACGGAGGGACCTGACACCGCAACGCAGGACGTGCTCGACAGTGCGATTCAAACCATCTGGGGCGGCAGCAGCGAAGTGATGCGCAATGTGGTGGGAAGCAGCCTCGCAAACATCCTGTGAGGTGGTGCATGCCCGCGTCTGATCATCATGTCCCGGTCCCCGCATTGCAACCGGGGCAGGTTCACCTGTGGCAGGGGACTGTGGGCTGCGGCGCTTTGGCTGATCTTGATCCGTCCGTCCTGTCACCGTCAGAGCAGGCGCGAATGGCCAGCATCGCAAACACCGACGCGCGCGCGCTTTATGCCACGTCGCATGTGGCCCTGCGACATGTTCTGGCAGCCTATGATGGCCGTCCGGCCAGAAACCTCAGGTTCAGGACCGCTGAAGGGGGTAAGCCAGGGCTTGTTGACGGGCACAGGCTGTCATTTAATCTGTCGCATTCCGGGCAGATGCTGTTGATCGCCGTGGCCGACGATTGCGAGCTGGGCGTCGATATCGAACAACAGCGAGGCGGCCATAGGTCCGAGGCCGTCGCCCGCCGCTTCTTTGCGCCAGAAGAATATACTGCGCTGGCAACATGTCCTGCGCATCTGAGGTCAGAGTATTTCACCCAGATATGGGCGTTGAAAGAGGCCTATATCAAGGCCACGGGGCAGGGGCTTGCGCAGCCACTGCAGGGATTTGCGGTCCAGTGTCTTGAGCACCATGCCGAGCTTCTGCGCTGTGACATAGGCAGGCCTGATGATTGGACATTGGTCACCTGGACACCGACACCCGGATACAAGGCTGCTCTGGCCGCTCAACGACCGGCGCTCGAGGTCCATCATTTCGATCTTGCAGAGGCAGACATCCCCAGCCCGGCAGGTTCTCTTTTCCGCAAACCGCATTCTGGCCGTCCTTAATCCGTATTGAGGACGCGCAATCCACTGCGATCAGCCAGATTGATCCCGTCCTCTGGCGCAATCCTGATATTTCACGACAGGGGACATGACTCGCAGCAACCGGTCGCGACCTGAAATCCGCGACCGGTCAGCAGAACCAAGAGGTATCCCATGACCGCCCATCGTTTCCGCCCCCCGCCGCTATCTCATCTCACCCGCTTTATGGCCATTGGTCTGGCCGCGCTTGGCATCGGCAGCGGTGCCGCCACTGCAAAGAGCGTGCAGATCCCTGAACTGGCGACCCCGATCACTACGGTCCGGCTGATTGGCGATGAAACCACGCTGAAGCTGAGCAACGGAATCGGTGCGGCGCAAACGCTGGAAATCTCGACCGGTAACAGCGTTGGTTGCCGACTGGATGCCCGCGTCGAACAGAGCGGTGACACCTTAGAGATCCATCTGACGCGATCCGGGATCGAAACCAGCTGGTGGTGCGAACCAGAGCTGCACATTGCTATGCCGCCAGAGCTGGGCCTCAAGGTTGAGGTCGCCAAACTTGTTGCGGATATTCGCGGTGCTTTTGGTGCGATTGATATCGCATCGGAGAACTCGGTGGTGAATTTTACCGGCGACGCTGCACATTTCAAACTGACCGGGGCAAAGGCGATTTCACGCCTGGAGTTCGGCCCCGCGACCAAACGTGAAAATGTGGATGTGGCAGTGCCGCTGAACCTGTCGCATGTTTCTTTTCGCGCGGAATAAAACACCCGCGTGGCGATAGATACTGATCATGTGCTGTTCTGGTTCTTGCGGCTTGGACAGCATGACCGAGGGGGCTATCTGGCCAAAATGTGAATATTGAGAAACGGAATTGTGCAATAAGCTCACAACCTGTTATAGAGCAGATGGAAATTGAATAACCTTATGGGAGGTCTGGATCTCACATAGGTAAAATACACTGACGTGGGGTGACCAGCGGTGCGACCGAGGCGCAGAACAACTCAGACTGCCACGAGATTGTCCTGTCTCATCCTGCTGAGTCCCAAGCCATATCACGCGAAATTAGGGCGCTCCGGGGCGACATCATCATCGTCCCGGCGGGCCTCACACACAGCCCCGGCGATCCTAGTGTCGGCACCGCATCATGGTCCGCATCCCCCCAGGTCTTTTCTTCGAACATCCCCGGCACCGGATATGAAATTGACACAGTCGTTTCATCTGGACAGGGCATCGTCAAACAGAGGTGAGAGACGCGATCCTCGGCCGCGCCCGCCTCGAAATGACGTAAGACGACAGTCTCAGTAAGGCACTTACCTAATGATTTTTATCCCGATCGAATTCATGTTTTCAGCACAGATGCTGTTTCTATTCATCCATGTCGTCAGAAATGATGACACGGCGAATAAGAACAGACCTTTTCTGATACTCATTCTCTTGAGCGCGGTTCAATCGTTTCTACTGGGCTTGCGCTGGGGCTATGACGTCGAGGCCACATCCTACATTGTACCGATCCTCGCCACGCTGGTACCGGCTTTGGTTTATGCCGGGGTTTTGAATGTGGTGGAGCGTGACCGCTGGCCGATGGCGCCTCGGCTGGCGGTGCATTACCTGCCAACAGTTCTGGTGATCGGGTTGACGTTTGTGTGGCGCGAGGCCGTCGATATCGTCGTTGTCGTCACTTTTCTGTCTTATGCTGTGGTTATTTTGCGATTGCTGTTGCCAGGGACCGACGCGCTTGGGATTACGCCGCTGGATGGTGCGGAGTCCACCTACCGGGCCATCTTCTTTGCGGCATTGTCGCTGCTATCTTTTGCCCTCCTCGACACGATCCTGTTTCTCAGTTTTATGTGGAAACATGTTGAGTATGTTCCCTCCGTCATCCTGTTTGCGAATTTTGCGGCTCTGGTGATGCTTGGCCTTGCGGCAACCCTTGCCAGCAACAGCCGCAGCGCGCCTGAAACCCCGCAACAACCACGTCGGATCGAAGAGGAAGAAGAACTGAGCGGTTCTGCCACAATCGTGCGCATTGAAGAGCTGATGAACGAAGGCAAGGTCTACCGCGACGCCAACCTGAACCTTGAAAGACTGGCGCGCAAGGCGCTGATCCCATCCCGCCAGATCTCTCAGGCAATCAACCGGTCAGCTGGCATGAATGTGTCGCAATACGTCAATGGCTACCGCATCGCAGAGGCCTGCGACCTGTTGCAGGCAACCCGTCGTTCGGTAACGGACATCATGTTCGATGTTGGGTTCCAGACCAAATCCAACTTTAACCGGGAATTCCGGCGGGTCACCGGGATGACGCCGCAGGCATGGCGGAACAAATACACACCCGGGTGCGACGGGGCAGAGGCCGCATCAAACCCAAGCTGCGCGCCTCAATAAATATTGAGAAAGGACAAGGCATAAGTGCGGTTGTCAGTTACTGCGCGATAGAAAAGAGGGGGAAGTGCAGGTTTCTGTTGCCAGGTACCTGCGAACCCCGCCTTACGCGGCTAGGCGCAAGGACTTAGTTTCGGCGACATTAACAGCTTACGCTGCTACTGCCATTGCCGGAGCACGATTGTCATTTGCAATTGTACAAGTTTCGCCGATAACGGTGGCAGACAGCCGAAACAAAGCTAACCCCTTTAGACGTTCGTCGATCCTGTTTCGACCCCATGATCCCCAAATGAAGGATGTTTGGTGGAGTCGCCGGGTACCGCCCCCGGGTCCGATCCGCTTATTACGAGCGCGTTTATGTCCATAGTCCCCGAAGGAACATCAGTAATATAGGCGGTGCATTGGCGGAGTTAAAGGGGGAAATCACATATTCTTATGACGGTGCCAGAGTTGGTAGGCGTAGGAAAATCAAGATAAGTTCAGGCTTTTACAACGTTTGGGGTCTCGCGGGCGCGCCGGGCAAAAACCGCAGCGGCAAGCGCGCGCGTCTCCTCGTCCAATTCAGTCAGCCCAGCGCTGGCGGCAACCTCGTCGCAGGCCTCAATGGCATCCGCAATGGCGCCATGCAAAGCAACAATCCGGGCGCGGTCCCGCGCGGTGAAAGTGATCATATTCATCAGCGGCTGCATCGCCTCGACGGCACCGGCCAGTTGATAGGACAACACCGGGTTGCCCGCCGCATCCACCAGCGCCCGGTGAAAGGTCACATCAGAGGCACAAAACGCCTCATCCGAAAGACCGGGCTGGCCCTGCCGGAAAATCTCTGCCCGCATGGTGGCGAGGTGATCCGCCGTGCGCCGGGTGGCCGCCAGCGGGGCGCAGGCGCGCTCCAACGCGTAGCGGGCCTCGCAGGCGGTGTCGAAACTGACGGCATTCATGCTCAGCAGCAGCGTTGATGTGGTGATCTGCTGCGCATAAGCCTCCTCAAAGCTCAGCCGGTTGACAAAGGCCCCGCCGGTGGCCCCGCGCTGGGTGCGGATCAGCGATTGTGCCGCCAGCCGCTTCAGCGCCTCGCGCACCGTGGGCCGCGAGACCTGAAACTGCTCTGCCATCTCGGCCTCCGAGGGCAAACGTTCGTCGACAATCAATGTGCCACTCACAATCGCGTCGCGGATAGACTGGGCAATCTGGGCAGAGAGATCCGCCGCGCTTTTGGGGTTCAGCTTCATCGTGTCGCTCCGCTGATTTGGAAAAATCATTTGTCAGACATTTAAAAGTCTGACATTTGAATGGCAAGAGCTGAGTCGTGCACCCAGAACAGCATCCGCTGTGTTTCGGTGGGGATTTTCTGGTCCGGGATCGGCGGATGGGCCGACCGCGCGTGGTCAGGCCAAGGGAAATCAGAGGAGGAGACATCATGTTCAATGCATTGGTTGTGACCAAGGATGAGGACAGCGGCAAGACTGCGGCGGCTGTGACGGAGCTGAGCCTGGATCAGCTGCCCGAAGGCGAGGTGACCGTCGCCGTTGATTATTCCACTGTCAACTACAAGGACGGCCTCTGCATCGGTCCGGGCGGCGGGCTTGTGCGCAAATATCCGCATGTGCCGGGTATTGATTTTGCAGGCACGGTGGAGGCCTCTAGCGACGACCGCTACCAGCCCGGCGACAAGGTCGTGCTGACCGGCTGGCGCGTGGGAGAGGCCCATTGGGGCGGCTATGCGCAAAAGGCCCGCGTGCGCGCAGATTGGCTGGTGCCGCTGCCGGAGGGGGTCGATACGCGTCAGGCCATGGCAGTCGGCACCGCAGGTTTTACCGCCATGCTGTCGGTGATGGCGCTGGAGGATCACGGGCTGACACCGGACCGTGGCCCGGTTCTGGTCACCGGTGCTGCGGGTGGCGTGGGGTCGGTGGCCACCGCCATCCTGTCGAACCTCGGCTATGAGGTGGCCGCGGTCACCGGGCGCCCTGAGACCTCCGACTATCTGACGAGCCTGGGCGCCACCCAGATCGTGCCGCGCGAAGAGCTTAACGAAACTGTCAAGCGCCCGCTGGAGAGTGAAAACTGGGCCGGCTGCATTGATGCCGTCGGCGGCGCAATGCTGGCGCGTGTTCTGGGCCAGATGAAATATGGCGCGTCCGTTGCTGCGGTTGGGCTGGCGGGTGGGGCAGGTCTGCCTGCAACCGTGATCCCATTCCTGTTGCGCGGTGTGAACCTCCTTGGCATCGACAGCGTGATGCAGCCCTACGACAACCGCCTGCGGGCCTGGCAGCGGGTCGCCACGGATCTGCCGATGGACAAGCTGGAGGCGATGGTCAAACCGGCCACGCTGTCGGATCTGCCGCAGTTGGGCGCCGATATTCTGAAGGGTCAGGTAAAGGGCCGCGTTGTTGTTGATGTAAACGCCTGATCACATTGCTTGGCCGTAGCGACAGCTGGCGGCACGCAACAAGAAAACGCGCAGCCAGTCTGCGCGTTTTCGCGTCTGGCCCGTGCGCCCTCCGGCGGCCCGCCAACTGGGATCCATAGAGCGCGACAATTTTGCAGTTTTCTGTTACACTTGGCATAGATCCATCGCTGCGTAGCTGCTGCTGCGCCTTGGGCTCAGCGCTGATGCAGTGCCGCGATCATTGCGGCAGGATACGGCGCAAGAGAGGCCAGGGCGGGATCACGGCAGGGGCTGCTCGCAGCACGCAGGTCGTTTGTTGCTATTTTTTGCAATCGGCGGGAACCTGCGCAGCCGTGGGGTTGTTGGGTCTGTGGACGTTCATAAAAACCAAAGCAGGGACGCGCATGACAGACGAAACGGCCAATCAGGGCATACCCGCCCCCGACGGTGAGGCCGCCGTCATCGACACCGAATATGAAATTGGACAGGACAATTTAGAGGGATCGGTGGGGCCGATCGGGTTTGATATCCACAATCCCGTTTTCATGGTTTCCGGCATCAGCATCATGCTGTTTGTCTTCTACGCGCTGGTCCTTCCCGAACAGGCCGCCGCTTTCTTTGGCTGGCTGCGTCCGGCGGTGACCAGCTCGTTTGACTGGTTTTTCCTTAGCGCCGGCAACTTCTTCGTCCTGTTCTGTTTTTTCCTGATCGTTTCGCCCTGGGGCAAGGTGCGTCTGGGCGGTGCGGATGCGGCACCAGATTATACCTATACTGGCTGGTTTGCGATGCTGTTCGCGGCGGGTATGGGCATCGGTCTGATGTTCTACGGCGTCAGCGAACCGATGAGCCATTATTCCACCTCCTTTGGCGGGGTAAGCATGGGCGAAAATGGGGCGCGTACTGACTGGGCCCCGCTTGGCGGCGCCGCCGGGGACAGTGCGGAATCCGTGCGTCTCGGCATGGCGGCGACGATCTATCACTGGGGCCTGCACCCTTGGGCAATCTACGCCATTGTGGCGCTGTCACTGGCACTCTTCTCCTTTAACAAAGGTCTGCCGCTCACTATCCGCTCGGCCTTCTATCCGATTTTCGGCGAACGGGTCTGGGGCTGGACTGGCCATATCATCGACATTCTGGCGGTGTTTGCCACGCTCTTTGGTCTTGCGACATCGCTTGGCTTTGGCGCGACACAGGCCAATGCCGGTTTGAATGAGCTGTTTGGCGTGCCCGTTGGGGCCACAACAGAAGTTGTTCTGATCTCGGCCATCACCGCCGTGGCGCTGATCTCTGTGCTGCGCGGCCTTGATGGCGGCGTCAAAATTTTGAGCGAAATCAACATGGGATTGGCTTTCCTGCTGCTGATCTTTGTGCTGCTTGTCGGCCCGACACTGCTGATCATCACCGGGTTTTTCGACAGCCTTCTGGCCTACGTGCAATATCTCCCGGCACTTTCGATGCCCTTCGGACGCGAGGATGCCAACTACAGCCAGGGCTGGACCGCCTTTTACTGGGCGTGGTGGATCAGCTGGTCACCCTTTGTGGGCATGTTCATTGCGCGTGTCAGCCGGGGCCGTACTGTGCGCGAATTCATCATTTGCGTCTTGCTGATCCCCAGCCTTGTCTGCGTGTTGTGGATGAGCGTCTTTGGCGGCACCGCCATCCATCAGGTGGTGGCAGATGGCTATACTGGCGCGCAGGATGCAGCACTGGAGCTGAAACTGTTCAAGATGCTGGATCAGTTGCCGCTTGCGTCCATCACTTCCTTTGTCGGTATCCTGCTGGTGATTGTGTTCTTCGTCACGTCTTCGGATTCCGGCTCGCTGGTGATCGACACGATCACCGCGGGGGGCAAGGTTGACGCCCCGATGCCGCAGCGGGTGTTCTGGTGCGTGTTCGAAGGGGCTGTTGCCATCGTTCTGCTGCTTGGCGGGGGATTGGTTGCACTACAGGCTATGGTGATCTCCACAGGCTTGCCCTTCACGGTGGTGCTGTTGCTGATGTGCTGGGCCATTGTGCGCGGCTTACAAACCGAAACGCGATAAGCGCCGCCAGTACGATATCTGACATGATAAAACGCCCCGGAGACGATCCGGGGCGTTTCGCCTTTTATCAGGCGGTCGCCTCATAAAATCCGACCGAATTTCCATCAGGATCCTTTGCGTAGAAAAACCGTCCACCCGGCAGTGGGACAGGTTCCGAGATCACCTCGCCGCCGGCCGATGTTACCCGCGTCATGACGTCGGCCAGCGTGCCCTCGGCGGCCAGATGCAGGGTAGGGCCGACGCCATCCGGGGCGGGCGTGCCGGGATAGATGCTGAGGGCCACACCATTGGCGCGATCCTTGGGGCGAAATAGCAACATCGGGTTTGGCCCGTCGGTGACCAGCTCCAGCTTGGCACCCGTTGCGGTTTCATAAAACGCGCATGCCCGGTCCATATCGGTCACCGGCAGCTCTCCCCAGACCAGAAAATCCTTGGGTTCATAAGCCATCTGTCGTCTCCTCTTGGTAAATGACACCCCCTTGCTAACGGGTCGTAATGTCAGAAACTGTCATTAGCCAAGACCACCTCCGCGCTTGACCTTGGCCGCATGGAACGGCACTTCTTTTGAGACAGACATAAGGAGAGACCATGGCCCTCGATATCGATTTCGTCCGCAGCCAGTTTCCGGCATTTGCAGCAGCGAATTTGCAAGGTCAGGCGTTTTTCGAAAATGCTGGCGGCTCCTATACCTGCCAGCCGGTGATCAACCGGCTGACGCGGTTCTACACCGAACGCAAAGTGCAGCCCTATGCGCCTTATGAGGCCTCGACCCTGGCTGGGGCCGAAATGGATGAGGCGCGGCACCGCTTGGCCAAGATCATGGGTGTTGACACCGATGAGTTGAGCTTTGGCCCCTCCACCACGCAGAACACCTATGTGCTGGCGCAGGCCTTTCGTCAGTTCCTGTCTCCAGGGGAGGCCATCATCGTCACCAATCAGGACCACGAGGCCAACAGCGGTCCGTGGCGGCGTCTCGCCGATGCGGGGATTGAGGTCCGCGAGTGGCAGATCGACCCGCAGACCGGCCATCTGAACCCCGCAGATCTGGAAAATCTGCTGGATGAAAAGGTCCGCCTGGTCTGTTTTCCCCATTGCTCCAACGTGGTCGGGGAGCTGAACCCGGTCACCGAAATCACCGCACTGGCCCATGCGGCGGGCGCTTTTGTCTGCGTTGATGGTGTTTCCTACGCGCCGCATGGCCTGCCCAATGTTGGCGAGCTGGGCCCCGATATCTATCTGTTCTCCGCCTACAAGACATATGGGCCGCATCAGGGGCTGATGGTGATCCGCCGTGCCTTGGGGGAGCTGCTGCCCAATCAGGGACATTTCTTCAACGGTGATACGCTTTACAAACGCTTCACACCGGCGGGGCCGGATCATGCGCAGGTCGCGGCCTGCGCCGGAATGGCCGACTATATTGCGACACTGGCCCATCACCACGGTGGCCCCCTGACCGAAGGAGCGACGCAGGGCGCCTTTGTCCACGATCTGATGCGCGCCCATGAGGTGGAGCTGCTGCAACCGCTGCTGGACATGGTGAAGGACCGCAATGATCTGCGCCTGATCGGCCCGTCTGATGCCAGCAAACGCGCGCCCACTGTGGCGCTGGCGTTGGATCGTCCCGCCGAAGGCGTCGCCGCAGAACTGGCGGAGCACGGCATCATGGCCGGTGGCGGCGATTTCTACGCCCTGCGCGCGCTCAACGCGATGGGCGTGTCGACCAGCGATGGTGTGCTGCGGCTCAGTTTTACGCATTACACCTCGAAAAAGGAGATGACACAGCTGATGGAGGCCCTAGTTCGCGTCTTGAGCAAGTGACGAGACCCAAAGGACAGGCGCTTCATGACTGACGAGAAACCGAGCAACGCCCCGATCATCTGGTGGGTGCGGCGCGACCTGCGTCTTGCCGATAACCCTGCGCTGGACGCGGCTGTTGCTGCCGGTGTTCCGGTTATCCCTGTCTTTATCTTTGATACGCTGGACGAGGATCTGGGGGCCGCGCCACGGTTCCGGCTGGGGCTGGGGCTGGCGCATCTGGCCAAGGAATTGGAGCGGCGCGGCGCGCGGCTGATCCTGCGTCGAGGGCCCGCGCAGGAGGTGCTGACACAGCTGATCACAGAAACCAGTGCGGGCGCGGTCCACTGGACACGTGCCTACGACCCGCAGGCTATCGCCCGCGATACGGGCATCAAGGAACAGCTGAAGGGACAGGGGATTGCGGCCAAATCCTTTGGCGGCCATCTGCTGTTTGAACCCTGGACGGTTGAGACCAAGACTGGCGGCATGTACCGGGTCTATTCGCCCTACTGGAAATCTGTGCGCGACCGCGATGTCGACGGGCTGATCGCCGCCCCATCACGAATCCCGGCGCCCGCGCACTGGCCGACCTCAGATGATCTCGACAGCTGGCAGATGGCTGCCGCCATGCGCCGTGGCGCAGATGTGGTGGCGCAATACTGCCGCGTTGGGGAAGATGCCGCGCAGGAGCGGCTGGCAGAGTTCCTCGACACCCGCGTCGCCGACTACAAACAGGATCGCGACTTTCCGGCTGTGGATGCCACCTCGGGCCTGTCTGAAAACCTCGCTTGGGGAGAGATCAGCCCGCGCCGCATGTGGCATCATGGGTTGGAGGCGCGCCGGGCAGGGAAATCCGGCGCAGAACATTTCCTCAAGGAAATCGTCTGGCGCGAATTTGCCTACCACCTGATGTTCCACACACCGCATATCCTGACCCGAAATTGGCGGCCGGAGTGGGAGAGTTTCCGCTGGTCCGAACAGGAGAACGAACAGGTCGATGCCTGGCGACGTGGCCAGACGGGGTATAATTTCGTCGATGCCGCCATGCGTGAACTCTATGTGACCGGCAAAATGCACAACCGCGCCCGGATGATCGTCGCCAGCTTTCTGACCAAACATATGCTCACCCATTGGCGCATCGGCCAGCAGTGGTTTGAGGAATGTCTGGTGGACTGGGATCCGGCCTCCAACGCCATGGGCTGGCAGTGGGTGGCCGGGTCCGGCCCCGATGCCTCGCCGTTCTTTCGGATTTTCAACCCCGATGGGCAGCTGGAGAAATTCGACCCCAAGGGCCGCTACCAATCTGCCTGGATCGCCGAAGGTCAGGCCAATCCGCCGCAAACTGCGCTGGATTTCTACCGCGCCACCCCCCTGTCCTGGGAGCTGTCGCCTCAGGACACACGCGCTGAGCCGTTCCTTGATCTGAAGGAGGGACGCGCCCGTGCGCTGGAGGCTTACGGACAGCGGGAACTGCCCGACGACTGACAGATCCCTTGCCAGAAGCGCCTGATTTGGCCTAGCCTTTTGGGCGGGCACGTCTTGGGGAGGACAGAATGGCGCTCACAACGACCGACGGACAGGCCAATCTGCCGCGCTACTTCGCAGCGATTTTTGACCAGCTGCACGCGCTGGAGGTAGGGCAGCTGGACATCCACCTGCCGGACGGGCGGGTGTTTCGCGTCAGTGGCCAACGGCCCGGGCCAGCCGCTGATCTACACATCCACAATCCCGATTGCTTTGCCCGGCTGATCCGCGAGGGGGATCTGGGGTTTTCCGACGCCTATCTTGATGGCTGGTGGAGCACCTCGGACCTACAGGCCTTTATGGATCTTATACATCTTGGATCTGACACCGTTTATGATGGGTTTCCGGGGCGCGGGTTGATCCGGGCCTATGAACAATTCCGTTTCTGGCTGCAACGCAACCACCGCGCCCAGGCCAAGGCAAATATCTCCTACCACTATGACCTCGGCAACGCTTTTTACGGGCTCTGGCTGGACGATACGATGACCTATTCCAGTGCGCTGTTCAAAACCGGACAGGAAAGCCTGGAGGCCGCTCAGACCGCCAAATATGCCTCTATGGTGGATCAGATGGGGGTAAAACCCGGCGATCATGTGCTGGAGGTCGGCTGCGGCTGGGGCGGCTTTGCCGAATATGCCGCGCGCGAACGCGGCCTGCGGGTGACTGGCCTGACCATCAGCGAAGAACAGTTGAAATACGCCCGAGAGCGTATTGAAAAGGCAGGACTTTCCGATCAGGTGGAACTCAGGATGCAGGACTACCGTGACTGCGAGGGCACCTTTGACGGGATCGCCTCAATCGAGATGTTTGAGGCGGTGGGTGAAAAATACTGGCCGGCCTATTTCAACATGATCCGCGACCGGTTGCGCCCAGGCGGGCAGGCGACCCTGCAAATCATCACCGTCGCGGACCGGCGCTGGACCGTCTACAAACGCGGCGTCGATTTCATTCAGAAGCACATCTTTCCCGGCGGCATGTTGCCCGCGCCCACGATATTGCGGACCCAGGTGGAAAATGCTGGGCTTCAGGTCATGAAATCGCTCGAATTCGGTGATAGCTACGATCAGACGTTGCGGCGCTGGCACGCCACATTCAACAACCGCTGGGATGAGATAGCCGCCATGGGATTTGATGATCGCTTCAGGAAAATGTGGAATTTCTACCTCACCTCCTGCGCTGCCGCCTTCAAGGCAGAGACCTGCGACGTGACCCAGATCACGCTTGCCCATCGCTGACCGAAAGCACAGATCATGCCCACAGCTGCCCGATTGATTGCCGCCCTCAGCATGGCCCTTGTCGGGATCGTGGTTTCATTCCTGATCATGCCGTTGATGCCTGAAGGCACCGCTTTTGGCTATTTTGTCTATGTAAATGCTGGTCTTGGCGCGGTGATTGGCTGGGCCTGGGTTGGCCGTCATGTTGGGCTGGGGGTGGTCAACGCCATCAACAACGGCCTCACCGGCGTTGGGCTTCTGGTACTGTGGGGACTGTTCTTGCAAGGCGCATGGGAGATGTTTCGCCTTGCCATGCGCAACCGATACGATGATCCGTTCGAGGCGCTCTCGGCAATTTTTGTGATCGGATTGGATTTCTTTTTTGTTATGGCGGTGCCACATGTGTTGCTGGCGCTGGTCATCGGCGGCATCTTGGCCGGTCTCGTGACCGAGAATGCTGCGGCCCGCTGGCGCTAAATGACATAATGCCAATAGGATAACGACTGTGGTTGATCTCTTTGTTTACGGCAGCCTGCGCCATGTGCCGCTGCTCGAACTGGTATTGGGGCGGCCCAGTAGCGCGCTGGATATGCTCCCCGCCCATTTACCGGATCACGGGGCCTTTTCGGTGGTGGATCAGCCTTTTCCCGCAATCGAGGCCCGCGCCGGTCACGGCGCACCGGGTCTCTTGCTGCGTGGCCTCACACAGGGCGATATCGACGCCCTGAACTATTACGAAGGCGGGTTCGACTATGCGCTGCGCCGCGTCACGGTGGAGCTGGACGCAGGTGGCAGCGCCCCGGCCGATGTCTATTTTCCGGACCCCGGCCTCTGGCAGACGGGGGATCCTTGGGATCTGGCGGCATGGCAGGCTGACTGGGGCGCGTTGTCCTTGCGCGCCGCAGAGGAGGTCATGGCCTATCGGGGGCGTCTGACCGCCGCTGAGGTGGCCGAGCGTTTCCGCCCGATCCGTATCCGTGCCGCGGCGTGGTTGGCGGCGCAGAACCGTCCGGGGGATCCGTATCATGATCTTGCCCGCGATGTGGTGGTGCATGAACATAAACGCGCCTACCTTAACTTCTTCGCCATGGAAGAGATGGATCTTCAGTTTCGCCGCTACGACGGTAGCCTCAGCCCGGTGGTGAACCGCGGCGTGGCGCTGGTCGGGCAGGCGGCTGTTGTCCTGCCCTATGATCCCCGCCGTGATGCGGTGCTGCTGATCGAACAGTTCCGCGCGGCTACCTATATCGCCGGCAACCGGCGCCCGTGGATGTGGGAACCGGTGGCAGGGCTGATTGATCCCGGCGAAACCCCTGAACAGGCGGCCCACCGCGAGGCGATGGAGGAGGCCGGTCTGACCATCGACCAACTTGAAACCGTGACACGGGTCTATCCGTCCAGTGGCGCGTCGGGCGAGTTTTTGCACATCTTCATAGGCGTTTGCGACCTTGAGAACATCGCAGGCGGTGGCGGGCTGGAAAGCGAGAACGAGGATATCCGCAGCCAGATCATCCCCTATGACGACCTGATGCGCGGGATTGATGATCACAGCTATCAGGATATGCCACTGGTCACCGCAGCACTCTGGCTGTCACGTCATCGTGACCGGCTGCGGCACCGCGAACGCTGACAAGGTGCGGGCAACCTAGCATGTGATCTGCATCTCGGCTTGTGGTTGTCCAATGCCTTGGCTACATCTCAACGGGAATGATCGAAAGGGATACCATGCGCATTGCACATGACTTGGCCGACGCGATCGGCCACACGCCTCTGATCCGCCTGAACCGCGTCAGCGATGAAACCGGATGTGAGATTCTGGGGAAGGCCGAATTCATGAACCCCGGCCAGTCGGTCAAGGACCGCGCGGCACTTTATATCATCAAGGACGCCATCGTGCGCGGGGATCTGAAACCGGGCGGCACCATCGTTGAGGGCACCGCCGGCAACACCGGTATCGGCCTGGCGCTGGTTGGGGCCTCGATGGGGTTCAAGACGGTGATCGTCATCCCCGAGACCCAGTCCGAAGAGAAAAAGGACATGTTGCGGCTGGCCGGTGCCCAACTGGTGCAGGTGCCCGCAGCGCCGTATCGTAATCCCAACAACTTTGTCCGCTATTCGGAGCGTCTGGCCAAGGAGCTGGCCAAGACCGAACCCAATGGCGCAATCTGGGCCAATCAGTTCGACAATGTCGCCAACCGACAGGCTCATGTTGAAACAACCGCACCGGAGATCTGGGAACAGACCGGGGGCAAGGTTGATGGCTTTGTCTGCGCGGTCGGTTCTGGCGGCACGCTGGCAGGTGTGGCCGATGTGCTCCAGCCCAAAGGCGTGAAGATTGGTCTGGCCGACCCGATGGGGGCCGCGCTTTATTCCTATTACACCACTGGTGAAATCGCGACCGAAGGCGGCTCCATTGCGGAAGGCATCGGTCAGGTCCGCATCACCAAGAACCTCGAAGGCTTCAAACCCGATTTCTGCTACCAGATTGAGGACCGCGACGCGCTGCCCTATGTCTTTGATCTGCTGCACGAGGAGGGCTTGGTTCTGGGGGGCTCTTCGGCGATCAATATCGCTGGTGCGGTGCGCATGGCCAAGGATATGGGGCCGGGCAAAACCATCGTCACCGTGCTCTGTGACTATGGCACGCGCTACCAGTCAAAACTGTTCAACCCGGATTTCCTGCGCGAAAAAGATCTGCCGGTGCCGGATTGGATGACCCACACTCCGGCCTCTATCCCCGGCGTGTTTGAGGACGTATGATCGCCCTCATGCGTGGTTTTGTGAAATGTCTGGCCGGGCTGGTTCTTCTGATCAGCCTGGCCTTTCCCGCTCTGGCCCAGCTCGATGCGCGTGCCAAATCCTACTATGAGGACTGGCTGCGCACCGCCAATCGGGCCGAGAATGTCATCGACGCCAGCCGCGCGTCTAATCTCGCGCTGGAACAGCTGCGCAGTGAGCTGGCTGATTTCCGGCAGACCTTTCAGGTCAAGCGTGGCGAAAATGGCGAACGTATTCAAACCCTTCAGGGTCAGCTTGACGCGCTAGGCGCCGCCCCCGGTGAGGGCGAGGAAGAGCCCGAAGATATCGCCCAGCTGCGCGCTGCACTGACCCAGCAGCTCAATCAGCTCAAGGTTCCGCGTATCGTCGCGGAGGAAGCCTACAGCCGTGCCGATGGTCTCATCAACGAGGTCGACAAGATCGTCCGCGAGCGCCTGACCAAACGCCTGTTCGAACGTGGCACCTCGCCGCTCAATCCCGAACACTGGCCCGGTGCGCTGCGGGATCTGGTCCACGCCAGTCGCGCGGTGGGCAATGAAACCCTGTCGCAGCTGCGCAATGACACCACCAGCGAACGCATCAGCGGTGATCTGGTCGGGCTGATCGCCGTCTTGCTCATTGGTTTGCTGCTGATCACGCGCGGTCGGTCATGGGCCCATCGGGCCGGCGATTATCTGCGCCGCTACGGCGCGCGCGGGACCGGGGTCTGGACCTTTGTGGTCTCGCTTCTGCAGGTGCTGCTGCCGCTCATCGGTGTGATCTTTCTGGCAGCGGCAGTTGATCTTTCGGGCATCCTTGGCGTGCGCGGCAGTATCATTCTGGATTCCGTCCCCGCCTGGGCCTTCATCATTCTCTCCTTTCACTGGCTGGGTGAGCAGCTCTATGCCAACCAGATCGAAAACGATCTGCTGCCGGTGCAGGAGGGCAATCAGGCCGAGACCCGTTTTCTGATCGACATGATGGCGGTGATCCTGGTGCTTCAGGACGCCTTCGCCACGATCGAGCGGATCCAGAACATCCCCGAAAGCAGCGCCGCCGTCTACGCCTTCCCGCTGATCACCTGCGCTGCACTGATCCTGCTGCGCTTGCACCGGATCGGTGCCAAACAGCGTCAGGCACAGAGCGACGAGGACGGCGAGGAAGGCGCGATTGCCGCCGGTGCCAACCGGATTATCGCGGTGGTCCGGCGCAGCATTTATCTGCTTGGTTTCGCCGGTCCGGTTCTGGCGGCCATCGGCTATCTCAATGCGGCTGAATCGGTGATCTACCCGTCGATGCTGACGCTGGCGGTGCTGGCGGGTCTGTTTGTACTGCACCGGTTTCTTGGCGATCTCTACGGGTTTGTCAGCGGCAAGGGCATGGCCGCACGCGACTCGCTCTTTGCCGCCCTGATCGGCTTTGCGCTGGCGCTTCTGGCGCTGCCGCTGCTGGCGCTGATCTGGGGCGCGCGGGTGGCGGACCTGACCGAACTCTGGTCGAACTTTCTCGAAGGCTTCCAGGTCGGGGATACCCGGATTTCGCCCACCGCCTTCATCACCTTTGTGGCGATTTTTGCCGTTGGCTACGGTCTCACCCGGTTGGTGCAGGGCAGTCTGCGCAATGCGCTGCTGCCCAAAACCCGCATTGATGTTGGCGGCCAGAACGCTATCGCCTCCGGGATGGGCTATGTCGGGATATTCCTGGCGGCTCTGGTTGCGGTGTCGATGGCGGGGCTTGATCTGTCCTCTCTTGCCATCGTGGCTGGTGCGCTGTCCGTGGGCATCGGTTTTGGCCTGCAAACCATCGTGTCCAACTTTGTCTCCGGCATTATCCTGCTGGTCGAACGCCCGGTGTCCAAGGGCGACTGGATCGAGGTCGGCGGCCTGATGGGCTATGTGCGCGACATTTCTGTGCGCTCCACCCGGATTGAGACCTTCGACCGCACCGATGTCATCGTGCCGAACTCGGACCTGATCACCGGTACCGTCACCAACTACACCCGCGGCAATACCGTGGGCCGGGTGATTGTGCCCGTCGGCGTCAGCTACGGCACCGACCCGCGCAAGGTAGAGGCCATCCTGATGGAGGTCGCCAAGGCGCATCCGATGGTGCTGATGAACCCGCCGCCTTCGGTGGTGTTCCAGGGCTTTGGGGCGGACAGTCTCAACTTTGAGATCCGCGCCATCCTGCGGGATGTGAACTGGGTTCTGTCGGTGAAATCCGACATGAACTACGATATCGCCCGCCGCTTCGACGAGGCCGGGATCGAGATCCCCTTCGCCCAGCGCGATATCTGGATTCGCAATCCCGATGCGCTCGCTGCGGCCGCAACTGAGGCCGCGCAGGGTATCAAGGCCCCCGAGGCTGCGGTGACAGCCTCAAATCCACCCCCATCCCCGAGCAAGAAACGCCCGGATCGTCCTGATCTTGACGATCTGTCCAGCGCCGACGATGGGGATGGCAGCGAAGACGGAGACGCCGATCGATGACTGAGCAACTGTTTCTGACCGACGCCTATGCACAGCAGGCCCCGGCACAGATCACCGAACACACAAGCGAAGGCGGGCTGGTTCTGAACCAGTCCGTCTTCTACGCAACTGGGGGCGGACAACCGGGTGATACCGGCAGTCTCAGCTGGTCCGATGGGGCAGGGGATCACCATTTGCCCATCACCAACACGGTGAAGGGGGAGGCGGGCCGGATTGTCCTGATCCCTGCCGAGAGTAAGCCTCTGCCAGCTGTCGGCCAAGAGGTCACACAGGCCTTGGATTGGGACCGCCGCTTTGGCCATATGCGTGTCCATACGGCGCTGCATCTTCTGTCGGTGGTCATTCCTCTGCCGGTCTCTGGCGGGTCCATTGGTGCCGAAAAGGGCCGGCTTGATTTCGATATGCCCGAGGCACCCGAGGACAAGCAGGCACTGGAGGATGCGCTCAACGCCCTGATCGCGCGCGATCTGGAGGTCAGCGAACGTTGGATCACCGAGGCTGAACTGGAAGCAAACCCCGAATTGGTGAAAACCATGTCGGTGGCGCCGCCCCGCGGCAATGGTCGTATCCGTCTGGTGCGGATCGGCAGTGCAGATGAGCAGATCGACCTGCAACCCTGCGGCGGTACCCACGTGCGCAGCACCGCCGAGATTGGCCCTATCCGCCTTGGAAAGGTTGAAAAAAAGGGAAAACAGAACCGCCGGGTCTACCTGCATTTGGGGGGCTGAGCGGGGCGCGGAAATAAGTTTGGGAAAGAGTGAATTTTTTGCTGTTTTCGCTCTTGCAATTGCCCCCGCGATCCGTCAAAAGTCCGCCCAACGGAGAGGTGGCCGAGTGGTCGAAGGCGCACGCCTGGAAAGTGTGTAGGCGGGAGACCGTCTCCAGGGTTCGAATCCCTGTCTCTCCGCCATAACATCTAAACCAAGATGGTTTTATGACAGCCGCCACCGCATGTGGTGGCTTTTTGCGTTTCCGCCCTTGTCCTGTACCTTGCCCTGCAACCTGTCAAATCGTGGTCAATCGATGCTCGACTGACAAAATGATAGACGTCTATCAGAAAATGATATACGTCTATCACAACCTACGGGAGCAGATGGACCGCACGCATGGGAAAACCCACATTACATGATGTCGCTGCGGCGGCTGGGGTCAGCTACGCCACGGCGGACCGGGTGTTGAACAACCGGGGCGGGGTGGCCAAGAAATCGCAGGACCGCGTGCGCGCGGCGATTGCCGATCTGGGCTATCAACGCGATATCACCGCGGCCAATCTGTCGCGTCGCCGCCGGTATCGCTTTGCGGTGCTGATGCCTGCTGCGCAGGAGGGGTTCTTTGCGACGCTGCACGCAGATCTGGAGCAGGAAGTCGCAGCCCGGTCTCAGGCCCGCCAGCAGATCACCCTCACCCAAGTGCCCCCCTTTGATGCTGCCGCGCTGACCTGTGCGCTGGAAGCCTGCGCCGCAGAGGGCTATGACGGTGTCTGCCTCGTCGCGGTGCAGGATCCGAGCGTCGACGCAGCGCTGACCGGGCTGCGGGCGCAGGGCGTTGCCGTGGTGACACTGGTTGCGGACAGTGCCGCGCAGGCCCGCGATACCTATGTTGGCATTGATAACCGCAGCGCCGGGCGCACGGCCGGCGATCTGATGAGGCTGGCCCATCGCGGTGGTGCTGCAGCGCAGGGCCAGATCCTGCCCATCACCGGCAGCCTCAACGCCCGCGACCACGCCGATCGCTATGCAGGCTTTTGTGATGTGGTGTCAGCGGATCTGCGCATCCTGCCGCCGCTGGAAACCGGCGATGATCCGGATATCCTCGAACAGGCATTGTGCCGCGCCCTGCGCGCCAACCCCGACATTTCCGGCATCTACAATCTTGGCGCGGGTATTTCGGGTCTGATTTCGGCGCTTGCGGGGACACAGCAGGACGACAGGCCGGTGGTGATCAGCCACGAACTTTGCGCGGCCACCCGCGATGCGGTGGCGCAGGGGCTCATAGATGCGGTGATCGATCAGAAACCGGCGCAGGAGATCACTGCCGCCCTTGCTGCCCTTGTCGCCCTCAGTGACGGGCAGCCGGTTGATCCATTGGCGGGGCAAATCACCCCGGCGGTTCATTTCAAACACAACATGCCCCCGCAGTCTGCGGTCGGGCCAGAAGAGGGGGCCTGATCATGGCTGGCTATTTCGACGACATTGCAGCAATCACCTACAACCCCGAGAGCGACGGGCTGGCCTATCGCCACTACAACCCGGACGAAATTGTGATGGGCAAACGGATGGAGGACCACCTGCGCTTTGCCGTTTGCTACTGGCACAACTTCGTGTGGGAGGGGAACGATCCCTTTGGCGGCCAGACGTTTCAGCGTCCGTGGTTCCCCGCTGACACCATGGATCTGGCGCGTATGAAGGCGGATGCGGCCTTTGACATGTTCCGCATTCTTGGCGTGCCTTACTACTGTTTCCATGACCACGATATCCGGCCAGAGGGCGCAAGCCTTGCCGAAAGCCACAAACGCCTGAACCAGATCGGCGATCTGCTGGAACAGAAAATGGCAGACGGTGGTCCGAAACTTCTGTGGGGGACAGCCAATATGTTCTCCAACCGCCGCTATATGTCCGGGGCCAGCACCAACCCCGATCCGGATGTCTTCGCCTATTGTGCCTCAACCGTGCGGGCCTGCATGGATCTGACCCATCGTCTCAACGGCGAGAATTATGTCCTTTGGGGCGGACGTGAGGGGTATGAAACCCTGCTCAACACCGATCTGTCGCGGGAGCTGGAGCAGATGGGCCGCTTCCTGTCGATGGTGGTCGATTACAAACACAAGATCGGCTTCAAAGGGGCCATCCTGATTGAGCCGAAGCCGCAGGAGCCGACCAAACACCAATATGACTACGACGTGGCCACCGTTTACGGCTTCCTCAAACGCTTTGGTCTTGAGAAGGAGGTGAAGGTTAATATCGAACAGGGTCATGCGATCCTTGCCGGTCACAGCTTCGAACATGAGATCGCCATGGCCAAGGCGCTGGGGATCTTTGGCTCCATCGACATGAACCGCAATGACTATCAGTCCGGTTGGGACACCGATCAGTTTCCCAATAATGTACCGGAGGTGGCGTTGGCCTATTACGAAATCCTGCGCGGTGGTGGGCTGAAGACTGGCGGTACCAATTTCGACGCCAAACTGCGCCGCCAGTCGCTGGACGCCGAGGATCTGATCGCCGCCCATGTGGGCGCAATGGATGTCTGCGCACGGGGGCTGCGCGCCGCAGCCGCCATGTTGGAGAGCGATAGCCTGGAGGCAAAGCGCCGCGACCGTTACGCCGGTTGGACCACTGCCGAGGCGCAGGCCTATCTGGCCGAGGGGGCCACGCTGGAGGCTATCGCCGATCAGGCCGAGGCCAAGGCGCTCAATCCGCAGCCGGTTTCCGGCCGTCAGGAACAGCTGGAGGCGCTGGTCAACCGCTTCGTCTGAGGGGGCAGGTCCACGGGGTAATCGGGAGAGGGGACAGACATGTATCTTGGTATTGATCTTGGCACATCGGGGCTGCGCGCGCTGATGACCGATGCAGCCGGCAAGCCTGTCGCCTCGGCAGAGGCGCAGTATGACGTGCAAACCCCCCATCCCGGCTGGTCGGAACAGGATCCCGGCGACTGGATCACCGCTCTGGATCAGGCGATGGCACAGTTGCAGGGCAGCCCCGGATACAGCGATATTTGCGGCATTGCGGTTGCCGGTCATATGCACGGTGCGGTGTTGCTGGATGGTTCCGATCAGGTGCTGAGGCCCTGCATCCTGTGGAACGACACCCGTTCGGCCGCTGAGGCGGCTGAGCTGGATGCCGCCGAGAAGGTCCGAGATCTGAGCGGCAATATCGTCTTTCCGGGGTTCACCGCGCCGAAACTTTTGTGGGTGCAGCGCCACGAGCCGGAGATATTTGCCAATACCGCCAAGGTCCTGCTGCCCGCGGCTTACCTCAACCTGCATCTGACAGGTCGCCATGTGGCGGATATGTCCGATAGCGCGGGCACCTCCTGGTTGGATGTTGGCGCGCGGGACTGGTCAGAATGGCTGCTGGAAGCCGGGCATATGCGCCGCGATCAGATGCCAGATCTGGTCGAGGGCAGCGCGGCTGCCGGTACCCTGCGTCCCGAACTGGCCGTTCGCTGGGGGCTGACGGGGCCAGTCACAATCGCCGGGGGCGCAGGTGATAATGCCGCTGCGGCCTGCGGGACGGGCGTAATGGCGCCGGGGCAGGGGTTTGTCTCGCTTGGCACCTCCGGTGTGGTGCTGACGGCGCGGGACGGGTTTCGCCCCGACCCTGCAACGGCTGTTCATACCTTCTGCCATGCAATCCCGGATCGCTGGTATCAGATGGGCGTCATGCTGTCGGCAACCGACTGCATGAACTGGCTGGGCCGTATCACCGGGCAAAGCCCTGCGGATCTGACGGCAGGCCTTGGCGAGGAGCTGCAACCGCCGGGGCCGGTGACATTCATGCCCTATCTGTCCGGTGAGCGGACGCCGCATAATTCTGCCAGCCTGCGCGGCGGGTTTCAGGGGCTGTCCATCGCCACCACGGCGGAGGATCTGGCCCGCGCGGTGATGGAAGGGGTTTGCTATGGTCTGCGCGACTGTCTTGAGGCGTTGCGCAAGACCGGTGCGGAAATCGACAGCTGTCTGGTCATCGGCGGGGGCAGTAAGTCTGCCTATTGGGTCAAACTGCTGGCCACCATATTGGATCTACCGCTGCAGCTGCCCAAGGATGGTGAATTTGGCGCGGCACTTGGTGCGGCACGGCTGGCGCGGCTGGCGGTCACCGGGGATGACCCGGCAGAGGTGTTGACCGCACCGGAGAGTGCGATGACCGTCGCGCCTGATCCGCAGCTGCGCGATGGCTATGAGGCAGGCTATGCAGCATTTCGCAAACGTGCGGCAGAATTGACCTAGCGGCAGCTCTGCGCGCTGACCGAAACGCATAGATGGCCGCGAATCGGAGCTTTGGCGCACTTCACGATAAGTTGCCTTAAATTTTCCATATTGTTGCGCGTCGCGGGACAACCTGTGGTCCATCCTGATGGGCAATGCAAAACCTCAGAGGCGATCTGTTGGAACAGCTGCCGTTCAATTGTTCGTATTGGCGCAACAAACGGCGGGAGTTCACCGGCTCTCTCGGCCCATTTTGGCCGGATCAGGCCAATCACACCATCGCGCTTGGAAACAATCGCGCCCTCGCAGGCAGGGGTTCTCAGCACGTCCCTCTCCGGGCAGGTCGGCGACGGGATGCTGATTAAGATTTTGTTCTTTTTTGGGCGCAGGGGTCTGCGTAGGATACCTTCAATGCTGCCACAGAATGAGTGGTGCTCTCTTCTATGCCGTGCCGAGAGGTGCGGCCCGATTTAACGACACCAAAGCAGGCCGATGGCCGGTTGCACGAGGTTTGCGACCGGGGTGGAGCGGCTTTGGAACGGAGACTGCAACGTGCCCTGCTTTACGCCCGGAACAACCATTGCAACCCCCTATGGGGCCTGCGCCGTCGAGGATCTGAGCGTTGGGGATCGGGTGATGACCCGCGACAACGGTCTGCAGCCCATTCGCTGGATCGGGCAGCGGCAGCTGGACCGCAACGCCTTGCAAGGAGCGGCGCATTTGCAGCCGGTGCTGGTTGCGGAGGGGGCGCTTGGCAATGGGATGCCGGAGCGGGATCTGCTGCTCAGCCCCAACCACCGCGTTCTGATCACCAATGACAAGACGGCGTTCTATTTTGAGGACCGCGAGATTCTGGTCGCTGCGAAACATCTGACCGGACTGTCCGGGGTGGATGCGGTGGAGACGTCCTCCATCGACTACATCCATTTTGTCTGTGAGGGCCATGAGGTGGTCTGCGCGGACGGGGCGTGGATCGAGTGCTTTCAGCCTGCCGATCAATCCCAACGCGGATTGGACCGGGCCCAAAGGGAGGAAGTGCTGATGTTGTTTCCCCAATTGCAGGCGCAGCCATCAATGCCCAGCCCAACGCCCCGACCACAGCGTGACCGCAAGGGCGGCGTGCAGTGGTTCATCCACTGAGGTAGATCGTCTTATCCCGTTGGAGGAGATTTGCGGGCCTGACGCCAGGCAGCCCAGGCCTCTGGCGTGTCGAGATCGGTGAGCGCATGTTGGTCGGGCAGGAGGACCGGGCAGATCACCGCGCCCTGATGCTGCGCCTCCCGTAGGATTGCGCGCGCGCCCTGATCGCCGGTCAACTGGCTGAGTGCGGCGAAGTATCGGCGCGGAAACACCACCGGGTGACCAAATGTCCCGTCAACGCTGGTGGCCCGCAGGATCTGATCCGGGGTGGAGTTGCTCTGCGCTACAACTTGCGCGAGGTCGCTGGCTGTCAGCTCCGGCATATCGGCGGGCAGGATCATCACTGCATCATAGGCCCGAGAAAGCGCGCCAATGCCTGCGCGGATGGAGGCGGCCATGCCCTCGTCTGCGTCCGGCACATAGACAGGTCTGGCGTCCTGGCAGTGGTCGCGGATCACTGTGGCGCGGGGATGGTCGGGCGTTGGCAGGGTGACATAGGTGGTCTCTGCGCTGTGCTTCGCAGCCGCGCAGATCCGCACCAGAAGCGGGGTGCCGTCAACCGACTCCAACAGCTTATCGCGCCCCCGCATCCGCGAGGCGCGCCCCGCAGCGAGGATGAGCGTGGCGATGGCGGTCATATCTGTCGCCTCCCCGGCGTTTGCTTGGGCTGTTGGATGCCTCCGGCGGGGATATTTTGAGCCAGAAGAGGGGGCGGGTCCAGCAAAAGCGGCGGTGAAAGGTCAGAGATGCTGACGGGATGTTTCGCGTGCGAAACATTGGGACCGGAGACAGCCCTATCCGTTGCGCAATATCCGGGACACAGCGCGCGCAGGCTCTGCAACAGGGGGGAGGGCGGGTCAGAAGTACTGACCCGCCTTGCCGGATCAGCCGCGCATGCGGGCGCCGTCGGCGTCAAACAGCGGTGTGGTGATCAGCCGTGCGGCACGCATTTTGCCGAGGATTTCGATCTCCACCTCCAGCCCGTCCTGCGCCAGATCGCGGGGGATGAGCCCGAGGGCGATGGATTTCTGCGCGTGGTGGGAATAGCCGCCCGACGTGCAGAAGCCCACCACCGCGCCCGCGTGCCAGATGGGTTCGTAGGCGGTCACATCAGCATCCTCTACCGTCACCTCAAAGGCGCAGAGCTGGCGGGCGGCCCCTGTTGTGCGTTCCGCCTCGGCGGCGGCGCGACCGATAAAATCGACGTCTTTCCTGAAGGAGATGAAGCGATCCAGGCCGGTTTCCGCAGCGGTGTAATCTGGCGAGAACTCACTGAGCCAGGAGCCGAAGAATTTATCCAGACGCAGCGACATCATCGCCCGCATGCCAAAAGGCTTCATTCCATGCGTTTGGCCGGCCGACCAAAGGCTGTCCCACAGGGACCGCTGGCTGGGCAGGTCGCAGTAGATCTCATAGCCCAGATCACCGGTATAGCTGACGCGCTGCACGATGCAGTCGGCCATGCCCACGGTCATGCGGCGCACATCCATAAAGCGGATGTCGGAGATATCCTGACGGGTGCAGGCTTGCAGAACCTCCTTCGCGCGGGGGCCTGCGATCTGGAACCCGTTGCGGGTGTCGGAGATGTTCTCAACGCTGGTGCCGTCGTCGATATTCTGCAGGAACCAGCGCATGTGATAGGCTTGGGAGCCATAGGAGGCGGTGAGCTGGAACTCTTCCTCGCACAGGCAGGAAATGGTGAAATCGCCGATCAGCCGGCCCTTGGGGGATAGCATTGGGGTTAGCGACAGGCGACCAGCCTGCGGCACCCGACCGGCCATGATGCGATCAAGCCAGGCGCGGGCACCCTCACCCTTGATCAGGTATTTGCCGAAGTTATGCACCTCGTTGATGCCCACATTTTCGCGCACGGCTTTGACCTCGCGCGCGGTGGCCTCGAACGCGTTGGAGCGGCGGAAAGACGGGGTCTCATAGCGGGGTTCGTCCCCTTCGGCGAAGTAGTTCGGAACCTCAAGCCCGTATTGCGCGCCCCAGACCGCGCCCATGCCATCGAAAGTATCGTACATCGGCGTGGTGCGGAACGGGCGGGCGGCGGGCAGTTCTTCGTTCGGGTAGGCGATGGAGAAACGTTTCTGGTAGTTTTCAATGACTTTGGGCCGGGTGTAACCCGGTGTGATCCAATCGCCAAAGCGGGCCGTGTCCATGGCAAAGGTGTCGCGTTCGCATTCGCCCTCCACCATCCATTGCGCCAGCATCAACCCGACGCCGCCGCCCTGGGAGAAGCCGGCCATGACGGCGCAGGCGGACCAGTAATTGCGCATGCCGGGCACCGGGCCGACCAGCGGGTTGCCATCCGGGGCAAAGGTGAAGGGGCCGTGGATTACTGATTTCACACCAGCGCGTTCCAGCGCGGGAAAGCGGTTGTAGGCAAAGGCGATGCTGTCCTCGATTTTGTCGAAATCATCGGGCAGCAGCTCATGGCCAAAATTCCATGGGGTGCCATCGACGGCCCAGGGTTTGCAGGGCTGTTCGTAAAAGCCGATGCAGAGGCCGCGCCCCTCTTGTCTGAGATAGCTTTCACCGGCGGGGTCCATCACATGCGGATGCTCGCCGCCTGCGTCGATGATACCGGCAATCTCCGGCACTTCATCGGTGACGATATACTGATGTTCCATCGGGTGCAGTGGGAAGTAGATCCCGGCCATGACGCCGACCTCGCGCGCCCAGAGACCACCGGCGTTGACGATGTGTTCGGCGTGGATGGTGCCCTTGTCGGTGACCACATCCCAGGTGCCATCGGGGCGCTGGTTGGTTTCAACCACCTTGCAGTGGGTCTCAATCGTGGCACCGCCCATGCGCGCGGCCTTGGCGTAGGCGTGGGTGGTGCCGGAGGGGTCGAGGTGGCCGTCGAGCGGATCATAGAGGCCGCCAACAATGCCGTCGATATTGGTCACGGGCGCGATTTTGGCGATTTCTTCGGGGGAGACGATTTCGGTTTCCAGCCCCATGAACTGGTGTTTGGCGCGCTCTGCCTTCAACATGTCAAAGCGTTCCTGAGTTTCGGCCAGGGTGACGCCGCCAACGTGGTGGAGGCCGCAGGACATGCCGGTGATCGCTTCCAGCTCTTTATATAACTTGATGGTATAGCCCTGAAGGGCGGCCATATTGGTATCGCCATTGAGGGTATGGAAGCCGCCGGCTGCGTGCCAGGTGGAGCCGGAGGTGAGTTCCGAGCGTTCCAAGAGCATCACATCGGACCAGCCCAGCTTGGTCAGGTGATAGAGCACCGAGCAGCCCACAACGCCGCCACCGATCACTGCTACCCGTGTTGTCGTCTTCATCTTGCATCCCTCACTGGCAATTTGGCTTCATTCTGGACAGATGTGTTCAGTAGTCCAGTGAAATTGCGACATGCACGGTCGGGAATGGGCGCTCAGGCGGTGAATTCGCGTTGCGGGAGGCAAAAACAACAAGGCCGCCGCCCAGCGGGGCCGCGGCCTTTGATCTGTCCGGCGCTGAGGCAGGGTTAGTGCAGTGGGCGGATTTTCAATTCGGTCACGCGGTTGCCCTCGCGGGCGGTGACCTCAAAGCGGAAATTATGGAAGGAGAACACCTGTCCGACGATGGGGATGGTCTGGGCCTCATGGATGACGAGACCGGCAATCGTGTTGGCCTCATCATCGGGCAGTGACCAGTCGGTGGCGCGGTTGAGGTCGCGGATGGTGGTGGCGCCATCAACGAGGTAGTTGCCATCGCTGGTCTTCTTCACCACAGTTTCCTCATCCGGGTCGAATTCATCGGTGATCTCACCGACGATTTCCTCAAGGATGTCCTCCAGTGTGATCAATCCCTGCAGGGTGCCGTATTCATCAACGACCAGCGCAAAATGAGTGCGGGCGCGCAGGAATTGGCGCATCTGATCATCAAGCGTGGTGGTTTCCGGCACGAAATACGGCGGCTTGGTCACGCTGGTGATGTTGAAGTTGCGCAGCAAGGAGGCATCGCCATCGGGGCCGCCGATCTGGGCATACATTTCGCGCAGGAGATCCTTGGCATGGAGCACGCCAATGATGTTCTCCGGTTCATCCTTGAACACCGGCAGGCGGGTGTGGGGCGAGGTCAGGCATTGTTCGAGGATCCTCTGGGGGTCCAGATTGGCATCGACCATTTCGATATTTGACCGGTGGAGCATGATCTCCTCAACAAAGCGGTCGGAGAGATCAAGCGCGCCGAGGATGCGGTCCCGGTCTTCTTTCTGAACCACGCCTTCGGAGTGGCCCAGATGCAGGGCGCCGGCGATCTCCTCGCGCACGGCCATGATGTGGCTGTCGGGGTCGATCCGCACACCGAAGATCCGCAGCACGCCGCGCACCAGCAGACGGACGGCGCCCACCACCGGGGCCAGCACCGTGACCAATACGCCAATCGGAGGCGCAACTGCGGCGGCGGCTTTTTCGGCGTTGGAGATGGCGTAGGTTTTGGGCAGTACCTCGGCAAAGATCAGGACCAGAAGGGTCATGACCAGCGTCGCCAGCGCCACACCGCTTTCGCCGAGGGCGCGGGTGAACAGCGCGGTCGCGAGCGAGGTGGCAAGGATATTCACCAGGTTGTTGCCCAAGAGGATCGAGCCGATCAGCCGTTCGCTGTCTTCGGTGATGGCAAGGGCGCGTTTGGCGCCGTTGGAGCCCTTGTCGGCCTGGGTGCGCAGTTTGCCGCGCGAGGCGGCGGTCAGGGCGGTTTCAGAGCCGGAGAAGCAACCGGAGAGCACCAGCAGGAAGACAATCGCGCCGGCGGTGGTCCAGAAGGTGGAATCGACAAAGGTCGTGGTGCTGTCCATCAGAGTCCCGAAAGAAATGTTGAGATCCCCATGGTTATGGGGTGCCTGTCGCGCTGTCGCAAGAGGGAGGTGCGGAGCTGTCGCACCTTGGGGCGATTATCTGGGGCCAATTATTCTGTCGGCCCGTCGTCGTCCTGCTGCAGGGGCTGGGCTGATCCGGTGTCCCTGCGGGCCAGCGGGTGGTGTTCAAGCACAAGTTCACTCAGCCGGGCGTCCAGCACATGGGTGTAAATCTCGGTTGTGGCAATATCGGCATGGCCCAGCAGCGCCTGAATGGCGCGCAGATCGGCCCCGTTGGTCAGAAGATGCGTGGCAAAGGCGTGGCGCAGAGTATGGGGGGACACGGCCTCGGGCGGGAGGCCGCCGGCGACGGCGAACTCCTTGATCAGCAGATAAAACCGATGTCGGGTCAGGTGGCCGGATTTGCCGCGCGAGGGAAACAGGAAGCGGGAGGGCGCGGCCCCTTTGGCCACGGCGGCCTCCTCAGCGGCATCGCGCGTGGTGAGCCAAGCCGCCAGCGCGTCGCGGGCAGGGGGCGACAGGGGCACCATCCGTTCCTTGCCCCCCTTGCCCAGCACCAGCAACATGCGCGGATCGCCCCGTGCGGCAGCGACGGGCAGGCCGACCAGCTCACTCACCCGCATGCCGGTGGCATAGAGCAGCTCCATCATGCAGGTGTTGCGCAGCCGGTCCGAAAGGTTGCGGCCGGATTGTCGCGCCGCATCCAGAAGGCGATCCACCTCGATCACCTCCAGCGTCTTGGGCAGGGCCTTCTGGCGTCCTGGTCCTTTGATCTGGATGGCGGGATTGTCACTGCGCCAGCCTTCGTCAAAGGCAAAGCGATAGATCTGTTTGATTGCGGAGAGACGGCGGGCGCGGGTGGCGCGGGCCAGCCCTTCGGCATCGCAGGCGATCAGATAGGATTCGATATCATCGCGGGTCGCACTGCCAAAGGCGCGGTTTTTATGTCCAAGCCAACTGGCCACATCTTTCAGGTCGCGACCATAGGCGAGCAGCGTATTGCGCGCGGCACCCAGATCGGCAGCCTGCGCATCCAGAAAGGTGGCGATCCACTGCAGATCATCCTGCGGGGTATTGGCTGATTGGGCGGCGGGTGGGGTCATGGGTGAGCGCGTTTCATGCCGGGAACCATCAACGGTGGTCCAGCAGCAACAGCTGCAGGGCGGCGCGGCGGGCGGTGTCTTCCAGCCCGACAGCACGGAAGGTGGCCAGCGCATCTGTCAGATCGCCAAGATTGCCGTCCGCGCCCTGCGCAAAGAGCTGCATCGCACGCAGGATAGACTCGCCCAGCTGGCCGTTGTCGAGCAGACGTTGCAGTTTGCGCGGTGCGGCACTGTCGGTAGCAAAGGCGGCGGCGATGGCCTGTTCGACACCGCTTCGGGCGAGCTCCTGTGTGGGCACACCCTGTGCCACGGCAGCGACAAAGGCGCTGCGTCCCTGCGAGGGGGGCGGGCTGTGAGAGGCGGTTTCATAAGTTGGGGCGAGCAGGCGAATGCGCCAGGCCAGATTGGCGGCCTGACCGTCAAGCGGGATGCGCGCCAATTGATCGGCAAAGAGATCGGCAAAGGCGGTTTCGATCTGCGCCGTCTGCATGGCACGCCAGACCTTGGGCAGGGTTTTGCTGACCGCCTCGGCGCTGCCCGTTTCCAGCGCGGTTTCAAAACGTTGCAACGCCGCGACCCGGTCCCAGATGCCGCCGGAGGCCGCGGGGCTGCGTTCGGTGTAGAGCCCGAGCAGGTGATTGGGGTTCAGCGCACCGATCCGGGTCAGCCGCTCCGCCGCTTCGAGTTGGGCCTTCCAGCCGGCAATGTCGCGCAGATCCGCTGCTGCAAAGGCGCGCGGCAGGTTGCTGGTCGGGCGGCGCTCTCCAATGGTTTCATAGAGGCGAAACGTCAGGGGATCCGGGGATTTTGGTGCGCGCAGCGGTGGTGCGTCCTCAAACACATCGGGGTTCAGGAACCGGTCGAGGAGGTCGAGCTGGCGACTGTCCACCAGTTCCAGCGCATGAGCGGCCTCCAGCAGCAGCGCGGCGGTGGGCCAATCACCAAGCCGGGCGGCACAGAAGATCCGGGAGGCATAATCCGGCGCCAGATGCGGTCGATCCTGCAGTGCGCTGCAGGCCTGCTGTTCATCGCCGGTCAGCAGGGTGGCGTCAAACCAGCGCTTGAAACGCGCCTTGCTGCGGGTGGGGCCGGCCTGCTCGGCCAGCGCCTGTGCGGGGTCTGGTGCGCCCAGATCCATCAGCCGGTCCAGCCGTGCCAGCAACAGCCGCTCGCCGCCCTCGACCGGGGGGCGGGTCTCTGACAGCAGCAAGGTGAACATCAGCGACTGCATCGCAGGGGATTTGCGCACAGGGACCGAGGCCAGCAGCGTGGCGAGCGCCTCGGCGTTGCTGCCGCGCCAGAGATCGACGGGCAGGCCGGTGGAGGCTGGTTTGACCAGACCAATCGGCGCCACAAGGCTGGCCAGTGGGGTGACGGTCACCTCCGGGCGTCGGGCGGAGCCTGCGACGGGCGGTTCCAGAAGGACGGTGCCCGGCAGCCCTGCATCGGGCGCAGGCGTGGCCAGCCAGTCGATGGCGGCGAGCGGGTCGCCGGGTTTGGCAGCGCCGCTGCGGGGTGTTTCGCGGGGGGTCGCTGGGCTGGGCGGTCCGGATTGCGCCACAGGTGAGGCCGCAGGACCGGCGGGTGTCTGGGCGGTGGCTGCAGCTGCAAAGCCGGATGTCGCGACACCAAGGCCCAGCACCAGCATCTGTTTCAGCAGGCGATTTGGTCGGAAGGTTGCACCGGCAGAGGGGCTGCGCGCAAGCAGAGCCGCCGGAGCCGACTCACCACGCCGCTGTCTAGTCGGCATTCAGAACCACCGGTTTGCGGACCTCTGCGGTGGGGGCGTCGAAATCCGCCCCGAACCACGGTCCCACATAGGCATAGATCACCAGACCGATCGCTGCCAGAACAACTAAATAAAGGAAGTATTTGATCAATCGCCCCATGGGTGTCCGCTCACTGCTTCTTTGGCTTTTGTGCAAGTTATATATGGCCTTTTTAGCAATATCACGTCATTCACTGAAGAATGAGCGAAAAAGAGCAAACACTCAGTGGCGCGGGTGACCGCCGGGTGCCCGGTGCGCTGAAAAAAACCATCGTGATGGTGGGCATGATGGGGGCAGGGAAGACGGCGGTGGGCCGTGCCCTGGCGGCCCGTCTGCAGGCCCCGTTTCTGGACAGTGACCATGAAATCGAGGCTGCGGCCAACCGCACGATCCCCGAAATCTTTGCCCGCGATGGCGAGCCGTTCTTTCGAAAGAAGGAGCGTCAGGTGATCCGGCGGCTGCTGGATGAGGAACGCGGCGTACTGTCCACCGGCGGCGGCGCATTTCTGGCGGAGGAAAACCGTCAGATCATCTCGGAGCGCGGGGTGGCGATCTGGCTGAATGCGGACCTTGAGGTGCTGTGGAACCGGGTGAAACATCGCGACACCCGGCCGCTGCTGCGCACCGAGGACCCCCATGCGACGCTGTCGGCGCTCTATCATGACCGGGTGCCGTATTACGCGCAGGCGGATCTGACGGTGGTGTCGGACGGGCAGGCGTCGATTGACGAAATGGTGAACCGGGTTGTCGAGGCGCTGCGCGCCCGCCCGGATGTGCTTGAGTGGGTGTGACGGAGTGGGTGTGATGGAGCAGGCAATGCTGGAACGCAGCGTGCATGTGGCGCTGGGAGAGCGCGCATATGATGTGGTGATCGGGCCGGATCTGCTGGCGGATGCGGGGGCGCGTCTGGCGCCGATGCTGCGCCGTCCGAAGGTGGCGGTTCTGACAGATGAAACCGTGGCGGCGCATCACCTTGAGGGGTTGCGCGCAGGTCTGGCGAGTGCCGGGATCGAGATGGATGCACTGGCGCTGCCGCCGGGAGAAAGCACCAAGGCCTGGCCACAGTTCAGCCGCGCGGTGGAATGGCTGCTGGAGCAGAAAGTGGAGCGCGGCGACATTGTCATCGCCTTTGGCGGTGGTGTGATTGGCGATCTTGCAGGCTTTGCGGCGGCGGTTTTGCGGCGCGGGGTGCGGTTTGTGCAGATCCCGACGTCGCTGCTGGCGCAGGTGGACAGTTCCGTGGGTGGTAAAACCGGCATCAATGCGCCGCAGGGCAAGAACCTGATCGGCGCCTTTCACCAGCCTTCGCTGGTGCTGGCGGACACCGCGCTGCTGGGCACGCTGACCCCGCGCGATTTTCTGGCTGGCTACGGTGAGGTGGTGAAATACGGGCTTCTTGGCGATGCGGAGTTCTTTGAATGGCTGGAGGCGCAGGGCCCGGCGCTTGCAGCGGGCGATATGGCCGCACGGGTCGAGGCGGTAACACGCTCGGTGCAGATGAAGGCCGATATCGTCGTGCGCGATGAGACCGAGCAGGGGGATCGCGCGCTCCTGAACCTTGGTCATACCTTCTGTCATGCGCTGGAGGCGGCAACCGGCTATGGCGACCGGCTGCTGCATGGCGAGGGGGTTGCGATCGGCTGTGCGCTGGCGTTTGAGCTGTCGGCGCGGCTGGGTCTGTGCAGCCAGGAAGATCCGAGCCGGGTGCGGGCGCATCTGAAGGCGATGGGCATGAAGACCGACCTCGCCGATATCCCGGGCGAACTGCCGGATGCCGAGGCGCTGCTGGCGCTGATGGGTCAGGACAAGAAAGTGGTCGACGGTCAGCTGCGCTTTATCCTCGCGCGGGGGATCGGTCAGGCCTTCGTTACCGGGGATGTGCCGCAGGCGGCGGTGCTGGATGTGCTGCGGGACGCATTGGCACAGAGCTGACAGCGTCTCCTCGGCAATTTCGAGAGGAACGACGGGGCGAAGATTTGCTTGCGTGCCTTTGTTACGGCGCGCAGTTGAAGCCTCTGAATGGACAACAGCCCCCGCAGAACGCGGGGGCTGTGTCGTTTAGCGTGGTCGAGGTAAGGGGGCGGTTACGCCACCCAGGATTCGTCGTCCGGATCATCGAAGGTGTCGTCGTGGGTGCCAGCCATCTGTGCGGCCATTTCAGCATCGCTTGCCAGCTCTTCCGGTGTCGAGGAGGTGGCAGGGCCGTCCAGCTGGAAGGCACCGATCATGGTGTTCAGCTCGCGCGCCTGCTGGAACAGCTGCGTGGCGGACGCGGTGGTTTCTTCGGTCATGGCAGCGTTTGTCTGGGTCATCTGCTCCATCTCGCCGACGGCGTGATTGACTTCGTTCAACTGTGAGGACTGCGCATCCAACCCCCTGGCGATGGAGACGATCAGCTCGGAAATCGCGCTCACCTGCGTGCTGACATCGGCCATCGCCGTTCCGGCAGAGCCAACAAGGGTGGAGCCGGTGTTGACCTGAGACGAACTGCGGGCGGTGATCTCGTCGATCTGCGACACCGCATCTGAGCAGCGTTGCGCCAGGCGCTGCACCTCGCTGGCGACAACGGCAAAGCCACGCCCGGCCTCCCCGGCGCGGGCGGCCTCAACCCCGGCGTTGAGGGCCAGGAGGTTGGTCTGGAAGGCGATATCCTCAATCACCTTGGTGATCTGGGAAATCTCATCCGAGGAGGTACGGATCTCCTCCATCGCGGTCACTGTTTTCTGCACGATCTCTTCGCAATCGTTGACCTTGTCCTGAGTGGTGCCTGCGATGGTTTCGGCGTCCTTGGCGTTGCGGGCGGATTCACCGACGCTGGTGGTGATCTCGTTCATCGCATGGGTGGAGCGTTCCAGCGCGGCGGCCTGCGATTCCGTCCGGCGGGACAGGTCATCCATATTGGCGGCAATCGTCTGGCTGTCATCCCCCACGGACAAGGCGGCGCTGCGCACGGTGTCCATAGCGTCCTGCAGCGATTGAGCCAGATCGTTGAAATCCATCCGCAAGCCTTTGAAATCCTCGGGGAATTCATCGTCCAGCCGGTAGACCAGCACCTTGTGGCTGAGCTGACGCAGCGCCTCTGCAATCGCGTTGGAGACCTGTTTCTGCTCCTCCATGGCGCGATCAAGCTGATCGTCGGCTGCGCGTTTTTCCACGGCGTGCCCGCGCAGGGTTTCCGCCTGCCGCGCGATATTGCCGATCTCATCCTTGCGGGATTTTCCGGAGATGGTGACATCCAGATCACCGGAGGTGATCTGCTCCAGGCCGGTGGTCACCATCCGTACACCGCCTGCAATGTCGCGGGCAATGAGCAACGCGGCAAGGCTGATCAGTACGAGAACCACGGATAGGCCGGTCAGCGTCTGGTAGAAGGCGTTTTTGTTAAAAGCGTCGAAGGCCTGGAAATCGGCTATGAGCTCATCGCGGATCTGGGTCTCGACGTCTTTGACGACGGTGAACGCGCCGGTGGCAATCTTGAGCCACTGCTCCGAAGTTACGTTCTCAGGCGGGACATTGGCGAAGACATCCGCGCGAATTTTGGCAAAGGCCTGATAGATCTCACCCTCGGCGCGTTCATCGAAGAGATGTACGCTCTTGCTGTCCGAGAGCTCGTGGAACACGCGCATTCTCTCTTTTGACTGCAAATATGATATGGTCATGCGGGTGCGCAGGCTGTCGCTCCAACCCTTTGCAAACCCTTCGGCGCCGATTGTGCGTTGAATACCGTAGGCATCCTTGGCCATCTGAAAATAGGTGAAGGCCATCGCGCGTTCTGCCAGCTCAGTATTGGGGACGAGCACTTCGAACGCCAGTGCGGTTTCCAGCAGATGGATGTTCAGATCGGTGTAGAAATCGATCATTTCGGGTGCGCTGATGCTACGGTTTTTTACCTGAATGCGGATGTCATCCAAGGCTTCCAGCTCATCATGGGCCAGTTCGACGAAGATTCGGGTGTTTTCATGCAGTTGTGACAGATCTGCGTTTTCCATCACCTCAAGCATATGGATGCGCAGATCCTGTGCTTTTTGTCGCTGATCGGTCAAGGCCTGCGGGATGGCAGACGCATCACCGGTCAGAAACGCCGAGGACATGCCACGTTCGAGCTGCAGATTGTGGACGAGTTCCTCTGCAGTGATCATGATGTCCTGCGTCAGCGTGGTGTCAAAGCTGGCGCGTTTGTTCAGCGTATATAACACCGCTCCGGACATCCCGATGATAATCAGAAGGGGAATTCCGACAAGAGTCAGGATTTTGGTCCGGATGGACATATGCTGTAACAGGCGGGTGATCATACTCGGCGCTCCGGCGTAACGTTATTACTCCACAAAACGCTAAGTTTGAGATGCTAATAGAATGTGTATTTGCAGCGCGCGTGAGCGATTCAAATAGAAGATGCATTCAAAAGACCCATATTTTAAAGGCGGGTGACCTTGTTGAAATCTCTGGGGCTATCCCTATGAGAACTCAGAGTAATTGTAAAAAATGTGCAGATCCGGTCTGGATCTGCACACTATACGTGTATTCGCCAAGGGGTCTTCGCCCTGGCGGATGTGTGATTCGTCTTTAGAACGGAATTTCGTCATCGTCGATGTTGTGCGAGGCGCCGCCCTGGCTGCCGCCGCCAAAGCCACCGCCCTGATTGCCGCCACCCTGACCGCTGTCGTAGCCACCACCGCCACCACCATAGCCGCCGCCGCTGCCACCACCGTAGCTGCCGCCGCCCTGGCCGCCGCCCTGACCACCTTCATTGCGGCCATCGAGCATGGTCAGCGTCCCGCCGATGCCCTGTAGCACGACTTCGGTTGAATAGCGGTCCTGGCCGCTCTGGTCCTGCCATTTACGAGTTTGCAACTGGCCCTCAATATAGACCTTGGAGCCTTTGCGCAGATATTGTTCTGCCACGCGCACCAGACCTTCGGAGAAGATCGCGACCGAATGCCATTCGGTTTTTTCGCGCCGCTCGCCGGTGTTGCGGTCTTTCCAGGTCTCGGAGGTGGCGATCCGCAGGTTGCAGACCTTGCCGCCGTTCTGGAAACTGCGCACTTCGGGATCACGGCCGAGGTTGCCGATCAGGATTACTTTGTTGACTGAGCCTGCCATGGGTCTGTCCTCTTGGTCTGGTCGTTCGGAGGCGCGAAAATCCGCAGAAGCCGGGTGGTCTACCCCTCCAGCTCAGCGGTTTCTGCGGCCCCGTCGGGGTATGAAATCTGTCCGGTCCGAATCTGGTCGCGCCGGGTTGGCGGCCACAGTACCGCCCAAGGTCGCCACATGAAAGTCGGCTGGCCCCGATATCTGGGGTCATCCACAGATTTTGCGCAGGCGCGCAGCGGGGGCAGGGCGCTGGCTGACGGGAATATGCGAAGGTGCTTTTCTTTTTAGTCAATCCGGCTATAGTTTCGCGCAATCAAGGACAGGGAAACCGGGGACGGGGCAAGGCGTTTTTAATGCGTAAACTGTTGGTGGGGGTTGCGGTGACCGGGGTTCTGTCGGGTCAGATTGCAACGGCAGATATGTTCAGCACAAAGAGCCAGCGCAAGCTGTTCGCCTCGCAGGCGCGGGTGCTGGATGAACGTGCGTCTGGGCAGTACAAGAATTCGATCCGCCTGCAGCCGCCGACCATTCACACGCCGTCGAAATACGGCAGCCTCCCGTATAGTGGCAAATACCGTGGAAAATATCTGAACGTCGCGCGGGCAGCGGCGCAGAAACATGGCGTGCCCGAGGATCTGTTCCTGCGACTGGTGCAGCAGGAGAGCGGCTGGAACCCGACTGCAAAATCCCACAAGGGGGCGTTGGGGCTGGCGCAGCTGATGCCCGCCACAGCGAAGGCTCTGGGGGTAGATGCCAGCGATCCGAAGCAGAATCTGGACGGTGGTGCGCGCTATCTGGCGCGACAATACCGCAAGTTCGGCTCCTGGCGTCTGGCGCTGGCGGCGTATAACGCAGGCCCTGAGGCGGTGCGCAAACATGGCGGCGTGCCGCCCTACCGCGAAACCCAGAATTACGTGAAGAAGATCTGGGGCAGCTGATACCTGCCTGCCAGACGGTCGCGGAAACACGCCCATCGGTGTCGGGTGGGAGTGGCGCGTGGAATATGATCCTTGCGAAGCGATCTGAGTTGAAAACGGCCTGATGTGGCGGGCGTTTTTTCTGATTACCCCTAATCTTTTGCCGTTGTTTCGGCAGCGCATTGCCGATTGGGCCGGGGATCGGCGTTAATCTGCTGATAATCTTCCTTAATGCCGCGTTAACTCCGTCTGTCTGCCAGAAAGTTGCCTTAATCTCTTGGCAACTATTCTGAAGCTTCAGAAGAGGAATATCCCGGTGTCTTTCAAACGCTTTGACGAACGTCTTACCCAGATGCAGTGGCAGCCCCAGTCCGGGCCGTCGCCACAGATCGTTGACAGTGTGATGGCCGACCGTCCTCCGCTGGCGGTGCGTGGGGTGGAATTCACCCTGGCGGGCGCCATTTTGGGTATTCTGATCGGTGTTGGTCTCAAGGGGATCTACACGCCCGGTGCGCCCTGGGGGCCGAATACCGGCCTGACCGGCCTGCTGATTGGTGGCGCGTCTCTTGCTGGAGCGGGCTTGTCACTGGCGCTGGCAGCCTATGCCATTCTGCGCCGTCATGACATGCCGCGCCTGATGCAGTTTGCGTCGATGAACCTGCTGATCATCGTGATGCTGCTGCTGGGATAACCCGGCCAACCGCCCCGGTTCAGGACAGGTCAAGCAGCGCCGCCGATCACTCGGCGGCGATTTTTATGACCGGTTCCATTTCTGTCAGATCGGAATCGCTGAGGTGGCATTTCACCTGATGACCGCCGTCCAGAGTGCGCACCGGTGGAACCTCTCTCTCGCAGAGACCGTCTGCGACCTTGGATTTCCAGCGACAGCGGGTCTGGAACGGGCATCCGGGCGGCGGGTTCATCGCCGACGGGATATCGCCTTCCAGCACGATGTGGCGCTTCTCAACCGATGTATCGGCAATCGGCACCGCGCTCAGCAGCGCCTCGGTATAGGGGTGATAGGGGGGGGCAAAGACCTGATCTGTGGTGCCCAGCTCAACCACATGGCCGAGGTACATCACCATCACCCGGTCGCTGAGATAGCGCACGATGCTGAGGTCATGGGAGATGAACAGGAGCGTTGTCTTCTCCTTGCGCTGGATTTCCATCAGCAGATCGGTGACCGCGGCCTGCACCGACACATCCAGCGCCGAGACCGGCTCATCCGCAACCACGATGCGGGCGCCACCGGCAAAGGCGCGGGCAATGCCGACGCGCTGTTTCTGCCCGCCTGACAGCTGCCGCGGCATGCGGTCGGCAAAGGCGCGGGGGAGTTTCACCAGATCCAACAGTTCCAACATGCGCGCCTTACGCGCAGCGGTGCTGTCGCCGATGCCAAAGATCTCCAGCGCCCGCATGATCTGGCGGCCTACCGTCATCGACGGGTTCAGCGTATCAAACGGGTTCTGAAACACCATCTGCACGTCGGAGACGGTGCGGGTGTCGCGCTGTTCGATGGGGGTGGCTTCGATGTTCCTGCCATCCAGCTGAATGGCGCCTGCGGTTGCGGTCTCCAGCCCCATCAGCACCTTGGCAAAGGTGGATTTGCCGCAGCCGCTCTCGCCGACGATGGCGAGGGTCTCGCTCTCCCGGGCCTCAAAACTCAGGGTTTCATTGGCCTTCACCACCTTGCGCGCGCCGCTGTCAAACAGCGCATTGGCCGAGACCTCATAATATTTGCGCAGCTCGTCGATCTTCAGCACCACCTCGCCAACCTCGGGTTTCTCCTTCTGCTCACCGACGGTGATGGGTGCGGCCCAGTCGATTTCATCGTGGCGCAGGCAGCGGGTGTGATGGCGGTCATTGCCCTGCACCGGCACCATCGGGATGTCCTGGGCATCGCAGCGCCCGGCCTCGAAATAATCGCAGCGCGGGCCGAAGTTACAGCCGGGCGGGCGCTCGTGCGGGAGCGGGAAGTTGCCGGGGATCGCCACCAGCGGGCGGGCGTTCTTATCCGCGCCCGGCAGCGGGATAGAGCGGAACAGCGCCTGCGTATAGGGGTGTTGCATCTCGTCAAACACATCATGGATGGAGCCGCGCTCCACCGCTTCGCCGGAATACATCACGCAGAGGCGGTCGCAGGTTTCCAGCACCAGACCGAGGTTGTGGGAGATGAACAGCATCGAGGTGCCGTATTTCTTGCCCAGATCCTTTACCAGCTCGACCACGGCGGCCTCTACCGTCACATCCAGCGCGGTGGTCGGCTCATCCAGGATGAGGAGGGCGGGTTTTGACATCAGCGCCATGGCGATCACGATGCGCTGCTGCTGGCCGCCGGACAGCTGATGCGGGAAGGAATTGAGCATCCGTTCGGGATCGGGCAGGCGCACATCGGTCACCACCTCAAGGGCGCGCCTGTAGGCCTCTTCCTTGCTGACGCCCTCATGGATCATCGGCACTTCCATCAGCTGTTTGCCGATCTTCATTGCCGGGTTGAGCGAGGCCATCGGCTCCTGATAGATCATCGCGATCTCATTGCCGCGCACGTCGCGCAGCTCTTCCGCAGACATCTCCGCAAGATCGCGGCCCTTGAACTTGATCGAGCCGCCAACAATGCGGCCATTCTTGCCCAGATCCTGCATCACGCCGAGCGCCACGGTGGATTTGCCGCAGCCGCTCTCTCCGACCAGCCCCACCGCCTCACCGGGCATCACCGAGACGGAGAAATCCATCACCGCAGGAATTTCCCGCAGCCGGGTAAAGAAGGAGATCGACAGTTTGTCAATTTCCAGGATCGGGCCGTCGTACTCTGCGAGTTTGTTCATCTTGGTCTCCCTGGAGGGCTGGTTGACGCCTTAGAGGCATCTTCTGGCTCCAAATATCTCGGGGTCCGGGGGCAGCGCCCCCGGAGAGGATCATATCAGTCGCGCAGGCTTTCTTCGCGCAGGCCATCCGCCAGCAGGTTCAGCCCGAGCACAAGGCTCAGCAGCGCCAGCGCCGGTGGCAGCGGCGGGTGCAGATAGATCGACAACAGCTTGCGCCCATCGTTGATCGTGCTGCCCCAGTCCGGGCTTTCCGGCGGCAGGCCCAGCCCGAAGAAGCCCAAGGTTCCAAGGAGGATGGTGGTGTAGCCGATGCGCAGGCAGAAATCGACGATCAGCGGACCACGGGCGTTGGGCAAGATCTCCCACAGCATGATGTACCAGGGGCGCTCCCCCCGGGTCTGGGCGGCGGCGACATAGTCGCGGGTTTTGATGTCCATGGTGAGGCCGCGCACGATGCGGAACACAGTGGGTGAATTCACAAAGACCACGGAGACAAAGACCACCAGAATACCGCCCGGCACGTTAAAGAGATCAATGGGCGAGAAGGTGATCTTGGAGCCGCTCTCATTGATCAGCGACAGATAGAGTATGGCGCCCGGGATCAACACCAGCGCCAGCCACATTGCATTGTGCTGAGGCCGTGTGCGAAAGCGTGAATGGATCAGCACGGCAATAAAGATCAGCGGGAAGGCAAAGAGCACCACGGCGATATATTGCGGCAGCCCGGTTTCAATGATCTCCGGTGTGACCAGCAGGTAGAACAGCAGGATCACCGGGAAGGCCAGGATCAGGTTGGCCATAAAGGACAGCACTGTATCCCACAGACCGCCATAATATCCCGCAGGCAGCCCCAGCGTGATCCCAACCATAAAGGCAAAGAGTGTCGCCAGCGGCGCGATCTGCACCACCACCCAGGCGCCATCAATCAGACGGCTGAACACATCACGCGCCAGGTTGTCGCCGCCAAGCAGATACCAGGCCGCAATGCCTGCATCGGCCTCGGCACCCGGCAGGGGGGTGCCTGGCAGTTTGTTTTTAAGGCCGGAAATCTGGGCCAGCGGGTCATGCGGTGCAATGAGATCCATTGCGCCAAGGACGCCGGTAAAAACCCAGAACATCACCAGCGCAAAGCCGATCATACCGATGGGGCTGTCAAACAGTTTCCCATAGAGACCAAGCCGCCGCTTGAAGGTGATCGAGACGGCGAAAAGCACCACCAATGCGCTCCACACAGGCAAGAGCAACTGCGCCATGGCGCCGACGATGCCGCCAGAGGCGCCGAACATGATGCCAAACACAATGTAGATGAGGATCAGTCCGATCACCGCGAGAAAACTGTAACGCACGGCGATACCGGCCAGCGCATCCGGCGTTGCGGCGAGGCTGGCGCTGTGGTGGGCGTTCACCGCCATGGTAGGGCTTGTGGTCACAATGCTGAGCACGAGCCAGGTCATCACCGAGGCTGCAAGCGCGCCTAAGGCAAGTAACAACACAGGGGTGAGAAAAGAGAGACTCCCGGTCCAGCTGAGAGGGTCCATAGTGCGTTCCTCCTTCAGGAAATCCGGATGCGGGGGTTGAGATAGACATAGCCGATATCGGAGATCAGCTGAGTGAGCAGCACCACGACCACGGAGACCACGGAAATGCCGAGGAGCAGTTCGATGTCATTGTTGCCTGCCGCCTCCACCAGGGCCCAGCCGAAGCCTTTGTAGTTGAACAGTGTCTCCACGATCACCACACCATTCAGCAGCCACGGGAACTGCAGCATGATCACGGTGAAGGGGGCAATCAATGCGTTGCGCAGGGCGTGGCGCATGACAATCTTCGGAAAGCTCACGCCCTTCAGCCGGGCAGTGCGGATATATTGCGCGGTCATCACCTCGGTCATGGAGGCGCGGGTCATCCGGGCGATATAGCCGATCCCATAAAGGGCGATGGTCAGCACCGGCAGGAAGAAATTCTCAAAATTGGCATCGGTCATCGCAGAGGTCGCCGTGCCCTTGAACCATTTCAAGCCAACTGTGGAAGAGGTGAACACCGCAATGAAGATCACGCCGGAGACATATTCCGGGGTGGCGGTAGTCAGGATGGAGGCGGTGGAGAGCGACCGGTCGGTGACAGAGCCTTCACGCATACCGGCCAGAACACCGATCAGCAGCGCCGAGGGCACCATCAGGATCAGCACCCACATCATCAGGAAGGCGGTATTGCCAAGTCGGGTCTGAATAATGGTCCAGACTTCATCCTTGAACCGGGTGGAATAGCCCCAGTCCCCTTGCAAAACGCCACAGAACGACGGGGCGTCTTCTGCCTCCTCTGCGGTGACAACGCCCGTGATGCAGCGGCCGGTGATCCCCTCATCCGTGGTGGTACGCCAGCCGGGGAGTACCCCCAGCCATTGGCCGTATTTTACCGGCATTGGTTGGAGATAGCCGTTTTTGTCCAACCAGCTGGCGACGGCCTCATCCGACATGCGGAAGTTGCCCTCGGTCTTGGCCAGTTTTTCAAGGTTCGGATAGAGGTTGGTCAGAATGAACACGATGAAGGTGAGGCAGAGCGCCGTCAGGATCATCACGCCCGTTCGGCGCAGAATAAAAAGTCCCATGCAAAGTCCTGTTGGCAAAGTCCGGTTGGTCTGCCATGCGCGATCGGAGGCAGCGCAGAGGCTGCGCTAGACCTGAGGTCGGACGGCGGGTGAGCTGGCGGCTGAGCTGGCAGCATCTGCCCCGGTGACAGGGCAGATGCGAGATATGTGAGCTGGCAGGATCAGGCCGACCAGCCCCATTTGTAGTGATGATGCTCATAGGAAATGTGCATATCTGCGCCAACGACGCCTTCACGCATATGACGGTAGAGCGAGCGCCAGTAAGGCTGGATGGTCACCCCCTCATCCTGGATGATCGCTTCCATCTTGGCCATGACTTCACGGCGCTTGTCAGCATCCGCAATGGCCAGCGCCTCGGTCAGCAGCCCGTCGAATTCCGCATTGGACCAGCCGAATTCATTCCAGGCCTCGCCGGAGCGATAGGCCAGCGCGTGGATCTGCACGCCCAGCGGACGGTGGTTCCAGTTGGTGGAGCTGAACGGGTATTTCACCCAGTCGTTCCAGAAGGTGGAGCCGGGCAGCACTGTGCGTTTGACCTTGAAGCCGGCATCGCGCAGCTGCGCTGCGACCGCATCGGTGGTGTTCTTGCGCCAGTCATCGTCAATGGAGATGATTTCATGCTCGAAATCCATCATACCAGCTTCTTCCATCAGCGCCTTCGCCGCGGCAGCATCGACCTTGCGGGCGGGCAGTTCGGCGTATTCGGGATGGATCGGACCAACGTGATGGTTTTCCGCAGGCTGGCCGCGACCTCCATACCCCAGTTCCAGGCAGACGGAATTGTCGACAGCCATGGAGATCGCCTGACGCACGCGTTTGTCAGCATAAGGCTGTTTGCCGTCGACGGTGGCCAGCTGGTTGGGGCGAACAACGATGGTAGCCATGGTGACAACTTCAGACTTCTGGAAGCCCAGCCCGTCCATCACGTCGATGAATTCCCCCACGGATTCGTAGAGCAGATCCACCTCTTCGGATTCCAGTGCTGCCAGCCATGAGGAGGAGTCAGTGCCAAAGTCGATATATTCGATGCGGTCCAGTGCCGGACGGCCAAAGACGGCTTCGCCCCACCATGTGTGATCTTCGTTGCGCTCCAGCGTGGCCTTCACGCCGACCTCAAGCTCCGCCAGCTTGTAGGGGCCGGTGCCAACATTGGCCGTGAAATCATCGGTCTGGAAGCTGGAGTGGACAATGGCGGCGGGATAGTCGGCCATGCCGGGGATCAGCGAAATATCGGAGTTCGGCAGGCTGAGGCGGACCGTGTGGCTGTCCACCACTTCGATGGCGCCGTCACGGGCCTGCCCGGAGGCTTCGTCAACCAGTGAGCCGAAACGGCCGGCCATGGAGTTGCCTTCCATGCCCTTGTCACACCAGCCGGCGATATTGCGGGCCACATCCTCGGCGGTGAAATCATCGCCATTGTTCCATTTCACGCCCTTGCGGACGTTGAGAGTGTAAACGGTAGCGTCTTCATTGATCTCCCAGCTGTCCAGCAACATGCCAGAGAGGGAGCCATCGTTGTTGTATTCGACCAGATACTCCAGTGTGCCGCGGCTCTGGTTGCCCATTTCGGACCAGTCATAGGTGCGCGGATCTTTCAGTGGCTTCACCAGCATCTGCATGCGCATGGTGCCGCCATCCTGTTTGTGACTTGCGGCCTGAACCGGCGCGTCGAGCCCAAGGAGGCCGTATGCCGCCACCGAGCTGAGGCCAAGCGCAGTGGCGCGGGCCATGAATTCGCGTCGGTCCATCTTCCCAGCAAGGGTTTCTGTCGCATACATCTTTGCCGCCGGGTGGATATCGGTCCCGGTGATGGTGTCTTTTGTCATGTGGCTCTCCCTGTTGCACCGCAAGATCTTTTCTTCTGGGACGGCGGGCCAGTCGGATCTGGCAGATGCCGTTTGTGGTGCTGTGTTCAACGATTGTTTCCCCGTTTGGCCATTCGGCCCCAGAACGAGGGGTAGGTCAATGTAGGTTATCGACCTTTCGTATGTATTTTGCGACATTTCTGGTGTCGTTTTTGTATTTTGACTGCGGAACGCCCGGTCTGAAGGGATTAGTACTGGGCATAAGTGCCCAGTCTGACGTGGTGCCATGACTCGCTTGTCAGGGTGACTCGCTGTCTGCCTCGGCGGAGGTTGCGGGCATTACTTAAATGCAGGTCGGCGATGACCTGAGTGGCAGCGGGTGATGGGATGTGGCAGATGCGGAAGAGATTATTTGCGGAAGGAAAACCGGATCAGGCGCTGCGTTTCAGCTTGTCACGGGCCTGTTTGCGCAGCCGACTCGGGGTCTCACCGGTGTGCTGGGTGATGAACCGCGTGAAATAGGCCGCGCTGCCAAAGCCAAGGGTTGCTGCAATATCGCGCATCGGCAGCTCTGACGTGATCAGCAGGCTGCGGGCCGCATGGAGCTGACGCTCGGTGAGCAGGGCGCCTGCGGTCTTGCCGGTCTCGGATTTGCAGACACGGGTCAGATGGGTTGGCGTCACATTCAACGCTGCTGCGTGATCAGCCATGCTGGCGTGCTGGGCGTAGCATTCAACAATTCGACCGCAGTACCCCTGCGCCAGTCTCTGTGCGGCGGTGGGTTTGCTGACGGTGCTGTTCCGTGCCGCCATCAGGCGCCGCACATGGATTGCGATTAGCGTACCATGGGCCTGCATCGCGCGGTACCACAGCGCCGGGCGATCCTGCTGTTCGGCCTGCATGGCCTGAAACATGCTGTTGATCACGGCCTGATCCTGCGCATCCGGAATGCGCAGCGTGTCGGCACTGTCAGGGAAATCCATCGGCGTTGAGGCGGGGATTGTCATCACCTGCCCGATACACTGACGGCCCAATTCCAACGACCACAATGTGCCGGCAGGTACGAAGATCGCGCTGTTTGGACCAAATCCCCGCTGCTGACCATTCAGAAAGACCCGCCCCTGACCACGGGTGATCCAGATCAGCAGGCTTTCTGTGAGATCATGCGCCAGTTCGACCTGCCAGGATCCATCGGGGGTCAGCTGCGACAGCGGTGCGACAGTGATCTCGCCGATATGGGTGGGGTCAAAAGGCATAGGATGGATATGGTATGTGCTGCTCTTATTTTCCGTGCGCGCAAATGGCCATGAAAAACTGATTCTGGCAAGTTTTTGCCGAAAAATGCGTAAGTATTTAGTCGAATTGCAGGTGGTGCATGGGTTTTGAGCAACAATGCGCGCATACCGCACGGTCAACGGGGCGGATTGTCCAGGCTCAATGCCGTGATCTGCGTCCGTGTTGTCAATTTGGCCGCCTGCGGAACCTAGCCGGGGCGGTGGCAGTGCCAGCCCTTCATGCGGGCGCGGAACCAGGTGCGCTGGCGTTTGGCAAATTGTCGGGTGGCGACCGCGGCACGCTCTCGGGCCTCTTCTTCGGTCAGGTCGCCAAGGTGATGGGCCATCAGTTCCGGCACCCCGATGGCACGGCAGGAGGGCAGGGCAGGATCATAGCGATCCTGCATGGCGGTGATCTCGGCCATTGCCCCCATATCCATCATTGCATCAAAGCGGCGGCGGATGCGCGCTTCGAGCCAGTCCTTGTCGGTGTCAAAGACAATCGCGGTGCAGTGATCCAGCGGCAGCGGCGGGGGCGGCGTCTCCGCCTGCCAGTCGGCCAGGCCGCGCCCGGTTGCGGTCAGCACCTCATAGGCGCGCTGCACCCGGGCGCGGTTTAGCAGATCGATCCGGGCGGCGGTTGTTGCATCCAGTGCCGCGCGCATGTCCTCAAGCGACAGCGCGTCAGCCTGCTGACGGACGGCCGCAGGTGTGGCAGGGATGTCGGCAAGCCCCTGCGTCAGCGCAGCAAAGTAAAGCCCGGTGCCACCGACAATAATCGGGCGTGGGCCTTCGCTGAGAAGCGGCAGTACCTCGCGCAGCCAGTGGCCAACAGAATAGTCGGCATCATAGGGCTGATGACCATAGAGCAGATGCGGCGCCATCGCCTCTTCCTCGGCGGAGGGACGGGCGGTGATCACCCGCCAGCAGTCATAGACCTGACTGGCATCGGCATTGACGATCACCCCGCCCTGAGTTTGGGCGATCCGCAGGGCCAGTGCGGATTTGCCGGAGGCGGTCGGTCCGGCAATCAGCACCGGCTGGTGGGGCGGGATCTCTGGCAGCGCGGTCAAGTCGGTCATGCAGGGCGTCCTGTTCTTCGGATGTTCCCCGGCGCGCAGGGCAGAGCAGCAAGGCGGCGCCGAAAAACATGTCAGGCCGCATTGATCCTGCCGCCGATTTGCTTCATTTTGCGCGCAAAGTAACCCCGTCATATTCCGGAGCGCAACATGCCCCTTACCAACGATCAGCCGGAGGCCACGCCGGCGGCAACCTATAAACGTGTCATGCTGAAAATTTCAGGCGAAGCGCTGATGGGGGACCAAGGGTATGGTCTGCACCCGCCTACCGTCCAGCGCATTGCCCATGAAGTGAAATCCGTGCGCGATATGGGTGTCGAAATCTGTATGGTGATCGGTGGCGGTAATATCTTCCGCGGTCTGTCCGGCTCAGCTCAGGGGATGGAGCGGACTACGGCGGATTACATGGGGATGCTGGCCACGGTAATGAACGCGCTGGCGATGCAGTCGGCGCTGGAAGGTCTGGGTGTGTTCACCCGCGTGATTTCCGCCATCCGCATGGATGAGGTGGCCGAGCCTTACATCCGCCGCCGCGCGGTGCGTCACCTTGAGAAAAAGCGGGTCTGCATTTTCGCCGCCGGCACCGGTAATCCCTATTTCACCACCGACACCGCGGCGACCCTGCGCGCCAATGAGATGGCCTGTGAGGCGATCTTCATGGGCAAGAACGGCGTCGATGGCGTTTATGACAAGGACCCGGCGCAGCATGATGACGCGGTGCGCTACGATGATATCACCTACGATGAGGTGCTGGCCAAGCGTCTGAAGGTGATGGATGCCTCGGCCATTGCGCTGGCGCGGGACAACAACCTGCCGCTGATGGTGTTCCCGTTGGATGAACCGGGCGGGTTCCGGGGGATTCTGGCCGGGAAGGGCACTTATACCAAGGTGCATGGCTGACCGCTGATCCCCTGCTGGCACATGTGGGCGGGCTTTCCCGTCACACCGCTGGCGACACATTAAGTGGCCGCGCGCCCGGACCGGTTCCGGCGCGCGGTTTTTTTGATCCTGGGGCAGCGTGTCGGCGGCGGCAGTGGCCCACTCAGGCCCGGCACTCCAGCCCTGCCCTCAGGCGCGGGGGCCGCAGAAGCCTGCCGCTTGGCGCTTCAAAACTGCGGCAAGATCGCTATACAACCTTCCGTCAATGTCTTATGAGCAATACAAACACCGCCTCAAGTCAGGGGAGAGCAGAATGTCTGACGATTTTATTCTCGATACCGATGATCTACAGCGCCGCATGGATGGCGCCATGGCCAACCTCAAGACCGAATTTGCGTCTCTGCGGACCGGTCGCGCCTCCGCGTCGATGCTGGAGCCCGTGATGGTGGATGCCTATGGGTCGATGACACCAATCAATCAGGTTGGCACCGTCAATGTGCCCGAGCCGCGTATGGTCACCATCAATGTCTGGGACAAAGGTCTGGTCGGCAAGGTCGAAAAAGCGATCCGCGAGTCCGGTCTGGGCATCAATCCGCAGCTCAATGGCACCATCATCATGCTGCCGATCCCCGAGCTGAACGAGGAACGCCGCCGGGATCTGACCAAAGTGGCCGGCCAATATGCCGAACATGCCCGCGTGTCGATCCGCAATGTGCGTCGCGACGGTATGGACCAGATCAAGAAGGCCAAGGCTGACGGCATGTCCGAGGACGACCAGAAGCTGTGGGAAGGCGAAGTTCAGGAGCTGACCGACAAGATGATCAAGGTTGTCGATGCGGCGCTTGAAACGAAACAAGCCGAAATCATGCAGGTCTGACACCTGCAGATGTCACAGAGCACAGACACCGCCTTGGCGCCGAGTGAGGGCGAGCCTGCCCCGCAACGCGGTCCCAAACATGTGGCCATTATCATGGATGGCAATGGCCGCTGGGCACAGGCGCGGGGCCGTCCGCGGCTGTTCGGCCACCATGCGGGCGCCAAACGCGTCCGCGAGGTGGTGGAATGCTGCCCGGCGCTGGGGGTGAAATACCTTACCATTTTTGCCTTCTCGACGGAGAACTGGAAGCGTACGCAGGTTGAGGTCGCAGGCCTCATGAGCCTGTTCCGTCGTTATATCTCTAAGGAGATGAAGGCGCTGTCGCAGCGCAACGTGCGGGTCCGTTTTATCGGTGACCGGGTGCGTCTGGACAAGAAACTGGTGACCCTGATGGACCAGTTGGAGCAGGAGACGGCGTGCAATGACGGCACCCATCTGACCATCGCGCTGAACTATGGCAGCCGTGATGAGGTGGCGCGCGCCACCAAACGGCTGGCCGAAGATGTGGCGGCCGGGCGGCTGGATCCAGCGGATGTGGATGAAGAAACCCTGCCGCGTTATCTCGATACCCATGTGCTGCCGGACCCCGATCTGGTGATCCGCACCAGTGGTGAAGCGCGGATCTCCAACTTCCTGCTGTGGCAGTCGGCCTATGCCGAATATGAATTCATCGACACGCTCTGGCCGGATTTCACCGCGGATGAGATGGACCGGTTGTGCCGCAGCTACGGGCAGCGGGATCGCCGGTTTGGCGCGGTGAAAACATGAGCGGGGCAGGACGCTGGGCCGATCTGATGCCGCGGCTGATCTCCGCCGTGGTGATGATCCTTGTTGGTGGCTGGGCGGTCTGGCGCGGTGGTGTGGTTTTCGACCTGCTGATTGCGGCGGCCGGTGGTGGCATGATCTGGGAGTTGCTGCGCATGGTGGCGCCGCATCGTCAGGGGGTGGCGCTGCCGCTTGGTGTCCTGTCGATGGGCGCGGTTCTGGCGGCGGCCTTGATGGCGGGCAACTGGGCCGTGGGTCTGTTGCTGATCCCGGCGATCCTTGGCGCGGTTGCGCTGGATATTCGCCGGGGAATTTACCTTGGCTTTGCGCTCTGGGTGGTGTTTGCCGCCTATGCGTTCATCTGGATGCGCAGCACATTGGGCCTGGACTGGATGGTCTGGCTGATCTCGGTTGTGGTGGCCACGGATGTTGCGGGCTACTTTGCCGGTAAAACCTTTGGCGGGCCGAAATTCTGGCCCCGTGTCAGCCCCAAAAAGACCTGGTCCGGCACCTCTGCCGGCTGGATCGCAGCGGCGATTGTCGGCGCGATTTTTGCAGCACAGGCCGGGCTTGGCCTTGGCGTGGTGGTGCTGTCGGTTCTGGTCTCCATGGCGAGCCAGGCAGGCGATGTGGCGGAGAGCGCGTTGAAGCGCAAGATGAGCGTGAAGGATTCAAGCGCGCTGATCCCCGGCCACGGTGGGTTGTTCGACCGGTTTGACGGGATGCTGGGCGCAGCGGCGATGGTGCTTCTGGTGCTCAGCCTTTGGGGTCTGCCCGGCGGGACGATGTAATGCGGAAGATCTCGATTTTCGGGGCCACCGGATCCATTGGTCAGAACACGATCGACCTGATCCGGCGGGCTCCCGACGACTATGACGTGGTGGCGTTGAGTGGTGGCGCCAATATCTCCCAGCTGGCGCAGGATGCGATTGCGCTGAAGGCGGATGTTGCCGTCACTGCCTATGATGACCAGTTGCCTTCATTGAGAGCCGCATTGGCCGGGTCAGGTGTCACCGCTGCCGCAGGGCAGGCGGCCCTGGCTGAGGCGGCGGCGCGGCCTGCGGATTGGGTGATGTCTGCCATTGTCGGCGCGGCTGGGCTGGCACCGGGGCTGGAGGCGCTGAAACAGGGCGCAACGCTGGCGCTGGCCAATAAGGAATCTCTGGTCTGTGCCGGGGCGCTGCTTCTGGATACGGCGCGGCGCCATAATGCGCGTCTGCTGCCGGTCGATAGCGAACATTCCGCAGTATTTCAGGGCTTGGTAGGGGAAGATATTTCCGCTGTGGAGCGGGTGGTGATCACCGCCTCTGGCGGAGCATTCCGGGACTGGCCGCAGGAGCAGCTGAAGACTGCCACGGTGGCGCAGGCCTCCTCTCATCCCAATTGGGACATGGGGCAGCGGATCACTATCGACAGCGCGTCCATGTTCAACAAGGCGCTGGAAGTTATTGAAACCCGTGAATTCTTTGGCGTTGCGCCAGAACAGATTGAGGTTGTCGTTCACCCTGAATCTATCGTGCATGCGCTGGTCGGATTTCGCGATGGGGCGCTGATGGCACATCTTGGCGCGCCGGATATGCGCCACGCCATTGGCTATGCGCTGCATTGGCCTGAGCGGCGGGAGCTGCCGGTCGAGCGGCTGGATCTGGCACGGCTGGCGCAGCTGACATTCCGCGCGCCTGATCCCGCACGCTATCCCGCATTGCGGCTGGCCTATGACGTGATGGACCGAGGCGGCCTTATGGGGGCGGTGTTCAACGCCGCCAAGGAGCGGGCGCTGGATCATTTCATCGCCGGGCGCATCGGGTTTCTGGATATGGCGGCGGTGGTCGCGCGGGTGCTGGCGCAGTTTGACAGCGCAGATCGCGGGCTAGATGAGGCAATGACCCTTGATACGGTGAGCCGGACCGACCATCTCGCCCGTATGGAAGCCGACAACGCAATTTTAGACTATGTAAGGTAAGCCCTTGGATTTCGTCTCCTTTCTTCCGCAGCTTGGCGGGTATCTCTATGTGATTGCCAGCTTTGTGGTGGCGCTGTCGGTGATTGTGGCGGTGCATGAATATGGCCACTACATCGTCGGGCGCTGGTCCGGTATCCATGCCGAGGTGTTCTCGCTGGGGTTTGGACCGGTGCTGTTCTCCCGTGTCGACAAACGCGGCACCCGCTGGCAGGTGGCGCTGCTGCCATTTGGCGGCTACGTGAAGTTCCTTGGGGATGCCGATGCGGCCTCGGGCAAGGATGCGGATGCGATGGCAGATGCCGCCGCCGATCCGGTGGCGCTGCGGCGCACCATGCATGGCGCGCCGCTTTGGGCGCGGTCGGCAACGGTTGCGGCGGGGCCGGTGTTCAATTTCATCATGTCGGCGCTGATCTTTGCTGGCGTGTTCATGCTGCAAGGCACCATGCGCGATCCGCTGACCGTAGAGCGGCTGGTGCCGCTGCCGGGGCTGCAAACGGGTTTGCGCGAAGGCGATGCGCTGTTGCAGATCGAAGGGGTCGATGTGCCTTCACTGGAGGACGGCGTGGCCTTTACAGCCTTCCGTGATGCGGTGCCGGAGCAGCAGCCACTCACCTACACCGTGCTGCGGGATGAACGTGAGGTCGAGGTTGAAGGCCCCTATCCCTGGCCGCCGCATGTGCGCGGTGTGGCGCCGCGCAGTGCCGCTGCGGATATCGATCTGCAGCCGGGGGACGTGATCACCGCCGTTGATGGCGCTCCGATCTTTGCCTTCGATCAGCTGAAACGCGCCGTTGAAAGCGCGGAAGGCAAGGTCCTGCTGCTGGATGTCTGGCGCGCGGGCGAAGAGTTTGAGATGGCGCTGGCACCACGGCGCGTGGATGAGCCACAGCCAGAGGGCGGGTTTGCAACTCGCTGGCGCATGGGGATTGCCGGTGGTCTTGCCTTTGACCCGGCAACGGAGACGGTTGGTATTGGCGAGGCCCTCGGCGGCGGTGCGGCGCAGGTCTGGGGCGTGGTCGAAATGTCGCTTTCTGGTCTGGGGCATATGATCACCGGCGCGATCAGCACCTGCAACCTTTCCGGTCCGATTGGCATTGCTGAGACCTCCGGCGCGATGGCGAGCCAAGGGGCCGAAAGCTTCATCCGGTTTATCGCGGTGCTGTCCACGGCTGTCGGGCTGCTGAACCTGTTCCCGATCCCGGCGCTGGATGGCGGGCATCTGGTGTTCTACGCCTATGAGGCGGTCACCGGCAGGCCGCCCAATGATGCGGTGATGCGGATTCTGATGAGCGTGGGCATTGCGGCGATCCTTAGCCTGATGATGTTTGCGCTCTTCAACGACATTTTTTGCTAAGCGCTTTTTCGCCGACCGGGGCTGACCCGGTCGGTGCTACGGTCTGGGCGCGGATCCTGCAACGGGACGCGCGCCCAACTGTCGCCACATTCCCTTGTTAATCCTTTGGTAAGCCGCCGGTGGGCAGCGGCGTCGCAAATCGCGGCGCGGTTGCGGCGGATGTGGGATCATTATTGATAGTGGGAGAGTGGAGCCATGAGCACCCTGCAGATTACCAATACTGGATTTGGTCTATTTATGCGCCTCAACTGGGATCGCGCCATGTCTGTGGCGACGATTTTGGGCGCGCTCGCTGCCGGTGCCTGGATCGGCAGTCTCTGAGTTTTCAAGCCGTTGCAAGCGATCTGGCGCGTGGGGGCATCCCGCGCGCCTTTTTGTTGTTTTTGACAAGCGCGGATAAACCCGATACGCACGGATTAAGCTGTAAAAAAATCGGGTTTTGACTGATGGTTCGGGGGAAGCACACGGGTACATCCTGTGGGGGGCGCAAATTGGGTGCCCATATTTTGTATAGAAACGTATCTGCCGCGGCGCTGGCAATTGCTTTGGGATTTGTCCTGACGCCAGAGATCGCAGTGGCGCAGAGCTACAGTTTCACAAACGTTCAGGTCGAGGGCAATCAACGCATCCAGACCTCAACAATTGTGGCCTATACGGGCATTGAACGGGGGAAATCCGTCAGTGCCGGTCAGCTCAACGATGCCTACCAGCGTATTCTGGACAGCGGCGTCTTTGAGAGTGTCGAGATCGTGCCGCAGGGCAATACGCTGGTGATCAAGGTCACCGAGTTCCCGACCATCAACAAAATCAGCTTTGAGGGCAACCGCCGCATCAAGGATGACGCGATGCTGGCGCTGATCGAATCGGCGCCGCGCCGGGTGTTCAATCCAACCGTTGCCGAACGGGATGCGTCCAATCTCGCCGAAGCTTACGGCGCGCAGGGGCGACTGGCCTCGACCGTGACACCGCGCATTATTCGCCGCAGCGACAATCGTGTCGATCTGGTGTTCGAAATTTCTGAAGGCGACACCATCGAGGTTGAGCGCGTGTCTTTCGTGGGCAACCGGGTCTATTCCGACCGTCGCCTGCGCCGGGTTCTGGAAACCAAACAGGCAGGTCTGCTGCGGACCTTCATCCGGGCCGATACGCTGATCGAGGATCGTCTGGAATTCGACAAGCAGGTATTGCGCGATTTCTACCTGTCGCGCGGTTATGTGGATGTGCGCATCAACAGCACCAATGCCGAGGTGACCGAAGAACGCGATGCAGCCTTCCTGGTGGTGGATATCACCGAAGGTCAGCAATTTGAGTTCGGCGAGATTTCTGTCACCAGCGAGATGTCGGAAGCCGACGCCGATGAGTTCCGCAAGGTGCTGAAGGTCCGCCCCGGCGTGACTTATTCGCCAAGCGTGATCGAGAACGCGATCCGGCGTCTGGAAACATTTGCGATCCGCAAGGGCATCGATTTCCTTCGGGTGGAGCCACGCATCAGCCGCAACGATCGGGATCTGACCCTGGATGTCGATTTCGTTCTGACGCGCGGACCGCGCGTGTTTGTTGAGCGGATCGATATCGAAGGCAACACAACCACGCTGGACCGGGTGATCCGCCAGCAGTTCCGCACTGTGGAAGGTGACCCGTTCAACCCGCGCGAAATCCGTGAAAGTGCAGAACGTATCCGAGCGCTTGGGTTCTTTGAAACCGCAGAAGTGGACGTCCGTGAGGGTGGCAGCGCCGGTGAGGTGGTTGTCGATGTGGACGTCGAAGAGAAACCAACAGGCGCGCTGAGCCTTGGCGGGGCTTACTCGGTCAACGATGGTTTCGGCATCAGCCTGGGCCTGTCGGAGAACAATTTCCTGGGCCGTGGCCAGCGTCTGTCGTTCAACATCTCGACAGCACAGGATGCCGAAGAATACACCCTCGGCTTCACCGAGCCCTATCTGCTGGGCCGCGATCTGCGGTTTGATCTGGATCTGGGCTATGCGGAGACCGATTCCAGCTTTGCGCTGTATGATACCAAGCGGGCATTCTTCTCACCTGCACTGACCTTCCAGACCTCTGAGAACAGCAATCTTCAGGTGCGCTATACTTGGGATGAGGATGAGATGATCAGCCGGGGCGACGATTCTTCTGGCTTCCCGCTGGCCGGCCCTCTTGTCCGAAGCGAGATCAATCAGGGCGCCATCAACGCCAGTACCATCGGCTTTACCTATACGGTGGACAGTCGCCTGAACGGTCTGGATCCGAATTCGGGCTACCTGATCCAGGTCGGCGCTGACTATGCAGGGCTTGGGGGGGACTCCGAATATCTGCGCAGCACCGCGAAGTTTATTGCTCAGCGGCGCGTCTTCAACGAAGAGGTGACGCTCAGAGCGACAATCGAGGCTGGTGCATTCAGCTGGCAGGGGGACGGGTTCAGCCGGTCCATCGACCGGTTTGTTCTGTCTCCCAGCATTCTGCGTGGCTTTGAACCTGGCGGGATTGGCCCGCGGGATCAGTCGCCGAACGGAAGCGGTGGGAATTACAACGACTTCCTCGGCGGGAACTACTATGCGGCTGCGCGCTTTGATGCGGAATTCCCGCTGGGTCTGCCTGAAGAAATCGGTCTGCGCGGTGGTCTGTTCTATGATGTTGGCAACCTTTGGGGGCTGAACAACGCTGATACTGGCGCGGCTGGTGGCAATATCGTCGGGCGCGGTGGCTCCTATCGTCATGTTGTTGGCTTCTCACTGCTGTGGACGACCGGTTTTGGCCCCCTGCGGTTCAACTTCTCCAAGGCGCTGAAGAAAGAAGACTTCGACCAAGAGCAGAGCTTCGACTTGACGTTGCAGGCGCGGTTCTGATCGCAATGACACAAGCTGTGGACACACGGCACAGGGGGGCGCTGGCTGGTTGGCTGGCGCCTTTTCTGTGCTCTCTTGCGGTATTGCCGCTGGTGATCCAGCCCGGTGCAGCGCAGGAGGCGACGGTACCTGCAGCGGGATTTCCCATTGGGGAAACACTACAGCTGGGGGCGCCACAAACCGGGCTGTTGACCATCCATTCCGAGCGGCTCTATGCCGAGAGTGCGTTTGGCCAACGGGTCACGCAGGAGTTGGACGCCGAGGGGGCGGTGCTGACGGCGGAGAACCGCAGGATCGAGGCGGAACTGCGCGCGGAGGAGCTGGATCTGACGGAGCGGCGCAGCAGCATGGATCCCGAGGCCTTTCGCGCGTTGGCAGACGCCTTTGACAAGAAGGTGCAGGAAACCCGCCGCAATCAGGATCAGAAACTGCGCGGAATCAACCAGATTGGCGAAGACGCACGGCGCGATTTCTTCACCGCGTCCTTGCCGGTGCTACAGCAAATCATGTTGGAAGCGGGCGCCGGCGCCATTCTGGAGCACGCCAGCGTGTTCCTGAGTGCGGATGCTGCAGACGTGACGGACCTCGCGATTGCGCGGGTTAATGAAGTTCTGGGCGATGGCCGCGACAGTCAGGCTGAGGCCGACAGCGAGTGATCTGAAGACGTGAGTCTGACATAGTCTGCATCGGACCAGATCAGTCCGGATCAGCCCACCGGCTTGCCGAAGCTGTGGGCAGTTGCTAGGACATACCTAACATTCAGAAAACGGGAAAACCGCAATGACAACCGAGCTGAAAAGCGCCGACATTCACCTGATCCAGCGGATTCTGCCGCATCGTTACCCGTTTCTGCTGGTCGACAAAGTTGTCGAGATTGATGGCTATTCCTCGGCCTGTGGTATCAAGAACGTCACCATGAACGAACCGCATTTCCAGGGGCATTTTCCCGGCACACCGATCATGCCGGGCGTCACCATCGTTGAGGCGATGGCGCAGACCGCCGGGGTGATGCTGGGCGTTGGCATGGATATGATCGATACCGAGCTGCTGATCTATTTCATGAACATCGACAAATGCAAATTCCGCCGCAAGGTGATCCCCGGTGATGTGCTGAAAATGCGGGTCGAAACCACCCGTGGCAAGCCCGGTGGCAAGATCTTCAAGTTCAAGGGCGTGGCGACTGTTGATGGTGAAACGGCGGCAGAGGCTGAATTCTCTGCCATGGTCGACGTGCAAAAGGATTGACCCAGATGACCCGGATCCATCCCAGCGCGGTGATTGAAGAAGGGGCCAAGATTGGCGCGGATTGCGTCATCGGCCCGTTCTGCCTGATTGGCTCTGACGTCGTGCTTGGCGATCGGGTGGAGCTGAAATCCCACGTTGTGGTGACCGGTGATACCGAGATCGGCGAGGAAACGGTGGTGTTTTCCTTCGCTGTTCTGGGGGAGATCCCGCAGGATCTGAAGTTCAAGGGCGAGCGCTGCAAGACCGTGATCGGCAAGCGCAACCGCATCCGCGAACATGTGACGGTGAACGCCGGGACTGAGGGTGGCGGCGGCGTGACCCGGATTGGTGATGATGGTTTGTTTATGGCTGGTTGTCACATTGCCCATGACGCGCAGGTCGGGGATCGGGTGATTGTTGTGAACTCTGCTGCGGTCGCGGGCCATTGCGTGCTGGAAGATGACGTGATTATCGGCGGGCTTTCGGGGATTCACCAATGGGTGCGGATCGGTCATGGTGCCATCGTCGGCGCGGTCACAATGGTCACCAATGATGTGATTCCTTATGGGTTGGTACAGGCCCCGCGCGGGGAGCTGGACGGGCTGAACCTTGTCGGGTTGAAACGCCGGGGCGTGCAACGCTCTGATATCACCGCGCTGCGGGCCGCGTTTCAGATGCTGGCGCAGGGCGAAGGCACCTTTCAGGAGCGCGCGCGCCGTTTGGGTGCCGAAAGCGACAGCGAATACGTGCAGGAAATCGTCGAATTCATCACCGGTGAGAGCGACCGCTCTTTCCTGACGCCGGGAGGCTGATCACATGCTGGCATTGATTGCAGGGCAGGGCGCATTGCCCGCCGAACTGGCCGCACGCCTGTCTGATCGGCCGCTGATCTGCGCCATGCGTGGTTCGGAGCCGGATCATATTGAGGCGGAACTGACCTTTCGCCTGGAACAACTCGGCAGCTTTATCGCACGGTTGGCAGCCTCAGGTGTGACTGAGATTTGCCTGGCCGGGGCTGTGCGTCGTCCGGCGATTGAGCCGGCAGAAATCGACGCCGAGACCCTGCCGTTGGTGCCGGTTTTGCAGGGAGCCTTGGCCGCTGGTGATGATGGTGCACTGCGCGCAATCATCGGCATTTTTGAACAGGCCGGTATGAACGTACGTGCCGCCCATGAGGTGGCACCGGATCTGTTGATGGCCGAGGGCATTCCGACCGAGGTCAAACCGGGCGAGCTGGACAAGCCGGATGCAGAGCGCGGCGCTGAGGTTGTTGAGGCCATGAGCCGCGCCGATGTGGGGCAGTCCTGTGCCGTGCGCCGGGGGCAGGCGATTGCGGTGGAAAACCTCTTTGGCACAGACTGGATGTTGAACGCGCTGCAAAGCCGCCCCGATGGCACCGGGGGGCTGCTATTCAAAGCGCCCAAACCGGGGCAGGACCGCCGCGCGGATCTGCCCACCATTGGTGTACAGACGGTTGAGCTGGCTGCCAAGGCAGGCCTTGCCGGAATTGTGCTGGAAGCCGGCGGCGTTATCGTCCTGAACCAGGAGGACGTGGTCGCCACTTGCAACCGGTTGGGCCTGTTTCTCTGGCTGCGCAGCGCATGAGCCTACGGGTGTTCATCCTCGCAGGCGAGCCGTCTGGAGATCGCCTTGGCGGTGCGTTGATGGCCGGTCTGCGGCAGCTGTGCCCGGATGTTAGCTTTGAGGGGGTCGGCGGCGCGCTGATGGCTGAACAGGGGCTGGTCTCGCGCTTCGATATGTCGGAACTGTCGGTCATGGGGCTGGCAGAGGTGCTGCCGAAATACCGCCAGCTGAAGCGCCGCATTCGCGAAACCGCAGAGGCGGTTCTGGACATGAAGCCGGATGTGATGATCACCATCGACAGCCCGGATTTCTCCCTACGGGTCGCCGCATTGGTGAAAGAAGAAAGCAGTATTCGCACGGTACATTATGTGGCGCCCTCGGTCTGGGCCTGGCGCCCCAAGCGGGCGGAGAAGATGGCCAAGGTCATCGATCATGTGCTGGCACTGCTGCCGTTTGAGCCGCCTTATATGCAGGCGGCTGGCATGGAGTGTGATTTCGTTGGCCACCCCGTTGTGGGGGAGCCACAGGCCACGGCGGAGGAGATCGCCGCGTTTCGCCAGGCCTATCAGCTTGACGATACGCCAACTGTTCTGGCGCTGCCGGGATCGCGCCGCTCTGAGGTGACACGGCTGGCGCCGGTATTCGGCGCGGCGCTGAAGCAGTTTCAAGACAGCCATCCCGAATACCGGATCGTGGTGCCTGCTGCGGGTCCGGTTGCCGATCTGGTGCGCAGCCATCTCGCGGAATGGTCGGATACCGCGGTGGTGATCGACCCCAATACGCTGGACGGCGAGGTGGCCAAGGCGCATAAACGCGCGGCTTTTGCGGCGGCGGATCTGGCGCTTGCGGCTTCTGGTACGGTCTCGCTGGAGCTGGCGGCGGCGCGCACCCCAATGGTGATCGCCTATAAGTTCCAGTGGCTCACCTGGCATATCATGCGGCGCATGGCGTTGATTGACACCGTCACGCTGGTCAATCTGGTCAGCGATACCCGCGTGGTGCCGGAATGCCTTGGTCCTGAGTGTACGCCGGAGGCTATCGCCAAGGCGTTGATCAAGGTCAAGGCGGCGCCATCCGCGCAATCCTCTTCCATGGCCACCACGATGGAGCGGCTGGGTGAGGGGGGCGAAGACCCGGGTCTGCGCGCGGCACGCGCCGTGTTGGATCGTCTGTCTGCGCAGACCTCCGTCGCCTCCTGAAGCCTGCCGGATGCAGAGCCTCCGGCGGGTGGCCTCTCGTAGCGCGGGCGCTATGCACCCGCGCGGCGCGCGCCGCAATGCGGGTGGCTGAGCATTTGCCGTTGGGTGTGGTGTTGTGATGGATTTTGTTATGCTGAGATGCGCCTAAGGGCAGGTCTGCCCTCAGGCGCTATCTCGATTTTGGTTTTATGGAGGATCTGTCAAGGACAAGCCGCGCGTTCCGCGCGGAGGCTGCGCCTTCCCTGACAGACGCACCGTGTTAGTGGCCGTGTCAGTAGCCGCGCCAGATCCAGCCGCCGCCAAAGATACGGCTGCCCTCTTCAGCGTAGAACACGCAGGCCTGTCCGGGGGAGATACCTTCCTCCGGGGTCAGCAGTTCGACCTCGGCTTCGGTCTCCGAAATCGGGCGGATGATGGCGTCACGTGGGGGCCGGGTGGAGCGGACCTTGACCTTCAGATGCCATTCGTCGCGGCTGGTGAACGGCTCATCGCCGAGCCAGTTGATTTCCCGCACCGGGATGGTGCGGGTGGCCAGCAGCTCCTTGGGGCCGACCACCACCTGTTTGGTGTCCACATCCAGCTTCACCACGTAAAGCGGCTCGCTCAGCCCGCCGATGCCAAGGCCACGGCGCTGTCCGATGGTATAGTGGATGACGCCATCATGGGTGCCCAGCACCCGGCCATCGGAATGCACAATCTCGCCCGGCTCTGCCGCACCGGGGCGCAGTTTTTCGATCACGCTGGCGTAATCGCCATTCGGCACAAAGCAGATGTCCTGGCTGTCGGGCTTATCCGCGACGGCCAGACCGTACTGAGACGCCATCTCGCGGGTGGCGTCCTTGGAGGGCAGATGACCGAGCGGAAAGCGCAGATAATCCAGCTGCTCTGGTGTGGTGGAAAACAGGAAGTAGCTCTGGTCGCGATTGGCGTCCTCGGCGGAATGCAGCTCTGGCCCGTTTGGTCCATCCTTGCGCTGGATATAGTGGCCGGTGGCCATGCAATCGGCCTCCAGATCGCGGGCCGTTTCCAGCAGATCCTTGAACTTCACCCGTTCATTACAGCGGATACAGGGCACCGGGGTTGCGCCAGCCAGATAGCTGTCGGCGAACTCATCAATGACCGCATCCTTAAAAATGTTCTCATAATCCAGCACGTAATGCGGGAAGCCGCGCTCCTCGGCGACTCGGCGGGCATCGTGGATATCGATGCCGGCACAGCAGGCACCTTTCTTCGCAAGTGCCGCACCGTGATCGTAGAGCTGCAGGGTCACACCCACCACATCATAGCCCTCATCGGCTAAATGTGCAGCAACAACAGAGCTGTCGACGCCGCCGGACATGGCCACGACCACCCGAGTTTCGGCAGGTGGTTTGGCAAAGCCAAGCGAATTCAGTTGGGGATGTGCATCCTGCGCCATCAGGCGACTCCTCGGATATGTAGGAAAGACACCGCAGAATATAGGAAAATCCTAATGATCCTCAAGGGGCAGGTTCATCCCTCCTTAAGGCGTTTGCGCGAAATGTGGGGACGGACCAATTTCGATGATCCACACGAAGGAAGAGAAGATGTTCTTGAAGAAAGTCGATGGCCCCCGCGCTGTGACCCTGCCGGATGGCACGGTGATGACACGCGCGGACCTGCCGCCAAAGACCACACGGCGTTGGGTGGCATCGCGCAAGGCGGCTGTTGTGCGCGGTGTACTCTACGGCTTGATCCCGCAGAGCGAGGCATTGCGCCGCTATGGCCTGAGCGAGGAGGAGTTTCGCAGCTGGGTTTCTGCTGTTGCCGACTTTGGTGAGGACGCCCTGAAAGCCACCCGTCTTAAAGACTATCGTAAATCCTGACGCAAAAAAATCATTCACACTTGAGGTGATCGCGCAAATTAACCATCATGGTAACGGGCCATTAACTTTTTTCCAGCAAGGTTAATTCGACCTGAGGGAAACAGTGTACAGGCGGAGAAAATAATATGCGCATTCTTCTTGTTGAGGATGATCCAACAACGGCGAAGAGCATTGAGTTGATGCTGACTCATGCGAACCTCAACGTTTATTCGACCGATCTCGGCGAAGAGGGGATCGATCTTGCCAAACTATATGATTACGATCTGATCCTGCTGGATCTTAACCTGCCCGATATGAACGGCCACGAGGTGCTGCGGCAGCTGCGGATGGCTCGTATCGAGACGCCGATCCTGATCCTGTCCGGTGCCGATGACACCGAGAACAAGATCAAGGGCTTTGGCTTCGGGGCCGATGACTATCTGACGAAACCCTTCCATCGCGAGGAACTGGTGGCCCGTATTCACGCCATCATCCGCCGCTCCAAGGGGCATTCGCAATCAATCATCAACACCGGCAAGATCTCCGTTAATCTGGACGCCAAGACGGTTGAGGTGGGCGGCAAAGCCGTACATCTGACCGGCAAGGAATATCAGATGCTTGAGCTGCTGAGCCTGCGGAAGGGAACCACCCTGACAAAGGAAATGTTCCTCAACCATCTCTATGGCGGTATGGATGAACCTGAGTTGAAGATCATCGACGTGTTCATCTGCAAGCTGCGCAAGAAGCTGAGCACGGCGACAGGTGGTGACAACTACATCGAAACGGTCTGGGGGCGGGGCTATGTGCTGCGCGATCCGCAGGACGATCAGATGTCCGGTGGCCATCGGATGGCTGTAGGGGCCTGAGACGGCACTCTACCACCCTAAATTGACACCCGAACGATCCCGCCACGGCGGGATTTTTCACATCTGCAAGCCGTGCTGCGGCTGGACGCGATGGCGTCACCGTCCTATCACCTAGCTAAGACAAAGCGAGGCGAGAACCGTGACACAGTCAGGCAATAACAATCTTAAGAGTTTGACCAGCGACGAAGCCCGCGCCCGTTTCCTGTTGCTACAGGACGAATTGCGCGCCGCCGATCTTGCCTATCATCAGGCGGATGATCCGGAGATCAGCGACGCCGACTATGATGCCAAAAAACGTGAATATCGCGCGCTTGCCGAGCATTTTCCGGAACTGGCCGATGGGGCAACCGCACTTGAGACGGTCGGTGCGCCGGTGGCCTCCGGCTTTGGCAAGATCACCCATGCGCAGCGGATGATGTCACTGGGCAACGCGTTTGACGATGAGGATGTGCGCGACTTTGACAAGGGGCTACGCAAATACCTGGGCCTCGGCGCATCAGATCCGCTCGCCTATACGGCAGAGCCGAAAATCGACGGGTTGTCGCTGTCGCTGCGCTATGAGAATGGCAAGCTGATCCATGCCGCCACCCGCGGGGATGGCGCGGTGGGGGAGAATGTCACTGAAAACGCCCGCACAATTGCTGATATCCCGCAAGAGATCGCTGCTGCACCGGCGGTGCTGGAGGTGCGGGGCGAAGTCTATATGAGCCATGAGGATTTCGCGGCGCTGAACGATCGTCACGCTGCGCAGGGGGGCAAGACATTTGCCAATCCGCGCAATGCGGCGGCGGGATCGTTGCGCCAGCTGAATGCGGAGATCACCCGGTCGCGGCCGCTGCGCTTTTTTGCCTATAGCTGGGGCGAGCTGTCGGAACCTTTGGCAGAGACACAGTTTGAGGCGCTCACGCGGCTACGGGAGATGGGATTTCAGACCAACCCGCTGACCAAATATTGCAGCACGACAGACGCGCTGATCGCGCAGTACCGCCTGATCGAGGCGCAGCGCACGACGCTGGGCTATGATATTGACGGCGTGGTCTACAAGGTCGATGCGCTGGCGTTGCAGGCGCGTCTCGGCTTCCGCTCAACCACGCCGCGATGGGCGATCGCGCATAAATTCCCTGCGGAACTGGCCTGGACGCGGCTGGAGGGCATCGACATTCAGGTGGGACGTACCGGCGCACTCAGCCCGGTGGCCCGGTTGCAGCCGGTCACCGTGGGCGGCGTCGTTGTCTCCAACGCGACATTGCACAATGAGGACTATATTGCCGGGCTGGATTCCAAGGGTGAAGAGATCCGCGACGGCAAGGATATCCGGATCGGCGACTGGGTGCAGGTCTATCGTGCAGGGGATGTGATCCCCAAGATTGCCGATGTGGATCTGCCCAAACGCCCCGAGGACGCGGTGCCTTTTGCCTTCCCTGCGGCGTGTCCTGAGTGCGGAAGTGATGCGGTCCGCGAGGAGGGGGATGCGGTGCGTCGATGTACGGGTGGTCTGATCTGCCCTGCACAAGCGGTTGAAAAACTGAAGCATTTCGTCTCGCGCAAAGCCTTTGATATTGACGGTCTGGGTGCGAAGCAGATCGAAGCCTTCTATGGTGACGCGGTGCTGGCGATCAAAACGCCTGCTGATATCTTCACCCTTCAGGCGCGTGATGCAAAGACCCTCGCCAAGTTGAAAAACCGCGACGGCTGGGGCGAGACCTCGGCTGCGAATCTGTTTGCCGCGATTGAGGAAAAGCGCCGGATTGAGCTGGCTCGGCTGATCTTCGGCCTTGGGATTCGTCATGTGGGCGAGGTCGGCGCGCGCGATCTGGCGCTGCATTATGCTGATTGGGACGCGATGGCTGCGGCGGTGGATACGGCCCGTCCGGCGGCGCTTGCGCAACGGGCCGGGGATGAGGCCGAGGACCGCGAACGGGTCGCGGCCGCGCAGGAGAACCGCCGCGCCCGGATCAAGGAGGCGCGCGACCGTGCCGTTGCGACGCTGAATGTGCCGTCAGAGGCCCGCGCGGCGTGGGACGACCTGACGGGGATTGACGGAATTGGCGCCACGCTTGGGGTGTCGCTGTCCGATGCCTTTGCCAATACCGAAGAACGGGCCGCCTTTGACGCCTTGCGCGGCCATCTGGACATTATCCCACCGGAGGCGCCCCAGAATGACAGTCCGGTGACCGGGCTGACGGTGGTGTTTACCGGCACGTTGGAGAAGATGACCCGAGCAGAGGCCAAGGCCCGCGCCGAAGGTCTGGGTGCCAAAGTGGCCGGCTCGGTATCGAAGAAAACCGATATTCTGGTCGCAGGCCCCGGTGCCGGTTCAAAGGAGCAGAAAGCCCGTGATCTAGGGGTGCGGATTCTGGATGAGGACGGCTGGCTGGAGCTGATTGCAGGCGCATGAGCGGCAGACCAGAGATCCTGTTTCCGCTGTTCGCCGGGTTGGAAACGCTTCAGGGGATCGGCCCGAAGACGGCGCAACATTTCGCGCAGATTGATATAGAGACACCGCGTGACCTGTTGTATTCGCTGCCTTATTCGATTGTGGATCGCCGTCGTCGCGACAGTATTCGCGGGCTTGATTACCCCACGGTTGCCACGGTGGAGGTCACCATCGGTGCCCATCGACCTGCCCGCAACAAGGGCGGTGCCTACCGCATTCATGTGAGCGATGCTGAGGAAGAGTTCCAGCTTGTGTTCTTCCACGGGCGCAGCCGTTATCTGGAGGCACAACTGCCGGAGGGCGCGCGCCGGGTGGTGTCGGGCAAGCTGGAGCTGTTTGATGGCATGGCGCAGATGGTGCATCCCGACCATATGGTGCCGGTGGCGGAGGCCGGTGATATTCCGGAGTTTGAGCCGGTCTATCATCTGACTCATGGGGTCTCGCAAAAGACGATGTTCAAAGCAGCGCAAAGCGCGCTGTCCCGGCTGCCGGAGCTTCAGGAATGGGCCGATCCCTCGCAGGTTCGCAAGGAGGACTGGCCGACCTGGCAAGAGGCCCTGGTTGCCGCCCATACCCCGGATGGGATGGATGCGCTGGCGGCAGAGGCGCCGGGGCGGACGCGACTGGCCTATGATGAGCTGTTTGCCCATCAGTTGACGTTGGCTCTGGCGCGGCTGCGGGATCGCGCACTGCCCGGGCGCAGCAGCCTCGCCAATGGGACCTTGCAATCGCGGGTGCTGGGGGCCTTACCGTATCGTCCGACCGGCGCGCAGGCCCGCGCCATTGATGAGATCACCGCTGATATGGCGCGGGACGCGCGTATGAACCGCTTGCTGCAAGGTGATGTTGGTGCCGGGAAAACTCTGGTTGCTTTCATGGCCTTGCTGGTCGCAGTTGAAGCGGGTGGGCAGGGCGTGATGATGGCTCCGACTGAAATTTTGGCCCGTCAGCATCTGGAGGCGCTGCGCCCACTTGCGGAAACCGCTGGCGTGGTGCTGGAGATTTTGACCGGTCGCGACAAAGGCCGCGAACGGGCTGCGAAATGCGCGGCGCTGGCGCGGGGGGATATCCAGATTCTGGTGGGCACCCATGCGGTGTTTCAGGCGGATGTGGCGTTTCAGGATCTGCGTCTGGCGATTGTCGATGAGCAGCACAGGTTTGGTGTGCGCCAGCGGATGGAGCTGGCTGAAAAGGGCAAGGGCGCGGATGTTCTGGTGATGACCGCAACGCCGATCCCACGGTCTCTCGCGTTGACGCAATATGGCGATATGGATGTCTCGATGCTGGATGAAAAGCCACCGGGGCGCAAACCGGTGAAAACCGCCGTCATCAGTACAGAGCGGATGCAGGAGGTTGTCAGCCACCTGCGGGGGGCCATCGATGAAGGGCGGCAATGCTATTGGGTCTGCCCTCTTGTCGAAGAATCCGAGGTGATGGACCTCACCGCCGCCGAGGAGCGATTCAAGCAGCTGCGCGCGGTGCTGGGAGAGGGGGTGGTCGGACTGGTTCACGGGCAGATGCCAGCGGCAGAGAAAGACGCCGCCATGGCGGCGTTTCAGGCCGGTGAGACCAAGGTTCTGGTCGCGACCACAGTGATTGAGGTGGGGGTCAACGTGCCCAATGCGTCGATCATGGTGATTGAACGGGCAGAGATCTTTGGCCTAGCGCAGCTGCACCAGCTGCGTGGGCGTGTCGGACGGGGAGAGGCGGCCTCAACCTGTCTGCTGCTCTATCAGGCGCCGCTTAGCAAGGGGGGGCAGAAACGTCTGGAGATCCTGCGCGAAACCGAGGACGGTTTTCGCATTGCTGAGACCGATCTGGAGATGCGTGGTGCGGGTGATGTTATCGGCACCGCGCAATCGGGCCTGCCGCGATTCCGTATCGCTGATCTGGACCGTCAGGCAGGTCTGATGGCAGTGGCGCAAAGTGATGCGCGGGCGTTGCTGGCCTCTGATCCCGATCTGTCCAGCCCTCGGGGGCAGGCGGCGCGGGTTCTTCTGTGGCTGATGAAGCAGGACCAGGCAATTCGTTTGATTTCCGTGGGTTAATCTCAACTCAGCTTAGAGGCGGCACAGAAAACGCGGCATCCGCTGTCGGCGTTTCTATTGCTGTTCCGTTCCATGGTCCCCGGTGTTCGCAAATGTTCTCATAAAGTTCTTTACAGGTTCCACTGAATATGAGAACAAATAGGCAACAAGACGCCAGAGAGCGATAGCAAGACAGACAGGAGGACGTACCATGATGACCCAAATCAAGACGACTGTTCAGAATGCCCAATCGACACTGCTGCAAGACGCCATTGGCGCGGCGGCTCTGGTTGTGATGCTGGTGGCGGGATTGCACCTGCCCGGGCTGCTGTAGGGCCGCGACGCTGCCAGCCGTAAGATTTCAGATTTCCTGATCGCACTCTTTATGCCGGACGGGGCCGCCTGTCCCAAGCCTGCCCGGTTTGCCTGCCGGTCTGGCCGACCTGCCTCAGGTCAACAGGTCCCGTTCGGGTCCCGCATAAGAGAGCATACTGCCGCCGCCACCCCTTGGGTGTGCGGCGGTTTTTTCGGTGAGTGTACAGAAACCGGGGTGAGATACGGGCGGGCAGATCGCAGCGCAGGCGCGCGTGCTGCGGATCGGCGGCGGGTGCAGGTGTTGCCTTGTCAGGCGCAGGTCTGTTCCTGATGGGTCTGCATCGCCTCGTAGGTGGCATCCAATGCCAACAGGATCGAGGCGTGGCGGTTCTTGAATTCCCGCGCCGGGATCAGGACCTCAAACCCGTCAAAGGGGGCATCGGGAACTGGCCCATCCTCGGTCAGCATTGCCTTCAGCTGCTGGCGGGCCTGCGCGATCTCAGGCAGGGTGCGGCCAAGGATGACCTCACCGACAACAGCGGCGGAGGCCTGACCCAGCGCGCAGGCTTTCACGTCCTGACCAAAGGCGGCGATTGCGCCCTCCTTGATCTGCAGATCCACCGTCACCGTCGAGCCACAGAGGGGAGAGCGTTTTTTCACCGTCACATCCGGGGTGTCGAGCCGGTCCAGATGGGGAATATCGGCGGCCAGCGCCAGGATCCGTGAGGAGTAGAGTTTTATCAGATCGGTCTCGCCGGACATGGGGTACCTCGGGCTTTCCCTTATGCGCTGTTCCCAATACATAGGGGGCCAGTTCCCAGATGCAAAAGGTTTTTGCCATGTCCTTTGATCCTCTTAGCCTAAAGTATAATGAGGCCGGTCTGATCCCCTGCATTGCGCAGGAGGAAGACAGCGGTGAGGTCCTGATGATGGCCTGGATGAATGCTGATGCGGTGATGAAAACACTGGAGAGCGGCAGAGTCACCTATTGGTCACGGTCCCGTCAGGCATTCTGGGTCAAGGGGGAAAGCTCCGGCCATGTGCAGGCGCTGGTGGATCTGCGGGTGGATTGCGACCGCGATTGCCTTCTGGCGGTGGTGCGACAGAGCGGTCCTGCCTGTCACACCAACCGACGCAGTTGTTTCTACACCGCCATTCGCGATGGCGAAGAGGTGGAGTTGATGCAGCCGATGGTCTAAGGCGTGCTGAAAGCTGGAGACGGCCCGGAGGGGCCGTGCCTCCGGCGGGGATATTTTTAGCCAGAAGATGGGGCGGGGCGGGCCTCAATGAGGCCAACCAGGGCGCGGATATCCTGCGGGGTAGCGCCTTCGGCGCGGTATTTGGCGATAGCGCGGGCATCGTCGCGTTTGGCGAGGCGCTTGCCCTGCTCGTCGCGGATCAGATTGTGATGGTGGTAGGTCGGTGTTGGCAGGCCAAGCAGCGCTTGCAGCAGCACGTGGATCTGCGTGGCCTCAAACAGATCTGCGCCCCGCACCACATGGGTGATATGCTGGTCGGCGTCATCTACCACCACCGAGAGATGATAGGCGCTGCCCATGCCGCGCCGCACGAGGATGATATCGCCGACGGTTGTTATCAGCCGCCGGGGGTCCATTGGGTATTGGCCGTTATATGTCTCTCCGGTCTCGGTGAAGGGCCGCAGCCGAGCAGCGTTTACAGCGCTCTCCATGTTGAGGCGGATCACATCTTCGGCGCCAGCCTCCGCCATCAGGCGGTTCCGGCAGGTGCCGGGGTAGATGCGCCCATCGGGGCCGAATTGTGGGACACCTTCTTGCGGCGCACCTGCGGCGGCCTCGATATCACGGCGATTGCAGCGGCAGGGATAGGTGAGTCCCATAGCGGTCAGCTGATCAAGCGTGGCCCGGTAGCGGGGCAGCCGCTGTGATTGCCGCATCACCGGCTGCGGCCAGTTAAGGCCCAGCCAGGTGAGATCCTCATAGATCTGCTGTTCCCAGTGCGGGCGGGACCGGGCCGTGTCGATGTCCTCAATCCGCAGCAGAAAACGGCCACCGTTGGCCTTTGCCATATCATGCGCCAGAAGTGCGGAATAGGCGTGGCCCAGATGCAGTGGTCCAGTTGGCGACGGGGCAAAGCGGGTGGCGAATATCAAGACTTCTCAATTACGTAGACTGTGGACTTAAGGTCAATACCGGGCAGGTGATCGCCGTGCTCCCGAGATAGCAATCGCGCGGCGGAACAGTCCAGCCATTCGTTGAGTTTCCCGGTGTAGGCCGGGTCTTCCAACGCGTGGTCATTGTAGGAAAACACAAATAACCCACCCCGTGGCAGGGCGTGCATAATCATGTCAAATACGGCTGGTGGGGCGGCACCGGTGCCCAATACGCCGCAGCCGGTGATCAGACGATAGGCACCTTTGGCGATTGGTTGGGGGTCCGTGACCTCGATCTGCGTCAGTCGTCGATAGGCGCCTTTGCCACGGGCCTGTTCCAGCATTTCCCTGGAGGGTTCCATCCCGTCGATGGTCTGAAATCCCTGGCGCCGCAGGGCGAGGCCCGACAGGCCGGTGCCGCAGCCAAAATCCAGAACCGGTTCGGTCGCATCAGAATGAGCGCCTGCCAAAGCCTCGGCAATGCGTCCCCGTGTGGCATATCCATTCTCGGCGATCTCGGCGTCATAGGAAGCGGCCCAGTCATCGTAATGTTTCTGGGTCGCTTCCAGTGTGTCAAGGTCATAGGCCTTGTCCAGAAACTTTTCACTCATACGGACAGTTTAGGCGCTGCCCGCATAAGGCGTCTAGGAAAAGTTTGCCAGCCAGTCCTGCCAGGCGGCCTTTGCCCGGTCGGTATAGGCCTTGTAACGGTCTTTGCGGCCACGACGTCCGCCCTTGAGGCCATCGACCGGGCGGAACAGGCCGAAATTCACATTCATGGGCTGGAAGGTCTTGGCCTCGGCGCCGCCGGTGATGTGGTGGATCAGGGCGCCCATGGCGCTGTCCTGTGGCACCTCGGGCAGATCCCGGCCAAGGATTTCCGCTGCTGCCATCCGGCCCGCAAGCAGACCCATCGCAGCACTTTCGACATAGCCCTCAACCCCGGTGATCTGGCCTGCAAAGCGGATGTTGGGTCTGGACTTCAGGCGCATCTGATTGTCCAGCAGCGTGGGCGAGTTCAGGAAAGTGTTGCGATGAATGCCACCAAGACGGGCGAAACTGGCGTTTTCCAGCCCCGGGATCATCCGCAGCACTTCTGTCTGGGCGCCGTATTTCATCTTGGTCTGGAAGCCGACGATGTTGAACAGCGTCCCCAGCGCATTATCACGGCGCAACTGCACCACGGCGTGCGCCTTAATGTCGGGCTGGTGCGGATTGGTGAGGCCCACGGGTTTCATAGGACCATGGCGCAGGGTTTCGCGGCCGCGTTCGGCCATCACCTCGATCGGCAGACAGCCATCGAAATAGCCTGCGGTCTCGCCCTCGTGGAATTCGGTCTTGTCGGCGGCCAGAAGCGCGTCGATGAAGGCCTCATACTGGTCCTTGTCCATCGGGCAGTTGAGGTAGGCGGTGCGCTCTTCCTCGGTCTCGCCCTTGTCATACCGGGACTGCATCCAGGCCTTCGACATGTCGATGCTGTCGGCGTAGATGATCGGGGCGATGGCGTCGAAGAAGGCCAGCGCCTCGGCTCCGGTCTCCTGTTGAATGGCCTGACCCAGGCTGGCAGAGGTCAGCGGGCCGGTGGCAAAGATCCAGTGACCATCGGCGGGCAGCTCGGTGATTTCCTCATAGGACACGGTGACATTTGGCAGCGCTTTCAGCCGCGCGGTGACGGTTTCGGCAAAGGGCTCGCGGTCCACCGCCAATGCGCCACCGGCGGGCAGGCGGTGTTGTTCGGCTGTGGACATGATCAGGCCATTGGCAGCGCGCATCTCCCAATGCAGCAGGCCGACAGCGTTCTGTTCATCATCGTCCGAGCGGAAGGAGTTGGAGCAGACCATCTCACCCAGATTGCCGGTTTGATGGGCAAAAGTTTCCACCTTGGGGCGCATTTCATGCAGCACCACCTCTACGCCCATATGTGCGGCCTGCCATGCGGCCTCTGAGCCGGCCATGCCGCCGCCCACGATATGCAATGTTTTTGTCATGCCCGCCACATAGGGCAGCTGGGGCCGTCACGCAATATTGCGCGGTGCTGCTTGTGCTGATCGGTGCGAAAAACTGGGGTTTTGGGGCTGTGCAATCCCATCGCCATCAGTGGCAGTCTCGATTGGGCTGACCGGGAGGGGTATTGGGGTCGCTGGGGAACTGTCTGGCCGGGGGAGAGACCCGGTGGAGGGACGGTCCGCATCAGCGACCCTAATTGTGCCGGGGTTTGTGACCGTGTCTCACAAGCCCTGCCCAATCTTTGCCATGATCTTGCCTTGTTTGAAAGACCCGACATGGAAACAATAAATCGCCAATCGTAAACAAAGACTAAAATTTTCGACGTCTTTTAGGTTTTTTTGAGCGGATCAGCAATTTTTCCAGTCGGGGTCGCGCTTTTCCAGAAAGGCATCAATGCCTTCGATGGTGTCGCGCAGCATCAGGTTTTCGACCATGACCGCGCCGGTATGGGCATAGGCATCGGCAGTGGGCAGCTGAAGCTGGTCATAAAACGCGCGTTTGCCGATCTTGACGGCGGCGTCCAGTTTGCCTGCCACGGTTTGGGCGAGAGCCTTTGTGGTCTGCTCCAGATCCTCAGCTGCGGCGATGCGGTTGATCAGGCCCAGTTCCTCAGCCCGCGCGGCGTTGATGAATTCACCGGTGGTTAGCATCTCAAACGCATGTTTGCGCGAGATATTACGGGTGAGCGCCACCATGGGGGTGGAGCAGAACAGGCCGATATTGACGCCGTTGACACCGAACCGCGTGCCCTCGGCAGCGACAGCCATGTCGCAGGAGGCGACCAACTGGCAGCCGGCTGCGGTGGCAATGCCGTGGACCTGCGCGATTACCGGCTGAGGGATCTGTTGCAGGCCCAGCATCACCTCGGTGCAGCGGGCAAAGAGATCGGCGAAATAGGTCTGTCCGCCATCCTCGGCCTGACGCCCTGCCGTCATTTCACGCAGATCATGGCCCGCGCAGAAGGCTTTGCCCCGTCCGGCGAGGATGACGACGCGGGTTTCGCGGTCGTCGCGCAGACTGTCGAGTTCTGCCTGAAAGGCCGCCAGCATGGCGTCAGAGAGCGCATTCAGCCGGTCTGGCGCGTTCAGATGAAGTGTGGCGATGCCGTTGCTGTCGTGACGTTCCAAAATTGTCATCTTGTGTCCCTCCCCGGATTGAGGCCAACGTTAGACCATGTGGCGCCGAGGGGGGAACCGGTATTGCGCCGCCACCCCATGCGACATCCGCTCGCAGGGAACCGGGACTATAAGGGAGAGATAGCACGATGGGATTGGCGTTTGATGCCGAAGGATTGGGTGCCTATTTGCATGAGGTATTTGCAGAGGTGGCCAATGATTTTGTAATCGACAGATTGGACGAGGACGGCATCACGATGCGGCTGCTGGTGGATGAGCGCCACCTGCGCCCGGGCGGGACGATATCTGGCCCGTCAATGTTCGGGCTGGCGGATGTTACGGTCTACGCGCTGGTTCTGTCGCGACTGGGGCGCAAGGCACTGGCGGTGACGACCAATGCCTCCTTCGATTTCATGCGCAAGCCGGTCGGCGGCACGCCTCTGGTGGCAGAGGGCAAGCTGCTGAAACTCGGCCGTCAGCTGGCGGTGGGCGATGTGCTCTTGTTCTCGGAAGGGGATCCGCGACCGGTGGCGCGCTCTACCATGACCTATGCAATCCCGCCAGAGCGCTAGGCGTCAGAGCGCGGTGGCCAGCGGTTGGCCGACTTTCACAAGGGTTTCGCGGCCCTTGGCGCTATTGGTGACCAGATCGTCACTGAACTGCACGCGGCCCGGTTCAAACACCACCACAACGGTGGAGCCGCCGAATTTGAAATAGCCCTTTTCATCCATCTTCTGCACGGCGCCTGAGGTGCGGGTGTTGATGATGGAGCCAACGCCAAAGGCCCCCACCTCGACAAAGGCGTAACTGTCAATGGTGTCTGTGTCGATCAGGGTCCAGCTGCGCTTGTTCTCGCCAAAGACATCCGGCCCGGCCCCCAGTGCAATCGGGTTCACCGAATGGAGCGCGCCGGGCAGATCCTTGGCGGCGCTGATCCGACCGGAGGCGGGGAAGTGATAGCGGTGATAATCCGCAGGACAGAGCCGGACGATGGCCAATGCGCCACCGATGAACCGGTCCGCGATGCCGGGCAGCATGGTGCGAATGGACATCGGATGGCCCTTTACGGGGACAAACACATCCTCCGCCAGCTCTGGAAACACCAGCACGCGGCCATCTGCGGGGCTGACGATCTCGCGGGGATCCTCACGAAAGGGGCGTGCCACAGGCTTTAGATGGCGGGCGAAGAAGCTGTTGAAAGTTGCATAGTTTTCCGTTGGTTCCGTTGCCTCGCTCATGTCGATGGCAAGGTCCTCGACCACGGCCTTGATCTTCCCCTTGGAAAACCGCGAGTCGAACCAAGCGCCCATCAGGCGGCTGATCAGGGCGGAGCGGAACAGCAGTTTTTCCACAGGCTTGGCGCTGGCGTTCTGATAGGCCCAGCGGATCCATGACTCGCCCAGCACCACCTCCTCAAAGGTTTCGCCGGTGTCGCGGTCAACAACGAGGATCGAGTCGCGCTGCATGGGGGCCTGCCAGATTTTGTTTCGCTTCCATCGCGCCTAGCAAGAAGCGAGGCTCGGGCCAAGGGGGATTTGGAGCGCAAGGCAAGGGGTGGGCCGCCACGGCCCGAACGCCTGATGTCCGGGCGATGTGATCATTTGTCAGCAGAGCAAAGAAAAAGGGGGCCGAAGCCCCCTGATGCCTGTCCCTTACGGGAACAGCTTTTTCACATAGTTCGGCAAGGCAAAGGCGGCCTTGTGAACCTCCGGGTTGTAATACCCGGTATCGATTCCTGCCGCTGTATAACGCGCCTCGACATCCGCCAGGCTCACGTTGCGCGCCTTGTCCGAATGGCTGCCCCAGCCGAACGCCATGGGGCCGCCGGCATAGGTTGGCACGGTGGCCAGATAGCAGGAGGCATCGGCAAACAGCGCTTGGAACGCGCGCAAGGTGCCGGTCAGCTCATCGCCCTGCATGAAGGGCACACCGTTTTGCGTGACGATGATGCCATCCTCAGACAGCGAGCGGGCCGCGTGGCCATAGAAGGTGTCGGTGAACAGCACTTCGCCGGGGCCGATGGGGTCGGTGGAATCGACGATGATCACATCAAACGTCTCGGTGTTCTCTTTCATGAAGAGCGCACCGTCGTTGATCACCAGATTGAGGCGCGGATCATCAAAGGCGCCATCGCTCAGCATGGGCAGGTATTCTTTGGAGAAATCCACCACGCCGGCGTCAATTTCCACCATGGTCACATGCTCGACCGAGGTGTGGCGCAGTGCCTCACGGGCCATGCCGCCGTCGCCGCCGCCAATGATCAGCACGCGTTTTGCGGCACCATGGGCCAGAATCGGCACATGGGTCAGCATCTCATGGTAGATGAAGTTGTCGCCTTCGGTGGTCTGCACCACGTTATCCAGCGTCAGAATGCGGCCGAACTGGCCGTTCTGAAACACCTTCAGGCGTTGATGCTCGGTATTGCTGTCATAGAGCATCTCATCGACGCGCAGGGATTGCGCGTAATGCGCGTGCAGGCGTTCGGTGTTCCAGATCTGATCGCTCATGCTGCGACCTCCTTGGATGGGATCCCCTTGGCGAGGAATTCCTCGCCGCGCAGCAGTTCGCGTACCTCAACGGTGGGCGTATCAAAGGCCTCTTTCAGCACATCAACCGCTTTCCACGGTTCGGCATCACCGCACATGAAGACGTCAAAGGCGCCATAGCCGATCTCGGGCCAAGTGTGGACGGAGATATGGCTTTCGGCCAGTACCGCGACACCAGACACGCCTTGCGGCGAGAATTTATGGGTATGGATGTGCAGCAGCGTTGCGCCACAGACCTCGACGCATTTGCGGAACGCGTTCTGAATGCGGGTTTCGCAATCCAGACCGCTGCCGTTCATGACCTCGATAATGAGATGGGTTCCGGCAAACACCTTTCCATCCCGACGGATGAAATGGTCTTCGCGATCCGAATCCACAAGTGAGTTTACGATCGCAGTGGTTGCACTGCGGGCGGTATCTTCCTCTTGGGCGCCTGTCTCCAGACCGATCCCCAGTTGGAAGAGGTTGGCGTCCGTCATGACACTCCCCTTCGTTCCAGTAGATGACAATCCAGCCGGCCCTTAGCGCCCCCCCGGATAAGAGTCCGGGGTTGGGATCGGTACCGAAAGTGAAGCGGCATCTATGGTGGGGGCGGGATTCGATCAAGAGGTTTTTTGTAAAATGAACAGGATCAGCCCATAAAAAAGGCCGGGGCAAGCCCCGGCCGTAAGGTGGTTCCGTTGCCCGGGGATCATGGGCGCCAGAACGGAAGAGTCCCTTGATGCCGTGCCTCTTCACGGGTCAGCCCAACATCTTTGAGCAGTTCCGGAGGCAATTGGCGCAATGCCTGGCGGGTGCGCTGGCGCACTGTCCATTTGGTGACCAGAACCGCAAAGGAGACTGCAACCTCCGCCAGCACCGGCAGGGCGGGGCGGCTGGAGAGATAGAGCATATCCGGCGAGGGTGTTGTTGCGTTCTGTGTCATGGCATTTTCCTATTGTATTGATACAATCCTGTGTTAATATCACAATGCTTGGGTACAATTTGTGGGGCATCATGTCCAAGGAAGGATTGTAATGGGTACAATTTGGCCAGATGAGCTGCCAACCGACCTTTCTGGCCGATCCGGTCCCAAATATCAGAGGGTCGCCGATACAATCCGAAACGCGGTTGAGGATGGTACGCTTTGTGTTGGTACAAAGTTGCCGCCGGTGCGGGAGCTTGCTTACCAGCTGAAAATCACCCCAGGCACCGTGGCGCGGGCGTATTCTCTGCTGACGGATGCAGGGCTGTTGCAGGCAGAGGTGGGGCGCGGCACCTTCGTGGCGGAACCGGAAACCAAGGTTCAGGATGACGTCTGGTCGCGTCAGCTGCACCTGAAGGAGGTCAAAGATCCGGGTCATGTCAGCCTGTTTAGCCCACGGCTGGTGGATGTGGGGCAGGTGGCTGCGATCCGTGAGGCGCTGGTCAAGGTCTCTCAAGGGGATCCGCTACAATTTCTTAATTACCCGACGAGGGATGCCTATCGCCCGCTGCGCGAAGCTGTGGTCGACTGGCTGTCGCAAGATCCGTTGGGTCCGCTGGATGAGCGCGATGTGGTGCTGACCCACGGCGGTCAGAATGGCATTCTGACGGTGATGCAGGCCATTCTGAAGGGACCGCAACCGACGGTGCTGGTTGAAGATCTCTCATACGCCGGGTTCCGGCGCGCCGCTGAACTGGTGCGCGCGCGGGTTGTGGGCGTTGCGATGGATGAGCATGGCATTCTGCCGGACTCTCTGGAGCTGGCGATCCGCAAAACCGGCGCAATGGTGCTCTGCACCAGTCCCGAGGTGCATAATCCAACCGGGCTTTACACGCCGCTGGAACGTCGCAAGCAGATCCTTGAAGTGCTACGTCGCCATGAGGTGCAGATCATCGAGGATGACTGTTATCGCATGGGCGAAGCCCGCGCGCCAAGCTACCGCGCGCTGGCGCCGGATCTCTCCTGGCATGTCTCGTCAATCTCTAAAACCCTGACACCTTCGCTGCGGGTTGGTTTCGCACTGGCCCCCAAGGGGCGTGGCCGGGATCTGCGGCGGATGGCGGAATACAGTTACTTCGGGATTGCGCAGCCGGTTGCCGAGCTGACGCGTATCCTGCTGTCTGATCCGCGCACCAGGAAACTGGTCGCCGATGTGCGCCGGGAAATGGACAGCTATATACGGATCGCAGTCAACACTCTGGGCGGGTTTGATCTGGTCTGGTCGGGCAGCGTGCCGTTTCTATGGCTGAAGCTGCCCTCAGGCTGGCGCGCCGCAGCCTTCACCCGCGCTGCCGAGGCTGAGGGCGTACAGATCCGATCCGCAGATGAATTTGCCCTGCGCGATGGTCGCGCGCCCAACGCGGTGCGGATCGCGGTGAACGGCCATGTCTCGCCCAAACGGTTTGAGGAGGCGATGCTGCGCCTGCGTGCGCTGCTCGACAACCCGCCGGAGCAAATCAGCGTCTGAACTGTTGCCCGGCTCGGGACTGGCTCTACCAGCGTCTTGCACGGAACAGATACGCCATATTCGGACGGGCGGACCTGTGCGCGATCCCGGACCCTGCCTTCCAAAGGAGGCTGCTCCGTTGAAAATTTTGGTGCTGGGAGGATACGGTGTTTTCGGCGCACGTCTCGCGAGGCTTCTGGTGGCCGACGGGCACGAGGTCTGCGTTGCCGGTCGGAACCTGGAAGCGGCCTGGTCCTGCGCGGCGGACCTGGGCTGCCGGGCGATCCGGCTTGATCGAGCTGGCAGCCTCGACGCGCTGGCGGCATACGAGGTCGTCGTCGACGCGGCCGGGCCGTTCCACGCCTATGGAGATGATCCTTACCGCCTCGCACACGCGGCAATCGCGGCCGGCGTCCACTACCTCGATCTCTCGGACAATGCGGACTTCTGCGCAGGCATTTCGGCCCTGGACGCCGAAGCACAGGATGCCGGAGTTTGCGTGCTGTCCGGCCTCTCTTCCGTTCCGGCCCTGTCCTCTGCCGCCGTGCATGACCTTGCTGGCGATGCGGTGCCGGTGGTGATCGACACCGCGATCCTCCCGGGGAACCGCGCACCTCGAGGCCTGTCGGTCATGCAGTCGATCCTGTCCCAGGCGGGGCGCCCCATGCCGGTCTGGAGTGGCAGCCGGTGGGAACGGGCTTTTGGTTGGTCGAAGCCGGCACGATTCACCCTGCCGGGTGGCCTGGTCCGGCAGGCGTGGCAGATCGAGGTGCCGGACCAGCGCCTGTTTCCCGCACATTTTGGCGCACAAACGGTTCGCTTCCGCGCGGGGCTGGAGCTGGCCGTCATGCGATATGGGCTTGCGCTCTTCGCCGGACTGCGCCGGGTCGTGCCAATCCCGGTGAACCGGCCGGTCGTGCAGGTGTTCAAGGTACTGGCCGATCTCCTGGCGCCCTTCGGCAGCGGCCGCGGAGGCATGTCCGTATCTGTCACCACGCGCCACGAACACCGAAGCTGGAGCCTTCTGGCCGAGGATGGCGACGGCCCCTTTATTCCAGCCGTGGCGGCGCGCGCCTTGCTGCGCCGCAGCGATCTGCCGGTGGGGGCCGGCCCCGCGATCGAGGCGATCACGCTGGCCGAGGCTGAGGCCGCGATGACGGATCTCCGCGTGGTCACCGAGCGCAGCGTTGCGCCAACCTCACCCATCTTCCCCCGCGTGCTGGGGCCGGATTTCGATGCGCTGCCTGAGGCAGTGAAGGAGACCCACCTGACGCTCGGCACCTCGCGGTGGGCCGGGCGATGCGAGGTCCAGCGAGGCGCGGGCGTCTGGCCCCACTTGCTCTGCGCGATCTTCCGGTTCCCTACCGCGACGCCGGACATTGAGGTCGACGTGATCAAGACGGTCACCTCCCGCGGCGAAACCTGGCTCCGGCGCTTTGGCTCGAGCACGTTCCGCTCCCACCTGTCCGTCGGTCCCGAAGGGATGCGTGAGAAGTTCGGCCCGTTCATGTTCTCGATCGGTCTCGAGGTTCGGGACGGCGAGCTTCACTATCCGGTCACGGCAGGGCGGGTGGGGCCGATACACCTGCCGCATCGGCTGCTCCCTGTGTCAATCGCGCGTGAGTTCGTCGCCGAAGGCAAGTTCCATTTCGACGTCAAGATACTGGCGCCGGTCACGAAGCAACTGCTGGTTCGATACCGGGGATACCTGGCAGCCGAGGCGCCAGGAGATCCGAGGCGTCCATAGCGCAGGTCAGCAACGACGACTCGCGTCGTCGCCGACCCTGTGCGTTCGGCACAGACACGCCGAATATCCTGCTCCGCCGGGCTCTGACTTCAGGAGCCCGTATCACGTCAGCCGGTTGCCCCCCGCCAATCCGAGCCTCAAGCCACCAGATGTAGTCGTTGAGGTTCTTCGTCGTCGGCTGACAGAATGGCTCGATGAACTTGCCGTAGCGAGCGTGGAGCGAGTTCACATTCTGGATATGATAGCAGCCTGCCGCGACAGGCGTGCCCGGCCTGCTCCCGACCACGAAGTGCTCCAGGTCGCGCGCAGCCGCAAGATCCTTGTAGCCATTGCCTCCATCCGAGCACAGCAGGGCGTCGCCTGGCACGGATGAGGTTCATGGCGCGCTCCACGGTCGCGCTCTTGCGGTTCGGCAGTCGCCGGAAGAGGCGAGGCCCGCCGCGATCAGCGACGGTGAGAACGGGGAGCTGCCACCGTGAAAGACCGCGCATCATCTTCAGCCCTTGCGTCGTGAAATCCTCCCACCGTGGTCGTGGTGGCATTGGAATATTCTTCAGATCGGCGAGGTGCCGGACCCATTCGCGCGACCCCTTCCGGGACTCTCGTTGGTATGTCTCATCCTCCTCGATGATCCAGAACACGAGCATTCGCCAGCGCCAGACCGTGTATTTGTTGAGGTCGAGCTGCTTCGCGAGCCTACGCGCCGATTGCCGTGCCGGGCTGTCCAGCATATCCCTCAGCGCCTCCATGAACAGGTCGGGGCGATGGATGCGGCCGGTGGCGCTCCCGGTTCGTCCTGAATAGGTCTTATGGCAGCCACAGCATTGGTAGCGCTGGACCTTGGTTCGTGTTCGGCCCTACTTCTGACGTCGTGGGTCGCCGCGGAATGGGCGCGTGTATTGCCGGTTTGTCCGTGCTTCGATTATCCGAGATCGCCTCCGACTTCCGCCGAAGATTCAGGATCTTCCTCTGGGCGCCCTCGATCCGGGCCGGGTTCAACTTGCCGAGGGCATCGAGAAAACGGCGAAAGTCGTGGTGTCGCAAGAGCATCCTTCGCTGAAAAGCGGAGGAATATAGGCTCCTTAAGGTTAAGACGAAGCGAACCAACACGGTTAGCCGACACCCTCTATGTTTTTTGCTTTCTTGGCAAACCTGATAGCGAGATGATTAAACTCTGGAAGGCAGAGAGCCTCGAGTTTCGCGAGGCCGCATGTGCCATTGAAGTTCGAGTCGAAGGAACTTTAAATTTCTACTCGATTTTTGATTCTGAAGACATCGAAGGTCATCATGTATCTGGGAGCATGAAGGAATATCTCATTAAAAAAACGAATTATCGGGAATTCTTCTCCGAAGACGAACAGCACCAGATTGGGCAGAGTACGGACTCACCCTCCGAATAAATCCTTCGGATGGAATTTACCCTTCGCCAGCCCCAGCTTCATTGCTGGGATTGTTTTCGTTGAGCTGCTTCCGATCCAGTTGTGCATGAAGCGGTAGATCTCGACGATTTTTGCCATCGTCTCGGGATTATGTAGGTAATGGCGCTCCCAGGTCTGACCGTTGCCGCTTGGCGTGTGCCCAGGTCGTGCGGCGAAGCGAAGGCTTGATCTCACCTCGTGGCGAATAGTAATCGACGCTTCGTAGCGTGGCCAGGCGCATCAGGCGAGCGCTGCGGTCATTTGGCATACTCGGACGACCCGTGAGAGTCCGGATCTCCCTTCCAGGCTCGGATCTGGTGTGGAAGGGCCAATCAAATGGCATTCCAACCGGATGTGTTTCCAGCAGCCCCTCAACCACCAGATCAGTTTGTTCTGCGGCCTCTGCGGCCGTCATTGCTGCCCAGGCGCTGGCCTTGATGCCTGAGGCCGACTCAAGTGCCGCCTTGCCTTCTGCGACGCGGCTGTTTCGCTGGTCGTTTGATTTGTTCTTGTCGAAACGGACCACTCATCGCCCTTCCCGAGAAACTTCCTCAGCATGAAGGCGTGTGCCAAGTGCATGATGTCTTGCCGCACGAGTGTCTCTCTGTGAGGTAACTGCAGCCCGAGATCCACCTCTGGTGCTTCCAGTGGATGAAGCCATTTTCCGGGTAATCCTGTCCAGATAGGCCTTGAATTCGGTATCTGACCAGCCTCGTGCCCGCTGCCGATAGGCGCGAGGAAGGCCGAAATCACCGGCGGCCACCATCTAGGCTTCGATATCAGGAAGCTCCATCACCGGATCCAGCCCAACATGGGCAGCCATGATGTAGCCAGTATTGGCATGCGCGGTGCATAGGTGATGAACCGCGATTTGCGCGCGCGTCTTCTTGTTTGGCCAATTGAGTTGGAGCGTCTGGGAATCCGTGGCGAACCGTCGGCCGACTTTGGTCCAATCCACCTATTCGAAGAGGCCTTCTCGACGGGCGGTGATATCAATCACCCGATCATGGATGAAATCAATCTTCGTATAGACATCGCGCGCAGACAGCCCTGTGAAATCACAGATCTTGGAGATTGGTGTGCCGTTGATGATCATCCACAGAACAGCATTGTTCGCACTGCCTGGCTTTTGGCGGCGTATGCGTGATCCGACCGAAAACGAAGTCAGGCAGGCTTTGCACTTCCAGCGCTGGCTCCTTTGGCGGTCCAGCCAGATTTACGGTAGAGCTTCGGATGCTCTGCCGCTGACCTGCCATGGTTCGTGCATTCGCCATTTGTGCATGCATCCCGCCGAGGGCGCAGGGCAAAGTATGTCTTCTCGTCTCCAGAACCGCTGACCTTGCCGCGTGGAAAGTTTGGTTTGACCTTGGCGCGATTTTTCCCACTGGTGTTCTCCCAGTTGTTCCGGTTTTTCTTATTATTATTGTGGGAGTAGATTGGCCAGAAACTGGCCAACCGAAATTCTAATTTTCTCATTTATTGCAAAGGGCTGGCTGAACATTCCAGCCCCTTTAATATATGACACCATGATCAACGGGGTCGGTTACTCGACCAGGATCGACACGCCCGAGGTGTGGTTACCGATAAACGACCAGTTGTCGCGACCTGCAGCGATACCTGCAGTAATGGCAGCCGCCAGAAGACCTGCAGCCGAGGCACCGCCAACCACTGTGCCATTCAGCTCAGGCTTAAGCGTGGTCCGGCCGGACTGTTCGCCTGCGTTGCACTGTACATAAGCCGGGGTCGGACGGCGTTTGAGCACCGGCACGTTAACTTTTGCCGGGGTGATGAATGTCGCCTTGAATTCGGTGCTTTCGATTGTGCACCTGGCGCCAACAACCTCGCGCATGTTGGCGCTGCTGGGCTGACCGCCTGTCGCCTTCATCTTTTCCTTGTCCAGCACGACATGCGTGCGGAAGGTTAGCTCTTTGTAGCCCTGAATGCGCGGCGCTGTCGTGCTTTGATTCTTGAGCGCCACCGTCACCGGGGGAGTGGTAACTTCGGCGTTTTGCATACAGGCACCAAGGGCCAGCGGCAGGGCGCCAGCCAGAGCAAGTTTTCGAAACATGTAATGAGATCCTATAATTTGTCTTTCTGATGCAGCTTTAACGTGTGAGACAATGGCTGAAAAGGCACGTCGGCCTGTTCCGCGTCGACAGCTGCGGTTTTTTGGTCGGGCTGCAGCGCATCGGGCGGCATCCAAATTTGGGGTATTATCATACCTATTTTTCAAGACATTGTTTTCAAACAATTAAATCAGGTTTGCAGGTGTTGACCTATGCGCGGGCCTGCCGTAAACCCCGTCCATCGAATTCGGGCGCACTGCTTTGGTGTGCCCTTCACGTCAAACAGGATTGACCTGATATGAAAACCTTCTCTGCTACTCCGGCAGACATCGAGAAGAAGTGGATCATCATCGACGCCGAAGGCGTGGTGCTGGGCCGTCTTGCATCGATCGTCGCCATGCGCCTGCGTGGTAAGCACAAGCCGTCCTTCACTCCTCACATGGATATGGGCGACAATGTCATCGTGATCAACGCTGACAAAATCCAAATGACCGGCAAGAAGCGCGAAGAGCACTTCTACTGGCACACCGGCCACCCCGGTGGCATCAAATCCCGCACCAAACAGCAAATTCTGGAAGGCGCGCACCCTGAGCGCGTGGTCTACCAGGCTGTGAAGCGCATGCTGCCCGGCAACCGCCTGTCGCGCCAGCAGATGACCAACCTGCGCATCTATGCAAGTGCCGAGCACCCGCATGAAGCCCAGTCCCCCGAGGTTCTGGATGTTAAATCCATGAACAAGAAAAACACCCGGAGCTGAGACCGATGGCTGATCAGATCAACACTCTCGAAGAGCTCGGCGCCGTTGCAGGCGTAGAAACCGTAGCCGAAGAAACCATTTCGCGCGAACCCGTTCGTGACGAGCTGGGTCGTGCCTATGCAACCGGCAAGCGGAAAGATGCGGTTGCCCGCGTCTGGATCAAGCCGGGTTCCGGCAAGGTCTCCGTCAACGGTAAAGAGCTGAACACATATTTTGCACGCCCTGTGCTGCAGATGATTCTGCGCCAGCCGTTCCAGGTTGCCGGTGTCGAAGGCGAATTCGACGTCTACGCAACCGTCAAGGGCGGTGGCCTCTCCGGTCAGGCCGGTGCGGTCAAGCACGGCATCTCCAAGGCGCTGCAGCTCTACAACCCGTCCCTGCGTGGCGCGTTGAAAGCTGCTGGCTTCCTGACCCGCGACAGCCGTGTCGTTGAGCGTAAGAAATTCGGTCGCCGCAAAGCGCGTCGTTCGTTCCAGTTCTCCAAGCGTTAATCGCTGGATCACATGGATTGGAAAAGGCCGCAGAGCAATCTGCGGCCTTTTTCTATGTCTGAACCATTTGGGGACTGCATCAGCCGGCGCAGGTGTCACCTGCCGCCAGCGTCAGCTATCCGGTTCGATCAGGCCCAGCCCACGCAAGTAGATGCCGATGCCGCTTTCCAGCAGATCCTCGGGCGGGAAGGGCGAGGCCGCGCCGGGTGAGTTCCGCGCGTAAAGCTCAACCACCCCATGGCTCATCGCCAGAATATGGGCCGAGAACATCGAGGCAGGGGGGCGTTTTTCAACCGGGATATGCTTGCTTAGGTCTGCCGCAGCGCGTTCCAGAATGGCGCGGGCGCGATTGGCGGCCTCGGCCAGTTCGGGCGTGCGGTTCACGGAAATACCGCTCTCAAACATGGCGATGTAATGGCCTGGATGTTTGCGGGCAAAGGCAAGATAGGCCCGGCCTGTGGCCTCAAACGCGGCCAGCGCTGACGGCTGATATTTGTCATAGGCGTGCTGCATCAGATCGGCAAACATGATGTAGCCCTGCCTGCCTGCCTCGGCGATCAGATCCTCGCGCCCCTTGAAATGACGATACACCGCAGCCGGGGTGACGCCTGCCTGTTTGGCCGCCTCCGATAGGGTGAAACCGGTCGGGCCTTTCGCCTCGATCAGGTGCAATGCGGCCTCGACCAGCGCCTGACGCAGGTTGCCGTGGTGATATCCGCGTTTAGGCATCCCAAAGATCCGGTCCGCCACAGATCGCACCATCCAGATTGCCAAGCGCTTTGGCGTCTTTGTTGGCATAATCGATAGCGTGCAGCACCCGACGGATGGCGGCCAGCCGTGCGCGCCGCTTGTCATCCGAGCGGACGATAGTCCAGGGCGCATGTTCAGAATGACTGCGCGTCAGCGTGTCGGCGATGGCGGTGGAGTATTCCTGCCAGAGGCTCAGCCCCTTCACGTCGATCGGGCTGAGCTTCCATTGTTTCAGCGGGTCGGTTTCGCGCGACAGGAACCGGCGCAGCTGCTCGGCGCGCCCGACGTTGAGCCAGATCTTGAAGACCTGAATGCCGTCCTCCACCAGCGCCTCCTCAAACCCGTTGACCTGATCGAAAAACCGTTCGCGCTGGCCGTCGGTGCAAAAGCCGAAAACCGGCTCCACCACGCCGCGATTGTACCAGCTGCGATCAAAAAAAACGATTTCACCCGCCGACGGCAGATGGGTGATATAGCGCTGGAAATACCACTGCGTCTGTTCGCGTTCGCTGGGTTTGGACAGGGCCACGATGCGGGCGCCGCGTGGGTTCAGGTTCTCCCGGAACCGCTTGATGGTGCCGCCCTTGCCAGCCGCATCGCGTCCTTCGAAAATGATGGCAATCCGCGCGCCGGTTGCGCGCACCCAGGACTGCATTTTCACCAGTTCGATCTGCAGGCGCTTCATTTCTTTGTCATAGTGCTTGCGGCCCATCCGCGTGTCATAGGGAAAGCCTGGATCCAGCACATCGTCCTTGTCCGCGCCTTTGAGGGCGGTGCGGATCTCATCCGGGGCTTCGGTCTCGTAAAACGCGCTGATGGCACCGTCAAAGGGCAGGGGCATTCGAAAATTCCTTCTGTCTTCTGTCCCTTATATGGGGCTTTGCAGCGAAATGTGAATCGTTTTAACGCAAATTCTCTGCCGTTGCCGCCCGCGCTGCCGCCCGGTCCACCGCCGCAGCAACCGCATCGGTGGCGACCTGATGCGGCATATGGCCGATCCCCTCCAGCACCGTGAGATTGAGCGTGGGCACATCGCGTTCCAGCTGGCGCGCGTGGAGATCCAGCCCGACAGTGGTATCCGCACTGCCATGTACCGCCTCAATGGGCAGGCGAAGGGCGCTGTAGCGGGGCGCCATCATCTTGATTTCCGCCAGAAGGTCAGCGCGCTGGCGGGCATTGGCCCGCAGGGCGGAGCGGCGCAGGGTTAAACCCGGGCCGAAATGCTCAAAATACCCCGCCGGAACGGGCTGCGGGGCAAAGACCTCAGTCAGCGTATCGCGAATGGTGGTCTCCGGCACATAGGCGGTCAGCACCGGGACGGCCAGCCGTTGACCCAGCGGTGAGGAGGTAATCTTGTAAAATGTGCTGAGCGGGGTTGGCCAGGGATGCGAGACCGCACCGACGGTGACGAGGGCAGAGAGGCTCTCCGGCGCATCCAGCGCCCAGGCCAGTGCAACACCGCCGCCGTAGCTTTGCCCCAGTACGATTGGGCGCTTCGCCCCTAATTCGGCAACCGCGCCACGGATCAGGGCGGCTTGCCTGCTCAGCGAGGCTTGTGCGCCGCGGGTGCGGTCACTGTAGCCCAGTCCGGGTCGATCGACGATGATCACCCGGTAGCGGTCGCTGAGGGTTGGCGCGAGGCGAAAGGTCATATCACGGATATGACCGCTGGCGCCATGTATCAGCACCAGATCCGGCGCGCGTGCGCCTGCGGGCAGGGCGGCGGGCTGTCCCAGATCCAGCAGGTGCACCTGCTGCCCTTCAACGGTCACAAATGTGCCCTGCGGCGGGTAGGCCGACACCGCCTCAGCCTCACGCGTAGTGGCCCGCCACAGTGTCACACCAACGCCAAGCGCCAGAACCAGCCCGGCGGTCACCACACCCTTAACGCCCAATCTCAGCCATGTCGAAGGGGGTGGATTGATAGATATCATTGATCCAGTTGCCATAAAGAAGATGCGCATGGCTGCGCCATCTGTTTTGCGGTTTGCGGCTGGGATCATCATCCGGATAGTAATTCATCGGCACGTTGATCGGCGTCCCGCTGGCCACGTCGCGGTCATATTCCTGTTTCAGCGTATCACTATCGTATTCAAAATGATTGAAGATATAGAGCGCGCGGTGACTCGGATCCTCGATCAGGCAGGGGCCGGCATCCTGACTGCCCAGAAGGCTGCGCAGTCCGGGCCGCGCGTCGATCTCGGATTGGCGAATTTCGGTCCAGCGCGACACCGGAATAACGCAATCATCCGAAAATCCCCGCAGATAGGGCGAGGCAGGGTCGAGGTTCTGGTGCCGGAAACAGCCAAAGACCTTGTGATCCAAGAGGTGTTTCTTCACCCCGTGGAAGTAGTTGATCATCGCCATGCCGCCCCAGCAGACGCCAAAGGTGGAATGCACATTGGTCTGGGTCCAGTCAAAGACCTCGCACAGCTCATCCCAATAGGTGACGTCCTCGAACTCAAGATGTTCAATCGGCGCGCCGGTGATGATCAACCCGTCAAAGCGCTGATCCTTGATTTCCTGAAAGGGACGGTAGAATTCGGCCATATGCTCGGCCGCGGTATTGCGGGTCTGATGCTCCGTCATGCGGATCAGCGATAGGTCGATCTGCAAGGGCGTCGCGCCGATCAGCCGGGCAAACTGGTTCTCGGTCTGGATCTTCTTCGGCATCAAGTTCAACAGGCCGATGCGCAGCGGGCGAATGTCCTGACGGGCCGCCTGATCCGGCGACATGACCATCACGCCTTCGTTCGTGAGAACGTCATAGGCGGGGAGGTCTGAAGGGATCTTGATCGGCATATCGTGTCCTTTGGTGTGTTTGTCCCGTCCATACTGGTCGGGCTCGTTCTGACCCGGAGCAAATCCCCGGGGGGTGGCCTGTATCCGGCCCTCGTGATGTAGAAGGCCTAGCCGCGCGCCTCAAGAGCGCCCGCGATCACGTCTGTGAAATCAGCCTCGGTGCGGATGCCCGAAATCTGATCTGCTGTTACCGTGACGCCCCATTTTTCGGCCATCGCAGCATAGCGGGGCTGGCGATGGGCGAGCGCCTGCGCATAGGTCCAGCGAATGAAACTATCAGGATCCACATCGGCCTCTGATAGGGTGTTTTCCTTTAGATACTCTTGCCAGACCCGGGCGAGGAAGGCCGGTTCATAGGCCATGGGTTTCGGCGCGCGGTCGAACCGGCGGATCAGCTCTTGGGTATGGGCTTCGTCGCCCTTGATCCAGACCATCAGCGTGTGCTGCGACAGCTCTGTCAGCAAAGGGTCGTTGGGCTCGCTTGCATCGACCCATTCGCAGATGCTGCCACCGGTGTCGCAGATGAAGTTCGGATAGTCATAGAGCCGCGCAGCGCGGTCGATGAAATAGCCAGTATCGCGCAGCGCGTTCAGCTCAGCGGTGCGGAACTGGTCCTGACGGCGGGTATATTCCTGCATTGCCAGCCCGCCCTTGGCCGGATTGCCGGGCTTGCCTAGATAGGACGCCACCGGTGTCAGGTTCTCAAAGCTGATATTGGAGCCGATGTAGATCGAGTCAGACAACAGAAGATCGCGCAGAAACGGCACCTTCATCGCCTCTGCCTTGGCATTGTCGGCGATATATTCGCCCATGTAGCGGGTACCGATGCGGTAATCAATAGAGTAGTGAAACCAGCTGCCCGCACCGCGCAGGATGTTGCTGATATAGGTCTTGCCCAGACCGGACATGCCAAAGAACAAAACCCGCTTATGCGGCACCTTACGCCACTCTTCGGCAGACGAATAGAGCATTTGAAATCCGGTCCCTGTTGGTTCCTTGCCTTGCTACTGAGCAATGTCGCGTGGGTCAATCGGCAGCGCCCGCAGATGGCGCGCTGAGGCGAGGTCGTGACATGAAAAACCCCCGCACCATGGGTGCGGGGGCAAAGCTGGTTCTGGCCCTGTCTTTGTTACAGCGCGGCCTGTAAGCGCACGCAGGTTTTACGCCAGGATCAGAAGCTATAGCCGACCTTCAGGCCAAAGCTGACAGCATCGTTGTCGCGAAAGTTCGCGACGCCCACAGCACCACCGGGCGCGGCAATTGCGTCACCCAGTCTGGTATAGCGGATACCGGCAGAGATCTTCATCTTGTCCTGAGTGTACTGCACGCCAAGGCGGATTGCCTCATAGCCGTGCGTGGGTGCGAGCGGTGAGACAAGGTTGTCGCCATCAACATCTGCATAGATTACCGCAAGCGAACCAGACCAGTTCTCGTTGAATTTGCGACCCACGCCAAGGGTGTAGGTGACCGAGTCATCAAGGTCGATCAGGTCTACGGTGCGACCGGCCTGACCGCTGAGGCCCGGCACAACCAAGTTGGTGACGCTGTGCTCTGCCCAGCGAATGCCGCCAAACAGCAGCGTGTCTTCGGCAATGCCCGTTTGAAGGTCCAAGTTGACCGACTGCGGTGTCTTGGTCTTGGTCGATGTTCCTACTGAGACGCCATTGGCAAAGGTTTCGTTCAGGTTGAAATCATGCTCGATTTCGGAGCTGTAGGTCAGTGCCGCGCGCAGGGCGATTTCTGGGATTTCATAGGCAACGCCCGCGACCCAGCCAAATGCACCGTCCTTGTTGACCTTCACGTTATATTGGCTGCCGATAGAGGAATAGGCGCCGCCCGCCAGGTTAATCGCGCCGTCAATCTCTTGGTAACGAATGCCGCCATGAACGCTGAAGTTGTCGTTAAACTTGTAACGAACAAGTGCAGTGATTGCGTTAGAATCCGCCACTGCCGTGGTGCCGCCCAAAAGGAGCGAGCTTCCAACCGGGTAATTCACGTCGACGCCCCACGGCTGATCGAAGATCACTGCGAAGGACAGCTGCTCGTTGATGTCCCGCTTGTAACCGGCACCAAACATGTTGAAGCGGTCGCCGACATCGCTGGTCGCAGATTGAAAAGGGTTACCCGCGGTGCCGACGGTGGTGGTGGCGCGGTCATTGCCGGACAGATCTACGGATGAGGTCGCCACGGAAAACTCGGCGTAACTGCCTTCTTCGAAGATGATGCCAATCGGCTGGCCGGTCCGATCAAGACCGCTGGCCATAGCGGAGCCGGAAGCCAGCGCCAGCGCCGCTGACGTTGCAAGATAGCGTTTCATTGTTCCTCCCTGTCCAGACTTGAGCGTCTGGTTTTAACATTGGAAAACGCTAGCAAGGGGGAATTTTTCGGTCAATGTTGACGCAAAGGCAATCAAGGGCAAGAAAGTCAGACTGATCTTCGTTGTTCTGAATGCGCACGCAGACGCCCGGCCGCATCCAGAATATTGATGTAGTTCGCACAGAAGATCACCGCCGCGCCCAACAGGATCCAGAGGTTAAGCGCTTCACCATAAATCAACATTCCGGCTACAGCGATGGTCGGCAGGCGGGCGAAATCAATGGGCACCACAACGGTGGCCGGAGCAATTGCGAGCGCCTTGGTCATGCAAAAATGTGCAGTCAACCCTGCGCAGCCAATCACCAGCAGCCAAAGTGCCGTTGCGGCATTTGGGATTGCAATCACCCCGTCCCAGCCAGATATCGCCAGACCCATTCCCAGTTGCATCAGGGTCAGCCACAGCAGGATGGAGCTGATCGGCTCATGCCGGGTCAGTCGCTTGGTGAACATGATCGTGAGCGCGAAGAAGACAGCAGAGCTGGCCGCCGCGATCACGCCTAGGTTCAGGGACTCCGGACTGGGGCGCGCGACAATCAGAATGCCGATAAAACCAAGAGCCGCCGCCAGCACGCGGGGTTTTGTCAGAGCTTCGCCCAGCAGCAGTGGTGATAGCATCAGCACCCAGAGCGGGGAGGTGAATTCCAGCGCAAAAACCTGTGCCAGCGGGATCAGGGTCACAGCAAAAAACCAGAGGTTCTGCCCGGTGAAATGCGCGGCATTGCGGATGAGATGCAGGCCAAGCCGGTCCCGCCGTACCTGCCGCCAACTGCCCGTCGCGGTCAGAACCGCGACCACAATCACCAGACCAACGGCGCTGCGGTAGGTCATGATCTCAAACGTGTCGAGGCTCAACCCTGCCTCTCGACCGGCAATTGCCATGGCAGAGAAGGAGACAATCGCTCCGATCATCCAAATCGCAGCCGTGCCTATTGGTCGGTCGTTCAGTTCCATCACCGCCCCCGCGTGCCATTCTCCGGGGCAGAAGGGGGCAGTTTTTAACTTAGGTCAAGCCATGTTCGCCGCGCGGTCCAGTCCCGGGACACGGATATGCCGGGACAGCTATTCGGCAGCAACCTTCCCGATCGTCCCACCCTGGCGTGGCGGGACCGGTACATCGAGCCGGTTTCCGCGCTGAATAAAGCCCTTGGCAGCCTCTTCTGCGTTGAAATTTATTCGTGACAGCAGCGTTTCTACCTCAGCGATGAGCGTATCAGTTATATGATTATTTTGCGGTGATGCATTCGTCTTGGGCGGTAGTTTTGCGTGCCGTGTGTGTCCCAGCGCCCGAAGCAATTTTGCCGCTCCATTTGGGGTAGTGGCCTCTTCCAAGGTTGTCTCTACAAAGTGGAGCTGATCACCGTAGAGAGCTTTATAGTAAGCATATCGCGCCTCCATTTCCAACGCATACCAGATCGCGGTGCCAACATCTCCCAGATGCTTCAGAGGGGTCGGATCCACAATCTTGTTGGGATAGGTCGGATGCAGGTACCATTGCCAAGGGACTGTAATATTGAAGAAATCATTGCGGTTGATGTAACTTGCGATCTGTTTGGCTAAGTCGCGGCGCAGAACGACGATGGTGCTACTAGGCGCAAGGCCATGCTCAACAAGGGACTCAATGAGTCCGCATTTTCCCAAGGTGTGGTTGCTTTCGGCATAGGGAGCTTGAAGCTCGCCAAGCTTGCCCTCCCAAAAATCGCAGATAGGTCCGTTCATGCCGTAGGTATTGAAGCGCCGCATATGGCCGATACTGGGCAGGCGGGTGCCATAGTCATCCAGGCCAAAAGGCTCATGCACCGATGGAATATTCAAATTCTCACCGAGAAAACGTGCGAGCCAGGCCGTGCCGGTGCGCCCAGCAGAGAGGGTGAAGATAAAATCAGGCCGCGGGCCGGGGGCGGCGCCGCTTCCTGAGGGCGGGTGACCAGACATCGCGGCAGATGTGCGGTTGGGGGTCACCTGATCTGGCGTTGCAACCGGGCGGGCGTAGCCGAAGCGGGCAATTTCATCCGCGGCTTCCTGCTCAATCAGATCAGCGGTATCGGGGTGTTGGGCGAAGACGGTCGCCGGATCGGCGCCGTGTTTTGGGCGAAGTTCGCCCTTGGCGCTCAGGCTGGAGAACCGCGCCCAGAGGCCGTCAATACCCAGCGCGTTGACATCCTCCTCAAGATGCTCGTAACGCAGAAAGATGTCGGGGCTGTTCGGGCCAGTCAGTGGCGCGATGCGGCGGTTCTCGCTCAAAACGCTGCGGAAGTGCCCGACAAACTGGTCAAATGGAATATCGCGTTTGTCCATCCTCTCCCAGTAGTAGCGCGAGATAATCGCATCGTAGGGGTCACGCCAGATCGTGATCTTGGTGTAACTCTCCCAGATATCCTGTGGAACAGCGGCGCGGATCTGCCCGGCGGTCATATGATTGAAGAAAGCCTGCGTGCCCTCATTTCCATCCGGCCAGGTCTGGGTTTGATGGTTCTGAGGCCCGGGATAACCCAACTCTCTCCGGCTCTCGTCATCCTTTGGGCTGATTGGTGTGATGATGCTGTCGTCATCGCAATAGCTGGACAGTGCGATTTCAAACGAGGTTCCGCCAACCTTCTTCGTTTTGATGAAAATTAGCTTGAGCGGATGGCAGATGATCATTCCGGAAATGCTCCCAATAGAGGTTCACCGAAACCTCGCAGAGAGAGTTTTTCAAATCGTTAAAACATCAGTGAAAATTAGATTGAATCGGGGCCTTCTATAAAGAAAACCCCGGCTCATGAGCCGGGGTTCTGGGTGCTGGTTTATTCCCACTCGATCGTGCCCGGAGGCTTCGAGGTGATGTCATAGGTGCAGCGGTTGATCCCCTTCACCTCATTGATGATCCGCGTGGCGGTTTCACCGAGGAAGTCGTGGCTGAACGGATAGTAATCCGCCGTCATGCCATCAACAGAGGTCACCGCGCGCAGGGCACAGGCATAGTCATAGGTGCGCCCGTCGCCCATTACGCCGACCGTGCGCACGGGCAGGATCGCAACAAAGGCCTGCCAGATTTCATCATAAAGACCATGTTTGCGGATCTGGTCGATATAGATCGCATCCGCCTCGCGCAGAATCTCCAGCTTCTCGCGGGTGATCTCGCCTGGGCAGCGGATTGCCAGGCCCGGTCCGGGGAAGGGGTGGCGGCCGATAAAGCTTGCAGGCAGGCCAAGTTCGCGGCCCAGGGCGCGGACTTCGTCCTTGAACAGCTCACGCAGCGGTTCCACCAGCTTCAGGCCCATCTTTTCCGGCAGGCCACCGACATTGTGGTGCGACTTGATGGTGACTGACGGGCCGCCCGAGAACGACACCGATTCAATCACATCCGGGTACAGGGTGCCCTGCGCCAGGAATTCGGCGCCTTCAATCGTGTTGGCGTGTTTCTGGAACACGTCGATGAACAGCTTGCCGATGATCTTGCGCTTGGTTTCCGGGTCCGACTGACCGTCCAGCTCGCCCAGGAACAACTCCTGCTCATCCGCGTGGATCAGCTGGATATTGTAGTTGTCACGGAACATCGTGACGACCTCTTCGGCCTCATTTTTGCGCAACAGGCCATGGTCCACAAACACACAAGTCAGCTGATCGCCGATTGCCTCATGAATGAGGATCGCCGCAACAGAGCTGTCGACGCCGCCGGACAGACCACAGATGACCTGCTTGTCGCCGACCTGATCGCGGATCGCCTGGATTGCCTGCTCGCGGTAGGCGCCCATGGTCCAGTCACCGGTGAAGTCGGCGATCTTTACGAAATTTTCGTAGAGTTTGGCACCGTTCGGGGTGTGGTGTACCTCAGGGTGGAATTGCACCGCGTAGAAATTACGGCTGACATCTGCGGTGATCGCGAAGGGTGCATTGGGGGAGGTGCCATAGACCTCAAACCCTGGTGCAATCTCACTGACGTGATCGCCGTGGCTCATCCAGACCTGTTCGCGGTCGCTGTCATCGGCAAACCAGCCATCCAGCAGGGGCAGGCTGCTGACCGTTGGTGTCACATAGGCGCGACCAAATTCGGCGGTGCCATGGCCGGACAGCACCTTGCCACCCAGCTGGTGCATCATCACCTGCTGGCCGTAGCAGATGCCCAGGATCGGCACGCCCAGATCAAAGATCTCCTGTGGCGCACGGGGGCTACCCTCGCGGGTCACGCTGTCGGGTCCGCCGGAGAAAATCACCGCCTTGGGCGCCATCTCGCGCACAAAGTCCATAGTGACATTCTGATAGGGATGGATTTCGCAATAGACATTCAGCTCGCGAAGGCGGCGCGCGATCAGCTGCGTCACCTGGCTGCCAAAGTCGATGATGAGAAGGCTGTCGTGGGATGTCTCTGTCATGCACGCGCCATAGGGCAGTGGCGCAGAATTCGCAAGGGATTTTCGCGCCGCAGAGTGCGTTTGCGCTATCTGCCGCGTGCTGCCACTGCACCGGTGGCAGAGCCAAAATCCCGGCCGTTTTCGCGAGAAACCTGTCGGGAATGTCGCTTTTCAACTTCAATGGCCGTAATCCTGCGGCGGCCTTTTGTCTGAGCGATATAATCACAGTCGCAACGAAATGCCTGTGGTGAGGAAAAACCATGACAGAAGCAGCTCCAGCAGCACCGCGCCGTCGCGCACGTGGAGGCGGTGGTGCCGCCCGTCGCGCAGAACGTACCGGCGTCAAGATCGACACCGCAAAATACATTGAGCGCAATATCCCGAACTTTGAGGTGCTGGGCGAAGAAGCGCTGCAGGCCATCGAAGCCAACGCCGAAACCATCCTCGAAGAGGTGGGCGTCAACTTCGTGAACAACCCCGCCGCGCTGGAACGCTGGCGTGCGGCTGGCGCCACCATCGATGGCGAGCGCGTGCGCATTCCCCGCGGTCTGGCCCGCGAACTGTGCAAAACCGCCCCGTCCGAATTCACCCAGCACGCTCGGAACCCGGAAAAATCCGTGGTTGTCGGTGGCAAGAACATGGTGCTGGCGCCAGTCTACGGCCCGCCGTTTGTGCGCGATGCCAAAGGCGGTCGCCGCTATGCGACGCTGGATGATTTTCAGAAATTCGTGAAGCTGGGCTATATGTCCAAATGGCTGCACCATTCCGGTGGCACCGTTTGTGAGCCGACCGATGTACCGGTGAACAAACGTCATCTCGATATGCTGATGGCGCATATGACGCTGAGCGATAAACCCTTCATGGGATCGGTCACCGAACCTAGCCGGGCGCAGGATTCCATCGAAATGTGCGAAATCCTGTTTGGCAAGGATTTCGTGCGCGACAACACCGTGATGACCTCGCTGATCAACATCAACTCGCCAATGACATTTGACGATGTGATGATGGGCGCGCTGGAAGTCTATGCCGCACATAACCAGGCCTGCATCATCTCGCCCTTTATCGTCGGTGGTGCGATGGCGCCGGTGTCTGTCGCCGGGACGCTGGTTCAGGTTCTGGCCGAAGTTCTGGCCGGTGTCGCCTATAGTCAGCTGATCCGCCCCGGTGCGCCGGTGATCTTTGGTGCCATGGTGACCTCGATCGATATGAATTCCGGTGCGCCCACCTTTGGCACGCCAGAGGCGTCGCATATCACCTATGGCGCTGGCCAGTTGGCGCGACGTCTGGGGCTGCCGTTCCGGTCTTCCGGGTCGTTCTGTGGCTCTAAACTGCCCGACGCACAGGCCGCTTACGAGACCGCAAATTCGCTCAATATGGGTCTGCTGTCGGGCGTAAACTTCCAGCTGCACTCCTGTGGCTGGCTTGAGGGCGGTCTGGTCGCGGATTTTGAGAAATTCGTGATGGATGCCGATCAGCTGGGCGCGCTGCATGGTCTGGCCAAAGGGGTCGCGGTTGACGACGACACACTGGCCATGGGTGCGATCCGCGAAGTTGGTCCGGGTGGCCACTATCTGGGCTGCGAACATACGCAGGCCAACTTCAAAACCGCGTTCTGGAAATCCGACCTCTTGGACTACAAACCGTTCGAGACCTGGGAAGAGGAAGGCGCGCGCGATACGGTTGCTCTGGCCAGCAATCGGGTGGAGACATTGCTGAACGCCTATGAGGCACCGCCGCTGGATCCTGAGATCCTGGGCAAGCTGGAAGCCTATGTCGCCGAGAAGAAAGCCTCCATGCCTGACGCGTTCATGTAACAGCGGCGGTTCTTATCTGAACAGATACCGGTCGGCATAGGCCGGCTGCAGACGGCGGTCCCTTGGGGCCGCCGTTTTGCGTTTTCATCGCGCCTGCCGGTCAGGCAGCTTTCAGATTGGGGCGGCGCAGCCCCTCTGCTTCGCCCATCAGGGCGATCAACACATCGACGTGGCGGGTTAGCGAATATCCGGCATCTCCCGTTTCACGCCTGCGGTTGTGATCGCGCTCCAGATCCAGAAGCCGCATCACGGCTGCTGCGGGCTTTGGCAAGGTGCCGTACCCAAGCACCCGTTTCAGATCACGCCGCCGGCTATAATCGCGGGCGCCGATCCTTGCTGTCCGCACCAACAGCCGAGGGCGGCGCAAAGCGGCCAGATGACCAAAGATATCCTGCATCGTCATGTCCTTTCCAGCTCCGTTGATAGCGCTGTTTAACACAACTGTTGCGGGTGTTGCCGAAGGGGGCGGTTCGGCGAACGGTCTATTCGATATTGATTGATGAAAATTTGAAACCAATGATGTTCTGACTGAGACTATTCAGAAAAATCAGGCCAGTACGGTGAGTGGTGTCTGTGGATAACACGTAGACGGCCCGTGGGAGGATAGTTTCGAATGATCACATGTGGGGTGATAAAATGCAAACTATGGCTGTATCCGGCTTGCCGGAATGGGTGCCTGAGGAGGCGTGCCGATATCTTGAACATACTGAAGCGGGCCGTTCGATCCGCAATCTTGCGAAACAGGCGGGCTGCCACCCGTCTACCGTATTGCGACAGGTTCGACGGGTTGAAACCCGTCGCGATGATCCGCTGGTTGATGGCGCGCTGGCGTCGCTTGCGGCCAGTCACTATGCCGAAGACATGCCCGGCCCCCGGCCGATGTCAGCCCGTGCGCTGGCGTTGGGGACCGTGCCCGCCTGCGCCGAGGCCTTTGAGAGCGAGGCGGTTGAAGTTCTGACCTGTCTTAACCCGCAGGGCGCGGTCCTTGCTGTGGCCGACGGGATGGAGAAGGCGGTGGTCGTGCGGGAGGCGGCAAGCGGTGACAAGAAGGTCGTTGTGGATCGCACCCTTGCAGAAGCACTGGCGCTGCGCGACTGGATCGCCTGTCCGGCGCCGGGGCGGCTCAGCCGCTATCATATCACACCGGAGGGGCGCAGCGCGCTCAGCCAGTTTGTGGCCAGCCGTGAAAACCGCGCCCGGTCGCGGCTGGAAAGCGCCAGCCTGGCGACGCGTAAAACCAACCGCAACCGGCGGCGCCCCCGGCGCGCCCGCTACGGGCTGGGGGAGACGCCGCTGCATATGCTGGCGCGGCTGACAGATCGTGATGGCTCCCCGTTTCTGACCACCGATCTGGTGCGCGCGGGAGAGCGTCTGCGCGAGGATTTCGAACTGGCACAGGTGGCGGAGCATCTGGCGCAGACCTCGGCACAGTTCCGCGAGGGGGACTGCGGTCCCACTACGCCCCGCCGCCGACGGCCGGGACAGGCCGCATCGGCGGCGAAAAAGCGAGCTGCCGCCGCGCTGAATGCGCTCGGCGAGGGGCTGAGTGATATCGTGATGCGCTGTTGTTGCCATCTCGAAGGTCTGGAAGCCGCTGAACGCCAGCTGGGCTGGTCGGCCCGCTCCGGCAAGGTGGTGCTGCGTATCGCTCTGCAGCAGTTGAAACTACACTATGATGCGCAGCAGGCTCAGGATGAGCTGATCGGCTGAAGCCGTTGTATTTGTCACAAAAAAACCCGGCGCCATCGGGCGCCGGGTTGGATTTTTCATCGCTTTGCCTGATACCGGGATCCAGCGGATCGGTCGGTATCTCAGACCCTCTGGATCAGGCGGCCACCTCGGCCTTGGCGGTCTTTAGGTGCTCCAGAACGGTTTCCGGCGAGGACACACCATAAGGGTCTTCGCCATGGTTGTCGCAGAGGCCCGGCTCTTCGAACCATGCTTCGACCACGCCATTGTCGACGATGGCCGCATAGCGCCAGGAACGGTTGCCAAAGCCCAGGTTATCCTTGGCCACCAACATGCCGATACGGCGGGTGAATTCACCGGAGCCATCGGGGATCACGCCGACGTTTTTCAGGTTCTGGGATTCGGCCCATTTGTTCATCACAAAGCTGTCGTTCACCGACATGCAGTAGATCGCATCGATGCCTTCGGCCTGAAAATCGGCAAAGCCTTTTTCAAAACCGGGCAGCTGATAGGTCGAACAGGTGGGGGTGAAGGCGCCGGGCAGGGAGAACAGCACAACGCGCTTGCCGGCAAAATAGTCGGCGGTGGTTTTGTCTTCCCAGCGGAACGGGTTCGGGCCGCCCACGGATTCGTCGCGAACACGGGTGCGGAAGGTCACGTCGGGCAGTTTTACGCCAGCTTTCATCATCGGCTCCTTAAGGATCAATTCGTCGTCGCGCGGTGATTTATAAGAGTTCTAAATCACCTGCAATGGGGTTTTCACGGGCGCAATGCCGCAGCGGTTGATGGGATGTGAATCCGGTCTAGATGGCTGCCAATTCGCGTCGTTTAACGAGAGCGATGCGACGTGTCCGTAGCGACTCGGCAGCAGGGATCCTCGGGCAGCCACCCGGTTGCCCGAAACCGGGTGGCGGGGTTGCAGTATCCGCATTCTGCATCAGATTTTTAATATAAACAGTGTATTAGGGGGTAATGTTGCCCGGAGGGAGGATGTGGGCAGGGCGGAGAACTGGTCGTGCCAAGCGATTGCAACTATGTTACGAAGACCAAAAGACCACTGCCGCAAGGGAACATCGACGTGCGAGATCTGAAAATCCCCGAGCAACGCCACCCGGAAAAGGCGCATCGTCCTGACAATGCTCAGCCGAAGAAGCCAAGCTGGATCCGGGTCAAGGCGCCAGGGGGCAAGGGCTACGCGGAAACGCATAAGATCATGCGAGAGCATAAGCTGGTCACCGTCTGCGAAGAGGCGGGTTGCCCCAATGTTGGCGAATGCTGGAGCCAGGGCCACGCCACCATGATGATCATGGGTGAGGTTTGCACGCGGGCCTGTTCCTTCTGCAACATTGCCACCGGCAAACCGCCAGAGGCGCTTGATGTGTTTGAACCGGGCCGGGTCGCAGATGCGGTGCAAAAGCTTGGGCTGAACCACGTCGTTATTACCTCTGTGGATCGTGATGACATCGAAGATGGCGGCGCCGAGCATTTTGCCCAGACAATCCGCGCGGTGCGTCATCGCTCGCCCAAAACCACGATTGAAATCCTCACACCTGATTTTCTGAAATGCGATCCGTCGGTGCTGGAAAAAGTGGTCGAAGCGCGCCCGGATGTGTTCAACCACAATCTGGAAACGGTGCCCGGTCTCTACCCGGAAGTTCGCGCAGGTGCGCGCTATTTCCATTCGCTGCGGCTGCTGCAGCGGGTCAAGGAACTGGATCCGTCCATGTTTACCAAATCCGGCATCATGGTCGGCCTGGGTGAGGACGCGCAGGCTGTAAAGCAGGTGATGGACGATATGCGCGCCGCGGATATCGACTTCCTGACCATCGGTCAGTATCTCCAGCCGACGCCGAAACACCATGCGGTCGACCGGTTCGTGACGCCGGAAGAATTTGAAAGCTATGAGAAAGCCGCCTATGGCAAAGGCTTCCTGATGGTTTCGGCAACGCCGCTGACGCGGTCGTCTTACCACGCGGGCGATGATTTCGCCCAGCTGCGCGCCGCACGCAACAAAAAGCTCGGCCTGGCATGACGCCGGACCGTCTGGCGCAGCTGACAGAGCTGCGCCATGCGTTGCACCAGATCCCGGAAATATCGGGGGCCGAGGGAAAGACTGCGGCGTTGATCGCCGACTTTCTGCGTGGCCATGATCCCGACCAGCTGCTGACCGGTCTGGGTGGCCATGGCGTTGCGGCGGTTTATAACGGTGCGGCAGATGGGCCGACCGTGATGATCCGCTGTGAGCTGGACGGGCTGCCGATTGAAGAGCTTTCTGATCAGCCCTATCGCTCGACACACCCGGGGCGCGGCCATCTCTGTGGTCATGATGGGCACATGACCATCGTGGCTGCACTGGCGCAGGATCTGATCGCAAGGCGACCGGCACGGGGCCGTGTTGTGTTGTTGTTCCAACCGGCGGAGGAGACCGGGCAGGGGGCGCGCGCTGTGATCGCCGACCCTGCGTTTCCGCAAATTGCTCCTGAGTATGCCTTTGCCCTGCACAATCTTCCGGGGCTGCCGGTCGGGGCTGTGGCCTTATGTGCTGAGGCGGCCAATTGTGCGTCCCGCGGGATGCGCATCCGGCTGATGGGCAAGACCTCCCATGCGGCGGCACCGCAGGACGGAATTTCACCGGCAGGTGCCATGGCGCAGCTGCTCCCGGCCCTGGCGGCACTTGCCGGAGGTCAGGATCTGGGGCCGGATTACGCGCTGGTCACGATCACCCATGCGCGCCTTGGCGAGGCGACATTTGGTATCGCGCCCGGTGAGGGCGAAGTCTGGGCCACGCTGCGCACAGTCAGTGATGCGCGAATGGAGGCGTTGATCGCTGAGGCCACAGATCTGACAGGTCGGATCTGCGCGGACAGTGGGGTGGGCTGCGACATCAATTTCGACGATGTATTCGACGCCTGCACCAATGACGCCGAGGCCGTGACCATCCTTCAGGCGGCCTGCGACGCCGCCGGGCATCCGGTTGAAATCCGCGATCTGCCGCAGCGTTGGTCCGAGGATTTCGGTCAGTTTGGGAAGACGGCACGGGCTGCGATGATCTGGCTCGGCTCAGGCGAAATGCAGCCGCAACTTCATAATCCTGACTATGATTTTCCCGATGACGCGATCCCGGTTGGCGTGTCCATTTTTACTGCCGTCCTTGATGATCTGCTGAGATAAGTTAGATTTCACAGCCTCTTATGTGGCATGTTGATGTCGGAAAACGGCGATCAATCGATCAGCGCATCCACCAGAGCAACGGCGCCCACAATCGCCAGCGTGTCCCGCACCACTTCGTAAATTCGGTCATCCTTGCGGATATAGCGGTGACCCGGAGCAGGCGGCGCCAGCCCCCAACGGGCATGATCGTCGATATAGTCCCAGTCACCGCGCAGCTGTTGAAAGCCTTGGTGGCGCGGTTTGTGCTGTTTTTTGATCTGACCGGGGGCATGCTGCGCTGCGCTGTTCTTGTGGCCGGGCGCCCATTTCGGGGGCGCGGCGATCCCTGCGACAGGGGTAAGGGCAAGCGAGGCCGCAGCGATATAGGCCAGTCTCATTGTCGATCTCCTTTTTGGTCTCAACGCTTGGGTGAGCCTTGGAGGGGATCGGGGTATTTGGCAAACGGGCTGTGCAGAAAGACGCTGACGCAACAGCGGGCCATCGGCGGGCTGGTGCCGGTTTGGGGGAATCTTCAGTGTGCAGGGCGCAGTTGTTTGCGCCCCACGCCGGATTGCTCGGCGGATAATAGCGACCGGGAGAAGCCGGGCGCAGGTTCAGCCGTCTTCTGTGAAGCGGACTTTGCCGATGAAGGGCAGATTGCGGTTGCGCTGCGCGTAGTCGATTCCGTAGCCGACGACAAATTCATCCGGGATCTCAAAGCCGATCCAATCAGAGCGGAAATCGACCTCACGACGGGAGGGTTTGTCGAGCAACGCGATAGATTTCAGCCGGGCTGGCTGGCGGCTGCGCAACAGATGCGTCACGTGGTTCAGTGTATGGCCGGTGTCGACGATATCTTCAACAACCAGCACATCACGGCCTTCAATTGCGCCGCGCAAGTCCTTGAGAATACGGACTTCTCGGCTGCTTTCCATGGCGTCTCCGTAAGAGGACGCCTCAAGAAAATCGACCTCGATCGGCAGATCCAGTTCCCGCACCAAGTCGGCGATGAAGACAAAGCTGCCACGGAGCAGCCCCACCACCACCAGTTTGTCGGTGCCTTCAAATTCTGTCTGGATCTCGGCGCAAAGCTCTTCGATCCGCGCCGCAATGGCTTTGGCTGAGATCATCACATCGATGACATATGGCCGCTGTGTCATGGGTGCCCCCTTGAATTTCCCGCGCGTTCATATGACATGACGCGGGACGATCATAGCAGGAAATGCGCCTCTTATGCCTACCCATTCAGAAACCCGGCCAATGCCTTACACGGCTCAGCAGATGTATGATCTGGTGGCTGATGTCGGGGATTATCCCAAGTTTCTGCCCTGGTGTTCCGCTGCCCGCATCCGCAGCCGCACGCCCTTGGGGGAGGCTGAGGTGATGGAGGCGGATCTGGTGATCTCCTTCAAAGTGTTCCGCGAGCGTTTTGGCAGCCGGGTGACATTGTTCCCAAACGACAAGAAAATCGACACGGAATATCTGGACGGGCCGTTCCGCTACATGAAATCCAACTGGGCGTTCGCTGATCGCGTGGACGGTGGTTGCGATGTGTCGTTCTTTGTTGATTTTGAGTTCAAGAATGCCGTGCTGCAGGGGATCATCGGCGTGGTGTTCAATGAGGCGATGCAGCGGATCGTGCGCGCCTTTGAACGTCGCGCGGCGGAGCTTTATGGATGATCAGCAACGGCAGCTAAGCTGTTGAATAAAAACGGGCCCGCGATGCAGGCCCGTTTATCTTTGTGCTGCTGGTTGATTGATGTCAGCTGGTCATGTCGTAGGCGCGTTCACCGTGAACCGTGATATCAAGCCCGTTGGTCTCGGTCTCCAGATCCACACGCAGCGGTGTGATCGCGGCGGTGACTTTGACCAGAACAATGGTCACAACAACGGTGAAGACCCCAACCACAGCCAGACCGCCAAGCTGTGCGAACCAGCTGCCCGCGCCGAAGATCGCGATCATGATGGTGCCGAAGATGCCGCCGACACCATGCACGGCAAAGACATCAAGCGTGTCGTCGATCTTCAGCAGGTTTCTGACGACGTTCACGGCTTCCTGACAGAGGATACCCGCGACAGCACCGATCACCAGCGCCTCGACCGGGCCGACAAAGCCGGAGGCAGGCGTGATGGAGGCAAGGCCCGCGATGGTGCCGGTGACGAGGCCTACCATGGACGCCTTACCGTATTTGATCTTCTCCCACAGCGCCCAGGTCAGCGAGGCGGTGGCGGCGGAGATATGGGTGACAGTCAGCGCCATCGCCGCGCCACCGTCTGCGGCCAGCTGCGAGCCACCGTTGAAGCCGAACCACCCAACCCAGAGCATGGCAGCGCCGATGAAGACATAGCCGGGGTTATGCGGCGGTGTGGTGCGGTTTTTGCGCGGGCCAAGGAACACCGCGATGATCAGCGCCGCCAGGCCTGCGGTTTCATGCACCACGATGCCACCGGCAAAGTCGCGCACGCCGACTTCGCCAAAGATGCCGCCATCGGCCAGCATGCCGCCGCCCCAGATCCAATGCACGACGGGCGCGTAGCACAGGAGCATCCAGAGGCCGGAAAACACCAGCACAAAGCCAAAGCCCACGCGCTCGACATAGGCGCCCACGATTAGGGCAGGCGTGATGATGGCGAAGGTCATCTGGAAGGCAAAAAACAGAACCTCGGGCAGGGTGCCAGAGAGGCTGTCTGCGGTGACGCCGGACAGGAACATCTTGTCCAGACCGCCCCATAGGCCGGAGGTGCCGCTTCCGAAGGCGATGGAATAGCCGAAGGCCAGCCACAGAACGCTCATCAAACAGGCGATGGCGTAGCATTGCATAAACACGCTGAGCACATTTCGGGCGCGGACAAGACCGCCATAAAACAGGGCAAGCCCCGGCAATGTCATGAAGAGGACAAGGGCCGTGGCCACAATAATCCAAGCTGTATCGGCTGCGTTCATCCGCCGTTCCTTCCGCGTGTCAGGCTGTTTCTTGATCTGAGGCCTGACAAAGCGGAACTGGGGCGTTGAAAAAAGCGGCAGGTTTCAAATTTGCGCCAGAAAAGCGGGCTTTTGTTAAAATGCTGAAAAATTGAGCGGTCCTGCGCGCGCGATGCTCAATTCGCGCCCGTTCTATGAAATAGCGGCAGATGGGCTGTGGTTTGCGTCAGCCTTGCGGATTTGCCGTAAGGGATTGCCAGATCAGCGACAGCGCGTGGTCGCATGTCGCTGCGCGCACCTGTTCGCGGCCAAGCGGGCCAAAATCAACTGTCTCGACATGGATTGGCAGCTTTTTCTGTGCCAGGGCAAAGCACACCCGCCCCTCGGGCTTATGCTCAGAGCCGCCGGGGCCTGCGATGCCGGTGACCGCGATGCTCAGGGTGACGTCAGCGCGGGTCAGCGCCCCTTCGGCCATCTCGACAGCAACCTCCTCGCTGACGGCGCCGACAGTGGCAAGGGTGCTCTCGCGCACGCCGAGCATGTCTTGCTTAGCGCGGTTGGAGTAGGTGACATAGCCCCGGTCAACCACTGAAGAGGATCCAGGAACATCCGTGAGGGCGGCTGCGATCATGCCTGCGGTGCAGCTCTCGGCGGTGGCAATGGTGACCCCCTTCGCACGGGCCTTGTGGATGAGAGCAGCGACATCCATGATCACATTCCCAACACGCCATGTGAGAAGCCAGCAAGGGCGGCCACGCCGATCGCCGCGAGGATACCAGCGATGATGTCATCCATCATCACGCCAGTTGCGCCCTTTTGGCGGTCGGCCCAGCCGACAGGGCCGGGTTTCCAGATGTCAAACAGCCGAAACAGCACGAAGGCCGCGATCCAGCCCGGCCAGAGTGCGGTGATGGCAATGTCATGCGCCCATGCAGGATAAGAGATTGCCCAGAGCGCGATGAACTGGCCTGCGACCTCATCCAGTACAAATTCGGAGGGATCCATGTTTTCGCGGTTGCGGGTCATTGCCTCCGCAGCCCAGACACCGACGACCATGCAAATGACGGTCGCAAGCGCCAGCAGAAGAAACCCGCCCAACTGGTGCAGGACAAACGCCATGGGAAGGGCTGCCAGTGATCCCCAGGTGCCGGGGGCGGGTCGCAGATAGCCAACGCCGCCCACGGTGCCGATCAGGAAAGCAAGACGCGATTTTTTCATGATTTCACCACGCAGGCTGTGGCGATGGCGGCGATGCCTTCGCCCCGCCCGGTAAAGCCGAGCCGTTCGGAGGTCGTCGCCTTGATCGAGACACGGGAGATGTCGATAGAGAGGATCTGAGCCACAGCGGCGCGCATGGCGGGCGCATGGGGGGTGATCTTCGGGAATTCACAGACCAGCGTACAATCCACATTGGAGATCTGATAGCCCTTGGAGCGGGTCAGATCGGCGGCGTGGCGCAGGAAGATATCGCTGGCGGCACCTTTCCATTGGGGATCCGAGGGCGGGAAGTGGCGGCCAATGTCGCCTTCCGCCAGCGCGCCGTATAGGGCATCGGTGATGGCGTGCAGCCCGACGTCTGCATCAGAATGCCCCTGAAGGCCGCGATCATGGGCTACGGGCACACCGCAGAGCACGACCTCATCCCCCGGTCCGAACCGGTGAACATCATAGCCATTGCCAAGCCTTACATCCATGTCGCCCCCTAATATGCGCGCGGCCCGGTCGAAATCTTCCGGACGGGTGATTTTCATATTGTCTGGGTCGCCCGGAATGATGGCAACGTCAATCCCTGCCGCGCGGGCGACCTCCACATCATCGGCGGCGTCACCCCCCTCTGCTGCAAGTTGGTGATGAGCGGCGCGGATTTGCGGCAGGTGAAAGCCTTGCGGGGTCTGCGCTGCAAACAGGCCACTGCGATCTTCGGTGCCGGTGACATAGCCATCCCGCCCGCGCCAGAGCGCATCCGTCACGGCCAGCGCCGGGGCGGCGGCCAAATGGGTGTCGAGCGCGGCCATCATCTCCCCGATCACGCGGGCAGAGACACAAGGCCGGGCGGCGTCATGGATCAGTACCCGGTCGAGACCATGTTCAGCCAAGAGATCAAGACCGTTTGCCACCGATTGCGCCCGTGTGGATCCGCCGGTGGTCAGAAAGATTCCATCACGGGAGGAGAACTCCTGCCAGTGGTCGTGATCTTCGGCAGAGAGGACCAGCGCGATCCGGTCCACGCCTGCGCCAAGGAACGCGTCCAGCGTCCAGTCTATCACCCGACGTCCCGCCAGCGGGCGCCATTGCTTTGCCAGACCTCCGCCAGCGCGCAGACCCTTGCCTGCGGCGACAATCAGGGCGGCGGTTTGGTGTTTCGGGGCGTGGGTCACCTCGGGTGTGCCTGCGGTGGCGGCTGCAGGCACGGATGGGAAGGGATCAGACGGCATAGGGCGCCTCTTTGTTGGGTCGCAATTGTTTAGGAGGTGATGCAAGGGGAGGCAATGGCAGGAGGTCACCCTGGGTAATATGCCTAAAAATTAGGCATATGCCAAAAGATGCAGCCTTTCCGCCTGGGGTTTCATTGTCGCATAGAGGCTGCTTCGGTTAGAAACGCTTCATATGCACAAGGATTAGGCAGTTGTCCTTCACTCTCGGTTCCACTTCTCTGACCCCTCCCATCGCTCTGGCGCCGATGGCTGGAATCACGGATCGCCCCTTTCGTGATCTGGTGCGCAGCTTTGGTGCCGGTCTCATGGTGAGCGAGATGGTCGCCAGTCAGGAAATGGTACAGGCCAAACCCGGCGTGCGTGAACGGGCCGAACTGAGTGCGGATGTCGAGAATACGGCAGTGCAGATTGCCGGGCGCGATGCCTATTGGATGGCAGAGGCCGCACGACAGGTGGAGAGCCGCGGTGCCAAGGTCATTGATATCAATATGGGCTGCCCCGCCAAGAAGGTGACCAATGGCTATTCAGGCTCGGCCCTGCTGAAGACGCCGGATCATGCGCTGTCTCTGATTGAGGCGGTGGTGGCCGCAGTGTCGGTGCCGGTCACGTTGAAAACGCGGCTTGGCTGGGACGACAATAGCCTGAATGCCGCCGATGTGGCCCGCCGCGCGCAGGACGCAGGCGTGCAGATGGTGACCATTCACGGGCGCACCCGATGTCAGTTCTACAAAGGGTCTGCCGATTGGAAGGCGATTGCAGCGGTCAAGGGCGCGCTGAACGTGCCATTATTGGCCAATGGCGATATCGTGGATACGGCGACCGCTCGAACTGCGCTGGCACAGTCCGGCGCCGATGGGGTGATGATCGGGCGCGGCGTGCAGGGCAAACCCTGGCTGCTGGCTGAGGTGGCCCATGACATCTGGGGCAGCGCTGCGCCCGAGGTGCCGACCGGGTCGGATCTGGTTCAGATGGTCAGTGCTCACTATGAGGCGATGATTGCGTTCTACGGTACCGATCTGGGTCTGCGGGTCGCGCGCAAGCATCTGGGCTGGTATATGGATGAGGCCGCGACGCCCGCGCCCCTGCGGCGCGAGGTGCTGACTGCTAAGGCGCCCAGAACGGTGCTGCAGCTGCTGCCTGATGCGCTGATCGGTGGCGCTGGGCCGGATCGCGGTCCCGACCTCGCGGCAGGGCAGGCGGCATGACACAGGATATGGCTGGATCAGGGGCTACGCAGAATTGGAACGGTGCCGATAGCGCGCTTTGGGCCTCGCTGCCTGTGCCGGCCTTTGTGATTGATCCGGAGGCCCGGATCGAAGATGTGAATTCTGCCGGTGAAGGGTTTCTCAATACCTCGCGCAAGGCACTGCTGGGCAAGGCGATCTGGCAACATGTGATCATTGCTCCCGCCATCGACGAGGCGGTGGCGCGCGCCCGCGACAATGGTACGCCTTTGTTTGTCAATGACATCGACGTTGGGGCGCCCGGGCGGGCGCCGCTGCAATGCAATGTACAGGTAGCACGGGTGCAGGGTGTTGAGGGGCGGATGCTGATCCTGCTCTCCCCGCGCGAGCTGGCCGGACGCCTGACGCAGAACCATTCCGCCAAATCTGCCGCGCAATCCGCAATCGGTATGGCAGAAATGCTGGCCCATGAGATCAAGAACCCGCTGGCGGGCATCACCGGTGCTGCGCAGCTGTTGTCGATGGGGCTGTCAGGCGATGATCTGGAATTGACCGATCTGATCGTCAGCGAAAGCCGACGCATCGTGAAACTGCTGGAGCAGGTGGAACAATTCGGAAACCTCTCAACCCCGGCCTTTCAGGAGGTCAATATCCACGATGTATTGGATCGGGCGCGCCGCTCCGCCCTGTTGGGGTTCGGCGCTCATATGACCATCATTGAGGATTACGATCCCTCACTGCCCATGGCCTGGGGGGATGGGGACCAGCTTTTGCAGGTGGTGTTGAACCTGCTGAAGAACGCAGCAGAGGCTGCGGATCCGGGGGGCGGCACCATACGGATCCGTACGTTCTACGAGCACTCCTTCCGACTGCGCCGCAGTGATGGATCCGGTAAGCTGTTGCCGCTGCAAATCGAGATTTCGGACGATGGCCCCGGACTGCCTGAGGCAATTCGCGATGATATCTTTGATCCCTTTGTCTCTGGTCGGGAGAATGGCACCGGATTGGGGCTGGCACTGGTCAGCAAGATCATTGCCGATCACCAGGGCTGGATCTCAGTCAATTCCGAACCCGGCCAGACGGTTTTTCGACTGTCACTGTCGCGTGTGCCCACCGCACCGCGTCCCGTACCCATCCCAAACGCCCCACGGCAGGAGTAGCACATCATGGACGGCACTGTTCTGGTCGCAGATGACGATCGCACAATCCGCACGGTTTTGACCCAGGCCTTGACGCGCGCTGGCTGCAAGGTCCATGCGACCTCCTCTCTGACGACGCTGATGCGCTGGGTGGGCGAGGGGAAGGGCGATGTCGTGATCTCCGATGTGATGATGCCGGATGGCAACGGGCTGGAGATGCTGCCCAAGATCGCGGACGACCGGCCGGGGTTGCCGGTGATTGTGATTTCGGCGCAGAACACCATTATGACCGCGATTAAGGCGGCGGAGGCGGAAGCCTATGATTACCTGCCCAAACCGTTTGATCTGCCGGAGCTGATGAAGCGCACCGCCAAGGCGCTGACCGAAAGGCGGAGCGGGCCGGGGGCGCTGCGCGCTGCTACGCAGGCTGGTGGCCCGGCGGGAGGGGCGGAGACCGCAGGCGAGAGCCATGAGGATCTGCCGCTGGTCGGGCGCACCGAGGTGATGCAAACGCTCTACCGGCTGATCGCGCGGGTGATGAACACCGATATACCCCTGTTGATCACGGGTGAAAGCGGCACAGGAAAATCACTGATTGCCCGGTCGATGCATGATCTGTCGGACCGCCGCACCCTGCCGTTTGTCCGGGCGGAGGCGGCGGATCTGGCGTCACTTGAAGGTCCGGCGCAGTTGCTGGCTGAGGTTCGTGGAGGGACGCTTCTGCTGGATGAGCTGGCGGATCTGTCGGAGGAAGCCCAGGCCCGTGTCGTGCGGATGATGGATGCACCGGGGGATCATCAGCCCCGGTTCATCGCCACCAGTCAGCAGGATCTCACTGCAGCGATGGAGGCTGGTGGTTTGCGACAGGACCTCTACTACCGGATCAGCGGCACCGAGCTGCCGGTGCCTGCGCTGCGTGCCCGCGTTGATGATATCTCCCTGCTGTGCGCGCATTTCCTCACTCGGGCCGAGAACGAGGGCGCGCCGCACCGTCGGCTGAGCGAGGCGGCGCGGGAGCCGCTGCGGCAGTTCCCGTGGCCGGGCAATGTCCGCCAGCTGGAAAACGTGGTGCGCCGTTTGGCGCTGACTGCGCGCAGCGAAGAGATCAGCCTCGACGAAGTCAACGCCGCGCTGGGCGCGCAATCGGGCGGTGAGCCGATGGCAGCGACAGGCAGTACACTCAGCAGTGAGAAACTGTCGGAATCAGTGGCGCGACATTTGCAGCGCTATTTCGATCTGCACGGCGATATGCTGCCGCCTCCAGGTCTATATGCCCGTCTGATGCGCGAGGTTGAGACCCCGTTGATTGAAATATCGCTCGCAATGACGGGCGGAAATCAGGCAAAATGTGCGGATTTACTTGGCATTAACCGCAATACGCTGCGCAAGAAGATCACAGATCTTGATATTGAGGTGACACGCCGCCGCAAACTGATGTAATATCGCCACAGAACCGTGGCAGATCGGCGTTTGAGCTGGTGATGATCACGATATATGGCGGTCGACCAGAAGGGTCGCACATCAGGATGAGGGCAGTACGTGGCGCAGAGGTCACATCTCCGTTCGGCATATGGGCCATTTGCGGCTCTTGACCGGTGGCGCAGAACGCGCAGGGCTCGCAATGTTGGCGCGCTCGGGCTGGTTGTTCTGGGCCCGGTGCTGGCGCTTTCGACATTTTTGATCATCGGCCCGTTTTCGCAAGGGGTGGCGTCGCTGTCGCTGCGGCTGATCCTGCTTGCCGATCTGATCTATGTGTTGGCCGTCGCGGCGCTGGTGCTGACACAGGTGGGACGTCTGATCGCCGCGCGGCGGGCCAAATCCGCAGGCTCCAGGTTGCACCTGCGTCTGATCGGGGCCTTCGCCTTTCTGGCGCTGACGCCCACCGTGATCGTGGCGCTCTTTGCCGGGCTGACGGTCAATGTCGGCCTTGAAGGCTGGTTCTCTGACCGGGTGCGGCAGGTTGTGGGTAGCTCTCTGGCGGCGGCGGAGGCCTATCAGGATCAGCAGCAACGTGACCTCTCGGAGGATGCGGTGGCGCTGGCACGCTATATCGACAACAGCCGAAACCGCAATTTCTTCATCAGCGACGGGCAGTTGCGTCAGGTGCTGACACAGGGGCAATTGCAGATCCAGCGCGGCCTACAGGAAGCCTATGTGGTGGACGGCGCCGGAACCATCCGGGCCCGTGGCGAGCGGTCGTATGAGTTCGACTTTGAGGAGCCGCGCACGGCGGATATCAGCCAGGCCTCTTTTGAAGGGGTCACCCTGATCCAGGACTGGGACAACAGCGAGCTGCGCGCGCTGGTGCGGCTGGATGCGTTTGTCGACCGGTTTCTCTATGTCAGCCGGGATGTGGACGGTGAATTGCTGAGTCTCTTGGATGACACCAAGGAAACCGCGCATCTTTATCAACAGTTGGAGAGCGAGCGGGGGCGGGTGCTGTTTGACTTTGTCCTGCTGTATCTCGGCTTTGCTGTGATCCTAATCCTGGCGGCGATGTGGCTGGGCATGTGGTTTGCCGAACGGCTGTCGCGCCCGGTCGGGCGGCTGACCATTGCGGCGCGGCGTGTCGGGGCGGGCAACCTGAATGTGCAGGTGCCGGAGGACGACGGCGATGATGAGATTTCGCAGCTGGGACGCTACTTCAACCAGATGACACTTGAGCTGCGGGAACAACGCGACACGCTGCTGGAAAACACCCATCAGATTGAGCGCCGCCGCCGGTTGTTTGATTCCGTGCTGATGTCGGTGACCTCCGGCGTGGTGGGGCTGGATTCTGAGGGGCGCGTCACCTTTGTGAACCGGTCTGCGGAGCGGCTGCTGGGGTGGAGTGGTGATCGCCAGTCGCTGGCCTTGGCGGTGGCCGTGCCGGAGTTCGGGCCGTTGTTTCAGGAGCTGACCGAAACTGGCGCCGATGTGGTGCAGGGCGAGATCAAGGTGACCCGCCAGGGGCAGCTGGAGAACCTTCTGGTGCGGATGTCCCCTCGACGGAGCGAGGAAGACCGGCTTGAGGGCTATGTGGTGGCCTTTGACGATGTTACGGACCTGGTCAGCGCGCAGCGGATGGCGGCCTGGGGCGATGTTGCGCGCCGGATTGCCCATGAGATCAAGAACCCGCTGACACCCATCCAGCTGAGTGCTGAGCGCATCAAACGCAAATTTGCGCCCAAGCTGGGCGAAGAAAACAGTGATCTCCTGCAATCCATGACAGATGTGATTGTCCGTCAAACCAACGACTTGCGCCGTATTGTTGATGAATTCTCCAAATTTGCCCGTATGCCGGAACCCGAGCGGCGTGAGGAAGATCTGGTGAAGCTGCTGCGCGATGCGGTGACCCTGCAAAAGGCAGGTCAGCCTGATCTTCGCATTGTCGCGGATCTGCCGACGGAACCGATGCTTGCGGATCTGGACGCGACGATGATTGGTCAGGCATTGACCAATTTGATCAAGAATGCAGGCGAAGCCGTTGAAACACTGAAACAAAAAGGCACGGTTGCGGATCTTGATCCTGAAATCCGCATCGCTGTAAGTCCGACGAAATCCGGCTATGAGGTCACCATCGCCGACAATGGCATCGGTCTGCCAGAAGACCGTGCCCGTTTGTTTGAACCCTATGTGACCACCCGCGACGAAGGCACAGGTCTCGGCCTGCCGATCGTCAAGAAAATTATCGAAGAACACGGCGGAACGCTGGTGCTGGAAGACGCGCCGGTTTTCGACGGTCAGGCCCACCACGGGGCCATGGCTGTGATCCGCCTGCCTGCTGCACATGAGGCGGCAGACCATCATAAGAGTACAGTGAAAGCAGGTCTGACATGAGTGACATTCTGATTGTTGACGATGAACGCGACATCCGTGAGCTGGTTTCTGATATCCTTGAGGATGAAGGCTACGCGACGCGCAAGGCTGGCAGTTCCGAGGAATGCATGGCCGCGCTGAATGAGGCGCCGCCTGCGCTCATGGTACTGGATATCTGGCTGAAGGATAGCCAGATGGACGGCATCGACATTCTGAAAGTGGTGAAACGGGACAATCCGGAGATCCCCGTGGTGATCATTTCAGGTCATGGCAATATCGAGATCGCGGTCGCTGCGATCAAGCAAGGCGCCTATGACTTTATCGAAAAACCTTTTAATATTGACCAGTTACTGGTCGTTATTCGCCGCGCGATGGAGACATCAAAGCTGCGCCGCGAGAACACTGATCTGAAACGCCAGGACTCGGGCGCCAGCGAAATGATCGGCGCCTCAGCCGCCTATCGTGCCCTGGTCAGCCAGCTGGATAAGGTCACCAAATCCAACGGACGGGTGATGCTGACCGGGCCTGCGGGCAGCGGCAAGGAAATCGCCGCGCGCTATATCCATACCCAGTCGAACCGCGCCTCAGCGCCCTTTGTGACGGTAAACTGCGCCAGCATTGAGCCGGACCGGATGGAAGAGGTGTTGTTCGGCCGCGAAAGTGCCGAGCGCGGAGTTGAACCGGGCCTGCTGGAGCAGGCGCATGGCGGCGTTGTCTTCTTTGATGAGGTTGCGGATATGCCGCTTGGCACCCAGTCAAAGATCCTGCGGGTGCTGGTTGATCAGCAGTTCCAGCGGGTTGGCGGCTCTGACAAGGTACGGGTGGACCTGCGGGTCATTTCAGCGACCAATAAGGACCTTGAGCGTGAGATTGAGGCGGATCGCTTCCGTCAGGAGCTTTATCATCGCCTGAATGTGGTGCCGATCCCGGTTCCGTCACTGGCGGACCGTCGCGAGGATATCCCGCTGTTGGCGGACCATTTCATCGAGCAGTTCAACCAGAGCCAGGGTCTGCCGCTTCGTAGGCTGAGCGAAGATGCCGTTGCGTTGATGCAGACCATGCTGTGGCCGGGCAATGTGCGCCAGTTGAAGAACATGGTGGAACGTGTTCTGATTCTTGGTGAAAACAGCGGTCCTATTGAGCCGAAAGATCTGCCGCGTGAAGAGGAAGCGGTGGAAGATCAGAGCCGTGTTGTGCTGTCCGGCGCACTTGCAACGCTGCCATTGCGGGAGGCGCGTGAGGCCTTTGAGCGGGAATATCTGCTTACTCAGATCAACCGCTTCGGCGGCAATATCAGCCGCACGGCCTCCTTTGTTGGGATGGAACGTTCAGCCCTGCACCGCAAACTGAAATCGCTGGGGGTGGTGACCTCCAACAAGGCAGGCGCGCGGATCGCTCATGTGGAGAAAGAAACCGAGGAGGATATGGCCTGAGACAGGCTGTATCCACGCAGATTATTTATATTTCAGGGCTTTGGCGGTGATCTCTGATGTGCTGACGGATCAGGGCGCCGTTGCGACGATCTGTGGCGATTGCCCGCGTCGCGCAATTGCGCAGGATGTCTGGGTCAGCGCCGGAAGTGTCGATGCACGGCGGGTGCCGACCGCATCGGCCACCGATTGGGGACAGCGTTTTACCGCGATGGGCTGATAGCCTTTGGACGCCATGCAGGACTGTTCCACCCGCTTGCGCAGATCCGCGTTGACGTCGACGGTATAGATGCCACCATCCTCCCAATAGCCGGTACGGTGATAGCAGCGCCCATTGCGGCAGATTTCCCCGCCAGGGCGATAGATAGGCGGGTGCTGTCGGATCTGGGTCGCCACCGGCGCATCCCGCAGGGCGCTGACCTCACAGCTGAGCAGATCGGCGTCGCGTCGGGCGACATCGGCACCGGCGCGGTAATAGACCGGAACCGGCCCGCAGGCCGCCAGCGCTGAGGCCAACAAGAGCGCGGCAAACGTATGTTTTCCGATGGGCATCCTGTGATTGTGCGGCAGAATTCGCAGCAAGACAATTGAATTGACCGTTACAGCGGCTTCTGTCATTCAAAACCGGCGATTGCGCGTATCAGCGCCCCGAGGGACAAGCACATGAAAGTTATTATTTGTGGCGCAGGTCAGGTCGGCTGGCAGATCGCCCGCCACCTGTCGGGTGAGCACAACGACGTGACCGTGGTGGACAACAATCCCGATCTGGTGCGCCGTGCTACGGATACGCTGGATGTTCAGGGGATTGCGGGCTTTGCCTCCTATCCGGATGTGCTGACCCGGGCCGGGGCGCGGGACGCGGATATGATCATCGCGGCCACCCATTCCGATGAGGTGAATATGGTCACCTGTCAGGTGGCGCATTCGGTGTTTTCCATCCAGCGAAAGATCGCGCGACTGCGCTCCAAGAGCTACCTGGAAGCGATCTATTCGGATTTATACCGGCGTGACCATCTGCCAATTGATGTGGTGATCAGCCCCGAGCGCGAGGTGGCGGCCGCGGCGATGCAACGCCTGTCTGCGCCGGCTGCCTTTGATACCGAGATGTTCATGGAGGGCGGTGCGCAGCTTCTTGGGGTGCAGATCGATGAGGATTGCCCTGTCGTCAACACGCCGCTGCGCCAGCTGACCGATCTGTTTTCGACCCTGCGCGCCATTGTGGTCGGTATCCGCCGGGATGGCAGCCTGTTTGCACCTGAGCCGGGTGACCAGCTCTTTGTGGGCGACAGTGCCTATGTGTTTGCCCATGTCGAGGACGTGAGCCGCACAATCGAAGTCTTTGGCAAACAACAGAAACGTCAGGATCGTGTGGTCATTGTCGGCGGGGGGAACGTCGGGCTTGAAGTGGCGAAGGCACTGGAATCCCGTACGGGACGCACGCGCGCCAAGATGATTGAGCGGAACCGCAAATGCGCCGAGCGTGCCGCGGAGACGCTGGAACGGACGATTGTTCTGAACGGCGATGGTCTGGACCGCAGCCTGATGATTGAGGCGGGGATCGACCGCGCTGACGCCATGTTGGCGGTGACTGATGACGACAAGGTCAATATGCTGGCAGCTGTGCGGGCCAAGGCGGAAGGCTGCCCTCTGGCGATTGCGCTGATCAATGATCCGACACTGGTGCCGCTGATGGCACCGCTTGGTATTGACGCCTATATCAACCCACGTGCCACCACCGTGAGTTCGATCCTGCGCCACATTCGCTATGGCCGGGTGCGGCAGGTCTATTCGATCGGCGACGCCGAAGCGGAGGTGATTGAGGCCGAGGTCATGTCGACCTCTCCGATGGCCGGACAAATGATCCGCGATATCGATTTTCCCGAAGGTGTGCTGGTTGGCGCCGTCAGCAAAAACGGTGTGGTGATGCGCCCAACCGGCGGTATGCGGATCGAGGAGGGCGATGTGATCGCGCTCTTTGCCATGGCTGCGGATGTGCCCGAGGTCGAGCGCCTGATGCAGGTCTCGATTGACTTCTTCTAGGATGTCGCGGCACCGCAAACCGTCGCAGGAACGGACACGGGGTCTCTTCCGCCTGCCACTGTTCCTGCTGATCCTGCTGGTGGCGGCGCTGGCGATGTGGGTGCCGGCCATCCATGCGCTGATCCTGGATGATCATCAGACCTCGCGCAGTTTTTTTTACTCCGGCGTTGTGGGGTTGATGGTGGTTGTGCTTGTCGGGCTATCGATGGGCAATCGCGTGCCGCGCTACAGTATGCCGGGGCAGTTGACCTCGCTGCTGGCCAGTTTTGCAGTGCTGCCTGCGTTTCTGGCGGTTCCGGTGCAGGACGCGTTGGGGAATACCAGCTACCTCAATGCTTATTTCGATATGGTCAGCGCCATTACCACGACGGGTGCGGATGTATTTTCCGACCCGAACCGGCTGCCGCCCAGCGTACATCTGTGGCGCGCCATGGTCGGCTGGTTGGGGGGGCTGCTGATGTGGGTTGCGGCCTCGGCCATTCTCGCACCGCTGTCGCTGGGCGGGTTTGAGGTCACCGCACGGGGCGAGCCGGGGCGGGGCACCGAAACACCCCTGCATATGCAGCGCGCGGATCCGCGCCGCAAGCTGGTGGTGGTGACCAAAACCCTCGCGCCGCTTTATGCCGGGCTGACGCTGGTGCTGTGGATTTTGCTGATCATCACCGGTGAGACAGCCTTGGTGGCGCTCGGCCATGCGATGTCGGTTCTGGCCACCTCTGGTATTTCCGCGGTTGGCGGGGTGGAGAATGGCGCCAGTGGCATTGCCGGGGAAATGGTGATGTTCCTGTTCATGTTCTTTGCCCTGTCGCGGCTCACGTTCTCGACCGATACGGTGACCAGTGGTCATAGTCGGCTGGACCGGGATCCTGAGTTCCGCATCGGCCTTCTGATCGTCTTTGGCGTGCCGTTGCTGCTGTTTCTGCGTCACTGGATTGCCAGTTTTGATGTCGCGACCACCAGCGATCTGATGCAGGGTCTGCACTCCTGGTGGGGGGCAACGTTTACTGTTTTGTCGTTCCTGTCGACCACCGGGTTTGAAAGCGCCGACTGGGAAACCGCGCGGCAATGGTCCGGGTTGAATACACCCGGCATGATCCTTCTGGGGCTGGCAGTGATTGGTGGCGGTGTGGCAACCACCGCTGGTGGTGTGAAATTGCTGCGGGTCTATGCGCTCTATCTCAATGGTTTGCGGGAGATGGAACGGCTGGTACATCCGTCCTCCGTGAGCAATGAGGGCAAGGGCAACCGGAGGCTGCAAAGCAATGGTGCTTTTGTGGCCTGGGTGTTCTTCATGCTGTTTGCTTTGTCTTTGGCGGTGATCAGCATCAGCCTCGCCGCTGTGGGGTCGGATTTTGAGCAGGCTTTGATTCTGACCATTGCGACACTCTCGACCACAGGACCGCTGACGGAAATAGCCGGGTCCGAACCCATCGCGCTTATTCATCTGACGGCCACAGCAAAGCTGATCCTGTGCTTTGCCATGGTACTGGGGCGGCTGGAAACTCTGGCGATCATTGCGCTGATGACACCAAACCTCTGGCGCAGTTGATCAATCATGGTTACCGTGAACGTCATATGAGTAATTTTCGGGTGGAAACTCCGACTATCTGCGTTCATAGTATTCATTAACAGGGCGCTGGTCCGCAGCGCGACAAGAACAAAGGCGAGATAATAATAATGGCTTCGGACAGACAGAATCTTCAGGATGCCTTCCTGAACCACGTTCGTAAAACCAAGGTTCCGGTCACAATCTTTCTGATCAACGGCGTAAAGTTGCAGGGTGTGATCACATGGTTTGACAATTTCTGTGTCCTGCTGCGTCGGGACGGGCAGTCGCAACTGGTTTATAAACACGCCATTTCGACAATCATGCCTGCCCAGCCGATCAGCCTGTATGAAGGTGAAGACGCCTCTTGATGGAGCATGATAGGACGCCCACCCGTGCCTGGGTGGTGCATCCCGATATCAAATCAGACCGCGACCGCCGCGACCCGGTGTCCGCCCTTGCTGAGGGCGTGTCCCTGGCGGAGGCTTTGCCCGACATTGAGGTGATCGGATCGGCTGTTGTGCGCCTTCCAAAGGCGCATGCGGGCATGCTGTTTGGATCGGGTAAAATCGACGAGTTGAAAGCGCAGTTCCACGATGAAGAGGTGGAACTGGTGTTGATTGACGGCCCGGTCTCGCCGGTGCAGCAACGCAATCTGGAGAAGGCCTGGAAGGTCAAGATTCTTGACCGGACCGGGCTGATCCTTGAGATCTTTTCGGATCGCGCGCGCACCCGTGAAGGTGTGTTGCAGGTGGAAATGGCGGCGCTGAGCTATCAGCGGACGCGGTTGGTGCGGGCCTGGACCCACCTGGAACGTCAACGGGGCGGGCTTGGCTTTGTCGGTGGTCCCGGCGAAACCCAGATCGAGGCGGACCGCCGCGCCATTGACGAGCAACTCGTTCGTCTGCGCCGTCAGCTGGACAAAGTGGTGAAGACCCGGACGTTGCATCGCGCGGCACGGGCCAAGATTCCCTATCCGATCGTAGCGCTGGTCGGCTATACTAACGCCGGTAAATCGACACTTTTCAACCGGTTAACCGGGGCTGAGGTGATGGCGAAGGATATGCTCTTTGCCACTTTGGACCCGACAATGCGCCGGGTGCAGCTGCCGGATGGGCCGGAAATCATCCTGTCGGATACCGTTGGATTTATCTCGGATCTGCCGACGGAACTGGTTGCCGCCTTCCGCGCCACGCTGGAAGAGGTGCTGGCCGCAGATGTGGTCGTGCATGTGCGCGACATCAGCCATGACGAGACCCAGAACCAGGCCGCAGATGTCGAGAGCATTTTGGCCTCCCTCGGGGTTGATGACAGCCGCGCGCGGCTGGAGGTCTGGAACAAGCTGGATCTTCTGGACGACGAACAGGCCGAGGCCCGCCGTCAGCGCGCGGAACGTGAGGACGGCATTCACGCCATCTCTGCGATCAGTGGTGAAGGGCTGGAGGATCTGCTGGCGGATATCACGTCGCAGTTGCGTCTTATCCGTCATGAGGATGAGATCACCCTGACATTTGCGCAAGGCAAGCAACGTGCTTGGCTGTTTGAACAGGATGTTGTGCAAAGCGAAACGCAAACAGAGATTGGGTTTGAGCTGACGGTTCTGTGGACCGAGACCCAGAAGAACCGTTTCGCCGCCCTTTGATCTGAGTTTCTGACGAGTTATCAAGACCCCCCGCGCCCGATTTGGGAGCGGGGTTTTTTGTTTTACTGCAGTCGATTAACGCGTGGCGCCTGCTGCGGTTATTCGATGGCAGTGGCCGGGACCAGACGGGTGACACCAACGGAGGCCGCGCGGGCCAGATCCTCATCCAGTGACATTGGGATGTATTCGCCGCGCCGCCAGAGTTGGGACATGTCGTCATAATAGCGTGACAGAAAATGCCCGGATTGACCGGTGGCAATGATGAAGACCGAGCTATCGGGATCGGCAAAATCGTATACCCCGCGATAGCCTGCGGCATGCACATTGCGGAACGGGTGCTCTCCCGCACCGGAGGTGCGCCCCCGTTGCAACGTATTGTCGCCACCGCTAGTGGATTGGCGGATGTTCACAAAGACCCGTAGCAGCGGCACATCTCCCAGTACCTCATGGTTTTGGGTTGCCTGATGCGCATCGCCCCACCGCAGCGATTCCAATGCGTTACCATAGGTCTCTTCGATCCAGATCAATGCATCGTCCAGCGCCAGACGAGCCAGCTCACTACAGGTTTCAGTGGGGGCGCTTTGGCGGATATCGCACCAGACCGATGCCCCCTCCACATCGCGGAACACCCGCTCGAGGAACAGCGGGTCCACTTGCGTAAACTCCGCGGCCAGCGGCCCAAGGTCGTCTGTAATCAGACGTTTTTGCAAAGCCCGCACCCAGGCGGCATAGATCAGCGGCTCTGGCAGATGTTCGTTCATTTCGCCGTTCCACTCCGATAGCAGCGTCAGTGCGATCTGGCGCTGACGCTCACGGGTGCCTTCGGGCGCGGCTTCGCCGGTGAACCACAGATCGGCGCCAATCAGCGGCAACATGGTGCGGGCGGTATAGGACACGGTGTCAAGCTGTGCCTCGATGAAGCTGTCACGGGTGTGGACCTGACGATCTTGCATCAGCTTCTTCCAGCGATTGATGCGCTGGGTATCGCCCCAGGTGTAAGAGACGTGGTTGGGGAACGGGCGCTGAAGCAGCTTGTTGTTGGTGTTGCCGAGGATGCCACCAATGGGGGAGACGAACTCAGGGTTTGCCGCATAAGGCGCGCGGCCCTGCCATTGGTTTTCGCGGCGCCAGCCCTGGCTGGGCATCCGGCCCTGGCTTTGATGGCGGGCGTCACGCTGCGGGATGGCCCCAACGGTTTTCAGCGCAACGGTGGTCCTGTCGGCAAGGGTCAGGTTCTGCGACGGAGCGATATAGCCTTCGCTGATCTCAATCGCCTGCGCGACGGAGTTCGCGCGCATCAGCTCAAGTGCGGCGCTTATCGAGGTATCCTCACCGCTGAGGCCCGTCCAGCCAAGGCTGACAACATGGCCGGGCGGGGTGATCGCGGCGAGATTAAACAGCGACCGTGGCAGAACCGGGCCATTGTCGGTCCAGCGCAGGGTCAGGGTAACCGGGGTTTCATCTTTGATATTGATGATAGAGGGGCGGCTGGTGAAGCGCTTAAAGCCATCGGCGGTCTTGTATTCCTCGGCATTGTCGGGGTTCAACTGTTCAATGAACAGATCCTGATCATCCATATAAGAGGAGGTCACGCCCCAGCCCAGCAGGTCCGAGCGGCCTGAGATGACTGCGGGGATACCGGGAATCGTAGCGCCGATGACACCGCCTGTGCCCAGTTCCAGACGCGCCAGATACCACACGCCGGGGGCGGTCAGCTCCAGATGGGGATCATTGGCCAGCAGCGTGCCACCCGCCGCAGACCGGCTGGGGGCGGCGGCCCAGGCATTGGACGCACCGGCCAGCCCGCGCGGCGCAATCGGCATAAAGGGCAAGGTCTGGCTGATGTCTGTGCTGGCACTGGCATGTCGTGGGAGGTCCGGAAACAGCGCCGCATATTCGGGCAGCGCGGCAACACCGTTGCCCGGCGCATCCGGCAGAATGTCCTTCAACCGTTCGGGATCGGGCAACGCCAGAGAGGTGCGGGCGCGCAGGATTTCTTCCTGCATATGTCCGGAAAGTTTCAGTCCCATCAACTTCATAACCGCAATGCTGTCGGCGGGCTGCCATGGCGCCATTGGGACGTTAAAGAGGAACATCTCCGGCGCACCGCGCCCCAATGCATCCTCGTTGATTTCCTGCAGGCGGGCATTAACACCGGCGGAATAGGCACGCAGCGCGGTCATCGTTTCGGGTGTCTGGGCGGCGACGGATTGCTGCGCCAGACGGTAGATATCGAGGCGGCGAATCAGCGTATCCACCTGCACCGTGCGGTTGCCGAAGATTTCCGATAGGCGGCCCATGGCGGTGCGGCGCAGGGTGGTCATCTGCCACAGGCGATCCTGCGCATGGGCATAGCCGAGACCGAAATAGACATCCTCGTCGCTGGCGCCATAGCTGCCGAAGATATGCGGCACATTGGCATTGTCACGCACGATCTCCACTGGCGCCAAGAGGCCGGGCAAGGTGATCTCCTTGTTGTAATCCGGCAGCGATTGCGCCGCGAGGAAATAGACCAAGCCCAGTCCCATCACTAGAAGCAGAATCAAAGCGGCGGCAAGGCGCAGGAGCCAGCGAAAGAGAAGTCCCATCGGTGGTGCGTTTCCTCAGGTTTTTGACGTTATTGGCCCGGTTACGGCGCAGTTTCTCGCCCTCGCAGATTGCACCGGGCGGCGCGGCTGCTAGGGTGGCGCCAACATAGGACAAGACGCATCAGGGGGAAAGCAGATGGCGAAGGTTGCATTCTTGGGTTTGGGAGTGATGGGCTATCCGATGGCGGGTCATCTGGCGGCCACCGGTCACGAGGTGACAGTCTACAACCGTACCGCAGCGAAGGCGGAAGCCTGGGCAAAAGAGCATGGCGGCACGGCGGCTGCGACACCGCGAGAGGCGGCAGCGGGTGCGGAGTTCGTGATGGCCTGCGTCGGCAATGACGATGATTTGCGCAGCGTGTGCCTCGGCGATACCGGTGCATTTGGTGGTATGGGCGCGGGCGCGATTTTTGTAGATCATACAACGGTTTCGGCAAAAGTGACCCGCGAGCTGAACGCGGCGGCTGCGGATCTGGGGCTGTCCTTTGTTGATGCGCCGATTTCGGGCGGTCAGGCCGGGGCAGAGAACGGTGTGCTCTCAGTTATGTGTGGTGGCGATCAGGTGGCCTATGACAAAGCCGAGCCTGTTATTGGGTCTTACGCCCGGATCTGTCGCCGGATCGGCGACAGTGGCGCCGGTCAGATGACCAAGATGTGCAACCAAATCGCGATTGCGGGACTGGTGCAAGGGTTGAGCGAAGCGCTGCATTTTGCTGAAAAGGCTGGGCTGGATGGTCGCGCAGTTGTCGAGGTGATCAGCCAAGGGGCCGCAGGCAGCTGGCAGATGGCCAACCGGCATGAGACCATGCTGGATGACCATTTTGATCACGGGTTCGCGGTTGACTGGATGCGCAAGGATCTGGGTATCTGCCTTGATGCGGCGGAGGAGACCGGGGCCAGCCTGCCGGTGACCGCCCTGGTCGATCAGTTCTACAAAGACGTGCAGAAACTGGGCGGCGGGCGCTGGGATACCTCAAGCCTGTTCAAACGACTGAAGGCGTTTGAATGAGCGATATGAAAATGGCCTTTCCTGAAGGAAAGGCCATGCCTCCGGCGGGGATATTTTCAGCCAGAAGATAAGTCGGATATTACGGCACGCAGCCGGGCCGGATCAGGGGATGATCCGGGTGTATTTGGTGCCTTCCAGCGTGGCCCCCAAGCGCAGGCCTGCCTGACCGAAGACTGCGGCAAGAACCGGGCTGTTCAGCGTATTGGTGTCGGCGGCCAGCGAGTCGCCCTCGTCGCGGATCACATACTCCAGATCGGCGCCTGCGGCCCAGCCGGAGGAACGGCGGAAGTTCGAGAGCGCATCCTGGGTCATGAAGAACAGCACATGGGCGTATTGCTGGGCGCCGATCTGCAGGCCCGCATTGCCCTTCACCGTGGAATAGTAGTCAACCGTCACACCATCAATGCGCAGGGCGCCACGACCAAAGGCACCGCCAACAAAGAAGCCGGCTTCCGTCACCAGCGGCATTACCAGCATGCCGGTTGATTTCTCTGCGAGAGTGACGGCGCCGGGGTACTGGCTGTACATCTGGCTAAGGGTTGCATCGACGCGGGCGTCGATGGTGGAGGCGTTGCTGTTTCCGATACCATTGCCACATGCGGCGGTGACACCAGCGCCAGCCAAGGCGCCAAGCGCAAAGCCACGCCGGGTCAAACGGGAAGAATTAGAACTGCTCATCTTGAGTTGCCTGTTATCTGGGGCCGGGGCCGCGCGGGGCTGTCGTCTCGGCCTGTCACTGTTCAATTGCGGCCAGTTTTCTGGCTCTGCGGCAAGGTATACGCGGAAAGCTGCCGCCTGTCATCACTGAGACAGGCGCAATCAGCGGCTTCCTGCCGGCAATTTCGCGTGATCTGTCGCGCCACGGGTTCGGTGATGCCGCCCTTGTTGCCTAGCCATTCAGCAGTCGTGCGGCTGCTGGTGCATAATAGGTCAACACCCCATCACAGCCTGCGCGTTTGAAGGCCATCAGGCTCTCCATCATGATACGCTCGCCATCGATCCAGCCATTCTGGGCCGCGGCCTCGATCATCGCATACTCGCCGGAGACCTGATAGGCGAAGGTCGGCGCGCCGAAAGTGGATTTCACCCGCTGGCAGATGTCGAGATAGGCAAGACCGGGTTTGATCATCACCATATCGGCGCCTTCGCTCAGATCGCGTTCGATCATGCGCAGGGCCTCATCGGTGTTGCCGGGGTCCATTTGATAGGTTTTCTTGTCGCCCTTCAGCGCGCCGGAGGCGCCAACCGCGTCGCGGAACGGACCATAGTAAGCGGAGGCATATTTGGCGGCGTAGGAAAGGATGGTGACATTGCGGTGGCCTGCGGCCTCCAGCGCGCGTCGCATGGCTCCGATCCGGCCATCCATCATATCGGAGGGACCGATGATATCCGCACCTGCATCGGCTTGGGCCACGGTCATTTTGACCAGCGCCTCGACGGTCTCGTCATTGACGATCTCGCCGTCCACCACATAGCCGTCGTGACCGTTGATGTTATAGGGATCCAGCGCCACATCGGTCATCACCGCTAAATCCGGCGCGGCAGATTTGATGGCGCGGATGGCGCGGTTGACCAGATTGTCTGGGCTCCAGGCCTCGGCGCAATCCTCGGTTTTGAGTGCGGGATCGGTATAGGGAAACAGACAGATCGCCGGGATGCCAAGCGCCTGAGCCTCAATCGCGGCTTCTACCACTTTGTCGATACTGCGCCGAGTGACGCCGGGCATGGAGGGGATTGGCTCCTCAATCGCTTCGCCATCCCGCACAAACACTGGCCAGATCAGATCGTCGCTGGTCAACGTGGTCTCGCGCACCAGATTGCGCAGGGCAGGGGCGCTGCGCAAACGGCGGGGGCGGGCAGCTGGAAAAGGGGCGACGGTCGGCTTCATCGGGTCCTCGCAGATCAGGGATGCGATCCGGGAACCGGTCGCGGTTTCCCCTTTGCGTGACATGGAATGGCGGCGGCGACAAGTGACAGATTCGCCGCGCCATGCCCCCCCATCCTCTGGCCGGATGGGGCCACCCCTTGTGCCGGCGCGCGCCGCGGGGGATATAGGGGCGCAAAGACTGGACGAGAGAAGGGCCGCGTAGTGGATCTGTTTCATACCTTGACCGAGCTGATTGATCTGCGGTCCTTTTCCAACCTGTGGTACTGGATCGCGCTGGCCGTGGTCTGGTCCTCCGCCAGCCATTGGGTGATGGGGGTGCCGTTTGACATGGTCTACCGCGCCCGCAAGCAAGGCGGGCAGGCCGCACTGGATCTGGAGGCCATCACCCGCGTCAATGTGAACCGGATGATGTATATCACCGAGGTGTCAGGCCATTGGGTTCTGGGGATGACCTGCTTTGTGCTGGCGATGCTGGGGATGCTGGGGTTTTACTATGGGGTAGAATTTGCTCAGGCGGTATTTCTTCTGGCCTTTCCTATGGCGATCGTTGGCCTAATTAACTGGAGCTCGGCGCGCCGCATCAATCGCGAGGGACTGGCGGGGGAAACCCTGGCCCGCCAATTGACCATTACCCGGTTGTTCATTCAGCTGGTCGGCATGGTCGCGATCTTTGTGACCGCGCTCTGGGGCATGTATCAGAACCTGCAGATCGGGTTCCTCGGCTAATTGCCTGCGGGCAGATGACGAAAGAGAGACAGAGATGGCGCAACGGGCAATCACCGCAGGCGGCGCACCAGAGGGCTTTGATGCGCGGCTGATCCTGAAGGAAGCCGCCAGCAGCGATGCGCCGGTGGTGCATGTCGCGCGGGATGACAAGCGGATGGAGGCGACGCGGGCGGCACTTGCTTTCTTTGCGCCGGATATGCCTGTGATCAGTTTTCCGGGCTGGGATTGCCTGCCCTATGACCGGGTGTCACCAAATGCCGATATCGCCGCCGCGCGGATGGCGACACTGGCAGCGCTGGTGCATCAGATGCCGGGGCAGTTTGTGCTGCTGACCACGCTGAATGCCGCCACGCAGCGTGTCCCGGCACGTCAGGTTCTGAAAGATGCGGCCTTTGTTGCGGAGGTGGACCGGCGCATCGACGAGGAGGCCTTGCGCGGGTATCTCACGCGGATGGGATTCACCAAGAGCCCGACGGTGATGGAGCCCGGGGATTTTGCGGTGCGGGGCGGGATTATCGATATCTATCCGCCGGGACAGAGCGGCCCGGTGCGGCTGGATCTTTTTGGCGATGTGTTGGATGGGGCGCGGCGGTTTGATCCGGCGACGCAGCGGACCACCGAGAAGCTGAGCGTGGTTGAACTGGCGCCCGTTTCCGAGGTGATCCTGGATGAGGCCGCCGTGACCCGGTTTCGGCAGAACTACCGGATTGAGTTTGGCGCGGCGGGCACGGATGATCCGCTTTACGAGGCGGTGTCTGCAGGGCGTAAATATCAGGGGATCGAACACTGGTTGCCGTTTTTCCATGAGCGGCTGGAGACCCTGTTTGACTACCTGCCGCAGGCCACGGTGACGCTGGACGATCAGGTAACGCCTGCCCGGTTGGCGCGCTGGGACAGCATCGTGGACCAGTATGAGACCCGGAAGATCGCTATGGCGCAGAAGGGGCGGATGGACACGGTTTACAAACCGGTGCCGCCGGGGCTGCTGTATCTGGATGATGATGCCTGGGAGGCCGCGATTGGCGATCACCGGGTTATCCAGTTCCATCCGCTGCCACAGGCCAGCGGACCGGGCGTGATAGATGCGGGCGGTAGAATCGGCCGCAATTTCTCTCCTGAGCGACAGTTGGAAAGTGTCAGCCTTTTCAAGTCACTGGCTGATCACATTAAAGCGCGGATGCAGGTAGGGCCGGTTGTGGTCGCCTCCTATTCTGAGGGCGCGCGGGAGCGTTTGACCGGTCTGATTGAGGACGAAGGCCTGGCGGAGGTCATCGCGATCAACGACGGCACGCGGATTGGAAAATCCGGTCTGCATCTGGCGGTCTGGGCGCTGGAACACGGGTTCGAGACCGATGATCTGACGGTGATTTCCGAACAGGATGTCCTGGGGGATCGGTTGATCCGCGCGCCCAAGAAGCGGCGTAAGGCCGAGAACTTCCTGACCGAGACACAATCCCTCAGCCCTGGCGATCTGGTGGTGCATGTGGACCACGGGATTGGCCGCTACAAGGGTCTGGAAGTGGTTACAGCCGCAGGTGCGGCGCATGAATGTATCCTGCTGGAATATGCAGAACACTCAAAGCTGTACCTGCCGGTTGAGAACATCGAACTGCTGTCCAAATACGGCCATGACGAGGGCCTTCTGGATCGATTGGGCGGCGGTGCCTGGCAGGCCAAAAAGGCCAAGCTGAAGGAGCGTATCCGGGAGATGGCGGATCGCTTGATCCGGGTGGCCGCCGAGCGGGCGTTGCGCAAGGCGCCGATGATGGACCCGCCGCCGCATGCCTGGGAAGAATTCTCAGCGCGCTTCCCCTATCAGGAAACTGACGACCAGTTGCGCGCGATCAGCGAGGTGATGGAGGATCTGCAGTCCGGGTCGCCCATGGACCGGCTGATTTGCGGCGACGTCGGCTTTGGCAAGACAGAGGTTGCGATGCGCGCGGCCTTTATCGCAGCCATGTCAGGTGTACAGGTGGCGATTGTTGCACCCACGACGTTGCTGGCGCGGCAGCATGCGGCGGCCTTTGCTCAGCGGTTTCGCGGGTTTCCTTTGGAAGTCAGGCAGTTGTCGCGCTTTGTTACAGCAAAGGAAGCTGCCAAAACCCGCGAAGGTATGGCCAAAGGGACGATTGATATTGTCGTCGGGACCCATGCCTTGCTGGCAAAATCCGTGCGCTTTCAAAACCTCGGCCTGCTGATTATCGACGAGGAACAGCATTTTGGGGTCGCTCATAAGGAACGGCTCAAGCAGATGCGCAGCGATATTCACGTGCTGACGTTGACCGCAACGCCAATCCCGCGAACCCTGCAACTGAGCCTGACTGGCGTGCGCGATCTGTCCATCATCGGCACGCCGCCGGTGGATCGTCTGGCCATTCGCACCTATGTGAGCGAGTTTGATGCGGTCACCATCCGTGAGGCCCTGCTGCGGGAGCATTATCGCGGCGGGCAGAGTTTCTATGTGGTGCCACGCATCACCGATCTCCCCGATGTCGAAGCCTTTTTGCAGGAGCAGCTGCCGGAGCTGTCTTATGTCGTGGCCCATGGTCAATTGGCGGCCGGCGATCTGGATGATCGCATGAATGCCTTTTACGATGGCAAATTCGACGTTCTGCTGGCCACAACCATCGTGGAGTCCGGGCTGGATATTCCCACGGCGAACACAATGGTGGTCCATCGCGCGGATATGTTCGGTCTGGCGCAGCTCTATCAGATCCGGGGGCGTGTGGGTCGGTCCAAGACACGTGCCTATGCCTATCTCACCACCAAACCCCGTGTGCGGCTGACGCCCGGGGCGGAAAAACGCCTGCGCGTGCTGGGCTCGCTGGATACGCTGGGGGCTGGTTTCTCGCTGGCATCACAGGATCTGGATATTCGCGGGGCGGGCAATCTCCTGGGCGAAGAACAGTCCGGGCAGATGCGTGACGTGGGCTATGAGCTTTATCAGTCCATGCTGGAGGAGGCGATTGCCAAGATCAAATCCGGCGAGCTGGAAGGCCTGTCCGGCAGCGATGACCAATGGGCGCCACAGATCAACCTTGGCGTACCAGTATTGATCCCGGAGAACTACGTGCCGGATCTTGATGTGCGTCTCGGCCTCTATCGTCGGCTCTCGGATCTGAGCACCAAGGTGGAGTTGGAAGGTTTTGCCGCGGAGCTGATCGACCGTTTCGGGGCACTGCCAAAAGATGTCAACACGCTGATGCTGGTTGTGCGGATCAAGGCGATGTGCAAACGCGCCGGGATTGCCAAGTTGGACGGTGGGCCGAAGGGGGCAACGATCCAGTTCCACAATGATAAATTCGCCTCGCCTCAGGGCTTGGTGGAGTTCATTCAGGCGCAGGACGGTCTGGCCAAGGTGAAGGACAACAAGATTGTCGTGCGCCGGGACTGGAAGAAGGACAGCGACAAGATCAAAGGCGCCTTTGCCATCGCGCGTGATCTGGCTGAGAAGGTTGTCGCCGAAAAGAAGAAGGCTAAGGCGAAGGCAAAATCCGGCTGAATGACCCAAAGGTCGGATATGAAAAAGCCCCTCCAGCTGTCTGGAGGGGCTTTGTTTTGTATCGTGCTATGATGTGGCGTCTATTCCGCCGCCACCCGGTTTTCCACCCGTGCCATATGCAACATGATGGCGTAGCCTGCGATCACCATCAGCAGGATCGCACCAGTGAGTGGCGCAATGGAGCCATCAAACAGCAGCCCCACCGTCGCAGCGGCAGCGGCGGCAAACACGGTGGACACACCGCCCACGATGGATGCGGCCATGCCTGCGATATGGCCCATCGGCTCCATCGCCATGGCGTTGAGGTTGCCAAGTGTGAGGCCGGCCATGAAAAACACACTGGTCTGCCAGGCTACAAACAGCGCAAACATAAGATCACCGGACAGCGGCAGCACCTCCAGGCCCAGCATCAGCGCGGAGAAGATGATCTGCCCGGCCAGCGCCCAGGTCACCATGCGCCGCATGCCAAGCCGAACCACAAGCGATGCGTTGATTAGGCTGCTGCTGCCCGACATGACGGCTATGAAGCCAAACCAGAACGGGAAACTGTCCGCGCGATCAAAGACCACATCGTAGATGGGCTGAACCAGTGTGATCATGCAAAACAGCATCGCAAGACAGAAGCATTGCACCATCATAGACAGCCGCACCGTAGGATGCCGCAGCATCTCGATCAGAGCTGCTTGAAGGTTCGGCAGACGAAACGGCCGGCGGTTCTCGACCGGCAGCGGTTCAGGCAAGCGCAGCCCCATCCAGAGAACGATAACGACGGCAAACAGCGCAAACGCCAGAAAGATCGCCCGCCAGCTGGTCAGCAGAATAATGCCCGCACCCATCATCGGGGCAATGGCCGGCACGAGGGTGAAGATCAGCATGGCGATGGACATCATCCGGGCCATTTCACGACCAGAATAGAGGTCGCGCACAACTGCCAGCGCTACGACGCGCGGACCGGCGGCACCAAGCCCCATCACCACACGGCTCAAGAGCAGCATTTCGATGGAAGAGCTGGCATAGGCTACCAGCGCAGCCGCAATATAAAGACCCGCAGCGGCAAAAATGACGGTTCGGCGGCCAAAGGCGTCGGAGAGCGGCCCGGTAAAAAACGTGCCAATCCCCATGCCAAGCGCAAAGGTGGCAATGACCAGCTGCGCACGGTTGGGGTTATCGGAGCTAAGCGTATGACCAATTTCGGGCAGCGCAGGCAGCATGGCGTCGATAGAAAATGCAACAGTTGCGAACATCATCGCAATCAGGGCAATGAACTCAGCTTTGGACATGCTGATCTGTATATCTTTTGTCATTTGAAACCTCAGGCGACACATCAGGAGCCCCGGTAATCGGGTGCTGTCTGGGCGGCGCTCTGTCCGCGCTAACATATCTCTCGGGATTGGACCAGCAGCCAAGACGCACAGTTTTATGTGCATCGTTGTAACTGGCCGCGCCGCAAAGGTCTGGACTACTCTGTGCAGCAGGTCCAGATTTTCAATATAGGGCTAGGTGTACTGAGGCGCGCGTTCAGGCTTTGTCGGCCTCCGCGGCGTTACCTTCCTGCAGCTGTCTCTGGATGTCGGCGATCACCTGTTTCCACAGTTCGGGCTGCTGCGCGCCCGGTACGGCGTGCTGGTTCGCGACCACAAATGTTGGCACCGATGTGACCCCCATCTTGCGCGAATGGGCGTCGCGGTTGCGGATTTCCTCGGCGTCGGTGTCCCCGGATAAGAGCCGCAGGGTGACTGCGCGGTCCATTCCCGCGACCTCGGCAATATCGGCGAGGATCTCAGCGTCGCCAATATCCTTGGCCTGTACGAAATAGGCATCAAACAGTGCATCGACCACGGCGCTCTGCTTTCCCTCGATCCCGGCCCAGTGGATCAGGCGGTGGGCGTCCAGTGTGTTCGGCGTGCGTTCCATCGCCTCGAAATTGATCTCAAGCCCGGCGGCACTGGCGTGTTCCACAACCGGGGCATAGGCTTTCACCGCGCCCTCCTTGCCGCCGAATTTCGCCTCAAGATAGCTGCGCCGATCCATGCCTTCGCGTGGCATGTCGGGGTTGAGCTGGAACGGGTGCCATTCAATGACAAACGGATGATCGCCAACCTCGGCCAGCGCCTTGTCCAGATGGGTCTTGCCGATATAGCACCAGGGGCAGATCGGATCGGACAGAATATCAAGCTTCACAAGGCTCATGACGGGGTCCTTTGGTATTGGATGTAGCAATCGGGCAGGGCGCGGCGCAGCAGTTTGCCATTGGCTCCGCTGGGCAGCGCGTCGAGACGCAGATAAGCGCGCGGCTGTTTGTAGCGCGCCAGCCGGTCCTTGGCAAAAGCCGAAAGCGCCTCAGCGGTCACGTCTTTGGCACTGGTATAGAACGCAACGATGATATGGGTGTCGGGTTTCACCTCGACAGAGGCGACCGCCACCTGTTCAAGATCGGGATGGCTCGTCAACGCCGCTTCCACCTCTAGGGGAGAGACGCGATAGCCGCCTGCGTTCATCATGTCGTCGTTGCGCCCAAGATAGCGGATCTGCCCGGTGTCTGTCATTTCGCCTTGATCGCCGGTCAGGAACCACTCTCCCTGATAGTGGTCCTCGGTGGCGTCTGGGGCGTTGTGATAGCCCAGCATCAACCCTGGGTCGCGGCGATCAATGGCGATGACGCCGGGGGAGTTGCGAGGAGAAGGCCGACCGGTTGGATCAAGAATGGCAATCCGGCGTCCCGGTTGCGGCCAGCCCAGCGTGTCGCCTGCCTGCTCAGGATCACGGTGGCGCGCCGGATCCGCCGAGATGAAGGTCGAACATTCCGACATGCCAAACGCCTCATAGAGCGCGGTGCCGGTGGCTGCCCGCCAATCCTGCGCGACCTGACTGGAGAGTTTCTCACCAGCGCAGAGACCGTGGCGCAGGGCAGGCAACTGTAGCGTCCGGTCTTTTTGCAGCAGTTTGCGATAAACGCCGGGCGCAGCGGCAAAGAGGCTGGCATCATGCTGGCGCAAGAGGTCAGGCAGTGCGGTGATCGAGGTGCCATCTTCGGGGATCAGTGCGGTTGCGCCAAGGCTCCACGGGTCCATCAGACCGGTGCCCAACGTGAAGGTCCAGTTGAATGCACCGGCATGAAGGAGGCGATCGGTGGGGCGCAGATCATACCAATGACGGATCATCATTTGGCGCGCCCAGATCGCCCGGTGGGCATGCACAACCGCGCGCGGATTTCCGCCGGTCCCGGAGGTATAGACGACATAGGCCGGTCGATTAGGGTCGCCGAGCTGCATGTGAAACTCGTTTTCCGGTGGTGCGGCGCGCTGCATGGCCTCAAGTGAGTCGCGGTCGATTTCGCAGGGGTGCGGTACCGAGGCGATCCCCGGATCGCGCAGGATCGCAGCAGGTGACAGGTCATCCATGATGCGCGCCACCTCAGGCTCGGTCAGCTGTGCGGAGGTGGGAACCGGCACCAGACCAACAGCAATCGCGGCCAGATAGGCAATCGGAAAGATCGGCGTATTGCCCAGTCGCAGCAGCACCCGGTCGCCGGGAGATAGCCCTTCGGCCAGCAGTCCGGCGCCAAGTCCACGCACCGCAGCGCGCAGGGCCCCGTAGGTGTAGATCTGTGGCGACGGCTCTTGCGGCAGATCTGATGTGGCAGCGCTGGATGGAGACTGCGGCGCCAGCACGCACAGCGCCACCGCATCCGCTGCTGCGGGAAGCGCCGCCGCGCGCTGGTAGAGCACGTGGTCGGCCAGATTGAACGGCGCGGGGCAGGGCGCGAAGGGCCCGCTGTCAAACACAGATTGCATGTCGATTGGCTAACTTGGCAAACCACGCGTTGCAAGATGGCGCGCCCCGCCCTATAGGAAAAAGCATGACCTCTCGTGATCCCAAATCGCTCATCACTATTGCCCGCGCATCAGGTGAGGCCGCCGAAACCGAGCCACTGGATCTGGGGGCTCGGGTGCGCGAGTTGCGCAAGGCGCGGGACTGGACGCTGGAACATGCCGCCAATCAGGCAGGCCTTGCGCGTTCGACCCTGTCGAAGATCGAAAATGGCCAGATGTCACCGACTTACGAGGCGTTGAAGAAGCTGGCGGTGGGGCTTCAGATCTCGGTTCCACAGCTGTTTACCCAGCCGCAACGGGATCAGGTCAATGGCCGTCTGACGGTGACCAAGACCGGTCAGGGCTCTGCCCATGCCACCACGACATATGAGCATGAACTGCTGGCTGATAGCCTGACGCGCAAACAGATGTTGCCCTATCGCGCTCGCGTTCGGGCCAGGTCGATGGATGAATTTGAGGGCTGGGTGCGCCACGACGGCGAGGAATTCCTATACGTGCTGACAGGGGTCGTGCGGCTTTATACAGAATTCTATGAACCTATTGAAATGCGTCGTGGAGACAGCGCCTATTATGACGCTGCAATGGGGCATAACGTGATCTCTCTCAGCGATGAAGATGCGACCATTCTCTGGGTGACGTCCCTGTCATAGGGGCTGTCGCTCTGCGAGACAGCCCCATATGGCCCAAGATCAGCCGAGACATCACTGCCCGCTGCGGGGCTGCTTTCTATGGGTCACCTCTCTGAAGTCCCCACTGTAGAGCCCCCCGAACGAGGGAATGGCCGCTGTGCGGACAGGTCGGATCAGTTCAGCTGATGTTCCAATTCCCGATGCAGGCTCTCGGTATAGAGGAAATCATCCACTTCCTCCCGGGCCTCCGTCAGAGTCAGGTGATGGGTACGGGCCAAATAGGCGACAAACTTATCCTTGTCGTCGAACAGGGATGGGGCCGAGCGGGTCTGCAGATGCGGAAACCGTTGCTTGAGACGGGGCATCCTGTCGAACCAGCTGGCGCGGGCTGTTTGAACAGGCATGGGGGGCTCCCTCCGGGTCAAAATTGCGCGTGGGTATTGATGCTAGCATTTTTTGCAAAAAAAGAAAGTCCGCGTCATGCTGGGTGCCCCCCGGTTTCGGATTTCGCCTGAGATTTGCTCTGGGTTGGCTCGCGGTCAACTGGGTCGAAACAGGCGCGGCAGGATCAGATGCGCCAGACCAACACCGATGAACTGCATGACGATGAACATCAGAATATGGCCGGGGTAGATGCCCGCAAATGTATCACTGAACCCGCGCGCAACCGTCACCGCTGGATTGGCAAAACTGGTGGAGGCGGTAAACCAATAGGCGCCCGTGATATAAAAGGCGACGAGGGCAGGAACAGCCTCAGGACGGGAGCGTAACCCGCCAAAAATCACGAACAGCAGACCAAATGTCGCAAGGATTTCCGAAAACCATTGAGCGCCCCCGGTCCGGTGCATGGTGGTGGAGGTCTGCAGGATGGTCAGATCAAACATCACATGGCTGGCCCAGACGCCGAGGATGCCGCCAATGATCTGCGCAGACACATACTGCGGAACCGCAGCCCAGCTGTGATCGCCGCGCAGCGCAAAGGCAAGCGTGACCGCCGGGTTGAAATGTGCGCCAGAAATCGGCCCCAGCGTTGTGATGATCACATAGAGCATCGCGCCCGTTGCCACCGCATTGGCCAGCAGCGCCAACCCGATGTTTCCACCCGACAGGGTTTCGGCCATGATGCCCGACCCCACAACGCCGATCAGCAGAAAACCGGTGCCGAGCGCTTCGGCGATTAGTTTTTGCGTGGTCATGGCAGCTCTCCGATCCGGATCAGGTCTTGGCGCAGGTCGTCGGTGTTGATGTGCTCCAGTGGCAGGTTTAGAAATGCGTGGGCGCGTCGCTCCAGCCGGTCATAGGCAATGCGAAAGGCGGCGTCCCAATCGGGGCTGGCAGCCGCAGCGGGATCTTCGACGCCCCAATGGGCGCGCAGCGGGGTGCCGGGCCAGATCGGGCAGGTCTCGCCCGCAGCGGAGGCACAGACGGTGATCACCAGATCCATCTGAGGTGCCCCCTCAGACGCAAACTCATCCCAGCTCTTCGACCGTGCAGCGCTGGTGTCGTGGCCTTTCTCCGCCAGAAGTGCCAGCGACTGTGGGTGGACTGATCCAGCCGGCTTGGAGCCTGCGGAATAGGCTTTGACCCGGCCTGTTCCATGGCTGTTCAAGAGAGTTTCCAGCAGGATGGAGCGTGCAGAGTTGCCCGTGCAGAGGACGAGAATATTCATGTGATGAACTCGTTTGATGGTTATTCAGAGGGTGTATGACGGCCGATGTCATCCAGCCGGTGCTGCAATGATATGCGGTCAAGTGTTTCATAGGGGAGCGCGGCGAAGCTGCGGATGCGGTTGCGCAGCGCGTCATAGGTTTGCTGATATGCCAGACGTCTTTCTGCCTCTCGCCCTTTGGCTTTGACGGGATCGGGGAGGCCCCAATGGGCACTCATGGGCTGGCCGGGCCAGGCCGGGCAATCTTCATTTGCGGCGTGATCGCAGACGGTGAAGATGAAATCCATTGGTGGGGCATCATCTCCAGAGAATTCGCTGAGATCTTTTGAGCGAAGCCCGCCGGTCTCATGTCCGTTTGCGCGCAACAGGCTCAGAACCTCAGGACGCGGCGCGGGGGATGGGCGGCTGCCTGCGGAATAGGCGTGAAACCGTCCATCGCTATGCTGCTGCAGGATCGCCTCCGCCATGATGGAGCGGGCGGAGTTGCCAGTGCAGATAAACAGAACATTTAGGGGTCGGTCGCTGCCGGGCAGCAAGGGGGTCTGCGCCACGGTAGGCGGGCAAATATCCGGACGATTGTGACAGCAGTCCGATAGCAGATCGTCGAACAGATTACGCAACCCGTCCAATTGTGCCCGGTAGAGCAACGAGGTGCCTTGCCGCTCAGCACGGATCAAGCCGACGGCGCTGAGGGTCGAGAGGTAGCTGGAAACGGTGTTGGCCTTCTGCGCCAGGGCGGCGGCGATCTCACCAGCGGGGACAGCATCGGGATAGCGTCGCATCAGCAGGCGGAACAGTGCCAGCCGATTTGGGTGCGCCAATGCAGAAAGTTGCGATGTGATTTCTATTTCCATACTTCTCGAATAACAGAACTAATGGTTTCGGGTCAAGCGTCAGCTCGCACCACGAAAAGGCCCGCCCCGAGATATCGGAGCGGGCCAGGGTTATCTGGATGGTTGGTGAGGTCAGTCGGCCTGATACCACCAGACCTCGGGCATGTAAGTGATCCCATCGCCGCTGACCGGTCGCCGGTCCGGAAATTTCAGCTCCTTCACATGAGCGATGCGCCCCTCGGCATATTGCCAGACCGGGATCACATAGCGACCGGCCGTCAACAGGCGATCCAATGCGCGGGCGGCAGCGGTGAAATCCTCCTTGCTGGTTGAGACCAGCATCGCGTCGATCATGGCATCTACCGCCGGGTCCTCAATCCCGATCAGATTGCGCGACCCTTTCTGTTGCGCCGCAGTACTGCCCCAATAGAGATATTGTTCGTTACCGGGACTCAGTGACATCGCCCGGCGGAAGAAGGTCATGTCATAGTCAAACGCCTGCTGGCGCTGCACAAACTGGGCGCTGTCGACAATGTCAGATGACAGAGAGATGCCAAGACGTTCCAAAGCGCGGGCGTAGATTTCCACAACGGAGCGCATTTCGCCTTCGCCGAGGTTGCCGGGGGTCAGCAGGACCTGCAACTCCAGCGCCTCACCCTCGGCATTGCGCATAACGCCGTCCTGAACGGTCCAGCCTGCCTCCGCGAGAAGTTTTGTCGCCGCGCGCAGGTTCTTGCGATTGCGCTCAGTGCCATCGCTAACAGGCAGGCTATAGCCTTCCAGCACACCGGGGAGCAGGCTTTCCTCAAATGGGGCCAGGAGCGTGCGCACCTTGCCCTCGGCGGGGCCGGGTTGCAGGGCCAGATAGGAATTGGAAAAATAAGACGAAATGCGCGGCTGGGTTCCGCCTGTCAGCGTCTCGTTCATATATTCGAAGTTGAAGGCCCGGATCAGCGCTTCGCGCACGCGCCAGTCGTCGAAGGGCGCGCGGCGGGTGTTCATTGCGATGCCCGTCATGCCGGAGGGTTTGCCATTGGGGATGACGGTCTTGACGACGTCGCCAATGGCGATCGCCGGAAAATCATACGCCTTGTCCCATTTTGCGGCGTTGAACTCCCGGATCGCAGAAATCTCGCCCGCTTTGAAGGCTTCCAGCAATACGGTTTGGTCGCCATAAAAATCCAGCCGGATCTCATCGAAGTTATTGGTGCCGCGTCGCAAGGGCAGATCGCGCCCCCAGTAGTCGGGATTGCGGGAAAAACGGATGAATCGGCCGGGTTCGAATGCAGCAACGGTATAAGGTCCGGAGCCGATTGGGGCTTCATCCAGGCCGGAGGCGGCAAAATCCTTGCCGTCCCACTGTCCCTTTTTCAGGATCGGACGCAGGCCCGCGATGAGCGCCAGTTCACGGTTGTCCTCATTAAAGGTTATGCGCAGGCTGCGCTCGCCCGTTTGTTCGATGCTGTCGATCTGGTTCCAGAACCGCCGATAGCGGATATGCCCCTCCTGTCCGAGGGTTTCATAGGACCAGATGACATCTGCGACCGTGACTGGTGAACCATCGGAGAATCGGGCCTCCGGACGTAGCGTAAATTCAACCCATGCGCGATCACCCGGCACCTCAATCGATTCGGCGAGCAGCCCATAGAGCGTGAATGCCTCGTCCGCAGAACGCCCCATCAGGCTCTCATATCCCCAGAAGCGCATCTGCCAGGGCGGCGTGCCTTTTGGGGCAAAAGGGTTCAGCGTATCAAAGCCACCGGTGTTGCCGAAGACCACCTTGCCACCCTTGGGCGCCTCGGCGTTTGCATAGGGTAAAGACACAAAATCCGGTGGTAGGGCCGGGTCCCCATACATAGCTATGCCATGCGCTGATTCTGCTTGTGCAAAATTAACGCTTGCGCTGAGGATGATTCCGGCCAAGGCCGGTCGAACTCTAAAGAAAAAATCTGGACGCACTTTTGCAACAATCCCGCTCTGGCCTTATTTTCATGAACACCAACGCTAACGGCGCTGTCGGGTCAATTCAAACTTTTAGCTTGGATGAGCGGGGGAAATTGCTTATAAAGGTCTCACTGCTCGATAGGTTTCTTGCCTGTATGAAACCTGCCTCAATAACTTAACGCCCGCTTCGTGCGGGCGTTTTTTTTGACCTTGCGGTTCCCAATTCCTACGGTGCGTTGACCCGCAGAGCCTCAATCCGGATGTCACCTGATCGGCGTCAGCTGTCTGCGGGCAGGCTCTTTTTTTGACCGGTTTCTTGCAACTTTCACGCGGTGATTGCCGTTTCCTTTGCAGGTGCAGCATGCCACAGTTGCACCAATCAGGTTTTGCACAGGAAGGGAAGAGCAAGATGACGTTGAGCGGCAAATGTGCGGTGATTACCGGGTCGAATTCCGGTATTGGTCTTGGGGTTGCGCGGGAGATGGCGCGTGCCGGGGCGGATGTGGTTCTGAACTCCTTTACCGACCGTGACGAGGACCATGCGCTGGCCGCCGAGATCGCTGCCGAGTTCGGCGTTGAGGCACGTTATATTCAGGCAGATATGTCCGATGCAGAGGCCTGTCGCGCCCTGATCACCACATCCGGTCGCTGCGACATCCTGATCAATAATGCAGGGATCCAGCATGTGGCGCCAGTGGATGAGTTTCCGGTCGACAAGTGGAACGCAATCCTTGCCATCAACCTGTCGTCAGCCTTTCACACCGCCGCTGCGGCCCTGCCGATGATGCGCGGCGCAGGCTGGGGCCGGGTGATCAATATCGCTTCGGCGCATGGTTTGACGGCGTCCCCTTACAAATCGGCCTATGTCGCCGCCAAACATGGCGTTGTCGGTTTGACCAAGACGCTGGCCCTGGAAACCGCAGAGGAGCCGATCACCGCCAATGCGATCTGCCCGGGCTATGTGCTGACCCCGCTGGTGGAGGCGCAGATCCCCGATACGATGGAAAAATATAATATGGGCCGGGAAGAGGTGATCAAGAAGGTGATGCTGGAACGCCAGCCCTCGCGCGAGTTTGCAACGGTTGAACAGCTGGGCGGCACGGCAGTGTTCCTCTGTTCCGATGCGGCGGCGCAGATGACTGGCACCACCCTGAGCGTCGATGGTGGCTGGACCGCGCTGTAGTCGGGATGCAAACGTAGAGAGGGGGCCAGCCCCCTCTTGCCCCATCAGGGGCAATTCACCCCCGGAGTATTTTGGGAAAGGTGAAAAGTGAAATGCGCAGGCCCCGATCTGCGCCGCCGGTCAGGAGATAGAGTGTGACAAAGCGGATCAATCTGGCCCTGCAGGGTGGTGGCGCGCATGGGGCGTTTACCTGGGGTGTTCTCGACCGGCTCTTGGAGTGTGAGGATCTGGAGATCGCCGCGATCACCGGGACCTCTGCTGGGGCCCTGAACGGGGCGGCGTTGAAATCCGGGCTGGTTCAGGGGGGGCGTGCAGGGGCGCGGGCCTGTCTTGATCATCTCTGGCAGCGGATGGGGGCGGTGGGGGACATGCGGTTTGCCCATTGGCTGGCAGGGCTTGATGCCGCACCGCTGCTGGGCGCATTGGACTGGATCGCGCCGTTTTCCCCGCGTGAGGCCATGGGCCAGATCTTGTCGCCCTATAGCTATGGGCCGTTCTATCGCAATCCGCTCAGACCCGTGGTGGAGGGGTTCAATTTTGCTGAGGTTTGCGCCGTTCAGGGGCCACAGTTGTTCATCTGCGCCACATCGGTCCGCAGTGGCAAGGTGCGGGTGTTTTCCGGTGAGGAGGTCACGACCGACGCGATCCTGGCCTCTGCCTGTCTGCCGAACCTGTTTCAGGCGATTGAGATTGAGGACCCGAAGACCGGACGGTTGGAGCCCTATTGGGATGGCGGTTATACCGGCAATCCGGCGCTATTTCCGCTTTACCGGCCTGAATTGCCCTCGGACGTGGTGATTGTCAGTATCAACCCGCTGGAACGCGATGAGCTGCCGCGCACGCCGCAGCAGATCCAGAACCGGGTGAATGAAATCAGCTTCAACTCATCTCTGTTGCGAGAGCTGCGGGCGATTTCCTTTGTTCAGCGGTTGCTGGCAGAGGGACAGCTGGCGGCGGGAGAGATGAAACGGGTGTTGGTGCATATGATCGCTGATGATGATCTGATGCGGGAGTTGTCCGTCAATACCAAGCTGATCCCGATCCCACAGATTCTGGCGAAGCTGAAAGCCGCTGGACGTGCAGCTGCGGAGCGGTTTCTGGAGCAGGACAGCGACGCCATCGGCCTCCGGTCGACGGTGGATCTGGCGGAGATGTTTGGCTGAACGCAGAACCCCGGCCTGGTGGTGCCCCTGATTGGGCGCCGGAATTCAGTCTGAAACGAGCTCGGCAGGTTTTGTGGGATCCTTGGCGTTGGGATAGACCAGTCCGGCGGAAATCACCAGTTTGGCAGCCTCTTCCACAGTCATGTCCAGCGGGATCACATCTTCCTCAGGAAAGAACAGCAGAAACCCGGATGTGGGGTTTGGTGTGGTCGGCACAAAAATCGACAGGAGGTTGCCACCCGTCTCGGCCCGCGCTGCCACCTCACCTTTGGCGGTGGTGGAGACAAAGCCGATTGCCCAGATGCCACGGCGCGGATACTGGATAAGGCAGGCGGTGTCGAAGCTGCGTTCGGTCTGGGCAAACACGGTTTCCGAGATCTGTTTGATCCCAGAATAGATCGAGCGCACCACCGGCATGCGGTCCACCAGGCTTTCGGCAAAACCGATGAGTGAACGGCCGATGATGCCCTTGGCGATCCAGCCCACCACAATGGTGAACAGCAGGAAGATTATCAAACCGACGCCACGCAGGTTGATCCCGATATATTGCTCGGGCCGTACGGTATGCGGCACAAGCGGCAACACCACACCGTCGATCCAGCCCATCACAGTCCACAATAGCCAGATGGTCAGCCCGACCGGGGCAATGACCACGATGCCAGTAAAGAAGGACGACCGCAGTCGGGCAAAAAGGCCAGGGCGGCGGGGCGTGGTTTCGTCGTCAAAGGGTGTGGTCATCTGTGCGTTTCACCGGTGAGGAACGTAAGGAAGCTAGGCAGGGATCTGCGCAACCGCAATGGGCAGCTGCGCAGAAAGGGCCTTTATTGCTTCAAGTTGACCAATTCCTTGGCGATTTCAGCGGCCAGACGGGCATTGTTGCGCACAAGCGCAATATTGGCGGTCAGCGAACGGCCTTCGGTCAGCTCGAAGATGCGTTGCAGCAGGAAGGGGGTTACCGCCTTGCCGACGACGCCTTGCGCATCCGCTTCGGACTGGGCCTGCGCCAGAACCGGAGCCAGATCCTCAGCTGCGATCTGATCGTCTGCGGGGATCGGGTTGGCGATCAGCTGGCCGCCGGGCAGGTCCATCGCCTGACGGGTGGCATGGGCGCGGGCGATCTCTGCAGCGCTGTCCATGCGCAGGGGGGCAGCCAGATCAGAGGTTGCCGACCAGAACGCGGGGAAGCTGTTCTGCCCGTAGGCGATCACAGGCACACCCTGGGTTTCCAGCACCTCAAGCGTTTTGGGGATGTCGAGGATCGCCTTTGCGCCCGCAGCCACCACGGTGACCGGGGTCTGCGCCAGCTCCATAAGGTCGGCGGAAATATCAAAGCTGGTTTCTGCGCCTTTATGGACCCCGCCGATGCCGCCGGTGGCAAAAACGCTGATCCCGGCCAGCCGTGCTGCGATCATGGTCGCCGCAACGGTGGTGGCACCAGTGCCGCCGGTTGCGATACAGGCGGGCATATCCGCGCGCGAAATCTTCGCGACGTCCTTGGCCTGGCCGAGCGCTTGCAGTTGCTCCGCTTCAAGCCCGATGTGCAGCACGCCGTCGATCACGGCCATGGTGGCGGGTACGGCGCCGGCGGCGCGAATATCGGCCTCAACCTGTGCGGCAACTTCGACGTTCTGCGGATAGGGCATCCCGTGGGTGATGATGGTGCTTTCAAGCGCGACGATGGCCTGGCCGGAGGCGCGGGCTGCAGCGACTTCGGCGGAAAATGTCATGTTAATCAAAGGGGTGGTTCTCCTGAAACATAGGTTGCAGCGGCCTTCAGTGCCGATGCAAGAGAGGTTTCGCGGTCTTCGCCGCGGGCCTCGGCTGCGATATGTGCAGCCATGAAGGTATCGCCAGCGCCAGTCACGCGCGCGACGGTCACGCGCGGCGGGGCCTGGGTGATCAGCCCGTTATGGTCAGCTTCGGTGGCGGTGCTGCCCCCATCCGTGACCAATACCCGTGCGGCGCCGCGATCCAGCATGGCGCGGGCGGCGGTGGGGCTGTCGGTGAATTCGTCCTGACAGAGCAGGCCTGCTTCCTCAAGGTTCACATAAAGTGTGCCACAGCTGCGCAGCAGGAACGGTCGCAGACGCTCAGCCTTGCCGGGTGAGGCGGGGGCGACGCGCAGATCCGCCTTCGCAAAGGCCGGGTTGGCGGTGATGTCATCCAGCAGAGACAAGGTCAGATTGCCGTCCAGCGCCACCGGGCCGCTATATGGTGCATCCTTGCTGCCAAGAGCGCCATCGATCAGCGGACGCAGGATTTTCGCACCTGCGGCCTCAAGAGAATGGGCGTCTGCGATGGCGGCTATCAGACCATTGGCGCCCTCGACCGCCATGTAGCGGTCGGTGGGCAGATCCTCAGAGCGGTAGAGGTGGTCGGTGATCAGGCCAAGATGGGCGCAGGCATGGACCAGTTCATCCCCTTCGGCATCACGACCGATGGCGCTCAGGAGGGCCGGGCGCAGGCCAAAACGGGCCAAGGTCATCGCAATGTTCATCGCCACACCGCCGGGCAGGCGGGTGATCCGCCCCGGCATATCCGATCCACGCTGCATTTCCGCAGTGCAGCGGCCAATGATATCCCAGAGCACCGATCCGATGCAGAGGATATCAGGCTGCGCTGAGGCGGGACCACCGGACAGGGGCGTGGCGTCAGATTGATGTGAGGCGGGAACATGCGGAGGCTGTGTCATAAAACCCGTATTGCCGCGTTTTTTCGCCCCCCGCAAGCCGCAACCGAACTAGGGAATGGCGAAAGTCAGAGCAGCCCAGTGCGTATGCCAGACCGGCGCGGGCTTGCCTGTGGTTGCGCTATCAGTCTGGGATGCAGCCTCAGGATCCACGGGGCGCAGGACCACCGCATCCAGGAGATAGGTATGGCCTGATTTCACAGGCACCACGGCGCGGCCACCAGCGTCAGTGCGGAGCAATGTAACGGACACAGTGTCATCCGGGGCCCGCTCAAAAACTTCGATCTGGGCGTCTGCGCGTAGGTGGCCCCGGAATTGCAGTTCGACTGGCAGACCGCTGCTGAGATCATCGTTGTAGGGGTTGGCCAATGCGACAAATTCGGTGAGCATGCCAACGGCGCGGTCCGCTCCTGCGCCACTGCCAATAGCAACCAGCGATTTTGCGTGGCGGGTGTAACGCTCCACAAACCCTTCACGGGGCAGGTCGCGGGCGTTATGGCGCTGTTCGATATCGGGGAAGTCTTTGTGGGCTGCGAATTTGGCGAAATCCTCCCAGCTGTCGTAGGTCAGATGGTCCGGCGTGGTCTCGTGAACCACAACCAGCAGCCCCTCCGCCGGGGGCTCCAACTGAAGTGCTGGCATGTCGCCCATCCGTCCGCCATAGGGGCGGACCCCCGCCTGCTCCCAGGTCTCGAACCGGGCGATATTTCGATCGAAATACGGCAACCGCGCACCGCTAAATATTTGCCCGTTGCGCAGATCCGCCTGAACCGAGGCGCCTAATTTTACTTGATATTTTTCTGGCGCAATCCAAAACTCGTGAGCAAGGGCAGCGCGACCGACGGTGTTTGCGGCAAGCGCGAGCAGAAAAAAGGCAACAGGGCGGGCAAAACGCATGGCGCAGATGAGACCTCTGGCTGGGACGGTTGGTGACAGACATTGGCAGCGGGTGGCGCAGGTGCCGCGCGGAAGGTCGATCCGCTGGAGGCATCACCTGAGGCGTCTGCTGCTGGTCCTGCTCTTCTGGAGCGTCTCACACTCTAGCGGCTTCGCCCATGAAGTCACGCCGACGATTGCGGATTTTGAGATTTCCGGCGATCAGCTGACCATGGATCTGCGGATCAACGCTGAGGCTTTTGTGGCAGGTATTGATCTGGATGGCATGGTTGATACCGATACGGCCATTCAGGCGCAGGACTATGACGACCTGCGGGCGCTTGGACCGGATGAGCTGGCGCCTATGGTGCAGCTGTTCGCAGAAGACTGGCTGCAGAGCCTTCAGGTGGAAGCGCGTGGTGATATCGCAATGGAGGTGACCGCGATTGAAATCCCGGAGCCGGGGGACATTGCCCTGCCACGCAGTACCTTGCTGCGGCTTTCGGGGGTAATCCCGGAAGGTGCGCGGGGGCTGAAACTGGGCTGGCCAAAAGGGTCGGGCGGCGTGGTCCTGCGCCAAAACGGTGTTGAAGGTCCCTACACCGGCTACCTGCAAGGTGGTGAAACCACCCCGACCATTCCCCTTTCAGGCGGACTGGCGCAGACGCCGAGCGAGGCGTTCGTTGACTATATCCCCGTTGGGTACACCCATATCCTGCCAAAGGGGCTGGATCATATCCTGTTTGTGCTGGGGTTGTTTTTCTTCAGCACCCGGCTGCGACCTCTGATCTGGCAGATCAGCGCCTTCACGGTGGCGCATACCATCACCCTTGCGCTTGGCGCTTTGGGGCTGGTGCAGATCAATCCTGCCATTGTGGAGCCACTGATTGCCGGGTCAATTGTGTTTGTTGCGGTCGAGAATATCTTTGCTCGTAAACTGCACAGCTGGCGAACGCTGGTGATCTTTGGGTTCGGGTTGTTGCACGGGCTGGGGTTTGCCTCGGTGCTGGGTGAATTCGGTCTTCCGGATGCGCAGTTCCTGCCGGCACTGCTGGGGTTCAATGTGGGCGTCGAACTGGGGCAGCTGACCGTCGTCGGGGCGGCCTATGCGCTCCTCGGGTTCTGGTTCTGGCGGCATCCGAAATATCGGGGCAGGGTCGCCATCCCGGCCAGTTTCACCATTGCGCTGATCGGTGGCTACTGGTGCGTAGAGCGGCTGTTCCTCTGACCGGAAGTGAGCGCCGGTCAGGTGTTCTGTCATGGGCGTCTGTTGCGCTACATTCGGCTGGGGGGCTTTTAGCCCTCCATCGCCGCCAGTAGGTTGCGCAGGCTCATGAGGGGATCTTCTTCGCGCCAGATCTCATCTCCGATACCGAAGAAATCCGTATAGGGGGTCAGATTACGGACCAGCTCAGGTGTGAGGCCGCCCTCTGCCACGATTGGCACTTCGATCATCTGGGACCACCACTCAAAGAGCTCTTTCTGAGCCTGATTGCCATCGCCCAGACCTGAGGTCCCAACGGGGCCAAAACTGACATAGTCTGCACCGGCTTCGGCGGCGGTCAGACCATCGTGACGCGACGCCGCGCAGAAGCTGCCGACAATCGCATCGGTGCCAAGCGCTTTACGCGCCGCCCGAACCGGGCGGGCCGCGTCCGAGAGGTGGACTCCGTCAAGGCCCAGGCGTTCCGCAAGGATCTGGTGATCCGCGATCACAATTGCCACATCGCGGGCATGGGCCACGGCGCGCAGGGCATCACCGGCCCGGCTCAGCGTGTCCTCATCGCGGCTGGCCAGCTCAAGACGAACGCAGGCAATTTCCACCGAATCCAGCACCCGTGCCAATTGGTCGGGAAAGCGGCCGAGCTCAAAACTGGGGGGCGTCGTCAGATAGATCTGCGGCGTTTCGGGGGCGTCAGCGGGGCTGTCCATGGGGAGGGCTCCTGTTCAGTGGTTGTCGGTGTTTAGCGCATTTGCCACTGGACGCAAGGATTTGGCGACATCCCGAGCGGGTTATTTCCGTGTGATGCAGCGCTGATATATATGGAATATAGCGGGTTTCCCGCAGAAGTCGCCCCGCGCGGCCTTGCCCATCACGCCTGTGCCGACTAGAGCAGTGCAGGTTTTTTGGAGAGACGGATGCCCAGCGATACCCCACAACCCGCCTTTATCCTCGTACGCCCGCAGATGGGTGAGAATGTCGGCGCTGCCGCCCGCGCGATGTGGAACTTCGGGCTTGACCGGATGCGCATCGTGGCGCCGCGCGATGGCTGGCCTAACCCCAAGGCCGTTGCCATGGCCTCGGGCGCGGGGCGGTTGCTGGATGAGGCGCGGCTCGCTGAGGATCTTGCGGGTGCGATTGAGGATTGCGATTTCGTTTTCGCCACCACGGCGCGCCCACGCGAGTTGACCAAACCGGTCTATAGCCCGGAAGCAGCCATGAAACTGGCCGCTGAGAAGATCGCGGCAGGTGAGAAGGTTGCGGTGATGTTCGGCCCCGAACGAGCAGGCCTCGAGAACGAGGATATCGCCCGGGCCAATGCCATTATCTCTGTTCCCGTAAATCCTGAATTTGCCTCGCTTAACCTCGGCCAATGCGTACTTCTGACGGCCTATGAATGGCGCCGCCAGGTGACAGAGGTTGCCCCGGTCGTGACTGACCTTGGCAAATCCGACTGGGCCAGCCACGCGGATGTAGACGCGCTGGTCAATCATTATGAGGACCGGCTGGACGACGCAGGGTTCTTCTTTCCGCCCGACAAGGCGCCCAGCATGAAAACCGTGTTCCGCAATATGTTCAGCCGGATGCCGCTCACCCGCGCAGACGTTCAGATGCTGCATGGGATCATGCGACAGATGGTCCGCTGGAAGGAAAAACGCGACTGAGGCGCGACTTCGGGCGGATTTGCAGCATAGTCGCCCACTGGACGGGGCCGAACATGCGGCCTAGCTTGACGAGAAATTGGAAGAGGCAAGCATGAGCAAGCGCAGCATTTTCGAAGAGGTCTCTGGCAACGAGCCGCAAGAACGCCCACAGGCGACACCCGGCGGTATTGACCGCACCCGTCGCGGCGCAAGGGGCGCCATTCGTGCGTGGTTGGCAGTGCTCTTTGCGCTGGTGGTGGCGATGATTGTTGTCGGCGGGCTGACCCGGCTGACCGACAGTGGGCTGTCGATCACCGAATGGCGGCCTGTGACCGGTGCCATGCCACCGCTGAGCGAGGCAGATTGGCAGGCAGAGTTCGACAAATACAAGGAAATCGATCAGTGGCGCATTGAAAATCAATGGATGCAGCTGGCGGATTTCAAGGAGATCTATTGGTGGGAATGGGGCCATCGCCAATTGGGACGGGTGATTGGCTTGGTTTGGGCGCTTGGATTCCTCGGCTTTGCGGTTACACGGCAGATCCCCGTTGGGTGGGCCGGAAGATTGGCGTTGCCCGGCCTTCTGGGCGCTGTTCAGGGGGCTATTGGATGGTGGATGGTGGCCTCTGGTGTAACGCAGGGCGAGGGCATGACCTCTGTTGCGTCTTACCGCTTGGCGACCCATCTGGGGCTGGCATTTGTCATTCTGGGCTTCATCGCCTGGTACATGTTCCTGCTGGGACGCGAAGAGCGTGATCTGATGCAGGCCCGTCGGGCGAAGGAGGCCAAGCTGTTTGGTCTCTCCACCGGGTTACTGCACTTCAGTTTTTTGCAGATCATCCTCGGTGCGCTGGTGGCAGGCATTGATGCAGGCCGGTCCTATACTGATTGGCCACTGATGGCGGGTCAAATCCTGCCGCCTGAGCCGTTTATGTTGCAGCCGCTTTGGACCAACTTTTTTGAAAACCCCGGCCTTGTGCAGTTCATTCACCGGGTCAGCGGCTATCTCTTGCTGGCCTTTGGCGTGGTGGTCTGGCTGCGGGGCCGTGGCAGCGCCCATCCACGCACGCGCTTTGCCTTTAACGCGGTCTTTGCGGCGCTGTTGTTGCAAATGGTCCTTGGTATCGTCACCGTGCTCTATGCCGCACCCTGGCAGATCGCGATCCTGCATCAGCTGATGGCTGTCTGTCTCTGGGTCCTGATCCTCAGGGCGCGGTATCTGTCGGGTTATCCCATTGCAACTTCGATTAAGGATCACTGAGAATGAGCGCATTTGACGACCTGATGGCCTATGAGCGTGACACCCAGGCGCTTGGCCAGATTGCCGGCCGTTTGGGCTGGGATCAGGAAACCATGATGCCACGCGGTGCCGCCCCCCAGCGGGGCGAAGAAATGGCGGCGATTGAGGCCGTTCTGCACGCCCGTCGCTCTGACCCGCAGGTGGCCGACTGGCTGGCACGGGCCGAGGCCCCGGATGAGGTGGGTACCGCCCAGCTGCGCGAGATCCGTCGCAGTCATGAGCGTGCTGTCAAAGTGCCGGGTGATCTGGCGAAACGCATCGCCCGCGTCACCTCCGAGGCGCAGGGGAAATGGGCAGCTGCCCGTGCTGCTGAGGACGTTGCAGCCTTCCTACCGGTGCTGGAGGAAGTGGTCGCGCTAAAACGCGAAGAGGGGCAGGCGTTGGCCGCCGGGGGTGACGTCTATGACGCGATGATCGCCGATTACGAACATGGCACCACCGCCGCCGAGATCGCTGCGCTGTTTGATGCCATGCGCCCGCGTTTGGTTGATCTGCGCGCCCGGGTTTTGGAAAAACCCGCGCCAAAGGGCGTCAGCGGTCATTTCGATGCAGACAAGCAGATGGCGCTGACCACCACGCTGGCCGAGACTTTTGGCTATCAGATGCGCCATGGTCGGGTCGACAAGGCGGTGCATCCCTTCTGTTCCGGCAGCGGTCTGGATGTCCGCGTGACCACGCGGACCAGCGATGATGATCCGTTCAACTGTTTCTACTCCACCATTCACGAGGTCGGTCATGCTGCCTATGAGCAGAACATTGATCAGGCCTATCTGCTGACACCACTCGGTCGGGGTGTCTCTATGGGGGTGCACGAAAGCCAGAGCCGGATCTATGAGAACCAGCTGGGCCGCAGCCGTGCCTTTACCGGGTGGCTGTTTGACCAGATGGTGTCGCAGTTTGGTGACTTTGGCATTGCAGATGCCGATGCGTTCTATGCGGCTGTGAATGCGGTTCACAACGGCTACATCCGCACCGAGGCCGATGAGCTGCAGTATAATCTGCATGTGATGATGCGGTTTGATCTGGAGCGCGCGCTGATGTCGGGCGATTTGCAGGTGCAGGATCTGGAAGCGGCCTGGAATGACCGTTTTGCCGCTGATTTTGGCTATGACGTCGACAAACCGTCCAATGGCTGTTTGCAGGACGTGCATTGGTCGGTGGGGCTGTTTGGCTATTTCCCAACCTATTCGCTGGGCAATGTCTATGCCGGCTGTCTTTATGACGCGCTGCGTCAGGCAGTGCCGGATCTGGATGCGCAGCTGGCGGCGGGTGATACGGTCGCCGCAACGAGCTGGCTGCGTGATAATCTGCAAACCCATGGCGGGCTGCGCAGCCCGGTTGAGACCATCACCCATGCGGCAGGCATGGCGCCCAGCCCGGAGCCGCTGTTGAGCTATCTGGAAGACAAATTCGGCGCGCTTTACGGACTGTAAGTCGACGCGCTGCAAAAATTAGCAAATCCCCCGTCAATCGCTGGCGGGGGATTTTCCGTTGCGGTGCGGCGCTCGTGTTTCGTCGGCGCAGGCTTGGTCAGATCAGCGCCATACGCTCGGCGCGCTCAGGATCGGGGAAGGGCCGGTAGAGGCCAAAATCAGCCGAGGCGATCAGCGCATTTACATTCGCATAGAGCCGCTCGACGTTTTCATCCATTTCACCCAGCACCCGAAACGCCTGATCCAGCTGGGTCATATTGGCGAATTCGATTTCCAGCAGGAAATCGCGATGTTTGTCACTGGCCAGGTTCAGTTTGCGACGCAGAAGTCGCCAGCCTTGAATGACATCCCGCTCGCGCAGATAGGACATCCATTGGTCCACGGCATTGGCAAAGGCAATTGCTTTTGCTTCGTGGTGCAGATCGATCGAGCAGTGATAGAGGTTCATGTCAGGCCTCCCTTGGCGACGCGTGTATCGCTCTCAGGCTGGCAGAAACTGCTTAGGTTTCGATTAACGAAAAACGCCACCCCGAGGGGCGGCGTTTTATTGATGGTCATCGGGCTATGCAGCGAGGAGATCAGGTTGTCTCGGCAGGTTCGCTGGTACCCTCAGAGGTAGGGACTTCTGCATCTTCGTCGTCGCGTTCCGCGATCCAGGCAACCGAGACGACCTCTTCGCCCTTGGCCGTGTTGAACACCCGTACGCCACCGGCGCTGCGGGAGCGGAAAGAAATCCCGTTGACCGGACAGCGGATCGACTGACCTTTGGAGGTGGCCAGCATGATCTGATCTTCAAGCTCGACCGGGAAGGTCGCGACGATGGCGCCGCCTTTCATGGCACCAACACCCTGACCGCCACGCCCGCTGACACGGTAGTCATGGGCCGATGTCAGATTGCCCACTCCAGAGCGATTGATGGTCACCAGGAGATCATTGGCCGCCAGCATTTCCTGATACCGCTCCTCGGACAGTGAACCTTCGGACTCCTCGCCATTTTCGTCTTCGGCAACCTCGCCGCCAAGCTCGGAGCGGAACCGCTTGATGAAGGCATTGCGCTCCCAGGGCTCTGCGCTGAAGTGGCGGATCACCGACATCGAGACGACCTCATCCCCTTCGCTCACCAGCCGGATCCCGCGCACCCCGGTCGATTCACGGGAGTTGAAGACGCGGACGTCGGTGGAGCGGAACCGGATCGCCCGCCCGGAATTGGTCACCAGCATCACATCATCGTCCTCGGAACAGATGCGGGCGTTCACCAGTTTGACCGAGCCATCCTCGGGCAGTTTCATCGCGATCTTGCCGTTGCGGCGGACATTGGTGAAATCCGACAGACGGTTGCGACGTACATCCCCGCCCGAGGTGGCAAAGACCACCTGCAGGTTTTCCCATTCGTCATCCGGCACATCGACCGGCATGATCGCGGCGATGGAGACGCCAGGCGGAATTGGCAGGATATTGACAATCGCCTTGCCTTTGGACGTGCGGCCACCCTGTGGCAGACGCCAGGTCTTCAGTTTGTAGACCATGCCGTCAGTGGTGAAGAACAGCAGCTGGGTGTGGGTGTTGGCCACAAAGAGATTGGTGACAACATCCTCTTCCTTGGTCTGCATGCCAGACAGCCCCTTGCCGCCGCGCTTCTGCGCCCGGAAGTCGACCAGTGGGGTCCGCTTGATATAGCCGCCGCTCGTGATCGTCACGACCATGTCTTCGCGCTCGATCAGATCCTCGTCTTCCATGTCGCCGGACCAGTCTACGATCTCGGTGCGGCGGGGAACGGCGAAATTATCGCGCACTTCGCGCAGCTCGTCCGAGATGATGCCCAGAATCCGCTCACGCGAGGACAGGATCTCAAGGTATTCCTTGATCTTGCCTGCCAGTTCTTCCAGCTCATCGGTGACTTCTTTGACACCAATCTGTGTCAGACGCTGCAACCGCAGTTCGAGAATAGCGCGGGCCTGCACCTCAGAGAGGTTATAGGTGCCATCGTCATTCATGGTGTGGGTCGGATCGTCAATCAGACGGATATAAGGTGCGATGTCGACCGCGGGCCAGCGGCGGGTCATCAGCTTATGTCGGGCTTCGGCTGCATCAGCAGAGGCACGGATGGTTGCGACCACCTCGTCCACATTTGAAACCGCGACGGCCAAACCGCACAGAATATGGCTGCGTTCCCGCGCCTTGCGCAGGTCATAGGCGGTGCGCCGCGCAATCACGTCTTCGCGGAAATCAAGGAAGGAGGTCAGGAATCGGCGCAGGGTCAGCTGCTCGGGACGACCACCGTTCAAGGCCAGCATGTTGCAGCCAAAGTGCGTCTGCATGGGCGAGAAACGATAGAGCTGGTTCAGAACCACCTCAGCCGTGGCATCGCGCTTCAGCTCGACAACAACCCGTACGCCGTTGCGATCGGATTCATCCTGTACGTGGCTGACACCCTCGATCTTTTTCTCGCGCACCTGTTCGGCGATCTTTTCGATCATCGCGGCCTTGTTGACCTGATAGGGAATTTCTTCGACCACGATTGCATAGCGGTCCTTGCGGATCTCCTCAACGCGGGTCTTGGCGCGAATGACGACGCTGCCGCGTCCTTCCAGATAGGCCTTGCGCGCGCCGGAACGGCCCAACATCACGCCGCCGGTTGGGAAGTCCGGGCCGGGTACATAGTCGATCAACTGTTCGCTGGTCAGATCCGGGTCTTCGATCAACGCGAGCGTGGCATCAATCACTTCGCCCAGATTGTGGGGCGGGATATTTGTCGCCATGCCAACGGCAATACCGCCAGCGCCATTGACCAGCATGTTGGGGAACCGCGCCGGCAGCACCGTGGGTTCACGGTCCTTGCCATCGTAGTTGTCCTGAAAATCGACCGTATCTTTTTCAATGTCGGCCAGGATCGAGGCGGCAGGTTTGTCCATCCGCACTTCGGTATAGCGCATGGCGGCTGGGTTATCGCCATCCATGGAGCCAAAGTTGCCCTGACCATCCAAGAGCGGTAGCGACATGGAAAAATCCTGCGCCATCCGCACCAAGGCGTCATAGATCGCAGAGTCACCATGGGGGTGGTACTTACCCATGACATCACCAACCGGACGCGCCGATTTGCGATAGGGCTTGTCATGCGAATTGCCGACCTCATGCATGGCGTAGAGAATCCGGCGGTGAACCGGTTTCAGACCGTCACGCAGGTCAGGAATGGCGCGGCTGACAATAACCGACATCGCATAGTCGAGATACGAAGTGCGCATCTCGGATTCGATGGACACCGTCGGGCCGTCATACTTTGGCCGTTCGGGTTTGTTTTCGTCCATGTTTTCAGGAGTTTCCGGCGTATCGTTCACGTTGGCTGCCCGTTGTTATTATTGGGTCTATATATTGTGTCTGCACCATAACAGACAGGGCATATAAGGCGCAAGCAAGCAGGACTGCGGAGCGCGCCCATGCCGGAGCTTTTCTTCCAACGGGCTGTATTTGTTCGGAATTAACCTTTCCTATGCTAAGCTGTCTGTGGGGGGATCCGTAAGGGAGACCTGAAATGGAGACACGCGAAACTGAATTGATGCTGAAGGGCTATGGTCTGACCACGGCAGAGATGACCTATCATATGCCGGACTACACCCATGTTCTGAACACTTTCGTCTGGCAGGAGTATGATCTGGCGCCGGATCATCCGCGATTGTTTGAGTTTATCGAGTATTGGCAGCGCGAGATTGAAGGCCCGCTGCATTCCGTCCGCTTTACCCATCGCAAGATGATCAGTCCGGGGGAATGGCGCAACGTAACGGGCATCCTGCGCATGCATTGATCTTGTAGAACTCGCAAGCGGATCAACAGTCCGCTTGCTGTATCTATGCCTGATCTGACCAGTTGACCTCTACCGAATATAGCTGAGGGTGACACTGGCTGTTTTCTTCTATCTACAACTGCATATACTGCCATCTGATTGACCCGCATCAGTCGGGCCTATCGCTATGGTCGCCTGACGTTTTTGACCGTGTTCTGTCCGGTGTGCATTGCCCGGGACGTGTTTGATCCAGACTGAAAGAAGGCACATCATGGTTTCCCGCGTTATTCCGGTTCAGGCGTTTGACTTGGTGATATTTGGCGGCACCGGCGATCTGGCGCAGCGTAAGATTCTGCCCGCGCTGTATCGTCGCCACTGTGCGGGCCAGTTACCCGATACCGCACGTATCATTGGTGCTGCGCGTGCCGAGTTGAGCCGCAGGGACTATCAGTCACTGGTGCGCGCAGCGTTGCAAGCGGGCGACATCTCGGCGGGCAAAGACGCTGCCGGGGGGCAGGTCGACAGTTTTCTGGCGCGGATTAACTATCTGGCAATTGATGCGACTGAGGCCGAAGGCTGGCAGACGCTGGCCCAGACCCTTGGTCGTCCAACAGCGGATCGCGTCCGCGTGTTTTACTTCTCGGTCGGGCCTGCGCTGTTTGCGCCGTTGGCAGAGCAGATCTGGGCGCATGATCTGGCGGACGATCAGACCCGGATCGTTGTCGAAAAACCCTTTGGTCATGATCTGGCGTCAGCGAAGGCGCTAAACCGCACACTGGCCAGCCATTTTGATGAAAGCCAGATCTACAGAATTGACCATTATCTAGGCAAAGAGACCGTGCAGAACCTGATGGCCATCCGCTTTGGGAACATGCTGTTTGAACCGCTATGGAACAGTCAATATGTGGATCATATCCAAGTAACAGTGTCGGAAACGGTTGGTGTAGAGGGGCGTGCGTCGTATTATGACAAGTCAGGCGCGATGCGTGACATGGTGCAGAACCACCTGATGCAACTGCTGTGCCTGATCGCAATGGAACCCCCGGCGAAGTTCGATCCCGATGCCGTACGGGACGAAAAGCTGAAGGTGATCCGGGCGCTGGAGCCGGTGGAACCCCACCATATTGTGCGCGGTCAATATGCGCTGGCAGAGGACGGGGAAGGGGGCGACGAGGACCAGTCCTACCGCGAAACCGTGGGTGATCCGCGCTCCTCCACCGAAAGCTATGTGGCGCTGAAGGCGCATATCAGCAATTGGCGTTGGGCGGGCACACCGTTCTACCTGCGCACGGGTAAACGGCTGGTGGCGCGCTCCTCCGTGATCAACGTCTTCTTCAAGGACGCGCCGCATTCGATTTTCGGTGCAGATGCCGGGCGTCATGCCAATCTGCTGACCATCCGATTGCAGCCAGACGAGGGCATCACGCTCAAGGTGACGATCAAGGAGCCCGGACCCGGCGGTATGCGGTTGATCGACGTGCCGCTGGATATGAGCTTTGCGCAGGCGCTGGGGGCGGATATCGACGGCGCACCCGATGCTTATGAGCGGCTGATCACCGATGTGATCCGGGGTAATCAGACGCTGTTCATGCGCGGTGACGAGGTGGAGGCGGCCTGGGCCTGGACGGATCCGATTATTGCGGGCTGGACATCGCGCGGAGATGTGCCAAAACCCTATGATAGCGGTAGCACCGGACCGGGAGATGCGGATCTCCTGATGCGGCGCGACGAACGGGAATGGCGGGGGATCAACCCATGAATATTATCGAATATGCAGATCGCGATATGCTGGCGATTAATGTAGCCAATCAACTGGCCGGCGATCTGAAGACCCATCTTTTGCACCATGACAGCGCATCCTTTGCCGTCGCAGGTGGCACCACCCCAGCGCCGATTTTTGACGATCTCTGCGCTGCTGATATCGACTGGGCGCGGGTACGGCTGATGGCGACAGATGAACGCTGGGTGCCCGCCGACAGCGAGCGTTCCAATGCGCGGATGATCCGCGAGCGTCTGCTGGTCAACCGGGCGGCATCAGCGACATTCGTGCCGTTTCATGTGCCTGCGCGGGCGCCAGAGGATGTGCTGGTCGAGGTCGAAAGCCTGATTGAGCCGGATCTGCCGCTTTCTGTTGTCCTGTTAGGCATGGGGGAAGACATGCACACCGCATCCCTGTTTCCCGGCGTGCGCGGGCTGAGTGAGGCACTGGCGGCAGACGCGCCAGTGTTGGCGGTGATGCGACCTGACAGTCAGCCGGAACCGCGCGTCAGCCTGTCGGCGCGCGTATTGGACGCTGCGATTGCCAAACATCTGGTGATCTACGGGGAGGCCAAGCGTGAGGCGCTTGAAACGGCCAAGTCTCTGCCCCCGGAGGAGGCACCGATTCAGGCAGTTTTGTCAGAAATGACCGTGCATTGGGCGCCTTAGTTAAGGTAATGCGTCGAGGGCTGAAATCCCTCGCCTAACCCTCTGCAATTGCGCCGTCCCGCTCTCTCAGGGCGGCGCGCAGGCTGTCTGGCAACGGGTAGCCGGACTGCCCATCTGGCGTGCGCAGAACCATGATACCGGTCATCGTCGCACGCAAATCGCCAGACCAGATCTGCTGTTCCATCACATATGAGGTGCGCCGGAAGGACACAACGCGGGCCGTGGTGATATAATCTTCCTCCAGCAACATTTCCTTCACATAATGTACATTGGCGTTGCGCAGCACATTGCGAGGCGCTGGCATCCCCTTGAAATGCGGTGCGAAAAACCGGTCGTAGTAGGCCACGCGCAGGGTTTCAAACCAGCTCAGGTAGGCCTTGTTGTTGACATGATGGAGGATATCCAGCTCGGAAAACCGCACCCTATCCGCCATCGCCAGCGGCTGCGGGTTCTGGAGCCCGTGATAGCGTTGAGCGTCAGGGCTGAGCGGGGTGTGAAAGATCAGGTCCATGCAGCAGTCGGTAGAGAGATTGGTGCCAAGGTGCAAGTCGGCACTCCGCAACAAGATGTCTCACAGGAAGCATTCGAAAGGTGACGGAAAACGGAAGATGGCACCACAAATTCAGTGGGTTGGTGTAACAATCTAATGTCGGATATTTTGGAGCGGGTAACGAGAATCGAACTCGTAACTAAAGCTTGGGAAGCTGCCGTGATACCTTTTCACCATACCCGCGCCAATAAGGGTTGATTACCGGTTTCGCGGGGGAGGGTCAAGCGCCCAACACCCCCCGCTACCGGCAAAATCGACTTACCCGCGCCGCCGCCGCCGACGGCGTCCGCCATCGTCATTGCCGTCGCTACCTCCTGTGTTGAAGTTCGCCTCTGGCAGGGTGACGATGCTGTTCAGGATCGGGAACGGTTCTGCGGAGTTCGGGATCGCAGAGGCATTGACGAAATGCTCCTGAAACCGTGGCTCCACTGCGGTTTCGATCTTTTCGATCTGCTGCACAGTGGCCTCAATCTCGCTGCGGGCCTCCGTGTTGAGCAGCGCAATGCGGGCGCCGGTGCCTGCGGCATTGCCCGCACTGGTCACCTTGTCCAGCGGACAATCAGGGATCATACCGAGGACCATCGCGTGTTTTGCGGAGATATGCGCGCCAAAGGCGCCCGCCAGCACCACCCGATCGACGGTATCAATGCCGAATTTGTCCATCAGGAGGCGCGCGCCGGAATAAAGCGCCGCTTTGGCCATCTGGATCGCGCGGATGTCGGGGTTGGTCACGGTGATGGTCGGGCCACCCTCGACAGAGCCGTCCCACAGCAGATAGGCATTGGTGCGTCCGTCCTGAATGCAGCGTGTCGTGCCAGTTTGTTCTGCCGAACCGATCAGGCCAGAGGCATCCAGCAACCCGGCCATGCGCATTTCGGCAATCGCCTCGATGATGCCGGATCCGCAGATACCAGTGATGCCGGTGGTGGCGACTGCCGCAGCAAAACCGTCCTCATCCGACCAAATGTCGGAGCCGATCACCCGGAAGCGCGGTTCCTTGGTTTCCGGGTTGATCTCGACTCGTTCAATTGCACCGGGAGCAGCGCGCTGACCGCTGGAGATCTGCGCGCCCTCAAACGCCGGCCCGGTGGGGGAGGAGCAGGCCAGCACCTTGTCCTTGTTCCCGAGCAGGATTTCCGCGTTGGTGCCGACGTCCACCACTAGCACCAGATCCTCGGATTTGTCAGGCGCTTCCGACAGGGCGACCGCCGCAGCATCGGCACCCACATGGCCGGCAATGCAGGGTAGGAGGTAGACACGGGCGGCCGGGTGAATATTGAGGTCCAGCTCCACCGCGCGCAGTGCCAGCGCATTGGAGGTCGCCAGCGCAAAGGGCGCCTGACCCAGTTCAAACGGATCGATGCCGAGGAACAGGTGGTGCATCACCGGGTTGCAGACAAAGACTGCGTCCACGATCAGCGCCTTGTCAATTTCTGCCTCTGCTGCGATCTGGGTGAACAGCGCATTCATGCCCTCGCGTACCGCGCGGGTCATCTCCTGATCGCCGCCTTTGTTCATCATCGAATAGGAAACCCGGCTCATCAGGTCTTCGCCAAAGCGGATCTGCGGGTTCATGATGCCGGAGGAGGCCACGACGTCGCCGGTTTTCAGATCGCACAGGTGCGCGGCGATGGTGGTTGAGCCAAGGTCAACCGCCAGACCATAGATTGAGCCTTCGTAGAAACCGGGCCAGATGTGCATAATCTTGGGTGGGTGGTTTTCATCGCCCAGATGCACGGCCACGGTAACCTTCCAGCCGCCCTTGCGCAGGGCCGGTTGCAGCACGCTCAGGATATGCAGGTCGGTTTTGACACCTTTCAGATCCCATTGCGCATCCAGCGCCTCGATCAGCCGCTCCATATCGCCTGTGGGTTTATGCATGTCGGGTTCTTCCACCTCGACATAATAAAGGCGGGTGGAGGGGTTCATGGTGATGTCGCGCGCTTCGGCACGCTTACGCACGACTTGGCGGTGGACCTGGCTTTCCGGCGGCACGTCGATCACCACATCGCCTTGGACCTGCGCCTGACACCCCAGTCGCCGCCCGTCGATCAGGCCGCGTTTGTCCTTATAGCGCTGTTCGACCTTGTTCCATTCGGTCAGGGCGTCGTCAGCGACTGTCACACCATGTTTGGAGAACTCACCATAAGAGGGCGTGATCTGACATTTCGAACAGATGCCACGCCCGCCGCAGACCGAATCCAGATCGACCCCCAGCTGACGCGCCGCGGTCAGGACCGGAGTGCCGACCGGAAACCGGCCACGTTTGCCGGAAGGGGTGAAGACCACCAGCGGATGCGATGCGGGATCAGTTGCGGTCTCGGTCGAGATCTCGGGGGCGGGATCGTTTGCCATGCCTGTACCTATCTTGCTTGCGCGGTTTGGGCGGAGCATATGGCGTTTTCGGCGCGAGGAAAGGCGGCGCGCGTCATTTTGCAGTCTCGTGGCGTCATTTCTGCGTGGTTTTAGGAAAAGACAGCTCCGGGCGGTGGTTTGGCGATCCAAATCAGTCGGCCTCAGGTGTCGTTGACTGGTGGACCTGAAGCGATTTCACCCAGCCAATTCAGGATCTGGGCTCGGTGTTCGTCGAGCATCGGCGCAGGCGGGCGTGTTGTCTCGTCGGGCAGGGCAGAGAGTTTGACCGGATTGCCCGCTGCTTTGAACCGCGGGGTGCCCTCTTGGTCGCAGACATCCACCAGCATATTGCGGGCCAGGATCTGGGGATCCCGCATCACCTCGGCCACAGATTGGATCGGACCGGTCGGCACACCGGCGCGCTGCAGCCGGTCGATCCAATAGGATGCGGGCTGGTCCAGGGTCACTGCCTCAATCAAGCGTTTGAGAAGGCGCGCGTTTTCGCAGCGCGCCTGATTGCTGGCAAAGCGCGCATCTGTGGCCAGCGGCAGGTCCAGCGCTGTACAAAGGGTCGCAAACAGCGTGTCGTTGCCAGCCGCGATCACAAACAACCCGTCGCTGGCGTGGAACGTCTCAAACGGGGTGATCGACGGGTGACGCGCCCCCGACGGGCGCGGTGCCTCACCAGTCACCGAGGTGATAGCCACCGCGTGCTCCAGCAGCGCCAGCTGGCTGTCGAGCATGGCGATATCCACCTTTTGACCGGGCGCGCCACCTCGCACCGCATAGAGCGCCGCCAATACGCCCTGACACAGGAACATACCCGCTGCGATATCGCCGATGGAGGCGCCGACGCGCACTGGTTCGCGGTCGCGCTCGCCGGTGATTGACATCACCCCGCCACGGGCCTGTACCACCATGTCATAGGCCGGACGCAGCCGGTCGGGGCCGGTATGGCCAAAGCCGGAGACCGCGCCATAGACAAGTTTTGGGAAACGGGCATGGAGCGCTTCCCAGCCATAGCCGAGCCGCTCCATCACGCCGGGGCGAAAATTTTCGAGGATCACATCGGCCTGTGTCAACAGCTTTTCGAAGATTCCGCGATCTTCCTCGGCGCGCAGATCCAGGGCGATGCTCTCCTTGCCGTGGTTGATAGTGGAGAAATAGGCGCTGTCGCCATCTTTGAAGGGCGGGAAGGCGCGGGTGTCATCGCCATGGCCCGGTCGTTCTACCTTGATCACCCGCGCGCCAAGATCGCGCAGCGTCATGGAGGCATAGGGGCCAGCCAGCACATGGGTAAGGTCGAGAACAACAATATCGCTGAGGGGGCGGATCATGATGAGGCTCCTAGATGATCTGTTCGCGCGCTCTTGGTGGCGGATTGGCTGGCAGGGTGCCTTGATACAGATCAGTTGCACGCTGACAGGGGAGAGCGTCAGGATGGGCGGTCGGCAGATACTTCCAGACAGAACAGCCGACGGCTCATGGCCTGCTTGAGAAACCATCGCAATTCTCCCGTTTTTCCGGCGCCACCTCTTTTCCCCCTTCGGCTTCTGTGCCATAGGGTCATCGCCAAACGGGGTTATGCATGGGGATGACAAATGCAGATTCGTGAGGCTCTCACATTCGATGATGTTCTTCTGGTTCCGGCAGCGTCCAGCGTTCTGCCGAACACGGCTGACACGCGCACGCGCGTCACAGGCGGCATCTCTCTGAACATTCCTTTGCTCAGCTCGGCGATGGACACGGTGACGGAATCCCGGATGGCTATCGCAATGGCGCAGGCCGGCGGTATGGGCGTCATTCACAAGAACCTGGATCTGGAAGAACAGGCCCGTCAGGTGCGCCGGGTCAAACGCTTCGAGAGCGGTATTGTCTACAACCCGATCACCCTGACCGCGGATCAGACCCTTGCCGATGCCAAGGCTTTGCAGGAGCGCTACCGCGTCACAGGATTCCCGGTGGTGGACAAGGAGGGCCGCGTGGTCGGCATCGTGACCAATCGCGACATGCGGTTCGCCACCGATGACAACACGCCGGTTTCAGTGATGATGACCTCCGACAATTTGGCACTGTTGCATGAGCCGGCAGAGTTGGAAGAAGCCAAGTCGATGATGAAGTCGCGCCGCATCGAAAAGCTGCTGGTGACTGATGGTGATGGCAAGCTGACTGGCCTGCTCACCCTGAAGGACACCGAACAGGCGGTTTTGAACCCCACCGCCTGCAAGGATGATCTGGGGCGCTTGCGGGTTGCGGCAGCCAGTTCCGTTGGAGACAGCGGCTTTGCCCGCTCCGAGGCGCTGATTGATGCCGGTGTTGATATTGTCGTGGTCGATACAGCCCATGGTCATTCCGAAGGTGTGATCGAGGCAGTCAAACGCATCAAGGCGCTGTCGTCTGGTGTGCAGGTTGTGGCGGGCAATGTCGCAACCGCTGCGGCGACCAAGGCGCTGATTGATGCGGGTGCCGATGCGGTGAAGGTCGGGATCGGCCCGGGCTCCATCTGCACGACCCGTATGGTTGCGGGTGTTGGTGTGCCGCAGCTCACTGCGATTATGGATTGCGCCAGCGCCGCCGGTGACATCCCGGTCATTGCCGATGGTGGCATCAAGTTCTCTGGCGATTTTGCCAAGGCCATCGCGGCAGGGGCGTCCTGCGCCATGGTTGGCTCGATGATTGCAGGCACTGACGAAAGTCCGGGCGAGGTGATCCTCTATCAGGGTCGTTCCTTCAAGTCCTATCGCGGCATGGGATCGCTGGGCGCAATGGCGCGCGGCTCCGCAGACCGCTATTTTCAGAAAGATGCCGCCAGCGACAAGCTGGTGCCCGAGGGGATCGAAGGTCAGGTCGCCTACAAAGGCTCGGCCGGTGCGGTGATCCACCAGTTGGTGGGCGGTCTGCGTGCGGCCATGGGGTATACCGGCTGTGCGACGGTGGATGAGATGCGCAAGAACTGCGAATTTGTCCGCATCACCGGCGCGGGCCTGAAGGAAAGCCACGTGCATGATGTGCAGATCACCCGTGAATCGCCGAACTATCGTATCGGCTAAAGACAGGAGCGCTGCCCAATGACTGTGACGCATCACCAAGAGGCCGGGGTATGACCCCGGCTGCCCGCCGCCAGGCCGCTATCGAAATCCTCGATCACATCCTGACAGGAGAGCCTGCTGAAAAAGCACTGACGGCCTGGGCGCGACGGAGCCGCTTTGCCGGATCCAAAGATCGCGCAGCGGTGCGTGACCATGTTTTTGCGGCCCTGCGGTGCCTGCGTTCCTATGCAGCCCTTGGGGGCGGTGGTGGCGCGGGGGAGATCTCTGATGCCAACACAACGGGTCGGCAGCTGATGTTGGGGGCTCTGCGGGCAGAAGGCGTTGATGTGGCTGAGATATTCAACGGAGTAGGCCACGCGCCTGCGCCGCTTGAACCCGCCGAGGAGGCCGCGATCAGCACTGCGCCTCAGATGCAGCCGACGGAGGCGCTTGATATTCCGGACTGGCTCTGGCCTGCGTTTGCGGCCAGCCTTGGCGATGCCGCAGAGGCGGCAGCGCGGGCGTTGCAGCAGCGCGCGCCAGTGCATCTGCGCGTCAACCAGCGAAAAACCGATCGCGACGCAGCTTTGATCGCGCTGTCGGAGGAGGGGATCCTTGCCGAAGCGCACCCCGCGGCGGATACGGCGCTGTCAGTGACCGAAGGGGCGCGCAAGCTGCGCAACAGTTCGGCCTATCTGACCGGATTGGTCGAATTGCAGGATGCCGCCAGTCAGGCGGTGATCGAGGCGCTGCCCTTGGCTGACGGTCAGCGGGTGCTTGATTTCTGTGCTGGTGGCGGCGGTAAGAGCCTCGCCATCGCAGCGCGAGGAAATCTTGCAGTTTTTGCCCATGATATCGCGCCGCAAAGGATGAAAGACCTTCCTGCACGCGCAGACCGGGCTGGGGCTGCGATCACAGTGCTGGCGCCTGATGATGTTGCTGCCAAAGCCCCGTTTGATCTGGTGCTATGCGACGCACCCTGTTCCGGCTCCGGCTCCTGGCGGCGCGCGCCCGAAGGCAAATGGCGCCTGACGCAGGCGCGGCTGGATGACCTGTGCCAGACACAGGCGCAGATCCTGAACGACGCCAGCCAGTTGGTGGCAACCGGTGGAACGCTGGCCTATGCGACCTGCTCGATGCTGAATGCGGAAAACTGCGATCAGGTCGCGGCATTCCTGGCCAGGAACCCTAATTGGCAGTTGCAACAGGATCACGGCTGGCAGGTCCACGGTGGAACAGATGGTTTCTATGTTGCTGTTCTGTCCCGTTTCGGCGACGATTGATCGACTTTAAGGCAATTCGGATCCTGCGGTATTAACGCAGTTTTAACCTAATTCGTCTCGATATAAGCACATAAATTCATCGAGGGAGCCGCAATGAACGGTCGCCATGCTTCACCCGTTCCACAGTTGCGCGTCTACACGCCGGAACATGCTCGCCTGGCGGCGGTTTTGCTTTTGTCGGGCATGGTCATCACCGCGCCCTGGCTGTTTCAGACGCCGGAGTGGATCACGCGCGGGCTTGTGGCTGTTGGCCTGACGCTGATTGCCGTGGCGCTGATGATGCTGGTGCAGGCGCGTACCCGGCTGCGAGCCCGGTCAATGGCGGCTGCTCTGCTCACCGGGTTCATCGACAAAGATGCGACCGCGACCTTCGTCTGCGATGATGACGGGATGATCCACGCCTCCAACGGGGCGGCGCTGAAACGCTTTGCGGATGCCGATACCGAAACGCTTGCGGGCACGTTGCGATCAATCCTCGCCAATCCCTCGGCAGTTCTGTTCCGCCTGCAAAGCCGTGCCCGTGTTGACGGGGCCGCGCGCGAAGATATCGTGACGCGCCGCGGCCATGTGCGGCTGGCCGTCCATCAGATGCAGGGCGGTAGCTTTCTGTGGCGGGTGGAGGAGATCACGGATCGTCCCACCACCAGCCGTGGCGCCGATGCGGTGCCGATTCCGATGCTGACGGTCGGTCGGACCGGGGCGGTTCTGTTCATGAACGAGGCGGCCCGCAGTCTGATTGGCGAACGGGTGAAGTCCACCGATCGTCTTTTCACATCCTTGCCGGTGCTGTCCGGACAGATCAACACCATGAGCACCAAAAGCGGGTTGATTGAGGTTCTGGTCTGCGAGAAGAACCGCAGTCAGGGACGCAGCGAACTATATTTCCTGCAACTGGCTGACAACGAAACCTCGGTCGGTCAGGCCTCTCTCGAGAGCCTGCCGGTACCGTTTGTTAAGGTGGACCCCAAAGGAACACTGCTCTCGGCGAATAAGCTGGGGATGCATCTGCTTGGCATCAGCTCCTGCGGCAATCGGAATATCGGCCAGTTGATGGATGGTCTTGGCCGTCCGATGTCGGACTGGCTGCGCGACACCGCTGACGGGCAGGCCTCGCATAAATCCGAATTCTTGCGCCTGACACGTCGTGACAAGGAAGTCTTTGTGCAGGTGACCCTTACGCGGGTTATTGAGGAAGGGGAAACCGTCCTCATCGCGGTGCTGAACGATGCGACTGAGCTGAAAACGCTGGAGGCGCAATTCGTCCAGAGCCAGAAGATGCAGGCGATTGGCCAGTTGGCTGGTGGTGTGGCGCATGATTTCAACAACCTGCTGACGGCCATTTCGGGGCATTGCGATCTGCTGCTGTTGCGCCATGATCAGGGCGATCAGGATTTTGGCGACCTGATCCAGATCCATGAAAACGCCAATCGCGCGGCGGCTCTTGTAAGCCAGCTGCTGGCATTCTCGCGTAAGCAGACTTTGCAGCCTGAAGTGCTGGATGTGCGCGACACCCTGTCTGACCTTACCCATCTGTTGAACCGACTGGTCGGTGAGAAGGTAACGCTGACGCTGAGCCATGATCCGGTCATGCGGTCGATCCGGGCGGACAAACGTCAGCTGGAACAGGTGTTGATGAATCTGGTGGTGAATGCGCGCGATGCGATGCCGCAGGGCGGTGAGATCCGTATCGAGACCGAGGCCGTGGTGCTGGATCAACCGCTGGAACGCAACCGCGCGGTTGTACCTGCTGGCGACTGGGTCACCGTCAAGGTTTCCGATGAAGGCGTCGGTATATCCCCGGATAAGCTGCAAAAAGTGTTTGAACCTTTCTACACCACCAAACGGACGGGTGAGGGGACCGGGCTTGGTCTTTCGACAGCCTATGGCATCATCAAACAGACGGGTGGCTATATCTTTGTCGACTCGATCAAGGATCAGGGCACCCAGTTCACTCTGTTCTTCCCGGTGAACACGCAGGTGGAGCCAGAAGCCGCTGCCGCGATCACCGTTGATGCAACCGCAAAGCCGGTTGCCGCTCAGCATGGCGAAGGGGTTGTTCTCCTGGTGGAGGATGAAGCGCCCGTACGGGCCTTTGCGTCCCGTGCGTTGCGGATGCGGGGCTATACGGTGCTTGAGGCGGAATCTGCCGAAGATGCGTTGCGCACCCTGGAAGATCCGGGTCTGACAGTCGATGTGTTCGTCACTGATGTGGTGATGCCGGGTATGGATGGGCCCAGCTGGGTGCGTGAGGCGCTGAAGACGCGTCCGGATACCCGCGTGGTCTTTGTCTCTGGCTACGCCGAGGGGGCCTTTGGCGAGGCCGAGCCATCGGTTCCGAATTCGGTCTTCCTGCCCAAACCCTTCTCACTCAACCAGCTGACAGAAACTGTTCACGAACAGCTGCATTAACAGGCGGCGTTCGGACCCTGGTACGGTTGTGCCCGTAGTCCGGCCGGTAGCGAGTGTGCTGGCGTCAGCTCAGGCCTGCATAGAGTGCGAACTCATCCGCTCGCTTGCGTCTGACAACCTCCAGCGCAGCACTGCTGGGAGCCAGATCAGCCTGCGGGCTGACATTGAGGCGGGGCAGGTCGATTTCGGTCTGGAGACGCTCCTTGAGGAACCCGTGAAGCGCGTTTGGGTCCTCATAGCGGAATAAATGACTGACGGCGCAGCCATTGGGCTGGGCTTCCAGAAATTTGGCCTGGCTGCCGACATCGGCATGGGGCGGCGGCTTCCCCTTGCAGGCATCCCGCAGAAAATCGTCAAAACTGACCCCCAGCGTACTGTTAGCATGGCCGCGCAGATCGTCGCGCTGCCGGAACCGGTACCAGCTGCCCAGCCAACTGACCGGTTCGCGCATGACAGCGACCAGCTCCATTTCTGCGTTGCAAACCTTAGCCAACATTGGGCGAATCCAGCGGTTGTAGCGGTATACAGGGGCGTGTTTCAGCTGTGGCGGGTTGGCAAATACCATATCGGCACGTGCGCTCAGCGCCGCCTGATAGGCCGTGGTACCAGTTTTTGGCACGCTCAGCAGCGCCAGTCGTTCCTTGAAAAAGATCAGCATAGCGTGAAAAATCCGCGGCTAAGACGAAGGGTCTACCTTGGATAACACTCTCTTAACCCTCTTGGCCACCAGATCAGGGCAGGAGTGGCCACGTCAGATTTTCATTGCAATGTTCTCCTTTTGATCTCATATAGAACAAGAGGCGAACAAAGCAGTGATTGCCGCCCGCTCGCGGGTGTGACACATAGAAAGGGACAAGGGACTATGGCGGATCTTTTGACCATGAAAGACAACAAGAAGAGCGGCGATAAACAAAAGGCGCTTGATAGCGCCCTGGCGCAGATTGAGCGGCAGTTCGGCAAGGGCTCCATTATGAAGCTCGGCGACGGAAACCCCCTGAATGAGATCGAGGCCTCCTCGACCGGGTCGCTGGGGCTGGATATCGCACTGGGTATCGGTGGCTTGCCGATGGGGCGTATCGTTGAAATCTACGGCCCTGAAAGCTCGGGCAAGACAACGCTGACCCTGCATTGTATTGCAGAGCAGCAGAAGAAAGGCGGCGTTTGCGCCTTTGTGGATGCGGAACACGCGCTGGACCCGCAGTATGCGGCCAAGCTGGGTGTCGATCTGGACGAGCTGCTGATTTCGCAGCCCGATACCGGTGAACAGGCGTTGGAAATCACCGATACTCTGGTGCGCTCCGGGGCGGTGAACATGGTGATCGTGGATTCTGTTGCGGCGCTGACACCCAAGTCGGAGCTGGAAGGGGACATGGGCGACAGCAGCGTCGGCGTGCAGGCCCGCCTGATGAGCCAGGCCATGCGCAAACTGACCGGCTCCATCAGCCGTTCCAACTGCATGGTGATCTTCATCAACCAGATCCGGATGAAGATTGGCGTTATGTTCGGCTCGCCCGAAACCACAACTGGTGGTAACGCGCTGAAATTCTATTCCTCCGTCCGCCTGGATATCCGCCGTATCGGCGCGATCAAGGACCGGGATGAGGTCGTCGGCAACGCAACCCGCGTGAAGGTCGTGAAGAACAAAGTGGCCCCACCGTTCAAACAGGTGGAATTCGACATCATGTATGGTGAAGGCATCTCCAAGATGGGCGAACTGCTGGATCTGGGTGTTGCCGCAGGTGTTGTGGCGAAATCCGGTGCCTGGTTCTCCTACGGGGATGAGCGCATTGGGCAGGGGCGTGAAAACGCCAAAACCTATCTGCGTGAAAACGCCCATATCGCCTATGATATCGAGGATAAGATCCGCGCGGCTCATGGGCTTGAGTTTGACCGACCGGAAGGCGCGGACGACGACATCCTGGAAGCCTGACAATGAGGGCGCAGGTGGCCCTGTTATGTGCCAAGACGCGATAATACCTGTTCATAGCACAGATAATGCTGGGAAAATCTGATCAAATCAGGGCGCGGATCTCTCCGCGCCCTTTTTTCATGTCGGCTTTCCGCACCGCAGCGCTGGACAGGCTCTCTGGGGGCGGATACATCTTCCCGAACCGCTGAGACAGCCAGCCGAGAGATCCGATTATGCCGACGCTCAATGATATCCGCTCAACCTTTCTGAACTACTTTGCAAAGCAAGGGCATGAGATTGTGTCCTCCAGCCCGTTGGTGCCGCGCAATGATCCAACCCTGATGTTCGCCAACTCGGGCATGGTTCAGTTCAAGAACTGCTTTACCGGGGTAGAAACCCGCGACTACAAACGCGCGACGACCTCGCAAAAATGTGTGCGGGCAGGCGGTAAACACAACGACCTCGACAATGTCGGCTATACCGCGCGTCACCATACGTTCTTTGAAATGCTGGGGAATTTTTCTTTTGGCGATTACTTCAAGGAAGAGGCGATCCCCTTTGCCTGGGAGCTGATCACCAAGGAATTCGGCATCGACAAGAGCCGCCTTCTGACCACGGTTTATCACACCGATGACGAGGCGTTCGAGATCTGGAAGAAGGTCGGCGTGCCCGAAGACCGGATCATTCGCATCGATACTTCCGACAATTTCTGGCAGATGGGGCCGACCGGCCCCTGTGGGCCCTGCACCGAGATTTTCTATGATCACGGCGATCACATTTGGGGCGGCCCTCCGGGCAGTGCCGATGAAGATGGCGACCGGTTTATCGAGATCTGGAATGTCGTCTTCATGCAGAACGAGCAGTTCGAAGATGGCACGATGAAGGCGCTCGACATGCAGTCGATCGATACCGGCATGGGGCTGGAGCGGATCGGCGCACTCTTGCAGGGCAGCCACGACAACTACGACACCGACCTGTTCAAGGCCTTGATCGAAGCCTCGGCCGATGTGACCAATGTGGATCCATATGGTGACCAGAACGTCCACCACCGGGTGATTGCAGACCACTTGCGCTCGACATCCTTCCTGATGGCCGATGGTGTGATGCCGTCGAACGACGGGCGCGGCTATGTATTGCGTCGCATTATGCGCCGCGCGATGCGTCATGCGCATCTTCTGGGCGCCAAGGATCCGGTGATGCACCGCTTGGTGCCAGCGCTGGTGCAGCAGATGGGGGCAGCCTATCCTGAGCTGGGCCGCGCACAGCCGATGATCGAAGAGACGCTGCATCAGGAAGAGACCCGGTTCAAGCAGACGCTGGATCGCGGCCTGAAGCTGCTGGACGACGAATTGTCCGGTCTGGATGAGGGCGCTCCGTTGCCCGGTGCTGCGGCGTTCAAGCTTTATGACACTTTCGGATTTCCGCTGGATCTGACCCAGGACGCCTTGCGCGAAAAGGGCCGGACCGTGGACACCGACGGGTTTGACAGCGCTATGGCGGAGCAGAAGGCCAAGGCGCGCGCAGCATGGTCAGGGTCGGGTGAATCGGCGGACAGCACCATCTGGTTTGATGTTGCTGATCAGGCTGGCACCACCGATTTCCTCGGCTATGAGACCGAGGCGGCTGAAGGCCAGATCATGGCGCTTGTGGTTGATGGCGCCCAGGTTGCCGAAGCCGGTGTCGGCACCGATGTGCAGGTCGTCCTGAATCAGACCCCGTTTTATGCGGAGTCCGGTGGGCAGGTCGGCGACAGCGGCGAGATCCGTGTCGATGGCGGTGTGGTTCGGGTGATGGACACCAAGAAAGCCGCTGGCGTCTTTATCCACTTTGGCAAGGTCGAGAGCGGCATGATCACCAAAGGCGCCGCAGCCCAGTTGGAGGTGGATCACCTCCGCCGTAGCGCCATTCGTGCGAACCATTCCGCCACGCATCTGCTGCACGAGGCCCTGCGCGAGGCGCTGGGGGATCATGTGGCGCAACGCGGCTCGCTCAATGCGGATGATCGCCTGCGGTTCGACTTCAGCCATAGCAAGGCGCTGAGCGCGGAAGAACTGCGCCGGGTGGCCGTTGATGTGAACCGGTTTATTCGCCAGAACACCGTCGTTGAAACCCGGATCATGACGCCGGATGATGCCCGCGCCCTAGGCGCGCAGGCACTGTTCGGTGAAAAATACGGCGACGAAGTGCGCGTGGTCTCCATGGGCGAAGCCGCCACCGGCAAGGGCCAGGATGGCAACACCTATTCGATCGAGCTGTGCGGCGGCACTCATGTGCGCCGGACCGGGGACATCGGCACATTTGTGATCCTGAGTGACAGTGCATCTTCTGCCGGTGTGCGCCGGATCGAGGCGCTGACCGGTGCCGAGGCCTTTGCCCATCTCGACCGAGAGGCCCTGCGGATGGCAGAGGTGGCGAATAGCCTCAAGGCACAGCCCGAGGAGGTCATGGACCGTCTCAGGGCGCTGATGGATGAACGCAAGGCGCTGCAAAACGAGGTGTCGCAGCTGAAACAGCAGGTCGCGATGGGCGGCGGTGCTGGTGGCGCCTCAGAGACCAAGGAGGTCGGCGGCAAGACTTTCCTCGGTCAGGCGCTGGAAGGTGTCTCCGGCAAGGACCTGCGTGGATTGATTGATGCCCATAAGCAGAAAATCGGCTCCGGTGTGATCCTGCTGATCGCCAATGATGGTGGCAAGGTGGCGGTGGCCGCGGGTGTCACGGATGATCTGACGGCAGAAGTGTCTGCGGTTGATGTCCTGAAGGCGGCGGTTCCGGCGGTCGGCGGCAAGGGCGGCGGTGGCCGTCCCGATATGGCGCAGGGCGGCGGCAAGGATTTCGCTGGCGCTGAGGAGGCGATCAAGGCGGCAGAGGCCCTGCTGGCCGGTTAACATAACTGTTTGATCGTCTGATCAAAAATGACTTGGTCTTTCTGGCAATTCCCGTAACCTGCCGGAAAGATCGTCAGACAAAGGAACGCCTTCGATGCCAGCACTCTGGATTGCGCATGTTACCGTCACCGATGCCGAGGCCTACGGCAAATACGCCGAGCTGGCGGGACCGGCCGTTGCCAAACATGGAGGGCAGTTCATTGCCCGTGGTGGCCGGTTTGTCCAGTTGGAAGGCAAGGAACGCCCTCGTAACGTGGTGGCAAAGTTCCCCAGCGTAGATGCCGCCGTGGATTGCTACAACAGCCCCGAATATCAGGAGGCGCTAAGCCATGCGCGCGACGCCTCTGAGCGGGAGCTGATGGTGGTGGAGATCAGCGAGTAACCACTGATCAGCCTGTTGAAGATGTGAGGAGAGCGGCCGTTGGCCGCTCTTTTTCGTTTGTCAGAATGCCTGTCGCAGTTTCAATAGGGGTTCCGGGGTGTGCGGTCCTCAGATAGGGTCTGTTGCCGACGTTCGACTAGCTGCTCAATCGCGTCGGCCAGGTGTTTCTCCTGAATATTATAGTCTCCGGCGGCGACTCGAATTCGATGTGCGGTGATCATCACATCGGCATGGGAACACCCCATCGGAGGTTCAAATTTGTAACAGGCGAGTTCGATCAGCAATCCCATCGGATCCTTGAAGTAGATCGAATCCATAAAGCCCCGGTCCTTTGGTCCCGAATGCCCGATGCCGCGTTCGTCCAGCCGCTCAACGGCTTGGGCAAATGTCGCCTTTGAGACGTTGAAGGCCAGATGGTGGACACAGCCGGGATCCATCGGCGTGCGGCGACGGTCGGCCGTTCGGGTCTCATTGGTGAAGACCGTGATCAGTCGACCATCGCCGGGATCAAAGTAGAGATGTCCTTCGTCCGGGTCATCCAGATTGGGCTGGTCGAAAATGAATGGCATGCCCAGCACGCCCTCCCAGAAATCGATTGACGTCTGCCGGTCGGCACCGGTCAAGGTGATATGATGAACGCCCTGAACCTGTAGTTTGCGCATGCTGTCTTCCCTTGGATAAATCCCTGTTTCCCGAAGGGTAGCACGCGGTAAACAGATAGCAAAAAGGCCGCCCTTAATTCTGGGCGGCCTCTGATGGTCTCAGTGTCGAAGGGGGCTTACGCGTTGGCGCGGGCCATCCGCTTGCGCTCATGCGGATCGAGGTAACGCTTGCGCAGACGCACGGAGTTCGGGGTCACCTCCACCAACTCATCATCGTCGATATAGGCGATCGCCTCTTCCAGCGAGAGCTTCATCGGTGTGGTCAGACGCACGGCATCATCGGTGCCGGAGGCGCGGACGTTGGTCAGCTTCTTGCCCTTCAGCGGGTTGACTTCCAGATCGTTATCGCGGCTGTGCTCGCCGATGATCATGCCGGTATAGACGTCTTCCTGCGCGCCGATCATCATCTTGCCACGCTCTTCGAGGTTCCACAGGGCGTAGGCGACCGAGGTGCCGTTCTCCATGGAGATCAGAACACCAGCGCGACGGCCGGGAATGGACCCTTTGTGCGGGGTCCAGCCGTGGAACACGCGGTTCAGAACGCCAGTGCCGCGGGTGTCGGTCAGGAACTCGCCGTGATAGCCGATCAGGCCACGGGAGGGCACATGTGCGATGATGCGGGTCTTGCCAACGCCTGCGGGTTTCATCTCAACCAGCTCACCCTTGCGGTGACCGGTCAGTTTTTCGATGACAACGCCGGAATATTCATCATCGACGTCGATGGTGGCTTCCTCAACCGGCTCCATGCGGACGCCGTCTTCTTCTTTGAACAGAACCTGCGGACGGGAGATCGACAGTTCAAAGCCCTCGCGACGCATGTTCTCAATCAGAACACCCATCTGGAGTTCGCCGCGACCGGCAACCTCAAAGGCCTCGCCGCCGGGGGTGTCGGAGATCTGAATCGCGACGTTGGATTCGGCTTCCTTCATCAGACGATCCCGAATGACGCGGGACTGAACCTTCTTGCCATCGCGACCCGCCAGCGGGCTGTCATTGATGCCAAAGGTTACGGTGATGGTGGGCGGATCAATCGGCTGCGCGGGCAGGGCTTCACTGACCGAGGTATCCACCAGCGAGTCCGCCACGGTGGCCTTGGTCATCCCCGCAATGGAGACGATATCGCCGGCTTCGGCTACGTCGATGGCCTGCTGACCCAGACCGCGGAAGGCCAGAACCTTGGTACAGCGGAAGTTCTCGATCAGGTCGCCCTCGCGGCTCAGCGCCTTGAGGTTGTCGCCTGCCTTCAGGGTGCCGGATTCAACACGGCCGGTCAGGATGCGGCCCATGAAGGGGTCGGCGCCCAAAGTGGTTGCCAGCATGCGGAACGGCTCGTTCTTATGCTCGATCTGCTTGGGGGCAGGAACGTGATCAACGATCAATTGGAACATGGCCGAAAGATCCTTGCGGGGACCGTCCAGCTCCATATCAGCCCAACCAGAGCGACCGGATGCATACATCGTCGGGAAGTCCAGCTGGTCGTCATCCGCGCCGAGGTTGGCGAAGAGGTCAAAACACTGGTCCAGCGCGCGGTCCGGTTCGCCATCGGGTTTGTCGACTTTGTTCACGACCACGATCGGGCGCAGACCAAGGGCCAGAGCCTTGGAGGTCACGAATTTGGTCTGCGGCATCGGGCCTTCAGCGGCGTCCACCAGCAGGACAACACCGTCCACCATGGACAGGATCCGCTCGACCTCGCCGCCGAAATCGGCGTGGCCGGGGGTATCGACGATGTTGATCCGGGTTCCGTTCCACTCCACCGAAGTGGCCTTGGCCAGAATTGTGATGCCCCGCTCGCGTTCCAGATCGTTGCTGTCCATGGCGCGTTCCGCCACAGCCTGGTTTTCGCGGAAGGCGCCGGATTGTTTCAGAAGCTCGTCAACCAGGGTGGTTTTCCCGTGGTCCACGTGAGCAATGATCGCAATGTTGCGCAGGTCCATGACGTCAGCCTTTGTAAGGAAGTTGACGCGCGCATAGCGTGATAGGCCACCAAAGACCAGAGGAAATACATCTTTTTGCCCGCGTGGCGCCGATCCGGCCCGGGGTGTGGCGTTTCGTCAGCCATTCGCGAAGCTATACTGATCGCAATCAATGTCCTGCGGTGTTGGAAAACAGATGGATCACCAGAATACCGGCAAGGATCAATAGCAGTCCCAGAACCGCTGGCAAATCAAGCCGTTGGCCAAAGACGACCCAGCCAATGATAGCAATGAGGAAGATCCCGAGGCCAGACCAGATCGCGTAGACGATCCCGACGGGCATGTGGCGCAGCGTCAGGGCCATCAGATAAAAGGCCAGCCCATAGCCGACCACCACCAGCAGTGACGGGCCAAGGCGGGTGAATTGCTGGCTGGCCTGCAGCGCGGTGGTGCCGATCGTCTCTGCAGCAACAGCCAGAACAAGATAAAGATAGTGAAGTGGCATGATCAGACCTCCGGTGAAGATCAGCTGCGAGCGCAGCCCGCCTACGCAGCGCCCGGATCAGGCGCTGGTGTTTTCGGCAAACCAAGGGGCAACAGTGGCGCGGACATGGTCCCAGACTGCGGGCGCGCCGCGGGCAACTTTCTGGCCAACGCGGGCCTCCAGCTGCGCGAGAGACACGTTGTACTCCCGCCAGCTGCCGCCGCCGGACATCAGGTTCAGCAAGACGGGCTGCACGCGATCGATAGCCTTGGCATAGACCGCTTCGGCGCTCTCGGCGGCTTCGAACTCCTCCCAGATGCTGCGGAACGCCTGGCCCTGATCTTCTGGCAGAAGAGCGAAAATCCGTTCTGCTGCGGCCTGTTCACTTGCGGCAATGGCAGCGTGATCAGCCTCCGACAGGGTTGCGTGGATCGGCACATCGCCCGCATCAATTTCGACAATGTCATGCAGCATCAGCATCTGCAGGACTTTGGCCATGTCCACTGGCGCATGGCTGTGCTGGGCCAGCACCCAGGCGTAGAGCATGATATGCCAGCTGTGTTCGGCGGAATTCTCGTGGCGGCTACCATCGCCGAGCGTGGTGGCGCGCAGAACCGTCTTCAGGGCGTCGACCTCATTAAGGAAAGCCAAGGGCGCGGTCAGCACATCCTGTGGGTCGCTCCCCTCAAGCTTTGCGACCGCATGGCTATAGACCTCGGGGAACGCGTCTTTCAACGCGGCGGCGCGCCCGCCATAGAGATTGCCGCGGACCACCTCGATATGCGCAGCAGGCACATCCGCATTATAAAGCGTCTGAAAGATTGGCTGACAGTGATCAATGCGCTTGGCCCATTGTGCATCCGGTGTCGTGCTCGCTTCAAACTCGCGCCACAGACCGTGCAGAAAAGCGGATTGATCTGCTGGTAACAGCGAAAACAACCGGGTCGCCGCGACGGCTTCGGCGCTGGCAACAGCCTCCCAGTCCACATCGCCGTCAATCGGGTGGTCGCCTGCATCGATCTCAACCAGATCATGCAGCAGCAACATCTGTACCACCCGTTCAATCGAGACATCAGCAGGTGCAAACGGGGCCAATACCAGCGCATAAAGCGCCAGATGCCAGCTGTGTTCGGCGGAATTTTCACAGCGCGAGCCGTCCAGGATCAGGTTCTGACGATCCACGCGGCGCAGCTTGTCCGCCTCCATCAAGAAACGGAACTGGCTTTCAAGCCGCGATGAGGTGTCATTCATGGTCTGGGGCCTTGGATGCGATCTTGGCCTTGGCGGCGCTGATTTTGCTGTTGAGGAAAGCGCGCGCCTTGCGTTCGGCAAGGCGCACCCGCATTTCGGTGAGGAAAGCTTCCTCAAGGGATTGAGACGCCGCTCCCAGAACTTGGCTCACCTCCATATAAAGGCGCTCTTCGCCGGTGGCGTCCTGTACCTTTAGCGTGTCAGCGGCCAATTTCTGGGCCAGCGTCTCAATCGTGCCCATCAGCGGGAGCTTTCGGTGAGCCGCCGTTTGACGTAATCAGAGACATTGTCGATCATCGGATCCATATGAGGGTCCTGGAAGAAATGATCAGCGCCTTCGACTTCGGTATGGGTGACGGTGATGCCCTTCTGCTCATGCAGTTTGTTCACCAGGTTCACCGTATCCGCAGGCGGCGCCACGCGGTCGGCTGTCCCGTTGATGATCAGACCGGAAGACGGGCAGGGCGCCAGAAACGAGAAATCATACATATTGGCCGGTGGCGCAACCGAGATGAAGCCGGTGATCTCAGGACGGCGCATCAGCAGCTGCATACCTATCCAGGCACCGAAGGAGAAGCCTGCAACCCAGCAATGCTTGGAGTTGTTGTTCATCGACTGCAGGTAATCCAGCGCCGATGCGGCATCGGACAATTCGCCCACGCCTTGATCATATTCGCCCTGCGATCGGCCAACGCCGCGGAAATTGAACCGCAGCACCGTAAAGCCCATGTTGTAGAACGCATAATGCAGATTGTAGACGACCTTGTTGTTCATCGTCCCGCCGAACTGCGGATGCGGATGCAGCACGATGGCGATGGGCGCGTCTTTTTCTTTTTGCGGGTGATAGCGGCCTTCCAGGCGGCCTTCGGGTCCGGGAAAAATGACCTCAGGCATGTGTGGGTGAATCCTACTCTTATTTTCGGGGATGCCGCCGGGAATACTTGACGAATTCCGTAGGGCACCTTAGAACGGTTCTAATTGGTGGCAGAGGCCAAGTTTCGCTGCCGTCCCGCTGAGATACGCATTGCAGCGTTCGAGGTCAATCTTTTCGCTGTGTTGTCAGGGTCTGAGGATTTGAAAATATGAAACTTTCGACCAAAGGGCGGTATGCGATGGTGGCCTTGGCGGATATCGCCTTGCAGCCGGAGGGCAGTCTGGTGGTGTTGGGTGATATTTCCAAGCGTCAGGATATTTCGCTCCCGTACCTCGAGCAACTGTTTGTGAAGCTGCGTCGAAGCGGCCTTGTTGTGTCGGTGCGTGGCCCCGGCGGGGGTTACAGGCTGGCGCATCCGCCCTCGGACATCCGGGTGGTCGATGTGCTGAGTGCGGTGGATGAAACCGTTGACGCCATGCACAAGGGGGCAGGTGCCTCTGGCGGGCTATCAGGAAGTCGCGCGCAATCGCTGACCAACCGTCTGTGGGAGGGGCTGAGCGCCCATGTGTATGTTTTCCTGCATCAGACCCGCCTGTCGGACGTGATCGAAAATGATCTGGTTCCCTGTCCGGCGGTTCCGACGCTGTTCTCAGTTGTGGATGACTGATCTGACCCGCACGTTTGGAAAATTTATACTGGCGCTGATGCGCTGTTTCGACGAAATCAACTATCGCATGCCTGCTTTGAGCGGCGGCGAGGGGTAAGAGCAAGGACCAACACTGCCTATGTCGCGCGTCTATCTTGATCACAACGCTACTACGCCGCTTTGCGATGCTGCGAAGGCTGCGATGATCTCTGCGATGGAGATTTGCGGAAATCCGTCGTCGGTACATGCTGAGGGGCGGGCCGCCAAGGCGCTGGTAGAGAAGGCGCGGGCGCAGATCGCCTCGGCCTTTGGGGCGGATGGTGCAGATATTGTCTTTACCTCGGGCTCTACCGAGGGGGCCGCCTTGGCGATGAATGGCCGTGATCTTCATGCTGCATCGGTTGAACATGACGCGGTAAGGGCTTGGGCTGTCGAAGATTTGCAGGTTTCGTCTGGGGGGGAGGTCCATGTGACAGACCCGGTTTCCTCCGCCCTGCAGCTGGCCAATTCCGAAACCGGCGTGATCCAAACGCTACCGCAGGGACTGGCGGTGACTGATGCGACACAGGCCTTTGGCAAGCTGCCCATAGCCTTCAACTGGATGGGCACAACCATGGCGCTGATCTCGGCGCATAAACTGGGCGGCCCCAAGGGGATCGGAGCGGTTGTTCTGAAACGGGGCACCGATCTGGCGGCGCAGATCAAAGGTGGTGGCCAGGAAATGGGCCGTCGTTCCGGCACCGAGAATGTTATCGGAATCGTCGGCTTCGGGGCCGCTGCCGAGGCCGCGGCACAGGCGCTGGCCAATGGTGTATGGGAGCGGGTTGCAATGCTGCGCGACACAATGGAAGCAGCCCTTGCAGCTGGCAGTCCCGATACTATTTTTGTTGGGACATCGGCATCACGCCTGCCCAACACCAGCTGTTTTGCAACCCCGGGCTGGAAGGGTGAGACCCAGGTCATGCAAATGGACCTTTCGGGTTTTGCGATCAGCGCAGGCAGTGCCTGCTCCAGCGGCAAAGTGCGCGCCAGCGCTGTGCTGACCGCCATGGGATATGACGAGTTAACCGCCCAGAGCGCCGTACGCGTCTCGCTTGGGCCGGACACAACAGAAACGGATGTGCTGCGCTTTGCCGAAAGCTGGTGCGCCAAACAAAAGAAACATCGCGCCCGGGTGGCGTGAGTGCAGGAGATGACCATGACAGCATTGGATGATGTTCAGGTAAAAGAAGGCGTCGACCAGGAAACGGTCGATGCGGTCCGCGAGGTGGGCGGCGCCTATAAATATGGTTGGGAAACCGATATCGAGATGGAATACGCGCCCAAGGGCCTGACCACCGATATCGTGCGGCTGATCTCAGAAAAGAACGAAGAACCGGAGTGGATGCTGAACTGGCGGCTTGAGGCCTATGACCGCTGGCTGCAGAAGGAAGAGCCGACCTGGGCGATGGTCGACTATCCTGAAATCGATTTTCAGGACCAGTATTACTATGCCCGTCCGAAATCGATGGAGGTGAAGCCGAAATCGCTGGATGAGGTCGATCCAAAACTGCTCGCTACCTACGAAAAGCTGGGTATCCCCCTGAAAGAACAAATGATTCTTGCAGGTGTCGAGGGGGCTGAGAACATGCCTGCCGAAGGTCGCAAGGTCGCAGTTGACGCGGTGTTCGACTCCGTTTCGGTTGGCACAACCTTCCAGGCCGAGCTGAAAAAGGCAGGCGTCATCTTCTGCTCGATCTCCGAAGCGATCCGCGAACACCCCGAGCTGGTCAAAAAATACCTCGGCACCGTGGTTCCGGTCTCCGATAACTTTTATGCCACGCTGAACTCCGCGGTATTCTCTGACGGCTCCTTTGTCTATGTGCCGCCGGGTGTGCGCTGCCCGATGGAACTGTCGACCTATTTCCGCATCAACGCGGAAAACACCGGCCAGTTCGAACGCACCCTGATCATTGCCGATAAAGGCAGCTATGTCAGCTACTTGGAAGGCTGTACTGCACCGGCCCGCGACATCGCGCAGCTGCACGCGGCCGTCGTGGAAATCATCATCGAAGAAGACGCCGAGGTGAAATATTCCACCGTCCAGAACTGGTATCCGGGCGATGAGAACGGCAAAGGCGGCATTTACAACTTCGTGACCAAACGCGCCGACTGCCGGGGTGACCGGTCCAAGGTGATGTGGACACAGGTGGAAACCGGCTCTGCCGTGACATGGAAATACCCCTCCTGCATCCTGCGCGGTGAGGAAAGCCAGGGCGAGTTCTACTCGATCGCCATCGCCAACAACATGCAGCAGGCCGATACCGGCACCAAGATGGTGCACCTTGGCAAAAACACTAAATCCCGCATCGTGTCCAAGGGCATCAGCGCCGGTAAGGCGCAAAACACCTATCGCGGCCTGGTGTCGATGCACCCAAAAGCCAAGGACAGCCGCAACTACACCCAGTGCGACAGCTTGCTGATCGGCGATAAATGCGGGGCGCATACTGTTCCCTACATTGAGGTTAAGAACAACTCCTCGCGCGTGGAGCATGAGGCGACCACTTCCAAGGTGGACGACGATCAGCTGTTCTATTGCCGCCAGCGCGGCATGGACGAGGAGGAGGCGGTGGCCCTGGTGGTCAACGGCTTCTGCAAAGACGTGCTGCAGGCGCTGCCGATGGAGTTCGCCATGGAAGCGCAGCAGCTGGTTGCGATCTCGCTGGAAGGCTCGGTGGGGTAAGATTTTGCAAGCTCCGGAGCATATTCAGGCAATGCTCAAGGAACACAGAGGAGCCGAGTTTAGGGCGGCGAAGCGCTCTCTGCTTTATCTGATGCCGTTTCTTTTGCTAGTCGGATTTGGCGTGTTGGGACTTGCTGGGATTATGGTTTTGAACCCTGCGTATTGGTTCATAGCTCTTTTTCCGGCTTTACTGGTTGGCTGGTGGTTCGGGCACCGGCCGCTTGCAAGACTTAGGAATGCCAATCGTGCGGCCCTTGAACAGGCCGTGAGAAACTTGGAGCAAAGGATCAAAACATGATCATCACAACCACACCAAACGTCGAAGGCTACCAGATATCCGACTACAAAGGCATCGTGGTGGGCGAGGCCATCATGGGCGCCAACGTGGTGCGCGATGTTTTTGCCTCCATCACCGATATCGTTGGCGGCCGCTCCGGCTCTTATGAAAGCAAGCTGCAGGACGCGCGTGAAACCGCGCTGGCAGAGCTGGAAGACCGCGCCCGCGCCAAAGGCGCCAACGCAGTTGTCGGCGTCGATCTGGATTACGAAGTGGTCGGCCAATCCATGCTGATGGTCTCGGCCAGCGGAACAGCCGTGGTGCTCGGCTAAAAAATTCGCCCCTCGGGGCACAGGAACAACCGGGGTTCGCCCCGAAGAGATATAAACGAGGAAAAAATGCTCGAAATCAAAAACCTGCACGTCAAACTTGAAGAAGAGGACAAGCAGATCCTCAAAGGCGTCAACCTCACCGTTGAAGCTGGCAAAGTGCATGCGATCATGGGGCCGAACGGCTCTGGAAAATCCACGCTGTCTTATGTGCTGTCTGGCCGCGACGGCTATGAGGTGACCGACGGTGAGGCCTCGCTGGCGGGCGAAGATCTGCTGGAGATGGAGCCGGAAGAGCGCGCCGCCGCAGGCGTCTTCCTGGCGTTCCAATATCCGGTTGAGATCCCCGGTGTCGGCAACATGACCTTCCTGCGCACCGCAGTGAACGCGCAGCGCAAGGCCCGCGGCGAAGAAGAGCTGAGCGCCTCCGATTTCCTGAAGGAGGTCCGCGCCAAGGCGAAGACGCTGAAGATCGATGCCGATATGCTGAAGCGTCCGGTCAATGTCGGCTTCTCCGGCGGTGAGAAAAAGCGTAACGAAATTCTGCAGATGGCGATGCTGGAGCCAAAAATGTGCATCCTCGATGAGACCGACTCCGGTCTGGATGTGGACGCGATGAAGCTGGTCTCCGAAGGTGTGAATGCCCTGCGGGATGAGGGCCGTGGCTTCCTTGTGATCACCCACTATCAGCGTCTGTTGGATCACATCAAACCCGATGTCGTTCACATCATGGCCGATGGTCGCATCGTCAAAACCGGTGGCCCGGAGCTGGCGTTGGAAGTTGAGAACAACGGCTACGCCGACATTCTGGCAGAGGGTGTATAAATGGCGCTTGCTGACAGAAAACAAAGCGAAACAGAGGCGCGTCTGGCCGCGCTCACGATGCCGGAGGGCGGCTGTCTGACAGAGGCGCGCAAAGCTGCGCTGTCCCGCGTTCAGACGCTCGGTCTGCCCAGTCGTCGCGATGAATATTGGAAATACACCCGCCCCGACACGCTGACTGCGGCTGAGGCACCGACGGCCGCCGTTTTTGATGCGGGCGAGGCGCCGATGTTCAGCGAATTTGATCGTATCAAGATCGTGTTCGTGGATGGCGTTTTTGACGCAGATGCCTCAGATGAACTGGCGCTGGAGGGGATCAGCATTGATCGCATTGCGGACATCTGTGCCAAAGATATTCATTGGGCCAAGGACTTGTACGGCGTTCTTGAAGCACGCGGCCAGACACCTGTCGCACGTCCGCTGGCAGCGCTTAATACCGCGTTTGCGCAGGATGGTGTCGCGATCCGCGTCACCGGGACACCTTCGAAACCGGTCAGCCTCATTTATCGTCACGCGTCCGAAGACTCGGATGCGATTCTGCACCACGTGATCCGTGTCGAAAGCGGGGCCACCGCGACCATTCTGGAAAACGGGCCTGCCGCCTCACGGTTCAACAAATGCATGGAAATTGACGTTGCTGACGGTGGCTCCTTGCATCTGGTGCGCGCACAGGGCCGCGACCATGAGCGTCGCGCCGCAACACATCTGTTTGCGCGTCTTGGCACTGAATCTGTGTTCAAATCCTTCACCCTGACCGTGAACGGCGTCCTGACACGGAATGAGGCGGTGATAGAGCTGACCGGCGATGACGCCGTGGCCCATATCGCTGGCGCTTGTGTTGGCGACGGGGATTTCCACCACGACGACACCGTTTTCATAACCCATGACGCTGTGAACTGCGAGAGCCGTCAGGTCTTCAAGAAGGTATTGCGCAACGGCGCCACTGGTGTCTTCCAAGGCAAGATCCTGGTGAAGGAAGGCGCGCAAAAGACTGATGGATATCAGATTTCCCAGTCATTGCTGTTGGACGAGGACAGCCAGTTCCTCGCCAAGCCTGAGCTGGAAATCTACGCCGATGACGTGGCCTGTTCGCATGGTTCCACCTCAGGTGCGATCGACGAAGAAGGGCTGTTTTATCTCCGGTCTCGTGGTGTACCGCATGCCGAAGCGACGGATCTCATGACACTCGCGTTTCTCGCTGAAGCGGTTGAGGAGATCGAAGACGCTGATATCGCGGCAAATGTTGTGGACCGGCTGGAAGGCTGGTTGGCCCGGCGCCGCTGATGTCCGTCAGTCAGGACATTGTCGCCACGTATAAGGGGCCGCGCAAAGTTTTTGCGCGGCGTCTTGCCATGGGGCTGCATGAAGACCGGCTGCTCGCCATTCTGATGGCTGGCTGTGCTCTGGCGTTCATCGCGCAGATGCCGGTGCGGGCGCGGGAGGCACATCTAACCGGGCAAGAGCTGAACATGCTGCTGGGCGGATCGCTGCTTGCATTGCTGTTCATGGCGCCGTTGTTGTTGTATGTGCTGGCGTTCCTGGCCCATGGGTTTGCCCGGATGTTCGGCGGCTCAGGCGGCAGCGCACAGGCCCGTCTGGCGTTGTTCTGGGCCTTTCTGGCTGCCAGCCCGCTGATGCTGCTGAACGGGCTTGTAGCCGGTTTTATCGGTTCAGGATTTGAACTGACACTGGTCGGCGGGCTCTGGTTTATGTTGTTTCTCTGGTTCTGGATCAGCGGTATGGCGCAGTCTTATTGGGGTAAAAAATGATACCCTATCAAACACTTGCGAGCCTGACCTTCAGTGCGCCGACTGCGGCGGCGCGGGTGCTTTTGTCGGTTGACTGGCCCCGTCAGGCGCTCGTTTTGGCTTTGTTGCTGACAGCGGTGCTGAACACGTTGATGCTTGAAGTGGCAGATGCGATGCTGCCTAGCGACGGCAGTCTCCTGCCCAGCATGTCCCCGCTGCCCTATGCCGGCGCGGTTTTTGCCCTGCATCTTGGCATCACCGCGCTGCTGACCTGGACGGGTCGGTGGATCGGCGGGCAGGCGCGTTTTGTTGACATACTTGCGGTCAACGTCTGGCTGAACGCGGTGCAGATTGTGCTTTTGGCTGCGGTGATACTGCTGCATCTGGTCCTGCCGTTGGCGGCCTCGCTGATTGCGCTGGTGGCAAATTTCGTCATGCTGGCGATCTTTCTGCTGTTCATCAAAGAAGCACATCAGTTTACATCTGTCTGGCGAGCCATCGGCTCGGTTTTGATGTCGGCGATTTTGATCGTCTTCCTTCTCTCTCTGCTCTTGGGGGCCCATGCCCCGGCACTATTGGGACTTCCCGACCATGTATGACGTCCAAAAAATTCGCGCCGATTTTCCGATCCTGTCCCGCCAGGTGAACGGCAAGCCGCTGACCTATCTGGACAATGGCGCGTCGGCGCAGAAACCTCAGGTGGTGATTGATGCAATTACCCGTGCATATTCAGAGGAATATTCGAACGTTCACAGAGGGTTGCATTATCTTTCTAACCTGGCGACCGAGAAATATGAAAGTGTGCGTGGCACCATCTCCCGTTTTCTGAATGCCGGGGATGAAAACACGATTGTGATGAACTCCGGCACCACCGAAGGCATCAACACCATTGCCTATGGTTGGGCGATGCCGCAGTTGCAAGCCGGGGATGAGATCATCCTGAGCGTGATGGAGCATCATGCCAATATCGTGCCTTGGCATTTCCTGCGTGAGCGTCAGGGGGTGGTGCTGAAGTGGGTTGAGACTTCTGCTGACGGTAGCCTTGATCCGCAGACGGTATTGGATGCGATTGGCCCCAAGACCAAGCTCATCGCAATTACCCAATGTTCCAATGTGTTGGGAACCATTGTAGATGTGAAAACCATCTGCCGTGAAGCGCGTGAACAGGGCGTTGCGGTCTTGGTCGACGGCTCGCAGGGTGCGGTGCATATGCCGGTGGATGTGCAGGATATCGGTTGTGATTTCTATGCCATCACCGGGCACAAACTCTATGGACCGTCCTCGTCTGGCGCGATCTACATTCGGCCCGAGCGCATGGCAGAGATGCGCCCCTTTATGGGCGGCGGCGATATGATTAAGGAAGTCTCCCGTGATCAGGTGATCTATAATGATGCGCCGATGAAGTTTGAGGCTGGAACGCCCGGAATTGTTCAGATGATCGGTCTGGGCGTGGCGCTAGAATACATGATGGACATCGGCATGGAGAATATCGCCGCACATGAGACCGCCATCACGACCTATGCCAACGAGCGACTAAGCGGTTTGAATTGGGTGAATATTCAGGGGCAAGCTGCTGACAAGGCAGCGATTTTCAGCTTTACGCTTGAGGGTGCCGCCCATGCGCATGATATTTCCACTATTCTTGATAAAAAGGGCGTGGCCGTGCGCGCAGGGCAGCATTGTGCGGGGCCGCTGATGGACCACCTTGGCGTAGCCGCCACTTGTCGGGCCTCTTTCGGGTTGTACAACACCAAGGAAGAGGTCGATGTGCTGATCGATGCGCTGGAGTTGGCGCATGAGCTGTTTGGCTGACATGGGCCAGCAGACGCCTCAATTTCAGCCGCTGCCTTGGTCACCCTAAGTGCTCATCCGTCAGCACGGCGCCAGCGTCTCGTGGTGCTGACAGACTTCATATTATAGGCGCCACAACCACAGGCGCGGCGATCAGCGAGTTTTGAAATGTTGTCGTTTGCGCAACGAATTCAGCGTCCAGCTGCGGACTGGGTCTCGTGATAGATTTGATGAAGCGCGTTCTCGAAATCCCTCGTCCAGGCTTCGGTGTCAAACAGCGGCAGGGCAAATCTTTGCTCCCTCAGGTGGTGTTTGATCCGCATCATTTCATCTGGGTTCTTTGCCAGGCTGACAGCCTTGTCGATGAAGAGTTCTTCGGATTTCACAGACAGGTCTGGCAGATGCGCTGCGCTCAGTATGCTGCTGGCTACGCGGGCTGCGAACTGTTTACCAGCAAGTGTCAGTATCGGAACCCCGGCCCACAGGGCGTCGGACGCGGTTGTATGGGCATTGTAGCTGAAACAATCCAGGCACAGGTCGACCTGTGCTATCCGCTCAAGGTGGTCAGCCTGCGGTAACGCACCGCAGGGGATGATCCGATCCGGATCCACGCCATGGGCCTCGGTCTTTTGAGCGATGACATCACAGAGATCATCCTTGCCCATGTAAAAGAGCAGCACCGACTCCGGAGTTCTTTTAAGTATTTTCATCCAGGTGGCGAACTCTCGCGGGCCGACCTTATAGGTGTTGTTCAGATTGGCGAAGACGAATTTGTCCTGCGGCAGGTTGTAGTCAGATCTTGTGTTGCGGACCTCGGGGACGTGGCGGCAATTGCTGTTGGGCTGATAGCAGTTGGGCAGTCTGAGGATGGTTTCGCTATAATACCGCTCGGCGCCTTCGGGAATGGTGGCATGATCCGCGATCATATAGTCTATCATGTCCATACCGGTTGTACCTGGAAACCCAAGAAACGAGACTTGGACCGGGGCTGCACCATGGGCGAAGATCTCTTGTTTTGAGGCGAACGTGTCCCCCTTCAGGTCGATGGCGATATCAACCTTGTCGCGGACAGACAGGTTGGCAATCGCCTCAGCCGTCAGGTCTGAGACGTCCCTGTAGTGATCTGCGAATTCGCGAACGAAGGCGCTTTCTTCTGATCGATCTTTTGGCAACAGATCGTAGACGAAGAATTCGAATTTCTCCCTGTCATGCGCCTTCAGTGGACCTCTGAACAGATGCATCGTCGGGTGCTCATAGAAATCGCTGGAGAAATACCCAATTCTGATCTTGGCACCGGGATCATGGGGTGTCGGTTTGGCCCGTTTGGGTTTGGGAGCCCGTAGTCGTGCATTGTCGAGCTGGACCTGCGGATCATCAAGATAGGTCAGCAACGCCAGCGGGTCCGGGGTGTGCCCGGCCTGCTTCACGCTCTCAAGGCAGCGCTGTTCTTGCGCCGCACTCTCCCATGCTAGAAATTTGCGCCGAAGCCTCATGATCAGAGGGAGCGCGATCGGGCTGTTCTCATCGATCGATAGAGCGGTTTCCAGGGTCTCAAGGGCTTGCCTGTCAAACCCGCCATCTTTCAGGCGGGATCCAAGAGCGGCAATAAAAACCGAATTTGACGGGGCCAGGGACAGAGCGGTTTCCTGAAGGGTGATTGCCTCGCCGATGCGACCGGGACGGGAGGCGACGATTTCAGCCAGATAGTGATAGCTGAGCGCAGTCTCCCCCTCATACGCGAGAGAGCTGCGCATCACCTGTTCGGCGTCTGCGAAGTTACGGTTTCGCATAAGAAGAACCGCACGCGTATAGAGCGGACAGTTAAATCCGTTTGGGAACGCAATAGTCAAATCGCAACTCCTGATCAGCGTCAGTCCTTTTTTTTACCGAAAATACTTAATGATAGGTGTGGAGCCGCACCGAATGACGGGCATTCCTGCCGACATTACGGCGACAATGGTAGATAAGCCCGCCGCAATACTTGTCGGGCCACATCAGGAGTGATCATGTTTTTCAGGTAATAATGGCGGAGAGACAGGGATTCGAACCCTGGGTTCCCGTGAAGGAACAACGGTTTTCGAGACCGCCCCGTTCGACCACTCCGGCACCTCTCCGCGGGGGGTGAGAGGGCGTTTAAAGTGGAATTCGCAGGCGCGCAAGGGGGATTTTGCGCATTGAGCAGGAAAACGGATTTTTCATTGTCTCGCGCCGGAAAACGCTTAGGTTTCGGAGTATGATACAGCCCATGTCGTTCCGAACCCGTGTGATGCAAGCGCTCTTCAGTCTTGTTCTTGCATCGTTATTTGCAATCTCCGCCGCTCAGGCCGCAGAGCGGGGCAGGGTGCTCGCCTTTCTTGAGACCACTGGGTTTGACGTGGCGCTGGACAGTATAGCCCTGTCGGCCGAAATGGCGCCGGATATGCTGGGGGTGGATGCTGGCGACTTCGGTGTCGCCTGGGGGCGGCTGTCGCAGGATGTGTTTGACCGTCAGGAAATGCGCGAGATTGCACTCGGGATTTTGGAGGAAACGCTGGAAGAGGACGCGCTGGCCCATGCCGCTGAGTTCTACGCCAGCCCGCTGGGCGCGCGTCTGGTGCAGGCAGAGAATGCCTCGCATATGGTTGAGGATGATGAGACCAAGCAGCAGGCAGGGCTGCGCATCATCTCTGACTTGGTGGCCGAGGGCAGTGAGCGCCCGCAGCTGTTCCAGCGCATGGGGCAGGCAATCGATGCCGATGGCACAGGTGTGAAGGCGGTGCAGGAAATCCAGTTTCGGTTCCTGATGGCGGCGAGCGCCGCCGGTGTGATCGATCTGCAGCTGGACGCGGACGGGCTGCGCGCCTTTATGAAGGATCAGCAGGCCTCGACCCAGATGGCACTGCAGGCTGCAAATATGGCGGCGAATGCTTATACCTATCAGGCGTTCAGCGATGATGAGCTGCAAGAGTATATCGTGGCGCTGGAGCATCCGCTTATGCAGCGGGTTTATGAGTTGCTCAATGCAGTGACATTCGAAATTACTGCCAATCGTTTTGAGGTGCTGGCCTACCGGCTGAAAGAGCTGGAACCGGCGCGGGATCTCTGAGGCAGATAACTGCGCTGCGACCTTTAGACATCCGGTCGTCTATTCAGGCTGCATTGGCGATGACCGCCCAGGGTTGACAGCTCCTCCGTTTCGCCGCATAAGCCCGCATCCCGGCCCGGATTCTCTGTGCCGGGGTTTATTTGTCATACGCCCCCACGGGGCGCGCTGTTCGAGGTGGCCTTCGGGTCGAAACGCTGGACGCATCTGATGCGAAAGGGACCGTAGGACGCGGGTAGAAAAGGAAAGACGCATATGTTTGCGGTCCTCAAAACCGGCGGCAAGCAGTACAAAGTTCAGGCCGGCGATATGCTGCGCGTGGAAAAATTGGCTGCTGATGCTGGCGAAACAATCCAGTTCAACGACGTCCTGATGCTCGGTGGTGATGCACCGGTTGTGGGTGCGCCCTTTGTTGACGGTGCTGCGGTTCAGGCCGAAGTCGTCGATCAGATCAAAGGCGAGAAGGTCATTCACTTTGTGAAGCGCCGTCGTAAGCACTCCTCCAAGCGCACCAAGGGTCACCGTCAGAAGCTGACTCTGGTCAAGATCACCGAGATCCTGGCCTCCGGCGCTGACAAGTCCGGCGTGAAAGCTGCCAGCGGTCAGGGCGATGCGCCTGCTGCCAAAGCCGCTCCGGCTGCAAAAAAGGCTGCGCCTGCTGCCTCCGGTGACAACCTCACCGAGCTGACAGGTGTTGGTCCCGCCGCTGCCAAGAAGCTGGAAGAAGCCGGTCTGACCAGCTTTGCCCAGATCGCGGCCTTGTCGGATGCTGACATTGCTGCTATCGACGCGGTCAAAGTGAAGCCCGAATGGGTTGAGCAGGCCAAAGAATTGGCTAAAGGCTAAGGAGATAGACAATGGCACATAAGAAAGCTGGTGGTTCCTCACGTAACGGCCGCGACTCAGCCGGTCGCCGCCTTGGCGTGAAACTCTATGGTGGCCAAGCAGCCATCTCTGGCAACATCATCGTACGTCAGCGCGGCACCAAGTTTTGGCCGGGCGAAGGCGTTGGTCTGGGCAAAGATCACACCATCTTTGCAACCACGGACGGTGCTGTAACCTTCCACAAGGGCCTCAAGGGCCGCACCTTTATTTCGGTTCTGCCAGTGGCGGAGGCCGCTGAATAAGCCGAACCTGAAAGGTGAGACACAATCAGGGGATCGGCGACATCGCCGGTCCCTTTTTATTTTGTCCCGGTGGCAAAACCTAACCAGTTCTCAACGGCTTTGCGTTAGGGCAGGGCGCAACAGTTTGTTAAGGCCCCGCGGTTTTGTCCGGCAGCAATCCGGCAGCAAGATGAGTGTTGGTATTCTTCGAGAGGAGCAAGGGCATGAGTTTGGATCATAAAAGAACAGAACAGCCCGTGATCGATGCGGGGCGTTTTGTTCTGCGCCCGTTGCGCAAATCTGACGAGGGGCTGATTGCCCACTATGTCAGCGATGAACGCGTTGCCCGTATGACGACCGCTATTCCGCATCCGCTGCCACCCGGCGCGATTGAGGCTTTTGTTGCCCGCGCCCTGGACGAGGAACGCGAAGAAGATGTCTGGGCCATTGATGGCACCGCAGACGGTGGCGAAGAGCTGAAGGGCATTATCAGCCTCAAACGGCTTGATCGCGACCAGAGCGAAGTCGGCTATTGGATTGCCCCGGTGTTTTGGAACAATGGCCTCGCCTCAGACGCGTTGCGCGCTTTGGTCGAAACCAATCCGCAAGGGTGCAACGCGCTCTTTGCCAGCGCGTTTCAGGATAACCCGGCCTCCGCACGTGTGCTGACCCATTGCGGGTTTGAGTATCTTGGCGATGCGGAGACCTTTTCCGTGGCGCGCGATGCAACCGTACCAACATGGACCTACAGCCGAAAACTGTGATTGGCGCGCCGCGCGGTTTGCGTTAAGTCGGGGCAGTAAGCCCCGGCACCGTCGGTACGCCCCCTCTTATCCCTCCGCCCTTGGCGGCAGGTCATCAGCAAGGAGCTGACATGAAATTCCTCGATCTGGCCAAAGTCTACATTCGCTCCGGCGCGGGCGGGAACGGCTGCGTCAGCTTTCGCCGTGAAAAGTTTATGGAATATGGCGGTCCCGACGGTGGCGACGGTGGTCGTGGTGGTTCCGTCTGGGTTGAGGTGACCGAGGGGCTGAATACGCTGATTGATTTCCGCTATCAGCAGCACTTCTTTGCCAAGAATGGTCAGTCCGGCATGGGCCGTCAGCGCACCGGCAAGGATGGCGATGACATCATTCTGCGCGTTCCCGTTGGAACCGAGATTATGGATGAAGATCAGGAAACGGTTCTGGCTGACCTCACAGAGGTGGGCGAACGCTTCCTTTTGGCCAAGGGCGGTAACGGCGGCTTTGGTAACCTGCATTTCAAAAGTGCAACAAACCAAGCGCCACGACGTGCCAATTCCGGTCAGGATGCAATTGAACGGACCATCTGGCTTCGCTTGAAGCTGATCGCCGATGTCGGTCTTTTGGGGTTGCCGAACGCGGGCAAGTCGACTTTTCTGTCGGCCACATCCAATGCGCGACCCAAGATCGCTGATTATCCGTTTACCACATTGCACCCAAATCTCGGCGTTGTGGGTATTGACGGGGTTGAATTTGTTGTCGCCGACATTCCCGGTCTGATTGCTGGTGCCCATGAAGGGCGTGGTATTGGGGATCGGTTCCTGGGCCATGTCGAACGCTGTGCGGTCCTGTTGCATCTGGTCGATGGCACCTCAGAGACGGTTGCCGAGGATTACCAGACGATCATCAATGAGCTGGAGGCCTATGGCGGCGAGCTGGCGGAGAAGCCCCGTATCACGGCGCTGAACAAGATCGACTCGCTGGACGACGAGGAACGCGCAGAGGCAAAGGCCGCACTTGAGGCTGCCGTGGGTGGGCCTGTCTTTATGATGTCAGGTGTCAGCCGCGAAGGTCTGAACGAGGTGTTGCGGTCCATGCGGACCCAGATCGACGAAGATCGCCTGCGTCAGCAGCCCCAAGAGGAGCAGGACACGTGGCAACCCTGACCGACGCCCAGCGTATCGTTGTTAAAATCGGGTCCGCCCTTTTGGTGGACCGGACAAGCGGTGCATTGCGGGCGGATTGGTTGCGGGCCTTGGCGGCGGATGTCGCCTGGTTGAAATCCATGGGCAAGGATGTGATCCTTGTCTCATCCGGCTCTATCGCGTTGGGCCGTCGGGTGCTGGGGCTGGCGGCACAGGAGCTGCCGTTGGAACAGTCACAGGCAGCGGCGGCCGTCGGTCAAATCCGGCTTGCAGGCGCTTATGAGGAGGCGCTCGCCCCGCATGAGATCACCACCGCACAGGTGCTGGTCACATTGGAAGACAGCGCGGATCGACGTCGCTATCTGAATTCCCGCGCCACATTGGAGACTCTCATTGGCCTTGGCGTTGTGCCCATCGTCAATGAAAACGACACCATCGCCACAGATGAAATCCGCTATGGTGATAACGATCGGCTGGCGGCGCAGGTGGCGGTGACGGTTGGCGCGGATGCGCTTATTCTGCTGTCGGATGTTGATGGGTTCTACACCGCCAACCCTGTGTTGGATCCGACGGCCCGGCGCTATGACATCATTGACCGGATTACGCCCGAGATCGAGGCAATGGCGGGGGACGGTGTCTCAGGCCTTTCCAAAGGTGGTATGATCACCAAATTGCTGGCGGCCAAAATGGCGACGGCGGCGGGCTGCGCTATGGCCATCACCGAAGGTTCGCCCAATAATCCATTGAAGTTGCTTGAAAATGGCGCGCCTTCCACGTGGTTCACCGCGCAGGATGATCCGCAGGTTGCGCGCAAGCGCTGGATCGCGGCAATGAAGACGCGCGGTGTGGTCGCTGTGGATGAAGGCGCAGCACGGGCGCTCGGCTCCGGCAAAAGCCTTTTGCCAGCTGGCATCCGACATATCGAAGGAGACTTTGGCCGCGGTGACCCGCTGGCCATCCTGGGTCCAGACGGGAGAAAACTGGGGCAGGGGCTCAGCCGGTATACGGCTGAAGAGGCTTCTGCCATCAAAGGGTGCCAGTCGACCGAGATCGAGGCAATCCTTGGCTATGCAGGCCGCGCGGCTGTCATCCACCGTGATGATATGGCGCTGTAGCTGCAATCCATGTTAGGGCTGACCCCGCCTGACCACCAGATGTGTCAAAAGGGGCTACAAAGGGTTTCAACGAATGAATGAGACACAAGACATTGCTGCACTGATGGGTGACATCGGCAAACGTGCAAAGCAAGCCGCCGCAAAACTGGCGACTGCCACTGCTGAACGCAAAGCCGATGCTCTGAATGCCGCCGCGGATGCGGTTTGGGACGCTCGGGCAGAGATATTGGCAGCCAATGCCAAGGATCTCGATTTTGGTCGCAATAAGGGGCTATCGCCCGCCATGATGGACCGGCTGGCGCTGGATGAGGACAGGATTTCCGGTATCGTCGCCGGGTTACGCGCGGTTGCCGCGCAACCTGATCCCGTGGGAGAGGTCTTGGCCGAATGGTCACAACCGTCCGGGTTGGACATTCAGCGTGTGCGCACCCCACTTGGGGTGATCGGCGTGATCTACGAAAGCCGCCCCAATGTGACAGCGGATGCCGGCGCGCTATGCCTCAAATCGGGCAATGCGGTGATCCTTCGGGGCGGATCGGAGAGCTTTTATTCCAGTCAGGCCATTCATGGCTGTTTGGCTGCGGGCCTGCGTGCCGCCGACCTGCCCGAGGACGCCATTCAGCTGGTGCCGACACGTGACCGGGCTGCGGTTCAGGAACTGCTCACCATGACCGATACGGTTGATGTGATTGTTCCGCGTGGCGGTAAGGGGTTGGTCGGTTTGGTCCAGCGCGAGGCGCGGGTGCCGGTCTTTGCACATTTGGAAGGGATCGTTCACATCTACCTCGACAAAGATGCAGATCCGCAAAAGGCGCTGGAGATCGTATTGAACGCGAAAACCCGCCGGACCGGTATCTGTGGGGCTGCGGAATGTTTGTTGATCCACCGCGATATCGCCGAGACAATCGGCCGCGACGTGCTGACTGCGCTGGCGACAGCAGGGGTGGAAATCCGGGCTGAGGCTGGTTTGCCTGGGCCGGATGGCATGACCGCCGCCACAAGCGCAGATTGGGGCTGTGAATATCTGGATGCCATCATCGCAGCCAAACAGGTTGATGATATTGACGCTGCGATTGACCATATCCGTACCCATCATTCGCAGCATACCGATTGCATCATCACCGAGAACGATAGCGCTGTGGCGCAGTTTTTTGCTGAGCTGGATAGCGCGATCCTGATGCACAATGCCTCAACCCAGTTTGCCGATGGTGGTGAATTTGGCATGGGAGCAGAGATCGGCATTGCGACGGGTAAGATGCATGCACGCGGCCCTGTCGGGGCGGCGCAACTCACCAGCTTTAAATATCTGGTGCGTGGCCATGGCGCTCTGCGCAGCTAAAGATCAAGAACCGGTCTGACATTAAAAAAGCGCTGCAAGTGGTTGCAGCGCTTTCATTATATTCAGCGGTAAGTCCGGATCAGCAGCGGCCAGACTAAAAATGGACGGTGACGCGTTCCAGGGTCTGTTCCACACGGACCGTGCGGCCCAGATCTTTTGCAGCTTCCGGCAACATGGCGAATTGAACCAGCGCGGGTGTCACCGTTGTCGAGGAGGTGCCGCCGCTGACCCGCGCCCAGAGATCATCATCAATATTCAGCTTGCTGCCTTCGCCAATGACGGTCCATTTGCCATCTGCACAGAGGATCTTGACCGTGCCGCCATAGGGCAGGCCGGTTTCCAGGCACAGCGCCGCGAGGAAGGCGAGCCGCACCTCTGTCCGGCTGGAGGCCTCCTGCGGGGCCCATTGATATTTCAACCGGCCCCCTTTGCCGATATCTTCGAGGACGGACACCACTTCGGCACGGCTAATCTGCTGATCGCTGGCCGCGCCAAAAGCAATCCGGAAGAACCGGATACGGGCATTGGCATTGGCCACACTGTCGGAGATCAGCTCCAGCTCGGGGCCGGACATATCCCCAGACATTCCAAGCAGTTCCAGCCCGTTGTTGATCGCGCCGATCGGGCTGATCAGGTCGTGGCAAATGCGCGACCCTATCAAAGCCGCGAGATTAGCGTTATCTACTGACATATCTTTCCTCCGAAGTGGGCCCCTCACGCATGAACGACCTTAACGCTATACTTGCCCCTGGCATGTTCGTGACCCATCCCGACCACCCCGAGTGGGGCACCGGGCAGGTCCAGTCCAATGCTGCCGGCAAGATCACCGTGAATTTCCCCGATCAGGGTAAGGTGGTGTTCAACGGCGCTCAGGTGGCCCTTATTCCAGTCTTTGATCCGTCATAAGCGTTGATGAACGGTTAACGCCTGTTCACCAATTTGAACGAAACTTGCACATGCCGTGCCTTATAGGCTAGCTGCACGCAAGGCAAACCATTGTTGAGCAAGGTCATGGGCGGCAGTTCTCCTGCGTTTCAGGTCAAACTGGCACAGACATCGGCGGATTTACGCGCGGCGCAGGCGCTGCGATACGAGGTCTTTGTCATCGAGCTGGGCGGTGGTGGCGCTTTGGTGGATCACGATGTCAGGTTGGAGCGGGATCATTTTGACGCGTACTGCGATCACCTGCTGCTCTGGGATCTTGAGCGCGACAGGGTCGTTGGTGTGTATCGCTTGCTGCGTAGCGATCAGGCCCTGCGGGCTGGGCATTTTTATTCTGAGGGGGAATATGATCTCTCGAAGTTGACAGCTTCGGGTCGTAGGCTGTTGGAACTAGGGCGATCCTGCCTGCATCCTGATTACCGCGGCGGCACGGCCATGTTCCATCTGTGGTCCGCATTGGCAGACTATGTGGCGGAGCATGATATTGAGATCCTGTTTGGTGTCGCAAGCTTCCATGGGACCGAGATCACTCCCTTAGCGAATGCGCTGTCGATGCTCTATCACAACCACCTGGCACCTGAGGCGCTACGCCCGGTCGCGCGGGAATATCAGTCGATGGACCTGATCGCAGCAGAGGATTTGAACCGCCGTCAGGCGATGCTGGACACCCCGGCCCTGATCAAAGCCTATCTGCGTCTTGGCGGCTGCGTCGGAGAAGGCGCGTTTGTTGATCATGAGTTCAATACCACCGATGTCTGCCTTGTGCTCGACACTGCGCGGATGAATGCGCGGCAAAAGCGGATCTATGGCGCAGGGCGGAGCACCACATGAGTACCTGGGAAGGCGGAGACGCCGCGCCTCCGATTGAGATCACCGCTATGGGGTGGTTGCGGGTTGTTGCACGCGGATTGGTGCTGGGGACATTGGTTTTTGGCGGGTTGCTAATCCTATTGTTGGTTCGTCTGGTCGAACGTCCTCTTTGCGGCTTGAACCGCCCCGTCACGCCCTTCATCACGCAGTGGGTCTGCCGCAATGCGTTTCGCGTCCTGGGTATGAGGTTTCGCACCAAGGGGGCCTTAATGACCAACCGCGGCGCGGTGGTGGCGAACCACACATCGTGGCTGGATATCTTTGCCCTGAATGCGCGCAAACGGATTTACTTTGTCTCCAAGGTCGAGGTTGCCGGCTGGCCTGGTATTGGATGGCTGGCGCGCGCAACCGGCACGGTTTTTATCAAGCGGGACGCGAGGGAGGCGCGGAAACAGACGGCGGTGTTTCAGAAACGTCTGCTTCTGGGCCATAAGTTGTTGTTCTTCCCAGAAGGTACATCGACCGACGGTTTGCGGGTCTTGCCGTTTAAAACCACTCTTTTTGCGGCGTTTTTCCATCCCGAACTGCGCGATCACATTTCGATCCAGCCCGTGTCTGTCGTGTTCCTCCCCCCCAATGGCGAAGAGCCACGTTTCTACGGCTGGTGGGGAGACATGGAATTCGGCCCGCATCTGTTGAAAACCCTTGCGGCACCGCGCCAGGGCCAGGTTGTTCTGCACTATCATGATCCGCTTCAGGTGTCTGACTTTCCAGACCGCAAAGCTCTGGCCGCCGCTTGCGAGGCTGAGGTCAGGGCGGGACATACCACGCTTCGGTCGGGCGATGTGCCCCCAAACGGGCAGGATACCGCTATAACCTAAGTGGCGCATGGGGTGGCGGTCAGACTTTTGCTCTTGCGCAATCCCAAGCGCTGGCATATACGCGCGCCATTCAATCCGCAGGTGGGGATTGGCCTGACCGGGGGAGACATCCCCGGCAGACCGCCGGTTGGAGCATTCGCTCTGAGACCCCCGCCGAGGCACGAAACCGGAAAAGGAAAAGATACATGGCTCTTCCCGAGTTCTCCATGCGTCAGCTGCTTGAGGCAGGCGTACACTTTGGTCACCAAACCCAGCGCTGGAATCCGCGTATGTCGCCGTTCATCTACGGCTCGCGCAATGGCATTCACATTCTGGACCTGACCCAGACAGTTCCGATGCTCGACGCAGCTCTGAATGCTGTTCGTGACACCGTCGCAAAAGGCGGCCGCGTTCTGTTCGTCGGCACCAAGCGTCAGGCGGCTCAGCCAATCGCAGATGCTGCTGAGAAATCCGCTCAGTACTTCATGAACCACCGCTGGCTCGGCGGCACGCTGACCAACTGGAAAACAGTTTCCCAGTCGATCAACCGTCTGAAGGAAATCGACGAGAAAATGGCGTCCGGCGCCGAAGGCCTGACCAAGAAAGAGCGTCTGGGCATGGAGCGTGACCAGCTGAAACTGGAAGCGTCCCTCGGTGGTATCCGTGATATGGGCGGCGTTCCTGACCTGCTGTTCGTCATCGACGTGAAAAAAGAAGCGCTGGCCATCGCCGAAGCCAACAAACTGGGTATTCCGGTTGTGGCCATCGTCGACACCAACTGCTCGCCCGATGGTGTTGACTACATCATCCCCGGTAACGACGACGCAGCGCGCGCGATTGCGCTCTACTGTGATCTGGTTGCTCGCGCAGCTCTGGACGGCATGTCCGCTCAGCTGGGTGCGGCAGGCGTTGATCTCGGCGCACTGGAAGATGCACCGGTTGAAGAAGCCGTTGCTGAAGAAGCTGCTGCCGAAGCCTGATCCGTCCCGTCACGGAACTGACATGAGGGGCAGGGTATCACCTGCCCCAAATCCGTTTTTGAATTGAGGAGAGCCTAAGATGGCAATTACCGCATCCATGGTTAAGGAACTGCGCGACAGCACCGGCGCAGGCATGATGGACGCCAAGAAGGCGTTGACCGAAACCAATGGCGACATGGAAGCCGCCGTTGATTGGCTGCGCACCAAGGGTCTGGCCAAAGCGGCCAAAAAATCCGGTCGTACAGCTGCAGAAGGCCTGGTCGCTGTGGTCGTCGAGGGCAACAAAGGTGTTGCTGTCGAAGTGAACTCGGAAACCGACTTTGTCGGCAAAAACGCTGAATTCCAGGAAATGGTTTCCGGCATCGCCAAGACCGCTGTGAACGTTGCTGACGTTGACGCGCTGCTGGCGGCTGACATGGGCGGCAAGACTGTTGCTGACACGCTGACCGACAAAATCGCCACCATTGGCGAGAACATGAATGTCCGCCGCATGGCGTCGCTCGAAGGCGACACCGTTGTGTCCTACGTGCACAACGCTGCGACTGCCGGCATGGGCAAAATTGGTGTTCTGGTTGCCATGAACGGTGGTGACGAGGCGATCGGCAAGCAGGTTGCGATGCACATCGCCGCTGTAAACCCCGCCGCGCTGAGCGAAGCTGAGCTGGACGCCTCGGTTGTCGAGAAAGAAAAGCAGGTCCAGATGGACATCGCCCGCGAATCCGGCAAGCCGGAGCAGGTGATCGAGAAGATGATCGTCGGCCGCATGAAGAAATTCGTCGCCGAAGCAACCCTGCTGAACCAGCAGTTTGTTGTGAACCCTGACCTGACCGTTGAAGAAGCCGCCAAAGAAGCAGGCGCGACCATCACTGGTTTTGTTCGCCTGGAAGTGGGCGAAGGCATCGAAGTCGAAAAAGAAGACTTCGCCGCTGAGGTTGCCAAGGCCGCACAGGGCTAATCCTGTCCGAGCTGCGCTCGTTTGAGCAATGGGAAGGCCGGTGAAGCGATCGCTTCATCGGCCTTTTTCTTTGCGCTGACGCGCAGGCGCTGCGTTGGTCTCGGATCAATCTGAAGGGCTACGTGGGGCGATGGAGCGGCCTTGTAACATCATGATACGTATCTGAGGTTGAAAATGTTGAGGGGCGCTGCTGTTTTGCAGAGCCCCTCAGAATATCCCGGCGCTGGCGCGGAACAATACACGCAGCGACCGGACAGGTTAGAGAGCCTTGAAATCCCAAGGGTCATGCCCTGCGCCGTCCCAGGCCAAAGCCCCACTCACGGAACATTGTGACTGTGCATGTAATTCGCGCATTCTGGAAGTAATGAATTCCATACCCAATTATGAAAAATAGGTTAATGGATTTGCAAAAGATACGTTAAACAATCTATGGAATGTATATTTTTTGATTTTATCAATTTTCCATAACGTACATCTGGTTGTGAAGAGCGGCCTTGAGGACCGCATGGGCTGTTGTTTCGACAGCGAGGGCCTCACGTGCGAGACGCAGGTGTTTTTCTACGGTTGCGGGTGTCAGCCCCATCAGCAATGCGATGTCCTGGGTGGTTTTACCGTCGCCAACCCATTGTAATGCCTCACGCTGACGTTTTGTCAGGCCACGGTTCGGTGGATCGTAGGGCATAGTCAGGATTTTCAGATGCGCGACATTGTTCATCAATATGATGTCATGCCCGTCCTTCGCCCAGATCTCATCAACGTCATCCTGGCTCAGATCTTCCTCAGCCGCGAGTGAGATTGCCCCTTTGAAGCGCTGAGAGGCTGAATAGAAACTTACCGTATAGCCAGCCCGCACGCCCATGGCCTTGTTAAAATCGATAACTTTCTGCGCCTGCGGTGTCAGCGTTTGCTGCGCCAGTTGCTCCTGCACCATCCGCCAGCTGCCGGCCCCTTCGTTGTTTAGTGCCCATTGCAGCATGGGGGCGTCGAAATAGAGACCGGAATTGACAAACCCCTGTACATATTCCGCGCAATGGTTTGAAAGGATGACGAAATCTTCCGGATCGCCCAGTGAGGTTTTGGTTTTGTGGCGCGTATAGCCGTAGATCAGCCGATCAAACCGATAGGCCTTCATCTGCTCGACATGCTCCAGCCACAACTCCTCAAGCGTCCGTGCGCCACACAGAAAGTTGAGATAGGCCCGAAGTTTCATCCCGCGTTGTCTTCGTCCAGATGGGCGCGGAGCGCGTCCAGTGCCATAATATATCCCTGCGCGCCAAAGCCGCAGATCTGTCCCAGTGCCGCACGCGATAGATAAGAGCGGTGGCGAAAATCTTCACGCGCATGGATGTTTGAGAGGTGAACCTCAACCACGGGCAGCTCAATGGAGAAAATCGCGTCCATCAGCGCAATTGAGGTATGAGTATAGGCGCCTGCATTTAGGATCACACCGGCGTAAACGCCGCGCGCGCCATGCAGCGCGTCAAGCAGGGCCCCCTCATGGTTCGATTGTTCGCATCTCACGGAGAGGCCAATGGAGTGCCCGTGTTCAACACAACGCTGTTCGACCATGGCGAGTGTCTCGCGGCCATAGACCTCAGGTTGACGGGTGCCAAGCAGGTTGAGATTGGGTCCGTTCAAAACCAGGATGTTGTGCATATCGATATCCACTTGCTCTTAAGATGCCCTGGCCGTCAGCGTTGCGGAGAGGGCCGCAGGGCTATGTGCTGGCCGCAGGTCTCAAGCGACGGGCGGCAGCATCCACGATTGGCGGTCAGGTTCCTGTAATTGGCTCATATTGATATATCTTTCAGAATGATATGCAAGCCAGCTATCGCTAACGTTGCGTGGGTTTGCCCGTGTCACTCAGGCGTATTTGTCAGGATGATCTTTCCCAGCACATTGCGGTTTTGCATTTCCGTCAGTGCAGCTGCTGCCTCGCTCATCGGATATGTTGCATGTACTCGGGGCCGGATCTTGCCACTACCATAGAGCTCGAACAGCTCCCCCACATTACGCAGGTGCTGCGTTGGGTCGCGTTGCACGGCCGCGCCCCAGAAGACACCAACGATTTGGCAGCCTTTCAGCAGGGGCAGGTTCATCGGGATTTTCGGGATGCCTGCTGCAAAGCCGACAACGAGATAACGACCCTGCCACCCCATGGCGCGCAGGGCTGGTTCCGCATAGGGACCTCCCACCGCATCATAGACCACATCCACACCCGCTTTCCCTGCCAGGGCTTTGATATTCTTTCCAAAACTGATCTGATCTTCCTTGTCCGGCGCATGGCCGTAGATTACCGTGGCATCAGCACCGATCTCCTGGCAAAACGCAGCCTTTTCGGCGGAGGACACAGCTGCGATAACGCGTGCGCCAGCGGCTTTGGCCAGCTCGACCGCGGCAGATCCCACACCACCGGCGGCGCCGAGGACAAGGACGGTTTCACCCGATTGCAGATTGGCGCGCTCCTTCAGGGCATGGTGGGACGTACCATAGGTGAAGACGAACCCGGCGGCATCCAGATAGGGCATCTGATCCGGAATCTGGATCGCAGCGCCAGCCGGGATCACGATATGAGTGGCAAAGCCGCCATAGCCGGTCAGCGCCAGCACACGATCTCCGATCTTGTGGTCCTGAACCTCACGACCAAGCGCGATGATCTCTCCCGCGATCTCTCCACCGGGCGCAAAGGGACGGGGTGGTTTGATCTGATAAAGATCCTGAATCATCAGCGTATCCGGGTAGTTGACGCTGGCGGCATGGATTTTGACCACCACCTCCTGCGGGCCGGGTTCGGGGCACTCTTGCGCGCTCCAATGCAAGGTTTCGGGACCACCGGGGGCGGTTGAGAGCATGGCGTGCATAGCTGAGTGTCCTGTCATGATGCCCGAATGGGCGCGTTGTGACGTCAAGTCTTCTGTGCGGATCTTACGTTGTCAATGAAATTGCGAAATGCAATTCTGCTCTGCGATAGATCTGTTTTCCGACCGGGAAGCGGCGTGAGATATGCTGGATAAAGGATTGGAAATGAAGGAAACTCGCCTCACACTGGGTGGGCAGCCGATGCCAACAGCCCTGCAGAGACTGCGGCTGCCGATGATCGGTGCGCCCTTGTTTATCATATCGGTGCCAGAGCTGGTTATCGCGCAATGCAAGGCTGGCATCGTTGGATCCTTTCCGGCATTGAACGCGCGTGAGGCGGATGGCGAACCACCACTCCTGGAGGCCTGGCTGCAGCAGATCACAGAAGAGCTGGATCGCCACAACCAGGACAACCCGGATCGTCCCGCCGCACCTTTTGCGGTGAACCAGATCGTGCATCGCTCCAATACTCGGTTGGAACGTGATCTTGAGATTTGCCACCGTTGGAAGGTTCCGCTCTGGATTACGTCGCTTGGGGCGCGTCCTGAGGTGAACGACGCTGCCCATGGCTGCGGCGGTGTTGTGCTGCATGATGTGATCAATAACCGTTTTGCCCGCAAAGCTATTGAAAAAGGCGCCGATGGTCTGATCGCGGTCGCTGCCGGGGCAGGCGGCCATGCCGGTCAGCAATCACCGCTCGCGCTGATCAGCGAAATTCGTAGCTGGTTTAAGGGCCCCCTTGCGCTCTCCGGTGCGATTGCCAATGGTCCGTCACTGCTTGCAGCACGGGCGTTGGGGGCCGATTTCGGCTATGTAGGATCACCGTTTATCGCCACAGAAGAGGCGAATGCGCAGCAGGGCTACAAACAGATGATTGTCGACAGCGCTGCGGATGACATTGTCTATTCATCATTATTTACAGGGGTTTCTGGGAACTACCTGCGCGGCTCTATCCAGAACGCAGGTCTTGATCCCGACAATCTGGAGAGCGCTGACGCAAGCGCGATGAACTTCTCTGGTGGCTCTTCCAAGCCAAAGGCTTGGAAAGAGATCTGGGGCTCGGGTCAGGGTATTGGCGCCATCAGGGATGTGCGTCCGGCCGGGGCGCTGGTGGATGAGATTGCCAGAGATTATGACGCTGCCGGGCGGCGGCTGGCGGCTGAGTTTACTCCGACTGGAGGGCACTGATGGCGTCGCAGATATCACCTGGAAACCCTGATGAAAGCGTTGGGGAGGATTCCCTTGCGCTCGATCTTGGAACTGTTCAGCGGTATATGCGGGGGCGTCTGGCGGGGTTTGACACGGAAATCACGGCCCGGAAATTCCAGAACGGTCAGTCTAACCCAACCTATCTGCTACAGACCGAGGCCGGCGCATATGTTCTGCGACGCAAACCGCCGGGTGTTTTGCTGAAATCTGCCCATGCGGTGGAGCGCGAGTTTCGCGTGCAGATGGCGCTACGGGAAACCGGGGTTCCGGTCGCAAAGATGTATCATCTCTGTGAGGATGAGACCGTGATCGGATCATCATTTTACGTTATGGAACATGTGGTTGGGCGAAACTTCTCAGATCCGACCTTGCCCGATGCTCCCGCCAGCGAGCGCGCTGCGGTAATGGATGAGATGAGCCGCGTTCTGGCGGCGTTGCACGATGTGGATGTCGCCACCGTCGGGCTGGCCGACTACGGGCCTGAGGGCAATTATTTCGAGCGTCAGCACGGTCGCTGGAGCAAGCAATATCGCGCCAGTGAAGTGGAGGTCATCGCAGAGATGGATGATCTGATCGCGGCATTGGGCGCACAGATGCCCGCAGACGATGGTCAGCGCGGATTGGTGCATGGTGATTACCGCATCGACAATATGATCTACGCGACCGAGGGGACAAATTGCCGGGCGGTTCTGGATTGGGAGCTGTCGACCATCGGCCACCCTTATGCAGACCTTGCCGGTGTCATTATGCAATGGCAGATGCCACCCGGACGTGAGGGGCGTGGGTTGGCTGGTGTCAACCGGCGGGAACTTGGCCTGCCATCGGATCAGGAGTTCGTTGCAAGCTATTGCAACCGCAGAAATTTGCCGGGGGTTGAGGATTTTGGCTATTACCTCTCTTTCAGCTTCTTCCGGATGGCTGCAATCCTTCAGGGGGTACGTAAAAGAGGGCTTGATGGCAACGCCTCAAACCCGGAACATGCAGCGCGCCTTGGCGCATTTGTGCCAGACTTCGCGCGCGCCGGGCTGGCGGCCTTGTCTGCAAGTTTTGACTGAAGCGCATCTGACACGGAACGTGACATGGACAGTGACAACACAGCGTCAGCGGATGGCGAAAAAGATCGAAATTTTGTCACCGCCCTGGCGCGGGGGCTTGATGTTCTGCGCGCGTTTCGCCGCAATGAGCTGGAGCTGACGAACACCGATCTGGCTGAACGGACGGGATTGCCTAAACCGACAGTCTCACGCCTGACCTATACGCTGTGCCAGCTGGGCTACCTGATTCAGGATCCGCAATCCGGCAGCTACCGGCTGGGGGCAGGGGTGTTGCGTCTGGGCTATGGTGTCCTGGCCGGGATGGATATCAGCGACCGTGCTTCGCAAATCCTCAGGGATCTGCGAAATGGCGAAAATTCATATATTACCAGTGCCCTGGGAGAGGCACATCATGCGGATGTCATCTATATTGCCGTGCATCGCTCACGCGAGGATGTGTCGCTGGCAGCCCATGTGGGGATGCGGTTGCCGCTGTTTTTCTCGGCCGTGGGGCGCGCGATCCTTGCTGGTATGTCCCCGGATCAACGGGCTGAAAGCCTGAAGATCGCGGATGCGCTTGATCCGGACGGCAGGCTCTCACGCCAGGACAGTCTGGGCCGGGCACAGGATGAATATGCCGCCCGTGGTTTTTGTACCGGCTATGGCGACTGGCGCCCGGATGTGAACGGAATTGCGGTTCCAGTGGTGTCGCTGAACGGAATGCGTGTCTATGGGCTGAACGTTGGTGGTCCGTCCTTTCATGTGAGCCCGAATGTGCTTGAGACGATTTATGCGGATCAGCTGATGTCTGCTGCAGAAACCCTGAGCATGCGACCGTAGCGGTAACGCTTTGCCAAAGCTGTAATGTTAGGTGTCATGCGTGGTTCTACGTAGGTCAAAATACTCGACCTTGGTGAGCAAACCGCGCATGATAATCGAAACGGCTGGCAGCAGTGTCAGTGTCCAAAGGAAGACCCAAAGATGACTGAGAGCGATTGGTTGATCCGGCACGAACATGGCGACGGGGTTGTTGAAATCAAACTGGCGCGTGCGCCGGTCAATGCGCTATCTTCGGAGTTCCTGATGGATTTCGCGCGTACTATCAATGAGATCCGCGAAGATCCGACTGTTCGGGCGCTGCTTCTGACCAGCGCTTTCAAGGTGTTTTCCGCAGGCCTGGACCTGAAGGTGGCGCGGGACTTCGATCTGGCCGGACAGCGCGCCGCGGTGCGAGGGCTGAATGAGGCCTTCCTTGCGCTATATGCCTGCCCGAAGCCCGTTGTGGCCGCTGTGAATGGCGCGGCAATTGCGGGTGGCTTGTTCTTTGTCCTTTGCAGTGATGTACGGGTTGCCCAGGTGAAATCCAAGTTTGGTCTTGCAGAAGTGCAAGCCGGAGTTGATTTCCCGATTGCGCCGCTGGAGATCGCCCGCGCCACATTGAACCCGAATATCCAGCGACGACTGATGATGACAGGGCAAACCATCGGCCCCATCGCTGCGCGGAACTTTAATATCGTGGACATCATTGCGGATGATGCTGAGGATCTGCTGGGCTATGCGCTGAAAGAAGCGCGTGCGCTGGCAGAGCTGCCATCCGAGACCTATGCCGCGATCAAACAGCAACTGCGCGGAGAAACGATCGCAAAGATCAGGATCGCAATGGAAGCAGAGGCTGAGGATCAGCCCTGGTTCACCGCAGAGACTGTCCCGGCGATGACCAAGATCATCGGCTAAGCTGCCAGATCACCGATAACAGGAGCCCCCATGGACGCTGCGCGCCTTGAGCACATCAGGACATGGCAACACCGCTATGTGGACCAACGCAAATACGCCGGCAGTTCGCTGCTGATCAATCGCAATGGTAAAGAGCGCTATTTCCACGCTGCGGGCCAGCGAAACATTGTCGAGAATCTGCCATTCACCCGCGATACCGTGGCGCGCATCTACTCAATGACGAAGCCGGTGACCTCGCTGGCTCTGATGATGTTGCTGGAACGGGGGCTGTTGCACCTGGACATGCCTGTGTCTGAGTTTCTTCCTGAATTCAATGGTATGCGCTGTCTTCTTGACGGTGCAACTGACATTACACAGTCCATATCCTGTCGGGCGCCAACCCTCCATGAGCTGCTGACCCATACCAGTGGGCTGAGCTATCCATTCAATCCCGGTGTCCTGCCTGAAGAAATGTCAAAGACGGATTTGATGTTCAAACCCGGCCAGGGCCCCCTTGCGGCGCAGGTGCTAGAGCTGGCAGCGCTGCCGCTTGCCTTTGAACCCGGTCAGCGGTGGGAGTATTCCGTTGGTATCGATGTGATTGGCCGGGTGATTGAGGTCGTGACCGGGGAGAGCCTCGGCGCCATGCTGAAGCGGTCGATATTTGATCCCCTCGGCATGGAGCGAACCGGATTTCACAGCTTGGAAACAACCGGTAATTTACTGGCATCGCTCTATTCGCCGCTGAGTGGCGACGCCATGGCCCTAAATGACGCGCAGCAAGGTGCCGACAGTTTGCGCCTGATTGACTCATATGACGACACCCCGTTTGACACCGCCGAGATGCACTCGGGCGGCGGCGGTCTTCTGAGTACGATCGACGATTATATGCGCTTTGCTGAGCTGATCCGGCTGCGCGGTGCGCTGGGAAAGGATCACCTGATCAGCCCGCAGATCATTGATTTTATGTGCCAAAATCATCTGCCCGGTGACATTGCATCGATGGGTCCGCAGAGTTTCGCGGAGCAGCCGATGGATGGTATGGGGTTTGGCCTTGGCGGTGCGGTTGTGCTGGATCCGGCCAGGGCGAGATGCCCAGGATCTGTTGGGGATTTCAGCTGGGGGGGAATGGCCTCGACCTTCTTCTGGGTTGATCCGGTTCTGGATTTGAGTGTGGTCTTTTTTACTCAGCTCGCACCGTCCAGTTCTTATCCGTCGCGGGCGGAGCTGAAGGCGCTGGTCCATGGCGCCGTAACCAGCTAATGCTGCTGTCCAGCCGATCAGGGCAGGGCGGTTCACCGCGACTACCCGCCCGCGCGCACATCAACAGGGACCAATAGATGCCTGACCCAGCTGAGATTTTGCTCAATTTACTCGACCTGGAAGAACTTGACCGGAATCTCTATCGCGGGATTGGGTCTGGTGGGGAAACACCGACGCGGATCTACGGCGGTCAGGTGATTGCACAGGCTTTGATGGCGGCTTATTCCACGGTTGAGGATCGGTTGTGCCATTCGCTGCATGCCTATTTCATCCGCCCGGGGGATCCGTCAAAACCAGTGATCTATGCCGTCGATCCTGCGCGCGACGGCGGCAGCTTCACAACCCGGCGCGTGACGGCTTTGCAGAACGGCAAACAAATCCTCAATCTGGCGGCCTCGTTTCACATTGATGAGCCCGGCTGGGCGCATCAGCATGAGATTCCCGAAGTCAAAGCGCCAGACGCATTGGTGTCACGCGATGTTCTCCTGCGCCAGCTTGCCCCGAAATTGGACGGCCGTTTGCGGGTCGAATTCACACGAGAGCGCCCGTTTGAGATCCGCGATGTCGAGCCACGAGATCCGATAAGACCGGATAAATGTAGTGATATCAATCATATGTGGGTCAGAATGAAAGCGGCAAAAGGCGCCACGCCGCAGCTTCAGCATGTATTGATGGCCTATGTGTCCGACTATGGTCTGTTGGGGTCAGCGTTGCGACCGCATGGCCTGAGTTTCGTGAAAGGTCAGGCGATGACCGCCAGCCTTGATCATGCGATGTGGTTTCACGCGCCGGTGCAATTTGACAATTGGCATCTTTACACGATGGACTCGCCCTTCGCCGGTGGCGGCCGCGGGTTCAACCGGGGCTCTATTTTCACGCAAGACGGCCAACTGGTCGCCAGTGTCGCACAAGAAGGGCTGATGCGTCCGATCTCCAAGTCCTGAAATCGCTGTGTTCTGATGTGGAAAATCCTGAAAAACCTCAGTCAGATTTTTGGAAGGTCGAATTTATCGCGCAGTCTCTGCATGCCAGTGATCCAGCGGTCATAGTCTGCGGCCTTGGCCTGAATATAACCTTCGACCTTTGCATGGGGCAGAACAAGAAAGCGATTGCTTTCAATGGCCTCAATGCAGCTATTGGCAACATCCTCGGCCGAGATCATGCCATCCACCGCCGCGGCGCTGTGCTCCATACCTTCGGTCATGGCGGTTTTCACTGCCTGCGGACAGGCCACGGAGACGCCGATGCCCTGATCGCCATGGGTGATCGCAAGCCATTCGGAGAACCCGACAGCGGCGTGTTTGCTCACCCCGTAGCTCGCTGCGCCAATCTGGTTCAACAATCCTGCCGCTGACGCGATATTGAGAAAATATCCGCCACCGCGCTGGATCATCCGCGGCACCAGATGGCGCGCGGCTGAGACATGGGCCATCACGTTGATATCCCAGCTTTTCTGCCAATCGGTGAGCGAGGTCTCGAGTCCGCCGATCCGAAGGATCCCGGCATTGGAACAGAACAGATCAATCGGCGCGATATCACGCTCGATCACATCAATCATATCAGCAATGGCGCAGTCCGATCCGACGTCAACAGTATAAGCGCTGCCACCGATTTCATCCGCAGTATGTTGTGCACCCGGTCCGTCCATATCGGCGCAGACGATATGCTTGGGATCGAACCTTGCCATCGCCATGGCCAAGGCGCGCCCGATACCCGTTGCTGCGCCGGTGATGACAATTGTTTTGCCTCGTAGATCCATGTGGGCCTCAGCTGACGTATGTTCAGCGAAAGTGTCTCGCGTACAGGCCAGACCTGCAACAGTGACGCTACATCACAGATAAACAACATAATACTGATTACAGGTTATATGGTGAGGCGAAGATATGCTAAGCAAATTGAGCTCGTACCGCTTTTACCTTTCATTGATTGAGGTTGACGCGTTTGGCGTATCTACACGGGTGATCCTGCGGGATTTCATCTGTGCTTTGGGGTATTCGCATGATCTGACTGGATCAAGCTGCTGTAGATTGCGTTTGCGCAGCGCGATTAACCCGCCATTCTGGTCTCTTGATCGGATTTTCCCGCGCGATTTTGTAAAATCGCAGTTTAGCGGACTGTCCAGCGGTGCTGTAACACCGTTTGCAGAACCCCTCGTATAGAGCAGTTTTCTTGCTATCCGTACTGCGTAGGTTCAGGTAGGCATTAACCCTGCCGTTGCGTGCTGTCCTCTGTTGGCCAGTGAATGCACAAAGGTTCAGATTTACGCTCTTAACCATTCGGTGCCAGACGGAGCAGAAAATTTCGCCAGATTCACCTGTTTTCCTCTGCGTTGTCGTAGGTATGGGTGTGCCTTGCAAAAATGCAGCTTTAATTTGCATGAATGCGGCATGCGCCATGAGCGTTAACCACCACAGGGATTTACATCTCAGTTACGATCTTAACGAAAAAGCGCACCGTTGTCCGGCAACGGTGCGCTTTTTAATGGTTTTATTGATCAGCTGTTGGGCAGGTGCGCTTAGAAAAAAGCCTGAAGACCGGTCTGGGCGCGTCCAAGGATCAGGGCGTGAACGTCATGAGTCCCCTCATAGGTGTTCACGGTTTCCAGGTTGACCATGTGGCGGATGACGCCGAACTCCAGGCTGATCCCATTACCGCCGTGCATGTCACGGGCATGGCGCGCAATTTCGAGTGCCTTGCCGCAGTTGTTCCGTTTGACGATGGAAATCATCTCCGGCGCAGCATTGGCCTCATCCATCAGACGCCCCACCCGCAGGGAGGCCTGTAGGCCAAGCGTGATTTCGGTCTGCATATTGGCCAGTTTAAGCTGAAACAACTGCGTATTGGCCAAAGGGCGCCCGAATTGCTTGCGGTCAAGACCATATTGGCGCGCGGCATGCCAGCAGGCTTCTGCGGCGCCCATTGCGCCCCAGCTGATACCATAGCGCGCGCGATTCAGACAGCCGAATGGGCCTTTCAACCCTTCAACATGGGGCAGCAACGCGTCGTCACCAACCTCGACGCCATCCATGACAATCTCGCCGGTGATAGAGGCGCGCAGCGATGCCTTATTGGCGATTTTCGGTGCGGACAGGCCCTTCATTCCTTTTTCCAGAACAAAACCTCGGATCTTGCCGCCATGGGCTTCGGATTTGGCCCAGACGACAAAAACATCCGCGATCGGCGCGTTTGAGATCCACATTTTCGACCCGGTCAGGCGGTAGCCGCCATCGGTTTTTTCGGCGCGGGTTTTCATGCCTGCTGGATCCGAACCCGCATCCGGTTCGGTCAGGCCGAAACAGCCGATCCATTCGCCGGAGGAGAGTTTTGGTAGGTATTTCTGCCGCTGCTCTTCGCTGCCATATGCGTAAATGGGATACATCACGAGCGAACTTTGCACGGACATCATCGAGCGGTAACCACTGTCGACGCGCTCTACTTCGCGCGCCACCAGCCCATAGGAAACATAGCCCGCACCAAGGCCGCCGTATTGTTCCGGGATGGTCGTCCCAAGGAGGCCCATCTCGCCCATCTCGCGAAAGATTTCTGGATCGGTTTCTTCGTTCTCATAAGCATTTAGAACGCGCGGTTGAAGTTTTTCCTGAGCATAGGAGCGTGCCGAGGCCGCAATCATCCGCTCATCTTCACTCAATTGATCGTCCAGCCGCAGAGGATCATCCCAGTTGAACTGGCCCAGATCCGGGGCATCCTTGGCGCGCAAAGCAGGTCTATCGGTCATTTTTCGTCACCTTTTTGATCCTCAACTTGCCGCCGACCTTAACCTTGCGGTAAGAGGATGGACAGCGAGAGAACCACAAGCAAACATTACAAAAGCTCATATATGGCCACCCCGAGACGCTTTCTCCCCTCAATTGCTGCGCTGCGGGCGCTGGAAGCGCTGGACCGTTTGGGCAGCGCCTCGGCGGCGGCGGATGAATTGGCGCTGACACAAGGTGCAGTCAGCCGTCAATTGCAGGCGCTGGAGCGCCAATTGGGCGTGGACCTGGTGCGCCGGGACCAGAAGCGGCTGACGCTGTCACCGGAGGCGCAGACCTACGCTGCAGATATTCGCCAGGCGTTGAACCAGATTGCCCAATCAACGCTGCGCGTGCAGGCTGCGCCCTTGGCAGGCAGCCTCAATCTGGCGATCCTCCCCGCTTTTGGGATGCGTTGGTTAATGCCCCGGCTGCCGGAGTTTGCGCGATTGCATCCGGATGTGACGATCAATATGTCGACCCGACTTGAGCCGTTCAACTTCGTCAGTGAAGGGTTTGATGCTGCAATACATTTTGGAACCGCTGACTGGCCCGGGACCCAGGCGTTGCTGCTGAAACACGAACAGATGTTGCCGGTCTGCGCGCCCGACTTGCTAGAGGGGCGCCAGATCAGCACCCCGGTTGATATCGCCGCCCTGCCCTTGTTGCATATTCAGACCCGCCCTCAGGCCTGGCAGCACTGGTTTGAGAGTCATGACATTGCGCTGCAGGACGGTTTGTCCGGCACCATGTATGATCAATTCGCAACCATTACTCAGGCGGCATTACATGGTTTGGGTGTGGCCTTGATGCCGGATTATCTGGTGGAGCAAGATCTGGCGACGGGGCGATTGATTGCGTTGCACCCAACTGCGACCGAAAGCCCGGGTGCCTATTTCCTCGTCTGGCCTGAGGCCCGGGCCAAAGACCCTGCCCTGATCAAGTTCCGCAACTGGTTGGCTGGGCAAGCGCAGCCCGAAGATCCGCTGCCAAGGTAGATATCATAAAACAAAACCCCGCGTTCTGGCGGGGTTTTGTTTTCTCTCAGTTACTTAACGCTTTATCCTAACGCGTAGCCCGCGCCACGGACCGTGCGCACGGGGTCACTGCCGCCGTGTTGGGTCAGCGCTTTGCGCAGGCGGCCAATGTGAACATCCACAGTGCGGGTGTCGACGTAGATGTCCCGTCCCCAGACCCGATCCAAAAGCTGTTCGCGGCTCCACACCCGACCCGGTTTTTCCATAAAGGTGGAGAGCAGGCGGAACTCTGTCGGCCCCAGCTTCAGTGGCGCTTCTGCGCGGCTGACCTTATGGGTTTCAGCGTCCAATATGATGTCGTCGAATTCCAGCCGCACGCCAACGGTCGAAGGACGGACCCGGCGCAGCTGCGTGCGTACCCGTGCCATCAGCTCGATCACCGAATAGGGCTTCACCACATAGTCATCCGCGCCGGTTTCCAACCCGCGCACCTTGTCGACCTCTTCCGAGCGGGCCGACAGCATGATGATTGGAATGTTGCGGGTTTCCGTGCGGGTTTTCAGGCGGCGGCAAACCTCAATCCCGCTCAGATTCGGCATCATCCAGTCCAGGACGATGATATCGGGCATGTCCTCTTCGACGATCAGTAACGCCTCTTCGCCATGTTCTGCACGCAGCACGCGAAAGCCGTCCGCCTCCAGATTATAGGCCAAAACTTCGCGTTGGGCCAATTCATCCTCGACCACCAGAACGGTGGGTTGGTCGGCAGCCATGGTCAGACCTCCTGCGGTACAGACGATGTGGTGTCGGCTTTCTGCCGGTCATCCTCGGGCTTGTCGCCGGTCACCAGATAGACCACCTGTTCGGCAATCGACGTGACATGATCGCCCATGCGTTCGACGTTCTTGGCAATGAAATGAAGGTGCATGCAGGGTGTGATGTTGCGCGGATCCTCCATCATGAAGGTCAGGAACTCGCGGAACAGCGCATTGTACATCTGGTCGACGTCGCGGTCGCGGGCGATCACGTCCTGCGCCAGTTCCACATCGCGCTGAATGTAGGAATCCAACGCATCCTTCAGCATCAGTTCGACTTCGCGCGCCATACGGCGCATGGCGGCAGCACTTTCGGAGACATTTGGCCCCTGCGCGAGAACAGCCGTCCGTTTGGCGATGTTCTTGGCATAATCGCCGATGCGTTCAAGGTTGCCGGAGATTTTCATCACCGACAGAACCAGCCGCAGGTCAACGGCGGCGGGCGCACGGATGGCGATAACGCGGGCGGCTTCTTCGTTGATCAGTTCTTCGAGACCGTCGATGGCCTTGTCGCCCTGACGCACCTGTTGGGCCAGTTCCTCATCCCGGGTTTCCAGCGCGCGGGCCGCGTCCATAATGGCAGCCTCGACAAGGCCCCCCATTTTCATGATCTGAGCCTGAATAGCTTCGAGGTCGCGGTCAAACGCGGATGCAATATGTTGTTCTACCATGGGTCAGTCCTCGATCAGCCGATACGGCCGGTGATATAGCTTTCGGTGCGGGGATCTTCGGGATTGGTGAAGATCTGCCCGGTCGCACCAAATTCCACCAGATTGCCAAGATGGAAAAATGCGGTTTTCTGGCTCACCCGTGCGGCCTGCTGCATGGAGTGGGTGACGATCACCACCGAATAGCTGTTGCGCAGCTCGTCAATCAGCTCTTCGATCTGGGCGGTTGCAATCGGGTCCAGCGCCGAACATGGCTCATCCATCAAGAGCACTTCGGGTTCGGTCGCGACGGCGCGGGCGATACACAGGCGCTGTTGCTGGCCGCCGGAGAGACCGGTACCCGGCGCATCAAGACGGTCCTTCACCTCATCCCAGATGGCGCCACGGCGCAGGGATTTCTCAACGATCTCGTCCAGCTCCGCCTTATTGGCGGCCAGGCCGTGGATGCGCGGGCCATAGGCGACGTTGTCATAGATCGACTTGGGGAACGGGTTCGGTTTCTGAAACACCATGCCCACCTTAGCGCGCAGCTGCACGGGATCCACGCGGTTGTCGTAGATATCTTCGCCATCAATGGAGATATCGCCAGTTACCCGGCAGATATCAATCGTGTCATTCATCCGGTTGAGACAGCGCAGAAAGGTCGACTTGCCGCAGCCCGATGGGCCGATGAAAGCGGTGACGGTGTTGTCTTCGATCTCGACGTTCACGTCCTTGATCGCGTGGGACTCGCCGTAATAGACATTCACATTCTTGGCGGCGATCTTGGTTTTCTGAGTTTGCACGTCTTTGTCCAATGCAGTCATCTGGTTCATAATTGCCCCCTCTTACCAGCGGCGTTCAAAGCGGCGGCGCAGGATTACGGCCACTGTGTTCATGGTGACGAGGAAGATCAACAGGATGATGATACCGCCCCAGGCGCGTTCGTAAAATGCCGGATCTGCGCGTTTGGCCCATTCATAGATCTGTGCTGGCATGGCCGAGTTCGGCGCCAACAGGCCGTCGGCAATCGTTTCCGGCGCATTGGAGGCGATGAAGCCGACCATGCCGATCAGCAGCAGCGGTGCGGTCTCACCCAAGGCCTGCGCCAGACCAATGATGGTGCCGGTCAGGATACCCGGTGCGGCCAGCGGCAGGACATGGTGAAACACCGCCTGCATGCGCGAGGCCCCGACCCCCAGTGCGGCATCCCGGATAGAGGGCGGCACGGATTTCAGCGAGGCGCGGGTCGAGATGATCACTGTCGGCAGAGTCATCAAGGTCAACACCAGACCACCCACCAGCGGCGCTGACATCGGCAGGTGCATGTAGTTGATGAATACTGCAAGGCCCAGAATACCAAACACGATTGATGGCACGGCAGCGAGGTTGGAGATATTCACCTCAATCACATCGGTGATCCAGTTCTTGGGGGCGAATTCCTCAAGATAGATCGAGGCGGCAACCCCAATAGGCAGTGCCAGCGCCAGAACCACCAGCATCATGAACAGCGAGCCCATCATGGAGACGCCCATGCCGGCCGCTTCTGGACGCGCATCAGAGGCATCGGCGCCGGTGATGAAATCCAGGTTGAAAGTCTTCGCCGCGACCTCCGCTGCCACCAGTGCATCCACCAGATCGAGTTGCGCGGGCGAGATGCTCTTGTCGTTGACAATGCTGTCACGGCTGACACGGCCCTTCAGGTAGCCATCAACACGGCTGGAGGCGAGAAACCGGAATGTCACCGTCTGACCGATCTGATCGGGGTTTTCCACCACATAGGCTCGCAGCTGGGCGGCGGCGTTTTTCGACAGGATACCTGCCATGGCCTTGGCCTTCAGATCGGTGTCGATCCCCAGCTCTGCAACTTTCGCCTGCACCGCGTTTTTGATCAGCGGCGCATACCCGAAGGTGGTCACCTTCTTGATCGCGTCCAGATCGCGGGTGCCGGATTTATCCAGTTTGCTCTCCAGCAGTTCCACATCCAGCGTGATGAAGGTCTGCTGAAACGCGCCTGTGCCGCGGCTTACAATGGTGAAGACCAGCACGGCCAGCATCAGCAGGCCGACCGTGATGGCGGCAATACCGTAGCCACGGAACCGGCGCTCGGCGGCGTTGCGTTTGCGGGTGCGATCCGATTGTTGCAGCAGGGAGCCTGCGTGCCGGGCGTCGGATCCGGCGGTGTTCGGTCCGGGGGTGTTTTGGCTGATATCGGTCATTAGTCGTACTGCTCCCGGTATTTGCGCACGATATAAAGCGCCAGGACATTGAGGCCGAGGGTCAGGACAAAGAGGGTCAGACCAAGGGCAAAGGCAACGAGCGTTTCGGGGCTGGCGAAATCCGTATCGCCGGTCAACTGGCTGACAATACGTGTGGTGATCGTGGTCATTGATTCCAGCGGGTTGAGCGAGAATTTCGCAATCGCCCCTGCCCCCATAACCACGATCATCGTCTCACCGATGGCGCGCGATGCCGCAAGCAGGACAGCGCCGACGATACCCGGCAGCGCGGCCGGAATGACCACCTGACGGATGGTTTCGGATTTGGTCGCACCCAATCCAAGCGAGCCATCGCGCATGGCCTGAGGCACGGCGTTGATGATGTCATCGGACAGCGAAGACACAAAGGGGATCAGCATGATGCCCATCACCAGACCAGCAGTCAGCACCGAGGTCGCCCCGCTCATCCACTCGACCCCCAAAATGCCGTCTTCGCCCTGGCCGAAGAATTTCACAAGAAGCGGGCCAACGGTCAGCAATGCAAAGAGGCCGTAGACGATGGTCGGGATCCCGGCGAGGATCTCCAGCAGTGGCTTGGCAAAGGCGCGGGTTGTGCCGCTGGCATATTCAGAGAGATAGATCGCAGCAAATAGCCCGACAGGCACCGCGACCAGCAGCGCAATAGCGGAGATATACAGCGTTCCCCACAGCAACGGCAGGATCGACAGGTCACTGTCCCCGCGGAAGTTCGGCGCCCATGTGGTGCCAAAGAAGAAGTCACTCCAGGCATGCAGCCCAAAGAAGTTGATGCTCTCGAACAGCATTGAGAAGACGATGCCGACGGTGGTCAGGATCGCGAGACTGGCAGCAAGAATGAGCAGCGCCATGATCCCCTGTTCCACCACATTACGGGCGCGGAAATCCTTGTGCGTGCGGCCATAGGCCCAGGCAAAGCCGACCATAGCCAAGAGGCCAACAATCACCGACATGATGATCTGACCCTTGTTGGAAAGGCTCCGATAGCTCTGGGCTGCGTTTAGCACCTCTGGGCGCACTTCAGAGCCGAGGGCAACACCGATATCCCCGAGACGGGCGCGAATATCGGTTTCACCACTGTCGAGGTTGCGGGCTTCGGTCGAGGAAAGAACGCCCTGCTCTACCGCCAGGTCCAGCCCTTCGGCAAGACGGCGCACGTCACTCATCACGAGGCCAAGCGTGGAATTCTCCGGCACCAGTTCCGCAGGGATCATGGCGGATACACGGTTCTCAATGACCATGGGCTGGGCCAGCGACCATATGGCCAGCACCGCCAGTGCAGGCACCAGCGCGCTGAAGGCCACGTTGTGACCGTAGTAAGCGGGCAACGAGTGCAACGCCTTGGCGTTCCCTCCTGCCGAGGCAAGCGCGCGGTTGCGCCCCAGCACAAAGCCCAGCCCGGAAAGGGCAAGAAGGGCAATCACGAGCCAAACTGTCGGCATCAGCTACTCCGTTTGAGTGAGACGGAAAATCCGGTTCTGCAAGAGCCGACCACGCCGGATTGCAAAGGGGTGTCTTGTGGTGGTCATGAATTGGGCCGGGGCAATTTCAAATGCCCCGGCCCGCAGTGTCATTCTGGCCGGGCGATCAGGAGTTGCCGCCGATGACCTCTTCTTCGGAGACCACAGCCTGAGTCTTGGTCAGCTCAGGATCGGCAACCAGACCATACTCTGCCAGCGGGCCATCGGGGCCGGCCACTTCGTCTGCGACGAAGAATTCAGCGTATTCTTTCAGGCCGGGGATCACGCCGATGTGGGCTTTCTTCACGTAGAAGAACAGCGGGCGCGATACCGGATATTCACCTTCGGCAATGCTCTCGGTGGTGGGTACAATGCCGGACATGGTGGCAACCTGCAGCTTGTCTGTGTTGTTCTCATAGAACGCCAGACCAAAGACGCCGATGCCGTCCTTGTTGCTCTCGATGCGGGCCAGGGTTTCGGTGTAGTCGCCGTCGATGTCGACCGACTTGCCGTCTGTGCGTAGGGAAATACAGGCTTTCTCTGCGGCTTTCTTCTTGGCTTTGTCGCTGTCACCTTCGGCGTGAGCCAGCAGATGCTCGAAGGCGCCGGTGGCTTCGCAGCCTGCCAGGATCACCTTGTCTTCGAACACTTCGCGGGTGCCGTGCTTGGTGCCGGGGATGAAGGCCTGAATGTCTTGCGCCGGGAAGGCGCTGTTCACATCGGCCCAGGTTTTGTTGGGGTTGGCGACCATTTTGCCATCAACCAGGATCTCGTCGGACAGGGCCAGGAACCAGTCGGTCGGCGTGTATTCAAAGGCGTTGCCCTTGATGTCATTGGCAAACACGATGCCGTCATAACCGATCTGAACTTCGATGATGTCGGTCACGCCGTTTTCTGCGCAGGCCTTGATTTCCTTGTCCTTGATGCGGCGCGATGCGTTGGCCACGTCGATGGTGTTTTCGCCCACACCTTCGCAGAACCGCTTCAGACCGGCAGAGGACCCACCGGATTCAACGACCGGTGTCGGGAAGTCGAAGTTCTCGCCAAAGGCTTCGGCCACGATGGAGGCATAGGGCAGAACAGTCGAAGAACCGGCAACCTGAACCTGATCGCGCGCTGCCGCAGCAGTGGCAGAAACAGCCGAAATGGCCAGGGCGGAAGCGGTGAGTTTCACAAAGGACATCTGTGTCTCCTTGGGTGTCAATTTTCAGGATCATCCCGTGATGATCTTGCGCCCTCACCTAAGGGCGGCGCATGTGCCTTTTGTGACGGCTATGTAACAGCTGTATGACAAACCCGGTTGCTGCCCCGTTTTTTGTGACAAATCGGCCGGGCAACGGTGGGTTTTCTTAACTTTTCGCGACGAACTTCGCGGTGGGCGCGCAGTTTATTGTCACATACAGCGCGCCAACGCCTCACCGTCGTGTCAGCGCGGAAGGATCACGGTGAACACCGTGCCCGTCGCAGCGGAGCTTTCCACCCGCATCCGGCCGCGATGGCGGTTGATGATATGTTTGACGATCGCCAGCCCCAGCCCGGTGCCGCCCTGCTCACGCGATCTGTGCGTGTCGACGCGGTAGAACCGTTCCGTGAGCCGGGGCAAATGCACCGGGTCGATCCCGGTGCCATTGTCGATCACCTCAACCCGGACGGCGGCGGCACGGACGGCGGGGTCGCGGTCGCGTGTTCTGAGGCGCAGGGTCACCTGATCGCCGCCATATTTGATGGCGTTCTCAACAAGGTTTGTGAACACCTGCTGCAGCTGATCCGGATCCCCGGTGACCAGCGTCGGCTCCTCTGGGATTTCCAGAATAAGCTGCACATCTGCAGCCTCCGCCACCGGTTCCAGTGATTTCAGCGTTGAGGCCAGATGCGCGCCCAAGTCGAGTTGCTCGCGCGGCCGCACACGCTCTTCGCTCTCGACCCGATTCAGCGACAAGAGATCCCCGACCAGGCGGTTCATCCGATTTGCCTCGCCCTGCATGATTGTGAGAAACCTGTCGCGTGCCGGGGCATCGTCACGCGCGGGGCCACGGAGCGTTTCAATGAACCCCATCAGCGCGGTCAGCGGCGTGCGCAGTTCATGGCTGACATTGGCGACGAAATCACGTCTCATCTGGCTGGCCTGCTCGCGGTCAGTGATATCCGTGAGACTGATCAGCGCCGCTCCGCCATTTACCGCACCAATGCCGGGAATATAGCGCAAGGCGACCTCGAACGTGGTGTCCTGTGCGCCGTCGTTGGACAGGTGACGGGCGGTTTTGGCGCTGCGTTCATAAAGACAGCTTTCGATCGCCGTGGCCACATTGGGCTGGCGCAGGATGGTGGCAAAATGACGTCCGACCAGATTGGCACCCAGCAGTGTGGTCGCCGCCGCATTTGCGGCGATGAACCTTTCGCTTTGATCGACCAGCACCGCTGGCAAGGGGATGGCTTCCATGAAACCGTCGATTAAATCCTGTGTCATCTGCCCCTCGCTTTGTTGCTGTGCCGGTCGTGTTACAAACCGATTGTAACTATGACGTGGCAGCCGCGACCGCTTCGGTGAAGACAGCGCAGAGTGTTTCCGGATCCTCAAGCCCGACCGAGACGCGGAAGAACCCTTCGCTCAGCCCCAGTTTGGCGCGATCCTCTGTGCTGAGGGCGCGGTGTGAGGATGAGGCCGGATGCGACAGCGTCGTGCCCACATCGCCAAGGGTCGGGGCAAAGTTCAGCCCATCGGCCCCACGGGTAAAGGCATTGGCCGCAGCGCGCCCGCCCTCAAGCTCAAAGCTGACCATATTGCAGCCTTTCCCGTCCAACAGCGCCATGGCGCGCTCGTGATCGGGATGATCCTTGCGGGTCGGGTAAATCACCCGCTTGACCCCGGGCAGCCCTGCCAGATGGTCGGCGAGCGTCACCGCCGTGGCCTGCGCGCGTTCAAACCGCAGCTCAAATGACAACATGCCACGCTCCGCAAGCCAGCAGTCAAACGGGCTGGGCGTCATGCCGGTGGTGACCACATAGACGCTGAGACGGGTGTTGATCTCAGGATCCTTGGCCACGACATAGCCGAGCATCACATCGGAATGCCCCGCCAGCAGCTTGGTGATCGAATGGATGACGATATCGGCGCCATGATCAAAAGGTTGAAAGCCCCGTGGCGTGGTGAAGGTATTGTCGACCACCAAAAGGATATCGCGGTCCTTGCAGAGCTGGGCCAACCCGTCGATATCGGCGACGGCAAGCGTCGGGTTTGACACCGCCTCGACCAGGATCATCGTGGTTTCGGGGCGGATCGCCGCCTTCACTGCGGCCACATCACCGGGATTGGCCAAAGTGGTTTCGATGCCCAGACGCGGCAGATCCTCGGCCATCAGGCGCATCGACCGCCCATAGAGCTGATTGCCACCAATCACATGATCGCCTGTTTTCAGCAGGCCCAGCAGAACGGCAGAAACCGCCGCCATACCGGACCCGGTCACGACCCCACCGGGCATCCCTTCCATCGCATCGAGCCGCTTGGCGACGACATCGGCGTTGGGATGGCCTTCGCGGGAGTAGGTATAGCCGTGCACTCGCCCTTCGTATTGGTCGTCAAGCGCATCCGGCGTTTCGCTGGCATAGACAACCGACGGGCTGAGTGGCGTCACAACCGGATGGCTCGCGCTGAAGGGCAAGGGATCTGGCCGCATCAGCGACCCTTTGGAATTTCTCACGTGTCAGACCTCTGTCAGTTCGTCGCGAAAACGACGCATGTTTTCCTGGTAGTGCTCGGCGCTTTGGCGCAGGGATTGCACCAGGGCTTCATCCACATCGCGGACAATTTTGCCGGGTGCGCCCATGACCAGAGAATTATCGGGGATTTCTTTATTCTCTGTGATCAGGGCGCCCGCACCGATCAGGCAGTTCTTGCCGATCTTGGCCCCGTTGAGGACGGTTGCCCCCATCCCAATCAGGGAATTGTCGCCGATGGTGCAGCCATGCAGCATCACCTTGTGGCCGATTGTGCAGTTCTCGCCAATGGTCAGGGGGTAGCCTGCGTCAATATGCATGACGCAGTTTTCCTGCACGTTAGAACCGCGTCCGATACGGATCTCCTCGTGATCTGCGCGGATGGTGCTGCCGAACCAGACCGAGGCCCTCTCCTCCAACACCACAAGGCCGATCAGATTAGCATCCGGCGCGACCCATGTGTCGGCGTGGAGTTCGGGTGTTTTGTCGCCCAAGGCATAGATGGTCATGACAGATCCTCAAATTCGCTTTGCAGGCCGCGCACATGGTCGACCAGATGCGGCTGCTGGATGCGGCGCAGACGGGTGGCGGTGATAATGGTCTTCAGCTGTAGCTCGGTGGCATCCAGATCATCGTTGATCAGCACGTGATCATAGCTGCCCCAGTGGCTGATTTCGTCCCAGCTTTTCTCCATCCTGCGGGTGATGGTCGCGGCATCATCCTGCGCGCGGCTCTCCAGTCGGCGGCGCAACTCTCCGATCGAGGGCGGCAGCAGGAAGATCGACAGCGTGTGCTGCCCCAGGTCTGAGTTGCGGATCTGCTGCGCACCCTGCCAGTCGATATCAAACAGCACGTCACGCCCGCCATCAATCGCCGCCTTCACCGGCCCCTTGGGTGAGCCATAGAAATTGCCAAACACATGAGCGTGCTCCAGCATGTTGCCTTCGCTCACGGCGGTCTTGAAGGCATCAGTGGTGATGAAGTGATAGTCCTGCCCGTCGGTTTCACCGGGACGCGGATTGCGCGTGGTGGCCGAGACGGAAAATTCAATGCTGGGATCCCAGGACCGCAGCCGTTTCGCCAATGTGGATTTCCCAGCCCCTGAGGGCGAAGAAAGGATAATCAACAGGCCGCGCCGATCTGCCATGGCGTGCTCTCCTTTGTCTTAATGCGTTATTATTCTGGTTCGTTATTCGATGTTCTGGACTTGCTCGCGCATTTGGTCGATGACCGCTTTCAGCTCAAGCCCGACCGCAGTCAGGTCGCTGTTTTGCGCCTTGGAGCAGAGCGTATTGGCCTCGCGGTTGAATTCCTGCATCAGGAAATCCAGCTTGCGCCCGACGGCGCCGCCCTTGGTCAGCAGTTCACGCGCAGCCGCGACATGGGCGGTCAGCCGATCCAGCTCCTCGGTGACATCCGCTTTGACCGCCAGCAGGGCCAGTTCCTGTGCCAGCCGCGTTTCGTCCACGCCGTCGCTGTTCTCAAGCACCCGCGCCAGATTGCTGCGCAGGGTTGCGGCAACCTCGGCCTTGCGGGCGTCGGCGCGTTGTGCAGCCTCGTTGCGCAGCGTGCTGATCTGATCCAGTTGGTCCATCAGAACAGTTTTCAACGCGGCCCCTTCAGTGGCGCGCATGTTAACAAAGTCGGACAGGATTGTGGCAAAATCAGTGCTGAGGGCGGCCACGATGGGGGCAGGATCATCGCTGCCGCTGGCCTGCTCCAGTACGCCCCGTTGTGCCAGAAGATCTGCGACAGAGGTCTGTGCCAATGTGACCCCTGCGGCGGCGGCCTGTCGTTCTACCTCGGCAACGGCTGTCAGCAGCGTTGCCAGTGCTGGTTGGTTGATCTGAAGGGCGGCAGCGGCCTCCTCGCTGCGGCTGATCCTCAGTGTCATGGAGACATTGCCGCGCGACAAAGCCTTGCTTAATTGCCCGCGCAGGCTGGTTTCGAGCCCGTCCAGCCAGTCAGGGATGCGCAAGCGCAGGTCTAGCCCCTTGGCATTCACGGAGCGTAATTCGCACGACCAGCTATGCGCCCCGGTGCTGCCCTGCCCTGCGGCGAAGCCGGTCATTGAATAGATGGTCATTGTCTGCTGCCTCCCCGGGCGCCCAAGGCGCTGTTTCGCCTCGCCACAGGTTTACAAACGGCCAGCGGACAAGTCCATAAGCGCGGGGACCTATCCTAAAGTGTTAACCATTGATTAAAGAAATAGTCCAAAATTGAATAAGATTGTGGCATGTTAACTTCAGGATAACCAATTCGGCATTAATCGTTAGGCAACCAACTTTAGCTTGGCGCATGACCCAGCCGGATCCAGCGAGGATGACAGCGATGTTTTTTGGCGGCCGCAAAGATAACAATCAGACCGAAGGTCAAACCAAGGTTGTGGCAATGGATCGCTTCCGCGCAGCGGGATCGCTGTCGCCCATGCGACAGGCGGAGGCTTACTGGACAGCTCTGCGCCGTGGCGACGATATTCCCAGCCGGTCGCAGATCGATCCGCGTGGGCTGGAAAACATCCTTCCTCAGACCTTCATTCTGGAGCGGATCGCTCCCGGCATCGCTCGTTTTCGTCTCGCTGGCCAGCGGGTTAACGAAATGGCCGGTATGGAAGTGCGCGGGATGCCAATCACTGCGTTTTTCACCCCGGCGGCCCGCAAACAGGTCAGCGCGGCGCTGGAGACGATGTTCGACACGCCTGCCATTATCGAGCTGACCTTGCAGACCGAAAACAACCGCCTGCGCGGTGCCCGCGAGGCGCGTATGTTGCTGCTGCCTTTGCGCAGCGATCTGGGAGATGTCAGTCGGGCGCTTGGGGTCTTCATCTCTGAAGGCAATCCGACTGGAACCTCGCAGCGGTTCTCGGTAACTGAAACACAGATCCGTCAGGTCAGCCCGACCGGCGATGCGCCCTTCAAGGCGAAGCCGCGCGCAGCAGATCAGGCCGCACCGGTGAAACCTGCAGCCCCGGTACCTGCGGCGAAGGACGTCAATACGCCGAACCCCGGTTTTGCTGAAACGCAGGCGCGGTTTGAGCGCGAACCTACTGTCATGACCGAGGCCCGTGCCCTGATTGAGCGCAGCCGCCAGATGTCGAATGAGACACCGGCAGCCCCTGCGGCGGAACAGGCTGAGGAAAAATCCAAGAAGCGCGGCAGCCACCTGCGTCTGATTGTCAGCAAGGACTGAATTACGGCCTTCTCAATACCATAATATTCCGAGTTACTTTCGCGCTACTGGACATAGCTAGAAAGCAAGCGCCCCGCGACAGAAGGTCCGGGGCGTTTCCCGTTTTTTGCGGCCTGAACTGTAGTCCTCCCGTGTTTGCATGGATGTCACCCAACGGCTTGGAGCGACATGAGGAACGTCAGGTAAGTGGTTGAAAATAAAAAACCCTCACCCCGATCCGGGATGAGGGTTGGTCGTTTTAGACTGGCGATCCCCGTCGTTGGATATCGCCAGAAACAGGATCAGCCAACCTGGCGCTCAGAGGTGCGGGCACGCAGCTGCGACACTTCTTCTGCCACGAGGAAGGCCAGCTCCAGCGATTGGCTGGCGTTCAGGCGCGGATCGCAGGCCGTGTGATAGCGGTCGCTCAGATCCTCGTCTGTAACCGCACGCACGCCACCGGTACATTCGGTGACATCCTGACCGGTCATCTCGAAATGCACACCGCCCGGGATTGTGCCCTCTGCGGTGTGGATCGCAAAGAAGTCACGGACCTCACGCAGCACGCTTTCAAACGGCCGGGTTTTATAGCCGGAGGAGGATTTGATGGTGTTGCCGTGCATCGGATCGCAGACCCAGGTCACCTTGGCGCCTTCGTCCTGAACCGCCTTGATCAAGCGCGGCAGGTGTTCACCGGCCTTGCCTGCACCGAACCGCGCGATCAGGGTCAGACGCCCCTCTTCGTTTTCGGGGTTCAGCTTGGCCATCAGCACCTTCAAATCTTCGGCGGTGGTGGTCGGGCCACATTTCAGACCAATCGGGTTTTGAACGCCACGGCAGAATTCGACATGTGCGCCGTCGGGTTGACGGGTACGATCGCCGATCCAAAGCATATGGCCGGAGCCAGCCAGCCATTTGCCGGAGGTGGAGTCCAGACGGGTCAGCGCCTCTTCATATTCCAGCAACAGACCTTCGTGGCTGGTGTAGAATTCCACCGACTGCAACGTATGGGCGGTGTCGTTGTTGATGCCGGCAGCTTTCATGAAGTCGAGCGTGTCGGTGATCCGATTCGCCATTTCACGGTAGCTTTCTGCCTTCTCACCCTCGGTGAAACCCAGGGTCCAGGCATGGACCTGATTCACATCGGCATAGCCGCCGGTCGAAAACGCCCGGATCAGGTTCACAGTTGCCGCCGCCTGGGTGTAGGCTTGCAGCATACGCTGTGGATCGGGCACACGCGATGTTTCGGTGAAGGCCAGATCGTTGATGATATCCCCGCGGTAGCTGGGCAGTTCCACGCCATTCACGGTTTCGGTTGGCGCGCTGCGAGGCTTGGCGAACTGGCCCGCCATGCGCCCCACCTTGATCACCGGCACCTTGGCACCATAGGTCAGCACCATCGCCATCTGCAGCATCACCTTGAAGGTATCGCGGATGGCGTCGGCGCTGAACTGGTCAAAGCTCTCGGCGCAGTCGCCGCCCTGCAGCAGAAATGCCTCACCCCGGCCCGCAGCACCGAGGTGCTGTTTCAACCGACGCGCTTCACCTGCAAATACCAATGGCGGATACTTGGACAGCTGAGCCTCAACAGCCGACAGCGCGTCGGCGTTGGTATAATCTGGCATTTGCACCCGCGGTTTCTGGCGCCAGGTCGATTTTTGCCACTCACTCATAGCTGTGTCTCCGCATAAGAGGTCTTAGGTTAACGAGGGACATCTATACGAAATCGCACCCGCGCTGACCAGTTTAGATTTGCAAAGTCTTGACGACACCGCGAAGCTGTGAACACGGTGCCCGAATTTCGCAAAAACCGGCTTTGCGAAAAACAGATATTTTGAATAAGGACGCTGGCCATGCGGACGCAAAGCAAGCCCACGACAAGCCCGGCCACTGGCCCCCAAATTCGACGTTATGCCTTTGTTTTGCTGGATAGTTTTTCCATGCTGTCGTTTGCCTCTGCGCTGGAATGCCTGCGGATTGCGAACCGGATGATGGGGCGCGAGGTGTACACCTGGACATTGCTTGCTGAGGGTGGTCGTACGGTGAGTTGTTCGGCAGGAACATCCTTTCAGGTTGATGATGATCTGGTGGAGTTGCAGCGCGATGACACAATTCTGTTGTGTTCCGGCATTTCGGTGCAGGACGCCACCACGAAAAAGCTTCTGTCCTGGCTGCGCCGCGAGGCCCGCAAGGGGCTGAAGATCGGGGGCTTGTGCACCGCCTCCTATTCGCTGGCGCGCGCGGGATTGCTGGATGGCAAACGGGCGACGATTCACTGGGAAAACGCTGATAGTTTCAATGAGGAATTCGACGAGGTTGAGCTTACCAAGTCGGTGTTTGTCATCGATGGCAACCGGATGTCGACGGCGGGCGGGACCTCCTCCATTGACCTGATGCTGAAGCTGATCGCCAGCGATCATGGTGAGGATATCGCCAATTCCGTCGCCGACCAGCTGATCTATTCGTCGATTCGCACCGACCAGGACACTCAGCGCCTGTCGATTCCCACGCGGATCGGCGTGCGGCACCCCAAACTCTCCATGGTGATTCAGATGATGGAGGCCAATATCGAAGAGCCGATTAGCCCATCGATCCTGGCGCAGAACGTGGGCATGTCGACCCGACAGCTTGAGCGGCTGTTCCGCCGCTACCTGAACCGCTCGCCAAAGCGGTACTACATGGAGCTGCGGTTGCAGAAGGCACGTAACCTGTTGATGCAGACCGATATGAGCGTGATCAACGTGGCACTTGCCTGTGGGTTCGCGTCGCCGTCGCATTTCTCAAAATGCTATCGCGCCCACTATGACACCACGCCATACCGTGAGCGGGGCAGCAAGTCGGCACCGCCCGCGGTGTGATCCACCAATACACCTAAGGCGGCGCCTATCAGCGTGACAGTCGGTAAATTGCGCCATCGGTTTCCGAGGCAAACCAGATACTGCCATCCGGGGCCTCGCGCAGGTCGCGGATACGGCCGGTTTGCTCGCCTTTGACTTGCTCCACTTCTTTCAGCGGGGAGCCCGACAGGCGCGCGATGTAGTCGAATTTTAGCGAACCGACGAAGATGTCGCCACGCCAGTCGGGCCACATCTTGCCTGAGTAGACCAGCAGATTGGAGGGCGCGATCGAGGGATCCCAATAGTACTGGGGCTGTTTCAGGCCCGGTTTTTCGGTGCCTTCGCCAATTGTCAGCCCGGAATAATGCCGCCCGTAAGAGATGATCGGCCAGCCATAGTTGGCTCCCTTTTCGATGCGGTTGACCTCATCTCCGCCACGGGCGCCGTGTTCGACCGACCAAAGGCTGCCATCGGCGGCAAAGGTCAACCCCTGCGGATTGCGGTGCCCATAAGACCAGATCTCGGGCTGGGCGCCGCGGCGTTTGGTCAGGGGATTGCTGCGTGGTGCGGAGCCTTCGGGCGTTAGCCGTAGAATGCTGCCCTGATGCGATGCCAAAACCTGCGCTGATTGACGGTCGCCGCGATCCCCAAGCGTGACATAGATATGGCCATCGGGCCCCTCGGCCAGTCGCGATCCAAAATGGCGGCCGCTGCTGACGGCTGGCGCGGCAACAAAGATATCCCGCAGCCCCTGCAATTGAGTGTTGCGCCGGGCCAGTTGGCCGGTGGCGACGGCAGTTGCAGAACCGCGTCCAACCCGTTTTGCATAGGTTAGGTATATCCGCCGGGTTTTGGCGAAGGTTCTGGGTACCATTACGTCAAGCAAACCACCCTGCCCCTGATCGCCCACCTTCGGCGTTCCCTTGATCCGCGTCAGGTGGCCGTCGCGCAGGAGGAGGAGGTTGCCGGTCCGCTCTGTGATCAGCACCGAACCATCGGGGAGAAAGTCGAAGCCCCAGGGAATATCCAGCCCCTGCGCCATTTTCTCGATGCGCAGCGCGCCCTGACTGCTGGTCAGCGCCTCCGCTGATGCCCCTGTCGCGAGCGTCAGTAGCAGTGCCGCGCCAGAGGTGAACTTGGCAAGCCACGACATGACGCTGTCCTTGCGACCGGACAACCTGCGCCCGGCAAGTGGGATGGGAGAACGCTTCAGCGCAGCCGCCGAAGATCGACCGGGATATATACATGAATGACAGATTTGGATTATTCGAATAGCGGGCCTTGTCATCTGCAGTCGCCTCTCGTTCAAACCATCGGCCATGCGCCCTTGTTGCTCTGGTAAAGGGCGCCTTAACAAAGACTAGCACGGTTTTGCATCTGACCCAATTTCAGCGGGCCTCAGCGCGGAAAACGACGCTGGCGTGGGCGCTTGTGACGTCAATGAAAGTTGGCTGGTTATCTCTCTGGTGGAGCTGCGCAACCGCTCTTCTGCGTATGTGGCTGTGAACATTCTATTGTCACCGAACACACCAAAAAACCTGTCGAGTGTTGGCGCTAGAGGCCTTTTCTTTTTTGGCGTGCTTGCCTAGGGTCCGATTTGAACAAATAAGTTCCAACAAATGGGAGTTTCAAAAATGAAAAAACTGATGATGGCCACAGCCGCCGCCGCCCTGACTGCTGGCACCGCATTTGCAGGTGGCCACGCCAAGGAAGTGAAACTGGGCGTGCTTCTCGGCTTTACCGGCCCGATTGAATCGCTGGCCCCTGCCATGGGTGCGGGCGCCGAACTGGCGATGGAAGAGGTCACCAAATCTGGCAAGCTGCTTGACTCCGCCACTGTCACCCCTGTGCGCGCGGACACCGGCTGCATCGACAATGGTCTGTCCACCGCGAATGGCGAAAAACTGATCGCTGACGGCGTGAACGGCATCATCGGCGGTGACTGCTCCGGTGTGACCGGCGCGATCCTGCAGAACGTTGCCATTCCGAACGGCATGGTGATGATCTCGCCCTCCGCCACCTCGCCGGGCCTGTCCTCGATGGAAGACAATGACCTGTTCTTCCGCACATCGCCGTCTGACGCCCGCGAAGGCCAGGTCATGGCAGAAGTGCTGAAAGAGCGTGGCATCAACTCCATCGCGCTGACCTACACCAACAACGACTACGGTAAGGGTCTGGCCGACGCGATCAAATCGTCCTTTGAGGAAGTCGGCGGCGAAGTCACCATCGTGACTGCGCATGAGGATGGCAAAGGCGACTATTCTGCAGAAGTTGCGGCGCTGGCATCCGCCGGTGGCGATATTCTGGTTGTGGCCGGCTATCTGGACCAGGGCGGTCTGGGCATCATTCAGGCCTCGCTGGACTCCGGCGCGTATGACACCTTCGGTCTGCCCGGCGGTATGATCGGTGACTCCCTGCCCAAGAACATCGGGTCGGACCTTGATGGCTCCTTTGGCCAGATCGCAGGCTCCGACAGCGAAGGCGCTGCCATCTATGCTGAACTGGCAAAAGCCGCAGGTTTTGACGGCACCTCCGCCTATTCGCCGGAAAGCTATGATGCGGCGGCACTCTTCATGCTGGCCATGCAGGCCGCGAACTCCAAAGATCCGGCCGACTATGGCTCCAAGATCCTTGAAGTGGCGAACGCACCGGGTGAGAAAATCAACCCCGGTGAGCTGGGCAAGGCGCTTGAGATCCTCGCGAACGGTGGCGACATCGACTATGAAGGTGCCACCGGCGTGGAGCTGATCGGCCCCGGTGAGAGCGCAGGCTCCTATCGTGAGATCGAAGTCAAGGACGGTGCCAACGCCACCGTGAAATTCCGCTGATCCCTTAATACCGGATCAAACCAAGATGATCAGCCCGGGTTCTGCCCGGGCTGTTCCAAATTCAAAAGCCGTCAAAAAGACGGTGGGGGATGAAATGACATGATCGTCGTCGAGGACTTGCACAAGCACTTCGGCGGGTTCCACGCGGTTGATGGCGCATCGCTGGAAATCGCTAAGGGCTCCATAACCGGTTTGATCGGGCCAAACGGCGCGGGAAAGACCACTCTTTTCAACGTAATTGCGGGCGTTCTACCCCCTACCTCGGGGCGGGTAACCATGGATGGTGAGGATATCACCGGACTGCCGCCGCATGAGTTGTTTCACAAGGGATTGCTGCGCACCTTCCAGATCGCGCATGAATTTGCGTCGATGACTTGCCGCGAAAACCTGATGATGGTTCCGGGAAGCCAATCGGGCGAAAGCCTGTGGAACACTTGGTTCGGGCGCAAACGCATCGCTGATGAGGAACGCGCGCTGCGGGCCAAGGCCGATGAGGTGCTGGAATTCCTGACCATCAGCCATATCGCAGATCTGAAGGCCGGACAGGTTTCTGGTGGCCAGAAGAAGCTGCTGGAGCTGGGCCGGACCATGATGGTCGATGCCAAGATCGTGTTTCTGGATGAGGTCGGCGCCGGCGTGAACCGCACGCTGCTGTATACGATTGCCGACGCGATCAAGCGCCTCAACGAGGAGCGCGGCTATACCTTTGTTGTGATCGAACACGACATGGAGTTCATCGGCCGCCTCTGCGATCCGGTCATCTGCATGGCCGAAGGCAAGAAGCTGGCACAGGGCACATTGGGCGAGATCAAGGCCAATGAACAGGTGATCGAAGCCTACCTCGGCACCGGTCTGAAAAACAAAGACAAACTGGAGGCGGGCGCATGAGCGATAACCCCTACCAGAATGATCACGGCAATCGCGACGCCTCGATCACCAACGCGCATGGAGCTGGGACGATGCAACCAGCGCATAGCAAAAGTGGGCCAACAACGAAGGTCGATGGCGGACCGTTCCTGATTGGCGACACCATGACCGGCGGCTACGGCAAGGGTCCGGACATTCTGCATGATTGTACGATTGCCGTCGACAAGGGGGAGATTGCGGTGATCGTTGGTCCCAACGGTGCCGGCAAATCCACCGCGATGAAAGCTGTCTTTGGCATGCTGGATGTCCGCTCTGGTGCTGTGCGCCTGGACGGTGAGGATATCACCCAGCTTACTCCGCAGGACCGCGTGGTGAAGGGCATGGGATTTGTACCCCAGACCAGCAATATCTTCACCTCAATGACGGTGGAAGAGAACCTGGAAATGGGCGCGTTTATCCGCACCGATGATTTCTCTGACACGATGGAGCAGGTCTATGAGCTGTTTCCGATCCTGCGTGAGAAACGCAACCAGCCCGCTGGTGAGCTGTCCGGCGGGCAGCGCCAACAGGTGGCCGTGGGCCGCGCGCTGATGACCAAGCCGAAGGTGCTGATGCTGGATGAGCCGACGGCGGGCGTCTCCCCCATCGTGATGGATGAGCTGTTCGACCGCATCATCGAGGTTGCCCGTACCGGGCTGCCGATCCTGATGGTCGAACAGAACGCCAAACAAGCGCTTGAGATCGCGGACAAAGGCTATGTGCTGGTACAGGGGCGCAATGCCTATACCGGCACCGGTCAGGAACTGCTCGCAGATCCCGAAGTACGCAAATCCTTCTTGGGGGGCTAAGAGATGGACTTCCTCAACGCCCTTGTGGCGCTTACCAATTTTGTCGGGGTTCCGGCAATCGCTTATGGCAGTCAACTGGCGCTTGGTGCGCTTGGCGTGACGCTGATTTATTCGGTGCTGCGGTTTTCGAACTTTGCCCATGGCGACACCATGGCCTTTGGTACCATGATCACCATTCTCGTGACCTGGTGGTTCCAGTCGATGGGCATCAGCTTTGGCCCCCTGCCGACTGCGCTGCTGGCGCTGCCTATCGGTATTGCGGGCTGTATGCTGTTGATGCTGATTACGGATCGTACCGTTTATCGGTTCTACCGCGCGCAAAAGGCCAAGCCGGTGATTTTTGTCATGGTCTCGCTTGGGGTGATGTTCATGATGAACGGCCTTGTGCGATTTATCATCGGGCCGGGTGACCAGCGGTTTGCTGACGGCGAGAGGTTCATCATTTCCGCGCGGGATTTCAAGGCGTTGACCGGCCTGCGCGAAGGTCTGGCGATCAAGACCACGCAGGGGATCACCGTGATCACTGCGGTTGTGGTTGTGGCACTGCTGTTCTGGTTCCTGAACAAGACCCGCACCGGCAAATCCATGCGCGCCTATTCAGACAACGAAGATCTGGCGCTGCTCTCGGGTATCAACCCGGAGCGGGTGGTGATGTACACGTGGTTGATCGTTGCGACCCTCGCGACCATTGCCGGTGTCCTGTATGGTTTGGATAAGTCTTTCAAACCCTTCACCTATTTTCAGTTGCTGCTGCCGATCTTTGCCGCCGCCATCGTTGGCGGTCTGGGCAGCCCGGTGGGTGCCATTGCGGGTGGCTTCATCATCGCATTCTCCGAGGTGACGATCACCTATGCGTGGAAAAAGGTGCTGACCTATGTTGTGCCTGAAACGATGAAACCGGATGGCCTCGTCCAGCTTCTGAGCACGGATTACAAATTCGCCGTGTCCTTTGCGATCCTTGTGGTCGTGCTTCTGTTCAAGCCCACGGGCCTTTTCAAAGGAAAAGTGGTATGAGCGAGACAGTCAAAACATCCCTGCTGTTTCTGTTTGTTGGCGTGCTGATCCTGCTTGAAGGCAGCACCAATTTCCTCTTCTTCTCCGGGTCCTGGAACTCGGCTCTGGTGATCCTGAATATGGGATTGGTGTCGGCCATCATGGCGATTGGCGTCAATCTTCAGTGGGGCTTTGCCGGTTTGTTCAATGTCGGCATCATGGGCTTTGTCGCCTTGGGTGGTCTGGCCGTCGTACTGGTGTCCACCGCGCCAACACCGGGCGCGTGGAGCCAGGGCGGTGTCGGGATCATCATGGCTCTGGCCATGGGGGCGATGACGCTGGTTGCGGCCGTTGCAACCATGCGGATGGTGCCTGCCGGTAAGCTGCGTATTGCGGTGCTGCTGGCGGTGCTGATCCTGGGCTTCGTGGTTTACCGGGCGATTTTTGACCCGGCGGTGGCCGGCGTCGAGGCAATCAACCCCGCACTTGAAGGCAACCTTGGCGGGCTTGGCCTGCCGGTGCTGCTGGCCTGGCCTGCAGGCGGTCTGCTGGCGGCAGGTGTTGCTTGGCTGATCGGCAAAACGGCGCTGGGTCTGCGGTCCGATTATCTGGCGATTGCGACGCTTGGCATTGCCGAGATCATCATCTCGGTTCTGAAGAATGAGGACTGGTTGTCGCGCGGCGTGAAGAACGTCGTCGGCCTGCCCCGGCCCCTGCCCTATGAGGTTGATCTGCAGAACGATGCCGCGTTTGCCGCCAAGGCAGCGGACTATGGTCTGGATCCGGTTCTGGCCTCCACGCTCTATGTGAAGCTGGGCTATTCGCTGTTGTTCACCGTTGTGTTGCTGGCGCTGCTGTGGATGGCGCAGATGGCATTGAAAAGCCCTTGGGGCCGTATGATGCATGCAATCCGTGACAATGAGGTGGCGGCCGAGGCGATGGGCAAGGATGTGACCCGCCGCCATCTGCAGATCTTCATCCTTGGCTCTGCGATCTGTGGCATAGCCGGGGCGATGATGACCACGCTGGACAGCCAGCTGACACCGGGCACCTATAACCCCTTGCGTTTCACCTTTCTGATCTGGGTGATGGTGATTGTCGGCGGGTCCGGCAACAACTTTGGCGCGGTGCTGGGTGGTTTGCTGATCTGGTTCCTGTGGATCAAGGTGGAGCCGATGGGCATTCTGCTGATCGAAACGCTGACCGCAGGCATGGCGGACACCAACGCGCTCAAGGTTCATCTGTTGGAAAGTGCGTCGCATATGCGTTTGCTGACCATGGGTCTGATCCTGCTGCTGGTGTTGCGCTTCAGCCCCCGTGGCCTGATCCCGGAACGGTAAATTCGGAGATGCGCTACCGGTCTGACAACCGGGCCCATAAAAATCGAAACGCCGCCCGTGGGTATCCCGGGCGGCGTTTTCTTTTGGTCCGGCTATCGGACGAGAGGCTTAGCGCCCCTTGAACAGCCCCCCGAGAATGCCACGAACAAGCCGACGTCCGGTTGTGCCCTTCAGCTCCTTGATCACCGCTTCGGACATGGCGGAGGCAAAGCTGTCGCGCGGTTTCATTCGCCGTGATGACGAACGGCTGACCCGGCTCCCGGAATAACGTCGCCCGGCGTTATACTCACGCGCCATGGGTTCCGGTGCGATTTCGGCCGCTTCCTCTGCGACCTCAGCCTCAGCAGCGGCTTTGGCAGCGCGTTCCGCCAGAATCTCATAAGCGGAGCGTCGGTCCTGGGTCTGATCGTATTTTCCCGCCATATCTGAGGTCTGCAAGAACGCCGCACGCTCGGCGGCGGTGATCGGCCCCAGTTGGGAACTGGGTGGGCGGATCAGCGTGCGTTCTACAACACCGGGGATGCCCTTCTTTTGCAGCATAGAGGTGACCGCCTCGCCAACGCCAACCTCGCGGATGGCCTCTTCAGTCGAAAACCGCGGGTTCTCTCGATAGGTCTCCGCCGCCATGCGCAGGTTCCTGCGGTCGCGCGCGGTGAACGCTCGCAGTGCGTGCTGGATGCGGTTGCCAAGCTGGCCAAGGATGTCTTCCGGCACGTCAGCCGGGTTCTGGGTGATAAAATAGATCCCGACCCCTTTGGAACGGATCAGACGCGCCACCTGTTCCACCTTGTCTATGAGCGCCTTGGGGGCATCATCAAACAGCAGATGCGCCTCGTCGAAGAAAAAGACCAACTTCGGTTTGTCAGGGTCGCCCACCTCCGGCAGTTCTTCGAACAGCTCGCTGAGCAGCCAGAGCAGGAATGTTGCATATAATCCCGGTGCAGCCATCAGCTTGTCCGCAGCGAGGATATTGACCATGCCCTGCCCATCCGCCGTGCAGCGCATCAGATCGGCAAGGTCCAGCGCAGGTTCCCCAAAGAGCTGCGCGCCGCCCTGGTTTTCCAGCACCAGCAATCGGCGCTGGATTGCCCCGATTGAGGCGGTAGAGACATTGCCGTAGCGCAGCGATAGCTGCGCGCGGTTTTCCCCCACCCAGACCAGCAGCGCCTGTAGATCCTTCAGATCCAGCAGCGCCAGCCCCTCCTCATCCGCGAGACGGAACGCGATGTTCAGAATGCCCTCCTGTGCCTCGCTCAGCTCCAACAATCGCGCAAGCAGCAGCGGCCCCATCTCGGCGACAGTGGTGCGTACCGGATGGCCCTGTTGGCCGTAGAGATCCCAGAAGGTGACCGGACAGGCATGGTAGCTATAGTCGCTAAATCCGATTTTGTCGGCCCGGCTGGTAAAGGCGTCGTGCAGCTTGTGCGTGGCGCTGCCGGATTTCGCGAGCCCGGAAAGATCGCCCTTCACATCTGACAAGATCACCGGAACGCCCGCATTGGAAAAACTCTCTGCCAGGATCTGCAGGGTAACGGTCTTGCCGGTGCCGGTTGCGCCTGCGATCAACCCATGACGATTGGCGTATTTGAGCGTGAGCGCCTGCGGATCCGCATAGTTTTCACCACCGCCCCCGATAAATAACTTGTCCTGCATGATCTGCCCCCGGCTGTTGTCATCCCGCACACTGCGGTTTCTGTGAAATGAAAATACAAAATTAACCTTTGAATGCGAGAGTGATAATTGCCCGTCGACCATCATGCGGTTGGTTCGGCGGACATTTCCTCCCTGTCAGACTGGGCCGTGCTTCGCGCACGGCCTTTTTTTGTGCCGCGTTATTGGGCATTCCGGTGGCTGTCCCCCTGTATGTCAGGCGTGTTTCGTGCCCATTGCGCGCGCGTTATGCGAAGGCGTCAATTAATCCCTTAACTGCGACATTTTTTTCTCTTTGCATGTTGACCGATGGCCGACCCTTTCGTAACGTCCTCCCAATAACTAAGTCGGCCAGTCCGACGGGGAGAAAAAATACGAAAAAGGGAGCATTCTTTGCTCCCTTTTTTGTTTTAATCCAGCGGCTTCCATCTCTGACGTGCAATCCAATCAATTCCCCGCCAGTGCTGGGGCCTGAGATGGTTATGGGACTGACACCGGGTTTAGGGCATGCTACATCGGGCCGATAACACAGGATAGATGAGGCAATCATGATCAAGTCCCTGACCCCGATGACCCTGGCCGCGCTGATGGCGCTGCCGCTGCCCGTGATGGCGCAGGACACCGCTGGGGCGGCCGAGACCGAAGAGAGCCAGCCCGCCGCAGAGGCCACGACGGAGGCCCCGAAGGCCGATGACGTCTTGGATCTAGGCCAGCCCGTGCAGGACGGCCCGCAATTGGGCCAGCGCTATTCCAAAGAAACTCACGGCGACTGGGATCTGGCCTGCGTCAAGACCGAAGAAGAAAGCGACCCCTGCTCACTGCTGCAGATCATGACCGATACGTCCGGGAACCCGATGGCAGAGTTTTCGATGTTCCGGATCAATCAGGAAGGCAGCCAGGCAGTTGCCGGCGCCACGGTCATTGTTCCGCTGGAAACGCTGCTGCCCGCAGCACTGACCATCTCCATTGATGGCGCACCGGGCAAGCGGTATAATTACTCGTTCTGCAACCCGATGGGTTGTGTGGCGCAGATCGGCCTTACCGAGACCGACATCTCAGCCTTCAAAAAAGGCAAGAAAGCCACATTGAGTCTGCGCCCGGCACCCGCCCCTGATCAGGTGATCAATATGGAGCTGTCGCTGAGTGGCTTTACCGCCGGCTATAACGTTGTGGATGTGGTGAAACAGTAAGTCACCAGGCACAAACGCCCATACTGAAAACCGCCGCGATCTGGGCCCGGATCGTGGCGGTTTTTTATGTTTTACTTCCGGGTGTCCGGCTGCGCGCTCAGATCTTTCGCAGGGCCAGCACCGCGTTCAACCCACCGAAGGCAAAGGCATTGCTGAGGGCGACAGTCACATCGGCCTGTCGCGCCTCATTCGGCACCACATCGAGCGCGCATTCGGGATCGGGTTCCTCATAACCGATGGTGGGCGCCACAACTCCGTCGCGCAGAGCCATGATGCAGGCCAGCAGCTCCACCGCGCCTGTGCCGCCAATCAGGTGGCCGTGCATGGACTTGGTGGAAGATATCATCAGATTATCAGCGTGCGGGCCAAAGACATCAGCCACCGCGGCACATTCGGTTTTGTCGTTGGCGGCAGTCCCTGTGCCATGGGCGTTGACATAGCCGACATCCTCCGGGTTCAGCTTCGCATCGTGCAAGGCGCCAGCAATGGCCCGCGCTGCGCCTTGTTTGCTGGGCATCACGATATCGGCGGCATCCGATGACATCGCAAAGCCAATGACCTCGCAAATGATATCGGCACCGCGGGCGCGGGCGTGCTCGTAGTCTTCGAAGACAAACACGCCGGCGCCTTCGCCCTGCACCATCCCATTACGATTGGCGCTGAAGGGACGGCAGGCATCGCGTGACATTACCCGCAACCCCTCCCAGGCCTTCACCCCGCCAAAGCACAGCATCGACTCCGACCCGCCTGTGATCATCACCGGCGCCATCCCGGAGCGGACCATCTGAAACGCCTGTGCCATCGCATGATTGGAGGAGGCACAGGCGGTGGACACCGTGAAACTTGGCCCCTTCAGATTGTGTTCCATGGAGACGTGACTGGCTGCGGCGTTGTTCATCAACTTTGGAACGACGAAGGGATGGACACGGTTCTTCCCCGCCTCATAGACCGAACGATAGTTATCGTCCCAAGTCGATACGCCGCCGCCGGCCGTGCCAAGTACCACGCCGGATTTCTGCGACAGCTCGCCATGAAACTCCAGACCGGATTGGTCTATCGCCTCTTTGGCGGCTGTCAACGTGAACTGGGTAAACCGGTCATAAAGGCTCATCTGCTGGCGGTTAAAGCGACCCTCCGCCTCAAACCCGCGCACCTGACCCCCAATTCGGATGGACAGACGATCGACATCTTGAAACTCAAGTTCGCCAATGCCGCAGCGCCCCTCGGCCATTGAGGTCATCGTCTCGGACACAGTGTGTCCAAGCGCGTTGATCGTCCCCATCCCGGTGATGACAACCCGGTTCATTTGTCGTCTCCAAGCCGAATCCGCATTGTCATTTTTCTGAAATCAGCTTGTCGATGCCCGCAATAATTGCTGCCACGTTGGAGATGTCGAAATCGCTTTTTTCCGGTTCATTGGCATTGAAAGGAATGGTGATATCAAACTCTTCCTCAATGGCGAAGATGCTCTCGACGAGGCCGAGGCTGTCGATCCCCAGATCCTCCAGCGTGCTGTCGAGTGTCACATCCGATGGCTCCAGCACAGCCTGTTCGGCAATGATGGCGATGACCTTGTCCTGTGTGCTCATAAGGGACCCCTGATCAATGGTATTCTGCGTGATGTAGTTGCTGCGCCGTTATTTGAAAACCGCCTTCTTCAGCGCTTCAATGTCGCGCATCAGACGGCCAAGGCGTCGCTGCCCCTTATACATCTCGGTATGTGTCTCCATTTTGACAGCCGGATATCCCATCACCACGCGACCCGCTGGTACATTGGACAGGATTTTGGTGCCCCCCCCTGCGATCACGCCATCGCCGATGAAGATATTGTCGGCAACGCCGGTCTGCCCGCCCAGAACCACGTTATTGCCGATATCGACCGAGCCGGAAATCCCGGTCTGCCCGCAGAGCAGGCAATCCTTGCCGACACGGGTGTTGTGGCCGACATGCACAAGATTATCCAGCTTGCTGCCGCTGCCGATCACCGTGTTGCGGATGGTGCCGTTGTCGATGGTACAGTTGCTGCCAAGCTCGACATCATTACCGATGTCCACGGCTCCCAGCGAATGGATGCGCAGCCAGCTTTGCGCTTTGGTCTCGCCCTGATCACCCATGGTCTTGCGGGCGGTTTCCACGCCTGACACCTCAGGGGTGACATAGGAAAACCCATCGCCGCCAACCCGCGCACCGGGTTGGGCACGAAACCGGTCGCCGATAGTCGCGCGCGCGCCAATGCTGACACCTTCGCGTAGTTGGGCGTCCCGGCCGAGGGTCACATCCGCACCGATGTAGCATTGCGGCCCGATCACCGAGCCTGCGCCAATGCGCGCGCCAGCAGCGATAACTGCCAGCGGGCCGACACAGACACCGTCGCCCAGTTCGGCCTCGGGGTCGATAACAGCACTGGGGTGAACGCCCGGCCCAAACCCCTGTCCGGGATCCAGCAGCCGGGTGATGCCGCCCATGGCCAAGCGCGGGCGCGGTGCAAAGATTGCCGCCTGCAGGCCCATGGCCTGCCAGTCAGCACCTTCCCAGACAAGGCCCACGCGGGCGCTGCCCTCGTCCAGGCTCTCGGCATATTTGGGGGCCATCGCCATCGCCAGATCATCCGGCCCGGCATCCTGAGGTTCAGCGGCACGCAGGACCGTCAGATCCAGATCTCCCTCAGCCTCTGCCTGAAGCGAGGTGGCGATTTCGCGGACTGTAAACATATCGGGCCCTTCCGGTCTGTTGCCTTTAGGCCCGAGGATTACCCTTGTACGCCCGGCAACACCACCCCTGCCCGTTCCAGTGCGGCCCATACCTTGGCGTCACGGCCATAGATGTCCCGCCGGTACTCCGGCTGCCCCTTAGGTGTCACAAAGGCGGTGCGATAGATGATATGAACCGGCACCTTCTGATCCAACACGACCTTGGTCTCTTTGCCGCTGTTCAGAATGCGGTGAAAGAAGTCCTTGGGGTTTTCGGTCTGGCGAGCCAGCAAAGCATAGGCAAATTCAAAGGGTTGCGCGAGGCGGATGCAGCCATGCGAGAAGGCGCGCACTTCGCGTTGGAACAGGCTCTTCTGCGGCGTGTCATGCAGGTAGATATTGTATTTGTTCGGGAACATGAATTTCACCAGCCCCAGCGCGTTCTTGCGGCTGGGCGGCTGGCGCATCGCAAAGGGGAAGGTCCGCGCGGTATATTTGGAAAAATCAGCGGTGGCGCGATTCACCTTGCGACCGCGGCTGTCGGTGATTTCGATATGGCCGACCGCATTGGGATTGTTGCGCAGCTTGGGCAGGTATTCCTTGGTCACGATGGAGCGTGGGACATACCAGCTGGGATTGATGACCATATGCTCCATCTCATCAGAGAACTCCGGCGAGCGTCGGTCGGCATTGTCCTTGCCAATGACCGAGCGGGTCACAAAGGTCACCTCGCCATTGTCGATGATCTTGGCAGTGAAGTCGGTCTGGTTCACCAGAACATGGCGGGTGCCGCGCTCAGGCGTCAGCCAGCGTTCACGCTCCATTGCGACCAGCACTGATTTCAGCCGCGCCGAGACCGGTTTGTTGATTTCCGCAAGAGTGCCGCCACCGGCAACGCCGTCAGCTGTCAGGCCGTGATCCGATTGAAACGCCTGAACTGCGCGCTCCAGCGCGCCATCATAGCGGCGCGCCGCACTGCGCGGCAGATAGCCCATGGCGATAAGACGATTGCGCAGCGCGATGACCGCCGGACCGCTGTCTCCGCTCTCCAGTTTCTTGGCGGCAACCTGCGGTCCCCAACCACCGGCCCGCTGCAGCGCTTCCAGTCGCATCTTCTCACGCAGCAAGGCCTGATATTGGGCGCTTTGCGGGGCGAGGCTACGCAGATACGCAACCGGCGCCTGATCGCGAATACCCGCCAGATAAGCGGCAAAATCAGGCTGATGCTTCTTACGGACAATGCCATCGTCAATCTGGCGCGGCTGCAGGAGCCCGGTTTGCAAATCACTGGCATAGCCGACCAAGGCCCGGCTCATTGCAACCTCGGCCCGACCCAGATCACGCGTGGTCTGGACCGTGCGCAGGACGTCCATCAGTGTGTTGATTTCCGATGTCCGATCCGGAAGCCCGTGCATTGGCGCCTCGCCCAGAGCGCGGAACAATGCAGCGCGACGGGCGCGGGCGGCATCATCGCTCCCGGTCCAGATCGCGGTGTACCCCGTCTCGCGGTAGAACTGTGCAACCGGATCGCTGGCCGAGGCCGCCTCGGCAACAGCTTGCTTAAACGCGGTCACCTGCGCTACGGCACCATGGGGTGCGCTGAGTACAAAGCCGCCAAGCGCAAGCGCAAACAGCCCCGCCTTCAGCGTCGGGCCAACAGTCGAAATGGCACGGGTCACAATGACAGGCGACATATGGGTACGGTCCTCAAATAAATTGCTTTTCACAGTTTGCGGTTGCCTACATGAAATCCTGGTAAACGCCAGCCCTCGCTGTCCATTCACATTCTGATCAGCGCAAACAGGCAACAGGCACCTGCGTCTTATGGGCCGCAATAGGGCCCATACAGCCCGTGGCTGCGACGACACATTGAGGGGAAATTAACCATTTATTTCCCTTTTGCGCAAAAAATTGCCGAAATTCACAGTTCATGTCGAGCTGCAACATTCAAAACTTGGCGCGCGATTCTGTATGTGCAATACATTCTCGCGTGGAAACAGGACCACACTATGTCCGTAACATCGGGCACAGGCAGAGACATCAGGCGTACGGGACAGCGCAGTGACAATGGCTACTACTGAAAAATCGGGTTTCTCCCGTCGTGCCCTTTTGGGTGCGTTCGCGGCAACAACTTTGGTCGCCGCTCCGACCTTCTCCAATGCAGCTGGCTTCTTGCGCGGCGCGGGCGACATTCGGCGGATCCGAATGTTCTCAGGTCGCACCGGTGAGCGGATCGATATGGTGTATTGGATCGACGGAAAATACATCAAGGATGCGGTGAAGGAAGTGAACCACTTCATGCGCGACTGGCGCAACGATCAGGTCAAGGACATTGATCTGCGCACCATTGATATCATGGCTGCATCGCACAACCTCCTTGATGTGAACGAACCCTATATGATGCTGTCGGGCTATCGGAGCCCGAAAACCAACGCCATGTTGCGCAGCCGGTCACGTGGGGTTGCGAAAAATTCACTTCACATGCGTGGTCAGGCGGCAGATCTTCGCCTGTCATCGCGATCGGTATCGCAGATGGCCAAGGCTGCGCAGGCCTGCCGTGCAGGTGGTGTTGGCAAATATAATCGGTCCAACTTTGTCCATATGGACTGTGGCGTCGTCCGCAGCTGGAACGGCTGATACCACGCCCGTTCCTGACCGCCTGTCCCGAGGCTTTGCAAACCCATGTTGCGACGCGACATGGGTTTTTTGCTGCGTGCAAAAGCTCCGCTTGAAAGGGGGTTTGGCAAAGGAATTCACTGCGCGTCATGGGCTATCCGAAGCAACTGCATATAGACTACAAACGCCTGAATTGAATTATGGTTCCGGTGTTTTTTGCCATTGCAGACCCATCCTGTGACGGCTATATGACCCATATAGGCACCTGTAGCTCAGCTGGATAGAGCGCTGCCCTCCGAAGGCAGAGGCCAGAGGTTCGAATCCTCTCAGGTGCGCCACTTTTCCCAAGTCAGAACTGATCGCTGAGCAGACGCGATGTCCGCGTGCAGCTGGACGGCAAGGGCTTGCCGGTCCGAGCGGCAGAAGTGGACGCTGCTCTGCTCGCGCACTATTATTGGTTAATCCCGACAAATCCGGGGCGGGAGAGAGCGGCCTGCGTCCATGAAGGAATGGTTTTACCCGTGGGTCGCTCGTTTTGCCTCTGCCTTATCTTGCAGTTCTGACCATGTGGTAGCTGCTGGGATCTTTGGGCGCTGTCCTGCTGGGGCTGAAAAGAAAAAAGGTCAGACCGAAGCCTGACCTCTGTTATTTGTGTCGCTGATCCCGGATCAGGCGCGGCGGCGGCGGCCACCGGCGCGACCACCCCGGCCCCGGCCCTCTTCACCCTCTTTGGCAGGCTCTTTGTTGGCCTTGATCCACTCCCCACCATGTGGGTCGTTGTTGGTCAACAGGTTGGCGGCGCGGATGGCCTCCATTTCCTTGCCAGCGCGTGGCTTGGTGGAGCCCAAACCGAACATCTGAACGAAAGCCTCGTCTTCCATACCTTCGGGGAGGATGATGCCCGCGGCCTCAACTTCGGCTTTCTTTTCTGCGATCTTCTTCTGAGTAATCGGCAGAGCAACCGGGTTCATGATTGCAGAGGTCATGCCCGCCCCCATGGCCATCGGCAGGAAGGCGTTGTTGATGCCGTGACGGTTTGGCAGGCCGAAGGAGACGTTGGAGGCACCACAGGTGGTGTTGACGCCCAGTTCTTCGCGCAGGCGGCGGACCAGGGCAAACACCTGCTGACCAGCAGTTGCCATCGCGCCAATCGGCATCACCAGCGGATCAACCACGATGTCATGCGCAGGAATGCCGAAATCTGCGGCGCGCTCGACGATCTTCTTGGCGACGGCGAAGCGCACATCGGGATCTTCGGAAATGCCGGTGTCATCGTTGGAAATCGCAACAACCGGAACATTGTACTTTTTGACCAGGGGCAGCACGTGCTCCAGACGCTCTTCCTCGCCGGTGACGGAGTTCAGCAACGGACGACCTTCGGCGGCCTGCAGGCCGGCCTCAAGCGCACCGGGGACAGAGGAGTCGATGCAAAGCGGCGTATCGGTGAGGCCCTGCACCAGCTCGACGATCTTGGTCATCAGCGGCGGTTCGGTCTCATTCGGGTTTGGGTTGGAGTTGTAGACAACACCCGCATTGATATCGAGGATGTTGGCCCCCGCCATCACCTGTGCGAGCGCGTCTTTCTCAACCGTGGAGAAATCACCCGCTTCCAGTTCGGCGGCCAGTTTCTTACGGCCGGTGGGGTTGATCCGTTCACCGATCACGCAGAACGGCTCATCAAATCCCAGGATTGCGGTTTTTGTCTTAGATTCTACGACAGTACGGGTCATTGTTTATCCTTGGGAATTGACCGGCTGCGCTGCTGCGCCGCCGTTGTTGATGGCCCAGGTGGCGTTGGTCTTGATGCCACCCAGCGGGAAGAAATGCACATTGGTGATGTTGAAATCGGGGTTGGCGACCTTGTGGGCGGCCAGCTCGGCAATCACATCGGTCGGCTCATAGGGCAGCAGCAGCTTGGAGACATCCATCGCGCGCTTTTGCAGCACCTTCAGGGAGGGGCCAACACCACAGGCGATGGCGAATTTGATCAGCGTCTGCAGCTTTGCCGGACCGGCGATACCGATATGGATCGGCAGGTCAACGCCAGCAGCCTTGATGCTGTCTGCCCATTCGATAATCGGCTTTGCCTCAAAAGCGAACTGTGTGGCCAACGCCATTTTTGCGTCCGTGCGATCAGAGAATTTCTGTTTCCACAGAAGAGCATCAGAGACGTTCTTCATGCTGCCGTCGGGGTCGATATCCTTGTTGCCCTCCGGATGGCCAGCTACGTGCAGATTGCTGAAACCAGCCTTGTCAAACAGCCCGGTTTCCAAGAGCTGCATGGAGCTGTCGAATGCGCCATGTGGCTTGGCCACACCACCGGCCAGCAGCAATGCCTGTTTGACGTCAGCCTCGCCCTGATAGCGTGCGATCCAATCAGCCAACGTTGCCTCATCCTGGATGATACGCGCGGGGAAATGCGGCATCACAGGGAATCCTTCGGCATTGATGCGCTTGGCGGTCTCCACCATCTCCTCAATTGGGGTGCCTTCGATATGGGCGATGTAGACGCGGGTGCCTGCGGGCAGCAGATCGCGGAAGTTCTCAACCTTGGCTGCGGTGCGCGGCATCACCTCGATCGAGTAGTTTTCCAGAAAGGCCTCGACCTCGGGGCTGCTGGGCTGGACTGCACCGGCATCGCGTTTCTTGAAGTTCAACAAAGCCATCGTGGCCTCCCATAAAGATGTCAGGCTCATGCCCATCCGTCGTTGGCGATCAGTGTCTTCAGACGGTCCTGATCATAATCCGCTTCTAGACGCTTGGCCTCGGCCTCTGCGATGTCTGCAGGCTCACCTTCAACCGCATAGGGCGCCGCCTTGCGCCACTCTGCGAGATAGGCATCAGCGTCCTTCGCGTTCACCTTCATGGCGGCACGGTCGATGGCTTGTTCAAACCGCTCTTCCAATTGGCGTTTTGCCCCGCGACGGCCTTTGCCGACGATGATCTGAGCGGGGATGTCGCGCCAGTATACGATGGTGACGTCGGGCATTGCCTTGGCTTCCTTTGCGTCTGTGTAAATGCGTTTCTAGTGTGGCATCGCCGGGCGCGTTCGTCGGATTTCGACCTGACGTTGGTTCTGAGCGACCTTTTTCCGGGTCGCTTCTGGATAACAACGCGGCCCGGCGCTGGCTACTGCGTAGCTCTCTCATAATATTCAACAGCTTTATGAATTTGGTCGGCAAAGCGTTCAAAACTGTTCAAAAAACGTCAATTCCTGCTGCTGCAAATCGTCATTGTAGCGTTCGGCCCATCTTGCACGCAGCGATGCGCCCACATATGCTTGTATCAACACGATTATCGGAGGGCGTGAATCATGGCGCCCAGGCGTTCCAAAGGTGCGGGCGCATTTCCCCGAGCGGTAGAGAGCCCTGCACCGGCCCGCCCAGACCCTGATGCGCTCTATGCGGCGCTCGATCTGGGAACAAATAGCTGCCGGATGCTGATTGCCCAACCCAAGGGCAGCGGCTTCCATGTGGTGGACAGCTTCTCAAAGTCGGTGCAACTGGGCGCCGGGTTGGAGCGGACCGGGCGTTTGTCGCGCGCGTCCATGGCGCGCACCATTCAGGCGCTTCGCATCTGTCAGCAGAAACTCAAGCGTAACCGGGTCAAACGGATGCGGCTGGTTGCGACCGAGGCGTGTCGCCGCGCCAAGAATGCGCGCGAATTCATTCGCCAAGTGCGCCGCGAGACCGGCCTGACGCTGGAAATTATCCAACCAGAGGAAGAAGCCCGTCTGGCGGTGATTTCCTGTGCGCCATTGGTGTCGACCAAAACGGATCAATTGCTGGTGGTGGATATCGGCGGCGGATCTACGGAATTGGTCTGGATCGATATTTCTTCTATCCCCCGGCGCGATCGTCCCTCGGCGATCATGCGGCTTCATGCGGGGTTCCACCCGGCAGAGAGCCCCTTCCCCGCGGCGAAGGTGGTGGACTGGATATCCGTCCCCCTGGGGGTGGCTACGCTGCGCGATCAGTTCCACGATGTGGAGGATGATGCCGCGCGGTTCGCGCTGATGAGCTGGTTTTTTGAGGAAAATCTTGCGGATTTTGCCCCCTACAAGGATGAGCAGACCCGGCAGGGATTTCAGATCGTCGGAACCTCCGGCACGGTGACGACCGTTGCAGCCTCCCATCTGGGACTGAAACGTTATGACCGTACGAAGGTGGACGGGCTGCGGATGACCAGCGATCAGATTGACAAGGTGATCCGCTCTTATCTAGAACTCGGCCCTCAAGGGCGCCGCAGTGACCCGCGCATTGGCGAGGACCGTCAGGCGCTGATTATGTCCGGTGCGGCAATTCTGCAGGCCTTGTTACGGTGTTGGCCGACAGATCGGTTGTCCGTGGCGGACCGGGGCCTGCGCGAAGGTCTGCTTTATGCACAGATGAGCGCCGATGGCGTACTGGAAGACGGGCCGTTTTGACGGCTACACACAGGATATGAGCGTCCGATAGCTGACCAGATGTGGTCACGGGCGACAAGGAACAGCGGATATGGCAAAGACACCGACGGGAAAAACGCCCACAGGCAAAAACACCTCCGGGCGCGGGCAGCGCGATCTGAAGGTCAAGGTCAAGACCGCCCGGGGGCGTAAACTCAGCTCGACCCGCTGGTTGCAGAGGCAGTTGAACGACCCTTATGTGAAACGTGCGCAGGCCGAGGGCTACCGTGGGCGCGCGGCTTATAAGATCATGGAAGTCGATGATAAGTTTCGGTTTCTCATCAATGGTGCGCGGGTTGTTGACCTCGGTTGTGCGCCGGGTGGCTGGGCGCAGGTCGCGGTCAAGCGGATCAACGCCCTGGGCGAAAAACCGGGTAAGGCGGTTGGCCGTATTATTGGTGTCGATCTGCAAGAGGTGGAGCCGCTGGCCGGTGCCGAATTCCACCAGCTGGATTTCATGGACGACGGTGCCGATGACAAGGTCAAGGAATGGCTCGGCGGTAAGGCGGATGTGGTGATGTCGGATATGGCTGCGGCCAGCTCGGGTCACAAACAGACCGACCATTTGCGGATCATCTCCCTCTGCGAAACGGCGGCTTACTTTGCCTTCGATGTGCTGGAAGATGGCGGGACGTTTGTTGCGAAGGTGCTGGCCGGCGGTGCGGAGGGCGAGTTGCAGAAACTACTGAAGCAGAAATTCACCAAAGTTTACCATGTCAAACCACCGTCTTCGCGGTCCGACAGCTCCGAGAAATTCGTGGTCGCCACCGGTTTTCGCGGCGATGCGTCAGACGCGGCGGAAGGCTGACGCGAATTGGTAATCAGGGTGGGGTATCGTGCCCTGCCCTGTTGGGTCCCTGCGGCACATTTCAGCTCAGCGCGGCTGCACCGCAGCACCAAACGAGCGGAGTGCCATCGTCTGCAGGGCAAGCGTTTCCAGCGAAGTGCCTTCCGAGCGTAGGGTCACACGCGGCATGTCCGTGTGCGTGGATGGTTTCAGCCCCGCACGGGGCTCAAGCAAGCGCTGGACCAATGGGCGGGTCGGAAGTTTGTTTTGCAAGAGACGCATCTGATCCTCATACCATCTGAGCTGTCGTGGCCGGTATGATCTGAGGATACATTGATCACTGGGCCGTGATCGTGACCCAATTGTGGCAAAGCTGCCTTATTGTTGCAATTTGCGAAACAATTACGCGCGATGGCACATATCTTGCCCGTCAGATTTTTGACTTGGAGGTGGGGTGCAACAATACGCCGTTCAGCTCCGCTCCCAGAATCAGAATGGCAGAGTTGAGGTAGAGAAAGATGAGCGCCGCCATTGCACCGGCAAGCCCAGCGTAAGTGGCTGAATACGATGCGAAGCTGCTGATATAGATGGCAAAGGCCAGCCCCGCAGCCCACCACAGAACCACCGTTAGGAGTACACCGGGCAGCACCTGCGTGAACCGGTGTCGCTTGGCTGGAAGCAGCATGTGAAAGGCGCAAACAGCAATCAACGGGATTACGGCGACCAATATGCCATTCAGGCCACTTTCCCAGTTGCGAGCAAGGGGCACCTGCGGGAAGAAGCTGGCCAAATGGCGCGCATACAGCGGCAGGATCAGTTCAAACACGGCCGCTGCCATGATGCCAGCACCACCAAGGATCACCAGACCGATGCACAGGCCTCGGGTTTTCCAGAATGGCCTGTGGTCCCGCTCATGATAGGCCTGAACCATCGCCAGCCGCACCGCATCCACCCCGTTTGAGGCAAAGTAGATCGCAATCACACCGCCCAAAGTCACCACCCCTGTCGAGGAGGTTGCAAGGACGGAATAAACCTCGCGCACAATTGGATCCGAGACGCTGTCGGGCCATGACCCGAAGACCAGCTCGACCAGGTTTTTCAGATCAATCCCATCGGAAAACGCTCCCGCCACCGCACCGGTCAGCGCCACAGTGAATAGGATGAACGGAAACAGGGCCAGCATCAGCGACATGGCGATGTGGCTGCTCAGCACCCAGCCATTCTTGTCGTTGAACCGCTTGGCGGCCAGATACAACGCATAGGCGCCGGGCTTGACATAGGGACGGATACTCATGGCGAAACGGTCTCATAGCTTGGATCGAAAAACCAGCCCTTTCAGGGAGATATAGCCAAAGGCGCCTACCGAATGTAGGGTCGGGCTCAAGATGAGCCACAGAGGGGCGCTGTGATGGTCGAGGTCGTGATAAGCACATCTGCGCTGCTGTTGATGTGGGGGCTTGCGGGGCTTGCGTCTCTCAAGGCGGCGCGCACTGCCCGCACGCCGCAGGGCGCTATTGGCTGGGTGGTATTTTTGCTCTCAGCGCCGCTTCTGGCGCTGCCGCTGTATCTCTTCTTCGGGCAGCGTAAATTCTCCCGCTACCGCGCGACACGGCGTGAGGCAGAACGGGTGCTGAACGCGCTGCGGGTCTATTCCACCCGCTATACTCAGGACCGGGATCAGCTTGCGGTGAATCAGGCGCCCTTCGAACGGCTCGCCGGATATCCGGTCTGTCGGGGCAATAGCTTTGAGCTGCTGATCAACGGCACCGACATCAGCGATGCGATTATCGACGCCATTGATGCGGCCGAAGACTATGTTCTGGTTCATTTCTATATTGTGCGCGACGATCAGATCGGCCAGCGGCTCAAATCTGCGCTGCTACGGGCGCGTGAGCGCGGGGTGGCCGTTTGGTTTATGACCGATGCGGTTGGCAGCCATGGGCTTTCACAGCAATACCGTGCAGATCTGGATGCAGCGGGTGTCAATCAGGTTGATCCAAGCACCCGACCCGGCCCTAAACATCGCTTTCATCTCAACTTTCGAAATCATCGCAAGACAGTGATTGTCGATGGTCGGGTCGGCTTTACCGGTGGGATGAACATCGGTGATGAGTACATGGGCCGCGATCCCAAATTTGGCGACTGGCGCGATACGCAGGTGAGGCTCAGGGGGCCTGCAGTCCAGCAACTGCAGCTCGGCTACGCCGAAGACTGGTTCTGGCTTACAGAAGATCCGATCCTTGATCTTTTGACGTGGGAGTGCGCGCCGGTGTCTGAGGGCGGGAAACCTGCGTTGGTGATCGAAACAGGCCCCGGCGACAGCACGGTCAACGGCTCCATGCTGTATTTCTCTGCAATTGCCGCCGCACAGTCGCGAATCTGGCTATCTTCGCCATATTTCGTTTCGGATCAGGATGTTATGGCTGCACTAAAAAATGCCGCCCTGCGCGGCGTCGATGTGCGCATCCTGCTGCCGGATACTGCGGATCACTACGCCCCGTGGCTGGCTGCTTATGCGTATTTCGATGACCTGCGCGATGTTGGTATCGATATATACCGATATCAGGCCGGGTTTCTTCACCAGAAGGTGTTTGTGGTGGATGACAGCATTGCGGCAGTGGGTACGATGAATCTGGACAACCGGTCGTTTCGGTTGAATTTCGAGAGTATGGCACTGTGTTTTGATAGTGAGGCTGCGGATCAGGTCGCCGATATGCTGGAGCAGGACATGGCCTCCGCGCGTCTTTTGACGACGGACCTGGAGGCGCAACCTCTCAGCATTCGTTTTGGCGCGCCAGTTGCCCGTTTGTTGGCCCCTGTCCTGTAAACTCAGCCCGCGACGTCTCAGCGGTCTTTCACGGGCGCAGTTTCTTCCAGAAGGAAGACCTCACGCAGGGCGGCGACCAGAAAGGCCGTGCTTATGCCAAAGGCAAAAAGCCCGGTTACCGCACCAAAGGCCGCGAAGATCCGCATGCCCTCGCCCAGAACAATATCGCCGTAGCCCAACGTCGTATAAGTGGCGAGTGAGAAATAAATCGCAGTATTCCAATCACCTATAGCGCCGGAAAAAATCAGCGCCGTGGCCCAGATCCAGACCTGCAAGGTATGGGCAAAGACGATCAGACCGATCGCCACCGCAAGTACAACGCTGATTTGCAAGATCCGTCGCCCGCGCTGTAGAATACCCAGCCGTTCGCGCAATATATGGATGCAGAAGACCAGCAATCCGGCTTCGACCACCAGGCAAATAGCAAGGTACAAGCTGCCCATCAGCAGCTGTTGGATGAGTGTCATACCCCCTGCCCCTCATGCGCCGGGTTTCGTGCGGTCAGCGCCCGGATCTGTTGTGACCGGATCGGTCAAGATCGCGGTTTCGCGCAGTCTATTCAATCAGCGCTGGGACATGCAATCGCGATAATGCTGCTTGACCAGTCGTTTGCGGCGCGCCTCTGGTGTATTGAAATAATCGTCACGATCCTCGGCGTCCGACCCGCGACGGGAGCCGGCGCTGCGGACCTTGCCATCCTGCACGCTGATCCCGATACGGGCGGTGCCGGAGAACGTGATCCCGACGCGATCATTGCCCAGTCTCAGGTGGTCGGCGGAGTCGCTGCGGGGCGCTCCTGCATAGGCCTCCGCCCGGCTGCGGCACAGCGCATCGCGACTGGTATTTTCAGAGTCCGCCAGAGCAGGTTCGCCCAGACAGAACGCCAGCATAGCCAGTGCGACAATTTCACGGCGGTGGCGGGATGGCGGTGAGAGCAGCAACATGGCAAAACCTAATTTAAGCGGCCCCGCAGAATTGCATGGGCACTGTCCAAATGGGGGCTAGATCCCCGTGCGTCAATGTTGTGCTGTGTGCTGGAGTATTCGGCGCCGGGATTTGATCCCTGCCGTGCGGAGTTGCACACAACGTGAGCCGCAGAAAACTGTTGTACTATCATGGGGTTGTAAAGTGATGCTCATTATTGAGGACCTATATAAATCCTATCAAGGCCCCTCCGGTGATGTTCCGGTTCTGAACGGGGTATCACTACAACTGGGACCTGGGCACAGCCTAGCGCTGACCGGAGATAGCGGTTCTGGAAAAAGCACACTTCTGCATCTGGCAGCCGCTTTGGATCAGGCCGACAGCGGGCGGATCATGGTGGATGGCATCTCTCTTGAAGAGCTGGATGACACGGGACGTGCTGCCCTCAGGCGTCAGCAGGTCTCATTGGTGTTTCAGCAATTCAATTTGGTCCCCGCCTTGACCGTTGCGCAGAATATCAGTCTTCATGCCCGATTGGCCGGGCGCGTTGATCCGGTTTGGATAAAGGCACTGACTGAGCGACTTGGGTTGGCGGAGTTTCAAGAGCGCTACCCGGAGCAGCTCTCTGGCGGGCAACAACAGCGCGTTGCTATTGCGCGCGCGCTCGCCATGCGACCAAAGCTCCTTCTCGCGGATGAACCGACGGGAAATCTTGACGAAGGTTCAAGTGCTTCGGTGATGGAGCTTATGCTAGATCTGGTGCGCGAAACCGGTGCGGCCCTGCTGCTGGTGACACATTCGCAAGCCATTGCTGAACTGCTCGATCAGCAGCGTCATCTTAGCAAGGGGCGCCTGCGGGACGATCGCTCATGTGACGGCACCTTGTCCGATGGCAACCTGCGCGAGGGTAAGGCGTGATCGGGGCAACATTCTCGGCGATCCTGTCTCATTGGCGCCTGCACCCGCTACAGTTGGCAATGCTGGTGACCGGCCTCGCCTTGGCCACGGCACTCTGGTCTGCGGTGCAGGCCATCAACGCAGAGGCCCGCGCCAGCTACGCCGAGGCTGCGGCCCGTATCTCCCCTTCCGGGCAGACATACCTGACCAATCAGGATGGATATATCGAGCTGGGACAATATGTTGAGCTTCGACGTGAAGGTTGGCAGCTGTCACCGGTTTTGATCGGAACACTCACGGAGGATACAGCTGAAGCGGGGCCTGCGGATATTGAGGTGATCGGGATCGATATCCTGTCGCACCCGATGATGGCCCGGCTGGCTGCGACCGACACATCCTCCGAAGAAGGCGCGCAAGAGGCGTTGACCCCTGCCGACCTGCTTCTGGCCCCGGGTCATCTGTTTGCGCATCCTGATAGTGATCTTGATTTGTTGTCGCGTAACCTGCCGCCAGTAACACGCACCACTACGGTGCCGCGCGATGTTGTGATCGGCGATATCTCAACTGTCGCGCGTCTTCTGGGAAAACCATTTCTGATCAGCCGGTTGGTGGTGCTTGATGAACAACCGATCGGCCTGCGCCCACTGTCAGAACTGGCCCCTCATCTGCGCCTGCAAACGGCATCCACTGGCGCGGACACTGCGCAGTTGACCCGGAGTTTTCATCTCAACCTCACGGCTTTTGGACTGTTGTCCTTTGCGGTGGGCCTATTCATCGTACAGGGCACGATCGCGCTGGGGATTGAGCAGCGACGCGGCCTGTTTCGCACGCTGCGCAGTTTAGGTGTGCCGCTTAATACGCTGGTTGGGCTTATTTTTGCAGAACTTCTGGTGATTACAATACTGGCGGCGCTGCTTGGCTTGTTCCTGGGCTACCTGATTGCTGCGGCCTTACTCCCCGGCGTTGGGGCGACGCTATCAGGCCTCTATGGCGCAGCGCTGGATGGCAGCCTGCAACTGCGGCTCGGCTGGGTGTTTTCCGGCCTGGCAATGGCGCTGGCGGGAATGGCACTTGCCGGGGCGCAGAGCTGGGTCAGCCTGTCGCGCCTGCCCATTCTGGCGGCTCCGGCTGCGGCGGCACGCGGTCAGCAGGCCCTGCGCGGGCATCGTCTCTCGGCTTTGTCCGGCGCCCTTCTTGTATTGGGCGCGGCCGCGATGCCCGCGCTGTTCGACGGGCTGCTTGCGGGGTTTGCCTTTCTCGCGGGGCTGATGCTGGGGGCCGCGCTACTGCTGCCCTTGGCCCTGTCCCGGTTGGCGTCGGTCGGTGTGCAGCTGGCGCGCCGGCCGGTAACGCTATGGCTCTGGGCGGATATGCGGGCGCAATTGCCCGGACTTTCGCTGGCGCTGATGGCGTTACTGCTGGCGCTGGCGACAAATATTGGTGTCGGAACAATGGTGTCCAGCTTCCGCCTCACGTTTTTGGGCTGGCTGGATCAGCGATTGGCGTCTGAGCTGTATATGACGCTGCCGCAGGAGGAGATGGCCAAAGACGTGCTGCCGTGGCTTGCCGACAGGGGAATTCGCACCCTGCCGATCCGCCACAGTGACGAGCGTTATGTGGGACCAGACGGTATCGGCGCACCGATGGAGGTCTACGGGGTGGTGGATGATGCCACCTATCGCGACAACTGGCCGCTGTTGCAGGCCGAGCCGGCGGTCTGGCCGCAACTCGCCGAAGGGCGTGGCGCGCTGATCAATGAACAGCTGGCGCGGCGCGCGGATCTGGGTCCCGGTGATACGCTGATGATCGCGCCGGACTGGCGGATGCGGATTTCCGGGGTCTATTCCGATTACGGAAATCCCAACCCGCAGGCAATCGTAGGGCTTGAAACGCTGCTGCGGCATCGTCCACTGATCGAAAACCGCCGGTTTGGTCTGCGGTTGCCCCCTGCTGAGGTCGCAGAGATCCGCGCAGCGCTGCAACGTGAGTTTGGTCTGCCGCGCAGCGCCTTTATCGACCAAAGCGCGCTCAAGGCGCAGTCGTTGGCGATTTTTGACCGGACCTTTGTGGTGACAGGGGCGTTGAACCTTCTGACCTTTGGCGTGGCTGGATTTGCCATGCTTACCAGCCTGTTGACACTCTGGAGCCAGCGCCTGCCGCAATTGGCGCCGATCTGGGCCATGGGGCTGACGCGCCAACAGTTGGCCCGGTATGAAATCCTGCGCAGCGTGATCCTTGCGGGGCTGACCGCACTGTTGGCGCTGCCTTTGGGGTTGCTGCTGGGCTGGGCGCTTCTGGCCGTCGTCAACGTTGAGGCCTTTGGCTGGCGTTTGCCGATGTCGCTGTTTCCGTTGGACTGGCTGCAATTGCTGCTGATGGCGCTTGTTGCGGCAACGCTCGCCGCCGCCCTGCCCGCCCGCCGGCTGTCGAAGCTGAAACCCGCCGATCTGTTGAGGGTCTTTGCCAATGAACGTTAAAGGCGCCCTTGTGGCAGTTGTCAGCAAATTCACCCTGGCGGCGACATTGCTGGCGCTGCCCGCACCGCACGCTGCCGCGCAGGGCTATGCCGGATTGGGAACCAAGGCGGAGGGCTTTGCCGTGCCGGTCCCCGGTCGCCCGCTGGTATTTCCACGCGATCACGCCCCCCATCCCGACTACCGAATTGAATGGTGGTATCTGACGGCCAACCTGACCGGGGACGACGGGCGTGACTACGGCGTGCAATGGACGCTGTTTCGCTCAGCGCTGCGACCCGGGGACGACAGGCAGGATGACGCAGGATCGGTCTGGACCAACCCACAGATCTGGATGGGCCACGCAGGGTTGACGACGCCTGACGCCCATCACTCCGCCGAGCGGCTGGCCCGCGGCGGCATCGGTCAGGCCGGTGTTTCCACTGCGCCGTTTGAGGCCTATATCGACGATTGGCATATGCGCAGCCGCGACCAAAACCTGCGAGATCTGACCTTGCGCGCAACGGGCGAGAGCTTCCGCTATGACCTGTCGCTTAGCGCAGATGGGCCGCTGGTGATGCAGGGTGACGCCGGCTATTCGGTGAAATCAGCGGATGGGCAGGCGAGCTACTATTATTCCCAACCGCATTACCGGGTAACCGGGACGCTGGACCTGCCGGACGGACCTGTGGCGGTGACGGGGGAAGGCTGGCTTGATCGTGAATGGTCCAGCCAGCCGCTGTCAGAAGATCAGAGTGGCTGGGACTGGTTTTCGCTGCGGTTTAACAGCGGTGAAAAACTGATGGGTTTCCAGTTGCGCGGTGCCAGCCTGTTCACCTCCGGTACATGGATTGCGGCCGACGGCACCCCAACTCCGCTTGAGCCGGGCAGCCTGCAGGCAACGCCCGTCACGTTCACTGAGGTATCCGGGCACAAGGTGCCGACAGAATGGCAGCTGCGCCTGCCTGCGCGCGGGTTGGACGTTCGTGTCTCAGCGATGAACCCGCAGTCTTGGATGGAGATGTCCTTTCCCTATTGGGAGGGTCCGGTGCGCCTCAGCGGCAGTCACGTCGGCAAGGGGTATCTTGAGATGACCGGCTACGGCGCCCCAGCGGACTAGCGGGCGACGGGTCATCTCACACAGAAGTAAAAAAGGGGCGCCATCAACGGGCGCCCCTTTCACATGGGTTAGCAGTGGTTTCGGATCGGCTGGTCAGCGCACCACATAGACCGAACAGGTCGAATGCCGGATCACCCGTGCCGCATTGGGGCCCAGCAGGTAATCCGACAGCTCCGGCTTATGCGCGCCGATCACGATCAGATCGGCACCGGCCTTGTCGGCGACCTTCAGAATTTCCTGATAGGCTTTGCCGGTAGCAACCACATGGCGGACCTTGACGTTGCGCTCCGCCCCCAGGATCTCCTCACAGAGTTTACCCAGGTGATCTGCGGTTTCCTTGACGGCGCGGTCATGGTGATGATCCTCGAAGAACCCCGAGACCCAGCTTTCGCCGAAATCGGGCAGGACATTGACCACATCCAGCTGTGCCTGATCCAGATCCGCCAGCCGTGCCGCTTCGCGCAACACCTTGGCGTCAATGGTTTTGTCGCTCAGCTCCAATGCGCAGAGAACAGATTTGCTCATGCCGGGACTCCTTCCTTGCTGGCCCGTGCGCGCTGCAGGAAGGCGATCATCGCCAGTAGCAGCAGCGCCGGGATGAAGATCAATTCCTTGGGCAGCTGGTCTGCCGGTGCTTGAACACTCAGCAGGCGGACAGGCTCGTCACCGTAGAAGTCGAAGCTGTCCATGCCAGACTGCGCGGGCGTGCCGAACATCGGCTCGTCCAGCTTGACCACACCATCCTCAGGCAGAAGCATCAGGCCAAAGGCATCGACCTGCGCCTGACCATCGCCACCATCAGCGACAGGCAGGATCAGCGTTGTGGTCTTCTGCTCACCGGTGTCGAAATCCGGCCCTTCCACGGTGATCCGTAGCTCGCTACCGGCTGGGGCCGTGGCCACGGTTTCCACCAATGCGGCTGGATCCGTGCTGGCGAACGGAGGCATCAACCGGTTCATGAAGAAGTCCGGGCGGAACAGGGCAAAGGCGACCAGTACCAGCAACACGCTTTCATAGATGCGGTTGCGGGTCAGGAAGTAGTTCATCGTACCGGCGGTGAAGGCCAGAATGGCGATGGTCGCAGAAATCGCTACCAAAATGCCCTGCACCCAGGTCACATCAATCAACAACAGATCCGTGTTGAAGATGAAGACAAAGGGCAGCGCCACGGTGCGCAGGCTGTAGAAGAACGCCACAAAGCCGGTGCGAATGGCATCGCCCCCCGACACCGCAGCGGCAGCAAAGCTGGCCAGACCCACAGGCGGTGTCACATCCGCCATGATGCCGAAGTAGAACACAAAGAGATGCACGGCAATCAGTGGAACCACCAGTCCCGACTGCGCGCCAAGTTCTACCACAACGCCGGCCATCAGCGAACTGACAACGATGTAGTTGGCGGTGGTCGGCAGCCCCATGCCCAGAACCAGCGAGAGAAGGCCGACCATGATCAGCATCAGGATCAGGTTACCGCCGGACATCAGTTCCACCAGTTCCGACATCACCTGACCAACGCCGGTCAGCGTCACAGTGCCAACAATGACGCCTGCGGTGGCGGTGGCCAAGGCAATGCCGATCATGTTGCGGGCGCCGTCAATCAGCCCGTTCCACAGATCATGCACCCCATCAAGGAAGCTGTGCGCCAAAGTGCTTTGCCCCCGGAACAGCGCCTTCAATGGTTTTTGCGTCAGCAGGATCACAAACAGTAGCGCAGTTGCCCAGAAGGCGGACAGGCCCGGCGATTTCTGCTCAATCATCAGGAAATAAACCAAGACAATGATCGGCAGCAAATAGTGCAGGCCCGCCTTGTAGATTTCGCCTACCACTGGCAGCTCGACCTCAGCCGCATTGGGATCATCCGGCACCAGATCATCGGTCCCGGCCGCCAGCCACAATAGCCCCAGATAGGCTGCAACCACTAAGAGCGACAGCACAAGGCCAGAGGCGCCGGGGATCGCGGCGGTGATCGCCTTAATGGGATATTGAATGCCGTAGCAAAGAGCCGCAAACCCCGCGAAAAACGCGGCCATTCCGCCGATGGTCCGCCCCATAGACACCACGCGGTTGCCCAGCGTGGGCATGTTCCGCTTCACCGCCTCAAGATGGACGATATAGACCAGCGCGATGTAGGAAATCGCGGCCGGCAGGAAGGCATGGGTGATCACCTCCACATAGGAAATGCCGACGTATTCCACCATCAGGAAGGCCGCAGCCCCCATGACGGGCGGCATGATCTGGCCATTCACCGAAGAGGCAACTTCGACCGAACCGGCCTGCTCCGAACTGAAGCCCACCCGCTTCATCAAGGGAATGGTGAAGGTGCCGGTGGTCACCACATTGGCGATGGACGAGCCGGAAATCAGACCGGTAGCGGCAGAGCCAACAACAGCGGCCTTGGCGGGACCACCGCGCAGGTGTCCCAGCGCGCCAAAGGCCATCTTGATGAAGTAATTGCCAGCCCCTGCCTTATCCAGAAGTGCGCCGAACAGCACGAAGAGAAACACGAATTTGGTGGAGACGCCCAAGGCGATGCCAAAGACCCCCTCAGAGGTTATCCACATCTGCTCCATGGCGCGGTCCAGAGATGCGCCTTTCCAGCGGATCACATCGGGGACCAGCTCGGATGAGCCGAAGAAAACATACAGCATGAAAACAGAGGCCACGATTGCCATCGCCGGGCCAAGGGCGCGGCGCGCGCCTTCAAACAGCAGCACAAGACCGATCGCAGCAAAGATCGTGTCGATGTCATCACCCTTGCCACCGGAATTCACGATCTTCTCGTAGAAGATATAGCCATAAAGTGCGGTAAATGTACCCATCAGGGCCAGAATCCAGTCCTGAACCGGGATCCGGTCCGTCGGACTACTCTTCAGTGCCGGATAGGCGGCGTAGGCGAGAAAAATGGCAAAAGCCAAATGGATCTGGCGCGAGTTGTTCACCACGCTGCCGGGCAGCAAAAGGTTTGAAACTGGCGAGGCCAGCACCACCTGAAAGACCGACCATATTACGGCGACAATCGCCAGAAACAGCCCAACCGACCCAACCGGGTTGCGTGCGCCGGCATCGGAGGATGCGACGAGGTCCTGTAGCTCTTCTTCGGTAAGCGGTCGATTTCCTTGAACATCGGATGTCATGGAGTATCCCCCTGAGGCCGTCAGACTCTGCGGCCGGTTATTCTTGGGTGTTGCCCTTGGCCCCGACGCGCCCTGCTCCCTGGTGGAGTTTCAGCGCCTCATGGCAAAGGGCAAAGCCTTCACGGCAAGGGCAAAACGGGGCACCAATTGGCGCCCCGTTGCAATCATCAGAGATGGGTTACTCTACCCAGCCCTGCTCTTTGTAGTATTTCGCAGCACCGGGATGCAGCGGCGCGGACAGGCCTGCGGTTGCCATTTCCTCAGGCTTGAGGTTGGCGAATGCCGGGTGCAGCTTTTTGAAGTCATCGAAGTTCTCAAAGACCGCTTTCACCACGGTATAAACCGCCTCGTCGGAGACCTGATCGGAGGTGACGAAGGTCGCGCCCACACCGAATGTGCCGACATCCGCGTCAGAGCCACGGTACATGCCACCGGGGATGGTTGCAGTCCGGTAGAAGGAGTTGTCGGCGATCAGCTTTTCAACGGCTTCGCCATCAACGGTCACCAGAACGGAGTCACAGGCGGTGGTGGCTTCCTGAATGGAACCCGAAGGGTGGCCAACGGTGTAGACCATCGCGTCGATCTGGTTGTCACAGAGCGCTGCGGATTGTTCGGCCGCTTTCAGCTCGGTCGCCAGAGCGAAGGCATCCATGCCCCAGCCTTTGGCTTCCAGCAGCACTTCCATGGTGCCGCGCTGGCCGGAGCCTGGGTTGCCAATGTTGACGCGCTTGCCTTTGAGATCGTCAAAGCTGGTCACGCCGGCATCAGCGCGGGCCACAACGGTGAAGGGCTCGGGATGCACGGAGAACACCGCGCGCAGACCTTCAAAGGCGCCCTGCTCTTCGAATTTGGAGGTGCCGTTGTAGGCGTGGTACTGCCAGTCGGACTGTGCCACACCAAATTCCAGCTCGCCTTCGCGGATGGTGTTGATGTTGTAGACAGAGCCGCCAGTGGATTCCACGGAACAGCGGATGCCGTGCTCTTTGCGGGTCTTGTTGACCAGACGGCAGATCGCGCCACCGGTCGGATAGTACACGCCGGTTACGCCGCCGGTACCAATTGTGATGAATTCTTCTGCCATGGCAGCAGGCGCCATAAAGGCAGTTGCTACTAGGGCGCTAACGGCCAGCTTGGTGTTGGTCATATGTGTTGTTCTCCCACGTTTTTTGTCGTCGAAACCGTTAGCCGCATGAGGTGCGGCTGGGGGTCGTTGAACCCTTGGGGACATGTAGACGCCAGGTGTGATTTGTCGCGCGTTCTGGCAACAATTTCCGGCAGGTCCAGAGGTTTAAGCGTTTCAGGCGCATCCGGCCAAGTCAAGGCTTGCGGTCCGCCCCATTGCCAAAGGGCACTGGGTTTCTGCGTATCTGACACTGATCCCGAAATTTTCCCCCGTACCCACATCCGTTGGATTCGGCGCACTGTGGCAGATTGTCACACCTGAGTGCAAGCCAACTCTGACAGTCAAACCCCTTTGGTGGCGATATTTTTTGCAAAAAATTCGGAAACGCCGACGCCATAAAAGAGTGGATCCGGCACCGCAAGGGGCAAAAGCGTAAAACCCTCCCCATTTGTATCGTGTGCTGCCGTTGCTTGGAGAGCGGTGACGGCCCGCTCGGAATGTGAATGGAACGGCCGTGACAGGTGATTTTCCCTCCTATGAGCCGGCGAAGCCGTGATGGCGGCTTGCCCAAGCGCACATCTGGTCGCAAGATGGTCCGGCGGGCACGCGCCACGTTCAGGGACCATTTAGCGATCATAGGATCAACGCCACGCCTACCTATGGTCCCCACGCGGGTCCCCCGGATTCAACCACAGTCGCCAGCAGCAAGGCCAGCAGAAGGACAGTCCCAATGGAATATCACCGACCCAGCAGTTTTGCCGAGGCGGCAGAGCTGGCGGCCTCAGCCAAGGGTGTGACCCGCGTGCTGGCCGGCGGTACAGATGTGCTGGTGCAGATGCGGGCCGATATCGTGACCCCGGATACGCTGATCGACATCAAGTCGATTGAGGGGGCTCGGGACATCCGGCAGGAAGATGATGGCAGCTGGACCATCGGCGCCGCCGTGGCAGGGGCTGAGATGAGCGAGCACCCTGCCCTGTGTGCTGCCTGGCCCGGTGTGGTCGAGGCGATGGATCTCATCGGCTCAACCCAGGTGCAAGGCCGCGCGACACTTGTCGGCAATCTGTGCAATGCCTCGCCAGCGGCGGACAGCGTCCCAGCCCTAGTGGCCGCCAACGCAACTGTCAGCATCACCGGCCCAAAGGGGCATCGCCGCGCCGCTGCCGTGGATATTCCCTCCGCTCCCGGAAAAACCACGCTCACCACCGGCGAGTTGATCACAGCTGTGCATCTGCCCGCCGCTCAACCGGGTCAGGGGGATGCCTATCTGCGGTTCATTCCAAGGACCGAAATGGATATCGCGGTTGTCGGCTGCGGCGTCTGGTTGCGGCTGGAGAGGGACACCATTGCGGAGGCGCGTGTTGCACTGGGCGCTGTTGCCCCGACGGTGCTGCTGGTTGAGGCCTGTGCCGATGCGCTAATTGGCTCCACGCTGGACGACGCGGCGCTTGAGCGACTGGCCACCGCCGCCTCCGATGCCTGCACTCCGATCTCTGACAAACGCGGCACCGTTGCCTTTCGCACGCAAGTCGCGGGCGTGATGGCGCGCCGCGCTGCCGAAATCGCCTATACCCGTGCCAAGGGAGACACAGTATGAGCTCGAAAATCCACGTCTCAGCCACCATCAACGGCGATGCGGTCGACTATCTCTGCGACCCGCGCGAAACTCTGCTGGATGTGCTGCGTGACCGGTTGAATCTCACGGGCGCCAAGGAAGGCTGCGGCACGGGTGACTGCGGGGCCTGTTCGGTCACCTTGAACGGTCGGCTGGTCTGTTCCTGCCTCGTCCTCGGGGTTGAGGCTGAGGGCCAAGAGATTGCCACGGTCGAAGGCATCGCGCCCGGCGAAACACTGCATCCACTGCAACAGAAGTTCATCGACCACGCCGCGTTGCAATGCGGGATCTGCACGCCGGGTATTCTGGTCGCGGCCAAATCTCTGCTGGAGAAAAATCCAGACCCCAGCGAGACCGAAGTGCGCTATTGGCTGGCCGGCAATCTGTGCCGCTGTACCGGCTATGACAAGATCATTCGCGCCGTGATTGACGCGGCAGCAGAGATGCGGGAGGCGTCATAATGGCTCTGGATCAACGAAAAACCGACTTCACCCAAGTGGGGACCCGCCCTAACCGCCCTGATGGTCTGGACAAGGTCACGGGCAAGGCGCGCTTTGGTGCCGATGCCACGGCACCGGGCATGCTCTTCGGGGCCATCCTGCGCAGCCCCCATGCCCATGCCCGGATCAAACATATCGACACCAGCAAGGCCGAAGCGCTGGCCGATGTGAAGGCGATCGTGACACGTGCCGATTTCTCCGACGCGATCAAGCCCGCGCCGGGGCTGGAAGGCGAACAGTGGAACGTGCTGGAAAACGTGATGGCAGGCGATATCGCGCTCTATGATGGCCATGCCATTGCCGCCGTCGCTGCCACCTCTGCCCTCGCCGCACGTGACGCGCTAAAGCTGATTGAGGTTGAGTATGAGGTGCTGCCCCATGTGACCGATGTCGACAAGGCCATGGCCAAGGATGCGCCGGTGATCCGCGAAGGCGCTGCCGATTATTCCGTGCCCGATGGGATGCACCCAAACGTGGTGCGTTATCACGAAAGCGGCCATGGCGATGTCGAGGCGGGTTTTGCCAAGGCCGATCTGGTGGTGGAGGAGCATTTCGTCACAGAGGCCACGCATCAGGGCTATATTGAACCCCACGCCTGTCTGGCTCAGCTGGGACAGGACGGCAAAGGTGAGTTATGGTGCTGTACGCAAGGCCACTGGTACGTGCAGAAGAACTGTGCGGCGCTGTTGGGGATCGAGACATCGCAGCTGCGCGTCACCGCCTCGGAAATTGGCGGCGGCTTTGGCGGCAAGACCACGGTGTTCATCGAACCTGTCGCCCTTGCCCTGTCGCGCAAGGCCAATCGCCCGGTGAAATTGGTGATGAGTCGCCCGGAAGTGTTCCGCGCGACCGGTCCCACGGCCTCGACCTCCATGGATATCAAGATTGGTATGACAGCGGATGGCATCATCACAGCTGCACAGGGCACCTTCCGCCTACAGGGCGGTGCCTTTCCGGGTGCGCCTGCGGATATGACCGCCATGTGTGCCTTTGCGCCCTATGATCTGCAACATGTTCAGCAGGTCGGTTATGATATCATGAGCAATCGGCCCAAACAGGCCGCCTACCGGGCGCCCGGCTCGCCGATGGCGGCCTATGCGGTGGAATCTGTGATTGACGAGCTCTGCCGCAAACTGGATCTCGACCCTGTTGATGTCCGATTGAAGAACGCCGCCCGGGAGGGGACCAGAGCCTCCTATGGGCCAAAGTTCGAACGCATTGGTCTGGTCGAAACGCTGGAGGCCGCCAAAGCGCATCCGCACTACAGTGCCCCGCTGAAACCCGGTCAGGGGCGCGGCATCTCCTGCGGCTTTTGGTTCAACCATGGTGGCGAAACCTCCGTTTCGCTGTCGCTGTCAGAGGATGGCACCTGCCAGATCTCTGTCGGGACACCGGATATCGGCGGATCTCGTGCCTCCATGGCGCTGATGGCGGCAGAGGTTCTCGGCATTCCCTATGAGAGCATCCGTGTCACCATCGCCGATACCGCAACGCTGGGATACAATGATGTCTCCCACGGTAGCCGGGTGACCTATGCCAGTGGCCTGGCCACGATCAAGGCGGCAGAGGATGCCGTGGCCAAACTCAGCAAACGCGCGGCGGCCAAATGGGGCATTCCTGAGGATGCTGTCAAATGGGAGGATGGCCACGCCGTACCCTCTGGTCCGAATGCAGGCAATTTTGACCCGCTGCCACTGGCTGAAATCACCCGCGACATGGGCCAGACCGGTGGACCTATCTCAGGCCATTTTGAAGCCACCCCCGAAGGCGCCGGTGTCTCCTTTGCCACGCATATCGTCGATGCCGAAGTTGACCCGGAAACCGGCAAAACCGCCGTGACGCGCTATACAGTCATTCAGGACGCGGGCAAGGCGATCCATCCCACCTATGTTGAAGGGCAGTTTCAGGGTGGTGCCGCACAGGGCATCGGCTGGGCGCTCAATGAGGAATATATTTACGGGGAGGATGGTCGGTTGCAGAATGCCGTCTTCCTCGACTACCGGATACCCGTCGCCTCTGACTTGCCAATGATCGACACGGTGATTGTCGAGGTGCCAAACCCCGGCCATCCCTTTGGCGTGCGCGGTGTCGGCGAGACATCAATCTGCCCGCCTCTCGCGGCCATTGCAAATGCGGTTTCTGCGGCGGCGGGTGTGCGGCTGCATGCGCTTCCGATGTCACCACCGCGTATTCTGGCAGCCCTGGATCAGCAGCGCGCCAACAACGGCTGAGGCCCGGCAAATGGCGTCTGAACACATCACAACAGGTCAGGGCGCGGGGATACCGCGCCTGACCGTTCACCTTTGGTCTGGATTGCGGCGTTTTGCCGAGGGCCAAGAGGCTGTCGAGGTTGACGCTGCCACAATCGGCGCGATGATTGCGGCGCTTAAATCTGCCTATCCGGCACTCTCCCCGGCCTTGGACGCAGGCGTATCCGTCGCTGTGGATGGCCGCATCATCGCAGCCAGTCTGGATGAACCGCTCGCCCCTGAGAATGAAATATATCTGATGCAGAGACTACGCGGCGGCTAGGCGTGCAAGATGATTGCACTTTAACGCCAATGCGCTAGGACAACATCCAACGGCGGCGCTGGGCTCGCCATCAACGGAGGACCCCACGTGAAAATCAACGGCACGCATTATCGTTCGCTCTGGTGGGATGAGGATCAATCGGTTCTGATGATCATTGATCAGCGCTGGTTGCCGCATGAATTTCGCGTTCAGCCCGTTGCTACATTGGACGAGTTTGCCACCGCGATCGTGGAAATGCGGGTGCGTGGCGCACCGTTGATCGGAGCGACCGCGGCCTATGGCATGGCGCTGGCTGCGGATCTGGATCCGTCCGACAACGCATTGAAGGCCGCCTGGGAACAGCTCAACGCCACCCGCCCCACCGCGATCAACCTGCGCTGGGCGCTGAACCGATTCATGGAGACGCTGATCCCTCTGCCTGAGGAAGACCGCGCCAAGGCGGCGCTGAAGCTTGCCCATGCCATCGCCGATGAGGATGTCGAAATCAACCGACGCATCGGAACCTACGGGCTGACGCTGATCCGTGATATCGCGGCCAGGAAACCTGCAGGTGAGCCGGTGCGCCTGCTGACCCATTGCAATGCCGGCTGGATCGCCACTGTTGACTGGGGTACGGCCACCAGTCCGATGTATCAGGCGCATGATGCCGGTATCCCCATCCACGTCTGGGTCGATGAGACCCGCCCGCGCAATCAGGGTGCGCTGACCGCGTGGGAACTGGGCAGCCATGGTATTAGCCACAGCTACATCACGGACAATGCCGGGGGCCATCTTATGCAGCACGGACAGGTTGATCTGGTGATCACCGGCACTGATCGCACCACCCGTCAGGGCGATGTCTGTAACAAGATCGGCACCTACCTGAAAGCGCTGGCCGCGCATGACAACGGGGTGCCCTTTTATGTTGCCCTGCCCTCTCCCACCATCGACTGGACCGTGACTGATGGCGTTGCTGAAATCCCGATCGAGGACCGCGACAGCCGCGAGGTGAGCCATGTCCAAGGCGTGCTTGATAGTGGTGACATGGGCCTCGCGCGCGTCACCCCCGAAAGCACCGCCTGCGGCAACCCCGCCTTTGATGTGACACCTAACCGACTGGTGACCGGGCTGATCACTGAACGTGGCATCTGCGACGCCTCTGCCGAGGGGCTGGCAGCGCTTTTCCCCGATCTCATTCGCAAGGCGGGGTGACCGTGCGATGACAAAACCTGCCCCAGATGACAGCGACACACTGCGCCAGTCGATTATTGACGCCTGTCTGGAGATGAACCGGAGTGGCATTAATCAGGGCACCTCAGGCAATATCTCGCTGCGGATCGCCGGGGGGGAGATGCTGATCACCCCATCCGGCATCCCCTATGAGGCGATGAGCCCGGACATGATTGTCCGGATGCCCGTGGTCGGCAGCCCAGATCCGCAGAGGGGGCAGCCTTCCCCCTCTTCCGAGTGGCAATTTCATCAGGCACTGCTCGCAGACAAGCCAGAGGTGATGGCCGTCGTCCATGCCCACCCGGTGAACTGCTGTGCCCTCGCTGTGAACCACATGCCTATCCCGGCCTGCCACTATATGGTGGCAGCATTTGGCGGGCATGACGTGCCACTGGCAGAATATGCGCTGTTCGGCACGACCGAATTATCAGCCCATGTGGTTGCGGCAATGGCGGACCGCGAGGGGTGCCTGATGGCGAACCATGGCGCCATCTGCACAGGCGACACACTGGCGCGCGCCATGTGGCGGATGGCCGAGCTGGAGCATTTGGCGGCAATTTATATTCGCGCGCGCAGCATTGGCACGCCAAGGCTGCTTAGCCCGACGCAGATGGACGAGGCGCTGGCGGCGTTTGCGAGCTATGGCTTGAAACGGGATTGAAGTCCCGACTCGCATTCGCGCGTTAATCGAACATCTTCCCGGCCCGGTCGAGCGATCCTCGGACAGGGCGACCCGCCCCTTCCTGCATCCCGCTGGTCAGACGCTACTTTTTGGGCGTTGCTCTGACTTATCTTTAAAACCAGCGTAAATTCCCTTGCGTTAGCGCAAAAGATACGACCTCATATCAGGGAATTAGGAAGTAAAATGACTGATCCTCTGATTTTCGACGGCCACAACGATCTTTTGCTGCAATTGCACAATCGCGATGTTTCTCCCGGCAAAGACGGGTTTCAGGGTGATGGCGGGCGGCAAATTGACCTTACCAAAGCGCGCCACGGCGGCTTTAGCGGCGGCTTCTTTGCCATCTATGTGCCTGATGTTGTCAACATCGATATGCACGACAAGATGTCGTCGGACAGCTATGACCTGCCCTTGTCCCAAGAAATCAGCTGGTCCGAAGCCGCCCCCGTGGCCCTGTCACAAGCGGCAATCCTGTATCAGCTGGAACGCGATGGCGCGCTGAAAATTTGTCGTAGCACGAATGATATTCGCAATTGTCTCGCAAATGGCGTGATGGCGGCGGTGATGCATATGGAGGGGGCTGAGGCAATTGACCCGGATTTCCATATGCTTGAGGTGCTCTATCAGGCGGGCTTACGCTCTCTCGGCCCGGTCTGGAGCCGCCCGACCCGGTTTGGCCATGGTGTGCCGTTCCGCTTTCCAGGGTCACCCGATACCGGGCCAGGTCTGACGTCTGATGGCAAACGGCTGGTGCAGCGCTGCAATCAGCTGGGGGTGATGATCGACCTGTCCCACCTGAATGAGGCCGGGTTCTGGGATGTTGCGGAGCTAAGCGACGCGCCGCTGGTGGCCACACATTCCAACGCTCATGCTTTGACGCCCCACAGCCGCAACCTGACCGATCGCCAGCTGCACGCCATCCGTGATAGCGATGGGATGGTTGGTCTCAACTTTGCCGTGGCCTTCCTGCGGGAAGATGGCCGCATGGATGCTGATACCCCGCTTGATCGCGTGCTGCGCCATATCGACCACCTGGTTACCCATCTGGGAGAGGATCGTGTTGGGTTCGGCTCGGATTTTGATGGCGCCACAGTGCCACAGGACATCGAAACCGTGGCGGGCCTACCGGTCCTTCGCGTCGCCCTGCGCCAGCACGGAATCAACGATGCCCTGATGAAGAAACTGTGCCACGGCAATTGGTTGCGGGTCCTGGATGCCACCTGGCAAAACCCAGCCAAGAACGCAGGCCCGTAATCTCGCCCGTTTTAGACCCAAACAACAACAAGACGCTGACAACAGCGCGATATTCCAAGATTAAAAACACGATAGGGAGTTAAAGATGAAAACCATTCAAACCCTTCTTGGCACCGCCGCGCTGGGGCTGGCGATTGGCCTCACCCCGATAGCCACGATGGCCGAAACACCGGCCAATATGCTGGTCATTGCCAACCGTATTGACGATATCACCACACTGGATCCGGCGCAGAGTTTTGAGTTTGCAGGCGCAGATGTGATCCGCAATATTTACGGCAAACTGGTCAACTTTGACCCGTCCGATCTGGATGCCGGCTACCAGCCGGATCTGGCCGAAAGCTGGACCGTCTCTGAGGATGGCCGCACCATCACCTTCACCATGCGCGAAGGCGTGACCTTCCAATCCGGCAACCCAGTCCGGGCCGAGGATGCGGCGTTCTCGCTGAAGCGCGCGGTTCTTCTGAACAAGACGCCGTCCTTCATCATTACGCAGTTTGGCTTCACGCCCGAAAACGCCGATGACACCATCAAGGTTGACGGCAACACTCTGTCGATCACAACGGACAAGCGCTATGCGACATCCTTTGTCCTGAACTGCCTGACCGCCACGATTGGCGCGATCGTTGACAAGGAATTGGTCATGGCCAATGAAGTCGACGGCGATATGGGCAACAAGTGGTTGACCACCAATTCCGCAGGCTCCGGCCCTTACAGTCTTGCCAGCTGGAAGCCGAAGGAAAGCGTCACCCTGAGCGCCAACCCCTCCTACTACGGCGGCGAGGCAGCAATGAAGCGCGTTATCGTGCGTCACGTTCAGGAAAGCGCCACTCAGCGTCTGATGCTGGAACGTGGCGACATTGACGTGGCCCGCGACCTGACACCATCGGACGTGGATGGTCTCGCCGGTGTGGACGGTGTCGAGGTGCTGCGCGAAATGCGAGGCCGCCTGATGTATGTCTCCTTCAACCAGAAACATCCGGAGCTGTCCAAACCTCAGGTCCGTCAGGCGCTGAAATATCTGATCGACTATGACGGCATGGAAAACAGCTTCCTCAAGAACTGGTATGTCGGCCATCAGAACTTCTTGCCCAAGACGTATCTCGGCGCGGTGGATGAAAACCCATTCTCCTTCGATGTCGAAAAGGCCAAGGCATTGTTGGCTGAGGCCGGTGTCGAAAATCTGGAGCTGACCGTCGGTGTGCGCGAGGCACAAGAGCGTCTGGAAATTGCACAGTCGCTGCAGAACACGTTCGCGCAGGCGGGAATCACGCTCAACCTTGAGGTTGGCACGGGCAAGCAGATCCTGGGCAAATACCGCGCACGCGAGTTGGATATCTATCTGGGCGCATGGGGCCCGGACTATCCCGATCCGCATACCAACGCAGGCACCTTTGCCTATAATCCGGATAACTCGGACGAAGCCAATGCAACCGGTCTTCTGGCCTGGCGCAATGGTTGGGACACTGGCGGGCTGACTGAAAAGGTTGCCGCTGCTGTGGTCGAAGGCGACACCGAGAAGCGCGCGGAAATGTACCATGAGATCCAGGCGCAGTTCCGCGACACTGCTCCCTTTGCCGTCATGTTCCAGCTGATCGAACAGGCTGGCATGGCCGACAACGTCGAAGGGCTGAGCCTCGGCGGGGCCATTACCTCGGCCGCGTACTGGGACGTGACCAAGTAAGATGGCGAATTTCGCAACAGAAACGGAGCGGCGGCCTTGGCTGCCCCTCCCCCCTTGGGCGCGCGGCACGCTGGTGACGCTGTCGTCCATCGCGGTCACAATGCTGGGCCTCTTATTTGTGACCTTCCTGATCGGTCGGGTGATGCCCATTGATCCGGTGCTGGCCATCGTCGGCGAGCGTGCCACCGAGGAGCAGTATAACGCCGCCTACCGCGAGCTGGGCCTTGACCGGTCGCTGGCGGTGCAGTTTTTCTACTATGTCACCGATGTCCTGCGGGGTGATTTCGGCACCTCATTGCTGACAGCACGCGATGTGTCCACCGATATTGCCCGTGTGTTCCCGGCGACGTTTGAACTGGCCACTATTGGCATTTTTTTCGGCTGTATCCTTGGTGTGCCACTGGGCGTCATCGCCGCGGTACGCCGGGGCAGCTGGATTGACCAGATTGCCCGTGTGATCGCGCTGGTTGGATACTCCATGCCCATCTTCTGGCTGGGCCTGATGGGGCTATTGCTGTTCTACGGCATCCTGGGTTGGGTCGGTGGGCCGGGCCGTCAGGGGATATTTTATGAGGATATGATCCCGTCGGTCACCGGGATGATCCTGCTGGATTCGCTGATTGCGGGCGACTGGGGCGCGTTTCGCGATGCGTTCTCACATATCGTGCTGCCTGCCGCGCTGCTGGGGTACTACAGCCTCGCCTATATCAGCCGCATGACGCGGTCCTTCATGCTGGAGCAGCTTTCGGCGGAATATGTCACCACCGCCCGCGTCAAGGGCATGAGCGAATGGGCCGTGGTCTGGACGCATGCATTTCGCAATATCCGCGTGCAACTGATCACCGTGATCGCGCTCAGCTATGCCAATCTGCTTGAGGGGTCGGTTCTGACCGAGATCATTTTTTCCTGGCCGGGAATTGGCAGTTACATCACCACCGCGCTTTTGTCCGCTGACATGAACGCGGTTCTGGGCGGTACAGTTGTTGTGGGGCTTGTGTTTATCTGCCTCAACATCTTCTCCGACCTTCTCTACAAAGTTTTTGATCCGAGGTCGAAATGAGCATGTCTTCGCAAACCACGGCCCCAAAGCAGGGCCTGCGCGCCTGGCTGCTGACTGACACGCCGACATCACGTCGTCAGGCGCGGCTGGCCGCCCTCTATCAAGGGTGGCTTTCATTGCGGCAGAACCACATGGCCATGGTTGGCCTTGGCATTCTGATCCTGCTGATCTCCATTGCTGTGCTGGCGCCGGTGATCGCGCCGCATGACCCTTATGTGCAGAACCTCGCCAACCGGCTGCAACCGCTTGGCAGCGAGGGGCATATTCTGGGCACGGATTCCCTTGGTCGTGATATCCTCAGCCGCTTGATCCACGGTGCGCGTATCACGCTTTATATCGTCGCATTGGTTGCAATGATTGCGCCGATTGCAGGGCTTCTCGTGGGGACGGTCTCGGGCTATGTCGGTGGCTGGGCCGATATCATCCTGATGCGGATCACCGATATCTTCCTCGCCTTTCCAAGGCTGGTTCTGGCGCTGGCCTTTGTGGCCGCGCTTGGCGCCGGGATCGAAAACGCCGTGCTGGCGATCTCTCTTACCGCTTGGCCGCCCTATGCGCGGATGGCGCGGGCAGAGACGCTGACGATCCGGTCCTCAGACTATATCAGCGCGATCCGACTGCAAGGCGCAGGTCCGCTGCGGATCATTATCAAGCATATCTGGCCGCTGTGCGTGTCTTCGCTGATTGTGCGGGTGACACTGGATATGGCCGGCATCATTCTGGCCGCCGCTGGCCTCGGCTTCCTGGGTCTGGGGGCACAGCCGCCCAGCCCGGAATGGGGCGCGATGATTTCCGAAGGGCGCCGGTTCATTCTGGATCACTGGTGGGTTGCCACCATGCCCGGTCTCGCCATCTTTGCGGTCTCGCTGGCTTTCAACCTGCTGGGCGATGGCCTGCGTGATGTATTGGACCCGAAGGACAGCGCCTCATGAGCACGCTATTGGATGTAGAAAACCTCTGGGTGCGCTTTCCCACCCGCAACGGTATCTTTGATGCCGTGCGCGGCGTGTCGTTCTCGCTTGGGCGTGAGCGGCTTGGGATTGTTGGCGAAAGCGGGTCGGGAAAATCCATGACCGGCCGTGCCATCCTTCGCTTGATCCGTCATCCTGGCATTGTTGAGGCCGATCACATCAATCTGCATGGTGAAAATCTTCTGGCCAAATCAGAGCGCGAGATGCGCAATGTGCGCGGCGAGCAGATCTCCATGGTGATGCAGGATCCGAAATTCTCGCTCAACCCGGTGATGACCATTGGCAATCAGCTGATCGAAGCGCACCGCCTGCACAGCAAATCCACCAAGGCCGAGGCCTATGCCAAAGCACTGGAAATGCTGGAGGCCGTGTCGATCCGCGACCCGGAACGGGTGATGACCGCCTACCCGCATGAGATGTCGGGCGGTATGGGCCAGCGGATCATGATCGCTATGATGCTAATCCCCAACCCCGAAATTCTGATCGCAGATGAGCCCACCTCGGCGCTGGATGTCTCGGTACAGGGGCAGGTGCTGTCGATCATGGATCGGCTGGTGAAGGAACGCGGCATGGGGCTGATCTTTATCAGCCACGATCTGAACCTTGTCTCGCAATTCTGCGACCGCGTGCTGATCATGTATGCGGGTCGCATCGTCGAGGTCTGCGACGCCAATCGCCTGCATGAGGCCCAGCACCCCTATACCAAGGGACTGTTGGGCAGCCTGCCCCGATTTGATGCACCGCGTCCACGGCTGGAGGTCCTGCAACGTGATCCCGCCTGGCGAGATGCCCCCAGCGTGGAGGGACGGTGATGACAACCGCCTTGGAAATCAACAATCTGAACGTCTATTTTGGCGACCGCGGCGCGTTGGTCCATGCCGTCAAAGCGGCCTCTCTCAGGGTTGAGACAGGTGCCAGCTTTGGCCTTGTCGGAGAGAGCGGGTCGGGAAAATCCACTATTCTGAAAGCCATCACCGGACTTGCGCCGCAATGGAACGGTGAAATCTCGGTCGAAGGCACGCGGCTTGGCCCCACCCGCGACCGGGAGTTCTATAAGACCGTTCAGATGGTGTTTCAGGATCCCTATGCCTCGCTCCATCCGCGCCAGTCGGTGGATCAGGTGTTGTCGGAGACGCTGCACCTGCACGGGTTTCGCGATATCGACGATCGGGTTGACCAATTGCTGAAAGACGTCGGTCTCGGTCCGGCCTTCCGCTTTCGCTATCCGCATCAGCTGTCGGGGGGACAACGCCAGCGCGTCGCCATTGCCCGCGCCTTGGCACCACAGCCGGATATCTTGCTGCTGGATGAGCCGACCTCGGCACTGGATGTTTCTGTTCAGGCAGAAATTCTAAACCTTCTCAGTGATTTGCGTGCCGAACATGGGCTGACCTTTATGATGGTTTCCCATGATCTCGCGGTGGTGGCGCATATGTGCGACCAGGCAGCAGTGATGCAGCATGGCGAGATCGTCGAGGTGCTCAGCATTGAGGCGATGCGTGCGGGCAGGACACAGCATCCCTATACCCAAACGCTGCTTGAGGCCTCGGCAAATCGTGTCGCCTGACCTGATGCCGATGTCTACAGGGCGGATGATCGCCGCAGTAACCTGAGATTAAGGCTGCTATAGTAGGCTAGGCGCGCGTTTGAACAAGGATGCGCGCCATGGTGGCCACTCCGACCCCGTATTCGCTGCCCGGATCGGATCCGGCCCCCGGTTTTGCGGCCGCCTCCATTGGCGTGCTGCACGATGTGACCTATTCGCGGGTCGGCGGCCAAACCATCCAGCTGGGCGAACTGCTGGGTGCACTCAGCCATGCGCTGGATCTCACCGAAGGTCAGCCAGAGGGGCATTGCGTCCGCTGCTGTTGGATTGGCATGCAGGTAGCAGATTACCTGCATCTGTCGCAGCAGGAGCGCGCGGATCTGTACTTTACGCTTCTGCTCAAGGATCTGGGATGCAGCTCCAACGCCGCCCGGATCTGCGCGCTCTACCGAACCGATGATCTCACCTTTAAGCGCAACTTCAAATTTGTCGATGGCACAACCCGGCAAAAGCTGGATTTCGTGCTGCGCCACACCGGTCAGGGGGACGGCCGTCTGAAGCGGCTGAAAACGGTCACTGGCGTGATTGGCCGCAGTGGCAGCCTGGCCACTGAACTGATCCAGACCCGCTGTGACAGGGGCGCAGAAATCGCCCGGCTGATGCGCTTCTCGGAACGGGTTGCCAATGGGATTGCCGGTCTGGACGAGCATTGGAATGGCGGCGGCCATCCGGCCGGAATCAGCCAAAAGGAGATTCCGCTGTTCTCCCGTATCGCGCTTATGGCGCAGGTCACGGATGTTTTCACGCTACAGCTGGGCTCCGGCGCCGCGGCGGATGAGCTGGAAACCCGCGCAGGCAGCTGGTTCGATCCGGAGCTGGTGCCCATCTTTACTCGCGTGATCCGCGCGCCCGGATTTTACGACAGGCTAACCAGCAACAGGCTGGAGACCAGCGTGTTCTCTGATCGCGCAGCACGGGTGAGCATGCCCGTCGATGACGACTATCTGGATGAGGTTTCTTACGCCTTTTCAAAGGTGATCGATGCCAAAAGTCCTTTCACATATGGCCATTCCGAACGGGTCGCACATTACACAGATATGATCTGTGAGGCGCTCGGTTTTGACCTGCCTCATCGGCGCTGGATGGTCCGTGCGGGGCTTCTGCATGATCTGGGTAAGTTAGGCGTGTCCAACGCGATTCTGGATAAACCCGGCCGTCTGAACAGTCAGGATATGGAGCAGGTGAAACTGCACCCAGTTCTGGGTCATGACATATTGCGACGGATTTCGGTTTTCGAAGATGTCGCAGAAGTGGTGGCGGCGCATCACGAACGGCTGGATGGGACCGGCTATCCGCACGGCCTCGGAGCGGCGGATCTGACAGTTGAAATGCGCATCCTCACCGTCGCTGATATTTTTGACGCGATGACCGCGGACCGTCCCTATCGTTCGGCATTGCCGCTGGAGAAGGCATTTGCAGTTATGGACGACATGCAGGGCACAGCCATCGACCCGAAGATCTACCACGCCCTGAAAGACGCCATCGCAGCGAGCCCATGGCCCGCCCGCGAAACGCGCCCATTCTCGCCCAGATACTGACGTTTCCGCGAATGCGCGGTCTTCTGACTGTGAGAGATACGCATGCAGATGTGACGCGAGCCATGCGCATCGGAAGAAAACTCAGACATCTGCAGTTGTAGCGCTTGCTCTCATCCCTGCGCGATTACAGCGAGAGTGGTCGCCCTCGCCGCCGACGAACCTGCAGCCCCAAAGTCGGCGAAGTTGATCCGCGACGACGCAGTTGCCGGGCTTGGGTTCTGCTTCCGAGGATGTCGAAAAGAAGAAGGGGCCGCGCGACGCAATCGCACAGCCCCTTGAAACCCTTGGTACCCAAGGCCGGACTCGAACCGGCACGCCCGCAAAGGCGGGGGATTTTGAATCCCCTGCGTCTACCATTCCGCCACTTGGGCCTCTGTCCTGTTCCTACCCAAGGCGGTCGCTGAGGTCCATAGGCAAATCGCGCCCGAAGTGGTGAAAAATGCACCTGAAGTCTGAACGACATTTGGGCGCCTCATGAGGCCATGATGGTTGACCCGCCCGCCCCCACGTGGCACCGCTCTCATCGGATTGCCAAGGAGAGCCCCGAGGATGTTGCGCGCGCTGTATGACCGAACTATGGCTCTGGCCGATCATCCCAAGGCGCTGTGGTGCCTCGCGGGTGTGGCCTTTGTTGAAAGCTCGGTTTTTCCGATCCCGCCAGATGTGTTGATGATCCCGATGATCCTCGCCCGCCCCTCTCGGGCTTGGCTGATTGCGTTGGTGGCGCTGGTGGCGTCAGTTGCGGGGGGATTGCTGGGCTACGCGATCGGTGCGTTTTTCTACGACAGTATCGGTCAACCGGTGCTTGCTGCCATGGGCAAGGCGGATGCGATGGCGGAATTCAATCAGCGCTTCAATGATTTTGGGTTTTGGGCCGTGCTGATCGCGGGCATCACACCCTTCCCCTATAAGGTGATCACAATAATGTCAGGCTGGACTGGAATGCCCATCGCAACCTTCGTTGCGACCTCCATTCTGGCGCGTGCTATGAGGTTTTTCATCGTTGCGGGGCTTCTGTGGCAATTCGGCGCGCCCATCCGCGACTTTATTGAACGGCGTCTGGGCCTTGTCTTCACGATCTTTGTCGTGTTGTTGTTTGGCGGGTTTTTCGCACTAAAGGTCTTGTAAACATGAGCCGATTTCTAATTCTGATTGCCACCGCTGGCTCAGCTGCGCTTCTGCTGGGGGCCTTCGGGTTCCAGTATCTGGGCGAGATGCCGCCGTGTAAGCTGTGCATCTGGCAGCGTTACCCGCATGGCGCCGCGATTGTGATTGGGGTGCTGGCCCTGATGGTGCCAATGGTGATCCTGCCCTATCTCGGCGCGCTGGTTGCGCTGGCCACGGCGGGTATCGGTGCTTATCACAGCGGTGTTGAGCTTGGCTGGTGGGAAGGTCCAAATTCCTGCACCTCCGGCCCGATTGGCAACCTCAGCGGCGAGGATCTGATGCAGAAAATCATGTCGGCACCGCTGGTGCGCTGCGACGATGTACCATGGGAGCTGTTCAACCTCTCAATGGCCAGCTGGAATGCGATTGCCTCGCTTTTTCTGGCCGTACTCTGGGTCGCTGCGGCCAACCACATGCGCAAGAACCGGATCTGACAGGAACACAGATGCTGGGCGCCACAATCGGATAGGCCTGGCGTTGCCCGAATTAGCTGTCCTTTTTTGTGGCAAGCAGGAGGTTGGTCTCGCTGCTGACCACCCCTTCGAATGTACGGATCTTGGCAAGGGCGGCATCCAGGGTTTCGAGCGTTTCGGTGCCCAGCTCAATAATCAGATCCCAGCGCCCGTTTGTCGTGTGGATCGCCCGCACCTCTGGCAGCCCCTGAAGCTGTCGGGTGATCCGGCTGGTACCACGGCCTTCGATGCCGATCATCATCAGCCCACGCACCGGATCGCGTAGGACATCCTCTTTCAGTACAACAGAAAACCCAAGGATATCACCTTTGGTCTGCAACCGTTCGATCCGGGCCCGGACGGTGGTCCGCGACAGGTTCAGCTGCAACGCCAGATCCGACAGGGATGCGCGTGCATTATGACGTAGCGCAGCAATCAGGCGCTCATCCGTTTTGTCCAATTTAACCTCCGACTTGATTATTTGCCCTACTATATGGGCGATTTGATCGCTGGAATCCACCTCAAATCGGAGGTTTCTAAGAGTATCTACAGTTCGCAGAGGAGATATGCGCGTGACATCCAAGACCTGTATTCTGATCGGGGCCCCGGTGGACAGCGGCAAGCGACGCGCCGGATGCCTGATGGGGCCGGATGCCTATCGCACCGCCGGTCTGGGGCGCGCAATTGAAAGTCTGGGTCACAAGGTGATCGATCAGGGCAATCTGCGTCCTGCCACCCATGAACCCGATACCAACGACGGTCTGGTCTTTGCCCGCAATGAAACGATCGGCTGGACCAATCGCCTGATCCGCGCCGCCGAAGAGGCGATGAAAGATGGCCTGCCGATCTTCCTTGGTGGCGACCATTCGCTGTCCTTGGGGTCGGTTGTTGGCGTGGCCAACCACGCGGCCAAGGAAGGCCGCCCGCAATTCGTGCTGTGGCTTGATGCGCATACCGATTTCCATACGCCTGCAACCTCTGACAGCGGCAATCTACACGGGACGCCAGTGGGCTATTTCACCGGGCGCCCTGATTTTGCAGGCTTTCCCGAGGTTGCCAATCCGGTCCCGCAAGAAAACGTCTGCATGATTGGCCTGCGTTCCGTGGATACCCCGGAACGCCTCGCGCTTGAGGCCAGCGATATTCACCGTCATGACATGCGTGACATCGACGAAAATGGAATTGCCGGTCCGCTCTCTGCCTTTCTCCAGCGGGTCAAAGATGCCAACGGAATGCTGCATGTCTCGCTCGATGTTGATTTTCTGGATCCGTCTGTAGCCCCCGCAGTCGGCACCACCGTGCCCGGCGGCGCCACAGTACGCGAGGGTCATCTGGTTTGCGAAATGCTGCATGATTCCGGCCTGATGACCTCGCTTGATCTGGTGGAGCTGAACCCGTTTCTGGATGAGCGCGGTCGTACCGCGCATCTAATGGTGGATCTCTGCGCTTCGGCTCTTGGTCGCCGCGTCTTTGACCGCCCAACACGGAGCTATCAATGAGACGGCTTCAGGCCCCCGGTGCGGTGGTGATGATCCGACCACATCATTTCTGCTCCAATCCGGAGACGCGCGACGATAATGCGTTTCAGACCCTTGCGCGTGAGACTGCCGATGTCACCTCGGCCCAGGCATTGGCTGAATTCGACGCAGCTGTTGCAGCGCTGCGCGGCGCTGGTGTGAGCGTGCATGTGTTTGACGACACCAGCACAGAGATCCCGGACAGCGTCTTCCCCAACAACTGGTTTTCGACCCATGCCGGCGGCCATGTTGCGGTCTACCCGATGTATGCGGCCAACCGGCGCAAGGAACGCCGTTGGGATGTGATCGAACTGCTGAAGCGGGACTACCGCGTTCAAGATGTGATCGACTATTCCGGGCTGGAACAGGACGGGCTGGCGCTCGAAGGTACCGGCGCCATGGTGCTCGATCATATCGGACGCATCGCCTATACCGTGAAATCCAACCGTGCCGATCCGGTGCTGCTGGAACGCTTCTGCACCCATTTCAACTTTGAACCGATGGTGTTCGAAGCGCGGGACGCGCAGGGCCGTGATGTCTATCACACCAATGTTCTGATGGGCATCGGCACGGATTATGCGCTGATCTGCCTTGATATGATCACCGATCCAATGCGTCGGGCCGAAGTTGCCGCGCGGCTGGAGGAAACCGGACGCCGGGTGATTGATCTTACGCCCGAACAGATCGCCGGATTTGCCGGCAATGCGCTGGAGCTGACCGGTGATCGCCGTCTTCTGGCGCTCTCCTCCCGCGCGGTGGAGGTACTGCGCCCAGAACAGATCGCCATAGTCGAGCGCAGTGCCGACTTGCTGCCGCTCTCCATCCCTACAATCGAAACCGCTGGCGGGTCGGTGCGCTGCATGCTGGCAGCCATCCACCTCAGCCCCCGTGAAAGGACCCAGTTATGACCCAACCCTCGGACAAGGCACTTGTGCCTTTTGTCAGCGTCGACAATATGATGCGCCTCATTCATCATGTTGGAATTGACACCGTGATGAAGGATCTGGCCACCTATATCGAAGAAGATTTCAAACGCTGGGAGCTGTTTGACAAAACGCCGCGCGTGGCCAGCCACTCCGATGTGGGCGTGATTGAGTTGATGCCAACCTCCGACGGCGAGGCGTATGGCTTCAAATATGTAAACGGCCACCCGAAAAACACCTCTGAGGGGCTGCAGACAGTCACTGCCTTTGGCCTCTTGGCGGATGTCTATACCGGCTATCCGGTGCTGCTGACCGAGATGACGATCCTGACCGCATTACGCACCGCTGCGACCTCAGCTATGGTGGCAAAGCATCTGGCCCCCAAAGAGGCGACGACGATGGCGATGATCGGCAATGGCGCCCAGTCAGAATTCCAGTCACTGGCGATGCAGGCGATCTGCGGGCTGAAATCCGTGCGGCTTTATGATGTTGATCCGGCTGCAACCGCGAAATGCGCGGCGAACCTGAAGACCAGCGGGCTGGACGTTGTGGCCTGCAAAACGCCGGAAGAGGCCATCGAGGGCGCGCAGATCCTGACCACCTGCACCGCCGACAAGCAATATGCCACGATCCTGACCGACAACATGGTCGGAAGCGGTGTCCACATCAACGCCATCGGCGGAGATTGCCCCGGCAAAACGGAGCTTGCACCGGGCATCCTGTCCCGCTCTGACGTGTTTGTGGAATTCCCGCCCCAGACCCGGATCGAAGGCGAGATCCAACAGATGCCTGAGGATTTTGAAGTCACCGAGCTGTGGCAGGTGATCCTGGGCCAGAAACCCGGTCGCCGCGATGACAAGCAGATCACCCTGTTCGACAGCGTCGGTTTTGCGATCGAGGATTTCTCGGCCCTGCGCTACATCCGCGACCGGATCAAGGATACGGATTTCTTCCTTGAGTTGGATATGCTGGCCGACCCTGACGATCCGCGCGATCTCTTTGGCATGGTGCAACGCGCCAAGGGCTGAGATTTCGGGATATAGACAACCAAAAGCCCCGACAGCTTTGCTAATCGGGGCTTTTTTTATGGATAAATCTGTTGTGGTTTCTCAGCTGTCCAATTCGCTGTCCCAATAGAGAAAGTCCATCCAGGTCTGGTGCAGCTCTGGTTTGGGACGCGGCAGGCGCCGGGCAATGGCGTCCAGCTCATGCGGACTGGGGGCAAAGGGTTTGCGGCGCAGTTTCAGCCCGACCTGCTGTGGCTTCAGATTGCCTTTGCGCAGGTTATCGGCACTGCAACAGGCCACGATATTGGTCCAGGAAGATGCGCCGCCTTTGCTGCGGGGGATGACATGGTCAAATGTCAGATCTTTGGCGGCAAACCGCTTGCCGCAATACTGGCAGCAGAACTCATCGCGCAGGAAGACGTTATAGCGGGTAAAGGCGACTTTCTTACGCTTGCGATAGCGCTTTAGCGCCACAACAGAAGGGACTTCGAAGGATTGCGAGGCAGAATGCACCTCGACATCTTCGTAGGTTTTGACCTGGATCACACGCTCCTGATGAACGGCGACAAATGCATCCTGCCAATTGCAGACAGACAGCGGTGCCCAACTGAGTGGCTGCATATCTGCGTTCAGAATCAAGGTTCTGAGATTGCCAACGGCGACGGTCATACTGCACCTCCTCGTTTCAATGGCCTGGACCTGCGCCAAGGTCCCGGCCATCGACCACCACCCTGCCCCCGCACACGGGCCGGCACAGCGGTGGTTTCAGAAAAAACAAAAGCGCGTGGAGCCCACGCGCTTGTCTTTGGATCAGTCATATGAATCTCAGCATACTGAGGGCGAACCGACAGAGGGCTTCGATGCGGCCAGACAGGTATTCGCAGACCAATCAGCGGACGCATCCCCTTGTTGCAGCAACTCACAGGCTCACCTTGGGCGACGGCTGTACACCCATCGCCAATACCTGCTGAAATCTGTTGCTGGTGGATCTGCATGTTCTGCAACGGCTCTACCGCCCTGTCTGCCTGTGTTCCGACATCAGAGCGGGGAACCCGCCCCTGCTTTGAATTAACTATATATCGTGGCCTGCAACTGGCAAGCCCCCATTATCAATGATTCTAACACGGCCTCGGACCAGCTTTCTGATTGATCACTAGGATGCTTCCGTGACAGCAGCATGACGGCTAGACGCTGATCTGCACCCGGCCAAACCACGCTGGAGGCGCTCGTCACCCTTGCCACTTAGTAAAGCGCTGCCTATTGCAGGCTGATGACCAGATTGATCCGCTTCAACAAACCCTATGATGTACTGCCCCAGTTCACCGATCGTGGCAGCGACAGCAGTCCGCGTGCGACGCTCAGCGACTGGATTGATCTGCCGGGGGTTTACCCTGCGGGGCGGTTGGACCGTGACAGCGAGGGGCTGATGCTGCTGACCGATCATGGGCGTTTGCAAGCGTGGATTTCGGACCCGCAGCATAAGATGCCGAAAACCTATTGGGTACAGGTCGAGGGCACACCGGATGCCGCCGCCATTCAGGCGCTGGCCAACGGCGTGGAGCTGAAAGACGGGATGACCCGCCCAGCCAAAGCCGCGTTGATTGAGGAACCGGAAGGGATCTGGGCACGCAACCCACCGATCCGGGTGCGAAAGTCCGTGCCTGACAGCTGGATCGCGCTCACCATCCGCGAAGGCCGCAACCGGCAGGTGCGGCGAATGACAGCCGCTGTCGGCCATCCGACCCTGCGCCTCATCCGGGCGGCGATTGGGATCTGGACGCTGGACGGCTTGTCCCCCGGCACCTGGGAGGATCTGGAGGCGCCAATTATTCCGGGTCCGCCAAAACCCAAACCTGCGCCAAACCGACAGGCCATTGCCCGGCGCAAAGCCGCCGCGTCAAAGCCCGCTCGACCGGAGTCGGATGCAGGCTTAAAACCGCGAAAACCAAGAAAGCCGCGCAAGCGTTAAGCTGCGCGGCTGGTGTTGTTTTCTGATCCTGCTGCAACCGGAACCGGTCGCAGTGGTGTCACAGGCTCAGCTTGTCACGCATGAAGGCCAGCGCCACGCTCAACCCGTCGGGTGCAATGCCGTGACCTGTGCCCTTCATGATATGGGCGAAGACATCCTGGAACCCGGCCTCTCCCAGCGCCTCGGCAGCCTCGGGCAGTGATTGCGGCGGCACCACATCGTCAGCGTCGCCATGCACCAGCAGCACCGGCATTTTTGAGACCACCTCATCCTTTAGCGTCTCCGGCGAGAGCAGCCGCCCGGAGAAGGCGACGATCCCCGCCACCGCATCTTCACGGCGGGGTGCGACATGCAGGCTCATCATCGTGCCTTGGGAGAATCCAAACAGCACCACTTGCTCGGGCAGCACATCTTCATCCACCATTAGCGCATCCAGAAATGCGTTCAGATCCTCGATGGAGGCCATCATGCCCCGCATGGATTCCTCTTCGGAAGAACCGTCGATCCAGGGGATCGGAAACCATTGGAAGCCAAAGGGCGTGCCCGCACAACGCTCCGGCGCATCGGGCGCCACAAACAATGTATCCGGCAGATGTTCGCCCAAGGGGTCAGCCAGTCCCAGCAGGTCGGCGCCATTGGCCCCATAGCCATGCAGAAACACCACCACGGATCGGGTCTGCCCCGACAAAGGCGCCTTGCGCTCGGCTGATAAAACTCGTGTCATCGGATCCCTTCCCTGTCCTTTGCCACCCGGTAATAGGCCCAGAGCACGCGCGCCGCAACCGACCGCCACGGCGACCATGCCTCGGCGATGCGGCGCATCGCGGCGGGTTTGGGCCGCTCTGGCAGGTCGAGCAGTATCCGCGCACCCTCCTGCAACGCCAGATCACCATGGGCAAAGACATCGGCCCGCCCAAGCGAGAACATCGCATAGATTTCCGCGGTCCAAGTGCCGATGCCCGAAACTTGCGTCAGGGTCTCAATCACCTCGGAATCCGGCAGCTGGCGTAGGGCGTCGAAATCAATGCCGGCCGCAGCCAGGGCGTGGGCGTAGCGGATTTTCTGACGGCTGAGACCGACACCGCGCAGATCATCCTCGCTAGCGGCGGCAACGGCAGTGGCGGTGTCCAACCCCGCCTCAACCATCCGGCCCCAGATCGCATTGGCAGAGGCGACGCTCACCTGCTGGCTGACAATCGCGCTGAGCAGTTCGGCAAAGCCCTCGGGTTTGCGGCGCAGGGGCAGCGGTCCGCAGAGGTCAATCGCGGCGGCAAATCGCGCGTCGTGATCGGCCAGCCAAGCTGCTCCTTCAGATACGCAGGCGTCACTGGTGATGATCCGTCCGACGTTAACCGCCCCCGCCGCATCCGGATTTTTCGATCCTGTCATGTGTCACCTCTCCTTGCGTCTTTTTCGCGCGCATAACGCACTGATGCAGCATCAATCTTGCCCTGCCGGATATTCAGGGATACGCATCTGTCATGACTGACAGCCTCCCCCTCCCCGACGACCGCATCGCCAAACGCAATGTTGTCATTCTCGTGCTTGCGCAGGCCTTTTTGGGCGCGCAGATGCCGATGATCTTCACCATTGGTGGTCTCGCAGGTCAATCGCTTGCCAGCAATGCCTGTTTCGCGACCCTGCCGATTTCGCTGATCGTCGCCGGTTCCATGCTGGCAGCAACGCCGATCTCCGCGATCATGCAGCGTTACGGGCGCAAGGCGGGATTCTTTGTCGGGGCTGCCGGCGGCACCCTTGGCGGGGTCATTGGTGCCTATGGGCTCTACCTTGGTTCCTTCCCCATCTTCCTGTTTGGCAGCTTCCTGACCGGTATCTACATGAGCGCGCAAGGTTTTTACCGCTTTGCCGCCACTGACACCGCGTCCGATGCGTTTCGGCCCAAGGCAATTTCTTATGTGATGGCGGGCGGGTTGCTCTCAGCCATTATTGGCCCGCAGATCGTCAAGGCGACCAGCCAAGCCTTTGTGATCCCCTTCCTCGGCACCTATATGGCCGTGGTCGCAGTCAATGTTCTGGGCGCCATCCTGTTTCTGTTCCTCAAGATCCCCAAACCCCCGGTGCCCAGCGAGGACGCGCCCAAGGGACGCAGCCGTCTGGAGCTGCTGCGCACACCCACCATCGCCGTGGCCGTGATCTGTGCAATGGTGTCCTACGCGCTGATGAACTTAGTGATGACCTCCACCCCGCTGGCGGTTGTTGGCTGTGGCTTTACCGAAGGCAGCGCGGCTGACGTGGTGACCGCCCACGTGCTGGCAATGTATGTGCCTTCCTTCTTTACCGGTCATCTGATTGCGCGTTTCGGCGTTGAAAAGGTTGTTGGCGCCGGCCTTGTGATTCTTGCCGCAGCCGGGGCTGTCGCGCTGCAGGGCGTGGATCTGGAAAATTTCTTTGTCGCCTTGGTCTTGCTGGGCATTGGCTGGAACTTTGGCTTCATTGGTGCAACCACCATGTTGGCCGGCGCACATGAGAGCTATGAGCGCGGCCGGATGCAGGGGCTGAATGATCTCTTGGTCTTTGGCGGCGTCACCTTTGCCTCGCTGGCCTCGGGCGGGCTGATGAACTGTTCAGGCGGTAGTGCGGTCGAAGGCTGGACCGCCGTGAACATGGCGATGGCGCCCTTCCTGGTCCTGGCGGGCGGCGCGCTCTTGTGGCTTGCGTTGAAACCCCGAGCTGTACGTGACATGTGATCTCCGGTTAACCCGCTGCAGAAAAAGAAAAAGACGCCAGGCGGAAAGCCGTCGGCGTCTTTTTTCCATCTGAATCTCAGTGAACCTACCAGCGCCCGGTCGAGACCCGATAGATCAGACTGGTGCGACGGCGGAATTCACTTGTCCCCAAGGCGCCATCTGCAACCCGTTGCGGCACGGCGACGGCCTGTTGCAGGATCTTGTCCGCCTGCCAGCCTGGCAGGAGCGCCGGCAGCGAAGATGCCGCCATCGCTCCCCGATTGGCGCGGGCTTCTTTCAACGCCGCAAGGCCATCCTGGGCCAGTGCCCGTACTCCCTCGGGGGTGCCATCCAGAAGCGGCACGCGCTTCTCTGCAACCAATTTGGGTATTGCGCGCAGCCAATTGGCGACGCCGACCCCATAGGCGAACCGGCGCACTAGTGTCTGATCACGTGCCCCCAGCGTCGCCGCTGCCATCCACATGAGCGAGCCTGTGGTCTTGTCGATGTGATCCGCCAGTGCCGCCTCATCCTCAAACGGGTCTCGGTAGATGTCCCAGCGGCGGGCCTCTGCCATTTCATCAATATGCACCGCCAGTTCCGGCGTCAGGACCCTGGCCAGCGGTGTGGCGACAAAATGTCGACGCACAGAACCACCGGCGGCAATCTCGGCGCCGACGTCGCGCCACCATTGCACACGCATTTCGGCAATCATTGCCTCGGTTGAGGCCCAGGGTGCCCGCGCCAATTCCAGATTAAACGCGTAAATCGCAAACAGGGCGGCGCGCGTAGAGACTGGCGAGGCCATCACCGTGGCAAAACGGTCGGGATCGCCTTTCTGTACCAGATCGGCGCAGGTAATCAGGTCGTCATCAAATGTCGTCATCAGACGCCAACGCCCCCGGCATCGGTGTCGCGTAGCAGCTTCCAGCGGATCGCATCCAGCAGCGCCTCAAACGAGGCATCTATTATGTTCGCGCTGACGCCAACGGTAGACCAGCGTCGCCCGGCGCCATCTTCGCTGTCGATAATGACCCGTGTCACCGCCTCGGTGCCGCCTTGGGTGATGCGCACTTTGAAATCAACCAGCCGCATATCACCCAGCGCCTTGGAATACTGGCCCAGATCCTTGGTCAGCGCCTTGGCCAGCGCGTTCACCGGACCCCGGTCGCTACCGGTCTCGTCCAGCGATTCACTCACCGACAGCAGCTTTTGGCCATCCACCTTAACGACCACAACCGCCTCAGAGAGCGAGACCATCCGGTCATACTTGTTCTTGCGCCGCTCCACCGTGACCTTATAGCGCTTCACCTCAAAGAAACTTGGAAGCTGCCCCAGCTCCTCGCGCGCCAGGATCTCGAACGAGGCCTGCGCGGTGTCATAGGAATACCCCTCGGCCTCACGGGTTTTGATCCGCTCCAGAATTCGCGCCAGCGCCGGGTCGCCGTTCTCAACGCGCAGACCGGCCTCCGACAGGCGACGGCGCAGATTGGACTGCCCTGCCTGATTGGACATCGGAATGATACGCGCATTGCCAACCAATGTCGGGTCAATATGTTCGTAGGTGCTCGGATCCTTCAGGATCGCGCTGGCATGCAGCCCGGCCTTATGGGCAAAGGCGGAGGCCCCAACATAAGCGGCCTGTTTCGTTGGTACCCGGTTCAGAATCTCATCCAGCATCCGGCTGAGCGCGGTGAGCGTACTCAAGCCCTCGTGGCTGACACCGATGTCAAACTGGTCCGCATAGGGGTGTTTCAGCAGCAGTGTGGGGATCAGTGTGGTCAGATTGGCATTGCCGCAGCGCTCCCCCAGACCGTTCAGCGTGCCTTGGATCTGCCGCGCGCCTGCATCCACAGCCGCCAGCGAGCAGGCCACCGCATTTTCGGTATCATTATGGGTGTGAATGCCCAAATGATCCCCCGGCAACCCGGCCGCGATCACCTCCGCCACGATCCGCCCCACGTCCCCCGGCAAGGTGCCGCCATTGGTATCACACAGCACCACCCAGCGCGCGCCTGCTTCAAGCGCGGCGCGGCATGCCGCCAGCGCGTAGTCCGGGTTGTCCTTGTAGCCGTCAAAAAAATGTTCGGCATCAAACAGCGCCTCGCGCCCCTGCGCCACAAGATGCGCGATGGAGGCCCGGATATTATCGAGGTTCTCCTCAAGCGTGATCCCCAGCGCATGGGTGACGTGATAATCATGGCTTTTGCCGACCAGACAGACCGCCGCTGTGCCGGCATTCAACACCGCCGCCAGCACATCGTCGTTTTCCGCGGAACGCCCTGCCCGTTTGGTCATGCCAAAGGCAGTCATGGTCGCGCGCGTCCGGGGGGCTGCGTCAAAGAACCCGCTGTCGGTCGGATTGGCGCCGGGCCAGCCTCCTTCGATGTAGTCCACCCCAAGCCCGTCCAGCGCCGTCGCAATCTGCACCTTCTCGGTGGTCGAGAACTGCACACCCTGGGTCTGCTGCCCATCGCGCAGCGTGGTGTCATAGAGGTAAAGACGTTCTTTGGTCATGGCTGGCCTTATGGCTTGGCGGAATGAGGGTGGCCCTCACCTCTGAGGGCAGTGGTCTGTTTTGGTGCTAGATCGCGTCCAGTTTGCTGGAATCGAATGAGGGGCCGGGCACCAGTTCAACGCCGGTCTTACTCATCCGGACCTCAACCCCAGCAGCAACAAAGGCCGCCTTCAGGCGATCAACCTCGGAAAAATCCTTACTCTGCATAGCGACTTCCCGAGCATCGGATAGTTTTCTCTCATATAAGGTTAGATCAATGTTCTCACCGGTAGCCCATGTTGGAGTGTCCGCACCCATAAGACCCATGAACTTCAAACTAGCCCGCATGCTTGCAGCATCTTCGGCATGAAAAAGCTGATGCAATTCGGCAATTGCTTGGGCTGTATTTAGATCATCGGATAGTGCATTGATCACCCCAACATATGGTTCTTCATTGTCTAGGGCCGTTGCCGCAAGCTGATACCACTTACGCAGCGTTGCCTCTGCTTCTTTTGCTTTTTTGTCGGTCCAATCCATCGGCTTGCGATAGTGGGTTTGCAAAAATACCAACCGGATCACCTCCCCCGGATACCCCTGATCCAAGAGGTCGCGCACGGTGAAAAAGTTGCCCAGAGACTTGGACATCTTCTTTCCTTCGACCTGCAGCATCTCATTATGCAGCCAGATTTTTGCAAAATCACCCTCGGGATGGGCACAGCAGCTTTGCGCAATTTCATTCTCGTGATGCGGGAACATCAGGTCATTGCCGCCGCCGTGAATGTCGAAACTATCGCCAAACAGTTCGTGGCTCATGGCGGAGCATTCGATATGCCAACCCGGACGACCCCGGCCCCAGGGGCTGTCCCAACCGGGCAGCTCATCGGTGGAGGGCTTCCACAGCACGAAATCCATCGGATCGCGTTTGTTATCGGCCACTTCAACCCGCGCACCGGCAATCATGTCGTCCACCGACCGGCCGGACAGCGCGCCGTAATCCTTGTAGCTCTTGACCGAGAACAGCACATGACCGGCACCGTCCGCATAGGCATGACCCTTGGCGATCAGCTCTTCGATCATCGCGATCATCTGCGGGATATAGGCGGTTGCGCGCGGCATGTGATCCGGCTCCAGCGCGCCCAGTTCAGCCATATCCGCCAGATACCAACTGATAGTCTCTTCTGTGCGCTCCTGTACCAGCTCTTCCAGCGTGCCCGGCGCGCCTGCTTCCTTGCGGGCCAGCGCGGTTGCGTTGATCTTGTCATCCACATCGGTGAAATTGCGCGCATAGGTGACATGATCGGTGCCGTAGACGTGGCGCAACAGGCGATAGAGCACATCAAACACCACCACCGGGCGCGCATTGCCTAAATGGGCGCGGTCATAGACTGTCGGCCCACAGAGATAGAGGCGCACATCGTCGGGATTGATCGGGTTCAGCACCTCTTTGCCTCTGGTGCGGGTGTTGTGCAGCTTGATCGTCGTCATCACAAATCCTTCGTCTGACCGCGGCGCAGTGCGCCTCTGGCCAATCTCCCAACGGGTGCCGCAGGTACGCGGCGCGCAGCGCGGGCTTAGCAACTTGTTCAAAAGAAGGGAACGACAGAAACCAGCCCGCTGACTATTTCAGCAGGTAATGCAGCAGGTAATAATGTTGCAAATCCGGTTCATAAGATTGGCATAACACAGCAAGAAAGCCCCGCCAAGCCTGCAATTCAGACTTAAGCCTCACGCCGACGCAAAACGGCGCGCCCATCGAAATGGACGCGCCGCTGTTATCACTGGGGGGCAAATCAGAACTGGTAGGAGGCCCGCAGCGATACGGTGGTCGCATCGGCGCTGATGCCGGAGCTGCCCAGATTATCGAAGTCATGCTCCAACACTTCACCACCGACAGTCCATTGGTCGGTCACGCGGTAGGCGACGCCGATACCGTAAAATTCACCGGTTTCATCACCAACAGAGGTGTCGACCTGCGCCACACCGCCAGTCACATAGGCGAGGACGGGACCGAAGTCATACCCGGCCTTCACCTTGCCACGCATCACGGAGTCCACAGTGGCGGCACCGCCGCCAAGATCGACATCTGTGGCGTCATAGTCAATCTCACCACCCAGCACGAAGCGGCCAAAATCATAGTTATAGCCAGCGTGCACACCGTAAGAGACATCATCGCCTGACAGGCCGTTGCTGGTGTCTGCGTCCAGCTGCCCGATTTGGCCACCGATATAGGCACCGGTCCAATCGCCACCGTCATTGGCAACCACGACGGGCGGTGCCGTAGGGGCTGGGGCCACGACGGGCTCTTCCAGATTGCCGGCAAAGGCTGGGGTGCTCAGGGCGGCGGCGATGGCGGCCATGGATACGATACGAGTCATCTCGACTTCTCCTTGTCTGTCTTTCGACATGTGTCTTCTCAAAGACGCGCTACTCTCGCGTCTGCCCCTCCTAAAGAAGATCGACAGCGGTTTTGTTCCAGACCCCGTCGAGTTTTTCCGAATTTCTGCGCATTATTTGGCCCAAAATGAGGGCATGAGGCAGGTTCCTGCCGATTGATTTCGGGCGTCTAATCGCCGATTGGCAAATCCGCGCCGGTGCCTTGCCGGACCGGCCAACCACCGCTCATCTGGCTTCTGAAACCGGGGCCGTCATGCAACTCTTGATCTGCCCATTGCGCCAGTCGCGCGACGATGGATGAGACGCTGCGAAGTGATGGCCAGATCTAGGTGTGTTTGGACACTAGCCCCAAGAGGTCGATCCCGGCAGCCACGCCTATTGACGGATGGTGAGAGGGAGGGCGTCAGAACTGAAAAGATGCGCGGATCGACAGGATATCACGCGAGGGCGTCTGAACGGCGGCGCCATCGCTTGCGTCCTGATGCAGGTATTCCCCGCTGACATGCAGAGCCCGGTTGAGGGAGTAGCTGAGCCCAAGGCCATAAACCGCCCCGTTGTCGCTATCTGTGGCGGTTTCATTGCGGGCTGAGCCGACGGTGACATATCCCAGCGTCTCCCCCATATCGTAACCGGCCCTCAGTTTGATCCGCCGGGTCTGATCCTCCGTCAGGTCAGAGCGGGCACGCCCGCTGCGATCAACCTCGACCTCCCCGCCCAGCACCACGAGACCAAAATCATGATCATAGCCAAGGTGAAGCCCCGACGCGCTTACTGAACCCCGCACTGATTGCGCGGCCTGTACGCGCGCCATGGAGGCGCCAAGGAAAAAACCGCTCCAGTCACCAGCAGAACAGGGCGCAGCCGCAAGGACCGCCGCTGTGAGCCCGGCAATCGCTGCCCACCGGGCTGATCCGCTACCACCTGTCCGAAGCCACCGGCGCCGCTGCTTACGATGCGCCGAGAGATCATGGTCCGTGCTGCGAATGAAGGCCGGTGTCATCGGCACTGCCCTTTTTTGACGGCGCGCCGTTCAGGCGCGCGTGATTGCCCATCTCCGACCAGTATCTCTGCAAATGCTTAACACCGGGTTCAGCATGATGGCGTTCTCAGAGTGCCTCAGTTGGTAACACCAACATAGACGAAATTCACCCTTTAACGCGCTAATATTTATACATTTTTACCGATCATGCTCGGAGGTGAATTTAGAAGTTGGCGCATCTCCGTTGTGAAATATTGGTCGCAAATTTCACATAAGTCGCAAATGAGATAGAATCGGTCGCCCTCTGTGCAACGATGTACAGACGACAACGGAGCAGTGACATGGCAGCCAGCCAGCCAGGGAAACAGTCAGGAGAACGGTGGTTCATCAGTCTGATCGGCCGCACAATCGGCGCGTCCCGTGGTCGGGCGGCGCGGGGACGACCGAGGCGGATCTGAAACGATCAGCTTCCATTTCAGACCCAGAGAGACCTTATGACAGATCAATCGAACTCCCCTCGTGCGTCCCGAAGCGGTGGCCGCGCTGCCCGCCGTGCTGCCCGGGCAGCCCCCCTTGCCGACCATCTGCGCCCCGTTCGGGCCGGGCTGGAGGGCGGCCTTTATCGCCCGCTCAGCGACGCCGGTGTTGCACGTATCCACGAAGCCGCGCTGAACGCGTTGGAGCAGATCGGCCTTGCCGACGCGCCACCAAGCGGGGTTGCCTATCTGAAAGCTGCGGGCTGCATTGAAGGCGACGATGGCCGCATCCGGTTCCCCCGTGCCCTGGTAGAGGACACGATTGCCAAGGCCAACCGATCGGTCACCCTGTTCAGCCGGGATGGCAAGAACGACCTCGAACTCTCAGGCACGCGGGTGCATTACGGCACTGCCGGTGCTGCAGTCCATGTGGTTGATGTTCATGGCCGGACATATCGCGATTCAACCGTGCAGGATTTGCACGACGCGGCCCGGATCACCGACCAATTGGACAACGTCCACTTCCTGCAGCGGCCTATGGTGTGCCGCGATATTCTCGACAATATGGAAATGGACCTGAATACGGTCTACGCGAGCTGCTCTGGCACGCTGAAACATATCGGAACATCCTTTACCGAGCCGAGCCATGTGCCGCCGGCACTGGAGATGCTGCATATGATTGCAGGCGGTGAGGACAAATGGCGCGAGCGTCCGTTTATGTCCAATTCCAACTGCTTTGTTGTGCCCCCGATGAAGTTTGCCACCGAAAGCTGCGAGGTGATGGAGCTGTGCATCAAGGGCGGTATGCCGGTTCTCTTGCTGTCCGCGGGCATGGCCGGCGCCACCGCACCATCAACGATTGCCGGCGCCATTGTGCAGGCGGTTGCCGAATGCCTTGCCGGTCTGGTCTACGTCAACGCCGTCAAACCCGGGGCGCCTGCGATCTTTGGCACCTGGCCTTTCGGGCTTGATCTGCGAACCGGGGCGATGTCGATCGGATCTGGCGAACAGGCGCTGCTGACGGCGGGCTGCGCGCAGATGCATCATTTTTATGACCTGCCGGGCGGCGCCGCCGCTGGCGCCTCTGACAGCAAACTGCCCGACATGCAGGCCGGATGGGAGCAGATGTGCTCCAACGTGATGGCGGGGCTGTCGGGGTGCAATATGGTGTATGAGGCGGCCGGAATGCATGCCTCTCTGCTTGGGTTCTGCCTTGAGTCGCTGATCCTGAGCGACGATATGCTCGGCCAGGCGCTGCGTTGCGTGCGCGGTATTGAGGTGAGCGAAGACACCGTTGCCATCGATCAGATTGCTGAAGTCTGCCTTAGCGGAACTGGCCATTATCTGGGTACGGACGCTACGCTCAGCCGGATGCAGCAGGATTTCGTTTATCCCACATTCGGGGATCGCACCTCTCCCAAGGAATGGGCTGAGCTGGACAAGCCTGACCTCATCGAAAAGGCGATAGCCCGCAAGGAACATATCCTAAGCCAAGCCTCGCAGGCGCAATTCGATCCAGTTCTGGATCAGGCTTTGCGAGAGAGATTTAACATTCACTTATCCCGCTAGACGATTGAAATACCTATGGGCATCACCTCAGACTGCCCATAGGTGTACTTTGACGTCGCGATGTCAGAGCGCCTTCAGCCGCTGCCGAAGATATTCCAACCAGCCGCGAAAACTGGTGGTCCTGGCAAATTTTCTGCCCATGTATCGCAGCTCCTTCTGCCGCAACGCCTTGCTGACAGACGCGCTGACCTGACCCTCATGCATGCGGTTGGCAATCACGGTGTCGGGCACCACCACCGGATCTCCGTAGGCATCCCACAGGCGTTTGTAGAGGTCCACATCCATCAGCCAGATCAAGGCTTCGTCGAACTCCATCGCGGAGGTACGGCGCATGGCGAGAACCGAGGGGCTGGAAACGGTATTCTTGCCAAAATGCATCCGATCGGTCAGCCGAGGTCGCATCGGACGGGTCACAGTGCTGCCATCCCGCGTAACGCCAGAGCCGCAGAGGCACCAGTCCGCACCCTGCCCCATTGCATCATGTATGTGCGCCAACCCGTTGGGGTCTATAATCAAATCATCTTGGAACAGAACCTTGATGATATCGCCGGTTGCATGGGCTATTGCGTTGTTCACATTCGCCGAGGCCTGTCTCAGCCCCTCGCGGTTCCACAGATGGGTGATGGTCAGCCGGTCGGCATAAGTCCGGCAGACCTCAGCAACCGCCATATCATCGGATTGATCTGATACAACGATATCAAAATCGCTGAAACTCTGATGGCAGAGATGGTCAAAGGAATCCGCCAAGTAGCGCGCACCATCCCCGCCCATAGCATAGGCGGGAATGCAGAGGGTGATTGCAGGCATGGTGGGTTCCTTGGCCGGGAGTGTTTTGCCCTGCCTAGCAAAGCCGGGTCACGAGTCCAAGCCAGGGACCTGGCTAAACGCCCAGATAGCGGTCCTTCAGCTCGGGAGTCAGCGCGTCCATTGCACCCGTCCAGACCGTCGCGCCCTTGTTCACAATCACCGCTCGGTCCGCCACGGCGGCGAGTTCACGTAGTGTCTTGTCCACCACCAGAATCGACAGACCACTGTCGCGTTTCAGCCGCGCAATCGCCGCCCAGATTTCCTGACGCACCACGGGAGCGAGGCCTTCGGTCGCCTCGTCCAGGATCAACAGACGCGGGTTGATCATCAACGCACGACCAATGGCGAGCATCTGTTGCTCCCCTCCGGAGAGAGAAGACGCGGTCTGATCGCGCCGCTCCGCCAAGCGGGGGAAGAGGTCTGCGACCATGGCGAAATCCCAGGGGCCGGGCCTTGCAGCAGCTCTCAGATTTTCCTCGACCGTGAGCGGTGCAAAACATCGACGGCCCTCAGGTACCAACCCGATACCCAGTCGCGCGATCTTATGTGAGTGCAGCTTGCGCAGGTCATTTCCTGCGAAATGCAGCGTGCCTTCACTCGCTGGCAACATGCCGCAGATGGTCTTGATCGTGGTCGACTTACCCATGCCGTTGCGGCCCATCAGCGCCACCACCTCGCCTTCGCCGATGTCCAGCTCCACACCAAACAAGGCCTGAGACGGCCCATAGGACGCAGTAACATTTTTTAGAGATAGCAAAGTCATACCGCCTCCTCCTCACCCAAGTAGGCGCGTCGCACCTCTGCGTTGTTGCGGATCTCATCGGTGGTGCCGGTGGCGATGACTTCGCCATAAACCAACACGCTGATCCGATCCGCCAAAGCAAAGACAGCATCCATATCATGCTCTACCAGAAGGATCGGCGCCTCATGGCGCAGGGTGTTCAGAAACCCTGTCAGCGCCTGCGATCCACCTGCCCCAAGGCCTGCCATCGGCTCATCCATCAGGAACAGCCGTGGTTGCAGCGTCAGCGCCACCGCCACCTCCAGTTGGCGCCGTTGGCCATGTGACAGGTCCGCGGTCCGCCGCTTTGCGTCGCTCAACAGGCCCACGCGCTCCAAGGCGTGTTCCGCCTGCGCCACCAATGCCTTGTCCCGCATCACATTGCCTAGGAACCGAAACACGCCGCCCCGCGCGCCAAGCGCGCCGAGCACCGCGTTTTGCAATACCGTGAAGTCCATCGCGAGGGCGGAGATCTGGAAGGTACGCCCCAGCCCCATCCGGGCTCGTGCGACACGGCTCAGATCATCTACCGGATGACCAAGCAGCGAAACGGACCCGCTGTCGGGACGAAGTTCCCCGGATATCTGCTTGATAAGTGTTGATTTTCCGGCGCCGTTCGGACCAATCAAGGCATGGATTTCTCCGGCACGCAGATCCAGAGAGATGTTCTTGCTGGCCTGCAACGCGCCAAAGGATTTGCTAAGATCTCTGACCTCCAAAACCTGCTTTGCGCCCGTTGGATCAGTCATGGGCCACCTCCCGTCCGCTGATCGCACCGATCACGCCGCCACGGGCGTAAAGTACAATGATCAGCAGCAGCCCGCCCAGATAGATCTGCCAGTAATCGCTGATCCCACCCAGAAGGTGCTCGAGCAGAATGAACAACGCAGCCCCGATCACCGGGCCAAAAAGCCGCCCGACGCCGCCGATGATAACAAAAATCATGATCTCACCACTGGTGTGCCAACTGAACATTGTGGGGCTGACAAAACGGTTCAGATCGGCAAACAGCGCGCCGGCCAGACCGGTGATCGCTCCTGAGATGACAAAGGCCGTCAGACGCAGCTGGTAAGGGGTGATGCCAACCGTCTCCACCCGCGCCTCGCATTGACGCGCAGCAGAGAGCGCCAGACCAAAGGGCGCGCGCGCCAGTCGGGCGGCAAACCACAGCGCCGCACAGAGGATGGCGTAACAGATCAGGAAAAACTGCAGCGGAGCCAACGTATTCATACCCGGAAACTCATTGCGCACCCAGATCGATAGCCCGTCTTCACCGCCATAGGCTGACCAACTGATGGCAAAGTAGTAGAGCATCTGACCAAAGGCCAAGGTGATCATGATGAAATAGACGCCCGAGGTGCGCAGCGACAGCGCGCCGATCACCAGTGCTGCAAGCGCACTGGCAACAACCGCCACCAGCCAGATCACCGGCATCTGGTTGGTGCCTTCGATCAGAAGTGGCCACTCGGCCAGTGGTTCGTAATTCTGCGCATGGACGGCGAGGATGCCCATCGCATAACCACCGATCCCGAAAAATGCCGCATGGCCAAGGCTTACAAGACCACCAATCCCCAGGGCAATATTGAGGCCAACCCCCGCCAGCGCAAGGATTGCCACCTTCGTTGCGAGAGTAATCAGAAACGGCTCCTCTGTCATATGCGCCCATAGTGGGATCGCGAGCAGCAGCAGGATCACCGCAGCGTTCAACAGTTTTTCACGGTTCATCAGTGCTGCCCCCCATAGAGACCGGACGGGCGCACCAGCAGGATGACCGCCATCAGGATGTAAATCAGCATCGACGCCAGCGATGCCCCGACGGATGTTGCACTGGCCGGTTCCATGAACAGCGCGAACATCTGCGGCAGGAACACGCCGCCAAGCGTGTCGGTGAGCCCGACCAAAAGCGAGCCGACCATGGCGCCTTTGATCGAGCCGATGCCGCCAATCACAATCACCACGAAGGCAAGGATCAACACAGGCTCACCCATGCCAACCTGCACCGATTGGATGGCTCCGACCAAGGCACCGGCCAATCCGGCCAGTGCAGCACCAAGGGCGAAGACCAGCGTGTAAAGCTTTGAAATATCGACACCAAGGGCCGCGATCATCTCCCGATCACTTTCGCCGGCGCGGATCTGGATGCCGATGCGCGTGCGTGCGATCAGCCAGAACAAACCGGCTGCAACCACCAGGCCAATGGCAATGATGGTCAGACGATAGAGCGGGTATTCAATGCCCCCCGGCAGGCTGATCGGACCCGAAAGATAACTCGGCACATCCAGAAACAGCGGGAAGGATCCAAAGACCCAGCGCGTGCCCTCCGAGAAGATCAGGATCAGCGCAAAGGTGGCCAGCACCTGATCCAGATGATCCCGGTCATAGAGTTTCCGGATCACCAGGAATTCGACCAGCGCGCCGGCCGCGGCGGCGGCTGCTAAGCTGGCCATCAGGGCCAGGACAAAAGAGCCGGTCCAGGCGGCCACAACAGCGGCGGCAAAGGCACCAACCATATAAAGCGCACCATGCGCCAGATTGATCAGCCCCATAACGCCAAAGACCAAGGTCAGGCCGGCCGCCATGAGAAAGAGCATCACCCCGAACTGCAATCCGTTCAGGATCTGCTCCAGAATAAGAATGAGGGACATTAGTTAGTTCCACCAAGGCAGAGGCATCACGCCCCGCAGCAATTGGAATTGGGTGATGCGAGCCGGATCTCTCACCGGCCCGCACGCCCCATGCGGTCTTACATCTTGCACTCAGCCGCGTAGGCGTCCGCGTGATTTTCCAGACCGGTTGCGATGATCTTGTTGGTGAAAACATCGCCTTCTTGAATGACTTCGCGGACATAGATGTTCTGGATCGGGTGGTGGTTGTCACCGAATTTGAAATCCCCCCGAACGGACTCGAACTCCGCCGCCTTCAGCGCTGCGCGAAAGGCCTCTTTGTCATCGACACTTGCCTTGTCCAGTGCGCTGAGGATCAGGTTCGCGGTGTCATAACCCTGGCTTGCATACAACGACGGCAGACGTTCATATTTCTGCTCGAAGGCGGCGACAAAGGCTGTGTTGGCCGGGTTGTCCAGATCCTTGTTCCACTGCGAGGTGTTCTTGATGCCCAAGGCCGCGCCACCAACTGCCTGCAGGATGCCCTGATCAAAGCTGAAGGCCGGGCCAACCACCGGCAGATCAACACCGCTGTCTGCATATTGCTTGAGGAAGGAAATCCCCATACCGCCCGGCAGGAAGAAATAGACGCTGTCGGCACCGGAGGCGCGGATCTGCGCAATCTCAGCAGCATAGTCGGTCTGCCCCAGTTTGGTGTAGGTCTCACCCGCCAGATCGCCCTGATACATCCGTTTGTAGCCGGTCAATGCATCCTTGCCCGCCGGGTAGTTCGGGGCGAGAATGTAGCTGTTTTTCAGGCCCGCATCATTGGCGTAGGCGCCCGCCGCCTCATGCAGATTGTCATTCTGCCAAGCCACGTTGAAGTAGTTTTCATGGCAGCGCTTCCCGGCCAGCGCTGACGGGCCGGCATTGGGCGACAGATAGAATACGCCCTGTGCCGTTGCCGCCGGAACCACCGCCATGGCAAGGTTCGACCAGATGATGCCGGTCATAATATCGACCTTCTCCGATTGGATCATCTGATCGGCGATCTGCACGGCGCTTTCAGGTTTGCGCTGGTCATCTTCGATCACCACTTCGATATCGTCGCGGCCCGCCTGCTCCATCGCCAGCATGAAGCCGTCGCGCACATCGACGCCAAGGCCCGCGCCGCCACCGGAGAGCGTTGTTATCATACCGATCTTTGTCTCAGCGCCGGCGGCCAAGGCCAGTGTTGATATGGCTGTGGCCAGTGCCATGGTCTTCAGTGTCGTCATTGATCCATCTCCCTGATCTGTCTGAGCAATGGGGGCTGCTTCTGTGGCAACTCCCCGCCGCTTACTCTTTCTGATTGGACTGCGCTGCGCCAGCTTTTTGCGGCGTTCTTCACATTTGTCGGCCTGCGCGGGCGCACTCATACCGGAGGCAGAGCACATGCGCAGGAGACCGATCACACGATGTCCAAGGACCGCTTTATCGATCCCTTAAAGAAGCCTAGGCCGAAGTCTGTATTTATTTCAAGATTAAAATATCTAACCTTAAAACTTATCATCGCGGCAGGCACGGCGGTCATGTCGGGATTTTCCGATGGAGAACCACCGTCACCTCACCTGATGTCGGTAGGAAGAGAGCGCACCGTGGAAGGCGGCGTCGCATATGGCCAAAGGACTATTGTCACATACAACGACGATCACGCGGTTGAGCGATTTTTTTGCAACTAAGCGCGAGATCCATAAGATGGGACTGCAAACGCCTATGACGAATGTATTGCGTGGTAGGTCAACCATCGCAATAACATTAATAACAACTGAGAGCTGTGAAGAAATAGTATTCGTTAGCAGGAACTAAGTCGGCGCGGTTGATCTTTCACGGCATCCGCGCCTTGAGGGTTATTGCGCTGACGCTCAAGACCGTCGGTATAGCGTTTCACAAGTTCGATTTGAAAGCGGATTTCATGAACCCGGTCGGCGAGCTGCTGGCTCAGGGATCCTATGGCACTCTCTGCATCGACCAGACCGGCCTCTGTCGCGGAAAGCACATTGAGCAGCGGCAATGCCAGATCGGTCAGCACCTGCGCGCTCACCTCTCGGGTCAGATCCTCAAGCCCGGCACCGAAGCCCACATCAGGGCGGAATGCATAGCCGATCCCGCCAAGACTGATCCGAAACCGGATGATGATCGACTGACTACCATCATCATTAACGGTGGTGAGAATATGAGCCCCAGCCAGCACCAGGCCTGGCACTTCAAGTATGAGGGACGGCAGGGAAATAACCTGTGTTTCGCCCGACAGCATGTTGACGCAGTCGTTCAATCCTTCGGCAATAGAATCGCAAAACACCTCCTCAAGCGGCATCGTATTCACGAAGGAGGTTCTGTTGCGGAACGCGGAACTGACCACTTCACAGGACCGGACATAGGGGGTCTCCCCCTTCTCCGCCATCAGGTTCACGATGAACCGTCGTTGGTCTTCTCCAGTCTCAGTACTATCAGTCATAGCCACCACGTTCATCACACCCAACCTGTATCACTGGAGATGTTTTAATTTCTAGTTAGGAGTAGTTTACAAACCATTGATACAGCGTAGGTTGGAGTAACAATCTCAGTCAAGCTTTATGCAACCCTAAATTGTAATTTTTCTATCCCGCCCCCAAACCTAGCACGCCATGTCAGCTCACTCCCAGATCGACCTTTTTCGCAATTGGTCATGGACCTTGTAGCGCTGAAGGCGTTAATAGATAAAAAAGACGGTAGACGATAGGCACACATATGACAACGCAAACAACTCAGGACCTGACCATTATCGGCATCGGGTCTTCCGCAGGCGGACTTGAAGCCATTCGTGAGCTGGTTGCGACGCTCCCGGTGGATGTGCCTGCGGCCTATGTTGTTGTCCAACATATGTCGCCACACCACAAAAGCCTGATGACGGAGCTGGTGGCGCGGCAGACCCAGCTGAAGGTCGGCACCATACAAAATGGCACGATCCCCGAGGCCAATGTCGTCTATATCACCCCGCCCAAGAGCGATGTCATCTTCTCAGATGGTCGCCTGCACCTGCTACAGGATCCCAATGCCGAACCCGGTACGCCGCGCCCCTCGGTCGACCGCTTCCTGGTCAGCCTTGCGGAGCAGAACGGCGACAACTCCATGGCGATCATCCTCTCGGGGACCGGCAGTGATGGCGCCTATGGTGTACAGGCCATTCGAGAGGCCGGCGGCATTACCATTGCCCAGGACGCCGAAAGCGCGAAATACGATGGAATGCCTGTAGCTGCGGTGCAGACTGGCTGCGTCGATCTCGTGCTGCGGCCGCAAGATATCGGCGCCAACCTGCAGAAGATCCTCTCTTCCCCGCGTGATTTCACCTCCTTCCGGCATGAGAACAGCCTGCGGGACTCGCCGGTGTCGGATCTGCTACAAATTCTTCTGGCGCGCACCCGCGTGGATTTCCGCGACTACAAACAGACAACCATCAGCCGCCGGATCGAGCGGCGCATGATTGCCCTTGGGATCGAAACCCAGGAGGAATACACCCAGTTCTGCCGCAACAACCCTCATGCTGTTGATGCCTTGTTCAAGGACTTGCTGATTTCGGTCACGCGGTTTTTCCGCGACCGCGAAGAATTCGAGTTGTTGAAAGCGCTGCTGCCCCAACTGATCAAGGAGCGCGGTCCCGGCCCGCTGCGAATCTGGGTGGCTGGCTGCGCCACCGGCGAAGAGGCCTACTCAATCGCCATGGTGGTCTCTGAGGCGCTCGGCAACCCGACCAATCAGCTCAAATCACGGGTGCAGATTTTCGCGACCGATATCGATAAGGATGCGTTGAAAACGGCGCGTAAAGGGGTCTACAGCCTTGCGGCGCTGAACGATATCCCCTCTGAACTTGCGGATAAATACCTGATCCGCCAGACCGATGGCGTCCGGGTGGTCGACAACCTGCGCAATGCGGTTCTGTTCTCCGACCACAACGTCTGCCAGGATCCGCCGTTTCAGAAGGTAGATCTGATCTGCTGCCGCAACCTACTGATTTATTTCGGCAACCCGCTGCAGCAGAAAGTCATGTCGCGGTTCCACTATGCGATGTCACCGCATGGGCTGCTGTTCCTCGGCACCGCCGAGAGCGTCGCCGGATCTGATGAACTGTTCGTCCAGGACCGCTCTGCATCGCATGTCTATCGTAAGCGATCTCTGCGCGCCCATCAGGCCCAGCAGCCCTATAATATGCCATCGGTGCCGATGATGGCGCAGCGGCCAACCATCAAACCGCCTGCACAGCCGGGGCCCTCCACCGACCGTCAGCTGTTTGAGGCATTGGCACAGTCCCTGGGCAAAAACTCGCTTCTGGTCACCGAGGATTTCTCCATCGCGCGGGTCTATGGCTCGGTGAGTCAGTTTATCGAAGTCAATGAGACCAGTTCGTTGCGGATGCATCTTGATCTGCTGCGCAGCCCCCTGCGTGAAGAGGCGCGCAGCCTGATCACCATCGCGCTGAAAAACGGCGCTCACAAGGGCGGCGTGCGCCATCTTCTGGCAGAGAATGACGACGAGGAGATCCGCCTCGACGTCTACCCGATTATCGCCAAGGACATCAGCGAACGCGCGGCGCTTGTGGTCTTCACGCCGGTCACGGTTGACCGCTCCCGGATGAGTGAGACACCGATTGTTGGTGAGGAAGGTGACGCCACCTTTGAACGGATCCGCAATCTTGAGAATGAGGTCGCGACAACCCGCGAAGCTCTGCAGCAGACAATTGAAGAGCTGGAGACCTCGAACGAGGAACTGCAGTCGCTCAATGAGGAGCTGCAATCCACCAATGAGGAACTTCAAGCCACCAATGAGGAGCTGGAGACCTCAAACGAGGAACTGCAATCCACCAACGAAGAGCTGATTACCGTCAACGAGGAACTGCAGGTCACCGCGTCCGAGCTGAGTGGTCGTACCGGCGAGCTGATCTCCGTTCTCGAAAGCACGCCGCTGGCGATTGTTGTGGCCGACAGCGCTTTGCAGATCACTCAGGCAACTCTGGCGGCAACCCGGATGTTCAATATCCGCCGCCCCATCTCCAGCCCGCACATCAGCCAATGTGCCCTGCCGGAAGGTTTTCCGATCCTGGCACCGATCTGCAGCGAGGCGCTGCGCCTTGGCCAGACCGTGACCGAGGAATTCACCTCCAAGGGCACCCGCATCCGGCTGACCTGCTCGCCCTACTTTGATGTCAATGGGCAGATCCTCGGCGTGACCATGGTGGTGTCGGAATTCCCCGGCATGGCCCATGAGATGGAGATGATCCTCGACAACTCCAATCTGCTGCTGCTCAATCGAACCCGCAGCGGTGAGGTCCTGCGGATCAGTTCGGCCTATGCGGAACTCCTTGGGCTGAGCCGGGACAAGGCGCTGTCAAAGAATCTCTTTGCACTCGCATCGGACGCCGGCGCTGATGAGCAGACGCTCCGGGAAGATGCAAAGGTGCTCGACAGCAAGGACGGGTTTGACAATGAACTGCTGCAGGTGAGCTTGCCCGGTGGTGAGGGCGACCGCTGGATCAGCATGGACCGCCACCGGTTCCCGCATCACATCACCGAGGAACCGACTGTTTTCACCATTGGCACCGATGTGACAGAAACCGTGGAGGCACGCGAACGGGCCGAAGAGTTGCTGATGCAGGCCGAATTGGTTCAGGACATGGTCGGGATCGGTTTCTGGTCCATCGATGCGGATGGCCAGACCCCCTATTGGTCGCCCAAAGTCTATGAGATCCATGGCGTAAAACCCGAGGATTATGATCCGGAAATCGACAGCGCGATTGCCTTCTTCCACCCCGATGACCGTGAGGATGTGCAGCGCATCGTCTCCGAGGCCATTGAAACGGGTAACGGTTTTTCCTTCATCAAACGTTTGATCCGTCCCGATGGCGTCGAGATCCAGGTGGAGAGCCAGGGGATGGCTATTCGCGACGACAATGGTGATGTGACGCGACTGGTCGGGATCTTCCGCGAGGCGCAGGAGACTGACAGCTGATCGCCTTCACATAGGGCAATCACATTTCAAAAAAGGCGCAGGTGACTGCGCCTTTTTCATGTTCCACATCTGTAGTCTTTGACCTGCCTCAGGAGAGGTCAGACGTTACACCACCTTAAGCCGTCGCCCTGCCGTCAACCCGTCTGCAGCCGCGGTGATGGCTTGCGCGTCGATGCCGAAATGGCGGTAGAGATCACCGATGGTACCGGTCTGACCAAAATGCTCGACGCCAAGCGGAATAGACTGATGCCCCTGAACGCTCCCCAGCCAGCTCAGGGTTGCGGGGTGCCCGTCAATCACTGTGATCAGCTTGCAATGGCTGGGCAGCTGGGCCAGCAACGTCTCGATATGGCTTTGTGCCTGCGGCAGACCACGGGCCCGCGCCCGCTGCGCTGCGGTCCAGCCCGCATTTAGCCGGTCGGCCGAGGTGACCGCCAGCACGCCCACGTCACGGCGGCCTTCGCCAATGGCGGCAGCGGCTTTAATGGCTTCCGGCGCAACAGCCCCCTGATAGGCGATCACCACATCACAGTTCGGCCCCGGCTTTTTCAGCCAGTAAGCGCCATCAATGGCGCCTTGCCGGAAATCATCGTCAACACGTTTGCCCGGCTGTTCAATCGGGTTGGTGGTCAGCCGGAGATAGACCGAGCCGCCGGTCTCATCGCGCAGCCATGTGCGCTCATCCGGGTCGCCCTCGCCGTCACGCTGAAGATAATCAAACGCCCATTCCATGATCACCGCCAGCTCATCGACGAAAGCAGGTTCAAACGCGGCCAACCCGTCCTGGCTCATCCCGATCAGCGGCGAGCCGATGGATTGATGCGCACCACCCTCAGGCGCGAGTGTCACCCCCGACGGTGTGCCCACGATCATAAAACGGGCATCCTGATAGCAGGCATAATTGAGCGCATCGAGGCCGCGCGCGACGAAGGGGTCATAGACGGTGCCAATAGGGATCAACCGCTTGCCAAACAGCGATTGAGACAGGCCGGCAGCCCCCAACAGCAGGAACAGGTTCATCTCAGCGATGCCCAGCTCGATGTGCTGGCCGTCCGGTGTGAACTCCCATTTGGCGGTCGACGGGATCTTATGCTCGATGAAAGCATCCGCCTGAGCCGTGCGGGCGAAGAGCTTGCGCCGGTTCACCCAAGGGCCAAGGTTGGTGGTCCCGGTCACATCCGGTGACATGGTGACAATCCGTGTCGCCAGGTCGCTGTCACCTTTGGAGAGATCATCAAGGATCTTGCCAAATCCCATCTGTGTCGACATCTCGCGATCGGTCTTCACCTCCACCGTTGGCACGGGTAAGCGCGCATCCTGATAGCGCCGCGCTCCCTTGGCAAAAAACGGGGCCTGATCAAGAAAGCCCTGCAGCGCAGCTACATTTTCGACCGTTGCGAACGGCTCCCATTCCTCACCCTCAGCGACACCCATGTAGCGCTGCCATTCGGCCATTTGGGTCTTGTTCATCAGGCCGCCGTGGTTGTCCTTATGGCCCGCGATGGGCGTGCCCCACCCCTTCACCGTATAGGCCAGGAAACAAACCGGACGATCATGGTCGATGGCGGCAAAGGTATCGGCCATGGTGGTCACGCAATTACCGCCGAGGTTTTCCATCAGGGCTGCCAGATCCGCATCCGAACGCCGCTCTATCAGTGCAGTCACATCCCCCTGATCGCCCAGATCCTCCATCAGATGCTGACGCCAGACAGCCCCGCCCATAAAGGTCAGCGCCGAATAGGTCTGGTTGGGGCAATCATCAATCCACTGACGCAGCTTGTCGCCGCCCGGCTCCTCAAAGGCGGCGCGTTGCAGGGCGCCATATTTTACCTTCACCACATCCCAGCCAAAGGCGTCAAAGATCTTCTCAATCCGCTGGAACAATCCTTCGCGCACAATCCCGTCAAGGGACTGGCGGTTGTAATCAATGATCCACCAGGTGTTGCGCAGATCGTTTTTCCAGCCTTCCTGAAGGCATTCATAGACATTGCCCTCATCCAGTTCTGCATCGCCGACCAGCGCCACCATGCGCCCCTGCGGCGCGTCTGCGCCCCAGGATTTCGCGGTGATATAGTCCTGAACCATGGACGCAAAGGAGGTGATCGCCACGCCCAGACCCACGGATCCGGTGGAGAAATCCACGTCATCAATATCTTTGGTCCGGCTCGGGTAGCTCTGCACCCCGCCAAAACCACGGAAATTCTCCATCTTCTCACGGGTCTGATTGCCCATCAGATATTGGATCGCATGAAAGATCGGCGAGGCATGGGGTTTCACGGCCACCCGGTCCTCGGGCCGCAGCGCGCTGAAATAGAGCGCGGTCATGATCGACACCATGGAGGCAGAGCTGGCCTGATGGCCGCCGATCTTGATGCCATCTTCCTTGGCGCGCAGGTGGTTGGCGTTGTGGATCATCCAATGTGACAGCCACAGCAACCGCTGCTCAATCGTCTTCAGCATTTCAGGAGAGGGTGGCGGCGCGGCGGTTGTCGGGGTCATGGTCAAACTCGTTGGCATAAGTCGAAGCTACCCCTCCCGCCGGAGTGCGGAGGGGGCCTTTTACATAGAGCGGCCCGAAGGGCGCGGCCGTTACCATAAGGCGCCCCAACGGGGGCGCCGGGCACAGCCGAGATCAGGCAGCGGCGTAGGCGTTATGCGAGGACAGCGCCTGCATCAGATCGTCGATGATATCGTCGACACCTTCAAGCCCTACCGACATCCGCACCAGACCCTCAGCGATGCCATGTTCGGCGCGTTCCTCAGGGGTGTAGGTCGAATGGGTCATGCTGGCCGGGTGTTGGATCAGGGTCTCCGCATCACCTAGCGAGACCGCGCGCTGGATCATCTCAAGCCGGTTCATCATGGCGATACCGCCTGCCTTGCCGCCGACCACTTCAAACGGGATCATGCCACCAAAGCCCGACATCTGCCGCCCGGCCAGATCTCTCTGGGCAAAATCATCAAGGCCTGGATAATAGACCCGCTCCACCGCAGGATGCGCTTGCAGTGCCTCAGCGACTTTCAGTGCGGATTTGCAATGGCGCTCCATGCGCAGTTCCAGCGTCTTCAGGCCGCGCATCAGTAGCATTGCGCTGAAGGGTGACATGACCGCACCAGTCATATCCTTCAGCCCCACCAGACGGATCTGGGTGATATCCTCCTTGGAGCCCACCACCAGCCCCGCGATGACATCGCCATGACCACTGATGAATTTGGTTGCCGAATGCACCACGATATCTGCGCCCAGTTCGATCGGTCGCGTGAGGACCGGCGTGGCAAAGGTGTTGTCGACCACCACTTTGGCACCGGCTTTGTGCGCAATCTCGGAAATCGCAGCAATGTCGATCAAGCGATTATTGGGATTCGCCGGCGTCTCGAAATAGACCAGCTTGGTCTTGGGGCTGATCGCCTCTGCCAGATTGGTCGGATCTGTCATATCCACCAGGCGCACCTTCACACCAAAACGCGGCAGACCATGGGTCATGAAGGAGAAGGTGCAGCCATAGAGTGTCTTGTCGAGGATGATCTCGTCACCCGCCGCAAGGAACGACCACAGCGTCGAAGTGATCGCACCCATGCCGGACGCCGTGGCGAGCCCTGCTTCGCCCCCTTCCAGATTGGCAATGCGCTGCTCCAGATGGTCCAGCGTCGGGTTGGAGATCCGGCTGTAGAAATGCCCCTCGCGCTCACCCGTGAACATCTCGCCACCGGCCTCGGCGGAATCGAAGGTGAACGTCGACGTCAGATAGAGCGGCGGGTTCAGCGATCCCTGCTGCGACTGCGTGTCATAGCCATGGTGGATTGCGCGTGTGGAGAAGCTGGAGCCGGTTTTTGTCATGGAAATCACCCTATTGTGTTTCCAGCATCTTAGGATGGCCACGCGGGTGATTAGTTGCTAATTTACCCTCAAACTGGAAAAGGATTGGCATATTATGCCAGAGATAGCCAAACTGGATGCCACCGATCGCCGAATAATCCGGGCGCTGCAGCGCAATGGGCGGATGACGAATCTCGACCTCGCGGCTGAGGTCAATCTCTCGCCCTCACCCTGCCTGCGCAGATTGCGTATTCTGGAAAACACCAATGTCATTCAGGGCTACAGTATCGATGTCGATGCCAAGGTCTACGGGCTGCCGGTCACGGTCTTTGTCCGGGTCAGCCTTGAGAACCACACGGAAAGCGTGGTGGCCAATTTCGAACGCCAGATCCGCGACACACCGGAGGTGCTGGATTGTTTTGTGATGACCGGCCTGGCCGACTACCTGCTGCGCGTGGTGGTGGCGGATTTGGAGGATTACGAACGCTTCGTGCGCGCGCGTCTGCATCCCATTGGCGGTATCAGTTCCATCGACACCAGCTTTGTCTACGGCGTCGTGAAAAAGACTGCAGTCTACCCGGAGGTTGAGAGCTCCAAAAGCTGATCACCCAGCGGGTTCGCTGATTTGCGGATAGTCGGCGAAGATACGACTTCCCCTGCGCTACATTCTTTATAATTCTATACTATTCGATATACTGCCCCCCTATTGGCGGCAGGACATCATCCATGCAGGGGCCCATCTCGACAATCCTACCCAAGATCTCTACGCGGCTCACGGCGTTTGCCTTTGCTGACGTGGCCGATTACACGCGGCATATCGAAATCAGCACAACGGATACGGTGCGCCGTTGGTGTCACCTGCGCGATACAGTGCTGCTGGATGAGTTGAAGCGTTACGACGGCGTGCGGCGGTCCGATGCCGGAGATGCGCTGCTGGTGGAATTCTCCAGCGCCACAGATGCGGTGCAATGGGCCATGGCGGTTCAGGACCGGCTGGGCCAGCAGAATGACGATGCCAACCCGATGAAGATCCGCATTGGCGTCAATATTGACGACGTGATCGATGATCAGGGCACTGTGCAATCTGATGGCGTTGTCATCGCCTCACGCATTCATCAACTGGCCGATCCCGGCACCGTGGTGGTCACCAAGATGGTCCGCGATATCGTTCGCGGAAAACTGTCGCTGCGGTTTCACGACCTTGGATCGCCGCTGCTGAAGAACATTGATCGCCCGGTTCAGGTCTATCAGGTCTGCGACGGCAGCGGTGACACCGTTCCCCTGCACCCCCATGCCGATTGGAAAAACCGCCCGACGCTGGCGGTTCTGCCGTTTCAGGATCGCGGCGCGCAGGCTGAGGAGCAATATTTCGGCGACGGCATCACCGAGGAGATCATCTCAGGTGTGTCCCGCAGCCGCACGATGTTTGTCATGGCGCGCACCTCGACACTTAAATTCCGGGGCAGCAACGAAAACCCGGCCGAGATCGGTCGCGGCCTCGGGGTTTCCTATCTGCTGACTGGTTCGGTCGACCGACACGGGGATCAGCTGCGTATTTTTGTTGAGTTGATGGATGTGCTGCGCAACCGCGCCATCTGGGCTCAGACCTATCGCGGGGATCTGCAGGAGCTGTTTGCCTTTCAGGATGAAATCGCCTCCGGTGTGCTGGCGATGCTGGAACCTAAGGTGCTGTCAACCGAGGCTGAACATATCAGCGCCCGCAGCACTGACAGTCTGGATGCTTACAAATGTGTGCTGCGCGCCCTCGCCCGGCTCTATCAGCTGGACGACCACAGCTATGAAGAGGCAATTGCCCTGTTGAAGCGCGCCGTCTCACTTGACCCAAAATATCCCCAGGCCCATGCTTATCTCGCCTGGTGTATGAATTTCTTTTTGGCGGAGGGCCATTCTCACAACCCGCGTGACGACATATTGACCATGATCAACCATTCCCGGCGCGCGGTGGAACTGGACCCGGATGACGCGCTGACGCTGTCTGTGCGCGCGCATGTGCTCAGCCTGCATGAAAACAGCCCGGAAGACGCGCTGGAACTCTTTGAGGATGCGCTGGCGCATAATATGAACCTGCCGCTGGCCTGGGGGCTGAGTGCGACGACATATGCCTACCTCGGCGACGGTGCAGAGGCCCGCGACAGGCTTCTCAATGTCTGGCGGCTGGCGCCTTACGATCCTCTGAGTTTCTTTTTTCTGACCGCTGCCGGCCTCGCTGAATTTGTCGATGACAACCTGCCGGAGGCGATCCGTTTTCTGAAAAACGCCCGCCGCAACAAGCCCCGTTTCATGGCCAGCCTGCGGTTGCTTGCGGCGTCTTTTGCCCTCAGCGGTCAGGCTGAAAATGCGCACAAAGTAGCGCAGGAAATACTCGCTCTCGATCCCGGATTCTCGGTCTCGAAATTTGCGACCTGGTATCCGCTGAAATCAAAGGAGGCCCTGGATCGTCTGATCGACGGTTTGATACGCGCGGGACTGCCCGAGTAGACGGCAGCCACAGCGCATTATCGGGATACCCGACAATAACAAAATAAAATGAGAGGCAGACCGGCAAAAGGCCAGATATCAGCAGCCACGTAGGACGTTTTTTAACTCGTATTCAACGATTTAAGGGGGATTTATGATGGCGGAACATGGCAGTTCACAAGGTGCGTCGAACGGTCTGGGTCTCGGGTTGGGGCTGGGCCTCGGCAATGGTCTGGGTCTTGGAAACGGTTTGGGATTGGGCAATGGACTCGGTCTTGGCAACGGGTTGGGCGCGGGTCAGGGCCTGGGGCTTGGCCTGGGTTTGGGATCCGGCCTTGGTCTTGGACTAGGATCCGGTCTCGGACTCGGGAACGGTTTGGGGCTCGGCTCAGGGCTGGGCCTCGGGCTTGAGGACAACGGCTATCTGCTCGGCAATGGGGCTGACGCTGGGATCGGCACATTGCGCAGCTACTACGCGACACCCAAGGAGCTGGGGCTGCTGCCCTGGACGCTGGACTTCAGCCCAGACAACAACGGCGGTGACCCGTTCCCTCTGTCGATGATCATCAGCCCTTATCAGCTGCCGACAGACACTGCCGCTTATCCCGTGGCGCTGGAATGGACGACCGAAGACTGGGACCCTGCCCTGCGGTTTTGGAGCTTGCCGTTTGACCCCAATCTCGGGGAATGGCTGCGGGCCGCAGACAGATCCGAACCCGGCACCATGGCGGCGCTGGAATTTGCATCACAGTTTAACAACTGGCATCCGGCCCATGTCGGCAATCGCTGGCTGGAAGACAAGGATCTGCTTTGGCAATACGTCAGAACCGGCACCGCTGCACAATCGCGCACTGCGGCTGAGGCCGCCTTTGACATCATTGTCGCCGAGCTGGAAGTGCTCAAGATGTATATGGAGGATGATCGTCAGCAATATATGGTTGAATGCGATATTCAGGCCGATGGCCTGCCGGCCTATCTGATCCATTTTCTGGGGGCCAACAGCTTTGACCATCCTTTCACGCTCAAGCTTATTGATCTTGGACTGGCGGTCGGTAATGTCGCCTATATGAGCTACAAGGCCTATTTCAAACGGGTGCGCCCGTCGATACTGCGGCCCGGGCTGACGGTGCCCTTTGGTCCACCAGCCCATCCCGCCTTTCCCAGCGGGCATGCGTTTCTCGCACATTTCCTGTCCCTGCTGTTGTTGGAAATCCCCGGTGTGGCGCAGCGTTTTGGTGTGGTGAAAGGGTATAAGTCCGATGGCTCAGGCACGGATATTCAAATCCCGGCCGGCACCTTGTTGCGCAAGCCAACTTATAGCGATCTGCTTGGCAGCGATGTGATCGCCTCGCCTTTGCTGACCATGGCGAACCGGATTGCGGTGAACCGCGAACGGATCGGGGTTCACTACCCCTCCGACTCGACCGCAGGACGGCATATCGCGGCAGGGATCTGGTATTGCCTGATGGACAGTGCCCCTGTGAACCCGGCGGCCGACGGCACCCCATGGGCGCATATCGCGGTGCCCACGCTGCACCGTATTCTGGAGAAGGCGAAGACCGAATGGCCGACACCCTGGGTCTCCGCTGATATCACATGACACGTTGGCCGGGGTCTCTTAACCTTCCATATGCAGGCCCAGATTATTGTCACCGGCAACCAGATCAACAAGCGCCTGAACCGTCGTCGGGGGTGACGCCCCCGGCCCGATCATGACTGTGAACCCGGCTGACGGGTCGGTGTTGGCGCGGTCGTTGACCTGGCTCAGTTCATAAAAGGCCACCAGCTGGGTTCCGGCAGGGGCGGCATTGCGTGCTGCTGTGGTCAGTTGCGTGATCTGTTGCTGATCAGCCTGCGCCAGCGCTATGTCGGCCCCGCCCGGCGCAATGTCAAACGGCCCGATATCAAGGTCCCCGTGCCAGACAACACTGCGTTCCATGATCTGAGCAAGCGGTTTGTCACTCAGCACCCAACCGGCCCAGGCGCGCAGCCGCGCGCTAGTGGCGGCGACGGACCCCCGGTTGCCACAGCTCGGCCACCACCCGGGCATTACCCAATTGGCATCCGCGGCCCAATGAAGCGAGACGGGCACATAGCTGCCTGGTCCGACCTCCACCGGCCCGTCCCCGGTGGGGAAGACATTGGGGCGGCGGTCGCGAATGTAGATGTCAACGAGCGGAGCCGCCCCCGCTTTGCTGATGATCTCACTCGGATCTGAAGGGAACATGCCCATGGTTTCATAGGCCCATCGCGTCGCCTTGTGAGAGGTGGCGGGCTGCCAGTCTGCTCCGCCTCTTGGCAAGGGGACGGAGGCCGGGGCGCTCCAGCCGGCCTCTTCCATGCCCACCTCCAGCATTTCAGCGCGCGACGGCGATTGTGCCAGCCCGGCCATGCCCTGCATCAGCAGATATAGCGTCATATCGGAGGCCCGGGTGCGCTGTGTCCAGTCTGCCTCCGCACCCGCAAGCGTATCGCCGCCCAATGACCGATAAAGCAGGAAGCAGGTGGACGATAGGATCTGCTCGGTCAGATAGGCCTTATGCTCGCTGCCGGAATCAGGCGGATCCTCAATCACCGAGCGGTTCAGCAATCCGTACCAGCCCCAGCCCATTGCGGGCGTCCGGTCGTGCCGCCGCGGCGCAAAGACAAAGGGAAACGTCCACCCCCGCATCCTCGGATCGCCGGGATAGGTCGGGCTGGACAGATCGGACAGTGGATCAAAGAACACTGCCGCCAGCGAGTCCCCTGCACTATGGGCAAAGTCGAACTCCAGTTGCCCAATCCGGGCCGCCAAAAGGTAATGCCCGAATTCATGCAACATCCAACGCCCGCAGCTGGCGATAGCCAACGGCTCCAATCGACTGTCCGGCGTTCCTGTCTTCACCCTCGCCCAACGGTTGAGATTGGCCAGCGCCAGATGCATATCGATGCTGGGTTTGCTCTGAAGGGTGGCATCCGGTGCCACCTCATAGCGCACCTGGGCATTTATAGTCCGCCCATCCCGGCCCGGCCCTGGCACGATGCCCGACCGATAGTGCACCGCCAGCGGCCCCTCCGCCGTGGCCATGTAACTCTCCGGTGCAAGGCCCAGCCCGCGCATATTGTCGAAGAAGGTTTTGCTGTGCCAATAGGCGCTGATTGCACTGGATACATTGCGGCGCGGCGGCAGATCGGACAACCCGGTGGTCGGCAGGGCTTTGGGGAAACGGCCCTCCCCGTCGCCAGGCACAAACCGCGGGCAGTTGCGCACCTCGTAGGCCGGTTGCTGCATCTTCATGCCAAGAGCCAGCGGAATCGCCCGGTCTTCCCGGAAGAGATCCAAAATCCTGTCCGGCCGCGTCGGGCGGCGCCATGCAAGCGGTGGTGCGGGGTGCGGCGGAACTCTCCCCGACGGGGCCCGCCAATCGGGCGGCGGCACCGGAAATACCCGCACAAAAGGCAGCGGTGGCGGCAGCGGAATCCCCGTTCCGGCCACCGCGTGACTGACCAGCGGTACCCGCGTGACCGAGAGCAACTCAACCTCATTTGCGCCTGGCTCCGCCAGACGCACCCGAACTGTCAGACGATAACTCACCGGTTCGCCCCGCGGCGTATCCTGCCCACGCGCCAGCAGGGTCAGGGTAATATCCCAGGCCCCGTCGGTGACGTTCTCAGGCTCCGCCGAAAACCGAATATCCTGCAGCAACAGGGACTTCGGAACAACTCCGGCCTGCTTAGCAATGTTATCCTCAAGCATCGTGATCATCCGATAGACCGAGGATCGGGCCGGAGGCTCCGCACCGGCTTGCGGTGTCGGTGGGACAGGCGCCGGATCAGAGGGCGGTGGCGATGTCGCGCTGCTGCCGTCGTCTGATGAGACCGCAGCCTCGACGGGCGCATCCTCCGCATCGGTCGCGGAGGATGCAACCAATGTTGCCGGTGCAACACCGGCCTGGAACCCCAAGGGAACGCCGGAGAGGCTGCGCGACAATCCGCCCAGCACCATTCGTTTTTCAGCATCGCTGCGTCCTGCCAGCAGCGATGACAGCGCTTGATGGGACCCGCCGGGAAACTCCGCAGTCAAGCCACGGATGACCAGATCAAAGCCATCAGCGGTGGCGCGCACCTCAACCGGGACCCGAAATCCGGCGGACGGAAACCGCATTAGAAAGGATCCATGCATGGGGTCAGGAATGCCTTCTGTCGCCACCAGAATGACGGTGCCCGGCATCGCACTCTTTGGATGGCGCGACATGTTCCAACTGGCGATCTGCCCGTCAAGACGGCTTGGCTCGGCATCAATTTTGGGCCAGATATCACACCAATGCAGCAGGCTGCCGCTTGCGGCAACATCGGCCAGCAGATCCAGCATCGGGTCAGCCTTTCCCAGCGGCGGCGGCGTTGCATTAACATACTGCTTCAGCTGTTTGAGGTAATGTTCTGCCGCCGCACTCAACGCCGCCAGATCAATCTCACCATCCGTACCTCCCACACGCGCCGCAGCCACATAAGGCACTGTCGGATGCGATATCAGGCGCGACGGGCGGCGTGACCCCGGATATTGCCGTTCATATCGCAACCAGGCCCGCGGTGTTGTGCCCTCAGCAATATCAGTGGGCGGCCATTTGCCAGGATGTGTCAGTTTCGCCATGTCATCCCCCTTCGTGCATGCGCCGCTGGGCATGCTATGTCTGTGCCATAATGATCACCCGACATCCTCAGGAACGGCCCTCAGCAACAGTGCAACGGCATAATTTGCCGCCATTCAGCAAAGGGAGACGCGGTTTTTCAATCCGGTCATTTCATTGGAGGTGCGCTGATGGACCACGGTATCCGCCGCTTCGAACATCGGATGCGCTGCAAACGCAAACCCACCTCGGGATGAGCCTACCATAGTTTCAGCGTCGGCAGTAGGCTGACAGCGCACTCCGGCATTGATCGGCGAAAGGTGTCAAACCATCAAGGATTGCCCGGCGGCATCGTGGCAAGTTTGGGTCTCTGACCATTGGCGCAATGATCTGTTCCCCGGAGCGAAAAAATTTGAAACCAGCGCATTTTTTCTCTGGACGCGCCAGAACGGAGGCCATATATCAGCCCCACATTCCGGCGTAGCTCAGCGGTAGAGCAGTTGACTGTTAATCAATTGGTCGTAGGTTCGATCCCTACCGCCGGAGCCAAAGTTTTCAAGGGCTTAGCGTGTATACGCTAAGCCCTTTTTGGTCTCTGTACGTCCGTATTTTGCCGCGATTGACCAGTGCAGGGTAGCGCGTTCTGCCAAGCGCGCCGGGTACTCGATTGAGGCGCCTCCGGCCCCGCTCAGGACAACAGCGGCGCGGGCAATTTCTTCAGCCCCGCCACATGGCCCAGCGGCAGTGCCCCCAGTGGCAGCAGGCAGGCCTGTAATGCGTGGTAGATATCCGGCTTCCCGGTAAAGATCGTCCGCGTCACCTGTCCGTTCCCATCAATTTCAGGAAACCAGCCGCCGCGGTCTTCATCGATGAAATGCGCCTGCGCAAATCCCCAGAGGCGGCGATACCATTGCTCGTCTTCGTCTCTGCCGTCCAGTTTCACAAGCGTAGCGACGGTACCAATCGCTTCTGTCACCGGCCACCAGAACCGGTTACGCATCGCGACCTTGCCTTCAAAATCAAGCGTATAGGCAAAACCACCATCAGCTAACCAGGCATCGGCAAGTGCCTGTTCAATCAGGCTGCGTGCGCGCGTCGGAGCGCCCGTATCGCGTCGCCCTGCCAGATCCCAGTGCTGCAACATCAACCGCCCCAGTTCAAAGGAGTGGCCAGGGGTGGTCCCAGCAGGCCGGAACATTGGGTCCCCGGCATAGGTGCGGTCGATTTGCCAGGTCTCAGTATAATGCTCAGGCAGGCGCCAGCCCTCCGCGGACGCAACCTCGCCCACAAAAAAATCGAGGATATGGCCTGCGCGGTCCAGAAACACCGTCTCACCGGTGGCCTCATATGCCGTCAGCAACGCTTCCACCCCGTGCATATTGGCGTTCATCCCGCGATAGGTCGAAAACGGTGTCCAGTCGCGGTTCCATTCGTCGGCAAATCGTTTTGGCCCCGTCTCCCAGAACCGCTGATCCAGAACCTCCGCCACATCACTTAGCAAGGCATCGGCACCGGGATGCCCAGCCAGTTTCGCCGAGGCCGCAGCCAGCAGGACAAAGACATGACCGTAGGCCAGCTTGCGATCATCCGCGATGGCATCACCGGACAGCGCCCACAGGTATCCGCCATGAATCTGATCGCGGTGGTGACTGTTGAGATAGGCCATACCGTGATCGATCATCTGCTCCGCACCTGCATAACCGCAGATATGCGCCAACGCGTAGGAATGGACCAACCGTGTGGTGGTATGCAGCTCCTGCTTGTCATCCGGCAAGGGCCGACCAGCTGCATCAAGAGTGTGAAACCCCGGCTCCGCCCGCAGACTGCCTGCGAAGAAATCCAGCTGCCGTCTGGCATCTGCAATCAGATAGGCCTGATGGCCCGTATCCTCCAACCAGGCCCCGGGCGCGGAAAGATCTCCGACTGCGGAATGGGTGCTCATCGGCTGCTCTCCTTTTGCTGCCAGGGTCGCGATCGAAACGGCTCAGGCTGCAGGCCTGAGGGCAATGCCGCGATCATCGAAAATATGCGCATTTTGGGCCTGCACGCGCAAGCCCAGACGCTCTCCGCTCCGGACCGGAACATTGCCGTGCTTACGGACCATCAGCGGCCCAAGCCCGTCCACTTTGGCATAAATATTGGTGTCAGAGCCCAAGCGCTCCACCACATCGGCGACAGCGATCAGATGCCCCTCGCCCGGCTCGACCACATCCAGATGTTCAGGCCGGATGCCCAGCTCAACCGCTGCAGCCGTGTCGTGCATATGATCCAGCGTCAGCATCATCCCATTTGTCGCCATCACGCCAGAGGCCGCACCGGACACCGGGAGAATATTCATTGTGGGTGAGCCGATAAACTGCGCGACAAACTTGTTGGCGGGGCGTTCATAAAGCTCAAGCGGCGAGCCGACCTGCTGAATATCGCCGCCGTTCAACACCACGATGCGATCGGCGAGGGTCAGCGCCTCCACCTGATCGTGGGTCACATAAATCATGGTGGCGCCCAGTTGTTTATGCAGCCGGGCAATCTCCAGCCGCATCTCAACGCGCAATGCAGCGTCCAGATTGGACAGCGGCTCATCAAACAGGAACGCGCGTGGATCTCGGATAATGGCGCGCCCCATGGCAACGCGCTGTCGCTGACCGCCAGACAATGCCTTGGGCAGGCGATCAACCAAAGATGAAAGCCCTAGTGTCTCCGCCGCTCTGGCAACGCGGGAGCGGCGCTCCTCTGCGGGATCTTTGCGGATCTCCATGGAGAAACCCATATTCCGCGCCACATCCATATGCGGGTAGAGCGCATAAGACTGAAACACCATCGCAATATCGCGATCACGCGGGCGGACGTCATTCATACGCTGCCCGTCGATCTCGAAATCACCGGAGGTGATCGGCTCCAGCCCCGCAATCATCCGCAGCAGCGTAGATTTCCCGCAGCCCGATGGCCCCACCAGGACGATGAATTCACCGTCCTGAATATCAAGATTGATATCGCGCAGCACCTCGACGGCGCCATAGCGTTTCGCCACATCTCTGAGTTCGATCCGTGCCATGATCCGGCCCCCTATCCCTTGACCGCGCCGGACGTGAGGCCCTGCACGAGGTAGCGTTGTATGAAAATGAAAAACAGGCAGCTCGGCACCAGCGCCAGCACGCCAGCCGCCATCATCTGTCCCCAGTCCACCGAGAATTTCGACACAAAGGTCAACAGCCCGACCGGGAAAGTCATCGCGTCATTTTTCGAGATCAGCATCAGCGCAAACAGCAGCTCAGACCACGCGGCGGTGAAGACAAACCCAAGCGTGGCCCCCAGCCCCGGCAGCGTCAGCGGAAACACAACCGTGCGCAACGCCTGAAACCGCGAGCAACCATCCATCATCGCGGCTTCTTCCAGATCCTTCGGGATCCCGTCAAAGAAGGATTGCATGAGGAAGGTGGCGAACGGGATGTTGAACGCGGTGTAAACCACGATCAGCGAGGTGAGCGAATTCAGCAGCCCGAGGTCGGCCACGATCTTGTAGATCGGTGCAATGATCATCAGCAGCGGAAACATCTGGGTGATCAGCATCACCGCGATGATGATCCGCTTGCCCGCAAAGACAAACCGCGAAAAAGCATAGCCCGCCCCGGCGGCAATCAGCGTGGTAAAGAACGCAGTCCCCAGCGATACTGTCAGCGAGTTGCGGAAATAGGCAAGGAACTCGGTCTCAAACAGCACCGTGGCGAAATTCTCGAACGTTACGGCGGACGGCAGCATCCGCGTGCCCTCTGAGAAGATCAACGCATCCGGTGTGATTGCGATTTTCATCAGCCAGTAAAGCGGGAACAGCGCAAAGCCCAGATAGAAGGCGATGGCGGCATATTTCCCGAACGCAAGTGCCGGATGACGGCTGCTTGAGCGTGCGACAGAACCCATGGGAAAACCTCAGATCTTGACCAGCCGCTTGCGCATCCAAAGCAGGATGACAGCATAGGCCAACAGGATAATCAACAGCGCCACCGCAATGGTCGAGGCATAGCCAAAGTCCAATTTGCGGAACGCAGTGGTGAAAATATAGGTGGACAGGATCTGCGTCGAATTGGCCGGACCACCCCCGGTCATCACGAAGATCAGATCCGCGAAATTGGCGATCCAGATCGTCCGCAGCATCACTGTGATGGCAATCATCGGCGCCAGAAACGGCAGCGTGATCTTGGTAAAACTCTGCCAGGGTGTTGCGCCATCGATCTCTGCCGCTTCATACAGCTCCCCCGGAATAGATTGCAGTGCGGCCAGCAGCGTGATCGCAAAGAACGGCACCCCGAACCAGATATTGGCGGTGATCGGTCCCCAAATCGCCAGATCAGGATCGCCCAGAATATTATAGGGCTCAGACAACACCCCAAGGGCCGCGAGCCAATGCGGGATCGGTCCGATCACCGGGTTAAACAGCCAGGCCCAGGTCAACGCCGACAGGAAGGTGGGCACCGCCCAGGGCAGGAACACCAGCGCCTGAAACAGCTTCTTGCCGAAGAACTGCGTATTCAGCAGCATCGCCAGACCAAGCCCGAGGAAGAACTGAAAGAAGATCGACCAGAAGGTCCAGAAGAAGGTGTTCTCCAGCGCGATCCAGAATTTGCGATCGCTCCACAGCTTTTCATAGTTTTCAAAGCCGACCCAACCGGTAGCAAAGGGGTTGAGCAGCTCAATCGACTGAAAGGAATACGAAATTCCAACAATCAACGGGATCAACATAACGCTGCCGATCAACAGGATCATCGGCGACAGGTAAAGAAACGGCTCCACCATATACTGCCAGTAGAGCGAGCGTCGTGCCCCGGTTCCCCCGGACACGACGGTTGTTTTTGCGCGCGCAATCACTGCTTTGCCTGCCATTTGGCGTGTTCATCGGTCAGGAATTCTGCCCATTCATCCGCCAGATCCTGCGCGCTGCGCTGTCCCAGCAGTGCTTCCTGACTGGTTTCCAGAACCACAGTGCTGGCAAAATACCCCCATTTCTCCAGATAGGTCGGCATGGTTGTCGGCTCATACTGTGCGCCATTCAGCTCCTTGAACCAGCCTTCAAATTGCTCCGTCTGGAAATAGGGATCCTGGTCCGCACCTTTGTGGACCGGGATCACACCGACGCGCTTGGCCCAAGTGCCATTGGCCTCCGGTGCGGACAGTGCGGCCACAAGATCAAAGGCTTTGTCCTCATGCTCGGTCGCCTTGAAGATCGACCAACCGGCAAAACCGATGGTCGGAAACGCCTTGCCGGAAGGTCCGACAGGCATCGGGATAACCGCAAAATCCTCGGCTGGCATGCGTTCTGAAATCGCAATCAGCGCATCCGGGTCCTGATCAAGAAACGCACAGGTGCCGGAATAAAACCCGGCCACGATCTCATTGAAGCCCCAGCTAACCGCATCCTTCGGCGCGTAACCTTTCTGGTAGAGATCAAGCATGAACTGGATCCCCTCAACCGATCCGGGCTCATTCATCCGGCTCTTGCCATCCTCGGTGAAGAAGTCATTGGTGCCGTTCATCGCGGCCGCCATCATCACCCAGCCATTGGTGCCACCGGGACCGCCCCGCAGGCAGTAGCCTGATTTGCCATCCAGTTCGGACACCGCTGCCGACGCGGCCATAAAGTCTGCCATGGTTTCCGGCGGCTCAACCCCGGCTTCGGCCAGCAGTGCCTTGTTGTAGAACATCGCCCGAAGATAGAACCCGTAAGGGATCATATAGAGATCCCCGGCCTGACTGCCCATGGCGATCGTCTTGTCTGTCAGTGTTGCGCCATGCTCCCAGTCGGCAACGTGATCAGTCAGACTGGCCAGCTGGCCGGAGCCCGCATAAAGCGCCTGCCAAGTATCCGGCATTTCGACAACATCCGGAATATCGCCACCGGCGACCATCGTGGCCAGCTTCTCAAACGCCTGTCCCCACGGCAGGCTGATAATCTCAACCGTCACATCCGGGTTCGCGGCCTCATAGCCGTCGACTATGCCTTGCAAAACCTTGGTGCGTTCCGGGCTGGTGATCACTTCGACCAGCTTCAGCGTTGTCTCCGCATAGGCCGCGCTTCCCATCAGCATGGCTGCGGTGGTGATCCCTGTCAGAAATTTTTTCATCTTGTCCTTCCCCTTGTCGTGTGACGGTGCACACGGCCCTGTCAGACCGTGCTGGTCGCGAGGGCAGATGTGATATCCGCCCACAGGTCCTCGGCCTCCTCCAGCCCGAGGTTCAGCCGAACGAGGTTCGGCGAAACGCCAAAACGCTGCATCGAATTTTCCTCGCCAATCTGTGCAAGCCCGACACGGGCTGGCAGGATCAGGCTCTCAAATCCGCCCCAGCTAACGCCCAACCGAAAATGGCTAAGCGCATTAGAAAACGCAGGAATATCCACGCTGTCGTCAAACTCGACCGCCATCAGCCCGGAGCGTCCGGTCAGCCCCGGCACCTCGTTCGGTCCGGGAGAATGCACCCGGCGCACCTGTGGCAGTGCTGACAGGCGGTCAATAAACAGCGTCGCCGTGGCCTGATGCTGGCGCATCCGCGCAGAGAGGGTCCGCAGGCCTCGTGTCAGTAGAAACGCCTCAAACGGCGCCAACTTGGCGCCCAGTAGTGGCAATGTCAGATCGCGGATGCGGTCAATATACTGCTGCGCCGCAACCACCACGCCCGCCACTGTATCGGAATGGCCGGAGATGTATTTGGACGCAGAATGCAGAACGATATCAACACCCTGTGTCAGAGGTTTCTGAAACACCGGGCTGGCCCAGGAGTTATCGATCATCGTCAGAACGCCGTGCCGTTTGGCATGGGCCGTCACCTTCTTGAGGTTCAGCGGCTGAAACACGACCGAGCTGGGGCTTTCAAGATAAGCCAGCCGAACCCCGTTCAGCAGCTCCGGCTCATCTTCCAGCTGATGCGGCGCGTAATAGTCGATCTCCACCCCAAATGGCCGCAGCATCCGTTCCATGAACCGGTAGCTATCGGGGTAGACATGCTCGACGCAGGCGATCCGATCCCCCGGTTTGACAAAGGCCAGAAGCGTCGACGAAATCGCCGCCATGCCGGAGGCAAAACCAACGGCCGCCTCGCCCTGCTCTGCCTTGGCCATCAGTGATTCAAATGCAGCAACCGTCGGGTTCTGCACGCGGGTGTAGATCGCTGCGTTACTGCGCCCGGCCATTCGGTCCTCAAACGCCTCATAGCTGTCAAAGCTGAACAGCGACGTCTGCACAATCGGCGGTGTGATCGCGCCGCTGCCGTCCTCCATCACCGCCGCCATCAATGTCGCCAGATCCAGCCCCTCAGTCATTGCGTCCCTCCATCATCGACTGCATCGACTCGCGGATCTCCGCCTCGACCATATCCAGAATGCGCTCCATGACCTCCACCGCCATGTTCTCATCACCGGCCACCACAGCTTCGGCGAGCGGCAGGTGAAGCGGGATCGACGCCTCGCCCAGATGCGGCTTGCCGAACGGCGCCTCATAGACCTCGTTGAAGCCATGTTGGATCTGCTGGATCAGCTGACCGAACAGCGGATTGCCGCAGGCCTCCTGCAAGGCTTCATGAAAGTGATAGTCCGCCGCGCGCCAGTCCTGCCCGGCACTGTGGATCGCGATCAACTCACCCACGCGACCCATGATGATACGGCTACTATGGGGCGTGATATTGCGCGTCGCCAAGCGCACGGTTTCGATCTCAAGCGGGCGACGCACGGCGTGGGTGCGCAGCAGGCTCTCGGCCTCCAGCTTGACCGTTACGGGCAGGTGAATGGCGTTGGAAACCACCTCGGTCGCGAGCCGCGTGCCTGCCTTCTTGTTTCGGGTCACAATGCCCATGTTCTGCCAGGCGGTCAGCGCTTCACGTACTTTGGCACGACCAATTCCAAGCTGGCGGGCGATATCGACCTCCGGCGGCAGTCGATCACCGATGCCAAGCCCGTCCACCTCAATCATATGCGTCAGAGCTTCCAGAACATCACGGCTGCTGCTGCGCGCCGGGAGCGGTGCCATGCTGTGGCTGAATTGTTTCGGATCACGCGCTGCCATGCTCTGCCTCTCTTTGGGTCGGCGTTGTGCCGAACCCCGTCTCAGAAAAGCATGTCAGTATTGTCCGACATTATCAATGTTATTGTAGGACAATATATTTTACATAGTTATCAGTATGTTAAAACCATCCAAACTCGAAAACCATTGTGTGACATGCGGTATCACCTACGCCTTCAAGGCAACCGATGAAGGCGGCAGACAGCGCGATTCGACATAGGTAACCCGCAGCCGCGCCCGGATTATTCGCCCGTTCTGGAACCGGTAGAAACCTGTGGATACGCGCAGACCTTTGTGCAGGGTCTCATGTTTCGGCGGGAGCATCTGCGGCGGTCAGCGACACCAGCGCAGGATACAGGGCCGAGCCTATCCTGCGCTGCGCAAGGACCTATCCTGCCCTTGATCCTGCCTCCCATCGGGCTGCCCATCGTGAACGGCAGCGGTCTCAGCCTGTCCCTCACGTGCGCTGTGCCAGCGCAGCAAATCCTCGAACGCCATCGGTCGGCCAATCACGTAGCCCTGCAGTACATCTGCACCCAAGGTGGTGAGCACCCGGGCCTCCTCCCATGTCTCAACGCCCTCAACCACGGTCTCGGCACCGACACTGGCTGCCATTTCTATCAGCCCGCGCATCAAGTCCTGACGCGCTGGTTTGCGATCAATTTCACTGGCAAAAACCCTGTCGATCTTGAGCCGATCGGGCTGCAAGGCCAAAACGCCGGCAATACTGGCATGACCGGTCCCAAAATCATCGATCTCAATGCTGATGCCCAGATCCTTAAGCATGGCGATCTTCTGCGCGTAATCATCGCTGATCGAATCCAGAAACACAGTTTCCAGCAGTTCAAAGGTCAGCGCACCCCTCGGAATGTCATCGCGGCTGTGCAATTCCGCGACCAGTTGCGGATCAGCCAGACGGGCAGCGGAGACATTGACCGAAATACCCGGCAATTCAATGCCCTGACGATGCAGCTCCCAGTAGCCCTGCAAGGCCAGATCAAGGACCGCCAGATCCAGATCTGCGCTGCAGTTCATCTCCTCGGCGATGGGTAGGAACAGATCCGGCGTCAGCAGACCACGATGCGGGTGCTGCCAGCGTGCCAGCACCTCGCACCCAATGAGGCGCCCGGTTTTTGCTTCGATCTGCGGCTGAAACAGTGCCGTGATCTCGTTGCGCTCCAAAGCCTCTCGGAAATCGCGGATCAGGTTCATCTTATCGCTGTGGGCCTGCCCGATTGCATCGCTATAGGCCACAACATGATCTGATCCTGATGACTTTGCCTCATATAACGCCAGATCTGCGCGCCGCAGCGTGGATTTCAAGGGCTCCCCCGGGTCCATGACGGCAAACCCGACCGACACCCCGAACCCCAGACGCACCTCCTGATAATAAAAAGGCTCCAGAAGGGTAAAGGCAAGGTCCTGGCACAGCTCCTCCGCCTCCGCCCCCCCGTCCGAGACCTGAACAAAGGCTGTGAATTCATCTCCCCCGATGCGAAAGGCAAAATCCCGCCCGTCCTGCATCCGGCCTGACAACCGTCGGGCCACAACCTGAAGCACCGCATCCCCCGCCGCGTGGCCGTAGGTGTCATTGATCTCCTTGAACCGGTCCAGGTCCAGCGCAATCACGAGCGTCACCTCCCCCGGCACCTGAACCGGGGCGGCGAGGAAATCTTCAAGGTATTTCCGGTTGCCGATCCCGGTCAGTTTGTCATGGCGTGCAGCCCAGGCGCTCTCCTTCTGGGCCTCACACATGGCATCGAACGCGTCTTCTGCAATGGCGCGCATATCCCGTTCGCGGCGCAGGGCGTCAATCCGCTGAGCGATTTCCGTCTCAACGCGATCCAGCACGCGGTTATAGCGATACGCCAGGGCACCAAGCCGGGTGGATGGCTCTACCCGCACGCGCTGGCTGAACCGGCCTGATCTTTGATGCCGTTTCATATCCTCCAGCAAGTCCAGAAGCGCGTTGCGCTGGTTGTTTTCCGCAAGGTTCAGCCCGCGCACCTCGTCCCGTGGCTTGGCGCGCAACAAACCGCGGTGGTTCAACATCCAAAGAAGCGGCGCCATTGTGGCCAATACCCATGCCCCGACCGCACCAACACCAAGGAGTTGAATGCCGAGCTGACCAAGACGACTGCCCGCCGGAAGCGCCTCATAGGGGACCGCAACCGCCACTGCCAGCGTCCCGACAATTCCCGCTGCCAGGTGAACCGGAACAGCACCAACGACATCGTCGATTTTAAGCGCGTCCAATACGTCGCGGACAAACATCACGGTCAACGCCCCTGCAACACCGATCAGGAATGCCACCGGTCCGGTCACCAGATGGATCGCAGCGGTCCCGGCCACCAGCCCCCCCAAAATGCCGTTGATCAACAGCTCTGCCCGGATGTGGCCGTTCACTAGCAGCCCCACCACGATACAGGTCACCCCGGCCCCGGCTGCGGACAGCATGGTCCGCGCCACAATCGGCGCCACATCCGCGTTGAACACCATCGCGGAACCGCCATTAAACGCGCCCCAGCCAATCCACAGCAGCATGCCCCCCAGCGCCATCAGCGAAACGGAGTTTTCTTCGAAAAACCGGTTCTTGTGCCCATAGCGACCAAGCCGGGGACCCAGAAACAGCACTGCAATCAATGCGGTCCACCCGCCAACGCTATGCACCACCGTCGCCCCCGCAAAATCTATGAAGCCGATCTGACGCAGCCATCCCGCCGGGTTCCACACCCAGTGCCCGACCAGCGGGTAAACCAACCCTGCGAGGGTCAGCGAGGTGGCGATGTAGCCCAGAAACCGCTCCCGTTCCGCCACGGCACCGGAGACGATCGTCGCCGCCGTCGCGGCAAAGGCCGTCTGAAACAGGAACATTGCGGAGACATGCGCCTCCAGCCCGCCGCTGTGGTCAGCATCGCCGACATGAGCGTGATCCGGCACACGTCCCGCGGTTCCCGTTACCACATTGGACAGGTTCGGAAAAAAGCCATCAACACCAACCAGCCCGCCCAGGCTGCTGCCAAACATAAGGCCAAATCCGGCGATCCAGAACACGGTCCCAACGAGGCAGATATCGGCGATGTTTTTCAGCGCGACATTGGCGGCGTTCTTCTCACGTACGGTGCCGGATTCCAAGCACAGGAACCCACATTGCAGGATCAGCACCAAGAGCGCCATAATGACCGTCCAGGCGGTGTCAAATTCGGCCATCAGAGCCCCTCCGGATATCGCCATCACCAGAATGGTTGCGGCAAAATTCTCCTAAAGGTAGCAATTCGATCCCAAGAAACCGTTGCCCCACCACAAAGCGTGCGTGAAATACCCCTCGGGTTTTGAGCTAATTTTCCCGCAATCATTAACCATGGCGCGGCCGCTTGCGTCTGCTCCGATTTCCGAGCAACCTGCCGCGAAATCTCCGATAGTGATTTACTCCCGAAGGATCCCGCGTGTCCGAAGCCCAGTCTGATCATTCCCGCCGACCGCGTCAGCTGCGCAGCCCTTGGCGTGCGGTGTCGGCGATGTTTGTGCTAAACGGCGCGCTCTTCGGCATCTGGGCCTCGCGCATCCCTGCGGTATCTGAGATCCACGAGTTGTCTCCCGGCGGGCTTGGACTGCTTTTGCTGCTGATGGCGGCCGGTGCGATCCTGTCGTTTCCGCTTGCCGGACGCGCGGCTGATCGGATCGGCGCGGCCCATGTCACACGCCGGGTGGCGCTGGCATATGTGCTGGGCCTGGTGTTGCTGGCGTTGGCGCCAAACCTGCCGCTGCTGGCGGCAGCGTTATTCGTCTTTGGTGCCGCCCATGGCAGCATGGATGTGGCCATGAATGCCTGGGCCAGCGAGGTCGAGGCCCGCGCGGCGCGGCCAATGATGTCGTCTTTTCACGCGATGTTCAGCCTTGGCGCCGGTCTCGGGGCGCTCTCCGGGTATTCAGCGGCATCCATCGACGCGCAGATCCCCGCGCATTTTCTGGTGGCTGGCTGTGTTTCTGCGTTGCTCACGCTTTATATGGCGCAGATCCCCTGGGTCGCGTGCCCCGCCCCGGAAAGCGGCGCTGCGAAACCGGCCCTGCTGCCACGCGGCGCGTTGCTGGCGGTCGGGTTCGTCGCCTTCTGCGGCGCAGTTGGCGAGGGCGCCATGGCCGACTGGAGTGCGATTTTCCTGGTGCTGACCACCGGCGCAAGCGAGGCTGATGCCGCACTTGGTTTTGCGGTTTTCTCCATTGCGATGGTGGCGATGCGGCTGATTGGCGACCTTGTCGTCGCGCGCATTGGCCCCGTGACAGCAGGCCGTCTTGCCGGAACAAGTGCCAGTCTTGGCGCGCTGATTGCGGTCGGCTGGGGCAGCTACGGCGCGGCGATGACCGGCTTCGCCCTGATGGGGATCGGCTATGCGCTGGTCATGCCGCTGGCCTTCAGCCGCGCGGCCAGCGATCCGGATCTGCCCGCTGGCGCCGCCATTGCCAGCGTTGCAACATTTGGCTACGGCGGCATCCTGATCGGTCCGCCGATGATTGGTGTCACTGCTGAGCTGATATCGCTGCCTGCAGCCTTCCTGATCCTTGCTGCACTTGCAGTTTTTATCGTTATTTTCTCAGACGTTCTAAGGCGTATCTAACCTTTCCAAGGCGCAGCCAACCTGTCGTCTGGCAAGAAAAAAGGGAGGCACAGCGGCCTCCCCTCCAGGTGCACGGATCAGGTGGTTCTTATTACCGCCCGAGGTCGTTGCCTGTGTCCTGATCCGTGTCGGGATGAGCGCACCCATCCCGGGTTCCGGACCGCCGCGACACGCCTCGTGCCGCGACGATCATCATTCCGTTGCCTGCCCTCCTCAGCTACAGCCGGAGGTACCGCCGCAGGTGTTGCATTTCATGCAGGTGCCATTGCGCACCAGCGTGTAGTTGCCGCAATCGCCACAGGCCTCGCCCTCATAGCCCTGCATCTTGGCCTTGGTGCGGGCATCCATGCCGCCGGACACCGCCGGTGCTGCCGCGGTTGAGGTCTCAGGAACCAGCGATTGCAAGGCGGAGACAGGATCGGCACCATCCGCCAGCATTTCCGTCTGCCCGCCCTGAAGAACCACCAACTCCTGCGGCAGACGCTTGCGCAGATACCCGGTCGAAGAAATCTGTTTCAGCACTTCCAGCGACCGGGTGGCGGCGGTCTCACTGAGTTCGGAGACGTTGGAGACGCCTTCTTCCTCACCCCGGCCCAGATCATCAAAGCTGGCCCCTTCGGGTTTGACATGCGCCAGATCGGTGCGGTCCAGATAGCTGACCGCCAGTTCGCGGAACACATAGTCCAGAATAGAGGTCGCATTCTTGATGCTGTCATTGCCCTGCACCATGCCCGCAGGCTCGAATTTGGTGAAGGTGAAGGCATCCACGAACTCCTCCAGCGGGACACCGTATTGCAGGCCAACTGACACCGCGATGGCAAAGTTGTTCATCATCGCCCGGAAGCCAGCACCTTCCTTGTGCATGTCGATGAAGATCTCGCCAAGGTTGCCGTCTTCATATTCCCCGGTCCGCAGATAGACCTTGTGGCCTCCGACAACCGCCTTTTGGGTATACCCCTTGCGGCGCTGAGGCATCTTGGTGCGATGCGATTTGATGATTTCCTTGATGACGACCTTTTCGACGATTTTCTCGGCGAGGGTCACGGCTTTTTCCTGCTGCGATCCGCTTTCCAATACCTCGGCGGCTTCATCATCATCCTCAACCAGCGCAGCTGCCAAGGGCTGGCTCAGCTTGGAGCCATCGCGGTACAGAGCATTGGCCTTCACCCCCAGTGACCAGCTGAGTTCATAAGCCTTCTGACAATCCTCAATGGTGGCGTCATTGGGCATGTTGATGGTCTTGGAGATCGCGCCGGAGATAAAGCTCTGTGCCGCGGCCATCATCAGGATATGGCTCTCAACCCCAAGATAACGCTTGCCTTTCTTGCCGCAAGGATTGGCACAATCAAAGATATGATAGTGTTCTTCCTTCAGATGCGGTGCGCCCTCCAGAGTCATCGAGCCACAGACATGGTCATTTGCGGCCTCAATATCTGCCTTGCCAAAGCCAAGATGACGCAAGAGGTCAAAGGTCGGGTCGTTCAGCTTGGTCGCCGGGATGCCCAGAACGCCGGTGCAGAAATCCTCACCCAAAGTCCACTGGTTGAAGACAAAGCGGATGTCAAAGGCGCTTTCCAGTGCGGCATCGACCTTCGCCAGCTCCGCCGGGCCAAATCCATGGCCTGCAAGCGAGGTGTGGTTGATGCCCGGCGCGTTGCCGATCGTGCCGTGACCCACCGCATAGGAGACGATCTCCTCGATCTGGGCCGGGGAATAGCCGAGCCCGTCCAGCGCTGCAGGCACCGAGCGGTTGATGATCTTGAAATAGCCGCCACCTGCGAGCTTTTTGAACTTCACCAGTGCGAAATCCGGCTCAATCCCGGTGGTGTCACAATCCATTACCAGACCAATGGTGCCGGTTGGTGCAACCACGGTAGCCTGCGCATTACGGAACCCGTGGCGTTCGCCCAGCTCCAGCGCCTCATCCCAGCTGCTCATCGCCAGTTCTGCCAGACGCGGGTCCGGGCAATTCGCACTGTCGAGCGGTACAGGCTTCACGGCCAAGCCTTCGTAACCGTCAACCGATCCATGTGCAGCCGCCCGATGGTTGCGGATCACCCGCAGCATATCGCTGGCGTTCTGCTCATGACGGGCAAACGGCCCCAGTTCAGACGCCATCTCCGCCGAGGTCGCATAAGACACACCGGTCATGATCGCCGTCAGCGCACCACAAAGCGCACGCCCCTCGGCACTGTCATAGCCAAAGCCCATGTTCATCAGCAGGCCGCCGATATTCGCATAGCCAAGGCCCAGCGTGCGGAAGTCATAGGAGCGCTGCGCAATTTCCTTGGACGGGAACTGCGCCATCATCACCGAGATTTCCAGTGTCACCGTCCACAGACGGCAGGCGTGCATGTAATCCTCGGCCTGGAACACCCCGTCTTTGAGGAATGTCAGCAGGTTCAGCGACGCAAGATTACAGGCGGTATCGTCCAGGAACATATATTCCGAACAAGGGTTTGAGCCGCGAATTTCGCCATCGGAGGGACATGTGTGCCACTCGTTCACTGTGTCGTGGAACTGGATGCCTGGATCGGCGCAGGCCCAGGCCGCATGCCCCACCTTTTCCCACAGATCGCGGGCCTTCACCGTCTTGGCAACCTTGCCATCGACGCGATTGATCAGCTGCCAGTCGGCGTCTTTCTTCACCGCATGCAGGAAGGCGTTGGTGACCCGGATGGAGTTGTTGGAGTTCTGACCGGAGACCGAGCTATAGGCGTCGCTGTCCCAATCGGTGTCATAGGTCGGAAACTCAATCGAGGTATGACCCTGTTTGGCGTAGTCCAGCACGCGTTTGACATATGTCTCCGGGATCGCAACCTTTTTCGCCTCGCGAATGGCCTGCTTGAGCCCGTCGTTCACAGTCGGATTATAGGCGTCGGCCTCGGCCCCGTCCCAGCTGCGAATGGCCTCAAACAATCCGTTCAGCATTTTCTCATGCATCTTGGAGCCGGCAACGATAGAGGCGACCTTCTGCTCCTCGATCACTTTCCAGTCGATGAACTGTTCGATATCGGGGTGATCCGCATCCACGATCACCATCTTGGCGGCGCGACGCGTGGTGCCGCCGGATTTGATGGCACCTGCCGCACGGTCGCCAATTTTGAGAAAACCCATCAGACCAGAGGATTTGCCGCCGCCGGACAGGGGCTCCCCTTCGCCGCGCAGATGGCTGAAATTGGTGCCGGTGCCGGAGCCATATTTGAACAGACGCGCTTCCCGCACCCAAAGGTCCATGATGCCGCCGTCCTGCACCAGATCGTCGGAAACCGATTGGATAAAGCAGGCATGGGGCTGGGGGTGTTCATAGGCGCTGTCGGATTTGGTCAGCTTGCCGGTTTTGTAGTCGACATAGTGATGCCCCTGTGCCGGACCATCGATACCATAGGCCCAGTGCAGACCGGTGTTGAACCATTGCGGGCTGTTGGGTGCGGCGCGCTGGGTCGCCAGCATGTAGCGCATTTCGTCAAAATAGGCGCGCGCATCCTCTTCGGTGGAGAAATAGCCCCCTTTCCAGCCCCAGTAGCACCAGGCACCAGCCAGGCGATCAAACACCTGCTTGGAGGAAATCTCCCCGCCAAACTCCACATCATCACCCGCCGGAGCAGAGCGCCAGAGGAATTCAGGAACGCCCTTTTCACGGAGCTTTTTCAGTTTGCTGGGCACACCCGCTTTACGGAAATATTTCTGCGCGATGACGTCGCTGGCAACCTGGCTCCAGCCCGCCGGAACCTCGACGCCCTCAAGGCGGAACACGATGGTACCGTCCGGATTGCGGATTTCCGACGTTGCAGGAACGAACTCCAGATCGGCATATGCGTCCTGCCCAGATTTTGTGAATTTCCGCTCAATCTTCATGCCATCTGCCTCTTTTCTGCAGTCCCACTGTCACAAATCACGCCTTTTCCGGCGCATTCCTTGTTGTCGTTCACGACAAAACATCCTGTTACGCACCTCATAGAAGATGCGAGTCAGGGCCGAAACCCCATTTCAGCTAGCGCTTGATGCTTTGCTCCGTTTGGTGCAGCGCGGGGTGAAATCCACCATATTTTGTGCTGCATCATCCGACGTACACAATTTGACGTATTCAGGCATAGCTGGTCAACGCCATTTTTAGGGTTTCGTAACCAACTTTTTCATTGACGATAGCTTGATGGTCTGAGGGCAATCACGAAGCTGCGATTCAAAGTTGATCACAACACCTCTGCCGGTCCACGCGCGACCAAAGTCATGAGGCGAGAAATCCCCTTGAAGAGAGGGGCTTGCCCCGCGTCTTGCGAGAAGGATCCAGATGATAACATCGGGTCGTATCAGCAGGACACAACCTGACCGAGGGTTGAAAAAGTGAAATGCCCGTCGAAAAAGTTAAGCGTGTGTCGTGGAGATTTTTTTCTATGTGCACACGAAGCGCAAAACCAATTCGACGCCAAAGCGCAACAGTTGGTTAATCACTTCTTAACAGGGCCGCCTTTAAGGTGATTTTGGTGACGATTTGGAAACCACTTCGAATCTCCGCCCGGCACAGGCTGGGCCGGATCCTTCCGCCCCCATTCACCGATAGTGCGCAGGTTTGGCGCAACGGACCTCTGCCGCATATGAGGTTACCTTCTCGATCATTCGGTGTTAGACATTGGAGTATCTCAGATACGCGAAACGCCGACTGCCTGAAACAGGCAAGTCGGCGTCTACGTTGCATCCCGAAGGATGAAATGGTCGGGGCGGCGAGATTCGAACTCACGACCCCCTGTACCCAAAACAGGTGCGCTACCAGACTGCGCCACGCCCCGGACCGTGCGCCTTCCTAGCGTTGCCAATCTGATTTGAAAAGCCCTAACAGGGCCAAATTGCGCCTGTCTTTGAAAAAACTTTGTGGCGCAGCTCCGTACCGACGGAAATCCCGTAGCGTGCTGCCAGACCACCATTGATTTCCAGCACCGCAAAGACGTTGTCGCCACCGGGAATCGGTGTCAAATCGCCGGGGATTGCCCGGTGGTGGATGTGTCGAACCGTTCCGGTAACATCGACAAACAGCATATCCAGCGGGATCAGCGTGTTCTTCATCCAGAAACTGGCGCGCTGCGGCATCTCGTAGACAAACAGCATGCCAGCGCCCCGCGCCATATGCGGCCGATGCATCAGCCCCGCGGCACGTTCTTCAACAGTATCAGCGATTTCCACGGTAAACTGTGTCTGCCCCCAGGGCCCACGCAGGGCGACCTGATCAGGCTGGCAGGCGTCCGGCCCGCTTTGGGCTGCCGCGTGCTCTGCTGCCACAACGGCGGCAACAGACAGGATACAAACTGCGCTGGCTCTGGCTCCTGCTGTCAATCGGCGCATGATCGAGCCTGACATTCGGATCCAGAGGGGCTGCATCTTCTTAGTCCTGTTTTTCCAGCAGGGCGGCTTCCCAGGCAAGCACCTCAACCGCCATACGGCCGCGCTTGCCGTCGATGACCCGCATCCCCAGGGCCTCCCCCGGCTGCAGCTCCGACAGGCCAGACTGACGCAGAACCTCGACATGCAGGAACACGTCTTCATCGCGACCAAACACATTGGCAAAGCCAAAGCCCTTGCCCTTGTCAAACCACTTCACCCGCGCGGGCACCAGTGGCTCAGAGTAAAGAACATCCGAATCCATCTCGGCAAAATCGCTCAGCACCGGACTGTCGTCGCGCGCCGGAGGTGTGATCGACAGGACTTCCACCGCCTGAACACCGCGTTCTGTGCGATGCGTCACCAACTCGACCTCGGCCCCATCCGCGATGGAACTCTGGCCGAAGTTGCGCAGCACGTTCACATGCAGCAGGATATCCGGTCCGCCCTCGTCAGAGACGACAAATCCGAACCCTTTGGTCGGATCGAACCATTTCACCAGCCCGCGTATTTGCTGCAAACTGCTCAAGTCTTCTGCCACTGCCGTAGTCCACCGTATTCTTCAGTTTTTAACCCGTAGGTGATGCTCTATTCTCGGAACTAAGTTCAAGCTAAAAACACCCATCAATATCACAATTCTGCTATTTTCCGCGCGTAACCTAGGGGCACAGCCGGTCCACGGTCCAAAGCGCTTCGGGGGTTTCGCGCCGCCAGACAAAACGGTCATGAAGGCGGAAAGCCCCATCAGCCCAGAATTCAATCTCCAGCGGCGTCAGCCGGTAACCGCCCCAAAATGGCGGGCGATCCGGGTTTGACCCCTTGGTTGCAGTCACTTTTGCCACTTCTGCCATCAGGGCGCCACGGCTGGACAGCGGCCGCGACTGCGCCGAGGCCCAGGCCCCCAAGCGGCTCTTGAGTGAACGGGATTTGTAGTATTCATCCGCCTGCGGTCCGTTCTCGCGGGTGATGATGCCGCGTGCCCGCACCTGACGACGCAGTGATTTCCAATGCATGACAAAGGCGGCCTTGCCTGCCCCGTCCAACTCCTGCGCCTTGGCGCTCTCGTAGTTAGTATAAAAGACAAAGGCCGCGTCCTCGATCTCCTTCAGCAGGACCATCCGGCAATTCGGCAGACCATCTGCATCCACCGTGGACAACGCAATCGCGTTGGGATCGTTGATCTCGCTCTCCTCGGCCTCACTCAGCCAACTGCGAGCAATGGCAAAGGGATCCTCTCCCGCAAAGATACCGCTGCGATCGGACATGGCGCACCTCATAGTCTGTTTTGTCTGGGTTGGCTGGCGCGTGAATGCGCGTTGCTGAAGGCAACCTAGGTCGACAACGGGCCCACGACAAGAGACAGCGCCCTTGAAGCGTCCCGCGGGACAGACTAAACGTCGTCTAAATCGAAGATCACAGGCGGAGAACCTGCATGTCTAGTCAACTGATGGCCGGCAAACGTGGCCTCATCATGGGCCTTGCCAATGACAAATCCATCGCGTGGGGCATTGCCAAAGCCTGCGCCGACGCCGGCGCTGAGCTTGCGTTTTCCTACCAGGGCGATGCTCTGAAAAAACGCGTCGACCCGCTGGCGGCGCAATTGGGCAGCGATATCGTCCTGCCCTGCGATGTGGCCGATGAGGGCTCCGTCGATGCGCTGTTTGCCGCGCTGGAAGAGAAATGGGGCAAACTGGACTTTCTGGTGCACGCCATCGGCTTTTCCGACAAGAACGAACTGCGCGGTCGCTATGTCGACACCACGCGCGGCAATTTCCAGATGACCATGGATATCTCGGTCTACTCCTTCACCTCGGTGATGCAGCGCGCCGAAAAGATGATGTCCGACGGTGGCAGCGCCGTGACACTAACCTACTATGGCGCGGAACAGGTGATGCCACATTACAATGTCATGGGTGTTGCCAAGGCCGCGCTGGAAGCATCCGTCAAATACCTGGCCGAAGATTTGGGCAAGGACGGCATCCGCGTCAATGCGATCTCGGCTGGCCCGATCAAGACACTGGCGGCCTCCGGTATCGGCGATTTCCGCTACATCATGAAATGGAACGAATATAATTCGCCGCTGCGCCGCAACGTGACCATTGATGACGTGGGCAAATCCGCGCTTTATCTGCTGTCGGATCTCTCCTCCGGTGTGACCGGCGAGAACCTGCACGTCGATGCCGGCTATCACGTCGTCGGGATGAAGGCGGTTGACGCCCCCGACATCGACGCGGCAACCGGACGCAAATAAACACGGGTCCAGCAGATGCTGCGCGCATCTGCACCACAGAGCAAGACACAGCAGGCGCGCGGCCCACGCGCGCCTCTTCCAATGACAGGGACCGCATCATGACACTCGCCGCCTTTACCGCTTCCGTCCTGCTTTGTCTGATGGCCGCCATCAGCCCCGGCCCTGCTGTCCTCATGGCCGCGCGCGTCGGCCTGGCCCATGGCTGGCGGAGCGGACTGGCCCTGGCGATTGGTATCGGCGCGGGGGCAGTATTCTGGGCCTCCGCCGCGCTCTTTGGGCTGAACCTGCTGTTTGACTATGCCCCCTTTCTGCTGACCCTGCTGAAAATCGGCGGCGCCATGTTCCTGATCTACATGGCCTGGAACATGTGGCGTCATGCCAGCGAACCGATGTCGCAGGACAGTGACGCACAATTGCCGCAGACTGCTTTTGCGGCCTTCCGTCTTGGGATCTTCACCCAGCTGGCCAACCCCAAACCGGCCGCCTTTTTCGGCGCCGTTTTTGTCGGTACCGTACCCGAAGGTAGCAGCAACCTGGCCCTTACCGCCCTGCTCACCTGCATCTTTCTGGGTGAAGTCACTTGGAACACCCTCGTGGCCCGTATCTTCTCCTTTGAGAAAACGCGCCGCGGGTATATCAATCTGAAACATGTGATCGACCGGGTCTTTGGTGGTCTGCTGGCCGCCCTCGGCGTCAAGATCGCCGCCCTCTGAGGGCAGATGCGCGATCCCGGACGCCAGACCCTAACAGGAGCATCAATAATATGACCGATCGTCTGCCTCATGAAAAAGGCTTTCATATTTCCTGGGACCAGCTGCACCGTGACAGCCGCGCACTTGCCTGGCGTCTCGACGGGCAAGGGCCCGATAATGGCGCCTGGCGCGCCGTAGTGGCTATCACCCGTGGCGGCATGGCCCCCGCGATGATCGTCAGCCGCGAGCTGGATATCCGCATTGTCGATACCATCGGCGTGAAATCCTACCACCACCAGGATCAGGGACAGGCCGAAGTACTGAAAGCCCCCGACGCAGAGCTGATGGGCGACGGTGAAGGCGTGCTGATCATCGACGATCTGGTCGACAGCGGCAAAACGCTGGAGCTGGTGCGCCAGATGTACCCCAAGGCACATTTCGCCACCGTCTACGCCAAGCCCAAAGGCCGCCCGATGGTCGACACCTTCATCACCGAGGTGAGCCAGGACACCTGGATTTTCTTCCCTTGGGATATGGCGCTGCAATATGTCGAACCCTATCGCGGGACCGACTGATCTTTGCGGATCCAAGCAATTCATCTAGTAAGACGCGCCTTCGGGGGCGTCTTATTCATTTGCGCCCAAATGCAGGGTGTCCAATCGCGTGACGGCTTGACTGACGAAGACCAAAACCCCTTGCAAAACCTGTGAACTTGCGGCGGAGTGGCCCGAACAGGCGCCGCCGTTCCGGCCCTTGCGCTGACGCAGAACAGGACCACCCATGCCACAGGCTTCATTTCCGAGCGCCCGCACCCGTGACACCTTTGTCTCGCCGATTGTCGAATCCCGACGCTGGCTTCAGGGGCTGACGCTGCCGGCGGATCTGCCACTGCTGAACCTCAGTCAGGCCGCACCAGCTGATCCTCCCCCGGAGGGGCTGCGCCGCGCCATTGCAGAGGCGGCCCTGACTGACGACAGCAGCCATCTCTATGGCGCGGTGCTCGGGCGGGATGAGCTGCGCGCAGCCCTCGCCGACAAGATGAACCGTCACTACGCGGGCGATCTTTCTGCGGCGGAAGTGGCCATCACCTCTGGCTGCAATCAGGCCTTTGCCGCGACCATCGCGGCGCTTTGTGGTGAGGGCGATCAGGTGATCCTGCCAACGCCCTGGTATTTCAACCATAAAATGTGGCTCGACATGCAGGGGGTGGACACCTGCCCGCTGCCGGTCGGCGCAGCCATGCTGCCATGCCCGGATGCCGCCGCAAAGCTGATCACCGACCGGACACGCGCGATCGTTCTGGTGACCCCAAACAACCCCTGCGGGGTGAAGTATCCGGACGGTCTGGTGCAGCGGTTCTATGATCTTGCCCGTGCCCATGGTCTTGCGCTGATCGTGGATGAAACCTACCGCGACTTTGACAGCCGCAACGGGCCGCCCCATACGCTGTTTCAGGATCCGAACTGGTCGGAGACGCTGATCCATCTCTATTCTTTCTCCAAAGCCTATCGGCTGACCGGCCATCGGCTCGGCGCGATTGCCGCCCACCCGGACCAGCTGCTGGAGATGGAAAAATTCCTCGATACTGTCACCATATGTCCGGCCCAACTCGGGCAGACCGGGGCGCTCTGGGGGCTGGAAAACCTCGATGACTGGCTTGCCGGCGAACGGCAGGAACTGCTCAACCGCCGCGCCGCGATTGAGACGGGGTTTGCCCCGCTTGCCGCGCAAGGCTGGCAGCTCCTCGGATGTGGCGCCTATTTTGCCTATGTCGCCCATCCCTTTGCGGCATCATCGGACGAACTGGCCAGACGTCTGGTGAAGGAGGCTGGCATCCTGATGCTGCCCGGCAGCATGTTCACTCCGGATGGCGACCCCACCGGCGCGCGACAGTTCCGCATTGCCTTTGCCAATGTCGATTCACATGGCATCCGCACGCTTTTTGAACGGCTGACAAACTGGACAGCCTGACCCATCCATCCCACTCACCCGCTCTGAACACTGACGCTGATCAGTCGTCCCTTGCCCCTTTCAAGGTGGCAGCGTATTCAGAGCCTCGACATTTCAGCATTCCCGGCTGCCGCGGCGCAGTCCGGCGACCGGCAATACGAGGACATCATGGCTGCAGGCATGAAAAAACTATCAAATACATTTGTCTGGATCCTGATGGGGATGCTGATTATCGGTCTCGCCGGGTTTGGCGCAGTGAACTTCACAGGCTCTGTGTCCTCCGTCGCAGTGGTTGGCGATCAGGAGGTCTCGGTCGATGACTACGCCCGCGAATTGCAGCGCGAGCAGCGCGCACTTGAGGCCCAGACGGGCCAACGCGTCCCCATCGCCCAGATGACCGCGCTCGGCCTTGACCGCGTGGTGTTGGGTCGCTTGATTGCCATTGCCGCTCTTGATCAGGAAAGCAGCGATCTTGGCCTGTCGATTGGTGATCAAAACCTGTTTGACGAAATCAGCCGGATCCCGGCCTTTCAGGATGGCACCGGCGCCTTCAACCGCGACACCTATCAATATGCGCTCGATAATATCGGCCTGACCGAGGCCGCGTTTGAAGCCGACCTGCGCCGCGAATCCGCCCGTACCCTAGTGCAGGGCGCCATCATGGCCGGCACCGAAATGCCCGACACGCTGCGCGACACGTTGACCAGCTATGTCGGCGCGCGCCGCAGCTTCGACTGGCTGACCGTAAGCGAAGACAGCATTGCCCTCACTGCGGTCGAGCCGAGCGAAGACGAGCTGCGAGCCTTCTATGACGCCAATATCGACCAGTTCACCCTGCCCCGCACCAAGGTCATCACCTATGCCGCCCTGCGCCCCGACGCGCTGGTGGATGAGATCGAGATCGACGCGGCAGCATTGGAACAGCTGTTCAACGATCGCAGCGCCGAATATCAGGTGCCGGAGCGCCGTCTGGTGGAACGTCTGGTCTTTGCCAACCGGGACGCCGCCGACAGCGCCAAGGCACAGCTCGACATCAACGGCACCACCTTTGACGCGCTGGTCGCGGATCGTGGCCTCAGCCTGCAGGACGTGGATCTGGGCGATGTGACCATGGGCGACCTTGCCAGTGCCGGTCAGGACGTCTTTGCCGCGCAGGTCGGTGATGTCGTGGGCCCGCTCGACAGCGATCTGGGCCCGGCCCTGTTCCGCATCAATGGCCGTCTTGAAGCGCGCGTGACCAGCCTTGAGGATGTCAAGGATGAGCTGCGCGCCGAACTGGCCACCGACCGTGCCCGTCGCCTGATTGAAACCCGCTCTGAGGAGATCAACGACATGCTGGCCGGTGGCGCCACGCTGGAAGAGCTGATTGACGAACCCGGCATGGAACTCGGCAAAATCGACTGGCACAACGGCAGCACCGATGGCATCGCCGCCTATGACGGGTTCCGCCAGGCCGCCTCCGCGGTCACCGCCGAAGACTTTCCCGAAGTGGCCTTCCTTGAAGATGGCAGCCTGTTTGCAATCCGCCTTGATGAGGAACTGGAACCGCGCCCCGAACCCTTCGCAGATGCGCAGGACAAACTGCGCGCTGCCTGGCAGAGCAAACGGCTGCAGGATGCGCTGGAAGCCGAGGCCGAGCGTCTTGCCGGCATGCTGCGAAACGCCGAAGACCTCCCCGAGGGTATTGAGTTGACGTCCGAAACCGGCCTGACCCGCGCTGCCTATATTGACGCCGCCCCGCAGCCGTTGATGGCCCGTGTTTTTGATCTGGCAGAGGGCGACGTCGCCGTGGTCAGCGATGACACTGCCACTGTTGTGGTGCGCCTCGCTGAAACCCTGCCGGTGGCCGACACGCCGGAGATGACAGCGCTGGCCGAGGCAATGGGCACCCAGCTTGATCAGGCGCTGGCACAGGCCCTGTTCGAAGCCTTCGTACAGGATTCCCAGACACGCGCCGCGCCGCGCATCGACCCGCAGGCGCTCAACGCCGTGCAGGCCAACTTCCAGTAACCAAGGCAGATCCAGATGGCCCTGACCCCCGATTTCGACACCTTCGCCAAGGCCTATGAGGCCGGTGACAACCAGGTTGTCTACACCCGGCTTGCCGCCGATCTCGACACGCCGGTGTCGCTGATGCTGAAGCTGACAGGTGCCCAGAAGGACGCCTTCATGCTGGAATCCGTCACTGGCGGTGAGGTGCGCGGACGCTATTCCATCATCGGCATGAAACCGGATCTGGTCTGGCGCTGCCACGGGGAGCGCGCCGCGCTCAACCGGTCTGCCCGCTTTGACGCTGATGCCTTTGAACCGCTGGACGGCAACCCGCTGGACTGCCTGCGTGACCTCATCGCCGAAAGCAAAATAGACCTGCCGGATGATCTGCCGCAGGCCGCAGCCGGCCTGTTTGGCTACCTCGGCTATGACATGATCCGGCTGGTCGAACATCTGCCGGACGTGAACCCCGATCCTCTTGGCCTGCCTGACGCGCTGATGCTGCGCCCCTCTGTTATCGCGGTGCTCGACGGGGTTAAGGGTGAGGTGACCGTGGTCTCCCCCGCCTGGGCCAGCGACGGCCAGTCGGCCAAGGCGGCTTACGCCCAGGCCGCTGAGCGGGTGATGGACGCGGTCCGCGATCTGGAACGCGCCATGCCCGCCGAAAGCCGCGATCTCGGCGATGCCGATGAGGTAGCGCCGCCTGTGAGCAATTTCACCAAGGACGGCTATATGGCCGCGGTGGAGACGGCCAAGGACTACATCCGCGCGGGCGACATCTTTCAGGTGGTGCCTGCACAGCGCTGGACCCAGGAATTTCGCCAGCCCCCCTTCGCGCTTTATCGCTCCCTGCGCCGCACCAACCCCTCGCCCTTCATGTTTTACTTCAACTTCGGCGGCTTTCAGGTGGTGGGGGCTTCTCCGGAAATCCTCGTCCGTGTCTTCGGGCAGGAGGTCACCATTCGGCCTATTGCAGGCACCCGCCCACGTGGCGCCACGCCCGAGGAAGACAAGGCGCTGGAACTGGATCTGCTCGCCGACAAGAAAGAACTGGCCGAGCATCTGATGCTGCTGGATCTGGGCCGCAACGACACCGGACGGGTCGCCAAAATCGGCACCGTGCGCCCAACCGAGAAATTCATCATCGAGCGTTACAGCCACGTGATGCACATCGTCTCCAACGTTGTGGGTGAGCTGGCAGAGGACAAGGACGCGCTGGACGCCTTCTTTGCCGGTATGCCCGCAGGCACCGTCTCCGGCGCCCCCAAGGTTCGGGCGATGGAAATCATTGATGAGCTGGAGCCGGAAAAACGCGGCGTCTACGGCGGCGGCGTCGGCTATTTCTCGGCAGGCGGCGACATGGACATGTGCATCGCGCTGCGCACAGCCATCGTCAAGGACCAGAACCTCTATATCCAGGCCGGCGGCGGCGTTGTCTATGACAGTGACCCGGAGGCGGAATATATGGAAACGGTTCATAAATCCAACGCCATCCGCCGCGCGGCTGCGGATGCCGCCCGATTCACCGGCAACGGCAACAGCTAGGTCAAGGCCCCGACAGGCGTCCTGTCATCAGCGCCCGCCTGTCATCTTTCCTAAAATACTCTCGCCGAAGGCACCAAAAGCGCCGCTCCAATCGGAGCGGCGCTTTTGATTATAAGTGTCAGTCGCCTGTCCCAATTGACCGTCCCGATTATTCCGCCTGCAACTTCGCACGCAGAGAGGCCGACACCGGCGCAAGCGCCACCCTGTTGGCACGATCCTGAAGGCCCCAGATCAACAGCGCTGAAATCGTATCCGGCTGAACCCGGCCCAGCATGATCACCGCGCCCTCCTGCCCGGCGCGAAACGCAGCCTGATCCAGAAAGCGCCGGATCGCGCGGGGATCCTGCCCGGCGCCGTCAAAATCGCGGAACACCACCCCGGCGGGCACGCCTTCGCGCAGGGCCAGTTTCTGCACGGTATTGAGCCCGGCATCCTGCGTCACCATCCCGTAGCCCATCGCGCCAAGCGCCGTGGCCATCTGATCGGCCAGTGGGCGGTTGCCCTGAAACCCGGTATTCACGCCTTCCAACACCGCGACGGCCTCTGGCAAACTTTCCAGCCAGACCTGCAACGCCGTCTCAGCATCCCGCGGAGCGGCATCGCGGGGCAGATCGGCGATCAGCATCACCTCAAACCCGGCAGCGCGGTGGCGTGCCATCTTCGCGGCCGCCTCCGGGTCCCTTGGATCCAGCGCAAAGCTCAGCGGATAGGGGAAATCCTGCAAGGCCTCAGCGCCTATCGCATCGGCATCATCGATGAGAACAATCGACATCAGGGCGCGGTCTGCCTCCGGTGTGAAGGCTTCGGCGTTGCGTTCAAACGGCACCCCATCCGCCTGCGCATTGGTCTGACTGCCGACCGCCGGTGCATTGGCCTGATCCCGCTCCGTCAGCGGGCGGACCGGGGTCCCAATCCGTGGGCGGCTCTCGGCTTCATCCACTGCGCTGTCCGGCTCTGTCGTGGGCTTGGTTGTTGGCAGATCCGCAATCCGCCGCGCCCCAGCGTCTTCGCTTGCATCTTCGCCTGTCGTCTCGGGTTGAGCCCCGTCAACCTGTCTGGAATTTGTGGCAGGCTGCGTGCCCACCTCCGTCGGGCCGGCCTGTCCCAGTCCCGGCACCACAGGAATCGCCGTCGGGCCGGGTACCGCACCCAACGCTGGTCCTTGATCCCCCCCGGCCTCTGCCCCGCTGAGTGCCGGACCACCGGTTGCCACATCCGGCACCGGAAGGCTGGCGGTTGCGGAGGCCTCATCACCGCCACCATCAACCTCGGCCGACGGCGTGGACTGGTCCTGCGCCGGCTGATCGGAAGAGGGTTGATCCGGCGCTGTCGTCAGTCGGGACGGCGCTTCGTTCGTAGTCTGCGGCACAGGTGGCTGAGCCGGTTCGGACACCACTACAAGACGCTGCTCCTGACTGGGGGCATTGGGTGCCGGCAGTGCCTCAACCGGGGTGACAGGTGCATCCCGCGCCACATCAATTGCCGGTGCGCCGACGCCACCGGGCGCGGCGCGATCCCCGCTGCCCAGCTCGGTGCCAACGTCGGGGCGGCTGGCGGGATCGGTATCGGCATCCGCAAGCGCGGCCAGATCATCACCGACCACCTGCGGATCCAGCGCCGCTGGCGGGGTTTCGACCAGGTCGGGATCGCTTCCAGCGCTTTCAACCGGAGTGTCCGCCGCCGGGGCCTGCACTTCACTGCGAGCAGGTTCGGCCACGCTGACCTCAACCGATTTGGGCAAGGGCACCGACAGCGACCACACCACGGCGCCGCCTGCGGCCACCAAGGCCCCGAAACTCACGCCTCCAAGAAACCCTCGCATCTCTGTCCTGCCTCTCGTTGCCTTCTGGAACCGGTCGCATTCTGTTGGCCAGGCCACACCAAAGCTGTCGCGCACGCTTGGCCCGCCTGCTGTTGGTGATGTGCTCTTGACGCTGCCGCGCAACCCTGAACATGTATGTTGCGACCACTATACTGCGGCGCGGCCCCGGCCCGCCAGCCCTTAAACGAGCCCGCGACTATGCTGCTGCTGATCGACAACTACGACTCCTTTACCTACAACCTCGTGCATTATCTGGGGGAACTGGGCGCTGACGTTCAGGTCCACCGCAATGACGCGCTGAATGTGCAGGAGGCCATGGCAATGAACCCGGCCGGCATTCTGTTGTCGCCCGGTCCCTGCGATCCGGATCAGGCCGGTATTTGCCTCGCCCTGACCGAGGCTGCGGCTGAGACCCAGACCCCGCTGCTTGGTGTCTGCCTCGGTCATCAGACCATCGGTCAGGCCTTTGGCGGCAATGTTGTGCGCTGCAAGGATATCGTCCACGGGAAGATGGGCACCATGCATCACACCGACACAGGTCTTTTCGCCGGGTTGCCCTCACCGTTTGAGGCGACACGCTATCACTCATTGATTGTGGACCGCGACAGCCTGCCTGACAGTCTTCAGATCACTGCCGAGCTGGAAGACGGCACCATTATGGGTCTTCAGCACAAGACGCTTCCGATCCACGGCGTGCAGTTTCACCCGGAATCCATCGCCTCCGAACACGGCCACGCGCTGCTGAAGAACTTCCTCAACGTGATGAAGGTGCCCGCATGAGCAATGCAATGAAGCCGCTGATCGATGCCGCTGCGGAGCGCGCCCTTAGCCGGGAGGAAGCAGAGGCCGCCTTCACCCAGCTGTTTGAAGGCAACGCCACGCCGAGCCAGATGGGTGGCCTACTTATGGCGCTGCGTACCCGCGGCGAAACCGTAGATGAATACGCGGCGGCGGCGGCCGTGATGCGCGCCAAATGCAACCCCGTTGTAGCGCCTGCGGGCGCGATGGACATTGTCGGCACCGGCGGTGACGGCAAGGGCACGCTGAACATCTCCACCGCAACCGCCTTTGTCGTGGCCGGGGCCGGAACCGTTGTTGCAAAACACGGCAACCGCAACCTGTCGTCGAAATCCGGCGCAGCCGATGCCTTGGGTCAGATGGGGATCAATGTCATGGTCGGTCCGAAAGTGGCCGAACAGGCCCTGCGCGAGGCAGGTATCTGCTTCATGATGGCGCCGATGCACCACCCCGCCATTGCCCATGTGATGCCCACCCGGCAGGAACTCGGCACGCGCACGATCTTCAACATCCTCGGCCCGCTCACCAACCCTGCCGGCGTCAAACGACAACTCACCGGCGCGTTTAGCCGTGATTTGATCCGGCCGATGGCTGAAACCCTTGGCCAGCTGGGGTCAGAGCAGGCCTGGCTGGTCCATGGCTCTGACGGCACGGATGAGCTGACCATCACCGGCGTCAGCTGGGTCGCCGCGCTGAACCCAGGTGGCAGTGTCACTGAGATGGAAATCCACCCCGAAGACGCAGGCTTGCCCGTGCATCCGTTTGAGGCGATCGTCGGCGGCACCCCGGAAGAAAACGCAAAGGCCTTTGCGGCACTGTTGTCGGGCGAGGCATCAGCCTACCGCGATGCTGTGCTGTTGAATTCTGCCGCGGCGCTGGTGGTGGCAGGGGCTGCAAGCGATTTGAAAACCGGCGCAGAGATGGCCCGCGCGAGCATCGATAGCGGTGCGGCACGCGAGAAGATCGAAGCGCTCGCCCGCATCACCACGGCTGCCGCCGCCACATGACCCCGGACCTGTCGGATCTTGGCGGCTGGTCCAAGCTGCCGTTTTTCGCAGAACGCTACCCGGCCATTGCTGAGGCCGTGGCCGAGGATCCGCGCGACATTCTTCCGCCAGCGGATCAGCGCCTTGCTGCACTCTCTCTGACCCCATCAGAGGCAACCCGCGTGGTTATTCTGGGTCAGGACCCCTATCCAACACCGGGTCATGCCCATGGCCTGGCGTTTTCAGTGGCGCCTGATGTGCGCCCGCTGCCGCGCTCTTTGAACAATATCTTCAAAGAGTTGCACGATGATCTTGGTGTCGAACGCAAAACAGGCGACCTGCGCGGCTGGGCGCGTCAGGGGGTTCTGCTGCTCAACACCGTGTTGTCAGTTCCCGCAGGTGATGCCAACGGCCACAAAAACCTTGGCTGGCAGCAGCTGGCGCATGAGGTCCTCAGCCTGACCAGTCAGCGCCCGACGGCCTATATTCTCTGGGGGAAACAGGCCCAAGGGCTTGAAAAATATATCCAACCGGGTGATCACCTTATCCTGAGGACCGCGCACCCCTCACCACTGTCTGCGCGTCGCGGCTTTTTTGGCTCGCGCCCCTTTTCGACGGTGAACCGCTGGCTTGCTGAGCAGGGTCAGCCAACAATTGACTGGAACGCGTGACGGGAGGCGTCAAGATGACTGAAACAGTGCTGGACAAGATCAAGGCCTACAAGCTGGAAGAGATCGCCGCCGACAAGGCAGCCAAACCCCTCGAAGCGGTTGAGGCCGAAGCCCGTGATGCCAGCCCGGTGCGTGGCTTTGCCAAGGCGCTGATGCAGGCCAGCCGCGATGGCTACGGACTGATTGCCGAAATCAAGAAAGCCAGCCCTTCCAAAGGGTTGATCCGGGAAGATTTTCACCCCGCAGACCTCGCCCGGGCCTATGAGGCCGGTGGTGCAACCTGCCTTTCCGTGCTGACCGATACCCCCAGTTTTCAGGGCGCGAAATCCTTTCTGACGGAGGCATGCGAGGCCTGTGCCCTCCCGGCCCTGCGCAAGGATTTCATGTATGATCCCTATCAGGTCGCCGAGGCGCGCGCGCTTGGTGCCGATTGCATCCTGATCATTCTTGCCTCCGTTTCCGACACACAGGCGGCTGAGCTGGAAGCCGCCGCCGCTGATTGGAATATGGACGTGCTGCTGGAGGTCCATGACGAGGAAGAGCTGCATCGCGCCTGCAAGCTGAAATCGCCCCTTCTTGGCATCAACAATCGCAATCTCAAGACCTTTGAGACCACATTGGACACCACCCGCACCCTGTCCCGTCTGGTTCCTGCCGACCGGACCATCGTCTGCGAAAGCGCGCTTTCCACACCACAGGATCTCTCCGACATGGCCCGCTATGGCGCGCGTAGTTTCCTCATCGGTGAAAGCCTGATGCGCCAGGATGACGTCGCCGCCGCGACCCGTGATATTCTTGCTAACCCGCTGATGCCGGGGGCAATGTGATGCCACTTACCCACTTCAACAGCAGCGGCGACGCCCATATGGTCGATGTCTCGGACAAGGCAGTGACCTCGCGGATCGCCACCGCCGAAGGCCACATCACCATGGCGCGCGAAACCTTTGATATCATTGCAGAAGGTCGCGCAAAGAAGGGCGATGTCCTGTCGGTGGCACGGCTCGCAGGGATCATGGGCACCAAGAAGACACCGGATCTGATCCCACTCTGCCATCCGCTCCCCGTGACTAAGGTCGCCGTGGATCTGACCCTTGACCCCGACCTGCCCGGCGTGCGCGTCGCGGCCACCGTGAAAACCACCGGCCAGACCGGGGTCGAAATGGAGGCGCTGACCGCTGTCTCCACTGCCGCGCTTACGGTCTATGACATGGCCAAGGCCGTCGACAAGGCGATGGAAATCGGTGGCATCCGTGTAACATTGAAAGATGGCGGAAAATCAGGACGATACGAGGCCTAAATGATCTCAGTTTCCGACGCATTGAACACGCTGCTTGATCTGGTGGCACCGCTTGAAGTGGAGACTGTTCCCCTGCGCGCCGCTGCCGGTCGCGTGCTTGCGGAGCCGGTGTCTGCCAACCGCGACCAGCCCCCCTTTGCCGCCTCCGCCATGGACGGCTACGCAATGAAAGCGGCAGAGGTAGAGCGGGATGCAATGTTCAAAGTTATCGGAGAAAGCGCTGCCGGCCATGGCTTTCAGGGGCGTGTCGGACCCGGTCAGGCGGTGCGGATCTTCACCGGAGCGCCAGTGCCTGATGGCGCTGATTTCGTTGTTATTCAGGAAGATACCAGCGTTACCGGATCTCTGCTGACTATCACAGATCATCCCGGACCCGGCCATAATATTCGCGCAAAAGGCGGTGATTTCCAGATTGGCACCACCGTTGATGCGCCGCGTGTCCTGACGCCGGCAGACATTGCCCTGCTTGCGGCGATGAATATCGCCGAGGTACCCGTGCGCCGGAAACCAACGGTGGCGCTGATCTCCACCGGGGATGAGCTGGTTATGCCCGGCGAAAGCCCCGGCCCGGATCAGATCATCGCATCCAATACCTTCGGGCTGGACGCAATGCTGGCCGCTGCAGGCGCCGAGTCCCGGATTCTGCCCATTGCCCGCGACACCGAAAGCAGCCTGCGCATGGCACTGGACCTGGCGCAGAACGCTGACCTGATCGTCACCATTGGCGGTGCCTCGGTTGGGGATCACGATCTGGTTGCCGGAGTGACCGAAGGGCTCGGGATGTCCCGCGCCTTCTACAAGGTGGCCATGCGCCCGGGGAAACCGCTGATGGCCGGAACCCTGGGCCGTTCCGCGATGGTCGGATTGCCGGGAAACCCTGTTTCGGCAATGGTTTGCGGGCATGTCTTCCTGTTGCCCATGCTGCGTGTGATGCAGGGGTTGCCCGCTATGGATCACCAGCCAGCGACGGCGAATTTGGCTCATGAGCTGCCTGCAAACGGACCGCGGACGCACTATATGCGCGCCAGGTTGAGCGGTGGCGATCTGCATGTCTTCGACGATCAAGACAGCGCGCGGCTGACACTTTTGTCAGAGGCCAATGCTCTCGCCATCCGACCCCCGCATGATCCCTCTCGGAGTAAGGGTGAGCCACTCTCCTACATTGTTATCTGACACCATACTCCGCTTTCACTTTGCCAACAATTCACCGTCAATTCCGCTGAATATGAAAGGTTTTACGCCAGGCACCGTTGACACAAAACGAGAACATGCGTAGAACAAAGAGAAACATTGAGCGGTTGAGAGGGATGTCATGCTGACGAAGAAGCAATTGGATTTGCTGGATTTCATCAACACACGCCTGCAGCAGGATGGTGTCCCCCCCAGCTTCGACGAGATGAAGGTGGCTCTGGATTTGCGCTCAAAATCCGGCATCCACCGGCTGATCACCGCGCTGGAGGAGCGGGGATTCATTCGCCGTCTTGCCCACAGGGCCCGCGCGATTGAGATTATTCGCCTGCCGGACAGCCTCGGAAACACCGCGCAAGCGGCTGAGGCGGCACCTGCTGCCCCGGGCCCCGCCAATCAGGTGTCGGCGCCCGCCATGATCGCCGCGATGGAACTGCCGGTCATGGGACGCATCGCTGCCGGTGTCCCGATTGAGGCCATCAATCAGGTATCCCATCAGGTCGCAGTGCCCGCCTCCATGCTCTCCGCCCAGGGGCAACATTTCGCATTGGAGGTGCGCGGAGACTCCATGATTGAGGCCGGGATCAACGACGGCGATATCGTCGTGATCCGGGAAACAGCTGTGGCAGACAACGGCGACGTGGTGGTTGCCCTGGTCGAGGGGCAGGAAGCCACACTGAAACGCATCTATCGTAAGGGCAGCACCATCGCGCTGGAGGCCGCCAACCCTGCCTATGAAACCCGCCGCTACCCGCAGGATCAGGTAAAGGTACAGGGCCGCCTCGTCGGCCTCATCCGCACCTACTGACCAGCGTCGCGGGCGAAAATATCCAAGGACAAGCGCATGGATCAGCCCATGCGCTTCGATAGGGACAATCTGGCACGGGCAAGACAATACGGGCAAAGCGACAAAAATCGACCGATACGCAGCCTGTGTTTCGGCTTAGCTCTTGATGATGTTCGGACAGTATCGCTGTGCCAACTCGGTGCTGCGCGATCATACATCGGCCAGACGCAGCCCGACGTAACCTCCATGCAGATAGCGCATCAGCACCTTAAGGTTGGATGAGCCAAAGCGAAGATGGGGCTCCCTCCGATCATCGCTGGCCTTGATCGTCGTTGGACTATTGCCATTGTTCCAATCGTGACCGCACCGGACCGTGGCTCCACAGCCGCGCCCCAACCACATCCCGCACCGAAGTCCAGCGCCCCGCCGCATCCATCTGCACGCTCCCCAGACGATGCAGCGCGTCTGCATCAAACACCAGGCAGTCCCCGACCGGCGCCACTGACTTGGCGCTGATGACTACCTCATCGGCTGCACATACGGTCAGTGCCTCGGCCGCTGCCTTGCCGATCACATGGATCAGCCTCTGATCCGTCGCAGCCAGATATGCCGTAACCGATTTACCGGGCGCCTCCGGACCTGCAACCAGCGGCCATAGCTGCGCGCCCTCTGCCTGCGTCCGTAAACTCCCGTCATTCTCCGCCCAACGCTCCGCCGCATACCCATGGCCCTTGGCACGCGACAATGCCCGTCCCTCCGCCCTCAGGACCCCGACGATGCCGCCATTTGGCGCGACCAGTACGTCGGGGCGCGGGCTGCCATGCCATATCAGCGCGGCCCCCAATAGCACCGGCACACCAAGAAGTCGCAACCGCCCCCGCCAAAGGCCAAGCAGCAGCCCCCCTAAAGCCACCAGCGGCAAGACCAGCGCAGGCGGCATCGGCACCGCCCCTTGTGCCCCATCGAGAGCGGCGACCCAATTGGCAACAAACAGGATCCAGCCGATCCCCAGATCCATCAGTGCAAGACCAACCCATGACGCCCCCACAGGTGCCAGACAAAGCGACAGAACCGCAGCTGGCACCACCAGCGCGCCCATTACAGGCACAGCCAGGACATTGGCCAGCAATCCGTAATGCGAGATCATATTGAAATGCGCCGCCCCAAACGGCGCGGTCGCTACTCCCGCTATCAGCGAGGACAGCACAACACCCGCCGCCATCCGCAGCCAGCGCGGGCCGGTTGGGGTCAGCCGGTCTCGCAGGCCGCCAAAAACCACGATCAAGGCGGTGGTGGCGGCAAAACTCATCTGAAAACCCGGGCTGAGCAGGCTTTCCGGGCGCAAGACCAGGATCACGATGGCAGCCAAAGCCACCGCGCGCAGGGACAACGCCCGCCGATCCAGCAGCACTGCCCCCAGCATCATCGCCACCATGATATACGCGCGTGTGCTGGCAACCTGCATCCCGGACAGCACCAGATAAGCGCTGGCTGCAAGCAAAGCTCCAACCGCCGCCAGTTTCTTGGTGTCGACACGCTGCGCCACGGCCGGCGCAAGCGCCAATAACAGCCGCAACCCGCCAAAGACAACGCCTGCCAGAAGCCCCATATGCAGCCCGGAAATTGCCAGCAAATGCGCGAGGTTACTGGCACGCAAAGCCTCCAGCGCCACCTGGGGGATCGCAGAACGATCCCCCGTGGTAATGGCCGACGCAAAGCCGCCCGTCGCCACCGGCATTTGCGAACGGATACCGGTGGAGAGCCGCTGGCGCAATTGCTCAACCGGCAGATCACGCGGGCTGCGGTTGATGATCAGTACGGGCACACGGGTGTACCCCACCGCGCCGAGCTGTTGAAACCAGGCATGTCGCCGGAAATCAAACCCATGAGGTTCAACTGGACCCTGCGGTGGCATCAGATGGGCCGTGGTCATCACCCGGTCGCCAATGCGCGGAATCCGTGCCCCCTCCGGCAGCGACAGCCGCACCCGCGCCGGGCTCTGATCAGGCGCAATGCGGTCAAGAAAGAGCTGATCCAGCGTGATCCGCAGCCGGTCACGGGCAGAGCGGTCGATGGCAATCACCCGCCCTTCCACCGCGCCATAGCTGCGGTGCTGAAGCACCGGCGCGCCAACCGCATGTGCGCGCATCCCGGCGGCTGCAAACCCGAGGGCAATCAGCAGCACCGTCCAGCCCAGAAAGACCACTGTATCCTGCCGGTCGCCGCGCCACACCAGTGCCAGCGCGACGCAGGCAATCCCAGCGCCCCAAAGATAATGCGCCGGTTCCGGCTCAAACTTAAGTGAGAAAAACAGCCCGATGCCAATTCCGAACAAGACCGGCACCCAGGGAAAGAGATCCCCGCGCTGGGATTGCAACAGACCATCAAGGACGCCCAGGGCGCGCATGCTTGCTCCTTGCCTTCTGGCTCGGTAGACAGGCGACAAAACTAGCCCTTCCATGGTTTCCAAAAGGTAAATCACCCCCATGTCCAAACCGGTCGTCACCCGTTTCGCCCCCTCGCCCACCGGCTATCTGCATATCGGTGGTGCGCGCACCGCACTGTTCAACTGGCTCTATGCCCGTGGCCGTGGCGGCAAATTCCTGTTGCGGATCGAAGACACCGACCGCGAGCGCTCCAACCCGGAGGCGACGGCCGCGATCCTGCAGGGCATGGCCTGGCTCGGCCTGGATCACGATGGTGAGGTGGTCAGCCAGTTCGAAGGCGCCGAACGTCACGCAGCCGTTGCCCGTGAACTGCTTGAGGCTGGCAAGGCCTACAAGTGCTTTGCCACACAGGAAGAAATCGCGACCTTCCGTGATCAGGCAAAGGCCGAGGGGAAATCGACCCTCTACCGCTCCCCCTGGCGCGATGCCGATGACAGCAGCCATCCCGATGCACCTTATGTGATCCGCATCAAGGCCCCGCAGGACGGCACCACCGTGATCCGCGATGAGGTTCAGGGCGATGTCACGATCAAGAACGCGCAGCTCGATGATATGGTCCTGCTGCGCTCAGACGGGACGCCTGTCTATATGCTGGCAGTTGTCGTGGATGATCACGATATGGGCGTCACCCATGTCATTCGGGGTGATGATCACCTCAACAACGCTGCGCGTCAGATGATGATCTATGAGGCGATGGGCTGGGATGTGCCGGTCTGGGCCCACATCCCGCTGATCCACGGAGCGGACGGCAAGAAACTCTCGAAACGCCATGGCGCCTTGGGCGCGCAGGAGTATCAGGCGATGGGCTATCCTGCTGCCGGGATGCGCAACTACCTGGCCCGTCTGGGCTGGAGCCATGGCGATGATGAGTTTTTCACCGATGCGCAGGCGCGTGACTGGTTTGATCTCGACGGCATCGGCAAAAGCCCCGCACGGTTTGACACCAAGAAGCTGGAAAACCTCTGCGGCCAGCATATCGCCATCAGCGATGATGCTGCGCTGCGGAATGAGCTGCAGGCCTATTTGGCTGCGGCTGGCAAGCCACAGTTAAATGACGTTCAGTCAAACGATCTTGAACGTGCGATGTATTGCCTCAAGGATCGCGCCAAGACATTCCCTGAGCTGCTTGAAAAAGCTCATTTTATTCTGGTTTCACGACCGATTGAGCCAGATCAGAAGGCCGCAAAAGCCCTTGCATCTGTATCCGACGGTATACTGAGTGAATTGACGCCGCAGCTGCAAAATGCTAGCTGGTCCCGAGACGATCTGGAGGCGCTTCTGAACGCATTCGCAGAAGCACAGGATACCAAGTTCGGCAAACTGGCGGGCCCCTTGCGGGCGGCGCTGGCTGGTCGTGCGGTAACCCCTTCAGTTTTCGACATGATGCTGATTCTGGGCCGGGACGAAACACTGGCCCGACTCTCCGACGTTGCTGGCTAACCCTGTCGTTAACTGCTGGGTAAGTCGGTACCGCTATGACCTCACCTGCGCGATTGCCGTGCAGGTGCTGCCTGCACAAGGCGGGGGCCTCCCCCGCTTTCGTGCCTGTATCAGGAAGGGACATCTATGACCGATACAAAGAAGACCGCCCAGCTCAGCCTGAATGGCGAAACTTACGAGCTTCCCATTTTCTCGCCGACGACCGGGCCCGATGTTCTGGATATCCGCAAGCTCTACGGCCAGGCCGGTGTGTTTACCTATGATCCCGGCTTCACCTCCACCGCGAGCTGCGACAGCACCATCACCTATATCGATGGTGGCAAGGGCGAACTGCTGCACCGCGGCTACCCGATTGACCAGCTGGCATCCAAATCGCACCACCTCGAAGTCTGCTACCTGCTGCTCTATGGTGAGCTGCCGACCGCAGCCCAGCTGGAGGATTTCGAGACCCGTGTGACCCGTCACACCATGGTGCATGAACAGATGCACAACTTCTTCCGTGGCTTCCGCCGCGACGCGCATCCGATGGCAACCCTGGTGGGTGTTGTTGGTGCAATGTCGGCCTTCTACCACGATTCCACCGACATCAATGACCCCTGGCAGCGCGAAGTGGCCGCGATCCGTTTGATCGCAAAACTGCCCACCATTGCTGCGATGGCTTATAAGTATTCGATCGGCCAGCCCTTCGTGTATCCGCGCAACGATCTCGATTACGCGGCAAACTTCCTGCACATGTGCTTCTCTGTTCCGGCAGAAGAATACCATGTCGATCCGATCCTCGCCCGTGCGATGGACCGCATCTTCATCCTGCATGCCGATCATGAGCAAAACGCCTCGACCTCGACCGTGCGTCTGGCGTCCTCTTCCGGTGCCAACCCGTTTGCCTGTATCGCGGCCGGCATCGCCTGCCTCTGGGGTCCGGCCCACGGCGGCGCCAACCAGGCCTGCCTGGAGATGCTGAAGGAAATCGGCTCGGTTGACCGTATCCCTGAGTTCATCGAGCGCGCCAAGGACAAGAACGATCCGTTCCGCCTGATGGGCTTTGGCCACCGGGTCTACAAGAACACCGATCCCCGCGCCAAGGTGCTGAAACAATCCGCCGACGAAGTGCTGGAACTCTTGGGTGTTGAAAACAACCCCCTCCTGCAGGTCGCCAAGGAACTGGAGCGCACTGCGCTCAACGATGAGTATTTCATCGAGAAGAAACTGTTCCCGAACGTGGATTTCTATTCCGGCATCATCCTTGAGGCGATGGGCTTCCCGACTTCGATGTTCACACCGATCTTTGCGCTGTCGCGCACCGTCGGCTGGATCTCGCAGTGGAAAGAAATGATCGCGGATCCACAGAACAAAATCGGTCGCCCGCGTCAGCTCTACCTCGGCGAAACTGCCCGCGACTACATCGATATCGAAAGCCGCTGATCACAGGCTACTTCGCCGCATCATCGGTGACGGAAAACTGTAAACCCTGCCTTCCCGGAGGCAGGGTTTTTTCATGGTCTCAGCCGACACGATGAAGGCACGACGGACCTGCCGTCCCCAAATCGAGAAATACACCTTTCGATTGCAGACCTACGTCTTTCGGTGAGTGCGACAATCAAAAGGATAGCCAGCTGATGTTTCCAATCCGGAAACCTGGTTAACCCCTTTCATCGCATTTTACTCAATTAGAGCGGGTTTCGATTGACGAAATTCGACCTCCTGCATAGGCATGTCGTCAATTGCTAATTAAACCTTAACGGGAGACGCACCGTGCTTATGCTCATGACATTGCTTGGGGTTGGCCTGCTGGCTGGCGTGATCATCAATGATTCCGACGATTCCGACAGCACAGACTCCGGCGCCAACGAAAGCGGTAACGAAGACAACACCGAAACCGTTGTCGAGGGCACCGACGGCGCCGACCTGCTGTTTGGCACAACCGGCAGTGAAAACCTGCTTGGCGGCGCTGGTGACGACAATATCGACGCACGCGGCGGTCCCGATACGATCGAAGGCGGCGCAGGCGACGACCGGCTGGACGGTGGCTCGGCAGATGACAACGTCTTTGGCGGAGACGGCGACGATACGATGGTCGGCGGCAATGGCGATGACTTCATGCGCGGTAACGCTGGGGATGACACCCTGATCGACACCCGCGGCGCAGATCATCTGGTCGGCGGTCAGGGCAATGACCTGATCATCGCCGCAGGCATTCTGGACGAAGGCGCCTATGAAGACATCGTTCAGGGCCGTGAGACGCCGACCTCCGCAGCCGAGGTCAACGCCCTGCTGAACTTTGACTACACGGCCGATCAGGACGCTGCAGGCGATACCATCAACGCCGGTGCTGGGGACGACTCCGTGCTCTTTGGTCTCAACGATACGGTGACCGGTGGCAGCGGCAACGACAGCTTCGAAACCGGAGCCTGGCTGACCGATGATGAACAGGCGACCGTCACCGATTTCACGGCGGATGATGACCGGGTGGTCTACTACTACGACGAAAACGAAGACGAGCCGGATCTGGACGTGGTCACCCGCGCTAACGATGATGGCGGCACCGATGCCTTCTTGGTCGCCAATGGCGAGGAAGTGGTACGCCTGATCAACGCCGGTACCACCTTTAACCTGGCAGAGCATGTCGCTCTGGTTGCCCGCAGCGGCTGATAGATAACTCCGCTGGGGGTGGGATCAATTGATCTGGCCCGCCCCGGTATAGCCCGCATGAATGCCGCAAAAAGAAACCCGCCCGACCGCATAGCGGAGGGGCGGGTTTTTATATTTGCACTGTTCAATAGTCAGACGCAGATCGCGGCGGCTCAGCGGCCCTCAAACTTCGCCGGGCGTTTTTCCATGAAGGCTGTGACCCCTTCCATGAAATCGCGGGTTTTGCCGCACTGGCCTTGCAGATGTGCCTCTTCGGACAGCTGCTCCGGCAGGCTGTTGCCATAGCCATCGCGGATGGCCGTCTTGATCGCGCCAAAGGCACGGGTCGGACCGGACGCCAGATAGGCCGCGCGTGCGCGCCAATGGGCGTCGAACTCGGCGTCGGGAATGGCCTCCCAGATCATGCCCCAGTCGCTCGCCTGTTTGGCGGAAATCTTGTCTGCAAACAGCGCGGCCCCCATCGCCTTTGCCATGCCCATCTGACGCGGCATGAACCAGGTCCCCCCGGCGTCCGGCATCAGGCCAATACGGGCAAAGGCCTGCATGAAATAGGCGCTCTCCGTTGCAATCACCACATCTGCGGCCAGCGCCAGATTGGCGCCCGCGCCCGCAGCCGGGCCGTTTACGGCGGCAATGGTCGGTACCGGGCAGTTGTAGATCGCCTCCAGCATCGGGGTGTATTCATCCCGCAGCGTGCGCTCCAGATCCAGCTTGCCCTGGCTTGCCGCATCGGACAGATCCTGACCTGAGCAGAATGACACGCCGGACCCCGTCAGAACCACGGCACGGGCCTCTTTGCCGGCGCGCTGCATCGCATGGGTGATTTCCGCCCGCGTCAGACCGGTCAATGCGTTCATCTTGGCGGGGCGGTTCAGCGTCACAACGGCCAAGCCGTCTTCCAGCGAGAACAGAATTTCCTGGTAATCCATCAAAGGGCCTCGTGGTTAAAGGTTTTTCGCAGACTTGCCTATGCAAGCCCGCAGGAAAAGGCAAACGCCGCGTAACCCCGGGCTGCAAAACCACCCAGACGGTGCGCCCCTGTCGCTGTATGCCGGAGGGGTTGTAGCCCACCTGATCCGAGGCCCGCTACATCGGAATATGCTGACATCTGTGCGGTCAGTCTTTCAGGATGCGATCCAATTGCGCCCGCTCCTGCGCGCTGAGCCCCTCGGCACCGGGATCCTCCGCGCTCGGGGTGCGGCTGCGGGTGCGGATATAGCCCCCGGCCAGTATCAGCGCCAGAACCAGCATCAGCGGGCCAGCCGCGTAAAGCAGCCAGTTGGCACCACTTGCCCGAGGGCTGAGCAGCACATATTCGCCATAGCGCTCCACGATGAAATCCATCGCCTCATCATTGCTGTCACCGGCAACCAGACGCTCGCGCACAAGAAGGCGCAGATCACGGGCCAGGTCGGCGTTGCTTTCGTCGATATTCTCATTGCGGCACACCAGACAGCGCAGATCTTTGGACAGATCGCGCGCGCGGCCTTCCAGAACCGGATCGTCAAGAATTTCGTCAGGTTCAACCGCCAGCGCCGGGGTCCCGACGACAACCATCGGAGCCAGCAGCGTCAACGACAGCAACAGCCGGGCAAGAAACAGACGTCTCATTCCGCAGGCACTCCTTCATGCGGGGTGCGACGTGCCCCAGCTGCAACACGGAACCGCCGATCCGTCAGGCTCAGCAACCCTCCTAGCGCCATCAACAGACAACCGCCCCAGATCCAATTGGCCAGCGGTTTGATGTAGGTCCGCACCGTCCAGCCGCCATTGGCCTGCTGGTCGCCGATCACCACATAGAGATCCCGCAGGAACCGGTAATCGATCGCCGCCTCGGTGGTGGGCATGCGCGAAACCGGGTAGTCCCGCTTTTCCGGGTTCAACAGCGCTACGAAACGCCCGGCCCGGGTCACCTCAATATCCGCCATCGTGCTGAGGTAGTTGGGTCCCTGAACCCGGCGCACATTCTGCAATTCCAGCGTATAGGCGCCGACGTTGAAGGGGCGGTTGACCTCGGCGACACGAATGTCTTCGTCCTGCCAGGCGGTCAGCCCGGCAATGGCAAAGATCGTGACCCCCAGCCCCGCGTGGGCCAGCGCCTTGCCCCAGTCGGCGCGCGGCAGGCGCAGCAGACGCTGCCAGCGCCCGGTCGCGCTGCCCCGCAGCCAGAGGTCGGCAAAAGCCCCGACAACCACCCAGACGCCAATAAACAGCCCAATCGGCCCCAGCCCAGACCGGCCGGTCTGCATCGCCCAGGCCAGCACGCCAAGAGCAACAGCCAAGGCAAAGACAAAGCGCAGCCGCCAGGCCGTGCGTCCCAGTAGGCCGCGTTTCCACGGCAGCATCGCGCCCACCGGCAGGATCGCACCCAGCACCACCATGAAGGGAGTGAAGGCCGCGTTGAAGAACGGCGGCCCCACACTCAGCTTGCGGTCAAAGGCCATTTCAGCCACCACCGGCCACAGCGTGCCAAAGAAGACGACGAAGCAGCTCACCGCCAAGAGGATGTTATTAGCCACCAGCGCGGTTTCGCGGCTCACCAGACCAAAGACACCCTTGGCCTGCATCGCCTGTGCGCGCAGCGCAAACAACAGCAGCGCGCCACCGGTGAAAAACGCCAGAATATACAGGATAAACACCCCGCGTTCCGGGTCACTGGCAAAGGCATGAACCGAGGTCAACAGCCCGGAGCGCACGATAAATGTGCCGATCAGGGAGAAGCCAAAGGCAAGGATCGCCAGCAGGATGGTCCAGCTTTTCAACGCTTCGCGTTTTTCCACGACGATGGCGGAATGCAGCAGTGCCGCCGCCAGCAACCACGGCATGAAGGAGGCGTTTTCAACCGGATCCCAGAACCAGAACCCGCCCCAGCCTAGCTCGTAATAGGCCCACCACGACCCCAGCGCGATACCAATGGTGAGGAAGATCCAGGCCGCCAGCGTCCAGGGCCGCACCCAGCGCCCCCAGGCAGCATCCACACGGCCCTCAATCAGCGCAGCAACGGCAAAGGAAAACGCCATGCTGAGGCCGACATAGCCGAGGTAGAGAAATGGCGGATGAAACGCGAGGCCCGGATCCTGCAACAGTGGGTTCAGCCCCTGCCCGTCAAACGGCGGCACCGCAAGGCGCAGAAACGGGTTGGAGGTAAACAGGATGAAGGCAAAGAACGCGACCCCGATAGAGGCCTGCACTGCCAGCACCCGTGCCTTTAGCGTCGGCGGCAAGCCGTTGCCAAACACCGATGCAACCGCCCCGAACAGGCTGACAATCAGCACCCAGAGCAGCATCGAGCCTTCGTGATTGCCCCACGTGCCTGAGATTTTGTAAAGCATCGGCTTGGCAGAATGACTGTTGAGCGCGACCAGCCGCAGCGAGAAGTCGGAGGTGATGAACGCCCACATCAACGCCATGAAGGCGAAGCCGGTAAAGAAGAACTGCGCCTGTGCCGCAGGTTCCGCAACTGACATCCAGCCGGGCCAGCGGAAATGGGCGCCGACCAGCGGCACCACCATCTGCACGATGGCAATCACAAATGCGAGGATGAGGGCGAAGTGACCGAGTTCTGTAATCATAGCCTATCTATAGGCCGATCCGACAAGGCCGCCAATCGCAATCGGCGCGTCTTCACGCCGCAGTGTCCCCGCCCACGCGCGCCTGAAAGCGGCCGGTGCAAGCCGTTCACTTGCCCGCCTTGGATAGTTCCAGCCATTCTTCCAGTGCTGGATTTTCCATGTTGTTATCGATGGTTACATCCTGAACATTATCTCCTTCGGAAGGGGCGGCTATCACAGGCGCATCAGGTCCAGCCGCGCGCAAATCATTGATCCGGGAGACATTCGCCGCCACAGCGGGGGCCTGGGCCAGGCTGGCGGCAATCTCGCGTTGGAACCCCTGACTTTTCAACTGCTGGCGCGCGCCAAAGTAAAACGAGACAATGACCCCCAGCAACCACCACAACGGCTCTGGCACCAATGCCAACCCCTGCATCCGGGCGGCAAACCACAAGGGGTCCACCATCGCCGAGCCCAGAAGCGCCAGCGTTGACAGCGCCAGCAAGGGCCGTGGCAGGCGGTTCACCCCATCCATCCAGCGATCAAACCGGCTGACGGGGCCGAGCCCTGTCTGACTACGGGCGAATTCTGCTGTAAACTGCGCCAACGCGTCCGCCCGGCTGGTGTGATCCCGTATCGCGCCGGCTTCCGCGTTTTCGCGAAATACCTCCAGCGTCTCGGCAACCACATTGCGCTCCCGCCCGAACAGCCCGCGCAGCACATCTGCGATCAACCCCATGCCGCCACCCGCGCCTGAAACTCAGCCTCACTCAGATGGTACTGCGGCGAGACGAAGCTCTCGGCCCGCAGGATCCAGCCCCCCTTGCCGCCTTTGCGGGTGCGGGCGTATTTGCGGCTGGCGCGACGGCGATCTGCGATGCGGAAGTAATAGTTGCGCCGGGCCACGCCATAGGCATCGCGCAGCGCAACCCGCCCGATCTTGGCCGCCTTACGGGCCGCGCCCGCCGTTTGCGGACCGATCCGACCATCTACAGCAACCTGATATCCCATCTGCACCAACAGCCGTTGCAGGATCCGCACCGCATTGGCGCCGGCGTTGACATACATATCGAAGACCGACGGGTGCAGGACCTCTGGCAATGCGGCGATCCGGGGGGTATTGAAGTAGTGCCGGATATAAAGCTCAGCCGCTTGGTCCACGCTGACCGCTGCCACATCTGCCCTGTCGATGCGCCCGTCACCAGTCAGGTCCATATCAAACCGTTGCAAGGTGCCAAGCGTCACCCCGTGGTTCGTCGCCCCGCCCGGATCATCCGGGTCATCAACATAGCCACCTTCGCGGGCGACGATTTCGTGAGCAATGGCTTTGATGTCTTGCATGTGTCTGTCCCTTTGGTTGGTTCGGGACATCAGCATGACAACAAAGAATGAGCGCACCCGGACCTGAGCGCACGCTGAGGGCGCAACACCCCTCAGGGTGCGCCCTGTAACAGGGGCGAAATTTAGGTATCGGGTTCCTGATAAACGCCCTGCTCTTTCAGCGCGTCCATAACCTCTTTCGGCATGTATGTTTCATCATGTTTGGCAAGAATTTCAGAGGCTTCAAAGGTGCCGTTAATGTATCGACCGGTCCCGACCATACCCTGGTTTTCAGAAAAGAGATCGGGCAGAACCCCAGTGTAAGCCACCGGGACCGACGCCCCGCCATCTGTCACAACAAAGCGGACGGTTTCCCCCTGTCCGCGCATGATGCTGCCTTCCTCCACCAGACCGCCGATACGAAACACCTCACTGGCCTCTGGCGGCTGTTCCATCACCTGGCTGGGCGAGCGGAAGAAATTGATGCCGTCCCGCATGGCATAGCCGATCAGCGCCGTGGCCACCACCAATGCCACAGTGGTGAGTGCGATGATCTGGATGCGGCGCTGTTTTTTCAGTGACTTCATCGCGGCCTCTTTAGGTGTGGGTCCGGCGCATGTTGCGCCAGACCTTTGGGTCGTTAGGGGAACAGCGGCGCCATCATCAGCCCGGTTGTCTCCTCCTCACCTAACATCAGGTTGGCATTCTGCAAGGCCTGACCGCTGCTACCTTTTGTCAGGTTATCCAATGCAGCGATGACGATGGTACGGCCTTCGATCCGGTCCGCCGCTACCCCAATGTGGCAGAAGTTCGAGCCGCGGATATGCCGGGTTGAGGGCGCCTCGCCAAACGGCAGCAGCTCGATGAACGGCTCATCCGCATAGGCCGTCGCAAGGGTCTGATGGATCGTTTGCGCATCGCCTTTCACATAGACGGTGGCAAGAATCCCGCGATTGGCAGGCACCAGATGCGGGGTAAACTGTACCTTGACCGGGCGACCGGCAATCTTGCTGAATTCCTGATCGAATTCCCCCAGATGCCGATGGGTGCCGCCAACGGCATAGCCGTGATAGCCCTCGCTCAGCTCCGCGTGCAGCAGGTTTTCCTTGAGACTGCGACCCGCGCCGGAGACCGCGCATTTAAGATCCAGAATAATCTCATCAAGATCAATCACCCCGGATGCGATCAGCGGACGCAGGGCAAACTGGCCCGTGGCGGCGTTGCAGCCAGTGCCCGCCACCAGACGCGCGGATTTGATTTCCTCGCGGTAAAACTCGCTAAGGCCATAGACCGCCTCTTTCTGCTGGGCGAGGGCCGCATGTGGGTTGCCATACCATTTTTCATACTCATCCGGATCACGCAGCCGGAAGTCCGCAGACAGATCGACGATCTTCAGATCCTGCGGCAACGCCGCGATGACCTCCTGGCTGGTCTTATGCGGCAGGGCACAGAAACACAGGTCGATACCGGTGAAATCAATCTCACCAATCTTGCACAGCACCGGCAGCTCCAGATGGCGCAGGTGCGGGAACACCTGGGCCATGGTCATACCGGCCTTACGTTCTGCGGACAGTGCCGCGATCTCAATCGTGGGGTGCTGGGAAATCAACCGCACCAGTTCAGCGCCGGTGTAACCGGAGGCGCCAAGAATAGCTACTTTATGGGTCATCAGGGACCTCTTTCGTGACTGGGGTAGAACCGAGACACCGCATCAGGGACGCGGCAGCAATAGCTGATAACGGCACTGGAGGAATTGTCGCAGATCAAACTTCACGCGTGAAGCTGCTGCACCAATATCGGTCAGGCCGCCTGAAAGATCATCTCTCGTCGCAAGAACTGCGTGGCGCGGTCGCTGACACGGGCCGGTACGCCGGTGGTGTAGAACCCACCCTGCCCCTGCCCCATCATCTGCGGGTGACGCTCAAGGTAATCGGCCAGACTATCGGCGACCAATCTGCCCTGACTAAACACCTGCACATCAGCGCCCAGTGCGGCCTGAAAGATCTCTTCCATCAGCGGATAATGGGTACAGCCAAGGATCGCGGCCTGCGGCTCCGGCATCTTGCGTTTCAACGCATCCACATGGCTGCGCACCAGCGCCTCGGCGAGGATCATGTCCCCGTCTTCGATGGCATCCACAACACCCCCACAGGCCTGCGCCTCGACGTCTACACCAATGGCGCGGAACGCCAGTTCGCGTTGGAACGCCCGGCTGGACACCGTGGCGGGTGTCGCGAACAGGGCCACATGTTTGACAGCCACCTCGCGCGGCGGGGAATTGTCGCCCCATTGGCGTTCGGTCAGCGCCTCAATCAGCGGCACAAAGACGCCCAGCACCCGCTTACCCTCGGGCAGACCGTCCTCTTGCATGCGGCGCAGTGCGGCAGCAGAAGCGGTATTGCAGGCCAGGACCACAAGATTGCAGCCCTTGGACCACATGTCCTCAACCGCCGCCTTGGTCAGTTGATAAATATCTTCGGCATCGCGTACACCATAGGGTGCATGCGCGTTGTCTCCGTAGTAGAGGAAGTCCACATCCGGGAGCCGCTCTTGCACGGCATTCAGCACGGTCAGCCCGCCAAGGCCGGAATCAAAGATACCTACAGCCATCTGTCTCTCTCGCTGTGCGCTCAGGCGCGGTGTTTCTCCTCGAACTCATACCCGTAGTCATAGGATTTGAGTGGCGTCGGAGACAGCTCATACGTGGCTTTGCGCAGGAAATCCATCATTGCTTTTGCGTCACCTGCCAGCGGGTCCAGCACATCGCGCAGGATCGGCGCACCGATGGAGACGCGCACCGGCGTATCAACGCGTTTGCGAAACTCCTTGATTAACAGGCCCATACGCAACGTCGGGTGCAAATGACTGGCCATCTGGAACAGCCGGGAGGTATGCCCGTCAAAGTAGATCGGCACCACAACCGCACGGGATTTGGCAATCATCCGCGCTGTAAAGCCGCGCCACATCGGGTCCATCGGCGGCATCCTTGGCCGCAGAAAAGGCCGCGCGGCGGTCGACACGGTGCCCCCCGGAAAGATACCGATTGCACCGCCCTGCCCCAGATACTCCAATGCGGTCTTGCGCGTCTCAAGATTAGTTTTCAGCGCCGCTTTGGTTTCGGCAAAATCAATCGGCAGGATGACGCGGGAAAGATCATCAGCCTTGCGAAACACCTGATGGGCCAGAATACGGAAATCACCGCGCGCCTCTGACAGGATATGCCCTAGCATCAACCCGTCGAGAATGCCGTAAGGGTGATTGGCGATCACCACCACAGGCTGATCTTGGGGGATATTGGCAAGCGCGCCGCCCACCACCTCCAGCTGAAGACCATAGCGGTCGCGCATCACGCTCCAGAAGCTTTGCCCGGCGGCGACATCTGCCTCATACCCTTCGGCGCGTTTGATCAGCTGCAAACGCCCGGTTGCGTTCTCCATCACCCGGATCATTGCGCGTCCGGGCCGGGTCTGGGCGGAATGCGCATAAGAGAGATCACGCGCGCTGCGCATCGCCTCACGTCGTGATCCGTTTTCCCTAGGAGAACTGTTCATGTTACCGGGCGTGCTGCGGGTGGGAAACATGGGATGGGCCTCGTGATCTCAGTCGCGGTCTGACGTAGGGGCAGCCTCGCTGCCTCCTCCGGCTATAGAGCCGGTATCCTAGTTTGCACAACCGAGGTAACAGGCACACGACAGCCCACCCGCCATCCTGTGTCTTTTGGGTCCTACGCGATGGACCAAGCAGAAAAACGCCCCGGTAAACCGGAGCGTTCTTTGGTGTGTAATCAACTGCGCCCCAGGACAATGCAGTCGATTACTCTGCAGCGGTCTTCAATTCGGTGCCGCCATGACGCAATGCGGCCAGCAGCTCCTCGCGGCGTTTGGCGGCCTTTGCCTCATTGGCCTGTTTCACCGGACCAAACCCCCGGATCTCCAATGGCAATTCCGCCAGCGCAATCAGCGGCGCCATGATCTCAGGCGATGCCTTGGGCAGCCATGCCTTCATGTCGGCCTCGTATTGGCTGATCAACGCCCGCTCCATCTTGCGCTCGGCGGTATAGCCGAACACATCCAACGGCGTGCCGCGCAGGCCTTTGAACTTAGCCAACAGACGCAATCCGCGCTCCAGACCGGGGCCGAATTTCCGCTTCTTTGGCCGCCCGTCAGGATCCTTACCGGTCAGCATTGGTGGGGCGAGATTATAAGAGATCTTCAGATCACCCTCGAACTCTGCCTCGGCCTTCTCCCGGCTGGACAGCAACAGGCGCGCGACCTCGTATTCATCCTTATAGGCCAGCAGCTTGTGATAGCCCTTGGCCACCGCTTCCTTCAGTGCCTTGTCAGAAATGCCGTCCAGCATCTTGCCATAGCGTTTGGCCAGACGCGGGCCTTGGTAGTCCACCAGCTGCGCACTGCGGAAGGCAATCTGCTCCTCAAGCGATTTCGGCAGCTCCACCACATTGGGCGCGATCAGTTTCTGCACCTCCTGCGGATATAGCACCGCCCAGCGACCGATATCAAAGGCGCGTAAATTGCGTTCAACAGCAGCCCCATTGAGCGTGATCGCCTCCTGAATGGCCTCCAGGCTGATCGGCAACAAACCACGCTGCCAGGCTGCGCCAAAGATCATCATGTTGGAAAAGATCGAGTCGCCCATGCTGGCCCGCGCCAGATCGGAGGCATCAAACAGATCCAGACGATCCCGCAGCCGGGCCTCCAGTGCGACCTGAAGGCGGTCAGTAGGCAGTTGGAAATTCGTATCGCGGGTGAAATCACCAGTGATGATTTCATGGCTGTTCACCACCGCACCGGTCTTGCCGGTTTTCATCAACCCGATGGTTTTCGCCCCGGCCGAGACCACCAGATCGCCGCCAATCAGCGCATGCGCTTCGCCAGTGGCGACACGGATGGCACTGATGTCCTCGGGCTTGTTGGCGATCCGGCAGTGGATATGCACGGCGCCGCCCTTTTGGGCGAGACCGGCCATTTCCATCATGCCGGCACCCTTGCCATCAATCTGCGCGGCCTGTGCAAGCACCGCGCCGATGGTGACAACGCCGGTACCGCCAACACCTGTGATCACCACATTATGAGTGCCGTTGATGCTCGGCAGCTCTGGCTTGGGCAGGTCCGGCAGGTCCAGTGCGGCGGTCGGCTCCTTGCGGATCTTGGCACCTTCGATGGTCAGGAAGGACGGGCAGAAGCCTTTGACACAGCTGAAATCCTTGTTGCAGGACGATTGATCAATGGCGCGTTTACGGCCCAGCTCCGTTTCCTTCGGCACGATGGAGACGCAGTTCGATTGCACGCCGCAATCACCGCAGCCTTCGCAGACATCTGAGTTGATGAACACACGCTGGTCGGGATCCGGGAACAGGCCCTTCTTGCGGCGGCGGCGTTTTTCGGCGGCGCAGGTCTGGATATAGATGATGGCAGAGACGCCTTCGACCGTTTCCATTTCCTTTTGCACCGCCATCAGCTCGGCCCGCTCATGCATCCGCATGCCAGCCGGGAACAGCTTCGCGTCAACGTCTTCTTTCTCGTCATAAACCACAGCGATGGTCTTCATGCCCATCGCGGTCAGCTCATGCGCGATCTGATGCGCGGTCAGACCACCTTCGGCCTCTTGTCCGCCGGTCATGGCGACGGCGTCATTATAGAGGATCTTGAAGGTGATATTCGTCCCTTCGGCCAGCGCCGCCCGGATCGCCTGCACGCCGGAATGGTTGTAAGTGCCATCGCCGAGGTTCTGGAACACGTGTTTGCGGTTGGAAAACGGCGCCTCACCGACCCAGTTCACGCCTTCGCCGCCCATATGGGTGAACCCGGTGGTTTCGCGATCCATCCACTGCACCATAAAGTGACAGCCGATGCCCGCATAGGCGCGGCTGCCGTCGGGCAGCTTGGTCGAGGAGTTATGCGGGCAGCCCGAACAGAAATACGGCAGACGGGCGGCGATCTCTTCGGCGTTGTCGGCGCGTTTGGCATCATCCAGCGCGGTCAGCCCGGCGCGGATCGCCTCCGTTTCGCGCCCCTCTTCGATCAGGATCTGACCAAGTTTTTCGGCGATCATGATCGGGTCTAGCGCGTATTTGGTCGGGAACAGCTCTTCGCGGTGCATCGCACCCGCGCCGCCCTTGTACCAGCCGTAGACGCGGCGGCCCTGACGGTCGTCAAAAATAGCTTCCTTGATCTGGATCTCGATCAGCTTTCGCTTTTCTTCGACCACCACGATCAGATCCAGCCCTTCGGCCCAGTCGTTGAAGCCCTTCATATCCAGCGGCCAGGTCTGGCCGACCTTATAGGTGGTGATGCCCAAACGTTCGGCCATGGTCTCGTCGATATTCAGCAGCGACATGGCATGGACCAGATCCAGCCAGTTCTTGCCCGCCGCAACAAAACCGATCTTGGCACCGGGTTTGCCCCACATGCGCTTGTCCATCTTGTTGGCGTGGCTGAACGCCTCCGCTGCAAAGCGCTTGTAGTCGATGATGCGGTTTTCCTGGCGGAACCGGTCATCATCCAGACGAATGTTCAGCCCGTCGGCAGGCATGTCGAACTCCGGCGTGACCAACTTCATCCGGTCGGGGTCACCATCGACGACGGATGTGACCTCAATCGTGTCTTTCATCGTTTTCAGCCCGACCCACAGACCGGAAAACCGGCTCAGTGCCAGACCATAAGCACCGTAATCCAGGATTTCCTGCACGCCAGCCGGGCTGACAATGGGCAGGTAACAATCCATCAGCGACCATTCCGACTGGTGCAGCACGGTGGAGCTTTCGCCGGTGTGATCATCCCCCATCGCAACCAAAACGCCGCCGTGTTTGGACGAGCCGGCCATATTGGCGTGACGGATCGCATCGCCTGAGCGGTCCACCCCCGGCCCCTTGCCGTACCAGAGCCCAAAGACACCGTCGTATTTGCCCTCGCCGCGCACCTCGGCCTGCTGCGCGCCCCACAGGGCAGTCACGGCGAGGTCTTCGTTCAGACCAAACTGAAAGGTAACATCGCTGGCAGTCAGATGTTTTTCCGCCCGCTTCATCTGCATATCAACCGCGCCAAGGGGCGAACCGCGATAGCCCGTGACCAGACCAGCGGTGTTAAGGCCTGCAGCCTTATCGCGATGTTTCTGCATCAGCATCAGACGCACCAGCGCCTGCGTGCCGTTCAGCATTACTTGAGATTTTGTCAGATCAAATTTGTCGTTCAGAGAAATTTTCTGCGTGCTCATCCTGGGCCTCCCCAACCTCGATTAGCTTGCACTTCTTGGCATCATATTAGGTCATAAATACTGACCTGTATACTGTTTTTTGCCGGAATATGTTTCTGACCGCCCTATCAAATTGAAAGTTTCGATACATTTCATATAGGCTGCAACAGAGGCATCGAAAGTGACGGGTATGGATTGGGATAAGCTTAGAATATTTCACGCGGTGGCGGACGCAGGCAGTCTGACCCACGCAGGCGACAAGCTGAACTTGTCGCAATCGGCGGTCAGCCGACAGATTCGCGCATTGGAAGAGAGCCTGAGTTCGACACTGTTTCACCGCCACGCGCGGGGGTTGATTCTGACCGAACAGGGCGAGCTGTTGTTTGACGCCACCAAATCGATGTCAAAACGGCTGGAGGCCGCCTCCGCCCGCATCCGCGACAGCGAAGAAGAAGTGTTCGGAGAGCTGCGCGTCACCACCACCTTTGGCTTTGGTACCCTGTGGCTGGCGCCGCGCCTGACCAAGCTTTATGAGCAATACCCGGACCTGAAGATTGATCTGATGCTGGAAGAGCGCGTGCTGGACCTGCCCATGCGCGAGGCGGATGTGGCCATCCGTATGAAGGAACCCAGCCAGGCGGATCTGATCCGCAAGCGTCTGATGACCGTGCAGATGAAACTATATGCCTCACGCGCCTACGTCGAACGCAACGGCGCACCGGAACAGGCGGAGGATATTGTCGATCACCGGCTGATCTGCCAGAACCCTCGCTCCGCTCAGGTCGGCTCGGCTGCCGTTCTGGTGCAGAAACTGATGACCCATAACCCGTCCTCCCTGCTGACAGTGAACAACTACTTTGGTGTGCTACAGGGCGTGATCCATGATCTGGGCATCGGGGTGTTGCCGGATTACGTGACCGAGGACTTCCCTGATCTTGTGCCAGTCCTGCAGGAAGAGGACACCAGCGACGTGCCGGTCTATCTCGCCTACCCGGAAGAATTGCGCCATTCCCGGCGGATTTCCGCATTCCGGGACTTCGTCCAGAATGAGATTATTGCACATCGCAAGCACATGAAAGAACTGGGCAAAATCTGACATTCAGAGAGCCATGCAAAAAATGCATGGCGGCCTTGTCATTTTCCCAGTCTGATTGCTCTTGATCGGGGCGCATCACACCCCTAAATCACATCTCGAAGGCAGCGACATTGTCGTCCTTCATACCTCCCTGTTGGACTTCGGCCGAGCTTAGTGCTCGGCCTTTTTTTTGGCCGATACCCGCTCCATGCCTCTGGCAGGTCTGGCGATATAGGCAGGTCTGGCGATATCGGCACCTGCAAGGTCACAGCCATCCTTGCCACCGTCAACCAGCAGATCCCGCCTTGACCGGCCTTCGTGTACGATCCGAACGCAACTGCTGCAAATTTCAGCGCTATTGCCGGATTTATCACCCCTCCGCATGCAGATATCGCTTGCACCGACAGGAAAACTACCGCCCCTGCGATTTTCACGGCACATGATTTCCCGAAGTATTCCGATCCGAGTTAACTCATCCCTATCAATGGGTTGAACAATGATAATTCGGTTGATCACCGCATAAAAACCGATCCTATTTGAAAAAAGTCAGGAACCTTCGACGGAGCCGTCCCGTTGAGTAGCCAGATCGTAAGCAAACGACATAACTGACTTGAAGGAGAGCAAATATGCTTCGCATGACCTCTATCGCCGCCCTGATCGCAATGACCGGCGCCGCAAGCGCTGAAGTGCTAACCGAAAACGCCACCCCGAATGACGCGGGCGAGACCTTCCTTGAGGAAAATATCGAATTCATGGGCGCCCCGGTGGTTGACGTTAACGGCGTGTTCCTGGGCAAGGTTGTCGAGGTCGGCACCGAGCCGGGCCCAGATCGCAAGATCCTGGTGGAATTCCGCGACAGCTTCTCCGACAAGCTGAGCGGCCTGCGCTTCAACCTTGATGGCATGTGGGAAACCGACGGCGTGTTGCGCATGGGTCAGACCACTGGCGAGCTGCGCACCATGCTGGAGACCTACGCCAGCGAAAATCCGGACAAGCTCACCGACGGATCCGTCTTGAACTAAACGGTATCGCCGACAGCTATCGCCTCCGCTCCTCGCGGGGCCGGGGATCACCTATGGGTCAGAGCCGTATCGGCTCTGGCCCTTCTCCTTGTCTGGCCACCCACATTTATACAGCGCACTGCGGCGCCAGCTGTCACCTTGCGCTTTTTCCTTCCCCCTTGGCCCTCCTTGCCCTAAAAGGCGCGCAATCGCAGCCATTGGGGACGTTACACGGATGCAAGAACCCGCCATCACGCCTGAACTGATTGCCAACCACGGGTTGAAGCCCGAGGAATACGATCTGATCCTCGAAATCATCGGGCGGGAGCCAACATTCACGGAGCTGGGCATTTTCTCAGCCATGTGGAATGAGCACTGTTCTTATAAATCCTCTAAAAAATGGCTCCGCACCCTGCCGACCGAAGGCCCGCAGGTAATCTGTGGCCCCGGCGAAAACGCAGGGATCGTGGATATCGGCGACGGCGATGCCGTGGTGTTCAAGATGGAAAGCCACAACCACCCCTCCTACATCGAGCCTTATCAGGGCGCAGCAACCGGGGTTGGCGGCATCTTGCGCGACGTCTTCACCATGGGCGCGCGGCCCATCGCGTCGATGAATGCGCTGTCCTTTGGCGAGCCGTCCCACCACAAGACCCGCCAGCTGGTGAATGGCGTTGTTGAGGGCATTGGCGGCTACGGCAACTGCTTTGGCGTGCCATGCGTCGGCGGCGAAGTCCGCTTTCACCCGGCGTACAATGGCAACTGCCTTGTGAACGCCTTTGCGGCCGGCCTCGCCAAAACAGACAGCATTTTCTACTCCGCCGCCTCGGGTGTTGGCATGCCGGTTGTCTATCTCGGTGCGAAAACCGGACGCGACGGGGTTGGCGGTGCTACCATGGCCTCTGCCGAATTCGATGACACCATCGAGGAAAAACGCCCTACCGTTCAGGTTGGCGACCCCTTCACCGAAAAACGCCTGATGGAAGCCACGCTGGAGCTGATGCAGACCGGCGCTGTGATCTCGATCCAGGACATGGGGGCGGCTGGCCTCACCTGTTCTGCAGTCGAGATGGGCGACAAGGGCAAGCTGGGCGTTAAACTGAACCTCGAAGACGTTCCGCAGCGCGAAGAGAATATGACAGCCTATGAAATGATGCTGTCGGAATCTCAGGAACGCATGCTGATGGTGCTGAAGCCTGAACTGGAAGCCGAAGCGCGCGCCGTATTCGAAAAATGGGATCTCGATTTCGCCATCGTCGGCGAGACCATCGCAGAAGATCGCTTCCTCATCCTGCACAATGGTGAAGTGAAGGCGGATCTGGTGCTGTCGAAACTGGCCTCTACCGCGCCGGAATACGACCGTCCCTGGGTACTGACACCGGCAGCTGAGCCGCTCACGGACGCCGATGTGCCCACAATCGACCCCATTGATGGTCTCAAGGCGCTGATCTCCAGCCCCAACTACGCAGGCAAACAGTGGGTTTATGAACAATACGACACCACGGTGATGGGCGACACCGCCCGCCGCCCCGGCGCAGGCTCTGGCATCGTGCGTGTGCATGGCACCGACAAACAGCTGGCGTTCACTTCGGACGTGACGCCGCGCTATGTCATGGCAAACCCCTATGAGGGCGGCAAACAGGCCGTGGCCGAAGCCTACCGCAACCTGACAGCTGTGGGCGCTAAGCCGCTGGCAACAACAGATAACCTGAACTTCGGCAACCCAGAAAAACCCGAAATCATGGGTCAGTTCGTCGGCGCCATCAAAGGCATCGGCGAGGCGGTGGCCGCCCTTGATATGCCGATCGTGTCCGGCAACGTCTCACTTTATAACGAAACCGATGGCAAGGGCATCCTGCCCACACCAACCATTGGCGCCGTTGGCCTGATCGCTGCCGACGAAGAGGCCATCACCGGCGAAGTGCGCGACGGCCATATCGCCCTTCTGATCGGTGACACCATCGGCCATCTTGGTCAATCAGCCCTGCTGGCGGAGGTCTTCAACCGCGAGGACGGCGACGCCCCGGCAGTGGATCTGGAAGCAGAGAAGCGCAACGGTGAGTTCATCCGCGCCAACCGTGAGCTGATCAAAGCCTGCACCGACCTCGGTGACGGCGGTCTGGCAATGGCAGCCTTTGAACTCGCCGAAGGCGCTGGTGTTGGCGTCCAGATCGACGCAGGCGACACCCCGACTGTGTTTGGCGAGGATCAGGCGCGCTACCTCGTGGCCTGCAACTTCGATCAGGCCGAGGCCCTGATGATGGCTGCGGGTCAGGCCGGTGTCACGGTCACCAGCGTCGGAAAATTCGGCGGCGAGATGGTGAAAATCGGCGGCTCCGAAGCGCCTCTGGCCGAACTGGCAGACATCTTCCGCAGCAGCTTCGCTGCCGCTGTGGCCTAAAGACAGTCAGCGTTGGGGCTGCGTCCTCAACGACAGGATACCGGGTGGGATGGCGGCGTCATCCCACCCTTTTTTTGACCTCTCTCAGGTGACCGCATGCCCCTGCCCGGCAAGTCAGCACAGATCGACCTCCCCGAACTGACAGCAGATTGCAGCCGCTGCGCCGCGCTCTGCTGTGTGGCCTACCCGTTTCAGGCGGATGAGGATTTCGCGATCCTGAAGGAGACGGACCACCCGTGCCCCAACCTCTCGCAATCCTGTTTCAGCTGCACCATCCACGCCAATCTGAATACCCGGGGTTTTGGCGGCTGTATCGCCTATTCCTGCGCCGGCGCCGGGCAGCGGGTGACAGAGGTGCTGTTTCAGGGCGAGACATGGCGCGACGACCCTGACCTTCTGCCCCATATGACCTACGCCCTGCGTGTCCTGCGCCCCATCCATGAGGCGCTGCTGATCTTGCAGGAGGCCGCCGCCCTGACACTGCCGGACGAGCTGCGGGCACAACTGGCCCGCCTGAGTGAGACCCTTGCCGTGCGCGATGGCACCTCGATCTGGGATTTTGAGGAACCGGAGGTTCAGGACGCTCTGGCGCAGGTTCCTGAGTTCGTGCCGCGCCTTGCCCCCTATGTGGTGCCACGCGGCTAATCCGCCTTGCAGAGGTCCCTGCAGCACCCTACATTTTCAATAAGCTAGAAATAAGGACATCCCCCCAATGCCGATGCAAGCCCAAGAAATCGAAGACCTGCTGCGCGAGAGTTTCCCCGATGCGGAAATTCAGGTTGGTGGCCATGATGGTGTGCATATGTCCGCGATGGTTATCGATGAGAGCTTTCGCGGCAAAAACCGCGTTCAGCAGCAACGCGCTGTCTATGCCGCGCTGAAGGGCAAGATGGATGGCGCCAATGGAGAGCTGCACGCCCTTGCGCTGACCACCAAGGCGCCCGAGTAACCTGTCATGTCGCTGTTCATGTCCCTTCTGATCCTCGGCATCGTTGTCATGACCGCGCTTGTCGCGCTGATTGGCCAGCGCCGTCCGCCGATTGAAGAGGATGAGACCGATCCGAATTACCACACCTTACGCTCTGATTATCAGTCGGGCATGGGGGGCGGCTCCATGCGGACATGGAAGGTGCCCAAGGACCCGGACGAATACGCCCGCTTCTTTGTGCCCAAGGGGAAAAAGTAACAGCGCCACCTGAAATATCCTGTGCCGATTGGCAATCCCTCTCTTTGTGCCTATATGACGGACAACGGACCAACGGCCCATCCGCCAAAAGGAAACGCAATATGACCGACGTAAAAACCCGCATCGACGAAACCGTCAAAGCCAGCGATGTCGTGCTCTTCATGAAGGGCACCAAGGATATGCCGCAATGTGGCTTCTCCTCCCGCGTGGCTGGCGTCCTGAATTATATCGGCGTTGACTACACCGATGTGAATGTGCTGGCCGATGAGGAAATCCGCGCGGGCATCAAGGACTATTCCGATTGGCCGACCATTCCCCAGCTCTATGTCAAAGGTGAGTTTGTGGGCGGTTGCGACATCATCACCGAGATGACCCTGTCGGGTGAATTGGACGGCATGTTTGAACAGAACGGCGTCACCTTCGACAAAGACGCCGCTGACAAGATCCGCGAAGCCAACGGCTAAACCTGCGGCGGCGGATCTGAGACGATCAGCGTAGCGACACGATGGAAAAGCCTGCCACATTCTGTGTGGCAGGCTTTTTCTTGCGTCCTGCAAGCACTCCGCGACCGCGCCGCCTCAGTAGACGAAGGGCAGGAATTTCGCCGTCCGCGCAGCATAGGCCCGAAACTCCGCCCCGTAGCGATCCGCCAGATACCGGTCCAGCGCCGGAATATGGTAGAAGAGAAACATGCCGGTCATCAGCATTGGAACAACCGCCGCCCAAAGCGATGCTGTCAGGATTGCCCATCCGGTGAACAGAATACTGTCGCCGAGGTAATTCACATGCATCGAATAGGCAAACAGGCCATCGGTGTAACAATGGCCCTTACTCTCTGGTCGCTTTTTCCAGTGCCATCGCTGCAGCTCTGATCCGGTGTTGACCACAGAACCGATCAGCAGCAGCGCACCGCCCAGCATATCCCAGGGGCCAAACGGCGTCGCCTCACCAGAGATGATGCCGGTGCCAAGCAACAGAAACCCGATTTCAAAGGCCGCCATAAACACCGCCAACCCCAGCCCTTCGGACAGATCGACCTTACGCTGGAGCAGGACAAACAGCGTTACCAGATGGCGCAGAAAATACAGCACAGCCGCCCCGGCGAGGATTTTCACGCGCAAAGGGTCCGGCCAACCCGCCCCACCAAAGGCCAGCCAGAGGCAGATCGACACCGATCCCGCATGCAGGGCTGCAAAGCCCAGTTTGGTGCGCAAGGACCGTCCATGGGAGCGGTCGACACCGCCATAACTGCTGCTCATTCAGATGCCCTTTCGTGATCTTCGCCGCGTTCTTGCTCAAGACGGGCTGTTATTTCGTCCAAGTGGTCTACAAAAACAATTGGACAGCTTGATTGAGCTCTGTCAATTCTATTTCGACCAACCGGACGAAATAATGCCAAAGATTGTTGACCACGACGCCTACAGCCAGGACCTCGCGCGCCGCGCGGCAGAGTATTTTTCACGCCATGGCTATGCCGGCAGCAGTATGCGCAAGATTGGCGCGCATCTGGGGCTGTCCAAAAGCGCGCTCTATCACTATTTCCCGACCAAGGAGGCGTTGTTTCTGGCGTGCACGCATCAGGTCATGGGCGCATTCACGTCCCTGGCCATCGCGCCAGATGCGACCGAGGCACAGAAACTGGCGCAGCTGAGGGACCTGCTACGGCCTAGTTTTGCCCGTGAGATGGCGCTGATTTTCGACTATCTGCGCGGCAAGACCGCCGAGGAGATCGCGGCGGATGAGGCGATTCAGCTTGCGCTGTCGACCTATCGCAGCGCGATTGCCGACATTGTCGGAGAGGACGCGGCAGAGACCGCCCTCGCCCAGCTGCTCGGCACGCTGCTGCTCGAATTCATGTCCGGACGATAAGCTGGCCCAAAAAAATCGCCGCAAGCCCAGATGCTTGCGGCGATTATATCATGTAACAACTTTAAGGCTGGACGAGCTAGCCCGCCGCGGTTTGCTCTTCCAGCTCCTGCGCCAACGCTTCGGTACGCGCGGCCAGCTCCGCCAATGTTTCGGTCACCAGCGGCGGCACCACCGGCACCTCAATCCGTTCCGGCTCCGGTGCGGGGGCCGCGCGCAGCTCCGCCAACTCGGCATTGCGCTCCGCCAACTCGGCCTCAACCTCCTTGATGCGGTCCTCAACAGCCGCCGTTTTATCCGCGAGCATCAGCCCAGCCATCAACAGCATCCGTGCCTCAGGCATCCGCCCGATCTGATCGGACAACACCTGCGCCTCATCGTCCAGCATTTTGGCGGCGGAATGCAGATAGCTCTCTTCGCCCTCCTGGCAGGAGACCTCAAAACCGCGACCCCCGATATGAATGGTAACTTCGGGCATCAGATATCCTCCCCTTCGGGCATAGGCTGGGCGGTGAGCGGTGGCGGCGCAGCTGGCATCGGCGCTGCTGGCGTTGGCGCAGCGGACATGACTGCGGTATCCGCAACCGGCGGCTCAACCGCTGCAGCGACGGTCTGCTCCGCCCCCAACAGCGGCTCCAGCTTGGCCAATACAGCGTTGACCTCAGCCTGATCGCTGGCCCGCGCCGCCGTCAGTGCATCGATATCGGTCTGCAGCGCCGCGTTGATCAGCGTCGCATCCCCAACACCCGCAGCATTTGCCTCCCGCAGGGCCGCATTGGACGCGCGCAGCTGATCGTTGCTCTGCCGCAGCTCCTGTAGCGCAGCATCCAGACGCATCAGCGTTTCATTCTGCTGCGCGATGTCTTCAGCGCTCGGGCCTGCGGGACGCTCCGCCAGAGCGGCTGCGGCGCGCGCGGCTTCGGATTGCGCGGCCTCCAGCTGGCGCCGCAACGCCTCCATCTCAGCCTCCAGCGCAGCGGTATCCACCGCCGCCCCCAGATCATCTGGCTGCTCGGCCAGTTCCTCCTGAAGCCGCGCCAGCGAGGCCTGTGCCTCGTCGAGCTCATCTTGCAGAGCTTCGCGGGCAGTCGCCGCCTCATTGCCCTGCACTTCCATTTCCTGTTTCAGGCGCGCCACTTCCGCCTTCAGCGCATCTTTCTCGCTTGTATTGCTCAGCTCATTGCGCAGCAGCTCCACTTCGGATTGCAGCGCGGCCAGCTCACCGATGTCAGCGCCGGGCGCCGGTGCTGCGTTGGCCTCGGCCTCTTCAAGCTTGGCCCGCAGCACTTTCAGCCGCTCTTCCAGCTGGGCATTGGCGAGTTTTTCCTCTTCCAGCGCGCGGCTGAGGTCACTCTGCGCCGCATCCGTCTTGGACTGGGCCTCTGCCTGGGCCTCCGCATGGGCCTCCGCCGAGGCGCGCGCATTGGCCTGCAACGCCGCCGCACCGCTACCAATCCGATCCATTGCCGCCAGGATCCGACCCTGCAATTCTTCGATCTGCTCCATGCCTGCCCCTTTACGACCCCGTGAGTGTCTGCCGGTCTTGTCCGCCGGTCCATATGCAGCGCGCTGATCCCCCGCTCGGCGGCCTGTTTTTGCATCCAGGGCGCGAATCAAGGCGGATCTGACGCTACACATCCAGCTTAGTTCATGCAGGGATAAATTACCCCCTGTTTGCTTTCAACCACTTGCAGCGTCAACTTCGCGCAGGAAGCCGCGCAAACGCTTGATCTTTGCCATATCACTGCTATTGAGCGCTCAGTCTGCCGAAAACCCAGAGGAAAAATCCAGTGGATCTGACAGCCCTGCGCAACGCAAACCCCGAACATTGGACCAAGGCCGCGGCCATCCGTGCCCTGACCCTTGATGCCGTTGCTGCGGCAAATTCCGGCCATTCCGGCATGCCGATTGGCATGGCCGATGTCGCCACCGTCCTGTTTGAAAAACACATGAAGTTCGATGTGGCCAATCCCCAGTGGCCCGACCGCGACCGGTTCATCCTGTCTGCCGGTCACGGCTCCATGCTGATCTATTCGCTGCTCTATCTCATGGGCGACGCGCAGGTGACGCTGGATCAGGTGAAGAACTTCCGCCAGATGGGCGCGCTGACCGCCGGTCACCCGGAAAACTTCCTCATCGATGCCGTGGAAACCACCACGGGTCCGCTGGGTCAGGGCATTGCCAATGCCGTGGGTTTTGCCATGGCAGAGGAGATGCAGCGCGCGCATTACGGCCGCAAGCTGGTCGATCACCACACCTATGTGATCGCAGGCGACGGCTGCCTGATGGAGGGCATCAGCCAGGAGGCCATCGGCCTTGCCGGTCGTCACAGCCTCGGCAAACTGATCGTGTTCTGGGACAACAACAACATCACCATCGACGGCACCGTTGATCTGTCGGATCGCACCAACCAGGTGCAGCGCTTCAAGGCCTCCGGCTGGCAGGTGCTGGAAATCGACGGCCACGACCCCAAGGCCATCGACGAAGCAATTGAAGCTGCGAAGAAATCGAAGAAACCTTCGATGATCGCCTGCAAGACCCACATCGCGCTGGGTCACGCCGCACAGGACACCTCCAAGGGTCACGGCGCATTGACAGATGCGGATCAGATGCGGGACGCCAAGGCCGCCTACGGCTGGACCACCGGCCCGTTTGAGGTGCCCGCAGATGTGAAATCCCAGTGGGAAGCTATCGGCCAGCGCGGCGCCGCCGAGCGCGAAGCCTGGGAATCCCGCTTTGCCGAAGCCTCGCAGCAGAAACAGGACCGCTTCAACCGCGCCTATGCGCTGGACGCGCCTAAGAAACTGTCGGCCACCATCAAGGCGCTGAAAAAGCAGGTCTCCGAAACCCAGCCCAAAGTGGCCACCCGGAAATCTTCCGAGATGGCGCTGGAAGTGATCAACCCGATCATGCCGGAAACCGTGGGCGGCTCTGCGGATCTCACAGGTTCCAACAACACCAAGACCGGCGATCTGGGCATCTTTGACACGGACAACCGCAAGGGCCGCTACGTCTACTGGGGCATCCGTGAGCACGGCATGGCCTCGGCGATGAACGGCATGGCGCTGCACGGCGGCATGCGCCCCTATGGCGGCACTTTCTTCTGCTTCACCGACTACGCGCGCCCCGCGATGCGTCTGGCGGCCCTGATGAAGATCCCGACCGTCTTTGTCATGACCCATGACTCTATCGGCGTTGGCGAAGATGGCCCGACCCACCAGCCGGTGGAGCATCTGGCGATCTGTCGCGCGACCCCGAACACCTATGTGTTCCGTCCCGCCGACACCGTGGAAACCGCAGAGGCCTGGGAAATCGCCCTGACCTCCAAGGACACCCCCTCGGTGATGACCCTGACCCGTCAGAATCTGCCCACCGTGCGGACCGAGCATAAGCTCAGCAACCTCACAGCCAAGGGCGGCTATGTTCTGGCCGAGGCCGAGGGCAAGCGTCAGGTCATTCTGATCGCCACCGGTTCTGAGGTCTCCGTCGCGATGGAGGCGAAGGCGAAGCTGGAAGCCGACGGCATCGGCACCCGCGTCGTCTCCATGCCCTGCATGGAACTGTTCGCAGAGCAGGACGAAGCCTACCGCCGCAAGGTCCTGCCCGCAGGCCCCGTCCGCGTGGGTATCGAAGCCGCCATGCGCGCCGGCGGCTGGGATCGCCTGCTGATGGGCGAACGCGGCCAGGAAAAGAAAGCCGCATTCGTGGGTATGGACAGCTTCGGCGCCTCCGCCCCCGCAGGCGAGCTGTTCGAGAAGTTCGGCATCACCGCAGACCACACCGTCGCGAAGGTGAAAGAACTGCTGGGGTAATAGCTGTCATAACGCGAAAATACGAAGGGCACCCAATCGGGTGCCCTTCTTTGTTGTCGGGTGGCGACTGTGTAGGCAAAGCCGCTGTTTGCTCTTTTGGCTATTGCTGGCGCAAAAATATGTTCGTTTGCCGCGAGCACGTTGTTGCGTAGCGGACCAAATTGCCGAACCGGTCTTTGATCTAAGCCGACATGGAAGGTTCGAAACCGATCTTTCTCCGCAGCCTGGATCGACCAGCGAGGCGAAGTCGGACATAGACTATTGTAACGAATGCAAGTGCAAAGGCACGCGACACCTATTTTCCACTCGCAGCAACGGTATTTCCCTGACGCAGCCGACTTTGCAGAGAAGACGAAAGCAAATTGGTCGAACAGCTCACGTTCGTCCTGTGAAGGCGCATTGGCCACAGCGGTGGATTGCTGGCAATGTGACCACCAATACGCCTTTCAGGGCGGCAGACAGGTAATCGACCACCCGTTGCTACTCACAGCTGTTGGAAACGCTGCCTAATCTGCAATCAGCTCGGCGGCAAATGTCTCCAACCGCTCCCGTTGAAACTGCACGAAATCCGCCGGCGGCTGGTTGGCTTCGGCAACGCCGCGGAACGGATCTTCGACATCGCTCTTGATGCCTGCCATCGTTGCGATCACCTCGTGGGCGCAGAAGGGAACCACCGCCTCCGCGTAGCCGCCTTCATGTACCGCCACCAGTCTGCCACCACATAGATCGCGCGCAGCCTTCATCACTGCGCAAGTGAGATAGGCGAATGTACCGCTGTGGGCCGTCATTCGGCTGAGCGGATCGAAGTTATTGGCATCCAGCCCGCAGGCGATGATGATCAGATCCGGTTTGAATTCATGAAGCGCGGGCAACACCAGCAGCTCCATCGCATCGGCGTAAGACTGGTGGCCCGCGCCCGGCAGCAGCTCGACGTTCAAGTTGCAGTCGGTTCCTGCTCCCGCGCCGCGCTCCTCCCCCAAGCCGGAGCCGGGCGGGAAGCAGCTTTGCTGGTGAATCGAAATCGTCAGAACATCATCGCGCTCATAAAAGATGTCCTGGGTGCCGTTGCCATGATGCACATCCCAGTCAAGCACCGCGACCCGGCCTAGCCCCTTTTCAGCATTGGCAGCCTCGATCGCGATCGGGATATTTGCCAAGAGGCAGAACCCCATGGAACCATCCCGCCCAGCGTGATGCCCCGGCGGGCGCGACAGGGCGTAAGCGTTCTGATAGGTCCCGTCCAGCACATCGAAAACCGCCTGCCGCGCCAGCCCGGCCGACAACGCCGCTATTTCGTAGCTGCCAGCTCCAAAAGGTGAGAACAGACCAGCATTCCCGCCACCCGCATCGCTGAGTGCCTTGAAACGCTCAATGTAGTCACTGCTGTGGACCCGCACCATTTCGCATTCGCTTACTGGCCGGGCCGACTGCACGCCCAGTTGTGCGGTGAGCCCGGATACATCCATCAGCGACTTCAGTCGCCGTTTAGATTCCGGCGATTCTGCATGACCGGCGCCCGCGGGCGGCTGCACCCAGCCCCCGACCGGCATGATCAGCGCATGTTCACCTGTCGTGTGCCACAGGCAGTGTTCGTCAAAGTAGAATCCTGTATCCGGCATTATCTTCCCTCCTCAATTTTCAGGTTGCAGAAGCGCGGCGGCGCATATTTGGCGCGGGCCTAGGCATGCAGACGCGATCCGGCCAGCAAAGCGGCGCGCGTCAAAGTCCTAGTCATCGTCTCATCCCCGAGGTTGTGGACTATGGGTCTCTGACAGCCGTTCTGGCTCTGGGAAGCAGGCGATCCAGCAGGCCGCTCAGCCCCCGCGGCGCTATCAGCATCAGCGCAACCGCGATGACGCCGAGGGCAATCTGGCTCCAGCCGGGATAGGCAGCGAGCCCCTCCCGCAGGAGTACGAACAGCAGCACGCCCAGCACCGGGCCGCGGATGGTCCCAAGCCCCCCGATCACGCAGATGAAGATCGCATTCACTGTCCAGTTGATGTCGAAGGCGGCAACCGGCGAGACATAGAGCGTGCCAAGAAAGCTGATTGCCCCGGCCATCCCGCAGCCTGCCGCAGAGAGCACAAAGATGGTCCCTTTGATCCGCCGGGTCTTGACCCCCAGCGAGCGGGCGGCGGTTTCATCGTCGCGCATCGCATGGACATGCAGGCCATAAGGGCTTTGCTGCAGCAGCCACAGGCCCAGGCACAGCCCCGCGGCCAGTGCCAGCGCAAACCAATGGGCGGTTGCGGGCAGCCAACTGGTGTCGATCCGCCGCGCCGCATAAAGCGGCAGGCCGGACGAGCCTCCGAAGTAGTCCAGCCGGCTGACAACGATCTTGATGATCTCTGCCGCCACCCACATGCCAATGGCAAAATAGACCTCGCGCAAGCGGAACAGAACCGGGGTTAGGGCAAGCGCCAGCAGCGCCGCCCCGGCCCCGGACAACGGGACCATTATGTAGGGAGAGACTGGCAGGTCCCGTGTGACGGCAAACAGCAGATAGGCACCGGTGGCGACAAAGGCGTGGTGGCCAAGTGACAGGAGGCCACCATAGCCCGCCAGAAGGTTCCAACTTTGGGCGATGGCCAGCAGAACCAGCATTTCGGTCAGCAGCGCCAGCCCGCCTGCATTGAGCGCAAGAGGCGCGGCGGCAAGCGCCGTAAGTACAAGTGCGAGAATTGCGCGGATCATCGTGTCACCACCTTTCCGGCAAGCCCCTGCGGGCGGATGAGAAGGAAGACCAGCAGCAGCAGGTGCCCGAAGAGCAGTCCTGACGCCGGATCAAAGTAGAATCCCACCACATGCACCAGCGCAAGGGCGATGCCGCCAAGATAGCTGGCCCAGATGGAGCCAAGGCCGCCGATCACGATCACCTCAAAGGCGATGAGCAACCGCTCCGCCCCGGAAAACGGCGTGATCGAACTGCGTGAGGCCAGCAGCATTCCCGCCAGTGCCGCGCAGGCGGCAGAGACCGCCATGGCGATGGCAAAGATGCGGCGGCGGCGGATGGCAAACAGCGCCACGGTTTCCGCATCATCGGAGGTTGCGCGCACGGCACGCCCCAGCCGGGTCTTGCGCAGGACCAGATGCAACCCGCCGAACAGCGACAGCGACAGCAGGAAGATGCCCAGCGGCAGCCAGCCGATTGTCTGGCCGGCAATGGTGAGATTTGCGGTTTTGACCGCGCCTAGGTCGATGCTGCGGCTGTTGGCGCCGTATAGGCCGACCATCGCATTCTGCATCACCACCGACAGGCCGAAGGTTACCAGCAGCGCGGGCATCGGATCGGGGCTCAGCACCCGGTTCAGCAGCTGGGTCTGCAGCAGCCAACCAAAGACGAAAGCGCCCGCGCAGACCAGCGGCATCAGCAGCAGCGGGCTGAACGGCCAGCCCGAGCTGAGCGTGAACAGCGCCAGCGCGCCGGCGATGGCCAGTTCCCCATGGGCGATATTGGCAATCCGCATGACACCGAAGATCAGCGACAATCCCAGTCCGAACAGCGCATAAAGCCCGCCCAAGAACAGCCCGTTCATCAGGATTTCTATGGCTGCACTCATTGGTTCTCTCCGAAATAAGCTTGGCTCACCTGCTCGAAACAGGCGCCATCCGAAGCGCCTGTAAGCGATACTTGCCCGCCAAGAATGCAGTAAAAACGGTCAGAGGCTGCCAGCGCCCGGCGGATATCCTGTTCGACCAGCACAATGGTGGTGCCGCGCGCCTTTAGGTCTGTAAGCGCCTCATAGACACGGTCCACGATCACGGGCGCCAGACCGAGGGAAGCCTCATCCACCAGCAAAAGCTCCGGGTTGGTCATCAGCGCGCGACCGATGGCCACCATTTGCTGCTGACCGCCTGACAGCAGCCCCGCAGGGCGCTGTGCCATTGGCGAGATTTCGTCGAACAGCTCCAGCACCTGTGGCAGGGTCCAGTGCCCGCGGCGCCCCACGTCGCCGCCGATCATCAGGTTTTCCGCCACGGTCAGGCTGGGGAACAGCCGCCGCCCCTCCGGCACCATGGCAATGCCGCGCTGCGCCAGCGCGCCGGGGTCCAGCGCCAGAATGTCCTGCCCGGCAAAGGTCAGCTGTCCGGCCTCTCGTGTGCCCAAGCCTGCAATCGCCCGCAGCAGCGTGGTCTTGCCAGCGCCATTGGCACCGATCAGCGCGACGGTCTCGCCTTTCGCTACATACGCATCAATTCCAAACAGGGCCTGGAAATCGCTATAGCGCGCGGTCAAGTTCTGCATCTGCAGCAAGCTCATGCCGCCGCCCCCAGATACAGCGCGCGGACCTGCGGGTCGGCGGCGACCACCTCCGGGCGGTCCTCCATCAGCTTGCGCCCCAGCGCCAGCATCATGATCCGATCCGAGGCCTCCTGCAGTGCGTGGGCGATATGCTCAATCCATAGGACCGCCAGCCCCGCTTCCTTCAGCCGCTTGACCAGCAGCACCATCTCGGCGGTTTCCTGATCGGTCAGCCCGCCGGACACCTCGTCCAGTAGGATCACTTTGGGATCTGAGGCCAGCGCCTTGGCCAGTTCGAGCCGTTTGCGGTCCAACAACCGCAGCGCGGTGCCGGGGCTGTTGCTGTGTGGCCCCAGGCCGGTGATCTCCAGGATCTCCTCCACCCGCGCCCGCGCTGCCCGAGGCGCAATGCCGTGGCTGGCGTGCTGTGCCAGATAGAGTGTCTCTTGAACGCTGAGAGAGGCAAAGGCCCGGGGCACCTGAAAGGCACGTGCCAGCCCGGCACGGACCCGACCGGCCGTGTCCAGCCCGGTTACATCACGCCCTGCCACATGGACCGATCCGCCAGCGGCGCGTGTAACATCGGTCAGGAGGTCAAAGAACGTGCTCTTGCCCGCGCCATTGCCCCCCATGATCCCAAGGCAGTTGCCCGGTGCGACGGTGACCGAGACATCCTCGATCACCCGCAGGCCGCCAAACGCCTTGCTGAGATTGCGTGCTTCCAACATGGCTCAGACCTTGGGCAGTGCGATGGTTTCGCTTTCGACGCGAAGGTCAGGCGCGAGGGTGTTTTCGGTAATCACCAGTTCAAACGCATGCTTGCCCGATGACTTGCGCCACTGACCGCCCGCCAGCTGGGTCTTGGCCACATTTCGGATCGGGCTGGAGGCAAAATCCACCGGCCCCACAACCGTGTCCAGTTTTGTGGTAGCAAACACGTCGCGCACTGCCGCCCGATCCTTGGGCGCGCCGGACTGCACCAGTGCGTTCAGACCCACCTCGAACAGCGCATGGCTGTAGCCCAGCGTCTGCACCCATTGCGCATTGCTGTCTGCTTCCCAGGCGTCAGCCAGTTCGCGGGCGCTTTGCCCTGTGAAGGAAGAGACGAAGGGGACATTCGGGGTCCACCAGACCTCAGTCGTCATGCCATCGCCGCGCGCGCCCATCGCCTCGATCGCCTGCGGGAACAGAAAGGCCGCAGCAAAGGTGCAGGCCTTGGGGGTGTAGCCCGCCTGCCCCGCCTGGTTCCAGAAGGTGATCCAATGCGGCGGAAAGCCGAAGCCGGTCACAATATCTGCGCTGGCGTCGCGGAAGCGGCTGACCTGGGCGGAATAGTCATCCGCGTCGATCTTGAACATGCCGCCCTCAATGCGCGAATAGCCGCCCCGTTCCATGAAGCCCGGCAGCCCCATCGCCGGATCCGCAAAGGCTTGTCCGACCGGATTGTCGAGATAGAAATCGCCAACGCTCTTGTTGGTGTCGAGCTGATCCCAAAGCCGCACGAATGTGCTCATGGCGTCATCAGCCCCCCAGAAGAAATGGAAGCTCCAGGGAAAGCCCTGTTCCGGGTTGGAGCCGCGCGGGAACATCCAGGCCTGCCAGGGCTGCATCGTGCTCATCGTCGGGATGCCATGAATATCGGCGATCTCTCCCAGTGCCACCGCCGCATCGCCGTCGTTGATCAACAGCAAATCGACCTGATCGCGCAGGATCAGCTCATTGCCAGCGGAGATTGAGCGGTTCATGTTGGACTGATTGTCCTTCACGATAACCTCGACCTCATGGGTGCTGCCACCTGAGTTCAGCCCGCCCTCCAGCTGCTTCCGGATGCTATCGACCATCCACTGATCAGACGTCCCGAACGAGGCGCGCGGCCCGCTCAACGGCGAGATGAAACCGATCCGCACCTTCTTGGACGCAGCGGTTGCAATGGGTGGCATCGCCAGTGCGCCGGTTGCGGCGGCCGTTCCGGCCAGGAAACTGCGGCGGCTGAAAGATGTGAGTTTGGTCATGGTGATCCTCCCTGTTTCCTAAACGGTATGGAAGGGCGAACGGGCCAGACATAGTGCAGATGCACTATCCAACTGCAGGCTTTTGTTTGATCCTGCAGCGCTTCCGGATACAGAAAGAAGCTGCGGAAAATCAGCAGCCTAGTCCCGGGTTCAACTCAATTGCAAAAGGCCGGGCGCAGCTCTAGCGCGGCAGGCCGCCCGCCAAGCGAAGCAGTTCGACTTTGTTGTGAACGCCAGTCTTCCGGTAAACGGAGGCCACCTGATTCCGCACGGTATTTACTGATACGCCAGATTCTTCGGCAATCACCCGCATGGTCGCCCCGGCAATCAGCAGCTCCGCCACCCGGCGTTCCTTTGGAGATAGCCGGTTCAGCGGGCTGACGGGCTGGGCGGAAACCAGCCACAGATCGTCAGAATAGCGAACGCGGCTGAAAGTGGTCCCGGAAGGTGCGGTAACCACCGCTTGCCCGGCAAATTCTCGCAACATTGCGGTCGGCTTCTGCTCTGGTGCCAGTCCGTCTTTCACCGCGCCATTGAAGCCGGAAGAGCACAAGAACAATTCGCCCTCATGGTCCAGCAGCGCCCATTCGTTGCATGGATCCACACGCAAACCCAGATCCAGCTGCAAGCACATCGACAGGGCCTGTTCCAGATGCCGCAGGATGGCCAGAAAATCCGTTGTCTCCGTATCGGTAAAGGCCGGGTTCTGGCCATGCCTGTAAAGCGACATGAAAAAGTTGAACGGACCTTCGCGCACCTTGCAATGGCCGTTCAGCATCTGAGTCAGATCGAATTCCTCAGCAAAGACCTTAAACCCGGGATCTGTCACAGCATCCTCGACCGACAGCGACCGGGCGTACCGTTTCAGGGAACGACCGGTGCGCACAAAAGGGTCATTCACCAGATGTGCCTTGACCTTGGGCTCGAACCCCTCCGGCAGACCGCTGACCATCGTATGCACCATGGCGATCTTGCCGCCCCGAAACACCGACCAGCCCCACCAGGCGGAATCAAACACCGTAATGCCGCGCATCAACCCGATCATGTACTGCTGGAAACGCAGCGGCGTGTGGGTGTTGGCCTTGTTCATCAGGCTCAGCAAAAATTCACTCAGATCATAGCGGTTCATGGGGTCCGGATATCCCGCGCCAAGCTGCCAAGCACATAGTGCATCTGCACTATACAGCACCTCTCTTTCCCTGGCTAGCGTTGGCGTCAGTGCCCAAGAACTGCAGAGGGCATGCGCAAATCCAAGGGAGGATAACACCATGACTGCAACCCTAAAAGACGTCATCGCCGAGAAGTCACGCCAGTTCGAGGCAGACTTTGCCGCTGGCGATGTCGCCGCGCTGGTGGAAGGCTACTACACCGCCGACCCGGTGGTGATTGGCCAGGGGATTGGAACCTTTACCGGGCCCGATGGTGCCTCAGCCTACTTCCTGGGCGCGGTGCAAGACATGAAGACGGCGCAGTTATCCACCACATCGGTGCAGCATGAGGGCAGCAGCGCCATTGAAACCGGTCGGGTGGTGCTGACACCGCGTGCTGGGGGCGCAGGTGATATCCATCTGGCCTATGTGGTGGTCTGGCAGAACGGCGAGGACGGCTGGAAGGTCCACATGGACTATTTCATGCCCGCCGCCGCCTGACCCGCTGGCGAGGAGAACACCCCATGAAATTTGAAATGACAATCGGCGGCGGCCCCACTCCCGCGGCTGCCCGCTTCGATGTGGCCAATCCGGCAGGCGGGCTGGCAGGCCGAGCACCAAACGGAACACTGGCGGACCTAGACCGTGCGGTAGCAGCCGCGCAGGAGCGCCTTTGCCAGCTGGTCGCAGCTGTCCCATGCCGACCTTCAGCGCGATCACGGCTGAACAGGGCAAGCCGCTCAATGGCCTCGGATCACGTTTTGAGATGGGCGGCGCCCAAGCTTGGGCTGGATACACCGCTGAGCTGTCGCTGCCGGTCAAGGTGCTGCAAGACGACGCCGAAGTCCGGATTGAGCTGCATCGCAAACCGCTTGGTGTTGTCGGTTCGATCACCCCCTGGAACTACCCAATTATGATAACGGTTTGGCACATCCTGCCCGCGCTGCGGACCAGCAATACAGTGGTGATCAAACCCTCGCCGCTGACTCCGCTCAGCACGCTGCGGCTTGTGGCTTTGCTAAACGAAGTGCTGCCTGCGGGTGTTCTTAATTGTATCACCGGCGACGACCAGACTGACAAACTGGGAGCGGCAATGTCTGCCCATCCGGGCATCCGCAAGATTGTTTTCACCGGCTCTTGCACGACCGGAGAGAAGATTATGGCCGCGGCTGCGCCGACAATGAAGCGGCTGACGCTGGAAATGGGTGGCAATGACGCGGGCATCGTGCTGCCGGACGCCGATCCGCAGGCAATCGCCGAAGACCTTTTCTGGGGCGCCGTCATCAACAACGGCCAGACCTGCGCTGCGCTGAAGCGCCTTTATGTGCATGAAGACATTCACGATGCAGTCTGTGCCGCGCTGGTCGAATTTGCCCGCACCATTCCTGTGGGTCCGGGATCCGACGAGTCCTCCATCCTTGGCCCGCTGCAAAACCCGATGCAGCACGCCAAGGTTTCCCGTCTCGTTGCCGCTGCCCGTGAAAAGGGCCAGATTCTGCTGGGCGGACATCCTGGTGAAGGGCTGTTTTTTGAGCCCACGATCATTGCCAGTCTTACCAATGGCGACCCGCTGGTGAATGAAGAGCAGTTTGGCCCAGCCCTGCCAGTGATCAAATACAGTGACGTGGAAGAGGTAATTGCCGCCGCCAACGACAACCCCAACGGGTCGGGCGGATCGATCTGGTCCAGCGACATTGCCAAGGCGCGCACCGTCGCGGCACGGCTGGAATGCGGCTCTGTCCGGATCAACAAGCACGGCGCGATCCAGCCCAACGCGCCCTTTGGCGGGGTGAAATCCTCGTGGCTCGGCGTGGAGTTCGGCGAGGAGGGGCTGGCGGAATACACCGATATCCAAGTGGTATTCGCCTGAACCGGCGGCCGGGACAGCGGTCCCGGCCCTAGCCTGCGCTGTCGTAACGCTCCCGCGCCGACATGATTTCCGGCTGTTTCGCCACCGCCCAGGCGGCCATTGCGCCTATCGGTTCAAACAACGACTTGCCCAGCTCCGTGATGGCATAATCAACCCGCGGCGGGACCACCGGAGTGACCCTGCGCGCCACCAGCCCATCCCGCTCGAGTTGCCGCAAGGTCTGGGTCAGCATCCGCTGCGAGACATCCGGGATTGACCGCTGAATCTCGGAAAACCGGTGTTCCCCGTCTCGCAGCAGCAGGATCACCAACAGGCTCCACTTGCCGCTGATCTGCGCCAGTACGGTCCGGATCGGGCACAGATCCAATCCCAACTCCCGTTCGATTTCTTCACGCCGCTTCATAGGTTTTTCCTGGTTACTAAAAAGTGCCTACTTCTGAATCGGAACCACGCTTCCTAATAGTAACCAATGAGCCCAACTCACGCAACTGACACGATGGATACCACCATGACACTTCTTAAAAAAGCAGCCGCAGCTGTGCTTGCCTCCACCGCCGCAACCAGCGCTGCCGCAGGGCCTGCAGAAAACAAGGCCACCGCTGTAGCCCTCTTGGAGCAGGGCCTCGCCAAAGGCGACCGCAAGTTCATCCGCGCGAATGTCGCAGAGGATTACATCCAGCACAACCCGCAGGCCGCCGATGGGCGCGAAGGGCTGCTGGGCTTTGTTGATTTTCTTGAGACCCTGGATCCGCCAGTGCAGGTGAACCCGGTCAGGGTGTTCGGCGATGAAAATTTCGTGGTGATCCACCAGACTGCAGAGTTCTTCGGGCCGAAGGTGATCATCGACCTGTTCCGCTTTGAAGACGGCAAGCTGGTGGAGCATTGGGATGCGATCCAGGATGAAGTGCCTGAGACCGCCAGCGGCCGTTCGATGATTGATGGCACCACCGAAATCACAGATCTGGGCAAGACCGAAGCCAACAAGGCACTGGTTACCGGCCTCGTCATCGACGTGCTGATGGGCGGCGACCTTGCCAAGATCAACAGCTACATCCGCGCCGACTACATGCAGCACAACCCCTATGTGCCAGACACCCGCGATGGGCTGAAGGGGTTCATTGCCTATCTGGCCGAGAACGAAATCTCCTTCGGCTACACGAAGCTGCACAACGTGGTGGCAGAGGGCAATTTTGTGATGACCCAAGCCGAAGGCATCTACGACGGCAAACCCACCGCCTTCTATGACCTGTGGCGCGTCGAAGACGGGTTGATCGCCGAGCACTGGGACGCGGTGCAGGAAATTCCTACCGAGTTCGCCCACGGCAACGGCATGTTCTGATCCCCCTCTTCCACTTCACACCCAACAGAAAGGATATACCATGACCGAAACCCGCTTTCTCTGGACCCTGGCCATTCTCGCTGCAACTGCTGGCGCCGCAGCCGCGGAAACCTACATCACCGACCCCGGCCACACTGAGGTCCGCGTCGGCTGGAACCACGCTGGCGTCTCCATGCAGCACGGCGAATTCACCACCGCCAGCGGCACTCTGGAACTGGACGCCGAAAGCCCAGAAACCGCTAGCGTGACTGCCACAATCGCGGCGGACAGCTTCTTCTCCGGTGTCGATGCGCTTGATCAGCATGCCAAAAGCGCGGATTTCCTGGACGCCGTCACCTACCCGGAAATCACATTTGTCAGCACCGCCTTGAAGCTCACCGGTGAGGACACTGCAGAGATCACCGGCGACCTGACGCTGCACGGTGTCACCAAACCGTTGGTGCTGGACGCGCGCCTGACCCATCTTGGCGCGCATCCGGTCGGCCAGTTCTTCGATTATTACAAGGGCGACTGGGTGGCCTTCTCCGCCAAGGGGCAGATTGACCCGGCAGACTTCGGTGTCGGCAGCAGCATCCCGGTGGGACAGTTGACCATCAACATCGACACTGAACTCAAAGCAGCCAAGTAATCCGGCGATCTGACAGCACAAAGGCTCCGGGGCCTTGCTCCGGGGCTGGTTGGAAAACCATTTCGAGAGCAGTCAGGTCATTTCGCAGATTTTCAAGACACTCAGGCGGCCCGGTCGGCTGCATAGGCAAACAGCCAACCCCATGCATCTAAACGACAGGCTTCTTGCCTCTTGTCGCGACTTGGAGCCAAAAGAAACAATGACAACTGATAAGAAATGCGCCTGTGCCGCCCGGCTTCCACGGCCTGATCTGCAACCACATCGCGGCATTTTTCTTGAACGACCGCTTTACCTCCAAGTTTACAGCACAATCTTTTTGGGTAGTGCGGCGGTGTAGCACGCTGCGAGCTCGCGCAGCACGGTTGGGAGAGGTCCGATTTGGGCTCGAAGCCGACATCGTTCTACTCACCAATAGGTGATCAATGCCCCGCTGACTTCCCCGACACAGTCGCAAGCACCGGCCCCACAACCTTCGTCGCCAGCGGAATCAGGACCAGCCCCCAGGCCAGCCCAAACACGCCATCCATTGTGGCCTTGGCACTCCACTCGGCGAAACCGGTCCAGGCCACCGGCACCGCGTGGCCGACGGCATAGGCCCAGTCGTGGATGTGATGGCCCAGCCAGCCAAAGCCCAGCACCTCAAGCCCGTGGATGATGATGGAGCCGCCGACCCACAGCATCGCAGCGGTGCCGACCACCGACAGGATCCACATCAGCACCGGCATGAATTTCACCAGCCCACGGCCCAGACCGCGCCCGATAGGCGTTGGTGCATTGCCCGCCAGATACAGCCCCACGTCATCCATCTTCACAATCACCGCCACCGATCCGTAAACCGCCAGCGTCACCCCGATGGCGACCACCGCCAGCGTTGCCGCCTGCATCCAGACATTTGGGGCCTCAATGGCGGCCAGCGCGATGGTCATGATCTCAGCCGACAGGATGAAATCGGTCTTGATCGCGCCTTTGATCTTTTGTTCCTCCAGATGGCCGGGATCCTTCACCGACATATCCTGTTCGATCTCGTGGCTGGCATGGGGGAACAGCACGTGAAAGATCTTCTCGGCGCCCTCAAAACACAAATAGGATCCGCCCAGCATCAGCAGCGGCGTAATCAGCCAGGGCGCGAAATTGGCCAGCAGCATGGCGACCGGCAGCAGCAAGATCAGTTTGTTGAACAACGACCCGCGGGTGATGCGCCAGATGATCGGCAGTTCGCGCGCAGGGGCAAAGCCTTGCAGATACTTGGGTGTCACCGCCGCATCGTCGATGATCACGCCCGCCGTCTTGGCCCCCGCCTTGCTCGCTGCTGCGGCCACATCATCGACCGAGGTCGCCGCCACCTTTGCAATCGCTGCCACATCATCGAGCAAAGCCAACAATCCGCTCATACCCGGTCCCCTTTTCCATTCGCGCGCATTTTGGCCCACCCTATCCTATCGTCTATCAGGTACAAGCCGTTGAGCGGCCCGTTTGTTCCCGCCCTGCGTCAAACACCGTCACCTTATGCTGCTGCACGCCGGCAGAAACGTTATCGCAATCAGTCAATTCCGTTACCGCAACCAGTCAAGTTTTGCGCTAACAGTCTGGAATAATGCCGTTTTTAAGCTTTTGACCCGAGGGAATGGTCGCTATAGCGAGGGCAATTCTTGCTCGCTTGGAGATACGCATATGACCATCAAAGTCGGGATCAACGGGTTTGGCCGCATCGGCCGCTGCACCCTGGCACATATCGCAGCCTCTGGCCGGGACGATATCGAAGTGGTCAAGGTCAATGCCACCGGCCCGCTGGAGACCGCAGCGCATCTGCTGAAATACGACTCCGTGCATGGCCGTTTCCCCGGCGAGGTCACCTTGGGTGAAAACACCATGAACCTCGGCCGTGGTGATATGCAGATGTTCTCCACCTACAACATGGACGATCTGGACTGGTCGGGTTGTGACGTGGTGCTGGAATGCACCGGCAAATTCAACGACGGCGAAAAGGCCAAGGCCCATCTGGCGCGCGGTGCCAAGAAGGTTCTGCTGTCCGCCCCCGGCACCAATGTCGACAAGACCATCGTCTTTGGCGTCAATGACGACAAGCTGCGGGCGGGCGACCGCATGGTCTCCAACGGCTCCTGCACCACCAACTGTCTCGCCCCACTCGCCAAGGTGCTGGATGAAACCGTCGGCATCGAAAGCGGGATCATGACCACGATCCACGCCTATACTGGTGATCAGCCGACGCTGGACCGCCGCCACGACGATCTCTACCGTGCCCGCGCTGCTGCCATGGCGATGATCCCAACCACCACCGGTGCGGCCAAGGCACTGGGTGAGGTGTTGCCAAATCTGAAGGGCCGTCTTGATGGTTCGGCCATCCGCGTCCCAACGCCGAATGTCTCCGCCGTGGATCTGACCTTCCACGCGAGCAAACAGACCAGCGTTACCGAAATCAATGCCATCATGAGCGAAGCCGCCAAGGGCCATATGTCTCGCGTCATCGGCTATGAACCTGCGCCGCTGGTGTCGATTGATTTTAACCACACAGAACACAGCTCGATCTTTGCCCCGGATCAGACCCGCGTAGTGGCAAACAGCCTGGTCCGTGTTCTGGCCTGGTATGACAATGAATGGGCCTTCTCCGTGCGGATGGCGGACGTCGCCGTCGCCATGGGCCGGTTGGGATAATTCAGACAGCCCCCAGTACCACCGGCATCGCTTGTAACACACCGCCCGGTCAGGCATATCTGACCGGGCGTATTTTTTGGGCCGGGCCTATGACCAATCGAATTGCGATCATATTAGCGCTGCTGATCATCACAGCAGTCGCCATAGATATCTGGATCTACGGCCAGGTGCATATGGTGTTTCTGGGCAAGCGCCTGTTTGAATTGCTCGACTGGATCGCATTCTGGCGCTGATACCGGTCGCTGCGCTATAACTTTAAAGCAGCGGCAGAACCTCGGCGTTGCAGGATCGGCGCTGACATCTGCTATATCGCCCCAAAGAGAAAGCGGCCACTTGGGACCGCTTTCATATATGGACTTCCCTTTTGTGCATTGCGCTGTGGGCAGCCGCTTATTTCGCCAGTTGGCGGCGTAGCTCTGAGGCAACCAGCGGTGTGACGAACTTCGACACATCCCCGTCCAACCGCGCGATTTCCTTGACCAGTTTTGACGCAATCGCCTGATGCCGTGCCTCGGCCATCAAAAACACCGTCTCGACCGAACTGTCGAGGGCACGGTTCATGCCGACCATCTGGAATTCATACTCAAAGTCGGCCACCGCCCGCAGCCCCCGCACGATGATCTGCGCACCAACGTCGCGGGCGCAGTCAATCAGCAGATTCTCAAACGGATGGGCCACAATTTCGGTGCCGGTCTGTTCGCTCAGCTTGGCACATTCGGCCTCGATCATGGCGACGCGTTCTTCTAATGAGAACAACGGCCCCTTGTCACGGTTGATCGCAACGCCGATCACCAGCTTGTCCACCAGCGCGCTGGCTCGGCGGATAATATCTATATGCCCCAATGTGATGGGATCGAATGTGCCGGGATACAAGCCAATACGCATGGGGCCTCTCCTGCCTGCTGGTTGGATGCGCGCAAGCAAACATTTTTGTCATCGGGGCGCAAGAGCGTGGAAATACCGAGCCGCTCCTGCGCCGTGACGTCAGGGCTTCGACAGCGGCCACGGCCAGTGTCGAAGCGCAGGGTCAGTGACCCATGATCATGCCCTCAAGGGCATCTTTCTCCATCGCAACCTCGGCCAGCTGTGCCTTCACAACATCGCCCAGCGACACCAGACCGATCAGCTTGCCATCTTCCACCACCGGCATGTGGCGAAACCGTCCCTCGGTCATCTGTTTCAACACATCCTCGACATTGGACTGGCTGGTACAGGTGACCAGCTTGCGGGTCATATACTCACTGGTGGCCTTGCTGAGACAGCCGGAGCCACTGCGGGCCAGTTCACGCACGATATCGCGCTCGGACAGGATCCCTTCGGCGGTCTCGCCATCGCTGGAGACCACTACGGTCCCGATCTTGTGATCGCCCAGCAGTTTGGCAGCCTCAGATATCGTTGCCTCAGGAGCAATGGTCACCACCCCAGAGCTTGCCTTAGACTTCAGAATCAATTGAACCAGCATAGGCGCTCCTTTTTGTAATTTTCTTGCGTACCACCAAGGGTTGCCCTATCGCGGCATCAAGTCAAGCCTTCCAGCCGGACCACTTCGTCGCGTATGCCTTTCGACAACGCCTGCGCAAACCGATTGAGCCGGTCGCTGCGCTGATCCCCCTGGTGGCGCACAAGGTAGAAACTACGCGTCAGGCTGATCTTGTCGGTCAGCACTTTGCGCAGGGAGCGGTGCGACGGCAGCGTGAAATCATGCGCCACGCACAGCGCTGTCCCCTCCGCCGCCAGTTTGATCTGCACCGAGACTGAATTGGAGGCCAGCGCCACCCGCTCGACGCCAAGATTGGCAAGGTAATCCAGTTCGCGGTCAAAAATCATATCGGGAATATAGCCGATCATCTTGTGATGCTTCAGATCGTCCAGCTTTTCGATCGGCGGATGCTCGCGCAGATAGTGACGCGATCCCACAAGATGCAGTTTGTAGTCGGTGATCTTCTGCACCAGCAGCTGGCCCGCGGTGGGCGCGCTGACAGTTACGGCCATATCGGCCTCGCGACGGCTCAGGTTGATCACCCGCGGCAAGGCGACGATCTGGATATCCAGATCCGGGTTCTCGGCGCCAATCTTGGCACAGACCTGCGGCAGCAGATAATTTGCGCTGCCATCCGGTGCGCCGATACGGATCTGCCCGGACAGCGTATCGCTCGGCCCCACCAGCGCCTCCTGCCCCGCGCGCATCGCCTGTTCTGCCGCCTCCGCATGACCCAACAGACGGTCCCCGGCGGCACTCAGTGCATAGCCCTGCGGCGATTTTACAAACAGCGGCGTATCCAGCGCCTCTTCAAAGCGGGAAATCCGCCGCCCAACCGTTGCCGGGTCCATTTTCAGGATCCGCCCGGCCCCTGACAGGCTGCTCTCACGCGCCACTGCCAGGAACACCCGCATGTCATCCCATTGTGGATCCATGAGCTTTCCCTCCTCCTGCCGTCAACATTCTGTTAACCTTTGCGTTCCTGCAAAGCCTCTTTGAGATCTTTCCTCTTTTCCAGTGTTTTTTGCAAGCCTAGGATGGCGACAACATGAACAGAGGAGGATCCGATGAAAGAGCTCGGCCACTTTATCAACGGCAAACTTGTCTCCGGCACCTCGGGCCGGTTTGACGATGTTTTCAACCCCGCCACCGGCGGCGTGCAGTACCAGTGCCCGATGGCCAGCGCTGCAGAAACCACCGATATCATTGAAAAGGCTGCTGCCGCGCAGCCGGCCTGGGGCGCCACCAACCCGCAAAAACGCGCCCGCGTGATGATGAAAATGGTCGCGCTGATGAACCGCGACATGGACAAGCTGGCCGAGGCTCTGAGCCGCGAGCACGGTAAAACCATTCCCGACGCCAAAGGCGATTTGCAGCGCGGTCTGGAAGTCATCGAATATTGCGTTGGCGCACCGCAGATGCTGAAGGGTGAATTCACCGACAGCGCAGGCCCCGGCATCGACATGTATTCCATGCGCCAGCCGCTGGGTGTTGTCGGCTCCATCATGCCGTTCAACTTCCCTGCCATGATGCCGCTGTGGCACGTTGGCCCGGCGCTGGCCTGCGGCAACGCGGTGGTGCTGAAACCTTCCGAACGCGATCCCTCCGTGCCGCTGATGCTGGCGGAGCTGTTTGTTGAGGCAGGTCTGCCCGAAGGTGTGTTCCAGGTTGTGAACGGCGACAAGGAAGCCGTGGACACCATTCTGGACAGCGAAATCATTCAGGGCGTGTCCTTCGTCGGCTCCACCCCGATTGCGCAGTATATCTATTCCCGCGCCACCGCCAACGGCAAGCGCGCGCAGTGTTTTGGCGGTGCCAAGAACCACATGATCGTGATGCCAGACGCCGATCTGGACCAGGCCGCAGATGCGCTGGTTGGCGCCGGTTTCGGCGCGGCTGGCGAACGCTGCATGGCAATCTCCGTTGCCGTCCCCGTCGGTGAAGAAACCGCCGACAAGCTGATCGAAAAGCTGATCCCGCGCATCGAAAAGCTGAAAGTCGGCCCCTACACGGCTGGCGACGACGTCGACCTCGGCCCGGTTGTGACCGCTGCGTCCAAAGAACGGATCCTGGGCCTGATCCAGTCCGGTGTCGATCAGGGTGCCAAGCTGGTGGTCGATAACCGCGACTTCAAACTGCAGGGGTATGAGGACGGCTTCTTCGTCGGCGCCCACCTGTTCGACCATGTCACCCCCGACATGGACATCTACAAGCAGGAGATCTTTGGCCCGGTGCTGTCTACCGTGCGTGCGAACAGCTATGAAGACGCGCTGAAACTAGCGATGGATCACGAGTACGGCAACGGCACCGCGATCTTTACCCGTGATGGCGACACCGCGCGTGACTTCGCGTCCCGTGTCAACATCGGCATGGTCGGCATCAACGTGCCAATCCCTGTGCCACTGGCCTATCACACCTTCGGCGGCTGGAAGAAATCCATGTTCGGCGACCTCAATCAGCACGGCCCGGACAGCTTCAAATTTTACACCCGGACCAAGACCGTGACCTCCCGCTGGCCCTCGGGCATCAAGGAAGGTGGCGAGTTCAACTTCAAGGCGATGGACTGATTTTCAGGTCAATCCGCTGGCAATTCAAGGCTCCGGCGCTGCCGGGGCCTTTTCTCATTGTATGGTCCGCAATTGATGTTGCCGCGCCGCACTCCCCGTATTTCTGCGCACTTGCGCGTGATTTCATCGCATTTGGCCCGGATTTTACTTGCTCAATATCACCGGTAGTCTATCCGGTCTGCCAGAGGTAGTGAAACGACAGGCAGATAAGTATGTCCCAAAAGCAGAACGGGCCGCAGACGGCTGAGAAAACGGCACGTGATTGGGTCAAGATCCTCGCGCAATACCGCGAGCCCAATATGCTGCGAAGCCTGTTTGAACTGACCGTCACCGTTGTGCCTTTTGTGCTGCTCTGGGCCTTGGCCTGGTGGTCACTCTCGGTCAGCTACTGGCTGACACTGGGCCTCTCAGTTCTGATCGCGGCCTTCCTTCTGCGGCTCTTCACCATTCAGCACGATTGCGGCCATGGTTCGTTTTTCAGCAACCGTCGGCTCAGCGACTGGGTCGGACGCATCATTGGTGTGCTGACCCTCACGCCTTATGACGTCTGGCGCCGCACCCATTCGATCCATCACAGCACCCATGGCAACCTCGGCAAACGTGGCATGGGCGATATCCACACCATGACCGTCGCCGAATACCGCGCCGAAAGCCGCTGGGGCCGTCTGATGTATCGCCTCTACCGCCATCCGATCACCCTGTTTGCGATTGGCCCGGGCTATCTGTTCTTCCTGCAGAACCGTATTCCCTACGGTCTGATGGGACAGGCCCGCTACTGGATCAGCGCGATGGGCACCAACCTCACCATCGTGATTGCGCTCGCTGCGATCTGGTATTTTGGCGGTCTGATGCCGCTTTTGCTGATCTTTGTCCCTGCAACCCTGCTTGCCGCTACCGCCGGGCTGTGGTTGTTCTACGTCCAGCACCAGTTCGAAACCACCCAGTGGGAACAGGAAGACGACTGGCAATTGCATGATGCCGCCCTGCACGGCAGCTCACATTACGTGCTGCCGCCGGTGCTGCAATGGATCAGCGCCAATATCGGCATCCACCATGTGCATCACCTCTACAGCCGCATCCCGTTCTACCGTCTGCCGCAGGTGCTGCGCGACCATGCCGAACTGGCCGAGGGTAACCGGATGACCATCCGCGAGAGCCTCGCCAACGCCAGGCTGCATCTGTGGGACGAGAACAGCAAACGCCTGTTGTCCTTCGCTCAGGTCCGTCAGCTCTACGGCTGACCGGCCCCTGCGCGGCTGTCCCCGTCCGGATACTCCAGTGGAGCTGTCCCGGTGCGCATCTCCAACAGCGCATACCAAGCTGTGGCAAATTTTCGCTGACCCAAGCCTCATCGGGCTACACAACCCTGTGAGACCAGCAATTTTCGCAACCTGCCCCCCTAGGAAATTGCGGCGCCATGCTTAGTTTAACGACGCATGCCCGAGCAGACCGCCGAAGGATACCATGACCAAAATTTACATGACCCGCCGCGCCGCCCTGTCCGGGCTTGGCGCCACATTGGCCACACCGACCCTGCTGCGCGCGCAGTCAAGCGATGCCTTCCCGGTGGAAGAGCCAAAGATCGAGACCGAAATCCCGGTCAAACGCAATATCTCCTCTTTCCAGCAACAAGCCTGGCAGGATCATTTCGATGAGCTTGGCGTGGGATGTATGCTGGCCGATATCTCTTCGCGCGCGCTGCATTACTGGGGCGGCGATGGGGTCACCTACCGGCTGTTCCCCTCTTCTGTGCCGATGACAGAGGAACTGACCAAGCGCGGTTACACCAAAGTGGTGCGCAAGGCCAAGAATCCAAGCTGGACCCCGACAGCCTCAATGCGCGAACGCGACCCTTCGCTGCCCTTGCGCATGGAGGGCGGCGCTGGCAATCCGCTGGGTACCCGCGCCATGTACCTCAGCTGGCCCGCCTATCTGGTTCATGGCACCCATGATACCCGCAAGATCGGTCGCCAAAGCAGCTCCGGCTGTATCGGCCTCTATAATCAGCACGTCGAAGCGCTCTATGAGATGGTGGAGGTCGGCACCCAGGTCCGCCTGCTCTAAGCGCAGACGCACCCAGCAGCTGGACCCGCGGCCATTTCGCCAGCGCATAACGAGGAATGCCACCAACGCGGCTCTACCTGACAAGGTGACGGCTGAGGCCCCGCCTCAGACCGTGGCCCCCAACAGGCTGCAAACCGGCAAAGCGCGCACCGGCATTGCGGGGCGCGCTTTTATATAGCCAGTCAGATCACTCCATAGCACGCGGGCCAATCCGAGACGGCGCGTGGCTGGCCATGCAGCACACGGATATGTAGGGCCTAGACCTTGCCCTCCGCGAGGCTCAGATGATCCGGTTTCAGACCGTCATCATACCGCTGGATCGCCTTCTCCATCAGCGCCTCGAAATCGCGAACATATTGCTCAGTATCATACAGCGGCGTGGACGGGATATTCGCTTTCAGTTTTTCACGCAGCGCCTGCCGCTCTTCCGGCTGGGTGGCCAGCCGCAGCGCCAGCGCACGATACTCCTCATCCGTCTCGGCAATCAGCTCCGGGCAGCCGACAGCCGTCACGATACTCGCCGCGACCCGGGCCGCAAATTGCTCTCCCGGTTTGGTGACCACGGGCACGCCGGACCACAACATCTCGCTCGCCGTGGTGTGGGCATTACAGGCAAACGTATCGAGGAAGATATCCGCCAGAGGCAGGCGCGCAACGTGATCCGGAGTGCTGCAGCGCCCGGCAAAGACAATCCGATCCGCAGGAACCCCGCGCGCCTCTGCTTCCTTCAGAATATTGGCACGGACGACATCAGCGGCAGCCAGGAACCACAGAACGCTGTTATCCACGTCCTTCAGCAGGTCCATCCAGATATCAAATTCTGCCGGGGTAACCTTGTTGTGGTTGTTGAAGGAACAGAACACTACCGCGTTCTCGGGCAGCCCCATATCGGCCCTTGTCGGCTTTTCCTCAGGATGCGCGCGGCTGTTGTCATTCACCTGATAACAGTTCGGCATATAGAGAATCTTTTCTGAGAAATGACGTCGCCCCTCCTTTGGGACGGTAACGGGATCCGCGAGGAAGTAGTCCATCGTCGGCATGCCTGTTGTGCCTGGATACCCCAGATAGGAGATCTGCACTGGCGCTGCGCGAAAACCGAAAATCGCAGGTCGGGCATGTTTGGTGTAGCCTTTCAGGTCAATGGCAACATCGAGACCATCCGCCCGCGCCAGTTCGGCCACATCCTCGTCTTTCACACCCTGGATCTGCCGATAACAATCGGCTGAGCGCAGCACACGCTGGCGCATCACATTGTCCGGTTCTTCGCTATAGTCGTAGATGTAGATTTCGAATTTGTCCCTGTCATGCAGCTCAAAATGGCGCGCCATCAGGAACATTGTCGCGTGATTGAAGAAATCACATGAGAAATACCCCACTCTGATTTTTCGATCAGCAACCGGGGTACGGTCAAATTTGCGCGCGACCTTCTGCTCAGAAATTGTGGCCTTCTTCTTGGTTTTCATAACCACGCGTTTCTTCTGGAATGCACCGTCATCAACATAAAGCAGCGTGGTGAACGGGTCACCATTGGCCGGATCATTGTCCAGTATCCTCAACTTGTTTTTCTGGTCCTGATAGACCGCCCAGTCGCAGAGATTCATTTGCGACTGTACCAGCCGTGATACATTCATCGCATTTTCCGGGTCCAGCTGATATACGGCTTCGAAAAAACCCACTGCATCGCTAAGCTTGTCCATCAGGAATAAAATGGTCCCGATCGCGCTCAGCCATTTGGGGCTGGTCGGCTCCAGTTTGAGCGCTCCCATCAGGTGCTTTAGCGCCAATTCGTATTTCTTTTCCTGCATAAAGCTCGACGCAATCTCTGCATGCAGCGTGGCATTCTCTGGCTCGAAGACCAGCGCCTGCATCGTCAACTCACGCGCACGCTGGTAATCGCCCTCAATAAATGCCTGGCCAGCCTCTGCCTTGAGAAATACAGCTGGCGATTGCGCCTCCGCTTCCAGTTTGCGACGCGCCGATTTCGAAAGATGTTTGGTGCGCAATGGCTTGTTCATAGAAAGTCTGCCCTTAGCTGATCCTCCGCGGCTGCAATGCGCCACGGGTTTTGACAAATTTCGGTCAGTTTGAAAGAAAATGCCTAAGAAACGGTTCACTTCACTTCCTGTCGCACTTCTTGCAGCAATGCCCTTACTTATCCGCCAGAACCAAGGGCAAACCGACATTTCTGCACAGCAGCTTTGCACCGCTGCCGCTTGCCCTGTCGCGCTTGGGTCGCTAGAAAAATAAACAACCGTTCAATTCATGACGACTCCGGCGGGTCATATCCGGGCCGGGCTGCGTTCACACGAGGGAGGACACGCTGTGGATTTCGCATTGACCGAGGAACAGACCGCCATTTTCGATATGGCTTTTGCCTTTGGACAGGAGCATATCGCCCCCTTCGCCCGCCAGTGGGAGGCCGAGGGCACCATTCCGAAATCGCTCTGGCCGCAGATCGGCGAGCTGGGCTTTGGCGCGCTTTATGTCTCCGAAGAAACCGGCGGCGCGGGCCTGTCGCGACTGGATGCCACCTTGGTGTTTGAGGCGCTGTCGATGGCCTGCCCGTCTGTTGCGGCCTTCCTGTCGATCCACAACATGTGCGCCAAGATGCTCGACAGCTTTGCCAGTGACGAGATGAAGGCGCGGATCATGCCTGATATCCTGTCGATGAAGACCGTGCTCAGCTACTGTCTCACCGAGCCCGGTTCCGGCTCTGATGCCGCAGCGCTGAAAACCCGTGCTGCCAAAACCAACGAGGGCTATACCCTCAACGGCACCAAGGCGTTCATCTCCGGTGGCGGCTACTCCGACGCCTATGTCTGCATGGTGCGCAGCGGTGAGGACGGCCCCAAAGGTGTCTCTACCGTCTATGTCGAGGATGGCACCGCAGGGCTCAGCTTTGGCGGGCTTGAGGAGAAAATGGGTTGGAAGAGCCAGCCCACAGCCCAGGTTCAGTTCGACGACTGCAAAATCCCCGCCGCCAATCTGGTCGGAGAAGAAGGCAAAGGGTTCACCTACGCGATGAAAGGTCTGGATGGCGGGCGTCTGAATATCGCCTCCTGCTCCCTCGGCGCGGCCCAGCAGGCGCTGACAATGACCCTGCAATATATGTCCGAGCGCAAGGCCTTTGGCAAATCCATCGATCAGTTCCAGGGCCTGCAATTCCGCCTTGCGGATATGGAAATCGAACTTCAGGCGGCCCGTGTGTTCCTGCGTCAGGCCGCGTGGAAGTTGGATCAGGGCGCGCCGGATGCCTCCAAACACTGCGCTATGGCGAAGAAGTTTGTCACCGAAGCTGGCTCCAAAGTGGTCGATCAATGTCTGCAACTGCATGGCGGCTACGGTTATCTCGCGGACTATGGCATCGAAAAACTGGTGCGCGATCTGCGGGTTCACCAGATCCTGGAAGGCACCAATGAGATCATGCGCGTGATCACCGCGCGCCATCTTCTGGCCGAAAACCACTGAGGCAGCCATGAGCGATATTGATATCCGCATCACTGGCCGCGCCGGGCGGATTACCCTCACCCGCAGCAAGGCGCTGAATGCGCTGAGCTATGACATGTGCATGGCCGTCGACGCCGCGCTGAAAGCCTGGGCCGATGACGACGCCGTTGATCTGGTGGTGATGGACGCCGAGGGCGAGAAAGCCTTCTGTGCGGGCGGTGACATTGCCGAACTCTACCAGACTGGCACCAGTGGCGATTACGACTATGGTCGCCGGTTCTGGCGCGATGAATACCGTATGAACGCCCGAATCTTTGAATACCCCAAACCGGTGGTCAGTTTTCTGCAGGGGTTCGTCATGGGTGGCGGCGTCGGTCTTGGCTGCCACGGCACTCATCGCATCGTCGGCAACAATACGAAGATCGCCATGCCCGAGGTCGGCATCGGCCTTATTCCTGATGTTGGCGGCACCCTGATGCTGGCCCTTGCGCCGGGGCGGCTGGGAGAATACCTCGGCCTCACAGGGGCGCGGATGACGGCGGCGGATGCGATCTATGCAGGCTTTGCCGACCATTACATTCCCGAAACCCGCTGGCCTACGCTAATCGCCGAACTGGAACACTCAGGCCGCGCCAATCAGCTTGCAGACGCCGCAGAGACCGCACCCGAAGGCCGTCTGGAGGCGCTGCGCGACACCATCGACCACAGTTTTGCCGGCGAAACACTGGGCGCTATTTTGACCACACTTGATCAGGACGGCAGCGCCTTCGCCGATGAGACACTGAAAACCCTGCGGCGCAACGCCCCTCTGTCGATGGCCTGCACCGTTGAGCTGCTGCACCGACTGCGCCTCGGCACCATGGGCATTCGCAAGGCGCTTGAACTGGAATACCGCTTCACCCATCGTGCGATGGAGAAGGGCGACTTTCTGGAAGGCATCCGCGCCCAGATCATTGACAAGGACCGCCAGCCCAAATGGCAATATGCAGATCGTGATGTGCCTGCTACCGCTGTCAGCCAGATGCTGATGCCGCTGGCGACCCAGACGCTGCAGTTTGAGGAGGAGAACACATGAACATCGGATTTATCGGTCTTGGCAATATGGGCGGCCCGATGGCGGCCAATCTGGCCAAGGCAGGCCACACCGTCACCGGCTTTGACATGGCGGATGTCTCGATCGAGGGTGTCACCATGGCGGCCTCCGCCGCTGAGGCCGCGACCGGCGCCGACGTGGTGATCACCATGCTGCCGAATGGCCAGATCCTGCGCGCGGTTGCAGATGACGTCATCCCTGCCATGGCAGAGGGTACCACGCTGGTGGATTGTTCCACCGTCGATGTCGACAGCGCCCGTGCCGTGGCCGATCAGGCAGGGTCCGCCAACCTGATGTTTGTCGACGCGCCGGTCTCCGGCGGTATTGGTGGCGCCTCAGGTGGCACGCTGACCTTTATGGCCGGTGGCAGCCAGGCCGCGTTCGACGCCGCCAAGCCGCTGTTTGACATCATGGGTCAGAAGGCTGTGCATTGTGGCGATGCCGGCGCCGGTCAGGCCGCCAAGATCTGCAACAACATGATCCTCGGCATTACCATGATCGGCACCTGCGAGGCCTTTGCCCTTGCCGACAAACTGGGCCTCGACCGTCAGAAGATGTTCGATGTGGTCTCCACCTCCTCTGGCTACAGCTGGTCGATGAACGCCTATTGCCCGGCGCCGGGGGTTGGCCCGCAATCGCCTGCCGATAATGACTACCAGCCCGGTTTTGCCGCAGAGCTGATGCTGAAGGATCTGCGCCTGGCACAGCAAGCCGCCCATAGTGCGGATGCCGATACCCCGATGGGGGCGCTGGCACAGGCGCTCTATTCCATGTTTGTTGAGGAAGAAGGCGGCGCAGGCAAGGATTTCAGCGCCATGCTGCCCCGCTTTGAGGCGCGCAGCCGCCACGATTGACCCCGCAGGCACCGCAGGGCACAGCCTACCGCGGCCTATGCGCCGCCATACCGGCCAGCCAGCGATGCCTGCGCAGATCATCCGCGCTTTCATAAAAAAGCAAAACACCGCAGCCTATATCCCGGCTGCGGTGTTTTGCTTTAAATTGGCGTTTCACATCGAAAATATGCCAACCCCATTATTTCGACTAAACCGCCGTGAAACCTGCAACAGCGGATCGCGAAATTGTCGTTAATATTCTCCTAACACGCCAGAACCGCCGTTAGGAAATATAAAATTCTCATTTTTACGCCGCCGGGCGCGTTAACTTTTTCCTAGACGCATGAAAACCCATATGCCAACCTACCATTAGATCAACAACATATCTGATCACCCCCGACGATGCGGCTAGAAACGGCCCCTCCCTCTGGAAGCAATCCGGACACCACCTGTCAATTGGCATCAGGCCAGTAAACTGTGGAAATTAACAATGGAAATAGAATGAGAAAGGAAACAATTAACAGAAGCGATCCTTTGCGAATACGTAAGAAACGACACTGATCCCCCACCGGTTTCGTCTATTTCGTCGCATTTACACAGGTTCGTTTGGCTTCTGAAAAGAAGACTTCCACGCCAATTGGATTAAAGACTTTGGTTTGCGACATCTGCTGCCTGCATGTCCTCGTTTGCAGGCTCTCCCCCACCCCCAACGGGTGTCGCACCGTCCCAATCCAGCTCTGTGGAAAGCGCCGCTGACAGAACGTCGGCGGCGCTTCGTTTTTTGGGGTCAAATCCGTCGAGGGATACTGCAAAGCCTGCGGCGGATCACTCCGCCGCGAGACTGCGGGCGTCGAGGATCTCTTTGAGGTAGTGACCGGTATGGCTGCCCTTCGTTGCAGCCACATCCTCCGGCGTGCCTGCGGCCACGATTTCGCCGCCGCCATCGCCGCCTTCCGGCCCAATATCAATGATCCAGTCGGCGGTTTTGATCACATCCAGATTATGCTCGATCACCACCACGGAGTTGCCCTGTTCGACCAATTCATGCAGCACTTCCAGCAGCTTGCGAACATCCTCGAAATGCAGACCTGTGGTCGGCTCATCCAGAATATACAGCGTTCGCCCGGTGGACCGTTTGGCCAGTTCCTTCGACAGTTTGACCCGCTGCGCCTCGCCGCCCGACAAGGTGGTCGCCTGTTGGCCGACCTTGATATAGCCAAGGCCCACCCGCATCAGCGCATCCATCTTGTCACGGATCGACGGCACCGCCTGGAAAAACTGCTGCGCATCCTCCACCGTCATATCCAGCACATCGGCAATCGACTTGCCCTTGAACTGGATTTCCAGCGTCTCGCGGTTGTAGCGTGCGCCCTTACATGTCTCACATTCCACATAGACATCCGGCAGGAAATGCATCTCGATTTTAATAACACCGTCGCCCTGACAGGCCTCGCAGCGCCCGCCCTTCACGTTGAAGGAAAACCGCCCCGGTTTGTAGCCACGGGTTTTGGATTCCGGCAGCCCGGCAAACCACTCGCGGATCGGGGTAAAGGCCCCGGTATAGGTCGCCGGGTTTGACCGCGGTGTCCGGCCAATGGGCCGCTGGTCAATGTCGATCACCTTATCCAGATGCTCCAACCCCTTGATGGTTTCACAGGGGGCCGGCGTCTGGCGCGCACCGTTGAGGCGCATGGACGCGGTTTTGAACAGGGTTTCAATGGTCAACGTGGACTTGCCGCCGCCCGACACGCCCGACACACAAAGGAACTTGCCCAGCGGGAACTCCGCCGTGACGTTCTTGAGGTTGTTGCCGGTGGCCTTGACCACCTTCACCGATTTCCCATTGCCTTTGCGGCGCACCGATGGCACCGCGATCTCGCGTGTGCCGGACAGATACTGCCCGGTGATCGAGCCTTCATCAGCGGCCACCATCTCTGGCGTGCCGTGGCTAACCACCTGCCCGCCATGCACACCCGCACCCGGCCCGATGTCAAAGACATAATCCGCCTCGCGGATCGCGTCCTCGTCATGTTCGACCACGATCACCGTATTGCCCTGATCCCGCAGGTTTTTCAGTGTTTCCAGCAACCGGTCATTGTCACGCTGATGCAGCCCGATGGACGGCTCATCCAGCACATAAAGAACGCCTGTCAGACCAGAGCCGATCTGCGATGCCAGACGGATCCGCTGGCTCTCCCCACCGGAGAGCGTGCCGGCATTGCGGCTCAGGGTCAGATATTCCAGACCGACATTGTTCAGAAATCCAAGCCGTTCGCGAATTTCCTTCACGATGGCGCGGGCGATTTCCTGCTTCTGCGCCGACAGCTGATTGGGCACATCCTCGATCCAGGCCAGCGCCTCGCGGATCGACATCTGCACCACCTGCCCCACATGCAGCAGTTGATCCGGGCGGCCGCCAGCAGGACCGATTTTAACCGCCAGCGCCTCTTCGCGCAGACGATAGCCTTCGCAGACACCGCAGGACCGGTTGTTCTGGTAGCGTTCGAATTCTTCGCGGATCCAGTTGGAATCCGTCTCCCGGTAGCGCCGTTCCATATTCGGAATGACCCCTTCGAAGACGCGCGTCACCTCATAGACGCGGCCGCCTTCATCGTAGCGGAATTTGATTTCCTCGTCGCCGGAGCCGCGCAGGAACACCTGCTGCACCTTGTTCGGCAGGTCTTTCCACTTGGTGTTTTTGTTGAACTGATAATGCTTGGCGATGGCTTCGATGGTCTGCAGGAAATAGGGCGATTTGCCCTTGCGCCAGGGCGCCAGCGCCCCGTCATAGATTTTCAGGTTCTGATCCGGCACCACCAGACGCTCGTCAAAGAACAGCTCAACCCCCAGACCGTCACATTCCGGGCAGGCGCCAAACGGCGCGTTAAAGGAGAACAGCCGCGGTTCGATCTCGGGGATGGTGAAACCGCTGACCGGGCAGGCAAAATTCTCGGAAAAGGTGATCCGCTCCGGCTCAGGCGCCTCTTCACCCTCGGCAGCACGCGGGGCGGTTTCCAAAATGGCAATCCCATCGGCCAGATCCAGCGCGGTCCGCAGGCTGTCGGCCAGCCGGGTTTCCAGACCCTCACGGACAACCAGACGATCAACAACGACGTCGATGTCATGGCGGAACTTCTTGTCCAATGTCGGCGGCTCATCCAGTTCGTAGAATTCGCCATCGACCTTCACGCGCTGGAACCCCTGCTTGCGCAGCTCCAGGAATTCCTTGCGGTATTCCCCCTTGCGGTCCCGCACGATGGGCGCCAGCAGGAAGCCACGGGTGCCCTCCTCCAGCGTCATGATCCGGTCGACCATGTCCTGCACCTGCTGCGCCTCGATCGGCATTCCGGTGGCCGGCGAATAGGGCGTCCCCGCACGGGCAAACAACAGACGCAGATAATCGTAAATCTCAGTCACGGTGCCCACAGTCGAACGCGGGTTTTTCGATGTCGTCTTTTGCTCGATGGAGATCGCAGGCGAGAGGCCGCTGATATGATCCACATCCGGCTTTTCCATCATATCAAGAAACTGGCGCGCATAGGCCGACAGGCTCTCGACATAGCGGCGCTGACCCTCTGCATAGATGGTATCAAACGCGAGGCTGGACTTGCCCGAGCCGGACAATCCGGTGATCACCACCAGCTGATCGCGCGGGATATCCACGTCGATGTTTTTCAGGTTGTGCTCGCGCGCACCGCGCACTTCGATCGATTTCAACTCAGCCATACTGCCCCCAGATTCAACGCCAGTCGCCCTTGCAGCCGGTGTCCGACCCTACAGATAGGGACTGCGCGCCGAGTCTCCAATAGAAAAATGAGAACGGAGCGCGAACACGCTCAGATTGCTGCGGTTTGCCCGCGCCGCCGTGCCAGCATCGCATGCACGGCAAAGCCGCCGAGGAACAACACCAGCGCCAGCATCATCATTCCATGGTATCCGCCAACAGCAACGGCGGCCACCATCAGCGGCGTACCGATAGCATTGCCCATATTTCCGGCCTGGCTCATCGCGCCATTGGATTGCGCCTGCTCCGCCGCCTCAGCGTTCAGCTGCGGCACCGAGGCAAAGCTGGCCCCCTGCACCAGCCCAAAGGCCACCGCCAGCGCCATGCAGGCCAGCGGCAGACCGGGCATCAGCAGCAGCCAGACCGCACCACCAGCGGCTAACAGAAACCCGGCCTGTACCACACGTACTGCCGCCATCCGGCGCAGCAGCCAAACGCCCAGCGTCATCGAGGTGGCAATGCTGACCAGCGGCATGGCACTGATCACACCCACCCGCACCGCAGGGTCCAGATGCGGTGGCAACACCGTCAGAAGCGCCACGAAACAGGTGGTATAGAACAGCCAGCCCGCCGCCGGGGCCACTTTCGCCGCAGAGCGGTAGATCTCAAGATGCAGGCCCGGCAGATCCGCCAGCTTGGCCAGCGGCAAACGGGGGGGCACCTGCACCGTCTTCAACACCCGTCCCAGCACCAGCGCCAGACCTGCCATCACCAGCGCATGGGCGCCAAACAGCGACAACAGGCCAAACCCGGCAACCAGCGGCAGGCCAAACCATACCAGCAGCGCAAAGGAGACACCAAAGAAGGTACTCCAGATCGACAGCGCCGTGCCACGGTGGCGCGGGCTACAGATCTGCGGGATCAGCGTTGGGGCTGCCACCACGATCCCCAGATGCGACAGGCCTTCGATCAGCCGTGTTGCCAGAAACAGACCATAGGGCAGATTCAGCGCCTGAAGTGCCGACATCGCCGCCCCGATCCACAGCGCCCAGACAAGGCTGCGGCGATAGCCGAACGAGGCGACAAACCCGCCCGCTACCACGCCCAACAGAATGCCCAGCACCCCGACCATGGTCACCGTCAGGCTGAGCGTCGAACCGGCCCCCGGGTACAATACCTCAAGCTGGTCGAAGATGACGCTGATCTTGCCATATTGCGCCGCGGCCCCCAGACCGGCGGCCCAGATGATCATCACCACACCCCAACGGGTCTGCGGCTGGCTGATATGGGATGTGTTCATGGGGCTGCCCTCATTGCAATCGCGCGTCGCGCATGGAATCCGCCAGGACCGGCCGAAGCGCATGGCATACCCTGCCCCATCGCGAAGCACCAGACAGACTGAGCGCTGCCGCCAAAACCATATGCAAAACGCCCGAAGCATAGCCTCGGGCGTCTCTGTCATCTCAGTTAAGCAGGCCCGAAGACCAGCTTACATATGGATCACCCGGTCAAAGGCATCGAGCACGCTCTCATGCATCATCTCGCTGAGCGTCGGATGCGGGAAGACAGTGTTCATCAGATCTTCTTCGGTGGTCTCCAGCTGGCGACCCACCACATAACCCTGAATCATCTCGGTCACTTCCGCACCAACCATATGCGCACCCAAAAGCTCACCTGTTTTGGCGTCAAAGATGGTCTTCACCATGCCCTCGGCCTCGCCCAGTGCAATCGCCTTGCCGTTGCCGATGAAGGGGAAGCGACCAACCTTGATATCGTACCCCAGTTCCTTCGCCTTGGCCTCGGTGTAGCCGACGGAGGCGACCTGCGGATGGCAATAGGTGCAACCGGCAATGCTTTCGGGCTTTACAGCGTGCGCGTGTTTGCCCGCGATCAGCTCGGCCACCATGACGCCCTCGTGCGACGCCTTATGCGCAAGCCAGGGCGCGCCGGCGATATCGCCGATGGCATAAAGCCCATCGACCCCGGTGCGGCAGTATTCATCTGTCACAACATGGGTACGGTCAACCTTGACGCCCAGACCTTCCAGGCCCAGCCCCTCAACATTGCCGACGATACCGACAGCAGAAATCACGGTATCGAATTCCTGTTTCTCGACCTTGCCGCCGACCTCAATATGGGCGGTGACCTTGCCCTTGCCACGATCCAGCTGTTTGACCATGGCTTTCTCCATGATCTTCATGCCCTGTTTGACAAAGGCCTTCTTGGCAAAGGCGGAAATCTCCGCATCTTCCACCGGTAGCACCCGGTCCATGACTTCGACAACAGTCGTATCGGCGCCCAAGGTATTGTAGAAACTTGCAAATTCGATGCCGATGGCGCCGGAACCGATGACCAGCAGCTTTTTCGGCATCCGTACCGGATCCAGCGCGTGTTTGTAGGTCCAGACCAGATCGCCGTCCGCTTCCAGCCCCGGCAGCTCCCGTGCTCGCGCGCCGGTGGCCAACACGATGTTCTTCGCCGCCAGTTCCTGCGTGCCCTTTTCGGTTTTCACAGACACCCTGCCCTTGGTCGGGAGCGTCGCCTCGCCCATGACCACGGCAATCTTGTTCTTCTTCATCAGATGGCCGATGCCGGAGCTGAGCTGTTTGGCGACCCCGCGTGAGCGTTTGACCACCGCGTCCAGATCATAGCCGATGTTGTCGGCTTTCAGCCCGAAATCCTTCGCCCGCTCCATCAGGTGAAACACTTCCGACGACCGCAGCAGCGCCTTGGTTGGGATGCAGCCCCAGTTCAGACAGATGCCACCCATATGCTCGCGCTCGACAATGCAGGTCTTCAGCCCCAGCTGAGCGGCGCGGATGGCGGCCACATAGCCCCCCGGCCCTGCGCCGATTACGATCACGTCATAGGTTTCTGCGGCCATGGTGGTTCCTCGCCAAGCTGGATCAAAAACTAGTTCACCGTTAAACTATTTCCCGCAGCACTGCAATCATCCAGTGCAGGCTCATAGCGGCCATGCAAGAAACAGCTACGCCGCGCCCCGATCCTTGGGGCGCGGCGCAAAACCAGTGTCAGGGCAGGATGCGTTTCAGGCAAGCCCGAAAGGCAACTGCCTCAGCCTGCGGCCTGAAGACTGCGCATGGTGCTGCCATAACCGCCAGCCATCACATAATCCATTTCCGGCGCCGTGCTGCTGCGCGACAGCGCCTCATTGCGATAGGGGAAGCGACCAAACTGACGGATCACCTCGCGGTGGGCCCGCGCATGCAGCAGGTTGGACGCGCCGTTCTTGGGCATCCGCTCCAGCATCAGCCGCACACAGCGCTCCTGATCGCACAGGTTCTCCGAGTGCATCAGCGGCAGGTAGAAAAACTGCCGCTGCGGCTCATCAATCTTCATGTCCCAGGACTTGCTGATCGCACATTTCGCCGCCGCCAGCGCCAGCGTATCCGTGGCAAAGGCCTGCGCCTCGCCCCGGAACATATTACGCGGGAACTGGTCGGTCAGGATGATATAGGCCAGAACCCCCTTCGGCCCGCTGCGCCAGTGGTCGCATTTGCCCTCACAGGCGGCCTCCCACGTCGTCTCGAACCGGCGCCGGATCTCCTGATCCAGTGCGTCATCCTGCATATACCAGCCCTTCTCACCCGTGCTCACGAGCCAGAAGTCTAGGATCTCCTCAGGACCTGTCATAGGTCTGCCTCCACATAGATACCGTCCTGAAATTCAGACGCTTTTGCAGAGATTTTACAAGGGGAAGCCCGTCACGATTTGCGTCATACACGACAGTTTCGTGAAAATTTCATCACAAATCCCGCAAGTTAGCGCAATCAGCTCGTTTCGGCGGCGGCTTCCTGCTCTTCAATGTCCGTTTCGATTGCGTATTCCTGGGCAAACTCAACCACAACAGGTGACCCGGTTGGGGCCATGGGTGACATGATCCCGGTCTCATCCGTCGGAATGGCCGGGCGCTGAGTCGTGCGATAGCCCGCATAGACCGCCAGCAGCAGCAGCAGCACCGCCATGAACAAAAAGAACCCCGGCGCGCCAAACACGCTGTCACCCATCATCCAGCCCGTGATCAGCGGTCCGGCCACAGCCCCCAGCCCGTTGATGAACACCAGCCCGCCAGAGGCCGCCGGCATATCATCATAGTCGAGGTAGTCATTGGTATGGGCGATCAGCAATGAGTAAAGCGGGTTGGTCATGCCGCCAATCAGGAAGGCCGCAATCAGCAGGAAATTGAAATCGGTCCCAAGGATCATCGCACCAATCGCCGCAGCGCCCGCTACAGCCGCGCCAAACAGGATCAGAATCCGGCGGTCCATCCGGTCCGACATCCAGCCCAGCGGATATTGCATCACCACGGCCCCCACGTAGAAGGTCGCAACAAAGATCGAGATCTGGGTGAGGCTCAGCCCCGCAGAGGCCGCATAAACCGCACTCATGCCGAACTGGGCAGAGAACACACCACCCAGCAGGAACATGCCAACACAGCCCAAGGGCGAGGCATCCATCAGCTGGCGCAGTGACATCGGTTTGGTCCGGTCAAAGGCAGGCGTCGGCGAAATCGACAGCAAAATGGGCGCGAAGGACACCGAAACCACCACCGAGGCAATCACGAAGGTCTCATAGCCCGACGGATCCCCCACCAGCAGCAACGCCTGAGCGCTGACGATACCGATCATCTGCACGATCATATACAGCGACAGCGCCTTGCCCCGGTTGGCATTGTCGGAGGCGTTGTTGAGCCAGCTTTCTGCGGTCACATACACGCCGGAGAAGCAAAAACCGATCACCACGCGCAACAACATCCAGGCCACCGGGTTGGTGACAGCCGGGTATAGAATCATCACAGCCGAGATGAACGAGGCCAGCGCCGCAAAGACCCGCACATGACCAACCCGCCGGATCATCTCCGGCGCCAGTCGGGACCCGCCCAGAAAGCCCACAAAATAGGCCGACATAACAAAGGACATCTGTAACGTAGAGAACCCTTCGATATCCCCTCGCACACCCAAGAGAGTGCCCTGCAGACCGTTGCCGATCATCAGCATTCCCATGCCCAACAGCAGCGCCCATGCGCTCGACAGCACCTGCCACATCGCCCGTATCTCCTACTTCGCTTATCTGTGCCAGAGCACGCCTAACAGGCTCTGGCCCCTCGCTGGGGGTGTTGAATTGGTCACGGACATCGCCATCACCGCGCGCCGTTATGAACGAAATCCCATGGCGTTTTCATGACCAAGAGAGCCAAAAAACCGGGTGTGCCCATGGCAGACCCGGTGACGACAGAATCCGGCAAGACCATAGGACCAACCGGTTAAATCTGCTTTTCGCTGAAATTGCGCCTCAGGTCTGCGACATCTCCGCCGTAGGCGGGATCAAAAGCGACGCATCGCCGTAGGAAAAGAACCGGTATTCCTCGGCCAGCGCATGATCATAGATCGCCCGAATCCGGTCCTGCCCCATCAGCGCCGACACCAGCATCAGCAGCGTCGATTTCGGCAGGTGGAAATTGGTCATCAGCGCATCCGCCACATGGAAGGTGAAACCGGGATAGATAAAGATATCAGTATCCCCTTCCCAGGGCTGGATCGCACCCGATTGTGCCGCACTTTCGATCAGACGCAATGCCGTGGTGCCAACCGGGATCACCCGCCCGCCTGCCGCCTTGGTCGCGGCAATCTCCGTCGCCGCCTCGGCGCTGACGCGGCCCCATTCGGCATGCATCCGGTGGGTGGTCACATCCTCCACCTTCACCGGCAGGAAGGTGCCCGCGCCCACATGCAGTGTGACATAGCTGATCTCGACACCCTTGGCCTGCAACTCCGCCAACAGCGCATCGTCAAAATGCAAGGATGCCGTGGGGGCCGCCACCGCACCGGAATTGCGCGCCCAGACGGTCTGATAGTCGGTTTTGTCCTGCTCATCCGCTGGTCGTTTGGCGGCAATATAAGGTGGCAGCGGCATTGCGCCGGCCTCCGCCAAAGCGGCATCAAAATCGGTACCACTCAGATTGAATTTCAGATGGCCCTGCCCGTCTTCAATCCGCTCCAATGTCGCGCTAAGCGCGTCGGAGAAAATGATCTCTTCGCCCGGCTTGACCTTCTTCAGCGGTTTCAAAAGCGCCGCCCAGCTGCCATCCGCGCCCGGATCGAGCAGCGTGACCTCCACCTTGGCGGCCATCGGCCCCTGTGCGGTGTCGCGGTGACGCAACCCGCTGAGGCGCGCGGGAATCACCTTGGTGTCATTCAGCACCAGCCGGTCGCCGGACCGCAGCCACTGGCCCAGGTTGGCCACGCGCGCATCCCTGATACGGTCGCCTTCCGCCACCAGCAGCCGCGCGGAGCTGCGCGGCACTGCCGGACGGGTGGCAATGCGGTCATCGGGAAGATCGAAGTCAAAATCACTGAGTTTCATAGGCTGCGATATAGGCTGTTGCGCCGCCCTTGGCCAACAGGTTTTGTGCAGATAACCGCCAAACACCGCGCCGAAATCGGCCTCCGCCCCCAGGTCCGCCCACTAGCGATCTTCGCCGGGTGAGACGGAATAGGGCGGCCGTTCCCGCTCGGCCCGTGGCACCACGGTGCTGGGTGGCTCCTCCCCCGGCAGGCTTGGCGCCGGACCCCGAAACAATTCGCGGAAAATCCCCGGCGCCAGCCCCGACAGCGGGTTCACCTGAACACGCGGATCATCCGCCGCCCCCTTCAAAGTGAAGGCAAAGCCAATCAGCCCCTCCCCCTTGCGGGTAAAGACCCGGCCAACCGCATTGAGCAGATAGATCGGAGAGATCACGCCCCGCATATTCAGAACACTGCGCTCCAGATCATAATTGCCATCCATCGACAGACCAATCGACGGCCCCACCGCGCTGCTTTCATGGACGATCAGATGGGTCGCCCCCAGCCGGAACTTGGCCTCTACCGTCGTGAACAGAATGCCCTGCCCCGCCAGCGCATCAATCAGCCCGACCACGCTCACCGCGTTCAGCAGCGCCGCCATGGATGGCGCGTCCTTAATGCGGGTGTTCTTCACCTCAATCTGGCCGTCATATTCACCGGGCGCGCCGGGGGCGGGCACCAGCGACATATCAAACGTTCCGCCCGATCCATGGCGCAACACCCCCGCCGCGCGGAACACGCCGCCGGCATCCTGCGACTGGATCCGGGTGGCAAAACCGCCATCCTTCGGCACCACAACGCCATTGACCCCGGTTTGCCCGTTCAGCGCCGCGGTAAAATTGCCATTCAACCCGCCGGTGGTGGAAAACCGCCCGCGAAAGCCTGTCAGCGCGATGCTGTCCGTGACCTGCATCCGGTCCAGTTGCAGGTTGATGGGTCCTGACCCGCCTGAGGAGCCACCGCTGCTGCCACTGCCGCCCGATCCATCGGGCATCTGTCGCAGATCCAGCACACCGCTACGGATATTAATGCCCGGCGCCCGCGTACCGCGCCCGACCAGCTCAACCGCCCCCCGGAACCAGTTTCGCAATTCCACCCGATCAAACAACGCCCGGCTGAGACCGCCCCCCGGCGCCAATGTCACATTGCCCGAGGCCTGCAACCCCGCCCCCTCAAGCGACAGCGCCTCCACCCGTGGCGTCTCTCCCAGAGTGGCGCGCATCCGCAGCTGGCCGGTGGTGGCTTCGCTCAACCGCCAGCTCAGCGCCGGGATCCGCAGGCCCAGCCCGCTCAGATCGCTCTCCAGCGTCAGCTTCGGCGCCACGCCCTTGTCGATCACCACCTCATACCGGCCCACACCGCGACCGAATACCGATCCCGCAGGCAGCCCGATATCAAACCTATCAACCGTGTCCTGCGACAGCTCAATCGTGCCTTTGACCCGCACAGGTGGCGCCTGACCCGCCGCTGCACTCGCCCGCTCCACTGCCGGACCGACCGCCTGCCGCCAGACGAGGCTGCCCGGCACCCCCGAAAGCGCTCCGTCCCCCTCAATCTGCACGTGGCCCTGATCCCCGCTCAGCCCCAGCACCTCAGCCGAGAGGCTCTCTCCCGGCACCAGCACAGCACTGGCCGCATCGCGTATACGCCCCCTGTAGTGATAGGTGATCTCCTCCGGTGTCACCCCTTTGCGCAGCGGCAGGGACAGCGTCCCGCTCAGCGCCACCTGTCCGGAGGCCAGATCCACCGGCAACCCCGCCTTGTCCATCACCGAAAGCGGCGGACGGTTGAGCAGCGAGAGCGCCGCCGTCACCGGGCCCGAGGCCTCAATCCGGGCGATCCCCGGCGCGCCGTCCTTCACCGAAGTGTCAGGAATAATGAACGACGTACCCGCCGCATCCACGCGCCCGCCCTGATCCGCCGTCACCCAGCCCTTTGTCGCCATCACCACCAACCGGTTGCCGTAAAGGCTGAACTGCCCGGCGGCCTCCCGCAGAGGGGGCAGCGATTTCTGGAATTTCACCGCCGCATCTTCAAAGGCCAGATCGAGATAGACGAAGGGTTTCGCCGTGCCACTGCCGCGCATGGCAAAATTCACATCCCGCGCATAACCACCCAACAGGTTGTCGCGCACCCATTCGCGCGGCTTTGGCGGCGCTGCGGCAGGCCAGACCTCTTTCAGCCGCTCGGCAGTCATCCGGTTGGCGCGTCCGTTCAGCGCGTAATCCCAACCCGTCTGCCCCGCCGAAATCTCGCCATCCAGCAAGATCCGCGTCTCACCGTCGCGCACCAGCATCTCGCCCAGACGCAGCCGGAACGGCGCCATCTCCAGCTTGAAATCCGCCGTCACCCCGGCCAGATCCAGTGGCGTATCATAGAGTTTCGCCGGGTTGAGGCTCAGTCCCTGAAACCGCAATTGTCCGACCAGATCAGTCAGCTGGCCGTTTTCCACCCCGATCAGACGCGCCCGCCCTTCCATCGTGCCGGAGCCCCAGCCGCTGTTCACCGACAGCTCGTTGAAGCGCAGTTCCTGCCGGTCCGGCAGATAGGTGAAATAGCTCTGCGCGCCGGTGATCGGCACCGGGCGGGTGGCGGCGGTGGGCTGGATCACCCCTTCACCAATCTGCAAGCTGGCAGAGACCGGCAGCAAGGCCCCCTCGCTGCTGATCGCGCCGCGCAGAGACCCCGAAATCGGCGCGTCCAGAACATCCAGCCAGCCGAGTGCTGCGCTTTGGGCAGCGATATCCTTGCTCGCCACCGAATTGACAAGCACGCCAAATTCCGCCGCCTTGTCGCCGATCGCGGAGCTGTAATTCGCCTCAACAGTCCCAACGTAGTCGCGCCCGCTCAGTAGCGAGAACCCGGCGGCCAGTTCGATGTCCTGACCGCTGCGGTTCATGCGAATGCTGCCGCCATCCAGCGTCCAGACCCGCCCCAGACGCGCATCCTCATAGCGCAGGGTCAGCGCGTCGGTCTCAACCTCGACCAGCGCTGACAGCACCGGTAACTCCAGCTGGCGGTCCCATTGCTCAATCAGCGCAGGCAGGGTGGCCGCCTGCCGTAGCGGTGCCTCCCCCTCGGCCAAACTCAGTGCCAGACCGCCACTATTGTCCCGCCGCAGGGTTCCGTAAAGCCCGCTCAACATGATGGTCTTAGGCCGGATCTGACCGCGCAGCAGCGGCCGCATCGCCAGCGAGGCCTGCGCATCCGCCAGCCGCGCCACCCGCGCGCCGGTTTCATCACGCAGGGTCACATCGCGCAGGCTGATGCGGGGCCGCCAGCCCCGGTTCACCACCAGATGAATGGCGCCGAATTCAATGCTCAACCCGCCCAGATGCCGCTCAATCCGCCGCTCCACCCGGTCACGCAGCCAATCCGGCGCGTCAAGCCGCGTCCCCAGCCCAAGGAAAACAACCCCGCTTGCCAGCAATGCCAGAACCACGGCGGTGATGGCTGCACTGCGCAGCATCCGGCGCAGGATGCGGGGCAGGATGCGGGGCAGGATGCGGGGCTTCGGTTTGGCTCTGACATCCGAAGCGGGTTGTGACACTGCAGCGGCCACTGTCTCTGCATCCTCGTCAGCAGGTTTGACGAGATCCCCGGCGGAAATGCCATCGGACGCCCGTGGCCCCGGAACCGGCACCGGCACCGCCTCGTCCTGCATTATGCGTTCCGCCTCGGCCTCTTCCCCTTCGGGCGCTGCGGTCACCTCCGGCGCCTCCTCATCCGGCCCCAGAAACCCCGGCCCGTCCGGCGGCGGCACCGCCTTTGCGACAGCCACACCCTCCGCGGCCGCGGCCCCACTGGGCCCGGCATCCTGCACGGCATCCGCCGACGCAGAGGAAGATGGCTCCTGTTCAGAATCCACCGCTTTGGATGAGGCTGGTTTAATCCTTGCTTTCCCTTTGCCTGTGATGGCCTAACTGTGGCACGCAAACCCTGCGAAACCGTTTTGGAGACCTCGAATTATGCTCGCCCCCTCAGACCCCGCGCCCTCCTTTAACCTGCCCCGCGATGGCGGTGGCACCGTGACGTTGGAGGAGCTGCGCGGCAAGGCCGTCGTGCTGTTCTTTTACCCCCGCGATGATACCCCGGGCTGCACCAAGGAATCCATCGGATTTTCCGAGCATCTGCAGGCCTTTGCCGATGCCGGGGCGGTGGTCTATGGCATCTCCAAGGATCCGGTCGCAAAACACGACAAATTTGTCGCCAAACACAGCCTGACCACGCCGCTCCTCTCTGATGCCGAAGGCACCACCTGCGAGGATTATGGCGTCTGGAAGGAAAAGAACATGTACGGCAAGAAACACTGGGGGATCGAACGCTCGACCTTCCTCATCGACGCCGAGGGCAACATTGCCCAGATCTGGCGCAAGGTGAAGGTCGACGGCCATGTCGCCGAAGTGCTGGAGGCCGCCAAAGCGCTCTGATCGCCCATTCTGGCAGCCCTGCATATGCCCTGTGGCCGGGCGCAGGGTCGCCTATCCGCTTGCAGGTCAGCGCGCCCGGTGGCAGGGAATGGCCAAGATCAGCCCAACTCAACAGCCCACCGCCGAAACGGATCCGCGAAGATGACCAGCGACGCATCACAGACCAACGCAGACAGCCCTGACCGCCCGCTCAGCCTTGCGCAGATGGCGCAGCAGGTGCTGACCACCGCCGATGGCCGCGAGAAAACCACCCTGTCGCGCCGCCATGCCGCGCACTGGTTTGCCTATCGCGCCGGTGATGCGGCAAAGATTGAGGTCGGCACCGCCAGCCCGCCACTGCACCCCGCGCGTCCCGATAAGCCCGAACTTCTGAACCCGCGCGATGTGCCCCGTCGTCGCCCCGGGTCCGAGGCCGGGCGCAAGGCGCTTCTGCACGCCGTGGCGCATATCGAACTGAACGCGGTTGATCTGCACTGGGACATCATCGCGCGGTTCTCCCATGTGCCGATGCCGCTCGGCTTCTTTGACGACTGGGTTAAGGCGGCGGATGAAGAATCCAAACATTTCAACCTGATGTGCGACTGTCTTGAAGCCCTGAGCAGCTACTACGGAGAGCTGCCGGCCCATATCGGCATGTGGCGCGCCGCCGAAGACACCGCCGAGGATCTGATGGGCCGCCTCGCCGTCGTGCCGATGGTGCTGGAAGCGCGCGGTCTGGACGTCACCCCCGGCATGATCGAGGTTTTCCGCAAGGCAAAGCTCACTCAGGCGGTTGACGCGCTGGAGGTGATCTATGCCGAAGAGGTCAGCCATGTGGCCTATGGATCAAAATGGTTCCACTTCCTTTGTGGGCGCGACAATCTGGACCCGAAGGAGGTCTTTCATGATCTCGTCGGCAGATATTTCCATGGCCATCTGAAGCCGCCCTTCAACGAGGAAAAACGCGCCGAGGCCGGGATACCGCCGGATTTCTACTGGCCGCTCGCTGACGAAATCCCGGTCAAACCCCCGGCCCTGCGCTAGGCCTCGCCCAGCCGGGCCTTCAGCGGTGCATTCCGCGCAACCTTTGCCCGCCACAGATAAAATCGGCCTGCCTATCATCGGCGGGCCGCTCTTTATCGTACGCACCGGCACCCTGCCTGCGCCGTCATGATCCCGCCAACCCCGTCAGATATCGGCGAATTTTCGCTCATTTCGCAGCTGATCCCCACAGCTGCCGCGCCGTTTCCGCGCGGACCCGCCGAACAGCGGGTCAACAGGCTTGCCCAAACCCATCCGGCTGGCTATTCCCTTTCGCCATGGCGCGCTAACGCGGCCTGGCACTGCAGCAGGGCAGCTCCGATGGGACCGGATCTGGCCAGAAGAAACCGGCAGGAGGAGCGCCGGTGACAGCAGCGCCGCAACTGGGGCAGGACTAAGGACCAAAGCGTGCGGACACGTCTGGCAATCAAAATTCACGCATTTCTCGAACGCCGGTTTCCGGAACGGCGGGTGTTCCTCAAGTCTGACTCAGATACACGTTTCATTCGGCTCCGGTCCGAAACCCAGCTCATCGCCTTTGCGGGCATGGCGCTGCTGGTGGCCTGGTCTATTGTTGCCACTGCGATTGTTCTGATGGACAGCATCGGCTCCGGCAATTTCCGGGAACAGGCCAAGCGCGATCAGATGACCTACCGCGCCCGCCTGAATGCGCTGTCAGGCGAACGCGACGATCGCGCCGCCGAGGCGCTGGCCGCTCAGGAACGGTTCAACGCCGCCCTGACGCAGATCTCCTCCATGCAATCGGAACTGCTCGCGTCAGAGACCCGTCGCCGCGAACTCGAAACCGGTATCGAGGTGATTCAGACCACGCTGCGCCAGACCATGAAGGAACGCGAAACCGCCCGCGACGCACTGGTGGCGCTGAAGCAGGAAACCGCCGCCGACAGCCCCGCCCAGATGATGGCCGTCAGCGCTCCGGTTCAGATGGAATTCATGGCCGACGCGCTGGCCGAAACCGCCGCACAGCGCGACCAGATTGAGGCCAACGCCCAATCCGCGCTTGAGCAGCGCGACGCGCTTGAACTGGAACTGCGTCTGCTGGATGAACGCAACGATCAGATCTTCCGCCAGCTGGAAGAGGCGATGGAAGTGTCTGTCGCACCGCTCGACAAAATGTTCCGCAGCGCCGGAATGCCCACCGACCGTATTCTGGAACAGGTACGGCGCGGATATAGCGGTCAGGGCGGTCCGCTCAGCCCTTTAGCCCTGTCCACGCGCGGTGAGGAACCCACCCGCGAGGAGCTGCGCGCCAATAACCTGCTGCATCAGATGAATCAGCTGAACCTCTATCGGCTGGCCGCGCAAAAGGCGCCCTTTGCCTCGCCGGTGAACCTCAATCTGGTGCGCCGCAGCTCCGGCTTCGGCTATCGCCGTGACCCCAAAACAGGCGGTCGCCGCCTGCACAAGGGCTCCGATTTCGCTGGCCGCACCGGCACCGATATCTTTGCCACCGCTGATGGGGTTGTGACCCATGCGGGCTGGCAATCCGGCTACGGAAAACTTGTTACAATTCAACATGCCTTTGGCATTGAGACGAAATATGCCCATAACTCCAACATCCGCGTCAAGGTCGGTCAAAGGGTCTCGCGCGGCGATCACATCAGTGATATGGGTAACACCGGACGGTCCACCGGGACCCACCTCCACTACGAGGTTCGGGTCAATGGCAACCCCGTAAACCCGATGATCTATATCAAGGCTGCGAGAAATGTTTTCTAAGAGCAAAATCAACGAGCCCGGCCAGAAAGCGGCCGAAGCAACCCCTGCGGCGCCCGCGCCGTCTTCCGCTCCGGTTCCGCCCGCCAGCGATTTCAAGGCAACCGTCCCCAAGGCGAAGCCGCCGGCATCCGTGCTCAGCTCGGATCTGCACATCACCGGCAACCTCAAGACCACCGGTGACATTCAGGTCGAAGGCACCGTCGAAGGTGACATCCGGGCCCATCTGCTGACCATCGGCGAGAGCGCGACCATCAAAGGCGAAGTGACTGCCGATGACGTGGTGATCAACGGTCGTATTGTGGGCCGCGTGCGCGGCCTGAAGGTGCGCCTGACCTCGACCGCCCGCGTCGAAGGCGACATCATCCACAAGACCATCGCGATCGAAAGCGGCGCCCATTTCGAAGGCTCCGTTCAGCGTCAGGACGATCCGCTGAACCCCGGCAAAGCTGCAGCGCCCCGCGCCGCAGCCCCGGCACCAGCCCCCTCAGCCGCCGTCACCGCAGCCACCGCGGCACATAAATCCGACAGCTGATCCCAAACCTGCCTATTCAGGCAGCCAAGAATAGCCAAACGCCGCAGGTCACCCCCTGCGGCGTTTTTTGTGTGCTGCGCACGTTACGTTACTGGCAGGCAGAGCGAACGCAACGTCGCATATGGAGAGTGCGCAACCTGAAATACTGGGCCTTGCACCTATAAGTTGCCGAATGTAGGAAATAGGTAAATTTGCATGCATCATGCGTGCCGCCCTCACAATCAGGACATATATTTTCGACAATGGCTATTTTCACCGTAAATGACCCGACAGGCACGCTGTCGCTGAATAACCTCGGCGACCTTGGCTTTGACAACATCAGCCTGAACAGCCGATCGGTCAATCAGTTGTTTTTTACCAGCCCCACTGGCACCAGCATCACGCTGACTGGGGATTTTTCATCTTCATCACCCTATTTTTGGACGATTGAGTCGATGGCGGTTAACTCCGGTGGTACACCGGTCTACGCAATCAGTGAGTTCTCAATGAACTTCTATCGCTTCAGCGCCAGCAGCGGCGCTGCCTTGGAAGCAGCCATTCTCACAGGTGATGACACAATCACCTCGAATATGGCCGAAGGAACCCGCTGGCTGGCCTACGGCGGTGATGACGTCATCAGCCTAGGTATCGGCGATGACTACGTCCACGGAGGGTACGGCACCGACAGGTTGATCATTCACGACACTTATGGCCGGGCGGACATCTCCTCGGTCTACGGCGGCGTCTGGATCGACTCTGCCGACGGAAGAGATACCCTGCTGTCGATCGAACAGCTGCAGTTCAGCAACCGTAGTTTTTCCCTGAGCGTGGACACCAGCAGCAGCACCTCAATGAGCGGCGATCGCGACAGCACCCTTACCAGCGACATCATGCTGGGCGGCCTTGGCGCTGACACTTTGGCCGGGCTCTCCGGGCGCGATATGCTGCTGGGCGAAGAGGGTAACGACCACCTGATGGGCGGCGAGGGCCACGACACATTAAAAGGTGGCGATGGGCACGATATCCTCCTGGGTGGTTCCGGACGGGACTGGTTGGCCGGCGACCTCGGCGAGGACGCCATCAGCGGCGGTTCTCACGGTGACAAGCTCATCGGCGGTGGTGGTCACGACACTTTGCGCGGACAGGATGGTCACGATGTACTGCGCGGCAACTCCGGCTGGGATCAGCTCCTGGGCGGGCGCGGCAACGACCGCATCTATGGCGATGGCGGGCAGGATCGGCTGATCGGCCAAGAGGGCAATGACACCCTGACCGGCGGTGCACATGCCGACACATTTGTCTTCCATCGCGGCTATGGCACCGACATCATCACAGATTTCACCGTCGGCGAAGATCGGATCCAGATTGGTCGCGGGGCTGACGGGATCGATGATCTGACCTTCACCAGCCAAGGCAATAGTGTTCAGATCACTTTTGCCGATGTCACCATCATGGTGGAGAACAGCACGCTGGCGCAGATTGAGGATGCGGACAACTTTCTGTTCTGAGCCTCATCTTTGCTGAGGCAGACTGTTTACCCGAGATCACAGGCGTATCCCGCAAGGGATGCGCCTTTTTCCTAACCGTCGACGGCACAAACACAGATCCGGGTGTGAAGAATTTGCGCAACAGGCTTAACAAAGGTTAAGAATTCATTAACGACAACCTTCCCAGACCAAAACCTCCCGCCTAGGCTGACCGCAAAAGCATCGAAAAGATGCGTCAGGCATTCAAGCAGTAGGTCAGACCATGGCAGAACTTCTCGTCACGGCTGCGTCAAATGTGGCGCCGCCGTTCGATTTCAGTGACTTCGATTTCACCAAGGTCGCGGTTCTCAGCGCCACGGACACCCAGATCGCGGTGCAATATGGTGCCTTTGTCATGGTGTTTCAGGGCAGCTTCAGCTTTGACGAGAGTGGAAATCTGAGCCCCGACAGCCCGCTCAATGGCTTTGGCCTGTTTTATGACCAGTCGCTGATCATGTCGGTGAGCGGCTTCACCCTGCCCTCGCAGATGATTGCGGATGGGGATCTCTACGCGCTGCTGGCGGTGGCCCTCTCCGGGGATGACATCATCACTTCTGCCTGGAACGGCGGGGAGCGGATCACCGGGTTTGCCGGCAATGACACCATTCGCGCCGGTGACGGCGATGACACCATTTTTGGCGGCGCCGGTCAGGATGAGCTGGTTCTGGGAGACGGTGTTCATACCTACAGTTTCGCCTTTGACGACAGCGCCGGGGCACTGCTGACCACCACCAAGGGGCGCGACATGCTCTTTAATGTGGAAACCGTCCGGCTCGCCAACCAGACCCTGCATATTCAGGAAGGCAGCGCCACGGATGAGGCCCTCCTCAGCACCAATGTCGATGACACCAACCGTTCTGACATGATCCATGGCCGGGGCGGCGATGACACGATCACCGGCGGTGCGGGCAAGGATTTCCTGCTGGGAGGCGCCGGGGAAGACAGGCTCTCCGGGGGAAAAAACGACGACTTCCTTGATGGCGGGCTTGATGATGATCACCTCTCCGGCAATGCAGGTGATGACAATCTGCGCGGCAGCCTCGGCAATGACACGTTGATCGGCGGCGCGGGCAATGACACGCTGCGCGGCGACAATGATGTGGGCCCCGATGACAACGCCGATGACCTGTTGATCGGCGGCAGCGGCCACGACAGCCTCGACGGCAACGCCGGCAATGACACGCTGAAGGCCGGCAATGGCGCCGATACGCTGCATGGCGGCGCAGGCGATGACATGCTCAATGGTGGGCGTGGGCGCGATTTGATCACCGGCGATGACGGGCGCGATACCCTGGCCGGGGGCCGCGCCAATGATACGCTGACCGGGGGCGCCGACAACGACCGGCTGAGCGGCGGCGCAGGCCATGACGTGATGCGCGGCGATGCAGGCGACGATCTGCTGATTGGCGGGCGTGGCCACGACACCTTGTTTGGCAGCGATGGGGCCGACCGGCTGATAGGCCAGTCCGGTCACGACCGTCTGACCGGTGGCAGCGGCGGCGACAGCTTTGTCTTTGCCCGCGGCTCCGGCCGTGACACCATCACCGATTTCCAGCTGGGTGAGGATCTGATCCAGATCACCCGTGGCGCCGACCGGATCGACCATCTTGGGTTTGCACAGCTGGGCGCGGATGTGCGCATCACTTTCGCCAATGTCTCGATCCTGGTCGAAGACGTGACCGTCGACCAGCTGATGAATACCGATAACTTCCTGTTCTGATCAGTTACCGCTCTCAGAATATGGCCTTGGGCGCGCCTTTGTCGGTGCGCCCATTTTTTGTACAGAACTCAGCTGAGCGCCGCCCCCTCACTCCAGCATCCAGTCCCCCTTGGGCCAGAAGGCGTGATAGGCAAAGGCAAACATCACATCATGGGGCAGATCCGCGCCATTGCGCCCCTGCACCCGCACCGATCCCACATCGCGCCCCTTGCCGACATGCCCCGCATCCAGCGCCGAGGCCTGCCCGGCCCGCCAGCTGAGGATCACCCCGGCCTCGCGAATTTCCCCGGCCTTGGCCAAGCGCGCCAAGGGCCAGGCCCGATCCCCCACCCGCACCACACGCGCCAGCGGCGCGATACCATGGGGCGGTGGCGCGCCATCATAAAGAAACGGCCAATTCGACCGGTCATAGCCCTGATAGGGATTGCGCCCGTAGCTGCGGTTGTGGCGCGGCTCGGCCATCACCAGCCCCAATGGGTAGGCGGCCTGAAATCCCTGCCAACTGTCCAGCCAGCTGGGCAGTTGCCGCAGCTCCCGGCCAGTCATCTCGCCCACGATCCCGGTGCCGGTGGCCTGCTGCCACCAGCTCTCGCTCTCGCGGTCATACATTACCATATCGGACTGGCGCAGCTTGCCGGTGACACCAAAACTCAGGGTGCGACCAGCCACCCGCCGGTCAAAGCTCATCGCGGAATTGCACAAGGGGCAATAGGTCACCGCAACCGGCGTGCCGCCCACCCGGTCATTGACGATTTCATGCCAGATCAGGTAGCGCAGCGGATAGGCACGCGCCACCTGCCCCGGCAGATCCAGCACCACAACCGGCTCGGCGGGACTCAGCCCCTTCACCTGCGCCGCAGGGTGAAACGCCGGATCGCTCAGGGCCGGAATGCCATCCTTTGGTGGGCCACCGGATTTGATTTCGCCCCAGTCCGCAACAGTGGTGCGGCTAAAATCCGTGGTCGGCCATTCCCGCGCCCAGACGGCGGGATCCGCACGGGCCACCGCCAGCCAGGATAGCATCAACAGCAGCGACAGTCCCGCCACCGCTTTGTTTTGCAATAAGAATATATTTTTTGCAGTCATTTGTGACACCGCAGGCCTCCTCCCTGTGTCCCCAAGAGGTCTCCCATGGGTTCCCCGGCCCAAATCAGGGGCACAGCTTGCCGCAAACCCACCTCACATGCACCGCACAAGCCCGTGACAGGCGCGCGCGTCCTAGGCGGAAAACAGCAAACGGCCCGCACCATTCAAGGTACGGGCCGTTCAAACAATGACCTGCGGACCACAAGATCACGCGAAGCAAGGCTCACTCAGTCACAGAGACCGTTTTCATCACATCGGGCTGACCGACAACGGCGCCGTTCTGACTGCCGCTGCCACGTTTGATCGCGTCGACCACATCCATGCCCTCGGTCACCTTGCCCACAACGGTGTACTGACCGTTCAGGAAATGCCCCGGCGCAAACATGATGAAAAACTGCGAATTGGCGCTATCGGGATCCTGCGAGCGGGCCATGCCGACCACACCGCGATCAAACTCCAGATCGGAAAATTCGGCCGGCAGGTCCGACCGCTCGGAACCGCCCATGCCGGCGCGGCGCATATCGCCACCCAGCTTGCCGAATTCCACATCACCGGTCTGCGCCATGAAGCCTTCGATCACGCGGTGAAAGACCACGCCATCATATTTGCCCTCAGCCGCCAGTGCGGTGATCTGCTCGACATGCTTGGGGGCCACGTCCTCGAACAGGTCGATCTTGATGGTGCCATTGGCGCCCTCGCCCTCAACCGCGATCTCCAGACCGCTGGCCAGTGCCGGACCCGCCATCAGCGCAAATACCGCTGCCAGCTTATACATCGGCTGCCACCTTGACGCTGACCATGCGGTCAGGGTTCGCAGGCGGCTCACCCCGGGTGATCGCATCGACATGCTCCATCCCCTCGATCACGCGGCCATAGACCGTGTACTGACCGTTCAGGAAGTGGTTGTCCTTGAAGTTGATGAAGAACTGAGAGTTGGCCGAATCCGGGTTGGCGGAGCGCGCCGCGCCCAGCGTGCCACGGTCATGCGGCAGCTTGGAGAATTCCGCCGGAACATTCGGCAGATCAGAGCCACCGGTGCCCGCCATACGCAGGTTGAACCCGTCTTCCATGTCGCCGTGCTGCACGTCGCCGGTCTGCGCCATGAAACCATCGATCACCCGGTGAAACGCCACATTGTCATATGCGCCGCTACGGGCCAGTTCTTTCATGCGCGCGCTGTGCTGAGGGGCCACGTCGGGCAGCAGTTCGATCACCACCTTGCCGTCTTTCAGCTCCATGATGATGGTGTTTTCGGGGTCTTTGATCTCGGCCATGTGGCGCTCCTGTTCTTTGCATTTGCCCGATAGTTAAGGCCAGCGCCCGCAATTGCCAAGGGAGCTTTGGTCACAGAGCATTGACTGAGCGGCAAAAAGCCCCGAAACATCGCGCCAACACCGCCAGCGGCACAGTTTCCGCCGCTGGCGCATCAAACCAAGACCAAAGAAGGATATGATCATGGGCTGGAACGCACTCGACACGATGGACCTGGCAGGCAAGCGCGTTCTGGTGCGCGTCGATATCAACGTCCCGGTTGAGGATGGCCGGGTCACCGATGACACCCGCATCCAGCGCGTCGCCCCCACGATCAAGGATATCCTCGCCGCAGGCGGCACTCCAATTCTGCTGGCCCATTTCGGCCGTCCAAAGGGCAAGGTCGTCGCAGAGATGTCGCTACGCCCGCTGGTGCCGGCACTTGAGGCCGCGTTCGGCGCCCCCGTCACCTTTGCTGCGGATTGCCGTGGCCCCGCTGCCGAAGCCGCCGTTCAGGGCCTGCCAGCCGGTGGCGTGCTGCTGCTGGAAAATACCCGTTTCCACGCGGGCGAGGAAAAGAACGACGCCGATCTTGCCGCTGAGATGGCCAAGCTGGGCGATATCTACTGCAATGATGCGTTTTCCGCCGCCCACCGCGCCCACGCCTCGACTGAGGCGTTGGCCCGTCTGCTGCCCGCCTGTGCTGGTCGTCTGATGCAGGCCGAGCTGACAGCGCTGGAAACCGCTCTTGGCCAACCCCAGCGCCCGGTGACAGCCGTCGTCGGCGGCGCAAAGGTCTCTACCAAGCTCGAGCTTCTGGGCAATCTGGTCGGCAAGGTCGACAATCTGGTGATTGGTGGCGGCATGGCCAATACCTTTCTCGCGGCACAGGGCATCGACGTGGGCAAATCCCTCTGTGAGCATGATATGGCCGACACCGCCCGCGAGATCCTGAGCAAGGCCGAAACTCAGGGCTGTAAGATCATCCTGCCCATCGACGTCGTGGTCGCGCGCGAGTTCAAGGCAGGTGCCGACAATGAAACCGTCGCCGCTGACGCCTGCCCCGCCGATGCAATGATCCTGGACGCAGGCCCGCAGACTGTCGCTGCCGTCGCCGATACGCTTTTCGCCTCCAAAACGCTGATCTGGAATGGCCCGATGGGCGCCTTTGAAATCGCGCCCTTTGATGCTGCCACCAATGCCGCTGCACAACAGGCCGCCAGCCTCACCAAATCCGGCGCGCTGGTCAGCGTGGCAGGCGGCGGCGACACCGTGGCCGCCCTCAATCAGGCCGGGGCTGCAGCTGATTTCACCTATATCTCCACCGCAGGCGGCGCCTTTCTGGAGTGGATGGAGGGCAAGACCCTGCCCGGCGTTGCCGCCCTCGAAGGTTGAATCAGCCGCTCGGTCTGGCGTCGACCTGACGCCATCGCTGCCGCAAAAGGTTAAGATCGCAGCGATCCGCAGAACGCATTAACCATCTGTTTACCATTCGCACCCCTGCCACGCGGTTGGGGTGCGGTTTTGCCTGAGAATGTTCAAAATTAACAATTTTTACGTTTCACAAACCATGTTGCCTGTGGCAGTATTGTTGCAGACGCCGGGCAAACTGGCGCGAGACTTGAGCAGCAGATCATACAGGCTATCCACCGTGACCCGAAGCAACCGACCCTCTCTGGGCGCATTCGTTTTCTCAACGATTGCATTCGCACTCAGCGCATATTTTACCTTTGCCGCCGTGCAGGGCGACTTCGGGTTGTTCAGGCGGGTCGAGATCCAGGCCGAGGCCGAAGCGCTGCGTCAGGATCTCGACCAGCTGAAACGCGAAACCGCGCAGATGGAAAATCTCACCCACCGGCTGTCTGATGACTACCTCGATCTGGATCTGCTGGATGAGCAGGCGCGCTCGGTGCTGGGGCTGTTGCGCGCGGATGAAATCGTCATTCGCTGATCTGACCAGAATTTGACAATCTCGTCTCATGACCAACGCCCGCAGCCCCGCTCGCGGGCGTTTTGCTGTTCCGCCAGCAATAGGACCACCATCCTTACCCCAGCACCACACAGTTACCGTGCAAACGGTCACCGGCCTGGCCTGCTGCCCTCAGGTTACCCCCGGATAACACCATCGCCTTTACCCCTTGGTGACGGCACGTCATAATAACACTCGCATGACGTCGTAAAATCCATTATGAACTAGTTTAGCATTAAACTATCTAGCCTTAAGGGGGAGCCCGCCACTATGGCTGCGAGAAAAAGTGTCAAGAAACCAAATGTTTCTGCCGATGAGTTGCTCGAATACTACCGCGAGATGCTGCTCATCCGGCGATTCGAGGAAAAGGCCGGCCAACTTTATGGCATGGGTCTGATTGGCGGCTTCTGCCATCTCTATATCGGCCAGGAAGCGGTTGTTGTCGGCCTTGAGGCCGCCGCCGAAGATGGCGACAAACGCGTGACTTCCTATCGCGATCACGGCCATATGCTGGCCTGTGGCATGGACCCGGACGGCGTGATGGCAGAACTTACCGGTCGCGAAGGCGGCTATTCCAAGGGTAAGGGCGGCTCCATGCATATGTTCTCCAAGGAGAAGCATTTCTACGGCGGCCACGGCATCGTCGGCGCTCAGGTACCACTGGGTGCAGGCCTCGCCTTCTCTGACAAATACAAAGGCAACGACCGCGTGACATTCGCCTATTTCGGCGATGGCGCGGCCAACCAGGGCCAGGTTTACGAGACCTACAATATGGCGCAGCTTTGGGATCTGCCGGTGGTTTTTGTCATTGAAAACAACCAATACGCCATGGGTACCTCGGTCCAGCGCTCCACCAAATCCCCCGCCCTGTGGAAACGCGGCGAAGCCTACGGCATCAAGGGTGAAGAAGTGGACGGCATGGATGTGCTGGCGGTGAAAGAGGCCGGCGAACGCGCCGTTGCCCACTGCCGCGCGGGCAAAGGCCCCTATATCCTTGAGGTCAAGACCTACCGCTACCGTGGTCACTCTATGTCCGACCCCGCCAAATACCGCACCCGCGAAGAGGTGCAGAAAATGCGCGAGGAACGCGACCCGATCGAGCAAATCCGCTCAATGCTGCTGACCGGCAGCCACGCCAGCGAGGATGATCTGAAGGCGATCGACAAAGAGATCAAGGACATCGTCAACAAATCCGCAGACTTCTCCAAAGAGAGCCCGGAACCGGCGCTCGAAGAACTCTGGACCGATATTTATGCGGACGATCTGCCGCAAGAAACCGCCTGAGGGGACGTAACACGATATGGCAACTGAAATCCTGATGCCCGCCCTGTCGCCGACCATGGAGGAAGGCACCCTGGCCAAATGGCTGGTCAAAGAGGGCGATACCGTAAATTCCGGCGATATTCTGGCCGAGATCGAAACCGACAAGGCGACGATGGAATTCGAAGCCGTTGACGAAGGCGTCATCGGCAAGATCCTGATCGGTGAAGGCAGCGAAAACGTGAAGGTCAACAGCCCCATCGCCGTGCTGCTGGAAGAGGGCGAAAGCTACGACCCCGACGCGGCCCCTGCAGCATCCGCGCCCTCCGCAAGCGAAGCGCCGGCGGCAGAGGCACCTGCGGCGCCCGCAACCACCGCCGCTGCTGCCGCAGCCCCCGCCGCACCGGAGGTGGACACCACCCCCGACTGGCCCGAGGGTACCGAAGTGGTGCAGACCACGGTCCGCGAAGCCCTGCGCGACGCCATGGCCGAGGAAATGCGCCGTGACGATGATGTCTTCCTGATGGGCGAGGAAGTCGCCGAATATCAGGGCGCCTATAAGATCTCTCAGGGCCTGTTGGACGAATTCGGCGCCAAGCGGGTGATCGACACCCCGATCACCGAACATGGTTTTGCCGGCATCGCCACCGGCGCGGCCTTTGGCGGTCTGCGCCCGATTGTGGAATTCATGACCTTCAACTTCGCCATGCAGGCGATTGACCACATCATCAACTCTGCCGCCAAGACGCTCTATATGTCCGGCGGTCAGATGGGTGCACCGATGGTGTTCCGTGGTCCCAACGGTGCCGCCGCGCGCGTGGGCGCACAGCACAGCCAGGATTATGCCGCCTGGTACATGCAGATCCCCGGCCTGAAGGTGGCGATGCCCTACTCCGCCTCCGACGCCAAAGGTCTGATGAAAACCGCCATCCGCGACAACAACCCGGTGATCTTCCTCGAGAACGAGATCCTCTACGGCAAGTCCTTTGAAGTGCCGAAGCTGGATGATTACACCGTTCCCTTTGGCAAGGCCCGGATCTGGCGGGAAGGCACTGACGTCACCATCGTCTCCTTTGGCATCGGCATGACCTATGCGCTGGAAGCGGCGGAGAAACTGGCCGAGGATGGCATCAGCGCCGAGGTCATCGACCTGCGCACCCTGCGCCCGATGGACACCGGTTCCATCATCAAATCGGTGATGAAGACCAACCGTCTGGTCACAGTTGAGGAAGGCTGGCCGCAGGGCTCTGTTGGCAGCTATATCTCCTCCGTGGTGATGCAGGAGGCGTTTGATTACCTCGACGCCCCCGTCATCACCTGCACCGGCAAGGACGTCCCCATGCCCTATGCCGCCAATCTCGAAAAACACGCGCTGGTCACCACCGATGAGGTGATCGAAGCAGTGAAACAAGTGACTTATCGATGAACAACTTGAATGATATCAGTGTAATAAGCACAGCATCCGCAAGCGGTTGGTGGGCTGCGTTCGCAATGTCAGGGGAAGTTTTCTTTGAACCTGTAACCGTGTTTGTAACCTATACTGAACTAGGCAACTCTAGCGAGGTTCGAACCGACGCCATGACTTCAATGGCACACGCTGACTATCCGCTCCCAACTTCTGCACCATACTTTTGCCGGTTGGTTCATGAAAGTGAGTTCCGAGTTATCGGCAAAGAAGCGGAAGGACCGTTTGTTCCGAAAGGTGAGGGATCATAAAATGCCCACAGAAATCCTGATGCCCGCCCTCTCCCCCACTATGGAAGAAGGCACGCTCGCCAAATGGCTCGTGAAGGAAGGCGACACCGTCGCCTCTGGCGACCTGCTGGCGGAAATCGAAACCGACAAGGCGACGATGGAGTTTGAGGCCGTCGACGAAGGCACCATCGGCAAGATCCTGATCCCCGAAGGCAGCGAAGGCGTGAAGGTCAACAGCCCCATCGCCGTGCTGCTGGAAGATGGCGAAAGCGCCGACGACATCGGCACCACCCCGGCTGCACCCGCAGCCGCGGCAGACGAGGCCGCCCCTGTGGCGCCCGAGGAAGCCGCCCCTGCACCAGCGGCAGCTGCGGCAACACCAGCGCCTGCCGCACCAACCGCGGCAGATGGCAACCGCATCTTTGCGTCGCCTCTGGCGCGCCGTATCGCGGCTGACAAGGGGTTGGATCTGGCCCAGCTGAACGGCTCCGGCCCCCGTGGCCGCATCGTGAAGGCCGACGTGGAAAACGCCAAACCGCAGGCCGCCGACGCCCCGGCAGCAGCCGCTCCGGCAACCGCCGCAGCCTCTGCCGCAGCTGCCGCCCCCACAGGCCCCTCCGCCGATCAGGTCGCCCGCATGTACGAAGGCCGCACCTATGAGGAGGTCAAACTGGACGGCATGCGCAAGACAATCGCCGCCCGCCTCACCGAAGCCAAGCAAACCGTGCCGCATTTCTACCTGCGCCGCGACATCCAGCTGGATGCGCTGCTGAAGTTCCGCGGCGAGCTGAACAAACAGCTCGAGGGCCGCGGTGTGAAACTCTCGGTCAATGACTTCATCATCAAGGCCTGTGCCCTGGCGCTGCAGGCCGTGCCGGACGCAAACGCCGTCTGGGCCGGGGATCGCGTGCTGAAGATGGAAGCCTCCGATGTGGCGGTCGCCGTCGCGATTGAGGGCGGCTTGTTCACGCCCGTCCTGCAGAACAGCGACACCAAATCGCTCTCGACCCTGTCGACCGAGATGAAAGACCTCGCCAAACGCGCCCGCGACCGCAAGCTTGCGCCGCATGAATATCAGGGTGGCAGCTTTGCGATCTCCAACCTCGGCATGTTCGGCATCGACAATTTCGACGCCATCGTGAACCCGCCGCACGCAGGCATCCTCGCCGTGGGCGCAGGGGTCAAGAAACCGGTTGTCGGTGCAGACGGCGAACTGGCCGTGGCCACCGTGATGTCGGTGACCATGTCCGTCGACCACCGCGTCATCGACGGCGCGCTTGGCGCCGAACTGCTGAACGCGATCAAGGACAACCTCGAAAACCCGATGATGATGCTGGCCTGAGCCCCGTAAATCAACGGAGATATAAAAGGGAGCGGGGCATTGCTCCGGTCCCTTTTATACGGCTCGGGTGTTGGGTTGACTGCGCCTGTGTAGATGGCCCACGAGGGCACCCGCGATAGACCTCAGGCAAAATTGAGTGTGCACCAGTATCCGAAGCGCGCAATTTCCGGAGTCGCTCTGCCTGCAGCGACCAAATATCATGCAATCTCTGCTAAGCGGACGAAGCGAACATTCCCCGTGCTTATTCTAATGTCCGCAACCCAGTCTGAACTGGCTTGCGGTACACGGTGCCGACACGCGAAGAGCACACTAGACAATGAGCGCAATCCATACGGGTAGGGTCACGCAAGCTAAGCCCGTAGATTGGGCAATGATGGCTGCTGGCGCGCGTCGGTCTGCGCCGAAGCGCACCGCTAGCGTTTGCGCGGCGGCGGCGGTTGGCAAGGCGGCGAATAGAACGATGATAGATGTTTGCGTCGGACTTAACGCCATGAGCTCAGCCAGCCCAAGAGCGCAAAGTGGCAGCAGAACCAATTTTATCAGATGGAATCCGCCTGTGAGGCCATTGAGCCCACAGAGCACACGCAAGCTCAAGGATGCTCCGATAGACAGGAGTGCTGCCGGAATTGCGACATTGGCCAGACGGTCCAGCGCCAATTCAGCTGTGCCCGGCACGGCGTGGCCTGTGGCTCCGACAAGCAATCCTGCACTGCTGGCCAGAAAGAAGGGGTTCGTCACAATCGCTTTGAATATGGGGCCCATGGTCTGGCCCGCGCCGCGTGCCAGCGCGCCCACGGCAAGGACGTTGGCCAGCGGTACAGCCAAGCCGATGGCAACCGCCATCAAGGCAGCCGCCTCTTCCGGCAGCGTCTGAGCCACCACAAAGGCAAGCCCCGCATTGAATCTCCAGGCCGTCTGCCAAACACCGGCGAAATCCAGGAAGGACGCGGGTCCAATCCTCCGTAACGGCAAGGCCAAGACAAAGCCGAGCCCCATCAAGACCCAGACCGCAACGCCGATAGAGGCGATGTCGCTAAGGCCAATCGGACGTGCGGCCGCCGCAGTGAACATGAGGGCGGGGAAGAAGACGTAAAAGCAGAGCCTATCGAGGGCGACCCATAGGGTGTTGTCGAAAAATCGTCCAAGCAGCATGCCGAGCGCGATGATGAGGATATCTGGCGCAAGGGCCAGCGCGACTGAGCTTGCCCCGGTCATCGGGCGACCAAGCGTGCGGCCCCGGCCAGGCGGTCAGTTGCCTGTTTCAACGACGCCACATCATTGGAGGCAAAACAGAACCGGGCATAGCGCGCAATCTCGACACCTTGGCCGCTGGCGTCGAAGGCCGCGCCAGGCGCGTAGAGCACGCCTTGGGCAACTGCTGTCTCGAACAGCCGCGATACGTCAATGCGTTCAGGCAGTCGCGCCCACAGGAACATTCCGCCCGCTACGGCAGGTGCGTCAAACCCTGCCGCAATCAACCCCTCGCGCAAGGTATCGTGCCGCCTGTGGCAAAGCGCGCGTACCTTGATCAGCCAGTCATCGAACCGACCCGAGGACAGATAGGCCAGAACGGTCATTTGTGCTGTGCCGCTCGATTGCAGGTCGCTTGCCTGTTTCATTGCCGTGATGTGCGGCGCAATCTCGGGAGAGACCAGCATCCAGCCGATCCGTAGGCCTAGAGCGATGGATTTGGAGCAAGATCGCAGCGAAATCACCCGTGCGCCGCTCTCCCCGGCCATCTTCCAAAGGGATGGCGGTGGCGGCGCATCGAACCATAGATCGCGATAAGGGTCGTCCTCAATGATCGACACACCCATCCGGGCACAGAGCGCTAACAGCGCGCATCTGCGCTCTTCGCTTAGAACCGACCCGGTTGGATTCCCAAACGTTGGCGTGAGATAAAGCATACGCCCATGCGTCGCCTGAAAGGCTTTCTCCAACGCGTCGAGGCAAAGGCCGTCGGCGTCTTCGGACACAGGTTTGGCGCTGACACCGCAAGCCGCCAAGACCGACAACGTAGCAGGATAGAGCGCCTCTGGCACCAAAACAGTGTCGCCAGGATCGCACAGCGTTCGTATTGCCAAATCGATCCCTTGTTGTGCGCCAGACGTAACGATCACGCTGTCCGGCTGGTCCCCCGACAGATGCGCAAGCGCGCGCCGCAGCCGTGGATCACCTGCCGTGGGGCCATAGAGCCACGCCATCGGGTCAGCCGCTACCGCTTGAAGCGCGTCTTGCAAACCGATGTAATCGCAGGCGTCGGGCGACGGATGGCCGTTGGCCAGCGAAATCATGCCATCGCGCGCTGCTACGGGATAAAGCGCGCGCAACGGATTTTCAGGAAGCGCCACTGCGGCGCGGGACAGTGCAGTCGTATAAGGGGTCAGATAAGTCATATATCATGCTTTGCGTGACAAGCTCGCCATAATCAAATAACCAATAGTTATGAATGTGCGTCCTCTCGATACCGTTCCAATCATCGCTTTACGTGCCTTGCCCGTGATCCGGGAGACCGGCAGCATGACCCGCGCAGCAATGGCCTTGGGTGTTTCGCAACCCGCCATCAGCCGAGCCATTGCAGCACTAGAAGACAAATCTGGGGTCGTGGTGACGCGCCGCATGGGCGGGCAAATCAGACTGACGGCGGAGGGTGAGCGCCTTGCGGAGCTCGGCCGTCGCGAGGCACTGCTGCGCCAGGACGCGTGGGAGGATGTGACCGCCCTGAAACGCAAAAAAGCGGGGGCTTTGCGCATCGGTTCTATTGGTGCTTCCGCCTCGACCCGGCTCTTGCCTCAACTGCTGGGGCGCTATCAGAGCCGATGTCCGGAAATCCGCCTTGCTGTCCGCGAAATTCCCGAGACCGCGATGGCCGAAGCGCTCAAAACCGGGGTCGTCGATGTCGCCATCACATTGGCGCAGGACGACCCTTCGCTGGAACAGCTGCCACTTACTGATGACCACTTAGTCGCCCTTATGCCCGATGACCGAGTCTGGCCTGAACGTCTTACACCGCAGGACCTTGCGACATTGCCTTTCGTTATGACGAAAGGCGGATCAGAGCCTTTGGTGCGGGCCTGGTTCGCCCTTGCCGGCGTTACGCCTGATATCCGGCATGAGGCACAACAGATCACATCGCTTCTGGCGCTTGTGCGCGCGGGTCTGGGCGCGGCCATCATTGCCGATCTTGCCGCGCCAGAACATCATCCTGGCCTCTTGAAGGTGCCTCTTGACCCACCAGCCCCCCGCGAAATCGTCCTTGCCCGCCTTGCTGGTGGTCCTGCATCCGAGGCACTGTCAGCCTTTTGGGAATTGATCTGAGATACGTCTGCGGTTCGTTTGAGCTTCGGCTATCAAGTGGGCGAGCCGGTCGATTTTTTTGCAATAAGCGCTCTACGGCTCCACGAGCTTATCACGCAAGAGACCTACAAACCAAACTGGGGCGCATCCATTAAACCAAACTGGGGCGCATCCATTCCAATGCAATCGCGCTAGCACCGCGAAAGCCGACATTGGTAGATCCTGTAGCATCGGTCATTATGGGCTCACTGCCGACTTGCGGCGGTGCGACAGCAGGGTTGCAGCGATACCGCAACTCGTCGCAGCCGCTCGTTGATCGCAGCCAGCCCAATCACACCATTCACTCCGAGTGCAACATCGCGAACGGGGCTGACACGAGGGCCGCATTATGACGTCCCGGCCACCGACGAAAAACGCCGATAGCAACAGCCCTGCGATTGACTGCACACCTCCCCCACCCCACGAAAAAAGGGGCCGCCAGCGCCGCCCCTCTCCATCGTCATCTTTCCAAAAATACTCACAAATGCACCAATGGCGGCACGCGCATCGCCCGCCATGTTCAACCCCGCAGAGCGGCGCGGCCTATTGCGGCTTGCCGCCTCCCAGCACCTGATTCATGCTCACTGACGGCTGATCGCAGCCTGCCTCGCCGACGATCTTGGCCGGCACGCCCGCCACGGTCTTGCAGGGCGGGATCTCCTGCAGCACCACCGATCCGGCCGCAATGCGGCTGCAATGGCCGACCTTGATGTTGCCCAGAACCTTGGCACCGGCCCCGATCAGCACACCATCACCAATCTTCGGATGGCGGTCTTCCTCTTCCTTACCGGTGCCGCCGAGGGTCACCGAATGCAGCATCGATACATTGTCACCAACCACAGCGGTTTCACCGATAACAATGGAATGGGCGTGGTCGATCATGATGCCGCGTCCGATTTTGGCCGCCGGATGGATATCGACGCCAAAGATCTCGGAAATTCGCATCTGGAAGAAATAGGACAGGTCGTAATCCCCCTTCTGCCACAGCCAATGGGCGACCCGGTAGGCCTGCACCGCCTGATAGCCCTTGAAGTAGAGGATCGGCTGCAACAGACGATGGCAGGCCGGATCACGTTCATAGACCGCCATCAGATCGGCGCGTCCAGCGGCAATCAGATCCGGGTTTTCCCCATAGGCCTTGTCAACGATTTCGCGCAGGATTACCATCGACATCTCATTGGAGCAGAGCTTGGCCGCAATGCGATAGGACAGCGCCTTCTCAAGCGAGGTGTGATGCAGGATGCAGGCATGGATCAGCCCGCCCATCAGCGGCTGGCGGCGCACGGCGTCCTGCGCCTCGGTGGTGATCTGATCCCAAACCGGATCAACGGAACTAACGGCGTGGCGCGTCTCAAGCATGGCTCTGCCTCCTGTGTTGCGACCAGATTACCTATGTAAGCGCAAAAAGGCCAACCGCAAATCCGTGATGACAGCCATCGGATCTGCTGATCTTTCGCCTAGGTTCAGCAGATATGGTCGGGCAGCCCGTTGATTTTAAGGCCATCCACGCGCAAGATCAGGCCACACGCGTATCCGCACAGCCTCTGTGCGGCACGCAATGTGATCGCGCTGACGGCCTGCGCCAGCGCGCTACCCCCTTCGACCCTCACAGCCGCGACACCCGGTGGCGTCAGCGCAGCGTGGCACCGGATCACTCCGGATTATGCCTGACATGACGCGCCAATTGGGCCAGCACCAGCCGGGTACAGGACAGATATTGCGGCGCATCGTAAAACGGCTCATCCGCCAGCGGGAATCTCCGCGCCGCAGCACTCAGGGAGCCATCCCCCCAGTCCGGACAGAGCCGACGATGGCGGCGCGAATGGCGCAACGCCTGCCCGGCCCCGGCAAAGATCCGCTCGCACAGCACGCGCCGCTGCGCCGGGGCCACCGCCAGCAACGCGCGGGCGGTGCTGGTGATGTCACCGGGCAGGACAGGACGCCGCATCCCCGTCCCGCCTCAGACCAGCCGCAGGGCGGTGGCCGCGCCCGCCCCGTAGCGGGCCGAGACTTGCGCCACCTCGACGCGATCGCCCGGCGCCACCGCATCCGCTGTCTGTGCCGCCACCGGATAGCTCCAGCCGGGACTGTCCAGCAGCTCCTCGCGCAGCACGTCACTGCCGCGCAGCACCCGCAGGCGGTAGCGCTCCAGATCCTCGCCCAAGGGGATCTCCGCCAGATCCCAGCGGTCGCCGTCGGTGCGGCTGCGGCGGATCCAGTCCAGCCCGACCGCACCGCTGCCCAACACGCCTTTCTGGCGCAGATGCACCGGCGCATAGGGCCGTAGCCCTTCACCGGCAAAGGCCGCCTCCAGATGCACATAGCTTGGATCATCATAGGGGCGCCGGGCGGTGCCGATGCGGTAGTGACGGCTAAGGCCGCGCTGATTGGCAGCCAGAGTGATCTGCTGCGGCGTGCCATCCAGCGCCACCACATAAGACCCCTTGGGCCAGGCCACCGGCATCCGCGCATCGCTGCCCTGCTGCCCACGCAGCCGGTCGCGCAGAAGATAGCGCCCCGGCGCAATCAGCTCGGCCTTGGCAAATTGCAGCAGCTCCCAATTGCCGGGGCTGCCATCGCCAATCGCCACCAGATTGGCCCCGTTCAGCACCGATGTCCGGTCCCGGCTCTGGAATTGACCGGTGATCATATCGACTTCCAGATCTGCACCGCGCTCCCAACGGCCCAGCGCACCCGCAGGCAACACCGTGTTGGTGATGGCAATGGTTGAGGCCGCGGCCAGAACTTCTTCCAGCACATAATCCGCATCACTCTGTGCGCCATACAGGGCAACGCTCCCCGGCCAGGGCTGCGCCGTGACCGCCAGATGCGGCGCATGGGGCACCTCATCGCCGCCAATCAGCGGCAGGTCCATGAACAGCGGCAGCACCGGCACTGGCGCCGCAAAGGCGATGACACCGGGCAATTCCTCCGGCACCGGTGCGGGGTGGTAGTTCTCCGGCTCGATCCGCACCGCCTCGATCAGCTGCGCCGCGCCCTGTTCCACCCGGTCGATCCGGTAGCGCGCCTGCGCACCGCTGCCGACCTCCGCACCCGCCTCCGGGCCTGCCTCCGGACCTGCCTCTGTCCCCGCAAGCGGCAGGCGGATCACATCGCCCGCGCCCAGCGCCATGGCGGAGGGCGGCAATTCCAGCCGCAGGGTATCACGGGCCATACGGGCCTCGCTCAGCCAGCGCTCCACCACCTGCCGCCCCTCGGCGCGGGTCAGCGCCATCGGCAGCTCATTGTCGCTGACCGCATGGGTGGCCTCATCAGGCAGCACGGCCTCCTCGCCGCGCAGATAATGGCGCCCGCCCCATTCGACAAAACGCAGCCGCATCCGCCCGGCCAGCTCGGCCTCCGGCGCGCGGGTCTGTTCCAGCACCCCGTCCAGCTCCTGCCCCTCAACCAGTTGCGCCAGATCCAGCGCTGCGTCCTGTCGCCCATTGCGCAGGCGGAACCGCAGCAGCCCGTCGCGTTCGATGGCATCCACCCCGTGGCGCAGCAACAGTGGCTGCAGCGCGGCGCGCGCCTCCCCGACATCGCTGATCGCATAACCGCGCACCAGCGCAGGCAGGTCGCTGACATCAATCGCCGCAACACCCGAGGCGGCACAGATCTCCTCCAGCACCGAGGCCAGCGTGCGTTGCCCCACCCGTCCGTTCAGCCAATGGCCGCGCAGGTAATTCTCCCCGTCGCTCCAGACCTCCACCGCATTGGGAAAGGTCGGAAACGGTCGCGCGTCCCAGGCCCAGACATAGGCGTTCGACATATCCAGCATCGGGCCACCATAGACCTCGGAGACCGGGTTCATCCCCTCCTCCTGCCAATAGCCCAGTAATGCACGCAGATAGGCTAGCTGCATCATGTCATCGCGCTGCCCGTCAGAGAATTTCGGCAGTTTGGATTCGGAGCTTTTGGGATCCAGAAACTTGTTCGGCTGATTGGTGCCCTTGTCGATCGCAGCACAGCCCAGTTCGGTGAACCAGATCGGTTTGCTCTGCGGCTCCCATGCGGTGGGCAGCGCGGCACGTTGCCCGTTGATCCGGTCATGATGCGGCTTCGACCACCAGCTGCGCAGATCCTTGTAGCGCCAGATCCACGGCTCCTCATACGCCCCATCGGTGATTGGTGTGCGGATCTGGGCCGCCTCCGCCTCGGGCGAGTGGTAATACCAGTCATAGCCCTCGCCACCTTCGATATTGGCGCGCAGATAGCTGAGGTCATAGATATTGGGCGTGCCGGCCTTGGCGTCCAGATGATCCTCCCCCTCGCGCCAGTCGGACAGCGGCATGTAATTGTCGATGCCGATGAAGTCGATCTCCTCATCCGCCCACAGCGGATCAAGGTGGAAATAGCGATCCCCCTCCGGGCTCTGGTAGCCCCAGTATTCCGACCAGTCGGCGGCATAGCCGATCTGGGTGTCCGGACCAAGGATCTGGCGCACCTCCTGTGTCAGCGCCCGCAGCTCTGCCACCGCAGGAAAGCCTGCCTCATCGCGGATCTGGGTCAACCCACGCATCTCCGAGCTGATGCAGAACGCCTCCACCCCGCCCGCTGCGGCACAAAGCGCGGCATTATGCAGGATGAACCGCCGCAGCCCCCAATCCTCCAACGGGCCACTATAGGTGACGCTCCCGTCAGCCACGGTGAAATCCGCCGCGGTTGCCGTGCCAAAGAACTGCTGCACCTCAGCCCGCGCCGTAGCCGTGCCATCGGGGCTGCCGGGCTGGCCGGGTGCCCGCGACAGGGTGATCCGTCCCCGCCAGGGCAGATGCGCCTGTCCCGGCTCACCGCTCCAGGGATCGGGCAGATCATTGCCCGCCATCTGATCCATCAGGATAAACGGGTAGAACATCACCCGCTTGCCCTGCTCCTGCAGTGCGCGAATGGCCTCAATCACCGAGGCATCAGTTGGGGTGCCGCCATAGATCGGCCGGTCCTCTTGTCGCGCGATCAGCTCGGCCTCCGTGCGGGTCAGCCCGGCCACCGACCAGGGCATATTCGCCCCCTCGATATGCTGCCGCTCCACCTTCGGTTTGACGGTACAGGCCCCACAGCGCAGATCATTACCAAACCACGACACAATCAGCGAGGCCGCGCCACAGGCGGGCAGCTCCTCGCCAAGGGTCGTCAGCGAGGTGACCAGATCGGTCTCCCCCGAGGGGCTGTGCGAATTGGCGGGCTTGGCCTGTCCCGGCCCGTGGTCGTAATGCACCGGCGTGCTGGCCAGCGCGTATTCCCCGGTCCCCGGCATCAGGGCAACCCCCTGCACCAGCTGCGGCAGATCCAGATCATAGGTGCTGGAGGCCGGTTGTTCGGCACGCAGCACCTCGAACGAGAATTGCGGCACCCGGTTGCCAAAGCGTTCCAGCGCCAGGTTCTCCATCACCACATAGGCGGTGCCACGATAGGCGGGCACCTCGCCCGCACCCTCCACCGCCTCAATCACCGGATCGGGGAGCTGGTCCATGGTGCCGCGATAGACGGTCATGTTCAAATCCTTAGGCGCGACCTCCTCCCCATCAGCCCAGACCCGCCCGATGGAGGCGACCTCTCCGGCGCAGACCGCCACCGCCAGCGAGACATCATAGCTGTAGCTGGTGACCTTGGGCTGGCGCGGACCGCCGCCCTTGCCACCGCCGCCACTGGTGGTGGAGGTCTCGCGGAACTCAGACGCCCAGATCACCTGCCCGCCCACCCGCATCCGGCCATAGACCTGCGCAATCGGCTGGCCATCGCTGGCATGGGTCAGGCGGAAGCGTTCCACCCGGCCGGTCTCCACCGGCTCACTGCCCGCCCCCAGCAGGCGGCTGTCGATGGCACGCCCGACGGTGGCGCCAAGTGCGCGGCCAATCGCTACCGAGGACAGACCCGCCACAGCCCCCCCAACCGAGCCGCCAAGGGCCGCCCCCGCCGCAGAAAGAAGAATGGTCGCCATCACGTCACCTCATCAGCATCAACATCAGGAAAGGAAAACCGCGCCACGATCCGCCGTCGCCACGGCTGGCTCAATGCGCTCTCGACCACACCGTGGCCGCTATAGGCATGGATGAACCGCGGCATGGCGCCGGTTTCAGTTTGCAGCGCGATATGTTTGGCCACCGCCCCCCGGCGCATCCGAAACAGGAGGACGTCTCCGGCGCGCGCATCCTCTAGCGGTCGGGGGCTGAGATGGCGCAGAGCCGCCTGCCACAGCGCCTCCTCGCCCTGGGGTTCGGACCAGTCCATCGTATAGCCCGGCACCGCCTCCGGCTCCTGCCCGTAGACCTCGCGCCAGAGACCCCGGATCAGGCCGAGGCAATCGCAGCCCGCCCCGCGCCGGGCGGCCTGATGCACATAGGGCGTGCCCAACCAACCCCGCGCCGCCGCAACGAGCTGGGCGCGCAATATCCCCGTGGCGCCGCTCATCTGCGGCTGCCGCCAGTGTTATTGCCGCTCTGGCGCGGCACGCTCATCACCCAGTCTTCGCCGGGGATATCCGGAAAGCCCTGAAAATTGACGCCATTGTTGAACTTCAACCGGCAGGTCTTCAGCCGCTTGTCGCAACCCGCTGCCAGATGCAGCAGATCACCGGGTCGGATCTGCGCCCGCAGCGGTTCCCAGAGGGTCAGCTGGCGGTGCTCTGCGTTCGGATCCGGCGCGCTTGCGTCCTGTCCCAGCCGTCCGACCTGCTGACGGTCCTGCTTGATCCAGCCCCACAGGCCCGATGCTGCACCGCTCATCACCGTGAGACGACCCGACGTGAACCAGTTCGGCTCAAACCCCGGCAGGGCGGCAAATCCGAAATACTGCCCCTCGCGGATTTCTTCGGCGGCCAGCTCCAACGTGTAGCCCGGCGTTGTCATGTCAAAGCGGCAGGCGCCATCGCCCAGCACCGCCGTGCAGGGTTTCTGGTAGATCCGCCCCATCGGCTGATTGAGCGCCTCCGTCAGGCCGCGCAGCTCCGCCTCAAAGGCACCACCAGCACGGCGGATCTGGCCAAAGCTGCCGCGAAACTGCAACCAGCGCACCGAGACATCGGCCCAGTTCACCAGCCAGCAGCGCACCTCAGCGCCGTCAAAGCGCCCGGCCTCGATCTCGTCTTCGCGGATGGCGGCATCGCTCAGCGCGCCAAGCGCCTCGGTGTTGTCGACCGCCAACCCGGTGACCTGTTGCAGGCTGCGCGCCGTCAGGCCTGTGCCTGCGCGAAACAGCAGACCGGCCTCGCCCTCGGCAGCGCTTTCGAACCGCAGGTCGCGGTCATGGTCGGTAAAACCGAACCGCACGCCATCGCTGCGGGTCACCAGCCAGCAACGACACAGCGTGGTGAGACCGCTGGCCACATGGGATTGAAACGCCTCGCTTACCCCCGCCATCAGACCCGCACCTCCACCACTGGGACATTGGGCACGTCGCCCGCCTGAAAGGACGCCACGCTGGTCTGGATCCGGTCGGTGTCAAAGCGCACCGGCACATCAAACTCAAACCCCGCCTTCACCGACAGGCCCGCCTCTGGCGGATGCGCCAGCGTGATGGTGCCAAGGGTGCTGTCTAGCGTGTAATCCACCGTCTCCTGCAAGGCGTCCTGCTCAATCCCGATGCGCACGCTGCCCGCCACAGGTTTGGTAATCGGACGCTGATAGGCAAAGCTGCCGGAACGATAGGTCTTGCTCAGCTGGAACACCTGCTGCGCCCCGTCGCCCATGCCGATCACCTGATCCCCAAAGGTCACGTCCAGCGTGGCGCGGGCGGATTTGTAGTCGGACCAATCTTTCCAGCGAAAGCCGTACATCTGGCCTTGCCGTGCCTCGAAAAAGGCAATCAGCGCCTCGATATCCTCCAGCCCCCGCAGGCCCAGCCCCGCGTCATAGCGGCGCCGCGAATGCGCCCAGGGGGTGTTGCGTTCCTCATGCCCGTTGGCAAGCGTCACCACATCGGTGCGCCGCTCCGGGCCGCCGATTGAGCCGAAGCTCAGCGATGCGGGAAATCTGACCTCGTGAAAATTCATCTGCTGTCCTCCGGCTCAGCGGTTGCGATTGCCACGCGACAGGGCGCGGCTCAGCTGGGCCGCGATCTGGCCCTGACTGCGTTGAAATCCCTGCACATCGGGGGTCTGGATGTTCATCACGACTGAGGTTGCCCGCCCGCCCTGACTGCGCACACCAAGCGCGCCATCGGCGCCACGGGTCAGCGGCAGGATCGCCTCTGGGCCTGCCTCGCCCATCAGCCCGGTGCCGCCGCGCATGGGAAAGCTCACCGGGCCGCTGACGATCCCCCCCTTGGCAAAGGGCATCACCCGGCCTTGCGAAAACGCCGCCCCGTCGGCAAAGGGGAGAATGCCGCTCATCAGTTTGCCCACCCCATCCGACAGCAACCCGCCCACATGGCTGGTCACGGGTTTGATGGCCGCCGAATAGGTGGTCTGGATCATTGACTGCGCCATGGTATCCAGCGCATCCGAGAGTTTCATGCCGTCAAAGACAACACCGTCAAAAGCACGGCGCAGCCCCTTGGACATGCCGCGCTCCAGTGTATCGGCATCCTTGCCGGTGGCGGCAAAGGCGGCACGCACCCGACGCAGTTCGGCGTCGAATGTGGCGGCCATGCCCGCCGCATCGCCAAGGCTGTCGCTCAGCGCCTCGCCCTGTTGTTCCAGCTGGTTCAGTCCTGTGTCACTCATCGCTCACTGCTCCTGTTTCTGGGGATTTCGGCGCGGCGGGATCCGGGAAGGCGTGCATCAGCCGATCCAGACCTGCCCGCCCCAAAGGGACGGCGCCAGTGTCCTGCCCCAGCATCAGCCGCAGCTCTGCCGGGGTGAGGCGCCAGAACTGGTCCGGCGTGAGGCGCAGCCCCACCAGCCCCGCCCGTATCAGCGCCGGCCAGTCAAGGCCGGTGCTCTGCCCGTCTGTGGTGCGCTGCCGGGGCGTCATGGGGCCACCGATCCCGGCCCCTGTCCCGGAACCTGCGCGCCCGCCTCTCCCGGCAGCGCGAAGCTGCGTGCCAGGAGCTGTGCGGCGGTCCGTGCGGCCTGCATCGGACCACCGTCGATATCGGCAGCAGCCAGATCGGCCTCACTCAGCCGGTGACCACCGCCCTGCAACCCTGCCGCCAGCAGCGCCAGCACATCCGCCGCCGAGAATCCGCCGCTTTCGAACCGGGTCACCAGATCAATCAGCGATCCTGTCCTGAGCCGCGTTTCCAGCGTCGCCAGCGCCCCGAGGGTGAGTTTCAGCGCCAGTACCTCGCCATTGATCCGCAGGGCCACCTCGCCCGCATAGGGATTGGCTCCATAGGCGTTAACGGCTGGGGCTGACTGTTGAGAGGAGGTCATGGTCGGTCCCCCCTTAGATCGCGGTGAAGACCAGCGCCCCGGCGCTGGCCAGCGACAGCTCATAAGTCGCCTCACCATTGTGGCTGCCGGCATATTCCAGCGCGGTCACCTGAAACGCGCCTTCGACAATGCCGAAATCGGGGATGATCACCTGAAACGCCGGGGTCAGCCCGTCAAAGAACAGCTGCCGCGCCCGCTCATCCGTCCCGGCATCGCGAAAGATGCCAGAGCCGGAGATATTGGCCGAGCGCACCCCCGCGCCGGACAGCAGCTCGCGCCAGCCACCCTGGCTTTCCAGACTGGTGACATCGACGCTTTCGGCGTTGAAGCTGATCCGCGTGGCGCGCAGCCCTGCGATGGTTTCGAACTGACCGTCGCCAGTCATATCGACCTTGACCAATAGATCCTTGCCATTTTGGACACTCATCGTGGTGATCTCCTGTGGTTGAAGGGGGCGGCACGGCATGAAAGACATGAGCTGAACCGCGTAATTATCTGAATTATAAAACTGTTATGGAGTGACTGCGGTCAGACATCCTCCAGCCGCGCGGCAAAGCGCAGGCGGATCTGACGGCCACCGGAAGAGTTGCGACTGGCGCTGGCGCGTTCAAACCACAGGCCCACCAGCCGCCCGCGTGACAGGGTCAGCGAGGCGCTGGCGAGGCTGTCACAGAGCATGGCGGCAATCGCCTTTGCCCCGGCGAACCCGGCAGTATCGGTATGCACGGTGATCTCCACCCGGTGATGGGCACCGGCGCCACTGCGATCAGAGCGGTCGCGCACCTCCTCCGGGCCAAGGGTCACATAGGTCTGCGGCAGCGTGCCTGCGGGCAGCGCGTCATAGATGGCGCCGCTCAGCGCGGTGGTCAGATCGGGGTCCGCGCTGAGGTGCTGAAACAGGGATTCCTGCAATGGCAGGGCCAGGGCATAGGTCATGCGGTGGTCTCCTCGGTGGCGAAACAGGTCAGGTAGCGGCCGTCGGGGTCGCCCTCGGCCACCGCATCAATGCGAAAGATCCGGGCACCATCGCGCAGCCGCTGGTCCGGCCGGGGCCGCGCAGGGCTGCCGGTGGGATGGGCACGCAGGGTGATGCGGTAGCGTTGCAGCGACAGGCTGGTGCCGGATTGGTCGGTGCTGCGGCCACTGAGGGCACGCAGCTCGCACCAATGGTGGCCAAGCAGCTGCCATGCCTCAAGAAACCCGCCCGCGCCATCCGAGGTGCGGCGCGGATCTTCCAGCGCCAGACAACGGTTGAGACGTGGTGTCGTGGCGGATGCGCGGCGGGAGGTGGTGCGGCGGCTCATGCGCCTGCCCCCGGCCCGAAGTTGCGACCAAACCCACGGTCCACAGCGGCCCCCACCCCCAGGCTCACCCGCAGGGCGCGGTAGCGTTCAATCAGGCTGGTGACGCCAAAGGGCATACAACCGCCCTGCAGCCGGGTGTCATCGCGGAATTCATAGTAATGCGCCGCCAGCATCAGCACCGCCTGCGCCAGATCACCGGGCAACGCCGCCCAGCTGTTGGCCATGCCTGCGCGGATCGCGATCCGCACCGCACCACCGCTGGCAACCATCGGCAGCGGTCCCCCCACCGGGCGCAGCCGGGGCTGCTGGCTGTCGGGTTCCAGCCGATAGCGCTGCGGGGCCAGCAGCTGTTCACTGCCTGATCCATCCACCAGAGTTACCGATTGAATCATCTGCACCGGCGCCAGCGGTAGTGCCTGCACCTGCAGGTCGCGCCAGGTCGAAAGGGTCAGCAGAAAATCCCGCGCCAGCAACACCTTGCCGGTGCGTGCCTCGATCGCCGCGATGGCCGCGCGCAGGAAGCTGATCAACACCGCCTCCTGCAACCCCGCCTCGTCAAACCCGGTGCCCAGACGCAGATGCGCCTTGAACGCCTCTTGCGGCAGGACTGCCTCTGGCACCGGTGTCATTTCACTCAACATCATCATTTCACTCCAACGGCTGTTCGTTCGGGGGCTGCTCGGGCTGGCTGTTGCCGGATGGGTTGGGGCGGATGCGCGCCGGGCTGCTGCCGCGGGACGGAAGGGGAGCAGCTGGACGACAGTGGCCGGGGCGCGCATCCGCAGACGGCACCGACGAGCCGGTACCGCCATCGGTCCAAGCGTCAGCTCAGGCCGAATTTCAGCAGTTTGATGGCCGCAAAATCGCTGACGTCACCGCCCACACGTTTGGTGGCATAGAACAGCACATGGGGTTTGGCGCTGAAGGGATCGCGCAGCACCCGCAGATCCGGGCGTTCGGCGATGGTGTAGCCAGCCGCGAAATCGCCAAAGGCCACCGCATAGCCGTTCACATCGGCGTCGGGCATATCCTCAGCAATGACAACGGGATACCCCATCAACCGCGCCGGTTCTGCGGCAGCCAGACCATCGGACCACAGGAAGCGGCCATCGGCGTCCTTCAACTTGCGCAGGAGGCCGGCAGTTTTGGAGTTCATCACAAAGCTGGCGTTGGCCCGATACTGCGCGCCAAGCGCATAGACCAGATCAATGATCGCATCCCCATCGCCGATATCGCCCTCAACACCGGTGGTGACATAGCCAATGTTGCCCCAGCTCCAGCTGTCATTGGCCACCACCGGGTGGTAGAGGATGCCGGTCGGCTTGTCATTGCCGTCCCCCATGATGAAGGCGGCGGCCTCTGCACGGGAGAATTTATCCGCGATGCGCCCCGCCAGCCAGCCCTCGATATCAAAGGCGCTGTCATCCAGCAGCCGCTGTGACGCCTTGGGCAGCGCGCTCAGCTCATGCAGCGGGATGGTGATCCGGTCGATCACCGGGGTGGATGTCTCGATCACGGCGCCGGTCTCATTGGCCCAGCCATGGCCCACATCACCATGGTCAATCAGCACGTCATAAGACGTCGCCTCTACCATCACCACCGACGCCACGGCGCGGATGGAGGCGGTGCTGGTCAGCACCGATTTGACCGTCTCGGCGGTCTGAGGGTCGACAAGATAGCCACCATCGCCGTTGACGGTTGAACTCATCGCCTTGGCATCCAGATCCAGGCCGCGCAGGGCGGCATCATCACCGGAGCGGAGATAGGCATCCAACGCCTTTTGATGGGGGGCCGTGCCCGCATCAGCTGCGGCCAGAGGGGGACGATTGGCAAAGTGGGATTTGCGATCCAGCATGGTCATACGCTCTTCTGTCTGTTTCAGTTTCAGGGCAATGTCATCTTTGAACCCATTGAAATTATGCACGAAGTCAGCAACGGCCTGCTTGACCTCCTGCGGGGCCGCATGGGAGTGGGCCGTTGGGTCCGGATGGGGTTGGGTGTGGCTCATCTGTCTGTCCTTTGGGTCGGTTGGAGAAGACGGGAAACGGCGATGTGCTCAGCCGAGGGGGGCGAGACTGGCCCCGCTGCGCAACATCTCGATCACCTCGCGCCAGATCTGCGGTGTCTCGCCCGGATCGCTCAGATCCGGCTCAGCGGATGTTGATTTGGCGGCAGTCACGGGCTGTGCCGTGGCGGTGACACGGGCGGTGGGCAACATCGGGAAGGTCACCAGCGACACCTCCCAGAGATCCAGTTCCGCGAGGCAGCGACCGCCGCCTTTGCGCTGCGTGGCGCGGCGGGCGCGATAGCCGATGGAAAGACCATCCAGCGCGCCAACCGCGATCAGCGCCGCAGCCTCGGCGCCCTTTTGGGTGCGGGTCAGAATGCGGCCTTTGACATGCAGGCCACGGGCATCTTCGCGCACGACGTCCCAGACGCCGATAGGCCGGGCCGGATCATGCTGCCAGAGCATTTTCACCGCGATACCCGCCTTTGAGAGACGGTCGAGGGACGCCTGATAGGCGCCGGGTTGCACCAGATCACCGCCGCCATCGACGCAGCCGAACAGGCTGGCGTAGCCGCTGATCACAACCATATCGTCGGCCTCAGCCCCGATGGTCAGATCCTCGCCGAAGCGGGCGAATTTATGTTCCAGATGCTCATCATGTCGCATCATCTTCCCCTTATATCTCATTGAATTCATGGGTATTACTGCACCACCAGAAAGGACTGAAAAGCCTGTGCAAGAATGACCGCAGCAACGCCGTAGACGGTGAGCCAGAGCCGTTTTTCCATCCGTTCCATCATCATCTCCAGCCGGTCGAGCCGACGGTTCATCGCCTCTTGCTGGATTTCAGCAATGCGTTCATGGGCGGTGAGCCGCAGCCCCGGAGAGCATTCAAACGGCGGGATCGGGATCTCAGTCATCGCGCTCGGCCTCCTCTTGCGGCGGCAGGCCCAGAAGGCGGCGTTTTTCTGCAACGGTCAGAAAGTCGGCGCTGGCCACACGGCGCCACTGCGCCTCACGTTCGGAGGCCAATGCAGACACCTGATCAAGGTCCGGTTTCAGCGTCACCGCAGACCCCTGATAGCGCGACAACCAGTCCGACAGCGTGGCCGTGACACGGGTCACAAGCGGCAGCACGGTGAGTCGGTAAAAGGCGCGGTTGGCCTCTTGATAATTGGCATAGGTGGCGTCTCCGGGCAGTCCCAACAGCATCGGTGGCACCCCAAAGGCCAGCGCAATTTCACGCGCAGCGGCGTCCTTGGTCTGGTGAAATTCCATATCCGATGGCGAGAAGCCCATCGGTTTCCAATCCAACCCGCCTTCGAGCACCATCGGACGGCCGGCATTGCGCGCACCTTGGAAATTCATTTCAATTTCGTCACTTAGGCGTCGAAACTGATCCTCTGCCATCAACCCCTGACCATCGCTGCCGCTCCAGACCAGCGCGCCAGAAGGCCGGGCTGCATTGTCCAAGAGCGCCTTGGACCAGCGCGAGGCAGAGGTATGCACATCCACCGCCATGGCGGCGGCCTGCATCGGCGACAGCCCGTAGTGATCATCCTGCGGGTGAAAGCTGCGCAGATGGCAAATCGGGGCGCAGGGCATGGTCACATCAAAGCGGTGTTTCCGGCCCGACACGCTGTAATCATAGGCCACGGGCCAACCATCGCTGCCAGGCACAACACTCATCCGATCGGGGCGCAGTACATGCAGTTCGACCGGCAATACGTCGCGACCGTCGGGATCGCTAACCGCCTCAATATAAGCGTTGCCCGACAACAGCAGGTGGCCAAACAGCGCCTCCAACAGCTCTGCGCGGCCTTGGGCGGCATTGGGCCGGGCCAGCAGCGCCAGCAATGGGTGGCTGTCGTAGCGCTGCGTGCCGTCCTGCAAGACCAACGGCAGGGCGGCGGCGGCCTCAATAATCATCTTGACGGCGCGGTAACCGACTGGATTGCCAGCAAAGCCGCTGCGGGTCAGTGAACTGCTGTCGCGGGGGCTCCAGCCGGCGCCACCGGTGCTGCCATGCCAGGCCACCACACGGGCGGCGGCGCTTGTCTTGGTTTCGACGGGCTGTTGCTTGCGCCGCAGGAGGTCAAAGACCATGGGCCACTCCTTTGATTGAACTTGCGGGACGGGGCAAAGCCTGCCCCTGTTTGCTGTGATCCTTTATGACGGCTGTAATTGAATAAGATTTGAGCGAGGCGCGCGCCGGGCGCGCAACACCCAGGGCAAACGCCTGTGATAAAACGAAAAACGCCCGCATCACTGCGGGCGTTTCGGGGGCTGTCAGCGGGATGTTGTCAGCTCACAACATGCGCGCACGGGGCATCCGGTGGCGGTTGGCCGGGGTCAGGATCAGCTCCTGCACGGCCCAGACCAGCGCATCCAGCCGGTCGGGCGATCCCTGCCCCAGATAGCCGCGCGGGGTCATCTGGCAAAGCTGGTCCTCCAGCGCGCCAAGCCCCGGCACATGACGCACCCGGCCCTGTTCGTAGAGGGCGGCGACCGGTTCCGCCCGCGCGCCCTTGCCCCGGCTGGCATGCAGCGCGGTAAAGGGCACCAGCGGGTCGATCTGGCGCAGCAGGCTTTCGACCAATGCGCCGCCCTGATTGACCTCGGCGACCACGCGGTCGGCGCCGTAGCGGTCGCGCGCATCAATGGCGGCCTGCGCCCAGGTCAGCGGGCCAACCCCCTGCACGGTGCAATCGGCCAGCACATAGGCGCACCAGTCCTGTGGCGGCCCCTGCAACGTCGCCCCAACCACCATGATGCCGCAGGCATCGGAGCGTTTGCCCGCGCTCACCGCCGGATCAACCGCCACCACCACCCGGTCCAGTGTCGAGGCCTTTGCGATCTGCGCTGCAACCAGCCCGGCATTGGTCCAGAGCGCGCCCTCGACATCCTGCAACAGGATGCCGTCCAGCTCTTGTCGGCCCAGCCGCGACCCGGCGTAGCGATTGCGCACCTCTTGCAGGAAGGACGCTGCCAGATTGGCGCGGTTGGCCTCCGTCGCGGCATGGGTCTGCACGGTGGAGGGGCTGGCAAGCAGATCGCGCAGCACACCCACATTGCGCGGCGTTGTGGTGACGCAGACACGCGGGTCCTGTCCCAGCCGCAGCGCAAATTGCAGCATGTCCCAGCTGTCCTGCCCGCGCTTCCACTTGGCCAGCTCATCCGCCCAGGCGGCATCAAACTGCGGGCCACGCAGCGCCTCTGGGTCATGGGCCGAAAACGCCTGCGCGGTGGCCCCGTTGGGCCAGATCAGCCGTCTTTCGGTGGCTTTCCACGTTGGGCGGCGGTCGGGGGGCGTGCAGGCAAGGAGGCCGCTGTCGCCCTGCACCATGACATCGCGCACCTGATCGTAGGTTTCCCCAAGGAGCGCGATGCGGCGGGCGCGGCCAGCGGACAGCGGTGTTGCCCCTTCGGCCAGCGTGCGCACCCATTCGGCGCCGGCGCGGGTTTTTCCCGCTCCCCGTCCGCCAAGGATGACCCAGCTGCGCCAGTCCCCCGCCGGCGGCAGTTGATGCGGCAGCGCCCAGAGATCAAAGACATAGGGCATCGCACAGAGGTCATGATCGCTGAGCCGGTCCAGAAACATCTTCTGCGTCGAGGCTGGCGCGCAGGCGAGCCAACCGGTTTTCGATTTCATCGCGGGCGGCCTTGATGTCGAGACCGGCTGCGGCCTGATGCTGTTCACTTTGTTCGACAAGGGTTTTCTCCACTTTCTGGCTGTCACGGATCAGGCTTTCCAATTTGGCGATGCGCGGAGTGCTGCCGCCCTCATCCTCATCGCAGGCAAGGCGTTCGAGCATCTGCTCGGCCTCCTGCCGGAGCCGTTCGATGGAGCTGTGGAGTGAGAAAAGAAGATCGGCGGTCTTCGCCAGCCGATTTTCCGGTGTGTAGGTGCTCATGGTTGGGGCCTCATAGTGATGGACCTCCATCCGCAAAACCACGGATCCAGCCATAGGCGCAGGCACCAGTGGAGGCCTCTGCACGGCGGATCGATCAGTTTCCCAGCTGCCCAGAGAGCATGGCATAAAGCAGCGCAAAAGTCAAAATTCACCACCTGAAGTATCGGGCGCAAACTACCGAATTTATTAAGGAAATGCCTAACTTCCCTACGATGGAGTTAACGGGTTCGCACACGAAAAAAGGGACGCCAAAGCGTCCCTTTCCAGATTTGGTTTATGCTGCGGTTGCGATCAGTTGCTGTTGCGCTCGGCCTCGATCTCGCGCCATTTGGCAACATTGCGGTTGTGCTCTTCCAGAGTGACGGCAAAGGCATGACCGCCAGTCCCATCCGCAACAAAGAACAGATAATCACCCTGATCAGGATCCACCGCAGCCTCAAGGCTGGCCATGCCGGGATTGGCGATGGGGGTCGGCGGCAGCCCTTCGATCACATAGGTGTTCCAGGGGGTGGCCCGGCGCAGTTCACTCTGGCGCAGCCCACGGCCCAGCACGCCCTCACCCTTGGTCACGCCATAGATCACCGTCGGGTCCGTCTGTAGCCGCATGCCGCGATTGAGACGGTTAGTGAAGACCGAAGCCACCTGACGACGTTCTTCGGCGACGCCGGTTTCCTTCTCGATGATCGAGGCAAGGATCAGCATCTCCTCCGGACTGGTGACCGCCGCGCGGTCCGAGCGGCTCTCCCAGGCGGCATTGATGCGCAGCACCTGACGTTCCTGCATCTCGGCCAGGATCTCAGCACGGTTGTCCCCGGGGGAGACCTCATAGCTGTCCGGTGCCAGCATCCCTTCCGCAGGGCGATCGCCTGGCTCGCCTTCAAGGATATCCATCGCCTTCAGCGATTCCACCACCTGCCAGCTGGTCACCCCTTCTGCCAGCGCAATGCGGTAGCGGGTGTCGGCGTCGGCTTTCTTCTCTTCATAGACGGCTGGCACCTCATCGACGCCGGGCACGAATTCCGCGCGCTCAACAAAGCGGTTGGTGGCCGGATCCAGTTCGCGCACTTCGGCCAGCACGCGGGTCACGCCCACGCGATAGACGATCTCAGTGCCGCAGCTGCTGGCACCGCCCCGGGTGATCTGCTCAACGATGGCATCCATGGAGGCGCCGGCAGGCACCAGGTAGCTGCCGGCCTTCAGCTGATCAGTCTTTTCAGAATAACGCACCCCGATCCGAAACAACGGACCAGAGCTGATCGCGCCCTGCTCTTGCAGGTTGCGGCTGACCTTGGTCATGTTGCTGCCCGACGGCACCCGCAGGCAGATCGCGCTCTCGAGCGGACCTTCCGAGGTGTATTGCGACTGCCCCCAGAGGATGACGCCGCCTAGCAGGAACAGCACCACCACCAGGATAGTCAGCATATTAGAGGCGAGGCTGCGCCACATCACTCAGGCTTTCCGAACAGGACCGACGCATTGGTGCCGCCAAACCCGAAGGAATTCGACAGCGCCACGTTGATCTCGCGCTCACGCTTGGCATTGGGGGCAAGGTCAACCGCCGTATCCACAGCCGGATTGTCCAGATTGATGGTGGGCGGTGCCACCTGATCCCGGATCGCCAGAATGGAGAAGATCGCCTCAATCGCGCCAGCCGCGCCCAGAAGATGGCCGGTGGCGGATTTGGTGGAAGACATAGTGACCTTGCCTGCGGCATCGCCCATCATCCGCTCAACCGCGCCCAGTTCGATGGTATCGGCCATCGTGGACGTGCCATGGGCGTTGATGTAGTCGATATCCTTCGGCTCAAGCCCTGCATTGGCCAGCGCCGCCCGCATGGAGCGTTCGCCGCCTTCGCCGTTCTCAGACGGCGCGGTGATATGATAGGCATCGCCGGACAGGCCATAGCCCAGCACCTCGGCATAGATCTTGGCGCCACGGGCCTTGGCGTGCTCATAGTCTTCCAGCACCACAATGCCGGCGCCCTCACCCATGACAAAACCGTCACGGTCGGCGTCATAGGGGCGCGAGGCTGCCTTCGGGTCATCGGCACGTTTGGTGGACAGCGCCTTGCAGGCGTTAAAGCCCGCGATGCCGATTTCGCAGATTGCCGCCTCGGCACCGCCTGCAATCATCACATCCGCATCGCCGGATTTGATCAGCCGGGCCGCGTCGCCAATGGCATGGGCGCCAGTGGAGCACGCGGTCACGACGGAGTGGTTCGGACCCTTGAAGCCAAAGCGGATCGAGACCTGACCGGAAATCAGGTTGATCAGCGCGCCGGGAATAAAGAAGGGCGAGACCCGGCGCGGGCCTTTTTCCTTGATCATCACGGCGGTGTCCGCGATCGAGCTGAGACCCCCGATGCCGGAGCCGATCATCACGCCGGTGCGCAGGCGGCTTGCCTCATCCTCGGGAGTCCAACCTGCATCACGCACGGCCATATCAGCGGCGGCAATGCCGTACAGGATGAAATCATCAATCTTCTTCTGGTCTTTCTTCACCACCCAATCGTCAGGGTTGAAGGTCCCCTCGGAGCCATCGCCACGCGGCACTTCGCAGGCATATGTGGTGGCGACACCGCTTTCGACCGCATCAAAATGCGTGATCGGACCCGCGCCGGACTGCCCGTCCAGCAACCGTGACCAGCTTTCTTCGACGCCGCTGGCCAGCGGTGTGACCAGGCCCAGTCCGGTGACTACTACTCGACGCATTTCTTGCCCTCCTTTGCCTCGGCAATTTGTCTCCAAATAGCTTGGATTGGCGCAAAGGTGCAAGAGCCGGAACAGTCGCGCGGTTTTACGGTATTTTAATGACGCCCTTAGATTGCAATTAACCTCACGAAGGTATCCCTAGGGTGTTTCGCGGCGTCTCTCCGGGTCATCCCGGCTCAACGGCATCTGCGACGCAACATGTCGCGCCCGACTGACGGGGCGCAAAATCTGGATCTACGGCTCTGGGGCAAGGCGTAAATGGTGTATATTCAGTTATTATTCAGACGCCCCGCGTCATCGGACCCCGATTTGCAACAGGGGCGGCGAGCAGCACAGCGCCGCCCTTCGCGCATGTGGGGGGTGAGCCTGTTCGCCCTTCTGATAGTGACCAGTTTTTTCCTGGGCGCCGAACCGCTGGCCGCGCGGGAATGCCGGGTGTTCAACAAATTGATGACCCTGACACTCGCCAGTGAGGAGATGCTGAACTACCTGCGTACTGGCAGCAATTCGCGCGCCGTGCAGGAGTTGGAACGGTTTTTGTCCAATACCACCAAGACGGAGCTGCATCGTGGCATGCAGCGCGAAGAGCTGAATGAGCTGTCCAAGGCCACGCACAACCTGATCGCCCAGCAGCGCAGCCTGCTGCGGGTTCTGTCGATCAAGGATCGGCGCACGGCGGAGCGGACATCGATCAAGCTGTTCGCCCGCGAAACCCTGGCCGCCTATCGCCGGGAGTTGGCACGTATGCCCTGCCAGAACGCCCATAAGAAAGGGACCACGGATGGCAATTTAGGCGCGCTGCCCGCGCTTGGGCAGATTTCCAGCACCACCGCAGCGGCGGGCTCGCTGGGATTGGTGGCGTTCGGAGCGCTTTGCTTTATCCTGTTTGAGCGGCGCATGGCCACGCTGAAGCGGCGGCGCAAGCGCCATACCTGCAATCTGGACTGCCATCTGCTGTATGCAGAAGAGGAAGCGGGGGCCACACTTCTGGACATCAGCCAAGAAGGAGCAAAGATCAAATCCGATGTTATCTGTGCTGTCGGGGATAAGATCTCGCTGAATCTGCCCAAAGATGCGCCTCAGGTTGACCTGTCTGGCCAGGTCCAATGGTGCAACGCCAACTATTTTGGCATTCAGTTCAAGGACCGATTGCCCCGAGATGTGGTGAAAACTCTGGCTGGATTCCGCCGGGCGCCGTCACCTGCCAAGCGAGGGTTTGCGCGCGGCGACACGCCACCGGACCTGGAGACCAACAGCGCCGTCTCTGGCTGACCCCCGGACGCCCAGACCCGGATTATCGCACCCAGATCATCACCCCCAGATCATCACACCCGGCCTGATGCGCGGGTTGCGCCGCCACCAGAACACGGCAACGCAAGATGGCGAAAGGCTGCGCAGTCGCCTACGCAGCCTCCTTTGGGTAGTGGATCCTGCGATCCTTGCACCATCGTCGTACATTCTTAGCACGATCCTGGCCCGACCCTGATTGGATCAGCGGAACTCAGCCACGGGTTCGCGGCTGGGGGCCGCCTCCTCCAGCGCTTCGGCGAGGGTCAATGTCTTGCGGAACAGCGCCCGCCCGACCAGCGTTCCGGAGACCGAGCCGATGTATTTCAACCGCGCCACATCATCAGCAGTGCGCACGACACCGCTGGCGATCACCGGTGTGCGGGCCTTCTCTGCCAGCCCCGCGATCAGACCCAGCTGCGCCTCGACATCGCTCATATCGCTTTCGATGTCGGTGATGATGATCCCTGCAAAGGGACAATCGGCAAAGGCTTCGATAAAGGCTTCGGGCGTGAATGACCCGGCCTGACGCCAGCCATCGGTCATCACCTGACCTTCCCAGACATCCACCGCCAGCACGATCTGATCGGGGTAGAGACGGGTCAACATGCGCACCATCTCCGGATCCTGCGCGGCCAGGGTACCAACCACAACCCGGCCTGCCCCCTTGTCGATCCAATGTTCGACATGCTCGCGGCTGCGCATCCCGCCGCCCAACTGCACTGGAATGCCTGCGGTGCGGATGATTTCCTCCACCAGCCCGGCATTGCGGTTGTCGCCTTCGATCGCATCGAAATCTGTCAGATGCATCCATTCGGCACCATCCGCCGCAAAGCTGCAAGCGGTGGCCACCGGGTCCACATGCCAGACCATGGCGGTATCAAGCCGCCCCTTGTCCAGCGTCACGCAGCGCCCGTCCTTCAGCTCCATCGTGGGGTAGATCATCATCGCAATGCCCTCCTGTCGTCGGCAGTTTCGCCAAGGCTAGCACGGAGACCGATCACCCCTAAGGAGAAAACCCGACCTCGCATGGGTCGGAAACGTCCACAAACGCAAAACGGCGCCTTCCTGCTTGGAAAGCGCCGTCTGCAATCGTCACCAATTAGGTGAGATCAGGAAGCTTCGCTGATGAACTTCACCGCATCGCCAAAGGTCTGGATGGTCTCGGCTGCATCATCGGGGATTTCGATGCCGAACTCTTCTTCGAAAGCCATAACCAGCTCAACGGTGTCCAGGCTGTCTGCGCCCAGATCATCGATGAACGACGCGTTCTCGGTCACTTTGTCTTCTTCAACACCCAGGTGTTCCACAACGATCTTTTTTACGCGGTCTGCGACGTCGCTCATGTCAATTCCTCATCTTTTCAGGCATTCGCCCGGTTTGTCAGGCCTTCGCCCGGTTCTGCCCTTGCCCGCTCGGGGCGGCGTGGTTGTGCCCGATGCGGGCGATCGTGTTCCGCATAGCGGAACGTGCCCCTGCCGGTCCGGCATGGACCCGCAGATGGCGAATATGCGCCGCCTATAACACAGACCGACGCAGAGGCAAACGATTTCGCAGCATCACTGCACCCGCCGACCCGAAGCCTGTCACCTGGGGCTCAGGCAACAGGGTGAGCATTTGGCCACAGGCGGCGGCACATGCAAGACTTGTATGCGATATTTTTCATCCCATGTGGATCGACGGTATGATTTTTACATTATTTTTCAGCGGGTTTCAGCCAGACACACCGGTTCGCAAGGCAGCGTTTCGCCCGCGTGCGCCCTGCAATCATACGCAAACCTATCGCAAAATGACCCGAAATCTTACGCAAATCATCACCGAGGCAGGCCGGCATCCGGCACAAGTCCTGAGGCATCCGCGTCACATATCGGTTCGGTTGCAGCGGGGGTCTACAATGAAAACCCCGCCGCCGGACGAACCGGAGACGGGGCAACTGACTCGAGCGTCTGGCGCCTCATCCAAAGAGCTATCAGCCCCCGGATCAGAGCATGGCCATACCGCCGTTCACATGCAGCGTGGTGCCGGTGACATAGCCAGCCTCAGCGCTGGCCAGATACAACACGGCTGAGGCGATTTCCTCAGGATTGCCCATGCGACCGCTGGGGATCTGGGTCAGGATCGCGTCTTTCTGGGCATCGTTCAGCTTGTCGGTCATGGCGGTGGCGATAAAGCCGGGCGCCACGGCATTGACGGTGATGCCCCGGTTGGCGACCTCATAGGCCAGCGATTTCGACATGCCGACCATACCGGCCTTGGCGGCGGCATAATTGCCCTGACCGGGGTTGCCCGTCGCCCCCACGATGGAAGAGATATTGATGATCCGGCCCCAGCGCGCCTTCATCATGCCGCGCAGAACACCCCGGCACAGGCGCATGGTAGAGGTCAGGTTCACCTCCAGCACGCTGGCCCATTCCTCATCCTTCATCCGCATGAAGAGATTGTCACGGGTGATACCGGCGTTGTTGACCAGAATATCAACCGATCCCATCGCCGCGATGGCCTGTTTCGGCAACGCCTCTACCGCCTCTGCATCCGAGAGATTGCAAGGCAGCACATGCGCGCGCTCCCCGAGTTCGGCCGCCAGTTCCTGCAACGGCGCTTCGCGGGTGCCAGAGAGGCCAACCGTGGCGCCAGCGGCGTGCAGCGCACGGGCGATATCACCACCGATGCCGCCAGATGCCCCGGTGATGAGGGCAGATTTGCCAGTCAGATCAAACATATGGTTTCCTTTGTCTCATCCCCGGCCCGCGGTCCGCCATTTTCTTTGGAAGAAAACGGGCCGGAATTTTAATGAAAATTCCGCGTTCAGCCCGCGGTGATGGCTGCCACGTCCTCAGCGGTGCCGACCTGACGGCTGGTGAGATTGCGGTCGATCTTGCGGATCATGCCGGACAGCGCCTTGCCCGCGCCGATTTCCCAGAACTCGGTCACACCTTTGGCGGCCATGGACTGCACGCTTTCACGCCAGCGCACGGATCCGGTCACCTGCTCGACCAGCAGTTTGCGGATCTCATCCGGGTCCGTCACCGCATCGGCGCGCACATTGGCGATCAGAGGCACAGCGGGGGATGTAATAGCGACATCTGCCAGCGCTTCGGCCATCACATCAGCTGCGGGCTGCATCAGGGCGCAGTGGAACGGGGCGGAGACCGGCAGCATTACGGCGCGTTTCGCGCCTTTTTCCTTGGCGATCTCAGCGGCGCGCTCGACGGCAGCCTTGGCGCCGGAGACCACCACCTGGGTGGGATCATTGTCATTGGCGGCCTGGCAGACCTCGCCCTGTGCGGCTTCCTCAGCGACAGCACGCACCGCCTCAAGGTCCAACCCCAGAATGGCGGCCATTGCGCCCTCCCCCACCGGCACGGCGCTTTGCATGGCCTGACCACGGGTGCGCAGCAGGCGTGCTGTATCGGCCACCGAAATCGCACCGGCTGCGGCCAATGCGGAATATTCACCAAGGCTGTGACCGGCGACAAAGGCGGCCTTATCGATGCTGACACCCTCCGCCTCAAGCGCGCGCATAGCGGCGAGCGAGGTCGCCATCAGCGCCGGCTGAGCGTTCTGGGTAAGGGTCAGGGTTTCGATATCCCCTTCCCAGACCAGCTGGCTCAGCGCCTCTCCCAGTGCGGCATCCACCTCGTCAAAGACCGCTTTGGCTGCCGGATAGGCCTCGGCCAGCGCCTTGCCCATCCCGATGGTCTGCGCGCCCTGCCCTGGAAACACGAATGCAATTGTCATCTGAGACCTCATCTTCTCTGCACATCTGCGTTGCACCGGGTTTAGACGCAGGTGACGCTGCGTACAAGCACAGCCTTGCGCGGGCGCACCAAGCCTGTGCATCAGGTGACAGAGATGCGTGTTGTCTCAGCCTGCTGAGAAGATAGGGTAATCCTGTCGCTCCAGAAGAGAAGGTTTTCCCTGACGTGTCCTCCCCTGCCAGCTCTCCCGCCGTCCGCCACAACACCGCCCGCCATTATGGCAGCGTCGCCAAGGGGTTTCACTGGCTGACCGCCCTCTTGATGCTGGCGGTGTTCCCGTTGGGGTATTTCGCGAATGATCTGGCACATCACATCCAGAGCGCCGATTTCGACGGCGCGCAGGCGACGCTGACCCGCGCGGCGCTGCTGTTCTCGCTGCACAAAACCCTGGGACTGGCGCTGTTCCTGACCGCGCTGCTGCGCATTCTCTGGGCGCTGAGCCAGCCCAAGCCGGTGCCGCTGCATCCGGAGCGACGGGCGGAGACAGTGCTGGCTGAGGTGGTGCATTGGCTGCTGTATGGTGCACTGGTTGCCGCGCCGCTGACGGGTTGGATCCACCACGCAGCGACCACCGGCTTTGCGCCGATCTGGTGGCCGTTTGGTCAGGATCTGCCGTTCGTGCCGAAATCAGAGGCGGTGGCTGCAGTGTTTGGCGGGCTGCACTGGCTGTTTGTCTGGACCCTTGCGGTGGCGTTGGGGCTGCATATTGCCGGTGCGTTGAAACATGAGGTGGTTGACCGCGACGCCACCCTGCGCCGGATGCTGCCGGGGCGCGCACCTGAGGTCACCGCCCAGACCGAGACGCCTCATGGTGCCCTGCCGTTTCTGGTGGCGCTGGCAATCTGGGGTCTGGTGCTGGCGGGCGGTGGGGCCTTCGGGCTTTATGCGCCGCATAGCCACGCGCCGGCCGACACCGCTGCTGGCCACGGGCATGACCATGACCACGAGGCAGGCACAGATACCGACACAATGCCCGCTGGCAGCTGGGTGGTTCAGGACGGTACGCTGGCCATCGCCATCGTACAGATGGGCAGCGAAGTGCGCGGTCAGTTCGACCAGTGGCAGGCGAGCATCGCGTTTGAGGAGCCAAACGCCCCCGGCCCTGCGGGCACGGTCACCGTCTCCGTGGCAATCCCGTCGCTGATGCTGGGATCGGTCACCGATCAGGCGATGGGGCCGGATTATTTCGACAGTGCCAGCTACCCCACCGCCGAGTTCCGCGCCGAGATTGAAAAGCTGGCGGAGGGTTATATTGCCGAGGGCACCCTGCGCATCCGCGACCAGGAGGTGCCACTGCGCCTGCCCTTCACGCTGGATCTGAACGGTGACACCGCGGTGATGTCCGGCAGCGCCGAAGTGAACCGGCTGGATTTCAACATCGGGCGCGGTGTGCAGGACGAAGGCTCTCTGGCCTATGCGGTGACCATCGTCGTTGACCTGACCGCCAGCCGCGCGCCGTGAGGGGGACTGTAGCAGGCACACGGCCGGTGGATGAGGGTATTCACACAGAGTCTTGGTTAGCTATGCGGGACAAACCGGACGCTGGGTCAATCTCGCTGAACGACTGCTTTGGGTCGCGTCAGGATTGTAGCGATCAGCGCCCCCAATATGAAAGCAAATGCGAAGAAGTAGGGTGAGTACGGCGATAGCAGCCAGCCGTAGGCGGCCAAGAAGCTCATTCCTATGAACACTGCAAGACCAAGAACAGCCAGTGCGAACACCGTAATTTTGAAAGGTCTTAGCTGCCAGCCATTGCGTTTCCATTTCCACGTGAGACGCGTTAAAAGCGACCAAGTCACAACCCACCAGAGCACTGACAAAGCGCTACCCGTAAGGGAACCCCAAACCCCGGCCATCTCAAATCTGAGTTTTTCTATAGGCGTCGCGGGGCGCTTGGAAAAACCATAATGTATGTCCATGTATTCTGGATATGCGTCACGGGGCGGCCTGCCTTCTTCTTCAATTATTCTGCCCCGCGCCCACTGTTTGTAGTCGGGCTCAAGAACAACGCCCTGCAATTCATCGTAAATCCGGCAATCTGGTGGGCTGACTGATCTGTCGCATTGGATGAGTAATGCCTTTGACTGCGGCGTTGCAGCAAGCAAATATCCTTCGCTATCAAGTGCTACTACTTGCGAGGGATCAGCGAAGAATATGCCGTCGCCGTATAGAACGGCGAACTCAACAACGCCAAATTTTGGATGTTCAATCCTCTCGCTTTGGCCAAAGTAGGGCGAATGCGCTTGGACGGGTGATGAAACCCCAAACCAAAAGAGCGCAGCGAAAACGGCGATGGATAGTCTCAATTCAAAACAAACCCTAGCTGAAACCCTTGAATTCGAAGTTAGCAGACATTGGCGTCAAGCGCAGCATCTTACAGTTTGGGCTCAAAGTGGATCAACGTGCTGTGTCGAGAAAAAACCGCCACCCTTTGGGGCGGCGGTTTCTGGTTACGCGCAGTGAGCCTTATGGTCGCACCGTGATGTGGTCTCCGGCTTATTCGGCCTTCATCGCCTCAACCGAGATCTTCACATCGACCTCATCGCTGACGAAGGGGGCGAATTTGCCCAGTTCGTAGTCGGAGCGCAGCAGCGTGGTGGTGGCGTCAAAACCGGCCCAGGGCTTGCCCGCCATCGGGTGATCGCCGACCTGGTTCAGTTTGGCGTCCAGAACCACGGATTTGGTGACGCCGTTCAGGGTCAGATCGCCGGTGATTTCAGCGGTATTCTCGCCGGTCACCTTAATGCCGGTGGAGGTGAAGGTGATCATCTCCTTGTCATCGGCACCAAAGAAATCCTTCGACATAAAGTGGTCAAAACGCCCTTCCCAGCCGGTCAGCATGGATTTTGCAGGCATCGAGACGGAGACGCTGGAGGCTTCGGGGTTTTCCTGATCAAAGGCAATCTCACCCTCAAAGCCGGAGAACATGCCATAGGTGGTGGAGAACCCAAGGTGGTTGTAGCTGAACACCACCTGGCTGTGGCTTGCATCCAGGTTATAGGCTTCGGGCGCAGCAAAGGCAGTGGTGGCGGCAGCGCCCATCAGGGCGGCAGCGAGAAGAGTGGTTTTCATGATTTTGGCTCCATTGGACCGTGTAACATCACTTCCCAGTTGAGGATTTTCTCGCCCGAAAGGGAAGCCCGCAAAACCCAACACTATCTGTGTTCAGATGAACAACCAAAGCTGCATCTGTGCAGAGCGGCGGGTTCTCGCGCAGTTGTGATGGGTCGCGGTATGAAATGGGCCGGAACAGATCGGCAAGAGCGCCGCCTGTTGGGGTGGTTTCTGCCGGGGCGGTCAGCTGAGAATGGGCAAGGCGCCATTGAGCTGATCGCGCAGCCGCAGACGGGTGTCCGCGCTGTCAATCGGCAGGTCCATCAGAACGGAGCCATCGCTGTCCAGCACCGAAATGGCATTGGCCGAAAGGCGCACGCCGCCAAGGCTGGCGTAGCTGCGGCGCAGGACAACGCGGGGGGCTCCATTGCGGGATTTGCGCAGGATCCGCAACTCGCGGCGAACCGGGTCGAAACAGGCCTCCGGCTGGCTGTCGGGGTGATGTGTGGTCAGAAGGATCAGACCGACAAAGAGGAAGGCGATGGAAATCCCGATCCGGATCAGCGACATCTGCGGATCAACCCCGGCATCGGGCAGCAGCCACAGCCCCGTGGAGCCAAGCACCATGCCACCGCCAAGAATGCGCAGCAGAATGGAGCGAACCGGCCAATTGGCCTGCACTTGCAGGTTCAAAGGCGTGGAGCGGGCCAGATCCGCCAGACGTCGCGCGGCACGAGACTGTCTGACATAGGATTGAGCTGACGTACCGTGCATGGCATGACCAAAACGAGGCTGATGCGCAGGCTGAAACCCGATGTCGGATGGTTCGATGATGCTCATCTCTGGTCCTTCTCACTCTTAACGCGGTCGGTCTGCCCTGCCTTCTCGGCGGCGCTTTCTGCGCCTTTGGTCTGGGTCTGGCTGGCCGGTTAACGCTTCATTAACCAAGATTGACGCCAGCATTGGGGCTGAAATGGGGCGGAGTTGCGGTAAATACAGGTCGCGCCCATGCGATTGCCCAGTGGTTGGTCCTGCCCTGCCCGCCTTTGACACGATTTCAGCAGAGCGGCGGTTATTGTGGATCTGGTGGTCGCCGTCGTTTCCCGCCGTTTCCCGCTGGCTGCCCGGATCATTGACTGCCTTGATCAACGCCCCCTCAGGCGGGGGCTGATGGGGGCGGCGCCCGTGGTTGCCGCACTGGATCCATTCAAAATCTTCTGGCCATCTTCAGAATGGCATGATTTTGCTAAAATTTGGTTCACATGCGCTGAACCAGCCCCGCAAGGTGTAATCGCCGCCGAAAACCCGTGCGGACAAGGGCTGCCGGGAAACGGGTCTTGCCCTTTTGTCGGCAACCTGTATATGGGGGCTTCCTTCCGCGACATTTTCGATCCGCGCAGACTCTCGTGACAGGGCAGCGGAAGGATCAACCGCCCCGTCTATGAAATGCGCCTAGACACAAACTGGAGTTCACATGCCACTCTACGAGCATGTCATGATTGCGCGTCAGGACTTGTCCAACTCGCAAGCTGAAGGCCTCATCGAACATTTCGGTGCTGTTCTGTCCGACAACGGCGGTAGCCTGGTCGACAGCGAGTACTGGGGCGTCAAGACGATGGCCTATAAGATCAACAAAAATCGTAAGGGCCACTACTCCTTCCTGAAGACCGATGCATCCGCAGCGGCGATCCAGGAAATGGAGCGTCTGATGCGCCTGCATGATGACGTTATGCGCGTTCTGACCATCAAGGTTGACGCACATGAAGACGGCCCCTCGGTTCAGATGCAGAAGCGCGATGAGCGCGACTCGCGTCGTGAGCGCCGCTGATCAACGCTTGAGAAAAGGACGCTAAACCATGGCAGCCAAACCGTTTTTCCGTCGTCGTAAAGTATGCCCGTTCTCGGGCGACAATGCGCCGAAAATCGACTACAAAGACACCCGTCTTCTGCAGCGCTACATTTCCGAACGTGGTAAGATTGTGCCTTCGCGCATCACCGCCGTTTCGGCAAAGAAGCAGCGTGAACTGGCCCGTGCTATCAAGCGCGCCCGCTTCCTCGCCCTGCTGCCCTACGCCGTGAAGTAAGGAGATAAGCACATGCAAGTTATCCTTCTGGAACGTGTGGCCAAGCTGGGCCAAATGGGCGAAGTCGTGGACGTCAAGCCCGGCTATGCTCGCAACTTCCTGCTGCCGCAAGGCAAGGCGCTGACCGCGTCGCAGAACAACATCGCTCGTTTTGAGGACCAGAAAGCGCAGCTTGAAGCGCGCAACCTGGAAACCAAAAAAGAAGCGGAAGCTCTGGCTGAAAAGCTGGACGGTCAGCAGTTCATCGTGATTCGCTCCGCTTCTGACGCGGGCGCGCTCTACGGTTCCGTCACCCCCCGTGACGCCGCAGACGCAGCCACCGAAGAAGGCTTCTCGGTCGACAAGAAGCAGATCGCTCTGCTCTCGCCGATCAAGGATCTGGGCCTGCACAGCGTTGTTGTGAAGCTGCACCCTGAAGTCGAAGTTCAGATCAAACTGAACGTTGCACGTTCGGCTGAAGAAGCTGAGCTGCAGGCCTCGGGCAAATCGATTCAAGAGCTGGCCGCTGAAGAAGAAGCCGCTGCTGAATTCGAAATCTCCGAGCTGTTCGACGATATCGGCTCTGCCGCTTCGGACGACGACGATGATGCAGCCCCGGCTGCAAGCGACGACGAAGAGACCAACGCCTGATCGGCATTGGATCTATCCGACATTGAGAAAGGCCGCTCCATCCGGGGCGGCCTTTTTCGTATGCCGCCTGATATCCTGCGGGCGCAGACAGATCAAACTCGCTTCAAACTCGCCGCATAAACTCTGCGCTGGTAATCTCATCTTCGGTGGTTTCTGCCAGTCTTGGACCCCGCCGTGGGCTTGTGCCCTCGCATCTGTGCTCGACGATATTCAGTCATCTGGGGGTGACCATGGAAGAGGAACTGATCCGGGAAGAAACTGCATTGCGCCGCCGGTTGCTGTTGCGGCTGCTGCGGGGATTCAGCTTTGAAAATCCGCGCCATAAGGGCGAGGCAATCAGCAATCTGGTGCCACCGGAGTTGATCACGGCGGAGTTGACCCAACACAATCCGCACAGGTTCATTCAGCCCTGACAGCGCAGGCGGAGCCGCGAAGGCTCCCCCTCGCGGCCCCTTTGCATGTGCATCCCAAGCGGGCCGCAGGCACGGGAGCCGTGTTGGGACGGGGCTCTGTGCCCGGTTCATGCGCGTCAAAATCCTGCGGTGTCCGGCGGCCCGGCACAATTGAATAGCCGCTAAAATTTTAGCCAGCGACACCCGCCCCTCGCCCCCGGTCCCCGACAGGGGGGGATATCCGCCGATGCCCATATCTGCCATTTGCCCAAATCCCATCCCCCGCCTAATCTGCCGCCGACCTGGCCAGACCGGGGATATAACAGGCAGTTTCCATGATTGATCGCAGAACGGCTTTGGCCTTCCTTCTCAGCCCGCTCGCTCTGGCGGCCTGTGGCGATGCACCCGCCGCAACAAAACGCGCCGCCAAACCGCCGCTCTATCCCAATGAAACACCCGAACTGCGGCGCAAGATCAATTTCTGGGCTGACCACTATGAGGTGCCGCGCCCGCTGGTGCATCGGCTCGCCATCCGGGAGAGCACGCATCGCCCCTGGGCCATCAACCGGCCCTATTATGGTCTGCTGCAGATCCTGCCCGCCACAGCCCGCTCCATGGGGTTTCGGGGCAAACCGAAGGATCTTCTGGATGCGGATACCAACCTGAAGTATGCGGTGAAATATCTGCGCGGGGCCTGGCTCCTCTCCGATGGCAGTTATGATCAGGCGGTAAAGCACTATTCGCGCGGCTACTATTACGCCGCCAAACGCCGTGGCATGTTGCGTGAAACCGGGTTGCGCCCCTAGGCGGCACGCACAACCATCTGAAAACCATAATCTATTTCAGAATTGCGCGACAGGCTGCCGCAAAACCTGTTAGCGCAAAACTGTCACATGACGATACGCATTTTTCTGCTAGCATAGATGTCTATTATAAAAAGACGTCGGAGTGAAAAATGCCTATCCAACTTGATCGCCGGTCCTTTCTGGCTGGCAGCGCAGGGCTTATTGCACTGCATCCGTTTTCTGTTCAGGCGGCCTCCAACCAGGTGCATCTGCGCCTGATGGAGACCACGGACCTGCATGTGCATGTGTTTCCCTATGACTATTATGCCGACAAACCCCGCGACACGGTCGGACTGGCCCGTACGGCCTCGCTGATTGGCGATATCCGCGCCGAGGCGACCAATTCGCTGCTGTTAGACAATGGCGATTTTCTACAGGGCAATCCGATGGGCGACTATATCGCCTATGAGCGGGGCATGAAGGAAGGCGACACCCACCCGGTCATTCAGGCGATGAATGCCGTGGGGTTTGATGGCTCGACGCTGGGCAATCATGAGTTCAACTACGGGCTGGATTTCCTGATGAAATCCCTCGCCGGGGCCGACTTCCCCGTGGTCTGCGCCAATGTCGCCAAATCAACCGGCGCCGGTCCGCGCGACGACACAACCCTGCTGCCGCCCTATGTGATCCTGGAGCGCGAACTGACCGATGGCGCGGGCAACACCCATCCGATCAAGATCGGCCTGATTGGTTTTGTGCCCCCGCAGGTGATGAACTGGGATCGCCGCCATCTGGAGGGCAATGTTCAGGCGCGCGACATTTTGGAAACTGCCCGCGCCTATGTACCGGAGATGAAGGAGAAAGGCGCTGACATCATTATCGCGCTCTCGCATTCCGGTATTGGCAGCGCACAGGAAGTCGACGGGATGGAGAATGCCTCGGTCCCGCTGGCGGCGGTTGAGGGCATCGATGCCATTATGACCGGCCATTCGCATCTGGTCTTCCCCTCCTCCACCTATGCCGATTTTGCCGGAGTGGATGTCGACAAGGGCACCATCCACGGCACCCCCGCCACCATGGGCGGTTTCTGGGGCAGCCATATGGGTCTGATTGATCTGATGCTGGAACGCGATGGCAGCGGCTGGCGCGTCGTCGGCCACGCGTCAGAGGCGCGCCCGATTTCTCAGCGCGAAGAGGACCGGTCGATCACCGCCCTGGTCGAAAGTGCCCCTGCGGTGCTGGCGGCCGCGCAGAAAGAACATGACGAGACGCTGCAATATGTGCGCCGCGCCGTGGGCAAGACTGACGCGCCGCTGCACAGCTATTTTGCACTGGTCGCCGATGATCCATCGGTGCAGATCGTGTCGATTGCGCAGACCTGGTACATTGAGCAGATGCTCAAAGGCACCGAACATGAAGGCCTGCCGATCCTCTCTGCAGCGGCCCCGTTCAAAGCTGGCGGTCGCGGTGGTGCGGAGTATTACACCGATGTGCCCAAGGGCGATGTCGCGATCAAGAATGTCGCGGATCTCTACCTCTATCCCAACACTGCCCGTGCGGTGCGGGTAACCGGCGCGCAGGTCAAGGATTGGCTGGAACGCTCTGCCGGTATGTTCAATCAGATTACCCCCGGTGCGGCGGATCAGGTGCTGCTCAATCCCGTCTTCCCCAGCTACAACTTTGACGTGATCGACGGGGTGACCTATCAGATTGATCTGTCGCAACCCTCCAAGTTCGGCCCCAAGGGCGCATTGGAAAACCCCGACGCCAATCGCATCGTCAATCTTGAGTTCGACGGCGCGCCGATTGATCCCGCGCAGGAGTTCATTATCGCCACCAACAACTACCGCGCAGGCGGCGGTGGCGCCTTCCCGGGCGCGATGGGAGATACCGTTGTCTTTGAGGGGCCGGACACCAACCGCGATGTGATCGTGCGCTATATCGTTGAGAAAGGCACCATCAGCCCGCGTGCGGATGCCAATTGGCGCTTTGCGCCGCTGGCGGACACATCGGTTCTGTTTGACACCGGTCCAAAGGCGGCGGCTTATGTCGACAGCGTCGAGAGCATTGCGATTGAACCTGCAGGTGAAGGCCCGGATGGCTTTGCACGCTATAGAATCTCGCTGTGAACAGACTGTTTCCGATTTGTGCAAAATGAAATGATTCTCGCCGCCCGGCCAAACGTAGTCGGGCGGCATATTTAGGCGTACACGCCCCGCTTGCACACTATTTATTGAGGTGCGCCCTAAAGGTTAATTTTTACAAATTTCGAGCAAAATTACGCTGTCCTTACTCTTTTTTAGGCATTTGTTTGCCAAATTTCTGCCCCCTTCTTGCGACAGAGTTTTCTGACATGCCATGTGTCGGACAACGCTGAACACCAGCAGTCCGCGTCAAGACGGTTGATACGCAAGAGGAGCAGTTACGATGCCAAACGGCAGTTTCAATGATTTTCGCAATGCGCTTCTGGCGTTTGAATCCGGCTGGGACCGGGACCGCTATGATGCGGGGCAGATCAGCGATGCGCAGCTGACACAATGGGCCGGTGCGCCGGTTGGCAGTTTCTATCCTGGCCTGAGCAGCTGGGGTCAGCTGGACGCCACCCAGTGGCGCGATATGGCGTATCATTCGACCAACTCTCTGGGCTTTGTCGGCTATCAATTCGGCGAGGCGCTGCTCATTGATCTCGGCTACTACAGGGATGATGTTTACTACCTGGGCGGTGATACGATCAATCGCTGGGATGGCACCTGGACCGGCAAGAATGGCGTCAACAGTCTGGATGACTTCAAAACCCACGCCGCGCAGGACACCGCTATCAATGAGGCCTTTGGCTATAATTTCGAAATGCTCACCCACTACTTGGGCCAGCAGGGACGCAGTATTGCCGACTACGTGGGCGAAACAGTCTCTTACCGCGATGTGAATGGTGCTATGGTCGACGTCACCCTGTCCCTGACCGGGCTGATGGCGGCGGCGCATCTGCGCGGCGCTTCAGGGCTGGCCACGCTGCTGCTGAGCGATACCGCGTCGACGGATGAATACGGCACCTCAATTCTGAAATACGTTAAGGATTTCGGCGGCTACGACAGCCCCACTGCGGACGCGCTGATCGCCTTCTGGCAGGACCGCAAAGCAGGTGGCAACGCGCCGCTGGATATGGGAGAGCCTGAGGTCGGTGAAACGCTGCTGGGAACCGTCAGCCGCGATATTCTCGATGGGACCGGAGCGGATGATCTGATTTCAGGCCGAGGTGGTAATGACCGGCTTGCCGGACGCGCCGGCGACGATGACCTGCGCGGCGGTGGCGGACGTGATCGGCTGATCGGTCAGAATGGTGACGACAAGCTGAACGGCTCCCACGGGGCTGACACGATCCGTGGCGGCGCAGGCAACGACACACTGATTGGCGGCAACGGCAATGACAAACTGTTCGGCCAGCAGGGAAACGACCTGCTGATCGGCGGTGACGGCGCCGATACATTTGCTTTCGGCAGCAATCACGGGCGTGCGCGGATCCGCGACTTCGAGGTGGGTGTCGACAAAATCGACATTATCAGCGGGGCAGAGTCTCTCAGTCAGATTGATTTCACCGCGAAGGGCGATCACGTTGTAATCTCCTTCGACAACGTGGTTGTGACGGTGGAGAATGTCTCAGCAGCGGAGCTGTCAAGTTCCGATAACTTCTTGTTCTGATACCTGTTTCCGGCGTCGATCGGAAAACCCAAGTCAACGTCATGCCGCGCCGCCCTTGGATAGACCCGGGGGGCGGTTTCTGCTTGTGAGGGGCAGCCCCACCGGTCCGGGTGGGACCGTTTGAGCTGACAAAGAAAAAGGCCACCCCTGAGAGGCGGCCTGTTCCATAGTCAGAAGCAAGAGCCTGCGCCAACGCGCAGGCCCGAGGTCTGATTACTCGTCTTCCAGTGCCTCAACGGCGGCTTGCAGATCATCCTTGGAGACTTCTTTCTCGTCCACTTTCGCCTGCTCGGCGATGTGGTCGATCACTTTGTCTTCAAAGATCGGCGCGCGCAGCTGCTGCTGCATCTGGGCATTCTGCTGAATGAACTCAAAGAACTGACGTTCCTGACCCGGGTACTGGCGTGCCTGCTGCATAATCGCCTGGGTCATTTCCGCGTCGGTCACTTCGACTTCGGCTTTCTGGCCCAGTTCTGCCAGCAGGAGGCCCAGACGCACGCGGCGCTCGGCCAGCTTGTTGTGCTCGTCAGTGGCTTCGATCTCGTCGTGATCGTGGCCCTGAACCTCGGGGTTTTCCTCGTGCCACAGCTGATGTGCAATCTGCTTGGCTTCTGCTTCGACCAGCGACGGCGGCAGGTCGAAGGAGACCAGATCGTCCAGCTTGTCCAACAGGCCACGCTTCATCACGGCACGGGCCGCACCGGCGTATTCCGCTTCCAGACGCTCGGAGATCTGACCTTTCAGGCCAGCGAGGTCTTCGGCACCGAATTTCTGCGCCAGCTCGTCGTTAATCTCTGCCGCTTTGGGGGCTTTCACCTCTTTCACGGTGCAGGAGAACACGGCTTCCTTACCAGCCAGATGCTCGGCCTGATATTCTTCGGGGAAGGTGACGGTGACGTCTTTTTCTTCACCCGCTTTGGTGCCAACCAGCTGCTCTTCGAAACCGGGAATGAAGGAATTGGAGCCCAGCGTCAGCGGGTAGTCGTCGCCTGCGCCGCCGTCAAAGGCTTCGCCGTCAACTTTGCCAACGAAATCGATGACAACCTGATCACCATCTTCTGCTGCGGCACCGTCTTCGCGGGCTTCGAAGTCCTGCGCGGTCTCCGCGAGGTTGGCCAGCGCTTCGTCAACCGCTGCGCCGTCTGCTTTGACAACCAGCTTTTCCAGCTCAACACCGGAGAGATCAACTTCGGGGATCTCAGGCAGCGCCTCATAGGACATCTCGACGTTGACGTCGTCGCCCTCTTTCCAGTCTTCGTTGGTCATTTTCACGTCGGGCTGCATGGCCGGACGGTCGCCGCTTTCCTCGAAGTGCTTGTTCATCGCACCGTCGATGGTTTCCTGCATGGCTTCGCCGATCAGACGCTGGCCGAACTGCTTCTTCAGCAGCGCCATGGGAACCTTGCCCTTGCGGAAGCCTTTCATCTCGACTTCGGGCTGTGCCTCGACCAGTTTTTCATTGACCTTTGCGTCCAGCTCGGCGGCGGTGACGGTGATCGCGTAACCGCGTTTCAGACCTTCGTTCAGCGTCTCGGTGACCTGCATCATATTCCCCATAGAGATTCGGGGCGCGCGCGCAGGCGCTCCCCCAGACAATTTGTGGCCTTCTATTTGCACATGAGCGGCGGCGCAAGAGGGATTGCCTCCAGAGCGGCTCAGACCGGGGCGGATGCGGCGTTTTTTGGCCCCTCAAAAAGAAAAACACGCCCAGAGGGGCGTGTTTTGAGGCTATGCGACCCGGTGAAGGCCCAATCGGTCAGAAGGCGCGCGCCGGTACGGCAGCCCTCACGGGATCGCGCTGTCTCGACTGGTCGGATCAGAACTTCCAGCGGGCCCCGGCCATAATGGACGAGCTGTCCTGATAGCTGGTCGCGCTGGTGTCCGAGTAGGAGTAGTCACGGTAGGCGACATAGGTCTCAAGGTTCAGATTGTCGAAATTCTGAACCGCCGCGATGCCCCAGGATTCGGCGCTGTCGCCGCTGGTGACCATATCCGACCCGTCATAGTAATCGATGGCAAAGGACGTCGCGCCAACGGACAGGAAATTCGCGGTATAGCCCAGCTTGGCAAAGGCATAGTCGCCGCCGGTGTCCCTGTCACCGCCGGCAACGGCGAAGGACACGCCCGACGGCTCGTGCAGTGCTGCGAAAGAGGCAACAATATCGCGGGTTTTGGTACCGGGACCGTTCTCATTCCACACCGCGCCCAACGCGCCATTGATGGTAAAGTCGCCAAGGTCATCATTGGTGTAACGCACCGCAACATCATAGGCTTCGCGGTCAGAATTCGAGCGCAGGATTTCCTCGCCGTAAGACGCCGATACGGTGAAGCCGCTGAATTCAGGCGTATCGTAGCGCACCCGGCCCAGGCGACCGCCGTCAAGGCTGCGGAAGGCAGATCCGATACTGACACCGGAAAGCGTGCCTGTAGAGGTGCGGAACAGGAAGCCCCCAGCAGAATCCGCAATCGAGGACGTCTGGATCACGCCGGTGCCGGAGAGATCAGATTCCGCCAGCCCATCCGACGCCATGGACCCCTGACCAAAGGAAAACGTGCCATAACGCGCCGTGGCGTATTGGAGATCGACCTTGCGGATTCGGGTGCGATCCCAGCTGATATTCTGTGGACGCCCATTCTGGTCCACCCCGTCAGAGGAGCGCAGGCCAAGCGCGGTCTCAAAATTGAACCGCAGGGTGTTTTCGCCAAAAGGCTGTTCCAGCCAGAACCCGATACGGGAGTTCGAATTGGCGTTGTCGACAAGCGTGCTGAAATCGTCGCCGCCATCGTCAAACGACTGGAAGGAGGGGTTGAACTGACCATAGTAGCGGAAGGTTCCGCCCAAGTTGTTCTCGTAGGTTGGCCCGGCCACCGCAGGCGCTGCAAGACCGGCAAAAAGCCCGGAAACCAAGGCCGTCACCCCGAGTTGAGAGGCAAATCTGGTGTTCATGAGGAGATGCTCCAATATTGTTCAGGGCAGCTCCCTCTCCATCCCTGAGGGGCTGACCTGGCGCAGGTGCTATCACGCGTTTTTTCGCGGCAGTACTCTTGAAATATACCGCGCTGCTTCCCTTGCCAGCAGCCGGGGAAATTCTCTCAGAATTGTGATCGCCGCACCCAGCTTTCTGCCCCCTGCCCGTTCTCCCCTTCCCCTGCCGATACCTCAGGCCACGACAACAATCATCTGTTCGGGCAAAAAAACCGGTCAACCATCCGGCGGTCATCACGGAACGTAAAACCTGTGTGGGCCGCGGTCGGCTGTGAGTGGAAAACCTGCAGCTTTTTCGCAAGTTTCCATGATTTATTAACAGCCCGCCGATAGTCGTGACAGATCGACAAAGCAGGTACTGAGACTATGAAATTCAAGACTTCCATCAAGACGGCCGTATTTCTGATCGTTTTCCTGGCCAGCGCAGTCATGTTCGCCCTGATTGGGCTGTCACGCTACACGGAACAGCTGCGCACGGAGATCGAGGCGGAGGTCACGGCAGTCGAAGGGTTTGCACAGACGCTGTCTGAGGTGAGCGCCGACTTTCAAAGCACCCGTCTGGTGGAGATGAGCTTTCGCCTGAAACCAAGCCACGACACTCTTGCCACGCAGGCTGAAACGATGGCGCATCTTTCCAACCGGATTGAGGTCGCAAAAATGCAGATCGCGGAGCTGGAGGGCATGGCGGACGCTGCGGATAATCTGCGCCAGCTGGCGGCGGCGATCACGGCCTATGAGGCTGGTTTTGCAGAGGTTGTTGCCAGTCAGGATCGGTTGGGGTTTGACGAAACTGATGGGCTGCAGGGGGCCCTGCGCAGCTCCGTTCGCAGCATTGAGACGGCGCTGAAAGACACCGCCGAACCCGAGATGACAGTCAAAATGCTGATGATGCGTCGCCATGAGAAAGACTTCATCATGCGCCACGCCGCAAAATACACTGAGCGGTTGAACGCGCGGGTTGATGAATTCCGTGCCTTTCCCGGCAGCTACTACAAGAACATATCGCAGCGCGCCCGGATTGGCAGCTTGCTGACCAGCTATCAGAATTCCTTCAACGATTATGCTGAGGAAGTCACCAATATCGATGGCCATTACAAGGCGCTGGACGCCATCGAAAAAGCCGCTGAACCGGTGCTCGCGGCCATGAATGAGCAGACGACTGCCCGACTGGACAGGATCCATGCCAGCGCCGCCGAGGCGATCACCACAGCCAATTCCAATGCGCTGAAGGCTGGATTTGGCGGGCTCGGCATCTTTGTCGTGGTCGCGTTTTTCCTGGCCATCGGCATCTCGCGCCCGCTGTCGCGGGTCAATGTCGTCCTTCAGAAAATCATGGCCGGTGATTTCTCCACCCCGGCGCCGCAGTCGCGCATCAGGGAGGTATCGACCATTGCCACCGCCGTTGAGGAGCTGCGGGCCGACAATGAGATGAAGGACCGGCTGACTCGCGACATCTCGGAGGTGATCCGCGCCTGCGCCGCCGGCGATTTCTCCAAACGCCTGCAGGTGGAGGGGGCCAGTGGCTCCTTTGCTGAGCTGGGCCGCGGCGTGAATGCCATTGGCGATGCCGCCGAGGGCGGGCTGGGCGACATTCGCCAGGTTCTGGATACGCTGGCCGCCGGCGATCTGACCCAGCGGATGCCGGATGGACAGAAGGGTATCTTCAAGGAAATCGCCAACGCGGTCGACAACCTCAGTGACAATCTGACCGGAATGGTAAAGCAACTGTCGCACAGCAGTGAGGTCCTGAATTCCACCGCCGCAGAAATCGCCGCAGCCGCAGATGACGCCTCGCGCCGGGGCGAAACCTCCGCCGCCTCCCTCGAAGAAACGGCCGCCGCGCTGCAAACGCTCGATGACACCGTGCGGGGCACCGCCGAAGGCTCAGAACAGGCCAAGGACATCGTGCGCGATGCCTTCACCCAGGCCCGTACCACCAGCGAACTGGCCAGCCAGACCATCAGCGCCATGCAGCGGATTGAGGATTCTTCCGGCGCCATCGCCAAGATTACGGACCTGATCGAAGATCTCGCCTTCCAGACCAACCTTCTGGCGCTGAACGCCGGGGTCGAGGCCGCCCGCGCCGGCGAGGCCGGTCGCGGTTTTGCGGTCGTCGCGTCCGAGGTGCGTGGCCTTGCGCAGCGCTCCGCAGATGCGGTGCAGGAGATCAACCAGCTGATTGAGGTCAGCACCCATGAGGTGGCGCAGGGCGTGAAACTGGTCGATCAGACCGGCACAGCACTCGCCTCCATCCAAAGTTCGGTCGAAGCAGTGGTGGGCAAGGTCGAACAGATCGCCGCCACCACGGTCGAACAATCCAACGGGCTTTCCGAGGTGAACACAGCGGTTGTCAGCCTGGATCAGAACGCGCAGAAAAACTCCGCCATGCTGGAACAGACCGCTGCTGCCGGCCAGATGCTGCGCGAGGAGGCCCAGACATTGGTGCAGGCAGTCTCCGGCTTTCGCATCGATCCCGCCAGCCAGGCCAAGGCGAGCGCCCCTCCGCCCGCCTCCGACGACTGGGCCGACACCGCCTTTGATGACAGGGACGCCTACGCCCGCTCAGCCTGATTGGGGAAGGCAACACTGCATCCATTGGACATGCACAGGTAGAGAGACATCCGACGTCACGGATGTCTCTCAGCTCAAGGCAACCGTCCGGCACAGGCAGCGGCAAAAGGGCCCGAGTACGCGACGAACCAAGGCCGCCTCAGTCTAGTTGAACTGAGAAAAAATGGTGCGGGTGAAGGGACTTGAACCCCCACGCCTTGCGGCGCCAGAACCTAAATCTGGTGCGTCTACCAATTCCGCCACACCCGCATCCTGACGATGGGCTGACCCATCGTGAGGCGCTCAATAGCAAAGCTTTTCGGCGGATGCAAAAGGGAAAGCGACCTTCGGGCAAACTTTTCCATACTTTTACTCCATCCTCCATCTACGGGATATCGAGCCTGCGAAGAACAGTAGGAATTTGCTCCGGCAGATCCTCAGCGATTAGCCCCGGGCCGAAGTTCAACGCGCATTCAACATGCAGATATGCAGCTGTTTCTGCCGCCTGCATCGGGGACAATCCCCGCGCCATCAATCCGGTGATGAATCCAGCCAGCACGTCGCCGGACCCGGCCGTCGCCAGCCAGGGCGCAGAGCGCTGGTAATGGGCAGAGTTGACCGAGCAACATCCATTCGGCGCAGCGATCACCGTATCCGGCCCCTTGAACAGCACCACGCAGCCCGCGCGTTTGGCGGCCTCGCGGGTGGCGTCCACCTTGGAATAGGCGGGGCCGGTGGTGGCTGGCGCGTTCAGCTTTTCGTCGAGGTCCGGGAACAGCCTGGCAAATTCGCCGCCATGGGGCGTGATCACGCAGTTTCCATGCAGCGCCTCAAACAAGACCCCGGGATTCTGCTCAAACTGTGTCAGCGCATCCGCATCCAAGACCGTACCGCGCTCCTGTTTCAGCACAGACATCACCAACATCTGCGTCTCTGCTCCCAGCCCAAGCCCCGGACCGAGACAAACCGCATTTATGCGCCGATCCTCCAACAGCTGATCCAGCTCATTCGGCCCATCAATCTGTCGCAACATGATAGCCGTAAGCTGACAGGCGTTTTCCATCATCGCCGAACGCGGTGAGCCAACCGTGACCAGCCCCGCCCCGATCCGCAGTGCGCCCCGGGCGGCCAGCCGGGCCGCTCCGGTCCGGCCATGTCCGCCGGAGAGGAGAAGGGCGTGGCCGTAGCTGTATTTATGCTCCTCCGTTTCTTTTGGAAGATTTGATGATAACTCAACCGTCCCAATCAGACTGGCAACATGTCGGCCCAGCCCTTTTCCATTTTCAAGGTTGTGTAATCCGTTCAGGGCTTTTCGAGCCGCTCCCCCGCAATCGACGTTCCCGAGCCCAATGTCGACGGTCCTCACTGCCCCGCAGTAACTCGGCCCCTCATCAATGAAATGACCTATACGTGGACTATGAAAGGTCACTGTGAGCCAGCTCCAGACCGCCCCGAACTCTGAACAAAGCACGCGCCCGCTGTCCATAGAAAGACCTGTTGGCGCATCAATCGCGACCATACGCCCGAATGTCTTGCCCTCGGTGTAGAGCTTGGTCAGGGGTTCGAGTATTTCGCGCGATGGCGCCCGTTTCAGTCCAGCGCCGAAAAGCGCATCAACAAACAGGTCCGCAACCGCCTCGCCAATCCGTCGCCCGTCCCATTCAGCTACGCGCCCAATCGGCTGCCACCGCTCATAATTCACCTTCGCATCCGGCGGCAGTTTTTCAGGCTCTCCATACAGGAACACCTCCACCGCCCAGCCGCGTTCCTTCAGCAGCCGCGCCACCACAAAACCATCGCCGCCGTTGTTGCCCGGCCCGCACAGGACCACTGCTCGGCGCGGCGCGTCATCTTTCCCCAAATACTCCGGGGAGCGCGAGGGGCTGGCCCCTCGCCCGCTTTCAACAGGCTGAGCCAGTTCCGGCCATTCCTCGAAGATGGCCTCGACCACCCCCTGCCCGGCCTGTTCCATCAGCTCCAGCCCGGTGACTTCACCGGACCTGATGGCGACCTGCTCAATCGCCTGCATCTGGGCGGCGGTCAGCAATTCGGTCATGTCAGGAGCCTCTTTTTCATGTCGTGGTCATGCAGCGATTCAAAATTGCGCAGAAATCAGGCGTTGTGATTAATTTTTAGGCAGTCGTCGCGAAATCATGCGCAGTTTCGCCGCAGCGCTTGCGGCTATTATTGTCCCGGCTCAGTAGAAGTGATCTGACCTCTCTCGACAAGGTTGCGAGGAGCCATCCCGATGAAAAAGATCGAAGCCATCATCAAGCCGTTCAAACTGGACGAGGTGAAGGAAGCCTTGCAGGACGTCGGCGTGCAAGGCCTGTCGGTGATCGAGGTCAAGGGCTTTGGCCGTCAGAAAGGCCACACCGAACTCTATCGTGGTGCCGAATATGTCGTCGACTTCCTGCCGAAGGTGAAAATCGAAGTCGTGCTGGACGACGATCAGGTGGACGCCGCCATCGAGGCCATCGTGGCAGCGGCCAAGACTGACAAGATCGGCGATGGCAAGATTTTTGTCTCCCCCGTGGAGCAGGCCATCCGCATCCGCACCGGTGAGACCGGCTCGGACGCCCTCTGAGCCTGACACCAGAACACGCGGTTGTCCGCCGTCGCTGATTGGCGCGGCAGCCCAGATACACTCAAGATTACAAGATCAGAAGGACCATTGGAAATGAGCGCAGACGCAGTTCTGAAGATGATCAAGGACGAAGACATCGCCTATGTCGACATCCGTTTCACTGATGTGCGGGGCAAGCTCCAGCACGTGACCGTTGATGTCGACCTGGTGGACGAAGACTTTATCGAAGAAGGCTTCATGTTCGACGGTTCCTCCATCGCAGGTTGGAAGTCGATCGAAAACTCCGACATGAAGCTGATCCTCGACACCACCTCGGCCTATGTTGATCCCTTCTATGCCGAGAAAACCATCTGCATCCACTGCTCCGTGGTTGAGCCCGACACCGGCGAAGCCTACCCGCGTGACCCACGCGGCACCGCGCAGAAGGCAGAGGCCTATCTGAAGTCCTCCGGCATCGGTGACGTGGCCTATATGGGGCCCGAGGCGGAATTCTTCCTGTTTGATGATGTGCGCTTCTCCAACACCATCAACAAAGTGTCCTTTGAGGTCGACGCAACCGACGCCTCCTGGAACACCGACACTGAATATGAGATGGGCAACATGGGTCATCGCCCCGGTCTCAAGGGCGGCTACTTCCCAGTGAACCCCATCGACGAAGCTCAAGATCTGCGCTCCGAGATGCTGTCCACCATGAAGCGTCTGGGCATGAAGGTCGACAAGCACCACCACGAGGTGGCCTCCTGCCAGCACGAGTTGGGTCTGATCTTTGACAGCCTGACCAAACAGGCTGACGAGCTGCAGAAATACAAATATGTGATCCACAATGTGGCCCACGCCTATGGCAAATCGGCGACCTTCATGCCGAAGCCGATCTATGGTGACAACGGCACCGGCATGCATGTGAACATGTCGATCTGGAAAGACGGCAAGCCGCTCTTTGCGGGCGACAAATACGCAGATCTCTCCAATGAGGCGCTGTATTTCATCGGCGGTATCCTGAAGCACGCCAAGACACTGAACGCCTTCACCAACCCGTCCACCAACTCCTACAAGCGCCTGATCCCTGGCTTTGAAGCGCCGGTTCTGCGCGCTTATTCCGCCCGCAACCGCTCCGGCTGCGTGCGGATCCCATGGACCGAAAGCCCGAAAGCCAAACGCGTCGAGGCCCGTTTCCCCGATCCGGCCGCGAACCCCTACCTGTGCTTTGCCGCGCTGCTGATGGCTGGTCTGGACGGCATCAAGAACAAAATCGATCCGGGCGAAGCCATGGATAAGAACCTCTATGATCTGCCGGCAGAAGAGCTGGCCGATATCCCCACCGTCTGCGGCTCCCTGCGCGAAGCGCTGGAATCGCTGGCTGGCGATCACGACTTCCTGCTGCAGGGCGACGTGTTCACCAAAGACCAGATCGAAGGCTATATCGCCCTCAAGATGGAAGAGGTGGAAACCTACGAACACACGCCGCATCCAGTGGAATACGGCATGTACTACAGCTGCTGATCCCCGATCACGCGGAATTACTGGGCGCTCCCATCTGTTGGGGGCGCCTTTTTAGTTTGCAGAGCCCCACGCCTTTTGAAACCCCAGCCCCCGGCCAAACCTTGTCTGACAGATGCACCCCGACCGCCTGGGGCACTGCCCTTGGTTGACGCATTGGCTGCCGACCGGGCTGTCGCACGCTCTGGATTTCATATTTTCAACACTGTCCCCCCTTCCCCGGCGCAGCCTGATCGTTCCGCGCAAGCCCTCAGTGTTGACCCAACGTCACTCAATCGGAAACACTGCTAGCCTCACGCCCAATTTGTAAGGGCTACGGCATCAATATGGCCGTCAGCTGCCCAGTTCTTGCCCAAATTCAAAGAGGCGCTTAGGGCGGATGATTATTTTAATGTTAATTTTCAATGCGTTAAATCAATCGCAATACAATCGCAAAATTGGAAAGGAATTTTTTACCCCTCAGCTGTCACCGCCTCACTTTCTGCCATTTCAAATTTTAACTTAATTGCTGAAGCACCTGAGCGGAGGACCCTGACGGTGACACAGGTAGATCAGTATAAAGGCAAGCTGGGTTTTGAAATTCGAGACCCAGATGCGCTGTCCAGCGGCTCGACTGCTGTGGTCGATACATTGGAGGAATACGGCCACAGCGTGCGCCAGTTCCAATCGCGAAACCCCAACCTGATCCGCCTTGATTGTGATCACTACCGGGTCGAGCTGCGCTATCGCCGCCATCCAATCAAACCGACGCAGGCCAGCGCTGCCGGTGCTGACAGCACCGAGACACCGCTGCGCAGTTCACTTGGCGTGACGCTGACCCCAAACCACCCGGACCATTGTGATGTGGAACTGAGCGAGCTGTTGCTGGCAATGGTCCTGCGTCGCCTGGCCGAGGATCTGGATGTGGCGACGGTGGATTGGCTGCACGTGCCCTTCACCCTGACCCGTGCCGCCTTCCTCGGGGTTTTTGAAGATGCCGAAACGCAGGCGGAATCCCACCCGCAGTCAGCAGCAGATCACGCCGCACCGGACGCCTACCCGGTGACCGAAATCGCCGCAGATATCGCCGGCATCCATGCCGCCAAGTCGAGCGCGCCCCTCAGCCCGCAAACGACGCCCGAAGCGCCCCCCCCTGCTGCGACACCGATTGACGCTGCACTTGATACGCCGCCGCCTCTCCCCCAGCCCACGAACGGCGCCAAGCCGGTTGCAGATGGGCGCCTGCGCGGACGCGCCTGTTTTGAGCCGGTCGAGGTAACGATTGCTCAGCTGGAGGAACACTACGCCGCGATGTTGCAGTCCCCAGACACCCGCGCCACCGGGCGTCATGCTCTGGAGGCGCGCAATCGCGCCCGGGCGCGTGCCAAAGCTGTTATGACACCTCCCCGCAGCAGCGGAACCGCCGTTGCCCGGCTGGGCGGTCTTCTCGCGGCCATGCCGCAGCGAATGATCGCAACCACCAGCCATCTCCTGCGCAGCCCCCAGCTGCGTGGCCATCTACACATTGTCTGCGGCGCAACGGCCCTTCTTGCCTTGCAAAGCTCGGCCGCCGTCGCCTTTTAGACCGCTTTCCCGGTCTCACGATCAGCCAGCCCGAGAATTCGGGCTAGGCCGGCGATGCCCCCCATTGGGCCATCACATCCGTACGACGTAACACACTGGTGTGAATGCTGAAAATAACGGCGCGGCTGCGCGGAAGGCGAAGGATAGTCTGGCGCTCACTGCGCATATAGCCTGCCGTTTCGGCGCCGGGACGCGGGCGATCGCCACTGACGCGGCGCGGCTGATGCAGTGTCGCATCGGCGTACCACAACGCATTGAACCGCCACATGGGCCGCCCCACCTGCACCCCGTCAAACAGCCGCTGCACCCGCGCAGCAATGCCAGTATCATAGCTGTCGACCGGTTCGTGGATGGCAATCAATGGCCGCCCCGCTTTCTCCGCCAGGGTCCAATTTGCGGGAAAGCACAGAACCGCGCCGGTCAGCACATGTTCCTGCGCGCCCTCCGGTTTTTCCAGGATACAGAAATCCTGCTGGGCAATCCGGCCAAGCGTGCCCAGCGGATCCTCCCAATCTACCGTCACCTCGCCCCCATCCGGCCGCACCACATTGTGACCCGTGGCATCTGGGTAGAGCTGGGCCAGAACCGCCTCCAACAGCTCAGAAGCAGCCGGGGTGGCCTCGGGCGCGCAATACACAACTTGCGCGCGGCACTGCTGCAACAGCCGCTCCCGCTCCGCCATCTGCCCGGCGTAAGCGTCATCAAAATGCAGCCAGTCCTCCGATGCCAATGGCTGAATACCGGGCAACTTCCGCTTTTCCAGCGGATTATACGACAGGCGGGTCTGCAGAATCTCGGTCATGACACTTTGTAGCAAGCCCGACGCGCAGCACCACCCGCTACATGCGACACGCTACCCCAAACACATCTGTCTGAAAACGACCGTCTGCGCGGTCGCATTTGGTGGCGACTCCCCTCCGCGCTCCGCACAACATTGGACAGAGATGTCCAGCGATACCTTCGAGACGATGTCGAATACGGAGCCAGAGATGAACGAGCATTACCGCGATACACGCAAGATCGACCCGACACGCGGTGCCACCCTTGGGGACAACACCCCCAATGATCAGGACCGCGTCGAGATTGGGCCGACCCAGCTGGCCTTTGGTGAATGGGCCGCCGCAGGGCTGCAACTGCCGGACCTTCAGGCGATGCGCCGCTATCGTTGGGAACGGCTGACCCGGTTCATCAATGACCGCGATTATGCCGGGCTGTTGGTGTTTGATCCGATGAACATCCGCTACGCGACGGATTCCACCAATATGCAGCTGTGGAACACCCATAATCCGTTTCGCGCGCTGCTGATCTGCGCCGATGGCTACATGGTGATGTGGGATTACAAACAGGCGCCGTTCCTGAGTGAATTCAACCCTCTGGTGCGTGAACAGCGGGCCGGGGCCGATCTGTTCTACTTTGATCGTGGCGACAAGGTGGATGTGGCGGCGGACGTCTTTGCCAATGAGGTGCGCAGTCTGCTGGCCGAACATAGCGGCCAGAACACGCGTCTCGCGGTTGACAAGATCATGCTGCACGGGCTGCGCGCGCTTGAGGCACAGGGGCTTGAGGTGGTCCCCGGCGAAGAACTGACCGAAAAATGCCGTGCTGTGAAAGGGCCGGATGAAATCCTCGCCATGCGCTGCGCCAATCACGCCTGTGAAACCGCCGTCGCAGAGATGGAACGCTTTGCCCGCAGCGCCATTCCCGGCGGTGGCGTCAGTGAAGATGACGTCTGGGCCGTTCTGCACGCCGAAAACATCCGCCGGGGCGGTGAATGGATCGAAACAAGGCTGCTGACCTCAGGCCCGCGCACCAACCCCTGGTTTCAGGAATGCGGCGGGCGCATCATCCAGAACAATGAAATCGTCAGCTTTGACACCGATCTGGTCGGTGCCTACGGGATCTGCATCGATATTTCGCGCAGCTGGTGGATTGGCGACCGCGCGCCGCCTGCCGATATGGTCTATGCCATGCAACACGGGGTTGACCATATCCAGAGCAATATGGAGATGCTGAAACCCGGCGTGAACCTGCAGGAGCTGTCACGCAACTGCCATCTGCTGGATGCCCAGTTCCAGAAGCAGAAATACGGCTGCATGATGCACGGCGTCGGGCTTTGCGATGAATGGCCGCTGGTGGCCTACCCGGACGCCATGGTCGAGGGCGCTTTCGACTATGATCTGGAGCCGGGCATGGTGCTTTGTGTCGAGGCGCTGGTCAGCCCCGAAGGCGGCGATTTCTCGATCAAGCTGGAGGATCAGGTGCTGATCACGGAAACTGGCTATGAAAACCTCACCACCTACCCGTTTGATCCGGCTCTGATGGGCACCACCCGTTGGGTTTGAGGTTTCTGCTGCCTGCGGGTGCGACGACCAAACGGCTGCTCTCCCAATTGGGGAGAGACGGCTGAACCTGTGGCGCCGTCAGGCGCCTCCGCTTTGTAACCGGGCCAATTTCTCTTGTAGGACCAGCACACTGTCAGCGCGACTGTACTGCGAGAGCTTTGCCAGCGGCACCCAGGCCAGTGCCTTTGATTCGGCGCTGGCACGGATATCCCCCGCCTCGGCGCGAAACAGATAGCGCACATCGTAGTGCAGATGCGCCGCCTCACGGCTGTTGGCAGGGATTTCGTGGATATCAATGTCAAACACCTGATCAGACAACAGGCTGATCCGGGCCAGACCGCTTTCCTCATAGGCTTCTTTCAGGGCGGTAAACCGGGCATCGGCGATGCCATCGCAATGTCCCCCCAATTGTAGCCAACGGTCCAGTTTGACGTGATGGGTCAGCAGCACTGCGTCCAGATCCGCCGAAAGGACAAAGGCCGATCCGGTCACATGGCCGGAGGCTGGATCCCGGTCAAACGCCTTTGGTTCGCGCGCGCAAAACGCGGTCAGGCGCTGCCACATCTCGTGATCGCGCTTATCCTGCGGCGCGAAACTTCCAATGCCTGCGCAGGCCTCGGCCAAACGGTCTGTTGTCAATATCCCTCACCTTCCCGTGACGTGGGCGGCGGATGCCTTGTGCCCGCCCGCCTGTCGCCGCACCTTAGGGTGACCCCCAGATAAAGGCGAGCCTGATGCCCACCGAACGCATTTCTTTTTCCGGACACTCCGGTGACCAGCTGGCTGCGCGGCTGGACCTGCCCGAAGGGCCGATCCTGTCCACAGCACTCTTTGCCCATTGTTTTACCTGTTCCAAGGACATCCCCGCCGCGCGGCGCATCTCGGCCCGTCTGGCGGCCATGGGCATCGCCGTATTGCGGTTTGATTTCACCGGTCTTGGCCATTCCGATGGTGAGTTCTCCAATACCAACTTCAGCTCCAATGTCGCCGATCTGGTGGCGGCGGGCCAGTATCTGGCCGGGCGCGGGCTGGCGCCATCATTGCTGATCGGTCATTCGCTGGGCGGCGCTGCGGTGTTGCGGGCGCGGGCCGGGCTGCCATCGGTGCGCGGCGTTGTTACGCTGGGCGCGCCCTCTGACCCTTCTCATGTGGCCCATCAGTTTGGAGATGCGCTGGAGGTCATTGAGGCCGAAGGCGCGGCGGAGGTCTGTCTGGCTGACCGCCCGTTCCTGATCCGCAAGCAGTTTGTCGATGATATCCGCGCCGAGGCGCTGACCAGCGCCCTTGCCGGTCTGGATGCCGCCCTGCTGGTGATGCACGCCCCTCTGGATGCCACGGTCAGTATCGACAATGCCGCCGATATCTTTGTTGCCGCGAAACACCCCAAGAGCTTCATTACCCTGGATGATGCCGATCATCTGATCACGCGGCCCCGTGATGCGGAATATGCCGCTGATGTCATTGCCGCCTGGGCCGGGCGCTATATCGATCTGTCCCCCCCGGCACCGCCCCCCGGCGCGCCTGAGGGTGTGTTGCGCGTCACCGAAGCTGATCCGAACGGTTTTCTGCAGGATATCCAGTCCGGCCCGCGCCATCACACCTACGCGGATGAGCCGCTGGCCTATGGCGGCAGCAATCGCGGCATGACGCCTTATGGGTTTATCTCTGCCGGGCTTGGAGCCTGCACCTCCATGACGATCCGCATGTATGCCCGCCGCAAGGGGTGGCCCCTGGAAGGCGTCAGCGTCGATGTCTGCCATGACAAGGTTCACGCACAGGACGCGCTACCCTCCGGTCCCGCGCAGATCGACCAGTTCACCCGCGTGATCTACCTCAGCGGCAATCTGACCCAGGATCAGCGCGCCAAGCTGCTGGAGATTGCCGACCGCTGCCCGGTGCATCGCACGCTGGAACATGGCGCCAAGGTGACCACCCGGTTGGATGAGCCTGAAAGCGAGACAGATGTCGATCCCGCCCATCTGCCGTTCTGATCCGAAAACCCGTCGGCCCTGATGACACCAGCCTGACCCCCTTCCGAAAAGGGGCTCCTCCCCAGCCTGAGGCACTGCCCAATTATCGGCAGGCCCTGGGCAATTCCGTGTCCTGTGCAGGCCGGACGTCAGCCTTTGTACCATAAGAGACCTGAATTTGCGGGCTTTCTGTCGCGGCGCGCGCCCCCACCCTTGCCCTGTAGGGCGCGCTGCTCTAAGACGCGCGGCATCATCCGCTTCCCTTCTGCCCTGCTATGAAAAGGTGCTGCTGCCCATGATCCCCCGCTATTCCCGTCCTGAAATGGTTGCCATCTGGTCGCCGGAAACCAAATTCAAGATCTGGTACGAGATCGAGGCCCACGCCTGCGAAGCCATGGCCAATCTGGGTGTGATCCCGCGCGAGAATGCCGACGCGGTATGGAAAGCCAAAGATGTCGAATTCGATGTCGCGCGTATTGATGAGATCGAGGCCGTCACCAAACATGACGTCATCGCCTTTCTGACCCATCTGGCCGAGCATGTCGGATCAGAGGAAGCCCGCTTCGTGCATCAGGGCATGACATCGTCTGACGTGCTGGACACCTGCCTCAACGTGCAGCTGGTGCGCGCCGCCGACATCCTGCTGGGTGGCATGGACAAGGTTCTGGCCGCGCTGAAAAAACGCGCGCTGGAGCACAAGGACACCGTGCGTGTCGGTCGGTCCCACGGGATCCACGCCGAGCCGACCACCATGGGTCTGACCTTCGCCCGTTTCTACGCCGAGATGGACCGCAACAAACAGCGCCTGCAGAACGCCCGTAGCGAAGTTGCCACAGGCGCGATCTCCGGCGCGGTTGGCACCTTTGCCAATATCGACCCCCGCGTTGAAGAACATGTCTGCGAGCAGCTCGGCCTCAGCCCTGAACCGATTTCGACCCAGGTGATCCCGCGCGACCGCCACGCAATGTTTTTTGCCACGCTTGGGGTGATTGCCTCCTCGATTGAAAACATCGCGGTGGAAATCCGCCACATGCAGCGCACCGAAGTGCTGGAGGGGGCCGAGTTCTTCTCCATGGGGCAGAAAGGCTCCTCTGCGATGCCGCATAAGAAGAACCCGGTTCTGACCGAGAACCTCACCGGTCTTGCCCGTCTGGTGCGCATGGCGGTGATCCCGGCTATGGAAAACGTGGCCCTGTGGCATGAGCGCGATATCTCGCACTCCTCCGTTGAGCGCGGTATCGGCCCCGACGCCACCGTGACCCTGGATTTTGCGTTGAACCGTCTGGCAGGCGTCATCGACAAGATGCTGGTCTTCCCAGAGAACATGCTGGACAACATGAATAAATTCCCCGGTCTGGTGATGTCGCAGCGGGTTCTTCTGGCCCTGACGCAGGCGGGTGTCAGCCGCGAGGACGCCTATTCCATGGTGCAGCGCAACGCCCTGAAGGTCTGGGAAGATCGCGTTGATTTCCGTGAACTGCTGCTGGCGGATGCGGATGTGGTCGCCGCCCTTGGCGAAGAGGCGATCAACGAGAAATTCGACATGGGCTATCACACCAAACATGTCGACACGATCTTCAAGCGGGTCTTCGGCGCCTAAGCCGTCGGCGATTTGCACTACAGACCCGGGGCCGTTCTGTCACAGACAGGCGGCCCTTTTTCTTTGGTCACACAGCGCTGGGATCACGTCTCACCGTCTTGTTATCGCGCGGCAGCGATCAACCGTCTAAGGTGAAGCGATCCAACAGGCCGCAGACCTGCGGCGCGCGCGACAAAAGGACAAACTAATGCCTGCCATGCTGACACGTAACGCCACTCATGCCCGCTCTCTGCCCGCATCTGCAATACGCGCCAGCTGCGCCACCCTGCCCGCGCTGGTGCTCTCTGCGGCATTTGCCAGCGGCGCCCTGGCAGCCGGAGGCGGTGACAGCGCCGCGCCAAAGCCAACCAACACCACCAAGACCTGCAAGGGCGCCAAGGTCTGGGATGATCAGAAACAGCGCTGCGTTGCGCCCAAACAATCCTCGCTGGACCCCGACGAGATGTATGATGCGGTGCGCGAACTCGCCTATGCCGGGCGCTATGGCGACGCGCAGGCGGTACTGGCTGCGATGCCTGACCAAACGGATAGCCGGGTGCTGACCTATTGGGGCTTCACCTATCGTAAGCAAGGCTATTCTGAACAGGCGCTGTCCTATTACACTCAGGCCATCGCGCAGGATCCCCAGAACCACCTTGCGCGTTCGTATATGGGTCAAGGTTTTGTAACCGAAGGAAAATATGGACTTGCGCTGGAACAGTGGAAGATCATCCGCGCCACGGGTGGCAGCGACAGCTGGGCCGAAGTCTCCCTGCGCGAGGCTCTTTTGTCCGGGCAGACGCAAAGCTACTGATTTTCAGCATTTATTTACTGCTTGGGCCCTAGATTGGAGACAACAGAAAGAGAATCTTTTTGGCTAGGGCTCATAAATGCAGAATGAAAATGCTTTGGCGCTTCCCATGGCGGCCTCCTCAGATGATTTGGGTGATTTTTCCGCCCCTGCTCCGCTTGGCGGAATGGATTTCGGCGGGGACCTCGGCGGCGATCTGGGAATGGGCGGAATGAGTGGCGGCGCGCTGGATATGCCCGCAATGGGTGGCGGCATGCCCGCCAAATCCAAGCTTAGCGGCAAAGCAAAAGCAGCCATCGTGGTGCGCCTGCTGCTGAATGAAGGTGCGGATATCCCCCTGGAATCCCTGCCCGATGATCTACAGATCGAACTGACACAGCAGATGGGCCGCATGGGGCTGATCGACCGTGACACCCTGCATGAGGTGGCCGGCGAATTTGCCGAAATGCTGGACAATGTCGGGCTGTCCTTTCCCAACGGGCTGGCCGGTGCGCTCTCCGCAATGGAGGGCAAGATCAGCCGCCAGACCGCCAGCCGCCTGCGCAAGGAAGCTGGCGTACGCCAGTTTGGCGACCCGTGGGAGCGTCTGCGCGCCCTGCCGCCAGAGGATCTCGCCGAGCTGGCTGAGGCCGAAAGCACAGAAGTCGCCGCCGTTCTGCTGTCGAAGCTGGACACCACCAAGGCGGCGCAGATGTTGATCCACCTGCCCGGCCCGGTTGCCCGCCGCATTACCTATGCCGTCAGCCAGACCGCCGCCGTAACCCCGGATACGGTGGATCGCATTGGCCTGTCCCTCGCCGCGCAGATCGAGGCGCGGCCCGAGGTCGCCTTTGACGAGACCCCGGGCCAGCGGATGGGCGCGATCCTGACCCAGGCCGCAGCTGGCAAGCGCGACGAGGTGCTGACCGCCCTTGATGAGGAAGATGAGGAATTTGCCGGCGACGTCCGCAAATCGATCTTCACCTATGCGTTGATTGCCCAGCGGGTGAGCCCGGTGGACGTGCCGAAAATCGCCCGTGTTCTGGCGCAGCAGGATCTTGTCACCGCCATCGCCTTTGCCACTGACGAGGAAGATGTCGAAACCAGCGAATTCATGCTGGCCAATATGTCCAGCCGCATGGCCAACAACATCCGCGAAGAGGTGAGCGAGCGCGGCAAGGTCAAGCGCAGTGTCGGAGAAGGCGCCATGAGCACTATCGTCAACGCCCTGCGGGAGCTGGTGAACTCCGGCGAGGTTGAGCTTCGCTCAGCCGAGGAAGACGAAGAAGACTAAGCCTGCAACCCGTCGCCGCTGCGACCCCCCGGGGTGATCTCGCCCGGTGTTCATTGCCGCCCGTCGTAGCCGCAAGGCCCAGGAGCAATGACGGGCGCGGCAGCTGATCCGCGACTGCGGGTCCGAACCACGGCTGATCCGGCCAACGGCGCGCAACACGGACAGCCGCCAGCCACCCCCTCGCCTAATGGTCCAAAGGTTATACCCGCCACACGGCACGCCAGGTCTCTGCCGGTGAGGCGGCTCCGCTAAGGTCAGCCCGCGACTGCGGATCGCCGCCGGGCTTGCTTGTGCCTCTGCGCGCTGCCGTTTATGGTCGCGGTTGATTTTGTCTCTCCAATTGCAGGCCCTCCGGACATGCCCGTCGATCCCTCCACCCTGTCCCCAGGCCGTCGCGCCAGTTACTACGCCAGCAATCTGGCACTGCGTGGCCTGATCGGGGCGCTTCGGCTGATCCCTTATGAAAAGCGTGTTCCGGCAATGGGCTGGGTGATGCGCAAGGCTGCCCCATTGGTGGGGTTTCACAAACGTGTCCGGGATAATCTTGCGCTCACCCGTCCTGAACTGCCGGAGGCGGATGTCGCGCGGCTCTGTGATGAGGTGAGCGACAACGTGGGCCGCGTGGTGGCCGAGCTCTATGCCGGACAGCCCTTCCTTGAGCGCGCCTGGGCGGCACCCGTCTCCGGCCCGGGCCTGCCAGCACTGGAACGCGCCCGCGCCGAGGGGCGACCGGTCATTCTGGTCACCGGGCATTTTGGCAATTACGATGCCGCCCGCGCCAATCTGATCCGGCGTGGCTTTGCCATGGGGGCGCTCTATCGCCGGATGGCCAACCCCTATTTCAACGACCACTACGTGCAGGCGATTGAAAAAACCGGCAAACCGATGTTTGAACAGGGCAAACGCGGCATGATGGAGATGGTCCGTCACCTGAAACAGGGCGGCATCATTGCGATCGTCGCGGATCTGCACGCCCATGGCGGGGTCAATATCGACTTCTTCGGCGAACCTGCCGTGACCTCCATCGTGCCTGCGGAACTGGCCCTGAAATACAAAGCCGCGATGATCCCGGTCTATGCCATTCGCCAGCCCAATGGTCTCGATTTTGAGATTGTCGTGCAGGAGGAGATCGCCCCGTCTGATCCGATCACCATGACCACTACCGTCTGCAAGCGGCTGGAAGATCTGGTACGCCAGCACATGGGGCAATGGTTCTGGGTTCATCGCCGCTGGAAACCCTATGTGCCGATCCCGAAGTCCCCGCCGAGCGGGCCAGGTTCCAGCCCTGACTGAGAGCGAGGCGCCGCTTAGTTGAGCGTCGCCGCCGCAAGGATAGCGCCGTAGGGTGCCTGCTGAACCAGCAGCGCCGCCGGACGCGTATCGGTCAGCGCCACGGTCAGCTCCAACGTGCCCTGCCCGTCCCAGTCCGCCACCCGGTCGATCTGCTCCACCACATTGGCATAGTCCAGCCGTCGACCGGCCAGCTCACCACGAGAGATATCAACCGTTTTCAACGGCGCATAGCGCACCAGTTGGATGGAAATCGGCCCTGACAATAGCGGTGCGGCATCGGCGCGGCGCAGCTGAACCGCGATCCCACCCGTACCGCTTTGGGTGCCCTCGATGGTGATCGCAACCGGGGTTGGGCGTGCATGATGCGCGGCGATGGTCTCGCTCAGTTTCATCGCATTGGCCCCGACCACATCGTCCTGACCGTTCACGATCATCTGCGGAGTGTAGACCATCTGACGCCCGCCGACATGGGCGTATCCTTTCTGGCGGCGGGTGTGGGCGGGATCGGCGAACTGATCTTTCCAGCCGATATAATCCCAGTAATCCACGTGCAGCGCCAGCGGCAGCACATCAGGCCGCGCCGTCAGCTGCCGCAGCAACGCATCGGCCGGCGGACACGAGGAGCACCCCTGCGAGGTGAACAGCTCCACCACCACCAGATCCGTGGCCGGTCGACCGCTCTGGGCGGCGGCCCCGATTGGCAGCGTCATCCACACGGCCAGAAAAAGCGATGCGATAAATTTCATGCAACGAACCCTTTTTTGCTCTGATCTACCGATGTAGCGGCGCCGGGTTGAAATGACCAATCAATCATTCTTGAGACCGTCGTGCGCAGGGCAATTTGAGGCAAAATGCGACGTTGGTGCAAATTTTGTGTACTATTGCATACAAAAATACCGCCTGCGGCGTTTCAGCTATTGAATGCACGCCCGACCTGTTGCAGATAGCCGGTAGCGAATTCCCTGTATTCACATCCCAGAGGGAGGCCAAACATGCCTATCACCGTCGGACAGGACAATGCCAAGACGCGCCGCAAACTGAGCGCAGGCGGCAAGTCGATCTCCTATTACTCGATTCCCGCCGCCACCGAAGCCGGTCTTGGCGATTTTGCCAAGCTGCCTGCCGCGCTGAAAGTGGTGCTGGAAAACATGCTGCGGTTTGAGGACGGCGGCTTCTCCGTCTCCACTGACGATATCAAGGCCTTCGCCGAATGGGGCGCCAATGGCGGCAAAAACCCCCGCGAAATCGCTTATCGTCCGGCCCGCGTGCTGATGCAGGATTTCACCGGCGTTCCCGCCGTTGTGGACCTCGCCGCCATGCGCGATGGTATCAAGGCGCTGGGGGGCGACGCCCAGAAGATCAACCCGCTGAACCCGGTTGATCTGGTCATCGACCACTCGGTCATGATCGACGAGTTCGGCAACCCGCGCGCATTCCAGATGAACGTCGACCGCGAATATGAACGCAACATGGAGCGCTACCAGTTCCTGAAATGGGGCCAGGGCGCGTTCAACAACTTCCGCGTTGTCCCGCCGGGCACCGGCATCTGTCACCAGGTGAACCTGGAATATCTCGCCCAGACCATCTGGTCGGATGAGGATCAGAACGGCGATATGGTTGCCTACCCTGACACGCTGGTTGGCACCGACAGCCACACCACCATGGTCAACGGCGCGGCCGTTCTGGGCTGGGGTGTTGGCGGCATTGAGGCCGAGGCTGCGATGCTGGGTCAGCCGATTTCCATGTTGATCCCTGAGGTCATCGGCTTTGAGCTGACCGGCGCCATGGTCGAAGGCACCACCGGCACCGACCTCGTGCTGAAGGTCGTGGAAATGCTGCGCGCCAAAGGCGTGGTTGGCAAATTCGTGGAATTCTACGGCAAGGGTCTGGACACGCTGCCGCTGGCAGACCGTGCCACCATCGCCAACATGGCGCCTGAATATGGTGCCACCTGTGGCTTCTTCCCGATCGATGATGAAACCATCCGTTACCTGCGCAACACCGGCCGCGACGAAGATCGTATCGCGCTGGTTGAAGCCTACGCGAAGGAAAACGGCTTCTGGCGCGATGCGGATTACGCCCCGATCTACACCGATACGCTGAGCCTCGACATGGGCACCATCGTGCCTGCGATCTCCGGCCCGAAACGCCCGCAGGACTATGTCGCCCTGACCGGTGCCAAGGCGGCCTTCCAGAAGGAAATGGAAGAGACCTTCAAGCGTCCCATGGGCAAGGAAATCGCCGTCAAGGGCGAGGACTACACCATGGAAAGCGGCAAGGTCGTGATCGCCTCGATCACCTCCTGCACCAACACATCCAACCCCTATGTGATGATCGGTGCGGGCCTTGTGGCGCGCAAGGCCGCCGCATTGGGTCTGGATCGCAAACCCTGGGTCAAAACCTCGCTCGCGCCCGGTTCGCAGGTTGTGTCCGCCTATCTGGAGGCCGCAAACCTTCAGGAAGATCTGGACAAGATCGGCTTTAACCTCGTGGGTTATGGCTGCACCACCTGTATCGGCAACTCCGGCCCGATCCAGCAGGAACTGTCCGACGCCATCGCCGAAGGGGATCTGGTCGCGACCTCCGTCCTGTCCGGCAACCGCAACTTTGAAGGCCGTATCAGCCCCGATGTGCGCGCCAACTACCTGGCCTCGCCGCCGCTGGTCGTCGCCTATGCGCTGGCGGGCACCATGGACATTGATCTGGCGACAGATCCGATCGCACAGGACAAGGACGGCAATGACGTCTACCTGAAGGACATCTGGCCGAGCCAGAAAGAGATCGCAGATCTGGTCGAAGCGACCGTGACCCGCGAAGCCTTCCTGTCGAAATATGCCGATGTGTTCAAAGGTGACGAGAAGTGGCAGGCGGTGGAAACCACCGATGCAGAAACCTACGACTGGCCTGCAGCCTCCACCTACATCCAGAACCCGCCCTACTTCCAGGGTATGGGCTCTGAGCCGGGCACCATCTCCAACATCAAGGACGCAAAACCGCTCTTGATCCTTGGCGATATGGTCACCACAGACCACATCTCGCCCGCAGGTTCATTTGCAACCACCACCCCGGCTGGCCAGTATCTGCTGGACCGTCAGGTGCAACCGCGTGAGTTCAACTCCTACGGTTCGCGTCGTGGCAACCACGAGATCATGATGCGCGGCACCTTTGCCAATATCCGCATCAAGAACGAGATGCTGGACGGTGTCGAAGGTGGCTATACCAAAGGCCCCGATGGTCAGCAGACCTCTGTCTACGAGGCCTCCATGGCCTATCAGGAACAGGGTATCCCGCTTGTGGTCTTCGGTGGTGAGCAGTACGGCGCGGGTTCCTCGCGCGACTGGGCGGCCAAGGGCACAGCCCTGCTGGGCGTCAAGGCCGTGATCGCCGAGAGCTTTGAGCGGATCCACCGCTCCAACCTGGTTGGCATGGGCGTTATCCCGTTTGAGTTCACCGGCGGCGACACCCGCAAATCGCTGAACCTCACCGGGGATGAAACCGTCTCGATCCACGGTCTGGATACCATCAAACCTCAGGAAGAGGTCTCCTGCGACATTACCTATGGCGATGGCACATCCAAGACCATCACCCTGAAGTGCCGCATCGATACCGCGCCGGAAATTGAATACATCGAACATGGCGGCGTGCTGCACTACGTGCTGCGCAACCTCGCCAAATCGTAAAACCGGCGCAGGTTTCCTGCGACCCTAACACAGAAAACGGGCGCCATTGCGGTGCCCGTTTTTGTTCCCGTAAAATGACCCGCTCCCAGCACCCGCGTAAAGAGCACCGGCAATGGTAATTTCCCTAACGTCAACTTCCATCTGGACGGCGCACTGTTCAGCGGTCTAGCATTCATGTTGATGGTGGGCACTCCGCCGTACCCTCTCTTTGCGACAGTCGCCACCAACACACACTGCCATCCCCGGCAGAACAACAACCACAAACGGACAGCCCGTGACCAAGACCCCTGAAAAAGAAGCCATTGTTGTCACCGTAAAAGCAGTGCCCAGCCTGTTCGAGGAGTTGGTCGCAGCAACCCAGGCCATGATGCCGGAAACCCGCGCGTTTCCCGGCTGTATCGAGGCGCATCTGCTGCTGGCCCCGGAGCGCGAAGAGATGGTGATTTTTCAGATCTGGGAAAGCAGCGAGGCCCAGAGCGCCTATCTGACCTGGCGTGCGGAACGGGGCGACTTTGAGCGCCTGGGCGAGTTGATCCACGACGAGCAGATCTTCCGCACCTATACGCTTGGCTGACACCAAAAAGCGGAGCCAAATGCGGCCCCGCTTGAGTGTGTTTCCAATCGCCTGCCTTCCGGCATTGGACCCGGATCAGTTCTGCGCGGCACGCTCCAGCGCCGGGCGCAGGGTGGTGTCGATCACCCGCTGCGTGATGGGACCGGCGAACCGCAGGATGATGGTCCCCTTCCCGTCGATCACATAGGTTTCTGGCACGCCGTAAACACCCCAGTCCAGCGCCATCCGCCCGGCGTCGTCCCGGCCTATTGCGCGATAGGGGTTGCCCAGTTCCTCTAAGAACCCGACGGCATTGTCTTCCTGATCCTTGTAGTTGACGCCATAGATCGCCAGCCCTTCGCTGGACAATGCGTCAAGGCTCGGATGTTCCACCCGGCAGGGGCCGCACCAGCTGGCCCAGAAATTCACCAGTTTCACGGTGCCGTCCCGCAGGGTGGCATCATCAAATCCGGGATCATCGGCAAAGCTGGTGAGAACCACCGGTGGCGCGGATTGCCCCTCACGGGCAGACGGCAGGCTTTCGGGGTCGTTGCGAAACATGCCAGCAAAGGCCAGTGCAACAAAACTGCCAAAGACCAGCACGGGCAGTGCCATCACAGGGGAGATCTTAGCCACGGGGCGTTCCTCCCGGGCCTTGCATCTGCTGTTCCATCTCCTGCATCTGCCGCCGTACGCGGCGACCACGGGCAAATGTCATCAGCAGCAGCGCCAACAATAGCAACAGGGAAGCGGCATAAGACGACAGCACCTCAACCGCATATTTTCCAAGATCTGGCATCATGCTTGCATCCTTTCCCGCAGCATCAGGGCGCGCATCCGCCGGGCCCGGATCTCTGTGCCGGTACGATAGAGCACCAAAGCCAGAAACAAGAGGCCAAACCCGATCATACAAACATACAGCGGGTTGGAAAACGCATCCGCCACGTTCTCTTCCTTGTCCAGCGACAGCGAGGCCCCCTGATGCAGCCCCTGATTCCAGAAATTGACCGCATAGCGGCTGAGCACCGCAAAGACCGAGCCTACCAGACATAGGATGGAGGTCAGATCAGCGGCAGTATCCGGGTCCTCGATCGCCTCCCAGAGGGCAATATAGCCAAGGTAGAACAGGAACAGCACCAGAAAGGAGGTCAGTCGTGGATCCCATTCCCACCATGTTCCCCACATCGGCTGACCCCAAAGCGCCCCGGTGATCAGTGCAATCAGCGTCATCACCACCCCGATGGGGGCCGCAGCCTTCGCCGCCAGCGCGCTCACGTGATGGCGACGTACCACCCAGATCAGCGAGGCGACCAGCATCATGAACCAGGCATTGATCGCAATCAGTGCTGCGGGCACATGCAGGAAGATGATCTTGACGGTGGATCCCTGCCGGTAATCATCCGGCGTGAAGAAGAACCCCCAGATCAGCCCAACCGTGCACAGCACAGCGGCTGAGACCCACAGTGCGGGCATCACCCGTTCCGACGTGGTCAGGAACTTCTTTGGATTGGCGTATTCCCAGATCGACATAGTGGCTATTTAGCTCTTGCTTGAAGGGATCTCAATTCATTCATCCTAGCGCAAATTGACGCGCAGGACGGCGGCGCTGGCAAAGGGCAGCAGCGCCAGCGTGGCGGCCGAAATACCGGCCAGCATCAACAACGGCGTCTCCACCGCCATACCCGCCGCGCCGCGCCGCGCGGCCTCTGCGCCGAATATCAACGTCGGCACGTAAAGCGGCAGCACCAAGAGCGACATCAACAGCCCGCCCCGCTTCAGCCCCACTGTGAGTGCGGCGCCAAAGGTGCCGATCACCGACAGCGCAGGCGTGCCCAGCAGAAGCGAGACCACCAGCCACAGAAAGCCCGCCGTCGGCAGGTTGAGCAGCACCCCCAGCACAGGCGCCGCCAGCACCAGCGGCAGGCTGGTGGTGATCCAATGGGCCAGCGCCTTGATCGTCACGACCGCTTCCAGCGGCAGCGGGGCGGTGGCCATCAGATCCAGCGTTCCGTCCTCCCAGTCCAGCGCCAGCAGCCGGTCCAAGGACAACAGACAAGCCAAGAGCGCGCCCAGCCACAGCACACCAGGAGCAATCCGGCCCAGCAGCTCCGATTGCGGTCCGACGGAAAACGGAACCAGTACCGTCACGATCAGGAAAAACGCCAGCCCCAGACCAAAGCCACCGCCCGCGCGCAGGGCCAGCCGCAGATCCCGCAGCAACAGCGCCCTCATAGGAAGGCTCCGTCGAAATTATCCAGATCCGACAGCTTGGCGCGAAACCGGCTGACATCCAGCGTATCGCCATCCAGGCCAAGGTCGATATGGGTGGCAATCAACGCCCCACCGCCGCTGTCCAGATGCCCCTGCACCACGCCCGCGAACTGCTGCACTGATGCGCGATCCAGACTGACGGTCGGCTCATCCAATATCCAGTAGCGCCGCCCGGTGACCATCAGTCGTGCAAGGCCCAAACGGCGTTTCTGACCCGCTGATAAGGCTCCCGCAGGACGATCGCGTAGACCGCGTAAATCAAAGGCATCCAGCGCGGCATCAATCGCGCCTGTGGCAAAGATTGCCGCCCAGAACTGCAGGTTCTCCGCCACCGTCAGCGTCAGCTTGATCCCATCGGCGTGGCCTGCATAGGCGATGTCGTCTTCATCCCCGGTCCCGTCAAACGTAATATCCCCTGCCAGTGGCGGTTGCAGCCCGGCGATGGTGCGCAACAGCGTGGTCTTGCCACAGCCGTTCGGCCCCCGCAGGATCAGCGCCCGACCCGACGTCAGCGCAAAGCTCACGCCTTCCAGCACCGGAACGCCGCCACGCGCGATGCTCAGCCCTGCGATGGTCACTGTCATGAAATCCGCCTACCTCTTTGGTTCCTGTCGAAAAACCCGATCCGGGGCGACCTGTCCTTGCGCAAGATCAAGCCCCGGCTCGCAACTGCAGTGTGTCAGACCGCAAGGGCCGCAAGGGCAATCCGGCGCCCCTCGGACAGGAGGACGTTATAGGTGCGGCAGGCGGCGGGAGAGTTCATCGCCTCAACCCCGATCCCGGCCCCTTCCAGCTGCTGACGCAGGCTTGCGGGGATATGCGCAACCTCGGCCCCGGTGCCGATGAACAGCACATCAACCTCACCGACAAGCGCCAATAGCGGGTCCGCATCCTCATAGCCGCCCCACCCGGTGGTCCCGGTTGCCCCGGTTAGGATATGACCCTGATGCACCTCACCGCCCACGCGAAAGAAACCCGGCCCGTAGCCGTCAATTGGCAGGGCGTCCGTATAGGCAACTTCGTTCAAACGCATGGCGTGCATCCTCTGTTCGTGGTCGGCGGCGGGCGCGTGGTGCTGCGCCCTGCCCGGCTGCATAACATGTTCGCCCCCCTGACAAAACACCAGCCCGGCTGATGCCAATAAAAAGAGGCCGCACCCGTGTGGGATGCGGCCTCTGACATTTGAAATCTGCCCGAAGGCTCAGGCGTCGATATTGGCGAACTGATTGCCTGCGGTGTTCGACGGTTTGGTCCAGTCGCGTTTCACGCCCAGCCACAGCAAGATGGTGGAGGCCACGAAGATCGACGAATAGGTGCCGATAATAACGCCCCAGATCATCGCAAAGACAAAGCCCCGGATCACATCCCCGCCCAGAACATAGAGCGAGATCAGCGCCAGCAGCGTCGTCACCGAGGTCATCACCGTCCGGCTGAGGGTTTCGTTGATCGAGATGTTCAGAACCTCGGCCAGCGGCTTCTTCTTGTAGCGGCGCAGGTTCTCGCGCACCCGGTCAAAAACCACCACGGTATCATTCAGCGAATAGCCGACGATGGTCAGCAGCGCCGCGATGATGGCCAGATCGAACTTGATCTGCAGTTCCGAGAACACGCCGATGGTCAGAACGACGTCATGAACAAGCGCCGCGACGGCCCCCAGTGCAAACTGCCATTCGAAGCGCAGCCAGATGTAAATCAGAACCGCGCCAATCGCGAGCGCCACTGCCAGCACCGCCGTCTGTACCAGCTCACCCGAAACCTTGGGACCTACGGATTCCACCGACACAAACTTAATGCCAGGTGCCACCGCATCCAATGCGGCATTCACATCAGCGATCACCTCGCCAGAGATCGACTCGCCATCGGCCTGCGCCTGAATACGCACCATGGCGACATGCTGATCCTCGGCGAATGTCGGATCAAACACCTCGCTGATGGTGATGTCGCCCAGCTCCAGCGGCTCCAGCGCAGCACGATAGGTGCCCACGTCAATCTCCGTGGTGCTTTCGGTGCGGATGGTGGTACCGCCCCGGAAATCGATGCCGAAATTCAGCCCCTGCAAGGCAAAGGAGGCAAAACCGACAACAATCATCAGGGCAGAGATGCCCAGCCACAGTTTCCAGCGCTTGAAGAAATCAAACGAGGTATTTTCGGGAATAAGTTTCAGCCGCATATTATACCTCGATCGTTTTCGGACGACGCCGTTCAAACCACATCACGATGATTACCCGTGTCACAAAGATCGCGGTGAACACCGAGGTCATGATCCCCAGCCCCAACGTGATCGCAAAGCCACGCACCGGGCCGGACCCCATGGCGAACAGGATCACCGCCGTGATGAAGGTGGTGATATTGGCATCAAGAATGGCACTCAGCGCTTTGGAGTAGCCCTCGTCAATGGCCCGTGCAGGACCACGACCGGCCTTCAGCTCCTCGCGGATCCGTTCAAAGATCAGCACATTGGCATCCACCGCCATACCAACCGTCAGAACAATACCCGCAATCCCCGGCAGGGTCAGCGTGGCACCAATCAGGCTCAGCGCGCCAAAGATAAGCGCAATATTGAGGATCAGCGCGATATTGGCAAAGACCCCGAACAGACCGTAACTCAGCGCCATGAACACCAGCACCCCGACAAAGGCGACGATGGTCGCAACCTTGCCCGCGTCGATGCTGTCCTGACCCAGTTCCGGGCCGATGGTCCGCTCTTCCAGGAACTCCAGCCCCGCAGGCAGCGCACCTGCACGCAGCAGGATCGCCATATTGGTGCTTTCCTCGATGGTGAAGTTGCCGGTGATAATGCCAGAGCCACCCGGGATATGCGACTGAATCACTGGGGCGGAGACCACCTCCTCATCCAGCACGATGGCAAAGGGCGAACCGATGTTTTCGGCCGTATAATCCCCGAACTTGCGCGCGCCAGTGGTATTGAAGCGGAAGCTGACCGCCGGGCGGCCGTTCTGATCAAACGACGGCTGCGCGTCCACCAGTTCCTCACCGGTCACAACGGGTGCGGCCTCAACGGTGTAGAACACGCCGTCTTCGTCCAGCGACGGCACGACTTTGTTGCCGACACCCGCATTGGCATCGGCGTCCGTGCCGCGCCCTACGACGGGGTTAAAGGTCAGCTGTGCGGTGGTGCCGATAATCTCTTTCAGCTCAGACGCTGACCCGATGCCCGGCACCTGGATCAGGATCCGGTCGCTGCCCTGGCGCTGAATGGTCGGCTCGCGGGTGCCCACCTCGTCAATCCGGCGGCGGATGATTTCCAGTGCCTGACGCACGGTGCGGTCATCAGAGGCCAGCTTCTCCTGCTCGCTCAGCTCTACCGTCAGAATGTCACCGGTCCCGGACACGGTGATATCCGTGGCCCCGGCGCCGGTCAGGCTGGTGATCGGATTGGCCAGACCACGCACAACCTCCAGCGCGCGGGCCATGCCCTCGGGCTTGGAGATCTTCAGACGAATCTGCCCTTCCGGTGCCTGCTGGCGGCGAAAGGTGCCAACCTCACCGCGCTCAGGGCGCAGCGCGTCACGCACTTCGGGCCAGAGCGCATCCATCCGCGCGCCGTAGACGTCGGCCACCTTCACCTCGGCCAGAAGATGCGCACCACCGCGCAGGTCCAGACCAAGGTTGACCAGCGACGACGGCATGAACGACGGCCATTGGCCCGCCACGTCCAGCCGCGCGGGGCTTTCGCCCTTGGCGATTATTTCTGCGGCGGCGTCATTGGCCTGCTCGACGCGCGTGTAAAACGCATTTGGCAGGGCAAGCAAAAGGCCGGTCACACAGACCAGCCAGATGAGAACCCGCTTCCAGAGATCAATTTGCAGCATTGCCCTGCCTTTTCAGTTGGTTAAGCGGGGATACTTACGCTGCCGGCTCGGTCTTGTTCAGAACCTGTGCGATGGTGGATTTGATCACGCGGATTTTGACACCCTCGGCGATTTCCACTTCGATTTCACCGTCTTCCTTGACCTTGGCCACCTTGCCGATGATCCCACCCTGGGTCACCACCTGATCGCCACGGCGCAGCGCTTCGACCATCGACTGATGGGTCTTCAGCTTTTTCTGCTGCGGACGGATCAGCAGGAAGTACATGATTGCAAAGATCAGAATGAGCGGGAGAAACTGGGCGAGTGCGCCACCATCCATGGGATATTCCTTCTATGTGACAGGCGCTTGTGACGCCCTTAATTTTGCAGGGGAACCTATGCGCTGGCCCCGGGCTTTGCAAGGCTAAGGGGGCCTTATCTGATACCGCAAACGCAGTTGACCCACGGCGAGCGCGATGAGAGGGTTTTTGCACCCTATTTCAGATTCAGATTGCCCGTATGACCGAACTTACTTTGCCGATTGATCCCAAGTATTTCTGGGCGATTGTGACCCTTGCCGGTTTTGCACTGGCGGTGGCCGTCGTCTATGCCGTCATGCCCCGGACGGATGGCAAGCACACCAATCCGCTAGACCGCCTCAAAGATATTCTGGGGCTGGCGCAGTTCGGCGACGGGCTGTTTCTGTTGCTTGCCCTGATGTGGTCCGGCCTGTTTCTGGCGCTGTTCGCCGGTCTGCTGCTGATGCTGTGGGAGCTGATCTGGTTTGTGGTCCCGCAAAATCCGCTGGCAGAGGCATCTGCCCGGTTCGCCCTACTGCGACTGGCGGCGATGACTGCAACCCTTGGCGCGGTGGTGGCGCTGCCTTTCACCCTGATCCGGGTGAGACTGACGCGCGAGGCCAACAAGACAGCTGATGAAGCCCTGTTCAACGACAAGATCAACGCCGCCACCGAAGACCTTCACGCCATGCGCCAGCGCTGGGACGGTGAGCAGAAGCAAAATATCTGGGAAGACGACATAACCCGCCGCAACGCTGCCATTGATCGACTGGAAGGGCTGGTGAAGGAGCGCCCGGACACAGCTCCCCGAGTTTCGCGACTGCTCAGCGTTTATGTGCGCGAACTCTCTCGCGAAGTACCCGCTGAGATACCTCCAGAAGAACTGACACCTAACGAATTGCACCGCTGGCTATTTGGGCTAACTGTTAAACGCTCAGACATGGAAAATGCGGTTCAGGTTCTAGGCCGGATGAAACGGATCCGAGCAGTGAACTGCGTAAGCATCTCTATTGATCTGCGACACGCCAATCTTCAAAGATTCGACCTGACAGGTCTAGACCTGTCAGGTGCCATATTGTCGGGGAGCCATCTGCAAGGATCATTTCTAAGAGATACACAGTTACAGAATGCCAGTCTCCCATTTGCGAAGATGCAAGGTACCAATCTGGGCAATGCTAAGATGATGATGGCTGACCTTGGCTGGGCGGATCTACGACAAGCATTTCTTGGATGCGCGATGTTACGTGGCGCGAGTCTTCGCCATGCCGACATGCAGGGTGCTGAACTCTCCGATGCGGAGCTGCAAAAAGCAGACCTCACTTCGACGAATATGCGGGGTGCAAACCTCAGCAGAGCAAAGATGCAGGGAATACGACTCGGAGGCGCAAATATGCAGGGCGCAGATATTAGCGCAACAACCATCGATGGCGCCAGCGCTCTCAACAGAGCCGATCTTTCGGGCTCTTTGCTGAGCCAAGTGGATTTTTCTCGTACTAATATAGGCCTAGAACAGCTTAATAGCGGATTTGGCACAACAGATACTATTCTTCCGAACGGCAACGGACCGGACAGCTCGGATTGGCCCGCCCATTGGCCAAAACTTGCAATGGGCCATGGCCAAACATTCCGACAATGGAAGAAATGGCAAACGGACCCCGACAACTACACGCCTCCCACCGCCCCCTAACGTGCCATCCCACAACACCCCGGCGGCAAACGTGCGCGCCCTCTTCCCCTTCCCGCCCCCATCCGGCATATGCTGGCGGCACTGATTCAACGCTTTAGGAGCACCTCCCATGCATGACATCCGCGCGATCCGCGAGAACCCTGCCGCTTTTGACGCCGCTTTGGCGCGGCGTGGGGATGCGGCGATGTCTTCCGACATCCTGGCGCTGGATGAATCCCGCCGGGCCAAAATCCAGGCAGCTGAAACCGCGCAGGCTGATCAGAACAAGGCGGCCAAGGCCATTGGTGCGGCCAAGGCCAAAGGGGATGACGCCGAATTCGAACGTCTGCGCGCCGAGGTGGCTGGCAAGAAAGCCGAAGTCGCGGCCCTGCAGACCGAGGCCAAGGAGCTGGACGCCAAGCTGACCGACGTGCTGGCGCGCATCCCCAACCTGCCCGCAGAGGACGTGCCAGCGGGCGCCGATGAGGACGACAATGTCGAGGTCAGCAAATGGGGGGCGATCCCCAATTTCGCCTTTGACCCGAAAGAGCATTTTGAAATCAAGGGCGTCGCGGCTGCGATGGATTTTGAAACCGCTGCAAAGATCTCCGGCGCGCGTTTTGTGCTGCTGAAGGGCGCTGTGGCGCGCATCCACCGCGCGCTGGCGCAGTTCATGGTCGACACCCATGTGGATGAAAACGGCCTTACGGAGGTGAACTCCCCGGTGCTGGTGCGTGACGAGGCGATGTATGGCACCGATAAGCTGCCCAAATTTGGCGATGACAGCTATCAGACCACCAATGGCTGGTGGCTGGTGCCGACCTCCGAGGTGCCGCTGACCTATTCCGTAGCGGGCGACACGCTTGATGAGGCCGCCCTGCCGATCCGCATGACCGCGCATACGCTGTGTTTCCGCTCCGAGGCGGGCAGCGCTGGCAAGGACACCTCCGGCATGCTGCGTCAGCACCAGTTCGAGAAGGTCGAAATGGTCTCTGTCGTGCATCCGACCCAATCCGACGATGAACAAAAACGCATGCTGCGCTGCGCCGAGGGGATCCTTGAAAAACTGGGCATCCCCTATCGCACCGTGGTGCTCTGCACCGGTGACATGGGCTTTGGCGCGCGCCGCACCTTTGACATCGAGGCCTGGGTGCCCGGTCAGAACACTTACCGCGAGATTTCCTCAGTCTCCACCACAGGTGATTTCCAGGCCCGCCGCATGAACGCCCGGTTCAAACCTTCGGACGGTGGCAAGCCGGAATATCTGCACACGCTGAACGGCTCTGGTCTGGCGGTCGGGCGCTGCCTGATTGCTGTGCTGGAAAACGGTCAGCAGGAAGACGGATCCGTCAAACTGCCAGAGGTTCTGGCCCCCTATCTGAGCGGTCGCTTGACCCTGACGGCAGAAGGCGCATTGGTTTAACAACCACGCACAATCTCTTAATAAGAAGTAAAAAACCGACGCCTCACAGCGTCGGTTTTCTTTGTTCTCGGCACAGTGTTCCCGGCGGCGCTATTTCTTTTTCTTACCCTTCGCAGGAACGCTCGGCTCTCTCTGCTTCTTGACTATTGGCTTCTTTACTCCGTCCCTCTTGGCGGCGACCTTCTTGGTCGGCTCTTTCCTGGATGGATCTTTCTTGCCGCTGTCTTTCCTGGGCGCCTCTTTCTTCGGGTTATGCTTGGCCTCAAGGATGGCCTTCGCCTTGGCCTTTTCCTTTTCAATCGCGCGTTTGGCCTTCGCCTTCACCCGCTTGGCCTTCGCCTTGGCTTTCACCTTTGCGGCGGCAAATTCCTCGGCAAGGGCGGCGGCTTTCCTGGCGGATTTCTTCGCTTTCAGAACCGCTTTCTCCGCCTTGGCCTCTGCCGCACGACGGGCGGCCTCGGCAGCGGCCAGCGCGGAACTGAGTTTATCGGCCTCGGCGCGGTCGGCAGGTTGCTCCGGCGTTGCGCCATTCGGCGCTGTCGGTGCGGCACCATTGGCGCGGCGGGCGGGTTTGCCACGCTCCGGGCTGGCCTCCGCTTGCGCCTTCTGTGCCTCTGCGGACAGTCGCGTCGCACGCAGCTTGCCGATCTTGGGGATCTTGCTCAGCTCCTCTGGCGATTTTCCAGCCACAGCCTCGATCGTGGCGTAGCCGTTTTCCGATAGGATTCGGGCCAGCGCAGGGCCAACACCGGGAAGTTTGGCGATAGATGTCATGAAGGCTCCTGCGTGTTGGTTTGCCCAGTGGCCGTGACCAGTGTCCCCGGCGCATTAGCTGGCGGGAATGGCACCAGCCGCTGCTGATCCTCGTCCCAAAGCTTTAGCCCCATGGCGCGGATCGCCTCGCCAAATTTGATCCGGCGCGGTGCAATCTCCGGCGGCAGGTTGTGGTGGCAGCGGCGCAGCCGGTAACTGGGAATGCGGGCGTTAAAATGGTGAATATCATGAAGCGTGATATTGGCGACTGCAAAGTCAAAAAACCAGCCAAAATCGAGGCAGGATGATCCCTGAAGCGCCGCAACCTGCGGGTTGAGGTCAGGCCGACGATCCCAATAAGTGTCCTCGAAATTATGCTGCAGATAAACCAGGAACACGCCGATCATGCCCCCCAAAAAGGAAAACCCAAGCCAGACCAAGACACCGGTCGTACCCGCGATGGCGTAGAGCAGCGCAAGCAGCAGCACGATCACTACATTGTGCAGCACCACCCCCAAGACACCAAAGCGCAGCGTGTTTTTGGGCCAGCGGTAGCGAATGAAATAGGTGAACGCCGCCCCCAGCGGCACCAGCACAAGCGGATTGCGATACAGCCGATAGGCCAGCCGCTGTGCCCAGCCTGCCGCATGCCATTCGCGCAGCGTCATGGTGTGGATCTCACCGGACTCGCGGTGTTCCAGATTACCAACATAGGCATGATGCTCATTGTGGTTCTGTTTCATCACCTCAAACGGGGCAAAGGTGAAGGGCGACAGCACATGACCGGCAACTTCATTCTGGATCCGGGTTTCAAACAGCGAATGATGCCCGGTGTCATGTTGCAGCACGTATAGCCGCACCGCCGCAAAGGCAAACACACCCCCCGCAGGCAGCATCAGATACCAGATCTCGGCGTAGCGGATCGCAACCGTCAGCGACAGGAAGTAGACTGCGAATGTCCCGAAATAGCTGAGCGCGGCCAGCCGGTTATCCTTGTCACAATATGTCCGCGTATATGCTCTCAAATCCATGGGATGTTCCCTAGAGACGCAGTGTGACGCCACGATGACGCGGCACTCAGGTGATATGTCACCAAGCGCGCGGCGACCCGACGCCACTGTTAATATCCCGGTCATGGCCATACTGCGCCTAACAAACTTGGCAACAGCCCACCGGCATTTCAATAAATTACAGTGAAGCCTAGCAAGGCCAATGGCTTGCGGTCAAATTCTACGTAGTCAGCGCAGGCGCAAACCCGCGTTTGCCATGAAAAAAGGCAGCCTCCAACATGGAAAGCTGCCTCTTGTCATTCTTGGAGCAGGCACCTGCGCGCTTAGTTGCGGCGGCCTTCCAGATGTTTGCGCAGCTTCGACGGCGGCGCCTTTTTCTTGCCCTTGTAGGGGTTCTTGTCCGACTGCGAGCGCAGCGTCAGACGGATCGGCGAGCCGGGCATATCAAAATCCTGGCGCAACCCGTTGACCAGATAACGATTATAGCTCTCGGGCATCTTGTCGGGATGCGAACACATCACCACAAAGCCCGGCGGACGGGTTTTGGCTTGGGTCATGTAGCGCAGCTTGATCCGCTTACCCTGCGGGGCTGGCGGCGGGTGCTGTTCCAGCATCCCCGTCAGCCAGCGGTTCAGCGCCGCTGTTGGTATCCGGCGGTTCCAGACGTCATAGGCGCGCATGATGGCGGCGTGCAGCCGGTCCAGCCCCTTGCCGGTTTTGGCCGACACGGTGATCAGCGGCGCGCCGCGCAACTGCGGCAGAAGCCGGTCAAAGGCCTCTTTCAGATTGCGCAGTTTTTCCTGCTTTTCGTCCTCAATGTCCCATTTGTTCACCGCGACCACAACCGCGCGGCCTTCGCGCTCGGCCAGATCGGCAATGCGCAGATCCTGCTGTTCAAACGGGATTGCCGCGTCCAGCAGGACCACCACAACCTCGGCAAACTTTACCGCGCGCAGGCCGTCGGACACGGAGAGTTTCTCCAGCTTTTCCTGCACCTTGGCCTTCTTGCGCATACCCGCGGTATCGAAGATCCGCATGGGCACATCCTGCCAGTCGATCTGTAGCGAGATCGCATCGCGGGTGATCCCGGCCTCGGGCCCGGTCAGCAGACGGTCCTCACCGAGGATCTTGTTGATCAGCGTGGATTTACCCGCATTCGGACGCCCGACAACAGCAACCTGCAACGGCTTGTTGCGGGTTGGCATCGGCACCGACAGATCTTCTTCGTCATCGTCTTCGTCCAGAGCGACGTCAATCTCTGGGCTGTCATCCTTAGCGCGTTCTTCGAACTCATCCGCCAAGGGCATCAGCTGCGAATAAAGGTCATTCAGACCTTCGCCATGCTCACCGGACAGGCGGATCGGCTCTCCCAGACCCAAGCCCCAGGCATCCAGCACACCGGCATCAGCGGCGTTGCCCTCAGCCTTGTTGGCAGCCAGAATCACATGGGCAGACTTCTTGCGCAGGATTTCCGCAAACATCTGGTCGATGGGCGTTACCCCAACGCGTGCATCAATCATGAACAGGCAAACGTCGGCCATATCAACGGCCCGCTCGGTCAGGCGGCGCATCCGCCCTTCCAGCGAGTTGTCGGTGGCATCTTCCAGACCGGCGGTGTCCACCACGGTAAAGCGCAGGTCGCCGAGACGCGCTTCCCCTTCGCGCAGATCGCGCGTGACGCCGGGCTGGTCATCCACCAGCGCCAGCCGCTTGCCGACGAGACGATTGAACAATGTGGATTTGCCCACATTCGGGCGGCCCACAATAGCGAGGGTAAAAGACATCAGACCAACTTTCTGCGATTCAGACGCGCCCCATAGCGCATCTGCGCGCGCCCTGCCAGAGCACATCGCTGCGTAAATCTCTCCTACCGCATCAAAGCGCTATCGGAAAGCGTGCAATTCACCCTTGGTGGAGACAACATAAAGCGTCCCATTCGCCACAACGGGCGCGGTGCTGGCGCCGCCGGGCACCGCCACACTGCGCAGCAGCGCGCCGCTTTCGGGGCTGAAGAAGCGCAACAGCCCGTCGTTGGACGCAATCACCACCTGACCACCGGCCAGAACCGGCCCGTGATGGGCCACCACCGCGCCGCGTTTGCGGGGTTTATCCTTGAGGTATCCGGGCAGGTTCGTGGCCCAGATTGCATCGCCACTGTCAGCATCCAGCCGCACCAATTGGCCAAGGTCGCTGATCAGGAACACATTGCCCGCAACTGCCCAGACCGGATCCACCGCGCCATGAGGGGCCGTCCACAAACGATCTCCGGAACCAAGGTCAAAAGCCGCCGTGCGCCCAGACTGGTTGCCGACATACATCCGGTTGCCGGACACGACGGGTGCGCCGGTGACATCGCTGATGCGGGAAATTGTCCGGCCAATCCGCTTGCCCGCAACCGAGGCATTCCAGCGCCGCAGACCGCCCTTGCGGAAGGTTGCGGTCAGGTCGCCCGAGCCAAAGGCAAAGATCGCCAGATCAGATGTGACCGCAGGCGCTGGTGCGCCCAGAATGTTCGACGGGCTGGGTGTGGCCTGAACCTGCCAGGCAATGCGACCATCCTTGGCGTGGACCGCCCAGCCGGTATCATCCCCCGCCACCAGATAGACCAGACCGTCGCGCACAGTAGGCTGACCGGAGCCGGTGGCCTCCAGCTCCTGCCGCCAGATGGTTGCACCGCTGGCCGCATCCAGAGCGGTCAGCACGCCATAGCCGGAAGACACATAGAGCACGCCACCATCATAGGCCAAGCCGCCACCGGTGGCCTGCCCTGAACTGTCAGACGCAGGCAGCAGCTCGCTTTGCCACTGCAACGCCCCTGCCGGGCTGACGGCCGAAACCTTGGCGCCACTGTCCAGCGTGTAGATGCGACCATCGCCCACAACCGGTGTGGCGGTGATGCGCTGGCGGCGGCTGTCCCCGTCGCCGATGGAGGTGGACCAGATCGCGTTTGGCGAAGCGGCCAGCGCCGGATGTGCGGGACGCAGCCCTTCGACACCCGGCCCTTGTGGCCAGCTGGCATTGTTGCGTGTTGCAGGCAGCGCAATGGCGCGGGTCTCATTGCTGACAACCGTGACGCTGTCATCGCGCAGATCCAGACGCTCGCCGCGCAGGATGACCTCAGGCTCGGCGCAGGCGGACAGGATCAACGCCAATGCGGTTCCCGTCAGAATGCCCCTCGCGCTCCAAAAGCTTGTTACTGCCATCATTGCCCTGCCCCATTACTGCACGTTTGTCGTGGCGCCCATCGGCGCCGAATTGATCTTAGCCTTCTGTCGCCGACACCGGCTCCAGCGCTCCCCCAAGCGCCACAATCACTTGCGAAGCACGGTCTTTCAAGTCCGAGGTGACACCGGCGGAGGCAATAATCTCCTGCAACCGCGAAATGGCGGCGTCTGTGTTGTCCTCTTCGATATCAATCAGTGCCAGCTGTTCCTGTGCCAGCAGCGCCAGCGGCGCGCCCGGCTGGGCCAGCGCCTCGAACTGAATCCGGCGATCTGCCGCGGGCAGGCTCTCCTGCTGCAGGCCAAGCGCCTTGAACGTCGCGATGTGACGATAGATCAGTGGCATTTCCCCGTTGCGCGCAACCGCATTCAGCCGTTCAACAGCCGCCGCACGGTCTCCGGCATCCGCCAAAGCACCCGCCTGCAACAGCTTCAAAACGGTATCGCCACCTGCGGTCTCAGCGGTGATCGCATCCAGGGCCGTCGCCCGTGCCGCACTGTCATCACTGTCCAGCGCCGCAATCATCTGATCGCCAAGCGCCTGGGATGCCGCTTCGGTCTGGGCCCGGTTATATTCGCGCAAGGCGGCGCCACCGACGATCAACACCACCGCAATGCCGCCAATCCAGCCATAACGTTTGAGCATCTTGAACAGGCGATCGCGGCGGACCTCTTCTGTCACCTCATCGATAAAGCTGTCGGTGTCGCTCATGAAAATGTCCCTGGCAGATCCCGCAACCGCCCCCGCAGTCGCCGGAAAGTTTCCTGTGTTCTGCTTCTCTTACAGTGCAACCGATGCCAAGCCAAGTGGCCCTGATACCCCGGTATGGGCACAAACCGCTCCAAAAAGGCAAAAAATGTGAACTGAACTACAGAGTTTAGTATGGACAATACTTATATCGCCCATATCACTTAGCGCCAGTTCGCCCGAACATGCCCATTAATGGTATGATTGTTGAGTGGCTCTATATGTCCCGAATGGGATGACTATGTATTAGGAAGGCCCAAGATGCGTGTAATTCCACTGATGACTGCTGCTGTTGTGACGGCAGGCCTGTATTATGCCGTGATTGAGCGGGATGCGCTTCTGGCCTTTGCCCGTGGCGAGCAGGTCAGCGATGAGACCGCATCCTCTGATGTCTCCGAACCGACCGATGCATCCGCAACAACCGCCGCAGCATCAGAAACTGTGGCCCCGCAAGCCGCCGGCGCGGACAAGGCCGACAATTCAGGCGTCCGAGTTGTCGCCCTGCGCAGCACCGCCCGCGGCATCGACAGCGCGGTTGTGCTGCGCGGCCAGACGCAGGCTATTCGCCAGGTCGAAGTCCGCTCCGAAACCACCTCCACCGTGCTGTCCGAACCGCTGCGCAAAGGCGCGCAGGTGAAGGCTGGCGATCTTCTGTGCAAACTGGATCCCGGCACCCGCCCCTCCACCCTGTTGGAGGCCAAAGCCCGGCTGAGCGAGGCGAAAATCCGCGTGCCCGAGGCGCGGGCCCGTCTGGACGAGGCCCGCGCCCGCCTCAAGGAAGCACAGATCAACCTGACAGCAGCCGCCAAACTCTCCGAAGGTGGCTTTGCCTCCGAAACCCGCCTGGCCTCATCCCAGGCCGCAGAGCGCTCGGCCGTGGCTGGCGTGGCCACTGCGGAAACCGGTCTGGAGACCACCAGTGCGGGGATTGAGGCAGCCTCTGCCCAAGTCGCCGCCGCCGAGAAAGAACTGGCGCGTCTGGATATTCTGGCCCCCTTCGACGGGCTACTGGAAAGCGACACCGCCGAGCTGGGCAGCCTGATGCAGCCCGGCAGCCTCTGTGCGACCGTGATCCAGCTGGAGACCATCAAGCTGGTTGGCTATGTGCCCGAAACCGAGGTGAACCGCGTCACCATCGGGGCGGGCGCTCGCGCTGAGCTGGCCAATGGCCGCAATGTTGAGGGCAAGGTGACCTTTATCAGCCGCTCCGCAGACCCGACCACCCGCACGTTTGAGGTGGAAATCACCGTGCCCAACCCGGATCTGGCGATCCGCGACGGCCAGACCGCCGACATCGTGATCTCTGCCGAAGGCTCCAAGGCCCATTACCTGCCGCAGTCGGCGCTGACCCTGAATAACGACGGTCAATTGGGCGTGCGTGTGGTAGAAGACGACATGACCGTCGGGTTCTACCACATCCAGCTGCTGCGCGACGAAGCAAGCGGCGTTTGGCTGGGCGGCCTGCCGGAACAGGCCGATGTGATTGTTGTGGGACAAGATTTTGTTGTTGCGGGCGTCTCTGTTGCGCCCACCTATAAAGAGGTATCCCAATGACCGGTATCGTCAGCTGGGCCGCAGAACGGGCCCGTATGATCCTGGCATTCATTGCCATCTCGCTGCTGGTCGGCGGCTTTGCCTATGCCAGCCTCCCGAAAGAGGGCGAGCCGGACATCGAAATCCCGGCTCTGTTCATCTCTGTCCCCTTCCCCGGCATCTCTGCCGAGGATGCCGAAACGCTGCTGGTCAAGGTGATGGAGACCGAGCTGGCTGATCTGGACGGGCTCGACAAAATGTCCTCCACCGCCGCCGAAGGCTATGGCGGTGTGGCGCTGGAGTTCGATTTCGGCTGGGACAAGACCGCCATCATGGCCGACGTCCGCGATGCGATGGATGCCGCCGAGGCGGACTTCCCCGAAGGTGCCGAGAAATACACGATCAACGAAATCAACTTCTCCGAATTCCCTATCGTTATCGTCAACCTGACGGGCGCCGTGCCGGAACGCACAATGGCGCGGATTGCCAAGGACCTGCAGGACGATCTTGAGGCGCTGGAACCTGTGCTTGAGGCCGGGATCGCCGGCAATCGCGACGAGATGGTCGAGGTGCTGATCGATCCGCTGCGGCTGGAGGCCTATAACGTCACAGCGCTTGAGCTGATCACCGTTGTGCAGAACAACAACCAGCTGATTGCGGCAGGCGAAGTCGAGAGCAATCAGGGCACCTTCTCGGTGAAGATCCCCTCCTCCTTTGATGAGGTGCGCGACATCTACGAACTGCCGATCAAGACCAATGGCGATCGCGTTGTCACCCTGGGAGAGCTGGCAACCATCAACTTCACCTTCGAGGATCGTCGCGGCACCGCCCGTTTCAACGGGGAGGACACCGTTGCCCTGCAGGTGGTGAAGCGTAAGGGCTACAATCTGATCGACACAGTGGATCTGGTGAAGGAAACCCTCGCCGAAGCCAAAACCAAATGGCCGCCGGAATTGACAGCCGCTGTCTCCGTCGGCACCTCAAACGACCAAAGCCGCGTTGTGGCCTCCATGGTCGGCCAGCTCGAAGGCTCGGTTCTGACCGCTGTCGCACTGGTGATGATCGTGGTGCTGTCGGCGCTTGGCAGCCGGGCTGCCCTGCTGGTCGGCTTTGCGATCCCGACCTCCTTCCTGCTCTGCTTTGCGTTGCTTGCGGTGATGGGGATCAGCATCTCCAACATCGTGATGTTTGGTCTGATCCTTGCGGTGGGCATGCTGGTGGATGGCGCCATCGTGGTAGTTGAATACGCGGACAAGCGCATCAAAGAGGGCAGCGGCCCGATGCATGCCTATGTCGAGGCGGCACAGCGCATGTTCTGGCCGGTGGTGTCCTCCACCGCGACCACACTCTGTGCATTCCTGCCGATGCTGTTCTGGCCAGGTGTCCCCGGTGAATTCATGGGCATGCTGCCGGTCACCCTGATCTTCGTTCTGTCTGCGTCGCTGGTGGTGGCGCTGATCTACCTGCCCGTCATGGGCGGCGTCACCGGTCGGATGAGCCGCCTGTTTGAGAACCTCTCCGATGGGTTGCGCGCCGTTGCGCCCTGGTGGCTGCGGGCCGCGCTGGTGCCTGTCATGCTTTGGGGCATGTTTGCAGGGGCGATGCAGATGCTCAACGGCAGCTACCTGCTGCCTGCGGATGTGTCGGATGTCGCCGCGCTGATCTTTGGCGCGCTGATCTTCGTGCTGGCGTCCTTCGGCGCCTCCGTCACGCTGGGGGCTGCTAGCCTGCACCGCCGCGAGACATCCGTCGGCGCGGGTTACAAACACACCCCCTTCGGTCATTTCATCAAGTTCATTGTCGGTAATCCGGTGATGCCGCTTGTCGCCATCGGGGCTGTTGCTTTCTCTATCATGACCGTGTTCACGCTCTTCTCAACCAACAACTACGGCGTTGAGTTCTTTGTCGAATCCGAACCGGAACAGGCCACTGCCTATGTCCGGGCACGCGGCAATACCTCGCTGATGGAAGAGGACGAGATGGTGCGCCAGACCGAACAGGTTATCCTGTCGCATCCGGCGGTGGTCAATGTCTTCTCCTTCGCAGGTGAGGGCGGGCTCAACACCGATGCCTCTGGCGCGCAGACACCGCCCGACACCGTGGGTCAGGTGCAATTCGAAATCATCCCTTGGGAAGATCGCCCCACCCAGACCGAAACCTGGTTCAACGGCTGGTTCACCCGTGAGGTAACAGCAACCGATTTCGACGGCGACACCGTGATTGAGGAGATCAATACCGAGCTGGCCAAGCTCCCCGGTTTCGAGGCTGAGATCCGTGCGCTGGCGCAGGGGCCTGCCTCTGGCAAACCGATCCATCTGCGCCTGAAAGGTGACCGCTGGGACACGCTGACCGCTGCCACGCAGTCCGCCCGTGCCCGGTTCGATAACACCCCCGGTCTGGACCTGATCGAGGACAGCCTGCCCCTGCCCGGCATTGACTGGCAGATCGACGTCGATGTCGAAAAGGCCGGCCGCTACGGCGCCGATGTCGCCAGTGTCGGCGCCATGGTTCAGCTGGTCACGCGCGGGATCCTTCTGGATACCATGCGGGTGGACAGCTCGGATGAGGAAATCGAAATCCGCGTCCGCCTGCCGGAAGAGGACCGCGTGCTCTCGACCCTTGATGTGATGAAACTGCGCACCGAGGATGGTCTGGTGCCGCTGTCAAACTTCATCTCCCGCCAGCCGGTGCCGAAACTGGAACAGATCAACCGTGTCCAGCAGCAGCGCTATTATGACGTGAAAGCGGATATCGAGCCCGGCCTCTCCAAGGTGATCACCACCGGCGGGAACAGCGGTGAAGAAGAAACGCTGGCCTATGTCAAATCCTTCGCCGAGGGCAGCGACACCAGCGCCAGCGACCTGACCGGACCAAGCGGCGCGCCGTTGAAGCTGCGCAGCCTTGCCAGCGCCGATAATCTTGAGGCGGTGCAAAGCGCATTGGACGATGACGCCCGCGTTGTCGCACTCAACGCCAATGAACGTATCGCCGCCCTGACGAAATGGCTGGAGACCGATCCGCTGCCCAAGGACATTACCTGGGAATGGACCGGTGATCAGGAAGAACAGGCCGAATCCGGTGCCTTCCTGATGAAAGCTTTTGCCGGTGCATTGGCGCTGATGTTCGTGATCCTGCTGGCGCAGTTCAACAGCTTCTACAACTCGGTGCTGGTGCTTCTGGCGGTGGTGCTCTCCACCACCGGCGTGCTGATCGGCATGATGGTGATGCAGCAGCCGTTCTCCATCATCATGACCGGCACCGGCATCGTCGCGCTGGCGGGGATCGTGGTGAACAACAATATCGTTCTGATCGACACCTATCAGGAATACGCCCAGAAGATGCCCCGGATTGAGGCGATCATTCGCACCGCCGAGGCCCGCATTCGCCCGGTTCTGCTAACCACCATCACCACGATGGCCGGTTTGGCACCGATGATGTTCGGGCTCAGCCTCGACTTCATCAATGGCGGCTACTCGATCGACAGCCCGACCTCGCTGTGGTGGAAACAGCTGGCAACCGCGGTGGTCTTCGGTCTGGGGATCGCAACGATCCTGACCCTATTGGTCACGCCCTCACTGCTGGCGATCCGGGTCTGGCTCTGGATCTACGTTGGGGCACTTGGCCGCCTGTTGGCCCGGATCACCCGTGGTCGGTCCAGCCGGATTGCCCGTGATATGCGGCTGGCCACCAAGGCCCGCACCCTGCCCACCACGGAAATCCTCTGGGAGGCAGAGCCGGGCCCTGACACCCCGCCAGCCAAGACCACCGAGCGCGACGGCGACCGCGAGACCCCGCCGTCAACACCGCTTCGCGCCGCTGAATAACCTGACAACGCCCCGCCCTCGCGGGGCGTTGTTCGTTTCGGAAGGCAGATCATCACCGCCAGAGCCGCCCCAGTAGAGAGGACCCAGCCCATGCCCGATTTCAACGATATGTTTGAATTGACCATCGCCGATGTCGACCTGATCGAGGCGGCGCTGCAGCGCACCCGCGACAGCCTGGCCGATGCCAGTCAGCAGGTGCAGGGCATCGCCGGTCACAGCCGCGAGGACAGTCTGCGCCAGATCCACGATCTGCTCGGACGGCTACACAATCAAAAGATTTTCTACAAACCCAAGGACGGGGTCTACGTCAGCGGTTAGACGCGCAGACGTAGACCCCGTGATAGCAGGTATCCAGAACGCAGTGGCTATGCCGCATCCTGATCCGACTGCTGGCGCTGCCACAGATGCGCGTAACGCCCGTCCTTGGCCAGCAGCTCGTCATGCGTGCCGCGCTCAGCAATCTCGCCCTGTTCCAGCACAATGATCTGGTCCGCCTCCGCCACCGTGCTAAGTCGGTGCGCAATGGTGATCACCGTGCGCCCCTGCCCGGCCCGTGACAGGGCTTCCTTGATCTCCTGCTCGGTATCGCTGTCGAGCGCGGATGTTGCCTCATCCAGCAGCAGGATCGGCGGATTCTTCAGAAGGGTGCGGGCAATGCCCACCCGCTGCTTTTCACCGCCCGACAGCTTCAGTCCCCGTTCACCCACCTGCGTCTCATACCCCTCAGGCAGCCGCATGATGAAATCGTGGATCTGCGCATCGCGCGCCGCCTGTTCGACCTCGTCCTGCGTCGCCCCGTCCCGGCCATAGGCTATGTTGTAGCGGATGGTGTCGTTGAACAGCACCGTGTCCTGCGGCACCACACCAATGGCGGCGTGCAGGCTTTGTTGTGTGACATCACGCACATCCTGCCCGTCGATACGCAGCGCGCCGCGCGTCACATCATAGAACCGGAACAACAAGCGGCCGATGGTGGATTTTCCCGACCCGGTTGACCCAACAATGGCCACCGTGTGCCCGGCTGCCACCTCAAAGCTGACGCCCTTGAGGATCTGGCGATCGCTGTCATAGCCGAATTCCACCGCATCCAGCCTGATGGCGCCGCCATTCACAGTCAGCTGTTTGGCATCCTGAGCGTCGGTCACATCCGGCGCCTGTTCGATCAGATCGAACATCTCGCCCATATCCACCAGGCTCTGGCGGATTTCACGGTATACAGTCCCTAGGAAGTTCAAAGGCACGGTGATCTGGATCATATAGGCGTTGACCATTACAAAATCGCCAACCGTCAGATTGCCCTGCTGGACGCCGATTGCCGCCATCACCATCACCGCAACCAGACCGCCGGTGATTACCAGGCTTTGGCCAAAGTTGAGGAATGCCAGTGAATAGGCCGTCTTCAGCGCCGCCTTGGCATAGGCGCGCATGGCCACATCATAGCGCGCGGCCTCGCGTTCTTCGGCGCCGAAATATTTAACGGTTTCATAGTTCAGCAGGCTATCGATCGCCTTTTGATTGGCGTCGGTGTCCTGCTTGTTCATCTCGCGACGCAGCTTCACCCGCCATTCGGTGATGGCAAAGGTGAACCAGACATAGAACCCGATGGTCACAACCACAACGACCAGATACCAGATGTCGAACATCACCGCGAGAATGATGGCGACCAGTGTCAGCTCCAGCACCAATGGGCCGATGGAGAACAGCAGGAAGCGCAGCAGGAACTCCACGCCCTTCACGCCGCGTTCGATAATGCGGCTCAGCCCGCCGGTCTTGCGGGTGATATGATAGCGCATCGACAGGCGATGGATATGCCGAAAGGTCTCCAGTGCCAGACGCCGCAAGGCGCGCTGGCCCACCGGCGCAAACACCGCATCGCGCAGCTGTTGAAACCCGTTGGTAAGGATCCGCGCCATGCCATAGGCCACGGTCAGACCAACCGCCCCAAGCGCCAGCGGCGGCACGCCCTCCCCTGCGAGGCTGTCCACCGCCCCCTTGTAGAGCATCGGCGTATAAACCGCGACCAGCTTTGCCAAAATCAGCACCGCCAGCGCTGCCACGACACGGTATTTGACCCAGGCCTGCCCCTCGGGCCAGAGGTAGGGAAAAACACGGCGCAACGTGCGCAGACCGGAGCGGCGCTCCTCCTGCGCGGTTGTCATATCGCTGTCTGTCATCACATGTCCTTATTGCAAGACCTATGACATAGGGGCCGTTTGGCACTTTGACCAGCGCAGCCCCTATCCCAGGCCCGTCTTCTGGCTGAGGGGCCGCAGCGGGTGCAGCCTCTTGGCGGGATTAGACATATGGTCTCACTGTACCGGGACGGAGAAGACCTGACCGGGATAGATCAGATCAGGGTCACGGATCGCCTCTCGGTTGGCATCAAACACCCGCACATAAAGCAGCCCGTCACCATAACGCTCCCGCGAAATCGCCCAGAGGGTATCGCCCTCCTGTACAGTGACCAATCGTACCAGCGGTTTCGCCCCGGTGGGTGCCGCGTCCGGCGATGTGGCATCGGTGGCAGTTGCCTCAAGCGATGGCTGCAGCACCTCGGGCGCCTCCCGTTTGAACGGGGTCTCAAGACGGCTCAGCACCTTGCCCTCACCGTCCAACGCATCCAGTCGCAGCGCGTAAATCCCCGGCGCCACATCCGGCAGGACGCCGGACCAGCGGCCTTCCTCATCCACCGGCAGGTCGGCAACGGCTGCATTGTCCAGATAGGCCCGGACAACCGCATCGGATCGCACCCTGCCGCTTAGGACCACTGCACCCTCCGCATCATAGGAGATGGTATCCAGCGCCACGGTCTCCGGTGCATCGGCAAGGGTTGGCGTCGGCGGCTGCACCAGCGTCACACCGCTGGCATCAGAGCGCAGCACCGCCCTTTGCTCCGGCGCGGTCTCTGGCGCTGTCGCGGTCACGGCCGCCGGTGTTTCATCTGACTGCGCCGCCCCAGCCTCGGAAACCTGCGCAGATGCCGCGTCCTGTGCCTCATCGCCGCTCTCACCCGTGGCAACGGCAACCTGCGTCTCAAGAACCTGTGTGTCATTGGAGGCTGTCACAGTCTCACCCTGCGTCACGTCAGAGCCATCAGCCGCAGTCGCCGCGACGGCGGGTTCCTCGGATGCGCTGCCCGCCTCGCTGGCCTGAGCAGTAGGCAAATCTGGCGCATCCGCCGCCTCTTGGGCGGCCTCCGCCAATGGCGCTACGGCCACTGCTGTATCACTGTCACTGGCCGCCTGCGCCCCGGATAGTTTTGTATCCGCGTCAGCAGGATCGACAGCGGGACGATCCCCCTCGGGAGCTGCCGCCGAAGCGACGTCTGCCGCAGGCTGCCCGGTCACCTGCTCGCCGGTCACCTGCTCGCCGGTCGTCTGCTCGCCGGTCGTCTGCTCGCCCGAAGCCTGCTCATCTGTCGCCGCCTCCTCTGCCACCTGCCCCTCTGCAAGCTGCGTTTCAGCCACCACAACCGGCGCCACCGGTGCCAGAATGAACTGCGCATCCGAAGGCAGTACAGCCTCCCCCAGCGCCGCCTCCAGCGAAATCACCTGTGGGCGGGCTGAGGGGGCAACGGTGGTGAACAGCACGAAACTGCCATCAGAGGGCACCGTCAGCTGCTCCACCACGACCCCATCCAGCAACAACGACACGACCGCGCCGGGCGTCGCCCGTCCCGCCACCATGCCGCTGCCGTCGGTCTCAAACCGCGCCAGATCCATCTGCGGCGCACCAAGGGTCGGCGCGGCATCCTCGCCTTCGGCCTCATCCGTCACCGCCTGCGCTGAGGTATCACCGCCGGGCAGCTCCGCTGCGTCCACATCGCCAGCGGGCACAGCGGCTTCAGCGCTGTCCGTCTCCGCATCAACTGCGGGGGACTCCGCAACAGGGGTCTCATTGACGGGAACAGGCACCCTAAGCGCGCCATCGGAGCCGGCCGAAGGCGAAATAACCGCGCCATCCCCCTTGCCCGCCGCGCTGCGCAGCTCTTCTTTCTGCTCTGAGGGCCCCCCCCATTGCAGGAAAATGACCCCGCCCAGCACCACGACCACCGCCGCAATCCCACCGATGGCGGTTGCGGACAGCCCGCCTTTGCCCGTTACATCCGTCATTCTGTTCCTTCCCTTCCGACCACCGACCAACCCCTCCCGAGGCCCCGTCGCTGTCGATCCTGCGGGATGTGCCCCCCGCTTGCTTGAGCCAGCCATTCAATGCCGCTATCAGGGACCAAAGGACGACTTATTTCCGTTCCGAACACAACAAAAAAGGTGACTGCCATGCGTATTCATTCCGTCTGTGTGTATTGTGGATCGCGCGACGGGGTCCGCCCGGCCTATGCCGATGCCGCCGAGGCGCTCGGAACCGGGCTTGCAACGCAGGGGCAGCGACTGGTCTACGGCGCCGGTGATGTCGGTCTGATGGGCCGGGTAGCACGTGCGGCACAGGCCGCAGGCGGGCGCACCTTCGGCGTCATCCCCGAGCATCTGGTCCGCCGTGAGGTCGCCAAGACCGACCTGAACACCTATGTGGTCACCGAGACCATGCATGAGCGCAAGAAAGTGATGCTCTACAATGCCGATGCGGTGGTGGTGCTGCCCGGCGGCGCCGGATCGCTGGACGAGTTGTTCGAGGCGCTGACATGGCGTCAGCTGGAGCTGCATGGGAAACCGATCCTGATCCTCAATATCGACGGCTACTGGGATCCGCTGAAGGCCCTGGTGGAGCATGTGGTGGCAGAAGGGTTTGCCGGGGCGGAAACGGCCGCCGCCCTAACTTGGGTCAGCAATGTAGACGACGCGCTGGCGAGCCTGCGCGGCTGACGCCCCGACCCTGCGACAGCGCTGCGGGCGCCGCCTCGGATCATGGAAAAACGCGGCGCCTCACAGCACCGCGTTTTCATATGTCCATTCGTCACCGATCTGTTGTGACGGATCAGGCTGCCAGCTCCTGCTGGACAATCTTCTCAATCTCATCAATCGGGTGGTTGGTCAGCGTCTTGGGAATTTCAGCCATCACCAGATCCTGAACTTCTTTGTGCAGCTTGCCACGCAAGTTGCCCAGAACCTGCGGCGAGGCCACCAGAACGATATTCCCCAGTTTGCCCTTATGCGCCCGCTCATAGAGCAGATCGGCGATGTCATCTGCAAACCGTTCTTTCGCCAATTCATGCCAGTCGGTATCATCGAGGGCAGAGCGCTGGCCGGGGCCGCCGTCATGCATCCGGCCGGGCCGGTTGGCGGATTGCTCAATGTCGGAAGGGTTGTCCTGCTCTTCCTTCCGGCGCACCTCAAGATGCGGGTTCTGTGCATCGGTGGTGTTCTGCAGCAGCAATGCCTTCTCGCTGTCGGTCACCAGCACAAAGGTGCCGTGGTCAAGCTGTGCCATTATTGGTCCTCCTGCTCATTGGATTTGGTCACCCGTGTCGCACCTGCCGGGCGTTCCATGGCGCGTTTCTCCTCATCCTCGGTCGCAACCTCCCGGGCCAGCCGACCACCGGTGCGCCCGCCGTGAGAGACGCTGCCCTCAGCGCCAAGGATCTCCTTGGTCTCCTGACGGCCATCTTTTGATCTGACGCGGTCTGCCATGTCGGTCCTCCATGTATTGTGGGTTCACCAACACAACCGCTGAGAGCAGGGATTTGTTCCGCTGGATCCCATGATCCCGGCACAAAAAAGGCCCCGTCCGATAGCGGACGAGGCCCAAATTCTAGCACTGCTGTGCAGCGATCACATGCGCGATGCAACGTTTTCCCAGTTGACCAGATTGTCGAGGAAGTTGGTCAGATAGGCAGGACGCTTGTTGCGGAAATCGATGTAGTAGGAATGCTCCCACACATCACAGCCCAGCAGCGCCGTCTGGCCAAAGCAGACAGGGTTCACACCGTTTTCGGTTTTGGTCACTTTCAGACCACCGTCGGTGTCCTTGACCAGCCAGGCCCAGCCGGAGCCGAACTGACCCGCGCCTGCGGCAGAGAACTCTTCCTTGAAGGTGTCAACGGAGCCAAAGCTGTCGACCAGCGCCTTTTCCAGCTCACCCGGCATCTTGCTCTCGCCCGGCCCCATCATTTCCCAAAACTGATTGTGGTTCCACAGCTGCGAGATGTTGTTGAAGATACCGCTCTGGGCGACGGCATTTGCGTCATAGGTGCCCTTGATGATCTCTTCCATGGACTTGCCGTCCCACTCAGTGCCCGCAATCAGCTTGTTGCCGTTGTCGACATAAGCCTTGTGGTGCAGGTCGTGGTGATATTCCAGCGTTTCGGCAGACATGCCTTTGGATGCCAGCGCGTCATGGGCATAGGGAAGATCGGGAAGTTCAAAAGCCATCTGGGCCCCCTGTAGTATCTGTTGCGTTTCTAAGCAGATACATGCGGCTGGTGCCCCCATTGGTCAAGACCAAGCCGGGGAAACACCAAAAAATATCCGCGGCATTTTGCAAAACACCGTTGCCTGATCGCCTGTTACACGATCCGCTTCTGGCGCGCCATTGGCGCGCTCCCATTTCAGTTCAGCTTGATGTTGCTGCGCTTGCAAGGGCCGCTGCCCGACGGGCGGTTGTCAGCGCCGTGCACACGAGCTGAAATCGACAACTTCATCCGCGGCTCATCCATCGTCGCGGAATAGCTGACCTTGGTTGACCCCTGGCTCGAGCCTAGATTGCTCAGGGTCCACTTCAGCTTCAGCCGCTGCTTGGACCGCTGGTCATAGGGCACAATCATCGGTGTCTTCTGCCGGGTGGCTATGATGCCATCCATCACGCCAGTCACTTTCTCATCGTGATCCACAAAAACAAGCACGCGCGACGCGATCCAGCCGTGTTTCTCATAAGACTGAATGGTGCAATCATAAGTCACCGGCGCCGCGGCAACAGGCGCTGCAGCAAACAGGGTGCAGACGGCGGCTGCGGTTTTAATCAGTGTTTTCATCGGTAAAGCCTGAGCTCTCTTTTGGACGTGTAGAAATTCAGGGACTCTCTTGAAAGTTGCACCCCGAATTGTCAATCGCTATCCTTACGGCGCAGACGCGACATCATCAGCTAACTGGTCACTTGGACACATTGCCCGATCCCGCGTGGCGGTTTTGCCCCGCTGTCGAGAGAAATCACCTGCACTGAGAGCTTCTTGTTCTGGGTATTGAACACGGCGCGATAATGGGTCTTCACCGCCTCGGCGCCATTGCCGACCGAGGCACTGACCACCGTCCAGCTGACCCGATAGGACACATCACTGATGCGGAAAAAACCCGCTTTCAGCGGGCGCCCCGACAGGGCGCTGACATTGCCGGAATGCACCACTTCCGCAGTCCATTCATCGTGAAAATGCAGGCTGATCTGCGGCGGGATCCAGCCCCGGCCCGACAGCGATGTCACAGCACAGGTATACATGCCCTCCAGCGCCATCGCGGGGGTGGCCAAACCGCTACCAACCGCAAGCCCGGCCACGAGGCCAAACCGCCGCATAGTTGGCAGCAAAAGGTCAGCACCCTTGGGCATATCGTCTCCCCACCAGTTAAGGCAGCGTGGCAGTCCACACTGTAAATAGAAACTCCCGATTTGGCGGTGTTAGCGAATCAAGGTTGGCAAAGGACCAACAAAACCAAATAAAAAGTGCCCCCGGAAATCCAGGGACACTTTATATGCGCGTAAAACTCACTACAAGGCTAAATTGCCTTAACCAGTTAACGCACCTACCTTAGATTGTGGATGCGCGGCTGTGCATAACAAGTTGTAGACATATCCGCCCACTGAGCGGAAGCAAACGATGTGAAATGCACCGTTATTGTCCAGCCAGAAAGCCGCCGCCACCTGCGCCATGCGGGTACGGCGGAATTGACCGGGTTTGAAGGCCTCAGCTGACATATCCACCGGGCAAATCTTTGCCAGAACCTCACGCGCCCCGTCACCGGACAGGCGGAACACACCGCGCGCATCAGAGACGTTCACCGCGAGCGCATGCTCGCCCTTAAGCGCCTCTGACAACTCAGCGACCTTCGCCTCAACCTCGGCGTAGGGCACCAGCAGCAGCAGCTCATCCGGCGACATCCAGGCCACACCGCCCTGCTCTGCCAGTGACACCTGACCGCTGGTCGGAACCTCGGCCCCGGTGGCGGCCTTTACAGCCGCCTTCAAGGTGGCAGAGGCCAGATCGCCGCGCAGGGTGATCATCCCCTGCAACCCGCTGTCCTCGACCTGTGCCAGACCGGAGAACTTCGCACCATTCATTGTGCTGACAGGATCAGACATTCTGCTTCTCCCCTTCCTTGTCGTAAAAGACCTGATCGACGATCTTGGCCTTGTAGATTGTCCCGTCGGTGCCGGGGAACTCGATCACCTCGCCCATCCGCTTGGGACCATGCTTGACCAGACCCATGGCAATGCCACGGCCCAGGTTCGACGAGTAGTAGGTCGAGGTCACGCGGCCGATGGTGTTTTTCTGGCCATTGGCGTTGACACCATTGCCCACCGCATAGGCGCCATCCGGCAGAACCGATCCATCGGTGGTTTCCAGCCCCACCAGCTGCCAGCGGTCGGGATCGGCCATATGGCTGCGCGTATGCGCCCGCTTGCCGAGGAAGTCCTCTTTCTTCTTCGACAGTGCCCAGTTCAAGCCCAGGTCCTGCGGGATAACGGTCCCGTCAGTCTCGTCCCCGATCATGATAAAGCCCTTTTCGGCCCGCAGGATATGCAGACATTCGGTGCCATAGGGCATAACCCCGAATTCCTTGCCCGCCTCCATCAATGCGGCCCAGAACGCCTGACCTTCGGACGCCGCAACCGCGATCTCGTAGGACAATTCGCCCGAGAAGGAGATGCGATAGGCCCGCGCCTTGAAGCCGCCGATATCCCCATCGCGCCACTCCATGAAGGGCAGCGCCTCCTTGGACAGATCCATGCCGCCGCCCGATTTCTCGTTCAGCTTTTCCAGCACCTTGCGGGCGTTGGGGCCAACCACGGCGACCTGCGCCAGCTGCTCGGTGACATTGGCAACATAGACTTTCCAGTCCCACCATTCGGTCTGCAGCCATTCTTCCATGTGGCCATGGATCCGCTCGGCACCGCCGGTCGTGGTGTGGCAGAGCCAGGTATCATCATCAATACGCGCAACCACACCGTCGTCGATCAGGAAACCGTTCTCCGAACACATCAGACCGTAACGGCATTTGCCAATCTTCAGCGTCGACATCATGTTGGTGTACATCATGTCGAGGAACTTGCCCGCATCCGGCCCTTTGACGACCAGTTTGCCGAGGGTTGAGGCATCCAGCAGGCCAAGGTTCTCGCGGGTGTTCTTCACCTCGCGGTTCACCGCGTCATGCAGGCTTTCACCAGACCGGACATAGGCATAGGGGCGACGCCACTGGCCAACCGGTTCCCAATCCGCACCATTGCTGTCGTGCCAGTCGTGCATCGGGGTCTTGCGCAGCGGCTGGAAGATCTCCCCGCGGGCCTCACCACCAATCGCCCCCATCGAAATCGGGTGATAGGGCGGACGGAATGTGGTCGTGCCCACCTGCGGAATTTCAGACCCCAGCGCATCAGCAAGGATCGCCAAGCCGTTGATATTGGAGAGCTTACCTTGATCGGTCGCCATGCCCAGCGTGGTATAACGCTTGGTGTGTTCGACACTCTCGTAACCTTCGCGCGCCGCCAGCTGCACGTCCGACACTTTGACGTCGTTCTGATAATCCAGCCAGGTTTTCATGCGCAGCTTGATGTCGGCCTTGGCCGGCATCAGCCAGACCGGCTCCATTGCCGTCTCTGTCGGCGCGTCACCAACGGGCGCGGTGCCCGCCTTGACCTTGCGACCAGCAGCCTTCGCCGCCGCCTCGCCAGCGGCCTGCGCATCGCTCAGCGCCTCTGCCAGACCAGCGGCACCATTGGCAGCGCCGGCCGCAATGACAAAGCCCTTGCCATCCGCACCCAGCGGCGGACGGGAGGCATCGGGACGGAAGTTCGCATGGGTCTGATCCCAGACCAGCTTGCCACCGCAATGGGACCACAGATGCACAACCGGCGACCAGCCGCCGGACATCGCGACCGCATCGGCCTCGACCTCCTCCTGCGCGCCGCCCTCGCCGTTCTGGGCGCAGATCGCCACCGAGGTGACGCGCTTGCCGCCTTTCACCTTGGCAATGGCCCGGCCACATTCGACGCGGATGCCCAGCTGGCGGACTTCTTCCATCAAGGCGCCGCCGCCGCTGTCACGGGCGTCCAGCACCCGGACAACTTCAACACCTGCGGCGTGCAGCGCAATCGCGGTGCGATAAGCGTCGTCATTATTGGTGGCGACAACGACCTTCTGGCCCGGGGTCACACCCCAGTTTACCGCATAGTCACGCATCGACGCCGCCAGCATCACGCCCGGCACGTCATTGCACGCAAAGGACAAAGGCCGTTCAATCGCACCCGTCGCCGTCACGATCTGGCTGGCGCGGATCCGCCACAGACGATGGCGCGGACCACCCTGCCCCGGCGCATGATCGGTCAGACGCTCATACCCCAGCGCATAGCCGTGATCATAGACGCCTGCGCCCATGCAGCGGTCCCGCAGCAGCACATTGTCCATGCCCCGCAGCTCGGCGAGGGTTTTCTCGACCCAGGCGTCCGGCTCCATTCCGTCGATGGTGCCGCCATCAACCGGCGCACGGCCACCCCAGTGGTTGTTCTGCTCCAACAGCAGCACCTTGGCACCGGACATCGCCGCAGCCTTGGCCGCCTGCAAACCCGCAACACCGCCACCAATCACCAGCACATCGGCGAAATAGTAGAAATGCTCGTAGGTATCGGCGTCCTTCAGCTCCTTGTCCGGCGCTTTGCCCAGACCAGCAGAATGGCGGATGATCGGCTCATAGACATGTTTCCACAGGGGACGCGGGTGGATGAACATCTTGTAATAGAAACCCGCAGGCAGGAATCGCGCCAGCGCGTTGTTGGCCACACCCACGTCGAACTCAAGGCTCGGCCAGTGGTTCTGCGACTGCGCCGACAGGCCAGAAAACAGCTCGGTCGTGGTGGCGCGCTGATTGGGTTCAAACCGGTCACCGGTCCCCAAACCCACCAATGCGTTAGGCTCTTCCGGGCCGGCCGCAACCAAGCCGCGCGGGCGATGGTATTTGAACGAGCGGCCAACCATCATCTGGTCATTGGCCAACAGAGCAGACGCCAGCGTGTCGCCTGCATAGCCCTTCATCCGCTTGCCGTTGAAGGTGAATTCGATCGGTTTGGAGCGGTCGATCAACCGGCCATTTTTGGCAAGGCGCGTGCTCATGTGGCGGACCTTTCGCAAGAGAGGGCGACGAAAAGGGAGATAACGTTCAGACAGGCAATCATTTCAGATCCCGCCATGTCCAACCGGGGCGTTTGGCCGTGACCGCATCCTGAATGTCCTGCGGCGGCTCATAGGTCTGCGCAGAATAGGTGCCAAAGACCTCAAGCGTGGTGGTGCAGCGCGCGGCGTGAAACCACTTGCCGCAGCCATTGGCATGGCGCCAGCGTTCAAAATGCACACCCTTGGGGTTTTCGCGCATGAACAGATAGTCATGAAACTCGTCATCTGACGAACCGGGACCAAAACGCTTCAGATGCGCCTCGCCACCTGCGTGCAGTTCAGTTTCTTCGGCTTTGACGCCGCAATATGGGCATTCAAGGATCAGCATTGTGCGGACCTCTCCAACTGGGGGCCAAGGATGTTAGAATACCCTTGGCAAAATTCTTCCAAGAATTTTGCGACGGTGCGCGGCATCAGTGTGCCACACCGGCAGCAACGCTCTCATCGATGAATTTGCCTTCTTTGAAGCGCATCATCGAAAACTCTTCGGCCAGCGGCGAATGACCTGTGGCCATCAGCTCCGCCATCGCCCAGCCGGAACCAGGGATCGCCTTGAAACCGCCGGTGCCCCAGCCTGCGTTGACAAAGATATTGCCCACCGGCGTCTTGGAGATCAGCGGCGAACGGTCGCCGGTCACATCCACGATCCCGCCCCATTGGCGCAGCATCTTCAGGCGGCTGACCATCGGGAACGTCTCGTTGAGGGCGCGCACGGTTTCCTCGATATGATGGAAGGATCCGCGCTGGGTATAGTTGTTGAACCCGTCGGTGCCGCCGCCGATGACCATCTCACCTTTGTCGGACTGCGACATGTAGCCATGCACGGTATTGGCCATCACAACCACATCCATGCAGGGTTTGATCGGCTCAGACACCAGCGCCTGTAGCGCCACGCTTTCCACCGGCAGACGGAAACCCGCCATTTCCGACAGATGCGAACAATTGCCCGCAACCACCATGCCCAGCTTGTCGCAGTCGATGGCGCCCTTGGTGGTGTCGACGCCAACGACACGACCATTCTCATTGCGCACGCCGGTGACTTCGCACTGCTGGATGATGTCCATGCCCATGTTGGAACAGGCCCGCGCATAGCCCCAGGCCACCGCATCGTGGCGCGCGGTGCCGCCGCGTTCCTGCCAGAGCCCACCCAGAACCGGATACCGCGGCCCCTCAAGGTTGATGATCGGCACCAATTCTTTGACACGTTTGGGGTCAATCCACTCGGTCGGAACCCCCTGCAACGCGTTGGCATGGGCGGTCCGCTTGTAGCCGCGCACCTCATGCTCGGTCTGGGCCAGCATAATCACGCCGCGCGGGCTGAACATCACGTTGTAGTTGATGTCCTGGCTCATCGTCTCATAGAGCGAGCGCGATTTCTCGTAGATCGCTGCCGACGGATCCTGCAGATAGTTGGAGCGGATGATGGTGGTGTTACGCCCGGTGTTGCCGCCGCCCAGCCAGCCCTTTTCCAGCACTGCGACATTGGTGATGCCGTAGTTCTTGCCAAGGAAATAGGCTGTGGCCAGGCCATGCCCCCCGGCCCCGACGATAATGACATCGTAGTGGCGTTTCGGTTCGGGAGAGCGCCAGGCGCGGCCCCATCCGGTGTGGTAGCGCAGCGCCTCACGCGCGACAGCAAAGGCAGAATAACGTTTCATGGGCGAATCCGATGGTTCGAGACTGTTAACGGGTATGCACCAGAGGCAGGGCTGACTTGCGCCGTTTATCGTCGCAATCATGCATGGTTGCGACATCCGCACGCAAAGACGTCACAGGCTCAACACGCCCTTCGCGTCCTCATCGCCATCTGCCGGGACAGCGCGCCGCAGCCGTTTGGCCTTTTTTCTGACCCCAGACCGCTATACATGGGTTTCAAACTGCGGGAGCCCCCATGACCTTCTGGATCGTTATCAGCCTCATCACGCTGGCCACCGCCACGCTGTTGTCCCTTGTGCTGCTGCGCGGACGCGACAGCGGCGAACCGGCCGCCGCCTATGACCTGCAGGTCTATCGCCAGCAATTGCGCGATGTGGACAAGGACCTGGCGCGCGGGGTCCTGCAGGCAGCCGACGCAGAGCGTATCCGCACCGAAATCTCCCGCCGCATCCTGAGCGCCGACGCTCAGGTCCAGGCCGCCGCCAGCGGCCACACCCAGCCCCGCACCCTGACCAGCGCCGCCGCCATCGCGCTGATTGGGCTGGTCTGCGGCGGCACCTACCTGCTCTATGCCAATCTCGGCGCGCCGGGATACAACGACCTGGGCCTGCAACTGCGCATCGATGCCGCGGCAGAACGCGCCGCCACCCGCCCCACACAGGCCGAGGCCGAAGCCGACGCCCCGGAACGCCCCGCCCGCGTGGTAGAACCGGGTTATGCCACGCTGGTCGATCAGCTGCGCGACACCGCCAGCAAACGTGTTGACGATGCCCAGGGTCAGGCGCTGCTGGCCCAGCATGAGGCCAATCTCGGCAACTTCGCCGCCGCCGCCAAGGCCAAGGCAAACTATATCCGCATCATGTCCGGCGATGTTGAGGCCCGCGATTTCGGCGAGCTGGCAGAGCTGCAGATCATGGCCGCCGGCGGCTATGTCTCCCCCGAGGCGGAGGACGCCCTGCGCACCACGCTGACCCTCGACCGTTTTGACGGCGGCGCGCGCTACTACTGGGGGCTGATGATGGCGCAGATCGGCCGCCCGGACGTCGCATATGAGGTCTGGAGCGAAACCCTCGCCATGGGACCGGAGGGCGCCCCCTGGGTCACCGCCATCAGCGCCCAGATTGAGGATATCGCCTATCGCGCCGGTGTTGAGTACACGCCGATCACCCCCGGCAGCGTGCCTGCACCGGGCCGCGCCCCTGCCTCCCCCGCGGCTGGTCCCAGCGCCGAAGATATCGCCGCCGCTGAGGACATGAATGCCGAAGACCGCCAGCAGATGATCCGTGGCATGGTTGAGGGCCTCTCCGACCGGCTTGCCACCACCGGCGGCACGCCGCAGGAGTGGGCGCGGCTGATCGGCGCCCTTACGGTGCTGAACCAGACCGAGCGCGCACAGGCCATCTACGCTGAGGCGCAAGAGGTCTTCGCCGAGGTGCCCGAAGCCCTCGCCACAATCACCGCCGCCGCCAAACAGGCAGGACTGTCCCAATGATCTACGACGACTTTGAAACCTTCGCCGCGGCGGTCCCGAATTTCACCCCGATCGCCGGGCTGGATTTTGGCGACAAAACCGTGGGCGTCGCCATCTCTGATCGGATGGGCACCGTCGCAACACCGCTCGAAACTATCCGACGCAAGAAATTCACTCTGGATGCCGCACGCCTGTTTGAGATCGTCAAAGACCGTGAGGTCGGCGCGCTGCTGTTGGGCCTGCCCCGCAATATGGATGGCACCGAAGGTCCCCGCTGTCAGAAAACCCGCGCCTTTGCCCGCAATCTGGCCAAGCTGACAGAGCTGCCGATCGGCTTCTGGGACGAGCGTTTGAGCACCGTTGCCGCCGAAAGGGCGCTTTTGGAGGCGGATACGAGCAGAAAACGTCGCGCAGAGGTGATCGATCAAGTCGCCGCTTCGTATATCCTACAGGGGGCGCTGGATCGCATGCGCCATATCAAGGCAGGATAAAGCTGATGAGCGACGAGGTCTGGAAACGTGACGAGGTGCAATCGCCCTGCATTCAAATCTGTGTCGTCCATCCGGAGGCGCGGATCTGCACCGGCTGCTATCGCTCCATCGACGAAATCACCCGTTGGTCCAAGATGAGCAACGATGAACGCGCTGAGCTGCTGGAGACTCTGCCCGACCGCGCCAAGGACCTGACCAAGCGCCGCGGCGGCCGCAGCGCCCGCCTAAACCGCAGCTAACGCGGCGCGCGGCACATGTTGCGCGGCAACGGATAGCGGGCTGAAGAGCCTCCAATTTCTGCCATCAGAGGCTGCGCACGCCATCGTAACCTTTTGATAATCATGCGGAATAACCCCTGACCCATTGTTTCGCACGCGAAACATTCGGGCAGGACTACTGACCTAAGTCAGCCACCCCCGCGCCGGGTCGGTCCAGTCCGCCATCTCGGGGCGGAAATAGGCGATCATGCGGCCCTCTTCAGGTGCGCGGGCGCCCTCTCCCCATGGCGCAACACCGTGCAGGCACAGGCGGTGCATCAGATAGGCCTCACCCGGTTTTGCTGAGACCGTGACACGCGGACAGGTCTCGAACACCTCCTTGCGGGCATTGGTATAGGCATCCGTTACATCGGCCTCTCCCCACTGCCCCGGTGGGATACCGTCAAATGCCGCTGCGAAGGCACGGCGCATGATCACATGGCTGCCCTCCCAGATCACCAGCGGAGAGGCATCGGGACTGCTTTCATTCAGCGGCAGGCCAAGAACCCAGGCGTGCGGCTCCTCCACCCGGCGGCGACGGGCATCGCCGAACATTTTCACCCCGTCCACATGGGCCGCGTCGCGATTGATCCGGTAGCGCAGCGCAGCCTCTCCCTCACCAGGGCGTGGTCGTGGATAACCGGGAAAGACGGAGGACACCTGCGCGCGATGCAGATTCGGTAAACCGCCCAGATGCGCTGTGATGAAATCGATAGCCGGGCCTTCCAGCTCCGGCCCGGCGGGCAGCTGCCCACGCGCATCATTGGGCAGCGCATCCACACCGATGAACCACGTCCCCTCACATTGCAGCCAGTCCGCATTGGCCGGATCCTGCAGCGCCTGAACGCCTGCCTGATGCGCATGGCGCGCCCAGGCCAGCGTCTCCGCATTCGCCGGAAAATCACACCAACCCTTTGTTAAGAACCGCTGCCAATCCATTGTAAAACCTTAGCAAAGATAGAAATCAAAATCCCAGAGACTTGCGCAGCATATTCAGCGCCACAAGGATCAGGAACACCGCAAACACCCGCTTCAGCGGTTTAGGGTCCATCGCATGGGCCAGCTTCACCCCCCAGGGGGCGGTGATCAGCGTCATCGCAATCACCACGGCAAAGGCGACGAGATTGACCGCTCCAACGGTGAGTGGCGGGCGCACTGCCGCCTCAACCGGCAGGAACAGAAACCCAATAACCGACGGCACTGCGATAATGACACCAAAGCCCGCCGCCGTGGCCACAGCCCGGTGAATGGGCGTGGCATGCAGGCTCATCAATGGCACGCCGAAACTGCCGCCGCCAATGCCCATCAGAACCGATAAAAACCCAACCATGGGCGACAGTATCATGCGGCGCGCGCCCTTAGGCATCGCGCTCCCCAGCCGCCAATCAGCGCGGCCAAAGGCCATGTAACAGCCGATCACCAGCGCCAGCACGCCAAACAGCGCCTGCAATGTGGTGGAGCGCAACGAGGACGCAACCATGACGCCAATGATCGCCCCGATAGCAATCCCCGGCCCCCAGCCGCGCAGGATATCCCAATCCACTGCACCCTTTTTGTTGTGGCTCATCACCGAGCGCAGAGAGGTCACGATAATCGTCGCCAGAGACGTCGCCAGGCACATCTGCATCAACTGATCGCCGCCATAACCCAGCGTCTGGAAGACATAGAAAAACGCAGGCACCAGAACGATGCCGCCGCCAACCCCCAGCAGGCCTGCCAGAACACCGGCCACCGCGCCTGTCACGACCAGCAAACCTGCCATCTGCGCCAGCACAGCAGGCTCCGGCAGCAGGGCGGCAGTGGTCACAAGACTGGTGGTCAGGGCTGACATCGGCGGCTCTCCTCATTGGCGGTCGGCATTCCGGCCCGACATGGCTCCATCGTGGATGACGGTGCGGGGCGCAAGTCCGATCCCTCCCCTACAGGGTGAGCGCAAATTTGTCTCAGGATTTCTTGCGGTTCAGCCGATTGCAGCAGTGACCCGTGGTCGCAGGGCATCGCAGGCCTGCCCCATTTGGCAGGTCACGCGCAGGCTCCTGCCGGATCAGGCAGCAATCCCCGTCACTTGTTCCAGTGCAGTTTCCACCAGTCGGGTATCCGCCCCCGGGCGACTTGCGCCCTCTGACAATACCCGCCGCCAGTTGCGCGCACCGGGCCGTCCGGCGAACAACCCCAGCATATGCCGGGTGATCTGATGCAACCGGGCCCCCTGCGCCATCTGATCGTCGATATACCCCAGCATATGCCCCACAACGGCCACCGGATCTGTGGCACTGCCGTTGCCAAAGATCAGCGGATCCGCCTGTGACAGGATATCGCTGGGCTGGTGATAGGCGGCGCGGCCAATCATGACACCATCAAGGCCCCGCTCCAGATGCGGCAACGCCTCATCCAGACTGGCCACCCCCCCGTTGAGAGAGATATGCAGCTGTGGGAACTCCGCCTTCATCTGATGCACGATCTCGTAGTCGAGGGGCGGAATATCGCGGTTTTCCTTGGGGCTGAGCCCTTTCAGCCAGGCCTTGCGGGCATGGATGGTGACCCGCTCACAGCCTGCCGCCGCGATGCGCTCCAGAAACACCGGCAGCACCTCTTGCGGGTCCTGATCATCGACGCCAATGCGGCACTTCACGGTGACCTCGACATCAACCTTCGCCCGCATGGCCGCGACACATTCTGCCACCAGATCCGGTGATTTCATCAGCACCGCGCCAAAGGCCCCCGACTGCACCCGGTCACTGGGACAACCACAGTTGAGGTTGATCTCATCATAGCCCGCCTCGGCGCCAAACGCTGCAGCCTGCGCCAGCTCCGCCGGGTCAGAGCCGCCCAGCTGCAACGCCACAGGATGCTCCTGCGGGGAATGGTCGAGCAAATGCAAAGCCCCGCCCCGCACCAAGGCAGGCGCCGTTACCATCTCCGTATACAGCAACGCTTCATGACTCAGCAGCCGGTGCAGGTAACGGCAATGGCGATCGGTCCAGTCCATCATGGGCGCAACCGACAGGCGCGCCGCTTGGCGAATGGCGTTGGCGTCGGCGGGTCGCGGAAATGGGGCGTTGATCTGATCGGTCATGTCAGGGTTCTTTTCGTCAGGACTTTTCTCAACTGGGCTCTTCTCGTCGGGACTGATTGCTGTGGTTCCACGCAACAGGCAGGTTCCGCGCCGCATATCATCAATTCCCGACGGATATCCAGCACCCTGCCGCAACCGCATGCGGCAGACGCGCAATCAGATCAGCGGGCGGCGTTCTGGCTTTTCCAGATCAATCAATGCACGCTCGGCAAGGGTATCCAGATCGGTGATCGACAAAAGGCCATTTTGCCAGTCCGCCAATCCCGCATCGCGCAGCGCCTTCAGCCGTTTGTTGGTATGAACCAGCGACAGGCCAAGCGCATCCGCCAGATCCTGCTGGCGATAGGCCAGCGGAACCGTGTGCCCCTCCTCCAGCCCGACCGCGCGCAGACGCAGGTAAATCCGCACCAAGGCCCATGCAATGCGCTGCGAGGCATCGCGTTGTCCCAGGGATGCAATCGTCTCGCCCAGGAAATGCTCCTCCACCGCTGCAATCCAGGTCAGATCATACGCACGCGCCGGATATTGTTCAAACAGGCGGAAGATTTCAGAACGCCGAAACACGCAGAGGGTCATGCTGGTTGTCGCCTCAACGGAGTGTTTCATCTCTCCCATAAGACCGGCCTGCAAGCCTATGAAATCGCCCGGAAAGATGAAATTGATCACCTGCCTGCGCCCGTTTTCAAGCGTGGTGTAGCGGGTGCCCATCCCCTTGAGCACCGTATAGACCTGCGGACTGTTTGAGCCTTCCAGCAGAATGGTTGTCCCGGGATCGACCACCAATTCGCCGGTCTTGAACCCCTGAGTGAAGGTCAGTTCTTCCTTGCTCATCGGATTAAAAATGTCGCGGTTTCGCAGGGGGCAATCCTGACAGTCGGTGGTCAACAATGCGCAATCCCCTTCGGCGGTATGTCATAGATTAATGCAAGCCTAGCCCAGTTCGGCGCAAGATGCACGAAACGAAAGGCCACTCCCCTATGCAAGACGATCCGCCGGTCACCTCGACCACAGCCAAGAGCGCTGTCTATGTTGTTGCGTCGAAAGATTATTTGACCACCTGCGATATCTCTGACACGATTTTTGAGCTTCACACCGATGCGCAGGTGATCTGCCATCTGTCGATTGAGGCGGCGATGGCCGACATCTGTCGTTACAGCACCATCGCCGTGGTGTTTGCCGAGGCCGGGGTCGCGCTGGTGGATCAGCTACAGCTGGATCAGATCATTGCGACGCGCGGTGGCAAACTGGTGCTGATGGGCACCGCGGCGGAGGCTGAACTGGAGGCGGCAGAGATTGGCTCCTACCCTTGGCCGGTGCTGTGTCGCCCGTTTTCTGCTGCGGTGATCAAAAGCTGGCTACCGTCCCGGCATACGGCCCCGAAAGCCACAGCTGGGAACAATGCGGGGCCTGACACGTTACCCCTACATCTACGCATTGTGGACTAACCTTTTGAAGGAGAGAGAAGATGCTTGGTTGGGCACTTACATTTCTGGTCGTGGCACTGATCGCGGGCTTGCTTGGTTTCGGTGGTATCGCGGGGGCATCGGCTGGTATCGCAAAGATCCTTTTCATTATTTTCCTTGTCCTCTTCGTGGTGGCCATGGTCATGCGCGCACTGAAGGGAAAGCCGCCGGTATAACCCGCAGCATAACCCGCAGCGCATCCTGATTTCAGATTGAGAAACTGGCCCGTCATCGGCGTCCTATCGGAGCCATGGCGGGCCATTGGTGTTTTTATCACTTGTGCAGAAGGTCATTCGCTGACTGGCAGGCCTCTGATCTATTTGCGGCCCGCGCCGCAGCTGGCCGGAGCACTGTTGCCGGTCAAATCAGGGTTTCGTCCGTTTGTGCTTGGCCCGCTGGAGATCAGGCCCCGGGGGATCAGCCCGCAGCCTTCCCCGGAAGCGCTGCCGAGATCTCGCGGCTGGCCTGTTCCCACTCACACGCGAGGGTCATCAGGTCCGGCATCTCTTCGGTCTCGATATGTTCAATGGTCAGCAGCGCCTCTCTCAACTCAGTGAAGCCAAGCACAGCCGCCGATCCAGCCAGCCGATGGGCCTCCTGCCGCTGGTCAGGATCCAGCGTTTGTGCCGCGCGCAGGTCACTGAGAAACTGATCCACCTCCTCGCAATACCCCGCAAGGAACTGCGCACCGCGCTCGGCGCCAAGGGCTTGAAAAAATTGCGTAATATCAGAACCTTGATCAGAGGAAACTGCCTCTGCCTGCCCCGGTGCTGCCACGATCGCCTGCTCTTGCACTATGGTCGCCGTCGGCGCCGATCCTGATCCTGGCTGATGCCCTGCAGCGGGCGCATTGCCGCCGGGCCGATCCCGGCGGACCTGGCGCGATATCACCTCAGCCAGAGTCGATTTGCTGACCGGCTTGGTCACCACCTCAGCCAGCCCGGCGTCACGTATCCTCGCATGATCACGTGGGGCCACATGCGCGGTGAGCGCCACGATCTGCGTGCCCTCTGCCAACCTCTGCTCGCGGATCTGGCGGGTGGCCTCAATCCCGTCCACCTCCGGCATGCTGATATCCATGAAGATGAGATCGAAGCGTTCGGCGCGCGCGGCTGCGACACCTTCAGCCCCGCCGGGGGCCAGCACCACCTGATGGCCAAGATTGGTCAGCATCCGCTCCACCAGAAGCCGGTTGATTTCGTTGTCTTCGACCACAAGGATACGCGCCGCGTCGTCTCCGACCTGAATGTTACCCGCGTTCTGCAGCGCCGCAGGTGCTTGCGGCACAGGCGCAGGTTCGGCGTGTGCCGCATCTATCACCCCCCCGGTATGGGAGGCCGGCAGTGGCAACGAGATGGTGAAGAGGCTCCCCTCCCCCAGCTCACTTTCGCAGGAGATGTCGCCCCCAAGTGCCACAACGATGCGGCGTGTGATTGCAAGACCTAGCCCGGTGCCCTCGCTGCTGCGCGCGTAACTCGCATCAAGGCGAATGAAATCCTCAAAAATCCGGTCCAGATCACGTTCAGCGATTCCGGCGCCGGTGTCGGCGATGCTGATCTCGACGGTGTCACTCTGCCCGAGGCGTTGCACATCGACCGACACCGCCCCATCGGTGGTGAATTGCAATGCGTTCTCGATCAGATTGACCAAGACCTTCTTCAGCGCGACCGGACGCCCCAGCACATCTCCTCCGCTGGCGCCAAGACTGCAATGCAGGCTCAGATCGTTGCGACCACGGCGGGCGGTGCTCTGATGTGCGTCGATCAGTTCCTGCACCAGATCGCTGAGGTTGAAAATGCGCTGATGTTCATAATCGACGCTGGTTTCCAACTGTGACAATTGCAGGACGTCATTGACATGGGCCATCAAACGGTCGCCTGAGGTGCGGATCGCCGACACATAGTCGTGCTGATCCGGTGACAGGGCGGTGCCCTCCAGCAGCTCAACCGCTCCGAGGACACCGGTCAGAGGTGTTCGCATTTCATGGCTCATCACCGTGAGAAGATCTGCCTTCGCCCGCTCACCTGCCAGCGCCTCATCGCGGGTGCGCGTCAGTTCTTCCTCAGCGGCGATCCGGTCCGAGATATCGCGCAGATAGCTGACAAAGACGGTTTCTTCCGCTGATTGGCTGGCAGTGATCGACAGCTCCACCGGGAAGATCTCACCCGACTTGCGCTTGGCCTCCAACTGCACACGCCCCTGGCCGATGACCTTGGCCGTGCCGCCGGCGCGATAGGCCTGCATGCCCTGTTCGTGGGCATCGCGCAGATGGTCGGGGACGATCAGCTGCGCCATATCGGCGCCGGTCGCCTCCCCCCTTGAATAGCCAAAAATCGTCTCCGCCGCGCCGTTCACCTCCTGGATGCGCCCATCGTCGCCGACAACCAGAATGGCATCCAGGGAGGAGGTGATCATGGCGCGCATCCGCGCAACGGCGAAGCGGGTGCGTTCGGCCAGACGTTTGCCACGCTGATACAGCCGCCCCATCATCAGCGCCGTCAGCGCCAGCGCCACGCAGAGCGCCAGCACGACCCAGGCCAACCGAGACAGGATCGCAAAGAGGTTGAGGCGTTTCTCCTCCGTTATGCGCGCATGTTCAGCAAGCCCCGCAAGCGCCAGCACCCGCAGGTCATCGCGGTTCTTCCTCAGGATCTTGCTCACCTGCGGCAGGCCGAACAGCAACGCCTCATCCGGGCCGTCAATGTAGGTGATCAACGTGTCGATCCGCGCCATGACCCGTTGCAGGATCTGAGCGTTTTCCGGGGCCTCGCGCACAGATTTGAAGGTCCGGCTTTCGCGGATGGTGGCAACGCGGCTATAGAGGATATCGAATTCGCGGCGGACCTGCGACAGATCCTGCGCATCGCGCGCTGACAGAACTGCATTCTCCAGCTTCAGCTGTTCAATTTCGGCCTGAGACAAGGTCCACTGCAGGCTGTCGGTTGCGGCGGTTGAGAGGACCTCCAGGCGCACCAGCACCTCGCGTCCCAGCCGAACAGACTGCACCGCGAGCAAGGCAAGAACCAAGCCCACGGTGATCAGGACGCTGCGCGACACCAAAGGGTTCTCCCTGAGCCGCACCTATGAAGGGCCTCTGTCTGTGCCGGTCATTGGCCTACTGTGATCTCCTCAAGCTGCCAGATGCTGCGGGAATAAACCGCCTCTGTGCGATATGTGGGGTCGCTGTCATAAGGGTAGACGATCCACAAAGGCCCCTTGTCGCGCACCGACATGGACGCGCCATTGCGTTCATAGGCGACCATCGGGCCACCGTTCGTGGCGTCGGAGACGGGAATTTCAACGGCGTAGTCGTTGATCGCCCGGGCCACGACAACACCTGATTGCCCCTCGGCGACGCCGACATGGGCCAGAAGTGCGGCCAGGCTCACCCCGGTGAAGGCCTGCTCTCCCGAGGTCCAGATGGTCCGGGTATCAAATTGGGCCACCGGCAGGTTGCGCAGCTCCTCCATGGAGAATTCATGCCGCTGCAGGTCACCGCCATCGGCAGGTTTGATGGCCACGGTCAGCACGGCCGCATCCGATTGGGAGGCCTGCGCTGCGCCGGACGGCAGGCCGCAAAGCAATGTGACAGCTGCGAGCAGTGCCGCGATGTGAAGGTGCCAGTTTTTCATAGCGTCAATCCTTTTGCCCGTGCGCCCCAGCGTATCCAAGGTGGTGTTCCGCGGTAATGCACATCTCTGATCTGGGTCCAACCTGTCACAAACCGCCGCGTCGGGCATCTGTTCCTGCGGATAGACTGCTATTCTTTGGTATAGGATTCGTAACCAGAACCGCGATTTTTTGCCACCTGAGGTCGATTTTACGTGCGGTTGCGCCCGCAGAAGGGCAAAATGGCCTATAGCATCGGGATTTGCACCGCGCCCAAACGACTGCCAGACCCAAGTCCATAGACCACTGCGCCCGGGGCCGGGTGCGATTGACATTTTATCAACCAAATTACGGTTATCCTAACAGCCAAGCCGGTACTTAGCAGGAGCTCACATGCGTATTCTTTTGGCGGACGATCACGACATGGTTCGCGAAACAATATCCGCCTATCTGAAATCAGAAGGCGGCGCTGCCGTGACCTCGACCATCGATCTGCCCGGCGCGCTGAGCGAGATTGAAGAGAACGGGCCTTATGATCTGGTCCTGCTAGATTACAACATGCCCGGCATGCAGGGGCTGGCCGGGTTGGGCACCGCGCTGAAGGCCAATGGTGGCAAGGGCGTTGCAATCATCTCAGGCAGTGCGCCCAGCCGTACCGCGCAGGAGGCGTTGGATGCCGGGGCCATTGGCTTCATCCCGAAAACCATGGGCGCGCAGTCGCTTCTGAATGCCGTGCGGTTCATGAGCGCCGGGGAAATCTACGTCCCGGTTGAGCTGATGCGCAAGGAGGCCGAGGCGCCTGCCCATCCGCTTGCCGACAAGCTGAGCCCGCGCGAGATTGAGGTTCTGAACGGGCTGTGTCGCGGTCTGTCGAACAAGGAAATCGCTCGCGAGCTGGAGTTGCAAGAGGTGACAATCAAGCTGCATGTCCGCACGCTCTGCCGGAAGCTTGAGGCCAAGAACCGCACCCAGGCCGCGCTGACGGCGAAGGAGGCCGGCCTCTTCTGAGGGGGGGCAACCCACGCCAACGGGCTACCGGCCTTGTTGCAGGCCTTGGTTGCCGTGACCTCACTATGATTGCGCACCCAACCTGGTGGTTGAGTGCGCTTTCGTCACCTTGAGACTGGGATCCGGACCTGTTCATGGACACCTAGATCCGATCGAGTTGCCAAGATCAGGGAACCACCGCCCAGCGAATGACGTAGGCCACGCAGCCCAGGGCAGCGACGCTGGCAATCCAGATCGCAGCAAACCACAACAGCCGACCAACAGGGCGCGAGGCGCCCGGTTCGGGCTGCGGGTTCGGGCTATTGGCTGGTGTTTTCAAGGGCTTTCCCCGCATCAGTGATACCCCTCCTCCGGGTTGATCTTGCCGCGGAATACCCAATAGGCATAGGCGGTATAGCCCAGGATCAGCGGCACAAGCACCACCGCGCCGACCAATGTGAACATCAGGCTTTCATCCGGGGCCGCGGCCTCGGCAATGGTCAGGCCCGGCGGTACGATGAACGGATAAAAACTGATACCGATCCCGATGAAGCTGAGGACAAAAAGTCCAAGCGCGGCGAGGAATGGCTGCGCGTCCCGCGACCCTTTCAATCCCTGAAACAGCGCGTAACTGCACAGCGCAACCAGTCCTGGCACCAGTAGGCTGAACAGGCTGCCGGGCAGGTTGAACCAGCGGCGGAAATACTCCGGGTCCTGAAACGGTGTCAGCAGGCTGACCAGCCCAATAGCGGCCAGCGTTCCTGCCCCAAGCCAGCGGGCGTAGCCGCGCATCTGGCATTGCAGCTCGCCTTCGGTCTTCATATTGAGCCAGGTCGCGCCCAGCAGCGCATAGCCGGTCAACACCGCCAGCCCGGTGAGAACCGAGAACAGCGTCAGCCAGTCCCACCAGCCACCTGCGTAGGCGCGGCCTTCAATCTCGACCCCCTGCACCAGCGCGCCCAGCGCAATGCCCTGCATGGTGGCGGCGACCACGGATCCACCGAAGAACGCACTGTCCCAGACGCCGCGCCAGCGGGTGGTGCGCCAGCGGTATTCAAAAGCCACACCGCGAAACACCAGCGCCAGCAGCATCAGGGTGATGGGCATATAGAGTGCCGGCATGATCACCGCATAAGCGAGCGGAAAGACCGCAAACAGCCCCCCGCCCCCCAACACCAGCCATGTCTCATTGCCGTCCCAGACCGGCGCGATGGAGTTCATCATGGTGGCCCGGTCGCGCTCCGAGGTGGCGAAGGGGAACAGGATGCCGACGCCAAGGTCGAACCCGTCGAGGACAACATAGGTCAGCACCGCAAAGGCGATGATTCCGGCCCAGATGAAGGATAGATCAAACAACATAGTAAGGACCTCTCTCAGTTGCCTTGCGGGGTGGGATCATCGGTGATGTCTCGGTCGACCTGCTGCGCCGGAGTGATCCCCGCCGCGCGCACAGGGCCATCACGCAGGCCAAGATTGCGGGTCGCAGGTGCCTTGTTCATCATGCGCAGGATGTAGAAGGTTCCAGCCCCGAAAATGAAGAAGTAGACAATCACAAACGCTGTGAGGGAGGCCGCGACCGCAGGTGCGGACACCGGCGCCAGACTGTCAGAGGTGCGCAGCAGACCATAGACCGTGAACGGCTGGCGCCCGACCTCGGTGGTGATCCAACCAGCCAGAACCGCAACGAACCCCATCGGCCCCATCGCAATCGAGGCGCGGTGCAGCCAGCGACTGTCATAAAGTTGCCCACGCAGACGCCCCCAAAGCGACCAGAGCCCAAGACCCGCCATCGCAAAGCCAAGACAGACCATCACCCGGAAGCTCCAGAACAGGATCGCGACTGGCGGCTCGTCCTCGTCCGGGATGGTGTCGAGCCCGGCCAGCGGCGTATTCAGATCATGTTTCAGGATCAGGCTTGAGAGTTTGGGGATCTCAATAGCGTAGTCGATTGATTTTGTTTCGGCATTCGGCAGGCCAAACAGGATCAGCGGAGCCCCCTCTGGGTGGCTGTCATAGTGACCTTCCATCGCCATCACCTTGGCCGGTTGATGTTCCAACGTGTTCAGCCCGTGCATATCCCCGGCAAAGATCTGGAGCGGGGCAACCACCACCAGCATCCACATCGCCATGGAGAACATCCGCCGCGCCGCTGCATCGGTTTTGTCGCGCAGTAAGTGCAACGCGCCGACACCCCCCACCACCAGCGCAGTGGTGAGGAAGGCCGCCAGCACCATATGCACCAAGCGGTAGGGGAAGGAGGGATTAAAGACGATCTGCCACCAATCCTCCGGCACAAACTGGCCAACCTCATTGATGCTGTAGCCTGCAGGTGTCTGCATCCAGCTGTTCACGCTCAGGATCCATGTGGCCGACATCAGCGTCCCAAAGGCGACCATGGCGGTGGCGAACATATGCAGCCTGTCCCCGACGCGGGCACGGCCAAACAGCATGATACCCAAAAACCCGGCCTCAAGAAAAAACGCAGATAGCACCTCATAGGCCATCAACGGGCCAAGAACCGGGCCGGTCTTATCCGAGAACACCGACCAATTGGTGCCAAACTGGTAGGACATTACGATACCGGAGACGACCCCCATGCCAAAGGCGACCGCGAAGATCTTTTTCCAGTATTCAAACAGGGTGTAGTAGGTTTCATCCCGGGTGCGCAGCCACTGTGCATTCAGCACGGCCAGATAGCTGGCCAAGCCGATGGAAAATGCCGGGAAGATGATGTGAAACGAGACAGTGAACGCAAATTGCATACGTGCCAGTGTCTCGGCTGTTAGCCCATCAAACATATCTGGTCTCTTTCCTAGAATTCGGCGCCGCCCCTGACCGGTTAGGAGTGCCAACCGTGGTTGGACGGCCTTCTTCTTGTGACAAAGCTAATACTGGAGCGCAGAATTGCAGGTGGCAGAAAGCCGCAGCGCGGCGACAGGTCTCAGGTTTTCCGCACAGCGCCAATCTATGCTAGTTCCTGAAAAAGTCATTGCACAGCCAGTTTCAACGAGCTTTTGACAGGGCTGATCCGGGCCAGACCTTTGGTCCGCAGGTGAAGGTGGCAGAATGGCGCAGGCGAGAACGGAATGACAGCTATGACCCCGGCACACCCTCTCTGGATTGATCGTTTCGCCGGACTGGCCAGATTGGATGCAGAGACCAAGGCGCATATCCTCGCTGAGGCCGCGCTGGTGAATGTGCCGAAGGGCGCAGTGATTTTTGGTCCCGGCAAGTCACCCGAAAACATGCTGTTCCTGCTGGACGGCACGGTCCGGGTGCAGCAGGTCTCCGACAGCGGGCGCGAGATCCTGCTTTACCGGATCAATGCGGGCGAGAGCTGTGTGCTGACCACCGCCTGCCTGCTGGCCTATGAGGATTACGCTGCAGAAGGCGTTGCCGAGACGGATGTGGCCGCCGCCGCCCTGCCCCGATCGGTGTTTGACGCGCTGGTTGCCGCCTCTGCGGAGTTCCGCAGCTTTGTCTTCTCGGCCTTTTCCAAGCGGATCACCGATCTGTTTCTGGTGATTGACGAGGTCGCGTTTCAGCGCGTTGACGTACGGCTGGCGCAGGGGCTTTTGGATCTGGCCGGAGCAGGCGACCATCTGGCGGTGACCCATCAGCAGCTGGCCGTGGATCTGGGCACCGCACGCGAGGTGGTGTCGCGCCAGATGCAGGAGTTTCAGCGCCGGGGCTGGGTGCAGCTGGCGCGCGGCAGTGTCGACATCGTGAATCGCGACGCGCTGCGGCAGCTGGCCGGGCGCTGACCCGCACCGCCCCGGTTTTTGGCGATGGTTGGGCGCAAGGGTGACTTTGTCACAGACAGAACGGGGCGATCTGCGGTTTCTGGCGAGGAGATATCGCCAAGGAGTAGATAAGATGACCAGAAACGTCGGCACCCTCGACCGGATTATGCGCCTGATGCTGGGCGTTGCCCTGATCGCCGCGCCCTTTGTCAGCGGATTTGCCATTTTTACCGCAACCTGGACAACCGTGCTGTCGGTGGCTGCCGGAGTGGTGATGCTTCTGGTGGCGCTCACCCGCAGCTGTCCGGTCTACACGATTCTTGGCTGGCGCAGCTGCAAGCTCTGATCCCGGCCTATCGCGCTGTCTACCGCTTGACCACGGCGCCGCGCTGGCGTTCAAGGTGATGCACCGGCTTGAGACCCACCCCCGCTGCAAGACTGTACGTCACACGCAAAGAAAGACCTGAATGCCCTCTCTCCTGACCCGCTATGTCCCGCTTTTGACCTGGGGGCGGGAGTATGACCGCCTGACCCTGACCAATGACCTGATTGCGGCGGTGATCGTCACCATCATGCTGATCCCGCAGTCGCTGGCCTATGCGTTGCTGGCGGGTTTGCCACCTGAGGCCGGGCTTTATGCCTCAATCGTGCCGATCCTGCTTTATGCGGTATTTGGCACCAGCCGCGCGTTGGCCGTGGGGCCGGTGGCGGTGGTCTCCCTGATGACCGCCGCCAGCCTGAGCCAGATCACCGCACAGGGCAGCATGGGTTACGCGGTCGCGGCTTTGTCGCTGGCCGCACTGTCCGGCGCGATCCTATTGGCGATGGGGCTGCTGCGGCTGGGGTTTCTGGCAAATTTCCTGTCGCATCCGGTGATTGCCGGATTTATCACCGCCTCCGGCGTGCTGATCGCCACCAGTCAGATCAAGCATCTGCTGGGGATCAGTGCTGAGGGGCACACCCTGCCTGAATTGATCCTGTCGCTGCTTGAGCATCTGCCGCAGCTCAACTGGCCAACCGCACTAATCGGCGGCGGCGCTACAGTATTTCTGTTCTGGGTGCGGCGGGGGCTGAACCCGACCCTGCGTCGGCTTGGGATCGGCGCGCGCCTTGCGGGTTTTCTGACCAAGGCCGGGCCGGTTGCCGCAGTTGTCGTCACCACGCTGGCGGTCTGGGGACTGGGGCTGGCGGAGCGTGGCGTGAAGATTGTCGGCGCGGTGCCGCAGGCGTTGCCGCCCCTCACCCTGCCAGATCTATCACAGGACCTGCTGGCACAGCTGCTGCTGCCAGCGGTGCTGATTTCCGTCATCGGATTTGTGGAATCGATTTCCGTGGCGCAGACTCTGGCCGCCAAACGGCGCCAGCGGATCGATCCGGATCAGGAGCTGATCGGTCTGGGCACCGCCAATCTCGGCGCGGCCTTCACCGGTGGGTTTCCCGTGACCGGCGGATTCTCCCGGTCGGTGGTGAATTTTGACGCCGGAGCGGAAACCCCGGCAGCGGGTGCCTTTACTGCGGTCGGGCTGGCGATTGCCGCCGTGGCCCTGACACCGTTGATCTATTTTCTGCCCAAGGCGACCCTTGCCGCGACCATCATCACCGCCGTCTTGGGGTTGGTGGATTTCTCCATCCTGCGCAAGAGCTGGGGCTACTCCAAAGCCGATTTCGCCGCCGTTCTGACCACCATTGCGCTGACGCTCCTGATGGGGGTCGAGGCGGGTGTCTCGGCTGGGGTGGTTCTGTCGATCCTGCTGCATCTCTATAAATCGTCCCGCCCGCATATTGCCGAGGTGGGCCGGGTGCCGGGCACCGAACATTTCCGCAATATCCTGCGCCACGAGGTGGAGACCCACCCCGGCCTGCTGACCCTGCGGGTGGATGAGAGCCTGTTTTTCGCCAATGCGCGGTTTCTGGAGGATTGCATCCATCGTCGGGTGGCCGATGATCCGCAGATTGATCACGTTGTGCTGCAATGCTCGGCCATCAATGACATCGACCTTAGTGCGCTGGAATCGCTGGAGGAGATCATGCACCGGCTGTCAGAGATGGGCGTGATGCTGCATCTGTCGGAGGTGAAGGGACCGGTCATGGACCGGTTGCGGCGCGGGGCGCTGCTGGATCACCTGACCGGTAAGGTGTTTCTGAGCCAGCATGACGCCGTGGAGGCATTGCGGCCTGCCGGGGGCGAGACACGTCTCTCCGTGCCGTCCCTTGGTGGTTAGGCACAACCCCCACCAAACGCAAACCGGGCCGCGAAATAGCGCGGCCCGGGTCTGCCTTGTCGGTGGTGGTCAGCCGGTGTTCCGGCGGGGCCCCTAAGCAACGCCGGAGAGGACCCTGCGTTCTGCCATCCGGATGCTGCGGGTCGGCGCCACTTCGATCAGGTGCAGGGGCCGAATGCCGATATTGTCGATCTGCTGGATTTCGCCGCCGCTGGTCAGGCTTTGATCCCGCCAGACCATCTGCACCCGCTCCTGCGACGAAACCATTGCGGAGCCTTCGACCACCCGCCAATGGGTGCCCAGCGTTGCCACAGAAAGCGGCAGGCTTTGTCCGGGCAACACAGTCAGATGTTTGACGATGTGCTGCGCGCCCATATCGAGGGTCTCGCTGTGGCCCCAGCTCTCCATGGTGCCTTGCTTGGCGGTGCGGGCGCCCCCTTCGCGCAGCTGATCGCCGTACCAGCTGGCCAAAGTCGCCGCATCGTTGCTCTCGTGCAGGGTTGCGGTCTGGCGTTCTGCAGACGCCTTGCGGCTATGTGGCAGGGTTTTGCACCAGCCAGCCTCACCCGAGATGCTACCGGACAGCCAGGCTTCCCATTCGGCATCGCTGGCGACCTCAGGCTCAACCTGCCAAGCGTCGAGTTCATTCCAGCCTGCATCCAGTTCCACAACCGAAAGACCATCAAGGTGGCGCAGAACCGCATTTTCAAAGGAGCTGCCACGGGACCGGCGATAGCTTTCGGGATCCAGAGTCAGGATGCCATTCACCTGCAGGCCCCGGGCAACCGCCGTCCTGCTGGGCATCAGGATCCGGGCAGCGTGCTTCTTATAGACCGCCAGCAGCGTGTCGAGCCGGGCAAGATAAATGCCAGTGTTCCAGAGCTTTGCGGCAGGCTGCTCACGCCAGCCATCAAAGGTTGGGCTGCGCTGATCGAGGAACTTGCTCACCGGGGTTGCAGCCTCTGCGGTGAGGCTCTGCGTACATTCGATATAGCCATGGCTGCGGCAGGCACGATCCGTCTGCACCCCCAGCATCACAATATCGCCCTGCTGTGCCGCCAGAACCCCCTGAGCCAGCGCATCCTGAAGCTGGTTGGCGTCATCAAAATCCTGATCCGCAGGAAGGATCAGAACAACGCTGTCAGCCGAAGCCCGCAGGCAATGCAGAGCCGCGATCACACCTGCAGCAGTTTTGGTGGCTCCGGGTTCAAGCAGCAACTGGCCGGTGATGCCTGTGGCCTCCAACTGGGAGTGTGCCACCTCCGCAAAGGTGTCGCTGGTCAGCACCGTCGGAGCGTGAAATTCAGGTGCGGCAATGGCCGACAGGACAGTCTGAAAGCGGCTCTCGACGCCGGCGGCGTCTTCAAAATGCATCGGCACCATATCTGCGCTGCTGGCAATATCGGCATCTGTGGCTCCGGCGAGAACGATAGGGAAGATCATGCTGCAGTCCTTTCGGTGTATCCTGGCGGTTCTGGGATGACCCAGAGCGGGCGTGTTGATTTCACATTAGGGGTTTCAGCGATCACGATCTTCTATCCAGTGGGTGTTTCTGGGCGCGAAAAAGGATAGCACCTGCACAACCTTAGCGTTCGACCTCTGTGCAATTCATCATAGAAGTGGTTCAAATTTCCCTAAAATCCTACCGTGACAGCAGCGCTTTTGGCGGATATGTTCCCGGTATGTCCACGCCTGTTTCCTCCATCCGCAATCTTGGCCCCGCCTTTGAGGCGGCCTGTACCAAGGCGGGCATCCCCTCTGCCGAAGCGCTGCGCACGCTGGGGGCGGATGCGGCCTATACCCGACTGCTTGAAGCGGGCAACCGACCGCATTTCATCGGCTATTACGTTTTGGTGATGGCCCTGCAGGGGCGACCTTGGAATGATTGCAAAGGCGCAGAGAAAGCGGCCCTGCGCAAACGATTTGATGCGCTGAAAGCTGGCAGCTTTGATGCCGGCAGGTCTGAATTCGAGCGCGCCCTCAATGAGATCGGGGTGATCGAGCGGCGGTGAGAACGGGAACCATTCCCGAGCTTTGCGAGTTGTATCTGTAACAGCAACCAACGCTTTGGGAGAGCTATCATGGATCTTATTCGTATTATCGCCGCCGTCATTCTGCCGCCGCTGGGCGTTTTTCTTCAGGTCGGTCTGGGCAAACATTTCTGGCTGAATATCCTGCTGACCCTGCTCGGCTATATCCCCGGCATCGTGCACGCCGTCTGGGTCATCGCACGGGAGCCCCAACATGCCTAATGTCGACACCCCGCACGAGGAGCGCCTGCAGTCGCTTGAGCGGCTGGCGCATGGCATGGACCGCGCCTTCCGCCTGCCTGTTCTGGGTGCGCGGGTCGGCTGGGACAGTATCCTTGGACTTGTGCCGGGCGTCGGTGATGCGCTGGCGCTGGCGCCTGCGGGATACATTGTGCTATCCGGCTACCGCATGGGCGCCTCAACCGGCACGCTGGCGCGGATGGTTGGCAATATCGGCGTTGACGCTGTGATCGGTACGATCCCCCTGGTGGGTGACCTATTCGACATCGGCTGGAAGGCCAATCTGCGCAACGTTGCCATCCTGAGGCGGCATCTCGAAAAAAAGACGATGGCGGGCGAGCCCTTGGCCAAACGGCTGGCCCGCAGGGGGTTCGAGCATATCAACGCCCCAACCCGCAGGACATTGAAGGCCGCCCGTAATCTGCCGCAACGCCTGCACAGCCGCAGCGGCAGAGCATCCACGAACGGCCCAGCCGATGCACGGCTGCGCCATAGCTGACCGATATCACCGGCGATCGCGCCCGGAGGCGCGTTACGAAAAAGGCCGCCCCGGATGTTCCGGCGCGGCCTTTGTTCATGTTCTCATGCTGAAACAGCGGTGGCTTAGCCGACCAGCTCCAGACCGGAGAAGAAATATGCGATCTCAACCGCTGCGGTTTCCGGTGCGTCGGAGCCGTGAACGGAGTTTTCGCCAACGGATTCGGCGAACTCAGCGCGGATGGTGCCCGCAGCTGCGTCGGCCGGGTTGGTGGCGCCCATGACTTCGCGGTTTTTCGCGATGGCGTTTTCGCCTTCCAGAACCTGAGCAACGATCGGCGCGGATGCCATGAATTCGCAGAGTTCGTCGTAGAACGGACGCTCAGCGTGTACGGCGTAGAACTCGCCCGCTTGTGCTTTGGTCAGGTGAATGCGCTTTTGTGCAACGATGCGCAGACCTGCGTCTTCGAACTTGGCGTTGATCTTGCCGGTCAGGTTGCGGCGGGTTGCATCGGGTTTGATGATCGAAAAGGTACGTTCCAGAGCCATTAGGCATACTCCTGCATATTGGGCCGCGGAAAGGACCTCCCGGGGCCGGAAACTTCGCGCGCCGCCTAACATGGCTTGCGCCTCATGGGAAGGGGGTTGTTGCACTCCCCCTGCCCGGCGCGGGCCATCCGCAGGCCAAAGTCGCGACATATATGCCCGCTCAGACGTATCGCGGCACGCTTTGGCCCATTGGACGCCCTGAGGCCAATTGACAGCACCGGGTCACTGGGTCACACCGCTGCCATGTTACGTATCAGCGATATCTCCTATGCGGTCGAAGGCCGTCTTCTCTTCGATGGCGCCAGCGCCACGATCCCCACAGGCCACAAGGTCGGATTGGTGGGCCGCAACGGCACCGGCAAGACCACCCTGTTCCGCCTTATCCGCAATGAGCTGTCTCTGGAATCCGGCAGCATCTCCCTGCCCAGTCGCTCACGGATCGGCGGCGTGGCGCAGGAGGCACCGGCCTCTGATGTGTCGCTGATCGAGACGGTTCTGGCGGCGGACACCGAGCGGGCAGAGCTGCTGGCGGAGTCCGAGACGGCACAGGATCCCAATCGGATCGCCGAAATCCAGACGCGGCTGAGCGATATCGACGCCTGGTCGGCGGAGGCGCGCGCCGCCTCGATCCTGAAGGGGCTGGGGTTTGACTATGAAGCGCAGCAGCGCCCCTGTTCGGACTTTTCCGGCGGCTGGCGGATGCGGGTGGCACTGGCAGCCGTGCTGTTTTCGCAACCAGATCTGTTGCTGCTCGATGAGCCGACCAACTATCTCGACCTTGAAGGCGCGTTGTGGCTGGAGGCCTATCTGGTCAAATACCCGCACACGGTGATCATCATCAGCCACGACCGCGAGCTGCTGAACCGGTCAGTGAACGGCATCCTGCATCTCGAAGAGCTGGGCCTGACCTATTATTCCGGCAACTACGATCAATTCGCCCGTCAGCGTGCCGCCAATCGCGCCAATCAGGCGGCTCAGGCCAAGAAACAGGACGCCCGCCGCGCCCATCTGCAGGCCTTTGTGGACCGTTTCAAAGCCAAGGCCAGCAAGGCCAAACAGGCGCAAAGCCGGGTTAAGATGCTGGAGAAAATGGAAACCATCCGCGCGCCCGAAGACGCTGCGCGCACGGTCTTCACCTTCCCCGAACCCGAAGAACTCTCGCCGCCGATCATCGCCACCGAAGGCGCATCGGTGGGCTATGACGGCACCACAATCCTGAGCCGTCTGGACCTGCGCATTGATCAGGACGACCGCATCGCGCTGCTTGGCAAGAACGGCGAGGGCAAATCCACTCTGTCCAAGATGCTGTCTGGGCGTCTGGGTGTAATGACCGGCAAGATGACCCAGTCCAGCAAGCTGCGGATCGGCTTTTTTGCGCAGCATCAGGTGGATGAGCTGCATATTGACGAAACCCCGTTGCAGCATCTGCAACGCGAGCGCCCCAATGAGGGACAGGCCCGTTTGCGCGCGCGGCTGGCGGGTTTTGGTCTCGGGTCGGATCAGGCCGATACCGAGGTGGGGCGGCTGTCCGGTGGGCAAAAGGCGCGTCTGTCGCTGCTGCTGGCCACCCTGCCCGCGCCGCACCTCCTGATCCTCGATGAGCCGACCAACCACCTGGACATCGAAAGCCGCGAGGCGCTGGTGGAGGCCCTGACCGCCTATTCTGGTGCGGTCATTCTGGTCAGCCACGATATGCACCTGCTGAGCCTTGTGGCGGACCGGTTGTGGCTGGTCTCCGGCGGCACGGTGAAACCCTATGAGGGCGATCTGCCCTCCTATCGTGATCTGCTGCTGACGCGCGACAAACCGGCGGGCAAATCCAAGACCAAAGCCGAAAAGCCCAAACGCCCGTCGCGCGATGCGCTGCTTGCGTTGCGGGCCGAGGTCCGCAAAGGTGAGGCACGGCTGGAGAAGGTCAGTGAAATGCGTGACAAACTGGCCAAGAAGCTGGCCGATCCGGCCCTCTATGACGAAGAGCGGAAGGATGAGGCCGTGGTCTGGCAACGCAAATACGCGGAAGTGATGGAAGCGCAGGACCGGGCAGAGGATCTGTGGTTGAAGGCGGTGGAGAAGCTTGAGAAAGCGGAGGCCCTGTGATGGACACCGCCTTTCTGATCACCTCCTTTGTCACGCTGTTCGTGATCGTGGATCCGATTGGCCTGACCCCCATCTTTCTGGCGCTGACGCAGGGTATGACACCGGCGCAGCGCCGGGCGATTGCCCTGCGCTCGACCGTGACCGCCGCCGTGTTGCTGGCGGTGTTTGCTGCCTTTGGTGAGGCGGTGCTGGGATTTGCCGGGATTTCCATGGCAGCATTCCGCATCGCGGGCGGCGTTCTGTTGTTTCTGACCGCCCTCGACATGCTGTTTGAGCGCCGCAACAAGCGGCGCGAGGACCGCAGCGAAGAAGATGACTTCGACGACCCATCGGTATTTCCGCTGGCCATCCCGCTGATTGCCGGTCCCGGCTCCATCGCCACGGTGATCCTACTGACCGGCCAACAGCCGGGTTTTGCCGGGTTTGCCATGGTGATGGGTGTCGTCTTTGCAGTGCTGGGTATCCTGCTGATCATGTGCCTGTTCTCGGGCCTGTTTGAGCGACTGTTGGGTAAGACAGGCATTACCGTCGTGACCCGCCTCTTGGGGATGCTGCTGGCGGCGCTGTCGGTGCAGTTTGTGCTGGACGGTCTGCGGGCCTTTGGCTTTGCCGGGGGGTAACCCCTCGTAACAGGTGATTTCCTTCCCATATTAGGCGGTGAAGCCCGAATAGCGCAGGAGAAGCAAGTTGGACGGCATCGAAACCCCACGGCTGATATATCTGGTGCTGCTGCTGGTCGCGGTTGGCTCCTGGGTGTTCGTGCAGAACCGGCAGGGGCTGGGCAAGACCGTGCAACAGCTGGCGATCTGGGCGTTCATCTTTCTTGGGGTGATTGCCGGTTACGGCCTGTGGGAAGATATCCGCAGTACGGTTCAGCCGCAGCAGGTGGTTATGCGCGACGCGGGCCGTGTCGATGTGCCCCGCGCGCGCGACGGACATTATTACCTGACCGTGGATGTGAATGACGTGCCAGTACAGTTTCTGGTCGATACCGGCGCCAGCGCCGTGGTGCTGAACGATGAAGATGCCCGACGGGTTGGCCTGAACCCCGATGATCTGGCCTATCTGGGACGCGCACGGACCGCCAATGGCGAGGTGCGCACCGCCTTGGCCAAGGTGGACAGCATGTCACTGGGCGGCATCACAGACCGCAACATCAGCTTGTCAGTGAACGAGGGGCAGATGGACCAATCGCTGCTGGGCATGGATTATCTGCAACGCTGGTCGAGTATCGAGATCCGCAACGGATCGCTGATCCTGACCCGCTGAGGCCAGCGCCGCCGCCCTGCGCGGGTTGGTGCCTTAGGTGGCTTTCTCGGCCTTTTTCTCCCAGCGCCCGCTCTCTTCGGACCAATATTGCGCGGAACACCCCGCATCGGTGAGCGATTTCCACTGCACCCGTGCGCGGGCCACTGCGTCCGGGCTGGTGCCGTCAAACAGGATGCAGACACGCTCCAGCGCTGTTACCTCTTCCGCCGTGACCTCCGCGCCATCCACCGTCATCAGGCAGCTTGTGCCGGGCACCGGCGTGGTCTCATGGCTGAGCAGGACAGGCTGAAGCGCGTCATGGGGGCCGCCGACCAGACCATGGGGCAGGAACTGATCCTCCGCCCCCAGCCACAAGCGTTCGTCCAACCGCGTGATCCGCGGCAGGTCTACCCCGCGCACAACAATGCGCCACCCGGCGCCAAGCGCCTTGTCGAGGAGAACCGGCAGCGTCTCTTCTAGCGAACGCCGGGTCAGGTGATAGAAATAGGCCGCCCCCATGGTCTGTGTCTCAGCCTGCCTCAGTCCGCTTCAAACATGTTCTGCACCAGGCGGCTCAGCGCCATGACGCCCCAGCCGGTGGCGCCTTTGGGCGCATAATCAGTATCAGTTTTGACGGACGCCACACCGGCGATATCAAGATGGATCCATGGGGTGTCGTCCTGCACAAACCGTTGCAGGAACTGGGCTGCGGTGATGGACCCCGCGGCGCGGCCACCGATGTTCTTCATATCCGCGATGCGCGATTTCAGCAGATCATCATAGGCCTTGCCCAGCGGCAGGCGCCATGCTCCCTCGCCCTCGGCCTCGGCAGCCTTGAGGAATGCATTGCAGAGCGCATCATCGTTGGAGAACACACCGGCATTTTCATGGCCGAGACCAATGATGATCGCACCGGTCAGGGTGGCGAGGTCGATCATCCCGGCAGGTTTGAACCGCTCCTGCGCGTACCACATCACATCGCAGAGCACCAAGCGGCCCTCGGCGTCGGTGTTGATCACCTCAACCGTGTCGCCCTTCATGGATTTGATGACATCGCCCGGACGGGTCGCGTTGCCCGACGGCATGTTTTCCACTAGCCCGACAAGGCCAACCACATTGGCCTTCGCCTTGCGCAGGGCCAAGGCGCGCATGGTGCCTGCAACGACGCCGGCGCCGCCCATATCCATGGTCATATCTTCCATGCCCGCCGCAGGCTTCAGCGAGATGCCACCGGTGTCAAAGACAACGCCCTTGCCCACCAACGCCAGCGGGGCGGCATCATCTTCGCCCCCGTTCCACTGCATCACCACCACCTTGGAGGGGCTGTCAGAGCCCTGCCCGACCGAGAGCAGCGTCCGCATGCCCAGCTCTTCCAGCTGGTCCTCTTCCAGCACCTCAACCTTGAGCCCGAGGCTCTCCATCTCGGCCAGACGATTGGCGAATTCGGTGGTGGTCAGAACATTCGCAGGCTCATTGACCAGATCGCGGGTCATATGCACGCCCTCTGCCACAGCTGCCAGCGGACCGTAGCTGGCCTCGATATCGGCAGGGGATTTATGGGCGATGACCACTTCGGCCTCGGACGGGTCCTTGTCACCGGTTTTATGATCGTCAAAGCGGTAATCCCGCAGCGCCATCCCCAGAGCGAGATCTGCGGCGCGCGGCATGGAGCCCGCCATCACGGTCACGGGTTTGCCACCGCTGCGCGCGGCCAGCTTGGCACCCGCTTTGCGCGCCTCAATCGGGCTGATCTTGCGCGGGGTGACGAGGATATCCAGCGCTTCGGCCTTCATACCTGCGGGCCAGGCCAGAGAGATGACATCGCCGGATTTGGCCTTCTCAAAGCTCTTGGCCTCCACCAGACGCGCCAGCGCGCCTTTGGTCAGCCGGTTTGCGGTGCGCGCGGCCTGCCCCAATGTCCCTTCGGGGGTGATCTGTACCACCACGCGGCCCTCGATATCGGAGAGGGTCTTGGGATCAAATTCGACAAAACGTGTAGGGGTCAGCGGACGCATATTCGGGGCTCCTGTCAGGGTCAATTCCTCAATCACCAACAGGTAGCCTGCCTGTGCGACGATGACTAGAGACAGATGTGTTTTGGACGTGAGACCCTAGTACAAGGCATGGCTGGTTCTGCGATCACCAGCCGACTGTCGCCCGTGCTCAGAATGCAGTTTTCCCCGGCAAACAAATCCTCTAAGGTCACCTCAAAACAAGGGCAGTAGGATCTGGGGGGATCGCGTGTCACGATACGACAGATATGTGCTGTCCCAATACCTGCTGTTCTTCGGGTTCTTTGCCTTGATTCTGGTGGCCGTGTTCTGGATCAACCGCGCTGTAGTGCTGTTTGACCGGTTGATAGGTGACGGACAGTCGGCTCTGGTTTTCCTCGAATTTACCGCGCTCGCGCTGCCGAATCTGGTGCGTATGGTACTGCCGGTCGCGGCCTTTGCCGCCTCGGTCTGGGTGACCAACCGGCTCAACAGCGAGAGTGAGCTGACGGTGCTGCGGGCCACCGGCACCAGCCCCTGGCAGATGGCGAAACCGGCGATGGTCTTTGGCCTCATCACGGCGGTGATGATGTCGATCCTGACCCATGTGCTGCTGCCAGCCTCAATTGCCACGCTGGAGCAGCGCGAATCCGAAGTTGCCCGCAATGTCACCGCCAAGCTGCTGAGCGAAGGAGATTTCCTGCATCCTGCGCGCGGCGTGACCTTCTACATCGGTCGGATTGATCCCGATGGCACCCTGAATGACGTGTTCCTATCTGACCGCCGCAACGCTGCCGAAAGTGTGACCTACACCGGGGGCAAGGCTTATCTGGTGCGCGACGGCGAGAGGACCCATCTGGTGATGGTCGATGGCATGTCACAGCGTATCAATACGGAAACGCAGCGACTTTCCTCCACCATATTCTCCGACTTCTCCTATGATATCAGCAGCCTTGCCAACAAAGCTGAAGAGAAAACCCGCAATATCCGTGCCATTCCCAGCCTGGAATTGCTGGGTGACCGGGCCAAGCTGGTAGCCGATGGTCCCTACAGTGCGGGTGCGCTGGCAGAGGAATTACACCTTCGGTTTGCGCGGGCGCTGGTCTGTGTGGCGGTTGTGCTGATCGGGTTTGCGGCGCTGATGCTGGGCGGGTTCTCGCGCTTTGGGGTCTGGCGGCAGGCCTTGCTGGCCTTTGTCCTGCTGATCTTCGTTGAGGGGCTGCGCGGCGTGGTGTCGGAACCGGTGCTACAGAACGCGGATCTCTGGCCGTTGATCTACCTGCCAACGCTGATCGGGCTGCTGGTCGGGCTGGTCTTCCTGCAACTGGCAGCGAAGCCACTGGGGCCAGTTCTGGCTCGCAGCCGCCATACCCGCAGGGAGCGTGCGACATGACCCTTGATTTCTATTACGCGCGCCGGTTTCTTCAATGGTTTGCAGTGATTTGCGGGGTTCTGTTGACCCTTGTGATGCTGATTGACCTGAACGAGCAAATTCGCCGGTTTGAGGCTCAGGATCTGTCTCTGGGCCAATTGTTTGGCCTGACGTTGCTGAACACGCCCGCCGCGCTGAGTGAATTTTTGCCGCTGATCATGATCCTGACCACCATCGTGCTGTTCATCGGCCTTGCCCGCAGCAGCGAATTGGTGGTGACCCGCGCCATTGGCCGCTCCGGCATCCGGGCGCTGGCGGCGCCTGTCCTGTTGGCAGCACTGATCGGTGTGCTGGCGGTCAGCACGTTGAACCCGATTGTGGCGGCGACCTCCAACCGCTACCGCGACCTAGCGGAGACCTATCGCAACGGCGGCCCGGCGGCGCTATCCCTCACCGGTGAGGGGCTGTGGCTGCGTCAGGGCGGCGCACAGGGGCAATCGGTCATTCATGCCACCGGCTACAGCGGCGATACCGACGATATCACACTTTTTGATTTGACGATCCTGTCCTACGGCCCGGAAGGCCGCCCGATCCGTCAGACGCTGGCGGAAGAGGCCGCGCTGGATGGCGGTGACTGGGTTCTGACCAAGGCCAAGGTCTGGCCGCTGATCGTGGGGGTAAACCCGGAGACCAATGCCGAACGTCACTCCACCCTGCGCCTGTCGACCACGCTGACCTCGGAACGGATCCGCGACACGCTGGGCACTGCGACTGGGATCTCAGTCTACGATCTGCCCGCCACCATTCGCGAACTCTCGGAGGCGGGCTTTTCCACCAAACGCTATGAGGTCTGGTTGCAAGTCGAACTGGCGCGGCCCTTGTTCCTGATCGCCATGGCGCTTGTCGGCGCGGCCTTCACCATGCGCCATGCGCGGTTTGGCGGCACGGGACTGGCGGTGCTGACAGCTGTGCTGTTGGGGTTTGGGCTTTATTTCCTGCGCAATTTCGCGCAGATCCTGGGGGAGAATGGTCAGATCCCCGTGGCGCTGGCCGGCTGGGCACCGCCGGTGGCCGCGATCCTGCTGACGATGGGGTTACTCTTACATGCCGAGGACGGATAACATGCGCCGCGCCCTGTTGCTTTCGACGGTTTTGCCCTGGCTGGCGGTTGCCCAGCTGGCCACCACCAATGTGGCCCACGCCCAGAGCGCGCCTCTGGGTTCTGCCAGCGCACAATCATCGCAGGCCCCGGCCATCCTTGTCGCCGATCAGCTGTTTATCACCCCGGACCGTACGCTGGTGGCAGAGGGCAATGTCGAGGCGTTTCAGGGCGACATCAGGTTGACGGCGCGAAAGATTACCTTTGACCAGACGCAGGGCGCCTTGCAAATCGAGGGCCCTATCCGCATCGACGAAGGCGGCGATATCACCATTCTGGCGGATGCCGCCGAATTGGACCGCGACCTGCGCAACGGTCTGCTGGTGGGCGCGCGAATGGTGTTCCAGCAGCAGCTGCAACTGGCCTCGCTGCAGATGACACGGGTCGGCGGGCGTTACACCCAACTGTACAAAACCGCTGTCACCTCCTGCCATGTCTGCAACGATGGGCGACCGCCGCTCTGGCAGATCCGAGCCGAGCGGATCACCCACGACCAGCAGGAGCGCCAGCTCTATCTTGAGAATGCCCAGCTACGGGTGCTGGATACGCCGATCTTTTATTTTCCCGGCATCCGCCTGCCCGACCCAACGCTGGAGCGCGCCAACGGCTTTCTGATCCCGTCAATCCGCACCACCTCCAACCTCGGCACCGGGGTGAAGGTGCCATATTTCCTGACCATCGGCCCCCACCGCGATCTGACGCTATCGCCCTATCTGTCGTCACGCACCCGGACATTGGACATGCGCTATCGGCAGGCATTCCGGCGCGGTGAGATCGAGATCAACGGCGCTTATACCCGCGATGAGCTCTACCGGGGCGAAGATCGCGGCTATGTCTTTGCCGAGGGGACATTTGATCTGCGCAATGAGTTCAAACTGCGCTTTGACCTCAAGACCGTGTCGGATGACGCCTATCTGGTGGACTATGGCCTGCGCGATCTGGACCGGCTGCGCTCTGAGGTGGTGGTGTCCAAAGTGCAGCGCGACAGCCTGTTCCGCGCCAGTGCCATTTCCTACAAGACCCTGCGGGATAGTGAAAATCAGGATCTGATCCCCTCCTCGATCGGCAATCTTTACTACGAGCGACGGTTTTTCCCGACCCAGATCGGCGGCGAGCTACGGCTGTCACTGGAAACCCATGGCCACAACCGGACCTCGGACATCAAGGGCAACCTGACCGATCCGGGCGGGCGGGATGTTGGCCGGGCGACCTTCGACGTGGATTGGCAGCGCAGCTGGCGCTTTGGCAGCGGTCTGGTCGCGGAATGGTCGCTGGGGGCGGCGGCGGATGCTTTCGCGGTTTATGATGATAGCGTATTTGCCAATAAGACTTCGCGCTTCAGCCCGCGCAGCGCTCTGACCTTCCGGCTGCCGATGACCCGGCGCGAACAATCCGGCGCAACACAATATCTGGAACCGATCCTGCAAATCGGCTGGACCGATACCGGTGACACGGCTGTGCCCAACGACGAGAGCAATTTTGTCGAGTTTGATCGTGGCAACCTGCTGGAACTCTCACGGTTTCCGGCCACGGATGCGCGCGAGGACGGGGTCACCGTGGTCTACGGTCTGAACTGGGCGCGGTTCTCGCCCAGTGGCTGGCAGGCCTCTGCCACCATCGGTCAGGTGTTCCGCGACAGCGACGATGGCCGGTTCACCAAGAGTTCCGGCCTTGGCGGCACCTCCTCCGACCTGTTGATGGCCGCGCAGTTGAAGCTGAACGACGACCTTGCGATCACCACGCGCGGGCTGCTCAACGGGTCTTTCAACTTCTCCAAGGCAGAGGTGCGCGGCGACTGGATGACTGACCGCAGCCGCCTGACCGGCACCTATATGTGGCTGGGGACCGACCCCGCCGAAGGTCGTTCCGAAGAGGTCTCCGAACTCTGGTTCGACGGCGCCTATGAGGTCACCCCCGGCTGGACCGCCAGCGCCAGTTTGCGCTACGACATCTCAGATGCCCGCGCCACCCGCGCCGGGCTGGGACTGGTCTATTCCAATGAATGCGTGACGGTCGATCTTTCGGTCAACCGGCGCTATACATCGACAACAAGTGTTGAGCCGACAACGGATTTCGGCTTTACCATCGCGTTAAACGGGTTTTCCGTGGACAGCGGCAGCAAGAAGTACAGGCGATCATGCAAAAACACCTGAGTTTCCGGCCCCAAGATTCGGCCCCCTTCGTTCAGCGCCTGACCCAGAGCGCAGCAGCCATTGCCTTGGCAACGGCGGTCATGTTTGGCCCGGCGCCTGCGGCGGCGCAGGGGCTGTTCGCCCCGGCTGTGACGGTAAACGACGCAGTGGTCACCAATTATGAGCTGCAGCAGCGCGCCCGCTTCCTGACGCTGCTGCGCGATCCGGGCGATCCGCAGAAAAAGGCCCGCGAGGATCTGATCCTCGACCGGCTGAAGCTGGATGTGCTGGCGCAGGCCGGGATTGAACCGACGGAAGAAGAGATCGTCGAAGGCATGACCGAGCTGGCCGGGCGTGCCAATCTCAGCCTGCAGGAATTCCTGAATGTGCTGGGTCAGAACGGCGTGGCACCTGAAACCCTGCGGGATTTCACCCGCGTGGGCATCGCATGGCGCGAATATGTCGCCGCCCGCTATCTGGCACAGGCCCGCCCCAGCGAGGAAGAGATCGACCGCGCCATGGGGCTGGCCGGCTCTGGCGGGGTTGAGGTGCTTCTGTCTGAGCTGATCATGCCGATCAACGCGCAGAACGCAGCCCAGGTTGAGGAAATCGCCCAACAGGTGAGCCGGATCACCACCACCGGCGCCTTCTCACAGGCAGCACAGCAATATTCCGCAACGGCCACCCGGCAAAGCGGCGGTCGGCTGCCCTGGATGCCGCTGACCAACCTGCCGCCGCAGTTGCAACAAGTGGTTCTGGGCCTGCGCCCGGGCGAGGTGACCGCCCCGCTGCCGCTGGATGGGGCCGTCGCCCTGTTCCAGTTGCGTGATCTGCGCGAAACCAGCGGTGCAGCGCCCAGCTACGCCGCTATCGAATACGCAGCCTACTACCTGCCCGGAGGCCGCACCCCCGAGGCGCTGGCCGCAGGCACCAAGGTTGCAAACGCCATCGACACCTGTGACGATCTTTACGGCGTGGCCAAGGATCAGGATCCGTCTGTGCTGGACCGTGAAACGCTGGCCCCTGCGGAGATCCCGCAGGATATCGCCATTGAACTGGCCAAACTGGATCCCAATGAGACCTCGCTGGCGCTGACCCGCAACAATGGCCAGACCCTGATGCTGCTGATGCTGTGTGGCCGCACCGCAGAGGTGAACGCCGAAGCCAGCCGCGAAAGCGTCGGCAACGCGCTGACCCAGCAGCGGCTGGGGGCCTTTGCCGACAGCCTGCTGGAGCAGCTGAAAGCTGACGCGCGGATCAGCGACGAATGAGCCGCCCTGCCCGCCCCTTGCCCATCGCGCTCAGCTGTGGGGAACCGGCGGGCATTGGCCCGGAACTGGCGGTGAAGGCCTGGCAGGACTTGCGCGACAGTTGCCCGTTCCTGTGGTTGGGCGATCCTCGACACCTGCCCACGGGAACAGACTGGCAAGAGATCGACAATGCCGCTGAGGCCGTCGATGTCAGTGCCAGCGCTATGCCTGTGTTGCGGGTCGACTTTGCTGCCCCAACCGTGCCCGGACAGCTCAACCCCGACAATGCCGCCGGTGTCATCCGTGCTATTGAGGCCGGTGTCGCGCTGGTGCAATCCGGCGAGGCCAGCGCGCTCTGTACCGCGCCGATCCACAAGAAGGCGCTGATGGATGGGGCGCAGTTTCCCTTCCCCGGCCATACCGAATTCCTTGCCCATCTCGGCAATGTGCAGAATGTGGTGATGATGCTGGCCAGCCCGGCGCTGCGGGTGGTGCCTGCCACCATCCATATTGCCCTCGCGGAGGTGCCAAAGGCGCTGACCGCCGACCGCCTGCGGGCCACGATCGAAATCACCGCCCAGGGGCTGCGCGATCAGTTTGGCCTGGCGCACCCCCGGATCGCAATTGCGGGCCTAAATCCCCATGCCGGCGAAGAGGGCGCCATGGGCCACGAAGAACTGGATTGGATGCGCACGCTGATTGCCGATATGCAGGGCGGCGCCTATACGCTCTCTGGGCCGCACCCTGCCGACACGATGTTCCATGCAGCGGCCCGCGCCCGCTACGACGCGGCGATCTGCATGTATCACGATCAGGCGCTGATCCCGATCAAGACGCTGGATTTCGACCGCGGCGTCAATGTCACGCTGGGGTTGCCCTTCATCCGCACCTCGCCGGACCATGGCACCGCCTGCGATATCGCTGGACAGGGCATTGCCAACCCCTCCAGCCTGATCGAGGCGCTGCGGCTGGCACAGTCTATGGCGTGCAGTTGACCCGGCGCACGGTCTGCAGACTGAACGCTGGCCCTTGCAACTTCTTCTGGCCGGAAATATCCCCGCCGGAGGCATGAACACTCTGGCGCAGCCCGCTGCGTCCCGTCCCAAGGTACCGATGATATGAGCGCTATCGACTCCCTTCCTCCCCTGCGTGAGGTGATCGAGACTCACCAGCTTCTGGCGCGCAAATCGCTGGGCCAGAACTTTCTTCTGGATCTGAACCTGACCGCAAAAATCGCCCGTCAGGCCGGCGATCTCAGCGAATGTGATGTGCTGGAAATCGGCCCTGGTCCCGGTGGTCTGACCCGTGGTCTGCTGGCAGAGGGTGCGCGCCGCGTATTGGCGGTGGAGAAGGACAGTCGCTGCATTCCCGCGCTGGCGGAGATTTCCGACGCCTATCCCGGGCGGTTACAAGTGATCGAGGGCGACGCGCTGGAGGTGAACCCCCTTACCCATCTGACACCGCCGATCCGCATCGCCGCCAATCTGCCCTACAACGTCGGCACCGAGCTGCTGGTGCGCTGGCTGACGCCGAAGGCCTGGCCGCCGTTCTGGCAGAGCCTGACCCTGATGTTCCAGCGTGAGGTCGCGGAGCGGATCGTGGCCGTGCCGGGCAGCAAGGCCTATGGGCGACTGGCGTTGCTGGCGCAATGGCGCGCGGATGCCCGTATCGTACTGTCGCTGCCGCCCGAAGCCTTCAGCCCGCCGCCCAAGGTCCATAGCGCGGTGGTGCATCTGAAAGCGCTTGAGGCGCCGCGCTATCCGGCAGATGCCGGAACCCTGAACAAGGTGGTGGCCGCAGCCTTCAACCAGCGCCGCAAGATGCTGCGCGCCAGTCTCAAGAGCGTCAGCCCAGATATCGAGGATCACCTGAATGCCGTTGGTATTCCGCCAACCGAGCGCGCCGAGCAGGTCGGGCTGGAGGCCTTCTGTGCTCTGGCCCGCAGCCTGAAGCCTCTGGACTAGGGATTAATAGGCTGGGCTGAACAGCTGGCCGCGGTGCTGCTGATCGGCAAGCAGAACAGATGATCAAAAAGAAAAACCCCCGGCCTGATCTCAGGCCGGGGGTTTTTCTTTGTCTCATGCAATGCGGCCATGCGCACTGCGTTATTCTGCGGCCTCAGGCGCATCCTCGGCCGAGGGTTTCGGCTTCGGCTTGCGACGAGGCGCAGGTTTGCGCTCCGGTGCCGGGGCAGCCTCGCCTGCGTCTGCTGGCGCGCTCTGCGTGCTTGCAGTTTCTGCAGTGTCATCGCCTTTGGACTCGTCTGCTTTTCCACCTTCAGCCTTGCCGCCCTCTGCCTTGGGCTTGCGGCTGCGCGGTTTGCGGACCTGAGGCTTTTGCGGCTTGCTGTCACCCTCCGCTGCGGCCTGATCGCGGCTCTCGGGGGTTTCCACCAGACCGCTGTCACCGTTGCTGTCGCGCGGGTCCATGACTTCTGGCTGAGGGGCTGCTGCCGGATCATCGCTGCGGCTGCCCGCCTCGCGCTCCTGACGCTCCAGCCGCTCGGCGCGTTCGCGATCACGCTCTGCCTGGCGCTCGCGGTTTTGCCGCTCCTGCTCTTCACGGCGCGCATCGATTTCGCGTTGGGCTTCATTTAGCATGCGCAGGTAATGTTCGGCGTGCTGTTGAAAATTCTCGGTGGCAACACGATCATTGCTCAACTGGGCATCGCGCGCCAGTTGATTGTATTTATCGATGATCTGTTGCGGCGTTCCGCGAACCTTACCCTCAGGGCCAGAGCTGTCGAACACACGGTTGACAACATTTGCGCCTGCTGGGCGATTCCGGTTCGACTTGGAACGCGAACGTGATTTGGACGATCTCATATGCCTAACGTCAGCCTTGATTGTATTTGTCGTGGACCCATATCGGCGCGCCTCTGCGCCGGATCATCGACCATTTTGGGCTTGATGTCGCCGGGAGGTATTCTTGACCTCGCCCGAAGGCGACCTCTTTGAGTAATCATGTTACGCCCGTTCAGACAAGGGGTTAGGCGCTATTATCCGTGCTTTTTCTTACGAAACTGCGAATTCTGGCCATTTTCACGAATTTAGGAGGTGTTTTCGCCACAGCCGCGGCCACAAACCACCCGATCGCGCCCATCGAGATCCTGGATGATACGGACCTCTTTTAGCCCTGCCGACAACAGAAGATCGCTCACGGCGGCGCCTTGTGTCGGGCCGATTTCCAAAAACACCCGCCCCTGCGGCGCCAGATAGCCGCCAAGCTCCGCCGCGATGACGCGATAGGCCGCAAGCCCGTCGCCACCATCGGTCAGCGCCATCTCAGGCTCATGCCCGCGCACTTCATCTGACAGGTCGGACATTTCATCCAGCGCAATATAGGGCGGGTTGGAGACGATCAGATCAAATTGGCCGTCCACCGCCGAAAACCAGTCTGATTGCAGGACTTCGGCGCGCGGCTCGACCCTGTGCAGCACCGCATTGGCGCTAGCCTGCAGACAGGCGGCCTCGCTCAGGTCCACGCCGACACCGGTTGCGTTGGCCTGCTCTGCCAGCAGGGTGACCAGAATGCACCCGGATCCGAGGCCAAGGTCCAGAACCCGCGAGAAGGGTTCGGCCAGTGCCGCCTCGATCAGGCATTCGGTTTCCGGGCGCGGATCCAGCACATCGCCGGAGACCTTGAACCGTCGCCCGTAGAATTCCCGCTCGCCGATCAGATGCGAGACCGGGACCCGGATGGCGCGCAGGGCAATCAGCTGCTCATAGCGTTCGGCAATCTCCGGCGCCAGATCTTCGGGTGCAATCAACGTGACACGGCTGGCCTCGATCCGGGCGGCGTGGGCGAGTAGAACACGCGCATCACGCGCGGGATCCGGAACGCCAGCCGCGCGCAGTCGTGCAGCCGCAGCGGCCATCGCCTGAGCGGCTGTCTGCGGCGCGTTCATTGGCCCATCTCGGCCAGAAGCCGCGCCTGATCATCCGCCGTCAGCGCGTCGATGATTTCATCCAGATCGCCCTGCATGATCTGATCCAGTTTATAGAGCGTCAGATTGATGCGGTGATCCGACATCCGCCCCTGCGGAAAGTTATAGGTCCGGATCCGTTCGGAGCGATCCCCGGAACCGACCTGACTGGCGCGATCCGCTGAGCGTTCGCTGTCAATCCGCTGCCGTTCCAGATCATAGAGCCGCGTCCGCATCACCTGCATGGCAATCTCGCGGTTGCGGTGCTGGGATTTCTCAGAGCTGACAACGATGATGCCGGTCGGAATATGGGTGATCCGCACGGCAGAATCGGTGGTGTTCACATGCTGACCGCCGGCGCCGGAGGCCCGCATGGTGTCGATCCGCAGGTCGCCGGGATCAATGCGCAGATCCACATCTTCCGCCTCGGGCAACACGGCGACGGTAGCAGCGGAGGTGTGAATGCGGCCCCCGGATTCTGTCACGGGCACCCGTTGCACGCGGTGGACACCGGATTCATACTTCAGCCGGGCAAAGACGTTTTCGCCCTTCACATGGGCCACCACTTCTTTCAGCCCGCCCAATTCGGTGGTCTGCTCTTCAATGATCTCAAACCCCCAGCCCCGTGCCTCGGCGTAGCGCTGATACATGCGTAGGAGATCACCGGCAAAAAGGGCTGCCTCATCGCCGCCGGTGCCGGGGCGGATTTCCAGCATAGCCGGGCGCGCGTCCGCCTCATCGCGGGGCAGAAGCGCCAGTTGCAGCGCGTGTTCCGCCTCAGGCAGGGCGGCGCGCAGCTGCGGCAGCTCCTCTTCGGCCAGCTCTGCCATATCGGGATCAGCCAGCATCTGTTCGGCCTCATCCAGATCGGAGAGCAAGCGGCGATAGGCGGTGATCTGCTCCGCAACCGGGCGCAGATCGGAATATTCCTTGGCCAAAGCCGCGATATCCGCACCGGCAACACCCTCGGCCATTGCGGCCTCAAGATACTGGAACCGTTGCAAAATCTGTTCAAGGCGGTCTTCGGGGATCATGCGTGCAATGTCCGTGTTGATCTGTCTTTGGCGGAAAGCTGCCCTTGTGATATGCTAGGGTCATGCAACATGCCAGTCCTCATATCGTGGGAACGGGCCGCCTGCAGCGCTGCGCCCTTGCCGTTACTCCCCCGGAACACACTGTTGTGCCGCCGGGTCGGCAGCTGATGCGGCTTCTTGGTCTTGTGCTGCTGTCTTATGCTGCCGCGACCACGGTCCAAGCAGATGTTACCGCCCCGAACGGGCGCACGATTGACTGCTATTGCACCGACAAGAGCGGCAGCCGGATCGAACTGGGTGAATTTATCTGCCTTCAGGTTGATGGGCGCATGTTCACGGCGCAATGCCAGATGTCGCTGAATGTGCCGATGTGGCGCGAGGTGCAGAAAGGTTGCCTTGCGGCTGAGGCCGATCCGGCACCCGGCCTGTCGGTTGCGACCGCTCCCCTGCCCCGGATCTGACCCTGCAGACAATCGCTTTGCCAACCTACCCCTGCCTTAGAACTATTGCGGCGCGGGCTCCATCTGCGCGATCCAACTGTTGATCCGGTCGTTATTCGCGCCCAGATCAGAGCGGCCAAAACGCAGCCGCGCATAGACCTTCAGCAATTCGCCATGCTGCCGCGCCGTGGTGTAATCGGGAAACCCCAGAAACCGGGTGCGGGTCACATAGGTAACCATCGCATCCTCGACCGAGCCTGCCAGAACACGGGTGCGCGGTGCGTTGCTGGCGACCGCGTGAAACCGCTCTAGCCCGTCCTCGCCGCTGCGCAGCACCCGAAACACCCCCCCGCGAAAGGTCTTGTCCTCGCTGAACTCCGGCTGCGTGTTCCAGTCCAGCGGGTCGCTGGGCGCCAGCCGGATAAAGCCGAGCACCACGACAAGTGCCGCAATGCTCAACCAGACAAATATCATCACTCGACCCATATGGTCCGCTCTCCCTGGTGGCAGCTGCCACTGGACAGCCTGCCTTATTTTGTTGTCACACCCGGCAGCACACAGAGCAGCTCATACAGCAGGTTGGCCGCTGTCAGCGCCGTATTGCCCGATGTGTCATAAGGCGGCGACACTTCGACCATGTCGCAACCCACAATGTTCAGCCCCCGCAAGGCCCGGATCAACTCCAGTGCCTGCGGCGTTGTCAGCCCGCCGATTTCCGGCGTGCCGGTGCCCGGCGCATAAGCCGGGTCAAGACTATCAATATCATAGGAGACATAGACCGGCCTATTGCCGATATCGCGACGAATTTCCGCACCCATGCCGTGCAGGGAGCGGTTCCACAATTCGCTGGCCGGGAAGTGCTGGAAGCCCCAGCGCTGCGCCTCCTTGAAGTCGTCAGCGCCATAGCCGGTACCGCGCAGCCCGATCTGATAGGTCTTGTCGGCGACGATCAGACCCTCCTCATAGGCGCGGCGGAACACGGTGCCATGGGTTTCACGCTCGCCGAACATATCGTCGTTCACATCCGCGTGGGCATCGACATGGACCAGCGCAACAGGTCCGTATTTTTCAGCAATGGCGCGCAGGATCGGCAGGGTAATTGAATGATCCCCGCCCATCGCGACAGGTGTCACCCCGCTGGACAGGATTGCACTGTAGCTTTCCTGAATGATGCGCAGGCTGTCGGACAGGGAGAACGTATTGATCGCCAGATCGCCGATATCGCCGATATTCAGGCTGTCAAACGGTGCCGCGCCGGAGGTCATGTTGTAGGGGCGGATCATCGCGCTTTCGGCGCGGATCTGCTTGGGGCCAAAGCGGGTGCCGGAGCGCCAGGAGGTGCCGATATCCATCGGCACACCCAGAATGGCCACATCCAGCCCGTCAAGCGACGTCGCCTGCGGCAGCCGCATAAAAGTGTTCGGACCGGAAAACCGCGCCAGATCATTGCCGCTGATCGGTTGATTGAAATCAGTCATTGTCTCTCATATTCCAGCCAAGAAGGCAGATAATTTCGGTCGCCACATGGGCACCTGCGATGGCGGTGGCGCCGGTGGTGTCAAACGGAGGGGAAACCTCCACCACGTCGCCGCCTTTGATATTGATGCCTGCAATCTCGCGCAGGATACGGGCCGCCTGCGCCGAGGTCAGCCCACCCCAGACCGGCGTGCCGGTGCCCGGCGCATAGGCCGGATCAAGACAGTCGATATCGAAGGTCAGATAGGTCGGCCGGTCGCCAAGGATCGCCTTGATCCGCTTTGCGGTCTCAACCGGGCCGATTTCATGCACGGTGGGCGCATCGATGATGTTCACGCCCAATGTGTCGTCATTGGTGGTGCGGATCCCGACCTGAACGGATGTTTTGGGGTCCACAAGGCCCATTTTCACCGCTTTGTAGAACATGGTCCCATGGTCGATCCGGTCCATATTGTCATCGGGCCAAGTGTCGGTATGGGCATCAAACTGCAGCAGCGAGATAGGGCCGTATTTCTCTGCATAGGCCTTCAGGATCGGAAAGCTGATATAGTGATCGCCACCCAAGACGACCGAGGCCGTATCGGAGGCCAGAATACCACGGATATGCTCCGTCAGCGCGGCGGGAAAAGCCGGAACATCGGCGTGGTCAAAGGCCAGATCGCCATAGTCGGCGATGGCCAGCGTGCTGAGCGGGCTATGGGGCCAGCCATAGGGTTCATCCGGGCTTTGCAAACAAGACGCCTCGCGGATGGCGCGGGGGCCCAGCCGTGTTCCGGGCCGATTGGTCACCGCCTGATCAAACGGCACGCCCGTAACCGCGATATCCACCCCGGTCAGATCCTTGGTATATTTGCGTCGCAGGAAAGAGGTCGCCCCACCAAAGGTGATCTCAAAGCTGAGACCTTTCATATCCTCACGCGTAAAGGCGTGATCGATCATGTGCTTTGCGTCTTCTAGCGCCATTCTGCGCCTCCTTGTGATGCACCTGCTGTTTGATCAAATAGCGGGTCACATTGTCCTTGTCACCCGTCGTTGGATGCGTTGACCATGGGCTGTGCTCTCTCGACCAGACGGGCAAAAAATGACGCTCCAATCGGCGCGATCTCATCGTTGAAATCATATTTGGGATGATGCAGCCCGGCGCTGTCTCCCTGCCCCAAAAATAGATAGGCGCCGGGGCGGGCCTGCAGCATGTAGGAGAAATCCTCTGCCCCCATTTCGCGCCCGGCCTCCGCCTCGACATTCTCACGGCCTGCGATTTCACCCGCGACGGTGGCAGCGAAACCGGTCTTGGCCGCGTCGTTGATGGTGGCAGGGTAGCCCACCTCATAGTCCAGCTCAGCCTCAACCCCATAGCTGGCCGCCTGCCCGGCGACGATTTCCTTCATCCGCCGCATCACCATCTCCTGCACACGCGGATCGAAGGTGCGCACGGTACCGTTGATATAGGCGGTGTCGGGGATCACGTTATCGACGGTGCCAGTGTGGATCTGGGTGACAGAAACCACGAGATCATCCAGCGCATAGTGGTTGCGCGATACAATTGTCTGAATCGCCTGCGCCATGCCGCAGGCCGCCATCACCGGATCGCGGGTTTCATGCGGCATCGCGCCATGGCCGCCAACACCCTGAATATTGATGTGGAATGTATCCACGGCCGCCATCAGCGGCCCCGGCGTGGTTGCAAAGGCGCCCACAGGCAGACCCGGCGCATTATGCAGCGCATAGACCTCACCAATGTTGAAACGCTCCATGATGCCCTCTTCGACCATAATGCGGGCACCGCCGATGGCCTCCTCCGCAGGCTGGAAGATCAGCGCCACGCGACCTTTGAAATTCCGCGTCTCCGCGAGGTATTTCGCGGCCCCCAAAAGCATGGTGGTGTGACCGTCGTGACCACAGGCGTGCATGTTGCCATCATGACCCGAGACATAGTCTACCCCCGTTTCCTCGGGGATGGGCAGCGCGTCCATGTCGGCGCGCAAACCAATGGTCGGCCCCTCGCCCACCTCGTCTCCCTGTCCGTTGATGATCGCCACCATACCGCTAGTCGCGATCCCCTCATGCAATTCATCCACACCAAATTCGCGTAGCCTCTCAGCCACAAAGGCCGCGGTTTTCGGCAGGTCCAGCGCCAGTTCGGGGATTTGATGCAGATGCCGGCGCCAGGTCTTCATCTCTTCGGCATAGTCGGCAATTCGGTTCACAACCGGCATTGGGGTGGACTCCTTGGTCAGACTCGGGATTGATGCATCTGACACTGGAACAAGAGCCGCCGCAATGCCCGAAACCAATCTCATCCACAATGAAACTGCCGGCATCGAACGGCTGTTGGAAATCATGCGCCGCTTGCGGGATCCAAAGGGCGGCTGCCCCTGGGATATCGAGCAGGATTTTACCAGCATCGCACCCTATACCATTGAAGAAGCTTACGAAGTTGCCGACGCGATTGAGCGTGAAGCCTGGGATGAGCTGAAGGGGGAGTTGGGCGATCTGCTGTTTCAATCGGTGTTTCATGCCCAAATGGCGGCAGAGGCCGGTCATTTCACCTTTCAGGATGTGGTCACCACCATGTCCAACAAGATGGTGTCGCGCCATCCGCATGTCTTTGGCGATGAGAGCCGCGAAAAATCCGCTGACCAGCAGACCGCCGACTGGGAGGCAATCAAGGCGGCGGAACGCGCTGACAAGGCACAACAGGGCACCTTGGATGGCGTTGCGGTCGGCCTGCCCGCCCTTCTGCGCGCTTATAAGCTGCAAAAACGCGCCGCGCGTGTCGGCTTCGACTGGCCCTCAGCAGCGAATGTGATCGACAAGATCGCCGAAGAATCTGCCGAACTGGTCGAGGCGCGCGACAGCCTGAGCCAGGCCGAGGTGGAGGAAGAGTTTGGAGACCTGATGTTTGTGATGGCCAATCTGGGCCGCCATCTGGGTGTAGAACCGGAGGCAGCGCTCCGGGCTGCCAATGCCAAGTTCACCCGCCGGTTTGAGGGCGTCGAAGCCAAGCTGGCCGCCCGTGGCAAACGCCCCGAAAACAGCGATCTGGCCGAAATGGATGCGCTTTGGGATGAGGTGAAGGCCGAGAGCCGCGCCGCCAATCGCACCAGCGACAGCTGACCCCCACGCCTTGTCCCTGCCCTGTCACAGCCCCATATCCTGAATCATGTTGCGTTTGACCCCCATCCTTCTGGCCGTGATCTACGGGTTGGTGATGTATCGCCTGTCGGTCTGGCGCACCCATCGCGCCCTTGACCAGCAATCCACCGAGTTAGCCGACGCCCGCCTGCGTCAGTTGACCGACCGCATGGCAGCGGCTCTCGGGATCACTCATATCCCGGTCTATATCTACGAGGTCGATCCGGTAAACGGGCTGGCCGCACCTGATGGCCGGATTTTCATCACCCGCGGGTTTTATCGCAAATACCGCAGTGGCGAGGTCAGCGACGCCGAACTGGCCTCGGTCATCGCCCATGAGCTGGGCCATGTGGCACTGGGACACGCCAAAAAGCGCATGATCGATTTCTCTGGACAGAACGCTCTGCGCACCGCCCTGATGCTGATCATCGGTCGCTTTGTGCCCTTTGTCGGGCCGTGGATCGCCAATGTGCTCACCTCGCTTTTGGCCGCCCGGTTGTCGCGCAGCGATGAGTATGAGGCTGACGAATATGCGGCCGCCTTGCTGACCAAATCCGGCATTGGAATCGCGCCGCAAAAGAGCCTGTTTCGTAAGCTGGAAGATCTGACACAGGCCCGCAGCGGCATGGCTCCCGCCTGGCTGATGAGCCACCCGAAGACCGAGGAGCGCATCGCCGCCCTCGACCGGTTGGAAGCAAAGTGGGACGGCCCCAAAGCATAAGCTTCCCCCTGTAACCACCTGCAAGATATGGTTAATGAGAGGTAACAGATCCCAGTAGATCCCTGCCTCTTGCCAAGGCGGGAAACCTTCCCCACATGGGAAGGTAACAGTTATCCTTCTGCCCCATTCAGTCACATTGCCAGCTCCCCCTAAGCAACGGCACTGGGAATTCATAGGAGCCCCCATGCGCTACTCTGTTCTTGACCTTGCTCCCGTGCCCGAAGGCCAGACGATTGCCCAGTCCTTGCGCAATAGCACCGAGCTGGCCCAGCGGGCTGAAAGCTGGGGCTATCACCGCTATTGGCTGGCCGAACATCACAACATGCCGGGCATCGCAAGTGCCGCGACGGCAGTGCTGATTGGCCATATCGCCGCGCAGACCCGCTCAATCCGGGTCGGGGCTGGCGGCATCATGCTGCCCAATCATGCACCCTATATGGTCGCGGAGGCCTTTGGCACGCTGGCAAGCCTGCATGGCGACCGGATTGATCTGGGATTAGGCCGCGCGCCCGGAACTGATATGCAGACGGCGCGCGCCTTGCGCCGGGGCATGGCCCATGACCATGCCTCCGGTGACAGCTTCCCGCAGGATGTCATTGATCTGATGGGTTTTCTGGGCGCTGATGATCCATCGCGCGCGGTGCGCGCCTTCCCGGGACAGGACACCCATGTGCCGGTCTGGATGCTCGGCTCCAGCCTCTATGGCGCGCAGCTGGCGGCGCATCTCGGGCTGCCCTATGCTTTTGCCTCGCATTTCGCCCCTGCGGCGCTGGAAGAGGCGCTGGAGGTCTACCGCCGCCAGTTCCAGCCCTCTGCCAACCTCTCTGCCCCCCATACGATGATGGCGATCAATGTCTTTGCCGCCGAGAGCGACGACGAGGGCCGCCGCCTGCGAACCACGATGCAGCAGGCCTTCGCCCGGTTGCGTCTTGGAAAGCCAGGCAAATTGCCCGCGCCGGTGGATGACATCACTGACCACATCCCCGCGCCGGTGCTCTCAGGCGTGAATGAGGCGCTGCGCATTTCAGCCACGGGGAGCAAGGACACCGTGCGCGCAGAACTCTCATCCATTCTTGAGCGCTATCGCCCCGATGAGGTGATCATCACGGGGCAGATCCATGACCATGCGGCACGGCTCAGATCCTTTGAAATTGCCGCTGACATCCTGAGCAGCGTTTAAAGCTGTCGTCAGCGCGTCAAAGCCTTGGCCAGCCGCGGCAAGCGCGCTTTTTTCAGCAGCGGACGCAGCTCCCAGCCGCCACCAGAGAGCCGGTTGGCCTCGGCAAGCACCGAGGTTGCCACCTCTGACAGACCGTTGGGATCCTTCAGCCAAAGATCATAAAGCAGCTGATCTGGGCCAATCCGCTCCAGCCCTTCCTCAGCCAGTGTGTGGCGGGGAAAATCCTTGTTGTTGACCGTCACGACCGCATCCGCATGGCCAACAATCGCCGCCGCCAGCACGTGAATATCCGCCAGATCCGGCAACCAGAGCCGCGCCTCTACTGCGGGTGTGGGGGTGATGGCTGCTCTCGGCCAAGCGGCGGTAATCAGGGCGATTTCACCCCGCGCCTGCGCCTCGCCCGTGGGGCCGATCTTGCGCGCGGCCCGCGCCCATTCTTCCAGGATACGCGGCGACCACAGCGGGGTGAAATGGCCGATCCGGGCCGTGCCCAGCAGCATCTCCCGCATCACCGTCGGATAGAGCACGCAGGCATCCAGAAGCAGTTTCATCGCCAGAACACCCGCGCCAGATCAGTCGAGCCGGAAGAAAACGGCCTTCAGATAGCCGCTTTCAGCCAGTTGAGGCAGCTGCGGATGATCTGCACCCGCATATCCGGTGTGCAGCAGCTGGCTGCGCCGCCCACCGCGCCCGATCCCGCGCGCAGAAGCATTGCGGAAGCGGCTAAGATCAGCGGCATGGGAACAAGAGCAGAGGCCCAGATACCCACCCGGAGCCACCAGCGGCGCAGCCAGTTTGGCAATCCGCTCATAGGCGCGCAGGCCCGCCTCAAGTGCTTGTTTCGACGGGGCAAAGGCGGGCGGATCACAAATCACCACGTCAAACTGCACGCCTTCCTCGGCCAGCTGTGTCAACACCTCAAAGGCATCGCCCTGCCGCGCCGCGAACCGATCCGCAAAATCACTGGCCGCAGCCCCTTCGCGAGCCAGGTCCAGCGCCGGGGCGGAGCCATCAACGCAGGTTGCCTCTGCAGCACCCGCAGCCAGCATCGCCAGACCAAAGCCACCCACGTGGGAAAACACGTCGAGCACCTTGGCACCGGGTTTCACCAGTTTCGCAGCAAAGGCGTGGTTGTCGCGCTGGTCGTAGAACAACCCGGTTTTCTGCCCGCCGGTCAGATCCGCCATATAGGTCGCGCCATTCATCGTGACCTGCACCGGGGCCTCCGGGGTCGTGCCGCGCAGGGTTGTGCTGACATCATCCAGCCCTTCCAGGCTGCGCGCCCTGCCGGAGGCGTTTTTCAGAACGGTGGTGACCCCGGTGACCGCAACCAGCGCGTCGGTCAGCGCATCGAGATGGGCCTCGGCCCAGGCTGCATTGGGCTGCACCACGCAGGTATCGCCAAACCGGTCGATCACCACGCCGGGCAAGCCGTCGGATTCGGCATGGGCCAGCCGGTAATAGGGCGCATCATAAAGCTGTTCGCGCAACGCCAGTGCGCGGCTCAGGCGGGTCTCGAACCAATCCTGGTTGATCTCAGCCGCCGGATCCGTGTCCAGCATGCGCGCGATGATCTTGCTCTCGGGGTTGATCGCGACCAGACCCATCGACGTCATGCCGTCATCTTCCAGCACCGCGAGCGTGCCGGGGGCCAGCTTGCGGGTACGCCGGTCGGTGACCAGCTCATTGGCATAGACCCATGGGAAGCCGTGACGCAGAGCGCGGGCATTGGCTTTGGGTTTCAGTTTTACGCGGGCGCGCTCGGGCGCGGAGGGAGAAGCTGTCATATGCCCCTCTTACCCCCAACCTCTGCCCGTTGAAAGAGCGTGTTGGATCAGGCGCAGATCACCTGCGTCGCAGGGCCTTGCGGCACGCGTTGCGGTCGGCACCTGCGCGGCGCCCGTCCGGTTACCGCGCGCGCGACCGCCAGCCGCCGCGCCTGCGGGGTTTGGCGGCGCTCTGCAGTCCCTCGCGCAGCACCGCCGTCATCGGATGATCCGGGTGATCCGCTGCCACCTGTTCAAGCAGGGCTGACATTGCCTGACGGCTATCAACCCCATCGGGCAGGCTCAGCGCCCAATCCAGAAAAATGCTGCGGCATTCCCCGTTCTGAATCCCGTCGATGCAAAAACTCTCCCGGATCAGCCCCTTGGGATCAAGCTGGGCAAGCGGTGCATGTGGTGTCGCCTCAGTCGTCATGGCCGCTGGCCCCTTCTCTCTCCAATGCGGCGGCGATGATATCACCGCACCGCGCGTAGCGCGCCGTCAAATCCGCTTCCAATGCGGCAAGATCCGCGTAGCCGGTGCTGCGGCAAAGAAACAACGCACCGCCCTCTCCCAGGGTCTGCGCATCAATGGCCTTGCCCGAAACCAGTCGCGCCGCTGTCTGCACCGACCAGAATAGATCATAGCCGCGCTGCAATTCAGCCGCATCTGCGGCATCCAGCCAGCCACAGGCGACAGCGCCCTCCAGACCAGCGGCCACATCCTGTCCGGTCGCCTCGCTGAGCAAGACCCCTGCCTGAGCGATCAGCTCGATGTCCATCATCCGCCCCGCGCCAGTCTTGGCGTCCCAGGGGCCGCTTGGCGCCTTGGCAGCAGCGAGACGCGCCCGCATCTTCGCGACATCCGGCAGGATCGCATCCCGACTGCGAGGGGCTGCTAGAAATGTACGGCGAAACGCAGCGATATCCTGCGCCAGACCAGCGGCCGCAGGCAGCGGTGCGATTGCGACCACACGTGCCCGGGTCAGTGCCAGATGCTCCCAGACCCAGGCGTCATTGCGTTGATACTGGCAGAAGCTCTCCAGACTGGTGGCCACCGGCCCCTGCGTGCCCGAGGGGCGCAGCCGCATGTCCACCTCATAGAGCTGGCCCTGCGACATCCGCGCCGTCAGCGCCGTGATCAGCGCCTGCGTCAGCCGCGCATAATAGGGGCGCGTCGCCAGTGGTCGCGGCCCGTCCGAAGCCTCTGCCGTTCCCGGATCATAGATCACAATGACGTCCAGATCTGACAGCGCATTGATCCGCCCCGCGCCCAGCGACCCCATTCCAAGAACGGCTGCGCCGCGCCCCGGCGGGGGGCCGTGCTTTTGCGCGAACTGCTGCACCACCACCGGCGCCAGCCCAGCAATCACAACCTCTGCCAGTTCAGCATATTGCGCCCCGGCTGTTGCGGCATCAATCAACCCGCGCAGGTGGTGCACGCCGATGCGGAAATGCCATTCCTTACACCAGCGTCTGGTCGCATCCAGCTGCGTCTCATAATCCTCTTCCTGCGCCAGCACCGCCGCCAGCAACTGACCCAACGCCTCACGTCCGGGCCAGTCATCAAAAAACGACCCTCCGATCACCGCGTCAAATACGCTGGAATTGCGCGACAGATAGCTCGCCAGCGTGCCAGAGGTGCCAACAATATCAATCAGCAGATCAATCAGCTGCGGATTGGCCTCAAACAGCGAAAACAGCTGCACCCCCGCAGGCAGCCCGGCCAGAAACCCGTCCAGCGCCACCAAGGCCTCTGCCGGTTGGGCGGTGCGCGACAACCGCGCCAGCAGTTCTGGCTTCAGCCGCTCAAAGATCTGCGCCCCCCGCGCCGAGCGCAGCGCCGGATAGGTGGGCCAACGGGCCAGGATATCGCTGTCCAATGCATCCGGCAGGGTTTGAGGCGCAACCTCCGGCGGTGCATCCGGCGCGAAAAACCCTTCGCTCAACTCATGCACCTCCTGCAACCGCGCCTTGGTCTGCGCCAGCAGCGCCGCCGGGTCACGGTCCATCAGGCAGGCAATCCGGGCGATGCCATCCTCAGACTGTGGCATCCGGTGAGTCTGGGCGTCATGCACCATCTGGATCCGGTGCTCCACCTCTCGGTGGGCGACATAATGCGCGCCAAGCTGGTCGCAGACATCCTGTGGCACCCAATCCTTTGCGGCCAACGCCCGCAGCCCGTCCAGAGTGCCGCGCGGACGCAGGCTTTCATCACGCCCACCCGCGATCAGCTGCCGGGTCTGGGTGAAAAACTCAATCTCGCGAATGCCACCACGCCCCAGCTTCATATCATGGCCGGGCACAGTCAGCGGGCCACCGGTGCCTTTGTTCTCGCGGATCCGCAGACGCATATCATGGGCATCCTGAATGGCTGCGAAATCCAAATGCCGCCGCCAGACGAAGGGGCGCAGCGTCTGCAAGAAATCCGCGCCCGCCTTCAGATCACCGGCGCAGGGGCGCGCCTTGATGTAGGCCGCCCGTTCCCAAGTGCGACCAAGGCTCTCATAGTAGCGCTCCGCCGCCTCCATCGCCATGGCAACCGGCGTCACCGACGGGTCGGGCCGCAGCCGCAGGTCGGTGCGGAACACATAGCCATCAGCGGTGCGCTCACTGAGCACCGTACACATATTGCGGGTGGCCCGAACCATGCCCTGACGCGCCTCATAGAAATCATCAGGGTCAAACCGTGTCTCATCAAAGAGGCAGATCATGTCGATGTCCGAGCTGTAGTTCAGCTCATAGGCGCCCATTTTGCCCATCGCCAAAAGAGTCAGCCCGCCCGCTGTGTCAACATCCGCTTCTGTCAGTCCCGGCAATTTCTTACGGCGGATGAGGGCGGCGATCTCGGCCTTGATGGCAACATCTGCGCAAAGCTCTGCAAACTGTGTCAGCGCGGTGGTCACCTGCATGAGATCCCAGGCCCCGGCCAGATCACATAACCCGCTCAGCAACGCCAGCTGGCGCTTGGCCCGCCGCAGCCCCGGCTTCAGCTGGTCTGGCGCCAAAGCCCGCACATCCGCAAAAATGCCTGCAAGAGCTGTCTGCGGGTCCGCCAGCGCGGGCGCCAGCCAATCCGCCTCGCGGCTAATCAACTCCTTCAGATAAGGGCTGGACCCTGCCGCACCGGCCACCAGACGGGCCTGATCACCGTGAAGAGCAGGCACAAGTGCCAGCGCATCCTGTCCCAGATCTGCATCAAATGCCCGTGGAAGGCGCTGAATTTCAATTGACTGTCCCATGTGGTGACACTGCGATCAGATGTAGTCGCCGTCAATCGGCGAAACCACACTAACGCGCTGCCATATAGCAAAGGATGACGTAAGGTAAGGAATACCGGAATAGCCCCCTGGTTAACGATAGGTTAATGCTGTTTCTGCGGCTGCGCTCACGTTCCGGGGGCCTGTCAGACAGCTTTGTAGTAACGAGTGATACGGTGATCAGCGGCACGCAGACGTCCAGAATCGGACGGCACCGTCCTGTCGCCCTCATCAGGTATATTTCACATCGTCTGACGGCAAAGCGCAGCCGTATGCTTTCTCCTCCTCTCTTTGGGCCACCCCCCTTGACCAGATCGGCAGAATCTTCCTCGCGTGCATCCAAGATCACCGGCCAGACCGCCAGGATCCTGAGGCGCTGTGACCGTCTATTCCCGCGTCCAGCGGTTGCAAGACGACCAGCCTGCAACTGTTCGCGGAACACAGTTTGGTAACTGTCACCAATATTGCGACGTTCCGCACCGCCACGGCGACCAGCCGAGGGATGGACATTGCCAAGGGAAAACACGCCACACCATCGTGCAACACCCCCGGACCAAGGGCGGTTAAATATCCCCGCCCCGCAAGATGAAGTCGTTATCTCCTTGGCCCTGTTCCAGCCGTTCGTCCGGCAGAGCCCCGCATAAACTTAAGAGCGGGCGGCCAGGGATTGTTCCATTTGCTTTTGCAGGAAACCGTCCTGGTCAAGTCCGTCTTCACCTATGATAACCAGCCGGGTTTCCGGGGTCCCGCGCCATGGGCCGTCGTGGCGGAATTCCAAACGGGAACCAACCTTCTGGAACACAATCCGAGTGTCGGGGAAGTCTATGCAATAAAGCACGCCCTTTGCCCGGAACACCGAAGCGGGCAAGGCACCCAGCGCAGATTTGAAGCTGGCGTAGCTAAACGGCTTCTGCGATGACCAGCTTTGCGAGTAAAATCCGGCCGCCGGGTTGGATTGCAGCAGGGCCGCACTGCTTGGGTCATGCAGGCCGGTGTCCAACAGATACTGCAGGGGAACATGTCCATCACGGGCCTCATAGCTGGGCAAATCCGGGAACAGCCACCGCTCGCGGAAATCTCCGACCCTTTGCGCGTCGACAAGATCTGTCTTGGTCAGCACCGCGATATCCGCCGCCTCAATCTGCGCCTGTACCAGTTGCTGGCAGTTGTCCGACAGCATGTCGGTGTTTTCGGCGTCCAGCAAAGTTACGACCGCGTCGAGCCGTGCATAGTTCCGCAGCTGGGGATAGCCGAAGACAGACGCGATGCGGCCGGGCTGAGAAACCCCGCTGGCCTCGATCAGCAGATACTCAGGCGAGTTGCCTGAGCGGAACAGGGCCTGGAGCTGCGCCACCAGATCACTTTGGATCGAGCAGCAAACGCAGCCGTTCGACAGCTCCATCACCTCGCGCTCGCGCTTCAGGATCAGGTCGGAGTCGATATTGACCGCGCCGAAATCATTGACCAGCACGGTGATGTTCAGCCCGTGATCCCCCTGCAGCAGGGTGTTGATCAGAGTGGTTTTGCCAGAGCCGAGGAAGCCCGCGACGATGGTCACCGGAACGCGCGTGTCCATCAGATGTCCACCGGAGTGAAATCAGGCACCGGAGAGGTGATGCGGCTTTCAAAATCTGTGCCTTGCATCCAGCCCTTTGGGTCATGCACAATCTCGCCATCCACCATTGTCAGATGCACCTGCGATTTGTGCCAGTTGCCCTTGGCGTCAATCTCCAACAGGTTGCGGTCCAGGACGATCAGATCGGCGGTCTTGCCTGCGGTGATCGAACCGGACACATCCTCGCAGCCCATCGCATAGGCGCCGTTGAGGGTCAGCATCCGGATCGCCTCTTGCGGGGTGATCGACCGGCCCAGTTTGCCCTCCATCTCCCCGCGCGGGTTTTCGCGGGTGACAAGCGTTTCGAACCCGAACCAAGGGTCGATGCTGCTGACCGGCCAATCGGTGCCCATTACGGTAACTCCGCCCGCATCCAGCACGCCGCGCACGTTATAGGCCTCCTGCAGTCGCTCCCCGAAAGACGAGCGCGCACCGATGGTGAACTCCGACGGGAACCAGCCCACCGGCGAGAACTCGGCAATCACGTCCAGCTCAGCAAAACGGGCCAGATTGCCCTCGTCCAGCAGGGTGGAATGGGCGCATTGGTGGCGCATGCCACCGGGACCGTTGCGGCGGCGGCATTCAGCTACTGCATCCAGAAAAATGTCCGAGGCGCCATCACCGGTACAATGGGCGATTACCAGGATCCGCTTGCGGTCCATCTCTGCCACCATGTCGTAGATATGTTCAGGCGTCAGGTTCAGCGAGCCCTGCCAGGTCTTTTCGTTCGGCCATGGGGTGATCAGGTAAGAGGTGCGCGGCTCGGCGGTGCCGTCAAAGTGGAACTTTACGGCATTCGCGTTCAGACGCTTGGAGCGGTAGTAATGCCGCTCGCCCGCCAGCAGCTCCCAACGGCGGCACACCGGGAAGATGTCGTCCTGCCAGCTGATCGCGGCCTCAACCCGCACCGGCAGCTCACCCGCGAGGTCGATAGCACGCAGCGCATCCAGACGCTGCTCGCACACATGCACGTATTTCGTTGCCACCACCCCGCGGGCAGACTGGAACCGCGCGCCCTCGCGGTAGGCGCGGGTCAGCGCATGCATCGGCGGCGGCGGCATCGCCGCCATGATCAGCGCATAGGCGCCATCGACCAGAATGCCGTCCGGCTCGCCGGTCAGCGGATCGCGCACGATGTAGCCGTTGTTGGGATCGACTGTGTCCTTGCTGACGCCTGCCAGCTCCAGCGCCTTTGAGTTGGCCATGCAGCTGCCCCACATCCGGTCCATGATCGCAACCGGCCGGTCGGGGATAAAACTGTCGAGCCAGTCGCGCCCCGGCTTCAGCCCCGCCTTGCGGAAGGCGTAGTGGACGAAATGCTTGCCGAAAATCCACTCGCGGTCGGGGTTTTCGGTTGCATAGCGCAGGGTCGCCTCGCGCACCTGATCCAGGGAGGGCGTCTCCAGTCCCACGTCCAGATAGTCGGAGTATTTCGGCCCCAGAGCCAGATCCGGATGGGTGTGCATATCGTACAGCCCCGGCATCGCAAAGGCGCCGTTCAGATCATGCACATGGGTGTAATCGGCAATCAGCGGCTCTATCTCGGCATTGCTGCCAACCGCCATGAACCGCCCGTGTTTGATTGCCACCGCCTCGGCCCAGGGCTGATCCTGATCAACGGTGTAAATCCGCCCGTTCCGCAGCACCATATCCGCCGCAGGCAGCCCTTCAGGCGTGTTGGTCGACCGGATTCCGGCGCTCGAAACCATGCTAGTTGTCCTTTTTCTGTCCTGGGCCCGCACCACACCGGCATGCGGCTGCCCTGTCCGGGCACAGTAAGAACGCAGGATTTCTCACGTCAAATGAAAGAAATTCCGCTGCATTTAAAATTTTTCTCATGCAATATGCCCGAAACCCTGCATGGAGAGATCCCGAACATGGGTAGCATGGCCGAAAGAGACGCAAGCGATGCGCGCCGGGTCTACCCGTCGATGACCGCGCTCAGGATGCTGGAGGCGGTGTCGCGGCTGGGCAGCCTGCACAAGGCGTCAGAGGCGATGTTCGTGACCCCCAGCGCGGTTTCGCATCAGCTGCGAAATCTGGAGCAAATGCTGGGTGTCAAACTGATCAGCCGTGCGGGCCGCAAAGTGGAGCTGACCTCAGCCGGCAACCGCTATGTGCAGGACATCCGCAAGGCGCTGGAGATCGTCGAACGCGCCAACGCTCCACTGGGCGGCAGCGAACCCTTCGGACCCTTGCGGATCAACTGTGCGTCAGGCTTGGGCAGCTATTGGCTCGCGTACCACATCACCGAGTTCCTGGACCTCTTTCCCAACATAGACCTGGAAATCACCAACGAGACCGATCGCAGCGATATCCTCAACGATCAAACTGATTTCTCGATCATCTACGGCGACGGCGCCTGGCCGGGCAAGCACGTCCAGCACCTGTTCACCCCACGCGCTTTCCCAGTCTGTTCGCCCGCCTTCCTAGAGCGCCACGGCCGCATCCGTACGCCCGAGGATCTAGTGAAACTGCCGCTACTGCACCACCGCAATCAAAGCGATTGGGTGGTCTGGCTGTCTGCCGCCAGCAAGAAGAGCTTTGAGTTGAGCAAGGGCATCATGTTTTCGGACGTGACCCAAAATATCAACGCAGCTATTGCCGGAGCCGGGATAGCAATCGGGGACGACATCCTGGGCCGCCACGCGCTGCGCGAGGGTAAGCTGGTACGCCTGTTTGACACCGATATTCGCGGCCCCCACGCCTATTACATCGTTACCCAGAAAGAGCGGATGGAACGCCGGGTTTGCCAGCTGGCGATCGACTGGCTGTCGCGCTGGTTCCAGGAATACACACTGCAAACGCAGAGTTAGTAATACGCAAATTCATGAAAAAATCTCAAGTAAATACGGAAGTTTCTTTCATTTGACGTGAAAAAACTGACTGCAGTCCTTTCGCCAATGCTCAGGGCCTTACCGGGGCCAGGAACGATGGGGAACCAGTCAGTGTCACAAATCGCGGCCAGCAGCACCTGCAAGTCATATGGCAACTTCAAGGCTCTTCATGATGTCAGCATGGAGATCAACAAAGGCGAGTTCCTGACCTTTCTCGGCCCCTCCGGTTCCGGCAAGATCACTTTTCTGATGATTCTTGCAGGCTTTACCGAACAAACATCCGGCCAATTGATGAAAGACGGCCGGGACATCAGCGCACTGGTGGCAGAAGAGCGAAACTTTGGCATGGTGTTTCAGGGCTATGCGCTGTTTCCTCATATGACGGTCTGGCAGAATGTCGATTACCCTCTGCGGGTGCGTAAGATGGGCAGCGCCGAACGCAAGCAGAAGGTTGGGCGGATCATCGAAACCGTTGGCCTTACTGAACATGATCACAAGAAACCCTCGCAACTCAGCGGAGGGCAGCAGCAGCGGGTGGCCCTGGCGCGCTCATTGGTGTTCCAGCCGGATGTGTTGCTGCTGGATGAGCCGCTGTCGGCGCTCGACCGCAATCTGCGCGAACAGATGCAGAGCGAACTGAAGCGGGTGCATGAGGAAACCGGAACCACCTTTGTCTTTGTCACCCACGACCAGGGTGAGGCGCTGGCGATGTCCGACAAGGTGGCCATTTTCAACAAGGGTCGACTGATGCAACTGGACTCGCCTGACCGGATCTATAGCGCGCCGGACTCGCGCTTTGTCGCAGAATTCCTGGGCCAGATCAATATCTTCCCGGTAACGAGCCCCGGCATGGATGGCGACCTCTTGCGCGCTAATCTGGACGGCACGACGCTTTCGGCCGCCAATCCGGGAAACCGCGTGAACAGCACCGTCAACATCGCCGTGCGGCCTGAACACATGACACTCAGCTCCGAGCACCCTGCAGATCAGACCAATATACTGCCCGCCCGGGTGGTCCAGACCACCTATCAGGGCTCGCATAGCGACCTGATGCTGCAGACGCCGCAGGGCCGCACCATCAGTGCCTCCACCCACAGCGCCAATGGCACGCTGCCCAGTGTTGGCAGTGAACTGTGGGTCAGCTGGTCCCCCGAAAACAGCATCGTGATTGCCGACTAACAGGACCAGGACTGCGCTGCCCGAAGCGGCAGTCGGCGCGACATGACCAGGGAGAAAACAATGAGCAACTTTCAACGAGACTGCTGCGAGCTATTGGCTGAGCGCTTCCGGAGTGGCAAGCTGGACCGTCGCGGCTTTCTGACCGGGCTGGTTGCCTTGGGGGCAGCGACTATGGCCGCGCCGGGTGCCCGGGCCGCAGGCCAGGAGCTGGTCGTGGTCAACTGGGGCGGGGATGCGATTGACGCCTACTCCGCCGCCTTTGCCGAGGCTTACGAGGCCGCCACTGGCAACAAGCTGAAGATCGACGGCTCCGGACCTCTCGAAGGCTCGATGAAGACCCAATTCGAAAGCAACTCGGTCCGCTGGGACGTCTGCGACGCCGAACCCTATTCCGCGATCCGCCTGGGCCGCGAAGGCATGATGGAGAAAATCGACTATTCCATCGTCGACCGCAGCAAGATCGAGCCCGGCTTCGACGGCGAATTCTACGTTCCCTCCTATTTCTACAGCAATGTCATCGCCTATGACGCCGCCCGCTTCGGCGATGACGCGCCCAGCACCTGGGCCGATTTCTGGAATGTCGCGAAGTACCCGGGCAAACGCACCCTCTACAAATGGATGACCGGCGTACTGGAGGCCGCGCTGCTGGCCGATGGCGTGGCGCCTGCTGAGCTTTATCCGCTGGATGTGGACCGCGCGCTGGCCAAGATCGAGGTGCTGAAGCCGCATATCGTCAGCTTCTGGTCCTCCGGCGCCGAAAGTCAGCAGCTGTTGCGCGACGGCGAGGCCTCGATGGGCCTGCTGTGGCACACCCGCGCCAACCTGACCAAGCAGGACACCGAAGGCGAGGTCGACTGGACCTTTGATCAGGGTCTGGTGTCGCCTTCCGGCTGGACTGTGATCAAGGGCAACCCGGCCGGGCTAAAGGCTGCAATGGAGTTCATCGCCCTGGCTCAAAATCCGGACAATCAGGTGACCCTGCTGAACGAGCTGGGTAACGGCCCAGCCAACCCTGCCGCCCATGCGCTGGTTTCGGAAGAAATGAAGCCGGTGGATGCGAGCTCCAAAGAGAACCTGGAGCGGCAGATCGCGCTGCAGGCGGAATGGTACGCCGACCACTACGGCACCGCGCTGGATAAATATCTGGCCCTGGTCAGCAGCTAAGCACTCGGGGAGGGGCAGCAGGATGGCCGCACGGCTCAATATACACACCATAGCCATGTGGCTGCTGCCCGCCCTTTTCCTGGCGGTCTATCTGGCACCGCTCTTGGGCATCTTTGGCTGGTCTGTCTCTCGGCCTGAGCCCGGAGCCCAGAACTATGTGCGGATGCTGACTGATGCGGATGCGCTCAACATAATGCTGCGCACCGCGCGGGTCTGCATTCTGGTCACCCTTACCTCAGTGCTGATGGCCTACCTTCTGGCCTATCACTGGGTCTTCGGCTCACCCGCGCGCAAGCTGTTCATGGAGCTTTGCATCTTCATCCCCTTCTGGATCTCAGTGCTGATCCGCGCCTTCGGCTGGGTGGTGATCCTGCGCAACAAGGGCATCCTGAACGAGACCCTGCTGTCCATTGGCGCCATCGCCGAACCGCTGACGCTGGTGCGCACTGAATTTTCCGTGGTCCTAGGCATGGTGCATTTTCTGGTGCCCTTTGCAGTCTTCCCGATTGCCTCGATCATGCGCCAGATCGACTCTCGGGTGCTCTTGGCCTCGCGCGGTATGGGTGCCAGCCCGGCCTTCACCTTTTGGAATGTGTTCCTACCACTCACGGTATCCGGCATCCTAGCCTCGGTGATCATCGTCTTTGTCTTTGCCCTTGGCTTCTTCATCACCCCGGCGATCCTCGGTGGCGGTAAAATCGTGATGATTGCGGAATACATCTACATCCAGATGTTCCAGACATCGAACTGGGGCTTTGGCGCCGCGCTCAGCATCGGGGTGCTGGCCGTGGTCGCGGCAATGGCGGGCCTGCTGTTCAGGGTCATCCATCCGGAAAGGCTGGTCAAATGATGCGCAAGCCCCGGAACCTGCAAGGCTGGCTGCTGAAACTTGCCGCCATCCTCACCGGCCTCTTCTTGCTGATGCCGCTGCTGGCTGTGATCCCGGTCACCTTCACCCCCAAGCGGTTCCTGTCTCTGCCAAAGGGCGACTGGTCCCTGCGCCACTATCGGCCGCTGCTGACAGACGAGGCCTGGCTGGCCAGCATATCCGACAGCGTGCTGGTGGCTATGGCCAGCAGCGTGATCGCCACGGTTCTAGCCACCGCTTTTGCCTTGGGCCTTTGGTTCCGCCAGCCGCGCTATGGCGGGGCGCTGGTGGGACTGGCGCTGTTGCCGATGGCGGTGCCTCCGGTGGTCTCGGCGGTAATCATCTACTTCCTGCAAGCGCGCATCGGCCTGATCGATACCTATGCGGGGCTGATCCTGACCCATGTGATCATGGTGACGCCCTTTGCGGTGATCGTGATGCTGACCGCCACCTCACGGCTGGACAAATCGCTGGAGCTTGCCTCGCGCAACCTTGGCGCCTCGCGATTGCAAACCACCTTCTGGGTGGTGCTGCCGAACCTCAAATTCGGGCTGTTCTCGGCCTGGTTCCTTAGCTTGGTTCTGTCCTGGGAAGAGATCGCCGTCACCTTGTTTGTCAGTGGCATCGACGTGATCACCCTGCCGAAACGGATCTGGGATGGGCTGCGCCTCAACGTTGACCCGATCATCGCTGCGGTCTCGGTGATCCTGATGGTGCTGACCACCATCGCCATCGTCGCCAAGGCCCTGTACGAGCACCGTAAAGACAAGTCCGGCAGTTGAGATCAGGCACAATCGAAAGCACATCCAATGGATATCAGTCAGATTTCCGCTCTATTCGCTCCGGTGATCGGCACGCAGAATGTGATCACCGGCGAGCGGCTCGCCTTGCGCAACACCGGCTATTGCGCCGCGAGCTATGACGGTGGCGTGCTGCTGACTCCCGGCTCGGCGCAGGACGTTAGCAAAATTTGCTGGTTGGCTGCCGAACATGGACTGGCAATTGTTCCGCAAGGCGGGTTGACCGGGCTGGTGCAGGGCACTGCCACGGCCCCCGGGCAGGTGGCCTTGTCGCTAGAGAAGATGACCCGGATTCTGGAGCTCGATCCGGTGCAGGGCATTATCACCGCTGAGGCCGGCGTCACCCTGCAGCAGGTAATCGACGCCGCCGAGCCCCTCGGCCTCGCCCCCGGTGTCGACCTGCCGTCGCGCGGCAGCTGCACCCTGGGTGGCCTCGCCTCGACCAATGCTGGCGGCATCCAGGCGATCCGTTACGGCATGGCGCGCGACAACATTTTGGGGCTGGAAGCGGTGCTCGCGGACGGTACGATCCTGGATCTGAACAACACTCTGCTCAAGAACAACGCAGGCTATGACCTGAAGCAGCTGTTCATCGGCTCCGAAGGCACGCTTGGCATCATCACCAAACTCACCCTGCGCCTGCACAGCCGCCCGTCCTCGGTGCAAACTGCGCTGATCGGCTGCGCCGGAACCGAAGATCTGTTCCAAGTGCTGGCCAGCGCCCGCAAAGCCTTTGGAGGCAGCCTCTTGTCATTTGAAGCCATGTGGCCGGAGTTCTTCATCCAAATCGCCACGCATTTGGGCAGCAGCTTGGTGTCACCCGATTGCGGTATCTACGGGGTGATCGAGACCGGCCACTGGGGCGACAAAGAGCACGAGGATGCTCTGACGACCTTTCTGGCCGGATGTTTCGAGGATGGCCTTCTGCAGGACGGCACCCTCGCCCAGTCCGAAACACAGCGCCGCACCATCTGGCAGCTGCGCGAGGACGCAGACGTGATAGAAAGTCCGAACGGCCCCTGCCTGTCCTACGACGTCGGCCTGCGCCTTCACGATATCCCCGGTTATGTTGAACAGCTGCAAATGCGGATCGCAAAGGATTGCAAGGGAGTCACCTGCTACGTTTTCGGCCACATGGGCGACGGCAACTTGCACATCATGGTAGGGCCTGCCCATGACCCCGCTAGTCACGCCACAATTGACGGCGCTGTCTACGGCGTGCTGCAGCAATTCACAGGCACGACCGTTTCGGCAGAACACGGCATAGGACTCGAAAAACGCATGCATCTGCCGCTTAGCCGCCCCACACCGGCTCTCGCGGCCATGCGACAGCTAAAGACAGCGTTTGACCCCCAATCTACGCTCAACCCCTCCAAAGTGTTTGATGATCTGCCCTGCCTCGCCCTCTCGAAGGAGGATGTGTGATTTGACCAGTCTGAATACTCGCCAAATGTCAGATGCCCGGATACGCGCAAGCACAATGCCGTTCGGTCCTTCGATCAGCAAACCATTCAGAATCCGACTGACGGTACTCAGGTGAAATCCAGTTTCACGCGCAATCTCAGACAGTGTCATCGGAGCAAGAGCGCGGTCGCCAAGACGGAAATAGGAGCCCTTGCGTTCCACGATTTCACCAACTACCCCTTTTCCCGCACGCTACCGCCGCAACGTCGGGATGGCCCTTCTTACAATCACTGGCCCGCAGCTGTGCTTTTTGTCGGAAGTAGAGAGGTGCAGGTCATGGATGGGCTAGCCAGCACCGTCGCCACGTGGTTTTGAGCTGATCCGGGGAGTGACTTCGCGACAGTGCCGACCCGTCAGCCTGTAATCCACCCGGAAAATACCAAAAAAGTCAGCAGCTTCCCGGGCTTCAACTTCTGCTAGCCGCCACACAGCCGAAGCTGCCTTATCGAGATCCGTTCTGTGACTGACACTTACTCTATGGAGATCAGCCCCACCGCACGGTCCGTTGACCGGCAGCAACTCAGCCTCTTTGAAGCAATCAGTAAAATTTGCGACCTTTACACGCCAGATGAATGCCAGAACTACTTTTGTTAGGCAGGGTATGTTTTAGAACTTAAGCGTCCAGTCTCAGTGACCCGATGCCCCTTCGCAACTCCTCTTAATTGCCTTGCTGAAAAACTAGCTCAGCTAATCCTAGTTCCAAGGGGACTACCGGAGACCATCCCGGTAAAGGGGTACCGCCAGAAAATGGCTCCATAACCTCTTCAGGTCTGTAAGAATGTGCGCCCCAGTGCAAATCAGCTTCCCGGCCGACAATCTGCTCAAGCTTCTGGGCCAGCTCACGAATACTCAATCTGTTGCCGGAGACAGCAAAGTACTCTTGGTGCCCGGTCTTTGATTCAGATGATAGCAGGTGAACCGATGCCTGAATCAAGGCCTCGACAACATCATCAATGTGAATCAGGTCCAGTTTCTGCAGCCCTTCTGAAAGGCAAAGCGTCTGTCCATTGGCAATAGCCTTAGCCAACGACGGCAGCAATCTCGGACGCGGATCTCCAGCTCCGTAAATTACGGACGGTTTGATTGAGATTGCACGGGTAGGCACCGCATGAGTGTAATAGTTCAGCAGTTCAGTCACAGCACGCTTGCTCGCGGCATAAAGACTGGTTGGTGCGATCTTTCCGTCGCTGCTGTACTCTAGGTAAGTTCCAAGGTTAACGATGCGAAGCTCTCCAAGCTGCCGTCCAGCCTCAAACAATGCTGCAGCCAGTTGAACATTGCTTTGCAGCATCGTATCGATGTCGTCTGGACCGTGTGTTGTTTGAACCAAGCCAGCGCAATGGATCATTACGTCCGGGCGGAATTGACAGATTGTTTCAATAGTGTCAGCCGCACAACCAGTTGTTTCCAGTCGCTCAGCTCCTACGCAAAGCGCTATGTTCCGGTTATTTCGCATCAAACAGCCAGTTACGGCATTTATACGGCACAAACGCTCAAGAAGTTTGCCGCCCAGGAAACCTGTTGCCCCTGTCAGCAAAACCCTCTTTCCTTCAAGCGCATTCATAGCTTCAGTCTTCGGGTGTACTGGGTTATCTGCCCAGACACCATTTCTACCCGCTGCTCCAGGCTGCGGCAACTGTACCAGCTTGCTGTGAAGTCCATCATGCCTTGTAAGGATAGTGCCGGTTTCCAATCCAACAGCGCACGGGCGGCCGTGCTGTCCAGCGCCAAGAGCTGGGCTTCATGCGGCCCGCTCTCTGCAGCTGTTTTCCAGGAAAACTTCCCATGCATTTTGGCTGCAAGGCGGTCTGCCAAGTCGCCGACGGGAAGGGCGTCTCCATCCACGGGACCGAAATTCCACCCCTTTGAAAAGAGAGCCGGATCCTCTGCGCCTTTGTACGCCAGTTTCAAGTATCCTTGAAGGGGCTCGAGGACATGCTGCCAAGGGCGTACAGCCCGTGGATTCCTAATCTCCAGAGGTGATCCGGCCAGCATTGACCGCATGGCATCTGGGATCAACCGGTCTTCACTCCAATCTCCGCCACCGATCACATTCCCCGCCCGTGCGCTGCTGATGGACACGCCATGCTCGTCCGCGCGCTCTGTGGGAAAATAGGAATCTCGAAACGCGCTAGTAACCAGCTCCGCGCAGCCTTTGCTGCTCGAATATGGATCATGTCCACCCATCGGATCAATTTCGCGGTAGGCCCAAAGCTGTTCACGGTTTTCATAACATTTGTCGCTGCTAACAACCACAATGCTCCGCAGATCAGCTACAGAACGACAAGCATTCAATAGATGTGCCGTTCCCATGACATTCGTCGCGTAGGTTTCAACCGGGTTTTGGTAGGAGGCGCGAACCAAAGGCTGTGCAGCAAGGTGCAAAACAACCTCAGGATTGAAGGCCCGCAGGGATCTCTTGAGGGTTTCCTCGTCCCGGACATCTCCGATGAGATGATCAAGCCTGGCGCCTAGGCCCAGTTCTTCAAACAAAGGCTTGAACCCGTCGGGCACCTGGCCACTCTCGGGCGCTAAAGAAAACCCTCGGACTTCCGCACCGAGCATAAGAAGCCAATGGGCAAGCCAACTTCCCTTAAACCCTGTGTGCCCGGTCAGAAAAACTCTGCGCCCTTTCCAGAACGCACTTTGTGTCTCCCAGCTCATAACAGCAGGCTCCTTCAATGCAAGCTGAGCGATGGGCGGATCAGCGTACTACCGGTCGCCGGCTTCACAGGGTGCGGATCCCAAGTTTTCCAGGCGGCCCGGCCTTCGTTCCAGAGTTGTTCTAGGTGATTCTTATCTCTTAGGGTGTCCATGGGTTGCCAGAATCCGTCATGATGAAAAGCCGCCATCTGCCCCTGCGAAACAAGCCGCCGCATAGGATTATCCTCCCACATGTCAGCGTCTCCATCGATCACATCCAAGGCTTCCGGTTCGAGCACGAAAAAACCGCCATTGATCCGTCCGCCTTCCCCTTTCGGTTTCTCGACAAAACCGGCGACCCGGGTGTCGTCCAAATCAAGCAGTCCAAACCTGCCCGGAGGAGCAACCGCTGTAACTGTCGACTTCAGGCCGTGAGAGCGATGGAAGGAAACCAATTCCTCGATGTTGATATCCCCGACCCCGTCGCCGTAGGTCATACAAAATGTGCCATCGATCAAATGGGATATTTTCTTCAGGCGGCCGCCGGTCATTGTGTGCTCGCCGGTGTCAATCAGGCTGATGCGCCAAGGCTCTACCGCTGCGCGGTGTACTTCGACAGAGCCGGATGACATATCAATAGTAACGTCGGAGGTCTGTAGAGCGTAATTGGCAAAAAACTCCTTGATGACGTATCCTTTGTAGCCGAGGCAGATCACAAAATCCGTGATACCAAAGGATGTGTAAATTTTCATGATATGCCACAGGATCGGACGGCCGCCGATTTCGACCATAGGCTTTGGTTTCAGGCTGGTTTCTTCTGAGAGACGGGTGCCCAGCCCGCCCGCGAGGATGACGGCTTTCATTCTACGGCAACCTTTGCAGATTGAAGTTGGCTTTTTGTGACCTTTGCGAGTGTATCCACCATGTAGTCTAAATGGTCACCGGACAGGCCCGGCCAGACACCGATCCAGAACGCGTCCGCCATGACCTTATCCGTCACGTCCAACGGCCCGCTCACGCGGTAGTTGGCCCGTGCGAAAGCAGGCTGGCGGATCAGATTGCCGGCAAAAAGCATCCGTGTCCCGACCTTCTGGTCCTCTAATGCGGCGGTTACATCGCGCCGTAGCAGCGGTACCCCATCCCGTATCGTCAGCAGGAATCCGAACCACGATGGATTTGTACCGGGGGTCGACTGAGGCAGGTGGTAATATTCATCCAGGCCAGCTCGTTTCATCCGCTCGGTTAGACCAATGAAATTCTTCCGCCTTATTTCAACGAAATTGTCCAATTTCCCAAGCTGGCTTAGCCCGACGGCCGCCTGCATGTCGGAAACTTTCAAATTGTACCCAATGTGGCTGTAAATATACTTGTGGTCGTAACCGTCCGGCAGGTCCCCGAGTTGCCAATCAAACCGTTTGCCACAGGTATTATCCTTCCCAGGCGCGCAATAGCAGTCCCGCCCCCAATCGCGGAAGCTTTCGCAAATGCGGGCTAGGCGGATGCTGTTCATCAATATGGCTCCGCCTTCACCCATAGTGATATGATGTGCGGGATAAAAGCTGAGTGTCGCTAGGTCTCCAAAGGTGCCGACCCCCTTTTCGGAGCCGTCCGGCATCAGAACGCTGGCGCCAAAGGCGTCGCAGCAATCTTCGATCAGGTAAAGGTCATGCGCTTTGCAAAGCTCTGAGATCCGGATGACATCGAATGGGTTGCCAAGGCTGTGTGCAATCATGATTGCGCGTGTATTAGAGGTAATTGCCGCTTCCACTAGATCGACATTCACATTGTGCGTCTCAAGATCGACATCCACAAAAACGGGTATGCAGCCGTTCTGGATGATCGGAGTCACAGTTGTCGGAAAGCCGGCTGCAACAGTGATGACTTCCGATCCTGGCTCGATCCGCTTTGATCCAAGTTTCCATGATGTCAGCGTCGAGAAGGCCAGCAGGTTCGCAGCCGAGCCGGACACCGTGAGTTTAGAAAGCTTCGTACCAAATTTGGCTGCCAGGCGATCTTCGAAACTGTCAGCATAACGTCCCGCTGTCAGCCACATGTCCAAGCCGGCGTCTATCAGGCTAGCACAATCTTCTCCGTCCAGTACTTTCCCTGACGGTGGAATGTAAGTCTCACCGGGCTGGAATTCAGGCAGCGGCTGAGCCTCAAAATAGGCCTTGGCATCTGCGACGATTTGTTCGCGGGATCTAACGTTCACATTCACTGACCTTCTGGCTGATGCTGCACAGGTTGAGAGACTTGTCATCTTAGTTGCAACATGCGGGCTTCAGCCCGCTGCATTTATGTTCGAACATTCGTAATCCAAATTTGGTTAATACATCCTTTCGCGAAAGCTCAAATGTAGGCTGATTGTACACTATATTCGTGGGTATTAACTAAGCCTGCTCAATGCTGGCCAGCACCTCTGTCTCGGTCGGCAAGGGGGCAGAAATCATTTTCCTCAACCAGGCAGATTTTCCGAAGTAGGTTCTCATAAAGCCTCTTTGCGCTATCTCGAAGCTCTCCGGATTTAACAGCTGTTTGGATGCGATAAGGTACTGTAATAAGCCGTGAAACACGTTTGCTGTGTTCTCCCATGCACCGTCTTTTGCTACTGCAGCCGAAAAATAGTTGAGAGGGTAATCAAAAAAAGAGGCATCCTCGCTTTCCAGAGCGCACATGAAGGGCACAGCATAAAGGTGCAATGTTCCCCTGAACGTAGTCATTGTGTCCAGCAGACCAGCGATGTGGCTGGATTTATAGAGGAGCCCGACATGTCTGGGCGGCCCCCACAGGAACCTTGCCCGGAATTTTTCCGGGTCATCGCTTAAGGCGGGTAGGTGGTAGGCCGCCGGGCTAAGCGTGTATGACATATCCATACTGTCTGGGCAGTCGGTTTTGTATTCGAAGTGATTAAAATGAACAGCTGCCTTGTCTTGCCGCACCGCGACTTCGAGAAGATCCAGCACATTGACCGGCCCGCAGTTAAATAGGTCGTCGTCGCTGCAGCTAAACACAAAATCAAAAGCCCCAGCATAATCCTTGTAGAAGTAGAACAGGTTGTCGTCGAAACCTGTTCCCTTGTTCAGGATGTAACGGTCGCAAAGCTGTTGGATGATGTCACTAGCAGGGTTATTCAGGTCGGAGTCCGTAACGAAAACGCTGTACTCTGCTTGTCCCATGTATGTTTCGCGCAGTTCCGCAAGCTGAGACAATAAACGCACGAGTTGAACATTCCGCCTATATGTCGGGATGACGATACATATCTTCACAGGGGGGCTCCTCCACTCATTTTGAAACTTGATAGATTTTTAGTATAGGTAGCTCGGCAAGCCTGAAAGGCGCTGCCGGGCCTTGCGGATCTGAGAGTAAATCGTGTGGCTACAACTAGGTCTTCTTCCTAGGAGGAAATCGTAAAAAATTCGTCTAAAGTCGTCGTTTGATGAGCCTACTATCAGTAATTCAGGATGGCTCTGTCGTGACAAAGTTTACTGATGTGAACAAGAACGCCCTTAGACCGCGCATGCAGCTAACTCTGCGCCAGTGGCTTCTCCGTGGTCATCGCTCTGGCAATAGAGCAAAGGAATAGCCAGCTCGACGAGCTTCGCTGCGTCATCGGTCACCGAGACCAGTTGCGTATAGGGGCGATCTCCTGCGCTAAGACCTGCATCCATTGATATGACGTGTCGCATCAGTAAACTTGTGCAGGTCAGCGGCGTATTCCCACACTAACCCGTATGGCCGGTTCGATGTCGATTTGGAAAAGAGGATCGACTTCGGAGCGATGGCCATATGACCAGCGTATCAAAAAAGAGCATACGCAAAAGAAGCCGCCGAAAGTAACACATCAGAATGTCAGCTTCCAGAATTCGCCAGCTCTTGGGGCGGTACAAATGCACAAACTTCTTCGAGGCAATCAAGGTATTCTCGGAACCCCGCAGTCCCATTTTCAGAAAGGCGAGAGGCGGTATATGATCTCGCCTCGACAATGGATCGCGGTGCACGCATCGGCCGCTGTTTTAGCTCGGTTCTGGTACCCCGCGCTGCCCGCGCCAGCGGGTCAGTCAATGTTCAGCTCGGCGGCTTTTGGGGGCGACCTGATGGCCGAGGCCAAGGTGAACCTGACCGGCATCAAGCCCGAACTGGAAGGCGAATGGTTGACCACCAGCGTCACCCACTGCCTCGACACCACACTCACAACCAGTTTCAAAGCAGAATGGTCTTGTCACGCTTTCGTGCCGCTCCAAGTGCTCGTTTAAGCCACCTTCCGTTCGAAAGCGACCGGGCTTATCCAGCCCAGTGCTGAGTGACGGCGTCGTGGATTGTAGAACCCGTTGATGTATTCGAAGATTGCCATCTCAGCCTTCCGCCGTGTCTCCCAAGGATGCCGCCAGATCAGCTCCGCCTTGATCGTCTTAAAGAAGGTTTCGACGGCAGCATTGTCGTAACAATTACCCTTGCCGCTCATGGACACCTTAAAGCCGTGCTGGCGCAGGATCTTCTGATAATCATGAGAACAATATTGCGATCCGCGATCGGTGTGGTGGATGCAGTCCTTGGGCGGTTGCCGGAACGCGATGGCCATGTTCAACGCTCGGATTGCCAAGTCGCGTTTCATGCGGTTGCTAACGGCCCAACCGATTACCCGCCTGGAATGTAGGTCCAGGATAACAGCCAAATACAACCAGCCTTCGCGCGTCCAGACATAGCTGATGTCACCCGCCCATTTCTGGTTTTGTTTATCAGCGTTGAAGTCACGATCCAGCAGGTTGGGTGCTATATTGAGCTTATGATCGCTGTCAGTGGTCACCTTGTGTTTGCGGGTCCGAACAACAGATATGCCGTTCTGACGCATCAATCTGCCCACACGGCGATGGCCAACATCCAAGCCGATCTCCTTCAGCTCTTCGGTCATACGCGGCCTGCCATAACTGCCTAAACTGAGACGCGACTGTTCTTTGATATGCGCCAGCGTGACCAGGTCAGATCGCTGTCTGCGGCTGGCTGGCCGACTGCGGAACGCACGCAAACCGCGCAGGCTGACATCCATAACCTGACACAGGCGCGCTGCCGGAAACGCATCCCGGTGTTCTTCGATGAACCTAAACCTCATGGCTTTTGGCTCGCGAAGAACTGCGTTGCTTTTTTTAGGATGTCCCGCTCCTCCTTGAGAATGCGGTTCTCACGCCTAAGCCGGTCATTCTCTTGAGCAAGGCTCAAATCTTCTTTCGACACCACGTCTGTATCTCTGTGCGCGGTGATCCATTTGTTCAGCGTCGACATACCGACGCCAAGATCATCCGCCACCTGCTTACGCGTTAGCCCGCTGGTTAACGCAATCCGCACCGCATCTTGGCGAAATTCGTCCGTCCGTTTTAGTCCCATAGTTCATCTCCTTTGGTGCAGTAAATGCTATCAAAGGAGCGGCATCAAACCGCGACAGGTCCAGAACGCGACAACGAGAAGGGTAAGACATGAACGTAAATCTGGACACCGAATGGTATCGCCGGGGCGGCATACGCGGCTATGTCACCACGCGCGATCTGACCTGGAGCATTGGCAAGAAAGACAGCGGCTGGCTCCTGACCATCCCGGCAGGCCGGGAGTTTGAAAGCTCGGTTCCCGCCTGGCTGCACTGGCTGTTTTCCCCTGACGATCCCTATTTCCTAAAATCCGCCGTCATCCACGACACACTGCTGGAAGAAGGCTATCGCGTGGCCTTTGCCGACAGCCAGTGGTTTGAGGCAGCACTAAGCGAACACGCCCCCGCCCTGCGCACCTGGGCCGCCTACGGCGCCATGCGCGCCCGTCGGTTCTGGAAATGGGCACTACGTATTCCCGCATGAAACCGGGAGGCAAAAGGGCGCTGACGCATCCTTTTGCACGGGGTCCAGCTTTGACACTTGCCCCCGCCGACCAGCTCAAGCTTATGGCCGCCCCCTTGGCTCAGCGACAGCAATGCGCAGGAAGCGACCTTTGCAAAGTCCGCCTTTCGACCTCGGAACACAGCCTGTGACCGCTGCGATGCCGCGTGAAAAGCGGTCATTGATCAGAGGTGGAGCGAAATTTTGGGGTTGGAGGGCGGCAGAGCGGACAAACCCGACCTACGCATCAGTCATCTCGATGTCTGCTTTATGCCTGTGAGGCCCACATTATGAGGTCCTTTGGCGTTATTTGCGACCTATGGGCAGCCCCCGTCTAAAGCTACCCATAGATTTGGTCTTCAGTGCTCAGCCCTTTTAGAACGGTGCAAACCCATCGCTTGCCGCTGATGGTATCGTCCACCGTTCTGCTGCACTGACCGTTTTTGGGGCCGCGTTCGGCTGTGGGATCTGACCGTTCTCGCCATATAGCCACAGCACAAAGTTGGACCGCTCACCTTCTGTAATAGGCATAGATTCATGCGGTACAGTGCCGTGGTGGATCAGCGCAGTGCCCGGCTCGAAGAACAGCTCGCTCACTTGCCTTGTTGCGGGGTCGAAGAACCGCACGCCGGAGCCTGAGAAGCCCTCACCCGGCAGGTTGAGGTTGATATTTAGCGTGACCGACGACGCATCCGTGTGGGCGCGCAGCGAAGTGTCTGCATCCGCCTGCCACTGGATCGAGAACCCGAAGGTTTGCGTGTCATAGCCCATCACATCCGGGAACAGCATCCGCGACACCGGACGCATGTAGCGGTCCATCAGGCCTTTGTAGAAATTCTGAAAGCTGGGTGCAGCGAGATACCCTTCGGACCGGCTATCGAGCATCGCACCACCACGGTTCAAGGAAATCCCATAAGGTGGACGCAATGGGATGTCGGCATCAGCCGCCGCTTCGAGGTATGCGCGCAGCGCGGAAAGTTTTTGTGGGTCAAAGAACTGGGTCTTGTAGACGCCCGGAAACACCTCTTCCCAAAGATCGCGCACCGCGTCTTCCTTGGTGGGGTCGTCCCATGCGGCCTCGACCGCAGTACGCAGTTTTGCGTCGTATAGGGCGCTATCGAGTGTCAGGTCCGCGCCATCGCCTGTCTTCTCCCAGTCTACCCAAGCCTGAGCGAACAGGTCGCTGTTCTGGTTCCAGAACGTGTTGACTGACGGATGGCGTTGCAGCATGGCCTCACGCGATGGACGGTCCACAGCGCGGGCAGTTTCGAGTGCGTTTGCTTGCATGATTGTTTTCCATTCAAAATGGTTCCGGCGTCTGTGACGCCGAAACAGATTTCGTCATTCTTGGGATCACAGGGTCAGTTGATCTCTTGCACATCCATGACCATTTTTTCCCAGTTGCGTTGATTTTCCATGTCGTGTTGCAGCCCTTGTTCTTCAGCAACGGTAAACCGCTTGACGGCTGGCGTCTTACTGGTCGCCTGATACAGCCAATAGGCTTCGGCCTTGAGCGCGTCATCAATCGGCTTGTCGATGGATTCGTACACCATCTGTTTGCAGGCATTGATGGACTCCGCCGGAAAGCTGGCGATCCGCTTGGCGAGGGTGTCGACATAGGCGTCAATCTCCTCTGCCTCGAACGCCTTGTTGATTGTTCCCATGGCTTCGGCCTCATCCGCATCAAAGTCCCGCGCGCTGAGGATGATTTCCAAGGCGCGGCCCAGACCTGTCTGGCGGGCCATACGCGACGCACCGCCACCGCAAGGCAGAATACCCATGCCGACTTCCATCTGCATAAACTTGAACTTGCCACGCACGGCAAAGCGCATGTCGAGCGCAAGCGCCAACTCGTGACCGCCGCCGCGTGCAAAGCCTTCGAGTTTGGCGATGGTCGCTTGTGGGACTTTAGAAATGCGTTCGCAAACGGCCTGAAGGTCGAGAAGCTGTGCTTCGTCGCGGGACACCTCTTCAGTGCTGAGATGTTGCAGCAATTCGGTGTCGTAGTGGCAGACCCAAACTTCGGGGTTGGCCGATTCAAACACAACGACCTTTACGTCGCGGTCCATCTCAAGGCGCATAGCGAGGCTATTGAGGTCGGCCAGCATTTCCTGACCCTGCACGTTCACAGTGCCAAAATCGAATGTAACAGTCGCGATGGCGTCTTCGACTTTAACGTCAAAGGTGGAGAAATTTTCGTACTTCATTTGAACAGTCCTTTCCTGTTTCCTGCAGAGGGGTCTGCCGGATTGCTTTGGTTGCGTGGTTCGTTTTATTTTAACGCCCGTTGTCTTGCGGGCGTTTGCGTCACCCGATTTTGGCGATGACGTCCTTGATCCCCTGCATCACTTGCGCGGAGTGGTCCGCATCAAGCGCAGCGGCGTGGGGGTTGGCAAACACCCGGTTGTCATTGTCGAAGTATTTGCCGTTGGCATCTGTAAACGACGCGCCAAGGGCGGCTTCGCGCAGAATGTCTGCACCAATCTGCAAGTCGTTCCCTTCCATGCCGTAGCCCTCTTTGACCATTTTCGACGCCAACAGTGATCCGGGATTGACGGCAACGGCAACCTGTCCGGCGGGCAGGGTTTTCGCCAATTCACGGGTCCAGATTGTCAGCGCCAGTTTGCTTTGGGCATAGGCTGGGTTGTGATCAAGTTGTCTGCGCCCGTGCAGCGCCTCAATATCAACCGGGGCTTGTGCGGCTGAGGACAGGTTCACGATACGGCCATCCTCCGCAAGGATCGGCAGCAACGCCTGCGTCAAGACGTAGGGCGCAACGGTGTTGACCACAAAGCGCACATCATAACCGTCATCTGTCATCGTATCGCGCAGCTTAAGCACACCCGCATTGTTGATGATGACATCAAGGCTGTCGTGGGCTTTGCGGATGTCTGCCGCCATCGCATGGATTTGGTCCATATGCGTCAGATCGGCCGCATAGCTTTCGGTTGTCCCGCCGATTTCCTTAGCGGCTTTCTCCAGCTTTTCGGTAGTCCGACCGTGGATCAGGATCGTATGTCCTTCGGCGGCCAGCGTCTTGGCGGTCAATTGGCCGATACCATCAGTAGCACCTGTGATAAGGATCGTCTTGGTCATGGTGGTCCCTTTCATCTGTTGTGTGGGGAACGGATCGCTGAGGGTTCCGTTCGAAGGATTAGGTAGTTAGTAGCGGACGAGCGTCCGGCTCTCGATGCTTTTGCGGATGGTTTGAAGTGTCGGGTCTTCGACCATATCCAGCGCGCTGTGTGCGATCGAAGGTCGGTTCTGATTGTCGTAGATGTTGAAGAAAGCCACCTCGTCGGGCGTCATCCTGGACATGTAGACCCACTCATGATCGGGGTTTGCCGCCAGCCCCATGATCTGTCCTTTGCGATCTGGATAGATCAGGTCGAGCAGGATCCAGTCTTCTGCTGCAACGCTATCCGGTCGGATGAACCCCAAGGGTGCCGAGTTAATCGCTGCCCCTATCGGACGCCAGACATTGATAAAGGCGTAATGCCCTTTGCGCCATTCAGCAGCTTTGTCATCGCCCAGAATGTCGATCAACCGTTGCTCGGCCCCTTCAGCGCTGTAGTCGCTGTGAACATTGCGCGCCGGTTTACGGACCGCATCTGAATCATCGACGCGCACGGTGTGGTCGAACACGATAACTTCTTGCGCACCGATCTTGTCGGCCAGCAGCTTTGTGATTTCGGCATCATAAGCAGGCTGCCAGTCGTCATTCGCATCGAACGCCTGAACTTCGGTGGGGACTGCGGCGAAACCCACGGACGCATCCGCAAAGCGCGGTGCGACACCTGCGCTGCGGACATCTGTGACAGCGACCTGCGTGGGTGCAAGTTCCGGCGCGATGAGATTGCCGACTATGCCACCCGCATCCAGCTCAAACGCCTGACGCTCGGGTTTGTGTACGTGGTAGTTGACTGCCGCTGTCTGTGTCATCGGGTGGTCCTTTCTGTCTCTTGCGCTTGTAGATACACCCCGCAATAAATATAAAAACTAGCAGAATATGATTTCACTATTCCGAAAAAGTATAAAATGGACACACAGAGCCTCCGCCTCTTCGTTCTCGCCAGCGAGACACTGAACATCAGCGCAGCGGGGCGTACGCTAGGGATGGCCCCCGCCGTCGCAAGCACGCGGATCGCCAAACTGGAGCGCCTGTTGGGTGCAGAGTTGCTGCATCGTTCAACGCGGAAAATTTCACTGTCGTCGGAGGGTCAGGATTTTCTGCCTTACGCCCGTGAAATGATTGCCCAGGAAGAGGCAGCTTTGGCGGCGCTTGGCCAAGGGCAGACAAAGATCAGCGGGACGTTGCGCTTCGCCGCCTCTAGCACGTTCGCGCAGATGTACATCGCGCCATTGTTGCCAAAGTTCATAGACGCCTATCCCGACCTGACGTTGGACATGCATCTGTCGGATGCGCAATTTGATCTGATCGAAGGAAGCTACGATCTTGCCCTGCGAAACGCGGTCCTTGAAAGCAGCAGTCTAACAGCCCGAAAACTGGCCGACGACACGCGCATCTTATGTGCATCGCCAGGCTATATCGAAGAGTACGGCGCGCCAGAAGACTTAGATGATCTGAAGTCGCATCGCGTGATCGCGTTCCGCAACCTAGAACCGCGCCGCTTGTTATCGAAAGATGGCAAGCGGGCAGAATTGGACCCTAAACAGTCCGCACATCCGTTGGTTTTGAATGACGGACTGACACAAAAGCGCGCGACATTGGACGGCGCAGGTATTTCTGTGAATTCGCTTTGGTTGGTCCATGAGGAGATCAAAAGCGGCGCGCTGATGCACGTGCTGCCCGACTACGCATTGGCAGAACAACCCGCCCTCTGGTTGATCTACCCCAAAAGCAACGTCGTATCCGCCAAAGTACGCGTCTTTATGGACTTCCTCATCGAGCATGTCGGAAAGGCACCGGTATGGATTTAAAGGTGATCAGCGGTCATTCGTGGTTGATGCAGCATTGGTCAAATTGGGCTCACTGCCGACTTGCGGCGTTGCAGCACCAAAGTTGCAGTAGATCCCGTACCTACGCCTATCATGGGATCACCGCAGGCAGCCCAAAGCAGACATTCGTTCGATGCCGCTTGACAGGAAGCCCCTAGCACGTCGGGCGGGGAGCGGACCTTTGCTGCGCGGGCAATCGGATCACCCAACTAAAATGGAAGCCGACATTCAGAGCGGACCAAGATCGAGGTCTGTGCTGTATCGCCGCATGATGTCACCGAGACCATATTAACTTTGGTCAGGCGAAATGAGTTCGCTGTGGTAGCGAAGCTGCGCTGCAATAATATCGGCCCAATCTGGCCAACTCCGGGTGTTTTCGCGACCGCCTGCAACGGATCGGGAAAAAACTTGATCGACTGGCCCAATCGAGAGATCTTGCTGTCAAACGGCATGCCACTTGGGGAATGTCGGAGGAAGATAGAATTTTGAGGATAGATCACTGTGCAGCAGGATAACGATTTCGATGCCCCGAAACAAGAAAGAGACCCTCCACTCGGTTTAATTACTAATTCTCTCGCGGAATTCATAAAGAAGGAATCTGTTCTTATCGCCCTAGTTACGGGACTTAGCTATTATTTAACATATAGCTTCCATTCATCATATTTGAGTTACTTTGGCGTCTCTGAAACATTTGTGGATTTGGGCTTATCGAAAGTTATCGCCTCCGCAGCCGGTGTGATTTTTCTGTCGCTATTCATCTATCAAATGACATCGATGTTGCCGCTGCCAGTTCTCGGCAGATTTCTGGAAGCTAGCTTTGTCTTCCCGTATATATTTTTTCCGCTAATATTTTTGATATTTTCGATATGGATCTCTGGGTATTCTTACACCTCGCAAGCTCTGGCAGTTTATCTACTTGTTACTGGGCTGTTAGCTGGGACTTGGCTGCGCCGAAAGTTTCGAAGCGGAACTCTATGGCGGGAAGTTCTCCAAGAATCCGTTGACCAAGATGATAAATTTCGCACCCATTTGCTGGGAGCCGTAATTACCGATAGCCGTTTTGGTGGCGTCTTCCTTCTGGCTATGCTTCTAATAGGCGCTACGTCCTTGCTTGGGCATTGGGCGGGAAATCGAACCGCTTTCCGCGAAAGAAACTTCATGCTACTGGAATTTCACAACACAGAGGTTGCAATCATAGGTACGTATAATGACCAATTCATTGGCGTCGCAATTGAGCGGGTCGGCGACGAGGCTTCGCCAACTGGATCCACTTTTCTAATTCCGCCGCCGTCCAACGGCGGAAAGTTGCTTATGCAAGCTACGCGAACGCATATTAAGAAATTTGAGCATCCTAAACGGGAATCTATAGAATGGGTAAACTTCAAAGATGCTTGGAGAAGAAATAGCGCCAGTATTCGCGGCTGGATAAGTCTTCATGATTGACATCCCCCCTACGGCCTTTTCACTTCGCGGGCGCTGGATAAATTGACACGTGCTGCGGAGGGCAGCTTTAACGAACTGCACTGCAGCATTCTAATACAGGAACGAATGTCCGCAACGGGCCGAAAGTTAGAAGCTTTCGCGCGGTCTGCCGTCGATGTGAATATTGTCGACAATCAAGGACCAATCTGGGTTCATTCGAATACGGCCCCTCTGGTTGTCGATAAGAAATTTAGCGGCTTCATCCAGATTTGAGAAGCGGGTCATATACTTCGACATTGTCTGGCCTTCCGGGTAGCAGTGGTAGCAACCATCGGTGCCGCGTTCAGCTGTTTGAACTTTTTTTCCGTGTTCGATTTTCTCGATTCGAGTCACCATTTTGCGTCTCCCATGCTCAAAGTAGACTGTTGCGAACCAGTCGAGCTTAAATACTTGATGCTTGCAGGGTGCAAGCACTCGAATGTCAGCAATGCGGGCTGCGAGCGCAGCATCCGAGTTCGCCGCTGGATGTCGGCTCTGGGCCGGTCACGTCTTCGGGCCTGGCTAGCCGCTCCGGCTTTGCGAAGTCCGCAACCTGCGCATCTCTAACCTTCGAGCGGGGTGCAGCATCGACCTGGCCAGCTGAGCTAGCCTGAAGGTCCGCTCTCGGGAAGTCTGGCGGGATCCTTCGCGTCTGCAGCGAGGGCGTCGCAGGCCTCGTGCGAATGTCGTGATTGGGCTGCCTGCGTTCCTTGCCCTCAAAAAGGCGAGTGACCGCATTGTCCGCGTTGTTGCCTTCTGGGTCACTGCCAACATGGTCCGCAATCGCTGTGTCGGTTCGGTTCCAGCGTTCCAGCTCTTTAGATGACCCTTTTAACGCCCTTTAAAACTCTCTGCCGCCCCGCCGTTCTTTAACGGTTTGGGCGGCGAACGTTCAAGTTTGCAATGGGAAGTGTCCCAAAACCGCAGCGCCGGATCGGGGAAGCCGAAGCTCTCGGAGCTGGCTGGGCACCGGGATTTGGCCTAAAAAGCAGGGAAATCATGAAAATGAGTTGCTGCAACTTGAAGTGTCCGAGTTTGCAAACGGAAGTGTCCCGCTACAGCTACTGTTAGGAGACACTTTATATTGCAGTAACCGGAAGAAGCCGGGAGAAGCCGGACAAACCCGGATGAGCCATAAAAAATTGGGTTTTCAAGCAGGCTTCAAGGACACGGCCCAAAATGGCGCTTGTCTTGCACAACTCGAAAATGGGGAGAATATTGGGCCGGTGACGAAAACTGAGACAGTTCAAGTTTCAAATTATCCGGGGCTGCCCGCCTCGGTCCCGCCCAAGTCCCCGCTGCCTTACACGACTGCGCCCGCCTGCCCTGCTGGCCATTATTATAAGGCTGAGAGGGCACAGCCCCCCAGCCAAAGCGGCGCCACCACAGCAGCGCCGCAAGAACCCAATAAGCGCACTTATGTTAAGTTCCTAACCGCCATGTGGTCCACCGAACTTGGAATTAGCGCGCTATCGGAAGGGTCAGTTCCGAGAACGAGATTAGTGACATAAAATCAAACAGATAACCGAATACGACTATCTTATCCATCGCCCTTAACTTGGAACTGATTTTGACAGACTTGCACACTTCGCCGAAGTTCTTCGTAAGTGCAGTTTTGTAGCCCCCAACGTCAGTACTGCGCAGTTAGTGACCTTTGCAAAGTCGGGGCCACAAGGCGTTCGGGATCGACCGGACGGCCCATAGCGGCCTGTGCACTGCGTTCCGGCGGACGTCGGCTTCGACACCAGTGAGCCCATTCGATCCAAAACATCGCGAGATTAACGGAGGTTGGCCATTCAATCCAAGAGCACGCAATGCTCCGGCGCTACCACCATCGCTTGCGGGAGGCCATCATCAAGGTTCAGAGATTCGAATTGGAAGAAGGGACGCAGCCACAAAGCCGTCAGGATCACGACCTAGAAAAGGGCGCAGCGCTTGGCCGACTAGTTGACTGGCGCAACGTCTATCCTGTCAGTGCTGCATTTCGCTTTTTGCTGGCGGTCAAATGCCCAGAGAGAGACAACGCAGTTGAGGGTATTACCAGCACGTCAGAACTTGAGCTATTACCTAACAGATCGCTGTTGGTTGCGATGACAACCAAGCTGCAAGCGCCTTTGTTCTTCGCCGCTTTTTGTATTGCAGCTATTGTCTCGTGAAGGGTTTCGCAATCTCGCTGGACGCGGACAAACGTAGGGAGGCCATTTAGCTCCTGCTTGAGCAAACCGTCTATGCCCTTGTTTCGGTGTACAGGTAGATAGTCGATACCGACGAGATGCTTTGATGCATCCGCGTCATGTTGACGATAGGAGTCAGCGCCCTTCGCAAGAAGCGCTGAGCTTGTGACAACAGGGTTTTTGAGCCTGTCTTTTGTCAACTCGATAGCTTCACTGGAAATGTCGATGCCTATCGAATTTCGTTTTAGAAGTTGAGCTGCAACAAGGGTCGTGCCGCTTCCGCAAAATGGATCAAGTACAACGTCGCCCTCGTCCGTTGTAAGTTTTATGATCTGATTTAGAAGTAGCACGGGTTTCTGCGTCGGATATCCAACGCGCTCTTTGGCTTTTGGATTTAAAAACGGAATTTCCCAAACGTCCGAGAGTGGAACACCCTTCTTGTTTCCGCTTCCAATTATTGCCCCGTCATCGCTTCGCGCATAAACAGATTTGTTTCGCTCATCACGAGCGCGCTTTTGCATGATCTGATCTATGTTGGTGGAGGGTGAATACTCCTGAAAGGCTGTCTTGAACTTGAAGTCAGGCGTCTTGGAATAGAAAAATATTGTTTGGTGCGCTGGGAGAAGACCCTTTTTTGAGTTAGACCATCGCTTATAGTACCAGATTATCTCTGACCTGAAATTTTCTGGTGAGAATACGCTATCCAGCATCAACCGAACAATGTGAGAGGCAGACTTGTCACAATGGAAGAAGATGCTTCCAGATCCCCTTAGAACGTCGCGCATTCTGGCGACACGCTGATATACGAAGTCCGCATATGAGTTATCATTGTCCCAAATATCGCGGAAGCTGAATGAATGTGAGCCGTCTCTTGTTGCCAAGTTATGCACTTTCTGGGTGAAGAAAGGCGGATCGACATAAATTAAATCGACAGACTCACGAGGCATGTCAAGCAAGAGATCTAGACAGTCGCCTGTATATGTTTTGGCTTTAACTTCCATTGGTTCGCTCTGTCGCTATGGCTTCTAGAATCCTCTTCAAGGCTATTCCGGTGCACTGCTCGACATATTCCCAAGCGTTATCGCCATAGTGGTACTCGCCATCTGCACCAGCATAGAGCGTTTCTAGCGTCTTTTGGATGCGCTGTGCTTGGGTGCGGTTGGGATAGTAGAACATCACTCGAATTGGCTTGTAGCCAGCGTCTTTGATGTTTTGCATACGGGTGTGTTCTTTTGTAATATGATCGCCGTCAGTTGTAGCGTCACGCCACTTAATTTCGATGGCATCCCGTCCCTCTACCAGACAGTCTATTTCAAATGTTTTGGGACGTTGACCTATAGTGTTAGGAATCTTGACCGAACCCGATTCGGGAAACTTTTCAAGAAAGCAGGCTTTGGCGGCTTCTTCCAAGAATGAGCCAGCATACTTATACAGAAATCGGCCTTTATTTTGGTAGACGTCGATAAGGCGGCCTTCTTCATTTGTTATGCCTAAAACCTTATAGATCATGTAGTGGCTGTTGTCGTCCGCCTCCATCTCCTCGACCCGTTCGTCAACTCTGGCTTTGAGGTTGTCGGCATACTTATCCGCCAGTCGGCGTATCTCTTGCTCAATCGTCATGTTTTCCATCATTCGCCGTCTAGTGAGTTAGACTAGACTTTTACCTATCTGTTGTGGCATGTCCACATATCGTGTCACCCGGACTGTGATCTGGCGTGTGCCGTTTAGGGGGATCGAAACACAAGCGGCCATTCGCGCTCCGCGCAACGAACGGCTGCTCTCCCGCTCCACTTTCGAGGGACCTGTGCAGCATCGCGCCCTGGTCCAAGTTCCGCTTTGGGCTGGCGGCTGCCTTTCACATCCCCCCTCATAATAAGCGCCATTATGTCAAGTTTTCGATCAGCGACAGCTTCGCCGAACCTGAGAGCAGTTTTCGCCGCGACCTAGACCACATCGGCTCGCTCATGGTGACAACGAGTCAGAGGCTGTACACGCGAATTATGCCGCCCCGATGAATTGGCAAGCGCTGCGGGCGTAGCATACGTGAGGAATAGCTTTTCATTCACAGCAGGATCGCAGCCCATCACAAATGCCCAGTACTCACGCTGATCATCTTCGCACAAGTAGCGGTTCGCCTGCCTTTGAACCCTATATCCAAACCTTTTAAGCAGTACGCCAAGTGCTCGGGGCGAAAGTGACAGTAGCCTAGTAGCCCCGAGCCAATGTGCGCCCCGACACAAACCAGCCACAACCAACTTGGCTTCGACGCTATAAGGAGAGTTTTCCGCCAATCTGTCGTCGGTGACAAAGCGTGTACATTCCCACGCGGAATGATCCGTCGGGTAAACGTCCATCAACCCGTCAGGAATACCCTCCAGCTTCCCATCGGCTGCATCTTTCAACATGTAGGTCCAATGGCCATACGCTGCGCCACAGGACAACGCCCGCGCACCGGCGACAACACAATCGTCATTGGTGACAATAGAGTACACAGCACCCGGCCTGTCATACTGGTCGCTCTCCAGCCCGCCGTCGTGCGCTAACGCCCAACCCAGCTCGTCAACCAGCTTGCGCTTCCTAAGGGCATAAAAACCCTCTAGAACCCCTGAATAACTCGATCTCTGTGCAAATGAAAAAACATGTAGCTTCATGGCGCTCTCCTAATAGAAACGCCATGTTCATCCGGTCGACAATCTTGTGAATCGATAAGCGCTAAATCAAGCCATATTTTATCACAAGTGATATAAGCTGAGCGGTGGATGTCGCTTCGACCGCCTGCATCGCAGTTTGCCGTCGTTGCCGAACTGTCTCAAGCTTGACCCCTAGCCTCTCTGCAATTTCCCGGTCCTGGTATCCTGTACACATCAGTCTGATAACATCTTTTGACTTCTCTTTGATCGTATACCGGCAGGACTCACGATGGTGGACGGCATGGATCGAATAGAGCGCCGCTTTCGCCAACCGACGCTCCGTATCTCCCCATTTCGACCCTGAACAACTTAATATGGATACCTGACCATCGACGTGGATGGACAGTGTATTACCGTAGTCCAGGCCGAAACGAGCCGCATCATCGAAAAACTTGTTGGAAGTTGGGTAATGTCGTCTCAGATCGCCCCAAGTTGTGAAGCCAGTTGCAGATTTGCCAAAGTGGATGGTGGGGTCTAGGTCGAAATATCGTTGCACTAGATAGTGATCGATCCACTCCCTTGAGTAAGTAGACTTCATGAACACAGGTTCTGCGCCGTCGAAGCCAACACCGAGCGAGAAGCCTTTGTCCGAAATCTCCTCCAGGGTACGCAAATGCACCCTCATTATATCATTAATCATATTGGACACACACGCTACATATGTAATGACCATACTTAATACCGCATTACGGTATTATCACAAGTAATACTTTTCTGGACCAGGCGAGACAATGAACAGCAACGGAATAACGGCTCGCACCCTCGAACTCATTCTTAAGCGCGTAGCCGAGCAGAATGCGGCCAAGCCAGGAAAAGGAATACAGGCGTTTAGAGACGCGATAGAAACCGCTCTGTCAGAGAGATCGGGAGCTTGCGACCAACCGACTGACTAAGTCGGCATCACTCTCAGTAAGGTCACTCGACTTTGATATAACCTCGCGCTCGCCAGCGGAGGGGCTATCTGAAAAAAGATAGGCCATCTCTATATTTGCGACTTCGCAGATTCTCAGAATTCTTGCCACCGTTGGATTGAAGCGACCATTCAGGATCTTGCTGACGTACTCGTCGTTATTACCCGCCGCTACTGAGACCTCTCCGTAGTCCAAGCCGCGGTCATCCAACGCCTGTCTTAGGCGTTTGCGCCAAATCTCAGTGTCGGCACCACTCACCGCTTGGCTTCTATCAATCGGTCCAACCATGATTGCATCATACAGGGAATTATAGTTCCCGCAATCGGGAATATAAATCCCTTGGAGTACGTCTGGCCACAATAAATCGCCCTATAATTCTATCTAATCGACTTCTTGTGTTGAGTTGATAGAAGTTTAGTTCTATCCTACCGAACTACAGGAGGATGCGATGACGCCGAACACGATTATTTCACAGATGAGCGGGCGACAGTTTGCCAAACTCTTGAACAGAGAGTTTACAGCCGCAAACCGTGGGTTGGGAAAACTCTCTTATGCCGAGCTGGGCCGCTCATGTGGTGTGACAGGTAAGTGGCTACGCAAGCTTGCCGAGCAGCAAGGTACGCCTTCAACCCTGACCATACGACTGGTGCTCTACACCTTGGGCTATGAGGTCGATGGACCTGAGGAAGATGTTGTTCCTCACCTGCAAGGCAAAAATTGTTACATTGATGCACTGCACAGTCCAAATCGCCCCCGTAAGCAACTCACGGCAAACGACATTACGTTAAGCGCCGAGAGCGCATGTGCGCCGACATGAGAACGCCTGAGGTTCTTTTCCCGATAGCCTGCGGCGACAATGTCCTCGCCGCTAAGTCGGGTAACTACCCCAGCGGCCATGGGGATGCGCCGCTGGGGGCTTTTCAGCGCGCCCCAGCAGCCGTGCGGCGAAGGTTGCGCGATGGTTTCAAATACTATTTCCCCACCCCCGCTGACTTCTGGGGCGATCTTGTTGGCGCTGTTTGCGTCTTCGTCCTGCCCATCGCCCCCCCTGCTTTGGAGCCTTTTGCAATGAGCGCGACTGACTTTGAATTGATCCAATTCCCCCAGCACCGGCTTGCGGGTGAGCTGACAAAACACGCCGCCAACTACGCGCGATGCCGGGCAGCACTGCAACAAGCGATTACGGCCCATCAAGAGGCCCGAACCCTTGGAAGCCGTGACTGCGGTACTTTGGCCGACGCCGTGGATAGCGCCGCTGAGGCGGTTGGCGCGGCCCAAGAACGCGTCGCCGATCTTGTCGCCCACCTAAATGGTCGCGGTTCATTGGACTGCCTCGCCGACCTTCTGAAACTCGAAACAAGCGGGCGTCCGTGGTGCCCGGCGCGCTGACCCACGCAGGCCATGCGGCCCAGGTGAAGCGCCGCAACCTCATCTGCCATGTCGCACAGAACGGCAGGCCAACAAATACGACCCTCAGTTACGATGGAGCATCCCCAATGACCCCACCCGTCTGGCAACAAATCCAAACCCTGCCCGTGGAAGATATTCAGGTAGAGGAACGGTTGCGCACCGCCTCTGAAACAGCGGTTGCAAGCATTGTATCCTCTATTCAAGAGGTTGGCAGCATCCTGCAACCACTCTTGGTCCGGCGGGTCAAAGACGGCTATCGCCTACTGGATGGCCTGCATCGCTTAACTGCCGCAAAAGAAGCAGGATTGGCCGAGGTGCCGGTCAAAGTCAGCGAATGCACCAACGATCAGGCGATCCGTATTGAGGTGGACGCCAATGTGGCCGGCGCGCCTTTGACGCCGCTGGATATGGCGGTGTTTCTGGCCGCACACAAAGAGCTATACGAGCGCGAAAATCCCGAAGCGACCAGAGCACACAAAGCGAGGCAAGCCCGCCTGTCTGATCATACTGACAAAATGTCAGTACGATCATTCGCCGCCAACGCCGCCGAGGTGTTCGGCAAGGGTGAACGCCAGATTTTTCGCCTGATCAGCGTCGGCGAAAAACTCTCACCTAGTGAAATCGCCCAGCTCCGGGACGCCCCGCAAAAGGTCCAATTCAAAGACTTAGAGCACATCGCCAAATGCGGCGAACAAGCGGACAGGACCGCCATCTGCGCTGCTTTAGGCGATGGGACTGCCAAATCCGCTAAAGAGGTTTTGGGCCGGAAAAAAGCCCCCGGTGCCGCGCTCAAAACACCTGTTGAGCAACAGTTTTCAAAGCTGGCAGACGCGTTCATCCGCGCCAGCAAAGAAGCGCGCCGCCAGTTTGTCGCGCAGTATGGCGACGTCTTGGTCGAGTTGATCGAAGATACCAAAGGCGGGGCACAGGTATGACAACGCCCGTCTCGCCCAAACAGGAATGGTGGTCTGTGGCTGAGCTGGCTGCGGCCCGCCTGCCCGGCATTCCTGGCACTGCACGGGGGGTGACTGCAAAAGCCGACCGTGAAGGCTGGCGGGACGTGTCCGGTGCGATCAAACGCAAGGTCGGTCGCGGTGGTGGTTTGCTCTATCATTGGTCTGTGCTGCCGCTGGCCGCACGTACTAAGCTGATCAAGCATGACGCCAGCCGCCCGGTCAAAAAGCTCGACCGTAACAGCGCCTGGGCCGCCTATGCAGCCCTGCCCCAGAAATCCAAAGACGAGGCCGCGCGCCGCCTGGATGCGATCACCAAGGTTGAATTGCTTCACACCAGCGGTGCGGGCCATGTCCACGCCGTCGACACTGTCGCCGCAGAAATCGGGTCCAGTACCCGGACGATCTATAACTGGATCGACCTTGTCGCCGGTGCAGCATCAGAGGACCGGCTTGCATTCGTCGCGCCCAAAGCGCCAAAGAAACGCACCCAACAGGCAAATCGTGCCGCCTATCAGCCGTTTATGGATTGGCTCAAGAGCGCCTGGCTGCGTCCTGAACGCCCAACGTTTGCGCAATGCTTCCGCATGGCCGAGCGCCAAGCGGGCCAGATGGGATGGCCCATCCCGATTGAGAAGACCGCAAAGCGCTGGGTAGATGCCGAGGTGCCACGCACAACGCAAGTCTATCTCCGCGAGGGCGTTAATGGCCTGATGCGCTGCTACCCCGCCCAAACTCGCGACCGGTCGAGCCTCCATGCGCTGGAAGCTGTCAACGCCGATTGTCACAAGATCGACGTCTTTGTCGAATGGCCCGACGGCACCGTCAACCGCCCCCAAATCGTTGCGTTTCAAGACCTCTATTCCGGCAAGTTTTTGTCCTGGCGCGTGGATCACGACCCGAACAAAGTCATGGTGATGGCGGCATTCGGTGAATTGGTCGACAACTGGGGCATTCCAAAACGATGCCTGTTCGACAACGGGCGCGAATTTGCCAACAAATGGATGACAGCAGGCGCGCCAACCCGGTTCCGTTTCAAAGTCCGGGAAGACGATCCAATCGGTGTTTTGCCCTTGCTCGGCATCGACATGCACTGGGCCACCCCGGCCCACGGTCAGGCGAAACCCATTGAACGCGCATTCCGCGATCTGGCCAGTGATGTGGCCAAGGATGTGCGCTTTGCTGGCGCCTATGTCGGCAACCGGCCCGACGCCAAACCGGAAAACTACGGTAGCCGAGCAATCAAGGCCGCTGAGTTTCTGGAAGTCCTGGCGGAAGGTATTGCCGAACACAACTCCCGCACGGGTCGCCGGTCTGATACCGCCAAGGGCCGGTCCTTTGATGAGACCTTTGCCGAAAGCTATGCGACCGCGCCGATCATCAAGGCGACCGAAGAACAGCGGCACCTTTGGTTGATGGGCCAGGCAGACGGGAAATTGCACAAGGACAGCGGCAAGCTCACCCTGCACGGCAATGTCTACCATTGCGATTGGATGAGCCAGGAAGCGGGTCGCAAAGTGATCATCCGCTTTGATCCCGAAGACCTGCACGGCGGTGTACATCTTTCAGCGCTCGACGGCCAATATTTGGGCTTTGCCGAATGCCAGCAAAAGGTTGGTTTCTTCGATCTGGACGGCGCGCGGTCTACAGCCCGCCGCAACCGCCAGATCGTCAAAGCGGAAAAAGCCCTGGCAGAGCTGCAACGACCCATCCCGGTCGAACAACTTGCCGCCGATATGACCAACTCGGTCCCGTCGCCGTCTGAGGCCCTGGCAGATCTGAAGGCCAAAGTGGTGAAGCCGGTGTTCCGCAAACCCGCTGCGGTCACCACGTTCCGCGATCACATGGACCCGGCGGCGGAACGCGAGCAAGAGGCACTGATCTTGCAAATGAGTGCCAAGCCCCCGGCCAAATCAGAACCGCAGAACAGTGGGTTCTCGGTGGCCGACAGCCCCGAGGAACGGTTCCGCCAGGCCGAAGACATTGCTCAGCGGCAGCGGCAGGGAAAACCTGTTGGTGAGGCCGAAGCCGGTTGGCTGGAGGGGTTTTTAGAACACGCTGAATACAAGGCATATTCGGCGATTTTCGGAGATTTCGGCAGCAACAGCGCCGGATAAGAAAACCGCCGCCCGGCTGGCCCCGAGGCGACGGTCAATATTGAGTAGGAGCAAACTATGTCACAACTTATCGAGGTCGGCAATAGCATCCAGCCGCTGACCAATGTCGCGAAACTGGCAACGCTGGTGAACCAGTTGCAGGACCGTGCCTTTGGCGTCCCCGGCCTCGCGGTTTTCTATAGCCATCCCGGCTACGGCAAGACCTTTGGGGCCATCTACTGCGCGTCAAAATTCGACGTGATCCATATCTCCATGCAGGCGGACTGGACCAAGAAAACACTACTGTCCCGTTTGCTCGGAGAGTTGAGCGTGTCAGCCCATAAAACGATCCCAGACATGGCCCTGCAAGCCTGTGAAGCTTTGGCGTTGAATGGCCGTACATTGGTTGTGGACGAAGCCGACTATGCGCTCAATCGCGGTGTCATTGAGCTGATCCGTGATCTGCATGACGGATCTGACACGCCGGTGGTTATGATCGGCAACGAGAGCTTCCCTCAGAAATTGAAGAAATTCCCGGTCATTGACAGCCGAGTGTTGAGCTATGTCGCCGCGCAACCGGCGTCCCTGAAAGACGCCCGCCTGCTGGCGAATATCTACGCGGCAGGCGTTGAGATCCGTGACGATCTGCTGGGGTCTATCATCGAACGCAACACCGGCAACCCGCGCCTGATGGTGGTGAACATTGCCCAGGTCAAAGAAGAGGCCATCAAGCTTGGCCTGAAATCCATGGGGGCTGATGAGTGGGGCGGTATTGAGTTCATGGCCAACGAGGCCCCAGCTCCGCGCCGGGGGCTGAAATGGTGAACGCAGTGGCCAACAACAGCGCTGAACAGGAAATCCTTGATTACATCAGCACCCGCCTGCGTTTCACCCATGCAGAGGTCGCAACCTACTGCGGCGCCAGCGAGTGGACCCGTCAAAACTACCTGCGCGCGCTCCAGCGCCAAGGTGTGGTGCGCGAATGCGGCAAGGACGGGTACGCAACCTGTTATACTGTTTTCGATCCCGAGGAAGCCCGGCGGTTTGAAGCCGATGGCAACAAGCATGACCGAGATACGGAACGGTCCAAAGCCCGTCTTGCATCGCTGATCGCCTCCATGAATGAAAACGACGCGCGCAATTTGGAGCTACCGAGTGCCGAGCCGCGTTCGCCTGAAGAAAAGCAGATCTGGAAGTATATCAGCGACCTTGCCTATTTCACTGCAAAGGATCTGAAAACCGTCTGCGCATCGGAGACTATCAGAACGCGGTTCTTCCAGCGCCTTAAGCAAGCTCAAGCCGTACGGGTGTTCGGGCGCGGCAACGGTGAAACCTTCTATACAACCAAGCTGCCAAGTGAGGTTCGTGACAGTTCCAAGAGCAAACGCGACAGCCTGGAAGGCATCATGTGGACGGCTATTCGTCGGCAAAAGCGCTTTCGCCCCATCGACTTATACGCAGCCCTTATACCGGCGCGGCCTGATGTGTCGAAGAAAGGCATTCTGGCCTATTGCCGCACCCTGCGGCTGGCTGGATACCTGCGCGCCGCCGCCAACAATCGTGGCCTGGGCGAGGATACGCCCCTGCGGCTCATCAAAGATAGCGGCCCCCTACCCCCTGTGAAACGGAGCATGACGGTGGTCGTGGACAGCAACGACGAAAAGATCGTCTACGCTCCCGGAGGGCGTCTGTGATGAGCGACCGCCTGATCCTTGCCCAAGATGGTTGGGGCGAAGCCCTACCCGAATGGGTCGCCGTCCTGATCGCCGAATGCGACCGCACTTCGCAAAACGTGGTCGCAAAGCAGCTCGGCGTGAGTGCCACCGTCGTCAGCCAAGCAATCCGCAACCGCTATGCCGGAAATATGGTCCGCATTGAATCTACGGTGCGTGATGTCTTCATGAACGCACCGGTCAGTTGCCCCGCCTTGCAGGTGGAAATTTCGAGTGCGGCTTGCCTCGGCCACCGTCGCCGCGCTGAGACCTGGTCCCACTCCAACCCTTTTCGCGTCCGCATGACCCGCGCCTGTCGCGCCTGCCCGAAATTCACAAAAACAGAAGGTGAGACATGATCACTCCGCACCCTTTTTGCCGTCCAACGCCCGAAAAGATACGCGCCGCTGTGAATGACCTCGTATCAGGCGCGCACGTTCCCATCGGCACCGCCGACGCGCTCGCAGACGCCATCATGATCAAGGATCCGGTTCACGCAGGTATCGTCCTGCGCAGCCTTGCTGACGCGCTGGACCCAGAGGGCGCATAGCCCGCCCCCCGAAACGCCCCCACAACGAAAGCAATTGCAATGACCCAAACTCAGCCCACCTCCCTCGAAAGAGCAGACATCCCCGACGGCATCGTCGAGGCCAATGGCAACAAATACATGACCGACGCAAAGGGCAAATTGGTGCCACTGGAAACGGTCAACGCCCGCGACAAACTCCAGGACGAAACCGTCCGCAAGATCATCAGCTATGCCCTGCCGCTGCGTAGCCAAGTTGCCCGTTTCAAAGCCCATACTGGCCGCGACGTCGCCGATTTGCAGGCCCTGCTGGCTCAGGAATACGGCGCACAGCTTGGCGGTGCTAAGGGTAATATGACCCTGACCTCTTTTGACGGTCTGTTCAAAATCACCGTGTCCGTCGCCGATAAGATCGACTTTGGCCCGGAATTGCAGGTGGCCAAGCAACTGCTGGACGAATGCCTGAACGAATGGTCCGCAGATGCCCCGGCAGAGCTGCGCGCCATCGTCACCCGTGCGTTCAACACCGAAAAGCCCGGCCAGATCAATCGCGGTGAGGTGATGATGCTCTTGCGGCTCGACATCACCGATGAGCGCTGGAAACGGGCAATGACGGCCATCAAAGACGCCATGCGCGTTGTCGGCACCGCCAGCTATACGCGTTGCTACCAACGTCCCAGCGTTGATGCGCCCTGGGAACATATCACGATTGATTTGGCAAAGGCATAGGAGCGCGTCTGATGGCAATGACCCAAAACGAAATCCAAACCGCTCTGCACCGTGCATTCAGCAGCTATGCCACCAAAATGCGGCGCGCCAATCTGGTGCTGGGCAATAGCTTGGTCGTTCTGCGGCGTGAGGCGGAGATTGCCAAGATCCCGCCTGAGGCATTCGATGCGATGGCCCGTGTGGAAATGAACCAAGCTGACAAGCGGATGCGGGACGATGCAGCCCGGCACCCGATTGCCGCCCCGATAGCCGAGGCTGTGTGATGAGCCGCGCCCTGCAACAGAAAATCCACATCGGCTGTCGTCAGCTTGGCATGGACAGCGATGCACGGCGCGGCCTGCAACTGGCCGTCACGGGCAAAACGTCGATGAAAGACATGACCGAGGCTGAGTTAAAAAGCGTTTTAAAGCGCCTTAAAAACGATGGTTTCATGGCCGCGACAGCCGGGAACCACCGCCACAAGAAAGCCCCCCGTGCTGACCTGCGTTTGGTCCATGTCCTTTGGCGGAAGCTCGGCGAGGCCGACGCGTTGCGTGACCCTAGCCGCAAGGGGTTGAACACATTCATCCGCAAGCGGTTTGGTTCCGCTTGGCAGTCGGTGCCCGCTGACGTTGATATGCTCCGCGATCATGATCAGATCGACCAGGTCATTCAGGCGTTGAAGTCTTGGGGCCACCGCCAGGACATCGACTTTGATTGGTCAGACCATCAGAGATGAGCCGCAATTTCCGCCCATATCTGCCCGGTGTGCTGTCCTACATCGCCGAGGAAATCAGCCTTGATCTGGCCGTGCGCCTGGCAGAGGCAAAGGGCGGGCGTGAGGTCTATATCTCGGATAAGGCAGGCTCCAGCCTTGCGGAACTGGTGGGCGCAGAGGATGCCCTCCGCCTTTACAAACTACTCGGTGGCGGAAAACTGGTTGTCCCCGCCGGAAACTTTGGCGGTCAAGCCGGGCGCCGCCAGCGGATCGCCATGTTGCTGGGCCAAGGTAAAAGTCACTCGGTGGTCGCCGCCGAGGTTGACGTGACCCTGCGAACAGTCGAGCGTGTCGCAGCCAGTCTGCGCAGACGCAACGACGACCAAGGCGACTTTTTCATCTAATATTGCATTGCCCCCGACACCCGCCGGGACGGCAATCACCCAATGGCACAGGTAGTTTTGTCTTACACAGACGGAGCCACTGGCCATGCCATCAGTCCAAACTATTGCAGAGGAAATCGTCGCGCGCGAAGGCGGGTTCGTAAATGATCCCGCCGACCCCGGCGGCGCGACCAATTACGGCGTCACGATCCATACGATGCGCCGTCTGGGATTGGACCTTGACCGTGACGGCGATGTTGACGTGTTGGATGTGCGCGCTTTGAGCCGCGCGCAGGCCGTTGAGATTTTCATCCAGCATTATTTCACAAGACCCCGGATCGGCCTGTTGCCCGAGCCCCTGCAAGCCAGCGTCTTTGATATGCAGGTCAATGCCGGTGCCAATGCCATAAAGATCCTCCAGCGCCTACTGGCGGGCTTTCAGGAACCGGTCCCGGTCGATGGCGCGCTCGGCCCAAAGACCGCCGCAGCAGCCCACCGGGCCTATGAAAAGGCCGGGCACTATCTGGTCGATGCCTACGGTATTGCCCGCCGGGACTACTATCTGCGCCTCGCTGACCGTCGGCCTGCATCCCGCAAGTTTGCCCGGACCCGTGCGGGCGGCAAAGGCGGCTGGATCAAACGCGCCGAGGAATTCATTTCACCCCGCTACCACCTGAGCAAAGCCGCTTTCCGGCAACGGACAGCGGCATGGGGATGAGCGCGCCGGGCAATTGGCAGGTTTCGCAGTTTACGCATCGGTTTGGCTGCGACTTAGGAGGCAAGATATGCAGTTTTTGAAATGGCTCTTTGGCGGTGGTCGCAATGTGATCGCCGAAACAGCAGGTGTATTTCGCCCACATGCTGAGGCAAGCGCACAGCGCGACGCCGCTTACATCCAGTCCGCGCTGGCTCAACATGGCGCCGAGTTCAGCCGTCCCGCCCTGGGGCGTTTTGATCGCTTTATGGATGGCATGAACCGCCTGCCCCGTCCGCTGATGGTGATTGCCACCTTTGCCCTCTTTGCCTCGGCCATGTTCGACCCGCTTTGGTTTGCTGCCCGGATGCAAGGGCTTGCCCTGGTGCCGGATCCGCTCTGGTGGCTGGCCGGAACAATCGTCGCCTTCTATTTCGGCGGGCGGTTTCAGGTGAAGTCGCAGCAGTTCCGCCAGTCGCTGAACCAGGGCACCGCGCTGTTGCCGCAGGTTCTGGAAAACATCAGCGCAATCGACGCTCTGCGGCATGACACACCCGGCGCCGCTGAGGGCGGCGTGGCGGGCAATGACGTCGCCAAGGCGCAACCGAAAGGGGATAATCAAGCCGTGACGGACTGGTGGGAAGCGGGGCAGAAACGGTGACCCTGGATCTTGAGACCATTCTAAAGCTGACCAATCTCGGAATTTCGGTCTGCGCAATCATCTACACATTCTTTGCCACCCGTCAGAAAGACACCGACGAACGGTTCAAGGAAGGGTCCAAGCGGATGGACCGCCACGAAAACCGTATCGCGGCACTTGAGCAAACGGTGCAGATCCTCCCCGGCACGGGCGACATTCACGCCCTGCAATTGGAGCTGGTCAAACAGACAGGATCGCTGGCTGAAATCCGCGCTGTGATGGACGGCAACGCCAAGATTATGGCCCGCCTTGAAACCATCGTCAGCCGACACGAAGACCATCTAATCGGGACCTAAGAGACCATGAGCGCATACCAAGACACCCTGTCCAAACACCGTCGCCTGACAATTCTAAAATTCCTGTCAGACAGCCCGGAATATACGTCCAACGCATCCATCCTCGTGGACGTCTGCAATAGCTACGGCGTAGCTACCACCCGCGACCAGGTCATGGGCGAGCTGGACTGGCTGAGCGAACAGGGCTTGGCCAGTGTCACTGATAACGGGTTATTCCGCATTGCCACTGCGACCAGTCGCGGTGTTGAGGTGGCCGAAGGCAAAGCGCGCCAATCAGGCGTCCAACGCCCCCGGCCTGGGCCGTAATCATGCCCCCACCCCGCAAGATCGACCTACTGCCAAGCGAGATGCGCCATTGGCTGCAAGATGAGCTGAAGGCGCGTGGTTTCTCGGACTATGAGGATGTCACCGAGGCGCTGAATTTTCGCCTTGAAGACGCCGGGCTGGAAATGCGGATCGGCAAGTCCGCCGTTCACGCCTATGGGCAGGAGTTTCGCGACTACGCCAAGATGCAGGAACAGGCCCAGGACGAAATCCGCGCCTTTCTTGAAGAGGCCAGCCTGCAAGATGAGGTCGACGTCACCTCGGCCCTGTTCCAGCAGCTCACCACGATTCAATGGCGGCTACAGATGGCCATGGTCAACCCCGATCAGCTTCCCGATCCGCGCGGGCTGAAGGATCTGACCACCGCCCTGAACAACCTGATCCGCAGCACCTCGCTGCGTGATGAAATCGCCAAGGCCGAACGCGACGCAATGGCGCGCAAACTGGATGAGGCGGTGGAAGCCGGAGACGTGGAAAAAGAGGCCGCGCAGAAGGCCCGCGAAATCATGGGGTTTGTCTGATGAGCGATATGGCAATTGGAACTGTTGTCCTGGTCGGTGACTACAATTGGCGCAAGGGGCCGATGTGGCCCTCAATAGCTGCGCTGTTCTTCGGGCGACGCGAAAGCTTCGTTCACCTTGGAATGCGCTGTACAATCGCGTGGTACAAAGAACAGCCCTACCTGATTGCAATGCGTGAGGCGCCCGAGGCCAAAAATGGCGGTTAGCGTTGGGCCGGTCATTGATTTCCTGCCCTACCAGAAGGCGTGGATCGCCGACACATCCCGTTTAAAAATTGGCATGTTTACCAGGCGGGGCGGTAAAACGTTCGGCTCAGGCGGCGAAATCGTGGGCGACTGCGTTGATGCCGAGATTGAAGGGCGCAAAACGCGTTGGACGATCCTGTCACGATCAGAGGCAACCGCCAAAGAGGCTATTGAAGACGCCGTAAAACCCATGACTGAGGGCTATTACGCGGCCCTCTCCACCTTGGCGCGCAAGGGTCGGCCAGAGTTTTCCGAGGAAGATTTCCACGTGCCCGCCCACAAACGCGAGGTCGTCCAGAATGGCGCTGTCCATCTGGTTGATGTTGAGGCTGCAACCTACAAGGCGCAGGAAGTCCGCTATCCGGGCGGCTCCCGCGTAACGGCGATTTCCGCCTCACCCGACGCCGCCCGTGGCTTTGGCGGCAACATACTGTTTGACGAATTTGCCTTTCATGCCGACAGCCGCAGGATCTGGGGGTCTGCATACCCCGTGGCAGCACGGGACGGCCATAAGATCCGGGTGATCAGCACCCCCAATGGTAAGGGCAACAAGTTCCATGAGCTGATGACCACGCTCGATAACGGGTTTTCCAAACACCACGTCGATATCTACGAGGCGGTCAAACAGGGACTGGACGTTGATATCGACAAATTGCGCGCCGGTATGTCCGACGAAGACGCCTGGGCACAGGAATTTGAGCTGAAATGGCTGGACGCGGCCTCGGCCTGGCTGGACTACGATCTGATTTCATCCTGTGAAGATGTGCGCGCCGGTCACCCTGCGCTCTATCGTGGCGGGCTTTGCTACGTCGGCGTAGATATCGCGGCACGAAACGACCTCTTTGTGATCTGGGTGATGGAACTGGTCGAAGGCCAGTTGATCACTCGCGAAGTCATCGCCGAGCGCCGTATCAGCTTCGCGCGGCAGGACAAGCTTTTAGCCGATGTGTTCCGCCGCTACCGGGTGGCGCGTTGCTGCATGGATCAGACCGGCATGGGCGAAAAGCCGGTGGAAGATGCCAAGCGCAATCACGGCGAGGACCGTGTTCTCGGCGTGTTGTTCAGCGCACCGATCAAGCTGGATCTGGCCACCGGTATGAAAGACCGCTTTCAGGATCGCTCAATGTTGATCCCTGAAGGCGACCCCAAGCTGCGCGCGGATCTTCATGCCATCAAGTCTGTGACCGGCCCCACGGGCATCCGGCGCCTCGTGGCGGACACCGACACCGACGGCCACGCCGACCGCTTCTGGGCGGCAGCCCTGGCCTGCGAAGCCGCAGAAACCGAATACCAGCCGCTGGTCTATCGCCCCGTCGCACCCGGCGGCGACAAACACACAAAACGGCTCATCAACCTGACCGCAGGTTTTAATGCCAGAAAGGGAATTTGGTGATGACACCCCGCCTGCTTGACGCCTATGGGCGCCCGATCAAACTCCAGAGCCTGACGCAGCGGGTGCCCGAACCGGGGATAACATCCATCCGCAACGCGTGGGCGCCGTCGGTCGCGCTCGGCCTGACGCCGCAGCGCCTGTCGCGGATCCTGCTGGCGGCCAATGAGGGCAATATTCAGGACTATCTTGTTCTAGCTGAAGAAATGGAAGAGCGAGACCAGCACTATGGTTCGGTACTGGGCATCCGAAAGCGCGCGATTTCGGGCGTTGACCCTGTTGTCACTCCGGCATCCGGCGACGCTCAGGACGAAAAAATCGCCGACGCCGTCCGCGAAAACATTGCAGAGCATGACGGGTTTTCCGACCTGGTTGAGGATATGCTGGACGCCCTCGGAAAGGGGTTCTCCCAAACCGAAATTATCTGGGAGCGAAGCAAGACAGAGTGGTCGATCAAAGAGTTCCTGCATCACGACCCGAGGTTCTTCACCGTGGACCGCGAGACAGGCCGCAAGATCCGAATGCTGGACGAGCGGGATATGATCGACGGGGTTGAGTTGGAGCCCTTCAAGTGGATTTCTCACAAAGCCAAACTGAAGTCCGGTCTGCCGATCCGGGGCGGTCTGGCCCGGCTCGTGTCCTTTGGCTGGATGTGCAAAGCCTATACGGTGAAAGACTGGATGGCTTTTGTTGAAACCTACGGCCTGCCTTTGCGTCTGGGTAAATACGGGCCAAGCGCCACGCCCGACGACGTCGAGGTGCTCTTTCAAGCTGTAGCCAATATCGGCACCGACGCAGCGGCGGTTATCCCCGAGGCCATGAAAATTGAGTTTGTGCAGGCCATGAGCGGCAGCGCCAGTGCCGAGGTGTTTGAAAGTCTCGCCCGCTGGGTCGATGAACAGACATCAAAGGCCGTGCTCGGCCAGACCATGACCTCGGACAATGGCTCATCCATGGCCCAGGCCGAGGTGCATAATGACGTCCGCCACGACGTTGCCAAGGCCGATGCCAAATCTGTCACCACCACTCTGAACCGGGATCTGGTGAAGCCCTATGTAGATCTGCATTTTGGGGTCCAGAAGCGATATCCACGCCTGGTGATCACGATTGACGAGATCGAGGACGTGGACATGATCCTGCGTCACACCGCTGAGATGGTGGATCGGGGCGTTCGGGTGCGCCAGTCCGAGGTGCGCGGTAAGCTTGGCTATTCTGAACCCGATGCGGGAGACGAGATCCTGACGCCATCACGGGCGAAATCCAACGCCGCAGATGCAAAGCCGCCAGCGCCGCCCACCGAAACCGCCGCCAACCGATCTGAAACGCCGACGGGTGCAAGCAATCCTTATGCGCCGCTGGACGATCTGGAGGCCGAACTGGCAGAAGATTGGGAGGCGATCATGGGGCCAGTTGTTGCCCCGGTTCTGGAACTGCTGGAGACAGCCACCTCCTATGAGGATGCGCTTGCGACACTGGCAGATGCGTTCCCCAAAATGGACACCCGCCCGCTCTTGGACAGCCTGGTTAAATCCGCCGTGAAATCCCGCGCCTTGGGAGACATCAGCGATGGCTGAGTTTCGCGACCGGCCCGGCTACAGCTTCAATCCCGGCGCGCCGCCTGAGGTGGCGAATTTTTTCCGCAATAAGGCCATGCGCCCCAGCTTCAGCTTTCGCGATGTTGAGCCTGAAGAACACGCTGTCGCCTTCACCGTGGCCAAGGCCATGCAGGTCGATGTCCTGCAAACCATCCGCGACGAGCTGCAAGCGGCCCTGGACAAGGGCATTCCCTTTGAAGAGTTCCAGAAGACTTTGACCCCACGCCTGCGTCGCATGGGCTGGTGGGGCGTCAAAGAACAGGTGGATCCGCTTACCGGTGACGTGAAGAAAGTTCGCCTTGGATCGCCCCGCCGCCTCAAGACCATCTATCGCGCCAATATGCGCTCAGCCCGCGCGGCCGGCCAATGGCAACGCATCCAGCGCAGCAAGCGCGCCCTGCCCTATCTGGTCTATCTGCTCGGCCCGAGCGTCCGCCACCGGCCCAGCCACGCGGCCCGCAACGGCATGGTGCTGCCGGTCGATGATCCGGCCTGGCAGGTTTGGTATCCGCCCAATGGCTTTGGGTGCAAATGCCATGTCCGCCAGATCACCCGCCGCGAAGCTGAAGAAATCGGCATCAGTGAAAACCCCAACACCCCCAGTCGCGAGGTGTTCAATCCGCGTACCGGCGAGTTGAAGAAAATCCCGGTCGGCATTGACCCCGGATGGGAAAGCAATCCCGGCCTCTACCGCCAACGCCGCATGGCTGAATTCCTGCAAGACAAACTGAACGCCGCCGATCCGGCCATTGCCCACGCCGCCGCCCGCGATATGGCGACAAGCTGGCGTGTGCGGCGCATCCATGACGGTTCAGCCACCGGTTCGGCCCCCGTCGCCATGCTGCCGCAGGAGCTGGCAGACCGGATCGGCGCCAAAACCCGCGTGGTCCAGTTCTCCGATTACACAGCCGAGAAGACCCGGCGCAAACATGGTGAGGCCACCGCCGACCAATTCAGACGCGTTGCGGAGCTGCTGGAAACAGGATCTATCGCGCATGAGATATCAGGCACCGGAACCGAAAGCCTGATCTTTGAAGGCCAAGGCGCGAAGCGCTGGCGGCTGGTTCTAAAGCGCACTGTGGCCGGGGATGAGATCTTCCTGAGCACATTCCATCGCAGCACACCCGCCAAATGGGCAAAGCTGCTGCGCGGAAAAACCGTAACCATAATGAGGGAGTGACGCGCGTGGAGGGGCGGAAATTCCCTCGCGGCTCAAGACCGGCTTCCCTAGGCTCACGCGCACTTCAAAGATAGCAATCAGGGATGAAATTTTCAATACTGGCCCGAATAGTGCCCGCGAGCCGCTGATCGCCCCGACCTCATGCTGCGAGGATCGTTTTTAAAGGGGGGTTAAAGGGGGTAGAAAGGGGTGGAACGGGTTTTCGGGCGGCATCATGCGAGATCAGCCCTTACGCCCGTCTAAGCCCCCTCTTTCGGCAACCTCTTTCTGGCCTTCGATCTTGCCCCCGACACCTGCCAGGGCTGAGTAGTGCGGCACGGCGGGGCATTGTGGCCTCATGACACAGGCCAACTCCATAACCACTATTGCGCTAGCGCTGAACGCAGAGGGCGACAGCGTACCCGATTGGATCCAGCTCACGCCACCCGGCCCGCACCTGACGGGCCGTGACGGGCGCCAATGGCGGCTGACCAATCCCGACGCGGTTGTCGCTGAATTTGCGCGCAACCGTGCTGACCTCCCCGTTGATTTTGAACATGCCACCCAAGTGAAGGGCGCAAAGGGCGATGCCGCCCCTGCGGTCGGCTGGATCAAGGAACTGGAAGCGCGCAACGGGGCGATCTGGGGGCGCGTTGAATGGAATGACGCAGGCCGCAATTCCATCGCGTCGAAAGGATACCGCTATGTGAGCCCCGTTTTCACCTTCACCAAGGCGGCCAAGGAAATCAGCAAGATGATTTCAGCGGGCCTGACCAACCAACCCAACCTGGAACTAGCCGCCCTGAACACTGAAGACCGTCAGGGTGGCGCTGATGAGGTACTGCCGATGAACAAGGCGATCCTTGAGGCCCTCGGCCTGCCAGAAAACGCGTCCGATCTGGATGTGGTGACGGCGATCAACAAAATGAAAACGGATGAGGCGACCGCCCGCAATCGGGCCGAAAACCCTGACAGCGGCAAATTCATACCGCGCGCCGATTACGATCTGGCGATGAACAAACTCAGCGCCTTTGAAACCGCTGAGAAAGAACGCCAGGACGAAGCGATCAACACTGCCGTCGGCGCCGCCATTGAGGCGGGTAAAATTGCGCCAAGCAGCCGCGACTATCACGTAGCGGCCTGCCGCTCTGAGGGCGGGCTGGAGAAATTCCAGCAACTGGTCGATGCCAGCCCCGTCATCGCCGCAGACAGCGAGCTGCGCGACAAGACCCCCACTGCCCAGAACAAGGCGCTGTCGCCCGACGAGCTGGCAATCTGCCGCCAGATGGGCCTCACCCCTGAAGAATTCCACGCGGCGCAAGCTGAAACCGAGGAGAGCTGATCATGGCTGCAATTACCCCAGCGGTGCTGTCGGCACTTTGGACAGGCGCCAAAAAGAACTTCAATGATGGCTATGAGGCGATGGCCAACCAGTCCTTTTACAAGGACGTCTGCACCATCGTGAATTCCAATGATGATCGCGAGACCTACGACTGGTTGGGCGATGCGCCGGAAATGCGGGAATGGATCGGCGACCGAGTGGTCAAAGATATCAAGTCGCACGGCTACCAGATCATCAACCAGGAGTTCGAGACAACCATCGGCGTCAAAGCCAAGGACATCAAGAACGACAAGCTGGGCACCTACGGACCTCGTTTCCGCCGCCTTGGTGAAGCCGCCGCCCGCAAGCCCGACCAAATGGTCCGCGATCTGATCATCAACGGAGCAAGGCAGACCTGCTATGACGGCCAGTACTTCTTTGACACTGACCACCCGGTTTATGCCGGGCATGACGGCACCGGTGCGGTTACAACCGTTTCCAACATGACCGATGGCGCCGGGTCGCCCTGGTATATGCTGGATCTGAATTCCGTCCTGCGCCCGTTCATTTTCCAAGAGCGCGAAAAGGTCAGCCTCATTGGCAAGGAAGACCCCAAGACCAGCGACCATGTGTTCATGCGTAACGAATACCTCTACGGCGCCGACGCATATTGGGCGGCTGGCTATGGCTTCTGGCAAATGGCCCATATGTCCAAGGCCGAACTGAACGGCGACAATTTTGATGCCGCCTTTGAGACCATGATGGGCGTGACCGGCGACGGCGGGCGCGAATTGGGCCTGATGCCCTCGCACATCATGGTGGGCCGGTCCAACCGCTCCAAGGCCAACAAGGTCGTCAAGATGATGCTCGGCGAAGGCGGCGCATCCAACCCCAACTACAACGAGGTCAAGGTTCTGGTGAACCCCTGGCTGCCTTAAAGGAGGGCCGCGCTATGACATCCAAGAGCTATACAATTTCGGGCGTACCCAAAGAGGGGTTTTGCCGCTGCGGCACCTTCTTTCCCAACGCGGGCATCCTGGTCAACGCCGAGGATTTCGACGCCGATCAATGGCGGCGCCTGAAGACAGAGCCAAACCTGCGGGTGGCACTGGCCGAGGCCGACCCGGCTTCAGACGCGGCAGTGCGTGACGCTCAGATCCGCGAGGCCATCAAAAGTCTCAGCCCTGAGGATTTCCAGAAGGACGGCAAGCCGAAAATCGACGCCTTGTTCGACCTTCTGGGCGATGACCTGGGCAAGATCACCACCGCCGAGCGCAACGCGGCCTGGGACGCACTTACCAGTGGCGGGTTTGAAACCCCAGCCGCCACTGCACCGGCTTAAACCGGGGGGCGATGATCCGACGCGGCCACGGGGTGCTGCATTGGGGAGCCTCTTGCCCCGACGACTTATCCAAGACCAGTAACCGAAGGTGACCTGATGGCCTACGCCACTCAGACAGATATCGTGACGCTCTATTCGCAGGACGCGCTCTATGTGGCGGATCGCGACGGCGACGGCGTACCCGATGAGGCCGCCATTGCCCGCGCCTTGCAAACGGCGGGTGATGAGATCGACAGCTATCTGGGCGTCCGGTTCAGCTTGCCGCTGGAGACCGTGCCCGGCCTGTTGGTTCAGTTCAGCGTGGATATCGCTCTTTACCGTCTTGCGCTGTCCAGCGACGTGCTGTCGGACGAACACCGCACCCGCTACGAGGACGCCCAGAAACACCTGAAGGACATCGCGCGCGGCACCGCCACCCTGAACACAGGCGCGCCGCAATCCGGCGACGGAGACGATCCTGTTGCCCCCGCCCGCCCCCGCCCGGTGGTTTCGGTCGGCCCGGAACGCGAGTTCACCCGTGATAAAATGCGGGGGCTTTGATCCATGGCCGGTGTTGCTGCAACTCTCACATCCACGGGCTTGACCGAAGCCATTGCAAAGGTCCGCCGCCTTGAGGGCTTTCGCTTGGCCGAACTGGCAGATGATGCCGGTGCGGTTCTGGAAAGCTCTACCCGGCGCCGGTTTGACACTGCCGTCGCCCCCGTCGGCGACCGTTGGGCGCCCTGGTCAGAAAGCTATGACGAAACCCGCGACCATGACGTGCATTCGCTTTTGGTTGATGAGGGCGATCTGCGGGACAGCATCGCCAGCTATGCCAGCGAGAGCGAGGTCCAGGTCGGCTCCAATCTTGTCTATGCCGCCCACCACCAGATCGGCGGTGATGAAATCGACAGCGGCATTCCGGCCCGGCCCTACCTTGGCGTCTCTGATGAGGATGAGTTGGACTTGCACGACCTCGTCACGGTGACGCTGGAGGATCTGTTGCAATGAGCGATCCGAACAACGCTATGGCTGATCTGCCCACCCGGGTCTGCGCCCGGCTCAACGCCCTGTTGCCGGATCTTCGCGAGTGTACGCCGCATGAGGGCAAGTACTCCCTTGATGACCTGAAACGCGAAGGCATTCCAGCGCCAGCGGTCAAGGTCTCGTGTCTGGGCGCAAAGCAGGATCAAACCTATGCAGGGGCACCGGCAACCTTTCTGCTGTTGATGGCGGCATATGTGGTCACCCGTGATGGCCTCGGCATCAGTCGCGATATTCTTGCCGCCCGGATCTGCCAGACGCTGCTGGCCGCCATCCCCGAACAGACTTGGGGCCTGGACGGCATCGGCCCCGCCCGAACCACGGCGATGCACACGTTGATATCGACCAAGGTCAAATCGAAAGCGGTTTCCCTTTGGGCGGTCACCTGGCTTCAGCCCATCAGCTTTTTTCAGCCCGTGCCCCGCTCTCTGGGCGTGGAGCTGCATGTCGGCATCGCGCCCAAGGTCGGCGCGGATCATGTCGATGACTACGAGCACGTTGGAGGCTCTGACGATGAGTGAACACCTCGCAGAAGCAGACCGCCGCATTGAAAACTTGCTGATGACCGGAAAGGTCATTGCGGTTGATGCGGCCTCAGGCCGGGCGCGCGTCCAATGCGGTGACATTGAGACTGACCTGATCCCCTGGATGGCACAGCGCGCCGCGAGCAACCATTCGTGGTGGCCCTTGCAGACCGGCGAATGGGTGATGCTGGCCGCCCCATTCGGTGATCTGGCCCAGGCTGTCATTTTGGGCGCCCTGCCCACTGGAAAGAACCCGCCCCACGGGGCGCCAGACACATTCCGTCTCAGCTTTGAGGGCGGCTCATACATCGAAGCTGCTGGTGGCAATATCACCATCAAAGCGGTTGGTGAGCTGTTCCTGCAAGGCGCCAAAGTAAGGATCAACTAATGCCAAAAGCAGCCCGCAAAACCGACACCTGCACCGGCCATGCCGATTTTCCACCCCGGCCCGCCACTGGCGGCAGCCCGAATGTGGACATCGAGGGCCTCGCCGCCCTGCGCCAGGGCGATAGCTGGGCAACCCACTGTAACCCCGACCTGCTCTGCCACGGTGCAAGCCAGGCGACAGGCTCATCCACCGTTTTTGTGAACGGCAAACCCTTGGCCCGCGTTGGCGATGCGGTGGGCTGCGGCTCATCCATCGCGACCGGCGCCGGAACCGTGATTGTAGGAGGCTAAGATGCCATTGAAACTGGACTATGTGACCACCGCCGCAGGCTGGACGGCTGGCGAATGGCGCCTCAAAGGCGCGCCTTTGCAACTGACCCCCGCCCAGGCGCAATATGAGAATGTTGTCCTGGCGGATGAGGCCCCGAAACCAGCTGCCAAATCGGGCGCAGGCAAGCCGGAGCGCGCCAAGTCGTGACCGGTATGAGCCGACATAGCGGGCGGGCGTTGCAGGGCGACGGGCATCTTGCCCAGTCGATCCACGACATCCTGACCACCCCAAAGGGGTCAACGGTGATGCTGCGGGACTACGGCTCGGACCTGCCCTTCATCATCGACCAGCCCTTGAACGGGGACACCCTCATTGACGTCTACCAGGCCACTGCCGAGGCGCTGGCCCTCTGGGAGCCACGCATCACGCTTGCACGGATACAGGTCACCGAGGCGCGCCCCGGCTATGCGGTTCTGGAACTGAGCGACCCCGACGGCAACCTGTTGCCCCTGCCCGTGGATCTGTCACCGGAGGCCAGCCAATGAGCGGCTTTACTGCCATCGACCACAGCAAACTTCCCGCGCCGGAAATCCTGCGCTCGGTCGGCTTTGACGTACTGTTCGCCGATATGAAGGCAGAGGCGATCCGCCTGGAGCCGGAGCTGGCGCCATTTCTTCAGCTTGAAAGCGAGCCGGTCACCAAATTGATCCGCGTCTTTGCCTATTACCGCCTGTTGGATCGTTTGGAGTTTAACGACGATGCGCGCGGCCTGCTGCTGGCACTTTCTACCGGCGCGACACTGGATCACCTCGGCGCGTTTTGGGGCGTTGGTCGCCTGACTGTTCAGGACGCCGACGACAGCACCATCCCGCCGATCCCCGAATTGATGGAAAGCGACGACGCATTCCGCCACCGCATCCAGCTATCTATGGAAGGCCGCAGCACCGCCGGGCCGCGCGGATCCTACATCTACTGGGCGCTGTCAGCGGCGGGCGGCATCAAAGACGTGGACGTGGCGGCGCCCGCCTTTACGCGCCTGCAAATCGCGCCCGAACTGGCCGCGCAATTGCCTGCCGGTGCCCTGGTGCTGGGCGTTCTGGATGATGCCGGTTTGGTGGATCCGATGCCGGGTGACGTGGCCATTACGGTATTGAGCCAAACCGGCGATGGCAGCGCTTCAAACGAGGTTTTAAGCGCCGTTGAAACCTCTGTGAATGCCGAAGACGTCCGCCCGGTCACCGACAACCCGCGCCCGCGCAGCGCCGGTATTCTATCCTATGAGATCACCGCGGAATTGACCCTGAAGGACGGCCCCGATCGCGCCTTGGTTTTGGCCACCGCGCAAGCCTCACTGGCCGACTACATCAACCGCAATCACCGGCTTGGTCACGACGTCACGCGCGGCGCAATCTATGCCGCGCTGTTTGTCGAAGGTGTGCAGCGCGTGAATCTCATCAGCCCTGCCGCCGACATCGAGGTTGGAGACTGGCAAGCGGCCTATTGCGCGCCCGAAGACGTGTCCCTGACCGTTGGGGGGCAGCATGTCTGACCAGCCGTCCATCCTGCCACCAAACAGCACATCGCTGGAGCGGTCCCTGGAGCGGCTGATCCAAAGCACACGCCCGGATCTGTCGCCCGTTGCCACGCTGATGAACCCTGATACCTGCCCCGCCGATTTGCTGGGCTGGTTGGCCTGGGCGTTCTCGGTGGATGTCTGGGAGCCGTCCTGGGATGAGGCGACCAAACGCCGGGTGATCAAGGCCGCGCTCGAGGTCCACCGTCGCAAGGGCACGATCACGGCACTGCGTCGCGTTTTGGAGGGCATCGTCGGTCAAATCAGCATTGCTGAACCGCGCAATGACGCACGCCTTGCGCCCCACGCTTTCGCGCTCTCCCTTGCCCCCAATCAGGGGCTGCAAGCCGCCAGCTATGCGGAGCTGATCCGTGTTGTTGAGAGCGTGAAACCCGTGCGGTCACGCCTGAGCGCAATCCGCGTCACCCGATCCGCAGTGACCACGTTCTACAAGGCCACCGCCCTGCACAGCGGAACACATCTGCGCGTTGGTATCCGCTTTCGCCTGAAGGTCGCACCGACCTACCGGACCATCGGTGCGGCACTGCACCAGGTCAAGCGCACCGAGATCCGCCCGGCACGGCCCAGCATTGCCGTCGCACCTGCCCAGCTCATGCGCGGCACCGCCGCCCACATCACCGCCAAAACCACCATTCAACCGAGGTCAATCTGATGGCGAATTTTTCCGGCACAGTCACCACCGCCGCAGGCGACAACCTGCAAGCCAAGGCCCAGATCGGTCAGCCCCTGGAGTTCACCCGCGTTGCCCTGGGCGACGGCGCGGAACCGGCAGAGATCAAGCCACTAAACGCTCTGGTCAATGAACGGCTATCGCTTGGCATTCAGTCGATGGAAGTTCTGGGCGATGGCACATCACGCATCCGCGCCTTTGTCACCAATCAAGGGCTGGCCGAGGGGTTCTATATCCGCGAGCTGGGTGTGTTTGCCCGCGATCCGGCTACCGGTGACGAGCACCTTTATGGCTACACCCATGCCGCCGATACGCCGGATTTTATGCCTGCTGAAGGCGGCGCAACCGTGATTGAACAGACTTTTGATCTGATCACCATGATTGGCCAGGCCCAGACCGTCACGGCCCAGATTAATAAGCTGCTGACCCTCGCCACCAAACAAGACCTGAACGCGCTGGACCCCCGCCTGTTGCCCGAAGGCGCACCGACACCGGGGGCCATGCTGCAAGGCGGCCCTAACGGCAGCACCAAATGGGTGTCGCCCTCTGACGCGCTGTCCGACACCGAACACCTCGCCATGATTGCAGGAGCCTGAACCCATGAGCATCATCCCAAGCCGTTTTCTGGCGCATGTCACGCAAGCCGGTGTCGCCATGCCTCCGGTTCCGGCGGATCACACCCGCCATATTGCCACCATCCAGACCAGCAATGACGCGGCATCCGGCGTTATTCTGACCTGCGAAATCGACGCAGGCGGCGAGACCTATAAGGTGACGCCCGCCCAGACCATCACCGAGGGCGACGCCCGCGCCAGTATGGTCGGCCCCGGAACCCTCTTGGCCGGTGACGTGCTGCGCTTTGTTGCCAGCGACGATGCCGCCCTTGATGTCTGGGTCAGCTATCATGACCGTCCGGTGCCCGCATGAGACGCGTTGTCGGACATGACGGCGCGTTAAGCAGCCCGCTGCTGTCGCTGGGCAGCGCCGGTCAGGCCGGGGGCGGCGGCAGCATAGGTGCGGCGACCGGCCTCTTTCGGCGACAGCTGTCTCTTTCGGGCATTGTTGGTAGCCCAAGCCTCAGCATCCTGAAGGGCATCTGTGTCGTCCCAGACGCCACCGGAGGCGGCAAATTGATCGTGTCATCGGAGGATACCGGCGGTGCCCTCATCGTCTACGATATCCGAAACTGGGAAGATCTTTCGGATCCTGCCAATTCGGTTGTGAGCCATGGGCAAGTCTCGCCCGGAAACCGAATGATGGTGGCCGCTGCTGATGGATCGCATTTTGCATTTTTCGGATCTGCCTCTCCGATCAGCGTGTACCGGCTGACCACCCCTTGGGACGTCAACACGATGGTGTTGGACTGGTCCGTGGGAAATCCGATTTCACATGCCAGCAAATATGCCTGTTTTGCCCGCGACGGCGGCTACTTGCTGCGTTTTCGCCAAGAGACCGGGTCGCCGGATTACATCAGCTATCTCGACAAGTGGAACGCCGCCAGCCCTTGGGTTTTCTCCGGCATTGACACCGCGACCCCCGATCAAAGCGTGCTTGTGCCCAGCGAGATAAAGAACAACGGCGGTGCCGGAATTTTCATGCCTGCGGACGATGAGCTGTGCTGTTTCAATTCGTCAGACGTCGGTCTTGGTTACGGGGTGCAGACCCTGAGATTTGGCACCAATGGCGACTTGGACACGCTGACCTATCAAGGGCAGCGCCCGGATCCGCATAACTCCAGCAGCGAACAATTCGCCTATGCCCCTGACCGAACGCTCTGGCTGGTTGAGAACCGGGGCTACCTCACCGAGCAATATTAAGGAGGCCATTGTGAGCCAATACACGCTGAATGGCGCGCGTCCCGCGTCTCTTCCTCAAAAACTGCGCCTTCCCAATGGTCGCTGGCGGACTGCCCCCTACACCGAGGCGGATCTGACGGCTGCGGGATATGCACCGGCCCCGGCTAAACCCGCCTATGATCCGGCCACCGAGCGGCTGGACTGGCAGGATGGCAACTGGACCGTTGAACCGCTGCCGCCCCGCGATCCGGTCTACCTCCCCCTGACCAAGCTGGAAGCCATGACCCTGTTCCGGCACATCACCGGCATGGATGACGCTGGTGAACTGGCCCTGCGCGAGGCTGAAAACGTCAAGTTGCTGTGGATGAAATGGGAAACCGATGTGCCTCAGAGCATCCACCGCGACAACCCAGTTGTCGGCTTCTTTCTGGATGAGCTGATCGACAAGGGCCACGCCACCGCCGAACACAAAGCCGCCATGCTGGCCGCCTGGCCAACCGAGGGCTGATCACATGGCCCATTCTTCCCGAACCCAACCAAAGGAGGCTCACAATGCCTGACATGTTTCTTCACGGGGTCGAAGTCCTTCGCATTGACGACGGCCTCCGCCCGATCCGCTCGGCCAAAAGCTCCGTTATCGGGCTTGTCGGCACCGCGCCCGATGCGCCCCTCGGCTTTCCCCGTAATAAGCCGGTTCATTTGAAAGGCCCGCGCCACGCCAGTGAGCTGGGCGTCGGCGGCACCCTGCGCGATGCCTATCTGGCGGCCTATCAGAACGGCGCAACCGAGGTGGTTGTTGTAGCGGCCCCGGAAGGGGAAAACGCGGCTGCAACCAAGGCCAATGTGGTTGGCGATCCGACCACCGGAACCGGCGTCTTTGCCCTGGAACATGCCCGCAGCGTTTTGGACATGACCCCCCGGATCACGGCGGCACCTGGTTTCACTTCTGGCCTGCCCGGTGAGGGCGTCAATCCGGTTGTGTCCAATCTCATTACCCTGGCGGAAAAGACCCGCGCCGTGGTGCTGAAGGACGGCCCCAACACCACCGAAGAAGACGCAAAGTTGGACCGGCAGAATTACGGCTCCGACCGTCTGTTCATCATCGACCCAGCGGTGACCGCGTTTGACACCGACAGCGCCAGCAATGTGACCCGCCCGGCATCGGGCTATGTCGCGGGGTTGATTGCCAAGAATGACGTGGAAAACGGCTATTGGCATTCCCCGTCAAACAAGATCCTGCGCGGCATCAACGGCACCGCGCGCCCGGTTGGGTTCCACATCAACTCGGCGGCGACCGAAGCCAACCGGATGAACGAGGCCGAAGTCGCCACGATCATCCGCAACAATGGGTTCCGTCTCTGGGGTAACCGCACGACCTCAGCAGATGCGCAATGGGCGTTTCTGTCGGTTGTGCGGACGGCTGACATCGTGGCCCAGAGCATCGCCGAAGCCCACGATTGGGCCATGGACCGCCCGCTGTCGGCGCAGCTCATCATGGATATTCGCGATGGTGTTCTGGCCTTTGGCCGGGGCTTGGTTCAGCGCGGTGCCCTCTTGGGTTTCAACTGCTGGATGGACGCGGAACTGAACACCGAGGCCACCCTGAAAGCGGGCAAACTGTATCTGGATTACGACCTGGAGCCGCCCGCCCCGCTGGAACACCTGATTTTCCGGGGCCACCGCAATGGCGCCTATTACGACGACCTCGTTTCCGGCGTGAAACAGGCAGCATAAGGAGGCTGAACGATGATCCAATACCCCCGCAAAATCCGCAATTTCGGCGCGTTCGTGGACGGGCGCAGCTATTGCGGGCGCGTCACCGAAGGCAAGCTGCCGGAACTGAAACTCCAGCTTGCCAATCATCGCGGTTCCGGCATGGACGGCACCGTTGCCCAGGACATGGGCATGGAGGCTTTGCGCTGTGAGCTGACATTGGCGGAATGGCCGCCGGAGCTGATCAAGATGTTTGGCACTCGCAAGCGGCTGACACTGCGCCCCGGCGCGATGGGCGAAGAAGACTTTTCCTCTGACACCTATGTCGCCACCGTTGGCGGTCTGTTCGCCGTCACCAACTTTGCCGACCTCAAGCCCGGTTCTGACGTACCAATGAAGCTCACGCTTGAAGCCGACTATTTCCGCATGTTGCACGATGGCGAAGAACTGTTCGAGATCGACGTGCGCGCGGGCAAGCGCATCATCGGCGGCGTTGATCAACTGGCAAGCCTGCGCGCCTCAATGGGTTTTTAAAGCAGCATTTAAGACCCCTTGAACACCCCCGCAGGGCGGCTCATCTGCCCTGCCCTCTCTCCTACTTTTTTGAAAGCCTGACCCATGAGCCAGACCCAAAAACTAAACGCTGTCACCCTGTCCTCGCCCGTTACCATCGACGGCGAAAAGATCACCGAAATCACCCTGCGCCGCCCCTCGCCTGGGGAACTGCGCGGCCTGTCGATGGTGGATATTCTGCGGATGGAAGTTGACGCCATGTTCAAACTGCTGCCCCGCATCACCCAGCCGCCGCTGTCGCCTGTGCAATTGTCCTCTGAGTTAGCACCGGAGGACTTCACAGAACTGGCGACGAAAACCCTGCTTTTTTTCGCGAAGAAAGAACAGTTGGAGGGGCAGCTTCTGGAACTGGAGGCGAGCCCCTAAAACTGCCCGAATTTGTAGAGGACGCGATGGCGGATATCGCCCTCGTGTTCCACTGGCCCCCGGATGTGATGGACAGCATGAGCATCGAGGAGCTGGCTATGTGGCGGGAAAAAGCGCGCGAGCGATCCGAGGCCCAGAACGGCGCGCAGCAATAGGCTGATATTGGAGTGAGTGGCATGGCCACAGGCGATCTGAACATTGCCCTGATCTTGAAACTGGTCGACCAGGTATCGGCCCCGGCGCGGCAGGCAACTGCGGCGCTGGACAAGATCGGCCACGTCACCGAACAGACCGGGCGCCGTGGTGTGGAATGGGCCAATCAACAGCTTGAAGCCAACAAGGCGCGCCGCTCTGCCCTGCAAGGCGAGGTTCTGGGGTTGGCCGCATTGGGCGGCACCCTGCTCGGCCTGACCGAACCCGCCATTCAGGCCGAGCGGCGTTTGGCCGAAGTGTCCAAGGTGGTGTCATTCAAGGACGCCGATGGGCTGAATATCCTTCAAACGCAGATCCGCGAATTGGTGACCTCTGGCGGGTTGGCTGCCACTGCCGAAGGCATGACCGATATCATCGCCGCCGCTGGCCGGATGGGCGTGGTAGAGGAAAACCTGCCCGACGATGAGAAGCGCCGCCAGTTGCTGGAATTTGCCACTGACGCCGCGAAGATGAGTGCCGCATTTGGCATCACTGCCGATGAGGCCGGAACGGCGCTGGCGCGGTGGCGTCAGAACCTGAAACTGACCCACACGGAAGCCATGGTTCTGGGCGATACCGTGAACCTGCTCGGCAATACGATGGCGACCAGCGAGGCCGACATTCTGGCCGTGATCAACCGGCAAGGCACCGTTGCCAAATCCGCCGGTCTTGCCGCCGATGAAATCGCCGCACTCAGCGCCACATTGCTGGCCGCAGGCGCGGCCCCGGAAGTGGCCGCAACCGGGCTGAAGAACTTCACCAACGCGCTGACCCGTGGCGGCAATGTCACCAAACGCCAACGCGCTGTCTATAAGGCCCTCGGCCTAGACCCGGAACAACTCGCAAAAGACATGCAGGACGATGCAACCGGCGCCATCCTGAAGGTGATCAAGTCGTTTGACAGCATCCCGGTTCATCAGCGCAATTCGATGGTCGGCATTCTCTTTGGTGAGGAAGCCAAGGGCGCAATCACCCCCCTGATCACCAATGTCGAAATGTTGGAAACCGCCTTTGCCAAGGCCACCGACACCGCCAGCCTGCTCGGGCTGATGGAGGAAGAATATAGCCGACAGGCGGCCACCACCTTTGTGCAGCGCCAGCGCCTTCTGGAGTTTGCCAAGGGGCTGGCCGTTGTCGTCGGCACTGCCGTTCTGCCGCAGATGAATGAGCTGATGGCCGCGCTGATGCCGATTGTGGCTGCGATGACCGATTGGGCCGCCGCCCACCCCGCTCTGATCAACGGCGTGATGAAAGCGGCACTCGCACTGTTCAGCTTGCGGGTCGCATCCATTGCCCTGCGCTGGTCGCTGTTCTCGATCCTGCCGGTGTTCCTGCACATCATCCGGGCGGGCAGCGGCTTACTGATGTTGGCGCCACTTCTGGCGCGTGGATTGCTGGCGCTGTTGAACCCGCTAAAGCTGGTACGCGGCGCGTTGATCGCGATCCGTTGGGCGTTTCTGGCCACCGGCATTGGCGCGCTCCTGGCCGGTGTCGCGATGGCGGGCGTGTGGATCTACAACAACTGGTCCGGCCTTGGCGCATTCTTTACCGGATTCTGGGAAGGGTTCCGTGCCGCCCTTGGCCCCGCCGCGCCAATGCTGGACGCAATCATCCAGGCCGCGCGTGATCTTTGGGAGTGGTTTAGCAATCTCTTGGGGCCGCTGGACGCCAGCCGCGACGCCTGGACGTTCTGGGGCACCGATGCCGGGGCCGCGCTTGGTCAAATGGTGGCCTCGCTGTTTGAATGGAACGGCAGCTTAGGCCGGGTCATTGCCTCAGCCGCAGCCCTCTATGCGGGCTTTGCTGCGTTGCGCCTGATCTGGTGGCTACCCATGGCCCCCATCTTCGCGGCGGGAAAACTGCTGATGTGGGTTGGCAAAGGTCCACTTTTGTTGCTGCTGCGCGGGGTCAAACTGCTGAGTGGTGCCTTTGTCCGCCTCGGCGCTCTGACCATGGCCAATCCCATTGGCCTGGTCATCGCAGCCGTCGCCGCACTTGCCTATGTCGTTTATGACAATTGGGACAAGATAGTCGGCACCGTCACCGAGAAAATAGAACTGGTGCGCGCGGCCTTTGACGAGGGGCTAATCAAAGGGGTGTTTAAGCTGCTGGCCGAGTTCAACCCCTTCACGCTGGCGATAGAGGGCGCCATCGGGCTGGTGGCCTATGTCATGGACCTGTTGGGCGTCCCGCAGCAGATCATCGCCAAGTTCCAAGAGATCTCTCTTTTTGCCAGCGGCGTCACGTTGATGAAATCGCTCTGGGACGGCATGGCCTCAATCGTGGATCAGGCGGTGACGTTCATCACCAACAAGCTGGCCAATCTCAAGCCGCAATGGCTGACAGATCTGCAAGCCTGGGCCAGCGGCGATAGCCCCACCGCCAAGGCAGCGACCGGCGACGGGCGTGAACGCTCGCCCAAAGCGCATCCCCTGAGTGGACAGCGAGACGCGGGCGGGCCGGTGCGCGCAGGGATGCCCTATCTGGTCGGGGAACGCAGCGCCGAGATCTTTGTGCCTGGCGTATCCGGCAGCATCCTGCCCACGCGGGTTCTGAAGGCGGCAATGGCGGCGACCTCGCTGTCGATCCCAGCGGCCGCCGTCGCAGGCCCCGGCGACATCCAGCGCCAGATTGACCCGCGCCCGGCCCTGTCGGCGCAAGACGCCGCACCGCAGATCACCCGCCAAGGCGACACGATCAATATCACCATCGCACCGCCGCAGGGCACCGATGAGGCCGCGATTGCGCGGATGGTGATGCAAGAGCTGAACCGACGGGAAAGCGCGCGCCGCGCCGACTTGCATGACGGATTGGATTACTGATGTTGAGCATGGTCATGATGGCCCTTGGTGGCTTTCGCTTTGGTATGGGCGGGGATTCCTACCAGCAGTTTGCCCGCACCGCCGCTTACCGCTGGGAAAAGGTGAATCGGATCGGACGTGCCCCGGCCCTTCAGTTTACCGGACCAGACGCCGAGGAACTGCGGCTTGAAGGGGTGATTTATCCCCATTTCAAAGGCGGTTTACGACAGGTTGAAATGATGCGCCTACAAGCCAAAGTGGCCAAGCCCATGATGATGGTCGATGGCCTCGGCTGGGTCTGGGACCGCTGGGTGATCACCCATGTTGAGGAACGCAAAAGCGTCTTTCTGGCCGATGGTGCCCCGCGCAAAATTGAGTTCTCGCTAACCCTGCAAGCCTATGGCCAGGACAATGGCGTCCTGTCCTCATTCCTCGGGGGGCTGTGATGCAGACCTACCGCACCAGCGAGGGCGATATGATCGACGAAATCTGCAAGGATCACTATGGCCGCGAGGACATGACCGTTGCCGTTTATGAGGCCAATCCGGGGCTGGCGCGGCTTGGCCCTATCCTCCCCAAGGGGGTGCTGATCGCCCTGCCCGATCCGGCCCCGGCCCCCGTCCGCAAGCCGCTGCGCCTCTGGGGCACGTCATGAAAGTTGCTTATCAGATCATCGCCGATGGTGAGGATGTCACCGGCAATTTTGCCGACCGCCTGATCGGTCTGACCGTCATTGATGAGGCGGGCAGCAAATCAGACCGGGCCGAGATCACGGTGGACGACCGCGACTATGCCATCGCCCTGCCTGAAACCGGCGCCGCGTTGCAAATCTCGCTTGGCTTCACCGGTGATCTGGTGGAAATCGGGCGCTTTGTGGTGGATGAGCTGAGCGGCAGCATTGCGCCGGATATCATGACCATTGGTGCCAAGGCCGCAGATATGCTGAGCGGTATCCGGGCGCGCAAATCCCGGTCCTGGCGCAACGTCTCCCTTGCCGACATCATCACCAAGATTGCGGGCGAACACGGGCTGAAACCGGTGATCAGCGACAGCCTGAAATCCCACCGCTATGCCTATCTGGCGCAGACCACCGAAAGCGACCTCAACTTCCTGACCCGCCTGGCCAAGGATCTGGACGCCGTCGCCAAGCCAGCGGGCGGTGCTCTGGTTGTGGCCAAGCGCGGAGAAAACAAGGCCGCTGATGGCTCTGCCCTGCCGGTGTTTGAGGTGAACCGCGCACAGATGTCGTCTTGCGATTGGCAACTGAAAGGACGCGGTAAATATGGCTGCGTCATCGTGGAATGGACCGACCTTGGCAGCGCTGAGATCCGCACCTGCAAGGCCGGAGACAAAGAACCCAAGCTGAAGCTGCGCCACCGTTACCCGAACGAGGCAGAGGCACAGCGCGCCGCCGACGCCGCCCTATCCCGCGCCGCCCGCGCCAGCGGCTCTGTTAATGTTCAGCTCGGCGGCTTCTGGGGTGATCTGATGGCCGAGGCCAAGGTCAACCTGACCGGCATCAAACCCGAACTGGAGGGCGAATGGTTGATCACCAGCGTCACCCACCGCCTCGACACCACACTCACAACCAGTTTCAAAGCAGAACGCGACAACGAGAAGGCCAAGAAATAGATCTCGCGCTGAGATCAGCCCGCACGGTACCGAACCGTTTCAACGGCAGTAAGAAGCACGGCGTATTCGGGACTTCGCCGCCGGGGTCTCCAAATGACGATATCGCCCACCAGAATAGCGGCGACAATCTAGCGCGTGGCCCGCAGCGATAACCGCCGCCCCTATATCTTGGCCTTCAGCATAGCAGACACCAATGTAGCGGTCATAGGAACGTTCGCCATTCAGGCTGCATTCAATACTCTTACCGGCAAGGAAGTTGACCATCCAACGCCTGGCGTCCTTCCCGGCTCTCGTTTTCAACTCTGGCGCATCTACGCCCTGTAGTCGAACTGGTGTTCCGTCAACCACGATTGTGTCAGCATCGCGCACCCGTAGCCCAGCAGCCGAAGCGGGAATTGAAACCACAAGAGCGAGCGCCACAGCAATTGCTGGTCTCATCGCGACCGCACTGGATAGTCTCATTCTGCTAAGCCCTAGTATTTAAAACTGTTGCCCTCTCGTAGCATCGAACCCAGCCGCGAACAGCCTAAAGTTGCTGCCTCCGCTCCCATCCCGACTTGATATGGGTCAGTTTAATGCCGCACGATCCATGCAATTTATAGGTGATTCATTTTCCGGGGGGGAAACCATGCGCAAATTCATAAACGTTCTGGCAGTTTTCGCAGTCGTTGGTGTTGGGGACATCGCAGTTGCGGCTGATCTGAACCACAGCATGTCCGATCTACAAGAAAGTACCAACCCAGCAGCCTACACAGCGGCAACTTGGGAGCGCCTTCGTGCGCTTGGCATCGACACTGAGGCAACGATCTGGAATGCCGCCTGCTGTAAGACATGCCGCAAGGGGAAAGCCTGTGGAAACTCTTGTATCAGCCGCAGCAAAGCCTGTCGTAAGGGCCGAGGGTGCGCTTGTGATGGATGACAAAAGCCCTTTTTCTTCAGAAATCATGGCCCATGGTAAAGGCAGCCACAGCCCATATCGGACAAAGGCCACCTACACCGAACGGCAGGAAGTGACCGTATTACTGCCATCGCGAACCGATCACCGGAAATTCATGGGACAGACCGACCAATGATGTCAGCAGCAATGCAGGTTCTAGATCCCACATTGATTCTGACTAAATGAGAATCTAACCAATTTTGTTGCCCCAATGTTCCCTATCGCTTAGACAGGAACAGAACTTCTGACAAAAGAACTCATTGATCAAATGGCCGACACTCAAATTGAATGGACCGATGCGACATGGAACCCGGTTGCGGGCTGCTCGATCATGTCTGCTGGATGTACGAACTGTTACGCCATGAGTATGGCAAAGCGGCTCGAGGCAATGGGAGTGGACAAATACAAAGGCCTTACGAGGAAGTCTGGCAAGCGGACCATTTGGAACGGCGTCGTCCACGAAGACCATAAATCTCTCGACATCCCCAAGAAGTGGCGCAAGCCGCGGAAGATATTTGTAAACTCCATGAGTGATCTCTTCCACCCAAATGTGTCGGAAGCATTTGTGGCCAAGGTGTGGGAAGTGATGCACTCCACACCGCATCACCACTATCAAATTCTCACCAAACGCCCTGATAGAATGGCCGACATATTGTCACGGATTTGTCCGATGCCGTTAGAAAATGTTTGGCTCGGAACAAGCGTCGAAGGACAAGCTGTTGTTCATAGAATTGATGAGCTCAGAGCGGTTCCAGCATCAATCCGCTTCATTTCGTTTGAACCGCTGATTGCCTGTGTCGGGGATATTGATCTGACTGGGATTGATTGGGCAATCGTAGGTGGGGAGAGTGGCAAAGACGCGCGACCCATTAAAGAAGTTTGGATCGATGATATCCATCATGCTTGCCGACTGTATGAAACGGCCTTTTTCTTCAAACAGTGGGGCACTTGGGGTAAAGACAACAAAAAGCGATCAAAAAAACTGAATGGCCGCGACTATCGAGGGCGAACTTGGGATGAAATGCCACCTCAAGTTCAACCTTAAAATTTATTAATTTTGCCTTCTACTTTTCGACCTCCAAAGAGGAAATATCATTGACCAAATGGTGACGCGTGTCTAAAGAAAATAATTTCAAATGGAAAGTTGGCGAACCGCTACCTGGCATCGAAGCTCATACAGAGAGAAAACTTGAAGTTATTGAGCAGTATTTGGATGTCTATTTTGATACGGTGACTGCCAATCGCCGCATGGAAACACTCAGAATAACTATTGTTGATGGCTTCTGTGGCGGAGGGCTTTATCAAAGGGGTCATGAAACAAGGTATGGCAGCCCCTTTGCGCTATTGAACGCGGTAGAAAGAGCAAAAACTCGAATCAATGCCGAGCGGCACAAGCCGCTGGAAATTGTAGCGCACTTCTATTTTAGTGATGCAAATGCTTTGCACATGGCGGCTCTACGCCATGAACTGTCCAAGAGTGAATTTTCGGAGCAGGTTGGTGACACCATTGTGTTGCAAACGGGAGAGTTTGAAGTGTTACTCCCACGAATAATTGCGGACATAAAAAAACGTCAAAGACAAGGGCGAAGCTTCTTTGTCCTGGATCAATGGGGATACGTTGACGTCCCAGTAACTTGCCTTCAACAGATTTTTTCCAACTTGGATAAACCAGAGGCCATTCTCACCTTTTCGATCGATGCGTTGTTAAACTATTTGCGGACGGATGGAAGCGGCCTGGAGGGGCTGAGACAGTTTGGCATTTCGGAGGAGTTCGTCTCTACCTGGCAAACGCTTAAGGACGATGAGAAATTCGGTCGAGCAACGGCTCAGAGAACGGTAATGGAAAACCTTCGCAAAAATAGCGGAGCACATTTTTTCACTCCCTTTATGATGTACTCAAAAACTGACAAGCGCTGGATGTTGTTGGCGCACCTTTCAAAACACCAAGCCGCTCGGGATAAAATGCTTTCCGTGCATTGGGATAAGCAAAACCATTTCCGTCATATTGGCAGAGGGAGTCTGTTCGAACTTGGTTTCGACCATCGACTTATAGAAAGCAAAGAATCTCTATTTTCCTTCCGCGATGAGGACGAGGTTACGCTGCTGGGCGAACTTGAAAATGAGCTTCCAAAGCGAGTCATGGACAACATGACCGATGACATCCTCACTGTGGAGCAGTTGCTATCGCAGATCGGAAATCTTACTGCTGCCCAAAACGATATGATTTTCAAAGTGCTTCAAAAACTTTCTTCGGACGGTGAGATTGAAGTCGGAAAGAAAGATGGAGGCAAAAAGAAAGCAAGCACGAGGGTTGAAGTATCTGACATTTTGATCCGACCCAGCCAGAGAACGCTTTTCACCAAGTTCTAACAAAAATCGGGGCCTTCTTGTAATTTTAGATCATTAGCTTGAAGCGAAAATTGAACGTCGTTTCTTCCGCAATGTGTGAGCTGACCTACGGCGTAAATTCGCGAGCGCAGCGAAGCTCTATAATGCGAGCGGCATGCACGGCGAGATTGGTTGGCGTGGCGTGCCTCCTGTAGGCAGATCGTGTGACTGTGCAGCGCCTGTTTTCTGCGCTGATGGGCGATACTGTCGGTGGGCAGTATGCTCGTAGTGATCCGCTACGCGTTTACTGTCTGGCAGCATAGGCTGCGCGCCAAGTCCAGCTCCCACGTCGCGTTAGCTTCGTGCGCCGCTAAAACCGCTATTTAGCACGCTGTCCAACTTCAAAAAAATTGCTGCAACTTGAAGTGTCCGAGTTTGCAAACGGAAGTGTCCCGCTACAGCTACAGCTACAACTAAATTTAATCATCAAAATCAAATACTTAACCCCACGCCACACCCAGTATGTGAAAAAGATTTACATCAAGCCTTGAAACCAAGCCCGGGGACTCCGATATTCCATAATGTGAAGCGCATTTACATAGACGCCGCACCTTGCAACGTTAACCTGGAGACCCCGATGACGAGTTATACCTCAACCGCCCCGCAGCCGTCCGAACAGGGCTGGTTTTCCCGCAGCGAATCCTGGCTGGACAGCAAGGGCAAAGGCGCCTGGATCGCAGCGATGGTCCTTGGCTTCGTGTTTTTCTGGCCGGTTGGCCTGGCCCTCTTGTTTTACATGATCTGGAGCAAACGTATGTTCTCAAAATCCTGCAGCACGCGCCGTAAATCCTGGGCCCGCCATGGTATGTCGGCGATGACCCCGTCCGGCAATAGCGCCTTTGACGCCTACAAAGCCGACACATTGCAGCGCCTGGAACAGGAGCAGCATGATTTCGAAGCCTTCCTGCAGCGCCTGCGCGCCGCGAAGGACAAATCCGAATTCGATGAGTTCATGCATGAGCGCGCGCTGCAGAACGACGATGAGGCTATCGAAATCGACGACGAGAACGACGACGACAGCGGCTCCCGTCGCAGCAAGCGTCACTGACCTCCGCCGCCCCCCCCCGCCTCGCCCCATCAGGGGCGGGGCAAATGCGCACCCAAACCGCCGCCGCCTCTCGCAGGCTACAGCCCCCAAAAACTATCCCGAGATAAAGCCAGAAGGAGGCTTTGATGACCGCCCTGCCCGACCCGGACTATCAGGCCGATTTTTACCAGTTTGTTGCCTCAAAACGCCTGTTCGCCTGGCTGATGGACAGCGTATTGATCACGCTTCTGGCCAGTGTCGCGGTGGTTTTCACCGCCTTTACCGGGCTGTTCATCTGGCCTCTGCTCTATCTGGTCATCGGCTTCATCTACCGCGCGGTCACCATCGCAGCAGGCTCCGCCACCTGGGGGATGCTCATCGCAGGGATTGAGTTGCGGGACCTCTCAGGGCGCAAGCTTGATGGTCAGGGTGCGTTGCTGCATACCGCCGGATATTCGATCTCAATGGCCTTTCCGGTGCTGCAGATTATCTCGATCCTGATGATGCTGATGTCTGCGCGCGGTCAGGGGCTGACGGATGCGGTGCTTGGCACGGTGATGCTGAACCGGCGCAGATAACCGGCAAGCTGAGCTACAGGACAACGGCCCAAAACGCGGACCCAAACAGACAATCAAAATCTGTAAACCTTAATCGAAACTGGCCTCTTGGCGCATGGCGGCGGCGTTGCTATCATCGAAGCCAACCTAGTGGCCAGAGTGCCCCGCTCTGTCAGCGCACCAGCGCGACAACGGGGCTTTTTGCGCCAAGACCAAACGGACACCCACCCGCCTGATGCGCCATACTCTGCCGATTGCCCCACAGTTCTACGTGACTGCGCCGCAGCCCTGCCCCTATCTGGCAGATCGGATGGAGCGTAAGCTGTTCACCGCACTTCAGGGCGACGGGGTTGAACAGCTTAACAACAGCCTATCACAACAGGGCTTTCGCCGTTCCCAGAATGTCCTCTATCGGCCGTCCTGCTCGGACTGCTCCGCCTGCCTGTCGGCCCGGATCAATGTTGCCGACTTCAAAGCGAGCCGTGGTCAGAAACGAACTCTGCGACGCAATTCCGAACTGGAGCGGCGCGCCACCTCTCCCTGGGCGACGGAAGATCAATACGCGCTGTTCCGCACCTATCTGGACAGCCGCCATGCCGATGGCGGGATGGCCGATATGGATGTCTTTGAATACGCTGCCATGATCGAAGAAACGCCGATCCGCAGTCGGGTGGTGGAATACAATCATCGCGAGACCAATGCGCTGACCGCCGTATCGCTCACCGATGTGCTCGAGGATGGGCTGAGCATGGTCTATTCCTTCTACCAGCCCGATCTGCCACAGAATTCACTTGGCACGTTCATGATCCTAGATCATATCGAAATCGCGCGTGAGGCCGGGTTGCCTTATGTTTACCTCGGCTATTGGGTCCCGGGCAGCGCCAAGATGGGCTACAAGGCGAAGTTCACCGGACTTGAGGTCTATCACCGCGGTGCCTGGCAGCCGATGACCGACCCCGACGCCTTCGACGACACGGCGCATCCCCTGTCGACCGATCCGATCGCAGAACAGGTCGCCAATATCCACCTGCCGGATTCGCGCAACCACAGCAGGTAACACGGTGCAGACCCTCCACGCCGTCACCCTTGTGATCCCCGACTACGACGAGGCGATTGCGTTCTATTGCGGGACGCTTGGCTGGCAACTTGCCGAGGACATTGACCAGGGGCGCAAACGTTGGGTGCGGATCCTGCCGCCCGGTGCCAGCCAAGGCAGCCTCATTCTGGCACGCGCAGACAGCGCTGCGCAGCAGGCAATTATTGGCAATCAATTTGGTGGGCGCGTCGGATTGTTCCTGTGCACCGACGATTTCACCCGCGATCACGCCGCGATGCTGGCCGCAGGTGTCAAGTTCGAGGAGGCGCCGCGCCACGAACCCTATGGCTGCGTCGCTGTTTGGCGCGACCCATTCGGCAATCGCTGGGATCTACTTCAGCTTACCTGAGCAGGTGCACGCACCCGTCTTCTGGTCTGAAATATGCCATGGTGATTGCCCCCATGGCACAGAGAGACAGCGCCCCTCCACAACATCCTGCAGGCATAAGAAAGGGCCCTCCGCGTGGAGGGCCCTTTGATCTGACGATTGAGACGAGATCAGTTTGGCATCAGCGCCGGCACGATGGTCACGATCGACGGGAACATCCAAAGGATTCCCAGACCCACCACCTGGATCAGCACAAACGGCAGGACCCCACGGTAGATATGCGCCGTTGTCACCTCTTTTGGGGCCACCCCACGCAGATAGAACAGCGCAAATCCGAAGGGAGGCGTCAGGAACGACGTCTGCAGGTTCACTGCCACCATGATGGTCACCCACTTCGGATCGAAAGACCCGCCATAGATCACCGGCCCCACAATGGGGATCACGATGTAGATGATCTCAAGGAAGTCCAACACGAACCCTAGGATGAACAGCACCACCATCACGATCAAAAAGACCTTCAACTCGCTGTCAAAGCTCTTCAGGAACTGTTGGATATAATGCTCCCCTCCAAAGGAGATCACCACAAGGTTCAACAGCTGCGAGCCGATCAGGATGGTGAACACCATCGATGTGACCTTGGCCGTCTCGCGCACGACCGGGGTCAGAACCCCGCCCTTGAACAGCACCCAGCAGCCATAAAGCAGACCAAACAGCGCAAACAGATAGGCCCCGTAGGCCACGCCAAAGGCGATGACCGTTTCGGCCGACACGCCGCTCCGACCGTTGATACGCAGGTCAAAGTTCACGCCCACCAGAATACAGATGGCCACCGCAAAGGTTGCCCAGATGATGATCTTGCCGGATTTGCCCTGATCCTGAAGCTTGCGGTAAGCCGCCAGCATAATGGCGCCACCTGCCCCCAGCGCCGCAGCCGGCGTCGGGTTGGTAATACCGCCCAGAATGGACCCCAGCACCGCAACGATCAGAATCAGCGGCGGGAATACAACCCGGATCAGATCGTTTCTGGCACTGCGTCCCGCAGCGATCCTGCACCCGTAAAGGGCCAGAAGCGTCGGCAGCGCGATCAGCAGAACGGTGATACCCGGGCTGGTGGTCGGAGCAATTGCCACAACATCTACCAACGCGATCAGCAGAACACCAATCGCACCAAGGATCAGCGGCTTGGGATCAGACGAAGGCGAGACGCCACGCCCCACAGCAAGAACCAGCCCCATCAGAACCATCAGCACGGTCAGACCGGTGCCGATTGGCGCTGCGGCGTCAATCTTGGCGATCTTGGCAGCTTCCAGCTCTTCCTCTGTCAGCTTGGTTGCTTGGGTCACGCCGCCAGCCGCATCAATTGCGTCCTGTTCGGTAACCGCCGCGTCCCAGGCCTCCTGACCATGCAGGTCAATCATCGCCGCCTTGCACTGATCACCAACGTTGGTGCGCAGCGCTGCGGTCTGACCTGCATCGGAGAAGGCCGAAACATTGACGTTCTGGCTGCCGATCAGGTTCACCTGGCCAAGCAACATAGCACCTGCAATCAGCGCGACCGGTACACCAAGGAACCAGGTCAGGCCTTCACCACGGGTGATTGGCTCACCGGTGCCGCCTTCCAGAACCACCGCAGGGGCTTTTTCCGGATTCAGCAGTGCATAGCCAAAGGCATAGAGGGCATAGAGCAATGCCAGCATGATGCCCGGCAACAGTGCCGCCTGAAACAGGGTGCCGACCGACACAACCGCAGGCTCCCCCAGATAGGTCAGCGCGTCAGAACAACCGAACTCCTGCGCGCGGGCTTCCTGCGCGGTGGAGTAGAGATCCCCCGCCAGTGTGCCCAGCAGAACGATCACGATCGACGGCGGAATAATCTGGCCGAGTGTCCCGGAGGCCGCAATCACCCCTGTCGCCAGCTCTGGCGAATAGTTGTTGCGCAACATGGTTGGCAGCGCCAGCAGGCCCATGGTCACAACGGTTGCACCCACGATCCCTGTTGAGGCTGCCAAAAACGCGCCTACAACCACAATCGATACCGCCAGACCGCCGGGAAGCGGGCCAAAGACGCGCGCCATGGTGGTCAGAAGATCATTGGCGATCTTGGAGCGTTCCAGCGTGATCCCCATCAGAACAAACATCAGCACGGCCAGCAGGGTCTCAATCGACGCCCCCGCCAGAACGCGTTCGTTCATCCGGTTCACAATGAAGGAGATGTTGCGGTCCATCGCAACTTCCCAGCCTTGTGGGAAGACGGCCTCGGCGACGCGTGGCAGGTCGGGGTATCGGAAGACCGAAACAGAATCCGGCTTCACGCCGGAATTCACCAGATCCCGATAGACCTGCGACGAGGTATCGATGGCCTGGTGAACAAGGATCCCGGCGCTGTCCAGCGCCGCAATGATCCCAAAGGAGATGACCCCGGCACCGCCGATGGCAAAAGCCACCGGAAAGCCGGAGAGAATACCGCCAAAAAGGCAGAAGAAGACAATGATCAGGCCGATTTCAACGCCATCAAGTCCGAATAGCATGGGGGCTGTCCCTTATTTAATGCGCGCCTTCATAGGCTTCTTCACCTTCACCAAGGCTGTCCTTGTCGAGGTGTTTATTCTCACTGCCGGGGCCTTCCACGAACTCAAGGAACGAGCGGTAGAAAAACGCGATGGCATGCAGGAAGACGATACCGGCGAAGATCACCAGCAGGATCTTGAACAGGAAATACCCGTTGAACCCGTTGGGGCTGAAACCGATGGTTTCCACGTTCCAGCGCAGGGCACGTGACTTCATCACCAGCCGGTCCAGAGTGTCAGAGGCAGAGGGTTTTGGCACGATCAGATGGCGCCACAGGAAGAACCAGCCATACATCCACGTCAGCACCGCGGCAGGCATCATGAAGATCAGCGATCCCAGCATGTCCACAACGCGTTTGGCGCGGAAGCTGATACCGGAATAGATCAGATCCACCCGTACATGACCGCCCTGTACGAACGTGTAGGTCACGCAAAGACAGACCACCAAAGCATTGTAAAGCTTCAGTTCTTCGGCGAACCAGCTGATGTCTTTTTCCAACGCGATCCCCAGACCAAAGCTCATATCCGGGCGCGCAAACACCCGCTGCATGAACACGATCACAATCTGCTGCAGTACCATCAGCAGGCCCGCCCAGGCAAACAGTCGACCCAGCGTGTTGGCAAAGCCCTCCAGCCCGCGCACGACACCCCACATGATGGAATGGCGATAGATGCCGACAGCCGTCAGCACCAGAAACGCGGTGAACACCACAAAGAAGAACTCAACCGACCCGCCATAGTAGACAAACCGCATGACGGAGGCCTTGTCCGACCAATCGAGCCAGAGCTGCGGGTTGGCGACGGCATAGCCGAAATTATAAAAGGCGCCCGCGATGTTCTGGACCAGCCAGATCAGGCCGCCCAGTAAGGCTCCAAAAAAGGAAACGCCACTTTCGTCCTGCATTTTTCCCTCGAATAAATGCGTGCAGCGCAGGCCTTTTGATTGTCATCTTTGGGATAAAATCAGGCGCGCACGGATCATTGGACCCGATGGGCATAGATGGTCACGACCATCCCTGCCGGCTGCAATTGCGAAAGGATCCCCCGCCGCTGCGGAGGATCCGATTGAAACCACTCGAAGAGGGTTAGCCCAGAACGCGGTCGCGCTGAACGCGATAGGCACCTTCGGATTTGGTAATCCAGCCGGAGGAGGCCTTCATGGACTCTTCGACGCTGCCGCGGATTTTCGCGAACAGCTCATCGCCCATGAACTCGTCCAGGGTTTCCTTGGTCGCGGAACCGAAGGCATCCCAGACGCTGTCAGGGAATTCCAAGGTCTTCACGCCACCGGACTGCAGGCGCTGCAGCGCTGCACCGTTGTTGTTCATGAACTGAGCCAGGCTCCACTGGTGGCCAGCGGCGGACGCCATTTCAATGACCTTCTGGTGCGCAGGCGACAGGCCTTCGAACACATCGCGGTTGGTGGCAACCGACAGTGCCGCGCCCGGCTCGTGGAAGCCAGCGGTGTAGTAGGTCTTGGTGATTTCCTGGAAGCCGGCTTTCTCGTCCGCCCAGGGGCCAATCCACTCGGTGCCGTCAATCGCGCCGGAGGACAGCGCCTGATACACTTCAGAACCAGGGATGTTCTGCACGGAGGCGCCCAGTTTACCCAGAGCCTTGCCGCCCAGACCCGGCATCCGGAATTTCAGGCCGTTGAAATCTTCGGGGCCCTTGATTTCCTTGTTGTACCAGCCGCCGGCCTGTGGGCCAGTGTTGCCGCCGATGAAGGACTTAAGGCCGAAAATCTGGCCCAGTTCGTCATGCAGCGCATGGCCGTCACCATGGTAGTACCAGTTGGTCAGTTCCTGCGGGGTCATGCCAAAGGGCACGGCGGTAAAATAGGCATAGCCCGGGTGCTGGCCGGTGAAATAATAGTCGGCACCATGGTACATGTCGGCCTGGCCTGCGGTCACGGCGTCGAACACTTCGAACGCGCCGACCAGCTCGCCTGCGGCTTTCACATCAACGGTCAGGTCGCCACCGGACATGGCAGTGATCGCATCGGCAACATACTGCGCCGAGTCATGCACGCCTGCGAGGCCACGACCCCAGGTGGTGACCATGGTCAGGGTGCGCTTACCCTGTGCATAGGCTGGTGCGGCCAGAGTGGTTGCTGCAGCGGCGCTGCCCCCCAGCGCGGATGTCTTCAAAAAGGAACGACGATCCATAGGTTTCTCCTCCCATTTAATTGGATTGCCTTGGGTCTGCGCCCAAGGCGGGTCTTGTCGAGTGGGGCAAGCCTAGCCGCACCCTGCGTCATGTGAATACCTACTACTGCGTAGAAAACCGCAATTTGGCCAAATTTTTTGGCCAAAATCCGGGCAGGCTGTGACTGCGGCGCGGAGGCGTCGGACTTTCGTGCGGTGACCGCACCAATGGGGGCTTTGATTCTCAAATCGGATTGCGTAACGATTCGACCATGCGTCTGATCCCCGATTTCCTGCGACCGAACTACGCCCAGAAACTCTCTCTGCTGGCCACCTTGCCGCTGATTGTCGCCGGGGCGGCCATTGCGGTTCTGGTCGCCATACAGTCCCGCGCGCTTGCCGAACGGGAAATCAAGGCGCTGGAACAGCAGCTGTTGCAGGCCAAGAAGGCCGAACTGCGCAATTATGTGACCCAGGCCCGCAACGGGTTCTCGCATATCTACGGGCTGGCCGCGCCCGATGACGAAGAGGCCAAAGAAAAAGTAACCCAGATCCTCAGCGCGATGATCTATGACCGGGACGGGTTCTTCTTTGTCTATGATTACGACGGCACCAATCTGGTTAGCCCACGGCAAACTGAATATATCAACAAGAATTGGCGCGGTCTGACCGACAGTCGCGGCACGCCCGTGGTGGATGAATTCATTCACCTGGCCCGTCAGGGGGCCGGCTGGCACACTTTCATGTGGGAAAAGCCCTCTACCGGCGAAGAGGCGCAGATGGTGGCCTATGTACTAGGGCTACAGGACTGGCGGTGGGCGATCGGAACCGGGGTGTTTATTGACGATGTGCTGGCCTCTGTCGCGGCCTCCCGCGCCGAGGTGGAGACCCGAATTCGCCGCACCTTCTATTATATCGGCGGCATCACGCTCTTTGCGCTGGGTCTGGTCTTTGCCTCCGGCATGGTGCTGAACATTCGCGAACGCCGATTGGCCGATGCCAAGCTGAAAGAACTGACCCAACGGGTCTTTGACGCCCAGGAAGAGGAGCGCGGCCGCGTCGCGCGCGAACTGCACGACGGGATCAGCCAGCTTCTGGTCGGGGTGCGCTACGCTCTGGACAATGCCCGCAGGCGACTGTCACGCGGCGACTTCGACCACGTCGATGCCCCGTTGAACAAGGGGATTTCGCATCTGGGTACTGCCATCACCGAGGTCCGCCGCATCAGCCGCGACCTGCGCCCCGGTGTGCTGGATGATCTGGGTCTGGGACCGGCGCTGAAGGCGCTGACCGATGATTTTGCCACCCGCACCGGCATTGAAACGCGGTTCAGCACCGTGGTGTTCCGCAACCGTCTGGACGCGGATGCCAAGATCGCGCTCTACCGTATTGCGCAGGAGGCGCTGACCAATATCGAACGCCACGCCGAGGCCACCGAGGTCAGTATGGACCTGCGTGGCCATGCCCGCGGTGCTACCATGCGGATCACCGATAATGGCCGCGGCCTCCCACCAGTGCAGGACCGCGGTGGGCCGGGTATCGGGCTGCGCAATATGCAGGAACGGATCGAACAGCTTGACGGAACCCTCAGGATTTTGTCATCACGGGGCATGCAAAGTGGCACGGTGATTGAGGTTCTGCTGCCGCTGAGCCATCTTCTGCCGCCCGGAGACGCGGCAAACGCGACCTCCAAACGGGTGTCCTGAGCCAAACCGCGCCCTGCCGATCTGCCATCGCAGCATAGGGCAACAGGAACCGCGCAAGCCACATGAGGGGCGATCATGCCAAACACCATTCGCGTTCTGATCGTAGACGATCACCCAATGGTCGCCGAGGGCATTCAGTCCATCCTCGAAAGCTATGACGACATCGAAGTGGTGGGCATTCCCAGCAATGGCGAAGAGGCCGTGACCGAGGCCCGCGCGCTGAAACCGGATGTGATCCTGATGGATCTGAACATGCCGAAACTGGGCGGGCTGAGCGCGACAGAAATCATCCTGGAACAATCCCCCGCCACCCGTATCCTTATTCTGTCGATGCATGACAGTCCGGAATATATCTCCAGCGCGCTGGCCCATGGCGCCATGGGTTATGTGCTGAAAGATGTCCCGACCGAAGAGATCCGTCAGGCCATCGACACCGTGATGCGCGGCGAGACCTATCTCTGCACCGGTGCCGAAGGCTCGCTGAAACCCAAGGATGATCCTGACCGTGAGGCGCTCACAGGGCGCGAGCAGACCATCCTGCTGGAGCTGGCTCAGGGCAAATCCAATAAGGATGTGGCGCTGGTGCTGGATATTTCTGTGCGCACCGTGGAAACCCATCGCAAGAACATCAAACGCAAGCTTGGCATCTCTTCCACTGCAGGGCTGACACGCTATGCGCTGGAACATGGTGTGTTGCAGGGCACCGGTCACAGTTTCTGACCCGCCCGCCGGTTATGTCGCATAAAGGCTCCTCGTAACACTGCAGTGCAGCAGAAATATCGAAAACTTAGGTCCACAGCCGGACATATCGTCGGCGAAAGACGCCTGACATCAATCAAAACACTGGGGCTGGCCTGCCCTGAATTGGGAAATCAGGACCGAAATGGCACGATTCACACCGCCCAAAACCGTAATAATGTCGCCACACTGCACATTCGCGCAATAAAATGTCCCAAACTGGGGTGTTTTCGGTTCATTTCCCTGTTGACGCCCCCCGCCACCGGTCCTAAGGTCCGCTTCAACGCTAAAGGAGCCAAGACGATGAAAATCCTAGTCGTAGTCGTAGGAACCACGCGCATGGGCCGGTAACGGTACACCATAATCGAACCCATGCGCCTCCGACCAGAAATCGGGGGCTTTTTTTATGCGAAACAGAACGATGCCGCCAATTGGAGCTAAAGCAGATGAAACGTGAGATGACCGGCGCAAAAATGGTTGTTCAGGCCCTGAAGGATCAGGGGGTGGACACGGTCTTTGGCTATCCCGGCGGTGCTGTTCTGCCGATTTATGACGAGATCTTTTTGCAGAATGATATCCGGCACATTCTGGTGCGCCACGAACAGGGCGCGGTGCACGCCGCCGAGGGTTATGCCCGCTCCACCGGCAAGCCCGGTGTTGTGCTGGTAACCTCTGGCCCCGGTGCCACCAATGCGGTGACCGGCCTCACAGACGCCTTGCTCGACTCCATTCCGCTGGTGGTTCTGACCGGCCAGGTGCCGACCTTCATGATCGGCTCCGACGCCTTTCAGGAGGCAGACACCGTGGGCATCACCCGCCCCTGTACCAAACACAACTGGCTGGTGAAGGACACCGAGAAGCTGGCAGGTACCCTGCATGAGGCCTTTCACGTGGCCACTGCCGGCCGCCCCGGTCCTGTACTGATCGACATCCCTAAGGATGTGCAGTTTGCCACCGGCACCTATCAGGGTCCCAAACCCGCCGCGTCGCATTACCAGCCGCCAGTAAAGGGCGATCTGGAGGCCATCACCGAGCTGGTCGCCGCGATGGAAACCGCCAAGCGCCCGGTGTTCTACACCGGCGGCGGCGTCATCAACTCCGGCCCCGGCGCCAGCCAGCTGCTGCGCGAACTCGCCGAAGCGACGGGCATTCCGGTGACCTCGACCCTGATGGGTCTCGGCGCCTATCCGGCCTCCGGCAAGAATTGGCTGGGGATGCTGGGCATGCACGGGTTGTATGAGGCCAATATGGCGATGCATGATTGCGATCTGATGATCAATATCGGCGCGCGGTTTGATGACCGCATCACCGGCCGTCTTGATGCCTTCAGCCCGAATTCAACCAAGGCGCATATTGATATCGATCCCTCGTCGATCAACAAGGTGATCCGCGTGGATATCCCGATTGTCGGCGACATCGGCCATGTGCTTGAAGATGTTCTGAAGGTTTGGAAAAGCCGCGGCCGCAAGGTGGACAGCGCCGCCATTGCCAAATGGCAGGAACAGATCACTGAGTGGCGCGATATCCGCTGCCTCGCCTACACCGGCTCTGAAACCACCATCAAACCGCAATACGCTCTCGAACGGCTTGAGGCCCTGACGAAGGACCGCAATCGCTATATCACCACCGAAGTAGGCCAGCATCAGATGTGGGCGGCGCAATACCTCGGCTTTGAGGACCCCAACCGTTGGATGACCTCCGGTGGTCTTGGCACTATGGGCTACGGCACGCCAGCTTCTATTGGGGTGCAGGTGGCACACCCGGACGCGCTGGTGATCAACGTCGCGGGCGAAGCGTCCTGGTTGATGAACATGCAGGAGATGGGCACTGCCGTGCAATACCGCCTGCCGGTGAAACAGTTCATCCTGAACAATGAACGCCTGGGCATGGTGCGCCAGTGGCAGGAACTGCTGCACGGCGAGCGCTACAGCCATTCCTGGTCCGAAGCGCTGCCCGATTTCGTGAAACTCGCCGAGGCTTTCGGGGCCAAGGGCATCATCTGCAAGGATCCCAAGGACCTGGACGACGCAATCATGGAGATGCTCGACTACGACGGGCCGGTGATCTTTGACTGTCTGGTGGAAAAGCACGAAAACTGCTTCCCGATGATCCCCTCGGGCAAGGCACATAACGAGATGCTGCTGGGCGAAGCCGAAACCCAAGGCGTCATCCAGTCTGGCGGCGCGGTGCTGGTTTAACCCAGGCTATGAACAGATTCTGCGGGGCGTTATCGCCCTGCCCCGGAATTTAGGAAAGGGACTTAAATGTCTGCCCTACACATCAAAAAAGGCTCCACCAGCCACTCCGCCTATAACCTACGTCCGAATTTTTCGGATGTTCAGGAACGCCACACCATCACCATTCTGGTGGAAAACGAACCCGGGGTTCTGGCCCGCGTCATCGGTTTGTTCTCCGGTCGCGGCTACAATATCGATAGCCTCACTGTGGCCGAGGTCGACCACACCGGCCATCTGTCGCGCATCACCATTGTCACCACCGGGACCCCGCAGGTGATTGAGCAGATCAAGGCGCAGCTGGGTCGGATCGTGTCCGTACATGAGGTCACCGATCTCACCGTGGCAGGTCCCTTTGTCGAGCGTGAATTGGCCATCGTGAAAGTGGTCGGCGAGGGCGAAAAACGCGTCGAGGCGATGCGTCTGGCCGAGATTTTCCGCGCGAAAGTGGTTGATACCACGCTCAACAGTTTCATTTTCGAACTGACCGGCGCACCGGACAAGATTGACGCCTTTGCGGAGATGATGCGGCCCTTGGGGCTGACCAAAATCGCCCGCACCGGTGTCGCAGCGCTGCTGCGCGGCAACTGATCAGATCCGTTGAAATACCAGATAGGGGTTGCGTCCGCGCGGCCCCTTTTTGCTGGACAAACCTAGGTACTGACGGCACCTGACCCAAGGCCTCATAATGGCTTGCAGCGCCCGTGCGTCCCGAGCGTTAGCCGCTGCGCCGCTTTGCCTGCGCGCGGGCCTCTCTTGCCTTCTTATCCGGAAAAGAGACCACTGTCGCACCGCCGGTTGGGCGGGGATCCGACACATCGTGGAGGCTATTCTGCGACGGCCCATACTCCTGCCGCTCCGCCTCCTCAGCGGTGGGATATAGCGGATCGCGGCGCGCATCTTCCCAAGACATGACAGTTGCATTGGACCGGGACTTCGGCGGGTACAGATTGGCCTCATGCTCTGCCCGGACCAGTTTGGCGGCCAACTCCGGGCTCTGGCTTTCCTCGATGAGGCGCAGATCGCAGGCCAACCGCAGTGCGCCTTTCGTCTCGACCTGAAATGCCACACAATCCCCCTTGCTGAGCACTACCGGCTCATCCAGAGAGGTCCAGCGATAGTAGACCAGATCCCCGTGATCTTCACACCAGATCACAGCCTGCCGTAGGTCGTAGTCGGTCCACAGAACGACACCAATCATATCATACCTCACATTGGACCCGACCCATTCTGAGATAAATCATGCTGGAGGAACACCAAAAACATCTGAAAAAACCTGTACCAATTTGTGTCGTTTTGCGCAGAATTGATGCTATGTAGCGTCAGCTTCGCGACTATTATCTACAAATGGGATATGCCTTCCCTTGGGTAATCGCAAGATCTGGTATTAACCCCACTTACCAACATAGAGGAGACCTTCGTGAGCCAGCCCAGCCAGCCCGACCGCTCCCCTGCCGAGCTGCGCAATATGTTTGGTGCCAACCTGCGGCAACTGGCCAGGGATTACCCATCGATATCAGAACTGTCGCGGCGTCTGGGCATCAACCGCACGCAGTTCAACCGATACCTGACCGGTGAGAGCTTTCCACGGCCCGATGTTCTGGACAGGATCTGCAATTTCTTTGATGTGGATGCCCGCATCCTGCTGGACCCGGTCGCGCAGCTCTCCTGCAAGGGACAAATCCTGCAGGGACCCTTTCTGAACGATTTTCTGGGTCCCGGCGTCACCAATATGACCGAAGCGTTTTTTCCGTCCGGCCTTTACCAGTTTCTACGCCGCAGCTTCGTGCGAACGGATCGCTACATTCTGGGGCTGGTGCGGGTGTTTCGCAGCGAAGGTATCACCTATATCCGCGGCTACGAGGCAAAATCCGCCATGCGCTATCAGGGACTGCCAGCCGATGCGAAATCCCGTGAATTTCGTGGCTACGCCTCGGCCTATGATGATGGGGTCGCCTTCACGTTGGCGCGGCGCGGCGGGCGCACCTCATCCTTCAACTATCTGGCCAACGTGCCTGCGATGGAGGCCAATGTCTGGGCCGGCTATGTCGCACGCACCAGTCGCGAAAGCGAGACCGCAGATCGCGTCACGCGTATGGTCTATGAATATCTGGGGCAGAACCACGGTGTCATCCTGCGCACGGCGCGACGGGCAGGATTTGTCGAACAACACGAACTCAGCCCCTTTCAACAGCGGTTGCTGGGTGTCGGCACCCGGTTCAGATAGGAGAGGCAGCGCCGCTCCTCAGGTCCGTGCCGCGATCAGCCGGTAGACATGCCAGCTGGCGTGGCCCAGCAGCGGCAGCACCAGCAGCAAACCCAGAAACCCCGGGAGCATCGCCACGAATGTTGCCGCAGCAATGCCAGCCGCCCAGAGGATCATCAGCACAAAATTGCTCTGCACATAGGAAAAACTGGTGATCATTGCAGTGACAAAATCCACCTCGCGATCCAGCAAAAGCGGCAGCGACAGCACTGTAATCATATAAAGGAGCAGTGCAAAAATCGCACCAACGGTACTGCCCACAGCCAGCATGATCACCCCGTTCGCGGTCAGGAACACCTCCGGCGAGCTGGAGATATTGGTCATTGTGGAATGTCCCAGAAACAGCGCAAAAATCATGTGTCCGAGGAAGAACCAGAACAGGAATACGATGATGATAATGGCGCAGATCGACGGTAGCTGACGACGACTTTGCTGCCAGACCACCCCCAATATGGCGCCAAACCCCAGCGCTTCCCCCCGCTCCAGTCGATGCGACACCTCATAAAGCCCGACCGCCGCAAACGGCCCGATCAGCGGAAACCCGATCGCCGCCAGCACCAGCCAGAAGGTGGTGCCAGTCGCCACGGTGATCCAGGCCATGATCCATCCCGCCAGCACATAAACGCTGGCGAAAAACAACCCGTAGCCCGGTTTGGCACGAAAATCCTCCCAGCCGTGCCGCAACGCCTGTCCCAGCGTTGCCAGCGTCATCGGCTGCAAATCGGGCACTCCAAAGGCTTTTTCTTCCATGCGGGGTCTCCTGATGCGGCTGTTCAGCGGGCGGCAGTTGTTGATGGCGTTTGCGGCGGGCGACGCTCTGGCCAACGGGTTGCGCAGTGATACTGCTTTCCCAACGTCAGCAATTCCCGGTCCCGCCCATGTGCCGCAAAAATCTGTATCCCCATCGGCAGACCGGCCGGGCCAAACCCAGCGGGGGCAGCCAGACAGGGCACCCCAATAAGGCTGACAGGTGTCACCACCTCCATCCAGCGATGATAGCTGTCCATTGCGGTTTCCCCGATCACCTGCGGGTAATCGAGCGCAATGTCGAACGGCCAGCATTGTGCGGTCGGCAATACCAGTGCGTCATATTGCGAGAACAGGCGTGCCGCGACCCGCTGCCAGTCCGAGCGCAGGTCCGACGCCGCCTGTATTTCCTGCCCGCTCAGGGCGAGCCCACGCTGAAGCTCCCATTGGGCACTGTCTTTCAGCTGCTGCATCTGCCCACCAAAAACCCGGAGACCCGAAGCCACGGAGAACGAGCGCAGCGTGCTCCAGCTTTGCCAGATCCGCTCCGCGGCGAAGGGCGGCGCCAGCGTCTCAACCTGATGACCCAGAGTGCGCAGGGTCTCCAGCGCCGTTTCGCAGGTCTCCAGGATACCTGACTCCATCGGATAGGCCCCACCCCAATCCGCCAGCCAGCCAATGCGCATCGGGCGCGCCTCCGGCAAAGGCGAGACACGACGCCCTGCCCCGGCAGTGGCCGCAAGCGGCTGGCGTGGATCCGATCCTGACATCACATCCAGTAGCAACGCCAGATCTTCCGGGCAGCGCGCCATCGGACCATTGGTCGAGAGCGGATGCAGAAACAGATCACCCCGCGGCTCCCCCGGCACCCGCCCCCAGCTGGGCCGGAAGCCGTAGACATTGCACCACCCCGCAGGGTTGCGCAGAGATCCCATCATGTCGGAGCCATCGGCCAGCGCCACCATCCCTGTCGCCAGCGCCACCGCCGCGCCACCTGACGAGCCACCGCAGCTGCGACTGTGGTCATAGGGGTTCGCCGTGGCCCCATGGACAGGATTGAACGTATGCGAGCCAAGCCCGAATTCCGGGGTGTTGGTCTTGCCGATAAACAGAGCCCCCGCCGCCCGCAGCCGCGCCACCATCAGGTCATCCTGCTGTGGGACAAAATCCGCCAGCAAAGGCGAGCCTTGGGTGGAGCGCACGCCTGCCACATTGGCCAGATCCTTGATCGCCATCGGCAGCCCATGCAGCGGCCCCCGCGTCGTCGATCGGTCTGCCGCCGCGGCCTCCGCCAGCAGCACCTCGCGGTCCCGCAGCGCCACGATTGCGTTGAGGCTGGGATTTAGCGCATCAATGCGCGCCAGCGTCTCCTCCATCAGCGCAACTGCCGTGCGCCGACCGGCAGAAATAGCCTGCAGGGTCTCGCGGGCGCTGGGTGTGGTCTCACTCATCGAAAGGCGCTCCTGGATAGCCGTTAGCCGCAGCCTAGCCGGGCCAAAACACAAAGAAAACCCGCTTGCCGGGGCAAACGGGTCTCGATGAATTCAACCAGTAGGTCTGGCGCTTGCGAAACCGGGCCAGCGCGGTGGCGCGATCAGTCGCCCTGCGCTTCCGAGCGGCTCTTGCCCGCCACATTCAGTGCCAGTGTAGCCGCCATGAAGCCGTCCAGATCACCATCAAGCACCCCCTTGGTATCCGAGGTCTCATGGCTGGTGCGCAAATCCTTTACCATCTGATAGGGCTGCAACACATAAGACCGGATCTGGTTGCCCCAACCGGCATCGCCTTTCGCCTCATGGGCGGCGTTGATGTCCGCGTTCCGGCGGTCCAGCTCCAGCTGATACAGTCGCGATTTCAGCGCTTTCATGGCGATATCGCGGTTCTGGTGCTGCGACTTCTCGGAGGAGGTCACCACAATCCCGGTGGGTTCATGGGTGATCCGCACCGCCGAGTCGGTGGTGTTGACGTGCTGGCCGCCCGCGCCCGATGAACGATAGGTATCGATGCGGATGTCCGAGGGGTTCACGTCGATTTCGATATTGTCATCCACGACCGGGTAGACCCAGACCGAACTGAACGAGGTGTGGCGCTTGGCCGCTGAATCGTAAGGCGAAATTCGCACCAGACGATGGACGCCGCTTTCGGACTTCAGCCAGCCATAGGCGTTGTGGCCGGAAATCTTGTAGGCTGCGGATTTGATACCCGCCTCTTCGCCCGCGCTTTCGGACTGCAGTTCGACTTTGTAGCCTTTCTTCTCTGCCCAGCGGACATACATCCGCGCCAGCATCGACGCCCAGTCACAGCTCTCGGTGCCCCCGGCCCCGGCGTTAATTTCGAGAAAGGTGTCGTTGCTGTCGGCCTCACCATCCAGAAGCGCTTCCAGCTCCTTCTCGGCGGCTTTTTCTTTCAACGTTTTCAAGGCTGCTTCGGCGTCGGAAATGACCTCGGCATCCTCTTCCATCTCTCCCAGTTCGATCAGCTCCATATTGTCGCTGAGATCCTGTTTGATGGACTTGTAGGTGTCGATGGCGTCCACCAGCATCTGCCGGTCGCGCATCAGGGCCTGCGCCGCATCGGCGTCGTCCCACAGGTTGGGATCCTCAACGCGGGCGTTGAACTCTTCCAGGCGGAACTCGGCGGTTTCCCAATCCAGACGCTGTGCCAAAAGCTCCAGCGACTTTTCGATATCGGCCACGATGTTCTGAGTTTCGGCGCGCATGGCAATCCCTTGAAATCACGTATCAGGCCTGCGTGATAAACCACCCGCGCTCTGCGGGCAAGCCGGGGCGGCAGAGCGCGGCGCGATTGGCGCGCCACGCCACCGCACGGCATAAACGGGCGGGGTCATGATTTCCACGCCCCGCCCCTCAGATAAGTCCGCTCACCTTAGCAGGCGTCAATAAAGCCCGCCGGAACTGATGGTGCCAAACGTGGCCTTTGGTCCCAGAACAGCAGTGCCGCCATCCGATGTAGTCACACGGCGCGCCGACTGCGCGGCCTCCTCAAACAGCGGCAGGTTTGACCCCATCGCAAAGCCACCGTCAAACGCCAGACCAAAGATCGGCTCGGCGCCATCGCGGAAATACTCTGCCACCACATTGCCACCCGAGGCCGCATCGGCAAGGCGTGCGCCGGTATAGCGGTCGATCTTGATGAAATGACCGCCCTCCGGGACGGCGAATTTACCCCCACCGTATTTTGCAGTCGCTTTCTGCATGAACTGCTGAAACACCGGGCCGCACATTGTGCCGCCGTAGGCACCACGCCCCATCGGACGCGGCTGGTCAAAGCCCATGTAGCACCCCGCCACAATATTTGAGGTAAAGCCGACAAACCACACATCGCGCGAGTCGTTGGTCGTCCCGGTTTTGCCCGCAGTGGGCACCGGCAGGTTGATCACGCTTGAGGCGGTGCCGCGATCGACCACCCCCCGCATCATTGAGGTCAGCTGATAAGCCGTGATCGGATCCATGACCTGCTCGCGGTTGTCCACGATCCGGGGCGCCTGTCCCGCCGCCAGCGCGGGCGAGGCACAGTCAACGCAGTCGCGGTCATCATGGCGATAGATGGTTTCGCCCCGGCGGTCCTGAATCCGGTCCACCAGCGTCGGCTGCACCCGTTCACCGCCATTGGCAAACATCGCATAGGCCGCCACCATCTTATACAGCGTGGTTTCCTCCGCCCCGAGTGAGTTGGCCAGAAACGCCCCCATATTGTCATATACACCAAAGCGTTCGGCATAGCCTGCGACCACTTCCATTCCGACTTCCTGTGCCAGACGAATGGTCATCAGGTTCCGGCTCATCTCGATCCCGGTGCGCAGCGGCGTTGGGCCGTAAAATTTATTGGTAGAGTTTTTCGGACGCCACAACCCCTGCGGCGTGTTGATCTCAATCGGCGCATCCACGACGATTGTGGCGGGGCTATAGCCGCTGTCCAGCGCTGCCGCGTAGACAAAGGGTTTGAAGCTGGACCCCGGCTGGCGCTGCGCCTGTGTGGCGCGGTTGAACACCGAATGCTGATAGGAGAACCCACCCTGCATGGCCAGAACGCGGCCTGTATTCACATCCATCGCGACAAAGCCACCCTGGACCTCGGGCACCTGACGCAGCGACCAATGTTGCAGTGCGCCGTCCTTCTCGACCGCCCGGACCAGTACCACATCACCAGCGGAAATATTGTCCTTGAAGCTGCCTTTCATCCATTTGATATCCGAGCGCGGGACCGATCCGATCTCAGCCACCTCTTCGATCCCCACACGCAGGCTCTGGTCGCCGACCTCCAGCGCCACCGCCGGATGCCACTTGCCGCCCAGATTGATGTCACGGGGCACCGAAGCGTTGCTCAACGCCGCACGCCAGCTCTCTTCCGAGGCCAGCGCCTCCGCATCAAGGGTCACACCGGTGCCGCGCCAGTTCCCGCGCGACCGGTCGTATTTCTCAAGCCCTCCGCGCAGGGCGACGGCGGCTTCGGTCTGCATTTCCTCGTCGATGGTGGCACGCACAGTAAAACCACCGGTGAAGAATTCCCCTTCACCAAAGTCTTCGGACAGCTGGCGGCGGATTTCATCGGTGAAGTAATCCCGCGGCGGCAGCGCAGTGCGGAAACTGTCGAAATCACCATTCTGGACCGAGCGCAGCGGCTGATCGACCTCGACCTTGTAAACCGCATCTGAGATATAGCCGTTTTCGCGCATTTCACGCAGCACGTAGTTGCGGCGGTTCAGCAAGCGCTGTTTCTGACGCACCGGATGGTAGTCGGAGGGCGCTTTGGGCATGGATGCCAGCGTCGCGGCCTCATGCGGAGTCAGTTCGCTCAGCGTCTTGTTGAAATAAGTCTGCGCCGCAGCTGTCACCCCATAGGAGTTCTGCCCCAGAAAGATCTCGTTCATGTAGAGCTCTAGGATCTTGTCTTTGCTCAGCGTTTCCTCAAGCCGGGAGGCGAGGATCAGTTCCTTGACCTTACGCTCTGCCTTGCGGTCGCCGGACAGAAGAAAGTTCTTCATCACCTGCTGGGTGATGGTGGAGGCGCCGCGCACGTTTGATCCTCGCGACCGAACCGCCTCAACCGCAGCAGCGGCGATGCCGCGCATGTCATAGCCCTTGTGGCTGTAGAAGTTTTTGTCTTCAGCCGAAATGAAGGCCTGTTTCACCAGATCGGGAATTTCTTCCGACGGGGTGAACAGGCGGCGTTCCTGGGCAAATTCGTCAATCAGCGCCCCTTCGCCGGAGTAGATCCGGCTGATGGTCGGCGGCTGATACTGCGCCAGGGATTCGTGGCTGGGCAGATCCCGGCCATAGATCCAGAACACCGCACCAATGGTCAGGGCAATCATTGCGATGCCCAGCGTGATGGTGCTGAAGATGGAACCAAAGAACGATAGAATAAATCTGACCACTGTAGAGCCTTTCTCGCGCAGTGCCGCCTATATAGGTGCAGCGGCGCGTGGGGTCAAAACGGGAAACGGCATATTGATGCCGCCGACCCGGAGAAAACAGGGGGAAAGCATGGATGGCTGTCCCCGGATAACAAACCTCACATCCGCCTCATTGGTTCCGCTCTCACGCAGCGGACCGACATCGACAGACGGACTCGCCTTTGGCAACAACCAACCATCGGAGGTTATTGACGCACCAGCGGGCGGGTCTCCTCATCCGCGATGCGCCACGACAACAGCCCGTTCAGAATGCCCCGTGCCGTGCGCTCGCGCCATTCCGGGTCCATCAGATTGGCAAGATCACGGGGGCTGGACAGGAAACCAACTTCCACCAGAGCCGATGGGATATCGGCAGATTTTAGCACAGAAAACCCGGCTTCGCGCAGCGGTCGGCGGTTCATTGCCCCGCCCTGGCTCTTCAGCCCCTTTACCAACGCCCGCGCCAGCGCCTGACTGCGGGGATGAGTCTCTACCCGCGCCAGATCCAGCAGCACATCCGTCACCCGGTCATCGGCCTGGCTCAGATCGGTGCCCGCCAGCAGGTCGCCCCGCACCTGCCGCTCCACCAGCGTCGCAGATGCCGCATCAGAGGCATCATCAGACAGCGTATACACCGTGGTGCCATGGGCACGTCCCTCCGACAGGCTGTCAGCATGCAGCGACAGGAACAGATCCGCCTTGGCCTGATGCGCCAGCGCAATCCGCCGCTCAAGCGAGACAAAATAATCGTCATCCCGCGTCAGCTGCACATTGAACTGCCCAGAGCGAACCAGCATCTCCCCCAGCTCAATGGCGAATTGCAGCATCAGATCCTTTTCCTGCACCAGCCCTCCCTGAAGGAAGGCTTCCGCCCCCGGATCAATGCCGCCGTGGCCCGGATCAATGACGATCAGCAGAGGGGCCAGCGAATCCTTCGCTTCGCGCGCGATCATCGGGGTGGGCGCGGGCAGATCCCAGCGGGCATCGCGTGGCGCGCCGGTCGTAGCGGCAAACTCCTCGGCCGTGGTCTCGCGCAACGCCATCGACAGTCGGGCCGCCGCCGTCACCGGATCGATATCCATCGCTGCCGTCTCAATCTGCATCGGCTGCGCCAGCGCCAGCACCAGCCGCGACCACCCCGGCACATAGGTTCCGAATTGCGCAGCGGTAATGCCATCTTCCGTGACCAGTGCCTGAGCACTCAGCCCACTCCAGTCGACCTCCTGAAAGTCCAGCACCACACGCGGCGGCGCGGCCAGCGTGAACAGCCGATACGGCACGCCCTGGCTTAGCCCCAAGGTGATATCCGTCCCGGAGCGACGGTCCTCCGCCCGGGTTTCCTGCGGCTCGATCCGCGCGAGGCCACTAAACCCCTGTGGCACCTGTGAGATCACTTGCGGTGTTGGCGTGCCGACCGCCTCGGCGGCATCCTGCGCCGCCAGCGGTGCCGCCATCAAGACCGGCAGCAGCGCCGCAAGGACCATTGTTTTTCTGCTCATGGCTATTGTTCTGCCCATTGTGCTGTTCTGCCTGGATCCATTTCTGCCCGCCCCAGTTGCGCCCGGTCCGGAGCAAGGGAAGAGGATACGCCGCTTTGGCTACGCAAATATTTTGCTGGCAGACTAGGCCATTGCGTGACCTGATGGCCAGCCTCATGCTGCGGTGTCGCCTGCCTGATAGTAAGACGCGGAGGCTCAGCCCCGACGCGCTGCCATGAACGCGGCGAGCCGCGTCAGGCCCTCTTCGATATCCGCCGTGGCGCGCGCATAGGAAAACCGCAATGTGGTCGCGCCACGCTTGGGATCAAAATCCAGCCCCGGCGTCACCGCCACCCCGGCCTCGTCCAGAATTTCCTGGGCAAAGGCGCGGCTGTCATGGGTCAGCTCAGACACATCCGCATAGACATAGAACGCCCCATCCGGTGGCGCGATCCGATCAAAGCCTGCTTTTGGCAGACCTTCCAGCATCAGCGCGCGATTGCGCGCATAAACGGCAAGATTGCCCTCCAGCTCGTCGCGGCAATCCATCGCTGCCAAGGCCGCAACCTGACTTGCATGGGGCGCACAGATGAACATGTTCTGCGCGATGCGTTCGACCACCCGCACATGATCCTCCGGCACCACCATCCAACCAACGCGCCAGCCGGTCATGGAAAAATACTTGGAAAACGAGTTGATCACATAGCACTCATCCGTCACCTCAAGCGCCGTCACCGCCTTCGCCTCATATTCGATGCCGTGATAGATCTCGTCCGAGATGAACGCCGCCCCCTGCCCCTGTGCCGCGTCGATCAAGGCCGCCATCGCAGGCTTGTCCAGCATGGTGCCGGTGGGATTGGCCGGAGAGGCCACCATCAGCCCCGCCAGATCCAGCCCCGTCAAATCCTGCGGCACCGGTTGCAGGCGGTGATCCAGCGAGGTTTCAATATCAACGGGTGTCAGCCCCAGCGCATGCAGGATCTGACGGTAGGAGGGATAGCCCGGCGCGCCGATGCCCACCCGATCACCACTGTCAAACAGCGCAGTAAAGCTGAGCAGGAAAGCTCCGGATGATCCGGGGGTAATCACCACCCGCTCAGGGTTCAGATCAACATTATACCATTCGCCATATAACTGCGCGATCCGTTTGCGCAGCGCAGGCAGACCCAGCGCCACAGTGTAGCCCAGACTGTCGTGATCCAAGGCCTTGGCCAGCGCTTCACGCGCGGCAACGGGCGCGCCAGTGGATGGCTGGCCCACCTCCATATGGATGATGTGGCGCCCTGCCTCTTCGGCGCGGCGGGCGGCCTCCATGACATCCATCACAATGAAGGGATCGACGTTGGACCGGCTTGAGTTTCGCATGTTGATCTCCCATGGTGCGGCCATGACCTTTGACCGCTTCTCCCGCCTCGCGTCAATCCCGGCTCTGGCCCTTGCTGCGCTCTGTTTCGTCGCGGGATCCCTGGCGTCCTCCGCGCAGACAGCCTCGATTTCGCTGCTGCGCGATCCCGATATTGAACGCGGACTGAATGAGCTGGCAGCCCCAGTGCTGCGCGCCGCAGGTCTGAATGCGAAACGGGTCCGGGTGCTGGTCGTCAATAATGGTTCCTTCAATGCCTTTGTCGTCGATTCTCAAACGATTTTCATCCATTACGGGCTGATCCTAAAGGTAGACCGCCCCGAGATGCTGCAAGCCGTGATCGCCCATGAGGCGGCCCATATCACCAATGGCCACTTGTCGCGGCGGATGCAGAACATGCGTTCGGCCCGCTCTGCAGCTGGCCTTGGGGCTGCACTTGCTGTCCTGGCTGCCGCCGCTGGCGCAGGCGAGGCCGCAGCAGGCATCGCCCTTGGCACGCAATCCTCTGCCCTGCGCGGGTTTCTGGCCCACACCCGCGCCGAGGAAGCCTCCGCCGACCGCACCGCTGCAGGCATCTTGCAACGAGCCGGGGTCAGCCCGCGCGGGCTGGTCGATGTCCATAAGATCTTTGCCGGGCAAGAGCTGCTGAGCCCGGTCAATCAGGATCCCTACATGCGCTCGCATCCGCTGAGCCGGGATCGGATCCGCGCCGCCGAAGCCTATCTGGCAAGCCACGGCGACACTGCCAAACCCGATGCCAATGCAATCTATTGGTTCGCCCGGGTGCGCGGCAAGCTGTCGGCCTTTACCCGCTCACCCAAATGGACCCTGCGCCGGATCGCGGATGAACCTTACAAGGACGTACGCCTTATGCGAGAGGCCATCGCCCACCATCGGCGCAACAACCTGAACAAGGCTCTGCGCGCTATCGACGGCGCCCTCGCCCTGCGCCCCTCTGATCCCTATTATCAGGAGTTGAAGGGCCAGATTCTGATGGAGAACCGCCGCTGGCAACCAGCCCTTGCCGCCTATAGTCGCGCGGTGCAGCAGGCGGGGCGTGACCCGCTGATCCTCGCCAGTCTTGGGCGCGCGCAATTGGCCGCAGGCCAGCCCAAGGCGGCAATCAAGTCGCTGGAAGCCGCCCGCGCACGGGATTTTCGCAATGCCGCAATGCTGCGGGACATGGCGCAGGCCTACGCGAAACTTGGCCAGTCCGGCATGGCTGCACTGGCCACCGCCGAACGCTATGCGCTACAGGGACGGCTGAAGGACGCAGGGCTGCATGCCAAACGCGCAACCGCCCAACTGCCCACCGGATCCACTGCCTGGCGACGTGCACAAGACGTGCTGATCGCTGCTGAACAAAACGAAAAAAGGAAATCAAGATGACCCGTTTGACCCGCCTCCCCGCAGTTTCTGCCGCGGCACTGGCCCTTGGGCTGATGGTTGCCCCTGCTGTTCAGGCACTGGATCTCAGCAAGATGAGCGACGACGAGCGTGCCGCATTTGGCGCCGAGGTCCGCGCCTATCTGCTGGAAAATCCGGAGGTGATCCTGGAAGCCGTCAACAAGCTGGAACAACAGCAAGCCGCCGATGAGGCTGCCCGTGATGATGCGCTGGTCTCTGAAAACCTGACAGCCCTGCATGATGACGGCTATTCCTGGGTCGGCGGCAATCCCAATGGCGATATCACCTTGGTGGAATTCATGGATTATCGCTGTGGCTACTGCCGTCGCGCCGCCCCCGAGGTCGAACAGCTGGTATCAGGTGACGGCAATATCCGCCTGATCATCAAGGAATTTCCGATCTTGGGCGAGGCCTCGGTGCTGACCTCCCGCTTTGCCATCGCCACCCGGCTGGTGGCTGGGGATGATGCCTACAAGGACGTCCATGACGCGCTGATCACCCTCAGCGGTGAGCCAAATGAGGGCACATTGCGCCGTCTCGCCGAAGGGCTGGATCTGGACGCGGATGCGATCCTCGCGCGGATGTCCGATCCCGAGATTGCGCGTCAGCTGCAAGACACCCGCGCGCTGGCGCAGCAGCTGGCAATCTCCGGCACGCCGACCTTCGTTCTGGGTGATGAGCTGCTGCGTGGCTATCTGCCTGCTGACCAGATGGAAATCATGGTCGCCGATATTCGCGAAAAGCGCAGCTGACTTTTCTGGGTTCTGGGGCGCAGCGTAGGTCGACCCCAGAACCCAGGGCGACCTGGGGGCCAGCCCCCAGACCCCCGGAGTATTTCGGGAAAGATGACAGGCGAAACAGACAAAAGAAAGAGGGCACTGATCTCATCACAGCGCCCTTTTGTTCATCTGGTTGTCAGTTGGTGGTGACGCATCTATTCCGCCGCAGCTGCCTCAGCATCCAGCTGAGCCGCCTTTTTCTCCACCTCTTCGACGATATGATCCACCATCTGCGCGTTGGACATCTTATGGCTGGCCTTGCCCGCCAGATAGACCATGCCGGAACCCGCGCCGCCGCCGGTGAAGCCGACATCCGTCATAAGCGCCTCCCCCGGGCCATTCACCACACAGCCGATGATGCTGAGGCTCATCGGGGTTTTCACATGCTCCAGGCGTTTTTCGAGCGCCTCCACCGTCTTGATCACATCAAACCCCTGCCGAGCGCAGCTGGGGCAGGAGATGATATTGACGCCGCGGTGGCGCAGGCCGAGGGATTTGAGGATCTCAAAGCCGACTTTCACTTCCTCCACCGGATCGGCAGAAAGGCTGACCCGCAAGGTGTCGCCGATGCCCATCCACAAGAGCTGGCCCAGGCCGATCGCCGATTTGATGGTGCCGGAAACAAAGCCACCCGCCTCGGTGATGCCAAGGTGGATCGGCGCATCGGTTGCCTCGGCCAGCTGCTGGTAGGCCGCCGCCGACATGAAGACGTCAGACGCCTTCACCGAGATCTTGAATTCATGGAAATCATGGTCCTGCAGAATGCGGATATGATCGAGGCCCGACTCCACCATCGCCTCCGGACAGGGTTCCCCGTATTTGTCCAGAAGATGTTTTTCCAGCGACCCCGCATTCACCCCGATGCGAATGGAGCAATTGTGATCCTTGGCCGCTCTGATCACCTCGGCCACGCGTTTCTCATCACCGATATTACCAGGGTTGATGCGCAGGCAGGCGGCCCCGGCCTCAGCCGCCTCGATGCCGCGTTTGTAGTGGAAATGGATATCGGCAACGATGGGCACCGGGCTTTCGCGAACGATCTCCTTCAGTGCCTTGGAGGACGCCTCATCCGGGACCGACACCCGGACAATATCCGCGCCGGCCTCTGCTGCGGCCTGAACCTGCGCCACCGTTGCGGCCACATCGGTGGTCGGCGTATTGGTCATGGTTTGTACCGCAATCGGCGCATCGCCGCCGACAGGCACATTGCCCACATGGATCTGGCGGCTCTTGCGGCGTTCGATATGGCGCCAGGGGCGAATATGGTTGATCGACATGAGGTCCGGTCCGCGCTGTTCAGGGTTCCGGGCATAGATACGCGCAGTCTGGCGCGGCTTCAATGGTGGGTGGGCATTCCTGCAAGGATCGGGCCAGATGTCGCAAGCGGGCAGGCAATCAGATCGATGGTGCAGGTGATACGGGCGCCGCGACACCACCCGATTGCCGGTCGGCACGTTGACGGTCAACTCGCCTATGGTCTACTCGCTGATGGTCTCGACCGGGTCGACGGGCAGGCTGCTGGCCTGCAATTCCGCCACCAGCGTGGCGAGCGCACTGTTGCGATCTTCGCTGAGGTCGGCGAGCGCAAAACGCTCGGTGAGCGCATCCGAGGACAGCACCACATTCTTGGTCACCTGCCCCCGATCGCCGACCGGGCCGTAATGGGCGCCGTTCACCGCAAAATAGATCGCGCCGCTTTCGCCTGTGCGCAGCAACGGTGCCTCTTCGGTGGCGGGGATTTCAAAATGCTGGCCCGGTTCCATGATGGTTTCGAAAATCACACTGCCATCCACGGCGGTGACTTGAACCCAGGAGGGGCGCACCGCAACCATCTGCAGGGCCGGCGCCGTTTCTTCGACAACCTGCGGCATCGCAGGCAGCGGCGCCTCGGCACTGAGGCTGGCATCCGCCAGCACAACCGACGGCAGCTCCGGCATGGCAAAATTGCCAAAGCCGCGCGGATCAAGGGTGGCAATCGGGCCGTCGCGAGGCACCAGAACCGGCACATCCAACGCCTGCGGACGGTAGAGCCGGTCAAGCGCCTCCAGTGCGGGATCCTCATTCTGAACTTCCGCGTCACGACTCGCCCCCGCCAGCGGATCCAGATCGGCCAACACGATGGGGGTCTGCTCAACCGGTGCCATCTGCACCTGCTGCACTTCCTTCAGGACGGCCCACCCGCCATAGCCGATGCCACCGATCAGCGCGACCAGCACCGCAAGTGAGCCTACCGCACGCAGCTCGATCTGGCTGAAGACGCCGCTGGCTGCGGGAACAAAGGGGGTATTGGGCGAGGTGAACGCATCACTGCGCAACCCACCCATGCCGGTTGCAATCGGCGCACCGGCGGATTTGCGCACCGAGGCCTCTGCCGACATACCATGCGCCACCTGAAACCCGCTCTCCTGACAGAAACTGTCGAACGTGGTGTCAGGGTTCATATTGAGGTAACGCGCATAAGACCGCACATAGCCCGCAATAAAACCCGGCGTGTCAAAGACAGTCGGGTCAGAATTCTCGATAGCAGCGATATAGGAGGCTTTGATCCGCAGCTCACGTTGAACATCCAGCAGCGACTTGCCCATCGTGGCCCGTTCACCACGCATAATGTCACCCAATCGAAGCTCGTAATCGTCAAAGCTTCGCGGCCCTGTCGATTCGTCGTGCGTCTTCGATTTGCGCTGAGTAAGGCGCCCGATCATGCCTGCTGTCCCATTTTAGCCTGCCGTATTCGACATTCAGGACGTCACGGATCCGCCTTATGCGATTCGCCTGCGCCCTTTGATTATGATCATACTACCATAATCTTACCAATTTGACACAGAGCTATGAATCAGCCCGCCATTTCGGCACGATTCAGCGCACAATGTGACCAGAGCGCGTCCATCGCCTTGACCAGCGCGTTGATCTCTTTTGGGCCATGCACCGGAGAGGGGGTAAAGCGCAGCCGTTCGGTGCCGCGCGGCACTGTCGGGAAGTTGATTGGCTGGACGTAAATCCCGTGATCTGACAACAGCATATCGCTCAGCTTCTGGGTATGAACCGGATTGCCAACGATCACCGGCACAATATGGCTGCCGTGATCAATGATTGGCAGGCCAAGCCCCTTCAGACGCATCTTCAGGATACGCGCCTGCAGCTGATGCTGTTCGCGCAATTCCGGCGCGGTCTTGAGATAGGCAACAGAGGCCGCCGCCCCTGCCGCAACCGCAGGCGCCAGCGAGGTGGTAAAGATGAAGCCCGGCGCGTAAGAGCGGATCGCGTCACACATTTTTGCCGATGCGGCGATATAGCCCCCCATCACACCATAGGCCTTCGCCAGGGTGCCGTTTACGATGTCGATGCGGTCAATCAGACCATCCCGCTCAGTGACGCCGCCGCCACGCGCGCCATACATGCCAACCGCATGCACCTCATCGATATAGGTGAGCGCGCCAAATTCCTCCGCCAGATCACAGATCTCCGCAATCGGACCAAAATCCCCATCCATGGAGTAGACCGATTCAAAGGCGATCAGCTTCGGCGCAGCAGGGTCCGCCGCTGCCAGCAACTCCCGCAGATGCGCCACATCATTGTGGCGGAAAATACGCTTGGCACCACCGTTGCGCCGCACCCCTTCGATCATCGAGGCGTGGTTCAGCGCATCGGAGAAAATGATGAGGCCGGGAAACAGTTTCGGCAGCGTGCTCAGCGTCGCATCATTGGCGATATAGGCTGAGGTGAACAGCAGCGCCGCTTCTTTCTGGTGCAGATCCGCCAGCTCGGCTTCCAGCTGCTTGTGATAGACAGTGGTCCCTGAAATATTGCGGGTGCCGCCGGACCCTGCGCCGGTGGCGTCAATGGCGCCATGCATGGCTTCCAGCACAACAGGGTGTTGCCCCATGCCAAGATAGTCATTGCCACACCAGACGGTGATATCCTGTTTGCTGCCATCCGGACGGGTCCAGACGGCATGTGGAAACTGGCCATTCTGCCGTTCGATGTCGATGAATGTCCGATAGCGACCTTCCGTGTGGAGCTGATCAATCGCTTGGTCGAGTTTCGCGGTATAGTCCACCGGCATCTCCATGGCATAGTTGGCACCAACGGATCTGGTGCAAGCTGTGGTCAGGCTGATATATTCACGTTACCGAATAGATAACCCGAACCCTCCGTTTGATCAATCAAATACGCCGAGGGAGCGGACACAGCCTTGATGCAGGTCAAATAGACCTTTGCGCCCCGGGCAGCAAGAATTGTAACGCCTGTTTGACGCTACAATCCGACGCATCCCCGCCCCTCCGGATCATTTTTGCGCCGCTCTGGCCCCTGCCCACAGGCGCTGCTAGGGTCCGGCCAAAGCCAATCAACAACTGCAGGAGCCCCCTGAATATGTCTCTGAACGACGTCCTGGACCGGATTGACACCGATCTTGATGCTGCCACCAAACGGCTGATGGACTTGCTGCGCATCCAATCGATTTCCACCGATCCCGCATATAAGGCCGATTGCGACAAAGCCGCCGATTGGCTGGTGGCCGACCTGCGCTCGATCGGGATTGACGCGGAAAAACGCATCACCCCCGGCCATCCGATGGTGGTGGGCCACGTCGGCCCGCAGGACGCAGACCTGCCGCATGTGCTGTTTTATGGTCACTACGACGTGCAACCGGTGGATCCGCTGGACCTGTGGAACACCCCGCCGTTTGAGCCGCAGCTGGAAGAGACCGCGCGTGGCACCGTCATTCGCGGCCGTGGAGCGTCCGATGACAAAGGCCAGCTGATGACCTTTGTCGAGGCCTGCCGCGCCTGGCAGGCGGTCAATGGCACTCTGCCCTGCCGCATCACCTTCTTCTTTGAGGGCGAAGAAGAAAGCGGCTCCCCCTCCCTCGTCCCCTTCATGGAACAGCACGCCGCTGAGCTGAAGGCGGATCTTGCTCTGATCTGCGACACTTCCATGGTCTCTCGTGGCGTCCCCTCGATCTCCTCGCAGCTACGCGGCATGCTGAAGGACGAATTCACCCTGATCGGCCCGCGGATCGACCTGCACTCCGGCCACTACGGCGGCCCCGGCCTGAACCCGCTGCGCGAACTCAGCCGCATTGTCGCGTCTTTCTATGACGAAGACACCGGCAAGGTCGCGGTTGAGGGCTTCTATGACGGCGTGCATGAGGTGCCAGAGGACCAGCTGCGCCAGTGGGAGGGCTGCGGTTTTGAAGAGCAGGACTATCTCGCGAACGCAGGCTACACCCAATCCCACGGCGAAAAGGACCGCTCGGTGCTGGAACAGCAGTGGGCGCGGCCGACGCTGGAGGTGAACGGCCTCTGGGGTGGCTATAATGGTGCTGGCTCCAAAACCGTGATCCCGTCTGAGGCCCATTGCAAGATCACCTGCCGCCTGGTCGGGGACATGGACCCGGATGCGCTGCGCCTGAAGATCCGCAAACATGTCGAGGACCGGCTGAAGCCCGACACCCAGGTAAAATGGGACAATGATCTGGAGGGCTCGCGCGCCTCGGTGATGAACATCTCCCGCCCCGAGTTCGAGGCCGCCCGTGGTGCGTTGTCGGATGAATGGAACCGCGAAGCGGTGTTCTGCGGTATGGGCGGCTCGATCCCCATTGCAGGCTTCTTCAAATCGATTCTGGGCATGGATGCGATGCTGATCGGCTTTGCCAATGAAGATGACGCGATCCACTCCCCCAATGAGAAATACGATCTGGAAAGCTTCCACAAAGGCATCCGCTCCTGGGCCCGCGTGCTGGACGCGCTGACCAAGGCATAAGATCACCAGTGGTGCGCCCCGGCGCGCACCACTGACCCGCCCCTCAGGCAGATCAAAAGCACAACAGAACATCACCACAAACGCAAAAACCCTTCCGAAGAAGGGTGCGTTCATCCACAAATTTAGGGAAGAAAGTGGCGCGGTTGACGGGGCTCGAACCCGCGACCCCCGGCGTGACAGGCCGGTACTCTAACCAACTGAGCTACAACCGCGCATGGGCCTTTCGGCAGATCAGACGCAGGCGCCTGACATATGTTCCCCTCCGGGGCGGACCCTGATCATCAGGGCAGATTTGAAAGTGGCGCGGTTGACGGGGCTCGAACCCGCGACCCCCGGCGTGACAGGCCGGTACTCTAACCAACTGAGCTACAACCGCGCATTTACTTTCATTTGGATCCCTTAACCCAGATCCGGGGCGGACAGCAGTGGCGCGGTTGACGGGGCTCGAACCCGCGACCCCCGGCGTGACAGGCCGGTACTCTAACCAACTGAGCTACAACCGCTTGCTGTTCCATCCAACGTCGCCGCTGAATGTTGGGCTGTAATATTCGCAGCACCGAGGGATCGTCAAGCGGTGTTTTGGCATTTTCTCCGGTTTCCGTGAAAAAAAACAAAACCACCGCCAACAAGCCGACTAACTCATTGTTTTTCCGAAATTCCCATCTCGCGCCCCGCCGGAGACCAGGGATAATCCATCCAGAAAATCACAGTCGGCCTCAGGCCACGCGGATCACGGACCCAACCGGCGACAACAACAGCGCCATCCAGCCGCAAGGTGCCACAGACAGCCCCGGTGGCACGCCACACCAGAGCCGCGCCACCGGTCATTCCTGATCAGTTGGAGATCACCATGACACCGGCCGTCCCCCGGCCCTGCTCACGGATAAACTGCAGCTGGTTTCCAGAGACGCCGATTTTCTGACAATCCGTACCCCGCTCCGGCTGCTTACCGATCCGCACATTGCGGCACCACAGGGCGCCATTCCACTGCCATGCGCCAACCATCTTGCCCTGCTGTGTCTTTCCCTTGATCTTACCATTGGGCAGGATCTGCATGCTCCCCCAATCAGCGCTCAGCGTCTTGCCGCGAACCAGAGCGAGGAAATCAGCCTCGGTTTTCACATGTTTGAAGGACCCCGCCTCGCCTGCGACCGGCACAGCCAGCAGAACAGACACAACAATTGAAAGGATCGCCTTATACGTCATCACAGAAACTCCAAATCATAGACTTGATACAAATTCTCCCGACGTCAGCTGACAAAATCATCAGGGGAGAACCAACAGCCTAGCGCGAGATGGCGTAACCGCAAATTCAGCCGCCGCCCCGCCGTTCAATGATCAAAAAAGAATGATTTAAGGACGTCAGCGATCGACCGCAGGCCACAACCAAATCGCAGGCATCAGGCGTTGGCAGAGCAAAATCTTCAGGAATTCAAGGGGGTATATGGTGGGTCGTGAGAGGCTCGAACTCCCGACATCTTCGGTGTAAACGAAGCGCTCTACCAACTGAGCTAACGACCCGGTGAGCGGGGATTTAGAGAATCCGCGCGCTGGACGCAAGAGGTAAATCGCAGAAATCTGCGAAAAAGTCATCGCCTTAGCGCAGCACCTGCTCGCTGCCGTTATACAGCTGATAGATACAGCCCTGCTCATTCGGCAGCGCCGCCATTTCCGCTCGTGACAAGCCGCAGATCACCCCGCGCAGAACCTGCCCCCACAGCCCATGCGCCACCACAACAGTCGGCTCACTCAGCCCGGTCAGGAAATCCGTGATCCGGGCCTGAAACGCGTCGAACCCCTCGCCCTGTGGCGCGGCGCAGAACAAGTCAAGGTTCAGCGGATTGGCGGCATAGATCTCCGGGTACTCAGCCGCGACCTCTTGTCGTGTCAGCCCCTGAAACACGCCGGCCTGCGCCTCGGCCAGCCGCGCATCGGTGATGAAGGGCTGATCGCCAAGCGCAATCCGCGCGGTCTGCTGCGCCCGCCCCAACGGCGAGACGTAGCAGGCAGGCCCCTGCGCCAGGATCGGCGCCATCAGGCCCGCCTGCTGCTGGGCGTGTTCAATCCCCAAGGGGCTGAGCTTTGATTCCAGCTGCCCCTGGATCCGCCCTTCGGCGTTCCACTCCGTCTGCCCATGCCGCAGAAACCAGATTTTCGGATATGCCATGCCTGCCCTCATTGCTGCTTCGCCCCTAGGCGTTGCCGCAACATCTAGACAGGTTTTCTGGGGCAGGGAAGAGCGCGCGCAGCAAGACGACGCGCCATCGGAAAGCGTAGAAAACCATCAAATCGAAAGAGAATGGTGGGTGATAAGAGATTTGAACTCCTGACATCTTCGATGTGAACGAAGCGCTCTACCACTGAGCTAATCACCCTTGGCGGCGGTCATACCGCCCGATGCGCGCCACTGCAAGAGGGCCGGATCGAAAAAACCAACTGCCCCGTCATTTTTGCCCGACCCGCGAGGTCGCCCGACACTGCCGGACCAACAGCCCTGCCTGCCAACCACTAGTCCAGCGGCAGCACATTGCGACAGATCATCGTGCGCAGGGTAAAGCTGGAGCGGGTGTTGCGAATGCCGGGGACGCGCATCAGGCGATGCTCCAGAAACTGGTCGAAATCGGTCAGATCCTGCGCGACGACGCGCAGCAGAATATCACGGCTCCCGGTCATCAGATAGCATTCCATCACCTGATCAAAGCGCCGCACCGCCGCCTCAAAGGCCTGCAGCCCCTCGGTGGACTGTCGCTCCAGCTCCACCGCGACAAAGATGGTGACCGGCAACCCCACTTCGGTCTGGTCCACCCGCGCCGAATAGCCCGAAATCACCCCGCTCTCTTCCAGATTGGCGACCCGCCGGGCGCAGGGCGTCGCGGACAGGCCGACCTTCTCCGCCAGCTCGGCAATTTTCATCCGCCCGTTCTCCTGAAGCGCGGCCAATATCTTGCGGTCAATGGTATCCACGTCTTTTCCCTCGTTTATCGCCACATATTAGCGATTAGCTCTAAAATTGACAATTGGGGCGCGCCATTTTGGAGGAAATTCGCGGTTCCCTGACGGTATTCTCTGGCGAAATGGAGGAGCAATCCAAAAATGACAGCCACAATCACCCCCGTCGCCACATCGACACATGAAGAAATCTACCGGGTCGAGGATGCCTCGGTTGGCCTCACTGGTTTTATTGCCGTGCATTCCACGTTGCTTGGCCCGGCGGCTGGCGGGTTGCGGATGCGCCCCTACGCCAGCGCCGAAGAGGCCCTGACCGATGTCAAGCGTCTGAGCGAAGGCATGACCTATAAGAACGCGGCTGCGGGCCTCGCGCTCGGCGGTGGCAAAGCGGTGATCATCGGCGACCCTGCGACCCAGAAAACCCCTGAGCTGCTGCGCGCCTTTGCCCGCGCAATCGACAGTCTGGATGGCCGCTACATCACAGCCGAAGATATGGGCATGAGCCCTGAGGATATGGCGATCCTGGCCGAGGAAACCACCTCCGTCGCCGGGCTGGCCGATGGTGAATACGCCTCCGGCGACCCCTCCCCCATCACCGCGCGCGGCATCTTCAACGCGATCCGCACGGCGTGGGAACATAAGACCGGTCAGATCGACCTCACCGATCGGGTTGTTTCCGTTCAGGGGCTGGGTCACGTGGGCTGGTACCTCTGCGACTTCCTCAACAAGGCCGGTGCCAAGCTGATCGTCACTGATGTGAACACGGCGCAGGTCACCCGCGCGGTAGAGGCCTTCGGCGCCACAGCCGTCGCCCCGGATGAGATCTATGCGGTTGAGGCGGATATCTTTGCCCCCTGCGCCATTGGCGGCATCCTCAACAGCGACACCATCCCGCAGCTGAAGGTGGCTCTGGTGGCCGGTGGCGCCAACAACCAGCTGGCCTCCTCCGAGGACGCGATCGCCCTGCACCAGCGCGGCATTCTCTACGCCCCCGATTTCGTGGCCAATGGTGGCGGCATCATCAATGTGGCGACAGAAATCCAGAAAATCGGCAACCGCAACAGCTTTGTCGCGGACCGGCTGGAGGCGCTTGAGGTGACTATGGCAGCAATCCTGGCTCAGGCTGCCGCGGATGATGTCAGCCCCGACGCGGTCGCCATCGCCACGGTGCAGGCGAAGATGACGCCAAAGGCCGCCTAGGCCACGGTGACGCCAATCGACGCCCCACTGCTGCGGGGCTGTCGTTCAACCCCGCCACCAAAGAGCGGGCGCCAGACGGAAGACCCCGGTATATTCGGGGGAATAACACCAAGCAGAGAAAGGGCAGCCCAGATGGGTTGCCCTTTTTTTTGTGGCCAGAGGATCCCCGTGCAGACAGGCGTTGAACCAGATCGCCATTCAGGCGTTTGATGACACCAGCACAGAGAACACCCCAAGGAGAACCGCATGCCCCTGTTCCACCCCGACAATCGCAACCGCAGCGATCAACACAAGAAGATCTACGCCTATTGCGAAATTGCCTACACCATTGTCGATGTCTCGGCTGCAGTGCTGTTCGTGGTGGGCAGTGTGCTGTTTTTTCAGGAAACGACGACCGATGTCGGCACCTGGCTGTTTCTGATCGGATCCATCCTCTTCGGGCTGCGTCCTACCATCAAACTCTACCGCGAATATACCTATCTGCGGATGGGCGACTATGAGGATATCACCCGCATGTAAGATAGCGCCCGCTTTGCCTCTCTGACGTATTGACCCCTGAAACCGCACGCACAGGGCACCAGTGGCTCCAATGACGCCCATCCTTGCAATCCGATGCACGGGGGGCGTCAATTCGATCATCGACGGCGCAGGGCGGAATCGTCATTCACTGCGGGACTTCAAACAGCCGCTCTAAGATCCAATGCCCCAATCATCCAGCGTCATGCTGAAGCATGAGATGCTCGGCCGTCTCCATATGGGGTTTCCAGAGAGCCTCCTCCGCATCAAAGACCTCTTTGAAAGCGGCCATGTTTTCAGGCTCATCGCTGATAATCACCCAGCCCTGCGGGGCAACATGGCCTATCAGGCGCCTAAGAACCGCAACCCTGTTGTCGGCAGACAGAAGGTGCAAGGTGCGATCTATCAATAGAACGTCAAACTGCCCGACCGGCTGGAAATTTGTGATATCTGCAACGATCCCGTCGACGTTGAGGTTTTCACGGTTGCCCGCCGCGACCAGATCTTTGATCCCACTTGGTGCGATATCAACACCAACGACAGAGTGGCCCAATCTCGCAATAAAAAGAGCGTCACGCCCCTGACCGCAGCCAATATCAAGAACGCGCAGACTATTGCCCGCCAGCGTGCTGAAAAACTCCACAATCTCCGACGACGGAGCGCCGAGCGCATGCGCTGTGGAACTGTAAAGTCGATCAAAATTGAACTGAGTGTCTTTGCGAAACATCGCGGTGTCGGGGTCGGAATGGTCGGGGACCTGTTTAATACCATTCTTTTGCAGTGCTTTTGCGGATGCAACATTCCCATGTGCAACACCAGCCAACAGCTGGGTCCCCTCCCCCAGATCCTGATACCAGGCGACCAATCCGCCGATCAATTCTGATGCGAAGCCCTTGCCCCACGTAATTTCGGAAAAGAGATATCCGATATGAACCGTCGGCGGATATTCCGCGTCACCGGAGGGTGCCAAGATGAGGAGGCCAATGAGGCTCGCATTGCCATCGCGGATCGCAAGCACATGGCTCTCTGCATGTCTGGCAGCAATCCAGTCCGAAATAGCGGCCTCGCCATCAGCGAGCTGCATGGGTTCCGGCAGGCTCTTCAGGACAGGAGGTGTCAAAATGGCTGCCAGTTCCGCTGCAAATGCCTGCTTTTCTTGCTCAGAGCCAAGGGTCGCATCCCAGGATTCAATGCAAAGCCTGTCGGTTTCAAACTTCATTTCACGGACCATCGGGCGCCCTCCAACTTCGGTGATGTTCCCCACACGTGGACTTGACACGGTGGAATTATACGTTAGTTAGGAAGACGTACTAAATGATGGATGTCAAGGTGACCCTCGAACAATTCCTCCAGTTGGCGCATCGGCGCTGCCAGCGCTCATGGGCTGAACTCAGCGCAGAGCTCAGATTAAGTCACAACGAGTTTGAGTATCTGCGCGCCATCCGAGATCAGGAAGACAATACCACCGACAAAGACAACCACGGCCAACACCTTCAGGATGTTGTGAATGATCTGGGGGTGAGGAAATCATCCGCCAGTGCGATGGTCCTAAAGCTGGAAGACAGAGGCTTGGTTGCCCGCTTCCCCTGCCGCTATGATGCCCGCGCACAGCACATCATCCTGACCGAAGCCGGCCAGGCATTGTTGGCGAGTGGTGAGAGGGTCTATGAGGCCGTCGCACGTGAGCTGGCCTCCGAACTGCCCGGCAGCATAGCCCGGGCCTTTGATCAAAAGTGATAAAATCGAAAAGGCAGCATTTATCCAAATTAGTACGTCCTACTAACTACCTAAATAGGAAATGAAATGACGTTCGAACTCACACTCTTGGGCACCGCCATCCACATCTTGATTTGGGAGAAGCTGCCAGAATGGGGTACCTGGTTCAAAACCCTCATTTCGCTGCTCCCAAGTCCCCTTCGCACGCTGTACGAGCAATGGCATTGCCCGTTCTGCGCTGGATTTTGGATCGCATTGGCTCTTCACTGGATGACCGGCTTCTGGACAATTCCCGAGCTGAATGAACTCTCCACTCGTCTGGGGACGGTGGGAACCCCTGTCGCATGGATCCTGGACGCTCTGGCAACAGCAACTTTGATCTATACAGCGATCATCGCCCTAAAGGCCGTAGGTCTGCCCGCGATGAAAGCACATATGATGAAGGAAGATTTCCTGACCTCAGCTTTTGGGGACGGATCGGCGACAACGGACTGACGATATGTCGTCGATCGGCGCCGTGAAGCGGTTGTCCGCGTGGCCTGCCGGGTTGCTCCGCCTAGGCACCACGCTGTCATCCACGTTGTGCCGGAAGACACATATAATCTCGCCTTCTCAACACCGTAAACGACATCGGGCGACCCCGGAAGGGTCGACCGTTTATCATTATCCGTTGCGGATTGATCTCAGATCATACGAGCAGCGCCCGCAGCCGGATCAATGGGCCGTGGCCCCTGCCGCATCGTCAGGCGCGCCCAAGGCGGCCTTGGCTGCGGCGGCAGCTTCCTCTGCGGCCTCATCCCATTCGATGGGTTCGGGCGTATCGGTCAGCGCATGTTTCAGCACCTCGGACACGTGGCTGACGGGGATGATGGTCAGCCCCTCTTTCACATTGTCCGGGATATCCGGCAGGTCTTTTTCATTCTCCTGAGGGATCAGTACAGTCTTGATACCACCACGCAGTGCTGCCAGCAGTTTCTCCTTCAGGCCGCCAATGGCCGTCGCGTTGCCACGCAGCGTGACCTCACCAGTCATGGCGATGTCCTTGCGGACCGGAATGCCGGTCAACACCGACACAATCGCAGTCACCATCGCCAGACCCGCGCTTGGACCATCTTTTGGCGTGGCGCCATCCGGGACGTGCACGTGGATGTCGATCTTGTCGAACTTCGGCGGTTTCACGCCAAGCTGCGGTGAAATCGAACGCACATAGCTTGAGGCCGCCTCAATCGACTCCTTCATCACATCGCCCAGCTTGCCGGTGGTCTTCATCCGACCTTTGCCCGGCAGGCGCAGCGCCTCGATGCTCAGCAGTTCACCGCCAACCGAAGTATAGGCCAGACCGGTCACAACACCGACTTGGTCCTCTTTCTCGGCCAGACCGTAGCGATATTTCGCAACGCCAAGGAAATCATCCAGATTATCCCCGGTGACAGAGACGGTCTCTGCCTCTTTCTTCACGATCTTGGTCAGCGATTTCCGCGCCACTTTGGCGATTTCACGCTCCAGGTTCCGCACGCCCGCCTCACGGGTGTAGGTGCGGATGATCTCGGTCAGCGCCTCATCGGTCAGCTCGAATTCCTTGGCCTTCAGACCATGGTTTTTCACCTGCTTTGAAATCAGGTGCTGCTTTGCGATCTCGCGCTTCTCGTCCTCGGTATAACCCGACAGCGGAATGATCTCCATCCGGTCCAAGAGCGGCCCCGGCATGTTGTAGCTGTTCGATGTGGTCAGGAACATCACGTTCGACAGGTCATATTCCACTTCCAGATAGTGGTCCATGAAGGTCGCATTCTGTTCCGGGTCCAGCACCTCCAGCATCGCCGATGCCGGATCGCCACGGAAATCCTGCCCCATCTTGTCGATTTCATCGAGCAGGATCAGCGGGTTGGTGGTCTTCGCCTTTTTCAGCGCCTGAATGATCTTACCGGGCATGGAGCCGATGTAGGTCCGGCGGTGACCGCGGATCTCGCTCTCATCGCGCACCCCCCCAAGGGAGATGCGGATAAACTCACGACCGGTCGCCTTGGCGACGGATTTACCAAGCGAGGTCTTACCAACACCCGGAGGGCCAACAAGACACAGGATCGGGCCTTTCAGCTTGGCCGAACGCTGCTGCACCGCGAGATATTCGACAATGCGCTCCTTGACCTTCTCCAGACCGTAGTGATCGGCGTCCAGAATGTCCTGAGCCCGACTCAAGTCTTTCTTCACACGCGATTTGGTGCCCCAGGGCAGCGCCAGAATCCAGTCGAGGTAGTTGCGCACAACTGTGGCCTCGGCCGACATCGGCGACATGTTCTTGAGCTTCTTCAGCTCGGCTTCAGACTTTTCGCGCGCCTCTTTGGAGAGTTTGGTTTCAGCGATCTTCGCCTCCAGCTCGGCGACCTCGTTGGAGCCGTCCTCGCTGTCGCCCAGCTCCTTCTGAATGGCCTTCATCTGCTCATTCAGATAATATTCGCGCTGGGTCTTCTCCATCTGCGTCTTGACGCGGGTCTTGATCTTCTTCTCGACCTGCAGCACCGACAGCTCGCCCTGCATCAGGCCGTAGACCTTCTCCAGACGCTCAGAGACCGACAGGGTCTCCAGCAGGTCCTGCTTGTTGTCGACCTCGATACCCAGATGACCGGCGACCAGATCGGCCAGCTTGGCCGGTTCTGTGGTCTCGCCAACGGCGCTCAGCGCCTCTTCCGGGATGTTCTTGCGGACCTTTGCGTAGCGCTCGAACTCATCGCCGACGGTGCGCAGCAGCGCCTCAACGGTGGTCACATCGCCGGGCATCTCGGTCAGATACTCTGCGCGCGCCTCAAAGAAATTGTCGTTTTCCAGATATTCGGTGATCTTCACCCGCGCGTGGCCTTCGACCAGCACCTTCACAGTGCCGTCGGGCAGTTTCAGCAACTGCAGCACATTGGCCAGCACGCCAACGTTGTAGATACCGTCGGATTGTGGATCATCCTCCGCCGGGTCAATCTGACTGGACAGCAGGATCTGCTTGTCGTCAGTCATCACCTCTTCCAGGGCACGCACCGATTTGTCCCGCCCGACAAACAGCGGCACGATCATATGCGGGAACACAACGATGTCGCGCAGCGGCAGGACGGGGTAGGATGAATTGAGTGGCTCTTGCATACTCGGTCCTTCGATTTGGCAAGACGCCCCCGCCCCGATCAACCGGCAGCTTTGGTGCGTCTCCTCATTGGCTTTTTTATCTGGTGCAGCAGGAGAAGGATTTCAACCGCCGTGCCTCAATGTTTGGGATCACATTGCCCGCAGCGCGTCCGGACCACAAGGGCGCAAATGGGCACAAGGATACCAAATGATGAAAGGCGACCCCGAGAGGCCGCCCATTCACAAAGTCTGTTAACAGATCTGCCCAAAATACCATCGGTCAAGGGACATCCACACCGCGTTCCGCTGCAGTGCTAGTCGATGGCCGTGACACTCAGATGGCCCAGACTACCGCCGCGCGCCACCGGATCCGAGCGGTCATCCATCAGCGCAAAAATCGCCACCCCCGTGGCCAGTAATATCATCAGCGAACAATGCGCCAGTCCAGTCGAAGCGGTGTCATTCATCGGATCTCTCCACTTGGGTCGTTATATGCCTGCCTCGCAGTTCACTGCTGATTTGTGGCGCAAAGGTGTTCAGGGCGGGTCCCGCCGATGAACATTCGCTCAAGTTTTCGACAACACGAGCACAACGCAAAGGGAACACAGGCAAACTCCGACGCGCGCGCCTCCACCTTAAATCACAACCGCTCAATATCGCCTTGCGCGCGGGTGTCGTGGAAGTCCTTTTGCCAGGCCTCAAAGCGGCGCCTCGCCAGTGTCAAACGCGGTCTGCCCGCATCTCAAAACTCTGCGGGCCGTTTGTCCTTACGAAGCACGTACGGGACCATGCCCGATGACAAGTTGTACACATCACCAGCCAACGCACCCTCTAGCGACCCACCCAGAACGGTCTGCAACTGGCATTCTTTTTGACCACCGACAACACCCGTCACGGGATTGTAGGAGCTGTGAGGATAGGTGAAGCAGAGGTAATACTCGCCTGCGACAAGCTCTTGAACCCAATCCCCACGAAGCGCAGCCCTGTTTCCGGGATACCAAAGCCAGACATGCTTTTCGCTGTAGTAGGTGACTTGGTAGCCATGCCCCTTGTCCCAGTGCAGATAGGTTATACCGGCTGTGGGATAGGTCAATCCCTCCTCAGAGATCCGGTCTACGGAGGGATTGAGTTTGGTAACCTCGTGCCCGCTGCACGCGGCAACACATAGCGCAATAAGCCCGACACTCCTCCCTAGAACAAGCATTTCATCCTCAGTAAGGCTGATTTGGTGCCGCTGTAGCGATAAGTTTTGTAGTAGAAATTCGGTACCGGTCTGGTTTTACTATTCAGGACAAAACCAATTCCGAGCCGGTCTAAGTCCGCTTTTTTCATCTCCAAAATTCGATCCATACGACCTCCTAGCGCCGCATTCACACGGGCCTGTTGCTGGGGTGTCAACGGAACGCCCTCGCGAACCGGTCTGTCATCAAGGCTCACCGTGCCAGCGGCACAAATTGTCTGGCGTGCGGCCGTTTTCGCCAGTTCCAAGACGCGCCCTGACGCCCGGCCTGAAGTCAGGTCACTGTGAAGGGCAACCAACTCAGGCTTTGATAGCCCGGCAAAAACACTGCTCGGCAAATGCGCAGGCGGACGGAAAGTGCTTTCTGATGTGCCTACGGTAACTTGAAAGTAGACGGCGTTACCCCTGACGGCATCATGCCGCGCTGCACCACCCGGAACAAAAAGCACTGCAGCCGAGACTCTCTTGGCAGCAAGGCCACCATCAAAAAAGGGTCTATCGCCACCGCGCTGATAGAGCTCCATCGCGGCAACATCTTGAAAGCTCAGCTGTTTAGGCGGTCGGGATGATGAGCTGCCGCCCTCCATGCATGCAGAGAGGCTCAAAACAGTGCCCAAACAAACTGTGACGCGTGTCAAAAAATTCATCGGATCAATTCCATACTGGAGAAAAAGACGTAATTTCAAATTCACTGCTGGTGCGTAGTCGATTTTTTGGCTTGTGATCAAAGCCGCTCAATATCGCCTTGCGCGCGGGTGTCGTGAAAATCCTTCTGCCAGGCCTCAAACGTCCCCGCTGCAATCGCGTCGCGCATACCGCCCATGATCTCCTGGAAGTAATGCAGGTTGTGCCAGGTCAGCAGCATGCCGGAGATCATCTCGTTGGAGCGGAATACATGGTGCAGATAGGCGCGGGAATAGTTGCTGCACGCCGGGCAGGAGCACTTCTCGTCCAAGGGGCGCGGATCGTCCTGATGGCGGGCGTTCTTGATATTGACCACGCCGTAGCGGGTGAACGCCTGCCCCGTCCGACCAGAACGCGACGGCAACACGCAGTCCATCATGTCGATGCCACGGGCCACCGCGCCAACGATATCGTCGGGCTTGCCCACGCCCATCAGATAGCGCGGCTTATCCTCGGGCAGGAAACCGGGGGCATAGTCAAGACAATCGAACATCGCCTCCTGCCCCTCACCCACCGCTAGGCCGCCGACGGCATAGCCTTCAAAGCCGATCTTCGTCAGCGCCTCGGCGCTCTCCTCACGCAGGTCCTGTTCAAGCCCGCCCTGCATAATGCCAAACAGCGCATGGCCCGGACGGTCGCCAAAGGCCTCGCGCGACCGCTCGGCCCACCGCATCGACAGACGCATCGATTCAGCAATGCGGTCGCGGTCCGCAGGCAGCGCGGGGCATTCGTCAAAACACATCACGATGTCGGATCCCAACAGCTTCTGGATCTCCATCGAGCGTTCCGGCGTCAGCTCATGCTTGGAGCCATCCACATGGCTTTTGAAGGTCACGCCCTTTTCCGTCAGCTTGCGCAGTCCTGCCAGCGACATCACCTGAAACCCGCCACTGTCGGTCAGAATCGGCCGCTCCCAGTTCATGAACTTGTGCAACCCGCCCAGACGGTCGATCCGCTCCGCTGTGGGGCGCAGCATCAGATGATAGGTATTGCCCAAAAGGATATCTGCCCCGGTCGCGCGCACGCTCTCCGGCATCATCGCCTTCACCGTCGCCGCTGTGCCCACCGGCATGAACGCAGGCGTGCGGATCTCTCCGCGCGGCGTATTGATGACACCGGTGCGGGCCTTGCCATCGGTGGCTTTCAGGTCAAACGAGATTTTGGGTGCCATGATATCTTCCTTGGGCTGTCGTACGCGAGGTCCCGCCACCGCGGGTGATTTTCCAACGGGATCATCTGCCACCTGAACCCTGCTCTGCGCGATCAGAAACCCAACCGGCACAGCCTGCCGGATGTGCCCGATCTCTGGCTGGTTTTCAAGCCTGCAGTGCGCCTTTCCCGATCACTGCGCTTGGCTCTCAGACAGCAGCGATGCGGCACGCCGCGTCCGCTTCCCCTTGTTTGCCAACACTGCGCGGGCCATAGAGATCGGGACCTAGGGTCTGGCGGCTGATCTTGAAATCACGCCCACAGGCCCTCAAGTGCATACTATAGTATACAAATATATTGTGAGGCAAAATGTCCGAAGAACTCCTGCTCTCTCTGCTGACACAGAATATCATATATATTCTGGGCGCGATCTTCTTGATGATCCTGATCTTCAAAGGCATCCGCATCGTGCCGCAGTCCGAAAAATATGTGGTTGAACGCTTTGGCCGCCTGCATGCGGTGCTGGGGCCGGGCATCAACTTTATCGTGCCGCTGCTGGACGCCGTCGCCCATAAGGTCTCCATCCTGGAACGCCAGCTGCCCAACGCCAGCCAGGACGCCATCACCAAGGACAACGTTTTGGTGCAGATCGACACCTCGGTGTTCTACCGCATTTTGGAACCGGAAAAGACCGTCTACCGGATCCGTGACGTGGACGGCGCCATTGCCACCACTGTGGCCGGTATCGTGCGGGCTGAGATCGGCAAGATGGACCTGGATGAGGTGCAGTCCAACCGCTCGCAGCTGATCGGCCAGATCCAGCATCTCGTCGAAAGCGCTGTGGATGATTGGGGCATCGAAGTGACCCGCGCCGAGATCCTGGATGTGAACCTTGATCAGGCCACCCGCGACGCCATGTTGCAGCAGCTGAACGCAGAGCGGGCCCGCCGCGCCCAGGTGACCGAGGCTGAGGGGCAAAAGCGCGCGGTTGAGCTGAACGCCGACGCCGAACTCTACGCCGCAGAGCAGATCGCCAAAGCCCGCCGCATTCAGGCCGACGCCGAAGCCTACGCCACCCAGGTGGTCGCCAAAGCCATTTCCGACCACGGCATCGAAGCCGCGCAATATCAGGTGGCCCTGAAACAGGTTGAGGCGCTCAACGCCCTTGGCGCCGGTGAAGGCAAACAGACTATTCTGGTGCCCGCAAATGCGATCGAGGCTTTCGGCAATGCCTTCAACATGCTGAAAGGTAGCGGGAAATGACCTCGCTGCTCTCGGTCTGGTGGGTCTGGATCGCCATAGCCATCGGCCTCGCCATTGTTGAGGTCCTGGCACCGGGGTTCATCTTCGTAGGGTTTGCCATCGGGGCCGTTGCTGTGGGGCTGCTGCTGGCGTTCACCCCGGCAGGCAGCATCACCCTGCCCGTGCTCCTACTCATCTACGCCACCCTCTCCCTGATCGCCTGGCTGGTGCTCCGCCACTTCTTCAAGGGACCCAAGGGGCAGGTGAAACACTTCGACCGCGATATCAACGACTGACAAAAGCCCCGCCCGATAGACGTCGGGCGGGGGTCAGTCTGGGTTCGCAGGCCACCTGTGGTGTGAATACGCAGTCGGCAAACGCCTCGTTAATGCAGCGGCGCCGCGGCCGGAGTGGTCAGATGGCTTTCCACCTCATCCCCCGGGTCGGTCACGGGATCCAGCACCAGAACCAGACGGGTTTCTCCGGTACCTTCGATAGGCGGGGACCGGTGCAGCAGACCGGACGCCGGTTGCGCGGGCCAGCGGGTGCCACGCAGCAATAGGGGTGACCCGGTCGCGACCGTCTGAGCATGGGCCGGGGTGTCGCCCTGACGAGACACACCCAGCTGGGTTCCGGTCCCCCGGTAGGTGCAGACCAATCGCGCCGTGATGGCATCGACATGGAACTTACGGCAGGCATTTGTGGCCACCACGTCCAGCCGGAACCGCAGGTATCTTGCCGCCATCAACGATGAAAACGCGCCCGCCAACCGCGTAACATCCGCCTGAAGCCAGTCCTGTTCCGGCCCCTGCGGCAGGCCGGACATGACACAGAACTCCGCCAAGACCCGTGCGATCATCTCTGGCTGCACAATGACCCGCCCTCGGGGCAGCCGGTCGGGGTCAACCCGGTCAAGCCAATGCTGGACGTCAGCGGGCGTCTCCCGCTGCCAGATCAGCGCGGCGCAATCAGGCTCCAGAAACCGCCGCAGCCCTGTCTCATCCCGTACCATATCGACGTCTTGCGCCACGTCTGGGGCGCTCTTGCAAAGCGCGATCACGCCGCAGCCTCCGGTCGCCGCCAGATGGGAAAAGGATCAGTATAGTCGGGCAATTGATCGGGACCGGTGGCCACGTCAGCTGGCACAAGACATCCGTCCAGCTGCGCCTTTAACCCGGGCCAATCGATCTCTGAACCAATGAACACCAGTTCCTGACGCCGATCCCCCCAGGGCTCCTGCCAATGGGCTTTTATGTAGGCACGCGACTGCTCATGAGTCGGGTGCCGCTCCACCGGAACCGAAGCCCACCAAGTGCCGAGCGGTTTCACGCTGGACAAGGCCCCGGCCAGCGAAAATTCCGCCACCCAATCAGGCCGGGTGGAGATCCAGAAATGCCCCTTGGCCCGGATCACACCCGGCAAATCCCCATTGAGAAGCGCCAGAATTTGCTCCGGCACAAAGGGTTGCCGTGCCCGGTAAACATATGACGCGACACCGTATTCCTCGCTCTCCGGCACGTGATCGGCAAACCCGTAGAGCTCTTTGGCCCACATCGGATGCTCATGCGCCTGCTCAAAGTCAAACAATCCGGTGTCCAGAATTTTATCTGCGGCAACCGCACTATGATTGGCATCAATGATTTCGGCATCCGCATTCAGGCTGCGAATGATCTTGCGCGCCGCATCGGCCTCATCAGGGCCTGCGTCAGCCACCTTGTTCAGGATCACCACATCGGCGAATTCGATCTGATCGGTCAACAGATGTACCAGCGTGCGCTCATCTTCCTCGCCCAGGGTCTCGCCCCGGTCCGCAAGGAAATCATGCGAGGAAAAGTTCCGGCGCAGATTGACCGCATCCACCACCGTCACCATCGTATCAAGCCGCGCCACATCCGAGAGGCTTTCGCCCCCCTCATCGCGAAACTCAAAGGTAGCAGCGACCGGCAGAGGCTCGGAGATGCCGGTGGACTCGATCAAGAGGTAGTCAAACCGCCCCTCCCCCGCCAGACGCCGCACTTCCGCCAGCAGATCATCGCGCAGGGTGCAGCAGATACAGCCATTGGACATTTCCACCAATGTTTCATCGGTGCGGCTCAACTCCGTATGCGCCCGCACCAGATCCGCATCAATATTGATTTCCGACATGTCATTCACGATCACGGCGACCCGACGCCCGTCGCGATTGTTAAGAATACGATTGAGCAACGTCGTCTTTCCGGCTCCCAGAAACCCGGACAGAACAGTTACAGGAAGGCGATTATCTTTCATCGATCTTGATACCCAGTCTAAAGCACAGAGCGACGGATGAGAGTGCCTCTGACACCGTCAGCAGACAAATCCCTCATGAGTCGCAGGAGATGTTACGCTATAACGTATCATTCACTTATAGCAAGATACCTGCCTCTCCTGCGACGCTTGATCACAAGCCGCATGCGATCCGCCACTGGACCCTCGCGCCCGGCTTCCCTATATAAACAGTCAGGAAACGAACCGAGGCCCTTATGACCAACGCATCCGAACCACTGGAAGGCACACCGCTGATCGCCCCCTCCTCTGTCAGCCATGAGCTGTACGAGCCGGTGGTAGACGCGTGCCGGTCTGTTTATGACCCTGAAATCCCTGTGAATATCTATGAACTGGGCCTGATCTACACCATCGACATCACAGCCGAGAATGATGTGAAGATCATTATGACCCTCACCGCCCCCGGCTGCCCCGTCGCCGGTGAGATGCCGGGATGGATCGTGGACGCCGTCTCTCCCGTCCCCGGCGTCAAAAGCTGCGATGTCGAACTGACCTGGGAGCCGCCCTGGGGCATGGACATGATGTCGGATGAGGCACGGCTCGAACTCGGCTTCATGTAGCCGCAGCCGAAGATGGTGCAGCACAAACCACGCCTGCTCCCGTCCTTTCCACAAGACACAACGCGGCACGGCCCCTCGCCTGCCGCGTTTTTTATGACCCGCTGCACGGTTCAGGCCGTTGACACAGTCCCGGGGCACGCGCGCCTGGCTTGCGTCACACGCACGCTAACGTTGCGCAAGACCGCAGCAATCCGCCCGCCCCCTCTTGCCCCAGAGAGGCAAGCCCCCGTAACATCAGAACTATAAGCCGCTGCGGGTCATCCGCAGCCGTTCTTGGCGCGACCCGCGGATTAATGCCGCAACACGCCCCAAGAGCGCCCCCAAATGATTTGGAGTTACCCTATTGCCCCGCACATTTCACATCTGCGCGCGTCTGATCTCCCTTGCTCTTGCCGCCCCCTTATGCGCCAGCCCCGCCGCAGCAGAGATCACCGCTGAGGCCACCATTGCGCTCAGCTACGGTCCGCGCCCGGCCTATCTGGTTCATGCCCTGCCCGATGGCGCGCTGAAGACCAAACTGCAATCCTGTGCCGGGCAAACCCCGGAACGCAGCGATTTTTCCATTGCACATCGGGGCGCGCCGCTGATGTTTCCCGAACATACGGTAGAGGGCAATCGCGCCGCCGCCTCCATGGGCGCAGGGGTTATGGAATGCGATGTGACCTTCACCAGCGATCTGGAGCTGGTCTGCCGCCACTCGCAGAACGATCTGCACACCACAACCGATATCCTCACCACCGATCTCGCCGACCGCTGCACCCAGCCCTTTGCCCCGGCCACCGCCGATGCCCCCGCAAGCGCCGAGTGCCGCACCAGCGATCTGACGCTGGCAGAGCTGATGACCCTGCGCCCCAAGATGGACAGCCGTGACCCCACAGCCACCAGTGCTGCCGCCTTTCAGGGCGGCCTCGCCCCCTGGCGCAGCAGCCTGCATCAGAACGGCGCAACTCTGCTCAGCCATGCCGACAGTATCCGGCTGTTCCGCGACCTCGGCGCAAAATTCACCCCCGAGCTGAAGGCCCCCACCGTCGCCATGCCCTTCAACGGGATGACGCAGGCAGCCTATGCGCAGAAACTGATCGACGCCTATGTCAGCGCCGAGATCCCCGCCAGCGATGTCTGGGTGCAGAGCTTTGACCTCGACGACATCAAATACTGGCTCACCCAAACGCCGGAATTTGGCCGTCAGGCGGTCTACCTCGATGATCGCTTCGCCCGCCACGACGAAGATGAAGGCCAGATTGATCCGATGGACCCCGCAACCTTCCGCCCGTCGATGCAGGAGTTGAAGGACATGGGGCTCAACTATATCGCGCCGCCGATCTGGATGCTGCTGACGCTGGAGGATGGCCGCATGGTCCCCTCTCCCTATGCCAAAGCCGCACGCGCCGCCGGTCTGAATATCATCACCTGGACCCTGGAGCGCTCCGGTCCGCTGAAAAATGGCGGTGGCTGGTATTTCCAATCGGTCGCAGCTGCGGTGCAATCGGACGCGGCCACCTATCAGGTGCTTGATGTGCTGGCGCAGGATGTGGGGGTTGTCGGGGTATTTTCCGACTGGCCCGCAACCGTGACCTATTACGCCAATTGCATGGGGCTGTGACCGCAGCCCCTTGAGCCTGCGCCACGCCCCCCCTAGATTAGGGGTAACGCGCGATAGTGGAGACAGACATGTTCGGCATTCCCGGCAAACAAGCGGTGACCATCACCGACAAGGCAGCGGCCCAGATTGCCAAGCTGATGGACAAGGGCGGCCATTCCGGCCTGCGCATCGGCGTGAAGAAGGGCGGCTGTGCCGGCATGGAATATACCATGGAATATGTCGACCAGCCCGACCCCAACGACGAAGTGGTCGAACAGGATGGTGCCCGCGTGCTGATCGCGCCGATGGCGCAGATGTTCCTCTTCGGCACCGAAATCGACTATGAGGTCTCGCTGCTGGAGGCCGGGTTCAAGTTCAACAACCCCAATGTCTCCGAGGCCTGCGGCTGCGGAGAATCAATCAGTTTCAAGGATATGCCCGCAGGCTGATCCGCAGTACGGCGTCCCTGTCATCTCGCCGATTTGCGAGTGGTGGCGCGCAGACAACACCAAAAAAGAGGCAGTTTCTGCCTCTTTTTTTGCGCCGGGTTATTGGCGCACTTCGATATTGTTCAACATGTGCTGACCACCGCTGGTGGTGAACAGGCGAATTGTTCCCTATTCCGAACAATGTTAGGACAGACCCAGCAGCAAGCTGCCGCGCCCCGACAGGGCTTCGCAGGCAGCAACAGAAGATTGAGGGAGATACGCAGATGCGTCGGAAACTGGCCGCAGGCAATTGGAAAATGAACGGCACCGCAAGTGCGCTGACAGAGCTGGGCAATCTTGCCTATAGCTGCAAATCCGCCAAGGCCGAGGTGCTGATCTGCCCGCCTGCAACCCTGCTCTACCGCGCGGCCAATGTCTGCGTCGACAGCAAGGTGAGCATTGGCGCCCAGGATTGCCACGACGCCACCTATGGCGCCCATACCGGCGATCTCAGCGCGGAAATGCTGCATGATGCGGGCGCCACCGCCGTGATCCTCGGCCATTCCGAACGCCGGGCCGACCACGATGAGACGGATGAAACAGTCCGGGCCAAGGCCAAGACCGCCATCGCTGCGGGGCTGACCGCCATCATCTGCGTGGGCGAAACCCTGAACGACCGCGAGGCGGGCAAAACACTTGATGTGGTCCGGGCCCAATTGGCAGGCTCCCTCCCCGATGACGCCAGCGGCACAACCGTGGTGGTGGCCTACGAACCGGTCTGGGCGATCGGCACAGGCAAGGTGCCCACGGTCGAACAGATTGCCGAAGTGCACAACGACCTGCGCGCCAGCCTCGTGAAACGCTTCGGCGGCGAGACCGCAAACGCCATCCGACTGCTCTATGGCGGATCTGTCAAAGCCAGCAATGCCAAAGAAATCTTCGCGGTGGCCCATGTCGACGGCGCCCTGGTTGGCGGCGCCAGCCTCAAGGCTGCGGATTTCGCCCCCATCGTCGCGGCTCTCGACGCTAGCGCATAAATGCGCCTCACGGCGCAGCCTCCGGCGGGAGTATTTGGGGAAAGATGACAGCCCCCGCACCCCGCCTTCACCTTTCACAAAATACTCTGGGGTGAATGCGCGCCAGCGCAGAGGGGCAAAGCCCCTGACATAACGCCAGACAGAAAAAGGCCCGAGAACTGCTCCCGGGCCTTTTTCTGTCTGGGTACTGAACACCTGCTCTATTTGGTGATGATCTCCGGCCCCATCACCGCATTCGGCAACACGGTTGAAATCCACGGAATATAGGTGATCATAATCAGGAACACGAAGAGCACCGCCAGGAACGGCAACGCCGCCCGCACCACCGCCATCATCGGCATTCCTGCAACCCCGGAGGTCACAAAGAGGTTCAGACCAACCGGCGGGGTGATCATACCGATCTCCATATTGACCACCATGATGATGCCCAGATGGATCGGGTCGATGCCCAGTTCGATGGCAATCGGGAACACCAGCGGCGCCACGATCACCAACAGACCCGACGGCTCCATGAACTGCCCCCCGATCAGCAGGATCACATTGACCACGATCAGGAACATCACCGGGCCAAAGCCCGCCGACAGCATCGCGGTGGCAATCTGCTGTGGCACCTGCTCATCGGTCAACACATGTTTCAGGATCAGCGCATTGGCGATCACAAACAAGAGTGTCACAGTCAGCTTGCCCGCTTCAAACAGCGCGTGGCGCGTATCGGCGTGAAAGAAGGACGGGATAAAATAGACCACCGTCTGTCCCAGCATCTTGGGCAGCATGGACAGGAATTGCCCCATATCCTTGGGTTTCGGCGCAGATTTCAACGGCCCCATGTCGCGGTAGACAAAGGTCGCCACAAAGAAGGCATAGACCGAGGCCACCGCCGCCGCCTCTGTCGGGGTGAAGATCCCGCCATAGATGCCGCCCAGAATGATGCCGATCAGCAGCAGACCAACCGAGGCATTGGCCGCCGAGGCCGCAACTTCCCCCCAGCCCAGCCATTCACCCTTGGGCAGGTTCTTCACCTTGGCCATCACATAGATGGTCACCATCAGCATCAGACCCGCCATCAGACCCGGAATAACGCCCGCCAGGAACATCCGCCCCACCGAGACCTCAACCGCCGCCGCATAGACCACCATCACAATCGACGGCGGGATCAGGATGCCCAGCGTGCCTGCGTTACAGATCACACCAGCGGCAAACTCCTTGGAGTACCCCACCTGCCGCATCCCCGCGATCACGATGGATCCGATGGCCACCACGGTGGCCGGTGAGGACCCGGACAGGGCCGCAAACAACATACAGGCAAAGACGCCCGCAATCGCCAGACCACCCGGCAGATGACCGACACAGGCGATGGAGAACCGGATGATCCGCCGCGCCACACCGCCCGTCGTCATGAAGCTTGAGGCCAGAATGAAGAAGGGGATCGCCAGCAGCGTGAAATGCCCCTCAAAGGCTTCGAACAATGTGCCAGCAACCGACGCCAGCGAGCTGTCGGAATAGATCAGCAGAAACAGTGTCGAGCTGAGGCCAAGCGCCACCGCAATCGGAACCCCGATCAGCAACAGCCCGATGACCATGGAAAACAATAGGACGACATCCATCAGTCGTGCTCCCCGCGCTGCGCCTGAACCTCGGCGATTTCATCTTCGACCTCATGGCTGGCCACCAGCCGGTCCACATCGCCGCGCAGGATCTGCATCGCCGCCTGGGCAAAGCGCAGCAACATCAGCAGCATCGACAGCGGCAGCACCACATAGGGCACCACCTTGGGCAGCTTCTCGTAGGAATCGCCGTAGTTGATCAGATCTTCGAGAAACCCAAAGATCGCCACCATCGGTACATCCTGTACCTCATAAAAACTCTGGCTGCGCGCCTTCATGTCAAAGCCGGTGGGAAACCAGCGCCCAGAGGTGGGCGGCAGATCGGCAAACACCGCCCAGTAGTCATAGGCGCCCTTCAGCAGCAGCAGCGAGAACACCAGACAGCAGCCGACCGAGATCAGCCCGATCACCCGGCGCGCGCCCGGCGACACCATGTTGAGGATCGCATCGACCCCCAGATGGGCATGGACCTTTACCGCATAGGATGCGCCCAGCAGAACCAGCCAGGCAAACAGGAACACCGTCAGCTCCAGCGCCCACAGAATGTTGGAATTGAACACAAATCGCGCCACCACATTGGCAAATGTAATCAGGGTCATCAGCCCCAGCAGCAGCGCAATCAGCGTCTCTTCGAGTGTATTGATAAGCCCGGTCGGGCCAGGTTTTGCCCCCGCCATATCTCTCTCCCTCGATGTTTGGATAATGGGATACCGGCGCGGATGGCGCACCGTGCAAATTGGGGCGGCGCGCCGTCGCGCCTGCCCCGGATCTTAAGGCCGAAGCCCTTACATGCCCGCGTTGATCGCCTGGGCTGCGTCGATCATGTCCTGACCGACATCACCTGCGAATTGCTCCCAGACCGGCTTCATCGCCTCAACCCAGGCCGCGCGCTGCTCAGCCGTCAGTTCACGCACCACACCACCGGCATCGATGATCGATTGGCGGGCCTCTGCGTTGACCTTGGTGGATTCGGAGTTCCGCGTTGCGGTGACCTCGCCCAGAATGGTCAGGAACTGCTCGCGCACCGCCGGATCCAGGCTGTCCAGCCAATCCACGGAGGTCACAACCAGATAGTCCAGCGCGCCGTGATTGGTCTCGGTCACACCGTCCTGCACCTCAAAGAACTTCTTGCCGTAGATGTTGGACCAGGTGTTTTCCTGCCCGTCCACAACGCCCTGTTGCAGCGCGCCGTAAACTTCGGAGAAGGCCATTTTCTGCGGGCTGCCACCAATGGCTTCCATCTGCGCGACCAGCACGTCCGAGGACTGCACGCGGAATTTCAGACCATTGGCGTCCGACGGGTTGATCAACGGCTTGTTGGCCGACATCTGCTTCATGCCATTGTGCCAGTAGGACAGCCCCTGCAGGCCACGGCGCTGCATGGAATCCAGCATCGCCTGACCATTCTCGGAGCCTTGGAAGGCATCGACCGCATCAATGTTCTTGAACATGAACGGCAGATCGAACAGGCGGAACTGCTTGGTGAATTTCTCGAATTTCGACAGGCTTGGTGCGGCCAGCTGCACGTCGCCCTGCAGCATCGCTTCCAGCACCTTGTTGTCATTGTAAAGCGTGGAGTTCGGATAGACCTCCAGACACATAGTGCCGTTCATCTCTTCATTGATGCGCTTTTCCAGCAGCGAGGCGGCGATCCCCTTAGGGTGCTTGTCGGTGTTGGTCACATGGCTGAACTTGACGACAATTTCACCATCATCACAGGCCGCCATTGCGGTCCCGGCACTCATGGTCAGCGCCACAGCGGTGGCAGCAGCAGTTACGAATTTCATGTCTTCCCTCCCGGAATATCTCCATAGCCTCCGCTCAGGCGAAGACCCCAGACGCAGCATCACGGGCAAAGCTGCCCCGCTCAAGTCTTTGTTATCCACCAAAAATAAACATCATTTATCAATTATGAACAAATGCTTGCGCGGTGACGTTCATCTTATGCACCGGCTTGCCAGATTTGGTGTGCGATTTTCCGCACAGGGTGATCCTACGCCTGTGCGGAAATCCGCACACTCTGTTAGCGCCAGACATTTCATCAGGCGGAATCAGCGCCCGTCACCTTTCCTCAAATACTCAAATCCCGCCGCCCGCCACGGGACCCAACACCGACACCGACACTGGGCCGTTGCACAGGCGGCGCACGGTGATCTCGCGTTCGCTTAACGCCGATCTGTCAGATTGGGCGTGTCGCGACATTCGGGCCGCCTGACAAGCAGCCCACCGATCCGGGGCATCTGGCATATGCCCCGGCAGGAGATCGGCCCGCCCTCGGATACCCTCCGCAGGTCGGGCGTTCAGATGACCGAAGTTGACGAAAAGGTTGACGAACATGGGACCGGCTGACACCCGGGCTCCATCCCCCTCCGCCCTAGCCCCCTTGCGGGGCTCCCGGCGGCGCCGCCACCTCACTGCCCCGCGACCTCCCGTAGGACGCGGACCACAGATGAAAACAAGACATCGCCCTCAGCGGCGATAGTCCTCAGGCCGGATGCCATAGCGCGCCAGCTTGTCATAAAACGTCTTGCGCGGCAGCTTCAGGGCTTTGGCCGCGGCAGAGGCATGGCCGTTCTGTCGGCCCAGCGCCGCAATGAGCAAGGACCGCTCCACCTGCGCCAGCTGCTCCGCCAGCCCCAGTTCTGCCGATTGCGCCGCCTCCTCAGGCATCCCCAGCACGAACCGCATCGCTGCCGACATCAGCGAGCGCGCATTGCCCGGCCAATCCTGAGCCATCAGCGCCGCCAGATGCTCCTGCGGGATATCCGGCGCGGCAATGCCCGCCTGCTCTGCCGCCTGTGCGACGTAATGGCTGAACAGCACCGGGATGTCTTCGGGCCGTTCCGACAGCGCCGGAATGCGCACCCGCATCACATCAAGCCGATAGAACAGATCCGGCAGGAACCGACCCTGCGCCGCCTCCTCTGCCAGATCCGCGACTGAGCCGACCAGAACCCGCGCCTCCAGCCCCTGTTCTAGCGCCTCTAGCATAGCATATTGCGTCTCGCTTGGCAGGGCCGCGATTTCATCCAGATACAGCGATCCGCCCGCTGCCTCGCGACACAGATCCGCAAACCCGTCAGGGGTCAGCCCCGCAGCCGGACGTTTCACAAACGCGCCCTGACCACGCGGTGACATCAGGTGAATGACCTCTGCCACCTTGGAAATCCCACCGCCCGGCGCGCCGGTCACCAGCACCTCCGCCCCGGTGGCAGCAACCCCGCGCGCCCGTGCCCGCAGTTCCTCCATCTGCGGCGAAGTGCCAAAGATCATCCGCGCCGCCGGATCGCCGCTTTCCAGTCGCGATTTCAACGCCCGGTTTTCCCGCACCAGCGCCCGCGTCTTCAACGCCCGGCGCACCACGGCCATCAAATCAACGCTGGCGCAGGGCTTCTCAAGGAAGTCAAACGCCCCCTCTCCCATCGCCTGCACCGCCATCGGGATGTCTCCCTCACCGGTCAGCAGGATCACCGGCAGATCACCGTCCACCTCGCGCACATAGCGCAACAGATGAAACCCATCGCGCCCCGGCATCCGCATATCCGACAGGATCACCCCGTCAAAATCGGTCGTGATCAGATCCTTGGCCGCAACAAAGGATCCCACCGTGATCGCATCGCAATCCGCCAGCTCCAGCGTCTGGCCCAGCGCGGCCCGCACCGCGGCATCGTCATCCACCACCAAAACCCGATTGGTCATGCCACCTCATCCTGTTGTTGCAGGCCCGTGCCCGCCTGCGCGTGCCAGCGGTCCAGTTCCACCGTGAACTCCGCGCCATCACCGGTATTTGTCCCCCGGATATGACCGCCAAAGCTCTGCACCAACCCGTAGGAGATCGACAACCCCAGCCCCAGCCCCTCGGAACTGCCAACCGCCTTGGTCGAGTAGAAGGGATCAAAGATCTTCTCTGGCTCCTTCAGACCGGGGCCAATGTCGCGCACAATCACCGCAAGCCGCGCATCACCCTCGTCGTGGCGTGTCTCAATCGCAATCCGGATCTCGCGCTGCTCCTGCTCCAGCATGGCATCAGCTGCGTTGTTGATCAGGTTCACAAACACCTGCGACAGACGCACTTCACCGCCCCAAGCAAAAACCGGCTCCGCAGGCGGCTGCCAGTGCAGATGCACGCCATCCTGACGCAGGCGCGGTTCGGTCAGCTCAATCGCCGAGGCAATCACCTGCCCCAGATCCACCCGCCCCATCGGCTCGCTCTCATTGCGGGCAAAGGCGCGCAGGTTCTTGATGATCCGCGCCATCCGACCGGCCATCTGCGCAATCCGGCCCAGGTTCTCTCCCGCCCGCTCCGGTTTGCCGCGCGCCACAAAGGCCTCGCCGTTCTCGGCATATTGCTGAATCGCCATCAGCGGCTGGTTCAGCTCATGGCTGATCCCCGCCGACATCTGTCCCAGCGCCGACAGCTTGCCCGCCTGCACCAGATCCTGCTGCGCACGTTTCAACGCCGCCTCGGCCTCCTGACGTTCCTGCACCTCGCGGGTCAGCCGCATATTGGTCGCCGACAGCGCCCGCGTGCGCGCCGCAACCCGGCTTTCCAGCACCGTATTCGCCTCCGCCAGCGTGCGACGCCGCTCAATCGCGAGTACCAGCATCGCCCCCAGCGCCAGCACGATTGCCGCCATCGCCGCCGCCTGCAACCCCGCCAGACGCCGCGCCGGGGCGACATCCACCAGAATTTCGCCCACCATGCCGATCTGCGGCAGGTTCACCGCCTGATGCAGCGCCCGCTCCGGCAGATAGGGCGACCAGCGCAGATCCCAGATCTCATGCGGCCCTTCCAGCCAGGACCGAAGCGCCACCTGTCGTCCATCCGGCGGCGACAGCCCCGGTCCCTCGGCGCTGCGTTGCCAGAACAACAGCTCCCGCCGGTTGGCGATAAACACTTCGCCGCCGCGATTGGTGAAAAACACCGCCGGGAGCGAGCCACGCCATGTCTGTTCCACATCTTCGACATCAGCAACCACCACCAAGGCACCGCGCACCCGACCATCCACATCGAAATCAGGTGCCGCATAGATATAGGCGCGCCGCCCATCCGGTTGCAGCACACCATAGCCGGTGCCCAGCGCGCCCTGCATGGCACGGTGAAAATAACCGGTCTGGGTCACATCGCGCCCCATCACCCCCTCAGCAGCGACCACCACGCGTCCCGCCCGGTCGACAAAGAACACATCCAGCGCCGCCGTCTTATCCGCCACCTCGCGCAACAGGCCCTGCGCCGCCGCGCGGGCCTCTGCCCGCTCAAGACGTTTCAGCGTCGGGTGATCGGCCATCAGAACGGCCAGTTCCTGATAGACCTGCAGCTGCGTCGTCACCCGGTCCGAGGCCAGCGCCAGGTCCGCCGTACTGCGTTCCGCAAGCGAATCAAGCGCTTGACGATACCCCAGCCGGTACACCCCGCCCGCAACAGCTGCGACCGCCCCCAAAAGGAGCGCCAGAATGATCCACCGATGTGCGTGAAACTGCGTCATTGGCCGCACATTAGCAAAGCCCCCCTTGCATTGACCAGCCGCCTTAGGAAAAGCTGCGCGGATGAAGACATTGACCCAATCCCCCACCGATCCCGATTTTGTCCAATCGCCCTACGGTTTTTACGCCGAGGCCCGCGCGATGGGACATCTGCACCACTGGCAGGACTACAATATGGTTGCGGCCTTCTCGCACCCGGCTGTTCATACCCTGCTGCGCGACCGTCGCTTTGGCCGCGAGATCCCGCCGGAGATGGCCCGCGAAAGCCCCGCCCATCTCGCACCCTTCCTGCAGGTTGAGGCGCATTCGCTCCTGGATGCAGAGCCACCCCGCCACACCCGCCTGCGCCGCCTTGTCTTGCGCGCCTTCACCAGCCGCGAGATCAAGGCGCTGGCGCCGGGGCTGGACACCCTCTGCCATGAGCTGATCGACGCCTTCCCTCAGGATGCGCCCTTTGATCTGCTCACCGCCTATTGCACCCAGGTCCCCGTGATCGCGATCTGCCGCCTGCTGGGCGTGCCCACCGATATGGCGCCGCAGCTCCTGGACTGGTCGCACAAGATGGTGGCGATGTATCAGGCCTCCAAAACGGTTGAAACCGAACATGCCGCTGCCCGCGCCAGCCAGGAATTCATCGACTTCCTGACCACCTATGTGGACAAACGCCGCAAGACCCCGGGCGAGGATCTGATCACCCGTCTCATTCAGGCCGAGGAAGACGGCGAAAGCCTCTCCACCGATGAGTTGATCGGCACTTGTATCCTGCTGCTCAATGCCGGGCACGAGGCCACGGTGCATTCACTGGGCAATGGCGTGAAAACCATGCTGCAACAGGGCTGGGACAAAAGCTGGCTTGCCCCCGACGGCATCGACGGTCTGGTGGAGGAGATCCTGCGCTATGACCCGCCGCTGCATATGTTCACCCGCTACGCCTATGAGGAGGTTGAGTTGTTCGGCCACACCTTCCAGCGCGGCGACGAGGTGGCGCTGCTGCTGGCGGCGGCCAATCGCGACCCCGAAATGCTGGAGGATCCCGAACGCTTCGATCCCACGCGCCCGGCGAAGGTGAACACCTCCTTTGGCGCAGGGCTGCATTTCTGCGTCGGCGCGCCGCTGGCGCGGATGGAAATGCAGATCGCCCTGCCGATCCTGTTTGAGCGTTGCCCGGACCTGAAACTGGCCGCCGCGCCGGAATATAACAACACCTACCATTTCCACGGGCTGACAGGCCTGATGGTGCAGGTCTGATCCCCCTCGTGGCGGGCCAGCGCGGCCTGCCACAACACCACGCCCCCACCTCAGGCTGGGCTTCGCGGACGCCCAACGATCAGCACAGCGGCGGCCACAACAGCCACACCCGACGCGCAGCGGATCACGGTCTGAAAATCATAGGCCTGCGCAATCAGCCCCACAGCCGGGCCCGCCATCACCCCGCTCACCATCAGCGTATTCCAGTAAATCGCCGTCGCGCGGGCAGGTGTGGCTGGCGCAAAGGATTGAACATAGCTGATGCCAAGGCTGGCGTAGAACCCGTAATACAGCCCCTCCAGCGCCGCCCCCGCCAGCATCTGCGGAAAGCTCTGCACCGCCGCCAGTAGCTGGATCGTCACAACCGCCAGCCCGGTCACCGCCAGCAGCGCCCGCCACATGCCGATGCGCGCAATCACCCAAGGGGTGGAGAAAATCGCAATCACCTCGACAAAGGTTTTGATGCTAAAGGCAAAACCCGGCGCATAGCCGGGCAGCCCCACCTCTTCCACGTAAAAGATCGGCAAGGCGGAAAACGTCAGCGAATGCGCGCTCGACAGGCAGAACACAAACCCGGCCGCCAGCCACAACCCCTGCGGCGCCACTGCGGTCTGGCCAGCGCTGTCCTGCGCGGTCGCACGGCCCGGCATCGCGGTGATGTCACGGGGCAGCGTAAACCACCACAGACCGATCCAGACCATCGACACCGCAACCGCCATCACAAACACCGCCCGAAGACCGATCCCATCCGCAATCAGAAACGTGACAGCCGGGCCGATCATCCAGGCCGTTGATGTGGTGGCCCGCATATGCGCATTGAACCGCACCCGCTCCACCTTGTGACGCTCGGCCAGACTGCCGCCCAGACTGAACATGGTCGACACCGCGCTGGAACTGATCCCGAACCCTATAACACCCGCCGTCAGCACCACCCAGAGCGCGGGCAGCAGCGCCAGCGCTCCGGCCGCAAACACAAACCCCGCCGCTGCCAGTCCAACCAGCGGAAACACCCGCGCGCCGCCATCGATGCGGCGGGCAAACTGCCGGTTGGCCACCAGGGTCAGGCCGATCGCCATCCCGGCATAAACGCTGATGATCCAGGGCTCATAGCCCAACCCCCTGACCAGAAAATAGCTCATGAAGGGCACAATCATGGCGGTGCAAATCGTGCCGCAGAACAACAGCAACAGAAACATCAGGCGCGCCGTCACCGCACCTACAGGTGCCGTAGAGGATGGGGAAATGGGCATGATTAAGTCAACTCAACAGCAAATGCCTCACCATTGCCGGAGCGCCCCTCGCGCGCAAGCCTTCAGTCCAGGCCAGGTGTCGCGCGACACGCCCCGTCATCTTTCCAGAAATACTCCGGGGGATGTGACCTGCGCCGCAGGCGCAGGTCACGAAAAAGGGGGCAGCGCCCCCTTTCCTTTGGCGCCATCAGACAACCGCGCGCTTATTCCTCTGCGATGGCCTCAAGCGGCAGCAGGGTGGTGGATTTGATCTCCTCCATCGACAGGAGTGCCGTGACATTATGCACCCGCACCTCGGAGATCAGCGCCTGATAGAAGTTGTCATAGGCACGGGCGTTCTTCACCCGCACCTTCAGGATGTAATCAATATCCCCCGCCAGCCGGTGCGCCTCCTGCACCTCCGGGCGATCCTGCAGCGCCTTCAGGAACTTGGCCTGCCATTCTGCCTCATGGGCCGAGGTGCGGATCAGCACAAAGAAACACGCCTCAAATCCCAGCGCCTCGGCATCCAGCACCATGGTCTGGCGCCCAATGACCCCCCCCTCGCGCAGTTTGCGAATACGATTCCAAACCGGGGTCTTGGAACTGCCCACACGGCGGGCGATTTCATCCAGCGACTGGCCTGCATCGCGTTGCAGCTCCGCCAGAATTTTCCTGTCCGTGCCGTCGATCCGCACTGTCATTCCTGTTTTCTCCTTGTTTGGGGATCAACCCGCCTGCATCTGACACCAGCTGGAACAATCTTCCTTATTTGCCGCGCCATATAGCGGATAAGGGGGAATATTTCCTATATTCAGGGGTAAGTCAAACAAACCAGACGAGGCCCCAGATGACCGGTCCAGCCCCAACCACACCCCCTGCACCGCACCCGATGCGGAGCGACATCTGTGGTCCTGCCTCCTCAGCTCTGGTGGCTGGTGAGGTCGCCTTTGCAGGCTCCGGCCCCGGTGACCCTGATCTTCTGACCCTGAAGGTGGCGCGCGCGCTGTTGCAGGCGGATGTGATCCTGTTTGACCGTCTGGTCAGCGCCGAGATCATGGCGCTGGCAGGCCCGCAGGCCCAGCTGGAGGACGTCGGCAAGGAGGGGTTTGGCCCACAGGTCAGCCAGGAAGAAATCTGCGTCCGCATGCTGGCCCATGCCCGCGCGGGCAAGAAAGTGCTGCGCCTGAAATCCGGCGACCCGACCGTCTATGGCCGTCTCGATGAGGAACTCACCGCCTGCGAGGCTGCCGGCGTCGCCTATCAGATCCTGCCGGGTATTACTGCGGCCTCGGCTGCCGTGGCCTCCATCGGCCAGAGCCTGACACAGCGCGGGCGCAATGCCTCGGTACGGTTTCTGACCGGCCACGACATGAAGGGCTTTGCCGATCACGACTGGGCCACTCTCGCCCGTCCGGGTGAGGTTGCCGCCATCTACATGGGCAAGAAATCCGCGCGTTTCGTGCAGGGCCGCCTGATCATGCACGGCGCCGACCGCGCCACGCCGATGACTATTGTTGAAAACGCCTCGCGCGCCAATCAGCGGGTGATTGAAACCACGCTGGAGCGTCTGCCCACCGATCTTGCCGCCGCCGAACTGACCGGCCCGGCGCTGACATTCCTTGGCCTTGCCCCGCGCGCCAGCGCCCAGGCCCTGACAAATTTGAAACTGGAGCTTGCCTGATGCCCCGCCCCTTTACCCCGAAAATCATCACCGCCAACGACCTGCTTGAGGGCGACGTGATCTATTTTACCGACACCAACAGCTGGAGCCGTGAGCTGACAGAGGCCGAGCTGATCGAAGATGAGGCCGAAGCCCAGCTGCGCCTTCTGGAAGCGGAGAAAGACGCGCTGCGCGTGGTGGGCATCTACCTCACCGATGCGAAATCCGGCGACAATGGCCCGGAACCCACTCATTTCCGCGAAGATTTCCGCCGCACCGGCCCATCCAACTATCGCCACGGCAAACAGGAGGCCGCAGCAAATGTATAAGTACAACGACTTCGACACCGCCTTTCTGGCAGAACGCAACGCCCAGTTCCGCGCCCAGGTTGAACGCCGCATTGACGGATCGCTGACCGAGGATGAATTCAAGCCGCTGCGCCTGATGAACGGCCTTTATCTACAGCTGCACGCCTATATGCTGCGGGTGGCGATCCCCTATGGCACGCTGAACTCTGACCAGATGCGCGCCCTGGCGCTGCTGGCGGAGAAGTGGGACAAGGGCTACGGCCATTTCACCACCCGTCAGAACATCCAGTATAACTGGCCCAAGCTGCGCGATGTGCCTGATATGCTGGACGCGCTGGCTGAGGTTGGCCTGCACGCAATCCAGACCTCCGGCAATACCATCCGCAATGTGACGTCGGATCATTTTGCCGCCGCCGCCAAGGATGAGCTGACCGATCCCCGCCCCTATGCCGAGCTGATCCGCCAGTGGTCCACCGACCACCCGGAATTCCAGTTCTTGGGCCGCAAGTTCAAGATCGCCATCACCGGTAGCTCCACCGACCGCGCCGTGACCCGCGCGCATGACATCGGCCTGCGCATGGTCGAACGCGACGGTGTGCCGGGGTTTGAGGTGATCGTGGGCGGTGGCCTTGGCCGCACGCCGCTGATTGGCAAGGTGATCCGCGATTACCTGCCGCAAGCCGATCTGCTGCCCTATCTGGAATCTGTGCTGGCGGTCTACAACCTGCTCGGTCGGCGCGACAACAAATATAAGGCCCGCATCAAGATCACCGTGCTGGAAAACGGCATCGACACCATCCGCGAGATGGTTGAAGAGCGGTTTGAAGAGCGCCGCAGGGCCTTTGACGGCACCGATCAGCTGCTGCTGGAGGAGATCAAGGCCCATTTCACCCCGCCCAAACTGCGCGGTGGCAATGTGGAAACATATCTGGCCGCCTATGATGCAGATCCGGTGTTCCGCTCCTGGGCGGATACCAATCTGGCGGCGCACCGCGATGACAACCACGCCATCGTCACCATCTCGATCAAGGCGCATGGCCAGACACCCGGCGATGCCACCGCCGCGCAGATGCGGGCAATGGCCGATCTGGCAGAACGGTTCGGCTATAACGAGCTGCGCATCAGCCATGAGCAGAACGTGATCCTGCCGCATGTCCATAAATCGGACCTGCCTGCGCTGCACGCCGCGCTGAAAGACCACGGGCTGGCCACCGCCAATGTCGGATTGATCTCCGATATTATCGCCTGCCCCGGCATGGATTACTGCGCGCTGGCCACCGCCCGGTCGATCCCGGTGGCGCAGGAAATCGCCAGCCGTTTTGATGAGCTGAAGCTGGAACATGATGTGGGCCACCTCCAGATCAAGATTTCCGGCTGCATCAACGCCTGCGGTCACCACCATGTCGGCCACATCGGCATTCTTGGCCTCGACCGGGCCGGGGTGGAAAACTACCAGATCACCCTTGGCGGCGACGCGACTGAGACCGCCGCCATTGGCACCCGCACCGGACCCGGTTTCGCCTATGACGAAATCGTGCCTGCGGTGGAACGTCTGATCACCGCCTATCTCTCTCTGCGCGACAGCGCCGAGGAAACCTTCCTCCAGACCTATCGTCGCGTCGGCATGGATCCGTTCAAGGCCGCGCTTTACCCCGAGGCCCAGAAAAAGGTTGCTTAGCACCATGGTCAATGCAGCGGCACTACCGACTGACACACGCCAAGGCCCGAGCAGTGCGCATCAGCTGGCACTGGCAACAAAAGTGGATGCGCTCAATGCGCGCTTCCGCCACCACTCTGCCACCTCCGTAATGGAGGGCGCGCTCAAGGATGCGGGCCATATCGCGCTGGTCTCCAGCTTTGGCGCGGAATCCGTCGTGCTGCTGCATATGGCAGCGGTGATTGATCCGATGACGCCGGTGGTCTTTGTCGACACCGAGTTGTTGTTCACCGAAACGCTGGTCTATCAGCAGGAGGTGAGCGAGCGGCTGGGCCTGCGCAACGTACAGGTGATCCGCGCCGCTGATATCGGCGAAAAAGACCCCTATGGCGCGCTGCGCTTCTCGGATACCGACGCCTGCTGCGCCCTGCGCAAGACGGCGCCGCTGCAACAGGCGCTGTCCGGCTTTGACGGTTGGATCACCGGGCGCAAGCGGTTTCAGGCCGGATCGCGCGCGGCGCTGGACTTCTTCGAGGTGGAAGAAACCGCCACCGGCCCCACCGGTCGGCTGAAGATCAACCCGCTAGCCCATTGGGCGCCACAGGATGTGCGCGCCTACATGGATGAAAACAGATTGCCCCGTCACCCGCTGGTGGCCAAGGGCTACCCCTCAATCGGCTGCGCCCCCTGCACCTCGCCCGTCAAGGAAGGCGAAGATCCGCGGGCCGGGCGCTGGCGCAACCAAGACAAGGAAGAATGCGGCATCCACGTGGTGGATGGCAAATTCATTCGCACAGGAGCCTGATAGATGAGCGTGATTGTGACCGATACGGGCTTTGGCCCCGACAGCTGGACGGCGGGCTTTGACAGCGAAACCGCCATTGAGATGCAGCCTGATGCCGATCCGGCGGCCCTGTCCAACCAACTGCCGGGGCTGGAGATGATCCGTATTCATTTCCCCAGCTTTGCCGATGGCCGGGGCTTTACCCTCGCCCGCCGCCTGCGGCTGGCAGGTTACACCGGGCGTCTGCGCGCCTATGGCCATGTGCTGGCCGATCAATATGCGATGGCGCGGCGCTCCGGGTTTGACGAGGTGGAGATCAGCGACGATCTGGCCGCCCGTCAGCCGCAGGATCAATGGCTTGCCCGTGCCAATTGGCAGGCGCATGATTACCAGGCCCGCCTGCGCGGCACCGCCGCGCGCTAAGCCAGCCCTCTCCGCTTTCTGGGAAACCCCTTCAGATCCGGTTCCGTTGCGCCCCGCGCGGAGCCGGTTTCTGAAAACAGGGGTTTTCCTGACCTGTATCAAAGATTAATCAGAGGTGCCGGATATTCCTCCGGTAATGGATCCGATGAACGAGATGACACCCGTGACCGAAGCTGTGACCGAAGCTGCAACCGACCCGAAACCGGCCAAGGCCGTGCCCGCCCTGCCCGACGCCCAGACCGTGACGGAGGTCAAGCACTGGACCGACCGGCTGTTCTCCTTCAAGGTGACGCGCCCTGCTTCCCTGCGCTTCCGCTCGGGCGAGTTTGTGATGATCGGTCTGATGAACGATCCCGATCCCAAGACCGGCAAGGTGAAACCCCTGCTGCGCGCCTATTCCATCGCCTCCCCCAACTGGGACGAGGAAATGGAATTCTACTCGATCAAGGTGCAGGACGGCCCGCTGACCTCGCGCTTGCAGCACATCAAGGTAGGCGATGAAATCATCCTGCGCCCGAAACCCGTTGGCACGCTGGTGCATGACGCGCTGATCCCCGGCAAACGCATCTGGTTCTTTGCCACCGGCACCGGTTTTGCGCCGTTTGCGAGCCTGCTGCGCGAGCCGGAGACCTATGAGAAATTCGACGAGGTGATCATCACCCACACCTGCCGCGAAGCCAGTGAGCTGACCTATGGCCGTGAGTTGATCGAGAGCCTGAAGACCGATGAGCTGCTCAATGAGGTGATTGGCGAAGGCTTCTGGAAGAAGATCAAATATTACCCGACCACCACCCGCGAAGAGAGCGCCAAGATGGGCCGCATCACCGATCTGATGCGCTCCGGCGAGGCGTTTGCCGATCTTGGCGTGCCGCCGCTGAACCCGGAAAGCGACCGCGCGATGATCTGCGGCAATCTGGCGTTCAATCTGGAACTGAAAGACCTGTTTGAGAACACCTATGGTCTGGAAGAAGGCGCCAATTCCAAGCCCGCGCATTTCGTGGTGGAAAAGGCGTTTCTGGACTGATCCCAAGTCGGCCGATGCTCTTCAAGTGACAAAAAGCCCCCGTCATATTCTGATGGGGGCTTTTTATTTGGGCCGACTGGATCAGGCGTCATGACCTGTCCTGGCCGCAGTACGGAACGACGCCTCCCTTCGCTGCAGCCGCGAGATTGGCTCTATGCCTGTTCAATCGCCCCTCCTGCGGTCCCGCTATTGCGCAGGGAGGTGCAAAGGTACATGGTAGCGCCATGGCAACGGAAATTGAGTTCTCTTTCAAAACCTTGACCGGCATCGCACAACGGCACATCCGGGTGTTTCAGATCCACCAGTTTCTGGACCGGTTTGCCATGGGTCTGACAGTGGCCGTCGTCGCGCTTGCACTGACGGACCGGGGCATGGATCTGTTGCAGATTTCGCTGCTCTTCGGGGTCTACTCGCTCACGACGATGGCGATGGAATTGCCGTTTGGCGGTCTGGCCGACAACATTGGCCGCAAACCGGTCTTTCTGGCAGCGGTCATCGCCAGTTTGATTTCGCTCATCCTGTTTCTGTCATCGAGTGATTTCACTGTCCTGGCTCTTTCGTTCAGCTTTATCGGGTTCGGACGTGCCTTGCGGTCAGGCACGCTTGATGCGTGGTTTGTCGAAACATTCAAAACCGCTGCCCCAAATGTGGATGTTCAACCCGCTCTCGCGAAGGCGCAGTGGGCCAATGCCATGGGCCTCGCCTTCGGTGCCGTTTTGGGAGGTTTGCTCCCCGACGTGTTTGGCACGACAGCGCTGAGGTATGGGATCAGCATCTATGATGTATCCTACGTGACAAGCTTCGCAGTGATGATCGCAGTGTTGATCTACACGATGTTTGCCATCACCGAAGAGCCACGCCCGTTGAATGCCAGCGCGTTGAGACAAGGGTTCACCAGCGTCCCCTCCGTGATCGCACAGGCGGGCGCACTTGCCTTGAAACACCCGACACTTTCCATGCTTCTGGCGGCACTGGCGTTGGTCCTGATGGCCACCAATCCGGTTGAGGTGATCTGGCCGACCTACGCAAAGCCCATGCTGGACGAGCGCTACGCCAACACCGCCATTGGCACCCTGACGGCGGGTTACTTTTTTGCAATCGCGTTTGGTGCGGCGCTGTCACCCTATATCAGCCGTGTCTTTCAACGCCGCCATGCGGTCACGCTTGCGGTGCTTTTTTCCTGTCTTGCCGGTGTTCAGCTCATGCTGGCGATGCAGGGCGATATCGTGGGATTTATCGGTGTCTTCCTTCTGTACTCCATCCTTCTTGGAGCAAGCGAGACGCCCGCTAGTAGCATCCTGCATCGCTGCGTGGACGATCGGCAGAGATCGACGATGCTGTCCTTGCGATCTCTCATACAGCAGCTTGGGGCGGCATTGGGACTGGTGCTGGCCGGAGCCGTGGCCGATGTCTATTCCACGCCTGTCGCATGGGGTTTTGGCGCCGTGTTCCTGCTTATGGCGACGGTGCTGAGTTTGCTGCTGGCCAAGCGACTAATAGCGGAGCCGAAGAGCTGACGTCTGTGCAGCAGACAGCGCCAAACAGTTGACAGCCTTAACTGCCCACGCCGGCCCACCTCACCCACTGAGGGGCGAAACCTGCAGGCTCCCATCTTACCCATTCCGGTCCTTGGGCCGACGTTTGTGCTGCGCGGCAGAAAAGGCCCTGTGGCAGGCGGTAAAATGCCGATCATGCCATGCCGCGCTCTGATGCTTTCGCGGGCCTTGCCAAACATCGGCTTTCAGCTTAAACGGCAAATGTCATGTTGTAACATTACATTCACTCATTCAAAAACCGCTGGAGACGTAAATGCTACGTACAATCCTCAAACGACCTGACCTCCTTGCCGTGGCCGCGCTGGTTGCCCTGTCCACGCAGGCCCCGGCCCAAACCGCGACCGGCTCCACCTCGACCCACAATCACAGCCATCAGGCCAAAGAGCCTGTGCTGATCAACGAAGCAGAGATTCAGCCCCGTGAGCTGTCTGACTGGGAGGCCGACTGGCAATCGGTCTATCCGTTTTTGCAGGACGGCACTTTGGATCCGGTGATGGAGCACAAAGCAGAGAGTGGCAAAAAGACCGCCGAAGAATATCGCGCGTACTATGAGGCCGGCTACAAAACGGATGTCGAGCGCATTCTGATTGACGGCTCCAGCGTTACATTCTTTCGCGATGGCCAGCCCGTGCAAGGCCACTACACCAATGACGGATATGAAATCCTGACCTACGCATCAGGCAACCAAGGTGTGCGCTTCATCTTTGAAAAGTCAGGGGGAGACGCTGCCGCGCCTCAGTTCATTCAGTTCAGCGACCATGAAATCGTGCCCACCAAAGTTGATCACTATCACCTTTATTGGGGCGATGACCGTGCAGAACTGCTGACAGAGGTGACCAACTGGCCGACCTATTTCCATGCTGAATTGAACGGCGCAGAGATCGCGGCCGGCATGATGGCCCATTAAGCGCCAGCGCTGTCGGTTCATAGGCCGTAATGGCCCCACATCTGGCAAGGTCCGCTCCCCCTTGCCATTTGAGGGCCGGTTGACCAGCTGTCGCAGCCCCCGCCGATGCCTGACAGATCTCCAGATAAGAAAGGCCCCCACCAATCTCTGGCGGGGGCCTTGCTGTTTGATAGCTGTCTAAATCCGCTTATTGCGGCAGCGCGTCCTTGATGCGTTTCAGCGTCGCCTCCAGCAGAGCCGGGTTGTCGCGGGCCTGACCCAGGGTGGTGATCAGCAACGCCTTCTGCGTGGCCTCAATCGACGATTCCTCGATCATCGTGATCACCTTGTCATAGTCGAAGCCTTCGGGTGTCAGCAGCGCATCCTTGGCGGCCTCTGTGCCCTCTTCTGCGGCGGCAGTCGCATCAGCGGCAGCATTCGCCACACCCTCTGTCGCGGCCTCAGCGGTCTCGCTCACAGTTGCCGCCGCGTCATTGGCGGTCTCCGCAACCTCATTGACCGCACCTTCTGCCGCATCCGCTGCCGCAGCTGCGGTATCCGCAACCGCATCACCAGCGGTCTCAGCCGTCGCGGAGGCCTCCTCACTCAGCGCCGCTGCGCCCTCGTTGGCCTCGTCAACCGCAGCTGCCGCGCTGTCCTGAAGCTGGTTGGCGCTGTCGGTAAGCCCCTCGGCAATTTCGTTCACAGTTTCCTCTGCCGTCTCAGTCACGGCGGCGGCAGCCTCATTCACCGCATCTGCCGCGGCATCAACGGAACTTTCGATCGCGCTTTCAGCGTCTTCAGCTGCGGTAGCGATATCACTTTCGACCTCTGCGGCAACCTCAGCAGCCTCCTCTGCGGGGGTCTCTGCTTCGGGCGTCACGATGACGGTCTCCGGCGCCTGCTCTGCGGTCTCCATGGAGGAGACATAGAAATATCCGCCCAATGCGACGGCTCCCACACCCAGGCCAATGACGATCGGTTTCATGATAGATCTCCTTCTCTCTCCAAATGCTGCGCACATGGGTGCAGCTTGCGGCATAGCACTTGGGCTTAGGGGACTGAAACTACAAGGGGAATAAACGTCAAAGCGTCGCATCGGCCAAACCCTGCCAGTCTGGCATAACCGGTCCGCCAAGATCAGCGCAGCGCAGAATTAACCCTTTGCTGACGCTCTCAGGTGCAAACAAACCTTGAAAACCGCGATATGCGCGGTCATACCCGCAATTGACTTGAATCGCAGGCCCGGGACCGTTATTTTCCGGGCACTTTTCCGAAGTGACAGAAGGATAGACGTCATAGCCCGCAGACCCCATAATGCGCCGCCGCAACGCGACACCGGCCCGCGCACCAACGAAAAAATCCGTGCTCCTGAAATTCGCCTGATTGGCGCCGAAGGGGAAAATGTTGGCGTGGTTCACCCCGCCAAGGCGATGCAGATGGCAGAAGAGGCCGGTCTCGATCTGGTCGAGATTTCGCCCAACGCCACCCCGCCCGTGTGCAAGATCATGGATTACGGCAAGTTCAAATATGAACAGCAGAAGCGGGAAAGCGAAGCACGCAAGAAGCAGAAGATCATCGAGGTCAAAGAGGTCAAGTTCCGTCCCAACACGGACACCCATGACTACGAAGTGAAAATGCGCAACGTGTACAAGTTTCTGGAAAACGGCGACAAGGTGAAGATCACCCTGCGTTTCCGTGGCCGCGAAATGGCCCACCAGAACCTGGGCCGTGAGCTGCTGCTGCGTGTTGCAGAGGATATCAAGGAACTGGGCAAAGTCGAAAACATGCCCAAGATGGAAGGCCGTCAGATGATCATGATGATCGGCCCGCTGCCGCAGAAATAATCCCTGCTGCACCATCTGTTATGCAAAACCCCGCTCCCTCCGGTGCGGGGTTTTTCGTGTCTGCATCGACCGCAGGGGGATTTCCCCCGGAATTGCGCTTGATGCATTCAATACTCACGTTTTCTTTACGCTCCCCCCTTAGCTCCTGAAGGGAGTTCGGTCGCTTCCGACACAAAACAACCGCAAATATGGAGCCTCCCTTGAAGCCTCTCAGCGACGTCCAAAACAGTGCCTTCATGGCCATCGCCCCCTGCCGCGCCGCATCTCTGGCGCTGGTGGTTCTGGCCAATGAAGACAGCCAACACGCCCCAGACACCATGAAGGAGCTGCTGGAGCAGTCGGTACGCCGGATCAAATCTGCCTATGCGATGCTGACCGAAGGGCTTGATAAATTACTGGCCGAAAGTGAATACGAGTTGCCCGGCGATCTCGGCACACAGCGCAAGAAATCCATTGATGCGCTGGCCCCCTTTGCCGAAGTGCTGAGCACGCAATCTGATGGCCAGATCCTGGAGCGCGTGCGCGAGATGCCTTCGCTCACAGCTCAAGCGCTCTATAAGGTGGAGCCAATTGTCTCGCAGTTCCTGATCGACATGACCAAAAACATGTTCGAGGCGCAGAAGTCCCGCGACAGCGCCCGCGACGAGGGGATGCGTGATGCGATCGAGAATGCTGAAACCGTGGGCCGTCATATTCAGCTGATTGCCTTCAATGCCTCAATCGAGGCGGCGCGCATTGGCGATCAGGGCAAAGGCTTTGCCGTGATCGCGTCGGAAATCCGCAATCTCTCTGGACGCACACAGACGCTGCTCGACACCATGTCCGGTTATCTGCGCGCCTGAACCAACCCAACATCAGAACACAGCCCCGGCGCGGCGCCGGGGCTGTTTCTTGTTACAAAATGGCGCGATTATCCCGCAGCAGCCACCGCCCGTTTGGTGATCACCCCAACCAGATGCGCGCGGTAGGCTTTGGTGCCATGCAAATCGCCGATCATCCCGTCCGGATCCACAGTCAGCCCATCAATGGCATCGGGTGAGAAATTCGCCGATAGCGCCGCCTCCGCCGCGCTCCAGCGGAAAACCCCCTCCTCAGAGGCGCCGGTGACCGCCACGCGTACACCGTCTGCAAAGCGCGCGACGAACACCCCAACAAGGGCAAAGCGCGAGGCCGGCTGAACGAATTTCTCGTAATGCGCTGATTGTGGCACCGGCAGGCGGATATTGGTGATGATTTCCCCCTCCTCCAGCGCGGTGGTGAACAGCCCCTGAAAATAATCATCCGCCTCAATCTCGCGGGTGTTGGTCACGATGGTGGCCCCGCTGGCGAGTGCTGCCGCCGGATAACAGGCAGACGGGTCGTTATTGGCAAGCGAGCCGCCAATGGTGCCGCGGTTGCGCACCGCCGGATCGCCGATCTGCCCTGCCAGCGCAGACAGCGCCGGATAGCTGTCAGCGGTGGCCGCTTCGACCTCGCCGTGGGTGGTGGCCCCGCCAATGGCCAGCCCGTCGCCATCCGGGCAGACCCCCTTCATTTCTTCAATACCGCTGAGGCTCACCAAGGTGCTGGGCATCGCCAGACGCTGTTTCAGCGTCGGGATCAGCGTCTGTCCCCCACCAAGCGCCTGCGCGTCCTCTTCGCCCAATGCCTTCACCGCATCGGCGATGGTCGAGGGCTTCTCGAACTCGAATTCATACATGTCGTATCCTTTCCGAAAACCGGCTGACCGGCTGTCATCTTTCCGAAAATACTCCGGGGGTATGGGGGCAGCGCCCCCATGAACCCTTAGCCATTCATCGCCGCCCAGACCCGTGCCGGGCTCAGGGGCATGTCGATATGGGTGACATCCTTGCCGGCCGATTGCAGCGCATCCACCACCGCATTGACCACCGCAGGCGGCGTGCCGATGGCACCAGCCTCACCGCAGCCCTTCACGCCCAATGGGTTGTGGGTACACGGCGTTTGACAGGAATGATCCACCTTGTAGAACGGCAGATCATCCGCCCGTGGCATGGCATAATCCATGAAAGACGCCGACAGGAGCTGACCGTCATCGTCATAGACGCAGCCCTCCAGCAATGCCTGACCGATGCCCTGACCAATGCCACCATGGACCTGGCCGTCGACGATCATCGGATTGACGATATTGCCAAAATCATCCGCCGCAGCAAAGCTCTCGATGGTGACCTTGCCAGTGTCGGGATCGACCTCCACCTCGCAGGCATAGGCGCCCGAAGGATAGGTGAAGTTCGCCGGATCATAGAACGCCGTTTCCTCCAGCCCCGGCTCGATATCCTCCAGCGGGTAGTTATGCGGCACATAGGCGGCGAGGGTCACATCCCCCCAGGCCAGCGATTTATCTGTGCCGGCAACAGTGAACTGACCGTCCTTCAGCTCGATATCCGCATCCGAGGCCTCCAGGATATGGGCGGCGATTTTCTTGGCCTTGGCGATGATCTTCTCGGTGGCGCGTACCATGGCAGAGCCACCCACCGCCAGCGAGCGCGAGCCGTAGGTGCCCATGCCCATCGGCGCCTTATCGGTGTCGCCATGTTCGATCTCGACCATATCCTCCGGGATGCCGATCATATCGGCAATCACCTGCGGGAAGGACGTCTCATGCCCCTGCCCGTGGCTGTGACTACCAGTCATGACCACAATGCCACCGGTGGCATTCACACGCACTGTCGCACTTTCATAAAGACCGGCACGGGCCCCCAGCTGCCCCACGAGGTTCGACGGCGCAATGCCGCAAGCCTCGATATAGCAGTTGACGCCAAGGCCGCGCAGCTTGCCCTTGGCCTTGCTGGCAGCACGGCGCGAATCAAAGCCGCTGAGATCAGCGATCTCTTCCAGCTTGTCCATCGTCGCCACATAATCCCCGGTGTCATATTCCACCGCCACCGGCGTGGCATAGGGGAATTCAGTGATGAAGTTCTGGCGACGCAGTGCAATCGGGTCGACACCCAGCTCGCGCGCGGCCTTATCAATCACGCGCTCCAGCTGATAGGTCGCCTCCGGTCGACCAGCGCCACGATAGGCATCAACGGCAACGGTATTGGTGAACACAGCCTTCACGTTCACGTAGATCAGTGGCGTCTTATAATTGCCAGCCATCAGCGTGCCATGCAGCCAGGTCGGAACCGAGGGCGCAAAGGTCGACAGATACGCGCCCATATTTGCGTAGGTTTCGGTGCGCAGCGCGGTGAAGTTGTTGTCCGCGTCCAGCGCCAGCTCAATCTTGGTCACGTGATCGCGGCCATGGGCATCGGACATAAACGCCTCGGACCGCGAGGAGGTCCATTTCACCGCCCGGTTCAGAGCCTTGGCGGCAAAGGTGCAGAAGGCCTCTTCCGCATAGTGGAAGATCTTGGAGCCAAAGCCCCCACCCACATCCGGGGCCACAACGCGCAGTTTATGCTCGGGGATACCCAGCACAAAGGCGCCCATCAGGAGACGGATCACATGCGGGTTCTGCGAGGTGGTGTACAGCGTGCTGTCGCCGGTGGCGCGGTTGAAATCCCCAACCGCCACGCGCGGCTCCATCGGGTTGGCAACCAGACGGTTGTTGACCAGCTCCAGCGTGGTGACATGGGCGGCATCCTTGATGGCCTTGTCCACAGCATCGCGGTTTTCCTCGACAAATCCCCAGTCATAACAGAGGTTTGAAGTCAGATCGTCATGGACCTTGGTGGCACCGTCCTTGACCGCTTCTTTCATATTGATGACGGCGGGCAGATCCTCGATATCCAACACGATGGCCTCGGCGGCATCACGGGCCTGTTCGGGTGTCTCCGCCACCACGGCGGCGATGGGATCGCCCACATGGCGCACCTTGCCCTGAGCCAGCACCGGATGGGCCGGTTCCTGCATCACCTCACCATGGCGGTCGGTGACCTGCCAACCGCAAGGCAGCCCGCCGACGCCTTCGAAATCAGCCCCGGTAAAGATCCGCACCACACCGGGCATGGCGGCTGCGTCAGAGGTGTCAACCGAAGTCAACCGACCATGGGCCACGTCCGAGCGCAGAAAATGCACATAGGCCTGGCCGCGCATATTGATGTCATCTGTGTAATTGCCGGTTCCGGTCAGGAACCTCACGTCTTCGCGCCGTTTTGGGCTGGCGCCGATGCCGCTATCCTTTGGCATTGTCCAAATCTCCTCCCTGGACGGTCTGCGCAGGGCAGACCTCTTGGTCATGCTTTGGTTCTGTCTGTCGCCGGATGCCCCTTGCGGGATCTGTCCGATGCCCGGCCGCGTCTTGTGGCGGCCTGTTGCGAAATCTGCTGGGTTGCTGCGGTCAGATGCCTCTTTGCATCGCCCGCATCCTGTCGCGCGTTATTCCGCGGCAAGGACAGACACATCCTGACCCGAGGCCGCCATGATCGCCTTGACGATATTGTGGTAGCCGGTGCAGCGGCACAGGTTGCCCTCAAGGTATTCGCGGATTTCCTGTTCGCTGGGTTTTGGGTTGTCCTTCAACAGCGCGGCGGCAGACATCACCATGCCCGGCGTGCAAAACCCGCATTGCAACCCGTGGTGGTCCTGAAATGCCTGCTGGATCGTGTTCAACGTGCCATCTGGGGCGGCCTGCCCCTCGATCGTGGCAACATCTGCGCCGTCAGCCTCTGCCGCCAGCATGGTGCAGGCTTTCACCGCCTTACCATCCACATGGACGACGCAGGCGCCGCATTGGCTGGTGTCGCAACCGATATGGGTGCCGGTCAGTCCCAGTTCCTCTCGCAGGAAACCGGACAGCAGCGTGCGCCCCTCGACCTCTCCGCTGGCAGTCCGACCGTTTACGGTCATTGTGACTTTCACCATCAACTCCTCCCTTGGCTCGCATAAACTCGCTGAACGAAGTTAAGCACGGGGAGGTTGCTGGCGCGAAGCATTAATCGCAGCGCCACGACTAAAGTCGCAGGGAACCGCCAAGACCCGCTCAGACGTCGCTGCGGCGTGGGCGGGGGCGTGTGGGGATTTCTTTCAGCAGGCCGCCAACGCCCATGGCGGCGATATCGGCGCTGCTCACATCGATCCCGCAGACCAGCCGTTCCAGCACCCAATCGGCGCCATTCAAGGCGGGCGAGCGCGCACAGCCCGGCAGGCCCAGCACAGGACGCCCGGCCAGATGACCGAGGAACAGCAGATTGCCCGGATCCACCGGCATGCCAAAGCGCGTGACCTCTCCGCCCGCGGCACGTACGGCAGCGGGTGCCACATCCAGCGGGTCCGAGGTGGCAGACCCGGTGAGGATCAGGATCAGATCGCTGTCAGTGCCAACCGTTTGCAGGGCCGTCGCCAGCTCCCCCTCGCGGTGCGGCACCACCTGCCGGGGGGCCATCGACATGCCAAACCGGTCGAGCCGCCCGATCATCGCCGCGCGCCCCTTGTCCGGCGGGGTCTCCGTGCTGGTGCGGGTTTCGATCAAGGTGGCGCGATGCAGTTGTGGCGGGATCAGGCGGAGCGCCCCGGCCACATCGCGGGTGGCGGCTGCAAGCGCGCTGTCCTCCACCGCGTAGGAGATGATCTTGGCCGTTGCCACCATCCCTCCCGCATCTGCGCGGTGATAATCGGGCACAGTGGCCAATGTGATCATCGGATCGACCGCGTTCAGCGCATTGATCCGTTCAGCATCGACCCGGATCAGACCGGGGCCAAGCGCATAAAGGTTGACCCGACCTGCCCCCGCACCGGAAATCCGCAGTCCAAGCGCCTCCGGGTCGGGCAGCAAGGCCTCGGCGAGCATCTCTGCGGCGCGGTCCTCGTGGATATCACCCGGTTCCAGCTGCGCCACGGTCAGTTGTCGATGGCCAGCGGCGGCAAGATCGGCCAGATCCTGCGCCGCAAGTCTGGTGCCCTTGGCGATACGATGCTCCGCGCCCTGCAGGGAATGCGCCAGATAACAGCCTGACGCCTCATTCAGGGGCAGCGCGCCAAAGATCATAGGCTGCGCCCGCGCAGGGTGGCCGTCATCTCGGCAATGATGGACACAGCGATTTCAGCCGGCCCAGCGGCACCGATATCCAGGCCGATGGGGCCGTTGATGCGATCAATAGCGGCTGCGTCAAATCCGGCCTCCTGCATCCGCGCGACCCGTTTGGCATGAGTGCGGGTTGATCCCAACGCACCGATGTAAAAACACTCCGAGCGCAGGGCGACCTCCAGCGCGGGGTCGTCAATCTTCGGATCATGGGTGAGCAGCACAACGGCGGTACGTGCATCGGGCGCAAGCTGCGCCATCGCCTCATCCGGCCAATCCTCCGTCAGTGTCTCTCCCGGGAAGCGGTCGGCGGAGGCAAAGGCGGCGCGCGGGTCGATAATGACGGGGTCATAACCTGCAATGCGGGCCATCGGCACCAGCGCCTGTGCGATATGCACCGCCCCCACCACGATCAGCCGCAACGGGGGATTATGGACCGCCACAAAGGTCTTACCGTCCGCCTCGACCCCTGATTGGTCCATGCGCTTGCGATCTGTGTAGCCATCCGCGTCCAGATGCCCCGCGCCACTGTCGAGATCGACAACATAGGCCACCGCGCGACGTTCGGCGCGGGCGGTGACCAGATCAGCCAGCGTGTCCTCGGCCAGCGTGCCGCCGATGGGTTCAACCAGAATGCGGATGGTGCCGCCACAGGCAAGCCCCACGGCAAAGGCATCCTCATCGCTGACGCCAAATTCAAGGATCTGATGGCGCCCTGAGGCAATCGCCTCCTGCGCCGCAAGGATTACCGCGCCTTCGACACAGCCGCCTGAAACGGAGCCTTCGATCCGGCCATCGCTGGCGACCGCCAGTTGGGACCCGGTGCGGCGTGGGGCGGATCCCCATGTCTCCACCACCGTGGCCAATGCCGCGCCTCGGCCGCCTTGCTGGCCACTGTCCTTGGCTGCACGGTGCCAGTCGAGCGCCGTTTCAGGAATGTTATCAAAGCGCTGCAATCCGGGTGCCGACATCTGAAACCTCTGGGTTGGGGCGGTCGCCGCGTGGTGGTCCATAACCGGACAAGGCCCGACGCAGACAGGACGGGCAAGGCCGACGATAAACAGAACGGGCCGTGACCTGACGGGTTTAGTCTAGCGCCGGAGCGCAGACAGCGGGATCAAAAACACGCGCGCGCCCTTGCGACTTTGGTCGCAGGAAGGCGCGCAGGGTGTGCGTCGGATCACTTCAGCTTGGACAGCTTATCCTGCAACTCGGCCAGCTGGCGTTTGATATCATCCAGCCCGTCGCCGTCCTCAGCAGTCTCCGCGTCACCGGATGATTCCCCCCCCACAGGCCAACCGCCGGAGAATCCACCGGCCATCGCCTTCAGAAAGGCCTCCTGCTGGGCCTTGATCGCCTCGAACCCCGGCATCTGTGCCATTGGGTTCATCGCGTTCATATTCTCAACCATCTTGCTCTGGTTTTCGCGCAGCATCTCAAACGAGCTTTGCAGGAACTGCGGCATCACCCCGCCGCCCGGCACCATATAGCTGCGCACAAGGTCGTTGAGCACATTCACCGGCAGAATGTTTTCGCCCCGGCTTTCGTGTTCGGCGATGATCTGCAGGAGATACTGGCGGGTCAGGTCGTCACCGGTTTTGAGATCAACAATCTGAACCTCGCGCCCCTCCCGGATGAAGCCGGCGATATCCTCCAGCGTGACGTAGTCGCTGGTCTCGGTATTATACAGCCGCCGGCTGGCATATCGTTTGATCAACAAGGGTTTATCCTGATCCGACATGTCACTTCTCCCCAGACATGATGCGTTGCAGCAAAGCCTATGCGAGCGCAGAACAAAAGGGAAGCGTTACGCCATGCGGCGCAATAATTGATCGTCGGATCCAATAACCAGCCTGACTCGTTCCCCCGCAGGTCTGCCCGCCCCGGCGCAAGCCCAGACTGGACGAGCGAAATGGGCAAACGAAAAAGGGCAGGTCCGATGACCTGCCCCCTTCGGTGCAAAGAGATTTCATTGGGAGGAGTATAAAACCCCTTTGCAAATGCGCGCGGCGCTTACTTAGCGGCGGCTTTTTTCGCAGCGGAGGTCACGTCGTTTGTGGCCTTCTTCACAGCGGCGGATGCCTCTTCGGACATGTCCTTGCCAGCCGACATCAGCAGCTCAACGGTGTCCATCTGAACCTTTTTCGCAACTTCAGCGAAGGCGGCCATGTTCTCGGCAGCCACTTCAGCGGAGGCGGAAGCGAAATCGGTTGCCGCTTTGGCGTAGTCTGCGGGTTCAGCCTGTGCCTTGGAGACGTCGCTCAGCTTGGTCAGGGTTTCTTTGGCCCAGCTGTTGGAAATCTCAGCGGATTTCTCAGCAGCCTGCAGGGCAACGCTGGACAGTTTTTCGTTCAGGGCTGCGGTGGTTTTGAACGCATCTTCCATCGCGGTTGTATCAACCGGAAACGCACCCATCATGTCTTTCATCATCGCGGTAAAATCTTGGGTCTTAGCCATTGTACTGGTTCCTCTTGGTTACGCGGCCAGATCGTTCTGCCGCCTTCGCATGACACCAATATTGTTTCTGCATCGCAGCATTTCAAGATTTTTATTGCTGCAATGCAGAATATTTTTGAGAACCTCTAAAAATCAATCGCTTGCCTGACCGCGGGCCTTCACGCGGACATAGTCACCCGGCGCTGGCGTCAGCGGTGGATGCTGAGAATCGCCCGGATCACGGGCCGGAACCTGTTTGCCTGAGCGTTTTTTGAGCCAGCTTTCCCAACGCGGCCACCAGGACCCTTCGTTGAAGGTGGCCCCCTCCCGCCAGGTGTCGGCATCCACCTTCAGATCGGTATTGGTGTAATGACCGTATTTGTTGCGGGTCGGCGGATTAACGATGCCTGCAATATGGCCCGACTGCGCCACCACAAAGGTCTTGGAGCGCGATCCCATCTGCTGCACGCCGCGATAGCAGTCTTTCCAGCGCGCGATATGGTCAGTCTCGCAGGTGATTGCCATCACCGGCACGGTCACGTCGCGCACATGCAGCGTGTGGCCCATCAGCTCAAACCCGTCACGCACAAATTCATTGCGTTGGCACAGGCCACGCAGATATTGCATCGCCATTCGGCCCGGCAGGTTCGCCCCGTCGCCATTCCAGTATAGCAGGTCAAAGGCTGGAGGCGTCTCCCCCATCATATAGCTGCGGATCGCAGGCCCGTAGACCAGATCGTTGGAACGCAGGAAAGAGAACGTCCGCGCCATGATATAGGATCGCAGCAGACCGTTGTTGGTGATCTCCTCCTCGATCCCATCGATGAAATCATTTTGCAGGAAGGGCGTGAATTCCCCCTGATCGGAGAAATCCGTCAGCGCCGTGAAAAACGTCGCTGATTTGATCGAGGTATCGCCCCGCTGCTTCAGCAGCGATAGCGTCAGGCTGAGAGTGGTGCCCGCGATGCAGTAGCCGACGGCATTGACCTGCTTGACCTTGCAGATCGACTTGGCGGTCTCAATCGCGCTCAGATAGCCCTTCTCGACATAGTCCTCCAGCCCCAGATCCGCGTGCTCTGCGCTGGGGTTGAGCCAGGACACCACAAACAGGGTATAGCCCTGTTCGGTGACCCATTTGATCAGGCTGTTCTGCGCCTTGAGGTCCAGAATGTAGAATTTGTTGATCCAGGGCGGGAATAGCACGATGGGGGTCTCATGCACGGTTTCCGTGGTGGGGCGATATTGGATCAGCTCCATCATCTCGTTGCGAAACACAACCTCACCAGGGGTGGTGGCGATATTGCGGCCGATTTCAAAGGCGCTCTCATCAGCCAGCCGCACCACCAGCTCGCCGTCGTTGGCCTCCAGATCGGCGACCAGATTCTCCAGACCCTTGATCAGCGACTGGCCTTCCGTCTCCACCGCCTTTTCCAGCGCGTCGGGGTTCGTCGCCAGAAAATTGGTGGGCGCCATCATCTGCACGATCTGGTCGGCAAAATAGCCAAGCCGCCGTTTGTCGATGTCGTCGATATCCTCGACCTCGGCCACCGCGTTGCGGATTGCCTCGGCATTGGTGAGGTACTGCTGCTTGATAAAGTGGAAATAGGGGTTCGATTGCCACATCGGATTGACAAAGCGGCGATCAGTGGGGGAGCTGGGCGCGGTGTCCTCTGCACCGTCGCCGTCCAGGGATTTGGCCAAAAGCGACTGAGCTTCGGCAAAATTCACCACCGCCTGCCCCCAATACGACACTTGTTTTTCGAGCAGTTTCGCCGGGTTTTTTGCCATTTCCGACCAATAGGCCGTTGCTGCGCGTGCAAAAAGCTCTTGATTCGGACCATCCAGTGACGGGGGGTGAGATTTTTTCTGAGCCAGAACATCCATCAGGCGTTTTGAAAGTTGCTCAACCTGCTCCATATTTTTTTTAATTCGTTCAATATGTTCCGGCGAGACTGCCGGATCCGTACTGTCGCTTGTTGTCATCTTAACAAATCCCCCGTAATCTTTCTGCTATGCAGAATACTGTCCGCCCATCATACGACAAAGCTATGAAACGTCCGATGGGTTGTGACACAACCGCACGTGGATTCAGATCGGATCCAAGCGGCCAACGCAATGGAGATATAACATGCGTTACATGATGTCGTACGATCTGATGGAAACCATGCGCAACACCAACCAGTGGCTTGGCGCAACGGCCCTGTCTATGGCGTCGAACCCTGCCTTTGCGGCGATCCCCAATCCGGCGCTCAGCTGGATGGCCGCCTGGGGCGAGGTCACGGAGCGCAGTTATCAGCGTATGGTGACCAAGCCGGACTGGGGCATCTACACCCAGACCTGTGCCGATGGCCGCGATCACGTGGTGGAGATCGACACGGTGGTGGAACGCCCCTTTGGCGATCTGATCCATTTCCGCGTGGCAGGCCGCGCTGAACAGCCGCGCAAGGTGCTGCTGGTGGCACCGATGTCCGGGCACTACGCAACCCTGCTGCGCTCCACCGTCAAGAGCCTGATCGAGAATTGCGAAGTCTATGTCACCGACTGGCATAATGCGCGCGATATTCCGGTGTCCGAAGGCAAGTTCGATATCGAGGACTATACGCTCTACCTCGTTGATTTCATGCGCGAGATGGGCCCCGACACCCATGTGATTGCGGTTTGCCAGCCAGCCCCGCTGACATTGGCCGCCACCGCCTATCTGGCGGAACAGGATCCGGAGGCGCAGCCGTGCTCGCTGACGTTGATCGGCGGGCCGGTGGACCCCGATGCGACCCCCACCGATGTCACCGATTTTGGCCGCCGGGTCACCATGGGCCAGCTGGAAGAGACGATGATCCAGCGGGTCGGCTTCAAATACAAAGGGGTGGGCCGCAAGGTTTACCCGGGCCTGTTGCAGCTCAGCTCCTTCATGTCGATGAACGGCGAGCGCCATTCCAAGGCGTTCATGGACCAGATCCAGCGGGTCAGCCGGGGCGAGGCATCGGATCACGATGCCCATAACCGGTTCTATGATGAATATCTCGCGGTGATGGACATGACGGCGGAATTCTATCTGTCGACGGTAGAGCGCGTCTTTAAGGGTGGTGAGATTGCCCGCAATGAATTTGTTGTGGCCGGGCACAAGGTTGACATAGGCAAGATTACCGATGTGGCGGTTAAGACGGTCGAAGGTGCCAATGATGACATCTCCGCCCCCGGCCAGTGCATCGCGGCGCTGGATCTCTGCACCGGTCTGCCGGAGGCGAAGAAGGCCAGCCATGTGGAGCCGGGTGCGGGACATTATGGCATCTTTGCCGGGCGCAGCTGGCGCGATAACATCCGCCCGCTGGTGATCGAATTCATGAACGCCAATGCCCGCAAGGCAAAGAAACCGGCGGCAAAACGCGCCAAGGCCAACGCCTGATCGGTTGAGGTCGGGCGCAACCACTCATAAACGGGCGTTGCGCCCCCACCGAGGATTTTCTGGCGATGGCTGATCCGCTGATATTTGCATGTGACTGCGGCAAAATCCGTGGCGAGCTGTCCCAAGAGGCGCGCAAGGCAGGCACCCGCATCGTCTGTTTCTGTGCCGATTGCCGCGCCAATGAGATCTATCACAAACAGCCAGACCCGGCCCCTGGCCCGGTTGATCTTTTTCAGGTCAATCCCGACGGGCTGACATTTCATCAAGGTGAGGATCTGCTGCGGCTTATGCGGCTCAGCCCGAAGGGGCTGTTTCGCTGGTACGCGGGCTGCTGTGGCACACCAATGGCCAATACGCTGGCGAAACCCACGCTGCCCTTTGCCGGACTGCGATCGGACCGGTTTGCCAACAAAGATGCGCTTGGCAAGATCCGCGCGCGGGCCTTTGTCCCGAAACAGGGCAAACAGCCCCGCACCGAAGGTGCCGCACGGATGGTCATGTCGCTGCTGAGCCGAATGATCTCGGCGCGGCTGTCGGGCCGTTGGAAAGAGACACCGTTTTTCGACATCGAAAGCGGTGAACCGGTGTCAAAACCAGAGGTGATCAGCAAGGAAGAACGCGCTGCCCTGCTCCGCTAGACCTCTTACAATCCACTGATTTAGTTTGTCTTTAGCGGGTTTGTCAGCGTCAATGGTGGCAACGGCGGCGCTGAGGACTGCGCCTCGCTCGCTGCGGCGCTTGCGATATCTGGCGCCGGGTCCGACCTTGCGTCCTGACGGGGAGCGACCTCGGCCAACCACTCGGCCATGGCGCCGGTCACCTGATCCGGTTGTTCCAGCGTTGGCAGATGGCCTGCTCCCTCAATCACGCGTAGCCGGGCGTTTGGCATCAGGGCGGCCATGAATTCATGACGTTTCAGCGGGGTCAGCCGGTCCTGCGCACCGCAGAGGATCAGCGTTGGCCCTTTGAAGCGGCGCAGCGCCGCCTGCTGATCGGTGCGCCGTTGCAAGGCCCGCGCCTGCGCCACGAACAGCTCCGACCCAAGTGTGCAGCCCTGCTGGTAGATCATGTTGAGGATATCAAGCCGCTGCGGCGACGGCGCGAGACACTCCACCGGCAGGCAGCTGCGCAGAACATCCTCCAGCCGACCACTGCGGGCTGCGATGATCAGCGGCTCCCACTCAGCGGCCTGCGTCGGCGTATCGGGCAAGGGGCTGGTCGATATCAGGCAAAGCCTGCTCACCCGCTCCGGCGCGCGACGCAGGATTTCCATCGCAACGATGCCGCCCATCGACAGCCCGGCCAGCGAAAACCGCGCTGGCAGCTGTGTCAGCAGATGATCGGCGATGGTCTCAATCCGCTCGCCCCCCAGCAGCGGCGCCACCATGGTTGGCATCACACCAGAGAGCGCCCGCAGCTGCGGCACGAAGACCTCTGCCGTGCCCATCAGCCCCGGCAGCATCACTAAGGGGGCAATGCCCTGCCCGCCTGCGCGCGTTTCGGTCTGCCCTGCTCTGCCCAGTTGATCCGCCACCCGCGCCTATCCCCCTGCCTCGGTCCCGTAGCCGTTCCAGCGAAACGCGCCTGCGTCAGACAGCGGCGAGAACGGGTTATGCGCAATTTCCCAGATATGGCCGTCGGGCGCGCGAAAATAGCCGATGGTGCCCCCCCAGAACACCTCTCCTGCCGGGCGCAGGACACTCGCGCCCGCCGCCTCGGCCTTGGCCAGAAGCGTGGCCACATCCGCAGCACTGCGGGTGTTGTGGCTGAGTGTCATCGCCCCGGTGCCCAGTTCCTCCACCGGCAGACCAATATCCTCGGCCAAGGACGAGAGCGGATAAAGCCCCAAGGTCTGCGAAATCAGGTCAAACGCAATGACGCCATCGGGGCTCTCCGCCCGCTGCCAGCCAAGCGCCTCGTAGAAGGCGGCGGCCTGCTCCATATCCGGCACCCCGAGGGTGATCAGGCTGATGCGTTGTTCCATCGCGTCCTCTCCTGCCCGCGGCCCCCAAACGAGGGAGGCCTCATAATATTTACAGATCCTGCTGCGGGTTAGATTGCAACCTGTAGCGAGGCCTTCCCCATAGCTTAGCTGATCGCATCCGCGCCAGATAGCCCCAGAACCTCTGCAACAGCCGTTTCGATCAGGGCCAGACAGGCGGGATCCGAAAACCGGTGATCGGCATCTTTGACCAGTTGCAGGCGCATATCGGCGCAGGTGGCATGATCCAGCAACCGCAGTGCGGTTTCGGTGCTGACGGCGGTATCGGCGGTGCCTTGCAGGCAACGCACCGGCATCGACAGCACCAGCGGATCGCGCAACACCAGATGATTTCGCCCATCCTCGATCATGCGTTTGGTGATCACATAAGGCTCCATATAGTCGCTTGGCAGTTCGACCTGTCCGTGTGCCTCCAGCTCCGCCTTCTGGGCATCGGTGAAATTGGCCCAATAGCCATCCTCGGTAAAATCGGGTGCGGCGGCGATGGTGACCAGACCGGCCACCCGTTCGGGCAGGGCCCGCGCCAAGAGCAGCGCCTGCCACCCCCCCATGGAGGATCCAACAGGCAGAATTTGCCCCTTCGTCAGCGCCTGTACCGCCGCCAGCGTGTCCTGATGCCAGTCGCCGATGCAGCCCTCTTCAAACGTGCCGGAGCTTTCACCGTGGCCGGAATAGTCAAACCGCAGAAAGCCCAAGCCCCGCGCCTTGGTCCAGGCTTCCAGATGTATCGCCTTGGTGCCTTCCATGTCGGATTTCAGCCCGCCCAGAAACACCACCATCGGCGCCGTTGCATCGCCGCTTGCGGGGGTCAGATGATAGGCCAGGCGGCGGCCCGTATCGGTGTCCAGAAATTGAGGTGCGGCCATGGTCTCCCCCGCGCAAAAAATTTGCCAAATCACAGGCCCCCAGATCTGCCACGGCAACGGCGCCACGGCAATGGCGTGTTTCAGCGCTGCCCCATGCCCTTCCGGCACAGGTCACCAAGATGCAGTGAGGCAACGCCTTCACATTTGGCGACTTTTGTCCGGCGCAGGAGCCTTGCGACCCATCGCCGCCCTGCCTAGGGTCCGCGCGATATTCGCCTTTGCCCCACAATCAGGAGCCAGCCCTTGCCCCGTGCCCTTCGTCTTTTCTGTCTCGGTCTCCTCTGCCTGCTGATCCTTTTGACCACCCTCTGGGGGGCCATGGCGCTGTGGTATCGGCTGCCGGTTGACAGCCTCTGGCGTACGGCTGCGGCCTCCGGCTTTGCGGGCCTCGGTCTGGCAACCCTCTGGGCGGTGATCCGGGGCCGCGCGCTGCGTGGGCTTTCGACCTTCTGTCTCGCACTTGCGGCGCTGATCTGGTGGTGGGCGAGCCTGACCCCACCGGCCGAGGCGCAATGGTCGCCCGATGTTGCGCGGCAGGTCACTGGCACCCGCGACGGCGATATTCTGACGCTGACAGACGTGCGCAATTTCGACTGGTCCACCCCAACCGAGTTCACCCCCCGCTGGGAAACCCGCAGCTATGACCTCAGTCAACTGAACAGCGTAGATCTCTTCATGTCCTATTGGGCGGGGCCGGAGATGGCCCATATGGTGGTCAGCTTCGGCTTTGAGGAGGGTGCGCATATTGCCTGGTCGGTTGAGGTGCGGCGTCAGGTCGGCGGCGGTTTCTCCCCAATCGCGGATCTGTTCAAGACCAACACGCTGGTGCTGATCGCCGCCGATGAGCGCGATGTGGTGGGCACCCGCACAAATGCCCGTGGCGAGGATGTGCAGCTGTTTCGTATCGACACAGATCCGGACACCGCCCGAGCGCTGCTGATGCAATATGTCGAGGCCGCCAACCGGCTGGCCGCACAGCCGCAGTGGTACAACTCGCTCACCTCAAACTGCACCACCGTGGTGATGACGATGATCCGCACCATCGTGCAGGACGTGCCGCTGGACTGGCGGGTGCTGGCCAATGGCTACCTGCCCGAATACGCCCATGATCAGGGGGTATTGGCGGCAGGCTACAGCACCGAGGAGCTGCGCAAACGCGGCAGTATTACGGCCAGGGCGCAGGCGCAGGGCATCACGCCAGACTACTCAGCCATGATCCGCGAAGGCGTGCCAGCCCCCGCCCCCTGATCTAGGCCCCTGATCCGGCTTTTACATCTTCTGGCCCAAAATATCCCAGGGAGTGCGCGGGGCAGGCCCCTCGCCCGCTTGACAGCCTCGCGCGCCCCTGCCAAACGGACAAAACACCATAACCCGCAACCGGGCGTTCTGTGGGCGCCAAACCGACGAGGAGTGCCGATATATGGCCCAAGTCTCTCTCACCTTCCCCGATGGCAATGCACGATCCTATGACGCAGGCGTCACCCCTGCCGAGGTCGCCGCGTCCATCTCGACCTCGCTGGCCAAGAAGGCGATCTCCGCCACCGTGAACGGTGCGCATTGGGACCTGCAATGGCCCATCGATTCCGATGCCGCCATCGCCATCCACACCATGAAAGACGAAGAGCAGGCCAATGAGCTGATCCGTCACGATCTGGCCCATGTGATGGCGCGTGCTGTGCAGGATATCTGGCCCGACACCAAGGTCACCATCGGCCCGGTTATTGAAAACGGCTGGTACTACGACTTTGATCGCGCCGAGCCTTTCACCCCCGAAGATCTCGGCACCATCGAGAAAAAGATGAAAGAGATCATCAACAAACGTGATGAAGTCCGGACCGAGGTCTGGGACCGCGACCGCGCGATCCAGCATTACACCGACCTGAACGAACCCTATAAGGTCGAGCTGATCGAGAGCATCCCCGGTGATGAACCTCTGCGGATGTACTGGCATGGCGACTGGCAGGATCTCTGCCGCGGCCCGCACCTGCAGCACACCGGCCAGCTGCCGGGCGATGCCTTCAAGCTGATGTCCATCGCAGGCGCCTATTGGCGCGGCGACAGCGACCGCGCCATGCTGCAGCGGATCTATGGCGTTGCCTTCACCGGCAAGGAGAAGCTGAAAGCCCACCTCCACATGCTGGAAGAGGCCGCCAAGCGCGACCACCGCAAGCTTGGCCGCGAGATGAACCTGTTCCACATGCAGGAAGAGGCACCCGGCCAGATCTTCTGGCATCCCAACGGCTGGAAAATCTATACCACCTTGCAGGACTACATGCGCCGCATGCAGGACCGCGACGGCTATGTGGAGGTGAACACCCCGCAGGTGGTGGACCGCAAACTGTGGGAGGCCTCGGGCCACTGGGACAAATACCAGGAAAACATGTTCATCGTTGAGGTCGACGAGGATCACGCCCGTGAAAAGGCCGTGAACGCGCTGAAGCCGATGAACTGCCCCTGCCACGTGCAGGTGTTTAATCAGGGCCTCAAATCCTACCGCGATCTGCCGCTGCGCATGGCCGAATTCGGCTCCTGTGCGCGCTATGAACCCTCGGGCGCGCTGCATGGTATTATGCGGGTGCGTGGGTTCACTCAGGATGATGGCCATATCTTCTGCGCCGAGGATCAGATCGAATCTGAAACTGCAAAATTCATCGCTTTCCTGTCCAAAGTCTATGCCGACCTCGGTTTCCATGACTGGACCATCAAGCTCTCGACCCGCCCGGAAAAGCGGATCGGCAGCGATGAAAGCTGGGATCTGGTGGAAAAGGCGCTTGGTGATGCCTGCAAGGCGGCGGGCTATGAGTATGAGCTGCTGGAGGGCGAAGGTGCCTTTTACGGTCCCAAGCTGGAATTCACCCTGACCGACGCCATTGGGCGGAACTGGCAGTGCGGCACCCTGCAGGTGGATCCCAACCTGCCGGAACGGCTGGATGCGAATTTCATCGGTCAGGACGGCAGCAAGCATCGCCCGTTCATGCTGCACCGCGCCACGCTGGGCAGTTTCGAACGTTTCATTGGCATCCTGATCGAAGAACACGCAGGCAAGCTGCCGTTCTGGCTGGCCCCGCGTCAGGTGGTTGTCGCCTCCATCACATCGGACGCGGATGATTATGTGAACGAAGTGGTTGAAACCCTGCGCGCCGCCGGTGTGCGGGCCGAGGCCGACATCCGCAACGAGAAGATCAACTACAAGGTCCGCGAGCATTCGGTGGGCAAGGTGCCTGTCATTCTGGCCGTGGGCCACCGCGAAGTCGAGGAGCGCACCGTCTCCGTCCGGCGTCTTGGCGAGAAGCAGACCAAGGTCGAGGCGCTGGACGCTGTAACAAAAGCACTGGCGGTTGAGGCAACTCCGCCGGATCTTCTGTAACATTTCTGCGGTCTTTTGCTGATCTTTACCGATTTACCGGCCCCCACTTGCGGGGCCGGTTTCTTTTTGCGCATGGTTTTAAGGGTTCAGCAGCCGGAAGGTTGTAATATACGGTCACAGCTGCTGACGCCCGCGTGAGACACAGGCTCGTGAATTCAAAGACTTCTCGGCCTGAGCTAATGTCTGACCTGTAACAACCGCCTCGCAACCAAATTCCAAAGAAGGAAGACACCGATGTCCAACACTGCAAAATCCCTCGCCGTCGCTGGTGCCGTTGCTGCCGCGCTGACCTCTGCCATGGTCACCCCAGCCGCCGCTCAGTCCAAAGAGAAATGCTATGGCGTCTCCCTGGCTGGCCAGAATGACTGCGCCGCCGGTCCCGGCACCACCTGCGCCGGCACCTCCACCGTTGACTATCAAGGCAACGCCTGGACCCTGGTGGACGCAGGCAGCTGTGAAGGCATGGACCTGCCTGCAATGGCGGATGGCGGCGACCGCAAGGGCTCGCTGGAGCCGCTGGAGCGTGACCTGCCTGCATAAGCAAAGGCTTAAGGCCGAGGGCGGGGGTAGTCTCCCGCCCTTTCTGTAACCGGATCAGAGGACCTGCCATGCTGGACGCCGCCCCTTTCCTGCCTGCTGCCACAGGTGTTGGCTACAAGCCGCAGCATTTTGCCGATATCCTCGCCGATGCAGGCCCGGTGAAATGGCTGGAAATCCACGCCGAAAACTACATGGGCGACGGTGGCCGCCCGATCGCGCAGCTGCGCCACCTCTGCGAACAGTTTGCCATCTCCGTCCATGGCGTCGGCCTCTCTATCGGCGGCGAAGGGCCATTGGACGCCGATCATCTGGCACGGCTGAAACATCTGGTCGGCTGGCTCAATCCCGCCAGTTTTTCTGAGCATCTCGCCTGGTCCACCCATGACAGCCATTTTTACAACGATCTGCTGCCGCTGCCCTATACGGATGCCACGCTGGCGCGGGTCTGCGATCATATCAATCAGGTGCAGGACACCATCGGCCGCCGGATGCTGCTGGAAAACCCCTCCAGCTACCTCGCTTTTGCCGAGAGCAGCTGGTCCGAGCCGGAGTTTCTGACCGAGATCACCCGCCGCACCGGCTGCGGGCTGCTCTTGGATGTGAACAATGTCTTTGTCTCCGCCACCAATCTCGATTTTTCGCCTCAGGGTTATATCGACGCCTTTGCTCTGGATCAGGTCGGTGAAATCCACCTTGGCGGCCATGACGAGGATGAAGACGACCACGGCAAGCCGCTGCTGATCGACAGCCACGGCGCTGAGGTGGTGGATCCGGTCTGGGCGCTGCTGGATTATACGCTGGCGAAATCCGGCCCCAAACCTGTGCTGGTCGAATGGGACACCGATGTGCCCGACTGGCCTGTGTTGGCAGCCGAGGCCACCCGCGCCGCAACCGCGCTGGAGCGCGTGTCGGCATGACTGTAAGCCAGACAGAATTCACCCACGCCATGATGGACGCGGGCCAGCCGGTGCCGGAGGGACTGCTGGATGCGACAGGCCAGCCCGCCGGGCGGCGGTTCAGCGTCTATCGCAATAATATCGCGGTCTCCCTTTCCGAGGCGATGCACAGCGCCTTTCCCCTGATTGGCAAACTGCTGGGTAAGCAGAACCTCGACGGGCTGGCGGGCATGTACCTGCGCGCCCATCCGCCCTCCTCGCCGCTGATGATGCACTATGGCGCTGAATTTCCCGCGTTTCTCGCCGGGATGGAGCAGCTGAAACACCTCGGCTATCTGCCCGATGCGGCGCGGCTCGACCTCGCCCTTCGCCGGGCGTATCACGCAGGCGACGCCACAGCGGTTGCCCCGGCGCGTCTGGCAGCCCTGCCCCCGGAGGCGCTGATGGCGACCCGGCTGACGCTGGCCCCCGCCGTTGCCCTGCTGGGCTCACCCTGGCCGATCTATGATATCTGGCGCTTCAACACCGAAGAGAACGCTCCCAAGCCCCGGCATATGGCGCAGGATGTGCTGATCACCCGGCCCGAATTCGACCCCATCATTCAGGAGCTACCTCCGGGTGGCGCGGACTGGATCACCGCCCTCACCTCCGGTGCCACATTGGAAGAGGCCCTGACCGAGGTGCAGGCCGACCACCCGGATTTTGACCTCTCTCATACGCTCGCCCTGTTGTTGCAAGGCGGTGCAATCATTGACCTAGATCGCAAAGGATAACCGATGCACGCGCTTGTTTCCTCTTATACCTCTCTCACCGGCAGGGCTGACAGATTGTCGGCGTTCATCATCCCGACCCTGGCGAGGCTGGTCTTTGCCGCTGTTTTACTGGTCTATTACTGGAACTCAGCCGGGCTGAAGATTGACGGGTCGATCTTTTCGCCCTCTGCCGGGGCGTTTGGTCAGATCTTTCCCAAAGCTGCCGAGGCTGTGCTTTATGATGTCTCCCAGCTCAATATCCTTCAGCGGCTGGTGATCTTTGCCGGGACGATTGCCGAATACGTGCTGCCTGCGCTGATCCTTGTTGGGTTGTTCACCCGTCTGGCCGCGCTTGGCACCATTGGCTTCATCTGGGTGCAGACCATTGTCGATGTCACCGGGCATGGTGTGAAACTGGGCAGTCTCTTTGACAATTCCATCGGTCTGGTGGATCAGCGGGTTATGTGGACATTCCTGCTGCTCGTTCTCGTCTTCAAGGGTGCCGGCCCCCTGTCGCTGGATGCGCTGGCGCGGCGCGCCACGGCACCTGCCGCCGCCTGATCTGCTGAGCTCTCAAACACAAAAGGCGCCCTGTATCCGCAGCGGCGCCTTTTTTCATGACCGTTAGTCACCTCGGGTCAGAAATGCGCCTTCGGCTCATCCGGTTTGCCGGCAGCAAGCGCTAGCAGCCCGCCCAAAAGCGCCAGTGAGATCGGGAAGATGGTAAAGACATTGAGCCCGAACCCGGCATAGAGCCCTGCCGCCGACGCAAGCAACAGCACCCCGCCCCACAGCGCGCGGGACAGCGCCATCGCACCGCCCGCCAGCGCCAGAATAGGCGAGATCACTGCCAAAAGCCGCAGCTGATCAACATCATCGACCTGCCGGGCAATCCCGTCGATTTCGCCAAAATACTCCACGGCGGCGGTATAACCATAACCCGCAAACCCAACCACCATCCCAATCAGCCCGGCCACGATGCCCAGCACCAGCGCTGCATTGCGCATTGCCGCTCTCCTCATCTACTCTGGAACTGACATGGGGATCCTAGCCCTCAACGCCAAGGGCCGCCTTGGTTTTGGCATCCCAGCCGAGATGCAGATCGTCCCCTGATTTGATTAGCGGACGTTTCATCAGCGTAGGATGGGCCTTAAGCAGCGCCATGGGATCCTCCGCCCGCTCCGCCTCGCTCAATCCGCGCCATGTGGTGGAGCGGGTATTGACCAGACGGTCGCCAAACTGCGCCAGAGCCGCTGTGAGAATGGCCTCCGGTACGCCATCGGCGCGTACATCGACCAGTTCCGCCTCCGGCAGCTGTTTCAGCGCCTTACGGCAGGTGTCACAGGCCTTCAATCCAAAGAGTTGCACGTTTTTTCCTTTCCCGAGGGGGCGGCTCAGCACAATTTATGGTAGAGCCGCACTGTTTTGCTTGATTTTTACATGGTCCGTGCAAAAGTTGGAACCGGGTTGGGACAACTTCCCCGGCCTGTTTTGTCTGCGCACTGCGGCAAAACCGATCACACCGCTCTGCGCAGCGAAATTATCGTGTATTCAGGGCGGCTCACTAGCAGGAAGGAGACACGGGAACATGGCGAGTGGCACCGTGAAATGGTTCAATACAACCAAGGGCTATGGCTTTATCGAACCCGAAGGCGGCGGTAAGGATGTGTTTGTGCACATCTCTCAGGTTGAGCGGTCGGGGCTGACCGGCCTGGCGGATAATCAAAAAGTTGATTTCGAGATGACCGAAGGGCGCGATGGCCGCCAGATGGCCAGCGACATTCGCCCCCAATGATCGCGATACGGCTGCGCCGAGGTTAACCCTCGGGCGCAGCCTGCCGCGCCACCAAATGGCCCTGTCAGCGCGCGCCTGTGTGTCTGCCGTCTGAAGGTCACCGCATCACAAAAGGGTCGGGGATCGGCTCATCACTGGTGCGCAACCAGACCGTTTTGACCCTTGTATAATCCAGCGCCGCCTGCAATCCCCCCTCACGACCATGTCCCGACAACCCTTGCCCGCCAAAGGGCGCAATCGGGCTGACCGCGCGATAGGTGTTCACCCAGACAATGCCTGCACGAATACCCCGGATCATCCGGTGCGCCCGTGTCAGGTCGCGGGTAAACACGCCAGAGGCCAGCCCATGGGCGGTGTCATTGGCCAGCGCCAGCGCCTCTGCCTCAGTGTCAAATCCACACACCGACAGAACCGGGCCAAAAAACTCCTCGCGCAGACAGGGCGCGTCCGGTGCGCTGGAGCAGTCAAGGATGGTGGGCGGAAAGAAATTGCCCTCCCCCTCCAGCGGCTGGCCCCCGGTCACGATCCGCGCACCCGCTGCAAGTGACGCTGCCACCAGCTCTACCGTCCGGCGCATTTGCGCGTCGGTGCAGAGTGGACCGACCTCCGTCTCCGTCATCTGGGGCGCACCGATCCGCACCCGCTCGGCTTTTTCCTTGAGGCTGCGCAGAAACACATCCTTGATCTGATTGGAAATAATCAGTCGTGAACCGGCAACACAGCTCTGTCCCGTAGCGGCAAAGATGGCAGAGACCTGGGCATTTACGGTGCTGTCGATATCGACATCCTCAAACACGATAAAGGGAGATTTCCCGCCCAGTTCCAACGAGGTGGAGGCAAGGTTTTCCGCCGAATTGCGCACCACATGGCGGGCGGTGTCCGGCCCGCCGGTAAAGGCGATGTGATCAATGCCAGGATGGGCTGTCAGCACCGCGCCGCAATCGGCGCCAAATCCGGTGATGACATTGAGCACACCGCGTGGAAAACCGGCCTGATCAAAGATGCGGGCAAATTCCAGCAGCGGCGCAGGCGCTTCCTCAGACGCTTTCAGCACCACAGTGCAGCCCGCCGCCAGTGCCGGGCCGATCTTGACCGCCGCCAGAAACAACTGCGAGTTCCACGGCACCACGGCTGCCACCACCCCAAGCGGTTCGCGGCGCAGCCAGACCTCCATATCCGGTTTATCAATCGGCAGATGTGCGCCTTCGATCTTGTCCGCGAGGCCCGCGTAATAGCGATAGTAATCGGCCACATAGGCAATCTGGGCCGAGGTTTCGCGGATGATCTTACCGGTATCGCGGGCCTCCAACTGGGCCAGGGTCTCAGCATTCTCGGCAATCAGATCCGCCAGCCGATAAAGCAGCTTTCCGCGCACAGTGGCGGTCATGCCCGCCCAATCCCGCGCGTGGAATGCCGCGCACGCGGCTGCAACCGCCGCGTCCACATCCGGCGCGCGGGCCTCCGGCATCATCGCCCAGACCTCTCCGGTTGCCGGATCGCGGCTCTCAAAACGGGCGGAGCCATCGGAGAACACCCCGCCGATATATTGCTGGAATTGCTGCATGGTGATCCCCTTCAGGCAAAGGCTGGCATGACATCGCGGATGAACCGCTCAAGCGAGGCGCGCTTGCGTTCAAAACTCATGCCGCTGTCGATCCAGAAACTGTATTCATCATACCCGAGTGCCTCATATCCCCGGATCCGGGCAATCGCATCTTCGGCGGTGGCGATCACATTGTCACGCAACATCGCCTCCGGCGAATAGAAGGGATGCGCTGCGATTTCGGCTTCGCTCAGCGGCGCAATCAGCCCCTGCGACACCGGGCGCTCGTTTTTGAACCAGGCGCCGAAGTAGCAGTAAAACCGGTTGATTTCTTCTGCCGCCTGCTGCGCATCGGCGGCATCTGAAGCAATATAGGTGTGGTTCAACAGCATGATATCCGGGCGCTGCACGTCAGGGTATTTGGCGCAGGCATCATTGAACGTCTCGATCAGCCGGGTGATCTCCTCATCCCCTTGCCACAGCGGCGTCACCTGCACATGGCAGCCATTGACGACGGCAAATTCATGGCTGTTGGGATCGCGGGCAGCCACCCAGATGGGGGGGCCGTTTTCCTGTCGTGGCTTGGGTGAGGACGTCGTGGCCGGGAAGGAATGATAGGTGCCCTCCTGTGCGTAGTCGCCCCGCCATAGCCCCTGTATCGCCGGAACCAGCTCACGCATCCGCTGGCCTGCGTCCCAGGCATCCATACCCGGCACCATCCGTTCGTATTCGTAGCTATAAGCCCCGCGTGCAATGCCAAGTTCCAGCCGCCCCTCGGTGATCAGATCGGTCATCGCCGCCTCTCCAGCCAGACGGATCGGATGCCAGAATGGGGCGATGATCGTGCCGGTACCCAATCGCACATGCCGGGTCTGGCGCGCCAGATCGACAAGGTTCAGAAACGGGTTTGGCGCGATGGTAAAATCCATCCCGTGATGCTCCCCGGTCCAGACCGCGTGCATTCCGCCATCGTCGGCAATCTTTGCCAGGGCGACGAACTCGTCATAGAGCCGCTGTTGATCCTGTTCCGCCGAGGTCCGTTCCATATGGACAAAAAGAGAAAAGCGCATGTGTCACCTATCGTTATGCGATCTGGCGGATTTCGCCGCTGCGTTGATTGCCGGAATAGATCCCGAAATCTCCCAATGTTGCCTCGCGGGCGAACCGCTCCAGCATGATCAGGATCGCCGGATCGCTGATGTCCTCAAGACCCGCTTCACCCGCCCCGTCCTGCGCCAGCGGCACAAAGGTTCCGCGCGTCGGCGCGCCTGCCCCTGCCTGACAGAGAAAGGCGATATGCTGGCGTTTGCGCGCGACATCCTCAAACACCGAATAGACAAAGCCCGGCTCAGCCGTGAGCCCGGTGTCGGCGATCAGCTGGCGCACCGTGGCAGAGGCACCATCGGGACCTGCAAGCGCCTCCGGCAGCGTCGCGCCACCTTGACCATCATCGACCAGCAGCACCTCTCCGTTGCGCTCAATCAATGCTGAGACCACCAGATCGGGGCCGGTTCCGGCAGGCTCTGCCGTGGTGGCCGCCGTCACATAGGCACCGCGTGCGTAGCCCAGCCCCGGATGCGGGCTGACGTCAAAGGCCTTCACCTCGCCAATCAGGATCACATGATCGCCCGCCTCAACCGTCTTGTGCAGGGTGCAGTCGAACCAGGCAGACACCCCGTCGATCAGCGGTGATCCCGCTGGCCCCTTGTGCCAGTTGACCCCGGCAAAGCGATCTTCGGCCGGTCGGGCAAAGGTGTTGGATATCTCAATCTGGGTTTCCGCCAGCACATTGACGGCAAACCCGTCGCCGTTGACCAGCGCATCATAATTGCGCGACTGGTTGGCCAAGCACACCAGCACCAGCGGCGGATCAAGCGAGACAGAGGTAAAGGAGTTGGCGGTAAAGCCAATTGGCTGGCCGCTTTGGTCATGCGAGGTCACAACCGTCACCCCGGTCATAAAACTGCCAAAGGCATGGCGCAAGGCGCGCGGATCAAGCGATGTCATGATACGTCTCCTCAGAGGGGATTGCCAGCCAGTCGCGCAGATGAGCGGTGACCACATCAGGCGCCGTCAGGTTCACCATATGGCGATGGCCGGTGATGACGATGGCGCGTCCGTGCGGCACTTGCGCGGCCATCTCCTGCGCCATGACCGGTGTGGAATTGGGATCGCCGTCGCCAGTGATGGCAAGAAAGGGACAAGTGATCTCGTCCAGACGGTCGGCGTAAGTGGCATCGCCCCGCGCAAATGCGCCATAGGCGGTGGCATAGCCTGCCGGATCAACAGCCCGCAGCCAGCCCGCAACCCGGTCGCGGGCGCTGATGTCAGCAGGCGTCTTACCAAACCAGCGTGCCAGCGGCGTTGCCAGATCCACCTGACCCGCACCGATTTCGGCAGCACGGGTCACTACGGCCGCGCGCGCCTGCGGTGTGCGGCGGTAGACGCCATTCAGCAGCGCCACCCGATGGGTCATTGCAGGATGGTCTACGGCAAAACCAGTCGCGATCAGCGCTCCCATCGAATGGCCTGCCAGGCTGACAGGGCCAATATCCAGCGCCAGAACCACATCATGCAGCCAGCTCACGAAATCCGGCAGGTCACTGCCCGCAGGCAAGGGGTCGCTGCCGCCATGCCCCGGCAGATCAAGGGCGATGACCCTGTGGCTGCGGCTCAGATCCTCAATCTGCGGCCCCCAGGCGGCGGACTGCATGCCGACACCGTGCAGCAGGACCAGCGGCGCACCCGCCCCGGCCTCCCGCAGGGCGACGGTAGGTCCAGCCTCAGACAGCTGCAGGGTTGTCAACGTCATGGCCAAGCTCTTTCAGGTCCTGATATCGGTCGCCGATCCGGTGGTGCGGACGCCCCCCGATGGAGGCCCCCAGCGCGATCAGGATTTCATCCGCGGCGGGCGCATCCGCAACCGAGGTCTGGATCGTCAGATAATGCGACCGCCTGCCCCCGTCGTTCTTGTCCATCAGCGGAATCATCAAGGGCGCATTTGCGGGCCCGCGCGTGTTGCAGAACGACAGATAGGATTTCGCCCCCACCGCGTTGCGATAGTGATTGCCAAATTGCAGTGTGTGGATCAGCGCCGAGGCATGTTCAACCTCGCCATTCATCCCAACGATAGCGGATTTTCCATAGCCCTCGACCCGGTCACCGCCGCCTGCGGCCTCTAGGATCATCTCTGTCAGCAGGATGCCCAGACCCGGTGCGCAGTCGCGGATCATCGGACCCAGATCCTCAACAAAGCCCTGCCCGGCCCAAGGGTTCCGAATGACCGCCATAGCCGCGATCATCGTCAATGGTGTCGGCGCCGCCTTGCCGCCCTCAATCAGTGTTTTTTCAACATGAAGCAGCGTTTTGCGGATTTCTGCGGGCATGGGAATCTCCTGGTCGCTCGGTTAAATAATATTATGGTATACCATTATACTATATGTCAATCATACTTGTCGGCCGGAAACCGCGCTGCTATTGAGATCCCTATGAACAGCAACCAGACAACGCTCCGCAAAATCGACAAAGCCCCGCAAACCCTGCGTGATATCGTGCAGGAGAGAATGCGCGAGGCCATCATCGACGGACATTTTGCACCCGGTGAACGGCTGGTGGAACGTCCTCTTTGCGATCAGCTGGGTGTCAGCCGCACCGTCGTGCGCGAAACCATCCGCTATCTGGAGGCAGAAGGCCTGGTCGAGATCATCCCCAATCGCGGCCCTGTGGTCGCGCGGCTGTCCTGGGATCAGGCGCAGCAGATCTATGACGTACGCCGCCAGCTGGAAGGCTCTGCCGCAGCGGTCTGCGCCACCGCCCAGGGCCCGGAATTTGACGCCGCCCTTGGCCGCGCGCTGGCGGCGGTCAGGGTCACGATGAATGATACCGAATGGGGAAGCCTATTGCGGGCCACCACCGATTTTTACCAGCTTATCTTTCTGGAAGCGGGCCACAGTATTGCCTGGGACATTGTACAGCGTCTGAATGGGCGGATCAGCCGGTTGCGGGCCCTGACCATCGCGGCAAAGGACCGCGAAACCTCTGGGATGAGCCATATGACCGCGATCCATGACGCCATCCTCAGCCGCGATCCTGACAGGGCGCGCAAGGCGGTTGAGGCGCATATTGCCGATGCGGCCCAAACTGCGCAGCGGTTTCTGAAAGACCCTGCGCCAGCAGCTGGAGAGGCGCCAAATGGCTAAAGGCTATTGGATCGCGTTTGTCACGGTCACCGATCCTGACCGCTATGCGGGCTATCAACAGCAGGCACCTGCCGCCTTTGCCAACTATGGCGCGCGGTTCCTGGCAAGGGGTGACGCGGCTGAGACGCTGGAGGGCACGGCCTATCAGCGTCATGTCCTCATCGAATTTGACAGCAAGGCCACCGCCCTCGCCTGCTACCACTCGCCCGAATATCAAGCCGCCCGCACCCACCGACAGGCCGCCTGCACCGCGCAGATCGCTATCGTCGAGGGGCTAGAGCCATGAAGGACCAATCCCAATGAGCAGCACGCCCTCTGACGCCGCGCCGAAAACCAGCAGCTTTGACGAAGATCTGTTTCTGAAAGGTCTGGAGCATCGCAAGGCGACACTAGGTGCCGCGTATGTGGAAAACAACCTCGCCGCCGCCGATGAGTTCACCCGCCCCTTTCAGGAGGCCATGACCGCCTGGTGCTGGGGGTTTGGCTGGGGCGATGACACCATTGATGCCAAGACTCGGTCGATGATGAACCTCGCCATGATTGGCGCCCTGGGCAAGATGCACGAATGGGAACTGCACTGCCGGGGGGCGCTGAACAACGGGGTCAGCCGCGAGGAAATTCGCGCCATCATCCATGCGATCGCGATTTACTGCGGCGTCCCGCAGGGGCTGGAATGTTTCCGTGCCGCCAAAGGGGTGCTGGATCAGCACGAGCAAAGCTAACACCTTTCATCTCATAGTGCGCTTGGCGCAGCCCACCACAGGACATTGGTCAAAATGGTCGTTCGCCCCAATTGCCACCGGCTTTGCAGCGTCACCCAGAGTGGTCGCGTAAGGGCATATTCTTGGGTGGCGACGTCAGGTTTCACGGCGGGTCGCAAGCGGGCATCCCATCCGCAAATTCGGACGCGCGTCATCCCGGCTATTGACGGTGCGCCTGTCGCCGAAGGATATCTATGGCAGGCCGTTGGTCGCATCAGCCCCCCCCGAATACGGATGCGATGCTCATCCGTTTTTTTCCGAAGTCCAAAGCGAGGTCTCTCCTTGATGTTCCGATCCGGTCAAACTGTTCAGTCCCGCCCCCGCACGCCGCTGATGGGCAAGGGCACGGCCCATCGTGCCAGTCTCGGCTTCATTCTGATGTCAACGGATCTGGCCTGTGAGGCGGATCTCTTCGCCATGGCCCCCGACGGCGTCGGCGTGCACATTACCCGGCTTAAGACGGATGACTACACCACCAATGAAACACTGGCGCGCCATATCGATCACATGGCCGATGCGGCCGGGCGGCTGCAACCGGACATGAAGCCTGCGGTGATCGCTTATTGCTGCACCTCAGGCTCAATCGTCTGCCGGGAAGAGAACGTCTTTCGCGAGATCCACAAGGGCGCGCCCTATACCCAGCCCATGTCCATCGTCACCGGCGTAATGGATGCCCTGCGCGAGGTGGGCGCGAAACAAATCGTGGTGGGCACACCGTATCTCGACGACATCAACACCGCCGAGGCCGAGTATCTGGTGGCGGCAGGGTTTGATATCCTCGACATTCAGGGGCTGCGGCTGGAAACCGGTATGGAATTTGGACAGGTGGAACCCGCCTATTGGAAGGAATTCGCGCTGGAGATCGACCAGCCGGACGCAGACGCGATCTTCCTCTCCTGCAGCGGTACGCGCACCCTGGAAGTGGTGGAGGAGATCGAACAGGCTGCAGGCAAACCGGTGATCACATCCAATCAGGCGCTGATGTGGTCCTGCCTGCGCCGGGCCGGGATCGCGGATCACCTCGATGGATTTGGCCAGCTGTTCAAACATCCGGGCCGGGCGCTGACGCCAACACTCTAAACCGCCTATCTCCCCTCGACGCTGGCCCGGCTTGCGGGCACCGCGCCCCCGACACGCAATCGCACCACCATCGCACCACCAATGAGGCCCCCATGACACCAGCCCCTGCCCTGCGCGGATTTCCCGAGGCCGAATACGCCGCCCGCACCCAGCTTGCCCAGAGCCATATGGCGGAGGCCGGTCTGGACGCGATTTTGGTGATGAGCGAGCCGGAGGTGCAATATTTCACCGGCTTTCAGACCCTGTTCTGGCAAAGCCCAACGCGCCCGTGGTTCGTGCTGATCCCCGCCAGCGGCAAACCCATCGCCCTCATTCCTGAAATCGGCGCCAGCCTGATGCGCCGCAGCTGGATCGACGATATCCGCACCTGGTCTGCGCCCGCCCCTCAGGATGATGGCATCAGCCTGCTCACGGAGGCACTATCTCCGCTTCGCAACTTGGGCGTTATGAAGGGGCATGAAACCCATCTGAGGATGCCGCTCGGCGATTGGGAACGGCTGATGGCCGCACTGCCCGATCTGCATATCCACGATGCGACGCATCTCGTGCAGGGCCTTCGAATGGTGAAATCCTCAGCTGAGATCGACAAACTCGCCCGGATCTGCGCCATCGGCTCAGCCACCTTTGCCGCCGTGCCGGACTTCGCCCGCGAAGGTGTGCCGCTGGACGACGTGTTCCGCGCCTTTCGCCGCGAAGCGCTGGCGCAGGGCGCGGATGGCGCGCCCTATGTGGTCGGGGCCAGCGCGCAGGGCGGTTACGCCGATGTGATTTCGCCCCCTGATGCCACGCCGCTGGCGGCCGGGGACATTTTGATGCTGGACAGTGGCATGGTGCTGGACGGCTATTACTGCGATTTCGACCGCAACTGGGCCATTGGCCGGGCAGATGACACCGCGCGCCGTGCCTATGACGTGCTGTGGCGCGCAACCGAAGCCGGACTGGCCGCCGCCCGCCCCGGCAACAGTTGCCGCGACCTGTTTCAGGCCATGTCCACTGTCATCGCAGAAATGGACGACAGCGGCGGCGACATTGGCCGTCTGGGCCACGGGCTGGGGTTGCAGCTGACAGAACAGCCCTCACACGCCGCCTTCGACACCACCGCGCTGCAGGAAAACATGGTGCTGACGCTGGAACCATCGCTGTCCTATGGGGACGGGCTGATGATGGTGCATGAAGAAAACATCGTGGTGACACCACAAGGCGGCCGCCTGCTGAGCACCCGCGCCGCGCCCGACCTGCCAGTGATTTAACGGCCACCTTACGGCACGCGAATCTTGCCCACACCTTAGCGGGTCAGAAACCAATCTCTCGGAGGCCGCCATCCCAGCGGCCTCTGCGCCCCGCCGCCCTCAGCGGCGCAGATATTCTACCACCACACAGGCCGGCGCCTCACTGCGGATCTGAGTCTGGCTGGCGATCCCCCATTCACCGGCCCGGAACTTGGGGAAATACGTATCCGCGCCCTCCACCTCGGTCTCAACCTCGGTGATCAGCATCCGGTCGGCCGCCTCCATCATGCCCTTGTAGATGCCGGCGCCGCCAATGCCGTAAATCCGGTGATAGCCCTGCGCGCGCGCCTCCGCCAGCGCCGCCTCAATGCTGGGATAGACCAGATCGGCAGCCTCCGGATCCGAAGACACCACCAGATTGAGCCGGTTTTTCAAAGGCTTCACCGGCAGGCTATCCCAGGTATTGCGCCCCATGATCAAAGCCCCGCCCAGCGTTTCGCGCTGAAAAGATTGCAGATCCTCTGGCGCATGCCAGGGGATCGTATTGTCCTTGCCGATGGCGCCATTCTGGTCGCGGGCAACAATAAGGGTGATCATCTCAATCCTTTCCTAAACCGCAACCGGAGCTTTGATGCCCGGGTCCGGAGTGTAATTCAGCACGTCGAAATCTTCATATTTAAACTCAAAAATGGAGGAGACATCGCGGTTTATACGCAACTCCGGCAACGGCTGCGGTTTCCGTGACAATTGCAGCTTCACCTGATCCATATGGTTGGAATAGATATGTGCGTCACCAATGGTGTGAATAAAATCCCCCGCCTCATAACCGGTCACATGCGCCAGCATTTTCAACAGCAGCGCATAAGAGGCGATGTTAAACGGCACGCCCAGAAACATATCCGCAGACCGCTGATAGAGCTGCAAATGCATCCGCCGTCCCTGCACCCGCACCTGCCACAGCGTATGACAGGGCGGCAGCGCCATATCGGGCACATCCGCAGGGTTCCAGGCCGTCACGATCAGGCGGCGGCTGTCCGGGCTATTGCGGATCATCTCAACCAGATTCGTGATCTGATCCACCGTGCCCGCACGATAGAGCGGCTCATCCCCGCTGGTGCCGGGGGCAAGCTCCAGGCGCGGAAAATGTCGCCACTGGTGGCCATAGACCGGTCCAAGATCGCCATTCTCATCCGCCCATTCATCCCAGATCGACACGCCATTGTCCTTGAGGTAGCCAATATTGGTATCGCCGGACAGGAACCACAGCAGTTCATGAATGATTGAGCGCAGATGCAGCTTCTTGGTGGTCACCAGCGGGAACCCATCCGCGAGCGGATAGCGGGTCTGCATCCCGAAACAGGATATGGTACCAGTGCCGGTCCGGTCGCTGCTCGCCTCGCCGTGGTCCAGAATATACTGCAATGCCTCATGGTACTGGCGCATGGTGACCTCCCCCTCGTGATCGTCTCCGCGCGGGGTGCTGGCGGCACCCGCAAGGTCCCTCCTGTCTAGCCTGCCCGCGCCTCTGATCTCAAGGGCTGTCCGGTCGGATCACGGCGTCTTAACGCGCCGCTGCGTCGCTGGAGCCCAGCCTGTCTGCACGCGCCAGTGCGCCTGCGAAAAAAAGGTCACCGAACCGCCACGCTCCCCCGGCAACGACGCGACCGGCGCGGCAATTCAATTGACTTTCCGCAACCATGACAAGACACTGCCGCAAACAAAGAAATTTTGAGGTCAGTTCAAATGAAGCGGGCAATGCTAGGACTTGCGGCAGCCACCCTTCTGTCAGCCTGTGGCGGGGGGACAAACCCCTTTGACACCGATGACAGCACCGATGGGGGCACCACCACCGATCCGATTGTACCCGAAGTCCTGGCCTCCGATGTCGACAGCGTCGCCTATGACGCCGCCGCCGGTACGCTGGTGATCAGCGGTCTCAGCCTGGATGATACCCCATTTTCCGCCAGCTACCGTCGCCGCCCCGCACTCGACCGGCAGGGCTATGAGGCCTATACAGCGCAGGACAGCTCGCTTGACCGTCATGTCACCGCCTATGTCCGCGAAATCGAAGACGGCGCCTTTGCCGTTGCGGTCGCCACCGGCGGTCAGTTCTCCTACTATTTCGCGGGCACCAGCTATGGCCGTCGTGGCGGCTATTCCGCACCAACCGGTGATGTCGCCTCCGGCGGTGTGGTCAGCTATGCCGGCACCTATGTGGGCCTGATGAATATCGCAGGCGACGGCGGTGATCTGCTGCCTGTCACCCCCGGCACCCCCAGCGATATCCGCCCGGCCCAGACGGCTGAAGTCACCGGCGATGCCTTCGTCAACGCCGATTTCGGCGACAACATCGTCAATGGCACCATCTACAACCGCCAGATTGAGCCGACCAGCGCGGGCACCGTGCCGCAGACACTGGTGACCCTCGACCTTGCGCCCACCGATATTGCCGCCAACGGCACCTTTACCGGCACCGCCTCGCAGGTGATCAACGGCACCCGCACCAATGTCGGCACCTATGGCGGCATCTTCGCCGGGACCGATGCCACATCCGTTGCCGGATCGGTGTTCGCCCAGAACCACGTCGAAGGGATTGACGGCATCGAGGAATACGGGATTTTCGTTCTGGGCCAATGCGGGACGGCCGACAGCTCAGCCGTCTGTGACCAGCCGGTTCCCTGATCCCATGCGGCACACACTCGCCGCAGCCCTTACCCTGGCGCTGCTTGCTGCGGCGCCAGTCGCTGCGGCAGAGCCGACACCCGAGCAGCATCTGAGCCTGGAGCAGGGCCGCCTGCTGGCCGCGCATTCCCTTGGCACTGGCAAGCCCGAACTGACGCTGGATCTGACCCGAGCCCTCTTGCGGGCGGATCGGCAAGATCACCTTGCATGGTATCTGCGCGCCGCCGCTCAGGCGCAGCTGAAATCGCCGGGCGCCGGGCGGCGCTCCGCCGCGCGCGCCTATCGGTTTGCCCCGGACAGCGCCGGGAAATTCCGCGCTGCACAGCTCGCGGCGCGACTGGCCGTTCAGGACGCCCGCCCGACCCTCGCTCAGGTCTGGCTCCGCCGCACCGCCGTCCATGCCCCCGATGAAATCAGCGAAAAACGCATTGCTGCCGACTATAAGGTGCTGCGGCGCATCAACCCCTGGTCCTTCCAGTTGCGCGGAGAGCTGAAGCCCTCCAACAATGTCAACAATGGTGCCGACAGCACGTTGGAGGTGATTGACGGCGTGCCGACGCTCGGGCGGTTTGGGCCGCGCTCGGTTGCGCTGGAGGGTACGGTGGGGGTGCTCGACATGTCGCTCAGCCGCCGTCTGCATCAAAGTCGCACCAGTCTCACCACTCTCAGTGCGCGCGGCTACCTGCAACGGGTCGCGTTGTCCTCGGATGCCAAGGCCAAAGCGGCCACACTCGCCCAGCAATCCGGCACCACAGTGCCGCGCAACAGCGAGTTTGGTTCCACCTATGGCGAGATTTCCCTAACCCATGCCTTTGCCGTTGGCCCGCCTGAGCGGCAGGGATCTGCGGTGCTCGGCCTCAGCTTTGGCACCGCCTGGTATGGCGGCGACAAGAGTTATGATCTGGTCAAGCTGACCGCCCGGCGCAGCTGGCAGCTCTCTGCGCGCACCGGCCTGACGCTGGATGGCATCGCCGAGCAGCGGCTGGATGCGCGCGGCCCTTCTCAGGATGGCGAGGTGTTCGGCCTTGGCGCGCGGGTCAATCGCAAACTGCTGAACGGCGATCAGATCAATCTGAGCGTCGCCCTGCGCGACACCCGTTCGGACCATGTGAACACCTCCAGCCGCACCGCGACGCTGCGGCTGGGATACCAGTTTGCCAAACCTCTGGGACCTGCCAAAATCAGCACCGGGTTGATCCTGGGACAGACCGACTACCCGCAGTTCATTGCAGGCTTTCCCGCCCGCTACCTGCCTGACGGGCGCGAGGACACATCGCTCTATGCCGATGTGAACCTGTTCTTTGAGGAGTATGATTACGCGGGTTTTGCCCCGACACTGCGCCTGCGCGCAGGCAAAAAAGATAGCAATCACAGCCGCTTCCAGTCTCGCGAATTGTCTCTCTCCCTCGGCATCCAGTCCAAGTTTTAAGCCCTAATTACAATCAGATCCCGCAATCGCTCTGGTCACCGCCAGCGGACGCATTATGGTCAGGGGCCTGAGATATACGACACGGACGCCGCGCCCCTTGGGCCAACCGTCCTGATATGAGGAAGACACCGATGCCGCTGAAATATCTGCACACGATGGTCCGCGTCAAAGACCTGGAAAAATCCATGGCGTTCTATGCGCTTTTGGGCCTGAAAGAGACCAAACGCTATGACAGCGAAAAGGGCCGTTTCTCGCTGATCTTCATGGCTGCCGAAGGCCAGGAAGACACCCCGATTGAGCTGACCTACAACTGGGATGGTGATGACGCGCTGCCCAGCGACAGCCGCCATTTTGGCCATCTGGCCTATGGTGTTGATGACATCTACGCCACCTGCCAGCATCTGATGGACAATGGCGTCACCATCAATCGCCCACCGCGCGACGGTCACATGGCCTTTGTCCGCTCTCCCGACAATATCTCGATTGAGCTGCTGCAAAACGGCGACGCGCTGGACCCGGCAGAACCCTGGGCCAGCATGGAAAACACCGGCAGCTGGTAAACCTGACCGCTGAAAACCAACACCACAGGGCGGATCGCTCTTTCCGCCTGCCCTGTGGTATCTATCGCCACGCTGCCCGCTCTGACGGGCCACAGGCGCGCAGCTGAACAGGTCGAAAACCCGCGCCGATGCTGGTGATCCGAACCTGCCCGGCATCGCGATCTCACACTGCCAAAACCGCGCCGCTTTGGCCGGACATCAATCGACATCTCAGGCAGCTCGGCAAGCGCACATCACGCCACGCCAAAACGCACCAGCCGGTTGCCCCGGTGGTGTTTCAGCTACGCTGTGATCACTCGAAACAAATGCCAAGCCGGATGGGCCTTCTGGTCCCCGTATCCGATCACACATCCGGCATTCTGCACGGTGGGCATCGGGATGGCTTGGTCAGATCAGCTGCCACGCAGCAAATCAGAAGGGTCGGCATTTCCTCAAAAACGGCGTTCTGCCGATACTGAGAAACCTGTCTATGACCATTTCCGCACGCCCGTTTCAGGCGCTGCAATGTCAGGCTTAGTAAATATAGCGAATCTGGTCAGACCAGTAACGCTCGACCCGCTTCAGCGCAGTCGTGATATCCGCGATGCCGTCACCGCTGATCACACCTTTGCCTTCCAGACCTTCGGCATGGCGCGAGAACAGGGCCGCAACGATATCGCGAATCTCACGACCGCGCTCTGTCAGGCGCACCCGGACCGAACGGCGATCAATCTCGCAACGCTGGTGGTGCATATAGCCCATCTCGACCAGTTTCTTCAGGTTATAGCTGACGTTGCTGCCCTGATAATAGCCGCGTGATTTCAGTTCGCCTGCCGTGACTTCGTTATTGCCGATATTGAACAGCAGCAGCGCCTGGACCGCATTGATCTCCAGCACGCCCACTCGCTCAAACTCGTCCTTGATCACGTCCAGCAGCAGACGGTGAAGACGCTCAACCATTGCGAGCGCCTCAAGATAGCCAGTCATGAACCCCTTGGTGTCCTGCTGGCCGATTGGCATTTCCATACTCATCCGCATCTCCGACTCGATGGTGTCTGCGAGCCACAATGCGGAAAATTCCCGAAAAATCCGTTAAGCTGAAATTTTATTCTTTTTGATGGGTTTGCGATATGTCGCCAACCAGCGCAGCGAACTGCGCCGGGGCGGCCACCTGGCCGGTCACCCACTGGTAAAGATCCTGATCGTTTTCCTGCAACAGCCGATCATAGAGATCCAGCTCAGCCGGGCCCATCACAGCCAGATTCCGGTCGGCATAGGCCGACAGGAGAATATCCATCTCCTTGATCCCCCGGCGCATGGAACGCATCTGCAGCCGTTTCAGACGATGGGCGGGCAGCTCACTCATTGGGCGCTGCCTTCCATCACCAGACGCAGACGTTTCTCCAGCCGCGCTGCCCGGTCAGCATTGCCGCGCAGCTCTTCGCGCAGCTGGCGCAGCTCAGTCATGACCGCTGCCAGATCCTGCGGCACCTGCTCACCGGCCGGGGCTTCCATGCCTTCGCCCTCACCGGTCAACAGCCAGCGCATTGATACATTCAGCAGCCCAGCCATCATCGACAGCTTGTTGGCACGCGGCTCCGACAGGTCCTGCTCCCAGCCTGCCAGCGTCGTCTTTTTGATGCCCAGCCGGCGCGCCAGCTGTGCCTGTGTCATGCCCGCAGCATCCCGCGCCGCCGCGACGCGGTCACCAAAGGTTGCGGCCTCCGGACCATACCAATTCATGTCGTCGTTGCTCATTTGCCCGCTCCTGTTGGCCTATCGGTTTGCCTGCCCTTTGATCGCGCTTGATCGACAGTTAGCGGCACCCTATGACAGTTCTACATGACATTCAAACAGAGGTCTTTCCATGCAATTCCTGTCTGATAGCCTCGCCCGCGTCAAACCGTCCCCCTCCATCGCGATCACCACGCTGGCCGGGGAATTGCGCGCTGCGGGCCGCGATGTGATCGGGTTGAGCGCCGGGGAGCCGGATTTCGACACCCCCGACAATATCAAGGAAGCGGCGATCCGCGCCATTCAGGCAGGCAAGACCAAATACACCGCCCCCGACGGCATCGCCGAGCTGAAACAGGCCGTGTGCGATAAATTCGCCCGCGACAACGGATTGGAATATACGCCCGCGCAGGTTTCGGTCGGCACCGGCGGCAAACAGATCCTTTACAATGCGCTGATGGCAACGCTGAACCCCGGTGACGAGGTGGTGATCCCCGCCCCCTACTGGGTGTCCTACCCTGATATGGTACGGCTCGCGGGCGGCACCCCGATCTGTGTGGAATCCTCGCTGGAGACCGGGTTCAAGATCACCCCGGACCAGCTAGAGGCGGCCATTACGCCCAAAACCAAATGGTTCGTCTTCAATTCCCCCTCCAACCCCACCGGGGCCGGATATCACCCGAATGAGCTGAAGGCGCTGACCGATGTGCTGCTGCGCCATCCTCATGTTTGGGTGATGACAGATGATATGTATGAGCATCTGGTGTTTGACGATTTCACCTTCTGCACCCCGGCGCAGATCGAACCCAAGCTTTATGACCGCACGCTCACCTGCAATGGGGTTTCCAAAGCCTATGCGATGACTGGCTGGCGGATCGGCTATGCGGCGGGACCGAAGCCGCTGATCGATGCCATGCGCAAAATCCAGTCACAGTCTACCTCCAACCCCTGCACCATCAGCCAATGGGCCGCGGTTGAGGCACTCAACGGCACTCAGGATTATATTCTGCCCAATACCGCCGTGTTCCGTCGCCGCCGCGATCTGGTGATCTCGATGCTCAGCCAGATCGAAGGCGTCGCCTGCCCGGTGCCGGATGGGGCCTTCTATGTCTACCCGTCGATTGCCGGGCTGATCGGGCGGACATCGGCTGGGGGCGTTGCGATCACCGATGACGAGGCCTTTGCCAAGGCGCTGCTGGAAGAGGCCGATGTCGCTGTGGTGCATGGGGCGGCCTACGGATTGTCGCCAAACTTCCGCATCAGCTACGCCGCTGCCGATGAAACCCTGACCCAGGCCTGCCGCCGCATTCAGGTCTTCTGCGCCGCGTTGCGCTGACCGGAGGCTCCTGCATGTCCACTGCCCTGCCGGACTATTACTTTCGCGTGCGCGACAACGGCGCCTTTGTGTTCCGCATCGACAGTGAAAACCGGCAGCGGCGGCTGGAGATGGACCAGATCGCAGTGGTGAAGCTGCGCAATGGTGAGATCCGACCGCATGGCGACCGCAGCCTCAGCCCCGAGGATCTGAGCGCCATCCGCGACTGGATGGCGCAACGCAGCCGCACTCTGGCGGCGCGGGATATGGATGACATCCACCGCGCCATCGACCACCTGAACCTCACGGCCCATTGGGCCCAGAGCAAGGCCAGTGACGAACAGCTGGACGAAATCACCGATCAGATGCTGCTGGCGATGCATGACCTGCGCTCGGTTCTGGTCCGCAAGAAGGCCGACCGGCTGCTGAAAGCCGCCAAGGACAGCGACGCCTCCTGATCTGATCCAGCTGATCCAAGATCATGCGCTGCATCCTGCGTCTTTGACAAAGCGATCCCGACCGCAGCCCTCCGGCAAAGCCTTGATTTGCAACCATAGGTCGATTAACACAATTATCACACACTCAACTTAAGAAACAAAGGCGGCAATGCGGATTGTGACGTGATCACCTCGCCCCTGTTTGGTTTCGCGCCAGTCCACGTCTGCCGCTACCGTTACCAGTGACCTCAGTCAAAACAGGATTCATGATGCCATCATATCGTTTGATCGTTCCCGCCGTTGCCGCCCTGACCTTTTCCCATGGTGCAGCAATCGCCGCCGACACATCGGAAACAGCAAAAGATGGCGAGATGGACAGGCAACGCGCCGCACTGGCCATGTCCACCTTTGGCGCAGGTTTTGGCCCGCAATCGCCCCGCGATATCGACGACGCCGGGGGACATAACCTGCGCTTCTTCACAGAGGCACCACCGGCATCGCAAATGAACCTCTGCAATATTCACTTTCATGAGAATGCCGAACATCGCGGCGGTGAATTCACCACCTATGCAGGCAATGGCGATGGCAAGGGTTACGGCAGCGGCTATCAATTCGACGGCACGCTGTCAGCGGCAGAACTGGCCCCGCTGGACAGCCCCATCGGGACGGAGGGCGGCCACGGCGATCTGCAGCCGGGCGACACGATTGAGGTGCATTACGTCCACACCACCGCGCAGGTGACCCCCGGCCCCACGCTTGGCGCCTGCCTGAGTGACGCGATCAAGAACCCGCAGCTGCGGGTTGAGGCGCAGGTCTATGTCCTGGTCAATGATCCCGGCGCTGCCGATTTCGAGGAACTGACCCGCCTGACGGTCCGTAACAATCTCTATCAGGCGCAGAACATCCCCAGCAACACCGGCACCCCGGTGCGCTATGCCGGCTCCACCACCGGGCCGGGTTACAACACCAAAGGGTCGCCGTTTCAGGTCACCTGGAGCGTCCGGCCCAAGGTGATCCGGGTCAATATCCACAGCGTCGGCACCTGGCTGGAGCACAACCATTTCGACGAGACCCACGCCCACGGCGTCCGCAATCTGGTGACCAACCCGGATCTGCTGTCACCGATCAGCAACTGATCCCATCTTCCGCTGCCGCCCAAAGCGGGAGCGGAAAACTGCCCGGCAAAGGGAACGCAGAAGAAACAGCCGGCAACAGAATATGACGCCGGGAAATGACTGCATCGCTCAGAGCACAGTGTTCGCTCTGAGCCCGTTGCGGTCACTGGCTATTAGGTGCGCTCTCGCGCCTGCAGTACGTCGCAATCGGTTCCTACCTGCCATTCTGTTTTGGTAACGCAACGGCAGGAAGGAACCGATATTTTGGTTTCAATGACTACACGTAGTCAGGTGCATCCAACGTTTTACCGCTCATAGCGCCTTCGATAGCAGCGACATAGGCTTTGGCAGTATCCGCAGCTGACAGGCCAGAGCTTGAGTCCATACCCATCATTTCCATGGTCTCTTTGACAAAGACCGGGCTGACAGTGTTGACGCGCAAGCCGCGGTCCAATTCCAGTGCGGCAGCCTTGGCAAAGGATTCCAGCGCGCCGTTGGCGATGCTGATCACCACAGAACCCGGCATCGGATCGCGGGACAGAATACCAGCAGTGAGCGTGAAGGAACCGCCTTCAGTGATGTGGTTCCGGCCGACACGGACAAGGTTGACCTGGCCCATCAGCTTGTTGCCAAGCGCAAGGTCGTAAGCCGCATCGTCCAGCTCGTTGAAGGGCGCAAATCCGGCAAGCCCGGCGGTGCTGATCACGGCGTCAACGGTGCCGATGGCCTGGAACATCGCTTCGATGGAGGCTTTGGAACCGAGATCGACCTTCACATCACCGTCGCTGTATCCGGCGCTGATGATTTCGTGGTTGGCCGAGAGGGCATTTGCGACTGCGCCGCCGATGAGACCGGTTGCGCCTACGATAAGGATTTTCATGGATTTTCTCCGATATTGAAAGGCTTCGCGTTGCCGCGTTCTAATCGCAACGCGAAGCCGTGAGCGGGGTTATGGTTTGACGCTGTAGTCCAGTTCGAGAGGGGCTGGACCTTCAGCCGGACCAACGAGCTGTTCGATCTGCAGGCGGAAACGCTCGACCTGATCGCGTTTCGGCATGAACCGGTGGAAGTCTGCAGGAGAGGTGTTGTAGTGCAGGTGCGATTTGTAGCCATCGGGCGATTCAACATCCATGCGCACCGGGAATTGCAGCCACTTGCCTTGGAATTCCTCAGACAGCATCCAGTTCAGATAGAGTTTGGCCGCCGCCTTGTGTTTTGCATCGGTCGGGATAGCTGCGGTCTGAAACCAAGTCAGGAAGTAGTCTTCTTCGGGCAATACGAGCCGTGTATCGCTGCCTTCAAATGGCACAAATGCCCAGGAGGTCGTGAAGCTCGCGCCGTACCAGCCATTGTCAATCGCGACATAGGGCATCGACGTGCCGCGCACCCAGGTCGGTTCAGTGGCAACAAGCTGTTCTAGATACTCCCAGCCGTATTGCTCTTTCAGGTTCCAGAACTGGTACAGAACGGCGTCATCGGTGTGCGGGTAGGTCAGAATGACTTTGCACTTCAGCGCCGGGTCCAGATAATCCAAGGCATCGCGCGGAGCGTCATCTTCATTGATCAGGCCCGAATTGAACACATTGGTGAAGGCCACGCCGAACAGGCCAACCCAGTTTCCGTGCGGGTCTTTGTAGTCCGGGTAAACCTTCTCCCAGTTCCTGGGTTTGTATCTTTCCAGCAACCCGCGCTCGGCATAATATTCGTAGTCATGCAGCGTTTGCAGCTGGATAACGTCCGGCACGTCAGACTTGTCTGCATCCTTGCGGGCGTTGTCGTAACGCGATGCATGATAAAAGCTCAGGTCAACACTGTGTGTGACATTGATTTCTGGAAAGCGCTCTTTGAACATATCCAGGTAGTAGTCGGCCTGATCGTCCTTATCACCGCCCGCGCGGATGACCAGCTCACCGCCTTCCGCAACGGCTTCGGCATAAAGCTCTTCGAGCGATTTGGTTTCGATTTCGGTTGCGAGTGCCGAACTGGCAAAGAGAATTCCTGCAACAGCACCAATAAATGCGTGTTTCATTGGATTACCCTTTCTGTATCGGTTGGGGGACTACGCCGCGATTTTCTGAGCGGTCACAGCTTCGTAGGAGCGGCTGAGGATCGTTTTAATGGTGTCTAGCTCAGCCTCATCACGGGGTGAAAACACCATCACCAGCCCGACTGGACGGCGACCTGCCAGGACCAGTGTGTGGTGCTCACCCCAGCCTTTTTCGACAACTTCCAAGGCATCATTGTGGGGCAGTTGCACATGCATGCTGCCATTGTCCGGATGCGGGTGGATGTGAGCGAACTCGCGGCCGATCATGAAGGCGTCATGATTGCAGGCGGCTCCGTCGTGCATGACCATGGCGCGGGCTCCGGGAACGGAAACAAGGCTATCGCGGTTTTCGACACACGGCAGGGAAAAGGCCCACTCGCGCATCTGGTCAACGATGTGGTCAGGCCCGTGCTGAGTGATTTGGGAATGCGGCAGCCCGTGGGTCGTATCGGGTTTCGGACCAACGCGCTTCGGGAGGTTCAGTGTTTTGCTCATGGCGTTTCTCCAATTCGGTGTGGTCAGAAGATAGATTGCGCTGGTGTGCACAGGAATTGGCAATCTAAGCAAATCAGCCTTGCACATACGCACAGACAGAAATCTCGGCGCGCCCACACGGGCCGGGTTTTTCAATGCTGACCAGAGCTGCGCCAGAAAACGGGCCGCCCTCTGCCTATGCGAAAAACTTGCTGAGCGAAGTTCGAGCGTTAATACCTGCAAGGGAATTAGGCATCATCGTGAAGGTATCTTGCATGAACGCACAAAACTTTGAATGGAGTGATATCCCCTTTGTGCTGGCCGTCTGCGAAACCGGAAGCCTGTCCGGCGCGGCCCGCAGGTTAGGAGTGAACCACTCCACCGTTTTCCGGCGCATCGAAAACGTGGAAAGCAAGCTGGGCGTCACCCTGTTCGAGCGCCAATCGCACGGCTATGTCATGACTGCGGCGGGTGAGTATTTTCTTCAGCATGGGCTGAAGCTTCGGGAACGCATGACCCTTATTCAGCGCGAGCTGAGCGGTCAGGATTTGCGCCTGGAGGGCATTCTTACCGTTACGACGACAGACTCTTTGCTGCACACGTTTTCGCCAGTGTTCCGGTGTTTTCAGCAAAGATACCCTGATGTTGAACTGCGCCTGCTCTCCGGAACCCGGCCACTAGACCTGATGCAGCGTGACGCGGATATTGCGTTGCGGCCAACAATGAACCCTCCCGAACATTGGATAGGGCGCAACCTGCTGCCGGTTTCCTATGCGGTCTATGCCCATACGGATTACGTGGAGGCTATGCGGGACCTGCCGCCGGAGCAGCACCGCTGGCTGCAGCTGGACGATAGCTTGCGGCAATCACCAATGAACCGGATTACAGCGGCCCACAAGGCGGAGCATGCGCCAGTAACACTGACCAGTGCGGGTATGGGAATGTTCGATCTTGCCCGGGCAGGGCTCGGTATAGCTGTATTGCCCTGCTACCTTGGCCAAAGCTGCCCGGAACTGCAGCGGCTGCACGCGCCCGACCAAAAAAACAACACAAGTCTCTGGATGCTGGCACATCCCGATATTCGACGAAGCGCCAGGGTTCATGCATTCTTCGAATTCGCGACCGCAAAAATTCGTGATGAGTTCAAGGGTTTCTTCTAAGTGCACGATCTGCAGAGCCGGCAATCGTCTGCTTTACAACACCAGGCGAATTGGGCTCGATCATGCCGTAAACTAAGACGAGCTTTGGCAGCGTAGCACCAATAGCGGACAATGGGCGCAGCCTTGTTCGCGACTCCGGCGACCGGCGGCCTCGTCCCACCCTTTCCATCTGCCGAGTGTCTTCGCAAAGGTCCGCTTTTGTCAGAAGAGATTTTGGGCACCATGTCCGCTTCGGGCTGCCTGGCATCGCGTGGGAGAAGCGTCCTGGTGAAGTTTCGCTGCAAGCCTGCCGCCGCATCGCCGCAAGTCGGCAGTGAGCCCAACACCTACCGCGTTGCTGCATCGTGGCTAACGGCTGCTTTTTCAAAAACCTTAATCAGGTCACTTGACTCTGAAACAGTATATCGCGATATACCGATATATGGATATTGATAAAACACTATCGGCCCTCAACAACCCGGTTCGCCGCCAGATATTGGCATGGCTCAAGGATCGCTCTAATTTTCCACCAGCTCTGCCGGAACACGCTGATCTTAGCGGGGTCTGCGTTGGCTACATTCAGGAGAGGGCAAACCTCTCACAATCGACAATCTCGACCTACATGCGCCTGCTCAAAGACGCTGGGCTTGTTACGTCAGAACGGCATGGGCAATGGACGTTTTACAGACGGGACGAAGACGCAATCGCAGCAGCACTGAAAATACTGGCGGAGGAACTGTAGCAATGAACATCGGCCAACACCTGACACTGCCAAACGGTGTCACACTCAAAAATCGCATCGTGAAATCCGCAATGTCGGAAGCGCTTGCGGACGAATACAACAATCCCACGCAGGCCCAGATTGACCTCTTTGCGCAATGGAGCAAAGGGGGTGCCGCGCTTTTGATCACAGGGAACACACCCGTTGATCGGATGCATCTCGAACATGCTGGCAACTTTGTATTGGACCCCAGTTCGGACATGAAGCGCGTTTCAGCACTTGCCGCAGCAGGCAAGAGTGGTGGTGCGAAAATCCTTGCTCAACTTGCCCACGCAGGACGACAAACGCCTGAGGCAATCAATGCCCATCCGACATCGATATCAGACGTCCAGCTAGATTTACCCGGCTATGGCAAGCCGACACCAGCAAGCGAGGCCGAATTTGAAGAGATCATCGCAAAATTCGTGCGGTCTGCAAGGCTTGCACAGGAGGCTGGGTTTGATGGCGTCGAGGTTCATGCCGCACATGGTTACCTGCTTAGTTCTGCCCTGTCGCCTCGGATAAACACCCGTACCGACCGCTGGGGTGGTGCTTTGGAAAACAGGGCTCGGCTAGCAATCGAGGTGGTCAGAGCCGTTCGGAAAGCGGTTGATCCGGGCTTCATCGTTGCCGTCAAACTGAACTCGTCCGATTTCCAGAAAGGCGGGTTCGACCACGCGGATTCAGTTCAAGTGGCCGTCATGTTGGAAGCAGAGGGCGTGGATTTTATCGAAATCTCGGGCGGCAATTTCGAAGAGCCGACAGCGTATCAACATGCGTCGAAAAGCGGATCAACTCAGATACGCGAGGCCTACTTTCTGGATTATGCCGCTGCGATCAAAGCTGCATTGAACATTCCCCTGATGGTCACCGGCGGGTTTCGTTCCTCCAACGTCATGAACGATGCGATTGAAGGCGGAAAGACAGACCTGATCGGGATGGGGCGTCCCTTTATTGCTGATCCGGCTTTTGCCAGAAAATTGCTCGAAGGTGAGATCGCGAAAGCCCCCGCAGTTGAGCAGAATTTTCCACCTGCTGAGACATTGCCGCGCGGCGCGGTTCTCAATTGGTTCTGCGCCCAGATTGCACTTGCAGGACGGACAGGGGCACCGGACTTAGAAATGTCAGTTGTCGACGGGCATGAAAGCTACTTGAACCAAATCAAGTTGGCCACCGACCAGCTGCTCACAGCTAGACGCGAATGACAACGGAGTGACGGTTGTTTCTCGATTTCTGGCAAAGCGGCCGTTGAATCATTTGCGGTGAAAGGTAGCAAAGTCCGCATCTTAGCAGTTCGTGCGCCGCGCAGCGAACGGCGTTGTTTCCCGAACCGGCCACTCGCGACCGGCGCAGAGAACGGCTGCGCTGAGCCCATAATGACCGATGCTGCGCAGCGTATGAATGACCAAAAACCGCCTTGAGTTGCCGTTATTGCGCCACCTGCTGTTCGTCAGATTGTTCGAATACTGTTTTGCCACGACGGATTGTGTTGATCACCTTAAGACCAAGGATGTTTTGGCCTTGATCCAGTGGGTTCCGATTCAGGATCGCGAAGTCGGCGATTTTGCCGGATTCGATTGAGCCACGGCTGTCTTCTAGAAAAACCTGCCATGCGGCTTCGATCGTCAGGGCACGCAGGGCGGCAAGGACGGTGATTTTCTGGCCTCCGTTAAGTTCGCGCCCCGAAAACGTCACCCTGTTCACAGCGCAATGTGCCAAATGGATCGGGCGTGTCGGTGTGACCGAGGCGTCGTTGTGCAAGGTAAAGCGTACTCCGTGTTGCTGCGCGGATCTGGCTGGCGAGATACGTGCGGCGCGGTCAGGGCCAAGGAAGGTGTCATAGTGGCGGTCGCCCCAGAAATGGATATGCGCCGAGAAAAAACTGACCGTGACCCCAAGGCGCGCCATGCGTTCGAACTGGTCGTCGTGTAGCACTTGGCCGTGGATGATTGTGTGACGGTGATCCTCGCGCGGCGTGGCCTTTTGCGCCGCGTCCACTGCGTCCAGAAACAGATCGGCACCCGCATCGCCGTTGCAGTGACAATGGATCTGGAAACCCATATCGTGCAATTTTCTGACCTGTTTGTTCAGCTCATCCGACGCCATATAAGGCACGCCACGCGGGGCCTGTGGGTTAATGGGTTTGGCATAATCGCCACGCAAATAAGCCGTCTGCAACTGGAACGCCCCGTCTGAGAACAGTTTGCGCGGGCCAAGTGTGAAATGCGGATTGTCGAAATCACGCATCGCATTTGAGCCTTGGCTCAGCTCTGGTTCCAAATCTGCGACGGGCAGGATCGTCAGATCGAAACCGGGGTCCTGATCGGCGGGCAAGCTGTTGAATTGCGACAGTGTTTCCGCGCTCGCCCATGCGTTTTGCCCATAGGTCACACCGTGGGCGAGGTAGTCGTCGCGCGCCGCAGCGAACCCTTGCCAGAACCTGTCATGATCAATCAGAAAATTGGTATCCCCCATCTCCCCCATGGCCGAGATGCCGTCGATCAACCCAGTCAGTTCACCCGTCGCGGGATTGCGGCCAAAGCGCCCGCCGAGCGGGTCAGGGGTGTCCGGTGTGAAACCTTGCAGAGCAAGTGCTGCGGAATTGGCCACCCCGTTGTGACCCGAGGCATGCAGCACCCAGATCGGATGATCGGTGGACACCCCGTCCAGTTCGGCGCGGGTCGGCATGCGCCGTTCAGAAATGGCGGTGTTGTCAAAGAGCACGCCCATGACCCAATCACCCGCTGGCGTGGTTTTGGCCTTCTCGCCAAGCCGCTTCAGCGCGGCGGCCATATCGGCGCAATTCCCGCGAGGTGGCGCAGACAGATCAACGCGAAACAGTTTGATGAATCCGGGATCAGGGAAATGGCCATGTGGGTCGATGAAGGCGGGGAGCATGGCCTTGCCCGCCAGATCAACCTGCGTGGTGCCCGCGGGCATCCGCGCGCGAAGGTCGGACAATGCGCCAACCTCGGCGATGTTTTCGCCGATGGTCAACACGGCTTCTACCACAGTGTCCTGCGCGTCCATCGTCAGGATTGGGCCGTTGAAATAAAGGACCGCTGCGCTCATGGTTTGGCTCTCATAGATGTCGTGGCGTTAAGCAGCACACGCCGTGGCCATCGGTGACCTCCCAGTGTGGCACTTGGGTGCAAATGTCGCTCGCCATTGGGCAACGGTCCCTGAATTCACATCCCGTAGGACGTTTCACCAGGCTAGGCGGTTCACCTTTCAGGGCAATACGATCAAGGCGCGCATCTGGGTCTGGTTCTGGGTTCGCGCTCAGCAGGCAGTTGGTGTAGGGGTGGCGCGGTTCATGGAAAATCGCCTCAGTGGTGCCTTCTTCAACCAAGCGTCCAAGGTACAAAATGCCCATACGGTCCGCGACATGGCGCACAACGTTCAAGTTGTGCGTGATGATCACCATCGACAGGCCAAGGCGCTCGCGCAGATCGTTAAGCAGGTTCAACAGCTCGCCCTGCACCGACACATCCAGACCCGCCGTGGGTTCATCCGCAAGGATGAGTTTGGGTTCTAATGCTAATGCACGCGCCACGCCTACGCGGCGCGCCTGCCCTCCTGATAGCTGATAGGGATAGCGCTCCGCGAAATGCGCGGGCAGGTTCACCAGTTCCAACAGCCGCTTGGCCTCGGCATCAAGGTCGCGGTCCTTCATGCCTTGGATTTTGTACGGCTCGGTGATCAGATTGCGGATCGTTAGGCGTGGTGACAGCGATCCCGTTGGGTCTTGAAACATCATCGCGATGTCTTTGCGCAGCGGACGCATGGCGCGCTCTCCGACACCGCGAATTTCCTGACCATCAAATTTTACCGATCCCGCCTGCGCAGGGGCCAGCCCCGCGATGGCACGAATAACCGTTGTTTTGCCGGACCCGCTTTCGCCGACCATGGCGTAGGTTTCGCCTTGTTCAACGGTAAAGCTGACCCCTGCCAAAACGTTCACAGTGCCATAACTGGTTTGCAGGTCTTTGACCTCTAGGATCGGGCTCATGCCACTTCCTCCGCGTGGTTCAGCCAACAGGCTGCGTTGTGCCCTTCGCTAAGGCGCGCCAGTGGGGGCACCTGCGCACAGCGATCCATCGCTTGATCACAGCGATCCCGAAAGATGCACCCGTCTGGCAGGTTCGCCAGATCTGGCACTTCGCCAGGGATCGTTGGCAGAATGCGCGCCCGTTCTTTGATATGGCCCGGGTCACACTCAATCAGACGGCGGGTGTAGGGATGCTTGGGATTGTGAAAAATCTCGCGCACGGTGCCACTTTCAACAACAGCGCCCGCGTACATAACGACCACACGGTCACAAAGTTCCGCGATGACCCCAAGGTGATGCGAGATGAACAGGACCGCGCACCCGAGGTCGCGTTGAAGGTCTTTCAACCGCTCGATGATCTGCACCTCAAGCGTGGCATCCAGCGCGGTTGTCGGTTCATCCGCAATCAGCAAATCGGGTTCGGACATCAATGCCATCGCAATCGCGATCCGTTGGCGCATGCCTCCGGAAAATTCGTGTGGGTATTGGCCCAGCCTCATTTCTGGATCAGGGATACCTACAGCGCCCAGCATCTTAGCAGCCGTAGCCAGCTTTTCCGCCTTCGTCGCGTTGGAACGGTGTTGGATGTCCGTCATTTGCTTACCGATGGCGATGACCGGATTGTGGGTCTGCATCGGGTCTTGGAACACAATCGAGATGTCCCCGCCGCGCAAACCACGCATCTCGCTCTCGCTACGGGTCAGCAGATCCTCGCCCTTGAAGCGCACCTCGCCACTGCGAAACCGTGTGTTTGGCGCAATCAGACGTAGGATCGCAGAGATGAGTGTAGATTTGCCACATCCGCTTTCGCCAACGATGCCGACGATTTCACCCTTGTTCACATCAAAGCTGATATTGCGCAGCGCCTTCAGATCGCCGCGGGCGGTTTCATAGTCGACGCTGAGATTATCTATTTCCAGCAAGGTCTCGCTCATCGGTTCTTCCTCAATTTTGGATCCACAACATCGCGAAGGCTTTCACCAAGGAAGGTAAAACCAAGGGTCGCCAAAATGATTGGCAAACCACCCGCGACAACCAGCCATGGGGTCTGGCGGATCAGGGCGTAACCGTCTTTCAACAACACCCCCCAACTCGGGGTGGGTGGTTTGACCCCAAGGCCTAGAAAGCTCAGCCCCGCCTCAAGTGCGATCACTGTGGGGATGTCCATCGCCGCCAGTACGGCCAGAACGCCAATGATATTGGGCAGCATATGCACGCCTAAGATGCGGGCAACGCTGGCCCCCATAGCGCGTTCGGCCAGAATGAACTCACTGTTGCGTAGCGTCAGTGTTTGGGTGCGTGCCACCCGCCCATAGGTCGGGATCGATGTCGCCATGACCACGAAAACCACGGTTTGCAGGCTGGGACCCACCAACGCGACAACGGCCAAAGCAAACATCACAGTTGGGAAAGACCGGATCGTGTCGAACAGCAGCATCAGAAGGTTATCGAGCCATTTGGGTCCGTAACCCGCGATCATGCCAAGGGTCAGGCCAATGGCCATGGCCCCAAAAATGGCAGGCAGCGCGACCTTTAGGGCGACTTGTCCGCCCATGATCACACGTGAAAACGTATCGCGCCCTAACTGATCCGTGCCCAGAAGATGGTTCCAGGATGGCCCCTGCATCCTGTCAGGAACATTCATCGCAATCGGATCATAGGGCACAATCCAGGCCGCAAAGATCGCTGAAAAAACGATTGCCCCGACAATGATCAAGCCAAGCAGGCCCAGTGGATCGCGGACCACGCCTTCAAGGATGATCGACATTTCCGAGCGGCTTTCTGCGGGTGCATTTGTGGTGATGTTTGCCATGTTCAGCCCTCCCTTAGGTGCTTGACCGCGCGCGCGGGTCAAGGATTGCGTTGATCAAATCCGCAATCGCGGTTGAGATGACGAAAAGTGCGGTTGAGACCAGCACTGCCCCCATGACGATGGGGTAATTTCGGGTGGTGATGCTGTCGATCACCAGCTTGCCAAGGCCGGGGCGGGCAAAGACGATCTCGGTAAAGACGGCAGAGCTGAGCAAGAAACCCATGCCCACACCAATGACAGTGACAACCGGCAAGATTGCGATGCGCAGGGCATAGATGCCAATGATGCGGCGTTCACTTAGCCCGAATGCACGCGCCGTGCGAATATGGCTTTCACCCATCACCTCAAGCATGGATGCGCGAACCAAACGGGCGATATAACCGACCCAGCTAAGGCCGATGGCAAACGACGGCAGCACCAGGTGCCATGCCGTGTCCCAGAATCCGTCCCCGACGCCAATCGCGGGGAACCATTGCAGATGAACGGCAAACAACAGCAGCGACAGCAACGCCACGACAAAGGCAGGTGCGGCTATAAAGCTGACCGAAAGTGTCGCGGCGACACGGTCAATCCACGTGTTTGGATGTGCGGCGGCATAACACCCCAGACCAATTCCGAGCACCGCAGACCAAAGAATAGCCGAGAAGATAAGTCTTAACGTGTGGGGCAGCTGCTCAAACACGATGGTTGTGACCTCGCGGCCCGAAAAGACATCAACACCCAAATCCCCGCGCAACAGCCCGCCGAAATAGAGCATGAGTTGCTCTGGAATCGAACGATCCAAACCCATTTCCGCGATGAGACGCGCTTTGAGCTCAGGCGTCGCGCGCGGCCCCAGCATGATCGAAACAGGATCACCGGGCACCGCGCGGATCATCAAGAACATGACCGTGACGGCCACGACCAGAATAAGCGCCGCAAGGGCAAATCGTTTAAGGGTGAATTGTAACATTGCGACGCTCCTTTTCTTTATGCTTTGCCGAAATAACGCAGCAGTGGCAGGCCATCAGGCCGCAGAGCTGGCGTGATGCGCGAGGAATGTACAACCGGCGTGGCCTCATGGGTGATGAAACGGTAGGCACCGCTTTCTTCCATCAGGTCTTGCGCACGGCGATACATCTCGTCGCGCTTGGCTACATCGGTTTCCGCTGATGCGGCGGCGTGCAACTGGTCGAACTCGTCGTTGCGGAAGCGCTCCCAGTTCCAGATGCCCGCTTGTTCAGTGGTGAACCAAGCCGTCGCATACGACGGATCAGGCGCCATTGAGAAGCGGTTGAGCACAAGTTGCAGGTCTTCGTTGTCTCCGCTGGACCAAAATGCGCCAGATTCCAACAGGTTGATTTCCAGCGTGATGCCGATCTGCGCCAGAGTCGCCTGAATAACCTGCGCTGTCGTGGTGAACTCGGTCTTGTTGAGTACATCCAGTGTCAGCGACACGTTCGTTTCACCAGATTCAGCCAAAAGCTCGGCCGCTTTGGCAAAGTCAGCTGCCGCTGGCACAAGGCTGGCTGGACGGTTGCCAGCAAGGCCCGGTGCAATGATCCCGGTCGACGGTTCGACCGCACCAAAATAGGCCGCCTGCAGGATTGAAGGCACATCGATGGCGTGCTGAATGGCTTGACGCAGTTTCTGGTTTTGAAGTTTCGGATGATCAAGGTTCATCCCCAACCAGACGTAGAACAGCGACGGGTTTTCCACCAAAGTACCGCCATTAGGGACGTCAGCGCGGTAACGTTCAACCGATCCCAAAGATACCCGTGTCAAATCAATTTCACCTGAATCAAATGCAATTTCGGCGGTGCTTTCGTCATCAATTGGCAGAATCTCGATGGAATCCCATGCAGGGGCTTCGCCCTTCCAGTCGGGGTTCCGCGTCAATACCGTCTTTTCCTTCGCCGCCCAACTGGTGCGCAAATAGGGGCCGGATTCAGCGACCGGATCAATCCCGATACGCCCTCCTGCCGCCTCTGTTGCAGCCTTAGAAACGATATTGCCCGTGATGTAAGGCAGTGCGATTGTCCAAAGCGGCGCAAAGGGGTCGTTCAATACGATTGTGCCTTCACGCTCGCCCGTGACCTCAACATGGCTTAGTGGGCCCATGTCGGGCTTGTTGGGGGAGCCTGTGGCATCTGCGATGATGCGCTCGAACGAGAACTTCACATCTTCTGCCGTCATCGCACCATGGCCGCTGGTAAACCCGATGTCGTCACGCAATGCAAAGTTGATATGGGTCGCGTCACCCTGTTCGATCATTGCAGCGGCATCCATCTGCCAGCCCCATTCGGTGCCCGGCGTGTATTGGATTAGCTTGTTGTAGACGGATGCGTGAATGGTTTCATCGACAACGCCAACGCTGTGAGCAGGGTCCATCGTACTAAGATCGCCATAGTTACGGATGCGTAGGACACCGTCGTCTTGGGCCATGGCGCGCATTGGCAGCATCGACGCCGCACCGAGCGCTGTTGCGCCCTTCAAAAAACTGCGTCGCCCGACGGGTGCTTTTTTCCATTCTAGTCTCATATCTGTTCTCCCAGTTGATGAGTCATAAGAGTCCGCGCGGAATGGTCTGCGACCATTCTTTTGTCAGGATTTCGGTCTTTTCGGTGCCTTCAACAGCACGCAGATTGCGATGTAGATAGAAATTTGTCGCATCGCAGGTCATAGAATTTTCGGTTTCAATTTCGACGCGCCAGTCACCACGTTGAAAAGTAAACGCCCAAGCCGAGTCAAACTGCGCGGCGGTTGGATCGTCAGGAAGGATGGCATAACGGGTTGTCACGTGGCTTCCGACTTCCAGCCCATGGTGCGGGTCGCGTGTGGCCCCGTAATCGTCAAAGGTTTCCTGCACGATCATGCCGTCCGCTAAGGTTTCGGTGCGGGCTGTGGCCGCAGGTTCGCGCAGATTGTCAGCTCCGAGAGTTGGAAATTCCTGCGGTGCTGCGGGTGCCGAAGTCGCAATTTCTGTGGAGACGGTGCGCACCGGCAGGTCCAGTGAACACTCGGCCAGATCAAGCGTCAGGGCTGTCGCAGTCGGGGACGGCCAGACAATCGGCCAATAGCTGTTGGACAATGCCAATCGCAACGTATGGCCAGACTGAAGCCTATGGGCACATTCATTCAGTGCGATACTGGCGTAGTAGCGTTGCCCCGGAACTAGCGCTTCGGGTGTATCATGGCTGGTGTGGTGGGTCAGGTTCAAGGGGCGATAACTGATGCGTTGCGACACGCCATCGGGGGACACATCGCAGAGCCGCGCCATGATCTGCGCCACCGGCGTGTCCGATGTGAACACGAAGTTGAAGACAGCGCGCCCGAGCAATTCCAGCGGCGTATCTAGCGGCAGATCAAAACAGACCGACAGCGCATCATCGCTGCTTTGATTGCCGGGAAGTTCGTTGTCGATCCGCATGCCCGCGCAGAACACTCCGCTGGCCTGACCGACATGCGCGGGGGTGGACACGATGCACTCGCCGGATTGCGGCTGCTGTTCCAGACGGGAATTGCCCAGATAAAAACTGTGTTGTGTTACATTGGGGGAAGGCCATTCTGCTTCGGCGATCCAGCGCCCCTCGCGGGGTTTATTCTGGGCTGTAGGATTGAAATGCTCCTGCATGAAAACACGGTAGTCTGGGAGGTCTTCAGCACCGTTCTGTTCGCCCTTCAGCCAACGATCAAACCAGCCCAACACTTCGGAATGAAAATCTGCCGCGCCGAGTTTGGAGATATGCGCATAGCGATGTTCCCACGGTCCCATAAGCGCCTTGGCCGGACCGCTCAAGTTCGCAGCAAGCTGGGAGGGGGCGTTAACATAGGCGTCGGCCCAGCCGGTCACAGCCAGCACGGGCACCTTGATCTTCGCGTAACCCTCGCAGACTGATCCTAGTTTCCAGAATGCGTCCCGCGTCGGATGGCCCAACCAATCCGCTGCCATAAAAGGTAGCGTTTCCATACGCTTGATCCACTCTGCGCGCCAGTCAGATCGCAAGGCAGGATCAGGCGGGCGCGACAGACAGGCAAACATCTGCGCTGCCCAATTCGCATTGTCGCTGAGCAGACAGCCGCCCATGTAATGGATGTCGTCAGCGTAACGGTCCGTGGTCGAGGCAACACTGACCACAGCTTTCAATGCCTCTGGCTGGCGATAGGCCAATTGCAATCCATTGAAACCACCCCAAGAGATTCCAATCATCCCGATATTGCCATCACACCAGTCGCGCGACGCGATCCATTCCAGAACGGCCTCACCGTCACTGAGCTCCTGCTCGGAATATTCGTCGTCAAAATCCCCGTCAGACTCGCCGGTGCCTGCGATATCGACGCGGATACCGGCATAGCCCGACTTGGCGAAAACGCCGTAGGTGGTTTCATCGCGCGCCGCCGTGCCATCGCGCTTGCGGTAAGGCAAGTATTCGAGGATTGCAGGAACCCGGCCGATACCACGGGGTATCCAGATGCGGGCCGCCAATCGGCGACCGTCCGGCAGCATGATCCATTCGTTTTCGATGATCTCTATGTGGCGCATCTGTCCCCCTCTTCCTCGTAAGATGAGAGCGGATTCGATTGCATCGCACAATTGCACAAGTATACACATTTATTAGCGACTATTAGCACTTACGCTATAACTTGCTTATGGAATGACGATATGAACCAAAACTTCGCAAAAAACCTAAGGCATGTCTGCGCCGAACGCGTGTCGATTGCCCAAATTTGCCGCGAAATCGGGATTAACCAACAGCAGTTCAACCGTTACCTCAGTGGCGCGGGTCTGCCCTCAGCCCACAATCTGCGGCGAATCTGCCTGTATTTCGATTTGCAGGAAAGTGACCTTTTGTCAGATAGCGAGGCCTTTGCCCAAAGGCGGGGCCAATTGAACCGCAACCGACCCACCGCCCGCGAAGACCCCTTTGCAAATGCCTTTCCAGGTGATCTCGCCCGCCTACGCCAATATGTCGGTGCCTACAACATCCACTTTATGTCCCCGTCCTGGCCGGACTGCGTGATGATTGGCGCATCGTTTCTGGACGACCTTGGCGGGCAAATCAGCGTGCGCACCATTGAACGTGGCGTTGGACCGGAACAGGTCAACCTTCAGCGGGCCAGATATGATGGCAAAGCGGGGTTTCACGGCAGCCGCATCTTTGTTGTCGAGTTCGAGAGCGAGCAAGAGGGCTCCATCTCGGAGACAGTTCTCTATCCGGCACACCGCCAGCAACGCACCTATCTGCGCGGCATGACACTTGGGCTGGCCTGGCGACCCAGGCGGATGCCCTATTCAGGGCGCGTCATATGGAAACGCGCGGACGTGTCCGCTTCCGTGCGCGATGTGTTCAATCTGTGCGGCGTCTATCCGATCGAACATAAGGTGATCGACCCGATCATCCGTAATTTCTTGTTGGAAAAGTCAGGGCTGCAAGGGGAGAACTGAAATCAACATTGCCGTCTACCGACGCGTTCTTGTCAAAGGCACCTCCAAACAGACATATGGAGTAACGTTTCTTCCACAAAATCAAATGGCGCAAACCACCGAAACCAGTCGTTGATGCCAAAGTTGCGAAAGTCTGCTTGGTCCGCACACCCGACATTCAGCACATACGGCGCCCGAAGGTCTCTCGCGAAACTCGGCTTGAAATAGCCGCGCCATCACAAAGGGGACTTGCACCTCCACAGCCCACCAGCCCGCCCCTCTGACCGCTACCGCGCGGCGGCGGTCTTCGATGTGCCGACCAGCTTGATTGAGCGGCGCCAGAACCGGATCATCAGGAACACCCCCGCCGCCGTCAGACCCAGCACCAGCCCCAGCCAGACCCCAAGCCCTCCCATCTCGAAGGTAAAGCCGAGGAGATAAGAGGCCGGGATCCCAACCGCCCAATAGCTGAGCGCCGCAATCACCATCGGCACGCCGGTGTCCTGCACCCCGCGCAGCAGCCCCAGCGCGATCACCTGCATCCCGTCCATCAGCTGAAACAACGCCGCTGCCGCCAGCAGCACGCTGCCGATCAGCACGATTTCGGCCCGGTCCGGGTCATCCGGCGACAGGAACAGCGAAATCAGCGCCTCAGGCACCGCCAGAAACAGGATCATCCCCAGCACCGACAGCCCCAGCGACATCGCCATCACCACCCGCGCACCGCGCGCCATGTGGTCCCGGTCACCGCGGCCAAAGGCATTGCCCGCCCGGATTGTCGCCGCATTGGACAGCCCGAGATGCATCATGAACGCCAGCCCGCCCAGCGACAGCGCAATGCCATGCGCGCCCAGCGCCACGGTGCCAAGCCAGCCCATCATCATCGCAGAGGCGGCAAACAGGCTGGTTTCGCTCAGGTTGGTCAGGCCAATCGGCAGCCCCAGACGCAGCACCCGGCTCAGCATCTCCCAGTCGGGACGCTGGAAATTCTTCAACAGCTCATGCTCGGGCAGCGCCTTCAGCGCGTAGAACAGCACAAAGATGCAGGCAAAAACATTGGTCGCCAGAGAGGCCAGCGCCGCCCCGGTCACCCCCAGTTCCGGCGCCCCCCAATTGCCAAAGATCAGCGCGTAATTGATCAGCGCGTTCAGCATCGCCGCCAGAACGGATACCCAAAGCACGATCTGCGTCCGCTCCAGCGCCGCAAGATAGCTCTTCAGCACCATATAGAGCAGTGCCGGAAACAGCGCCCAGCCCGCAATCCGCAGATACTCCGCCGCGCCATGGGCCACCTCCGCCTCCTGCCCCAGCAGCAGCAGGATCGGCTCCGACCACCACAACAGCGGCATCACCAACAGGCCATAGGCCAGCGACAGCCACAGCGCCATGCGGGTGCTTCGGCGGATCTGGCGTTCCTCACCGGCGCCTGCGGCAGCGGCCACCATCGGCATCACCGCAAAGGCAAAGCCGGAGCCCAGCAGAAAGATCGTGAAGAAATAGGTCGACCCAAGCGTCACCGCCGCCAGCGCCTCCACCCCGTACCACCCGAGCATCACCGTATCGGTCAGGCCGATGGCAAACTGCGCCACATGGCCGCCGATCAACGGCAGCCCCAACACCGCGATCGCGCGGCTGTGGCCAAGGAGCGTATTCGGGGCGGGCGGGGGTATTCTCTGTGTCATACCCCAGCCTTAGGCATCGACCGGCATAACGGCAAGCCTGATCTTACCGCTGGTTGTTGTCGCCCCCTCGCTCTCAGCCGGTCCGGGATTGCAGGTTTTCCACTGCACGCACACTGCAGCACCTGTGTTAGGCTTCTCTTAAAGCCAGCCCACCACGAGGAGCCTTCGCATGTCCGATATCACACCCCAGCTGATCCCCGACGCACGGGCCTTTCTCACAGAGCTGGCAGAGACCAACACACGGGGCTGGTTCCAGTCCCAAAAGGCGCGCTACGACGCAGAGTTGCGCACCCCGGCTGAGGCGCTTTTGAAAGAGGTCGCGGACTATCTGCGCCCGCATCATCCCGGCCTTCAGGGCAAAGTCTTCCGCCCCCAGCGCGATCTGCGCTTTTCCAAGGACAAAACCCCATATCACACCCATCTGCATCTGCTCTGGCAGCTGCCACAGCATCCCGGGTGCGGGGTGTTTTTCGGCATTGATCCCGATGGCGCACGCATAGGTGGGGGCATCATGGCGCTGAAAGGCGCCACGCTCAGCCGCTGGCGCGATGCGGTCGCGGGGCAGCCGTTGACGCGGGCCTATCCCACCGCCGGGCTGGCGCAGGTCGCCGGGCATCCCAACCCGCGCGACAGTGGCTTTGCCGATGAGCTGGCGGCCCTGATGGATATCCTCGCGCTTAAGGGGTTTCACCCCAAGGCACCGGAGTTGAAACGCGTGCCCGCTCCGCATGGGCAGAGCCATCCCCATGCCGATCTGCTGCGGCGCAAGTCACTGACGCTCTGGCGTGATGTCGCGCTTGCGCCGCCGCCCGATCCCGTGGCAGCAGTCTGCAGCGCCGCCCTTGTGCTGGCGCCGCTGTTTACGCTGCTGCAGCCGATCCTTGCCGATCCTGTTGCGGCCTAGCCCGGTCTGACGCGGTGCATGCCCGCCGACCAGACGCAATCAGCTGTGGCCCCAGTCCTCCGGGTTTTCGCTGTTGTTGGGGCTGAGCCCCAGCACGTCGCCTCTGGTCGAGCAGCCCAGTCCCAGCACCGTGCGATTGGCGTAGGAGAAATAGGCAGTGACCTGATTGATCTCCAGAATCTGCCCGTCATCCAGTCCGGCCGCGCGCAGGGCGTTGATATCCGCTTCAATCACAGCTGCAGGCGCCTCGGTCAGTTTGCGCGCATAGACCATGCCTGCCCGCTCTGCGCTCTCCAGCGGCGCCAGCTGCGGGTTGCGCGCCTCAATCGCGGCGCGAATGGCCTCCCCACGTGGCGCGTCCCGCAACAGCCGCTGCAACCCGGCAAAGTGATGCTCAACGCAGTAGGCGCAGTCATTCAGCGACGACACCCAGACGCCCAGCACCTCCAGATACCATTTCGGCAGGCTGTTGCCGCTATGATGCAGAACCGCCTTATAAAGCGCCATATGCCCTTCCATCGACTGCGGGCGCAGGCTGTGCATCATCATGATGTTATCGACATTGCCGCCCGGTCCGGTCACCCGGTCGTACAGCGTCTTCAGCTTGCCCGTTGCTGCGTCAAACGGAATGGTCTTGATCCAGGCCATGAGGCTCTCCCTGATTGTCTGGCGCGCAGAGTAGCGGCTGCCCTGCGCGATGGAAGCAAAAAACCAGTGATCCCCCCCGCCGATGTCTCAGGCGGCTGAACCCTAGACCCGCGCGGCCTCCCGTGCGACTGCGGCAATGGCAGCATCCACATCCGCCGCGCGGCTGCGGTGGTTGGTGATGGCCGCGCGCAGCATCACCCGCCCGTCCATCCGCGTGGTGGAGAACACCGCCTCGCCGCTTTCCTGCAGGGTCTGGGCAATATCCGCGTTCACCTGCGACTGTGCCGCCACCGGCAAATCGCTGCGCGCCGTAAACACGCAGATATTGGACACCACAGGCGCGCCAAGCGCCATCAGCGGCTGCGCCTCGACTGCGGCGGCCATCGCTGCCGCCAAATCACAATTGCCAGTGATCGCTTGCGCAAACGCCGCTTCGCCATAGGTCTCCAGCGCGGTCCAGACCTTCAACGCACGATTGCCACGGCTGAGGTCAATGCCGTAGTCGCAGTACCACGGCTCACCGCCTGCCAGCCCGCGCTCGGCCCCTTCCAAATACGATGGCCGCGCTGCAAAGGCCGCCCTATGTTCGTCCTCATTGCGCAGCAGCGCCATGCCGCAGTCATAGCCGACATACATCCATTTGTGGAAATCCAGCGCAATACTGTCGGCCCGCCCGATGCCATCCGACAGCGATCGGTACGGCTCCGCCGCAATCCGCGTCCAGGCGCCAAAGGCGCCATCCACATGCAGCCACAGGTCCAGCTCAGCAGCGACATCGGCCAGCGCGTTCAGATCATCAAACAGCCCCAGATCCACCGACCCCGCCGTGCCCACCACCAAAAACGGCAGCGCCCCTGCGGCCTTATCCTCTGCCACCATCCGGGCCAGGGCTGCACAGTCCATCTGGCCATCAACCAAAGGCACCTTACGCAGATTGTCCGAGCCGATGCCCAGCAGCTCTACCGCCTTCAGCGTCGCATTGTGCACGCCCGCGCCGGCATAGGCCGTCAGCCGTACATCCCCCTGCCCCTCTTTGCGAAGATCCTTCAGCACCCGCAGCCGCGCCGCCTGAAAGGCAATCACCGTCGCCTGCGAGGTGCCAGTCACCAGAATGCCGCTGGCCCCCTCCGGCATCCCCATTTTGCGGCGGGTCCAGTCCACCACAGCGCGCTCCATATAGTTCGCGCCATGATCGCGCCCGCCCATATTGGCATTGACCGCCGCCGTCGCCAGAGAACTGATCAGATCCGTGGCCAGCCCCGAGCCCTGCACCCAGCCCCAGAACCGCGGATGAATATTGCCGCCGTGATAGGGCAGCACATCTGCGATGATCCGGTCCACTGTCTGCTGCGGCCCCTGCGCCTCGGCCCTGATGGCATAACGCGCGTCAATGTCGTCGGGCACGGGCTGCCAGGGGCGTTCCGCCGCCTGTTGCATCTGATCCAGCGCCGCCTCCAGCATCCGCTGCGCCTCCGCCCGAAACGCCGTCCAATCCTGCGTTTTGATCCCTGTCTCAGCCACCTGCGTTCTCCTCCTGCCTGCCTCAGGCCTGAGGTGTAGCCCGCAAGCCCCGGCACCGCACGGAGAATATCGCCGCAGGCTGAATACGGGAACTTATCATCGAAGGGCTGGTCACTCGGCGCCCTGCCGCGGCAGGGCCGCCTTATCCACAGCCCCTTGCGTGCCTCTTCCACCCGGCCCCAACACCTGCCATAATAGCCTTAACCAAAACCAAGCAAGAGCAGCCCCGCATATGGCCGACGACCTCCTCAGCACGCCTGCATCCGACACCTATGACGCCTCCTCAATTGAGGTCCTGGAAGGCCTGGAACCGGTCCGCCAGCGCCCCGGTATGTATATCGGCGGCACGGATGAGCGCGCGCTGCACCATATGGTCGCCGAAATCCTCGACAACTCCATGGATGAGGCGGTCGCCGGCCACGCCAACCGGATCGAGGTGACGCTGCACGCCGATTACGCCGTCACCATCTCCGACAATGGCCGCGGCATCCCGATCGATCCGCACCCCAAGTTCCCGGACAAATCCGCGCTTGAGGTGATCCTCTGCACCCTGCACGCGGGCGGCAAATTCTCCGGCAAGGCCTATCAGACCTCTGGCGGTCTGCACGGCGTCGGCTCCTCCGTGGTAAACGCGCTGTCGGATTCCATGGTGGTGCAGGTCGCCAAAAACAAGGAACTGTTCGAACAGCGTTTCTCGCGCGGCATCCCGCAGGGCCCGGTGGAAAAAATCGGCGCCGCCCCGAACAAACGCGGCACCTTCGTCACCTTCCACGCCGATGAGCAGATCTTCGGCTCCCACCGCTTCAAGCCCAAGCGCCTGTTTACCCTCGTGCGTTCCAAGGCCTATCTGTTCTCCGGCGTCGAAATCCGCTGGAAATCGGAAATCGACGACAATGAGACCCCGACCGAGGCCACCTTCCACTTCCCCGGCGGACTTAAGGATTATTTGACCGAGGTGCTCGGCAAATCCTCCGTCTACGCCGACCAGCCCTTTGCCGGTAAGGTTGAGTTCCGCGAAAAATTCAACGCGCCGGGTTATGTCGAATGGGCGATCAACTGGACGCCCTCGCGCGACGGCTTCACCCAGTCCTACTGTAACACCGTCCCCACGCCCGAGGGCGGCACCCATGTTGCGGGTTTCTGGGCCGCAATCCTCAAGGGGATCAAGGCCTACGGCGAACTTGTCGGCAACAAGAAGGCCGCCAGCATCACCCGCGACGACCTGATGGCGGGCGGTTGCGCGCTGGTCTCCTGCTTTATCGCCGATCCGGCCTTTGTTGGTCAGACCAAGGACCGCCTGTCGACCGAAATCGCCGCCAAAATGGTCGAAAACTCGGTGCGCGACCATTTCGACAACTGGCTGGCCGCCGACACCAAATCGGCCGGCGCCATCCTCGACTTTCTTGTCTTGCGCGCTGAGGAACGCCTGCGCCGCAAGCAGGAGAAAGAGACCCAGCGCAAATCGGCCACCAAAAAGCTGCGCCTGCCCGGCAAACTGACCGACTGCACATCAAAAGACCGCGCCGGCACCGAATTGTTCATTGTCGAGGGCGACTCCGCCGGCGGCTCCGGCAAGGGCGCGCGCAACCGGGTCAATCAGGCGCTGCTGCCGCTCAAGGGTAAGATCCTGAACGTGCTGGGCGCTGCCTCCAACAAGATCGGCACCAACGCCGAAATCCGCGACCTCTGCGAGGCGCTTGGCGTCGGAACCGGCACCAAGTTCAACCTCGACGATCTGCGCTATGACAAGATCATCATCATGACCGATGCGGACGTCGACGGCGCCCATATCGCGTCCCTCCTGATGACCTTCTTCTTCACCCAGATGCGCCCGCTGATTGACGGCGGCCACCTGTATCTGGCCTGCCCGCCGCTGTTCCGCCTGACCCAGGGCGCCCGCCGCGTTTACTGCCTCGATGAGGCCGAGCGTGATCTCTGGCTGGAAAAGGGTCTGGGCGGCAAGGGCAAGATCGACGTCTCCCGTTTCAAGGGTCTTGGCGAAATGGACGCCAAGGATCTGAAAGAGACCACGATGGACCCCACCACCCGCAAGCTGATCCGCGTCACCATCGACGAGGACGAACCGGGCGAGACCAGCGAGCTGGTCGAGCAGCTGATGGGCAAAAAACCCGAGCTTCGCTACCAGTATATCCAGGAGAACGCGAAGTTCGTGGAGGAGCTGGATGTATGAGCAAAGGCTCACGTCAAACCAAAATTATTGATGAAGTATTTGAAGACGTTAGAAGAAAGGACATTGCATCGGCATTCCGGGGGTGCCAGCGGTTATCGCTTCTGTCCGGTGATTTGCAGAGCTTCGCATACTTTGTTCATGAGCAAGAGCATGGAGATCAGGAAGCGCTGAGGCACTTGCTTAGTTCACTTGGGGAGTTAACCAAAGAACAAATCAAGGTCCTTCATGAAATTGCCGTAAATCGGAAGATGCGAAACCGAACATTTAGCAAGCAGACTTGTAAAATGTTGGAAATTGGAGAGGACACCCTTTTCTGGGCTGGCTGTGGGCAAATAGACTTTGAATTAGAAGCCTCACAAGACACCCTCGATTCCTTGAAAGTCCCGAGCAATGTAAACGACATTGATGCCGCGTTTTTCTACAAAGAAAACGAGCTTATCAAACTTAAAGAAATACATCGACGCTCCGCCATCAAGCAGGTCAAGGAAAGGCTCTTGTCAGCCGCTTTTGACTACGCTTCTCTAATTGAGCAGAAAGTGGAGTGGGAAGCGAATGACAGCGTGACCATCGCTGAGATAGAAAATTCAGTCTTCTCATTTTTAGAACGTCTATCGCCTGCGTCTCTCAACCAGCTTCAGAAAGCCTCCTCTCTTTTGAACACAGAAGGCATTGAAGAAAAGTCGCAGGCTGCGCTTCTAATCCGACGCTGCATAAACACGATAGCCGACGCCATACAAAAACCTGTACCGGGCATCAATGGCCTGGAACAAGACAAACCGCTAAACCGTATTTCATACTTCCTTGAGACTGAAGCGAAGAATAAAGGTGCAAAGCTCATTTCCTTCAGCAGCAAAGAACTCGAAAAACTTCTAAGAACCATCAGTGACAGAAGTAACAAGGGAGTGCATGGAGAGATTTCTAAATTTGAGCTGCAACAAACCTATTTGGCAACTCTTCTGTATTTAGGAAACATCGCAAAATTTTATCAAGAGGAAGCGATTTCTGAATGACACAAGGCCAGCGCCTGACCTTGGGGAGGCGTGAAGCGCCTTCCCGGGGGGAAGGTCAGGCGCGGGCCGTGCCGCTACGCGCCACGTCCAAAGGGGGCACGCCGACGCCGTTACCTCCCAAGGCACCGGTAGCAGCGAAGGGCTCCGCCCGTCCGCCCCTCAAACGCTCCCCCTCACCGCCCCGTTGCGCACCCACCGCACGCCGCCCCCACCTTCGCTTAAACCCGATCTGCCAGACTGATCCGGTCGCGACATCCGGGGCGGACTGACACCCCGCCACACCACCTGGAGATCGGACGCCACGGCCACCAACCGGGGCGGTTCGCAGATATCTCGCGAAGATGGGCAATCCCCATCCCACCCTCCGCCTTTGGCCCCGATGGACACATTGGGCCCTTGGCGGCGCCGCCTCCTTTTGTTGCCCGCAGCAACGGCCAAAACCCCGCCCCCACCACGCCGGGCACATCACAATCAGGACATCCCCCACCGCGCCCCTAGGCACATCGGGCCGCGCGGTGATAGCGCTTGCCTGCAAGGCGCTGGTCTTTCTACACTTCCCCAACGCCAGCCCACCCCGGACCCACCCGCAGGAGCCGCCGCCATGATGACCATTGCCGACAATCAGCTGCTGCTGATCCTCCTGTGTTTCGGCGCGGGCAGCCTTGGCACGGCACTGCTGTTTCGCCACCCTGCCGGACACCGCGTCTGGCGGCTGGCGGATCTGGGCTGGGTGGTGCTGGGCGGTATCGGCGCGCTGGTCGCTGTGCTGGCGGGTATTTACAAGGCCGACACCGGGCGGCTGGAGCGCCAGATCGACATTGCCTATGCCGCCACCGCCTCTTTTGACCGCGACGCCGCGCGGTTTCGCCTGCGGTTCTGCGATCCGGCCTATGACAGCGATATCGCAACCCTATGTGATAAGATCGAGTTTCTCTCCGCCTCCACCGCGGGCAATGCCGAACTGCCGCTGTTCATTGCTGTGACTGATCAGGTCACCCCGCTACAGGGGCTACAGCTGATCTTTGGCCGTGCCGAAAACACCAGCGAGATGATGGCGATGGCCGCCAAGGCGGATGCGTTTGATCCCGCCGCCTTCACCGTTTTTACCGCGCTCGACGCCCCGACCGAAGCCGCCGTCGACAGCCTGCGCCGCAAGGTGCCGACCATTGCCGGCGATTTTCTGATCCTGGCGCGCGCCTATGATGCGCTGATTGAGCAGATTACCCAGCTCAAGAGCGAATGGGAATATCTTCAGGACAATGCGCATATTCTGGTCCTGCAAATCCTCGCGCTCTGCATGGTGGCCTTTGCCGCGCCGTTCCGGCTGGGCAAATCGGTGGTGGATCTGCGCTAAGCCCTGGCCTTATCAAAAACTGCCAAACTGGCCATTTCGACAAGGTCACATTACCCGTTAGGCTAACCGCAACAGACCTGTCCTGATTTGCGAGCCCAGCCATGCGCGACAACCCACCGTCCGATAGCCCGACAACCCATCTGCCCAGCGTCTGCCCGCTGGATTGCCCCGACACCTGCAGCCTCAGCGTCAGTGTCACCGATGGTGAGGTCACCGCGGTGCGCGGATCGCGCGCCAATCCGCTGACCGATGCGGTGATCTGCAACAAGGTGGTGCGCAGTTTTGCAGGCTTTGTGCATGGTCCCAACCGGCTGACCCAGCCTCTGCGCCGCAGTGGCCCGCGCGGCAGCGGCAGCTATGAGCCGATCAGCTGGGAGGAGGCGCTGGACCTGATCCACGCCGGGTTCACGCGCGCAATCACCGCCCACGGCCCGCAATCGGTGCTGCCCTTCAACTACGCAGGCCCCCATGGCGAACTGGCCGGCGGGTCGATGGACCGGCGGTTTTTCTACCATATGGGCGCAACCCGGCTGAACCGAGGGCCGCTCTGCGGCGGAGTGCGCGGCGGCGCCTATGAGAGCCTCTTTGGCCCCGCGCCCGGCATGCCGCCACAACAGGTGCTGCATTCCGATCTGGTGCTGATCTGGGGCAACAATGTCACCGTCTCCAACCTGCATATGGCGCCGCTGCTGAAACAGGCCCGCGCCAAGGGCGCACGGCTGGTGGTGATCGACCCCAAGCGCACCAAGATTGCCGAACACTGCGACCTGCATCTGCAACCGGTGCCGGGCACCGATGTGGTGCTGGCGATGGCACTGGCGGCTGAGCTGGAGCGGCGCGGCGCGTTGGACCATGAGTTTATCGCCCAATGGACCACGGGATCCGAACCATACCTGAAGGCCGCACTCAGCTATACCCCCTATCAGGTGGCCGAGGTCTGCGGCATCCCGCTGGCGCAGTTCCACCAGCTCGCCGATTGGATCACGCAGGCCCGCTGCATGTCCACCTCGCTTGGAAACGGGATCGAACGCGGACGCTCCGGCGGCTCCGGCCTGCGTGCGGCTATGGCGCTACAGGCGCTGACCGGTCATCACGGGCGGCTGGGTACCGGGGTGCTGGCCAAACCCGGCCTTGCGGCTCCGAAAACGCCAGACCGCTTACAGGCCAGTCACCTGATTGATCCAGACACCCGTATCTTCAACATCGTTGATGTGGCGCGCAAACTGTTGGACCAGAACATGCGCATCCCGGTGAAGGCGGTGATGATCTACAACCATAACCCGGTCGCCACCCACCCCGATCAGGCCCGCCTGATCGAGGCGCTCAGTCAGGAAGAGATCTTTATCGCGGGCAGCGATGTGGCGATGACCGATTCCATGCGGATGTGCGATGTGATCCTGCCTGCCGCCAGCCATTTTGAATATGACGATGTCTATGGTGCTTATGGCCAGAACTTCATTCAACGCGCCGCTCCGGTGATCCCACTGGTGGGCGACAGCCTGCCCAATACTGAGATTTTCCGCCGTCTGGCCGCACGGTTCGGCTATGATGATCCGATGTTTCAGGCCAGCGATGCGGAGCTGATGGATCAGGCGCTGGACGGCAATCATCCGCAGCTTCAGGGCCACCGCCCCAGTGAAATCCCCCTCGACCGGGCGTTGGAAATCACCGCCGCCGAGGGCGTTGCACCGATCCTCTGTGATACGATTGCGCCGGCCACCGCCTCGGGCAAGATTGAGCTGTTCAGCGAGGATTACGAGACCCGCTACGGCTTTGGCGTGCCGCGCTATGATCCGGTGCCGCGCAGCGCCCCCTTTGTGCTGATCACGCCGTCTTCGGCAAAACGCACCAATGCCACCTTTGGCGACCAGCCACCCTCCGATGGGGCCGAACTGGTCGAAATCCACCCAAAGGATGCCGCCAGCCGCAACCTCACCGACGGCGCATTGCTGGAGGTGTTCAACGTCCAAGCCACCGTGACCCTGCGGCTGAAAATCAGCGATGCCACCCGCCCCGGTGTGCTTTACAGCCCCAAGGGCACCTGGCGCGCCAGCAGTGCCACGGGCCTGACGGTGAATGCGCTGATCCCCGCCGATATCCGCACCGATACCGAGGATGGCGCCTGCTATAACGAGACCTTTGTGGACCTGCGCCCCGCCGCCAGCTGATCGGCGATCAAAGCCCGCGAAACGGGTTCCCACCCCGGCGCAACTTGCTCTAGGGTGGGGCCATGATCGCGCGTTTATTCCTGCTCATCGCCTGTCTTACCCTGCTGTCCTGCGGACGCCCACTGTCGGAAAGCGAACAGCAGTTTCTGATCCACATCCACGGACCGGAGCTGGATATGAACCGCCTGCGCATCGTCAAGGGCGCGCCGCTGTCGCAGGTCACATTTCGCCGCAAGCCGCGTCCCCGCGTGACCTGCCGTGAACGCATCCTGCCGCCCGTAAAAGATGAGATCGTCACCTCTTCCCCGGCGGCACTGACGCTGTTCAACCGAATCTTCTTCGTGCGCGACTGGTATATCGACGATTACATGCCCGCCTACCCCGAGCGGCTCTATCTGGTGGAGGCGATGCTGCTGGCCCATGAGGCGACCCATGTCTGGCAATGGCAGCAACGCGCCAAGACCGGCTATCACCCGCTGCGCGCCGCCGCTGAACATCGCGCGAGCGACGACCCCTATCTGTTTGATCTGAAAAGCAATGATCGCTTCATCGACTATGCCTATGAACAGCAGGGCGCCATCGTTGAGGAATACGTCTGCTGTCGCGCGCTGGACCCAACCGGCGCGCGCACCAAGCGGCTGCATGGAATGCTGAAGGGCGCAATGCCCGTCTCCGACCTGCCGCAAAGCCGCGAGAGCGATGTTTACCTGCCCTGGAAAGACGTCAATGTGACGGGTATCTGCGCCTGAGCCGCGCCACTCACATCCCGGCGTGGAGCTGACCGTCTTCCAACCGCACCACCCGGTCCATCCGCTGCGCCAGCTCCAGATTATGGGTGGCGATCAGTGCTGCCATACCGGTGGCCGCCACCAGCTCCATCAGCGCGGCAAAGACCTGATCCGCCGTGCCGGGATCGAGGTTACCGGTCGGCTCATCCGCCAGAAGCAGACGCGGCCCATTGGCCAGCGCCCGGCAAAACGCAACCCGCTGCTGCTCGCCGCCCGACATCGCCGCAGGACGATGCCCGGCGCGGTCCTTCAGACCCACCCGCGCCAACAGATCCTGCGCCCGCGCCTCTGCCTTGGCCTGGCCGATGCCATTGGCCAGCTGCGGCAGCACGATGTTTTCAAGCGCGGTAAATTCCGCCAGCAGGTGATGGAACTGATAGACAAACCCCACATCCTGCCGCCGCACCGCCGTACGCCGCCGCTCGGATTTGCCGGTCAGATCCTGACCCGCAATCCGCACGGTGCCGCGATCGGGCGTGTCCAACAGGCCCGCCGTGTGCAGCAGCGTGGATTTGCCCGCGCCAGAGGGCGCCACCAGCGCCACGATCTCGCCCGGTTTCACCGTCAGATCAATGCCGGTCAGCACATCCACCTGCGTCGGCAGGCCATGGTTGTAGGATTTGCCGACCTGGCTCAGCTGCAGTACGGCAGATTGCGCGCCTGCCTGCGTCTCGGAATTATTCATAGCGCAGCGCCTCCACCGGATTCATCCGCGCCGCGCGCCGTGCCGGGAAAATGGTGATGACAAAGGACAGCGTCAGCGACAGTGCCACCGCCGACAGCACATCTGCCAGCCGCAGCTCAGCCGGCAGCGCGTAGATGCCCCGGATCGCCGGATCCCAGACCCCGCCCCCCATCACATAGTTCACAAAGGAAAAAATCGGATCAATGTAGATCGCGAATAGGCAGCCAAGGATCACGCCCAACAGGGTGCCGACAACGCCAGTACAGGCCCCGCAGAGGAAAAACACCCGCATCACCGACCCCTCACTCAGGCCAATGGTGCGCAGGATACCGATGTCACGACCCTTGTTCTTGACCAGCATAATCAGGCCGGAGACGATATTCATCGTGGCAATCAGCACCAGGATCGACAGGATGATGAACATCACATTGTCCTCGACCTCCAGCGCGCGCAGGAACCCGCCAGAGGCATCGCGCCAGGTCCAGACCCCGATGCCCGAGGCAACCTCATCCCCGGCCTGCAACAGCGGCAGCACCATGCGATCCACGGTTTCGGGATCCTCCACCATCACCTCAATCTCGTCGGCGAAGCCTTCGCGATTGAAATAGCTCTGCGCCTCGGCAAAGGGCATGTAGAGCCGGGTCCGGTCGATGTCATAGCGCCCGGCGGTGAAGATATATACCACCTCATAGGCGTTGACGCGCGGGCTGGTGCCAAAGGCGGTTTTCACCCCGTTGGGCGAGATCAGCTTGATCCGGTCGCCGACGCTGACACCCAGCTCGCGGGCCACGCCGGAGCCCAGCGCCACGCCCTCGTCAAACCGCGACAGGTCACCAATCGCCGCCTCGCTCTGGGCGATGCCCGGCAGGGTGGCGATATTGGCGGCCGAGATGCCAAAGACCTCAACCCCGGCGCTGCGCTGGCGCAGGCTTGCCATCACCTGCCCTTTGATCAGCGGCGCGGTGCGGATCACACCGGGCACAGCTGCGGCGGCTTCTGCCAGGGCGTCATACTCTGTCAGTTTGCGGTCAATCTGGCCCTGTTCGGTGACCGTGCCATGTGAATAGAGCGTCACATGCGCATTTGCCCCCAGAATGGTGCCGACAAACTCCGACCGGAACCCGGTGCGCACCGCCAATGTGGCGATCAGCGCAAACACCGCCAGCGCAATGCCGATGAGGCTGATCCAGGTCATCACGCTGACGCCCCCTTCGGCGCGACGCGCCCGCAGATAGCGCCATGCAATCAGCCATTCGAAACGGGAAAAAGGGAGTGGTGTGGCCATAATGATCCTGCCGGTAAAGTTCAGCGCAACCTGTGCTGCCTGAGCTCCGGGGTCAAGATCTGCTTGCACATCCGGCAGCTTTCCCCGCTACCTCCAGATGAAAACGGCCCGCATCCCAAAAATAGGTGTGCGGGCCGTTTGTACCGTTTTTTTGCGATGTCAGCTTAGCTTCAGAACCCGCGACCGGTCTGGTGGTTGGCGTAGATCTCCACGATCTTCTGCACCGCTGCCTCGGGCGAGAGTTCCTCGCTTTCGCCGCTGCGGCGGGAGGTGAGTTCGACCACACCGTTTTTCAGCCCACGCGGGCCGACGGTGATGCGCCAAGGCAAACCGATCAGGTCCATGGTGGCGAATTTTCCGCCTGCGCGTTCCTTGCGATCATCATAGAGCGGCTCCAGCCCGGCAGCTGTCAGCGCCTCATAGAGGCTCTCGCAGGCGGCGTCCGCCTCATCGTCGCCCTGTTTGAGGTTCACGATACCGCAGTGGAAGGGCGTCACACCTTCGGGCCAGATGATGCCCTTGTCGTCATGGCTGGCTTCAATAATGGCGCCCAGCAGACGGGAAACACCGATGCCATGCGATCCCATATGGACCGGCGACTGCTTGCCATCCGGGCCTTGCACATTGGCACCAAGTGCTTCGGAGTATTTGGTACCAAAGTAGAAAATCTGGCCAACCTCGATCCCGCGCGCCACGCGGCGACGCTCTTCCGGCACCTCATTGAACAGCGCCTCGTCATGGGTCTCGTCGGTGCGGGCATATTTGGAGGTAAACTCCTCAAGCACGCCCTGACACTGCTCAACACTGTCATAGTCAATCGCGCGATCGCCAAAGGTCAGATCGGTAACGGCGCTATCGTAGAACACCTCGCTCTCACCGGTGTCGGCCAGAACCAGGAACTCATGGGTATAATCGCCGCCAATAGGTCCGCCGTCAGCCCGCATCGGGATCGCCTGCAACCCCATACGCTCGTATGAGCGCAGATAGCTGACCAGATGACGATTGTAGGCGTGCAGCGCGTCCTCTTTGGTCAGGTCGAAGTTATAGCCATCCTTCATGTAGAATTCGCGCCCCCGCATCACGCCGAAACGCGGGCGGATCTCATCGCGGAATTTCCACTGGATGTGGTAGAGCGTCAGCGGCAGATCTTTGTAGCTGCCGACATGGCTGCGGAAAATATCGGTGATCAGCTCTTCATTGGTGGGACCATAGAGCATGTCACGGCCATGGCGATCAGAGATCCGCAGCATTTCCTGACCGTAATCATCATAGCGACCGGATTCTTTCCACAGATCCGCCGATTGCAACGTCGGCATCAGCATCGGGATATGGCCCGCGCGCATCTGCTCTTCGTGGACAATGGTTTCGATCTTTTTCAGCACCTTGAAGCCCAAGGGCAGCCAGGAATAGATCCCGGCGGCGGATTGTTTGATCATGCCAGCCCGCAACATATAGCGGTGGCTGACGATCTGGGCCTCGGAGGGGTTCTCTTTGAGAACAGGCAGGAAATAGCGGGACAGGCGCATGGCGGTCTCATTTATCAATCTGGGTTCTCAAGCGGTCTAAGCCATCGGCGCGTCTGGGGCAATCGCGCTTTGTCGTCTGAGCTTTTGCAGCCCACAACAACGGGCCACAACAACGGGCCACATCAACGGGTTGCATCAGCGGGGCGCATCGGCGAAGACTTGGGCCGAACACGCGCCGCAGGCTCGGGCTGACAGCAAGGACGCAACCATGGCTCTTCCCGCACAGAAACAGATGAAATACTGGGGCATTGCGGCGGTTGTTATCGCGGTTGTGCTTTGGGCGCTTGGCGATGTGCTGCTGCCCTTCGTGCTGGGTGCGGCGATTGCCTATCTGATTGACCCGATTGCCGACCGGCTGGAGGCGATGGGCCTCAGCCGGACGGCAGCCACTGCGGTGATCACCGTTTTTGCGATGCTGCTGTTTGTCGTCATTCTGCTGGTGGTGGTGCCAACACTGATCTACCAGATGCTGGATCTCGCCAAGGTGCTGCCGGAGGCCTTCAAGAACCTGCGGGACTTTGTACAGCAACAGGCACCGTCCCTGTTTGACGAGGGCAGCCGCGCGCAACAGACCATCGTATCCATTGCCCAGACCCTGCAAAGCAAGGCCATCGGCGTTCTGGAAGGCGTTGTCGGCTCGGCTGTGTCGCTGGTCAATGTGCTGATCCTGTTTGTGATCGTCCCGGTTGTGGCGGTCTATCTGCTGTTGGACTGGGACCGGATGGTCGCCCGCATTGATGAGCTGCTGCCACGCGACCACGCCCCCACCATCCGCGAACTGGCCGCGCGCATTGACAAGGTGCTGGCCTCCTTCATCCGTGGCATGGGCACCGTCTGTCTGATCCTTGGCACCTACTACGCCGTTGCCCTGATGCTGGTCGGGCTGAACTTTGGTCTGGCCGTTGGCTTTATCGCTGGTCTTGTCACCTTCATTCCCTATCTGGGTGCCCTGATCGGCGGCGCATTGGCCATTGGTCTGGCACTGTTTCAGTTCTGGGGTGACTGGTGGTCGATCGGCATGGTGGCCGGCGTCTTTGCCATCGGTCAGGTGATTGAGGGCAATTTGCTCACCCCCAAACTGGTGGGCAATTCGGTCGGGCTGCATCCGGTCTGGTTGCTGCTGGCCTTGTCGGTCTTTGGCGCGTTGTTTGGCTTTGTCGGCATGCTGATTGCGGTGCCCGTTGCCGCCGCACTTGGGGTGATTGCACGTTTCCTTGTTGAGCAGTATCTGGACAGTCGCCTCTATCAGGGCAAAGCCTTTCACGACGCGGACTGAATTCCCCCATGGCACAGCAACTGAGCTTTGATCTCCCGGCGAAACCGGCGCTTGGGCGGGACGATTTCTTTGTCGCCCCTTCCAATGCCATGGCCGTGGCGATGCTGGATCCCTCCTTCGCATGGCCGGGCGGCAAGCTGGTGCTGAGCGGGCCGAAACGCTCTGGCAAAACCCATCTGGTGCACGTCTGGGCCAGCAATTCGGGCGCACAGATCATTCCCGCCTGGCAGCTGACCAAGGAAGATGTCCCGCATCTGGCCGATGGTCCGATTGCGGTGGAGGATGTGCCGGATATTGCCGACAGCGCGCCTGCGCAGGACGCGTTGTTTCACCTGCACAATCTGGTGCTGGCCAATGGGCACGCCCTGATGCTGACCGGCCGGGCGGCACCGCATCTGTGGGGCATGTCCCTGCCAGACCTGCAAAGCCGGATCGAGGGCGCGCCACATGCGCAGCTGCAACCACCCGATGACGCCCTGCTGTCAGTCGTTTTGGCCAAGCTGTTCAATGACCGCCAGATCACCCCGAAGCCTGATGTGATCCCCTATCTGGTTGCCCATATGGACCGCTCTTTTGCCGCCGCCTCGCAGATCGTGGAGGAGCTGGATCGTCTCTCCCTCACTGAGGGGCGCATGGTGTCACGCGTGCTGGCGGTGGAATTGATGTCCGACCGCCCGACCCGGCCCGCAACGGCATCGGCAGACGCGGGCGATAGCGCAGAGACCGATCCGAAAACAGATGCCGCAGACGCAGCCGACCCGGCCACATCCGGCGATTGACCCGCGCCCTGCGATCCCCCATCCTGACGACACGTAACGGAGCCAACATGCACGTGACACCGGAGCCTGCCACCGCCGATTGGGGGCCATTTGAGCGCCCCTTGTTTGACGATCCCGGCGTCCGCGCCCTGTCACGGGTGGGCGTTGTTGACGTCGGCTCCAACTCGGTGCGGATGGTGATATTCGACGGCGCCGCCCGTAGCCCGGCCTATTTCTACAATGAGAAAATCATGTGTGCGCTGGGGGCTGGCCTGTCAGAGACAGGTCGCCTGAACCCCGAAGGGCGCGCCCGCGCGCTGTCCGCGCTGCGCCGGTTTCAGCATCTGGCCGAGGGCATGGACATGCCGCCACTGTCGGTGGTGGCGACCGCCGCGGTGCGCGATGCCAGCGACGGCGAGGACTTCTGCGAAGAGGTGCTGCGTGACACCGGGCTGAAAATTCACGTCATTGATGGTCAGGAAGAAGCCCGCCTGTCCGCCCAGGGTGTTCTGCTGGGCTGGCCGGGGTCTTACGGTCTGGTCTGCGATATCGGCGGCTCCTCCATGGAGCTGGCAGAAATCCATGACGGCGAGGTTGGCAAACGCGTGACGTCATCGCTCGGCCCGCTGAAGCTGCGCGACATTCCCGGCGGCAGGCGGGGCCGCAAAGCGCATATCACCGAAGTTATGGAAGGCCTGCGCAACGAGATGGGTCAGCAGAACGACCGGCTGTTTCTGGTCGGCGGCAGCTGGCGGGCAATTGCGCGGATCGACATGGCGCGGCGGGGCTACCCGCTGCGGGTGCTGCACGAATATCGTATGAATGCGCAGGCGGTGCGCGAAACCCTGCGCTATATCGAGACCCATGATCTGGAAGCGTTGCGCAGCGAATGTGGCATATCCACCGCCCGGATGTCACTGGTGCCCTATGCGGCGGATGTCCTCTCCCGTCTGGTCAAGACCTTCAAACCCAAGGATATTGCCGTCTCCAGCTATGGTATCCGCGAGGGGCTGCTCTATGAGCAGATGCCGCAGAGGCTGCGCAACCGGGACCCACTGATTGAGGCCAGCCGCTTTGCTGAGAAGAAAGACGCCCGTATCCCCGGCTTTGGCCGCACGCTCTATGAATTTGTCTCGCCCCTGTTCAAAGCCTCGGACCACGCAAAAACCCGGTTGGTCAAGGCCGCTTGCCTGCTGCATGACGTCAGCTGGCGCGCCCACCCCGACTACCGTGCCGAGGTCTGTTTCGACAATGCCACCCGCGCCAATCTGGGCGGGCTGAAGCACTCTGAACGGGTGTTTCTGGGTTTGGCGCTGCTACACCGCTACCGCAACAAGCGGCAGGGGACGGCGTTTGAATACCTCTATGATCTCCTGGATGAGCGCGGCAAGAAAGAGGCAGAGATCCTTGGCAAGGCGATGCGATTTGGTGCCATGCTGATGGTCAGCAAAGACGGCGACATCGGCAAGCTGGTCTGGCAGCCACGCAAGAAACATCTGCTGCTGGAACTGCCGCGCGAGGCGGAGCCGCTGTTTGGCGAGGTGGCCGAGGCACGGCTGAATTCCCTTGCCCGGTCGCTGGAGGCGGAGCTGCGGGTGAAGATCCGCAAGTGACCCTCCGCATCTTTCAAATCTGATACCGACCTTTGGCACAGGGCCGCCCGGACCGGGCCGCCCTGCGACGCTCAGAGGTCGGTTGTCCCCTCGGGCAACACCTCACCCTGCTGCCCCTCGGGTGTGGCATCTGGTGTAGCATCCGGCGCGGCTTCGGGTTTTCGGCGTATGATGATATCACCATTGGGCAGGATTTCGGGGCGGTCATAGACGCTCCAATCCTCGACCTTGCCTGCGATTTCGGCCAGTGCCGGTCCCATCTCAGACAGGAACCCTTGCAGGCTTGGCCCGAAGTCATCTGCCAACGCCTGCAGATCGTCGATTGCCGGAGCCATCTCCTGACGCAGCCCTTCCCAGAACAGCTCTGCCCCGCGCTGCATCAGGCTGCTGCCTTCATCCTCGGACGCAGGCGCGTTTTCCGCCAACGCGGATGGCGCCAGCGGCAGCATCAACAGTCCTGAAAGCACAAGGATACGGCTCAATTGCGGTGTCATTTGAAACTTAGGCATCATGGTATTGCCCCCTTTGGCATGGACAGGTTGGCATGGGCAGGGATCGCTTGCCGTCAATATAGGCAGAACACGTCAGGATTGAAGAGGGCGCAGACCCGGCGGTATGCGCTGCGGCCCTTGGCGGAGCTGGCCACTGTCACGTCAGATCCAGATCAAGGCTGACCGGGAAATGATCAGAGGCCGCCAGCAACGCCTCGCGCAGCGCCACGTCCTCATAACAGGCTGCATCCTCAAACGGGTGCCAGATCCGCCAGTTGGCTGCTGGTTGGCGCAGCCCGGATGAGACCATGATATAGTCCAGCAAAGCACTGAAATAGCGTTTGTTTGCCTTGTCATAGAAGCGTGCGGAACTGGGCATCACCCGCAGCCGGGGTTGCAGCAGGCTCTGGGCGTTGGGATCATAAAGATCGCTCTCCATCGCGATCTCAACCGAGGAGCGGTTGAACAGCTGTTCGTATTGGTCCAGCCCTGGCCCATCGTTGAGGTCGCCCATCACCACAACGTCCCGCCCCTCGGCCAAAAGCTGCTCAACCCGGCGGCGCAGCCAGATTGCCTGTGCCAGCTGTTTGCGCCGGTTGGCAATCGACAGGGTGACGGCATGATCATCAGAACGCGCGCCATGCGGAGCCTTTGATTTGAGATGCGCCCCAATCAGCGAGATCTCGCGGCCCCCGTTTGTGGTTACGGTCAGCTCCAGCGGGGGTTTGGAGAACCGCACCGCGTCTTTCTGCGCATCGACATCCAGATCAATGTGAAAGACGCCATCAAACCGCGGTGCCGCCGCACTTTCTCTCGGCGAATGGGCCACATGCAGCACCTTCGGATCGTAGAGAAAGGCGATCTCCTGCTGGGTGTCATTGGCAAAGCCGATCACCGCCTTGGTGCTGCGCAGGCCGGCCTCCTGCGCAAAATGCTCCAGCGCGCGCAGGGTTTTGCGGCGGTTGTTGGTATCCGGGGCTTCGATCACCATGATGCCATCGGCATCAAGCCTTTGAAACACTTCTGCGAGAGCGCGGGTCTGGCTGTCGCGGTCGACCCCGTGGCGGCCCGATGTGCCGCCGTCCATCAGCAGCGTGTCGTCCGCACCGAACAGCGAGGAGAACCACTCGACGTTATAGGTGACGAGCCGCATGGCCACCGCATCCGTTGATTTCATCCCAGGCGCGGTTGATGTCGATCATCCGCTTTTCCGCAAGGCGCACCGCCTCCTCGGGCACACCACGCGCCATCATGGAATCAGGATGGGTTTCACGCACCAGTTTGCGCCAGTGTTTGCGGATCTCATCGCGCGGCATATCCGGGGACACGCCCAGCACCGTGAAGGGATCACGCGGCGCATCAGCGACAAACCGTGCCCGTAGCGCCATGAACTGCTGTTCGCTCTGGCCGAAAATACGGCTGACCTCTGACAGGAATTCGTTTTCGCCGGGATGATAAAACCCATCCGCCATGGCGATGTGAAACAGCCCCTCCATCAGATCGCACAGCGTCTGGGGATCATTGGCAAACATCTTCTGAACGCGGGCGGCATAGTCCTGATAGCCCGCGATATCCGTCCGCGCGAGGTCAAAGACACGCGCCGCGCCGACCTCATCCTCGGCGGCGATCTGAAACACCTCGCGAAAGGCGGTGACCTCGTCACGGGTAACCTGCCCGTCGGCCTTGGCCATTTTGGCACCAAGCGCGATCACCGCAATGGCAAAGGCGACGCTGCGCTCCGGCGGTGCGCGCAGGCTATCGAACACCTCAGAAAGGCTCTGGCCAGAGGCCAGCGCAGAGAGCGCTTCGGTGATGCGGGTCCAGAGTGACATAAGGGCAGACTACCCTGATTTGACCGGGCTGTCAGCGGGGCCAACCCCTTTGGGGGAGAGAATTTTCTGCATCAGCACCAGGTCAAGCCACTGGTCGGCCTTATGCCCGACTTCCGGCATTCGCCCCACCTCGACGAACCCCATGGCGGCGTGGAAAGCCAGACCGCCTGCGTTCACGGCACTGATGCCTGCGACCAGCACATGGACCCCGTCGGCACGCGCGACCGCCTCAATGGCGGCAATCAGCGCCCGCCCTGCCCCGCGACCACGGGCCGTTTCAGCCAGATAGATTGCGTGTTCACAGGTGCGGGCATATCCGGGGCCGATGCGAAAGGCGCCAAGGCTGATGTAGCCAAGGATCTGGCCCGCTTCCTCGGCCACCCGCACATATGCGCCTTTCTCGGCGATCTCATCCCTGACCTGCGCGCTGGTCTTTTCCACCGTGGTGAAGGTGATCAGCGTGTCGCGGATGATCTGATTGGTGATCGCAGCGATTGCCTCTGCATCCGCTGCCGTGGCCGCCCGGACGATCATCGCAGCACCCTTGGCCCATGGGGCGTGTCGAACTCGGCCTCGAAGGCGGCGGGGCCATGATGCAGTTCCACCCGTGCATCGCGCAGCGGCAGAGCCTGCGCCAGTGCTGTGCTGTCCGGGTGCGACAGATGCAGACGGCGCAGGGTACAGCCCTGCTGGATCAGCGCGGCGGCGGGATGGGGGCTGTGCCATTGCATCAAGGCCGGGAACATATTGTCAAAGGGCAGGATGCCATCCTTCGGCACCGCCATCTGCCAGCTGAGATTGCCCCGTTGCAGATCGACAATCTCGCCCGCGCCCTCCGGGGCTGCCGCCAGCGCGGCTGCGAGATCGGCGCAGCGGCAGATCCAGTTGGTGATCCGTGCCGGGCCGCTGCGGCGGTCCAGATCGAACCAGCGCGGGCTGCGCTGCGGTGTGGCGGCTGGGTCGATGGCAATGGCCTCGAGATAGAGGCCATCGGCAAGCCCAAGAAGCCGGTTGTGAGTGCCAAAGACCGCATGGCTGCCGCCCGGCTGCATCGGCACGCCGAGGCTTTCCTCCATATGGGCGACCGCTGCGTCCAACGTATCTGCGGCCACAGCAAGATGATCCAGCTCCATGACGTCTCCCCCCTTCCGGCACTGTCATTGCGTCAGCGCGAGACTAGCCGGACATCGCCGGGGCGCAAGCGGCAATATTGGCGGCATGTGAGGGGGCAGACAGCGCCGCTCCCGCCCGTCGTCGACCGCGTCTCAGACGCAGCCGCTCCCGTTGGGGATCGCATCGCGCCAAGCGCGATGCAGGCAGCCAGCCGGATAGGCTGGCTGCCACGCCCAAGGCCGCAAAGGGGGCGTTTGCCCAAGGGCAAACCCACCTGCGGGGGCGGGAGCACTATGGGTGTCGCAATGCCGGTGCGGATGGGTGCGCGCAGAGAGACCCCACGCGCACCATCGGCACTTAGCTTTGGCGGATCAGCTTCAGGATGTCCTGCGCCGCTTCGGGGATATTGGTGCCGGGGCCGAAGATCGCCTTGACGCCATTGTCATAGAGGAACTGGTAATCCTGCTGCGGGATCACCCCGCCACAGATCACGATGATATCCTCGGCGCCCTGCGCCTTCAGTTCCTTCACCAGCTGCGGGGCCAGCGTCTTGTGCCCTGCGGCCTGCGACGAAATCCCGACCACATGGACGTCATTGTCGATGGCGTCCTGCGCGGCCTCTTCCGGGGTCTGGAACAGCGGGCCGACGTCGACGTCAAAGCCGATATCGGCAAAGGCGGTGGCGATCACCTTGGCGCCGCGGTCGTGGCCGTCCTGGCCCATCTTGACCACCAGAAGACGCGGGCGACGACCCTCTGCCTCGGCAAAGTCTTCGATGGATTTCTGAATGGCGGCAAAGCCTTCGTCACCCTCATAGGCGGCACCGTAGACACCGGCGAGGGTCTTGACCTCGGCGCTGTGACGGCCGAATTCCTTTTCCATTGCCATGCTGATTTCTCCGACTGAGGCGCGCGCACGCGCGGCTTCGACAGCGGCAGCGAGAAGATTGCCACCTTCCTTTGCGACGCGAGTCAGGTTCTCCAGCGCGGCCTCGCAGGCGGCACTGTCGCGATCTGCGCGCAGGGTTTCGAGACGGGCGATCTGGCTGTCACGGACGGCGACATTGTCGACGTCCAGAATGTCGATCGGGTCTTCCTTTTCCTTGCGGTATTTGTTGACGCCGACGATCACCTCTTCGCCGCGGTCGATCATCGCCTGACGACGGGCCGCGCTTTCCTCGATGCGCAGTTTCGGCATGCCGGAGGCCACGGCCTTGGTCATGCCGCCCATCTCCTCGACCTCTTCCATCAGCGCCCAGGCTTTCTCAATCAGCTCATTGGTGAGGCTTTCGACATAGTAGGAGCCAGCCAGCGGATCGACCACATTGGTGACGCCGGTTTCCTCCTGCAGCACCAGCTGGGTGTTGCGGGCGATGCGGGCGGAGAAATCGGTGGGCAGCGCGATGGCTTCGTCCAGCGCGTTGGTGTGCAGCGACTGCGTGCCGCCAAGGACCGCCGACATCGCCTCGTAGGCGGTGCGGATCACGTTGTTATAGGGATCCTGTTCCTGCAAGGACACGCCCGAGGTCTGGCAGTGGGTGCGCAGCATCTTGGAGCGGTCATTCTTGGCATCAAAGTCGGTCATAACCCGGTGCCAGAGCGTGCGAGCCGCACGCAGCTTGGCGATTTCCATGAAGAAGTTCATGCCAATGGCAAAGAAGAAACTCAGACGACCTGCGAATTTGTCGACGTCCATGCCCGCCTCCATCGCCGCGCGCACATATTCGCGCCCGTCTGCGAGGGTATAGGCCAGCTCCTGCACCAGGTTCGCGCCGGCCTCCTGCATGTGGTAGCCGGAAATGGAGATGGAGTTGAATTTCGGCATCTCGTTCGAGGTGTACTCAATAATGTCCGAGATGATCCGCATTGAGGGTTCAGGCGGATAGATATAGGTGTTGCGGACCATGAACTCCTTCAGAATGTCGTTCTGAATGGTGCCGGCCAGCAGCGATTTGTCATGGCCCTGCTCTTCGCCCGCGACGATGAAGCTGGCAAGGATCGGGATCACCGCGCCGTTCATGGTCATCGAGACCGAGACCTGATCCAGCGGGATGCCGTCAAACAGGATTTTCATGTCCTCGACACTGTCGATGGCCACGCCGGCCTTGCCAACATCGCCCATCACGCGGGGGTGGTCGCTGTCATAGCCGCGGTGGGTGGCAAGGTCGAAGGCCACAGAAACGCCCTGCTGCCCGGCAGCGAGGTTGCGGCGGTAGAAAGCGTTGGATTCCTCAGCCGTGGAGAAGCCCGCATATTGGCGGATGGTCCAGGGGCGGCCTGCGTACATCGTGGCCTTCACCCCACGGGTAAAGGGGCCAAACCCGGGCATGGTGCCCATATGGGGCAGTTCTTTGGTATCGGCCTCGGTATAGAGTGGTTTGACATCAATACCTTCCAGCGTATTCCAGGTCAGCGCGTCCAGCGGGCGGCCGCGCAGTTCCTTTTCAGCCAGAGCCCGCCAATCGTCGGTTTTGGTCGTCATCGGAAGTTCCTCTTGTCAGGTCGTAGGGGGGCGGGTTCAAGCCCACCGCGTGTTTGTCAGGGTCGCGCATCAGCTCTGCCAGACCATCGGCACCGCCTTGCAGCCACATCAGATCGTCGGCGTAGCGCTCGCGCAGCGCTGCGGATTGAATGTCGGAAAACGGGCTCCAGCGGCCCTCCCCGCGCGGCAGATCGCGGGCCACATCAGGCGCCAGGCGATGGCGCAGGGTCGGCAGACCGTCGGAGCGGTTGAGCCGATCTGCGCGGGGCATCCGCGCCAGACGCAGGCCCGCGAGCAGGGACAGCTGCACCTCGGGCCGGTCGCCATAGGTCTCGTAAGGCATCACACGGATGCGGGCATTGGGCATGGCGCAGGCGATATCCGTGATGACATCGCGCCAGCTGCGCGGATGGGCGGCGATCTGACCCAGCACCGCAGCCGAGGGCAGCGGGTGCCCATTGGCCACCATCTGGGTCAGCAGCGAGGTCCAGAAGCGATCCGGGCTGCGCAGGTTCAGCATCACGTCGCGCACCTGCCCGTCAAAGGCCGCGTCAAAGCGGGCGAGCCGCACGCCAACCCCGGCATAGAGCTGGCGCTGCTGCAGAAGGTCATGGGCGCCGCCCATCAGATCCGTGTCACTGATCAGCAGGCGTTGGGCGCCGGCGGCGGTCTCTGTCGCGATCCGCAGCCGCAGACGGCCCCGCGCGCGGGTTGCCAGATCGCGCCCTGTGACCGGCGCCGGGCCGGGTTGGATGCCGTGGAACAGCCCGTTGCGGGTCTGCTCCGGCCCCCAGATCGCAAGCCCGTCCTGCCGCAGCCGCGCCGCGTGATGGGCGAGGAAGCCCTGAAAATACCCCGTTGCGCAGCGATGCGCGCCGATATGCAGCATGATATCCATGGCCAGTCCTGTCCCGATGGTGGCGTCGCGCAAGGCGGACTGCCGGGTTTGCAGAGGCCAAGAGCCTGCCACGGGGAGGCTGACGATGCGGTTAATGCGCCGTGCGCGGGTGTTGCAGGGACATGTTTTTTTTGCCCCACGCGCGGGATTGCCCATCGCAATTACCGCGATGGGGCATATATTCATCGCTACAGGAGAGCTGATGAAACACTTGTTTGTCTTTGGAAAAACCCGTTTTGGGCCGGCCGAACCGCTGCTTGGATCGGCTGGGATACTTGGGCTGGCGGCTCTGCTTGCCATGGGGCTGCCATCTGCGGGCGTTGCACAACAGGCCGCTGCTGCCGCTGCGGATGACTCCGCGATCGTGGCGGAGGAGACCGGATCGCAAGGGGCACGTGACGCCGAGACGATGGCGGAAGTCGCCGATCCGCCCACCGACCCGCTGGTGCAGCTGGTGCGCCCCGGCGCCAGCGTTGAGCTGGACGATCTGATGTGGCTGCACCGGCCCATCGTGGTTTTTGCCGACAGCCCTGCTGACCCGCGTTTCCACGAACAGATGGAGCGGTTGGCGGACGGGGCCGAGGCCCTGCTGGAGCGCGATGTCATCGTGCTGACCGATACCGACCCCGGCGTGACATCCGCGCTGCGCAAGAAGTTGCGGCCGAGGGGGTTCATGCTGGTGCTGATCGGCAAGGATGGCGGTGTCAAACTACGCAAACCGCAACCCTGGACCGTGCGTGAGCTGAGCCGGACCATCGACAAATTCCCCTCCCGCCTGCGCGAGGTGGAGGAGCGGCGCGGCAGCTGAGTGGACACAACCCGGTACCGGCCGACGCGGCCGCTGAGGGACCCGCCAGGACCAATTTGCCGAGAGCCAAGGGACGAGCGGGAGCGCATCACGCCCCCCCGCCCTGCGCGTAGAACAGGCGTCTGTTGCTGCGATCCACCACCGCCATGAAGCGGGCACGTGGTTCGTAAATCAGCACCGATGTGGGATCGAGAAGCGCCAGGAGATAAGCGCGGCTGACCTCCTCCAGCATACAGTCCTTGCCAACAATCCCGGCTGCGAAGATGCCATTGCCGCGACCCTGATCCATCGTCATCACCTGAACTGAGACCATATTGGGCGACAGTCCCTCAACCTCGAAGGCGACGGGTATGTTGTTGTCGAGGTGACGCAGCCCCGCCCGGATAGAGCGCGCCTTGGTCAGCAGCGATGAAATCCGGGTGGCCTTCACCTCAAACACACCAGCGGCGCAGTTGCGGCGGGAGAAATAATACTGCGTCTCGCCCAGCTGTACCCAATCGCCGACGGCGGCACGGGCCGCCGCCTCATCTTGCAAGGCGCAGCCCGCCAGCCCCGAAAGGGCCAGCGCCACACAGGCGACACGCGCCAGTTTGTGATATGACTGCACCGACATCATGTCGTGTTATTCGAATTCCATGATCACTTCGTCAACGGCGAGGCTGTCACCAGCGGCGGCGTTGATCGCGCTGACCACGCCTTTTTTCTCGGCGCGCAGGATGTTCTCCATCTTCATCGCCTCAATCGTGCAAAGCGCCTGACCTTCCTGCACCTCATCGCCGACTTCGACCTCCAGTTTCACCACCAGACCCGGCATCGGGCAGAGCAGCAGTTTGGAGGTGTCAGGTGCGATTTTCTCAGGCATCAGCTTGGCCAGTTCAGCCTGTCGCGGGGTGCGGACATGGACCTTCAGATCGGCCCCGCGCGAGCGGATGCGGAAGCCGCCTGAGATCTTGCCGACTTTCACAACCAGGCTGTCATCGCCCACGGTGAGCCGCGCCAGCTGGTCGCCGGGCGTCCAGTCGGAGGCGACGCGCAGCGCGCTGCCATCGTCAAAGCGCACGGTAGAGCCGTCACGATCGGCGTCAACGGTCACGTTGAAGGACACATCCTGAAGGGTCACAACCCAGTCGCTGCCGACCTTGCGTTCGTGGTTGTCCATCCGGCCCGACACGCGGGTGCGGCGGATTTCGGCAACGCGGTGCATGGCGGCAGAGGCGGCGGCGATCTTGCGCAGATCCTGTTCCGGCAGCTCCACACCGTTGAAACCTTCGGGATATTGCTCTTCTATAAAGGCGGTGGTCATGGTGCCCGCGATAAAGATCGGGTGATCCATCACGGCACTGAGGAACGGCAGGTTGTGACCAATCCCCTCAACCTCAAACCCGTCGAGCGCGTCGCGCATTGCCGCAATCGCCGCATCGCGCGTTGGGCCCCAGGTGCAAAGCTTGGCGATCATCGGGTCGTAGTACATTGAGATCTCACCGCCCTCAAAGACGCCGGTATCATTGCGCACAGCGAGTTCCCCCGCAGGCGCATCACCCTGCCATTTGCCGCTGTCATGCAGCGGGCCTGCAGCCACTTCGGCGGGCGGGCGATAACGGGTCAGACGACCGATGGAAGGCAGGAACCCCCGATAAGGATCTTCGGCATAGAGACGGTTTTCAATGGCCCAGCCGTTCAGTTTGACATCGTTCTGGGTGATCGACAGCGGCTCGCCACCGGCGATGCGGATCATCTGTTCGACCAGATCCACACCGGTGATCAGTTCGGTGACCGGGTGTTCCACCTGAAGGCGGGTGTTCATTTCCAGGAAGTAGAAGTTTTTGTCGCCATCGACGATGAATTCCACGGTGCCGGCGGAGGCGTAGCCCACCGCCTTGGCCAGCGCCACGGCCTGTTCACCCATGGCGCGGCGGGTGTCCTCATCGAGGAAGGGCGACGGCGCCTCTTCCACCACTTTCTGGTTACGACGCTGGATCGAGCATTCCCGCTCGCCCAGATAGATGCCGTTGCCATGGGCATCGCAGAGCACCTGAATTTCAATATGGCGCGGCTGGGTGACGAATTTCTCAATGAAAATCCGGTCATCACCAAAGGAATTCGCGGCCTCGTTCTTGGAGGACTGGAAGCCTTCGCGGGCCTCGGCGTCACTCCAGGCGATCCGCATCCCCTTGCCCCCACCGCCGGCGGAGGCTTTGATCATCACCGGGTAGCCGATCTCGTTGGAAATCTTCACCGCCTCATCTGCGTCGGCGATCAGGCCCATGTAGCCGGGCACGGTGCTAACACCGGCCTCCTGCGCGATTTTCTTGGACGTGATCTTGTCGCCCATGCTTTCAATCGCGCCGACCGGCGGGCCGACAAAGGCGACACCGTCAGCGGCCAGCGCCTCGGCGAATTTGGCGTTTTCGGACAGGAAACCATAGCCCGGATGCACCGCCTGCGCGCCGGTTGCGCGGATCGCCTCCATCACCTTGTCGATGACGATATAGGACTGGTTCGCGGGCGGCGGGCCAATGTGGACGGCCTCGTCGGCCATTTTCACATGCAGGGACTGCTTGTCGGCGTCCGAGTAGATGGCAACGGTCTTGATACCCATCTTACGGGCGGTCTTGATGACGCGGCAGGCGATTTCGCCCCGGTTGGCGATCAGGATCTTCTCAAACATTGGCTGTCCCTTGTCTTCGGTGTCTTCCGTGAGGCGCGAGGACATGCCCCCGCCACGGTCTTGGCTTCGTCGGAGCACAAAAAAGGCCACGCCGGAGAAATCTCCGGGCGCAGCCTTTGTGCGGTGGATATGCGGCGCAGCCCCTTACCCGCGCGGGGTAAGCGATCAGGCGTCAGGCCTGTCTGCGGGCAAGCGGTCTTCTTAACACTTGCGCGGATTTTCCTTGCAGTAGATGACATTGGCCGCAGCACCAACGGCAGCGCCTGCGACGAGATTGCCGTTGAGCAGCGCCGAGCCGACCGCACCGGCGCCGGCGCCATAGACAACCTGTTCGCCCGTGGTGTCGCCACAGGCGGCAAGTGTGGTGCAAAGGCCAAAGGCCGCGAGAATGAGTTTTGCCTGCATGGGGGTGATCCTTCGTTGTGTGATCCAAGCTCTGCACAACTGTTTGCAGCCCCCCGGACAGGAGGCAAGGATATCCGGTCTGCATCAAGAGGATGCGCAGAAGCCTGCCAAACACTGGGGGGCAATTGGCAAGCTTCCGCCTTTGCATCCAAGGAAAAAATGGGCAGGCCGCGATTGGGGGGGCAAACCTGCCCTTCCAGGCGAAGGGGCTGGATCAGATGCACGACAGGCTGACCTGTCTCTGTCAGACTGCCCCCAGTCCGGCGCAGAAACATCCCCTGAGTTGCAAACCACGCGGATTTGGCGAGAACTCGCGCAAACCGGGAAGTCCCGTGCAGAATTATGCCGAAATCCGCCAGAATAGGCCTATTTGACCACCAGTTAGTGTCACCGCCCCGCAGTCGAGGAAACCCTTTTTGGGCCCGTGCGACACGCAGATCCGTGGAAAACGCCAGCAACAGATTCGCCGAAATCCTGTCGCCACAGCCGCGCTGCAACCACCCCGTGAGGCGGTCGCAACGGACAGGGTTATGAAGGATCCCGGCCGACATCTTAGCGGGCGTTTCCGTCGAAGACTTCGGGAAAGGACAGCTGGGCGGCATCAACGTCGATGACCAGCAGCGCCTCATAGCTTTCAGGATCAAACGGGTCTTCTGCAGCAATCACCTCGCGGCCAAACAGCCAGCTGAGACGACCGGCATCCAGATTGCCCCGTTCAAAGGGCTGGTCGCCAAAGCAGTCCCACAGCGCCTGCATGAAGCCGGCATCAGCGCGCCGGTCCGCCGGACGACGGTCGCGAAACCGCTCGCGCCGGGTGATCGGCGTGACCCCTTTGGGGTTGGGACGACGGATGATGAATTGAAAATCGGTGCCCGGCAGACGACCGGGAAAGCCGCGGTGTTTTAGCATGATGGTGCCTCCGGTCCGGCACCCCGCGGGACGGTGGAGTCCGGCCGCAGGGCCGGACCCCTGTAGTGATTACTTGTATTTGCCGGTGTAGACAGGCTCAGCCGAAATCGGCTCGGGCTCGACAACGACGTATTCTTCTTCCTGCTGTGCACAGGCTGCGGCGGCTGCAAGCAGGCCCGCGAGGGCAACGAGTTTGATGCTCTTGGACATTTCTGTCTCCCAATTGTGTCTTTGAAACCTGCGCGGGCCACGGCCGGCGCCTGCCTCATCCTCAAATAACAGATCACACGTATGTGATCTGGCGCGAGAATAACCGAGATGCGCGCGGTTTCACATCCCAAAGCCGAGCAGGACGGCAGTTCGCGGGATAAAGCTGCAAAAAAGCGCCAGTTTTCAGCCTTGATCGGCATATTTGTGACGCCGGGCGCCACCAGAAGCGGATGCGGCGCGCTGATGTCGCCGGTGCGGATATCGGGCGGCAGACAGGAGATCATCAGAAGGCCTCCCAGATACAGTTGTCACCCTCGGGGCGGTAGCTTTCGAAGAACTGCGTTGCGGCGGTATCGGCCTGGCCAAAGGGCACCTCACGGTCCGACAGCGAAATCACTACGCGGGCGGGCGCCAGCTGATGCTGCCGCAGATAGGCCAGAGCAAGTGTTTGGCAGAGGTGATCCATGTCCGGCGCCGCCTGTTCATAGGTGATCCCCGCCAGATCGCGCGCAATCTGCGGCGCCAAGAAGCGGAATCGCACCCAGAGTTCACCGGTGGTTTCGTCCAGCAGCACTTCATGGAGATTGACGCTCTGCCCCGAGGGCACATCAAGGGGGACAGCATCCGCCCGCTCTGCGGTGCCAAGGCACAGGGCAAGCGCAGACAAAGAAAGGCAGGAAACAGATGTAATGACAGGCCCAATACCGCAGCCCCGACCCCAAAAACGATGGGCTCCTCCTGTCGGGGCTGCAGGCGCTGCACACGCGGTGCGCGCTGTCCGATATGAGCTGGCGCGGATCATGGAGCAGATTCGGTTCCGGTGTCAAACAAAGACGCAAATGTGGGCGCTAACGCGTGAGGTCGCTCAAATTGATCGCATTTTGCGAACAATCCGCCCTGATCACGCAGGATTGGTTCCAGGGCCCTGATTTCCCACAGGCTTTCGCCGCCATCACGGCAGCATATCCGGGCATATCGCAGCGCTGACATCAAGGTTGCATCCTCATCGCCCCTCGCAACCAAGGCGATATTTACCTTTGGCCGCAAGGGTCTGGGTTCAGGAATTCCGGAGTGGTCCGGACCTCAAAGAGGGATATTGTCGTGTTTCTTCCACGGATTCTTCAGCTGCTTGCCCCGCAGCGACGCAAAGGCGCGGCTGACGCGTTTGCGGGTGGATTGCGGCATGATCACCTCATCGATGAAGCCACGTTCCGCCGCCACAAAGGGATTGGCAAAGCGCTCCTCGTAGTCCTTCGTGTGCTCGGCAATCTTGTCGGCATCCGCCAGATCGGCGCGGTGGATGATCTCGGTCGCCCCTTTGGCGCCCATCACCGCGATTTCCGCCGTCGGCCAGGCATAGTTGAAATCGCCGCGCAGATGTTTGGACGCCATCACGTCATAGGCACCGCCATAGGCCTTGCGGGTGATCACGGTAACCTTCGGCACCGTCGCCTCGCCATAGGCAAAGAGCAGCTTCGCGCCATGTTTGATGACGCCGCCATATTCCTGGCTGGTGCCCGGCAAGAAGCCCGGCACATCCACCAGCGTCAGGATCGGGATCTCAAAACAGTCACAGAAGCGCACGAACCGCGCGGCCTTGCGGCTGGAATCGATATCCAGACAGCCCGCCAGAACCGTGGGCTGGTTGGCGACAACACCCACGGTCTGCCCCTCAAGGCGGATGAAGCCGGTGATGATGTTTTTGGCAAAATCTTCCTGAATTTCGTAGAAATCCCCCTCATCCGCGACTTTGTGGATCAGCTCCTTCATGTCGTAGGGCGTGTTGGGATTCGCAGGAATCAGGGTGTCGAGCGAGGTCTCAACGCGGCCCGGCTCATCAAAGAAGGGGCGCACCGGCGGTTTTTCGCGATTGTTCAGCGGCAGGAAGTCGACCAGTCGGCGGACCTCTGCCAAGGCTTCTACATCGTTTTCGAAGGCCCCATCGGCCACCGAAGACTTCTTGGTGTGGGTCGAGGCACCGCCCAGTTCTTCGGCGGTCACCACCTCATTGGTGACGGTCTTCACCACGTCGGGTCCGGTCACGAACATGTAGGATGTGTCTTTCACCATGAAGATGAAATCGGTCATCGCGGGGGAGTAGACCGCGCCGCCGGCACAGGGGCCCATGATGACGGAAATCTGCGGCACCACGCCGGAGGCCATGATGTTGCGCTGGAACACTTCGGCATAGCCCGCAAGCGAGGCGACGCCCTCCTGGATGCGCGCGCCACCGGAGTCGTTGATGCCGATGACCGGCGCGCCATTCTGCACCGCCATATCCATGATCTTGCAGATCTTTTGCGCGTGGGTTTCCGACAGGGAGCCGCCAAACACGGTGAAATCCTGGCTGAACACATAGACCATCCGGCCATTGATGGTGCCCCAGCCAGTGACCACACCATCCCCCGCGGGGCGCTGGTTCTCCATGCCGAAATCCGTGCAGCGGTGCGCCACGAACATATCGAATTCTTCGAAACTACCCTCGTCCAGCAGCAGTTCAATCCGCTCGCGCGCGGTCAGTTTGCCGCGCCCGTGCTGGGCGTCGATCCGCTTTTGTCCGCCCCCCAGTCGCGCTGCGTTGCGACGGTCTTCCAGCTCGGAAAGGATATCTTTCATGGCCATGCCCCCTGTTGAATTTCAGGCGACCATAGACGCTGAACACGCGAAGCCAAAGGCAATAATGGCAAATTTGCAAAGCATTTGCGTAGAGGATGCGCTAATTTGCAAATCAGCGCGGAACCGCGCAGAAACTGCCGAAGCGGCGGGTGTTCTTGATGTGCTGACGGATGTACTCGTATCACCGGGGTCGACTAACGGAAACGGAACACCCCCCATGTTACAACCTTCCCAGATCATCCAGGCGATGCAATTCGACGGGTTCTACACCCGCAACCCGGTCAATACGGATGACGCCCCACGCCTCACCATCACCTATCAGTTCGCGGGCAACTCCGCGCCGGGCGACCTGCCCACCGGCTCGAATTATTCCGGCTGGCAGAGCTTCAGCGCCGCCGAGCAAGCTGCCTTCGCCGAGGCGTTCGCGCATATCGAAACCTTCCTCAATGTCGATTTCGTCGAGGTCCAGGGCTCCAGCGATCCGGATCTCAACCTCGGCTCAGTCACTATTCCGGGCAGCACGGTGGGCATCGGTGGCTACAGCATGAGCTTCCGCGGCGATGATATCACCCGGTGGGATGGTTATGCCGTGTTCGATAACACGCTGGATATGTCACAAGACAACCGTGAGAGCCTGATCCTGCATGAACTGGGACATGCTCTTGGTCTTCAGCACACCCATGACTCAAACCTGCCTGAAGAGTATGACAGCAACCTCTATTCGGTGATGTCCTACCGGGAAAACCCGCTGAACGGACAGGACAGTGATGCGATGATGCTGTTTGACGTGCTGGCGCTGCAGGACATCTGGGGGGCTGCGGATTTCAACACCAGCAACACCACGTATCGCGGATCGCGCACGGATACGGTCGATGTGGTCTGGGACACAGGAGGCACGGACACTTTCAACGCCAGCAACCGAACCAATGCGGTGACGCTGGACCTGCGCGAGATGCATTTTTCAAGTTTCGATGCCGACAGTGATGTGACCATCGCCCAGGGGGTCACCATTGAGAATGCCATTGGCGGGCGAGGACGCGATCGCATCACCGGCAATGACTCCAACAACCGGCTGGTCGGCGGCGGCGGGCGTGACACGTTGCGCGGTGACGGCGGCAATGACGCGCTGAACGGCAACAGCGGCGTGGATCTGCTGGTCGGCGGTGGCGGCAATGACCGGCTGAACGGCGCTGGCGGCAACGATCGGCTGGTGGGAAACAGCGGTGCTGATCTGTTCATCTTTGCCCGCAAAGGCGGCAATGACACCATCCGCGATTTTCAGGACGATATCGATACCCTGCGGATTGTCGGGCATGGCAGCAAAGCAGATGTGCTGGCCCGTGCCAGCGAGGTGGGGGATGATCTCTACTTCGATCTGGAGGGCAACCACAGCATCACCCTGCGCAATATGACGTTGAATCAAATCAGCGACGATCTGCTGGTCTGAGACCGCTGAATATGGACAATCGCCGCGGTGTGACCTAACTCGTTCACATGCGAACCATTCCGCGGCGATTTCTGGACCGTCGGTCCAACCCAAATATCGGCACGCTGATCCTGCTGTCAGGACTTTCGGCGCTGGCGATGAATATCTTTCTGCCCTCCCTTCCCGGGATGGCGCGGTATTTTGATGCTGACTACAGTCTCATGCAGCTTTCGGTCGCGCTCTACCTTGCGGTGAGCGCGATTGTACAGATCTTTGTCGGGCCTATATCGGACAAACTGGGACGGCGCCCGGTGATCCTCTGGGGGGTGGCGCTGTTCCTTCTGGCGACATTGGGCTGTCTTTATGCGCCCTCAGCCGAGATTTTCCTGTTGTTTCGGATGTGCCAGGCCATCGTTGCCTCGGCCATGGTGCTGAGCCGGGCTGCGGTGCGCGACATTTATGACAGCGATCAGGCTGCCAGCATGATCGGCTATGTCACCATGGGCATGGCCGTTGTTCCAATGATTGGCCCGATGATTGGCGGCGCACTGGAAGAGACCATCGGCTGGAAGGCCAATTTCTGGCTGTTGATGGCACTGGGGGCCGGCACATTTGCCATCGCCTATCTGGATCTGGGCGAAACCGCTCGCAAGAGTGGCAAAACGCTGATGGCCCAGTTCCGGGAATACCCCGAATTGTTGCGGTCCCCTCGGTTCTGGGGCTATTCGCTGGCCTCGGGCCTGTCGTCAGGGGCGTTTTTTGCCTATCTCGGCGGCGCACCCTTTATGGGGACGCAGGTCTATGGACTGTCGGCGGCGCAATTGGGCGTGTACTTCGCCTCCCCGGCAGTTGGCTACTTCGTCGGCAATTTCCTGTCCGGGCGCTATTCCGTGCGAATTGGCCTCAACCAGATGGTGCTCTGGGGGTGTCTGATCAACGGTGTGGGCGTGGCGCTGTCGCTCGTGCTGGCGCTGCTGGGAGCCGACAGCGTTTATTCCTTCTTCGGGTTCATGACTTTTGTCGGGCTGGGCAATGGTATGGCCATCCCCAATGCCACCGCCGGCGCGATCTCCGTGCGCCCGCATCTGGCGGGGACAGCGTCGGGGCTGGCCGGCGCGATCATGATTGGCGTGGGCGCGGGCCTCAGCGCTTATGCCGGCTATCTGCTGGTACCGGGATCAACTCCGGTGCCCCTCCTGGCAATCATGCTGGGCACCGCAGTTCTGGGCTTTATCTCAATCCGGGTGGTGATCCGCCGTGAGAAGACGCTCGGACTCTGAGGCGCAGCTTTCTGTCCCTTCCGTGCTGCGCGTAGCACCAAGCGACGGTAGGTTGAAAGATCACCCCCTATTGCGCCAACTGATTTGCAATTCTACAATTGCAGAACCCTCAGTTTGCAAAGGTAACCAGGATGGCGCAACAGAAACTCTATGCCGGGGCCAAGCTGCGGGAAATGCGGCTGCGCCTGTCGCTGACACAAAAGGAGTTTGCCGCCAAACTGGGCGTCTCCCTGCCCTATCTCAACCAGATGGAGAACAACAACCGGCCGGTCTCGACCACCGTGGTGCTGGCGCTGGCGCAGGAATTTGGTCTGGATGTGACTGAGCTGTCTGCGGGAGACAGTGAGCGGCTGGTCAGTGACATGCGCGAAGTGATGGCCGACCCTGTTTTTGCCGATGACACGCCCCCGATGGCGGATCTGCGGCTGACAGCCTCCAACGCGCCTGCCCTGGCACGGGCCTTACTCACCCTGCACCGCGCCTATCGGCAGACCCATGAGCGGCTGGCTTCGCTGGATGAGGCCCTGGGACGCGAGGATGCGCGCATTCAGGCCTCTCCTTGGGAAGAAGTGCGCGATTTCTTCCACTATTGCGACAACTACATTGATGCGGTGGACCGCGCCGCTGAGAATTTCTGCGGGCGGCTGGATGCCCGCAGTGCGGCAATCGCGGCGCTGGATCAGGCCGGGATCAGCGTGGTGTTCGGCGATATCGACGGGTTGCGCAAATTTGATCCGGCGGGAAAAGTTCTGCGACTGTCCAACCGGGCCTCGCCGCAGACACAGCTGTTTCAGCTGTTGCTGCAGGTGGCGCTGCTGCATCAGAATGATCTGCTGGAGGCGACGCTGGATTTCGCAAAATTCCACAGCGAGGCGGCGCGGTCGATCGCCAAGATCGGGCTGGCCAACTATTTTGCCGGGGCTGCCATGATGCCCTATCGCCAGTTTCTGGACGCGGCGGTCGAATGTCGGCATGATCTGGAGCTGCTCTCCACCCGCTTTGGCGCCTCAATCGAGCAGGTGGCCCATCGGCTCTCAACATTGCAGCGCCCGGGCGCCAAGGGCGTGCCGTTTTTCTTTGTGCGGGTGGATCAGGCGGGCACGATCACCAAACGCCATTCGGCCACCAGGCTGCAATTTGCCCGCTTCGGCGGCGCCTGCCCCTTGTGGAACGTGCACCGCGCGTTTGAAACGCCGGGCCGGTTCCTGCGGCAATTGGCGGAGACACCGGACGGGGTGCGCTATATCTCGCTGGCGCGGGATGTCTCGAAACCCGGTGGCTCCTTCGGCTCACCGGTGCGTCGCTATGCCATTGCACTGGGATGTGAGGTGCGCCACGCCGATGCGCTGGTCTATGCAGATACGCTGGATGTGAGCCAGGACAGCGCCTATGAGCCGATCGGGATTTCCTGTCGCATCTGCGAGCGGCGCGACTGTCATCAGCGTTCGGTGCCGCCGCTGGAACGCAGGCTCAGCATCAATACCGATCAACGCGGCGTGCTGCCTTATGAGGTGAGCTGACCCATCGCCCATCGCGCAATTTTCTTGCTAAGGAAGTTGCCAAGGATTTTGTAGAATCCTTGGTCACCGGGGGCGCAGCGGTCTGCGCCCGAACCGGCAGATCAGCTACGCAGCCGGTTTAGCAGCGTGGACACAAGGGAGGTTTTTCGAGGAGGCTCAACAACATCCGGATGGCTGATCTCTTCGGCGGTCAGGACCCGGCGCACAGCCGCCAGAATTTCCGCATCGCTGTCAGACCCAGCGGTTCCATACATGTCCTCAGCGAAAGCAGTCTGGCAGCTCTGTTCCATCTGGCATCTCCCTCAACTCTACCCGCTCCGGCAATGATCCGCGCCGGGGCACATTCGTTTGCTGTACTCAGACTATACGAAAGTGCGGGAGATCGCCCTATTTTGCCTCAAATTTGATGAAATTTGGTTAATACTCGCGGCCTAGCGAAAACAGTCCGCCCCTAGTGCCGTATTGTTTCCACAAGCCGTGCAATCGTGGCGCGCTGGGTCCGTTTCCTGCCCGATCCATGCTCTGCACCAGCTTTGAATTTCCGGTAAAAGGCGCCTGCAGAATTGCCTGTTTTGCAGGATCAAAAGCAAAAGGGCGCCTCAGGCGCCCTTCCAATCGGTTCTTCCGATAGGCTTCATGCTTTGGACAGAATGCCCCAAATCTCATCCTTCAGTGCTGCGCGTTGCTTGCGCAGGCCGGTCTCCGCCTCAGCGCTGACCGGTTCCACATTGGTTTCGGCGCGATGCACTGCGCGGTTCACCGCGTGATACTCGTCCGAGAGTTTGGCAAAATGCGCGTCGGATTGTTTCAGCTGGCTGATCTGCGCTGTTTTATCGGGAAATTCTTCGGCCAGCTCATGCGGGGTATTGGACATCTGTTCGCTCCTTTTTCTTAGCGTCAGACAGAGCGTAGGGCGACGGGTCGTCAGCCACCTTGACGCGGATCAAACCCGCGGCGACAGCGCTAAAAAAAGACGCCCGCGCAACGGTGTGCAGCGGGCGTTTCAGGGATCGTGATTAACGGCAGTCGCAATACCGGGATCGCGACATAGGGGTCAGCGTTGTGAACCTTCCCAATTCGGGTTGAACCACGGTTCCGCATTGGAAGACGGCAGGCGGCGACCCAGAATATGATCAGAGGCCTTCTCTCCGGTCATGATTGAGGGGCCGTTGAGGTTGCCATTGGTAATGCGGGGGAAGATCGAGCTGTCGGCAACGCGCAGCCCCTCAACACCGATGACACGGCATTCCGGATCAACCACCGCCATCGGATCCTCTACTGCGCCCATCTTGCAAGTGCCGCAGGGGTGATAGGCGCTCTCAACATGTTCGCGGATGAAGCCGTTCAGCTCCTCATCCGATTGCAGCGCGTCGCCGGGCTGGATCTCATGCTTCACGAAGGGTTTCATTGCATCCTGCGCAAAAACCTCACGGGTCAGGCGGATACATTTGCGGAAGTCTTCCCAGTCCTTCTCCGTGGACATGTAGTTGAACAGGATCTTCGGCGCATCATTGGGATCGGCAGAGGCCAGCGTGACCTCCCCGCGCGAGTCCGAGCGCATCGGGCCGACATGCGCCTGAAACCCGTGCCCCTCGGCCGCCGCCTGCCCGTCATAGCGGACGGCAATCGGCAGGAAGTGGTACTGGATATCCGGATAATCCACCCCCTTGTCAGAGCGGATGAAAGCGGCGCTTTCGAACTGGTTGGAGGCGCCAAGACCGGTTTTGGTGAACAGCCACTGCGCGCCCACCAGTGCCTTGCCAAAGAGGTTCCAGTATTTGAACAGGGTAATCGGCTGTTTCGAGGCGAACTGGAAATAGAATTCCAGATGGTCCTGCAGGTTCTGCCCGACGCCGGGGCGGTCAACCACCACATCAATACCATGCTCGGCCAGGTGTTTTGCCGGACCAATGCCCGACAGCATCAGCAGTTTGGGCGAATTCAGCGAAGACGCCGCAAGAATGACCTCGGCATTTGCCCGGATGACTTCGATCTTGCCGCCACGCTCGACCTCAACCCCGACGGCGCGACCGTCCTCAATGACCACCTTGCGCGCCAGGGCGCGGATCATCTCGCAATTGTCGCGCTTCAGCGCCGGTTTCAGATAGGCGTTTGCGGCGGACCAGCGCTGACCTTTGTAGACGGTCATTTCCATTGGGCCAAAGCCCTCTTGCTGTTCGCCGTTGTAGTCCTTGCTCACCGGATAGCCGGCCTGCTCCCCCGCCTTGACGAAGGCCGCGTGCAGCGGGTTATCGCGGGGGCCGCGGGTCACATGCAGCGGGCCGTCGGTGCCGCGCCAATCAGGATCGCCACCATGACCGCGATCATCCCAGGTTTCCATGCGTTTGAAATAGGGCAGCACGTCGGCATAGGACCAGCCCGCGGCCCCCGACTCGGCCCAGTGGTTGTAGTCGCCTGCATGGCCGCGCACATAGACCATCCCGTTGATCGACGACGACCCGCCAACCACCTTGCCGCGCGGGCAGACCAGTTCACGCCCGCCCAGATGCGGTTCGGGCTGGGATCTATAGCCCCAGTCGTACATCGACATATTCATCGGATAGCTCAGCGCGCCGGGCATCTGGATGAAGGGGCCCGCATCTGTGCCCCCGTGTTCAATAACCAGCACCGATTTACCGGCCTCTGACAGCCGGTAAGCCATGGCACAGCCGGCTGATCCGGCGCCAACAATCACATAATCCGCGTTCATTGCGTCTCTCCATTGCGGATTCGGGCTGGGTCAAGGATGCCTGTGGCACCGCGCCCTGGCGCGGCTTGTCCTTGAGGCATCCCGAATCTGCCTCATCATTGTTCTGGTCTGCTGAGGACGCAAAGCGCCCTCAGCGACCTCTCAGCAAACCCTTTCCTCTTGCCCTTTTGGGCAACGGGGCGGGTGGGTGGGCGTTGCCCAAAAGGGCAATCAGAAGGCCGCCTCGACGTCACCCATGCGGACGTAGACGGATTTCACCTGGCTGAAATGCTTGATCGCCTCTTTCGAGTTTTCGCGGCCCACACCAGACGCCTTCACACCGCCAAACGGCGCCTCAACCGGCGCGTCGTTGTAGGAGTTGATGAAGCAGCTGCCGGCCTCAAGATTGCCGATCACCCTGTGAGCGCGGGTGAAATCCTTGGTGAACACACCGGCGGACAGACCGAATTCGGTGTCATTGGCGCGGGCGACAACTTCTTCTTCGGTGTCGAAATCGAGGACGGACATGACCGGGCCAAAGATTTCTTCGCGCGCGATGGTCATATCGTCAGTCACATCGGCAAAGACGGTCGGCTCAATGAAATAGCCGTCCATGTCTGCACGCCTGCCGCCGCAGATCAGACGCGCGCCTTCTTCCTTGCCCTTCTCGATGTAGCCCAAGACGATGTTCATCTGGTTCTCGGTCACCATGGGGCCAAAGCTGGTCGCCTCATCCATCGGGTCGCCGAGGATGGCGTTGCCGGTGCGCTCCGCCAGCCGGGCCAGGAACTTCTCCTTGATGCCCTTCTGCACGAACACGCGGGTGCCGTTGGAGCAGACCTGACCGGAGGAGTAGAAGTTGCCGTTGATGGCGCCACCCACGGCGTTGTCGATGTCGGCGTCGTCAAAGATGATCAGCGGCGACTTGCCGCCCAGTTCCATGGTGACGTGCTTCATGCCCTCAGCCGCCGCCGCATAGACTTTCTTGCCGGTCGGCACCGAGCCGGTCAGCGACACCTTGTCGACGCGGGGGTCGGTGACCAGCGCACCGCCAACCTCGCCCATGCCCTGAACAACGTTGAAGACGCCCGCCGGGGCGCCGGCCTCGATCAGGATTTCCGCGACTTTCAGCGCGCAGAGCGGGGTGGTCTCGGAGGGTTTGAACACCATGGAGTTGCCGCAGGCCAAGGCTGGCGCGCCTTTCCAGCAGGCGATCTGCGTGGGGTAGTTCCACGCACCGATGCCAACACAGAGGCCAAGGGCTTCACGTTTGGTATAGACCCAATCCTCACCCAGCGGGATATGCTCGCCGGTGAGGCTCGCTGCCAGACCGCCGAAATACTCCAGCGCGTCAGCGCCGGAGGTGGCGTCGGCCACAAGGGTTTCCTGCAGCGGCTTGCCGGTGTCATAGGTTTCCAGAACCGACAGATCGTGGTTGCGCTCGCGCATGATGTCAGCGGCGCGGCGCAGCACGCGGCCCCGCTCGGTGCCGGTCATCTTGGCCCATTCTTTCTGGGCTGCTTTGGCGGTGGAGAGCGCTTGTTCGACGATTGCCGGGGTGGCCGCGTAGACGGTGGTGATCTGCTCACCAGTGGCAGCATAGATCACCGGGATCGGCGTGCCGGCGGTGTCTTCGACGTATTCGCCATTGATGAAATGGCTGGCTTTGGGCTGTGCGGGGTGTGTCATGATTTTATGCCTCCGGCGGGGATATTTAGGGCCAGAAGAACTGGCGTAGGAGTGTGTGTGAGTGGTCTATTCGCCGCGAGGAAAGCGGTTGCCGTCCTCAACGTCGTTCAGATCCATGTGGTTGCGCATGTAGCGTTCGGATGCTTTTTGCAGCGGCTGGTAGTCCCAGGGGTAATAGCCGCCTTGGCGCAGCGCCCCGTAGACGACCCAGCGGCGGGCCTGGCTGGCGCGGACCTCTGCGTCAAAGCGGCCCAGATCCCAGCGGGCCTCGGACTTGGCGCGTAAGGTCTGCAGCGTGCCTGCATGGGCCGGGTCGCCGGCCAGATTGTCGAGCTCCTGCGGATCCGCCTCCAGATCGAACAGCTGATCGGGGTCCAGCGCGCAGCGGTTGTATTTCCATTTGCCATACCGCAACGACACCAGCGGCGCATAAGAGGCCTCCCCGGCGTATTCCACGGCAACAGGTTCGGTGCGCTCTGTGCCCATCGCCAGCGGCAGCAGGTTTTGCCCATCTGTCCAGGGCTCGATCTCTGCCATATCTACACCGGCCAGCGCGCCCAGCGTTGGGGTCACGTCCAATGTGGACACCGGCGTCTCGATCAGCCCGGCAGGCAGATTTGGAGCCGAGATCATCAGCGGCACGCGGGAGGAGCCTTCGTAAAAGCTCATCTTGAACCACAATCCCCGCTCCCCCAGCATGTCGCCGTGATCAGAGACAAAGAGGATAATCGCCTCTTGCCGGGTGGTTTCCAGCACCTCAAGGATCTCGCCAATCTTGTGATCAAGGTAGGAGATATTGGCGAAATAGGCGCGGCGGGAGCGTTTGATATCCACTTCCGAGATATCAAAGCTGCGCCAGTCGTTGGCGTCAAAGATCCGTTTGGAGTGGTTGTCGTGGTCGGCATAGTCCATCGCCGGAACCTCTGGCAGCAGATGCTCGCAATCCTCGTAGAGATCCCAGTATTTGCGGCGCGCCACATAGGGGTCATGCGGGTGGGTAAAGCTGACGGTCAGGGCCCAGGGGCGATCATCCTTGCCACGCGACAGATCATAAAGCTTGGCCTTGGCGTGATAAGCGACCTCATCGTCATATTCCATCTGGTTGGAAATCTCGGCGATGCCTGCGCCGGTGACCGATCCCATATTGTGATACCACCAGTCAATCCGCTCTCCCGGTTTGCGATAATCCGGCGTCCAGCCGAAATCGGCCGGGTAGATATCGGTGGTCAGGCGGTCCTCAAACCCGTGCATCTGGTCGGGACCGACGAAGTGCATTTTGCCGGACAGGCAGGTGTAGTAGCCCGCGCGGCGCAGGTGGTGGGCGTAGGTCGGGATATCACTGCGGAACTCAGCGGCATTGTCATAGACGCCGGTGCGCGACGGCAATTGACCGGACATGAAAGAGGCACGGCCCGGCGCGCAGAGAGGCGAGGCGGTATAGGCGTTCTTGAAACGGGTGGAGCGGGCCGCCAGTTTTTTGAGGTTGGGCGCATGCAGGAAATCAGCGGGACCATCGGGGAACAGTGTGCCGTTCAACTGGTCAACCATCACGATCAGGATATTCGGGGCGGTCATCTTTCCAACGTCTCCTCTGTCTTTGCAATGCGGCCTTGGGCCCGGTGATAGCTTGCAACAGGTGGTGTTTTACGGGGCCAGAGGCGCGCGACACAAAGAACCAATCCTGTCAGATGTCTGAATGCGGCGATGCCGCTAAAGGCCCCGGCCCTGCCATCTGGCGGGCCGGGGCGCCCGGTCTTTAGTGGGCTGTTTTGATACGATCGAAATCGAGGGTGTTTTCCTCAGGCGACGTGGTGATCGCCGCAACTTCGCTACGCTTCTTCACGAAGATGTAGATCAGGCAGGCGATGTAGATGCCGATCACCACGGTGCCGACCCACTGGATTTGCAACCACTGGCTCTGGAAGGCCAGCGTCAGGGCAAAAAGCGCCACCGCATTGCCAAGCACATAAGGCAGCTTGCCCAGACGTTCGGCGCTGAGGTTCATGTTGTCGGTGTAAAGGCGGATCAGCGAGTCAAACGAGTTGATCACGAAGAGGATGCCAACGACAGTCATGGACCAGTTGATCAGACCAGCGGTCGGGATGGTATTGAGGTGGTAGAAATACAGCACCGAGAACCACACCGCGAGCGGGATCGACGGGAACACCAGAAGTGCGGCGAGCAGCTGCCATGTGGTCAGACCGCCAACAAAGCGCGAGGTGAACTGGCCAATCATGATCGACCATGCAAACCACCAGAACAGGTAGAATTCATGGTATTCGGTCAGCGGCAGGATGAATTTATGGATATTGCCGAAGTAGCCGCCGATATTGCCAGCAGTCGAGACGAATTCGCCAAGCCCCATACCTGCATAAGCCCACATGCCGAGGATCAGCGCGAAGAACAGGAAGGTCGAACCCACCGACAGGATACGGACGTATTTGATGTCGGTCGAGGAATAGGCCGCCGCCAGGATCACCAGGAAGCAGATCACGTAGAAGGCCGGGATGACCGTCTCACCGTCGCCAACTTCGGCGATATAATAAGGCATGTAGATGAGGAACAGCGCACCGGTGAAGGCACAAGTGGTGATGATTACCAAGTTGTTCAGCAGCTTCACGATACCGATCTCAAAGAACTTCACCCGCGGTTCGATGGCGCAGAAGTAGAATGAGGTCAGGAAGTAGAAAGCCCAGATCAGAAAGCCCCAGAAGCCGAACTCAAGCGCCAGCGGATTGGTGAACGCATAGGCAGGTTCTGCTGCGGTATCCGCATAAAGCGGGTAGTCAAAGGCCAGCGGGAACATGATAAGCCCCACATCCAGACCCGAGGTGAAGAGGATTGCGATGAAGGTGAACAATGGCACCGGGGTGACCCCGACAATGCGCATGTTCCACCATTTGATCACGCAGAAAATCACCAGCGCAAAGGCCAGCAAGATCCCGGCTGAGATGATTGTTGTCATACGTCCCTCCCTTGGATGGGCGTTGATCGCCCTTTTGACGTGTGGGAGAGGCATAGCAGAAAAAAGGTCATCTCTAAACCTATTTTTAAATGGCCGTTCAAGATCCGGAATGCGCATAACAGGAGTTGAAACGCAGAGCGACCTGACGCAAGACTGAAGAATGGGTAGAAAAAGAATTCGCGACATCCGCAATGAAGAGCTGATCGAAGCCACCATCGTCGCCGTTCATCGACGTGGTTATGGTGTTGTTACCATGGCAGAAATCGCGAGGGAGGCCGGGGCCTCGGCGGCCTCGATCAACTATTACTTCGGCTCCAAGGAAGGGCTCATGGAAGCCACGATGCGCCATCTCCTAAACAAGTTGCGCGAGGCAATGATCCGGGGATATGCCACCGCGAAGAGCCCGAAAGAGCGGCTTTATGCGGTGATGGATGCCAATTTTGACGATGAATTATTCAGCGTCGCGCAATGCAGTCTCTGGATGCAGTTCTGGGCCAGCGCCCCCTATTCGCCGCGTCTGTCGCGGCTGCACAGAATCAATCGCAGCCGGGTGCGCAGCCATTTTCTGGCAGAGTTGAACGGCTTGTTGCCGCCGGACCGGGTGGAGACGGCCCGTCACGCCCTGCAGTGCTATATGGACGGGGTCTGGCTCCAGGCCGCCCAGTCCGAGACGCCACTGGATTCCGCCCAGGCCCGCCGCGCTGCGCATCGGGTGGTGGATCTGGCGTTGAACTAGCGCCCCCTTCCCCCGCACAGCTGGAGCGCGCGCCACTCAGTTCAGTGGCAGATCGTGGCGCTGATAGCGCAGCTCAGTCCCGCGCGGCATGTATGACAGCACCAGCTCGTTCTCTGTCAGGGAGATGATCCGGTAGCAATGGGTGGGGCCACCATCCTCGGCCTGGGCGACCAGATAGGGACCCGCCCCTGTGGCGTCATCGCAGGCGGTCTGTACCGACAACAGCTCAGTCATGGTTTCGACCGATCCGTAGAAATTGCGCCGCGCCGCCCCTTCGATGACAAAGAGGTCATAAGCATCGGCCTGCGAGACCCATTGGCCAGCCAGATCATCCAGCATCAGATCGTGCCGGGTTTCCTCACGCTTGGTCAGGGCGTTCAGGCTGGCGAAGGTCACGCGATCGCCGGATGTCAGGCTCTTTCCCGACACCCGTAGGGGCGTGCCGGGGTCCAGCGCCTGTAGTCGGTCGATGATGGCCGGATCCGTCATCCCGTCGTTCGTCACGCAAAGCTGCCCTGCCCCCATGACCAATTTGCAAATCACCCGACCATCGCCACGCTCCTCGCAGCCCTGAAAGGTCACATCCTGATCAAAGGCGCTGTCTGCCGTCGCGCCCGCCCCCGATAGCACCGTGCTGAGTGGGCCAGCACCGCCGGTCTTCGGACGGGAATGATGGCTCAGCCGGGCCACATAGGCCACTACGGGCTGACCGCTGTTGGACGGGGGGGCAGGAACATCGGTGTCGATCTTGGCGAAAAATGCGCTGTCATAGCCACGGATCGCGCAATCCCGGTCGCCGTAGATCGTGAATTCGCCCGGTGCTGTGCAGAATGAAATCCGCTCATCCAGAAACTGCCAGTTCTCCGCCTCGCTGCGGAAATAGTAGAACCGGTTCTTAAGCGGGTCATCGAGTACCCGTTCACAGGTTTCAGGTGGCAGCGCCCACCAGCCATGGGACATCCACCGCCCGTCATCGCGGTAGGCCAGGCTGACGGATTGGGGCACAGCGGTGTCGTTGCAGATCTCCAGCCCTGCGTAGCTTGGACCGTCCGGACCCGCGGCCTCCCCCTGGGCAGGCAGTGCCAGCCCCAGCGGTGCCAGCAGAAACGCCAAGATCAGTCGGGCGCGCATGTGTTTCACCTTTGTTACCGAATCCGTTCGAGGTCCCTAGCAGCGCTATGTGACGGTTTTGCGAAATCAGACTTTTGTGGCGAGGCTGGCCGGTGTCAGCGCCCGTCGCTTCAGCACCGCCTCGCGCCAGGTGATGAAGCTGACAGCCGCCAGGATCAGGCAGCCCCCGGCCACCACCCAGATATCGACCGCCTCACCAAAGACCAGCGCCCCCAGCAGTGTTGCCCAAAGCAATTGCAAAAACGTTACCGGTTGAGTGACCGTTACCGGCGCCGACGCGAAGGCCAGTGTCATTGTGTAATGTCCGGCGGTGGCAAAACAGGCGACCGCAAACAGGATCGCCAGCTCCCACAGGGTGGGTGTCACCCACACCGCGGCGGCGAACGGCGCCAGAAACACCGTCACCCAGATCGAGAGCATCGCCACGACCACCACCGGGCTGGTGCCATCCACGGTGGTTTTTGCCAGAAGATAAGACGCGCCAAAGGCCAGTGCGGTGAATAGCATGGCGATATGGCCCGCCTCCACCTCGCGAAACCCGGGCCGCAGGATGATCAGCGCGCCAATCAGCGCCACCAGAATGGCCCCGACCCGGCGCAACGCCATGCGTTCCCCCAGAAACAGCGCCGCCCCGATGGAGACATAGATCGGCGAGAGGTAATTCATTGCCGTGACCTCTGCCAAGGGGATCTGGGTCATCGCAAAAAACCACAGGATCACCCCCAGGGTATGGACAAACCCCCGCATGGCAAACAGCCCCCAGAGGCGCGGTGTCAGCTGGCTGCGGCGCAGCGCGCCAATCATCGGCAGCAGAAACACCAGCCCCAGCAGATACCGCAGGAAGGCGGATTCTGCTGGTGGGACACGATCGCCGAGATATTTGACCAGCGCCGTCACCGCAACAAAGCAGAAGCCCGTCATCAGCATCCAGAACACGCCTCGCAAGGGCTGGTTGGCGGCAGTGCTTTGTGCAGGCGATGGAGAGTTTTGCGATGTTGAGGTCATGGCGGGCATGAGACCACCGGGACCGCTGCAGAACAACCCTTCACATATGAAATATCTTCAGGCATGGGCCATCTGCATTGGTTTGGTCGGGTAACGCGCAGATCTTCATCGCGGCAGACCCTACATCAGCAATAGTTTGAGCGCGATGGCCCACATGGTTAGGCCAACCAGCACATCCAGCACCTGCCAGGCCCGAGGCCGGGCAAAGACCGGGGCCAGAAAGCTGGCGCCATAACCCAGCGTGAAGAAGAAGACGAAGCTGGATACGGCAGCCCCAAAGCCGAACACCAGCGGCTGCGGATATTGCGCCGAGATTGAGCCGAGCAACACCACGGTATCCAGATAGACATGCGGATTGAGCCAAGTCAGCGCCAGCACCGTTGCCAGCATCGGCCAGAGCGTTACCGGCGCCCCCTGCCCGTCGGCACTGTCCAGATGCGCCCCGCCCCGCCAGGCGGCCATCAGACTGCGCGCACCATACCACAGCAGAAACGCCGCCCCGCCCAGTCGCATCGCCAGCTCGAACCAGGGCACCGCCAGCGCGAGAGAGCCGAAGCCCAAAACACCGGCAGTGATCAGCAGCGCATCAGAGCTGGCACAGGTGAAACAGATCCAAAACACATGCTGTCGCCGCAGCCCCTGCCGCAGCACAAAGGCGTTTTGCGCGCCAATGGCCATAATGAGGCTGAGGCCAAGAAAGAAACCGGCGATCAGGCTGGGGGGCATGGGGATATCCTTTGGTGGTCTCTGCGCGGATCGGTCTCCGCATCTGCGACTTTGACTACGCCGCCTGAGTGCTGTACGCAAATTAATCCGAATAACCTCAATTAAGCAGAGCTAATGAAATTCGACCCCAATCACCTTGCCGCGCTCTCGGCGGTCCTGCGGCTTGGCTCCTTTGAGGCGGCGGCGCAGGCGCTGCTGGTCACGCCCTCAGCGATCTCGCAGCGGATCAAGGCGCTGGAGGATCGGATCGGCAGCAGCTTGGTGCAGCGTGGCAGCCCGTGCCTTGGCACCGAGGCTGGGCTTCGCATTGCCAAACACGCCGAGGATGTGGCCTTGCTGGAAGCGGCTGTGTCAGAGGATCTGCGGCTGGAGCGCGCGCGCGGTGCATCGCGCCTGCGGGTGGCGATCAATGCGGACAGTCTGGCGACCTGGTTTGTTCCGGTGATGGCCGCCTGCGACGGGCTGCTGTTTGATCTGGTGATCGACGATCAGGATCACAGCGCCGACTGGCTCCGCCGGGGCGAGGTTTCGGCGGCGGTGACCGCCCATGCCAAGCCGGTGACCGGCTGCGATGCCCACCCATTAGGGGCGCTGCGCTATATTGCGACGGCCTCACCAAGGTTTCGGGAGCGCTGGTTTGCCAACGGCGTGACACAAGAGGCCGCAACGCGCGCGCCCTGTCTCATATTTAATGCCAAGGATCAGCTGCAGGGGCGCTGGCTCAGCGCACATGTCGGCAGCGGGATTGCACCGCCCGCCCATTTCCTGCCGTCCAGTCAGGCCTTTGTCGATGCCGCCTTGGCAGGCGTGGGCTGGGGGATGAACCCCGAACAGCTGGCCGCACCTTATCTGACGGCAGAGCAGCTCTGCCCGCTGATCCCGGACACCCCGCTGGATGTGCCATTGACCTGGCAGGTGAGCCGGGTATTGGCCCCCGCCCTTGCCGATGTGACCCGTGCCGTGCTCATATCAGCGCGTCGGCATCTGACGCCGATCTAACCACCGGGGGCACGGCAGTGCCAGAGGATCACGACACCAGCAAAACGAACGGCAGGTTATCCAACCTGAGAACCGACCCCGCCCGCACCTCGCCAAAGCGGTTGCGCATTCTGACACTGGGGCGCAGCTTTCTATGGCAGCTGGTTCTGCCAAGGATCGTGGTGCTGCTGACATGGGTACTGTTGAATACGGTCGTGGTGCTGCCGATGCGGTTGCTCTATGCGCTGGTTCTGATCGACGCGCTGCTGCTGCTGTGGCAGGCGCGGTGTTTCCTCCGCAGTGCGGATGCTCATATCCGCGACACCGGACATCTGGCGCCGGTCTGGGGCGGATATCTGGCCATTCTCTTTGCCGGTTTTGCCACGGTGACCTTGTGGTGGGACGCGATCCTGATCGCCACTGCCCCGGTGGAGCCGGATTATGCCGAACAGGAACGGCTGGCGCGCGAGGCGCTTTATGACTTGTCGATCACCCCGGATGGCCGGAGATTGATTTTTGCGGGTGAGATTCCGCATGGGCTGACCCGCCGCATAGAGGCGATGATGGAAGACGCACCCGCCCTGCGCGAGGTCGCCCTGAGCGGTCCCGGCGGCCTGATCTATGAGGCCCGCGGCGTGGCCCGGCTGATCCGTGAGCGCGCGCTGGATACGGTGGCGGAGGGTACATGTGCCTCGGCCTGCACGCTGATCTTTGCCGCAGGGCGACAGCGGAGGCTCGCGACTGAGGGCGCCCTTGGGTTTCATGCCTATGCGCTGGATTTTCCCGGCGGGTTGCCTCAGGTGGATCTGAAACGAGAACAGGCCCGCGACCGGGCCTTCCTGATCGAACAGGGCATCAGCGCAGGGTTTGCCGACCAGCTGTTTGCCACCGCGAGCAGTGACCTGTGGATGCCGGACAGAGATGAGTTGCGGCGCGAAGGCGTGTTGACCCAGCCCTGACATCCTGCGGTCAGCTCAGGATCTTGGTCATGCGGTAATTGTGCAGGGCGACACCGCGGCGTTCAATCTCGCGGCGCCCCTCGTCGGTGAACCCCTGCCGGACGAAAAATCGCTTCGCCGCCTCGCTCGCCTCGACAAACAGGCTGCTCAGCCCCAGATCCTGCGCCCGGATTTCCAGCTGCTGATAAAGCGCAAGACCTACGCCGGTGCCTGCAACTTTCGGATGGCAATAGAAGCAATCGATGTGACCGTCACGCTCCAGCTCAATGAAGCCCTGCGGCTGATCCGTGTCGTCTACTGCGACAAAGACAGATCGCCCGTCATCTGCGCGGCCCTGCCATGCCTCTGCCGGGGCCGGTTGCGGGCTCCAGGCGGCGCATTGCTCCGGGCTGTAGTCCCGCGCGCTTACCCCATGCACGGCAGCATGAAAGATCTGCGCCAGCGCTGCGGCATCTTCGGGACGGAAAGGTCTGATATTCATGACTTTATCCTTCTACAGCATAGGGCCTGCAGCCATTGTGCAGACGAAAAAGGCCCGCCAATCCGGCGGGCCTGAGGGTCTTAGCCCTGTTCAGTCTGGGGCAGCGTATTACAGCTGCTCCATCACCTCATCCGAGGCTTCAAAGTTGGTGGTCACGCGCTGCACGTCATCATCGTCCTCCAACGCATCCACCAGTTTCATCAGCTTCTGCATGCCTTCGAGATCCAGTTCCGTGGTGGTGGTGGGCTTCCACACCAGCTTGGTCGAGTCGGACTCGCCCAGCTCACCTTCCAGCGCGTTGGACACCTCGTTGAGGTCGGTGTCGGCGCAGTAAATGATATGGCCATCTTCGGAGCTATCAACATCCTCGGCGCCCGCCTCAATCGCGGCCATCATCACGGTGTCCGCATCACCGACCGTCGCCGGATAGGTCACTTCCCCCTTGCGGTCGAACATGAAACCGACGGAGCCGGTTTCCCCGAGGTTGCCACCGTTCTTGGAGAAGGTGGAGCGCACGGTGGAGGCGGTGCGGTTGCGGTTGTCGGTCATGGCTTCGACGATGACGGCCACGCCATTCGGGCCATAGCCCTCATAGCGGATTTCTTCGTAATCGTCGCCTTCACCGGCAGTGGATTTCTTGATCGCGCGATCAATCACATCCTTGGGCACGGATTGGCTCTTGGCTTCTTTTACCGCCAGACGCAGACGCGGGTTTTTCTCAGGATCGGGGTCGCCCATTTTGGCGGCGACGGTGATTTCCTTGGAGAGTTTCGAGAACAATTTCGACCGCGCGGCGTCCTGACGGCCCTTGCGGTGCTGGATATTCGCCCATTTGGAATGGCCTGCCATGGTGCATCCTTGCTGCTTCAATTTCGATCTGGCGCCCATATAGCCCCGACACCGGGGGGCTTTCAAGCGCCCCATATGCGCCCTGCCCCCCACATCACTAACCGATCACATGCGCGCACCTCTCTTCGGCTGTGCTCCATCACCTCAATGTGGCGGTTGCCCCGCCCGCCCCAGCGGCTAGAGTGGCGCCATGACATTTGACCAGATCGTTTTGTTCGCCCTCTTTGCCGCTGTGTTTGGCCTGCTGCTGTGGGGTAGGTATCGCTATGATATCGTAGCGTTTTCCGCGTTGATGGTGGCGGTTGTTCTGGGCGTGGTGCCAGCCAATGACGCCTTTGCCGGATTTGGTCATCCCGCTACATTGGTGGTGGCATTGGTGCTGGTGGTCTCGGCCGGGCTGGTGCGCTCGGGGGCGGTGTTTCTGATCACCCGCACTTTGGTGGACAGCAGCCGTAGTCTGGGCGCACATATCACGCTGATGGGCGGGATCGGCGCGGTTCTGTCAGCGTTCATGAACAATGTGGCCGCACTGGCGCTGCTGATGCCGGTGGACATCCAGACCGCGCGCAAGGCGGGACGCACGCCGGGGATGAGCCTGATGCCGCTGTCCTTTGCCACCATTCTGGGCGGGATGGCCACGCTGATCGGCACGCCGCCCAATATCATCATTGCCTCGATCCGGGCCGAAACCCTGGGTGAGCCGTTCGGGATGTTCGATTTTGCCCCGGTGGGCGGCATCGCGGCGCTGGCGGGGTTGCTGTTTGTGGCGCTGATCGGCTGGCGTCTGATCCCGCTGCGCCAGAATGCGGCGGGCGCGTCTGAGGCGCAGTTGTCGCAGTACATAGCCGAGCTGACCGTGCCGGAAGGTTCTGACATGATCGGCCAGCGGCTGGGCGAATTCGACAAAGAGGCCGAGAAGGCCGATGTGGCGATCCTGGGTCTGATCCGTGACGGCAAGCGCCTGTATGGGCGCGCGGCGGGTCAAATGCTGCGCGCCGGTGACGCGCTGGTGCTGGAGGCCACACCGGAAGCGCTGGATGAATTCCGCACCGCGGCCTCGCTCGATTTTGCCGATGCGGCACGGCAGGAAAAACTGGGCGCGGCGGGCGATGGGCTGGAGCTGGTCGAGGTGGTGGTGCCAGAAACCGCCCGCATAAAGGGGCGCAGCGCGCAGGCGCTGGGGCTGGCCTGGCGGCAGAATACCGTGCTGATGGGGCTGGCACGGCAGGGCCGCCGCCTGACCCGGCATATCCGGCAGGAACAGATTGAGGCCGGGGATATCCTGCTGCTGCTGTGTCCGCGCGATCGCGGCGCCGATGTCACCGAATGGCTGGGCTGCCTGCCGCTGGCGGAGCGCGGTCTGTCGGTGACCGCCAATGACAAGACCTGGCTGGCGATTGGCCTCTTTGCAGGCGCGGTGCTCGCGGCCTCGCTGGGGATTATCTACCTGCCGATTGCGCTGGGACTGGTGGTGGTGGCCTATGTGCTGACCAAGATCCTGCCGCTGGCCGAATTATACGACCATATCGAATGGCCGGTGGTTGTGTTGCTCGGCTCAATGATCCCCTTGGGGGCGGCACTGGACAGCGCCGGAGGCACGGCTCTGATCGCCGAAAGCCTGCTGACGTTGACCGCAGGCATGCCCGCCTGGGCCATTCTGACCGTGCTGATGGTGGTGACCATGACGCTGTCGGATGTGCTGAACAACACCGCCACGGCCATTGTGGCGGCCCCTGTCGGGATCCAGATGGCCACCAGCCTTGGCGTGTCGCCGGATCCGTTTCTGATGGCGGTGGCGGTGGCGGCCTCGGCGGCGTTCCTGACCCCTATCGGGCATAAGAACAATACGCTGGTTCTGGGTCCGGGGGGCTATCATTTTGGCGACTACTGGCGCATTGGCCTGCCGCTGGAGGTGCTGATCATCGCGGTCTCCATTCCGTCAATCCTGCTGTTCTGGCCGCTCTGAACCCGCGGATCAACGCGGATATGACCCAACGGCAGGGCGCGCAGGGTTTGCGCAAACGCCCTCTGCACGCTTAGGCTGATCCCACAACCGGGAGCAACAGCGGAGGCACGCCATGGGACAGCCGACGGACAACAGCGCAGATGTCATCATCGTCGGGGCCGGGCTGGCCGGACTGGTGGCGGCAGCCGAACTGGGCGACCGGGGCAAACGGGTGATCCTGCTGGATCAGGAGCCTGCGCATTTCCTGGGCGGGCAGGCCCATTGGAGCCTTGGCGGGCTGTTCATGATCGACACGCCGGAACAGCGCCGCATGGGCATTCGCGACTGTCCCGATCTGGCGCGACGCGACTGGTTTGGCAGCGCCCAGTTTGACCGCCCCGAGGATCACTGGCCGCAACGCTGGGCGCGGGCCTATCTGGACTTTGCCAGCGGCGAGATGCGCGCCTGGCTGCATGGACTGGGGATGCGCTGGTTTCCGGTGGTCGGCTGGGCTGAACGGGGCGGTGGTGATGCTGAAGGGCACGGCAATTCGGTGCCGCGCTTTCACCTGACCTGGGGCACCGGGCCCGGCGTGGTCGCCCCCTTTGCCGAACGGGTGCAGGCCAATATCGAGGCGGGTCTGATCCAGCCGAGGTTTCGCCATCAGGTCAGCCATATCATCACCCAGGGCGGCATCGTCAAAGGTGTGTCGGGCGAGGTTCTGGCCTCTGACGATGCCCAACAGGGCGCGCGCACCAACCGGCAGGAGATTGGCGAGTTTGAGGTCTATGCGCCGTCGGTGCTGGTGGCTTCGGGCGGGATTGGCGGCAATCTGGATGCGGTGCGTAAGAACTGGCCGGTGGATCGGCTGGGGCCTGCGCCGCGCCGCATGGTGGCCGGTGTGCCCTTTCACGTGGATGGGCGGATGATCCCCATTACAGAGGCCGCAGGCGGTCATGTCATCAATGCCGACCGGATGTGGCACTACACGGAAGGGCTGCGCAACTGGGATCCGATCTGGCCCAACCACGGCATCCGCATCCTGCCGGGGCCATCGTCCATGTGGTTTGACGCCAGAGGTGACCGTCTGCCCGCCCCTTATCTGCCGGGGTTCGATACGCTGGGTACCCTGCGCGAGATCCTCAAGACCGGGCAGGATTACAGCTGGTTCATCCTGAGCCAGAAAATCATTCAAAAGGAATTTGCCCTGTCGGGGTCCGAGCAGAACCCGGATCTGACCTCTGGCAAATGGGGCGAGGTGTTGCGGGCGCGGCTGTTGTCGCGGGGCAAGGCCCCGGCCCCGGTTGAGGCTTTCAAGAAACATGGTGCGGATTTTGTGGTCGCCGATACGCTGAGCGAACTGGTCGCAGGCATGAATGAACTGGGTGAGCTGCCGCTGGAGGAAACCCATCTGCGGCGTCAGATCGAAGCGCGCGATGCACAGGCCGACAATCCCTTTGCCAAGGACGCGCAGCTGATTGCGATCAATGCCGCGCGCAACTACCGGGGCGACCGGCTGATCCGCACCGCCAAACCGCATCGCCTGCTGGACCGCGCCAATGGGCCGCTGATTGCAGTGCGGCTGAACATTCTGACGCGCAAGTCATTGGGCGGCTTGCAGACCGATCTCGACGGGCAGCTGATTGGCGCGGATGGCACGGCTGTACCCGGGCTGTTTGCCGCTGGAGAGGTCGCAGGCTTTGGCGGTGGCGGCTATCACGGCTACAACGCGCTGGAGGGCAGCTTTCTGGGCGGCTGTCTTTTTACTGGTCGTCAGGCCGGACAATCACGCGCCATTGCCTGAAGTCACATAAATTATGGTTAACAGACCCTTACTGCCCGTTGTTAAAGCGGCCAGAAGAAGGGGATCAGGATGGATGCCAAGAGGCCAACGCTGAAGTTCAGCGGAATGCCGACGCGCAGAAAATCCGTGAACTTGTAACCGCCCGGACCGTAGACCAGCATATTGGTCTGATAGCCGATTGGCGTCGCAAAAGAGGCCGAGGCCGCCACCATCACCGCCACCACCAAGGGGCGTGGATCAATGCCCATGGCCTGCGCCAGCCCCACTGCGATGGGCGTCACCACCACGGCCACGGCATTGTTCGAGACCAGCTCTGTCAGGATTGAGGTCAACAGATAGACTGCCCAGACCAGCAGGAACGGCGGCAGCATTGAGAGCGAGGGCGCTACCGCATCGACGATCAACCGAACGGCGCCGGAGCTTTCCAAGGCGGCCCCGATGGCCAGCATCGCAAAGATCAGCGTCAGCAGGCGACCATCAACAAAAGAGAAGGCCTCATCCGCGTCAATACAGCGGGTGATCAGCACGGTGGAGACGGCAAGCACCGACAACAACAGGATCGGCGCCACGCCAAGCGCTGCCAGAACCACGATACCGATCAGCGCGACAATCGCGATGGGGGCGTGACGGCGGCGGTAGGCGCGCACAGAGGGCTGCGACACCGCAGCCATATCCATATCTGCGGCAAGGCGCTGAATATCCTCGGCGTTGCCCTCCAGCAGCAGGGTATCGCCGACCCGCACCACCAGATCCTCCAGCTGAACGCCGATGTTCTGATTCCTGCGATGCACCGCCAACGTATAGACGCCATAACGGCGGCGCAGACGCATCGCGCCCAGCGAACGCCCCACCATGCGGCAGCCGGGAGTGATCAGCACTTCAACGGTTTCCGTTTCCACGGTGGAGACCTGATCGACGCGTTTCAGTTCTTTGTTGCGTTGCAGGCTAAGCAATTCGGTCATCTGCGTGCGCAGCACCACGCGATCCCCCACCTGCAGCTCTACCCCCTTGAGCGCGTTGCGCAGTGAGATATCACCGCGAATGACATCAATCAGCCGCACGCCCTGACGTTTGAACAGCTGCACACCGGTAACCTCGCGGCCGATCAGGTTGCTCTCGGGGGGGATCACCGCCTCGGTAAAGAATTTCATCCGCGAACGGTCGCTGAGCAGGCTGGCCATGCTGCTACGGTCCGGCAGCAGGCGCGGCGCGATGAAACGCAGGTAGATCATACCCCAGATCACCAGAATGATGCCAAGCGGTGTCACCTCAAAGATGGTGAAAGGTGCCAGCCCCTGCGCCCGTGCGACACCGTCAACCAGCAGGTTCGTAGACGTACCGATCAGCGTCAGCGTACCGCCAAGGATAGCCGCATAACTCAGCGGGATCAGCATCTTGGAGGCGGAGACCTTCATCGTGCGCGATATCTGGATGAACACCGGAATCATTACCACCACAACCGGCGTATTCGACACAACGGCAGAGGCAGCAACGACAAAGACCATCAAGAGCGCGATGGCCAGCTTGGGATTGACCTCGGCCTGTTTGCGGGCCTGCGCGGTAAAAGCATCCAGCGCACCGGTGCGCACCAGGGCCCCCATGATGATGAACATGGCCGCAATGGTCCAGGGCGCCGGATTTGACAACACCGGCAGCGCCGCCTGGTAGGGCAGAACGCCGGTTGCCAGCATCACGGATACTCCCGCCAGCGCCACCACCTCGGTCGGGAAGGTTTCGCGCAGGAAAGCGGCAAACATCGCCACCACGATCAGCAGCGTCAGAACCGCGCCGCCGGTCTCACCAAGGGGAAGAAACTGCATCAGGGGTAAAGACATCCAAGAGGTTGAAAGATCAATCATCGCAAACCGAAAAGAACTGCCATGGCCGCATCCGTTATCGCGCGGCCCAAGGGAGTGAACCTGATCTTGTCAGCCGAGGCAAGGGGCTCGCTATGCAACCGGTTTGCATAGCGCTGATTTATCAGCTGTTTGCGAACAGGGTTCGGGTTTTGCGCGCATAGGCAGGCAAGTATCCCCCTGCCCTGCGCGTGATTTTTGCGGAGCACAGCACGCTGCAAACCGCATGAGCAGAGCTTGCCTCAGGGGATTGCCTGTTCCAACAGGCCACCAACACGGATCATGCGGATTGATTTCGCCGCGCCTGTCCGGTCATCGGTTTCCACAAAAACGCCGGACAGGGTTGCTGGGCCCTCGGCGGGGGTAAAGCGGTTCTTGGGCATTCCGGTCAGGAAGCGCCGCATCGGCTCAGCTTTTTCCATGCCGATCACCGAGTTGTAATCGCCGCACATACCGGCGTCTGTCAGATAGCCGGTGCCCTCGGACAGGATCTGCGCATCGCCCGTCGGCACATGGGTATGTGTCCCCACAACCAGCGAAGCGCGGCCATTGCAGAAATGCCCCATAGCCATCTTCTCGGATGTGGCTTCGCAGTGCATGTCCACGATCACCGCCTGCGCCAGCCCACCGCGTGGGTGCGATTTCAGCACCGCCTCAACCGCGCCAAAGGGATCATCATAGGCGCGTTTCATGAACACCTGCCCCAATGCCTGCACCACCAGCACCTTGCGCCCGCCGGGGGCATTGAACAGCCGGAAGCCGCGCCCCGGTGCGTTTTTAGCAAAATTCAGCGGCCGGATAATGCGCGGCTCTTTCTCAATGGCCTGCAACATGTCCTTCTGGTCAAAGGCATGGTCGCCAAGGGTCAGGCAATCGGCCCCCGCATCCAGCAGCGCCTTGGCGTGTTCGCCATTCAGCCCCATCCCATTGGAGGCGTTCTCGCCATTGACCACGACAAAATCGAGCCGCCAGTCCTTGCGCATCTGCGGGAGGTGTTCGGAAATGGCCTTGCGTCCCGCACGGCCCATGACATCGCCAAGAAATAATAGTCGCATCCGGGCGTGGTACGCCGTTGCTGGGCTCAGGACAAGAGCCGCGTTGTGGGTGCAAAACGTTTTGAAAAGTTTTGTCAGGATTTTTTCGAAAAATCCTGGTCACCCCCACCCAAGCGTCATCGGTTGAACTGCAACACCCGGCTTTCGGTGATCAGCATGTCCAGCGGCTGATCCGTTGGTTCCAGCGGTAGGTCGTCGGCCTCTTGCGCGTCAAAGGCAAAACCGATGGCCAATGTCGCACGTTTGGCACGCAGCAGCTCCAGCGTGCGGTCATAAAAGCCGCCCCCATAACCAAGGCGCCCGCCCCGCGCATCAAAGGCGACCAGCGGCACGATCAGGATCTCGGGTTCAAAATAGTCATCGACCTCTGGCACTTTGGCCCCAAAGGGCCCGTCGCGCAGCGCGCCGTCCGGCTGCCAGCTACTGAATTTCAGCGGTGTACTCTTGGCCTGGATCACCGGCACACCAACAGGGCCATGAGCGGCGGCTTCCGCCATCGCGGGAAGCGGATCAATCTCTGTGCGGATCGGCATATAGCCCGACAGCGGCACGCCGCGATAGCCTGCCAGCACCTCTGACAGATGGCCCGCGACGCCGGGTTTGTTCATGTCAAAGGCGGCCTTGCGGCGCTGAAAGGCGGCCTTGCGGGCGTCGGCCTTGATCTGGGTAAGGTCATCCATGATACGGGTCCTGTCAGAGTGAGTGAACACGGCCCAAATGGGCAGTAACAGCAGGCAGGATCAGAGCAGCAACACCCCGGCCAGCCCAAGAAAGGCAAAGAAACCAACGATATCCGTAACCGTCGTCACAAAAGCGCCGGAGGCCAGCGCCGGATCGACGCCGATCTTCTCCAAAATAATCGGGACCGCCGTACCTGCCAGCCCCGCGACGACCAGATTGATCACCATAGCGACGGCGATCACGGCGCCCAGCATGGGCGAGCCGAACCACAGGATCCCGACAACGGCCATGATCAGGGCAAAGGCGAGGCCGTTCACCAATCCCACCAGAACCTCCCGCCGGATCACCCGCCAGACGTTGGAGCCGGTAAGGTCGCGGGTGGCGAGCGCGCGCACCGCCACCGTCAGCGATTGCGTGCCGGCATTGCCGCCCATGGAGGCCACGATGGGCATCAGCACCGCCAGCGCCACAAATTCGGCAATCGTCGCCTCGAACTGGGCAATCACCAGCGAGGCTAGGATCGCGGTCGCAAGGTTCACTGCCAGCCAGGGAAAGCGCTGCTTGGTCGTGGCCATGACGCGGTCGGCCAGACTGCCCTCGCCGACACCGGCAAGGCGCAGGATGTCTTCTTCGTGTTCTTCGTCCAGAACCACCATCGCGTCATCCATGGTGATGACACCCACCAGCCGTCCCTCATCATCGACAACCGGGGCCGAGATTAGGTGGTACTGGTTGAAAGCATAGGCCACGTCTTCCTCGTCCTGATCGGCGGGAATGATCTGAAAGGTCTCCTCGACGATAGTGCTGAGGGGTACCTCACGCTTCGACGACATGATCCGCCCCAGCGTGACATTGCCCACCGGATGTAACCGCGGGTCGACCAGAACGACATGGTAGAACTGATCCGGCAGATGATCCGACTCCCGCATGAAATCAATGGCCTGCCCCACAGTCCAGTGATCCGGGGCCATCACCACCTCACGCTGCATCAGACGGCCGGCGGAATTCTCAGGATAGCTCAGTGATTGTTCGACCGCGACCCGGTCCGCATCTTCGAGCGTGTTGAGGATGGCCTCTTGCTGCGGCTCTTCCAGATCCTCCAGTAGGTCAACAACGTCATCGCTTTCGAGATCACGCACCGCCTCAGCCAGAACCTGTGGCGCCAGCAGAGAAATCACCTCTTCGCGGATGCTCTCATCAAGTTCCGACAGGATCTCACCGTCGAATTCGCGATCATACAGCCGGATCAGCTGGCCCCGGTCAAAGGCGCTGATCTGTTCCAGCAGGTCAGCGATGTCCGCCGCGTGCAATGGCTCCATCAGTGCAGTCAGTTGCGCCTGATCTGCGGCCTCTACCGCCTCAAGGATCTGGGTGACCCGTTTGCGATCCAGCTCATAGGCATCCTCGGACGCGGGGTCGACTGGCTCCTGGTGGTCGTCTGCAATCATCTGAGGCCCCTTTTTCGCGGTTGCTTCTGGAATAAAAGAAGCAGTTACCGAAAAACAATGACAATGACGTAATTTACCGCCGATGATGCTGCGCGTATCCTGTGGACCGCAGTTTGGCAAGAAAGGACCGCGTCTTATGCAGGCAGAATATATCTTACGGGGACAGGTTCTTTCGTTTGCGGGCACCCCCTTTGAGGGTGACAGCCCTGAGGCTGCGGCAAAGCTGCATGAGGCGGTCACCATCGGTGGTGGCAAGGTGCTGGAGCTGGGCACATGGGATGGCTTGCGCAAGGCCCATCCGATGGCAGAACTGGTGGATCACGGCGACCGGCTGATCCTGGCCGGATTTGTCGATGCCCATGTGCATTTCCCCCAAACTGCCATTATCGCCAGCTGGGGGAAGCGGCTGATCGACTGGCTGAACAGCTATACCTTCCCCGAGGAGATGCGGTTTGGCGATCGTGCCTATGCCGATGAAATCGCCGGACGGTATCTCGATCTGACGCGGGCCAATGGCACCACCACGATGTGCAGCTACTGCACCATCCACCCCGAAAGCGTGGATGCGTTTTTCACCGCCGCGCAGGCGCGGGGCCAACGGGTTGTTGCGGGCAAGACCTGCATGGACCGCAACGCCCCCGACGGGCTGCGCGACACCGCGCAGTCTGCCCATGACGACAGCGCGGCGCTGATTGGGCGCTGGCATGGGGTCGACCGGCTGTCCTATGCGATCACACCGCGGTTCTCACCCACCTCGACCCCCGAACAGCTGGAGGCGATGGGCGCGCTTTGGGCTGATCATCCGGACTGCCTGGTGCAGACCCATCTGAGCGAGCAGACGGATGAAATTACGTGGGTGAAATCGCTGTTTCCCGAGGCGCGGGATTATCTGGACACCTATGAGCAATTTGGCCTGCTGGGCGCACGTGGTCTTTATGGGCATGCCATCCATCTGGAAGACCGCGAACGTGCCCGGCTGCGCGAGGTTGGCGCGGCGCTGGTGCATTGCCCGACCTCCAACACCTTCATCGGGTCTGGGCTGTTTGATATGGCCGGATTGATGGCCGAAGGGCAACGCATTGGTCTCGCCACAGATACCGGTGGCGGCTCCAGTTTCTCGATGCTGCGCACCATGGCGGCGGCCTATGAGGTTGGTCAGCTGCGCGGCACGCCCCTGCATGCGGCACAATTGCTGTGGCTGGCCACGCAAGGCTCGGCCCGCGCGCTGCATATGGGAGACCAGATCGGCAATATCGCACCTGGCATGGAGGCGGATCTGGTGGTGCTGGATCTGGCCTCAACCCCTGCCATTGCGCAGCGCAGCGCCGGGGCGAAAGACCTCTGGGAGTCGGTCTTTGCCACCATCATGATGGGCGATGACCGGGCGGTTGCCGAGGTCTGGATCAACGGCGCGCGCGACTGAACCCTGCCGCAACAGGACGTCAAAGCGAGGGAGGCGCTGACGCGCCTCTGCCTCCGGCGGGGATATTTGGCGCCAGAAGATGGGCGGAGCGATGGTGCCCAGTTTGGCCAGTTGCGTCAGGCCAGTCGCATCAAGCCAGCTGCATCAGCCGTGTGGTGGCTTTTTGGTGCCGTTCGAGAAGCCCCGGCAGGTCCATGGTCGCCAAGTTACTATCGCGGATGATCTGGCGCCCCTCGACGAAGAGATGTTTCACCTGAGCAGGTCCTGCCAGTAACAGGGCTGCCGGATCCCAGCTGCCGCTTGAGGCAACGCCGGTTACGTCCCACATGGCGATATCGGCGCGTTTGCCCACCGCAAGCTGACCGACATCGGGCCGTCCCAGCACCTCTGCGCCGCCCCGGGTGGCGATCTCCAGTGCCTCATAGGCGCTCATGGCATCGGCGCCCTGCGCGACCCGTTGCAAGAGCATGGCCTGACGCGCCTCGCTGATCAGGCTGGCCATGTCATTGCTGGCAGATCCATCGACCCCCAGCCCGACTGGAACCCGCGCATCCCGCATCGCGCGCAGTGGCGCGATACCGCTGCCAAGACGGCAGTTGGAACAGGGGCAATGGGCCACGCCGGTCCGGGTCCGGGCAAAGAGGTCAATCTCCTCAGCATCCAGTTTCACACAATGGGCGTGCCAGACATCGGGGCCGGTCCAACCCAGATCCTCGGCGTATTGGCCGGGTCGGCAACCGAACTGCGCGAGGGAATAAGCGATGTCTTCGTCATTTTCGGCCAGATGGGTGTGCAGCATAACGCCCTTGTCCCGCGCCAGAAGGGCACTGTCCCGCATCAGCTCGCGGCTGACGGAGAACGGCGAACAGGGGGCCAGTGCCACCCGGCACATGGATCCTTCGGCGGGGTCGTGGAACCGGTCCACCACCCGGATCATATCGTCAAGAATAGCGCGTTCATCCTCGACCAGGCTGTCGGGAGGCAGGCCGCCCGCGCTTTCGCCGATGCTCATGGCGCCACGGGTTGGCTGGAAGCGCAGACCAATGTCACCTGCGGCCTCAATCGTGTCCTCAAGTCTTGAACCATTGGGGTAGAGGTAGAGGTGATCGGAGGTAAGCGTGCAGCCGGAGAAGGCCAGCTCGGCCAGCCCCAGCTGGGCGGAGACATGGATGTCATCCGGCGTGAAGGCGGACCAGATCGGATAGAGCCGCTTCAGCCAGCCAAACAACAGCGCATCCTGCGCACCAGGCACCGCGCGGGTCAGGTTCTGGTAGAGATGGTGGTGGGTGTTCACCAGACCGGGCGTCACCACACAGCCCTTGCCGCTGATCCGCTCTCCCTCGGTGGTGAGACCGCTGCCAATCTCAGCGATAATCCCGTCGCGGATACGCAGATCCACAGCCGAAAGCTGGCTGCGCTGATCATCCATTGTCAGCGCGACATCAATATCTTGGATCAGAATTTCAGGCACAGGTCACACTCCATCAGGCCGCCCATTTCGGTGAAGTGTGAAGACGCGCCGACAGAATAAGGGCAAAGGACTCGGCGCGCTGTGATGGTTTAGCTGATTATCTGCAGGCAGTTCAAGCGGTTTGCTGGATCAGCGCAAGCGCTGCAGCATGAAGCTCGGCAGTGGCGGCTGCGAGGACCTGACCGCCCTCATGCGCGGGCTCGCCCTGCCAGTTGGTCACCACGCCGCCCGCCGCCTGAATGACCGCGATCGGCGCCTGAATGTCATAGGCGTTGAGACCTGCCTCAATCACCAGATCACACTGTCCGGCGGCCAGCAGCGCATAGGCGTAGCAGTCCATGCCGTAGCGGGTGAGGCGCACCTGAGCTGAAACCCGTTGGAAGGCGGCGCGTTCGGCCTCGGTGCCGACTTCTGGAAATGTGGTGAACAGCGTTGCCTCAGACAGGCTGTCGGTGGCGCGCGTGACAAGTGCGCTGTGACCGAGCGGACCAGTCAGACTGGCCCCTTCTGGCGTGCCGATAAAGCGCTCGCCGATATAAGGCTGATCGACGATACCCAGAAACGGACCATCTGCATCCCCAAGCGCGATCAGCACCCCCCAAGTTGGGGTCCCACTGATAAAGCCACGGGTGCCGTCAATCGGATCAAGAACCCAGGTACGACCGGACTGGCCGTGTGTTTCGCCAAATTCCTCGCCAAGGATGCTGTCCTCGGGGCGCAGTTCGGAAAGCACGGACCGCATCGCCTGTTCGGCAGCGCGATCAGCAATGGTGACAGGATCAAAGCCTTCGTCCAGTTTGTTGTCGGATTGCAGCCCGGCTGAACGAAAATATGGCAGGATCGCCTGGCGTGCAGCATCGGCCATCCGATGGGCAACCTCCAGATCTGAAAACGCGGCTGAAGTCATACCCGAAGGCCTGACATTCAACCGCGCATTTTTCAAGCCCCAAGCCCCCACTTGAGGCCGGAAAATCAGGCCGCGTCGCTGAGCACGCGCGCCAGTTCGAACAAGCGACGGCGCTGGTTTTCAGGGATCGCGTAGTAGGACCGCACCAGATCCAGTGCCTCCTTATCGCCCATCAGATCATCAGGCACCTGTGCCTTGTCTGATGCTGGCGCATCATCGTCCTGCAACCCTTCAAAAAAGAAGCTGACCGGAACGCTGAGCGCGTCGGAAATATCCCAGAGCCGCGAGGCGCTGACCCGGTTTGCACCGGTTTCATATTTTTGGATCTGTTGAAATTTAATACCAACCAGCTCTGCGAGCTGTTGTTGCGTCATGCCGATGAGCCACCGGCGATGCCGGATGCGTTTCCCCACGTGCACGTCCACTGGATGAGCCATGCGTTTCTCCTAAGATTTACAAACTGGGCGCCACCCTAGCCGTCTTTCTTAACCCCCGCCCACCCGGCAAATACCGTGCAAGACCAATGTTGCCAAAAAACCCGCAAGTCCCTGTGCAAACGAACAAGGCGCTCCCATTGAGGTTGAGTGTACGACCTTAACGGTTGAATTCAAGCGGTCACTCTCGCCACAATCAGCGCCTGTGCGTCAAACGCATGATTTCATGCACCAATTTTATTTCACTTTTTTGCATGTTTTACACATGTTCCGCACCTCCCCATAAATAGTGAGGTGTACTGAAGACGAATCTGGCATGGTTTTGCCACTCAGAATCACCTTACCCCATGCCAGATATGGAAAAATGATATGCGCGCCTACAGTGTTAGCAGCTTCGACATCTTACCAACTATCGCAGAGGTTGACGTTAGATCACCGAAAAGCGGAGAGGTTGCAGTTGCAATACACGCCTGTGGGTTGAATTTTGCAGATCTTCTTCTGCTTCGTGGCAAATATCAGGACACCCCGGACCTGCCCTTTGTGCCGGGATTGGAACTCGCCGGTGTTATCGAAGCGGTTGGCACGGATGTGGATGGGCTGGCCGTGGGCGATCGGGTAGCGGTGTTTTCCGGTCAGGGCGGTCTGGCCGAGACCGGGGTTTTCCCAGCCGATCGGGTCACGCGCATCCCGGATGAGATGTCCTTTGCCGATGCGGCGGCGTTCCAGATCACCTATGGCACCGGGCTTGTGGCCCTTGATCACTGCGCACGGCTTCAGCCGGGGGAGACCCTGCTGGTCACCGGCGCTGCCGGCGGTGTCGGGCTGACAGCTGTTGAAATTGGCAAACGTCTGGGCGCGCGGGTGATTGCCCATGCCCGTGGTGCTGAAAAACTGGCCGTGGCCAAGGCGGCGGGTGCGGATCATCTGATCGACGCCAGCGAAGATCTGCGCCAGTCGGTCAAGGATCTGGGCGGCGCGGATGTGGTCTATGAGGCGATTGGCGGCGAGGTCTGGCAAGCGGCCTTTCGCGCCACCAACCCCGGCGGGCGGTTGTTGCCCATCGGCTTTGCCGGCGGTGAGGTGCCACAGATCCCGGCGAACCACCTGCTGGTGAAGAACCTCAGTGTGATCGGCTTCTACTTCGGCGGCTACCTCAAGAGCCATCCCGCGGTGATCCGCGGCGCTATAGAACGGTTGCTTCAGTGGTACCGTGAAGGCTCGTTGCGCCCGCATATCAGCCATAGGCTACCGCTGGATCAAGTCTCCGAGGGTTTGGATCTGCTGCGCAGCAGACAGGCCACGGGCAAGGTGGTGATCATGATCCGACCGGATCAGAGATAACGACAGCCTGCCTGCGTGCCCTGCCCCCGCCAAGCGTTGAAACCCCGCATCGCGAACCGGTGCGACGCGGGTGTTGATCAAAGGTCAGAGTTCAGGCAGCGGTCCAATGCGTCTGCGCTGCGGCCAGCGGAGCGCTGATGTTCTGAAACGCCTTGCGCACAAGAAACGCCAGCTCGCTCACCATGGGGGAGCCTGAGGTCTCCGCACCATAGAGGTTGATCAACTGAACCGGCAGCTCCGGCAGATTGCCGCCGTGGTCGATCTGCACCAGATGCGGCGGCTCGGTCCCCTCAATCATAGTATGGATCGCAAGATCGGCGCTGACAGTCGCCTCAATCGTACGGTCACTGTCGGTTTCCACCACCATCTCCCAGGAGATCCCAGCCGCATCCAGCGCGCCCACCACCTTGGGCCGGAAGGTGCAGTAACGGCCAAAGGCCAGTTTCAGCGGACGCTGCCGCCAGGTGGAGCCGTTGGGGGCGCCAATCCAGCAGAGCGGGCGCTCTGCCAGTGTCTCACCATTTTCCGAGGTGGTGGTCTCCGTGGTCAGGATCAGATCACATTCGCCGCGCGAGAATTGCTCCTTCAAAGAGCGGGTATAGCTGGAGATCAGCTGCACCTTCACCCGTGGGAACGACGCATTGAAACGCTGTAGCACCTGCGGGATCGCCGGGTAGACAATGTCATGCGGCACCCCAAGGACAATCTCGCCTTCATAGGCCTGATCGGTGAGCCGCCCGATCACCTCGTCATTCAGTGCTACCATCCGCCGCGCATAGGCCAGCAGCTGCTCCCCCGAAGCCGTCAGCGCAATCGTCCGGCCAGAGCGATCCAGCAGTTGCAGGCCCAACAGCTCCTCAAGCCGTTTCAGCTGCATGGATACCGCAGACTGGGTCAGATGCAGAAAACCGGCGGCACGGGTCACCCCGCCATTATCCGCAACCGCCACAAAGGAGCGCAGCGTGGTGATATCGAGATTCCGCATCATCACAATCCTTGATAGTTGAAATCATAAACATTCGTTTTTCATATCAATCACACTGCGCCATATACATCAACAGAATTGATAACAACGCACCACACCATCATAGATCCAGAAAAGGACACAGATCATGACCTATATGGACAACAGCCTGCGCTCCACCTCCTGCGCCCCCCGTCGCTCGATCCTGGCAACTGTGGCGCACGCGCTGGCCGTCTGGCGTGAACGCCGGATGCTGGCGCAACTGGATTCCTCCGCGCTTGAGGACATGGGCATCAGCCCACGCGACGCCGAGGCAGAAGCCCGCCGTCCGATCTGGGACGCTCCAAACAACTGGACCCGCTAAAGGCGACGCCCCGACAAGGCTCACGCTAAGTCTAATACGAAAAGAGGTCCGCGCTGCGGGCCTTTTTTTGTTGGAAGATGAGCTTCCCGAAGCCCCCTCCTGTCTGCACCTGTCCACAATGGGGCCCATCGGTTCAACACCCCCTAGGCTGGCAATCATCTCAACCACCTCCACTCAGGCCTGTGACCGGAATACATCGCAACACCGCGCACCTAATTGATGCCGAAGGGATGGTGGGTTACAAAGTAATATTATCTTTTTCGATATTAGACCTTAGTGGATTACACATGCAGCCTTCCCGATTTACTGTTGCCCTGTTTCTTTTTCTCGCGTCAGCGACTGCTTCCACAGCGCAAGGCAAGTATGATGTTTTCTGGGGGCAGTATATGGCGTCAGCCCTGATCGCCGAGACCTGCAAGGGCGTGACGACCTATTCAGGTCATAACGCTGTATCCATCGGTGTCGCCCGCGATGGTCTGCGCGAGCAGCGATTGCTGCGTATCCTCTACTACGGGAACAGAGAAAATCTGAGACGGTTGGGGCATATAACGCTGACCATGAGCGGCGTGAGCACAGACGACCCTCAGAAACTGTGCCGATATGCGCGAAAAATTGCACGCACCGATGATGGTATCGGCCGGTTCCTCAGAGTGAACTGAATATGTCACGATCACCCTGTGAAACGCCCTGCGCCCGGACTGTCCAAAGGGTTTCCGCAGCCCGTCTATACCGTGGTGTGAACTGAGGAAGCCAACCTGGCAAAAGAGCACCCCTGCGGTTGCCCGCTGCCTTCATAGTTTTATGCACTCTCGCTGCGCATCCGCCTGATAAATGCAAACTTCAGGATCACGACCCCGCTCTGTACCGCTTTTTGTTGATAATTGCGTCGAAACTTCGATCTACAGGCTTGAACCGCGCCCCGCTTCACCCGATATTTGCGAGGAACGCCAGGTCTCTGCACGCAGCAGGAAACCTGCGCGAGGGAGTTTAAAGACGGAGACCATGATACATGGCACAGTTTGACACCATCCGATCCACAGCGGGCGCACGCTCTGCGGAGATCGATGCGGGCCTGCGCGCCCATATGAACAAGGTCTACGGCACCATGGCCGTAGGCACATTCATTACATTTCTGGCTGCCTGGGCCATCTCTGGCCTGGCGGTTACCACGGACCCGGCCAATGCCGCAGCCCAGCTGAGCGCTGACAAATATCTGACCAGCCTTGGCTACGCACTCTATGGGTCGCCGCTGAAGTGGGTGATTATGTTCGCGCCGCTGGCCTTTGTGTTCGGCATCAGTGCCGGCATCAATCGCATGTCCGCGGCCACCGCTCAACTGGTGTTCTATGTCTTTGCCACAGTGATGGGTCTGTCGATCAGCTCCATCTTCTTGGTGTTCACAGGACAGTCGATTATTCAGGTGTTCCTGATCACCTCCATCGCCTTTGCCGGTCTGTCCCTGGTTGGTTACACCACCAAGAAAGATCTCTCGGCCATGGGCGCTTTCCTGATCATGGGTCTCATCGGTCTGATCGTAGCATCAATCGTCAACATGTTCCTGGCGTCTTCTGCCATGGCATTTGCGATTTCGGTTATCGGTGTGCTGATCTTTGCAGGTCTTACGGCCTATGACACCCAGAAGATCAAGACAACTTATCTGCAGATGGCCCACACCGGTGATCAAGAATGGCTTGGAAAAGCCGCCATCATGGGCGCGCTGAGCCTCTATCTGGACTTCATCAACCTCTTCATGATGCTGCTCCAGCTGCTTGGAAACCGCGAATAACGCGACACCTTCCAGACCTAAGCACGACCGGGGCGGATCATTACGATCCGCCCTTTTTCTTTGTCTGCGCGCCTGACCTTCTGTCGCCGGGCAGGCTTCTTATAACCGCCGCATTTGAGACATCCATGGATCTGATCGATATTTCCCACGAAGACGCCCACCACCTGATCCCCCTGCTGCAGGACCTGCATGCGTTGCATGTGGCCCATCAGCCCGACCGCTACCCGGCAGCCCCGGACGACGCCGCATTGACCCGCTGGCTGACGGAGTGGCTGAGCGAGACCAGTGTGACCGCCCGCGCTGCGGTCAGCCCGCAGGGCAGCGTGATGGGCTATATGATCTATGGGATTGAACAGCGCCCTGCGCTGCCTGTGCGCCGGGCTGAAACCCGCGCAATGCTGCATCACATCGCCGTATCAGAAAGCTGGCGACGTATGGGCGTCGGATCCGCGCTGATCGCGGATCTGAAGCGTGCCGTGGCAGCCCAAGGCATCCAGATAGTTGCCACCACATATGCACCGTTCAACAGCGCCTCCGCCGCGCTGATGGCCCGTATGGGGCTGAAGCCGGTGAATGTAATGGCCGAGTGGCGTGGCTGAAACAGGCCTCATCTCAGGCGAGGTTATCGCGCACCGGAGCCGGTTGCCCTCTGCGTCTCTGGGAGCCCTGAAACACAGGCATTGCCGCCCCGTAAAAAAACAGGAGGCAGCCCCACCGCTGCCTCCTGCTCTGGTCGCTCCCCCGAGCCGACCTGCGGTGCTGTGACCGCCTGAGACCTCGCACTTCCGGCGAGATATCTCGGCGCCACTCTCTCACCCACATCCCGGGATCACTTGTCGTGGTGAAATGTGGCTTTTTCAGGCCAAAGCGCCCGGCGGGCCGCGATTTCATTTACCGGATTTTCATAAAATTGATGCGGCGTCGCGCAGCGCCTTCTGCGCCAATAAAAAAGGGCCGCACTCATGTGCGACCCTTCTTATCTACTGTCCCGAACATCGGGGCTGATATCGCGGCCAGTGGCTGCGCGACATCAAGAGGCTTATTTGATTTTGCCTTCTTTGTATTCAACGTGCTTGCGCACGACCGGGTCGTACTTACGCACAACCATTTTCTCGGTCATGGTGCGTGCGTTTTTCTTGGTCACGTAGAAGTGGCCCGTGCCCGCGGTCGAGTTCAGGCGGATCTTGATTGTGGTCGGCTTCGCCATGGTATTCTCCTGCGTCCGAAAAGGCAGGGGCCTCTCGGTAAATTCCTATATGAGCATGCGCTTTTACCTGCACCACCCCGCGAGTCAAGAGGGTTCGCCGGGATATTTTGCGCAGAGGGCCTATAAGCCGGATTTTGTTCCGGGGCCAAGGCCCCTTCGACGACCATTCATCTAGGATGCACATTGCTGCGCACCTCCAGCTGCCAACCCGACCCCTCTTGGCCAAAACATGCCTAGCGGCGGTATCGGCTTGCGCCGACCGGCCCGCGCGGGGGTCCTATTTGGCATTGCTCCCGGTGGGGCTTGCCGTGCCACCCCTGTTGCCAGCGGTGCGGTGGGCTCTTACCCCACCGTTTCACCCTTACCCGCATGGGATCACCTGACAGGCAGGCGCACGCGGGCGGTCTGTTTTCTGTGGCGCTCTCCGTCAGATCGCTCTGCCCGGGCGTTACCCGGCACCGTCGTTTTGTAGAGTCCGGACTTTCCTCGCGACGCCTTGCGGCCCCCCGCGGCCATCCAGCCCTCTGCGCCCTGATCGCCTAGGAACAACCGCGCCTCGCGTCAAGCAGATTGTGCAAGCCATGTAAGGAAAGGGATGGGCCGTTGCCCCTCTTGCCCCCTCAAGATCGGGGCCAAGTCACTCCGGGATATTATCGCCAGAAGATATGCGGCGTGGGGGAGTATCTTCAGGGATTGTCAGGCAGAAGCAGTTGGACATCCACGTCGCTCAACGGTCCGCGTTGCCAGGGCCGAAACCTGAGACGCACCGCCTGCAGCAGGGTAGCGTCATCGACATCTGCGGTGAAGCCGCGCGCCCGCGCAAGGGCGCGAAAGTGGTCCATCCCCGCGCAGGGTTCCTGCGCGATGGCGGGCTCAGCCCCCGTGACCTTAGGGACAGGCGCCGCAAGCCCCTGTCGGGCCAGACGCGCCCAGTCAAAACGCGGACCGGGATCAGATTTGCGGCCGGGCGCCATGCAGGAATGACCGATCACCCCTGTCGGCGAGATCGCCCAACGTTGCAGGATGGCGCTCAGGAGCGTTTCCAACCGGGTCATCTGCGGCGCGGAAAATGGATGATCCCCCCGATTGTCGAGTTCGATCCCGATAGAGCGCGAATTGATATCCTCCTGCCCGCACCACTCACCTGCGCCCGCATGCCAGGCGCGATCCGCCTCGCGCACCATTTGCCACAGCGTTCCATCAGCGCCGATCAGGTAGTGGGCGGAAACTTCGTACTGCGGGTCGCAGAGCCGCTCCAATGCGGCCTCGGCACTGTCCATCGCGGTGTAATGCAGCACAATCAAATGCGGCCTCAGATCATTGCGGCGCGCATTGAAATTGGGACTGGGATGCCAGATGGCATCCGTCCCGGTGTCAGCAGAGATCGGCGGAGGGGTCATGGGGCGCAAGCCGCCTCAGTTCTGCACCGCAAGCCGGTAGGGTGCCGGGTCCCAGCCGCAGGCATAGCCGTCCCCATCAGGGTCCAAGGCCTGACGGTCACGCTTTGGGCCGCCTGCCTCAAGAAAGGCGATCTGGGCCAGTTCGGGTGACGCAAAGCCCGCGCAATTGCGCGAGGAGCGCGCGGCGAGATTGATGCCAGAACGCGAATAGATGCGCTGCCCGCGCGGATTGGAGGTGCTCAGCGCATAGCGGACGATATTGGGGTCACGGCTGCCACTGCGGATGGGCACGGCCGTTGGGCTCACCACCTGATATTGCGCGCGCTGGCGGGCCAGCCGCTCCGCGTCGCTTTCAATGCTCTGACGGGAGGAAACCGCGTCGAAGTCATTCTCATCGGAGATCCGCGGATTGCCCGCAAGCGTCGGTGCCGGGTTGGTGGGGCTGGCCTCAATCGGGGCGGTACCGGAATTGCTGCGCGCTGCCTCCAGCGCGGCTGCCGTTTCCCGTGCGATGTCATCGCTGCTGCTGCCGGAAGATGCGAGTGTTCCGGCGCCACTGGTGCGTGCCGCCACACGCGGCGCAGGCTGCACAGCACGCGGCAGAGGCTCGCTGGCGACCCGTGCCGGTGGCACCAGTGGGTCGCCGTTGATGGTGGTGCCGGTCGCAGGCGCCCCGTCAAAGGGGCTGGAGCCAAATCCGGCCTCTGGCCCGCTGTCGGGTACCGGAGGCTGACACGCGGCCAGCAGGACAAGGCTGCTGGTCGCAAGGATGGACCGGAATACACGCATGATCACCACCTGTTGGTTCTGCTCAGATCAGGACAGGGTTTACCACCAATGCCCGGGCTTGGCCACAAATCCGGCAGCCTCTTCCAGCGCATAGGCTGTATTCAGCAAATCGCCCTCTTCCCAGGGACGGCCAATCAGCTGAAGCCCCAGCGGCAGCCCCTGCGCATCAACACCGGCAGGCACCGAAATCCCCGGCAGACCGGCTAGGTTCACGGTGACGGTGAAGACGTCATTGAGGTACATCTGCACCGGATCCGCGTCGATCATTTCGCCCAAGCCAAAGGCGGCAGAGGGCGTGGCTGGCGTCAGGATCGCGTCGATGCCTTGGGCAAAGACATCCTCAAAGTCCTTCTTGATCAGGGTGCGGACCTTGCGGGCGCGGTTGTAATAGGCGTCATAGAAACCTGCAGAGAGCACATAGGTGCCCACCATCACGCGGCGCTGCACCTCGTGACCGAAGCCCGCAGCACGGGTTTTCTCGTACATTTCGGTGATGCCATCGCCAGCCTCCAGCGTGGCGCGCTGACCGTAGCGCACGCCATCATAGCGCGCGAGATTCGACGAGGCCTCAGCCGGCGCAATCACGTAATAAGCAGGCAGCGCGTATTTGGTGTGCGGTAGGGAGATATCGACAATCTCGGCGCCTGCCGCGCGCAGCATCTCCGCCCCTTCAGACCAGAGTTTCTCAATCTCCGCAGGCATGCCATCCATGCGATACTCACGCGGGATACCGATCTTCTTGCCCTTGATGTCACCGGTCAGCATCGCCTCAAAATTCGGCACTGCCAGATCGGCGCTGGTGCTGTCCTTGGGATCGTGGCCACACATCGCCTCAAGCATCATTGCCGCGTCGCGCACCGATTTGGTCATCGGGCCGGCCTGATCCAGCGATGAGGCAAAGGCCACCACACCCCAGCGCGAGCAGCGCCCGTAGGTGGGTTTGATGCCGGTGATACCGGTAAAGGCCGCAGGCTGGCGAATCGAACCGCCGGTGTCGGTGCCAGTTGCCGCGAGGCACAGATCAGCTGCCACGGCAGATGCGGACCCGCCGGAGGAGCCACCCGGTGTCAGCTCGGCAGTATCATTGCCGCGCCGCCAGGGGCTGACCGCGTTACCATAGACGGAGGTTTCATTGGACGAGCCCATGGCGAATTCGTCCATGTTCAGCTTGCCCAGCATCACCGCGCCGGAGTCCTGAAGCTGCTGCGATACAGTGGATTCATACTCGGGCTTGAAGCCCTCCAGAATGCCGGAAGCAGCCTGGCTGGCGACACCTTTGGTGCAGAACAGATCCTTGATGCCGATCGGCAGGCCACACATGGCAGGCGCATCGCCCGCCTTGATCCGTGCATCTGCTGCCTTGGCGCGCTCCAGCGCGATTTCGGGCGTCTTATGCACGAAGGCATTCAACGCATCAGCGGCATCAATGGCTTTCAGGCAGGCCTCGGTCAGCTCGACAGAGGTTGTTTCGCCCTTGCGCAGGGCGTCACGGGCGTCGGACAGGGTGAGTTTGTTCAGTTCGGTCATGTCTTATTCAACCACCTTGGGCACTGCGAAAAAGCCTTCGCGGGCATCGGGAGCATTGGCGAGGATCTTGTCCTGCTGACTGCCGTCCGTGACCTCATCCACCCGACGTTTCAGGCGCTGTGGTGTCACGGAGGTCATCGGCTCGACGCCTTCGACGTCCACCTCGTTCAGCTGCTCGATAAAGCCGAGGATGGTATTGAACTCATCTGCCAGAGCGGGCAGCGCGTCCTCTTCGACCTTGATACGGGCCAGTTTGGCCACCTTGGCGGCGGTGCTTTGGTCAATCGACATGGAAACCCTCATCTCGTGTTAGGACGCATTTACCGCCGCACCGCCGCCGCCGCAAGCCTGCGGGCGCGTGAAAGCCCCGGGAATTCGACCACAAGGCACCTGAGCCTGTGGATTTCTGCCTCCGTCGCGATAGGCTTGGGGCAAGACAACGCCCCTAGCGGGCCGGATCGCAACAGCCGTGAGGGAGTATAAAACATGAAGATTATCTGGCTGGGCCATAGCAGCTTTCGCATCGAGACCGCAGGACAGGTTCTGTTGGTGGACCCCTGGCTGACCGGCAACCCGATGCTGCGCGACGACCAACATGAGGCCGCTATCGCAGGCGCCACGCACATCATTCTGACCCATGCCCATTTTGACCATGTCATTGACGTACTGGCGCTGGCACGGCGGCTGACTGTGCCAATTGTGGGCCAATATGATCTGATGGGCATCTGGGGCGAGACCGAAGATGTGACCACCATCGGCTTCAACAAGGGCGGTACCGTAAATCTGGACGGGCCGAACCTCGCCATGGTTCCGGCCTCGCACAGCTCCACCTTTGCGACACAGGATGGGCTGAGGACGGCTGGCAGCGAGGTGGGCTATATGCTGATGAGCGAAGGGAAAACGCTCTATATCTCTGGCGATACCGGGCTTATGGCGGATATGGACTGGATGGGCGATTACTACAAACCTGAGATCGGCATTCTGAGCGCTGGTGGGCATTTCACCATGGATATGGCGCAGACGGCCTATGCGGCGAAGCGGTATTTCAAGTTCAAGACGCTGATCCCCTGCCACTACCGCACCTTCCCGATCCTGGAGCAGAGCGCCGAAAAACTGGCGGAGGCGCTGCCGGATGTGACGGTGATTGAACCGCAGGTGCTCGAGGCGATCACCCTATAAGCGCCGCTGACCGGGGCGCTCCCGCCCGGACCACAATCTGCCGGGCAGATCTGGTCCCGTTGGGCGTGGCGCCGCCCCAAACGGGCGGCGCAGGCGGCTGCTGCGGCAACAGGTAACTTATGAGCAAGGTTGCCAGTCGGTCTGTTGCGCGGCTCAGCCCGCCTGCCGCACTGCGGGGGAGGTGAAGGCGGCGCGGGCCTGGGCGGCCTTTTTCCGGCAGATACAGTCTGTTGCGTGGTCATTCACCAGCCCCATCGCCTGCATGAAGGCAAAACAGGTGGTGGGTCCGACAAATTTCCAGCCGCGTTTTTTCAGCTCCTTCGACAGCGCAATCGACTGCGGCGTGATGGAGGCCGTCTGCGGCGACACCTGTTCATCCGGGCCGGGTTCATAGCTCCAGAAAAACGCGGCGAGCGATCCTTCCTCCGCAACCATGTCCTCAGCGCGGCGGGCATTGTTGATCACCGCTTCGATCTTGCCGCGATGGCGGATGATGCCTGCGTCCTGCAACAGGCGATCCACGTCCTGAGGGCCAAACCGGGCGACCTGGCTCCAGTCGAACCCCGCGAAAGCTGCCCGGAAATTCTCGCGTTTGGCCAGAATGGTGCGCCAGCTCAGGCCTGACTGAAAACTCTCCAGGCAGATCTTCTCAAATAGGCGCTTATCATCCGCAACCGGATAGCCCCATTCGTGATCATGATAGGCGAGAAACTCCGGGGCGGATCCTGCCCACCCACAGCGCAACTGCCCGTCAGGTGCCAGAAATTCCTTGCTCATGTCTGTTTGCCCTCCTGCGGCGCGACCGGGTGGCGCAACCAAAATGTCACGCTACGACCCTCACATCTGCCGGGTCAACCATCGCCTGAGCGGCGGGCGGCAAAGAATGCCTTCAGAAGGGTTTCAGCCGGTTCGGCACTGATCCCCTCGTAGACCTCTGGCGCGTGATGCGCCTGCGGATGCGAAAACACGCAGGCCCCATGAGCGACGCCGCCGGATTTGGGATCAGACGCCCCGTAGTAGACACGGCGAATGCGGGCAGCAGCAATGGCGGCGGCACACATCGCACAAGGTTCCAACGTTACATAGAGGTCATGACCATTGAGACGCTCCGACCCGGCGACAGCGCAGGCCTCACGGATCACCAGCACCTCGGCATGGGCGGTGGGATCGCTCCGCTCTCGGGTGCGGTTGCCTGCACGGGCCACCACCTGCCCCTCCGGGGAGATCAGGGCGGCCCCCACTGGCACCTCTCCGCGCGCGGCGGCGGCGCGGGCTTCGGCAAGGGCGACATCCATGTGAGAACGAAACGGCATAGCCTCTCCCTGCCCCAGAATGGGAGCTTTCGCAACTGCGCGGAATGATCTATGGCCTCAGTATGAGCAAAACACCATCTTCCCCCAAAGGCCAGCGCCCCGGCACGGCCAAACCAGCCCGCAACACACGCCCTGTTTCGGCAAAGGCTGGTAAGACACCGACTGACACGCCCGCCATGGGTGATGGCCCCGAAGGCGACCGCATCGCCAAGGTTCTGTCGCGCGCAGGCGTTGCGTCGCGGCGCGAAGCCGAGCGGATGATCGCCGAAGGGCGCGTTGCGGTGAACGGCAAGGTCATCGACAGCCCGGCGCTGAACGTGGTGCTGGGCAAGGACCGGATCGTGGTGGATGGCAACCCGATGCAGGACCCCGAACCCCCGCGCCTGTGGATGTACCATAAGCCCTCAGGTCTGGTGACCACGACAAATGATGAGCTGGACCGCCGAACCATCTTTGACGAACTGCCTGAGGATATGCCGCGCGTGATGACCGTGGGGCGACTTGATCTCAACTCCGAAGGCCTTCTGCTGTTGACCAACGATGGCGGCATCAAGCGCCAGCTAGAGTTGCCCTCTACCGGCTGGCTGCGCCGCTACCGCGTGCGGATCAACGGTCGTCCAAAAGACACCGATTTCGAACCATTGCGTCAGGGTTTGGTGATCGAGGGAGAGCGTTTTCAGCCGATGACCGTCGCGCTGGACCGCCAGCAAGGCGCAAACGCCTGGCTGACAATTGGTCTGCGCGAAGGCAAAAACCGCGAGATCCGCCGTGCGATCGAAGACATCGGTTTTACCGTGAACCGCCTGCTGCGCCTGTCTTATGGCCCCTTCCAGCTGGGTAATCTGAAGCCGGGCGAGGTCGAAGAACTGCGCTCACGCGTGGTGCGGGATCAGCTGGGACTTACTGCCCCAGAAGCTGAAGAAGACGAAAAACCCAAGCGCCCTGTGCGCCAACGCCCCGGTGCGGGCAAACCCGGCCCGAAGCCAGGTGCCAAGCCAGATTTCAAATCAGGCAGTAAGCCGGGCGGGAAACCAGGTGGGAAACCGTCAGGTCGCTCCTTTGGTTCTTCTGATCGGTCGAGCGAGAAACCCGGCGACCGATCTGGTGCCCGCCCTGCTGGCAAACCTGGCGGAAAATTTGCAGGCAAAGGCAAACCATCCGATCAGTTTACCGGAAAATCCGAGGGTAAGCCCACGGGCCGGACCGCTGATCGCACGCCGGACAGACCCGGTGGCAAACCCGCAGGCAAATTCGGAAGCAAACCGGGTGGTAAACCCAGCGGCAAGTTCGGCGGCAAACCCTCGGGCCGTAATGCGGGTCGCGATGCAGGTAGGGACACGGGTCGAGGGCCCGCGCCACGCAGTGGTGGCAAACCACCGCGCCGCTAAGCCGCTCGCGACAACAAGTTGCGTCCACGATTTCAGAGTTCCCCCTAGCAAGATGACGCTGCATATCCTAAGTTTCCAGTTGCTTGCAGCGCTCATCTTGGGGGAACAGACGTGCAGAAACTCGCCTTTGTGGCCTTGCTGATCCTGTTGATTGGCCTGGCAACCGGCTGGCTGGTCGGAGGCTAACCCCATGGCACAGCGTTTTGGCGGCAAATACAGCCCTGATGGCCGCGACACAGGGGCAGATAAAGCCCCCACCTCCGACCACACCACCTCCAGCGCCAACAGCTATCGCAGCGCCAAAGTTGATCCAGTCGGCATGCGCGCCAATCTGATGGCGCTGCCCGCGGGGCTGGTGGTCCTGATGTCTGTCTTCTCGGACGCGGCGGGTCTGGCGTTTGGCCTGCTTGCCGCAGCGACATGGGCCGGGTCGGCCTATCTGCTGCGCGATGGCCTGCGGGCTGAAGCCGCCTATGATGATCGCAAGGTTGCCCGCCGCCCTGCCCTGCCACGCAAGATCCTGGCGGCGCTGCTCTGCGGTATCGGCGCCTTGTTTGCTGTCTGGCGGCAGGACCCCGGCGCCCTCAGCGCGCTGATTTATGCCGCTGCGGCGACTGGCCTGCATCTGGCGGCCTTTGGCGTTGATCCCCTGCGCGACAAGGGCACTGAAGGCATTGATGATTTCCAACGTGACCGCGTTGCCCGTGTAGTGGACGAGGCCGAAACCTATCTCTCCGCAATGAAGGATGCCGCCCTGCGCGCCCGCGACCGCAAGGTCGAGCAGCAGGTTGAGGCCTTTCAGGAGGTGGCGCGCGACCTCTTTCGTACAGTTGAGGAAGACCCCCGCGATCTGACCGGCGCGCGGCGCTACCTCACCGTCTATTTGATGGGGGCGCGCGATGCGACCATCAAATTCGCCGATATCTATACCCGCAGCGGCGACACTCAGGCCCGGCAGGATTTTCTGGCCCTGCTGACTGACCTCGAACAGAATTTCGCCGCCCGCACCCGCAAGATGCTGCTGGAGGATCGCACCGATCTAACCGTTGAAATCGACGTGCTGCGGGATCGTTTGCAGCGCGAGGGCGTTCATCTGGACACCCGCTGACACAGCCATAAGGAATTTGCACATGTCCGAGACGACCCAGAAGAAAGCCGCCAAGGAGACGCAAATAGTTTCCGAGATCACCGCGATTGAGCTGCCGGAACCGGTGGCGGAGATCCAGTCGCTGGAACAGGCGGATGAGGCCACCAGCGCCGATATCAAGTCCCGCATGGCGCAGATCGACATGTCGGACAGCAACTCGATCATCAATTTCGGTTCTGGCGCACAGGCTGAATTGCAGCAGATTAGCCAGGCTATGCTGACGGATGTGCGCAACAAAGACGTCGGCCCCGCCGGCGACAGTCTGCGCAATATCGTCACCACCATCCGTGGCTTTTCCGTGTCCGAACTGGACGTGCGCCGCAAGCGCAGCTTCTGGGAGCGTCTGCTGGGTCGCGCCGCACCCTTTGCCAAATTCACCGCCCGGTTTGAGGATGTGCAGGGCCAGATCGACCGCATCACCGATAATCTCCTCGGTCATGAGCATCAGCTGCTCAAAGATATCAAATCGCTGGATCTGCTCTATGCCAAAACGCTGAGCTTCTATGACGAACTGGCGCTCTATATTGCAGCAGGTGAGGCCAAGCTGGCCGAACTGGATGCCAATGAGATCCCCGCCCTGGAAGCCGCTGTCGCCGCTGCGGCTGAGAGCGATCAGGTGATGCGCGCGCAGGAGTTGCGCGACATACGCGCCGCCCGCGACGATCTGGAACGCCGGGTGCATGATCTGAAACTGACCCGTCAGGTCACCATGCAGTCACTGCCCTCAATCCGTTTGGTGCAGGAAAATGACAAATCCCTGGTGACCAAGATCAACTCTACTCTGGTCAACACCGTGCCGCTTTGGGAGACCCAGCTGGCGCAGGCTGTCACCATCCAGCGCTCGGCAGAGGCAGCGGCGGCCGTACGCGATGCCAATGACCTGACAAATGAGCTGTTGACCTCAAACGCCGCCAACCTACGCGAAACCAACAAGGTAATCCGTCAGGAAATGGAGCGCGGCGTTTTCGACATCGAAGCGGTGAAACAGGCCAATGCCGATCTGATCGGCACCATTCAGGATAGCCTGCAGATCGCTGACGAGGGCAAGGCCAAACGCGCCGCAGCTGAGGAAGATCTGAAAAAGATGGAAGCAGAATTGCGCGACACCCTCGCCGCAGCCAAGGCACGCCGAGACGGTGTTGGCGACACAGCTGCTACGGCGGTTCCCGGCACCGCATGAGCAAGACCCACCGCATATGGCAGCGCGCCCGAAAGCGACGAATGGTGCCGGTGCTTGTCGGCGCGCTGACCGGGACTGCGCTCCTGATGGGCTGCGATCCCCTGGCTCAGCGCACCTCGCTGGTGCCGCCAACGCGCCCTGCCAACCTGGCCCCGCAGCCCAAACCGCCCTCCGTCGAGAGCCAGCGCCTGGCTCGCTACTATGGTGCCCTGCAGCAGGATCTGCTCACCCGTGGGCTATTGCGGACAGATGGTGGCGGGCCGGAGACGCCCTATGACGCTGACGATCTGCGCAGGAACTTTGAGCAGATCGCCTTCTACGATGAATACGGGAGCGGCAATCTGCGCACCTCCGGCGCGCTGGGGCGGTGGGACGGGCCGGTGCGCCTGAGGGCCGACTTCGGCCCCTCGGTCAGCGCCGAACAGCAGCAGAAAGACCGCTCAACGTTGGAGGCATATGCCGCCCGTCTGGCCCGGATCACCGGTCATCCGATCAGTATGACAACCAGCCGCGCACGGGCCAATTTCAACGTGATCTTCGCTGGCGCAGATGACAGTGCCTATGTGGCCGGACGGGTGCGGGAAATCCTGCCGTCGATCAGCGACGCCGATCTTCAGGTCTTCTCCAATCCGCCGCAAAGCTATTATTGTCTGGTGCGCGCCGGAGGTCTGCAGGCGGATCCCTCGTCTTATATGCGCGGAGTGGCGCTCATTCGCGCAGAGCATCCGGATCTGGCACGGCGCAGCTGTATCCACGAGGAAATCGCTCAAGGCCTTGGCCTGCGCAACGACAGCCCGCACGCGCGTCCCTCAATCTTCAACGATGACGATGAATTTGCGCTGCTCACCAGCCAGGACGAGAAGCTTCTGCAGATCCTGTATGATCCACGCCTGCGCCCCGGCATGTCCGCCGAGGAGGCCCGCCCGATCGTGCAAACAATCGCCTATGATATCATGGGGGAGCCGCAGTAGCGGCCCCGCATTTGCCGACCCGATGCTCTGGCATCGCCGAACAAGGATGAAGACAATGGGTATTTTCGACTTTCTCAAGGGAGAGTTCATAGACGTCATCCACTGGACCGACGACACCAATGACACGCTGGTCTGGCGATTTGAGCGTGAAGGCCATGCGATCAAATACGGCGCCAAGCTGACGGTCCGCGAAGGTCAGGCTGCTGTCTTTGTCCATGAAGGCCAGCTGGCGGATGTCTTTACCCCCGGACTCTACATGCTAGAGACCAACAACATGCCAGTCATGACGACGCTGCAGCATTGGGACCACGGGTTTCAGTCGCCGTTCAAGTCCGAGATCTATTTCGTCGACACCACCCGGTTCAACGATCTGAAGTGGGGTACCAAGAACCCCATCATGGCGCGGGACCCGGAGTTCGGTCCCGTTCGCTTGCGTGCCTTTGGCACCTATAGCATCCGGGTGGTGGACCCGGCCCGGTTCCTGACCGAGATCGTCGGCACCGATGGTGAATTCACCATGGATGAAATCTCCTTCCAGATCCGCAACATTATCGTTCAACAGGCGAGCCGGGTGCTGGCAGGGTCCGGCATCCCGGTGCTGGACATGGCGGCGAATACTGCGGATCTGGGCAAGCTGGTCGCAGCAGAGATTTCCGCAACGGTTGCAGACTACGGCATCGCGATCCCGGAGCTTTATATCGAGAACATCTCGCTGCCCGCCGCGGTCGAACAGGCGCTGGACAAGCGCACCCAGATGGGGATCGTCGGTGATCTTGGCCGCTACACGCAGTTCTCTGCCGCCGAGGCGATGACCGCCGCAGCCCAGACGCCCAACAGCGGCATGGGGGCTGGTATGGGCATGGGAATGGGCATGGCGATGGCCCAACAGATGGCGCAGATGGCGCAACCGGGTGCCGCCGGTCAGGCAGCGGGTCAGCCCGCCGGTCCTTGGGGCGCACGCCCCGCACCCGCTGCCCCGCAAACCGCACCGATGACCGCCCCGGTGGCCCCGCCGCCGCCGCCGGTGGAACACGTCTGGCACATCGCCGAGAATGGACAGACCACCGGCCCCTTCTCCAAAGCACGCCTTGGTCGGATGGCGCAGGAGGGCGGGTTGCGCCGGGACAGCCTGGTTTGGACCCCGGGTCAGGACGGCTGGAAGACAGCTGGCGATGTGCTGGAACTGGCGCAGCTCTTTACCATCATGCCCCCACCACCGCCTCCGCCCCCTCCTGCGGGTTGACATGAAACCGACCCAAGGGCGCTGTGATCATCGGCGCCCTTTCTCACGACCGACGCAGCCTCCTTGCCACGAAGGATTAAGCAGTCATGATCCGACGCAGTGCGCTCAAATGGCTCCGCTGGCTGAGCCTCGCTCTTATCGTCTACTTCTACCTGGTGGAGCCGGAGGAAAACAGCGCAGCCCCTGGGCTGGCGTTGGCCACCTATGCCGGGGTTGGGTTGATCCTAGCGCTGGTCGTGCTGATCTGGACCACAATCTATCTGCGCAATGGGTTAGCCGCGCGCGCCGGTCCCAAACTGCCCGGCTGGGCCAAGCGGTTCCATGGGCTGAACCATCGTGTTCTGCAAATCGGCCTGCCGATTATGGTTGCAACCGGCGCGCTGGCCGGGATGCTGGCGCCCTTTGCGATCCGTGCTTTTGGGGTTGTGCCGATCAACCCTGCGGCGGGCAGCCGCAACCTGCATGAACTGGCTGAAGACCTGCATGAAATCGCCTTTGATGCGCTGCTCATCGTCATTGTGCTGCACGGGGTCTTTCATCTTTGGCGTCATTTCCTGTTGAAGGACAACGCCCGGCGCATCATGGTGCCGAAACTGCTACACAAGTATCTCTGAGGCTCCCCCGTGACCCAACCCCCACCGCCGCCACCCGGCCCGCTCACTGCCGTGCCCCCTGCGTCCTCCGGCGCCCACGCTCAGTCGGCAGAACACCGGTTCCCTTGCGAACAATGCGGCGCAGACTATCGTTATGACCCGCAGAACGGCACGCTGACCTGCGATCATTGCGGCCATCAGGAAACCATACGTTCCGGTCCTTGGCGCGGTGGCAGCCTGCGCGAACTGGATTTCGAGACCGCCCTGTCGTCCGGTCTGGCAGAGGCCGACATGGAAGAAACCCGCGTCCTGCGCTGCCCCAATTGCGCGGCCCAGGTGGAGCTGGACCCAAAGGACCATGCGGGCGAATGTCCTTTCTGCGCCACGCCTATGGTGACCGATACCGGCACCCACCGTCACATCAAGCCAAAGGGTGTGTTGCCCTTCGCCTTTGATGAGCGCAGCGCCCATAAGGCCATGTCAGACTGGCTGGGTCAGCTGTGGTTCGCCCCAAACGGCCTGCAACAATACGCCCGCAAGGGGCGGCGTATGGACGGGATCTATGTCCCCTATTGGACCTTTGACGCCGAAACCCGGTCGCAATATCGCGGCCAGCGCGGCACGGTCTATTATGTCACCGAAACCGTCATGGTCGATGGCAAGCGCCAATCCCGCCAAGTGCCCAAGGTGCGTTGGCGGCCAGTCACGGGTCGGGTCCAGCGGTTTTTCGATGATGTGCTGGTGCTGGCCTCCAAAAGCCTGCCGAAAAAGAACACCGACGCGTTGGAACCCTGGGATCTGTCCGCGCTGGAACCTTATCAGCCGCAGTATCTGGCCGGGTTCCGGGCCGAGGCCTATGCAGTGGAGCTGGCCGACGGTTACAGCGAAGCAAACGCGCGGATGCGCCGGGTGATTGAACGTGACGTGCGTTTTGACATCGGTGGGGATCGACAGCGCATTGAACATATCGACAGCAATTTCTCCGATATCACATTCAAACATGTGCTGCTGCCGGTCTGGCTCGCCGCGTACAAGTACCGTGGCAAAACCTACCGGTTTGTGGTCAACGGGCAATCGGGCCGTGTACAGGGGGAACGCCCTTACTCCGCGTGGAAGATTGCATCGGCCGTTATCCTGGCACTGATCCTTGGCGGCGCTGTGGCGTATTTCGGATCGCGTTGACAGCCAAGGCTCGCCCTCATGTCCACTTACTGATGTCAGAAATCAAGGATCCGCCATGACCACTCTGCCCGCGCTTGATGCCCTGTTCAGTCAGCGCCACAGCTGTCGTGCCTTTCGTCCCGAGCCGGTGCCCCGCGCGGTGATCGAGGATATTTTGCGATGCGCGCAGAAGGTCCCGTCCTGGTGCAATGCCCAGCCCTGGCAGGTAACCCTGTTCAGCGGTGCGGCCACCAACGCGCTGCGATCCGCGTTGATGGAGGCGGTCATGAAAGATCCCGTTGCGCCGGATCTGCCGTTTCCGGAACGCTACAGCGGCGAGTACAAGACACGCCGTCAGGCCTGCGGCTGGGCCTTATATGAGGCGGTGGGTGTCGAACGCGGCGATCGCGCCGCATCTCACCAACAGATGATGCGCAATTTCACCCTGTTTGACGCACCCCATTGCGCCATTCTGACCAGCCCGAAGGGGCTAGGTCCCTATGGCGCGCTGGATTGCGGAGGCTTTGTCACCGGTTTCATGCTTGCTGCGACAGCCGCAGGTGTGGCGACCATTGCGCAGGCTGCGGTCGCCACATACGCCCCGATGCTACATCAGTTCTGCGACATACCTGAGGATCGCAATATCCTTTGTGCGCTGTCCTTCGGCTACGGTGATCCGGACCATCCTGCCAATCAATTCCGAACCGAACGCGCCGAATTGAGCGATTTTACCAGCTGGCGCGACTGACGCCTCCGACCAGTGAATAGGAGAGACTATGCGTGCTCTGATCCAACGCGTTTCTGAAGCCTCTGTCAGTGTCGACGGTGATGTCATCGGCGATATCGGCCCCGGCCTATTGATCCTGATCTGCGCCATGGAAGGTGACAGTGCAGCGCAAGCCGATCAGATGGCGGCCAAAATCAGCAAACTGCGGATTTTTCGTGATGACACGGGCAAGATGAACCGCTCGGTCAAGGATATTGGCGGCAGCGCGCTGGTGGTCAGCCAGTTCACCCTTGCTGCCGACACCCGCCGGGGCAACCGCCCCGGATTTTCCAATGCCGCCGCCCCTGAACTGGGCCGTGCACTTTATACCCGGTTTGCCGATCAGCTTGCCGCGCTGGACGTACCGGTGGCGCGCGGATCGTTTGGTGCGGATATGCAGGTTGCCCTGGTCAATTCCGGCCCGGTGACCATCTGGATGGACAGCGCCGACTGGTGATCTGCGCAGGCTGTTAATGTCGCGTTTCGTCAGGTCCTAAACAGTACATTCGGCCCGATCTCCGCCTCCCAAATCGCGGCGAAGGTCTGAAAAGTCGACATTGTGTCATCTGCCCGTCCCGGCCGAGAAACCCGATCCACACACACGTTTTGGCCGAAAATATGCTGATTTCTGCCAGCCATTGGCGAATACTTCGCTGTGAGCGGGATAATATTTGGTCTCTGATCCGGGAGGCTTTTTCCACATATTGTCCCGCCAAGCATTCACTTCCTACCAAATACGACATAGCAGTCGCAAAAGACGACGGGATCGCCGTCTCTTGATGACTTTGCCGCCCCCGCTGGTGCCAAAAAGGACGCTAATAAGGGTTGCGAGGTCGCATCAAATGCGCAAACCTTGAATGACAATTCAAGAAATGACGTGTTCAGCGTCTAAATACGACAGGGAGTCCGCAATGAAAGACCAACTTGATTTCATGACGCAAAGCGTCACCTCCGGTAAAATGACCCGGCGTGAGTTCATGGGCAAAACCGCTGCACTGGGGATCAGCGCCGCTGTTGCAGGCAGCATGTTTGCCCGTGCAGCTGAGGCCGCAGGCCCGGTCAAAGGGGGCACGCTGAAGCTGGGCTCCATCGGCGGTGGTAGCACCGACTCGCTGGATCCGGCTGTGGCCGCCAGCCAAGTGCCTTATCACAACCTCTATCAGTTCGGTGAAACGCTGGTGAATGTGACGCCCAAGGGCGGCATTGAAAACCGCGTCGCCGAAAGCGTTGAAGCCAGCGCAGACGCCAAGACATGGACCTTCAAGATCCGTAAGGGTGTAGAATTCCACAACGGCAAGTCTGTGACCGCCGAAGATGTGATGCGCACGATGGAGCGTCACTCTAACGATGACAGCCAGTCCGGTGCTCTGGGCATCATGCGCGGTATCGAGAGCATGAAGACCGATGGTGACAACTTCATCGTCGAGCTGACCACACCCAACGCCGACCTGCCCTATCTGATGGCCGATTATCACCTGATGATCCAACCTGATGGCGGCTTTGACAATCCGGCGGCAGGCATCGGCTCCGGCGCTTATATGCTGGAGGCGGATGAACCCGGCGTACGCCACATGTGGAAGAAAAACCCCAACTACTGGGATGACACCCGCGGCCACGTTGATGAGGTCGAGATCGTTGTGATCAACGATGCAACCGCCCGTATGGCGGCGCTGCAGTCTGGTCAGGTCCACATCGCCAACCGTGTTGAGCCAAAGGTCGCAGGTCTGCTGGACCGCGCGCCGAACCTCACCGTGCGTAATGCCGCAGGTCCGGGTCACTATGTGTTCATCATGCATTGCGACACCGCGCCGTTCGACAACAACGAACTGCGTCTGGCACTGAAATACGCCATCAACCGCGAGGAAATGGTCGACAAAGTGCTGCGCGGCTACGGATCCGTTGGCAACGACATGCCCGTCAATGCAGCCTACCCGCTGTTTGACGACAGCATTCCGCAGCGCCCCTTCGATCCGGCCAAAGCGGCTGAGCACTACAAGAAATCCGGCCATGACGGCAGCCCAATCACTCTGCGGGTGTCGGATGTTGCTTTCCCCGGTGCTCTGGACGCAGCACAGCTGTTCCAGCAGTCCGCGAACGCAGCCGGCATCCCGCTTGAGCTGAAGCGTGAACCCGGTGATGGCTACTGGTCGGAAGTCTGGAATGCACAGCCCTTCTGCGCCTCCTACTGGGGTGGCCGTCCTGTGCAGGATCAAATGTATTCGACCGCTTATCTGTCGACCGCAGACTGGAACGACACCCGCTTCAAGCGCGAAGACTTCGACAAGCTGTTGTTTGCCGCCCGCGGCGAGCTGGACGAAGCCAAGCGCAAGGCGCTCTATAGCCAGATGGGCATGATGGTGCGGGACGAGGGTGGTCTGATCTGCCCGATGTTCAACGACTTCATCGAAGCGACCAGCAGCAAGGTCCAGGGTTGGGTGGTGGATTCCACCGGCGACACCATGGCCGGCAAATGGTCGCATAAGTGCTGGTTGGCCTGATAGAGGTCTATGCCATGCACCCCGTCGTAAAACTTGTGTCCCAGCGCCTAGCGCTGGGATTAATTCTCTTGATTGCCGCATCCGTGCTCATCTTTGTGGGCACCTTGATCCTGCCCGGCGATGTGGCGCAGTCCATTCTGGGCCAGTCGGCCACCCCTGAGGCGCTCGCCAATCTGCGCGAAGAGCTGGGCCTGAATGAACCTGCCGTACTGCGCTATTTCGACTGGCTGTTCGGCGCCCTGCAGGGCGATTTGGGCACCGCGCTGACCAATGGTCAGGACATTGCAACCAGCATCGGTCGCCGCCTTGGCAATACGCTGTTCCTGGCGTTCTGGGCTGCTGTCATCTCGGTTCCGCTGGCAATCTTTCTCGGCCTTCTGGCGGTGCGTTACCGTGACCGCTGGCCTGACAAACTGATCTCGGCCGTGACCCTGGCCTCGATCTCGATCCCGGAATTCCTGATCGGCTATCTTCTGATCTATTTCGTCGCTGTACAGCTGGGCTGGTTCAGCTCCGTTGCGATGATCAATGATTCCATGAGCTTGCTGGAAAAACTCAACGCAATCGCCCTGCCCGTCGCCGTGCTGACGCTGGTGGTTCTGGCGCATATGATGCGCATGACGCGGGCCGCGATCCTCAATGTGATGCAATCGGCCTATATTGAGACCGCTGAACTGAAGGGCCTCAGCACATTTAAGGTGATTGCCCGCCATGCGTTCCCCAACGCCATTGCACCAATCGTCAACGTGGTGATGCTGAACCTCGCCTATCTGGTGGTGGGCGTCGTGGTGATCGAAGTGGTCTTTGTCTACCCCGGTATGGGGCAGTATCTGGTCGACCATGTGTCCAAGCGTGACGTGCCGGTGGTGCAGGCCTGCGGTCTGATTTTTGCGGCGGTCTATATCGTTCTGAACATGATCGCCGATATTGTGGCCATCCTGTCCAACCCGCGTCTGAGGCATCCGAAATGAAGAATATCCCTATCTCTGCAATGATTGGGCTGTTGTTCACGGCCCTCTATTTTCTCATGGCGATCTTTGCCCCGCTGCTGGCCCCCTACGGCATGGCCGAAATCGTTGGTGACGTCTGGGAGCCACGTACAGCCGAGCATCTTCTTGGCACCGATAACATCGGTCGCGATCTTCTCAGCCGAATGATCTACGGCGGGCGGACGACCATCTTCATCGCGACAGCGGCCACCATTCTGTCCTTTACCACGGGATCAATCCTGGGTTTCTTTGCTGCCGTCTCCGGCGGCTGGGTGGATCAGGTGATGTCGCGGCTGGTCGATCTGGTGATGTCGATCCCAACGCTGATTTTTGCCCTTGTGGTGCTGTCAGTGATGCCAGTCACCGTGCCAGTGCTGATCGTGGTCATGGGGCTGCTGGACTCCACGCGTGTCTATCGTCTCGCCCGTGCGGTTGCGGTCGATATTGAGGTGATGGACTACGTCGAGGCGGCCCGTCTGCGTGGTGAGAAAACCGTCTGGATCATCTTCCGTGAGATCCTGCCCAATGCATTGTCACCACTGGTGGCCGAAATGGGACTTCGGTTCATCTTTATGGTGCTGTTTGTCTCGACCCTGTCGTTCCTTGGCCTTGGCGTGCAACCTCCCGAAGCAGACTGGGGCGGGATCGTGAAGGAAAACAAGGAAGGCATTGTCTATGGCATCCCGGCGGCTCTGCTGCCTGCCATCGCCATCGCCACCCTTGCGATCTCGGTCAACCTTGTCGCGGACTGGGTCCTGAACCGCACAACATCACTGAAAGGAGGCCGCGGATGAGCGAACCTCTCGTGAAAGTGCGCGATCTCAAGATCGGCGCAACTGTCTACCCGCCGGGTGAAAAGCCCCACGACATCGAGATCGTGCATGGTGTCAGTTTTGATCTGCAACCGGGCAAGGTGCTGGGGCTGATCGGGGAATCCGGCGCGGGCAAATCCACCATCGGTCTGGCCTCCATGGCCTATGGCCGCGGTGGAGTCAAAATCACCGGCGGCGAGGTCTGGGTGAACGGTCGCGATATCCTGCAATCCAAACTGCGCGATATCCGCCGTCTGCGCGGCGGCGAGGTCACCTATGTCTCGCAATCGGCGGCGGCCTCGTTCAACCCAGCCAAGAAAATCATGGAACAAGTGATCGAAGCAGCGGTTGAGCAGGGCAAGTTCTCCAAAAAGGACGCCGAGGCGCGCGCGCGCGCGCTGTTTGCCAAGCTGGGTCTGCCTGATCCTGACAATATCGGCGAGCGGTACCCGCATCAGGTCTCCGGCGGGCAGCTGCAACGCTGCATGACCGCGCTGGCGCTCTGCCCGGAGCCGGATCTGGTGGTGTTTGACGAACCGACCACGGCGCTGGATGTGACCACACAGATCGAGGTGCTGATGGCGATCAAGGAAGCCATCCGCGACACCGGTGTCGCCGCGCTCTATATCACCCACGACCTCGCGGTTGTGGCGCAGGTGAGCGACGACATCATGGTGCTGCGCCATGGCAATATGGTGGAATACGGCCCCGTCGATCAGATCATCAACGCACCGCAGGAGGAGTATACGCAGGCTCTGGTCTCGGTGCGCTCCATCACCCATGAGGAGAAGGCCCCCACCCCGGAGCCGGTGCTCAGCGTGCGCAATATCACCGCGCGCTACAAGGGCACCAAATTCGACGTGCTGCACAATGTGAACGTTGATCTGCACCCTGGTCAGACACTGGCCGTGGTCGGGGAATCCGGCTCTGGGAAATCGACACTCGCACGGGTGATCACCGGTCTGTTGCCACCGCGCGAGGGCGAGATCGAGTTCGCAGGGCGTACCCTGTCCTCCGATCTGGCGGGGCGCAGCCGCGAAGACCTGCGCGAGTTGCAGATGATCTACCAGATGGCAGATGTGGCCATGAACCCGCGCCAGACCGTCGGCACCATCATCGGGCGCCCGCTGGAGTTCTACTTCGGCATGAAAGGCGCAGAGAAGCGCAAGCGGATCATTGAGCTGCTGGATGAGATCGAATTGGGCGAAAGCTTCATGGATCGCTACCCGGCAGAGCTGTCGGGTGGGCAAAAACAGCGTGTTTGTATTGCCCGCGCTCTGGCCGCCAAACCGAAGATGATCATCTGCGACGAGGTCACCTCGGCGCTGGATCCGCTGGTGGCAGACGGCATCCTCAAGCTGTTGCTGGAACTGCAGAAGATCGAGAATGTCGCCTTCCTGTTCATCACCCATGACCTCGCCACAGTGCGGGCGATTTCGGACAATATCGCAGTGATGTATCAGGGGCGCGTGCAACGCTATGGCGGCAAGACCGAGGTGCTGTCGCCACCCTTTGACGACTATACCGATCTGTTGCTCAGCTCGGTACCGGAAATGCGCCTGGGCTGGCTGGAAGAAGTCATCGCCAATCGCAAGATGGAAAGTGCCGGCAACTAGCGGGCAGGCAGTACATATCATCCCCCGTCGCAGGCAACTGCGGCGGAACGCTATCAAAGGCGGTCGCAGGAACACTCCTCACGACCGCCTTTTTACCTCACCTTTACAAGACCCTGGGTTCTGCGATGGACAACAAACTTCTCCTCATCATCTTGGACGGCGTCCCCTGGCGCAATTTCCGTCGGCTGTTTGGCAATCTGGAAGGCTGGGTTGACAGCGGCGAAGCGCGGGTCTGGAAACACCGGGCAGTGCTGCCGTCGATCTCTGCCAGCTGCTATGCCTCGATCCACACCGGCGTTGTCCCTGCGGAACATGGCTGTACCGGCAATGGCAATGTCTTCCGTCTGGGCCACAAGGATGTGTTCAGTCAGGTCCGCGACGGCGGCGGCGTGACCGGTGCGGTCGCGCATAGTTTCTGGTCCTCGTTCTTCAATCGCCATCCCTATGATCCGGTGCGCGATGTGGAATATGACGAACCCGAAAGCGCCACCATCAATCATGGGCGGTTTCATTCCATGACCGGCTATGGATTGGTGAACCAGATGACGCCGTCCGATGTGGATCTGTTTGGCACGCTGACCAACCTCTGCCTGCGCTTTGGCCTCAACTACGGCATGCTGCACACCTGCACGCTGGATTGCATGGGGCACCGGTTCTTCCACGACTGTCAGGAGATGGATCACGCCTGTTTCGTGATGGACGAGATGCTGGCCCCGTTCATAATCAAATGGCGCGAAATGGGCTACGAGATCATCGTTACCGCAGATCATGGCCAGGATGAGCGCGGGCACCACGGCGGGCGCAGCCCCCTGCAGCAGGAAACCGCGCTCTATTACTTTGGGGATGCGACAGGCCCCGCAGAGGATGTGGTGATCGATCAGCTGCAACTGGCCCCCACCATTCTCAACCGTCTCGGCGCGCCAATTGCCGACACGATGAAGGCAAAATCTTTCCTCAGCTGAGGATCCGTGGCAGGCTTCTTTGGGCGATCACTATATCCGCCCGACAGGAGCCTGCCATGACCAGACGTTGCCTTGCCCTGATACTACTGCTTCTGCCATTGCCCGCATTGGCGCAGGATGGCTGTGATGATCTGTGGTTCACCCGAAACCTGATCATGGACCGGGCGGGCTATTGCTTTGGGTCGACATTGGGTCAAAGCGTCTTTGACAATAGCGACTGTCTGGGAAAATCGGTTGCGCTTGACCCACATAGCAATCGACAGGTGCAGGAAATCCGGGGGCTAGAGCAATTTCACGGCTGCAAGGTCAACACCAAACGCCGTCAACTGGCACTTAATGACACCCACCTGCGCCGCCTGCTTGTCGATCTGCCGATCCGGGATGAGTTTGAAAGCGCCTGCCTCGGCTGGCTGGGGGCGCCGGTCCCGCTTTACTCAGGTCACAGCGCGGGGACCGCCCGCATTGGACTGATCCAGCCCGGCGATGTCATTGGGTACTCCCATCTTCCGGTGGGCAATTGGTCCTATGTGACCACCCACACGAGCGATTGGCGCGTCAAGAGCGGGGGGTGGTATGATCGCAGTGCCGCACCCGAACAATGCCGTGATTTTGCAGGTTAGGTCTGGCGTCACTCGTAAGGCCAGAGCCCCTGCCCCAGCGCTTCCACGGCCACAGAAATCCGCTCAAAACTGTCGCGGGCGCGGCCAACGCTGTGGCGGGCGCGTAGGTAGCCATGGACCAGCCCCGGCTCATTGATCCAATGCGCCTTGCCCCCTGCGGCCAAAATCTTATCGCGGTAGTGGCGGGAGTCATCGCGCACCGGATCGCAATCAGCGGTGACCAGCACGGTGGCAGGCAGCCCGGCGAAATCACTGTCCGAAAGCGGAGCCATGGTCGGGTCTGGTGCATCGCCTGCACCATCAGGACGGCGAATATCACCATAAAACAGAAGATCATCCCGCGTCAGCATCGGGGCTTGGGCGTGCTCAAGATATGAGCCTTCGTCTATATCACCGCCAAAGGCCCCATAGATCAGCACCTGACCGACCAGCCCCGTGAGACGTCCACGCGCATGATGCGCCACTGCAGCGCAGAGATTTGCGCCAGCACTGTCACCCGCCAGCACAAGGTCACCATCAAAACTCTCGTGGATCCACTGGCAGACCGCCCAGGCGTCGTCAAAGGCAGCAGGATGCAGATGTTCCGGTGCCAGCCGGTAGTCGACCGCCACCACGCGATAACCGGTCTGGGCGCAGAGTTCGGCGCAGACATCATCATGGCTGTCCAGACCGCCCACGACAAACCCGCCTCCGTGACAGAACATTACCGTACAGCCCGGCTCTCCGGCGGTGTAAATGCGCACCGGTACGGCACCGACCAAACGGTCCTCACAGCTGACAATGTCAGGGCGGGCCGTACGGAACTCAGCGGCCATGGCGTTGTAGACCTCTCGCTGCTCTTCGATGGTCAGATCAACGGCATCATCCGGATAACACTCACCTGTTTTTTTGATAAAGGCCCAGGTTTCTTCGTCGATCAGCCGTTCGTAATTCATCTTGCCCGTTCCCCGTTTCGTAGTGCGCCGGATGAGCCTAGCAGCGCCGCGGCCAAAAACCATGCCCCACAATCGAAAAAAGCGCCCCAATGGGGCGCTTTCTCAACCTCTGTGAACGGCCAAGACCGAGGGCATGTGATCATGCCTTGGGCATAGGTTCCCATGGACGGGTAAAGACGCCCAGTACATCGGAAATGTCCGAGGCCTTGGCGCCGTTTTCTTCAACCTGCGCGACCAGTCCACGGCCCTTGTCATCGACCACATGTTCAACGCGCGCAGGCAGACCAGCCTTCAGCAGCGCGTCGTTGTAGATCCGGGTAATCGCATTCTTGCGCAGATCCGGTTTGAAGACCTTGCCCACAGCCGTTTTCGGGAGCTCATCCATCACAGTCACATGTTTGGGGATCGCAGCCCGCTCGTGTACGTGAATTTGGCAATAAGCCAGAAGCTCGTCAGGCGTCACAGTTGCGCCGTCCACCAGCTCGACAAAGGCGCAGGGCACCTCGCCGGCATGGGCATCTGGCTGGCCGATAGCACCGGCAAAGGCGACGGCCTCATGGCCCAATAGCGCCTCTTCGATCTCGGCCGGGTCGATATTGTGACCACCGCGAATGATCAGATCCTTGGCACGACCGGTGATCCAGAGATACCCGTCGCTGTCCAGCTTCCCAAGGTCGCCGGTCCGCAGATGCGTGTCTTGGTAGAACAACCCTTCGTTCTTCTCGACCTCTGTATAGGTATGACCGGCGTAAACACCGGGGCTGGAGATGCAGATCTCGCCGATCTCATCCACACCCAGTTCTACGGTTCCCTCGTCGGTGCCCTTGACGATTTTCACATCGGTATAGGGCAGCGGAATGCCGATGGACCCAATTTTCTTTTCACCCAACACCGGGTTGCAGGACACCAGACATGTGGCTTCGGTCAGGCCATAGCCCTCAACGATTTTCACACCCGTTGCCTCTTCGAACCGCCTGAACAGCTCCACCGGCAGCGGCGCGGACCCGGAAAAGGCGGTTTTCACGGTTGAGACATCCGCATCAACAGGCCGCTGCATCTTGGCCGAGATCGCCGTTGGCACTGTAATGATAAAGGAAATTTTCCACCGTTCGACCAGCTTCCAGAAATTGTCGAACACCCCCTCGCCGCGATAGCCCTGCGGAGTCGGGAACACCACATGCGCGCCAGACGCAACAGCAGCCATCAGGATCACATGGCACGCAAAGACATGGAACAGCGGCAGCGGGCACATGATGTTGTCTTCTTCGGTGAACAGCAGTTTGCTGCCCAACCAGCCGTTGTAGTTCATGCCGGAATAGGTGTGCTGCGCCACTTTGGGCATGCCGGTTGTGCCGCCGGTGTGGAAATAGCAAGCCACTCGGTCACTGTCCGAATCCGCAAACGTCAGCTCGGTAGGATGTTTGCGCAGCTCGCGGTTGAAGTTTTTGTAATTCGCATGCGCCAGCTTGTCCTTGCCCTCAAGCTTGGGACGGATCAGGGGCACAATCCAGGATTTTGGCGGTGTCAGATAACGGTTGAGGTCGATTTCCAGAACCGTATGCACCTTGGGCGCATGGCGCACGGCCTCGGCGACCTTCTGTGCCACATCGGTCTTGGGAAAGGGTTTCAGCGTCACCACGACCTTGGCCCCGGTTTCGCGCAGGATCGAGGCGATCTGTTCTGGCTCAAGCAATGGGTTGATAGGATTGGCAATACCCGCAACGGCGCCGCCCAGCAGGGTCACAACCGTTTCGTTGCAGTTGGGCAGAATATAGGCCACCACATCCTTTTCGCCGATGCCCATTGAACGGAACATATTCGCCGCTTGGGTCACCTTGTCTTTCAACTGGCGCCAGGTCAGGGTCTCAGCCTTATCGGTCGGACCGGAAAAGATCTGATAACTTATTGCCTTGTTGTCGGGAAACTTCCCGGCCGTACGGGACAACAGCCCGTATAGCGTTGTCGGCATATTCCGTTGCCCGAAAGGCATCTCATTCACTAGTGCCAAGCAGTCCGCGGCCGTGGCAAATCCCATTGGTTTCCTCCCCTAGTCCCCTTGTGCCGGGGAATTTCAGTTAACACAAAATGATTTGAAACGGCCCGTCGTGCAAGCGCGCCGACAGGGTCACGTCAAGGAAGCCTGCGCTTTGACGCAGCGACATTTGACAGTTTTCAACCTTGAAACCGAATTTCTGAGCGTTCGAGGCCAGTATTGCCTATTCTGCCGCCATTCCGTCGGTGAACTGCAAACGCGCCAAGCGGGCGTAAAGACCGTCCTCGGCAACCAGCTGATCATGGGTGCCGGTGGCGATGATGCGCCCCTCTTCCATGACCACGATGCGGTCAGCCTTTTTCACGGTCGCCAGACGATGCGCCACGATGAGTGTGGTCCGGCCTTGGCTCAGCTCGTCCACGGCGGCCTGCACCAGACGTTCGCTTTCGGCGTCAAGCGCAGAGGTCGCCTCGTCCAGCAGCAGCACCGGCGCGTCACGCAGGATGGCACGCGCGATGGCGATCCGCTGTTTCTGGCCACCCGACAGCATCACACCGCGCTCGCCAACCTGGCTGTCATAGCCTTCGGGTAGTGCAGAAATGAAGTCATGGGCCGCAGCGGCCCGGGCAGCGGCCTCAACCTCGGCATCACTGGCACCGGGACGGCCAAAGCGAATATTGTCGCGCGCGGACAGCGCAAAGATCACCGGATCCTGCGGCACCAGCGCAATATGCTGGCGGAAGTCATCCCGTTGCAGTTCCCGCAGCGGCCTACCATCCAGGCAAACAGCACCAGACGTCGGATCGTAAAACCGCTGGATCATCTGGATGATCGTTGTCTTGCCTGCACCAGACGGCCCGACAAAGGCGACTGTTTCACCCGGCTGCACGGTAAGCGAAACATCCACCAACGCCGGGATCTGTGGCCGTGCGGGATAGCGGAAGGACACGTTGTCAAACCGGATTTCCCCGCGCACCGGTGCGGCAAGCGCTTGGGGCGACTTGGGGTCCTGAACCTGATCCACAGCCGTCAGCAGCTCCACCAAACGCTCGGTCGCGCCGGCGGCCCGCTGCAATTCGCTCCAGATTTCCGACAGCGCGGCCACGGATCCTGCCACCAGCACCGCATAGATCACGAATTGCACCAATGTACCTTCGGTCATCACGCCTGCGCGCACGTCATTGGCGCCCATCCACAACACCCCAACCACCCCGGAGAACACCAGGAAGATCACGATGACGGTCAGAAAGGCGCGCGTCTGGATACGTCGCATCGACACGTCAAAGGCGGTTTCGGTCAGACGGCTGAATTCGCTTCGGCTTGCCACTTCATGGGTATAGGCCTGAACCGTCTGCACTGCGCCTAGCGCCTCCCCTGCATTGCCGGATGAGGCAGCGATCCAATCCTGGTTCTCACGGCTGATCTTGCGCAGGCGCCGCCCCAACACCAGGATCGGCACGATCACCGCAGGCACAATCAGCAGAACAAGGCTGGTCAGTTTGGCCGAGGTCAGCAGCATCAGCACCAGCCCCCCGATGAAGATCAACATGTTGCGCAGGGCAATCGACACCGACGATCCGAGAACCGACTGGATCAGCGTCGTATCCGTGGTGATCCGGCTCAGCACCTCACCGGTCATGATCTGTTCGAAGAATGCCGGGCTCATGCCAATGACGCGGTCAAACACCGCCTTACGGATATCGGCAACCACCCGCTCTCCAAGCCGTGTGACCAGCGCGTAGCGCAGACCGGTGCCGACCGCCAACAGAGCTGCAATCACAAGGGCGGCGGCGAAATACTGATTAAGGAGCGCGGCTTCGGATATCCGGAAATTGTCGACCACCCGACGTACCGCCAGCGGCAAGGTCAGCGACAGGCCCGCTGTCAACACCAGCGCCAGCGTCGCCATGGCCATCAGCACACGATAGGGGCGCATGAATGGCCACAGAGCAGAGAGAACACCAACTTTGCGTGATTTCTCGCGCTCTACATCCGCAGTCGGGACCGCTTGATTTCCCGCCATGTCAGCTCCTTCGACGTTCCGTGTGGCAGGAACTCTGACCTGCGCATCGCCAAGGTTCATGACTGCGCAAACCTCTGAGGTCAAGCGCACAGAGGTCATCATCCGCGGCCATAGCGCCGCATGCCGAACATCAAACAGCCGTGTCGCGTGGTGAAAATACAACGCGAACACAACAAGATATCAGCTGATATGGGATGTCCTGGAGCGGGTAGCGGGAATCGAACCCGCACCTTAAGCTTGGAAGGCTCTTATGATACCATTTCACCATACCCGCTCAGGGAATTTGGTCTATAAATCGGTGCTTTCTGAGCGTCAAGCAGATCTGACGTGAAAATCTCACATTTCGTAGCTTCGCTTGGAACCACCCACTGCCGCAGATCTGATCTGCGGCCTCGTCAGCTGCCCAGCACGCGGCCGATCCAGCCCTTGCGCGGCGCGTCGCCTTCGGCAGGCGTTTCTGCGCCCGCATCGTTTGCCTCCACGTCGGCGCCAGCCGCCCCCTCGCCTTCAACAGCCGCCTGAAACCGCTCGAAGAACTGATCGGCCATTTTCTTGGCAAAGCCATCAATGATACGGCTGCCAAGCTGCGCCAGCTTGCCACCGACCTTGGCCTCCACTTCATAGGTCAGCAGGGTTTGCCCATCTTCGCCGTCGCTCAAGGTCACATGGGCATCCCCTTTGGCAAACCCGGCCGCCCCACCTTTGCCTTCGCCGCGCAGGGTCAGACTGTTTGGCGCATCAAGATCAGAGAGCATCACAGTACCGCGAAATGTCGCCCTCACCGGGCCGACTTTCTGCACGACAACCGCCGTAAAGCCGTCCTCGGCGGAACCTTCCATTTCCTGACAGCCGGGCACCGCGTTCTTCAGGGTTTCGGCATCCAGAAGCCCCTGCCAGACCTCGGCGCGCGGAGCATCTATGGTGCGGGTATCGGCAAGTTTCATAAGCGCTTTTTCCTTCTTCTGGCTATCTGCTGACGAGCGGTTTCTTGGCAGGCAGCGGACCGCCTGCGTGACATTTGCATAGCCGAAACCATAACCGCTCCGATATGCGACATTGGTTGCAAGCCAGCAGACTGATGATGCGCGCCGCCCTAACGTTTGAGGCCAGCGCGCGCCATCGGTCTGCTGCCGGCCATTTTCTAACCAGATCATAGGCGCTGATCATAGGCTTCGACCTTTCGCCTATTGGTAGGTCTGCATCTCTGCTGTTAGCATGATTCTTGCCGCAAGCGGCGCTTAATTCACCGCCGGTCCCGGCCTGCGCCACGGACGAACCGCCCGACCGATCTCAGGAGCCTGATGACACAGTCGCCCCCCACAAGCCCCCCGACCCAGAGCGGTAACGCCGAGCCTGCGAAATCGGCCCGCTTTGTCACCGCGCTGATCGTCGAGGATCATCCGCTGTTCTGCGATGCGCTGGCGATGACGTTGCGCGCGACGGTCGGGATCAGCACCATCGCAACCGCGCCGACTCTGGAACAGGCCATAGCCGAGATTGCCGATGCTGCCACCCCGGATGCGGTGGTCCTGGATCTGAACCTGCCGGATGTTCATGGGCTGGACGGGCTTATCCGGTTGCGCAACGCCACCAGCGCGCCGATCCTTGTCGTCTCGTCGATGGCGGACAATCGGGTGATTAGTGCCGCCATCCACTCCGGCGCCGCAGGTTTCGTCCCCAAGCACAGTCAGCGCGAGATCTACATCAGCGCATTTGACGCGATCGCAAGGGGCACGCCCTTTGTCCCGCCCGGCTACGTGCTGCTACCCCGCGACAGCGAAACGCAGGACGCGACCGGACGACTGGCGACACTGACCAATCAGCAGGCGCGCATCTTGCAACTGATTTGTGCTGGCAAACTGAACAAACAGATCGCCTATGACCTGTCGATTGCCGAAACCACGGTCAAGGCCCATGTCACCGCAATCATGCGCAAACTCGGCGTGCAAAGCCGTACCCAAGCGGTTCTGATCGCAAAGGAAACCAGCTTTGCAAACGTCTTGAAAGATCTTGGCTGACCTGCCTACCATCCGCCATGACACGCCCTGCCCCTCCCCGCGCCAACGCCAGCTCCCCCGCAGTCGCGCCGGTTGAGGCTGGGCGCACGCTGCCCGCGATGGCTTCCGCATTACACCAGGCCAGTCGCATCACCCGCACCGGTTTTGCTGTGGCCGACGCGCCCGATGCGCCGGCGAAGTTGGCACAGATGCTGGCGCCGCTGGATGATCTTGAGCTGGTCATTCTCTTTGTTTCTCCGCAGGCCGACATCCATGCGCTCAGCGCTGCGGCGACACGTGATCTGGCCCCCGCACGGGTGATTGGCTGCACCACCGCAGGCGAAATCGGCGAAGCCGGTTACACAGACGGAGAGATTGTCGCTATCGGCCTTCCGCGCAGCCATTTCTGCGCACGTGTCCTGCCTATTGACGATCTGAACGCCTATGATGCCCAGAGCCAGATCGACCAGATTATCCGCAATCGCAATGACATGGCGCGGGAGACACCGCAGTGGGGATCCGAATTTGCCTTTCTGTTGGTGGATGGATTGTCGGTCAAGGAGGACGCGCTCACCGCCGATCTAGCGCCAGGGCTTGGCCCGGTGCCACTGTTTGGAGGATCCGCCGGGGATAGCACCGATTTTGGCGCGACCTATGTTCTTTGCAACGGAGAGGCCCGGCAGAACGCTGCGGTCTTGCTGCAGATCCGCAGCAACTGCCCGATCAAAGTCTTCAACACCGATCATCTTGTACCGACGGCCCAGCGCATGGTGGTGACCGGGGCTGATCCTGCCCGCAGATTGGTCTATGAGATCAACGCAGAACCCGCGGCCCGTGAATATGCGCGCCTGCTGGGCAAGGATCCGGAACAGCTGACCACCTTTACCTTTGCCGCCCATCCCCTGGTGGTGCGCATTGGGGGCCAGCATCATGTCCGCGCCATCCAGCAGGTCGCAGACACTGGCGATCTTGTGTTCTTCTCAGCCATCGACGAAGGGGTCGTGCTGACGTTGGCAGAGCCTCTCGACATGGTGGATCATCTCGACCGTGCGCTGTCTTCACTGGGAGAAACCCGGACACCGGATGTGATTCTGGCCTGCGATTGCCTTCTGCGACGGATGGAAGCCCAGCAGAAACAGCTCACCCCGCAGATATCCGCGCTGTTGGCCAAACACCGCGCAGTGGGATTTTGCACCTACGGCGAGCAGGTGAACTCCATCCATGTGAACCAGACCCTGACCGGTGTCGCCATCTACCCGCCCGAAACAGACGACGCTGCGGTCCAGTCATGACCGCGGGCCTGATTGATCCGCGCGATTCGCTGGAACGGCAGAATGAAAAGTTGCTGAAAATCACTGCCACCCTGATGCGCAGGGTGGAACAGGATACGGATGCCTCAGGCCTAGCCTATGCGCAGTTCGAACGCGCCGTGTTGCTGGAAGAGGAAATCCGCATCCGCACCCGCGATCTGGAGCGCACGCTGGATCTGCTCAATCTCTCGAATGCCAAGCTTGCCGAGGCCAATCGCGAGACCGAAGCCGCGCGCGCAAATCTCGCCAATGCCATTGAAACCGTGCAGGAAGGTTTCGCCCTCTTCAATGCGCAGGATGTGCTGGTGATGTGCAACAGCCGCTTTGGAATGCACATGCCAGACATTCGCGCTGATCTGCGACCGGGGCTGAGGTTTGACAGTTATGTGCAGCTGGTCAGTTCGAGCACGTCCCTTTCACTCCCGGCGGGCACGCCCCCCGCCACTTGGGCTGCGCGCCGACTGGCCCGTCATCAGGATCGCAGCGTCATGTTCAACGTCCGCATGACCGGCAGTCGATGGGTGCAGGTGAGTGAGCACCGGACGCCGGATGGCGGCACGGTCATTCTGCAGACCGATGTCACCGATATCATGCGGCTTCAGCATCAGGAGCGTGAACGCATTCTGGACGATCAGGCGCGGCTGATCCGCGCCACATTGGAACACCTGAATCAAGGAGTCTGCATCTTCGATCAGCAGGCCCAGCTGGTCGGGTGGAACCGGCTGATGGGGGATCTTCTGTCGATCCCAATCGGGAGGTTTCGCATCGGCAGCCGGTTTGAGAGTATTTTTGAGCGGCTGCGCGAGACGTTCACCTTTGCGCAGGTGGATATCGCCGATCAGGTCACAGACTGGGCCCGCCCGCGCACCGAATTGGCGGTCGGCTCAGCTTCCGAACAGACCACCGCTGATCAGCACGCGCGCGCTCCGCTCTCTTTCGATATTCAGCAGGGCGCGACGCGGGTTCTGACCGTGTTTATGCAGGATATGCCCGATGGGGGCTTTGTGATCAGCTTCACCGATGTCACAGCTGAACGGCAGGCGGCCCGCGCCATGAGCGAAGCGCGCGACACATTGGAGCAACGTGTGCTGGAGCGCACGCTGGAGCTGGAAGACGCGCTACAAGCCGCTGAACGGGCCAATGCGTCCAAATCCCGCTTTGTCGCTGCCGCATCCCATGATCTGCTACAACCCTTGTCTGCCGCAAAACTCTTTGTTGCGGCTCTGAAAAGCGAATTGCCTGACGCTTCGCCTCAGAACACGCTGCATAAGGCAGCCAATGCGCTGGACAGTGTGGAAACACTGGTCTCCGCCCTCCTTGATATCTCACGGCTGGATTCCGGTCGCGCAGAGGTCCATGTGACCTCAGTAGATCTGGATGACCTGTTGGGTCAGCTGCAGGACGAGATGCGCCCAATGGCCGATGCCAAGGGGCTGATCTTGCGCCTCAGGCCCAGTCGCACGCGCGTGCTGAGTGATGTGACCTATCTGAGGCGTATCATGCAGAACCTGATCTCCAACGCGCTGCGCTATACCGATCAAGGTGGTGTACTGATCGGCATACGGCCCCGTCGGGCCTCCGTCCGGGTCGAGGTCTGGGACACAGGCCCCGGCATTGCAGACGAAGACCGCAACCGAATTTTCGCGGAATTCCAGCGCCTCAATGCCACAGCAAGTGCTGCAGACGGCATGGGGCTGGGGCTGGCCATCGTAGAACGTGCCTGTGCGCTGCTTGGCCATCCCCTGACACTCAGATCTGAAGTTGGCCGTGGAACGGTCTTCGCCATCGATCTGCCCCGCGACGCCGCCAGCCCGCCAATCGGGGAGGTGTCCCGCCTCAGGACAGATGCCCCTTACCCTGCCCCCACGCAGCTGCCCCAATTGATCGCGTTGTTGATCGTTGCCGATGCGGACCTGCGCCAGGCGCTGAGCCTCACCATGGAACAATGGGGTATCGACGTGCTGCCCTGTGCCAGCGAGGATGAGGCCCGGACCTTGCTCGCCGAAATTGAAGTCACCCCGGATGTTCTGCTGATTGACCTGCAATTGGGGTCAAATCAATGCGGCGCCAAAGTCATTGAGGATCTGCGTCGCGATTTTGGACCACTGCCCGCTTGCCTCATTTCCTCCAGCCCCAACCCGGACATCACCAGGCTGGCACAGAAACTGGATGCCCAGCTGTTTGCAAAGCCTATCAACACAGAGCAACTGCGCAGCTTTCTTAACGGCCTTCGGTCCCCGCAAGTCTGACGCCCAACCTGCGCACCTCCGCCTGAAGCCAGCAGCCGCGCTGACAAAGACAACGGGGTGACGCGCCTGACCGCCGCAAAAGTGATCCGGCCGTGCTGGCCAAACGTAGCAAATTTATAGATACCTACCTATCTGCGATACCTATCCCGCCGCCAAGATCATCACACAGCCGGAAACCCACGCCAGATGACCTCTCTCCACGCAATGCCGACGCACCGGCCCACCGCGATCATCACTGCGCACGGACAACCATCCGATCCCGCCCCGCAGGAACGCGCACTGGCGGAGCTTGCAGATGCGGTCGCATCACTGATGCCAGAGTGGGATATCCGTTCGGCCACCCTTGCCATGTCCGACCGGCTGGAGCAGGTGACCCCGGAGGGGGCGCTGATCTACCCGTTCTTCATGGCAAATGGCTGGTTTACCAGTTCGGTGCTGCCGCGACGCCTGCAAGGCCATAACGTTCATCTTCTCCCCCCTTTTGGGCTGGATCCAAGCCTGCCAGACTTGGCCTGCGACGCGCTCGCCCTTGCCTGTGCCGCACGCGGTTGGTCCCTCTCCCAAACCCACATTCTGCTCGCGGCACATGGGTCAGCCCGTGGTCCCAAGGCCGCAGAAGCGGCAGAGACCTTTGCAGCTGCGATGCGCGACCGCCTTCCCGGCACCACGCTGGCCACCGGCTATGTCGAGGAAGACCCACGCATCGCAGAGACCGCCCGAGTTTTTGAGGACACCACCCCAGCGCAGCCCAGCCTCTGCCTGCCGTTTTTTGCGCAAGCGGGCGAACATGTGCGCGACGACATCCCCGATGCGCTGGCCGATGCAAGCTTTGGTGGTGATACGCTGCCGGTTCTCGGCGCGCTCCCGCAGGTGCCACAGCTGATTGCAAACGCCCTCAACACGGCCCTTTCCGGCCCTGGCATCATGCGGACTTGATCTGGTTGCGGCGGGGCTCTCCTGCACTCTGCCTGCAGCCATGCATCATCGCGATGATCATTCCAGGGTGGATTTTTCTCCTGCCACATGCCACCGGCACAGGCATCTGTCTCCATCACCCCGACACCCGGGTCAGCGCGCCCTTAAGTACAAGACAGCGCCATGACAGAATTTTTCAATTTTTCCGCCCGGTTCTGCACAGCTCCCCTTGCACCGCCTCCCCGCATGTGATTAATCACGCCTCACACCACCGGTAAGGCGAGTTGGCGGAGTGGTGACGCAGCGGATTGCAAATCCGTGTACACCGGTTCGATTCCGGTACTCGCCTCCACATGTCCATATGGACCTTATATTCCTTGATAATATAGTCAGAAAGTCTCTGAAGGGACTAGGACTGACATTATGCCTGACACTACAGGCGACATTATTCGAGAGGTGCGATGTTGAATTGGCACGCCACCAGAGTGAGCCGCCGAGGCCAGGAATACTATGTTGTGCTAACAGTCCCGAAGCAGGCACGAGCCGCCGTGGGAAGTACGCAATTGAGGATGTCCACCGGCACCTCTCATGTTTGGGGATCAGAGAAGAAACGCTGCGACCTTGATCTGTAGATGCGTCAACAAATCTTGAGGAAGGTTCAAGAGGACCGGCTTTCAGCAAGAGGCAGCGCGTTTCAGACAGAGGTAGGAGAATTGGGCCTCTCTGACGTGAGCTACCTCTTTCCATATTGCCAGAAAATTGGCGACGTTGCCCCACAGACCATGTGACCCGCCCCCCCCAAGGCTCCCTCATTCATAACGAGAGTTTGTGGGTGTGTTTTTCATATTCGTCGTCTTCGTGTTGGGCAAGCGCGTCGTGCGCGGAGCTCTCAAATTGCTCAGGCACTCGACGCGCTTCAGCAGGTGTTTGGTTTTCCAGTGATGAGTGGGGACCAACCTTGTTGTAATCGTATCGCCAGGCGGTCCCTTTCTGGGGGGCAGAAGAAGACTGCACTTGCAGTGTTGGATGCCGCAGGTGCGCCTAGGTTGGGATTGCCAGAGAAGGCTGATCAGCTTGCCACCCCAATGTCGGGTCCGCCATCGACCACAATCATCAAGCCCGACAATCCAAACCTTCCTGGCATCGTGGATGTTAGAAACGGGACCGTACTTGCCGTTGCACGGTATGATCGGACGACACGTAGGGACGGGTCACTACGACGCCTTCATCAAGAGGATTTCGCACAAGCCAATGGTATTTTCCCCAGCCAGAAGTATGAGCAAGGCACCGTGGCAGGTTTGAACCTGAACCAACTTCTTACGACTGCGCAGCATCTGCCCGCACAAGATGCCCCAACACTGCAAGATCAGGTAATCTTCAACATCCTTGTCGCCAATACCGATGCACATGCAAAGGACTATTCGATGCTGCTCAGTGGCGGGCCAAGGTTGGCACCACTCTATGACGTATCGATTGTCCTGCACTGTGACCACGTAAACCAATACCACGCTCAGAAACTGGGAAGGCGCAAACGCAAGCCCGCTGACATGGCACGGCTGTATTGGGAACGGATCGCCGATGCAGCAGGGTTCAGCCCGCGTGGCATCCGACCGCGCGTGCAGGAACCCGTCGATGCAATGGTGGCGAAGCGCGTGGAGGCCGTGTGCGCTCAGCCTGGTGCCGAACGTGGCATGGTCGAACATGTTGCGGGGCTGATTGAAAGTAACGCCCGAAGGATCGCGAGTAGACTAAACGAAAAGACCAGCACAAATGACGCGAAAGACTGACATTGAACACACGCAAAGTATCACGAGAAGAGTTAAATTGTGCGGTTTGGGATAAGCCCGTTACCAGGCTTTCGAAGGAATTTGGGTAACGACAACGGGGCTTGCAAAAATCTGCGACCGACATGATAACCCCTGACCGCCTCAGAGGCATTGGACTAAATTGGTGACGGGCAAGGATGTTGAGACAACCCCTTTGCCGCCGCTTAGAAAAGGTCAATTAGCTTCCTTCGACATCATACCTGTTCCGCCAAGGACGTGGCAATCTCCTAAGGACGAAACCGCACGGTTCATGGCAAAGAAGGTCATTGCTGAGTTCACGGAACTGCACGATTTCAAAAGGCTTCATTCAGCGGTCAAAGCTTGGGTCAAGCAGCATCGGGATGAACAATCAAAACGCTGCCAGGAACGCCCACCCGTATGGGAAGAATGTCAGCGTCTGCAACAATTCAAACGCCTAAGCTCAGGCCTCACGGGGCTATGTACCACACGCCGCCTCTTCTGCGATCGAACCCGAAAGCAAATAACTTCATCAAAGCTCTCAAGATTGCCCCGCGGCAATCGCACCAGTCCGGCAGACCTCCCCCTAGCCCTCGACACAGCACTCCCGGCAACTAGATTGACTTGCGAACCGGCCCCGTTTCGCGGGCAAGAATGCTGATCACCCAGGCCAATCATACACGTCAGGAGACCAAATCACTTTGCTTGTGGCAGATTCTGCCTGAGCGACAAAGCAGTTCACCGGCTGGACATCAACCCGGCCAGCACCCAGACCTGTGCCGTTATGGCGTGGGAGAGGCCTTATTCTTTGCCAATAACTTAGACCAACCGGCGTGACGCTCTTTGCCTTCGACAACAACGGTCTCGATCTCGTTCTTGTCCAGCATTTCACGGATACCGTCCGGTGGAGGGCTATCAGTGAAGAAAACGTCAATCGAAGACATCTTGTCGAGAGAGACGGGAGCGCGTTTGTTGAATTTGCCGCTGTCAGCCACGACGATGCAGACCTGCGCATTTTCTGCCGCGACCCGCGCGATATTTGCCTCCTCAAGATCATGCAGCATAAAGCCCAGTTCGCTATTCACGGCGCCAACTGAGAACACGGCTAGCTGAACGTTGAGACGCCGCAGCAGATCCAGCGCCTCTGCTCCGAAGGCCCCGCCATCATGTGCACGCAATTCGCCACCCGCGAGAAAAACCCTGTTATTGTTCCGCATGGCCAGCGTCTGGGCAACAAAAACGGAATTTGTAACCACAAAGAGGTTGCTGTGATTTCTGAGCGCCAGCGCGACGTAGGCCGTTGTCGAACCGATGTCGAGAAACACAGAATCCCCATCGCTGATCGTCTCCGCCACGGCCTGGGCCAGTGCAGTTTTTACATCTGCATGCGAACTAAGGCGGTTTTCAAAAGGCGGCTCAATGACCTCTTCGTTGAGATGTACACCACCGTGTACCTTGCGCACAATTCTGCGCTCCTGCAGCGTTTTGACATTACGCCGGATGGTTTCGTTAGAGACGCTCAGCTTCTGCGCAAGCGCGCTCACACGGCAGGATCCACCTGCGCGGTGAAGCTCCCGCAAGATCTCTTCTTCTCGTTGGTTGGTGGTTTTCTGGGTCATTTCGGATGCAGGGGAAAGCTCTTAGTTTTGCTAAGCGCTATTCAAAAAAGCCACACAATGCAACAGCGAGCAGCATATTTCAGCGCGTGAATTGACGTATTGAATGAAAAAACGTTGTTTTTTGTGGCTTATATTGACTGAAAGCCAAGCCAACTGCACGATACCTCTACGTGACGCCAAGAATCACACATAACGCCACATAACAGGGAAATCGATATGCGACAGAACCTCAGAATATTCGGAGCTGCGGCACTGACGGCCGCCTTTTCCGCATCATCCGCCTGGTCTGCAGAATCCGCCGACCCGATCAGACTGACTCTGCACGACTGGTCTGGCCAGTTGATCAACACCAAGATCATGGGCCGCATCCTGCAGGAGGCAGGATACAACGTCGAATATGTGCAGGCTGACTATATAGCGCAATTCGCGGGACTGAAGACAGGCGACCTGCATCTGGCTATGGAGATCTGGGAAACCACCGGGCGTGAAGCGCTGGACGAGGCGACCGCCTCAGGCAAGGTGGTCAACGCGGGCGAAACCGGTCTGATGGCGATCGAAGAATGGTGGTATCCCTCCTACATGAAAGAGCGCTGCCCGGGCCTGCCGGACTGGCAGGCACTCAAGGACTGCGCCGATGAGTTTTCGACTGCTGAAACCTCTCCAAACGGTCGCTACGTCGGTGGCCCGGTAACTTGGGGAGGCTTCGACGAAGAACGCGTAGAAGCGCTGGAACTTGATTTTGAAGTGGTGCACGCGGGCACCGACGCGGCCCTGTTTGCCGAACTGGAATCTGCCTACCAACGCCAGGACCCCATTGTGCTCTGGATCTACGTGCCTCATTGGGCACCGGCCAAATACGAAGGCGAGTTTGTGGAATTCCCGCCCTATTCCTCAGAGTGCTACTCTGATCCATCAGTGGGTGTAAATCCGGATCTCGCGTATGATTGCGGGAAACCACGCGGCCCGATCTGGAAAGCCGCTTGGGCGGGCTTGCCCGAAAAATGGCCCGGCGCCTACGAAATTGTGCAAGCCTACAACATTTCAAATGACGAAATGAGCGCCATGGTCGGCAAGGCGGACCTGGATGGCGTCGATATCGACGCCGTCGTCTCTGATTGGATGACCGCCAACAAGGAACGTTGGTCTGGCTGGATCGCTAACTGATCTCACTCCCTAGGGGCTGCTGTCCGCTCTCAAGGCGGCCCCTTTCTTCCCCGCATGACAAATCCCGCTGGCCGCCGATGCGGACCGGCACCGGAGCCGCCTTGATGACCTCCAAGACCAAACTTTCTTGCCGCAACATCTGGAAGCTTTATGGCGCCAATGCGGAAGCCTTTCTGAACGCCAACCCCACGCCCAGCGGTGAGGACATCCGCAAGGCCGGCATCATTGGCGCCGTGCGGGACGCCCGGATTGACATTGCCGAGGGCGAGATTTTCATCATCATGGGGCTCTCCGGCTCCGGCAAATCAACTCTGGTGCGCTGCCTGTCGCGACTGATCGAACCCACCGGCGGACAGGTTCTGTTTGATGGTGTCGATCTGCTGGCCGCGAGCGAACAGGAACTGATTGAAATCCGCCGCCACAAGATGGGCATGGTGTTTCAGCATTTTGCCTTGTTGCCGCATCTGACGGTCTTGCAGAACGTCATGTTTCCACTGACAGTTCAGGCCGTACCCAAAAGCGAAGCCGAAGTGAAGGCCCGGGAAGTCGTGGAACTGGTAGGCCTGAAGGGGCGCGAGGACTACTACCCGCGTGAGCTGTCGGGCGGCCAGCAACAGCGTGTCGGCATTGCCCGTTCACTGGTGACAGAACCCGACCTGTGGTTTCTAGATGAGCCGTTTTCGGCGCTTGATCCGCTGATCCGCCGCGAGATGCAGGATGAATTCCTGCGCTTGCAGGCGCGCCTCCACAAAACCATCGTCTTCATCACTCATGATTTTGAGGAAGCCGTGCGCCTGGCCGACCGAATTGCCATCATGAAAGACGGTCACATCATCCAGATCGCAACGCCGGAGGAATTGGTACTGAACCCGGCCACTGACTACGTCGCCGAGTTCACCCGCCATATTCCACGATCCAAGGTTCTAACCGTGGGCGGCATCATGGCCTCCGGTACCGACGGCGAGGGTACACCTGTTCCGCAAACCGCCCGGGTTTCGGATGTCGCGGAGCAGATCATTGCCGCCGATGCGCCGCGCCCGGTCTGCGACGATAGCGGCCGCATTATTGGCAGCATAAACCGACAAGCCGTCGCCCGCGTATTGTTTGGCGCTGGCGAGACCTCCGGAGGGATAGAATGAGCGCCCGCCTCTCCCCTCAGTCAGCGACAGTATGGGGGCTGATCCTTGTCACGATCCTTCTGGGCAGGTTTGGCCGTGATCTGTCCAAAGCGCTGGATGCACGCTGGCTGATCAAAGTGCCTTCAAGTTGGGTGCTTCCGCTCAAGGGCCATATCTCATCCGCCATGACCTGGCTCGTAGAAGACGCAGCCATCGGCCCGATATCCTTTACTGATGTCACGCGCGCCGTCGCCTGGCTGATTGAGCAGCCCTACGAGTTGATGCTGAGCCTGCTGGCAAATGGTTTTTTTGTGTCCTCCGGCCCCGGCGCGGAGGCCCTGCTGCCTGCCGCCAGCTGGATCGCTGTGACGGCGGCTGTTATAGCTCTCGGCCATTATTGCCGCAATTGGGGTCTGGCGGCGGTGGCAGGAGCCTGCTTTGCCTATCTTGCAGTGTTTGGGCAATGGGACAGTGCCATGGTCACACTTGCCTCCGTGCTGATCGCGGTGCCGATCGGTGCCGGCGGCGGGCTGTTGACAGGGATCTGGGCCTACCGCCACCCCGTGGGCGAGCGCATTCTGTCACCCCTACTGGATCTGATGCAGACCATACCAATCTTCGCCTATCTGGTGCCGATCCTGTTCATGTTCGGCTTTGGCCCGGTGTCGGCGCTGGTTGCAACCATCATCTATGCAACACCGCCAATGATCCGCGTTACCATTTTGGCTCTCAAGTCGGTCGATCCGGAGATCCTCGACTTCGGCCGTATGGCTGGCACCACACCGCGCCAGCTGATGTGGCGGGTCCTGGTCCCCTCGGCAAGCCAAAGCCTGATGGTTGGCGTGAACCAGGTGATCATGCTCACGCTCAACATGGTCATCATTGCGTCAATGATCGGCGCTGGCGGGCTCGGCTTTGACGTGCTGGCCGCGCTGCGCCGTCTGGATATCGGTGCGGGTTTTGAGGCAGGTATTGCCATCGTTGTGCTGGCCATTGCGGTCGACCGGCTAAGCCAGGCCTTCGCAGAGCGTATGGGCCAAGTCCACCACATTGCACCCGGATCCAAGGCCACCCGCCACAAGCGGACGGTGCTGGTCCTGTCTCTGCTGATTATCACCTGGGGGTTGGGCCGTTTTTCCCCGCTGTTGCTGCAATACCCGATCAGCCAGACCATCACCACGGGCGATTTCTGGAGCGAGACAGTAAAATACCTGAACGTGAATTATTTCGACGCGTTCGAGGCGGTAAAAGTTTTCTTCCTTCACTGGTTCATGCTGCCAATAAAGAAAACATTGCTGGGCATCCCGTGGCCTTGGGCCGTCGCCATGCTGACACTGGTCGGATGGCGCGCTGGCGGGTTGCGGCTGGCATTGATGTGCGGCAGCATGTCCACGCTGATCGCTTTCAGCGGTCTTTGGGCCAAGGCGATGGTTACCGTCTACCTTTGCGGTGCCTCGGTAATCCTGGCAACTTTGATCGGCGTACCGCTCGGTGTGCTGGCGGCGCTGAACAAGCGCGCAGGCGTGGCGATCGGCCTGTTTATCGACACGCTGCAAACCCTGCCCAGCTTCGTCTATCTGATCCCGGTGGTGATGCTGTTCCGGGTTGGGGACTTCACCGCAATGATTGCTATCGTTCTTTATGCGCTGGCACCGGCTGTCCGTTACGCGGCGCACGGAATGCGTAGTGTCAGCGGCGAGCTGATCGAGGCCGGATTAGTCTCGGGATGCACCCGCTGGCAACTCTTGCGAATGGTACGGCTACCGATGGCGCTGCCGGAAATCCTGCTGGGTATCAACCAGACCATCATGCTGGCGTTGTCGATGCTGGTGATCACCGCTCTGGTTGGCACACGTGATCTCGGTCAGGAAGTCTATATCGCTCTGACCAAGGCGGACACCGGTCGTGGGTTGGTGGCAGGGCTGGCCATCGCCTTTATCGCAATCATCGCCGACCGTCTGGTCAACGCAGGAGCCCGTGGCGCCCGCATCCGCTTTGGACTGGAGACCTAAGCATGAGCCAATCCAATCTGCTTCATCAAATCCGCGCCCTGCCCATCTGGCAGGGAGAGATCACGGCTGAACCGTTGAACGGTGGTATCACCAATATAAACTACCTGGTTACCGACAATTCCGGCAAATACGTGGTACGCGCAGGCGATGACATCCCCTTGCACCAGGTGATGCGGTTCAACGAACTGTCAGCCAGCCGCGCCGCTCACGCTGCCGGCTTAGCGCCCGCGGTAGTGCACACCCAGCAAGGGCTGACGGTGATGGAATACATCGAAAGCCATACCTTGACTGAGGATGACATACGCGCGCCCGCGATGCTGCCACGGGTGCTGGAGTTGGTAAAATCCTGCCACCAAAAAGTGCCCGGGCATCTGCGCGGTCCCGCATTGGTGTTCTGGGTTTTCCATGTGATCCGCGACTACACAGCCGCCCTGCAGGACAAGAATAGCCGCCATGCCGCTCTGGCCGCTGAACTGGCCACAATCGGCAATCGTCTAGAACAGGCTGCAGGTCCGTTCGACATCGTCTTTGGGCACAACGACCTCCTATGCGGCAATTTTCTCGATGACGGTACAAGACTCTGGCTGATTGACTATGACTATGCCGGTTTCAACTCACCACTGTTTGATCTCGGCGGGCTGGCGTCCAACAACGGGCTGTCAGAGCAGCAGGAGCTCTGGATTCTGGAGACCTATTTCGGCGCACCCGTGACCGATGACCTGCTGCATCGCTACAACGCCATGAAATGTGCATCGCTTCTTCGCGAAACGATGTGGAGCATGGTTTCCGAGATCACTTCCAAAATCGAATTTGACTACGCGGCCTACACCGCCAGCAATCTCGCGCGCTTCCGCGCGGCGCTTGACGACTTTCAAAACACCTGAGGACTGACATGACTGAACTCCCCTCAACTGCCAAGGCAGTCATCATCGGTGGCGGCATCATCGGCTGCTCAACCGCTTATCACCTGGCCAAACTGGGCTGGACCGACACCGTTCTGCTGGAGCGGAAAAAACTAACCTCTGGTACTACCTTTCACGCTGCCGGTTTGGTCGGACAGTTGCGCTCGAACGCCAACATTACGCAGTTGCTGGGCTATTCGGTCGATCTATACAACAAGATTGAGGCAGAAACCGGCCTAGGCACCGGCTGGAAGATGAACGGCGGGTTGCGCCTGGCCTGTAACGAGGAACGCTGGACTGAGGTCAAACGTCAGGCCACCACCGCACACTCCTTCGGTCTGGAGATGGAGCTGCTGACCCCCAAGGAAGCCCAGGACCTGTGGCCGCTGATGGATATCTCCGACGTGATCGGCGCCGCCTTCATGCCCACCGACGGGCAGGCCAACCCCTCCGACATCACTCAGGCGCTGGCGAAGGGCGCACGGATGGCTGGCGCCAAGATTTTCGAGGACACAAAAGTCATTGATATCGAAATCGAAGACGGCAGGATCCGCGCCGTGATCACCGAACATGGCCGCATCGAATGCGAAAAGGTGATCTGCTGCGCCGGTCAGTGGACTCGCACCTTTGCAAAACGATTTGGTGTCAACGTCCCCCTGGTTCCGATGGAGCACCAGTATATGGTTACGGAACCGTTCGAGGGCGTGCCCTCCAATCTGCCCACGCTACGCGACCCAGATCGGCTGACTTACTACAAAGAGGAAGTCGGCGGGCTGGTGATGGGCGGCTATGAGCCGAACCCGATCCCTTGGGCCACTGATGGCATCCCCAAAGGGTTCCACTACAGCCTGCTCGACAGCAATTTCGACCATTTCGAGCAGCTGATGGAACAGGCGCTTGGCCGGGTCCCAGCGCTGGAACATGCCGGTATCAAGACGCTGACAAACGGGCCCGAAAGCTTCACGCCAGATGGCAACTTCATCATCGGCGAGGCGCCGGAACTCAGCAATTTCTATGTCGGTGCGGGTTTCAACGCTTTCGGCATCGCCGCTGGCGGTGGCGCCGGCATGGCACTTGCGGAATGGGTGAAGAATGGCGAGCCGCCGTTTGATCTTTGGTCTGCCGATATCCGTCGCTTTGGCCGCCCGCATTTCGATACCGACTGGATCCGCACACGCACGGTGGAGGCTTACGGCAAGCATTACACCATGGCTTGGCCACATGAGGAACACGACAGCGGCCGCCCCTGCCGCAAATCCCCGCTCTACGACACGTTGAAAAACAAAGGCGCCTGTTTCGGCGAGAAACTTGGCTGGGAGCGCCCGAACTGGTTTGCCGACGCCACCAGAGGCGAGACACCTCAGGATCTCTACAGCTTTGGCCGTCAGAACTGGTTTGACGCGGTAGGCCGTGAGCACAAGGCGGCACGAGAGGCCGCAGTCCTGTTTGACCAGACGTCCTTCGCCAAATTCACGCTGAAAGGCCCGGATGCACTGGCCGCCATGAACTGGATCTGTGCCAACGATGTAGACAAGCCAGTGGGATCGCTGATCTATACCCAGATGCTGAACGACAAAGGCGGCATCGAATGCGATCTGACCGTCGGTCGCGTCGCCCAGGATGAGTTCTATATCGTCACCGGAACCGGCTATGCCACACACGACTTCGACTGGATCCGCCGCAACATTCCTGAGGGCATGAACTGCCAGCTGTTCGATATCACCTCGTCCAACGCTGTCCTGTCGCTGATGGGACCAAAGGCACGCGACATCCTGGCTGCGGTGACCCGGGACGATGTCTCCAACGATGGTTTCCAATTCGGCACGATCCGCACCATCGGTATCGCCGGATGCCCAGTTCAGGCGCTGCGTGTGACCTATGTCGGGGAGTTAGGCTGGGAACTGCATTTGCCGGTGGAGTACGCCCAAACTGTTTACGCAGCACTGATGGGTGTTGGACAGCCTCTTGGGTTGGTCGATGCCGGCTACCGTGCGATTGAGTCCCTGCGCCTTGAAAAAGGCTACCGCGCCTGGGGCTCAGATATTGGCCCGGACCACACCCCGTTCGAAGCCGGATTGGGCTGGGCGGTGAAACTCCGAAAGAAGATCGCCTTTAAGGGGCGCGCCGCTGCCGAAGCGCGGAAAGCCGGGGGGGTGAAGAAGATGCTTGCCTGTTTCACCACCGATCCCAGCGTGGTGCTGATGGGCCGCGAAACCATCTATCGCAACGGCAAACGCGTCGGCTGGCTCACCTCCGGCGGCTACGGCTACACCGTCGGTCAGTCGATCGGCTACGGCTATATCCGCAATCCTGATGGCGTCGATCCAGATTATGTGCTGAGCGGGGACTATGAACTGGAAGTCGCCACTCAGCGGGTGCCCTGTAAAGTGCAGCTCGGTCCGCTCTATGACCCATCTATGAGCCGGGTAAAAGTCTGAAGCGCCGCTCGTCCATCACCAGGGAATATGATGATGCACCACTTGGAACAGAGCAATTTTCGCGACCCTGCGCCGGTCCGGAGGGCCGTGCGTGCCATCGCAGCAACGCCGGGTTACACTGCACGCGTCGGGCTCTACGTGTTTTCCGGTTTCCCGATGGAGGAGTATGCCCTGTTTGCGTCAGCCCTGCATGACGCTGGCGACACTTGCGGGCAAAGCCTGAAAGTTAACGTATTGTCCAGCAACGGCGGTTTTGTGCAGGGCAGTTGTAACGCGGCGGTAAAGACCAGCCCCCTGGCCGATGCGCTGAGAGAGTTGGACTATCTCGTGATATTCGGTGGCCACAAATTCAGCGTCGGCCGGAACCAGCATTTCAGGGCGGCGCTGCAGCTTCTGCGTCGCAGTGGCTGTCAGGTGGCTGCGGTTGGCGGCGCGGCGCTGACTCTGGCGAAGGACGGCGTCTTCGAAAGCAGTCGCTGCGCGGTTCACTGGCAAAACCGAGAACTGTTCAACGGTCTAATGAGCACACTGGCCCCGACGGATCAGGTCTGCGCGGTCAACGACGGCGACTGGTCGTCCTGCGGGAAAACCGGCGCACTGGATCTGGCTCTTCATGTCGTGACCGAAATCTACGGAAAACCGACCGCCACCCGACTGGCTCAGACCTTCATCCACACCCGCCTGAGCGACCCCCACAGCACCCAGACTGGTGAAGTTCTCCATGCTGCAGTCTCCGGTTCTGCGCTCGTCAACGAAGCAATCACGCTGTTTCAACGCCATTTGGAAAATCCGCTCCCGATGGCGGAGGTGTCCCGTATTCTGGGGTCGCCGTCTCGCCGTATTGAACGGCACTTCAAGCAGCACTGCGGCACAACGCCCTGCACCTACTACCGGCAGATGCGGCTTGATCATGCCCGCAGACTTTTGCTGAGAACCAATATGACCCTGATTGACGTGGCAATCGCAGCCGGTTTTTCCACCAGCGCCAGCTTCGCCTCCGCCTTTCAGCAAGTATACGGCACCACTCCAAACGCTCTGCGCAAGTCCCTTAACGGCGCCAAGGCCAGGCAAAAATCCTGATGCGATCACGGAACATACTCTCATGACAATGACCTCCTCTACCCCCGAACGGCCTGCTACAGAAAAGATCTTGCAAGACTGCGTGGCTTGGGCGGAATTGTCCGCATCAACCGCGCTGTCGTTCTTCCGGCAAGGTACCGCCGTTGATTTCAAGGCAGACCTCAGCCCGGTTACCTTGGCCGACCAGACAGTGGAGCGGGAACTGAAGGCCGCGATTGCCGCCAGATACCCGGATCACGCGATCCTCGGCGAAGAAACCGGGATCGAGGGTGACTGCAAGGATCATCTCTGGGTCATCGACCCTATTGATGGCACCCGATCCTTCATTTCCGGCCACCCGCTGTTTGGCATGCTGATTGCGTTTCTCAGTCACGGCCAGTTGCAGGCTGGCACCATCAGCATGCCTGCACTGAATGAAATCTATTGCGGGGGCCTCGGAGTGCCCGCAACTTGCAATGGAATTCCAATTCAGGTTTCAGGCCAGCGCGAGTTAAACTCGGCGGTTCTTTACATCAACGAGGGTGAAAAACTGTTGGAAAACCACCCGGCCATCGCCACCCGACTGCTTCAGGCCGGGCAGACACGACGTTTCGGCTACGATTGCTATCCCCATGCCCTTCTTGCGGCAGGCCACGTCGATGCGGTGATCGATTATGATCTTAAACCCTATGACTTTCTGGCCGTTTCAGCTGTCATTGAAGCGGCAGGTGGGCTGATGACGGACTGGCAGGGTAAAACGCTGACGCTGGACTCTGATGGTGCGGTTGTGTCCGCAGCCTCCCCGGAACTTCATGCAACTCTCGTCGATCTTCTGAACAGCTGATCTTTGCCATCGCGCAGTCTGAAAGACTTGATCGGGCACCGCCGCCCGTCCCAAAGTCGTGCCGAAAAGGAGGCCATTTATGATGCCGCAACCTCTACAAATCATCAATCCTGATGGTGCGGGGCCTGTTGTGATTATTTGTGAACATGCTTCTGCGTACATCCCGGCGATCTATGATGACCTCGGGCTGGCGCATGACGACCTGAAAAGCCATGCCGCTTGGGACCCTGGCGCCTTGGATCTTTCTCTCAAGTTGTCCGCAGACTTGGACGCGCCAGTTGTGGCATCAACCGTGTCACGGCTGGTCTACGACTGCAACCGCCCGCCTGAGGCAACAAGCGCCATGCCGGAAAGCTCGGAACTCATCGACGTGCCCGGCAACCGAGATCTGACGCCTGCGGACCGACAGGCCCGCGCGACTGCTGTCTACGACCCATTCTGTGCTGCGGTGTCCCAGATCCTCGACGCCCGCGGCTCGAACACAGTACTGGTCACCGTTCACTCCTTCACCCCTGTCTACTTCGGCCAGCCGCGGGAGGTGGAAATCGGTCTTTTGCATGATGACGACAGCCGACTGGTGGACGCGATGCTGGAGCATATAGGCCGTCTGCCCGGTCGCAAGGTCGCGCGGAATGAGCCCTACGGGCCAGGGGATGGTGTCACCCACACGTTGCGCCTCCATGCGCAGCCACGCGGATTGCCAAATGTGATGATTGAGGTGCGCAGTGACCTGATGCGCAGCGAGCACGACATCGCCGAACGGGCGCGTGAAATCCTGCTCCTTCTGGAACCAGCAGTGATGGATATGAACAGCATGGAGAGAACATCGTGACCGAACAGCTTTCCTTCGACACTCTTAAGGACCAGGTTGCCGACGGCACGGTTGACACAGTTCTTGTGTGCCTTGTGGACATGCAGGGGCGGCTGATGGGCAAGCGTTTTCACGCCAAGCATTTTGTGAATGGCGCTTGGGAAGAGACTCATTGCTGCAACTATCTTCTGGCCACCGATCTGGCGATGGCGACACCGGATGGCTATGCCTCGACCAGCTGGGAAAACGGCTACGGCGATTACGTGATGAAGCCGGACCTCGCAACCTTGCGCCCGGTGCCCTGGCTCGAAGGCACGGTGATGGTGCTCTGTGACGTACTGGATCACCACAGCCACGAAGAGGTGCCGCATTCGCCGCGCGCCATCCTCAAACGTCAGGTGAACCGTCTCAAAGAGATGGGTTTTGACGCGATGTGCGCCACCGAGCTGGAGTTTTTCCTCTTCGAGAAGAGCTTCGATGCGATCCGCAAATCAGGCTTCCGCGATCTGGAGCCGATCTCGGGCTATAATGAGGACTACAGCATCCTGCAGACCTCCCGCGAGGAGCACGTGCTGCGCCCGATCCGCAACCACCTGTGGGATGCGGGCCTGCCGATTGAGAATTCCAAAGGCGAGGCCGAGACCGGTCAGGAAGAGCTGAACATCAAATACGCCGCCGCGATGGACACGGCCGCCTATCACACCATCGCCAAACATGCGGTGAAGGAAATCGCCCAGCAACAGGGCCATGCGGTGACCTTCCTGCCGAAATGGAGCCACGAGAAAGTCGGCTCCTCCTCTCATGTGCATCAGTCGCTGTGGCAGGACGGCAAGCCCGCGTTTCATGACCCGTCGGATGAGCTGGGCATGTCGCCGCTGATGAAGGCCTACATGGGTGGCCTGCTGAAATACGCGCCGGATTACACCGCCTTCATGGCGCCCTATATCAACAGTTACAAACGCTTCATGAAGGGCACCTTTGCCCCCACCCGCATCATCTGGTCGGTGGACAACCGCACCGCAGGCTATCGTCTCTGTGGTGTCGGCAGCAAGGCCATCCGCGTCGAATGCCGTATTCCGGGCTCGGACATGAACCCCTATCTGGCCATCGCAGGCATGCTGGCTGCGGGCATTGCAGGCATCGAGGAAGGGCTTGAGCTGCAGGCGCCCACCACGGGCGATGTCTATCAGGGCGACACCGGCATGATCCCCGGCACCCTGCGGGATGCGGCGACGGCACTCAAAAGCTCGGCCATGTTGCGGGCCGCCATGGGTGATGCGGTGGTTGACCACTACGTGCGCGCTGCCGAAGTGGAAATCGAGGATTTCGAGCGGATCGTGACCGATTACGAGATTGCCCGCGGGTTTGAGCGCGCCTGAGGCGCGCAGAGCCTTCGGCGAGAGTATTTTTGGAAAGATGACGACGGGGGCGTGGCCTCCGTCAAACCACATGAGGAAGACCATGGGCCAGACCCTGAAATGTATCTCACCGATCGACGGATCGGTCTATGCCGAGCGTGAGACGCTGCCACCGGAGGCCGCAGCGGAGCGCGTGACCGCAGCCCGCGCGGCCCAGGCCGCCTGGGCCGCGCGCCCCCTGCAGGAGCGGGTTGACCTGGTGATGGCCGGTGTGGCGGCTGTTGGCGCGATGAACGACGATATTGTGCCGGAACTGGCCCATATGATGGGGCGCCCGGTGCGTTATGGCGGCGAATTTGGCGGCTTCAACGAGCGCGCCAGCCATATGGCGCAGATCGCCGCCGAGGCGCTGGCCGATATCCAGGTCGGCGAAGACGCAACCTTCAAGCGCTACATCAAACATGTCCCTCATGGCGTGGTGTTGGTGGTGGCGCCCTGGAACTACCCCTATATGACCGCCATCAACACCGTGGCTCCTGCCCTGATTGCGGGCAATACCGTGGTGCTGAAACATGCCACCCAGACCCTGCTGGTGGGCGAGCGCATGGCGCAGGCCTTCCAGTCGGCGGGCATTCCGGCAGATGTGTTCCAGAATATGTTCCTCGACCATGACACCACATCAGCACTGATCGCAGACCGCGCCTTCGACTTCGTGAACTTCACAGGTTCCGTCGGTGGCGGTCAGGCGATGGAGCGCGCGGCTGCAGGCACCTTTACCGGCGTCGGCACCGAGCTGGGCGGCAAGGATCCGGGTTATGTGATGGAAGACGCCGATCTTGATGCGGCGGTGGACACGCTGATCGACGGCGCCATGTTCAACGCTGGCCAGTGCTGCTGCGGTATTGAGCGGATCTATGTCCATGAGAGCCTTTACGACGCCTTCGTCGAAAAGGCTGTGGCCATCGTCAACACCTACAAACTGGGCAATCCGCTGGAGGCAGAAACCACCATCGGCCCGATGGCGAACGTACGCTTTGCAGCTGAGGTGCGCAGCCAGATCGCCGAGGCGGTTGCGGCGGGGGCTGTGGCCCATATCGCGGCTTTTGCCGAAGATGACGGGGGCGCCTATCTCACACCGCAGATCCTGACCAATGTGACCCATGACATGCGGGTGATGCGTGACGAAAGCTTTGGCCCCGTGGTGGGCATCATGAAAGTCTCCTCTGACGCCGAAGCCATCGACCTGATGAATGACAGCGAATTTGGCCTCACCGCCTCGCTCTGGACCGGGGATGTAGAGCGCGCGACCCGTGTTGGCGATCAGATCGAAACCGGCACCGTGTTCATGAACCGCGCCGATTATCTGGATCCGGGCCTGTGCTGGACCGGCTGCAAGAACACCGGCCGCGGGGGAGGCCTGTCAGTCATCGGCTATCACAACCTCACCCGCCCGAAATCCTATCACCTGAAAAAGGTCACGGGCTGAGCCCCGTCATCTTTCCCGAAATACTCCGGGGGGCTTGCCGCAGGGCAAGCGGGGGCAGCGCCCCCTCCCCGGCTTCATCACAGGAACACACCTATGACTCTTGTTGGAAACTGGTCCTATCCGACCGCAATCAAGTTTGGCGCTGGCCGGATCAGGGAACTGGCCGAGGCCTGCGCGACAGCGGGCATGAAAAAACCGCTGCTGGTCACGGACAAGGGGCTGGCCGATCTGCCGGTCACCCAGTCCACCCTCGACATCCTGGAGGCCGCGGGCCTTGGTCGGGCGATGTTCTGCGAGGTTGACCCCAACCCGAACGAGAAAAACCTCGAAGCCGGTGTTGCCGCCTATAAGGCAGGCGATCACGACGGGGTGATTGCCTTTGGCGGCGGCTCGGGGCTGGATCTGGGCAAGATGGTTGCCTTCATGTGCGGCCAGACCCGGCCGGTGTGGGATTTTGAGGATATCGGCGACTGGTGGACTCGCGCCGATGCCGATGCCATCGCGCCGATCATCGCGGTGCCGACCACGGCTGGGACCGGTTCCGAAGTGGGCCGCGCCTCTGTGATCACCGACAGCGTGACCCATCAGAAAAAGATCATCTTTCACCCCAAGGTGCTGCCCACCGTGGTGATCTGCGACCCCGAACTGACCGTCGGCATGCCGAAGTTCATCACCGCAGGCACCGGTCTGGATGCCTTTGCGCATTGTGTCGAGGCGTTCTCCTCGCCCCATTACCACCCGATGTCCCAGGGTATCGCGCTGGAGGGCATGCGCCTGGTGAAGGAGTACCTGCCGCGCGCCTATGCTGATGGCACCGACATTGAGGCCCGCGCGCAGATGATGTCGGCCGCCGCCATGGGCGCCACCGCCTTCCAGAAAGGGCTGGGCGCGATCCACGCCATGAGCCACCCGATCGGGGCGCTCTTCAACACCCACCACGGCACCACCAACGCCGTCTGCATGCCCGCGGTGCTGGCCTTCAACGCACCGGAGATCGCCGACCGCTTCAAGACCGCCGCAGATTATCTGGGCATCGACGGCGGCTTTGAGGGCGTCTGCGCCTATGTGCAGGAGCTGAACGACAGCCTCGGCATCCCACGCGGATTGTCCGAACTGGGCGTCACCGAAGCCGCCATTCCAGAACTCGTCAAAGGCGCCCTCATCGACCCTTCCTGCGGCGGAAACCCGGTCGTCCTGGACCAAGCAAACCTAACCCAGCTGTTTATGAATACCCTCTAGGTTATCTCTAACGCCTCCAGCAGGGCTATCCGCAGGAGGCGCTATATCATTGCGAAGCAGATCAAAGCGCCTGCAGAGAAAACCGGCAAATGAACCAAGATCCTGGCGCCATTCCGCATAGGCGCGTTAATCCGGATCGGAATATTGATCAGAGAGAGTTCAGGATCTGGATGATATCTGCAGGAGTATCGGCAATAAAATACGCACCGGCGTGACGCAACAGATCCGGTGCCTGCCACCCCCAGGCCACACCAGTTGCTGGAATATTCGCCAGTTTTGCGGCCTCCATGTCGCTGATACCATCTCCTACGATGCAACAGACTGGGCTCGTCGCCTTGTTCTGCAGGATTTTCAGTTTCTCACTCTTTCCACCCGCTGTATCCCGCGAGAGTATCGCTGAGACATGGGCTGCGCATCCGTGGAAGTAATGGAAGGGCTCTATGCTGCTCCGTGCAGAGGCTGACAGAATAATGATCGGACTGAATGATGCGACGCGTTGCAAGGTTTGGGGAACACTCTCAAAAACCGGTGCGACCTCATCACAATCAGCAAGACACCGACAAGCATCCGCTGCAAAGGCCAGGGACTGGAGCCCAGTTTCATAGCCAAGCCTTCAAAACTAACCTGTTTCAGACTGGCAAAGGGATTTTCCGCGAGCGACTGCTCGCAGCCCTGCCGCCTTGCAGCACGACCGCATGCTGTCACGCACATTCTAAGCGAGTCCGCAATCACACCGTCGAAGTCGAAGACAATCACACGCTCCCCCCAAGTAATCCCGTGTACAGCGCGGAACACCGCCCGCAAGTGTCAGGCAGAAACGATACCACTATTCAGCAGCAACAGCCGCCAAATGTTCGGCAAATGAGGGCCCCAGCATCAAGGCCTTGCAACGGTCGAAGCGACGTGTGGCATAGGCCCAAAAATCCTCCGCTGGATTCCCGTCGGCGTTCTGGATCAGCCCCCAGAGCGTCCAGAGCAAATCACACATCGCCTTATAGATGACCATCCGCCCGTATTGTGCTGCACTCGGCGGTGCGCCAAAATAGGCCGTCAGCATTTCCTGCTCCTGGACTGTGGTCATGCACGCTTCGACTGACAGATCACCCAAATCCCAAAGTGCATCATTCATGCCTGAGTATTCGAAATCAACAATCCACATCCGCCGCCCGTCATCCAGAAAATTCTCACAGAGCGGGTCGCAATGGCTGGGCACCAGCGTGCCGGGCTTATTCCTCAACAGCTCCCTGATGGGAGCGGCTTCAGCAACAACCTCTGCGTAACCTTCAGGGAGGCTCGCATCCTTTGTCGCAAGGATCTTCATGTAACCGTTGATCATTGCGAACAGCTCAAATCGAAATTTGAAAGGCGCAGGCGCGTCATGCAGCCTTCGCAGCGCCCGCCCTGCCCGGGCCGGGGCCTCCCGGCGCGTTGCAAACAGTTCCGGGGTCATGGTCGCGATATTTGGAACGCACTGGCTGATCATCACCCCGGTTTCAGGATCCGCCCATAAGACCAATGGCCCGACACCGGCGTCCGCAGCCACCTCAGCATTATGAATCTCCACGGAACGATCAATGTATTCTTCCGTTCCTTCCCCCGGAATACGCACGATCACAATCTGCGGGCCGCATTCCACACGATAGACAAGATTGGTCAAACCTCCCAGGCGCTGAACCTCGAGTTTCTGGGCGTTAAGGCCTTCGAATCCCTCCAGATTTTGCAATGCGGCAGTAATTTGCGTGACATATTCCATATTCATGGCCTCCTCACTCAGGCTTTCAGGCGATCATTGGTCGGGTCATACAGTGGTCCGTCCACCTGGCGCAGCGCCTGACGTCTGCCAAACAGTTCCAGTTCAAAATCCCGTTCTCCAACCAACGCCGTCGGAAGATAGCCATAAACGATCGTCTTTTCTGCAGTCGGCCCGTAGCCACCACTCGAAGCCAAGGACACTGCTGTCCCTTTGTGCAAGATGGTCTCCCCACCTGTCATCGGCAGCCGCTCATCCACCGTAAACGTACAGAGTTGCTGGCTAGTGCCCTCCCTTTTCTGCCGGTCGAGGATCGCTCGGCCCAGAAAATCTTCCTTCGACTTCAGATGCACGCGACCCGCAAGACCTGCCTCGACAGGGGAATAATCAGGTGTGATATCGGCGCTCCAATACACGTACCCTTTTTCAAGTCGAAGCGACTCGATCGCCCGATAGCCGATGTCACGGATACCGTGCTCTTGACCTGCCTGCCACAGAAGGTCGTAGACATGCAGCGCAAACTCTGTAGGGACATGGAGCTCCCATCCCAGTTCGCCAGTATACCCGATCCGCGCAGCACGCACGGTGGCAGCCCCCAGAGTGATGTCCTGCGCGGTCGCAAAGGGAAAGGCCCTGTTAGAGACATCTTCTTCCGAAACAGCCTGCAACACCTCGCGCGACTTAGGCCCACATAGATTTATTACCGCACGGGCCGAAGTCATCTCAATCAGCTGCGCCGACCCATCCTCAGGCAGGTGGCGCCGAATCCAGTCCGCATCATGGACGCCAAACCCAGCGCCGGTCACGATGTAGAAATGATCGCGCCCCAGACGCGTTACGGTAATGTCAGCCTCGGTTCCGCCCTGCATGTTGCAGAGCTGTGTATAGATGACCGCACCGTCCGGCTTGTCCATGTTCGACACCGCGAGGTTCTGGATAGCGGCCAAGGCCCCGGGGCCGATCAGTTCGAACTTCGAAAAGCTCGACTGGTCGATCAGGACAACACCGTTCCGTACGGCGCTATGCTCCTGCTCCGCAAAGACCTTCCAACCCGGGTTCAGAAAGTCCAGCTGGTCTACCGGCTCAACCCCCTCGGGCGCGAACCACAGTGGGCGTTCCCAGCCATTCTTTGACCCGAACACCGCGCCATGCTGCTTAAGGCGGTCATGTAGCGGCGACAATCTAAGGTTTCTCGCGGTTTCCGCCTCCTGACCGGGATAGCGCATCTTGTAGTGATGCGCGTAGTGCTCCACCGCGCGCGGATACATGAAAGCACGGGTCGCATGATGCGGGCTGAAACGGCGCACATCCAGCGGCCACAGATCCAAACTCGGGCGGCCTTCCAAAATCCATTCTGCAATCATCTCCCCAGCACCGCCACCAGCGGCGATACCGTAAAGGAAGCCGGTCGACAGCATCAAGTTCCTCAGTTCAGGGGCCCAGCCCATGACGAAATCACCATCTGCGGAATAGGGAATAGGACCATTGATAACCTGACGAATTCCAACCTCATTGACCACCGGGGTGACCTGACCTGCCAGCTCAGCCAACGGCGCGAACCTGTCCAGATTGTCCGGCAGCAGCTGGCGCACGAATTCACCCGGGATGCCCCTGTCACCAAACGGCAAGGTGCCCTCTTCGTAACCGCCGATCACCAGCCGACCGCCTGCGTCGGGTTTGTAGTACACCAACCGCTCCGGATCGCGCAGCGTCGGAAGCCCTTTGACTAGCTCTGGCTGCGGAAGCGGTTCGGTCACGATATACTGATGCTCGACCGCACAGGCAGGCACCACCACACCCAGTTTTGCTGCCAGCTCCCGGCTCCACATTCCGGTAGCTAGAACAACGGTTTCCGCTTCGTAGTCTCCATGGGATGTCATCACTTTGGTAATGCGTCCGCCGTGCACTTCGAAGTCTTCAACCTTGACGCCCTGGCAGATCTTTGCCCCGTGCATGCGGGCTCCTGCCGCAATCGCCTGGCAGAGACTGGCAGGATCCACATGACCGTCTGATGGAATGAATGCCGCCCCTTCGAGGTCTTTCGCATCGATATAAGGGAATAACTCCTTTGCCTCCGCTGCCGTAATGATCTCCATTTCCAGATCAAAGCTGCGCGCCATTGTCGCCAGCCGCTTGGCCTCCAACAGGCGCTCTCTGGTTGCCGCAAGACGCAGGCTGCCTACTTTCTTCCAGTCGAATTCCATTCCGGTTTCATCCGCAAGCCGGTCATAAAGCGCCACTGAGCGTTTCAGCATCCGCGTCGTGTTGCGCGATGAGCGCAACTGCCCGACGAGACCCGCCGCGTGCCAGGTCGCGCCTTCAGTCAGCGATGCCTTTTCCAACAGAACCACATCTTTTTCGCCCGCGCGGGCCAGATGATAGGCGATGGAACATCCGATGATGCCGCCACCAATAATGAGATGCTTGGCTGAATGAGTGATCATAGCGTTTTCCTGGTTAAAAACAGTTGGAGACATCAAACTCACCAAATCAACACAAATCAACACAATTGTCATATTTCGTTGAAATTTGTCGGTTGATTGTGGGCAACGCTGCCCATAACCTCCACCCAACAACGTAAAAGCGTCAAAAATGTCGAAATATGAGCAAGACATCCTCAACACCGTGAACTTGCATGGGCGTGTTTCCGTCTTGGATCTGGCCCGAATTCTCCAGGTTTCGGATCAAACCGTCCGGCGAATCGTAAAGCCGATGGTCGAAGACGGACGCCTGTCCAAAGTGCATGGCGCATTGGTCAGCACCCAGAACGTACTGGATCCCCCCTTCATCGCCCGGATGTCGCAGAACCGCGCGGCCAAGGTGGCGATTGCCAATGCTGTTGCTCAATGGATCCCTGACGGCTCCGCTATCGCCATTGATACTGGCTCTACTTCCGGATTCGTTGCCCAAGCCCTGCGCGGGCGTAAGAACCTCACGGTGGTGACCAACTCAGCTTTCATCGCTGCTACGCTGTCGATGGAAGAGGGAAACCGGGTCTTCATGGCCGGCACGCAACTGCGCAATCACGACGGCGCTGCTTTCGACAGGGCCGCCTACGACGTGATTGCCGGTGTGTCAGTGCAGACTGCTGTGCTTTCCGCCTCTCTGGTTCACCCCGTGAGAGGCTTCATGGTGTATGATCAGTGCGAGGCGGACATGGCACTTGCAATGACTGACATTGCCGAGCGAACGTTCATGGCCGTTGACTCAACGAAATTCAGTGATGCCGACAACACCCCCGCACTGCGCCTGCCCGAACTCGCAGCGCATGACCTTATAGTCACCGACCGTCGCCCCCCGCCCGCCTACCGCGCCCTCCCCGGAAAGGCAGAATTGCTGATCGCAGATGGATCTACCACTGCAGGGAGTGGCAGCCGCAGCTGAAAATGCGCCGCAGACCCGATGCCGTCACAATCTGCGATACCCAATACCACTCTGCCGCTGCCCCAACCTCTTCGTCCGCTCACGACGGAAAGGTGTCACACACGCTCAAGCAGCACCCGTTGTCTGGGATTGCAAAACCCGCCCTAAACCGAGGCAGATGCCTGAACCGGCTCCCAGTAGACAGGACCGCAGTCATTCTCCTCGAGAAACTTGTAGCGCGCCGCCCTGCGATCCTCGTGCAGCCGGATATCGGGCGCGGAGCGGTCTTCAAAACGGTAAGGCAGTACTGCGCGCAGCTGTTCGGTATGCTCAAACACAGTTCGCACCACCCAGGGGCGCGTGTACATCGCTTCTCGCGTCGCCTCCTTCGGGCGCTGGAAGCCCTTGGATGATGGAAACACAATGTCTCCCTCCACTGGAATTCCGAGGAACGTCAAAAAGTCACGGTAGTCATCCTTCAGGCGCTCGACCCGAATGATGTGATCCGCAACGCAGACACCATTTAGCGAATAGACATCAAAATCCTGCGGCCAGCGGCCATCGCTGACGAACCTTTTGAACCGCGGTGCTACCGGGCGCTCCGGGCGCCGGTTACCCTTCCAGAAAAAGGAGGAAACCGCCTTCTCCCAAGGGTTACGCTCGGTGCAGACCACATCGTAATCCACGATATCCTCACCGTAGATGCGCAGCGCATCACAATATCTGGAGTGGTTTTGCAGCTCGATCATTTCGCCGGAATTGATATTCACAAATCGCGGATTTTCGACCCGCGCGACGCAATCCACCCGCTGGGTTTCCTCACGCGGGCGCAATTTGGTGATCATATCCTGCGGGCCGCAATATCGGCTGATCGCGAGTTCGATTGAGCTGCCAGCAGTCTTCCCCGGCTTCACGTAAACAAAGTTGTGCTTGTGGCTTACAATCATTTGAACGCGCTCAGAAGGTAGGGTATCGTCCGCTTATGACATGCGGGGTGACCTCGGGCAATGATCACAGGCAGGCGGACAACCGGCCCAAGAGGTTGATAAAGCAGGTATGAATACGCACGAGCCACCTCAACGCTGAGAGACTGGTGTCGACATACCCATGGAGCCCCCCTTGTGGTAATGAGGATGAGTGTCGGACGAGGCACTGCTGGACAGGGAGCAGTTTTTCAGGCTCGACTTTGCAATTCGTCAATTTCGCCCCGCGAAAGATGCGATTTCCAAGCGACCCAACTATCGCCCTCTTGGCCTTTTCCATAAAACAACGAAGCAGTGCGGAATATAATGTCTGACCTCCCGGTAATCGCCTCCCTCTGGATTGGGGGAAATCTAAGCTATCTTGAGCAAACCTGTCTGAAATCATTTGCGGATCACGGACATCGCACCCTTCTTTACACCTATGAAACCGTAGACAATTGCCCACCCGGTGTTGAACTGATGGACGCGAACCGAATTTTTCCGGCGTCAGACTTCATCCGTCACAAGGTGTCTGGTTCCCCAGCCGTTCATGCCGATGCCTTTCGCTACAAGATGATCTCGATGCAGAATGTCATTTGGGTGGACGCTGATGTTCTCTGCGTGAAGCCGTGGGATTTTCAGGATCAATGGGTTTTTGGTTGGGAAAAAACCGGGCGTCTGGTCTGCAATGCCGTCCTCGGCCTGCCCCGGTTCTCCCGGACGCTGCAGCGGCTCAATGCCTTTTGCGAAAACGAATACCCGATCCCGCCCTGGGCAAAGGGGGAAGAACGGGCACAGCTTGAAGCCGCACATGCAGCCGGCAATCCGGTGCATGTATCCGAGCTGAAATGGGGCGTCTGGGGTCCCTCAGCGCTGACGCATTTCCTCAATGAAACTGGCGAGATGGCGCATGTGAAGCCACAGATGGCCTTTTTCCAGATTTCGTTCAAGGAGCGCCGCAACCTGCTATCGCCGGGCTATATCGTCGAGAAGAAGATCAATGATGGCTGCTACGGTGTGCATCTCTGGAACCGTCGACTGAGCCGCCGCCTGATCACCCATGAAGGCGGCATTCCCCACCCGGAGAGCTATCTTGGCCGCGCGTTGATCCGTCACGACATTGATGCCGCTGCAGCCCCGATCCCCGACCGCCCACCAGAGGGAAAACCGACGCAGGCCGAGCTGGCAGCAAGAGCCAAAGCCTCCTCCCCGGCGGCCACAGTCTCCCCCCCTGCCGCTGAGCCCCGCCAGCACCCGCGTCTCACGATGCCGCTGGACCAACTGGTACAAAGCCCGCATTACCAACGCGCGATTGATAACCTTGAGCTGCGCATCGAGACTATTGGCGACCGGCTGTCACCGCTGCCAGAGCCGATTTCAAACGACAATATCCTGATCCTGACCTCAATGAAGAACGAGGCGCCCTTCATTCTGGAGTGGATCGCCTATCACAAGGCGATCGGGGCCAAGCATTTCCTCGTCTACACCAACGATTGCAGCGATAACACGAATGAGATCCTGGATCGCTTGGCAGAGCTGGGTCTGGTCACCCGCGTCGCCAACCCTTGGGATCCGACCTCCGGCAAAAAGCCTCAGCATGTGGCGCTGGCTGACGCGATGCAGCAACCCGTGTACCAGGCTGCGGATTGGGTTCTGACCATTGATGTCGATGAATTTGTGAATATCCATGTCGGCGATGGGCGTTTTGCTGACCTGTTCAAAGCGGCTGGCGACCCCAATGTCATCTCCTTCACCTGGAAATTTTTCGGCAATGGTGGCGTTGCCGACTATGAAGACCGCCCGATCACCGAACAGTTCACTGCCTGCGCTCCAGAGTTCATTCCCAAGCCACGACTGGGTTGGGGATTCAAAAGCATGCTGCATAAGTCTGCACCTTACACAAAGATCGGCGTCCACCGTCCGTTGAAAATCGACGACGAAGAAAACATCTCGCAGGTGCGCTGGGTCAACGGCTCTGGGCGTGTCATGCCGGAGATGTTGCTGACCAACAATGGCTGGCGTTCAACCAAGCGGTCACTTGGGTATCGCATGGCGACGCTTAACCACTACGTATTGCGCTCCGCCGACAGTTTTTTGGTGAAACGGGACCGAGGCCGGATCAACCATACGGAACAAGATCAGGGTATCGACTACTGGGCCCGGCGCAACTACGCCTCCGAAACCGACGCACGCATGCACAACCGCGCGCCGATGATGCGCGCCGAGTTGGACACGCTGATGGCCGACGTCAAGCTGGCAAGCCTGCATGCAGAAGCGGTTCAATGGCACAAGGCCAAGATCGCTGACCTGAAATCAAGACCGGAATACGCGGCACTTTACGAGAACCTGACCGAAGTCGCGCGCCCGGATGCGATCTATCTCACCAAGCTGGAAGATCAGCCTGAGGCCGGAACCCCGGCGGATGTCCATATCCCCGAACCTGAAGCGCTGCTGCTCTCTCCCGACCAGATTGAGGCGAAGATACAGCTGCTGAAGGAGATGGTGCAAGGCAAGATCCGTGTTGCGGATCTGCGCAGCCGCGAAGCGGAGCTGGGCGTGTCGATGGATGTCTCGGATCTGGCCCAGAAAATGCAGCAAACGCCTCGGGTGGCGCCCGCTGCCACGCCACAGAAGCCCACCGCGGCCCGTGTGGTCAAGGTTGCACCCGTTGCACCCAACCCCAGCGATCAGCATAGGCTTGATCATGCGCCAATCTGGCTTCCCAAGGCTCCAGACACCACGGCACCCGCTGCTGGTGACCCGAGGTTCACCGACATGCGGGCTCATGCTGCTCAGCGAGCCGGTTTTTTCTGGGAGAGTGATGAAAACGCGCTGTTCTTCGAACCTTTTGGCAAGCGGCTTGTGGTCACCTTCGACAATATCCATGTGGTTCAGCAAAAAGAGGGTCAGCGATGGCCCTGGGGCTACAAACTGCTATCGCAGACGCTGGGCTGTTCGGTCCTCGGTGTGATCGGCTCCAAGCGCAACTGGTTCCGGAGCCCCTTTGTTCATGATAGCTTTGACCACCTGCGCGACAGTGGTTTCTTTGATCAATTCGATGAGGTCCTGTTTTACGGCGCCTCCATGGGGGCATATGGCGCACTGACCTATTCACAATGCGCGCCCGGGGCCAAGGTATTTGCCATCGCGCCGCAAACCACGCTGGACCGCCGCCTTCTGCCCGATGATGATCGCTGGGGCTGGACCGCGCGACTGGACTGGGATGATCGCTACGCGGACGCCGCAGAGGCGACCCATCTCGCCGATGATATGGTGGTCCTATATGACCCCTACTTCGAACCGGATGTGCAGCAGGTCGACCGCCTGAAAGGTGACAATATCCGCAAGTTGAGAATGCCATTTTTCGGCCATCAGCTGCCGCAGGCGCTGGTCAACATGGGCATTCTAAAACCGATACTGAGCGAGATTTTTGAGGGCCGCCTTACCGCCCAGCGGTTCTACCAATTGCTGCGCGCCCGTCGTGATCTTCCCCGATTCCAGCATGATCTGCTGATGAAGGCTGAGGAGAAAAACCACCCAAAGCTCGCCATTCAGGTCTGCGAATACACGTTGAAAAAACGCGATGCCAAGAACATCCGCAATTCTCTTGACCGCCTCCGTGCCGACCTTGCCAAAGCGGAAGGATAAGCCATGACCGCCGCCCCAACTGCCAAGGCAAAGCGCCTGATCATCACCTGTATGAAGAACGAAGGTCCCTTCATTCTGGAATGGGTGGCCCACCACCGCGCTATCGGATTCGATCATATGCTGGTCTTCACCAACGATTGCGACGACGGCACGGTTGAACTGCTGGATGGGCTGGCAGAGCGCGGCTATGTTACCAGGATGGACAACCCCTATCAGGAGATGGGCAGCGGCTATAATCCGCAAAAGGGCGCACTCAAATTCGCCGAGAGCCTCGATCTGGTCCAGCAGGCGGAGTGGGTTCTGGTCTCCGACGTTGATGAATTCGTGAATATCCACGTTGGGGATGGGGATCTCGACAGCCTCTTTGCCGCTACCAATGGTCCTGACATGATCTCGATGCAGTGGCGCCTGTTCGGCAACAGCTTCCGAAACAGCTACGACGACGTATTGCTAACGCAACGGCACAGCTACTGCGCACCGAAATACTGCCCTGCCCCGATCCAGGCCTGGGGCATCAAGACCCTGTTCAAAACAGCTGGTGATCATGTGGCGGGAAGCTATGACCGCATCGGTGTCCACCGTCCGCTGAAACGGCGCATTGCAGGTATGCCAAACTGGGTTGCGGGCACCGGCCGACCGGTGCCTGAGGATATGGCAGATCAGGGCTGGCGTTTTGGCATTCGCGACCATGGTTATGACATGGTCACTCTCAACCACTACGCTGTACGCAGCACCGAAAGCTTCCTCGTCAAACGGGACCGTGGCCGCGTGAACCACGTGGAACGTGATCAGGGGTTGGCCTATTGGATGCGGATGAACTTCAATATGGAGCAGGACTTTTCCATTCAACGCCGCCTTACTGCCACAAAAAAGGAACTGACCCGGCTCAAACGTCTCAAAGGCATCAAAGCACTGCATGAGGCGGCCGTCACCGCCCATCACAGCAAGATCACAGAGCTGATGGCGCGTGATGATATGAAGAGGTTCTACGATGAGATCACATCACCCAAGCTGACGCTTCTCTCACGGCACCTGAACTTTGCCTCCCGCGCGCAGTTCAACGACGGCCCCGACGCAATTTCTGCCGACCTGATGGATCGGCTGGCACAAGTACCAGTGCTCTAGCATCAGGACCAGAGACTGGCACCCGCTGCCTCTTATGTCGATTTCAGGCGGAACCGCTGAATCTTTCCGGTCTCGGTCTTCGGGAGGGCGTCAGTGTAGACGATATCGCGGGGGTATTTATAGGGTGCAATGGCTGCCTTGACGTGATCCTGCAGCGCCCTGGTCAGGACCTCCGACGCCTGCGCCCCCTCGGCCAGCACAACATGGGCCTGCACGATCTCGCCCCGCGCATCATCGCTGGCGCCGATCACGGCACATTCCGTCACCAGGTCATGGGACAGCAACGCCGCCTCAACCTCCGGACCGGCTATGTTATACCCGGCAGAGACGATCATATCATCGTTGCGTGCAGCAAAGTGCAGATAGCCATCAACGTCCATCACGAAACTGTCGCCGGTGATGTTCCAGCCATCCTTGACGTACTCACCCTGCCGCGCATCCGCGAGGTAGCGGCACCCGGTCGGCCCCTTCACTGCCAGTCGGCCAACCTCTCCGCGCGGGGCTTCATTGCCATCACTGTCCAGAACCCGCACCCGGTAGCCCTTCACAGGTTTGCCGGTGCAGGCGGGGCGGTGGTCGTCAAACCGGTTGGAGATGAAGATATGCAGCATCTCCGTCGCCCCCATCCCATCCAACATCGGCTTGCCAGTCTGGGCTATCCATTCGTCATAAACCGGCGCTGGCAGGGTTTCCCCGGCGGACACTGCCGCCCTGAGCGATGACAGATCTGCCCCCTCCTCCATCGCGCGCAGCATCACCCGATAGGCGGTCGGCGCGGTAAAACAGACCGTTGCCTTGTATGTCTCGATGATCTCAATAAGATTCGGCGGCGAGGCATTTTCCAGCAAGGTCGCCGCCGCCCCAAACCGCAGCGGAAAAATTGCCAGACCGCCCAGTCCAAACGTAAACGCCAGCGGCGGCGAGCCGACAAAGATATCCTCAGGCGTGACCTGTAGCACCTCGGCTGCATAACCATCGGCAATCATCAAAAGATCGCGGTGAAAATGCACCGTCGCTTTCGGTGACCCCGTGGTGCCTGAGGTGAACCCCAGAAGGGCCACATCATCGCGGCCCGTCGCCACCGCCTCAAACCGCACCGGTTTTTCCAGCGCCAACCGATCCAGTTCCGCATCATGGTTGGAGGTGCCATCGAACCCGACGACGGACTTCAGATGCGCCGAGGTTTTGGCACAGGCAACCAGCTCCTCCATCAGCCGGGTATCACACAGCGCATGGCTGATCTCTGCCTTGTCGATGATCTTCGCCAGCTCGCCTGCCCGCAGCATCGGCATGGTGTTCACCACCACAGCGCCTGCCTTGGTCGCCGCCAGCCAGCAGGCCACCATCGCCGGATTGTTGGCAGAGCGGATCAGGATCCGGTTGCCGGGCTGCACCCCCAGATCCTCCACCAGAACATGGGCCAGCCGGTTGGTCCAATCGGTCAGTTCCTTATAGGTCCGCCGCCGCCCGTTGCCGATCAGCGCCGTATGATCCCCGAACCCTTTGGCGACCATGGCATCGGTCAATTCGACTGCCGCATTCAATCGCTCAGGATAGTCATATCCGTCGGTCAGGAACTCCGGCCACTGATCCACCGGCGGCAGGTTGTCGCGGGTGAATGTGTCGGTATGTGCGCTTGGTCCCAGCATCTCAGCTTCCCTTCTGAAACGTGGAAATCGCCTGACGGGCAATCACCACACGTTGGACGTCAGATGCGCCTTCGTAGATCCGCAACGCTCTGATATCGCGGTAGAGTTCCTCGACCTTCTGACCCTGCCGCACCCCGTCACCGCCATGCAACTGAACCGCCTTGTCGATGATTTTCTGCGCCTGATCGGTAGAGAACAACTTCGCCATCGCGGCCTCCCGGGTGATGCGCGCGGCGCCACTGTCCTTGGCCCAGGCCGCGCGATAGACCAGCAGGGCACTTGCATCCACATCCAGCGCCATATCCGCGATATGCCCCTGCACCATCTGCAGATCCGCCAGCCGCGCCCCCTGCACATGACGGCTTGTTACGCGTGCCAGCGCCTCATCCAGGGCCCGGCGCGCAAACCCCAATGCTGCCGCCGCCACAGTGGAGCGAAACACATCCAGCACCGACATCGCAATCTTGAAGCCCGCGCCCGGCGCCCCCAGCAACGCGCTGCGCGGGATACGGCAATCGCTGAACCGCAGGGTCGCAAGCGGGTGCGGTGCCAGCGTCTCCAGACGCTCCACCACCTCAAACCCCGGCAGCCCCGCAGGCACGACAAAGGCCGAGAGCCCCTTGGCCCCCGGCCCCTCGCCGCTACGGGCAAACAACGTATAGACGTCAGCAATCCCGCCGTTGGAGATCCAGGTCTTCTCGCCGTTCAGAACATAGTGTTCCCCATCCCGCACCGCGGTCATGGTGGAATTGGCCACATCGGATCCTGATTGCGGTTCGGTCAGCGCAAAGGCAGAAATCGCCTTGCCGCTGCGTGTGAGCGGCAGCCATTCTGCCTGTTGGGCCTCCGTGCCAAAGAGAGAAATCGCCCCTGTTCCCAACCCCTGCATCGCAAAGGCAAAATCTGCCAGACCATCGTGCCGGGCCAAGGTCTCACGGATCAGGCACAGCGTGCGCACGTCCAGCACCTCCCCGGCCATGGCGCCGGAATGCTGCGTCCAGCCCGCAGCCCCCAGGGCCGACACCAGCCCGCGGCAGGCAGCATCGGTATCACTGTGATCAATATGCGCCAGCGCATCCTCTGCCCACCTGTCCAGATCCGCCGCCAGTGCGCGGTGGCGGTCTTCAAAAAACGGCCAGCTCAGAAATGTCTTATCCGCCATATCGCTCCTCCCGGCAGCGGCACACGCCGCCTGTCATCTTTCTCTAAATACTCCCGCCGGAGGCCCCGCACCCTCCTCCGGCGCAGCGCCCCGCAAGGGCCGTATCAATCCCCTTCGAACAGGGGTTTTTCCTTTTTCACGAAGGCCTGGTAGGCGCGCTCGAAATCGGCTGTCTGCATGCAAATCGCCTGTGCTTGTGCCTCCGCCTCGATGGCTTGCTCAATCGACATCGACCATTCCTGCACCAGCATTGTCTTGGTCATCATGTGACCAAAATTCGGCCCCGCCGCGATCCGCTCTGCCCAGCTGCGTGCCTCGCCCAGCAGTGAATCTGCGGGCACCACTTTGTTATGAAACCCCCAGGCCGCCCCTTCATCCGCGCTCATTGATCGCCCGGTATAGAGCAGCTCTGCGGCACGCCCCTGGCCAATGATGCGCGGCAGGATCGCACAGGCCCCCATATCGCAGCCTGCCAGTCCAACGCGGGTGAACAGAAACGCCGTCTTGGTTTCTGGCGTGGCGATCCGGATGTCCGACGCCATGGCAATAATCGCACCCGCCCCCACGCAGACACCGTCCAGCGCTGCGATGATCGGCTTGCCGCAATTCACCATCGCCTTGACCAGATCGCCGGTCATCCGGGTAAAGGCGAGCAGGTCTTTCATCGACATTCTTGTCAACGGTCCAATGATATCATGGACATCGCCACCTGAGCTGAAGTTGCCGCCATTGGGAGCGAACACCACAGCCTTCACGTCGTCATCATAATGCAGGTCACGAAACCAGTCCCGCAGCTCCGCGTAGCTGTCAAAGCTCAGAGGGTTCTTTCGCTCGGGGCGGTCCAGTGCCACGGTGGCGATGCCGTCCTCAATACTGCACAGAAAATACTTGGTGTCCGTCGAAATCATCCGTCGCGTCCTTCATTTTCAAGCCGTCTGGCCACCTGATCCAGCGCATCAGAGAGCGTCTGAACCTCGGCTTCGGGCACGCTGTCAAACATCTTGTCAATCCAGGCCTCATGGGCGGCAGCCTGACGGGCGAATTCCGCGATCCCCGCCTCCGTCAGCCGTACCCGGCTGGCACGTCGGTCTCCGGGGACCTTCTCGCGCTGCACATGGCCGTCATCCACCAGCCGTTCAACAATCCCGGTGACATTGCCATTGGACACTTTCAGCACGCCGGAGAGCTCGCTCATCTTCAGCCCGTCGAGATGCTGGCTGAGAGCTGCCATTACGTCAAACCGGGGCAGCGTGGTGGTGAACTCCTGTCGCAGGTTCTCGCGAATTTCGCTTTCCACGGCGCGGGTTGCCTTAAGTACTTTCAGCCACAGTCGCAGCCGATCCTTGGAACGGTCGGTTTGCATCAGATCTCACCTCCGGTGATGGGCAGCGCGCTGCCGTTGATGGATGCTGCCGAAGAGGAGGCAAGGAAAAGCGCCGCATCCGCCACCTCTTCCGGCTGGATAAAGCGGCCTTGCGGGTTGCCTGCGCGCAGCGATTTTGCCGCCGCTTCCTCGCTCATCCCGGTGGTGGACACAATGGTCGCAATCGAACGCTCAAGCAGCGGCGTCTCAATGAAGCCCGGACAAATCGCATTCACGGTGATGCCGCTGCGTGCCAGTTCCTGCGCAAGCGACCGCGTGAGGCCGACAACCCCATGTTTTGCCGCGCAATACCCCGAAACATAAGGATAGCCTTTGAGCCCGGCAGTTGAGGCAACGGCAATCATCCGCCCCCAGCCTGCCGACTTCATATCAGACAGGGCGGCCTGCCACAGGTTGAACACCCCCGACAGGTTGACAGCTAGGGCTGCCTCGAAATCCGCCAGATCCATCTTGGCAAAGGGTTTCGACGGCGCAGCACCTGCATTCGCAATAGCGACGGCCACCGGTCCATATTGCTGTCGCGCCGTAGCGAGTACCGCATGCACCGCCTCTGCCTCGGTAACATCACAGGCAAGCGGCAGGGCACCTGTTTCAGCGGCCACCTCCTCCAGCGTTTCAATCCGCCGACCAAGCAGTGTGAGCCGCGCGCCCTGCCCTGCAAAGCTGCGCGCCAGTGCAGCGCCCACGCCGGATCCACCACCGGTAACCACCACATGTCTGCCAGCTAGATCTTTACCCGCCAGATTGCTCATGCCCGGATCACCTCTGCATCGCGGTCTGCCAGACGCCAGGCCTGATCCCGTCCCGCCAGATAGGGCAGCGGCCAGTCCGCATGACGATCGCCAATCCGGCTTGCCTCATGCAGGGTCCAATAGGGATCCGCCAGATGTGGGCGCCCAACGCAGACCAGATCAGCCCGCCCTGCCATCAGGATGGAGTTGGCGTGATCCGCTTCGTAGATATTGCCCACCGCCATGGTCGCGATCCCGGCATCATTGCGGATCCGGTCCGAAAATGGCGTCTGGAACATACGGCCATAGACCGGCTGCGCCTCCGTTGAGGTCTGCCCCGCAGACACGTCAATGATATCCGCACCCGCCGCGGTGAAGGCCCGCGCAATCTCGACCGCCTCCTCCGGCGTCACGCCTTCGTCGCCGACCCAATCGTTGGCAGAGATGCGAACGGACATCGGTTTGTCCGCAGGCCAGACCGCACGCATGGCCTCAAACACCTCCAGCGGGTAACGAAGGCGGTTTGCCAATGCCCCACCATAGGCATCCGTCCGAATGTTGGATTTTGGCGAAATAAACGAAGAAATCAGATAGCCATGGGCCGCATGGAGTTCGATCATATCAAACCCTGCCCGCTCAGCCATCTGTGCTGCGGCAACGAATTCACCCTTGATCGCGTCCATTTCCGCCCGCGTGATCTCCCGGGGAGGTGCGTTACCATCGGACCACGCGATGGCCGAGGCGGAGACCGTCTCCCAGTTCCCTTCCCGCAGCGGTGCATCCATGGTCTCCCAGCCCAATTGGGTGGATCCCTTGCGACCCGAATGGCCAATCTGACAGCAGATCTTCGCGTCGGTCTCAGCGTGGACAAAACCCGTCAGCCGCGCCCACGCGGCCTCGTGCTCTGGCGCGTATAGGCCGGGACAGCCGGGTGTAATCCGTCCCTCGGCCGAGACACAGGTCATTTCCGTATAGACCAGCCCGGCGCCCCCCTTAGCGCGTTCTCCGTAGTGGATCAGATGCCAGTCGGTCGGGCAGCCATCCTTGGCCTTGTACTGCGCCATCGGCGACACCACGATGCGGTTCTTGACCCGCATCTCCCGCAATTTATAAGGCGCAAACATTGGCGCACGGGTCGCTGCATCCGCAGGCGCACCTGCGGTCTCCTGAAACCATTTCTCCGCCGAGGCGAGCCAGTCAGCATCCCGCAGGCGCAGGTTTTCATGGGAGATCCGCTGCGACCGGGTCAGTAGCGAGTAGTTGAATTGCACTGGATCCATATCCAGATATCGCTCGACCTCTTCAAACCACTCCAGTGAATTGCGCGCCGCCGATTGTAGCCGCAGCACGTCCAGGCGCCGTTCTTCCTGATAGCGCACAAAAGCCTGCTCCAGCGTCGGTTCGGTTGTGATGAATTCTGCCAATGCGATCGCGCTGTCAAAGGCAAGCCGGGTTCCCGATCCGATCGAGAAATGCGCCGTGGCCGAGGCATCGCCCAGCAGTACAACGTTTTCGTGGTGCCAGGTCTCACACAGAACCCGCGGGAAGTTGATCCAGACCGCGGAGCCGCGCAGATGATCCGCATTTGAGATCAGGGCATGCCCACCGAGATGATTGGCAAAGATCTCCTCGCAGGTCCGCAGGATCTCGTCCTTGCTCATCGCTTCAAACCCCCAGTTTTCCCAGGTCTGAGCAGAGCATTCGACAATCACAGTCGCCGTGTCGGCATCAAATTGATAGGCATGGATCCACAACCAGCCGTGCTGTGTCTTTTCAAAGATAAAGGTGAAGGCATCATCAAACTTCTGCTTCGTGCCCAGCCATATGAATTTACAGGGGCGCACATCGACGTTGGGTTTGAAGTGTTCCGCAAATTCGCTGCGGACGCGCGAATTCAACCCATCACAGGCAACCACAAGATCATATTCCGCCTGATAGGAGGCCGCGGGCCCGACCTCCGTCTCGAACTGCAGATCAACGCCCAGTTCACGCGCCCGTTCCTGCAGGATCACCAGCATCGCCTTACGACCAATCCCGGCAAAACCATGCCCGCCTGAGACCGTCCGCACACCGCCATGCACCACGGCAATATCATCCCAATAGGCAAATTTATCGCGGATCTGACCGGCGCTGACAGGGTCGTTTGTTGTCAGGTTCTCAAGCGCATCATCAGACAGCACAACCCCCCAACCGAACGTGTCATCCGGTTTGTTACGCTCAAAAACCGTGATCTCAGCGTCGGGCTGGCGCAGCTTGGTCGAGATTGCAAAATATAGGCCGGCTGGGCCGCCTCCCAAACAGGCGATTTTCATGATGCCATTCCCCTATTGCTGTCTAAGCTGCAAACAGGATAAGCGGATCACAATAAACTTCAAGCTTAAACTTTTATACTTGAAGCTTTTACCTCCACAGCAGGTTTGGCCTGTTAAGGGAATATTCACCCAACCCTGAAAGACTTCAGATTGCGGCAGGCCTCCCCGGTTTTCACGGGATCTCTTCCTGTGGGGGCACGAAACCTGCAAAATGTGACCGAGATTTCTCTCAATATTTCAGCTACCTAGGCGCCACAGTTGATGTTGAGAACTTCGTAATTCAACCCCACTTCAACGCAAACAGAACGATATTTAAATGATTAATTTCAATAAGATACGTACATCTTAGACACACTGATACCCCTGTGGATAAGTCAGGGGGTAATTCAGGAACTCTCAACCGATACGCGACTTAGTCTCAAACCCTGCGACATCTGAAGTATTATCAACATTCTGCAACAACATTTGGGATTTCGAAAATTCTCATTGAATATTTTCGGATGAAAAATCGATATCCATCAATCGACAGACGGGAAAATTCCAGCAATTCATCAACAGGCGCCTCCCCTATGACACCCATAAGCTGCAGTCGCAGCCAGAATAAACCGCGCGGAAAATGCCGCGCGGTCTTAGGACTCTGGCCTAGTTATATTGGGGCGTCTTCAGAGCTCTCGCAGATACTGCATGACCGCCGGACGCACCGTCTGCTCCCCTCTGTGCCGGGCATCGGTGATGATTTTGCGGATGTCATTCAGATCCACACGCATCAGCAGCGATTTCACCGGACCAACTGAGGCAGGGCGCATCGACAGCACCCGCAACCCCATCGCCGCAAGGCAGACAGCCTCAATCGGGCGGCCAGCATCTTCGCCACAGAAACTGAGCGGCGTGCCGGATTTCTCACAGCGTTCAACGATCTGCGCAATGAAGCTCAGATAGCTGACATTCAACGTGTCATAGCGTTTGCGCACCCGCTCATTCTCGCGGTCAGCGGCAAAAAAGAACTGCTTGAGATCATTGCCACCAATCGACAGGAATTCGACCTCGTCAAAGAATTTCTGCGGCGCAAAGGCGAGAGAAGGTGTCTCCAGCATCGCCCCGACTTCCAGCTTTTCGGGCAGAGCATGGCCGAGACGGCGCTCCCGCTCCAGCGTCTTTTCGACCTCTGCCTTGGCATCTCGGAACTCTTCGAACTGAGCCACAAACGGGAACATCACCGTCAGGGGACGCCCATTCGCGGCCCGGATCAGCGCCTGCAACTGCATCCGCATCACACCAGGCTTGTCCAGACCGACCCGGATCGCCCGCCAGCCAAGCGCCGGGTTGGGTTCATCCGTGGGCTTCATATAGGGCAGCACCTTGTCCGACCCGATGTCCAGCGTGCGAAACACCACCCGCTTGCCCCCGGCCGCGTCCAGCACCCGCTGGTAAAGCGCCACCAATTCCGAGCGTTTGGGCATCTGATTGCGCACCAGAAACTGCAGTTCGGTGCGGAACAGACCAACACCTTCGGCACCGGAATTCTCCAGCGAAGGCAAATCCGCCATCAACCCGGCATTCATCAGCAGATGCACGCGGCGGCCATCCCGGGTCAGCGCCTGTTTGTCCCGGATCGAGGCATAACGCTCCTGCGCTTTGGCCTGCATGGCGATTTTGTCCCGAAAGGCGCTGACAACGGTATCATCCGGCCGCAGATGCACTACGCCTTGCTCGCCATCGACCATGATGTGGTCGCCGTTCAGCGCCTCTGTCGTAATGCGTTTGGTATGGACCACCAGCGGAATGGCCAGCGCGCGGGCAATGATTGCAGCATGTGATCCGACGGAACCCTCTTCCAGCACGATGCCACGCAGATTGCGGCCATACTCCAGCAGCTCTCCCGGACCGATATTTCGCGCAATCAGAACTGGGTCCTCAGGCAATTCGGCGCCTGTCTCGCTGCCCTGCCCGGTCAGGATACGCAACAAGCGGTTCGACAGATCATCCAGATCGCTGAGGCGCTCGCGCAGATAGGCATCCTGCACCTGCCCCATGCGGGCACGGGCCTGCGATTGTTCTTTTTCAACAGCCGCTTCGGCGCTAAGCCCGCGACCGATATCCTCTTCCATCCGGCGCATCCAGCCCTTGGAATTGGCAAACATCCGGTAGGCTTCCAGCACCTGCAACTGTTCTTTGTCGCCGGTCTGGGTGACCTCCAGCATCTTGTCGACACCCACCCGCAGCTCTTCAACCGCCTCATGCAGGCGCTCCAGCTCGCGGTGGGGGTCATCGGCAATCGGGTTGGTTACAACAACGCGCGGCTCGTGCAGCCAGACATGGCCCTCCACGGCCCCTTCCTGCGCAATGGTCCCGCGCAACAAGACGGGCTGTTGGTGCAGCGGTGACAAGGCCGCGCCTTCGCCAACAAAGGCGCCAAGCTCGGTCATCTCGGCGATGACCATGGCCACCACCTCCAGCGCGTAGACCGCATCAGAGGAAAATTCACGCCCCTCTTTGGACTGCACCACCAGGACGCCCAGCATTTCGCCAAGGCGCTGGATCGGCACACCAAGGAAGGAGGAAAAGCGTTCCTCCCCGGTTTCCGGCATATAGCGAAAGCCCTTGGCGTTGGGCGCGTCCGGCGTATTGATCACCTTGCCATAGCGCGCCACACGGCCCACCAGCCCCTCACCGATACGCATGCGCGTCTGGTGCACGGATTCGACGTTCAGCCCCTGCGTCGCGCAGAGTTCAAGCGTCTCATCATCGCGGAACAGATAGACCGAGCACACCTCACTCTGCATACTGTCGGCGATCAGCTGCGTGATCTTGTCCAGACGGGCCTGACCGGCATCATCACCGGCCATCGCCTCGCGCAAGCGCATCAATAAGTTGCGACTTTCGGATTCGGTCGTCTTTACCATGGGGGCCGTTCACACAGGTTTCGGTGTCAGGCGGCCAGGTCCAGATCAGGCCGCCTTGTCCAATTCAAACGCATCATGCAGTGCTTGCACCGCAAGTTCCATGTATTTCCGGTCTATCAGCACCGAAATCTTGATTTCGGAGGTGGTGATCACCTTGATATTGATGCCCTCATCCGACAGCACCTTGAACATCTTCGCCGCAACCCCAGATTGCGAACGCATGCCGATCCCGACCACAGAAACCTTGGCGACGTCGCGGTCAGCCAGTAGCTCTGCGTAGTTCAGCTCGCCCTTCTCCTTCACCGCCTGCAGCGCCTGTTCTGCGCGCGCAACCTGATCGGTCGGGCAGGAGAAGGTCATATCGGTGCGGCCCTCGTCAGAGATATCCTGCACGATCATATCCACATTCACGCCCGCTTCGCTCAGCGCGGTGAAGATATGGGCCGCAATACCGGGACGGTCGGCAACCGATTGGACGGTCAGCTTGGCTTCGTCACGGGAATAGGCCACACCGGCCACAACATTGGATTCCATGATTTCCTCCTCGTCGCAGACCAGGGTTCCGGCCTCGTCCGATTGTTCCTCGAAACTGGACAGCACGCGCAGTTTCACCTTGTAACGCATCGCCAGCTCAACCGAGCGGGTCTGCAAAACCTTGGCGCCCAGCGACGCCAGCTCCAGCATTTCCTCAAAGGCGATTTTATCCAGCTTGCGCGCCTTGTCGCAAATCCGCGGGTCGGTGGTATAGACCCCGTCCACATCGGTGTAGATATCGCAACGCTCGGCCTCAAACGCCGCAGCAAAAGCAACGGCGGTGGTGTCCGATCCCCCCCGGCCCAGCGTGGTGATGCGGCCTTCGGGACTGATGCCCTGAAAACCCGCAACAACGGCCACACGCATACCTTCGCCGAACTTGGCGTTGATGTTTTCCGGCGGGATTTCCTCAATCCGCGCTTGGCTATGGGCGCTGGTGGTCTTCAGCGGCACCTGCCAGCCCTGCCAGCTGCGCGCCGGGACATCCATTTCCTGCAGGGTCAGCGCCATCAGCCCGGCGGTCACATTCTCGCCAGAGGACACAACGGCATCATATTCGCGCGCATCAAACAGCGGCGAGGTCTCATTGACCCAGCCGACCAGTTCATTGGTCTTGCCCGACATCGCAGAGACGATCACAATCACGTCGTAACCCTTGGCCACTTCGACACCAACGCGTTTGGCGGCGCGGCGGATGCGGTCCAGATTGGCGACAGATGTACCGCCGAATTTCATCACAAGAACGGGCATTGGGCAAAACTCTCCGTGCGCTTGCGGGTTTCAACTCCCCGCCTCTTATGCGAGCGGCCCCAAGAGGGCAAGCCTACGGATTGTAGCGATACACATAGAAACGCAGGGGCAACACGCAATATTGATGCGCCGGAGCCTCCCATTGCGGTCGATCTGCCTAATTGCGCCAGAACCGGATGGTCAGAATGGCATAGACGGCCATCAATTCCAGCCGTCCGATCAGCATCGCCGCACTCAGAATCCACTTGGCCCCGTCGTTCAGCGTCGCGAAATTGCCAGCAGGCCCAATCCGATCGCCGAGACCGGGGCCGATATTGGCCACAGCCGTTGCAGCACCAGACACCGCAGTCACGAAATCCAACCCCGTCAGCGCCAGCGCCCAGGCCACAATCCCCAGCGTGACAACAAAGAACATAAAGAAGGAGATCACCGAGCTCAGCACCTCGGTATCCACCGCCCGCCCCTGATAGCGCGGCACGAACACCCCATGCGGCGAATGGATCCGCTGGATCTGCACCCGGATCGACGCAAACAGCAACTGATAGCGGAAGATCTTTACCGAACAGGCGGTGGAGCCAGCACAGCCCCCGATCAGCCCGATGAAGAAGAACAGCATGACCAGAAAACTGCCCCATTGCATATAGTCGACACTGGCGTAGCCGGTGCCGGAAATGATCGAGGTGATATTAAACAGCGCTTCGCGTACGGCCTGTTCCGGATGATGCGGAAAGACGTAGACCAGCACACAGGCCGTCACCACGACCAACAGGGCAATTGTCGCCAGAAACGCCTGGATCTGGCTGTCACGAAACAGCGGTTTGGAATGGCCGTTGATCATCTGGACGTAGCGCACGAACGGCAGCGCCGCGAGGATCATGAACACTGATGCCGCATATTCGGGTGCGCCGGTGAAGGTGCCAAAAGACGCATCATAATTTGAAAAACCGCCGGTCGAACAGGTGGTCAGCGCATGGACCAGCGCGTCGAACGGCTCCATCCCCAACAGCATATAGACCACCATGCAGGCGACGGTCAGCCCCACATAGATCAGTGAAATCTGCTTCGCGATTGCCTGAGCGCGGGGCAAGATTTTCCCCATGGTGTCAAAGGCTTCGGAGCGAAAGATCTGCATGCCGCCGACCCGTAGCTCGGGCAGGAATACCATCGCGACCACAATAATTCCGATGCCGCCCAACCATTGCAGAATGCCGCGCCACAGCAGCAATCCGCGCGGCAGATCGTCCAGACCGGAAATCACTGTGGAGCCGGTGGTTGTGAGTCCCGACATCGCCTCGAAAAACGCGTCAACAAACCGCAGCTCGGTGGCGCCCAGCATCAGTGGGATGGCTCCAAACAGCGGCAGCGCCACCCAGACCAGTGTGGTCAGCAGAAAGGTCTGCTGGATGGTCAGCCCCTCACGCACCCCATTGGCACAGGACAGCGCAATCAGCCCGCCCCCAAGGATGGTGATCACCGCGCTTTCGAGAAAAACCGGCCACTCCCCCTGTCCGTCGTACAGATCGACGGCCAGAGGAAACACCATGGTCGCCCCAAGAATGGCCACCAACAGGCCAATGACATATCCAACCGGACGCAGATCCAACATGGGCGCAGCGTTGGCCTCCCTCGCGCAGAGTGTCAAGAGAATGCGCGCGTCCGGCGCGCTGACGCTATTGTTTTGTCCGTGCCTTTGGCGCAGATTTGGCCTTCGCAGCGGCAGGCTTGGCGGCGACCTGTTTGCCAGTATCCTGTTGTCCTGGGGCCACCCCTGCGGCCTGACCCGCGATCAAGGCCTGCGCGCTGGTGGTTCCGGCCTGTTTGACACCTACCTGTCGGCTATCGGACGCAGCGGGCTTTGCCTCAGGTTTGGCTGCGGATGACTTAAGCGGGGCCGGCATCTGCGCCGGTTTCGACGGCGCACGGGGTGTTTTGCGGCTGGCTGTGTTCGCAGCAGGGGGTGTCGATGCGGTCGGCTTTACAGCGCTGCCGCCGCTGGTGGCTCTTTGGCTGGAAAACCCACTCTGGCCAGCGGTGGCCCGGGTAGGCGTTTCTGCTGCCTTGGTGTCCTTTGGGGCCGCCGCCTCTGTGGTCGTGACCGGGGCCGGGGCAGATTTTTTGATCGTTTTGATCGCTGCGGATTGCGCCGGACGGGCCGGTTTGCGGGTGGCCTTGCGGCGGGCGGGTGACGTTGCTTTCACCGGCGCGGGCGTTGCGACCCTATTGCTGGCCGATGGCGTCAACGCTGTCTTGACGCCAGTGGCACTGGAGGTCGCAGCCATCGCCTCGCGGGCCAGGGCCATCTGCGCTGCAGGCATCGCCCCCATCAGGGTCATGGCGCCACGCCAGAACCGCAACTGGTTTCCGACAATCGTGCCAGCCAGCGCAGCAGGGGTTCGGGGAAGGTCTGTGAAGTCGAGTAGAGGGATCATCAACATCTCCTGTTTGGCGGGCAGCTTTTGCGGCCTCCTGACGATGGGAGCCGCAAAGCGTGCACCCCTTCAGGTTGCAAGTTTAGCCGATTATCGCCGCAACGCAGCAAAAAAATGCCGCAACGCAAATGACCGTTGAAAACCGCAAGAAACCGCCGCCCGGATGGGCAGGCGGTTGCAGTTGAGAGGGTAAGCCCGGCGCGGATGTGCCGCCTCGGGCAGCCTCAGCCCTGATGAATGAGGGTCGCAAACATCTTCGGGTCGATGCTACGCGCGGCAAATGTCGGCCCTTGTGTCAGAACGCTGATGGCGTCGTGGCTGTGCAGGCTCTCCTGGTGGCTGGCCACCACGCGGAAGTCGCCAATCCGCGGGTCCGATTGCAGCGCCTCGCAAAACAGCCGTGCGGCATCTTCCACAAAGATCGGATTGGCCGCATTCAACTCGGCAAAGGCCTGTTCATCCTCACGTTTCACCATCACCTGCGTTTCAGTCGGCACCGCGCGGCGGCAGTGATCAATCACATCTTCAAACCACAGAACCGGAGCCCCCGGTTCCTGCACCAGCGATATCCGCGCAACAGAGCGCTGCGAATGCGGTGTCGCCAGCTGTCCCCGCGCGCTGCGCGCATGTTCGCTCAACTCAAGTGAACAGGGGCAGGTCGAGGAATAGACATAGTCGAGGTGAATAATCTTCGTCCGCTCGCCATCGTGATCGACGATTTCCAGTGCGATATCATAGTACTGATAGCCCGACAGACCCGACCGCAGGCTTTCGATCTTCACCGGAAAGGAAAACCGCATCTGAAGTCGCGCATCCAGGCTCTCCAGATCGGTCAGATAATCGTCCAGCGCCGCTTCCATCACCTCAAAGCTGAAGGTGCGCTCGGCATGTTTGTAGAACGACCGCATGATCCGGGACATATTGATGCCCTTCTTGTCGGCGTCCAGACTGACGGTGCCGGTGACGCTGGTTTCCAGCGTCAGATCGCCATTGTCGCGGGTATGAAAGCGAATCGGCAGACGAAAGTTGGAAATTCCGACGTGCTGGATCTGCTCATGTGCCCCGCGGATCAGGCTGGAGGGGCCGTTCTGCAGGTCCGGCAGGGTCGCACGATAGCTGCTGTCAGCCTCAAACTCCTCAGGGTAATGGCGCGACAGATCGGGGTAATTGCCAACAGGTGAGTTCGGCAAAAGCCTTGCAACCGCCGGGTTCAACTGGGCAATTTCGGTCTCGGTTGCCGTGCTGGCCCATTTGCGCAACAGGTCGAGCGCATCCTCTGCATCTGCTCGATCAGGCGCCTTGGTCAGATTACGCGAGTGAGAGTTCATGAACAGAGACCTCCGCTGACGCTGCCCGTTCATCAGGCAGCAGGATTGGTTTTAGTCTGTTACGCTGCAGATCGCAAAACAGATCATTCAAAAGCGTCGTGTTTTGCGTATTTCCGGCGATTGACCCAAGATCACTCAGGATCGCTTCCTGATCGAGGCAGGCAGCCCACTATGCCCCCTGCCCCAACCGTGTCCTGATAGCGCTGCATTCAGCCCTCGGCCACCGCAAGCGCCTGCGTCAGATCCGCAATCAGATCACCTGCATCCTCCAGCCCGACGGAAAACCGCACCAGCCCCGGGGTGATACCCAGTTCGGACTTCAACTCCTCAGACAATCGCTGATGGGTGGTGGTGGCCGGGTGGGTGGCGATAGATTTCGCATCCCCCAGATTGTTGGAAATCACCGGGATGGTCAGCGCGTTCAGGAACCGAAAGGCTGCATCCTTGCCGCCCTTCAGATCCAGAGACAGCACAGTCCCGCCTTTGCCCCCCAGTTGTCGCTGGACCAGCGCGTGCTGGGCGTGATCTTCCAGGCCAGGATACATCAGTCGACTGAGGGCAGGATGACCACTCAGCGCCTGTGCCAGTTCCAGCGCGGTCTCCGCCTGGGCATTCACCCGCAGGGAAATCGTCTCCAGCCCTTTCAGCAACGTCCAGGCATTGAACGGGCTGAGGCTTCCGCCGGTGTGTTTCATATAGGGCTCAACGGTGCCGCGGATAAAATCGCGCGTGCCCAGAATGACCCCCCCCAAGACCCGGCCCTGCCCGTCGATATGCTTGGTGGCGGAGTAAATCACCACATCCGCGCCCTGTTCGATGGCGTTTGAAAACACCGGGGTCGAGAACACGTTATCCACCACCACAGTGGCGCCGACCGCATGGGCCAGTTCGGTAACCGCCGCAATATCGATCACTTCCAGCGTCGGATTGGACATGGATTCGAAAAACACCGCCTTGGTATCCGGCCGCAGCGCCGCCCGCCAAGCGTCAAGATCGGTGCCATCAACAAAAGTCACCTCAACCCCATAGCGGGTCAGGATATTTTCCAGGATATAAAGACAGGAGCCAAACAGCGCCTTGGCTGACACGACATGGTCGCCAGCCTTCAACATCGAAGTGAGCGCGCCATTGACCGCCGCCATGCCCGATGCGGTGGCAAAGGCGTCCTCGGCCCCTTCCAGCGCGGCGATACGTTCCTCGAACATGGCCACCGTGGGGTTACCGTAGCGGGCATAGATGAATTCATCCGGGCCGGTCTCGATAAACCGCGCCTCGGCCTGTTCGGCAGTGTCATAGACAAAACCCTGGGTCAGGTAGATCGCTTCGCTGACCTCATTGTACTGGCTGCGCCGGGTGCCGCTATGGACCAGTTTGGTGCGCTTGTTCCAGGTCTCGCTCATCTCATGTCTCCTTGCGCGTATTGCGCATTAAAAAACCCCCGTTCGGCCAAGCGAAAGGGGGTCCTTCACATCCTGACCTCTTTAGCGGGATTGTTTTACGTGGCCCGCAATCCGGTAACAAATCGCCACGATATGTAAGCTCCGGATAAGCCGAAACCGCCGTTTGGTCAAGTCTGCAGCGGCGCTGCGCGCCCTTCAGTTCCCGGTGTTACATCACACCCGCGTGACCTAAATTCAAAGACGACGAGAAGCCTGCGACATCCGACATCCCAGTGGTCCTTAGAAAACCAGCACGCCCCGCTCACTCGGCCTCATCGACCTCTGCATCCGGCAGCGCATAGGCCTGAAACACCCGCGCCTGGGTCATAAAGAAGGCAAACATCGCCAACGACAGGCCAAACGTCTTAAAATAGACCCAGGTTTCCTCGCTCAGGCTGCGCCAGACCAGCTCATTGGTCACCGCCAGGGCAAAGAAGAAATAACACAGCCGCCGGGTCAGGATCATCCAGCCGGCATCCTGCAGCGGCATCAACTCATCCATTGCCACCTTAAGATAGCTTTCGCCCCGCATCAGACCGATCGCCAAGGCACCGCCCAGCAGCACATAGAGGATCGTTGGCTTCATCTTGAAAAACCGTTCATCATTGAACCAGACAGACAGCCCGCCAAACAGCACCACGATAATCAGCGTGCCGACCTGCATCTTGGAGATATGTCCGGTGAGCCGCCACAGCGCCAGACTTGAGAGGATCATCAGCGGGATGAAGCCTGCGGTGGCAATAATAAACCCCCGGTACTCTTCGCCACCAATCACAAACATCTCGTCGCGCAACCACAGATAGCCTGCGAAGAACGCAACAAGCGGGCCGTATTCCAGCGCCAGTTTCAGGGTTGGGTTGATGGGTTTGCCCGCCATGGGATCTCCTGCCTGTTGCGCCCGTGCGTGATCAGCGGTCGCGGTCTGTTCTGCGAAATCTGGGTTGCCTGCCTCTGGTCTTCAACCTGTCGGATCATCATAGGGTGGTGAAGGGCCAGCGGATCAGCCGCCCATCTCCACTATCACGGCCCCCAGCGCGATCAAAGCCATCAGCGCAATCCGGCGCGGACCGACCGTCTCTTTCAGGACCAGCCAGCCAATCAGGGCCGCAAACACGGTCGATGTCTCGCGCAACACCGCCGCTTCGCCCACCTTGTCCAGCCGCGTGGCCAGCATCACCGCCCCAAAGGAACCGAAGGCGATCACACCTCCGAGCAGCCCCTTGGCCATCAAGGGGCCCGGGTCAGGGCGTGGCACCATCGCGCGCCAACGCATGTAGGCATAGGGCGGCATCGCCAGCCCATCGATGAAGAAAAACCACGCCAGAAAGGTGAAAGGATCCGCAGTCGCCCGGATGCCATAGGCATCATAAGTGGTATAAAGCGCCACGAAGACACCGGTGGCCACAGCCAGTGCCAACGCACTGCCAAGTGTCTCGCGATTGCTGGTCAGATTGCGGAAGTTGTAGAGCGCCAGACCAAAGATACCTGCCAGCAAGACAGCAACCCCCAGCCACTGTACCGCCGTAAACCGCTCATCGAACAGCACCGTGGCGCCAATCACTGTGAACAGCGGCCCGGTGCCGCGCACCACTGGATAGACCACAGTATAGCTGCCCTTACTGTAAGCCAGCCCCTGCAGGATCTTGTAGAGCATATGGATCCCCCAGACGGCCGCAAAGATTGGCCACATATGTGGTTCCGGCCAGGGCACCACGAACAGCGCCAATGGCATCGCCATCATCCCGTAGGAAAAATCAATTGCCCCGCGCGACAGCCAGGGATCGTATCGCCCCTTTTGCAAAGCGCCAAACACCGCGTGCAGCACCGCCGCAAGCACTGCGAGCACCAACGCGGCATGATGCCCCGCCTCCGTGCCCTCCAGCGAGATCAGCCAATCGCTCAAACAAACAACCTTTGTACAATGACGAGAGGTCGGGCGGGTTCCCCCCCCGACCCCCGAGGATATTTTCAGCCAGAAGATGCCATCACAGATTGGGGATCAGGATTTCTCCAGACCCGTTAGTGCGGCGGCGAAGTCTTCGGGATCGAAGGGAGCCAGATCGTCGATCTGCTCACCCACGCCAATGGCATGGATTGGCAGGCCAAAGCGGTCTGCCAGCGCCACCAGAACGCCCCCCTTGGCCGTGCCGTCCAGTTTGGTCATCACCAGCCCCGACACATCCGCCAATTTCTGGAAGGTATCGACCTGGTTCAACGCGTTTTGCCCGGTGGTGGCATCCAGAACCAAAAGCGTATTATGTGGCGCGCTGGGGTCTTTTTTCTGGATCACCCGCACGATTTTTGCCAGCTCTTCCATCAGGTCGGCGCGGTTTTGCAGGCGGCCAGCAGTATCGATCATCAACAGATCCGCGCCCTCTTCCTGCGCGCGGGTCATCGCATCGAAAGCCAGGCTGGCCGGATCAGACCCTTCCGGTGCGGTCAGGACCGGTACGCCCGCGCGATCTCCCCAGACCTGCAGCTGCTCCACTGCTGCCGCGCGGAAGGTGTCGCCAGCCGCAATCACCACCTTCTTGCCCACGGCCTTAAACTGGCTGGCAAGCTTACCGATCGTGGTGGTCTTACCGGAGCCGTTAACCCCCACCACCAGCACCACCTGCGGCCGTTTTGCATAGATCGGCATCGGGCGGGCCACCGGCTCCATGATCCGGGAAACTTCTGCGGCCAGCAGTTCCTTGATCTCGCGGGTGGACAGCCGTTTGCCAAATCGACCCTCAGCCATATTGGCGGTGACACGCAGCGCGGTATCAACGCCCATATCTGCCCCGACCAGAAGGTCCTCCAGCTGCTCCAGCATGTCATCATCCAGCGCCCGGCGCGGCTCATCCGCTTTGCCGCGCCCCATCAGACGCCCCAAGAGCCCAGGCGTTGCCGGAGTTGGGTTAGGCGCGGCCGTCGGCTTGATCGATGGTTTCGCCATCGGCTCCGCCGGTTTCGTCACGGGCTCCGCCGGTTTCGTCATGGGTTCCGCCGGGCGGGGCGATTGTTCGTGCGTCTGGGCCGGGATCTCAGCAGGGGCATCTACGGGGATCTCAGACGGCGCTTCAGACGGCACCTCCACAGGTGGGGCCTTTGGTGCCTCAACAGGCTGTTCAGCTGGGACCTCGACCGGCGGTGTGGACGGCGGCACCTCGGGCGTCTTTTCCGGTACGGACTGTTGTGGGGCGGCATCCTCTGCGCCCTCCTCAACGATGGCATCCAGCCCTTCCTCAAGCTTGTTCGACGACTTGAACAGCCGGTCCTTCAGTTTTGAGAAAAACGCCATGTCGGTCTCCGCATATTGGGTCGGTGCGAGTTGTTACGCGGACACCTAATGCGGTTTTGCGGCAAGTGCAAAGCACCTCGCCACCTCAACCAATGAAAATCCGGTCCCGACCTAGAGAAACGCCAGCAGAAACCCCGCCTGCGCCCCCCAGTAAAGCGGCCAGACCACATAAGGCGTGATCCGCCGCGCCGGGTGATCTTCGCCCAACACAAAGGTCTCAAACGCGAGCACAATATCAGAGGCCATGAAGGCCACTGCCGCCGGCAGCACCAGCGCCAGACCCGTCAGCCCAAGGCCCAGCGGCAAGGTCAGCGCCGCCAGCCCCATGCCCAGAATGATCGGCACATAGGCCAGCACTGGCCCCTTCAATGCACCGGCCCGCGGCGCCAGCAGCCGTGCCATGGCAAGCCCGGCCACAGCCAGCACCAGCACGCCAACCAGTTGCGGCAGCTGGACCAACCTTGCGAGATCACTGCTCTCCTGACCGAGGAACAGAAAAATATAGACGAGATGGCCAGCCGCAAAGGCGCCCACCCCAGCCATGAACGCGCTTTCCCCGTCGCGCGACAGGCAGAAATCACCAACCGCGCAGAGGCCAAGCGCCAGGGTCAGCAGCAGCGGCCCTCCCCCCAGCCATGCGGCAACGGTCAGCAAAAGCACCGCCAGCGTTTTGGTCACGCTGCGCAGCGCTGTGGGAGGTCGCGCAGTCAGGCCGAGATACAAGAGCGCCGAGAGCGCCGCCGCCAAAATCAACACATCCCCGACCGGGCTGCTTCCAAAATCTGGCATGTCGCTCTCCCCTTCGTTGCAGCTGCGGTCTGCGCCGGTGCTTGCATTGCGTGCCGTGCCTTAAATTGGCCGGTATCTGACTGATGTTGCCTGCCTCTCCGCCACCGGTCAAAGGTGACGCCGCGCAAGCCAGTCGCAAAGCCGGCCGTCGAACAGGCCCTGTACTTTCGCCGGACATGGTTCACGGAAACATTGGCCAGAGCCGCAGCCCTCTGGCACAGTTGCCGTATGCGACTGCCCTGCTTGATTCTATTGACGGCGCTCTGTGGCGCTATGTCCGAGGGCCGCCCCGTCTGGGCGGGCGCGCCGCTTACTGCCGATCAGTTCGACCGCTACACCCAGGGCCGTACATTGTTCTACGGCTTCGACGGCGTGCCCTATGGGGTTGAACGTTATCTGCCAAACCGCCGGGTGATCTGGTCGTTTCTGGATGGTCAATGTCAGGATGGCGAATGGTACCCCGAGGCGGATCAGATCTGCTTTGTCTACGATGAAATCGGCACGCCGCAGTGCTGGCAGTTCTCAATCGGCGAGGACGGGCTGATTGCGCAGTTCGACGGCGACCCGGAGGCCACCGAGCTCTATGAGGCCGAAGACCTTGGCGAGGACATGCTCTGCCTTGGTCCCAAGATCGGCGTCTGACAGGCATCGACGCACACCCCTGACCCGCAACCGCATCGACGTAGGTGCTTCCGCGTCACCTCAGCTGCGCTACAGGTTTAGAACAGCGACCCCTGATCATCCGGCGGCGCCTTGCCGCTTGGGCGTTTCACTGCTTTGGACCCTTCTGATTTGGGCGCGCCGGGTGCCTTTGCGGGCGGCGTCACCCCGTCTCCGCCCCCTGCCTCCGCAGGCGTCACGTCAATCTCTGCATCGGCAAATTCGATCCGCAACCGTGGCTGGGTAGCCGCCTCTGCTGCGCGGGTGATAACACCGTCATCGCTGCGCACCACCGCGTAGCCGCGCTCCAGCGTGGCCTTGTAGCTGAGGATCTCCAGCTGTCGACCTGTTGCCTCCAGCCGCTGCCGGTGTCGGTCCAGCCGCTGTGTCTGCACGGCCTCAAGCCGCTGCGTCAGCTGGCCAATGCGATCATGTTGACGGGCAAGATCCTGCTGGATCGGGCGCAACGTCAGCCGCGACGAGAGATTGCGCAGCCGGTCCTGACGGGCACCGACCAGTTGGCGCAGCGTGCTGGGCCGGAGCGCCGCAGCGGCCTCGCTCAGCCGCAGGCGGCGACGCTCCACCCCCCGGATCAACGCATCGGGCAGCCGTTCAGACACCCGGTCCAACCGTTGGCGTGGCGTTTCCAACAGCGTATCGGGCTTTGGCAGAGCCCGCGCGAGATCGTTCAGCCGCTGCCGTCGCTGCTGCACCGCTTGCCCGGCAGAGCGCACCAGCCGCGCCCCCTGATTCTCAGTCCAGCCCAGCAGTTCCAGCCGCACCGGCACTGCCAGCTCCGCTGCAGCGGTAGGGGTCGGCGCGCGACGGTCGGACACAAAATCAATCAATGTGGTATCCGTCTCATGCCCCACGGCTGAGATCAGCGGAATCTGACTGTTCGCGACAGCCCGGGCGACGGTTTCCTCGTTAAAGCCCCACAGATCCTCGATCGAGCCACCGCCACGGGCCACAATGATCAGATCCGGCCGTGGCAGCGCGCCCCCCGGTGTCAGCTGATTAAACCCCTCGATGGCGCGGGCCACTTCCGGCGCGCAGTTGGCGCCCTGCACCGCTACCGGCCAGACCAGCACCTTGCGCGGGAAACGGTCGCGCAGCCGGTGCAGGATATCGCGGATCACGGCCCCCGAGGGCGAGGTCACCACCCCGATGATCTCCGGCAGATACGGCAACGGTTTCTTACGCTCGGGCGCAAACAGGCCCTCGGCCTCCAGCTGCTTCTTGCGCTTTTCCAGGAGCGCCATCAGCGCGCCCTGCCCGGCCACCGCGACCTCATCGACGTTCATGTTGTACTTCGACTGCCCGCCGAACGCTGTCAGCCGACCGGTGACAACCACCTCCAGCCCCTCTTCCGGCACCACGGAGAGGCTCGCGATCTGCCCTTTCCACGTGGTGCAGGCCAGCACTGAACGATCATCCTTGATATCGTAATAGAGATGCCCGGAGCGCGCCTTGAACACCCGGCCCACCTCGCCCTTTACCCGAATGCGGCCGAAGGTCCCCTCCAGCGTACGCTTCACCTCGCCGGAGATCTCCGAAACGGTGAATTCGGGGGCATTCTGCCCGGGCCGGTCGGATGGGGCTGGATCATCAAACAGGTCTGACATGGCGGGGCTGCTCTCCTGCGGCGCGAAGGCACCTACTGAGTTCTTGTTTTGAAAGTCCGCGCAGCATAGAACCCGCGGCAAGCAAGGCAAGCCCCGGCTGGCACCGGGGAGTCACAGGGCTCAGGCAGATCGGAGAATGCATCAATGAACATCCTTATCCTCGGCAGCGGCGGGCGCGAACATGCTTTGGCCTGGGCAGTGATGCAGAACCCCAAATGCGACAAACTGATCGTGGCACCGGGCAACGCCGGCATTGCCCAGATCGCCGATTGCGCCTCCCTCGACATCGACAATGGGGGCGCGGTGGCCGCATTCGCCGAGGAAAACGCCATCGATTTCGTGATCATTGGTCCCGAGGCGCCGCTTGCCGCTGGGGTTGCGGACCGGCTGCGCGACGCCGGGCTTCTGGTTTTCGGCCCGTCTGAGGCCGCGGCAAAGCTCGAAGCCTCCAAGAGTTTCACCAAGGAAATCTGCGACGCGGCAAAAGCCCCCACCGCAGTTTACGGCCATTTCACCGACGCCGAAGCGGCCAAGGCGCATGTGCGCAACCACGGCGCGCCCACAGTGGTCAAGGCTGACGGTCTGGCCGCAGGCAAGGGCGTGATCATCGCCATGACAGAAGCCGAGGCAATCGAGGCAATCGACGACATGTTCGGCGGTGCCTTTGGGGGTGCCGGCGCCGAGGTGGTGATCGAGGAATTCATGGAGGGCGAAGAAGCCTCCCTGTTTGTGCTGGTGGACGGCGAAGATGTGCTGGCCATCGGCTCCGCCCAGGATCACAAGCGCGTTGGCGAAGGCGACACCGGCCCGAACACCGGCGGCATGGGGGCCTATTCCCCCGCGCCGGTGCTGTCGGCGGAGATTGAGGCCAAAGCGATGGAAGAGATCGTAAAGCCCACCATGCGGGTGATGGCCGAGCGCGGCATGCCCTATCAGGGCGTGCTTTATGCCGGTCTGATGATCAAGGACGGGCAGCCCCGGCTGGTGGAATACAACGTCCGCTTTGGCGACCCGGAATGTCAGGTGCTGATGATGCGCCTCGGTGCGCAAGCGCTGGATCTGATGCAGGCCGCCGCTGAAGGCCGTCTGGCTGAAACACAGGTGAACTGGGCCGACGACCATGCCATCACCGTGGTAATGGCAGCGGAAGGCTATCCTGGCAGCTACGAAAAGGGATCTGAAATCAAAGGCCTGGAAGCCCTACCTGAAGACAGCAGCAATATGGTATTCCATGCAGGCACAAAGGCCGAAGCTGGCAAGATGCAGGCGGTGGGTGGCCGGGTGCTGAATGTGACCGCGCGGGGCGACACCCTGCAAGAGGCCCGTGACCGTGCCTATGCGATGGTCGATGGCATCGACTGGCCGCAAGGGTTCTTCCGTCGCGATATCGGCTGGCGCGCGCTGAAATAGAACCCGCACAGCAGGCCCTCCCGCCTGTTCACGATCAATCAAAGATTGCCCGACACAGTTGGGCATGGCCGGGCGCAAAGCGCCCGGCGGCATCGCGGCCAACCGGATCTCTGAATCTCTGAACGCCCGAATATCCGAGCAGCTCTGCCGATAACGTTCCTCTGGAGAACGCCGGTCGCTCTACACTGCAAGGCGTCGGCCGTGGCCAGACCACCCGCGCCCCTAATCTCGCCTCTGCAAACCCGACAGAAAACCGCCGCGAACGCCTGTAAGCTGCCGTTTTCGGCACCGCCATCGACCTGATTGCGGTCTAAGCTGCCGCCGACCTCTTATGCGCCAAAAATTGGCGCCGAAATCTGCCAGCCCCGCGCCAGCATGTACTCGCCCGCCCATCTTCCTTCGGAGCCCACCGACGATGATCCTTCGTGACAAACCCGGACTGATGCAGCTGCTGTTTGCGGTGCGCGGCTCCGTCCTGCCCCGCATTCTGCCCCGGATCCTCGGGCTTTCGGCCCTGTCTGCGCTGGTATTGTGGATCGACGCCAACGTCATGCGGCTGCCCCACACAAATGCGGCGCCTTTCGCGGTTTTTGGCATCGCGCTCTCGCTGTTTCTGGGGTTTCGCAACAACGCCGCCTATGACCGCTGGTGGGAAGGGCGGCGGTTGTGGGGCCAGCTGGTAGCGGATCTGCGCAGCCTCAGCCGCGAAGTCGACCTCTTCGTTGCGGAGCCTGACAGGCGGGCGCAAATCCTGCGGCTCGCCCTTGGGTTCCTGCACCTGCACCGCATCAATCTGCGCAAGGAAGCCGACACATCCCCCGCAATCCGCTGGGCAAGCGATGATTTTTCGGAATCACCACATGCCCCTTGCGCCGCATTGGATGCGCTCACCGCAGCGGTTGCCATTGGTGCTGACGATGGGTTCGCCCGCAAGGCACTGGCCGAACGCACGGCCAGCATCGCGCTGGCGCAGGCCGGCTGTGAACGCATCGCCACCACGCCGCTGCCCTATGTCTATTCGCTGCTGGTGTTTCGCACGACCTATCTCTACTGCCTGTTGCTGCCCTTTGCGCTGATAGACGGCGCGGGCTGGCTGACACCGATATTTGTGGGCATTGTGGCCTATGTATTCTTTGGTCTTGCCGAAGTGACCGAGGAGCTGTCGCATCCCTTTGGTGAAACGGTGAATAGCCTGCCGCTGGATGCGATCTGCCGCACGGTTGAGCGGACACTGGCCCCAAAACTGGGACAGGAGCCGCCACCACCACTGCAGCCGGTGGATTACTACCTGTCCTGATCACCGACGCGTCCTGCAGCCGGTTTTCACGATGGCATCACTCCGCTAAGGTCCCCGCGACAACAGCCATACCACCCGCAACTCATGTCACGTCAGCGGGTTTGATCCCCCCTATGGCCACCCGAGGAGCACCAGCAGGATCAGATGACGGCCCAGCCCCCGCAGACCCATCCCAGCCCCGAAACACTTGATCAGCTCTTTGCCAATCGTGATTTGATGCGGCTGGCCTATGACTTCCTGCCGGTCGGAATCGTCGTCACAGAAAACCGGGTGCTCAGGGACTGCAACCGGCGGTTTTGCGAAATCTTCGGCTATCCCCGCGCGGAACTTCTCGACCAGCTGTTTGCCTTTCTCTACCCCTCTGAGGAGGAGTTTTTGAACCTCCGCAGCCGCGGTGACGATACTTTGGGCACAGGGGCCCCCTATTGGGATGAACGGGTCATGCGGCGCAAGGATGGCAGCCTGTTCTGGGTGCGGGTGCGTGGCCACAGTTTCACCCCTGAGGATCCGCTGGCGCGCGCGGTCTGGAGCTTCGCTGACCTATCACGCTCACGCCCTTATCAGCCGCTAACCCGGCGCGAACGGGAAGTTTACTCCCTGCTCTGCGAGGGCAAGACCAGCAAGGAAATCGCCCGAAGCCTCGGTCTGAGCTATCGCACAGTGGAGGTCCACCGGGCGCGGTTGCTGAAAAAGATGGGGGTCAGCAATACTGCCGCACTGTTCTCCTCGCTTGGCGATATCGATGGGGACCATGTGGTTGGCAGCGCCGAGCCTTGATCCTCCGCGGCGGTCTCTGCACTGGGCGGCAATCTCGGACCTGAGCCAATCCAAATCCGGCAGCGATTTGCCGATGAGCCACGGCAGACCGCTCGGTCCGTGTCGATCTGCGGGCTTCACCGGTTTCCGTCCACATTGGTCCGCCCAATCTCCTACCCGTTCAATCTGATCGGCGCAGTCATGCGGCATGTCATGCGCCCGTGTTCTGTCAATTTCGGGACATGCGACACAGAAGACGTCCAGCGCCAATTATGGCCTGGCTCAAGGCGGCCCAGCTTCAGGTTATTCCCGCCCGGTATGGTCCATCCCAGTATCAGGCGGCCAAGTCTGATCGAACCCGATGTGAGACATTGCAAAGTGATCAAGTCTGATGGCCCAGCCAGGTATGACCAAGCTCGCTGAGAGCTGACCCTACATGCTCGGACCATTGTCTAGTGCATCTGTCAAAATCATGGCGTCAGGACACATGCCGCAGATCATTTCATCCGTGCCCCCAAGGCCGGATAAAGTACAAATCCACCACTCCATCATGCTAGTTGCCCCAGCACGCCGCCCCAACAGTCAGGCATCGACGCCCGAAGTCAAACCGTGCAACCATCACGGTGACCAAGCACCCAATCAGCCCTATTGGAACAGGGTGAAGATCGGATTACTGAACCCATTTGCCGCCTGATCGCTGTTCAGCCCGCTCAGAAGCAGAAAGCGGTTGCGAAACGCGTCCAATGTCTCCGGCTCCAACAGATCAGCCGGATGCGTCGTGCCAAAGGATGTCTGCGCACGCTCTTTCATCTCATTCACCTGACGGTCGACATCAAGCTGTCCAAAACTCGCAGGCAGGCCAAGCGCCGTCTCGAACATGGATTTGAGCGGCGGCGATCCGATGATCCCGAACCAATGCGCATCTTCGCTGCCCCCCGCATCCGCGATCGACTGTAACTCACGCTCCAGCGACAGCGCCAGACGCATGTTCGGGTCACTTTCTCCGATAGCGATTTCGAAATTCCGATCCTTGTATAGATCTGCGATTTCCTGTGCAAAGCCAGCCGGATAGGTGTGATCACTGCCCCCCGGATTGAAGGCAAAAGCATGCGCCATTGCCTTGAGGTTCGGATCGCGGTGCAGGTTTGCATATGAAATCTCGGAGGAGAGATCGGATTCAAACGCCTTGATCATTACGTCAAAATCCAGCTCCCGCTCACTGATATTGAACACATCAAGCCCCGCCTCAAAGGCGTCGAAATCAAAGACAAACTGTTGTGGCTGTTCATAGCCCGCCAATTTGCCACCCACCTCATCGGCCAGCACCTGCATCCGGCTGGGCGCGCTTGGCCACTCATTCTGAAAGGCTTCGGCAAAGTCATAGAAGGCAAGATTGCTTGGCTGGTTCACGAAGGAATTCGGATCCGACAGATCCGACTCCAGCACATCCCGGATATATTGTTCACCGGGGTTGCTGAGATTGAACTGCTCCAGCGCATCTTCCAGCAGCTGGGGCTGCGCCAGCAGCTCCTCCGGGCTGGTAAAACTATTGATGTCGGAAATGCCAAAGCCAAAGGCCCGCGACATCGCCAGATAGCGCGGATCCTCCTGCTGGTTCACCGGTGAATCCGGATCATATGGATTGGATTCCAGCATCCGCTTGAGGAAGATGGTATTGGTATATTCCAGATCGAAGCTGTCGACGACCGCCTTCAACAGGTCCTCATTTTCCAACAACTCATTCGCATTGGCAGGGCCATTGCCATCATTCATGGCATTGAATTCCCCCACCAGCGCCTCCATGCTGCTGGTGTACTCAGGTGGCTGATTGAACTGAAACGCATTGGCGAAATCGGCCAGCTTGCTGTCGCTCAGCCGGTTCACAAACGACGCAGGATCGGTGGTGTCGGATTCCAGCACCCGCATGAGAAAGAACTCGTTGCCCGCGTATTTTTTCAGACCAAAATCGTCCAGCGCCTGATTAAGCAGGGTCTGGTTGGACAGCAGATCCTCCGGGCTGGCGACATTGGCATAGGGTTTTTCAACACTGGAGCTGGGCAACTGCGGCCCTGCATCATTGCCAAAGCCAAAGGTCTGAGCAAGACCGAGATAGCGGTTATCGTTCAGGCGGTTGGCAAATGACGTCGGCTCCGACAGATCGGAATCCAGCACCTTTTTGATAAACGCGCGGTTGTTGATATCTTCATCAAGGCCAAAGGCCCCCAGCGCGACCTTCAGCACATTATAGTCATCGAGCAGCTGATCCGAGCTTTGGATACCCTCGATCTTCTGGGTGAAATCCTGCACCGCCCGATCCAGGATTGGCGATTTCTCAAAAATCTGCTGCTGTTGGACACGGGTTCGGTCCAGGAAATTCCATCCGGCGATACCGGTGCCCAGCACATAGGGTGAAAAGGTCACGCGCCTGTCTCCTGCTTGCAAACGAGGTCCGCCACGGATCGCCCCGGCCTAATCCGCAGCCCCCCGGGAGGTGTCTTTGGCAAGAGACTACAGGCAAATTGGTGAACAAACCTGCAACGCAATGGGCGCGCAGCGCAGGCAGCGGGGAAAAAATACGCGTAACTTTATCAATGGGTTTGATGGCGCCCACCGCATGCCTATCCGGCTATGCCGGGTCCAGGCAGTGCAAGCCCGCCGTCAATTGGTCCCGGTTCGAAAACACGCCGATATCACGGCTGATCAACCGACCGGCCACCAGCGACGTTGCCATGATGCGCGTCCACCCGGCATCAACCGTGATCAGCTCAGGCCCGGCCCCGCAGTCACGCAGCCCGGAGGTGATATAATCCTCGCCGATGCGGTGATTGGTCAACCCCACCTTCTGCGCCACCTGCTGCAACGCCCCGTTCCGGTAGCGCCAGACCCTCAGGGTCTTGGCCAGATGCGGTCGGTCAATATAAGCGATCTCGATATGGCCGTCGCCGTCCAGATCCGCCGCAGCAACCGGCGCAAGCCAGCGAAACCGGGTGCCGATATGCGGGGTTGCCGCGATCTTGTGCAATGCCCCGCCGCGCAGGCCATAGATTGCCAGCTGTGCGCCGGCCTGCGGATCGCTTTCAACAACCACCGCCTCCGGCTGACCATCTCCGGTCACATCCCACAGTCGCGGTGACAGATCCTCAAAGACAGCTCCGCCGACAGGCAGGTCGATGCGATGGCTGTGCCCACGGCTGTCCCGCAGCACCATCGCAGAATACTCAATGCGATCCCCCAAGACCCCGTGCGGATAATGGGTGACCGGCCCTTCGAACTGCGCGTCTGTCAGGACCGGATGCGCGTTCGCGGCTGCTCCGGCACCAACGCTAAGAACAAGCGGCAGGACAACGCCGCAGATCCCGGCGAAATCCGACCGTTTGGCGCCGTCGCCACCAACCACCGCCTGCCACAGACGCAAGGCCCGCGCTGCGCGGCGCATGAACCGGGGCCAGGCCCGCGACAGAGAACGCCGCGCCTGAGACCCCGACAGCATCAGATCTGTTTCTCGGGCATATGCACCACAAGACCGTTCAGATCATCCGTCACCTTGATCTGGCAGGTCAGGCGTGAGCGGGCGGGATCAGGCTCATAGGCGAAATCCAGCATGTCCTCTTCCATGTCATCCTTGGCGGGGAGTTTTTCCACCCAACCCGCATCAACATAGACGTGGCAGGTCGAACAGGCGCAGGCACCGCCGCAATCTGCCTCAATACCGGGGATATTGTTGTCGCGCGCGCCTTCCATCACGGTCAGGCCGTTGGCCACCTCCACAACGTGTTCGGCACCATTGTGTTCGACATAAGTGATCTTTGCCATCGTCAGCTGCATCCTTTTTCGCGTTGCGTCCGAGGTTGTAGCCAACCACCGGCCACCGCGCCAGTCAGAAACCGCGGCTTGGGTAAAACTCCTGCGATCCGACGCCGGGGCACCCTGACCCATTTGCGCCCTGCGCTGCCCTTTTGGGCCGTGGGTGTGGCACCCGTCCCTGTGCCGCGGCAACAGGGCTTTGCGCCGGAGGCGGAACTGCGGTAGCCTAGGCCCAGATGCGCCCATGCGGACGGGCCATCGCGGCATCACGGCTGCTGATATTTCGACACAGGTGTTTCACATCGGTGTTTCGTCACGGGGACTTTGTTCATGGCTGACCTCTTGCGCCCGCACGGGCCCTGGCTGGGACAGGCCTGTTTCAGGCGCGACAGTTGGCGGCGGACCAGCCTGCGCCTGATCTCGCTTGTGGTGACAGGGCTGCTGCTCAGCGCCTGTGCCGACTCTTCGACAGGCGGCAACAGCACTCAGGTCTCCCGCAACACCCCCGCCGCCCCGCCCGGTGCGGCCCCCGGCAGTTGCTGGGCCACCCATACAACGCCTGCCGTGATCGAAACTGTCACCGTACAGGTGATGACCCGCCCGGCCAGGACCGCGCCGGACGGACGTGTTATTGCGCCTGCCCGCTTTCGCCGGGAGACCCGTCAGGACATCGTACGCCCCCGCCGTGAGAGCTGGTTTGAGACGCCCTGCCCGGTTGATATGACCCCGCAACTTGTCGGTTCCTTACAACGCGCTCTGGCGGCACGCGGCCTCTACACCGGCGAAATTACCGGCCAGCTGGACAGTGCCACCCGTGCGTCTGTCCGCAAATTTCAGAAACAGGACGGGTTCGACAACGATCAGCTGTCGCTGCTCAGCGCTCGCAAACTGGGGTTGGTTGCCGTTGAAACCTGAGACAGATCTCCGCCATCCTCGCATCATCGCCGCAGGCCCGGCATGAGCCCGCTGCGGCCTGCCCCTGGTGCTCTGCCCCGCTCTGGCAACGCCTCTGGGAACGCCTCTGGCAGAACCACCGGCAGCACCTCGGGCGCTGGCAATGCGCCGCGGCGCAAATGGCTGCTGCCCGATCGCGGCTTTCTCTCCGGTGCTTCTGATCGCTTGCTGGAAATGCTCGACAGCCAGGCCAGCGAAGTTCTGTTGCAGACCGGTGAAGAGCTGTTTGAACAGGGCGATGAGGGCGATGCGCTCTATGCCATTGTCAGTGGCGCGGTGGAGTTCTCCACGCTGTCCTCTGCCGGGCGCAAACTCTCGCTGGACATCATGCGCCCCGGCGCGGTCTTTGGTGAGATCGCGCTGTTTGATCCCGGACCGCGCACTGCAACCGCGACCGCGCTGGAGCCCAGCCGCCTGCGCCGACTGCGCAGCGGCGATGTGGTCGCAAAACTGCAACACCACCCCGCCCTGGCCGGGGATCTGCTGCGGCTGGCGGGCCAGCGGATGCGCTGGATGAACACGCAGTACAGCGAACAGGTCTTTCTGCCGATGCCCGTGCGGCTGGCCCGCAAGCTGCTGTATCTGACGACCGAAGGCGAAGACGCGCGCCTGTCGCTGTCACAGAGCGAACTTGCGGAGTTTGTCGGCGCCACCCGTGAGGCGGTTTCAAAAACACTGTCGCAGTGGAAACGCAGTGACGTGATCGACATCAGCCGTGGTGGTCTGACCATCCGCGACCGGGCCGCATTGAAGCTGTTGGCCGACCCCGACATCGGCTGACACAACCTGCCCCCCAAGGTCCCGGCCCCGGATCAGGCAACAACCGCCGCGCGGGGTCACATCTGAATAATCTTACTCAATTGTGAACTGGGTTACAGACCACCCCCAACGCTTAGGGGCATGGTCGTGTCAGGCCGCCGTTATCCGTTCCATCCCAACGGCAGCCTGTCCCATCAAGAGCCATGTGTCACGGCACATGGCTCGACGGGACCCAGGAAATCCGCCGGGCGCACACCGGGGACCATCTGCGCCATCTGGGGCGGCGGAAACCTAAGAACAGCTCGTTGGATCGGACAGAAGGTGCCGGGAGGTGCCTGGGGTCATTGGACCCATGTGCAGATACCTCCCGCCGGCGTGAGTCCGTGACGCGCCGGACCAAGGGCTGGGGGCAATTTCGCCACCCTGTTGTGATCCACGCAAAAGGGCCGAGCATCCCTGCCCGGCCCTTTTGTCTTGCGATCTGTGCCGATATTCCCCCAGCGTCAGCGATTTAGAACTGCGCCGCGGGGCACCGCATCGGCGGCGGGCCACTGTTTGCAGCAGCCCACAGCCAAAATTTACTCAGACAGGTTCAGCGCCACAAAGCGTGGCTCACCTGCGCGACGCACCAGCAACAGCAGCGACTTGCGACCCGCTTCCTTTGCCTCGTCGATACGCGCTTCCAGCTCGCTGATCGAGGTCAGTTTCTGCTGGCCTGCCTCGGTGATCAGATCACCGGCGCGCATGCCCTTCTCCCAGGCCTCCGAGGTTTCATCCACCGAGGTGATCACCAGACCATCCATGCCATCGGGCACGTTCAGCTCGCTGCGCTGGTCCTCGCTCAGCCGGCTGACGGTCAGACCCAGCAGCTGCTTTTCAGTCATGTCAGGTGCGTTGTCATCGCCACTGACCGGAGTGCTCTGGCGCTGCGCATCCTCGCGACGGCCCAAGGTCACCCGCAGCGTCTCGGTCTTGCCTTCACGGAAAACGCGCACGCGCACGGCTTTGCCGACTTCGGTATTGCCAACCTGACGCACCAGCGCACGGGTGTCTTTCACATCCACCCCGTCAAAGGACAGGATCACGTCGCCTGCCAGCAAACCAGCAGCCTTGGCCGGGCCTTCCGGCACGTCCGTGACCAGCGCGCCCTTGGCGCTGTCAAGACCCATCGCATCGGCAACGTCCTTGGTTACGTCCTGAATGCGCACCCCCAGCCAGCCACGCCGGGTTTCGCCGAATTCCTTCAGCTGGTTCACCACCTTGCTAACCACATTGGAAGCCATGGAGAACCCGATCCCGATCGAGCCACCATTGGGCGACAGGATCGCCGTGTTCACACCGACAACCTGACCATCCATGTTGAACAGCGGCCCGCCTGAGTTGCCCCGGTTGATCGCCGCATCCGTCTGGATGTAATCGTCATAAGACCCTGACAGCTCGCGGTTGCGCGCGGAGACGATACCCGCCGAGAGAGAGAACCCCTGTCCCAGCGGATTCCCCATGGCCACAACCCAGTCGCCAACACGCGCCAGATCGCTGTCACCGAATTTGACAAAGGTCAGCGGCATCGGCGCTTCGACCTTCAGAAGCGCGATATCGGTGTTGGGATCAGTGCCCACAACCTTGGCCGGAAGCGGCTGCGCCGGCTGACCTTCACCGGGGAAGAATTCAATCTCAATCTCATCCGCTTCTTCGATGACGTGATTGTTGGTGACGATGTAGCCGTCTTCCGAAATCACAAAACCGGAACCAAGCGCCGAAGACCGGCGCGGACGGTCGCCCTGACCACCGTTGCGGTCCTGAAACTCGCGGAAGAAATCTTCAAAAGGTGAGCCTTCGGGGACGATACCTTGCGGGCCGGATCGCCCCTCGACGACGGTTGTCGTCGTGATATTCACCACCGCGCGGCTGACCTTATCGGCCAGCGGCGCCAGGCTTTCGGGCCGGGCCTGCGCGATGGCCACCTGCGCCAGCACCATCAGGGTGCTGATCATGGCCAGCCAGAGCAACCGCCACTGCGTCATCTGGCGCGCGGGCTGGCGCGCAACGGCGCGGGCGCTGCTGATTGTATTTTTCATTGCCTGTGGCTGCACGAAACTACTCCTTAGTTGTCGCCAAATTCCATCGTCTGCGGCGGGGCCTGCACGGGCACGCACCTCTGGATCCGCAGCGGATCATGGGCTGTAATGTAGTCTTTTCAAAAACGGTCACAACGAATGTTGCACGTATTCAATTCGAAGTGAAACCCGGTGAGCTGCCGCTGGGGAACACACCCAAGAAAAGGGGGACGAAAAAGGGGCCGACCCAACGGTCAGCCCCCTCTGTTCTTTCACACTCACGCGCAGAATATCCGCAACGGTGATCATTGCTGGGCAGCTGCCGCCGGTTTGCCGTCGGAGGATTTCAAATAGTTGAAAAACTCATTGTTCGGCGACAACACCATGGTGGAGTTCCCGGCTTGCAGTGACGTGGCATAGGCGTTCAGCGAGCGGTAGAATTCAAAGAACTCAGGATCCGCACCATAGGCAGTCGCAAAAATACCGTTGCGTTCAGCATCCGCTTCACCACGAATGATCTCCGCCTCGCGCTGCGCCTCGGACACCAGTTCAACCACGGTCCGGTCGGCCTGCGCCCGGATCCGCTGCGCCGCCTCGTTACCACGGGCGCGCTCATCAGTGGCTTCGCGCACACGCTCGGCCCGCATCCGTTCAAAGGTCGCATCAAGGTTTTCGGTAGGCAGATCGGTCCGCTTCAGCCGCACGTCGATGATAGTGATCCCCAACGCACGGGCATCGGCGATCGCCCCGTTGCGGATCCGCAGCATCAGCGCCGCCCGGTCCGAGGAGAGGATATCATTTGAGCTGACAGAGCCGAGGATCTCACGGGTTTGCGCCCGCAGGATCGAATCCAGCCTGTTTTCAGCCGTTGCGATACCGCCGGCACCCACCGCCTGACGGAACCTGTTCACATCGGTGATCCGATAGCGGGCAAAGGCGTCAACCACCAGACGGCGGTCATCCGAGGGGGTGATTTCCAGCGGGTCGATATCCCGGCTCAGGATGCGGTCGTCATAACGCACCACTTCCTGGATCAGCGGGATCTTGAACGCCAGTCCCGGCTCTTCCTTGACCGAGACAACCCGGCCAAACTGCAGAACCAGCGCCTTTTCGCGCTCGTCCACGATAAACACCGACGACAGCACCGTGATCGCCACGATCACCAGCGCGGGCAGCAAGAGAGTTGATTTACGCATCAGTTGCTTCCTCCACGGCGCAGTTCATTGAGCGGCAGATATGGCACCACGCCCTGTCCTTCGCCGGTTTGCTCATCCAGGATGATCTTGTCGACGCGGCTCAGCACCTTCTCCATGGTCTCGATATAAAGACGCTTGCGGGTCACATCCGGGGCCTTTTCATATTCGGTCAGAACCGCAGAGAAACGGCTGGCTTCACCCTGGGCTTCGTTCACGACACGTGCACGGTACCCTTCGGCTTTCTCCAGCAGTTCCGCCGCCTGACCACGGGCCTCGGCCAGCGCGTTGTTGGCATAGGCATCCGCTTCGTTCTGGCGCCGGTCACGTTCCTGTTCAGCCGCCTGAACATCCCGGAACGCCGCGATCACCGATGCCGGCGGGTCCGCCTTGTCAAAGTTCACCCGGATGATGTTGATCCCACTGTCATAGTCATCCAGCGTGAACTGGATCAGATCCTGCAAGCGCGAGGCAATCGCGCCCCGGTCCCGGTTCAGGATCGGCGCCAGTTCGGACTGGGCAATAATCTCGCGCATTGCCGATTCCGACACCGCGCGGATCGTGGTACGGGCATCGCGCAGATTGAACAGGTATTTCGCCGGATCGTTGATGTTCCAGACCACCTGAAAGTCAATATCGACGATGTTCTCGTCCCCGGTCAGCATCAGCCCTGCATCGGAGCTGATACCGCCGCCGACGCCGATGTCTTCGGTCTGTTCACGGGTCACCGGCAGGATTTCCTTGGTCACCAGCGGCCAGGGCGCAAAGTTCAGGCCTGGCTGCCCGGTTGCGGAATACTCCCCAAGAAACAGCTCAACCGACTGTTCTTCCGGCTTCACGGTGTAAAAGCTGGCAAAAGCCCAGAAGCCAACCGCAGCCAGCGCGCCCAGCGCAAGGGTGCCCTTGGTCAGCTGCGGACCACCGCCGCCGCCACCAGCACCACCGCGACCGCCGCCGCCTGTGCCACCACCGCGACCGCCCATCAGAACGCGCAGCTGCTCCTGGCCTTTTTTGACCAGCTCGTCGATCTCGGGGATCTGACCGTCATCAGGACGACGTCCGCCGCCCCGGTTGTCGTCACCGCCTTGGTTGTTGCCTCTGTTGCCTGAGCCGCCAGAAGAGCCACTGCCCCCCCAGGGGCCACCATTATTGCCCGCCATATGTGTCCAATCCCTATCTCGCCGCCCATCGCGGCTTATTGTTCCTACCTGTGGTTTCTGCCTGAAAAATCAAGCCGTCCGCACTGGTGTCTTCATCGTGACCAGCTCTTCAGACATGGTCGGATGCACCGCCACGGTGCGATCAAAGTCTTCTTTTGTTGCGCCCATTTTTACGGCGATGCCCGCCAGCTGGATCATTTCACCCGCGCCGGGGGCGACGATATGACATCCCAGCACCTTGCGCGTCGCCTTGGAGACGATCAGCTTCATCAGCACCCGTTGCGCCCGCCCGGCAAAGGCCTGCTGCATCGGTTTGAAGGAGGTCGCATAGACCTCGATCTCTTCCTGCTCGGCCGCCGCTTCCTCGCTCAGGCCCACAGTACCCATCTCAGGCTGGGTAAAGATCGCCGTTGGGATCAACTCATGATCCGGGCTTGTCGGATTGCCCGCAAACACCGTCTCGACAAAAGCCATGCCTTCACGGATCGCCACCGGCGTCAGGTTCACCCGGTTGGTGACATCCCCCACCGCATAGACCGAGGGCACGCCGGTCTGGCTGTACTGATCCACCACAATGGCCCCGGCGCGGTCACGCTCAATGCCCAGTTCCTCAAGCCCGAGGCCATCGGCATTAGGGGCCCGACCTGTGGCGAACATCACCTGATCGAACAGGCTCTCATTGCCATTGGTCGCTTTCACCCAGATCTTGTCGCCCTCTTTGCGCATCTCCAGCACATTGGTGCCCAGGTGCAGATCAATACCGGACTGGCACATCTCTTCGGAGATCAGCCCGCGTGCCTCATCATCAAAGCCGCGCAGGATCTGCGCACCGCGATAATACTGCGTGGTCTTGACCCCCAGCCCGTTCATGATGCCGGCAAATTCGCAGGCGATATAGCCGCCGCCGACAATCAGCATGGTTTCGGGCAGTTTTTCCAGATGGAAGATCTCGTTTGAGGTGATCGCCAGCTCCGAGCCGGGGAACTCCGGCGTCACCGGCCAGCCACCGGTCGCGATCAGGATATGTTTCGCCGTCTTGCGGGTGCCGTCCGCCAGCTCCACCGTGTGGGCATCCGCCAGTTTGGCGCGCTGATCAAAGGTCTCGACCTCGTTATTTTTCAGGATATTCCGATAGATCCCTTCCAGCCGGTCCAGCTCGGCGTGCAGTTTGGTCTTGAACCGATCCCAGTCAAAGCTGCCGGGCGACAGATCCCAGCCATAGGCCTGCGCGTCCTCAACCATGCCCGCATATTCGCTGGCAAACACCATGAGCTTTTTCGGCACGCAGCCCCGGATCACGCAGGTGCCGCCATAGCGGTCTTCCTCCGCCAGCGCCACCTTGACGCCGCGCTGTGCTGCCACCCGCGCCGCACGCACCCCACCGGAACCGCCGCCGATGACAAAGAGATCGTAATCAAAGCTCATGTTAGTCGCCCTTCTCATATCTTGCGCGAGGTATCACATAGCGCAGAGGTAATTGCCAGTCTCGCAGGTGGGGGTGCGGTGGCCGGTTTATAATGCCAAGCGTGGTTTAGTCGCGAAACCGTGAAGGGCGCGTGAAGAAGCAAGGGCGGGATCACTCTGCTGCCCCATGTACCACGAGCGTGAACCCTTCCTGTTCAGTAGGATAAGCAAAATGCTTGCTGAACGCGTGAAACTGCGCTTCGGTTGCCGCAAAGGGATGCACGCCCCCCGCGTTGCGCAGACGGAGCCGCGCCAGACATAGATCATCTGGCACATCCAAGACATGCAGCTGATGGGCCGCGCCGGTCTGATCAATCAAACGGCGCAGCCACGCGCGGGTTTCGACAGTATTCGCGGGAAAGTCGAGAACAACCGAAACCCCAGCCTGCAAGAGCGAGGCAACATGCGCCGCCATGATTCCGCGCAGCTTTGCCGCACAGCGTACATAATCCTGAGGCGACGACATCTGATCGGCAAACAAAGCATGCAGCCAGTCATCTTCGGCCAGCAGGATTGTCCCTTGATCCGCCGCCAACCGCGCGGCCAGCGTGGATTTCCCGGCGGCAATTTTCCCGCACAGCATGTGCAAGGTCGGCGTCGAAGACGTGGGTTGGAATGCAGACATGGAAACCCTCGATAAGGCCAAGACAGGCTATCTTGCGTTAGTCACTCAGATCCGTGAACAGGTTTTCACTCTCGACAAAATCCAGCCGGTCGGTCTCCACCGTGCCCTCGTTGATGTCGCGCACCTCAACCTTGCCATCGCCGTAGCCCACCACCACGGTGTCACAGATGTCGATGAACAGCCCGTTCTCAACCACGCCGGGGATCTGGTTCAGCACCAGCGCCATTTGCCGGACATTGCCGATACGGTTGAGATGCAGATCCAGAATATGATTGCCCTCATCAGTCACCAGCGCCGCATCCCCGTTCATCCGCAGGGTGGTTTTGCGCCCCATGACCTCCATCGCCACCAAAGTCTCCTCCAGCAGCGCCTGCGTGGTCTGCCAGCCAAAAGGGATCACCTCGACCGGCAGGGGAAAGGCGCCAAGGCTCTCGACCTCCTTGGCCTTATCGGCAATCACCACCATCCGATCCGAGGCTGTGGCGACAATCTTCTCCTGCAGCAACGCCCCGCCACCACCCTTGATCAGGTTCAGATCGCGGTCAAATTCATCCGCCCCGTCAATGGTCAGATCCAGCCATTTCGCCTCATCCAGTGTCAGGATCTCGATCCCCACATCCCGGGCCAGCTCCGCGGTGCGGGTGGAGGTCGGCACGCCCTTGATGCGCAGACCGTCGTTTTGAACCATGTCGCCCAGACAGCGCACCAGCCAGGCGGCTGTGGAGCCTGTGCCCAGCCCCACGCGCATGCCATCTTCGACCATGTCTGCGGCGCGTTTGGCGGCAACAAATTTAGCCCTGTCGATGGGTGACAATTCCCCTGCCATGGTGGTGACTCCCTGCTCATGTTCAGTATGGTATAAGCCTATTCACCCGCCGGCGCGAGGGGCAGACCTCATCTGCTGGGGGGATTTTACGGCCCGGTCTTATCATTGCCGTTACTTGCGTTTCACCACCTCGGCAGGATCCACTGGGCGATGCGCTGCCACCGTTTGCGCAAACTGCGTGTTTCCTATTGGAAACGTCGGAAACGGGCGTTACCCATGCCCGTACAGCCCCTATATGCTAAGTCCATGACAGATCTTTATCGCCTGCACTACGCCCCAGACAACGCCTCGTTGGTGATCCGGCTCGCGTTGGAAGAGATGGGCCTACCCTATGAAACCGCGCTGGTGGATCGCCGCGCTGGTGCGCAGCATGGAGCCGCCTATCGTGCGCTCAATCCCGGTGGTTTGATTCCGGTGCTGGAAACGCCCGATGGTGCAATCTTTGAAACCGCCGCGATCCTGTTGTGGCTGGGCGACCGCCACCCGGACACAGGTCTGGTTTCTACGGTCACCTCCCCGCTGCGCGCCGCCTTTCTAAAATGGCTGTTCTTCGCCTCAAACACGCTGCACGCCGATCTGCGAATGCTGTTCTATCCGCGAAAATACATCGGTGACGATCTGACCCAGCAAGGCCAACTCCAGGCCACCCTGCGCGACCGGCTCCAAACCCACCTGCACAGTCTGGAGACCGCAGCTGCGGATCAACCTGAACTGTTTATAGCGGCTGCAGACAGTCACGATACCAATCGACCAACCGCTCTGACGCTTTACCTAGCTTGTATGATGCGCTGGATGGCACTTTATCCCAGCAACAGCGATCGCAGCTGGTTCCGCCTCGCCGATACACCGCATCTGGCCCGCCTGCTGGCCCAGCTGGAGACCCGCGCCAGCACCAGCAGCGCCTGTCAGGCCGAAGGTCTGGGCACAACCCCGTTCACACAGCCACATCTCGCCTATCCGCCAGAAGGATCAGCCATCTAATGTTTCTCTCCGTCTTCGACATGTTCAAAGTGGGCATTGGCCCGTCCTCCTCGCACACCATGGGGCCGATGGTGGCCGCCGCAAAGTTCCTCGATATGATGCGCGCATCACCCTTCGAATTTCATGGGTTGCGCGCCTCGCTGCATGGCTCGCTCGCCTTTACCGGCGTTGGCCACGCCACTGACCGCGCCACCATTCTGGGCCTCGCAGGCTATGTGCCGGAAACCTATGACGACGCCAAAGCGCAGGTCACCCTTGCTGAGATCGAGGCCAGCGGCACTGTCAGCCCCGAGGGGCTGGGCACGCTGGCCTTTGTGCCAAAAACCGATCTGGTATTCGACTACGATCACGCGCTGGACGGTCACGCAAATGGCATGATTTTGATGGCAACCGATGCGCAGGGCGACGTCATTCTGCGGCAGGTCTATTACTCGATCGGTGGTGGTTTTGTCGTGACAGAGGAAGAGCTGGCTGCCGGCAAGGCAACCGACGAAGGCGACCCTGTGCCCTTCCCATTCAAATCTGCCAATGAAATGCTCGAAATGGCGAAATCCAGCGGTAAGAACATCGCGCAGATGAAACGCGCCAATGAAATCGCCCGCGGTTGCGAGGTTAGCCTCTCCAAAGGCACCGCCCGTATCTGGCAGGTGATGAACGACTGTATCAACCGCGGGCTGGAGCGTGACGGCATCCTGCCGGGTGGCCTGAATGTGCGCCGCCGGGCTAAGGGCATCCACGACGCTCTGCTTGCTGAGCGCGGCATGAACCTGAATGCGCCCCACACCATCAACGACTGGATGAGCGTTTATGCGATGGCGGTGAACGAAGAAAACGCTGCCGGTGGTCAGGTGGTAACCGCGCCAACCAATGGCGCTGCCGGCACTCTGCCCGCAGTGATTCGTTACTATCTCGACCATGTGCCGGGCGCATCGGAAAGCCACGTCGAGGATTTCCTGCTGACCGCGGCCGCCATCGCGGGTCTTGTGAAATACAACGCGTCAATTTCGGGTGCCGAGGCTGGTTGTCAGGCCGAAGTTGGATCAGCCGCCGCCATGTCCGCTGCGGGTCTCTGCGCGGTGATGGGTGGCACACCCGAACAGGTAGAGAACGCGGCTGAGATCGCGCTGGAGCATCACCTGGGCATGACCTGCGACCCTGTGAAAGGTCTGGTGCAGGTGCCCTGCATCGAGCGCAATGGATTGGCAGCGATCAAGGCGGTCTCCGCCGCCTCCCTCGCCCTGCGCGGTGACGGCCAGCACTTCGTGCCGCTGGATGCCTGTATTGAGACCATGCGCCAGACCGGCGAAGACATGCATGACAAGTATAAGGAAACCTCGCTCGGTGGCCTTGCGGTGAACGTGCCGAACTGCTGAGAACACAGGACCTCTTTCTGGCGGGACGCAGATCACACTCAACACGCATCCCACCGGTTCCAAATCGCAACCCTTGCTTGCATCCCCATGCGCCCGCGCCTAGCGTGGCCGCATGACACATGACCGCCCCTCTCTCGGCATCCTCCTGATGCTAGGCTTCTGCATCACCGCCCCGATGGGGGATGCGGTGGCCAAACTCCTGGGGGCGCATATCCCTCTTGGCCAGCTGCTGTTTGTCCGCTTTGCCGCTCAGGTTCTGCTGCTGGCCCCGCTGATCTGGGCAACAGGCCGCATCTGGCGAATGCAGGGCCGCGTGTTGCGCCTCACCTTTGTGCGCACGCTGCTACATATCGCGGGCATTGGTGCCATGTTCACCGGTTTGAAATACCTGCCGCTTGCGGATGCGGTGGCGATTGCCTTTGTGATGCCTTTCATCATGCTGCTCCTCGGCAAATATGTGCTGGGCGAAGAGGTGGGCATGATCCGTCTTCTGGCCTGCATTGTCGGATTTGGCGGTACACTTCTGGTGATCCAGCCCAGCTTTGTAACGGTCGGCTGGCACGCGCTCTGGCCCCTGATGGTGGCGGTGATCTTTGCGCTGTTCATGCTGGTCACCCGCCAGATCGCCAAGGACACCGATCCGGTGGGCCTTCAGGCGGTCTCCGGCACCATGGCCTGCGTGCTACTGGCCCCCGTGCTGCTGCTGGGCCAGATCACGGATAGTCCGGTGCTGACGCTGATCACACCAAATGCTGAGCAATGGGGCCTTCTGGCCGCAATCGGCCTGCTGGGCACCGCCGCGCATCTGCTGATGACATGGAGCTTGCGCTACGCACCCGCTGCCACACTGGCCTCGATGCAGTACCTGGAAATTCCGGTCGCAGCCCTCATCGGCCTGTGGATCTTTGATGAGCTGCCAAACGGCCTCGCCGCAATCGGCATCCTGATCACCATTGCCGCCGGTCTCTTCGTAATCCTGCGCGAACGCCAGATCCAGCTGCAAAAGGCCGCCGCCGATAGGGCCGCGCTCCTGCTCAAGGATCCGCCCATCGCACCCGAACAGCCGGCGGTCTGATCGGCTCGGCCGGTTAGGGCAGAACAAGGCCCGCGTATCAGGCCTGCGCCTGTAACGCGGCCACGACATCCGCCAGCCGGGCCCGCGGCAAAATAACCAGCATCCCCGGCCCATCCGCCCTGAGCCGCACCGGCCCCGTCGCCCGGTTAGAGGTCCCGACCCGCGCCATCGGATCCAGCCGCAAGCCCTCGATGGGCCACGCCAGCCCCTCCGACCAGCCGGTGACCTGCTGCATCGGGAACAGCGACACCACCTCCCCCGCCGCCAGCGGCAGCGCGATCTCACCGCGCAGATGGAACACCACCTCCTGCGGGCCAAGCAGCACGCAGGGACTGGGATGGGGTTGTACCAGCGTGTTGAATCCGGCCAGCTGATGGTCGATCCGGCCGCCCAGAAATCCAACTCCCAACACCACCGGCGCGCCGATCATCCGCAGCGCCTTGTCGAAATCTGTGGTGGTCTGCTCGGTCACATGATGCAGCGCCCCCGGCGCCAGATCCGCCTGCACTTCCGCTGCCAGCGAATCCAGGTCGCCAATCACCGCCACCGGGCGATGCCCCGCCGCCAGCGCATGCGCTGCCCCGCCATCCGCCGCGACCAACACCGGGGCCAGCGCCAGCGCCGCCTCCAGATCATCCGGTCCCAGCACCCCGGCGCCAACCAGCGTCACCGGCTCAACCCGCTCAACAATCAGCTCTTTCATACCGGGATTACTGGCAGAAAAGGAAACAGACCACAATCTGAACACAAAATGATACGATCAATTGCACGGATTCGGGCGCAATTTGACCCCCTGCGCCAGCAACGTAAGCGGCAATGACTTTGGCGAGGACACCTATCCGATGGTACAGAACAACAAGGTTTTGACAGTCTCCTACGGGACTTTTTCCTGCACATTGGAAGGGTTCGACGATTCATTTGGCACCATGAAGGCGATTGCGGAGTATTTTCGCGATCTCGCCTCCGATGACCGCTACTTCGGGGCAGAACCGCCCCAGCCGGACGCCGAGATGCTCGCCCGGATTGCCCAGCGCGAGGTCGCCCGCCAGGTTGAGGCCCGCACCAGCGCCGAAGGCATCCACCTGCGCGCCGCAACGCTGACTGCCCCACCCGCCGCAACGCCGGCACCGCCAGCCGATGATGCCCCGCCGCCCCGCGCCACCAGCGCCCTCGCCTCCCCGGCGGCGGCCCCGGTGACCGCCGCTGCCCCGGTTGAGCCCTCCGCCAGACGCGTCGAACCTGCGCCTGCCGCGCCGCAGGTTCAGCCCGCGAGCGAAGCCCCAATCCACGTGGCAGAGGTGCCCCTTCAGCCGGTACAACAGACTCCGCCGCCGGCCCCTGCGGCCGAAATTCCCGCCGCAGAGCCGGTCGCCGCAGAGGTTGAGACTGCTCACGTCAATACCGATCTGGCCAATACAGCTGAGGCCGAGCCTGTTCAGGCCGACACTGTCACCTCCGCCGAAAGCATCGCGGCCAAACTGCGCCGGATCCGCGCGGTCGTCGCCAAAACCCCAACGGATGAGTTCACCGAAGATCAGCACGCCGAGCAGGCCCGCGAAGACGCGGTGAAAGACATCACCAATGCGCTTTCTGCGGACCACGACGCGGTTGATGCAGATATCGCGGATGAGGGGCCGGATGAGACGCTCACGGAAGCCGCCGATGCCAACAGCGACGCCGATATCGCCGAGGCGCTGAACCGCCTTGACCTTGGAACTGAAACGGACGCTCCCGCATCTGGCACAACAGCCATCCCCAATGTGCCCGAAGGCGCCGAAGAGTTCTTCGCCGACAGCAGCACCCCCGAAGGTGATGACGACACCTCTGGCGAAGACGCCGCAGATAACCTGGGTGATATCGCTGCCGAACAGAATAGCGACACGCCCGCTGCAGCCTCACAGCCCGAAGAGACCGAAGAGACCGAGGTCACAGCTGACGCAGCCACACCCGCCAAGACCGAAACGCCGCGCAAGCGGGGCCGCGTGCTGCGCGTCAAACGCCGCGAAATCGAAGGCGCCATGGCCAGCGGCACGCTGGAGGCGGTCGATGATGGGACCGGCGACACAGCTGTTGACGCCCACCCCACCCCGTCACCCGAGACCGACACACCGGAAGCAGAACCCGCCGCCGACAGCAGCCTGTCCCCCGATGACGAGGCCGAACTGCTGGCCGAACTCGCCGCGGTGGAGGCGGATCTGCTGGGCGGCGACGATATCGATGATATCTCAGATGCGCTGGCCGCTTATGACGACGAAGAGGACAGTGCTGCGCCTCAGCCCGACGACACGGCAAAGCCTCAGCACCCTGCGCAGCTGACAGAGACCCCGCAACCCATCAGCACCCCGGCAGACGCCGCCGCATCCGTGGCCCCGCAGCCCGGCGCCAAGCGCGGCGCAACCAGCACCGCCGACGGCGATATCGCGCGCCTGATGGCCGCCGCCGACGAACGTCTGGAAGACCCCGAAAACAGCACCTCGCGCGAAACCTACAGCCAGCTGCGCGCCGTGATGGCCGCAGCCTCGACCGAACGCAGCGCCGGTGGCGCCCTGGAGAGCAAAGATGACGCGCAGGTCTACCGCGACGATCTGGCCAGCGTGGTGCGCCCACGCCGCCCCGACGCCCGCCCGGCCTCCGGCAGTGAAGGCCGCAGCGACGCCGATCAGCGCCCTGCCAAACCCGCCAGCCGCCCGGCACCGTTGAAACTGGTCCAGGAGCAGCGCATCGACGACAGCAGTGCCGCCCCAGCCGCACCGGTGCGCCCGCGCCGGGTCTCCGCCGCGATCCTGACCGAAGACACCCCTGCAAGCAGCGCCACCGAGGGCGGATTTGCCGCCTACGCCGAAGAAAGCGGCGCGGTAGAACTCGGCGAGCTGCTTGAGGCCGCCGCCGCCTATATGAGTTTTGTGGAAGGGCGCGATCACTTCTCCCGCCCACAGCTGATGAACAAGGTGCGCGGCGTTGATGGGACCGAGTTCAACCGCGAAGACGGGCTGCGCAGCTTTGGCCAGCTGCTGCGCGAGGGCAAGATTGAACGCGCCGACAACGGCCGCTTCACCGCCTCCGGCCAGATCGGTTTTCAACCCGGCAACCGCGCTGTCGGCTGACCTCTGACCCCCGTGCAACACACAAAAGGCGGCCCCCAAAGGCCGCCTTTTTCTGTCTAGGGCAAGATGTTCAGGACAAGCCGCCCGTCATCTTTCCAGAAATACTCCGGGGTGAATTGACCGCGAGGTCAAGAGGGGCAGCGCCCCTTGCCCGGCGACATCACCAACTCAACCCTGATCCTGATCCGGGTCATTGGGATCTGCCTTGCCGACGCCGCGAAAGACGAATTTGAACGGCAGGATCCACAACACCCCCAGCAGCACATAGACAATCAGCTCAACCAGCAGCGAGGGCCGGTCGAGCCAGCTGATCACATTGACCGCCAGCACGATATAGACCGGCATGCCGATCAACAGGATCACCAAGGCCCAGCGCCGCCGCGCCTTGTAGCTCAGACCACTTTCGTCAGACATCAGTCGGCAAAGGGATCGGTCACCAGAATGGTGTCGTCCCGCTCCGGGCTGGTGGACAGCAGCGCAACCGGACAGTCGATCAGCTCTTCCACGCGCTTGACGTATTTGATGGCATTGGCCGGCAGATCGTTCCAGCTGCGCGCACCTTCGGTGCTCTCGCTCCAGCCCGGCATCTCTTCATAGATGGGGGTGCAGCGCGCCTGCTGGTCAGCAGCAGTGGGCAGATAGTCCAGACGGGTCCCGTCCAGATCGTAGCCCACACAGATCTTCAGGGTTTCAAACCCATCCAACACGTCCAGCTTGGTCAACGAAATACCTGTAATCCCAGAGGTCGCACAGGTCTGGCGCACAAGGCAGGCATCAAACCAGCCACAGCGGCGCTGACGGCCGGTGGTGGTGCCAAATTCATGACCCCGCGTACCCAGACGCTCGCCATCCGCATCCGGGGTGCCATCCGCATTCAGCAGCTCGGTCGGGAACGGGCCTTCGCCCACACGGGTGGTATAGGCCTTCACGATGCCCAGCACATAGTCGATGGAGCCCGGACCAATGCCCACACCGGTTGCCGCCTGACCGGCAATCACGTTGGAGGAGGTCACAAACGGGTAGGTCCCGAAATCAATATCCAGAAGCGCGCCCTGCGCCCCCTCAAACAGGATCCGCTTGCCCGCCTTGCGCTTTTCGTTCAGCACTTTCCACACCGGCGCGGCAAAAGGCAGGATCTCCTTGGAGATCTCTTTCAGCTGTGCGATCAGCCCGTCACGATCCACCGCTTCGATGCCCAGCCCCTTGCGCAGCGGATCATGGTGTTGCAGCGCACGATCAACGCGGGCAATCAGGGTCGCCTCATCCGCCAGATCCGCCACGCGGATCGCCCGGCGACCCACTTTGTCCTCATAGGCCGGGCCAATGCCGCGACCGGTGGTGCCGATCTTGGTGCCCTTGGAGGCCGCCTCTTCCCGCGCCCGGTCCAGCTCACCATGCAGCGGCAGGATCAGTGGCGTGTTCTCCGCAATCATCAGCGTCTGAGGCGAGATGTCCACGCCCTGCGCGCGCACGGTCTCGATCTCTTTCATCAGGTGCCAGGGATCCAGCACCACGCCATTGCCAATGACCGAGAGCTTGCCGCCCCGCACCACACCCGAGGGCAGCGCGTGCAGCTTGTAGACTTTGCTGTCGATCACCAGCGTATGACCGGCGTTATGGCCGCCCTGAAAACGCGCAATGACATCAGCGCGCTCGCTGAGCCAATCGACAATCTTGCCTTTACCTTCGTCACCCCACTGGGCGCCGACTACCACGACATTGGCCATCTCAGGTCCTCTGTATGCTGGTTGAAACCGACGCTCCGTATAACGAGACCGCGCAGACAGGGGAACCGGTTTTTCGCCGCACCCCACCTGAGCACCGCTTTTCCACAAGATATCGCGCCGCTAAGCCCCCCGAAACAGGCCCAAAACAGATCCAAGCCCCACCCCACCCACCAGCCACACACCAACCGGCGCGCCAAAGCCCCATCTAATGCCCCCGGCCCCAGCTCCCCCGTGAGATCCAGCGATTCCCCTCGGGTGATTGGGAGACATGACGAGGGCGAGATCGACCCAGCCGCAACTCCAAACGCAGCCCCCGGCAGTCAGAACATCAACCGTAACGACGGCTCGCAGCCCAATTCGGACATTCGCACGAGGCCTGCCACGCCCTCGCTGCAGACGCGAAGGATCCCCGCCAGACTTCCCGAGAGCGGACCTTCAGGCTAGCTCAGCTGGCCAGGACGATGCTGCACCCCGCTCGAAGGTTAGAGATGCGCAGATAGCGCCTTTTGCAAACTCAGCCGTTTGATGCGACTGGCCGAGGGTTTCTGCTGCGACGCAGCCCGCCGGTCCGGCCATTCGCTGCGACTACGAGGTTTTGGAACCGGTGAACTCATACAGTGCGGGACATTGCTGCCATTGTCGTTACAAGTGTTTGCTGACGCAGCATTCGCTTGCAGGCGCGGCACGTTCATCGCTGCGTCGCGGCCGATGTTGCGAGACCGGCTATTCAAAGCCACTCTGAGGTGCGGACTTCAGACCGTTCTTTCGCTGCAGCACGGACCTGCTAAGGATGGGCCGGACTCAACCGCCGCTCCCGCTCCTAGGACCAATGTCGGTAGCAGCCAAAGCAAACGCCCAATAGTCGCCCCGAATTCGTCGAAACAGACCTTCACCTTTCCCACAAAGCTCGAAGCAAGCATAAGGAGGCTGTCAATAACTGGAACATTCAGTGACGGCGGGGTGAACCGGACCTTACGGGAACGGCGTTGCGCCATGCATTCGACGCTTTGCAGCGTCGGCAGATCCGCTCACCGAACCCTTCGCTCCAGAACGCGGTGTTGCAGCGCAGGCACTGGCGCTCCCGCGGCACGTCTTCGCGGGCCGGAACCAAGAATACTTCATTTTGATCGGTATTGGTCATGATTGGCCTACCTCCATCATTCAGAGCCGCTCCTTTTGCCGCATGTACTCAAACTGCTAGTCATGCTGTTCGCCATCCGGCTCTGATATTCCCAAACCAGAGTAAAGGTGCCGGATCTGAGCTTCGGAGACACCGTCGGATTGCATAACAAGGCGCACCATCGGATCGGCAAGCATTTCCTCGAAAAGGAATGCCGACAGCTCTTTTCCCGAAAGCTTGTCTTTGGCCCGAGCGCTGTCGAGATCCGCCAACGAAACGGTCAAGCTCCTCGCCAGACCAGGATGTGATTTCCGGGGATGCAGATGCACCAGAACCGAAGCCTTCCAGGCCTGAGGATTCAAGAGGTCAGGCGGTGCGGATAATTCGGTTTCAATATCATACTCACCAGCGGGGAGTGCCTCATCAAAACCCGGCAAGGTGAAGGATCGCGAAAATACTGCGACGGTCCTGCTGCTGAGCTGATCCATTGATTTATCTCTCCTCTGCTGCTGTACTTTATTGCGCGGCCCATAGCGTGCATGTCTCCGCCGCTTGACGGTTTCCTTGACCATCAAACAGCAGGATTGGGCATTTCCGGGGTTATGAATGGAACCCGAAGGCCGCCACATGAGCCATCCGGTCTTTGAGAGAGATGTTGCGATCGCCTGACGGCCGGAGCCATTTTCATGCGAGCGGCGCGGCACTGCACGGAAAGATGCGCGATTTACAATAATATAGGCATTCTCTGCATCATTTACCACGGAACGCCACAGACGGAGGCTCCTGATGCCGGTTTGAAACAACGCTGTTAAGGAAACGCTGGGATCAAAAAAACTCAGTAATCCGACCATTGCGGCTACCGGCAGCACCTTCTGTCAATGGTCTGTTTCTGTGTAATACCTTTGAAACATCGGGGGCTTCCATGGCGCGCGCAAGGGCGCTGTAGCTCATTTTCATCGACATCTCGCTGCCGATACGCAGGGGGCAATTGGTCGTCTCAACCACAATGTGATCGCTGGTCGCACCGGCAAAGATAACAGCCGCTGGAAAGGTCAGCCCGGCAGCGTCGGTATCTTGCAGACCGAGGGCCAGGATCGAACGGGTTGTCCAATGGTTGCCTGGCACCAGGCTCAGCGCCGAGAGGGCCGGGTCGGATAATTTCAGCGGTACCGGCTTTGATTTGATTTTTGTCTCGATCACCTCGGCCAACAGTGTGAAAGCATCTGTATAAAGCCCGCTGATCAGGTGTCCCGAAACAGGGTCGGTTCCCAGCAGGATGGCCTCTCCTATGCGCAAATTGTTGATCCGGTCTGCGGGCCCGCCATCAAGAGCCCAGGACAAGTTTGCGGAACTGCCCCCGGAAACTGTTTCGACGAAGGGGCCGCATGCCCCCTCGGTTTCATCGGCGAGCGATGAAAGTACTGCCATCGCCTGAGATGTGGGAGCTGCATCAGCCAGACAGGCGAAATTTGCGCCAATACCTTTGAGAAGCACACCCGGCGTTCTGGTGACGTGAAGGGCAGCGTTGGTCAGATCCTCGGGCATGATGCCTTCCCGCCCATCCCCCATTTCCACCATCAGAATTATCTCGTGACTGATGCCTCTGCGTAGGGCCGCAGCGGCAAGCTTTGCAATAACGCTGGTCTCTGTATTGCAGCTTGCTTCACAAGTTTCGACGATTTGCCCGGCCTGGCTCAGCATTGGGGTCCGGATCATCAGGATCGGACAGGTCAGTCCTGCTTTGCGCATGCGTCTTACATTGGCAAGCCGCGCATCTGCCAATCCGATCGCACCGCCGTCCAGCATCGCCCTTGCAACACCAGGGTGACCGCACACGCCTTTTGTGACCCCTGTGACGGTAATTCCGAGCGGTTTCAGGCGCTCAACAAGGCATCGCGTGTTGTCGCGGATTTTGTGCAGGTCAATTTTGATACGCGGTGCGGTCATAGCGCTGCCGCAACAGGCATCGGCCGTAACCGGGGGTATGCCGACAGGACAATTTCGGCAAGATGCGCGGCAGGTCGGCTAAGGGCATCGCTGACAGGAAGGCTCAGGTTGCCGGCATGTTCCTTGATCGCAGCAGTGATTTCGACGTCCGTCATCCCCTCGTGATTGAGTGTCACGCCGATCACCTTTGTGGTCGCGAAGGCTTCAATCAAGGCGATCTCGTCAGCGGGATCAGGCATCGCCATGTTTGGAAAGTCGCAACGGTGCGCCCGCTTGGGGGCGTGCTGAAGGATCACCGCGTCGGGCTGGCTGCCGCGTAGAATGAATGCCGACGTGCAGAACGCCGGATGGCTGAGTGCGCCCTGGCCCTCGATCAGAATGACATCAGGCTGTTCACCTTCGGATGCCGCGACAATGGCCCCTTCAAGTTCCCCGCAGCAGAATTGCGGCGGCACCGCGTCCATGGCCACGCCGTATTTGGCCCCCTGCATCAGGCCGGTCTGGCCGGTGCCAACCAGAACCGTCTTGATCCCCTGCGCATTCAGCTCACGTGCGAGAAGCGTTGCCGTCGTCCGCTTCCCAATCGCACAATCGGTTCCCAGCACAGCAATGCGGATTGCCTTCACCTTCGCGACACTGCCGTCAAACAGACGCATGTCCTTGCTGTTCCGGGGTTTGCGGATATCGCGCAGGGAGACATTGCGCGATTTGGCTGCCAGGGCGATTTCCGCGTCGTCACTGAGGTATTCATGCAGCCCACTGACAATGTTCATCCCCAAAGATACTGCATCCAGCACAACACGGCGGTCATCTGCCGACAGTTTTCCGTCTGACGGAGCCATCCCATAGATCAGCGTGTCAGGAATGACGGCCTCATGAGTAACTGCCGTTTCAAGATCGCCAAAGACTGGTATGTGGTTCGGGGTGCCATCAAGGATCTGCCCGCTGTCAGCCCCTGCATGATCACTGTCGACCACCGAGAGTATGCGATAGGCTTGTGAGTGTCGGACAAGCCCGTTTGCTGTCTTGCCGTCGACACGTGCGAAATTCCCTTCGCAATACACGATTGCGGTTGGGGGGCGCGCCGCAGGAGATTTGCCAGGTTCCTGAGAGTGCTCAGATGATCGTGGTTGCGGACCGCTGGCATTTTGCCATACCGGCCTTTCCGCTTTGACTGCGGTTTCCATGGAATTTCCTTCTGAGAGGCCCGCGCTCAGGGCGTTGGTGTCCATGACGCAGGTATTGATGCTGCCAGGTCGGCAGCCGGGGGTGTGACGCCTAGTTGTTCAGAACACAGCGACCTTTTTTCTGCTGAAAATTCTTGTTGCACTCCCAACGGTTACCCGTTCTGGCAAGATGTGCATTTTCCGGCAGTTCAATCAGGGTGCAGTGGTCACCAGACACTGCGTAGCCACGCTCGCATGTCCACCGCTGACCATAAGCCGATGCATTCAGGAAGGCGTGTTCTGGAACTTCGATAACAGCGCAGGCGTCGCCTTTGGCTTCGAAACCGCGGTCGCAAAGCCAGCTTGGCCCGTGTGTGCTGTTGGTCAGATAGGCGTCAGGCGGCAGAACTATTTTCTGGCAGAAATCGTCAATCTTTCTATACCCGCGCAGGCAGTTCCACCGAGTTCCTGAGGGGGCAAGATACCCGCCTTCGGGCACAAAGACTTTAGCACAGGACGCCCCTTCGGCCTCAATGAACCCGTGTGAGCATTCCCACCCGGGACCATAGCTTCTGTGTGTGGGGTAGGCATTTTGCGGAACGACGACAGCTATACAGGTGCTGCCGACCGCCCGGTAAGACCGGTTGCATTCCCAGCCATCGCCGTAACTGCTTTTATGTGCATTCTCTGGCACTGAAAGAGCAACCGTCTCTGAGAATGCAGGTTGAATGAAGGCTGCCAGCAGCCCGAACACCACAACAATGCGTTTGATCGTTGAGTGCAGAAAACGTCGTAATTCCATCACCCGGCTGAAGTTCTCCGCGTTGGCACGAAGACGCGGGATTGGTGGAAGAAGATTACGATGCATCTAATTCCAGCCCGGCCAGACAAGCCTGCGCCAGATCACGGTTTGGCGTTTCAGCGCCCGGAACTGTTGCCCAGCCCGTTGCAATAACCGCGTCCCGGCGTTTGAAGGACATCGTTTCCTGGATTGACGCCAGCTTGGCGATCCGGTCGGTGTCTGTCTTGGCCATGTTGACGCACACTGGCACCAAGGCTGCAATCAGTTCGTCATGGGATCTGGTGCTTGCCATTGCCTCTGCATGACCTCCTGTCACCCAGCCGCCCCAGGAAAAACCGGCAATAGTAATAGAAACCGCGCCAATCAAGGCACCGTAAACGCCGGGTTTCAGCCATTCGGGATAAGTCATTTCTGATCCTCCTGCGGAGAAAGCGCCGCCTCGCTATGATTGTAGTCATGTGTGGAATCCGCTGTCGCGGTTCAGCGCCGTTTCCAAATCCTTCTGAGTGATCAGGCGCAGTTCGGTCCGCCCTGCGCGGCCGCCCCTGCCATGGACCAGCAGGTAAGTTGCTGTGGTTCGGTAAGCCTCGAAGCTGAGCCCCTGAATAAGCTCCTCTTCCACGATAACTTCGTACCCACCCGCAGGAAGTTCGTCAGCGTAGCCAGCTAAGGCAAACGGATGGGAAAACGTCACCATCAGTCTGGACGACCGTGTGTTCATCCTGTTTCTCATTGATGTCCTGTATGGCGGCTGCTTGCAGCTGCCGCCGCGGGGCGCCTCGTAACCTGTTGCGCGAGATCACGGCAGCGCTGAGTGTCATTAATACTTTAAGCTGAAAGGAATGTGCCCGTGCTGATCGATGTTAGCGCCTGCCGTTTTTCCAGCTTGGGCGGTTCCATATGTGGTTTTGATCAACCGGAGAGGCAGGTGCTTTACAGCTGCTGTTCTCTGCCCGGGTATAGGGTGCCCTGAAGCCATAAGATGATCCGGTGCCTTGCCCCAATCGGCCGCGTCTTCCGCTGACGGAGAAAGCCTGATTTTTGACAAGCCTCCGCAACGCAGCGCCGCTAGCTAACCTAGGTCAGTGCGCACTGATTGGGATCCAGCTAAGCATCTCGGACTGGCCATGTATTTGCCAGAGGGGGTATTACGAGTGCCAAGAAGCGCGGAGGATGTGCCGGCCTAATTTGGCTCGGCATATGGTTCGCGCTTCTTATTTTCCGCGAACGCCAAAGAAAGGACAATCGAATGACACCTGAAACAAGAGAGATGTCCATAAAACTGGCCTCTGTCAGGGCTGCCTGCGAAAGGGCTCCTGCCGGGCCACGGAAAGACACCGCCTGGAAGCATTACCGGCTGGCCGAGCTGGCGCAGAGCGAGGAAAACGATGCTGAAATGTACAAAGAGCTTGATGCGGCAAAGCTAGCCCTGGTGTAGCCGTCTTATTCCGGACTGGTTTTCCGACCGCCCAGGTTTCACCCGAAGGCGGCCGCTTCATTTCAAAAGCGGCCCAGCCTGATCCAGATATCCCGGATCGAAATCCGCCAGTGCCACCAGGCGGTCAAAACTGCCGAACTTCACATAACCGTCGCGGAAAGTGACCAGGTCGCGTTCCCGCAGTTGGCGCAGCACACGATTCACATGAACTGCGGTCAGTCCCAGCGCGTCGGCCAGATGGTATTGCGTTAACGGGCAGGCGTAGCCCGCCTTGCTTCCCATCCCGACCAGAGCCAGCCTTGCACCCAGTTCCAGCAGGAAATGCGCCATTCGGGCATCCGCATCACGGCGCCCAAGTCCCACAAGATGCTCCACCACCATTGCTTCGTCCCGGGACGCGGCCCACAGTATGGCTGCCGCCAGCCTTGGGGTATCGGCAAATGCCCCAAGAAGGTCTTCTGCCAGAACTTCCGCAGCTTCGATCTCCACGATAGGTTCAATGCTATGGTCAGAGGTGCGCAGAAGAACACTGCGCAATCCCAGAAAATCACCAGGTATCTGGAAGTCAACGATCTGGCGCGACCCCTCCTGCTGAATTTTATAGGAACAGGCCCAGCCGGAGGACAGAATATAGGCAGCTTGTTCCGGCTGCCCCTGATGCACAAGATCGCTCCCGGCAGCAAACGTTCTGCGGCGCTGGTGCAAACGCTCCAGCACCGCAAGCTCATCTTCTGACAATACGGCAAAAGCTGATAGCTTTCTTGTAAACGGGCTATTTTTGATGGCGTTCATGGCCCCCTCGGACAGACACAGCATTTCGGAACGTCCCCAGGACAGGGCTGCTCTCGATCAGTCCAGCATACTCCGTTTTCTGCAAAGATGCCCTTGATCACCAGTCTGCCACATTGGCTTGATATGCAATGCAAGAAAGGAAAATGCAGGATGACTGAGTATTCCGACAAGGCTGGAATGGCCGCCTTATCAATTTGCGAGGCGCTGCTGCTTGCCATGAATGACCTCCAAGTGATGCCGGAGCATGAAATCACCGGAATCCTCCGTGACGCTGCAGCCTCACATGAAAACGCCGCCGGTACGGATGCAGACGTCGCAGCTCACAAGGCAGCCGCTGCTCTGATCAATCAGATCATCGCCCACGGAAACTCTGTCCGGCGGCCGTGATCGCGGCTCCCGGCAAGCGGCGCGAAGGGCTGAAATCGGGAAGCGATCAATGCTTTGCAAAGCCCGCTTCCTGCGCTTTGGTAACCCCGGTGCAACCCGCAGCATCAGCCAGAGCCGCCGCCGGTTGCTGAATGGCGGCTTTTGAAAAAATGGCCCAAATGCTTCGCGCCTGCAGCGAAGTGCGCGCTGCGCTTGGTGCGAATGTCGTGAAAGGGCTGCCTGGCGTCATCAGGCCGGTTGGATCTGGTGCGGGTTCGCTTCAACTCTGCTGCCGCATTGCCGCAGGTCGACGTTGATCCTTCACTGTGGAAAGGCTTTGATGCTGCGGCTGTACAAGTCTAGCACCTTAACGGCCTACGGGTCAGCTCAAAAGGCCAGGTTCGACGGACGAGCACCAACAATGCGCGGTATCGCGTTTTATAATTTGTGCCGTTTCGCAAAATCAACGAATGCCCGGACGCGGGATGGCATGTTGCGCTTCGATAGGTAGTTAAGCGAAAATCTTGGCAACGTAGCGGCCCGGCCTTCCAGAACCTGAACCAAGCTGCCGTCTTCCAGCGAGCATTCGGCAGAGCTTGCAAAGATATAGGCCAGCCCAAGTCCCGCCTTTGCGCCTTCAAGGATGGAGGTCACGTCGTTGGTAACGAGCTTGGAGCGCGGCATCACCGAATAGGGACCGTCTGCGCCTGTAAACACCCAGGGGGCCAGATTGTTGGCACCAGTAAAGGCAAAACACACCCCTCCATGTGCCGCCACATCTGCCGGTTCCTCAAGGTGCGGACCTTTCGCTAGATAGTCGGGGGATGCGACGATCATCATCTCCTGTGTGGGGCCAATTGCGATGGCATGTGTGTCAGGATCAAGTAGGGTCTCGGCACGTATTGCAGCATCAACCCCGCTGGTCACGAGGTCGACCTTGGTTTCGTCATAGATGAGTTCAATCGTCATCGCCGGATGCTCTTTGGCAAAACCTGTGATCAGAGCATCCAGAAACAATTGACCCGTAGCAGTCGGTGCAGTCAGCCGAAGCGTGCCCGAAATATCTTCGTTTAGATCATGCACATCCTTCAGCGCGGTTTCCAGGTCGTTAATCGCGGGCAGACTGCGGCGATAAAGCAGCTCCCCTGCTTGGGTCAAGGCTATGGTCCGGGTCGAGCGTTCGATCAGGCGCACGCCGAGGCGGTCTTCGAACCGTTGCACCGCTTCGCTAACTGATCCCGCTCCCAGTTTCAGCTTGTCGGCAGCTGCGCGAAAACCGTTTTCGTGGGCCACCGCCACGAATATCGACACATCGTTCAACTCATTCCGCTTCACTGTTCGATAATCCTAACACTGCGATCTAAAAGACCCTGTTCATCTAACAACTATTTCGAACTACCCTACTTGGCAATGGAAACGGCACGCTCTGCCACACACCTCGCCAAGGCGAGGCACGTCGAAAGGATAGAACCAATGAGTACGATGAAAATCTGGGACCTGCATATGACCTATGACGGACCGATGAACGAAGAGTTTTTTCAAGATACCAATCGGTTGGCCGAAAGCATTGCACAGGAAACCGGCGTGATCTGGAAGATCTGGACCTTGGATGAAAGCACCGGTGATTTCGGTTCAACCTACCTGTTCCGGGATCTCGCGGCGCTGGAAACCTACAAAGCGATGCACGTGCAGCGGTTGGAAGCCATCGGTGTTACTGTAGCGTCAGATCATGTGTTTGATATCATGGAAGACCTCAGTGCGATCACCCATGCCCCCTTGGGAGAAACTGTCTGAAACAATGCAAATGAGCTTTCTGATGAGCAACCGAACTTTCCTAACCCTTCACAGCATAATCTACGCGTTCTTCGCCTTTGCACTGTTTTTCCTGCCCGGCTTTCTGTGGCAAAACTACGGCGTGGAGCTGAATGACCGCTATGCTTGGTTCCTGTCCCAGCACAACAGCATTTTCCTTGGAGGGATTGCCATTCTCGGGTTCCTGCTTCGGGATGTGACCGATGGGACAACCATCCGGAGGCTCCTGACCGGGCTGATGGCAACCAATGCGCTTGGGTTTATCGTAACGCTATATGCCGCCGTGATTGGTGTCTTTACCGGCTTTGGCTGGTCGGATCCCGCCTTCTTTGCATTTCTTGCGGCGATGAGCTTCTTACAACTTAAAAAGTCTGATCAAGCCTGATCATCAGAAACTCAGTTCGGGTCGCTCAGCTCCGAACGCCTTGCTGAAAACCCGGCCCTACTTGTCTGTGATCCGGACACCAATCAGCTGAAAATCTAAGCAATGCGTGAGCGGCTGCTTTGAGAAAATCCGCTGTACCGCCGCAAACGCCACGCTGCCAGTGCAACGGTTGTCTGCATGAGCACTGGCCGCACGGACAAAAGGCGGGTTTGTCCGCATCCCCTCCAGTCCGTTCTGTTTGGCGGCTGCACCTGCAGCGAATGGTGCCTCTTGCAAAGCTTTTGCAGCGTAGGGTCGTCGGCCGGCTATCAGACCCCAAGACTTTGCAAACGTCGCTCCCCGCGCATCCCACATCGTCACACCCGCCTGTTGCGCACCCACCGCGCGCCCTCTTCACGCTCTTCACCCACATCTCTGCCAGACTGACCGATGATCGATCACCCCAGCGCAACCGGAGTAACCGCCCTGCTGCGCCACCAACCAAGACGACCCAACATTGGCTCCGCATCCGCATGGTGCTGCGTAAGATCGCAGTTGGCACGCCAGGCAATGCGGGGGCAGATCAGGATATCCTGTCCGCCAGGCCTCACCCGGGCCTGACCAGAGCTTCAGCGGCGGCGCCGCCCTCTTCGTCCGCAAGAGACATCAAAAAAACCAAGATAGTAGACCGGAGACCTCAAGACCAAATAAGCCCGGCACAGCACGATGTGTCACCGCAGTGTCGGACCCCATGTTTGGACACCCCCGCAGAGGCCCTGCGCGCCCGCAACGCGGAACGCGGGCTCAGCCTTCCTGCACCGCAGGTTCTGCCAGCCGCACCGGCTGGCCATGGGGCGTTGCGAGGTAGGCAACCTCCCATTTCCGGCGCATGTCTTCGGCCTCCTCGGCCGCGACGGTGCCGGCCTCCGCCAGATATTGCTCCAGCGTTTCCAGCCAGGCGGCAAAGTAATCCTCGCCACCATTCAGATCCTTCGCCAGCCCGTGACGGCGCAGCGTCGCAGAAAACCGCGACACCCAGTCACCCCAGGAAAACGCCCCGTTTTCATTCAGATGTACCGTCAGCGCAAAGACCTGCGCGTGCCAGGGCTGATCAAAGGCCGGTTCCGGGCGTTTTGCCGTCGATGTGTCGAATGCGCTCATACCGGCTCCAGATAGCTTTGCCACAAATCCAGAACCACCTCATCACCCGGGTGTTCGGCATGGGACCACAATGCATCAGCCGGGAAAACCACTGCATAAAGCGGCTCGGGCGCCTCCCCCAACCCATGCGCGGCACTGTCCGGCAGAACATGACTGCCATGCAGTCGCAGGATTTGCCCCGTGGCCCCCACCGCATAGGTCGGCAGCCGCGTATGGCCGCCCTCCACCAGCCGGTTGCCGCCGGGTCGGCGACAGCGCACCGCATCACCGGGGGCAAAGCTGGGCACAATTGGGCTGGGGCGATCTGCCGGGCCACCCTTGGCAAGTGCTGCGGCCACATCCGCCGCCTTTAGGGCACGGGCCGCAAGCGGATGCGGGGCCACGCCCTCTGCGCCCGTGCCATCGCCAGCCGCCGCAGCAGCCCCCGCCAGATCCTCAGCACTCAGCACCTGTTTTTCCACCAATAGGCTCGCCAGGCCCGCAAGCCATTTCTCGTAGTAGGAAAACCGCGTGTAATCCAAGGGGGCCAAGCGCTCGCGGGCATGACGCGAGGTGTCGATATTCCACTGCCCCAACGCGCCGCAGGCCAGCGTTATCGCCAGCGCACGGGCGTGCCACTCTTCGGCAAATACCGGCGCATCCTGCGGTTCGGGCTTCACCGGCCCGTCACCGAATCGTCCCCCCATGTCATGGACCCGGCTCATCTTGGCCCCTCAGGGATATCCGTGCCGATCATACTGTCGCGGCTGACCAATGCCGCCAGCGCGTCCTCGCTCAGCCCTTCGGTATCTTTGGGTCGCATTGGCAGCACCAGATAGCGCAGCTCGGCGGTCGAATCCCAAACCCGCACAGATGTGCCTTCGGGCAGGGTCACGCCAAACTCCGCCAGCACCCGGCGCGGCTCGCGCACGGCGCGGGACCGATAGGCATCCGATTTATACCACCCCGGCGGAATGCCGAGCAGCGGCCACGGGTAACAGCTGCATAAGGTGCAGACGACCATATTGTGCTGCTCGGGCGTGTTCTCCACCACCACCATATGCTCGCCCTGACGGCCATAATACCCAAGCTCAGCCAGTACCGGGTCGGCATCAGCCAGCAGCGCGGCCTTGAAATCCGGATCGCTCCACGCCCGTGCGACCACACGCGCGCCATTCGCAGGACCAATGCGGTTTTGATAGGTGTCGATGATCTCGTCCAGGGCGGCGGGATCGATCAGACCCTTCTCGGTCAGCAGGGTTTCCAGCGCCTTGACGCGCAAGGCAGGGTCCGGGGGCAAGAGGCTATGCGGGGCGTCGGCGTGATCATGAGGCATATGGCGAGACTGCCCGCCGCAGCACAAACCTGTCCAGTCACAATCCGTCATGGATGTGATCAGCAGGGCTGATGCCAGGCGCAACCGCCCCGCCCCGATGCTGCCCCCTTATCCTCGCCCGCTCTTCGATCCTGCGCTGTTTTTCGCAGATTTAGGCCCACCCGGCAGCCACAGCCCTGCGTTCTCCACGCTTCGGCAAACTGAGCCCTTGCCCCTCAGAGCAATCTTCCCTATTTACCGCCCGATACTCAGCCAACCGCCGTAGGATCCTATGGAAAACGTCGTACTCATCATCCATCTTCTTCTGGCCTTGGGGCTGATTGCCGTTGTCCTCTTGCAGCGTTCCGAAGGCGGCGGCCTTGGCATGGGCGGCGGCGGTGGCGGGGCCATGTCCGGCCGGGCCGCAGCCACCGCGATGAGCAAGCTGACCTGGATCCTGGCGGTCGCCTTTATCGGCACCTCGATCACGCTGACCATTCTGGCAGCACAGAAATCCGCAGGCTCTTCGGTCGCAGACCGCCTGAGCGCCCCTGCCGCAGAGGGTGCTGCTGATGCACCCGAAGCACCGCTCGGCAGCGATCTGCTGCCACCGGTTCAGGGCGACAACGCACCGCTGGTTCCCAGCGCAGACTAAATCCGGCCCTCCGGGTCCGGACCTTTGGATCAGCCCGGCGGATCTCACCGCTTTGGGCAGATCCGACAATGACCACTGCGTCTGACGCGGGATTCGCGAGAATCCACTACACTTAGAATGAACAAAAGCAGCCGTAACAGCATCTTGCGGCTTGCTTGCGCATTTTGCGCGAATCCTTTATACGTAAAGCCCCGTGATGCTGCGGTTTCTGCAACCGCCGGGCAGCTGAATTCTGACTTCTCACGGGGGCAGCCGAACACTCATGGCGCGTTTCATTTTCATTACTGGCGGTGTTGTATCATCTCTGGGCAAAGGGCTGGCATCCGCCGCTCTTGGGGCACTTCTGCAGGCACGCGGCTATTCCGTCCGTCTGCGCAAACTGGACCCCTATCTGAACGTCGATCCGGGCACGATGAGCCCGTTCGAACATGGCGAAGTCTTCGTGACAGACGACGGCGCCGAAACCGATCTCGACCTTGGCCACTACGAACGTTTCACCGGCGTGGCCGCCCGCAAGACCGACTCGGTCTCCTCGGGCCGGATCTATTCCAACGTGCTGGAAAAGGAACGTCGGGGCGACTACCTCGGCAAGACCATTCAGGTCATTCCGCATGTGACCAATGAAATCAAAGACTTCATCTCTATCGGAGAAGATGAGGTGGATTTCATGCTCTGCGAAATCGGCGGCACCGTCGGCGACATTGAAGGGTTGCCCTTCTTTGAAGCCATCCGCCAGTTCGCCAATGACAAGGCGCGGGGCCAGTGTATCTTCATGCACCTGACCCTACTGCCCTACATCAAGGCCTCAGGCGAGCTGAAGACCAAACCGACCCAGCACTCGGTGAAGGAGCTGCGCTCCATCGGTCTGGCGCCCGATATTCTGGTTTGCCGCTCCGAGGGTCCGATCCCGCATAAGGAACGCGAAAAACTGGCGCTGTTCTGCAACGTGCGCGCCGACAGCGTGATTGCCGCGCAGGATCTGAAATCCATCTATGAGGCGCCGCTGGCCTATCACCGCGAAGGTCTCGATCAGGCAGTTCTGGATGCCTTTGGCATTGCGCCTGCCCCGAAACCCAAGCTGTCGCGTTGGGAAGATGTGGCCGACCGCATCTACAACCCCGAAGGCGAAGTCAAAATCGCCATCGTGGGAAAATACACCCAGCTGGAAGACGCCTATAAATCCATCGCTGAGGCACTGACCCATGGCGGCATGTCCAACCGCGTGAAGGTCAAGATCGAATGGGTCGATGCCGAACTGTTCGACAAGGAAGACGCCGCCCCCTACCTGCAAGGCTATAACGCCATTCTGGTGCCCGGCGGCTTTGGCGAGCGCGGCACCGAGGGTAAGATCAAGGCCGCACAATATGCCCGTGAGCACAAGCTGCCCTATCTGGGCATCTGCCTCGGCATGCAGATGGCGGTGATTGAAGCGGCCCGCAACGTGGCCGGCATCTCCGAGGCGGGTTCGGAAGAATTCGACCATGAGGCCGGCGAAAAACGCTTTGAACCGGTGGTCTACCACCTGAAAGAATGGGTGCAGGGCAACCACACCGTGGCGCGCAAGGTCGATGACGACAAGGGCGGCACCATGCGTCTGGGTTCCTACAACGCCACACTGGCCGAAGGCTCCAAAGTGGCCGAGGTCTATGGCACCACCAAGATCGAGGAACGCCACCGCCACCGCTATGAGGTCGACACCAAATACCGCGAGCAGCTGGAGGCCTGTGGCCTGAAATTCTCCGGTATGTCTCCCGATGGCCGCCTGCCTGAAATCGTCGAATGGTCTGATCACCCCTGGTTCATCGGTGTGCAGTTCCACCCGGAACTGAAATCGAAACCGTTTGATCCGCACCCGCTGTTCGACGATTTCGTCCGCGCCGCCAAGGAAGCCTCGCGTCTGGTCTGACACCCGACGCCTCAGGCGCCACAGATCACTACACCATTAAAAGGCAGGCCCTGGCGGTCTGCCTTTTTTCCTGCCTGCGCGCCACAGCGTGCTCTTGGCAATCGCAGCGCCCGCCCAGCTGCACAGATTTGCTCAACACCGCCACCTGTGACCATTGTTAGCGGAGGCGTTAGCGCAACCACCTGATGCTGATAGTTGTTTCCTGCCGCAGGCGCGGTATAGACGGTGCCAGACAGACAATCCCTTTTCGTGGAGACCCGACATATGGCGCAAGAAACCTCGACCCAGACCGCACAGCTTGATCGTATCGCAAACGGCAAGGGCTTCATCGCGGCGCTCGATCAGTCCGGCGGCTCCACCCCCAAAGCGCTGGCGCTTTATGGTGTGACCGAAGACGCCTATGGCAATGATGACGAGATGTTCGGTGAGATCCAGAAAATGCGCGCCCGCATCATCACCGCTCCCGATTTCAACAGCGACAAGATCCTTGGCGCGATCCTGTTTGAAAAAACCATGGATGCGGCGATCGACGGCACGCCGGTGCCTGCCTACCTCTGGGACAATTGCGGTGTTGTGCCGTTCCTCAAGGTGGACAAGGGTCTCGCAGACGAGGCGGACGACGCCCAGACCATGAAACCGATGCCCGATCTGGACGCCCTGCTGTCGCGCGCCGTGAAGGCCGGGATCTTCGGCACCAAAATGCGCTCAGTCATCAAGGGCGCCAATGCCGCCGGCATCAAGAACGTCGTCGGCCAGCAGTTCATCGTCGGCCGCCAGATTGCCGCTGCCGGTCTGCTCCCGATCATCGAGCCGGAGGTGGACATCAATTCCACCACCAAAGCCGAGGCAGAAGCCCTGCTGAAAGACGCGATCCTGGCCGAGCTGAACGCCCTGCCCGCCGATACCAAAGTGGCGCTGAAGCTGACCATCCCCACCGAGGCCGGTCTTTATGACGATCTGGCCGCTCATGCCAATGTGGTGCGCGTCGTGGCCCTGTCCGGCGGCTACACCACCGATGATGCCTGCGAAAAACTGGCGAAGAACAGCACCATGATCGCCTCTTTCAGCCGTGCCCTGACCGAAGGTCTGAATGTCGCCATGAGCGATGACGACTACAACGCAGCGCTTGGCTCCAACATCGACAAGATCTACCGCGCCTCGATCTGACGATTCCGCCGCCCCTGACGGGGTAGGACACCAAAGAAAGAGCCGCGTCGGTCAGATCCCGGCGCGGCTCTCTTTCATTTCAGATCAGACTGACGTCGGGCTCAGTCGAATTTGGGCGCGCGTTTCTGCATCTGGGCGGCGACCACTTCCATCTGCTCAGGCTTGCCGATCAGACCGACCTGAACGCGGGATTCCTCCAGCAGCACCTCGGCGCGGTCTTGACTGGTCTCGGCAGTTTCAATCAGCGCTTTCGCCGCACGGATGGCGGCGGGGCTTTGCCCTGCGATCACTGTCGCCAGCTCATGGGCGCGGGCAACGGGATCTTCGGCCAGCTCGGTGACCAGCCCCCAGTCCAGCGCCTGCGGCGCTGACACTTTCTCCGCCGTGTAGGTCAGCCGCCGCAGCACATCGGACCGCAACAGCTGCGGCAGCAGCACCATGCCGCCCATATCCGGCACAATCCCCCATTTCATCTCCATCACTGAGAACCGCGCATCGGGCGCAGCAATACGGATATCTGCCCCCAGCGCCAGTTGCAGCCCGCCGCCAAAGGCGACGCCATTGATGGCGGCAATCACCGGCATCGGCAGGCGACGCCAGACCATTGCCACCTGCTGCACCTGATTGGCATCGCCATGAGAGCGGCTCATCAGCCACTCTTCGGGGTTTTGCAGCCCCATCTGGGCAAAGCTCATCAGATCAAGGCCAGCGCAGAACGCCTTGCCCTCGCCCGACAGCACGACCACCCGCGCCTTGCTGTCCATCAGGCTTTCACCGGCGGCGATGATCTCTTCGATCATCTGGCTGTCCAGCGCGTTCATCTTGTCACCGCGGGTCAATGTCACCCGTGCGATGTGGTCTTCGATCTCTACCGATACCCGTGCCATGTCGGCCCCCTCTTTCTCGGAAATTCTCTAGGCCGCAGACTGCCCCGGATCCCGGCAGTGATCCAGCGTAACGCCGGGGCAGACCTGCACGCTGTCGCCTGCGCTTGCCCGGGCGCACCGGATCACGTTATCTGCCCCCATGACACAGCCACGCTACACCCCGCTTGCCCACTCCCTCCCCGCTTCGGTCCCCTTTGTCGGGCCGGAAACCCAAGAGCGCCAGCGCGGCGCGCCCTTCACGGCGCGGCTGGGCGCGAATGAAAATATCTTTGGCCCCTCGCCCAAGGCGATTGCGGCCATGCAGGCCTCGCTGGGCGAAATCTGGAAATACGGCGACGCCGAAAGCCATGACCTGCGCGAGGCGCTGGCCGCGTATCACGGTGTTGCGCCTCAGAACATCATGATTGGCGAGGGTATTGACGGGCTGCTCGGCTATCTGGTGCGGCTGCTGATTGGCGAAGGTGATGCGGTGGTAACCTCGCTTGGCGCCTATCCGACCTTCAACTACCATGTCGCGGGCTTTGGCGGCGTGTTGCATACCGTCCCCTACAAGGACGACCACGAAGACCCCGCCGCGCTCTTTGCCAAGGCAGCGGAGGTGGATGCCAAGCTGGTCTATCTCGCCAATCCTGACAATCCGATGGGCAGCTGGCACAGCGGCGCCGCTCTGCTGGCGGCGATGGGCGCCCTGCCCGAGGGCTGCCTGCTGCTGCTGGACGAGGCCTATATCGACTGCGCCCCCGACGGCACCGCCCTGCCCATCGACATCAATGATCCCCGCGTGATCCGCACCCGGACGTTTTCCAAGGCCTATGGCATGGCCGGTGCGCGGGTGGGCTATGTGCTGGCAGAGGCCGGGCTGATCTCCGCCTTCAACAAGGTGCGCAATCATTTCGGCATGAACCGCACCGCCCAGATTGGCGCGCTGGCGGCCCTGCGGGATCAGGCGTGGCTGGCCGAGGTGCTGGGCCGCATTGCCACCGCGCGCAACCGGATTGCGCAGATTGCCCGTGACAATGGGCTGACCCCGCTGCCCTCAGCCACCAATTTCGTAGCCATCGACTGCGGAGCGGATGGCGCTTTTGCCAAATCGGTGCTGGAGGGTCTGGTGGATCAGGGCGTGTTTGTGCGGATGCCCTTTGCGGCGCCGCAAAACCGTTGCATCCGGGTTAGCTGCGGGCCGGAGGATCAGCTGGACAGCTTTGCCCGCGCGCTGCCCGTCGCGCTGGAGCGGGCGCGCAACGGCTGAGACTGTGCCAGGGCCTGCTGCGGATCACCCGCAGCAGCTGCCCACAGCAGAGAGTTCAGGTGATGCTGGAACCGCCGTCGCACCGGCCCCGGCGATCACCTGTGAGGCCGCCTCGAGCGCGCCGGATCCATGCGGGATCTCCAGCGCCTTCAACCCGGCATCAACACCGCCCAGCAACCCCATGATCATCTGACCGCTCACATGGCCCATATGGCCCAGCCGCAGGAACCCGTGCCACTTCGGGCTGTTCGGCGGCGCCATGCCAAGGCCAATGCCCAGCGTCAGACCCAGGGTCTGCTCCACCCACGTGCGCAGTCGGGTAGCGTCATCCCCGCCCAGATGCAGCGAGGTCACCGCATTGGAACGCAAAGCCACATCCTGCACATTCATCCGTAGCGGACCGCCGTCGCCCCAGCGGTCACAGGCCGCCCAGATCGCCTGTGCCAAGCGATGATGCCGCGCCCAGACGGCCTCCATCCCCTCACCGTGGATCAGATCCAGCGCGGCCCGCAGACCATAGAGGTGATGCGTCGGCGCGGTGCCGCCAAAATACTGATAGAATTCTTCGGGGTTGGCGCGCGGCTCCCAGTCCCAATAGCGGCTGACCCGTGGCAGGCGGGCACGGGCCTCGGCGGCCTTCGGGCTGAAGAACACAAATCCCATACCCGCAGGGACCATCAGCCCCTTTTGGCAGGCGGCAACCATCACATCGACTCCCCAGGCGTCCATCTCGAACCGGTCACAGCCCAGCGAGGCGATACAATCGGCCATCAACAATGCGGGGTGATCGCAGGCATCAAGCGCTGCACGCATCGCGGCCACATCGTTGCGGATAGAGCTGGAGGTATCCACATGCACCGCCAGCACCGCCTTGATCCGATGCGCGGTATCTGCCGCCAGATGACTGGCGATGCGGTCCATGTCCCAGGGCGCGCCGGTGCCAAAATCGAGCATCTCCACCTTGATCCCCAGCGCCTCGGCCATTTCTGACCAACCAATGGCAAAGCGGCCCGAGGCGGCCACCAGCACGGTATCGCCGGGCTGCAAGGTGTTCTGCAACGCCGCCTCCCAGGCGCCATGGCCGTTGGAGATATAGATCGCCACATGATGCTCCGTCCGCGCAACACGGCGCAGATCGGGAATCAGCGTGGCGGTCATCTCAACCAGCTCGCCCGCGTATATGTTGGGAGAGGGACGGTGCATGGCCTGCAACACAGCGTCCGGAATGACCGAAGGTCCGGGGATCGCCAGATATCCGCGCCCGGCGGCAAGGGAAACATCCGCTGTCATTCTGCACTCCTGTGTTGAGGCTCTGCCCTGTTGTTGGTGGACTGTGGCGCGGGCACGCCGGGGCCGCAACCCCTTGCAAAGCCTGCCTTGTAGGATTTGATGCAAGCTGCGCAACGGCTGTCGATCCGACGCCAGGCATGCCAGCAAAAGCGGCGCTACGCTTGCACCTTTGCCCCCAGCTGCTTAAATGGCGCAGGCCTGACGCGGATGTCAGTGCCAGAAAAAACCACATCGGTTGTGCCCCTTGCCCAAGACTGACCCCAAGACCCCCTCTCCCGCAGCGCCGGACACGGCCCCCGTCACGGAAGCGTCCAAGGCGGCTGCGGCCCCGACGACGGATCAGACCGTGGCGCCCCTCCCCGCCGCAGGCGAGGCCCCGGCCATAAAAAGCAAGCCCGAGCACATGTCCTCGCGCGAGTTACTGGGATGGCTGTGGCGGGGATATCTGCGCCATTACATGGGCCTGTTGGGGCTGGCGATCCTGTTCATGTTGATTGAGGGCGGCACCGTTGGTGGCCTCAGCTACATGATGCAGCCGATGTTCGATCTGGTGTTTGTCGCGGGCAATACCACGGCGCTGTTCTGGGTCAGCCTGGCGTTTCTGATCATCTTTTCCATGCGGGGGCTGTCCAGCGTCTGCCAGAAGGTGATCCTCAGCAAGATTTCCCAGACCTCCGCCGCGCATATGCGCAAGGATATGCTGGCGCGGCTGATCCGGCAGGATCCCTCGTTCCATCAGGTGAACCCACCCGGTTTTCTGATCCAGCGGGTGCAGAGCGATGTGATGGCGATCAATTCGGTCTGGCAGGCGCTGATCACCGGTGCCGGCCGCGATGTCACGCAGATGGTGGCCGTTCTAGCAGTGGCGATCAGCGTTGACTGGCGCTGGACCGCGATCATGTTGATTGGCCTGCCGATGCTGCTGTTACCACTGGCCGCCGTACAGCGCTATGTGCGGCGCAAGGCCTCGCAGGCGCGGGATCTTGGCGCATCACTCTCCACCCGGCTGGATGAGATTTTTCACGGCATCGTGCCGATCAAGCTGAACAATCTTGAAGACTATCAGACTGACCGCTTTGGCGGCCATATGGATCAGTTTGTCCGCTCAGAAGTGCGCGCCTCCTTTGGGGTGGCCTCCACCACCGGCATGATCGACATTATGGCCGGGTTGGGCGTGATGGGCGTGGTGCTTTATGGTGGCGCGGAAATCATCGAGGGAAAGAAAACCGTCGGTGAGTTCATGAGTTTCTTCACCGCCATCGGTCTGGCCTTTGACCCGATGCGCCGGTTGGCCTCGATCAGCGGCACCTGGCAGGCGGCGGCTGCCGCGATGGAACGCATCAAGGAGCTGATGGACTCCCCGATCAAACTGGTGTCGCCCGAAAACCCCGTCGCCCCACCCAAGGGCCTGCCCGAGGTGGCGCTGAGCGATGTCACCCTGCGCTATGGCGACTCGGACGTGTTGCGCGAACTGTCGCTGGTGGCAGAGGCGGGCAAGACCACAGCGTTGGTAGGTGCCTCCGGGGCTGGGAAATCCACCATTTTCAACCTGCTCACCCGGTTGGTGGACCCGCAGGAGGGATCAGTGACCGTGGGTGGCGTTGCGGTGCGGGATCTGGATCTGGACGACCTGCGCGGGCTGTTTTCCGTGGTGACCCAAGAGGCGCTGCTGTTTGACGAGACCCTGCGCGAGAATATCCTTCTGGGGCGCACTGATGTGAGTGAAGAGCGGCTGCAGGAGGTTCTGGAAGCCTCTCATGTTGCGGACTTCCTGCCGAAACTGGCCAATGGGCTGGACACACTGGTGGGTCCGCGTGGCTCGGCCCTGTCCGGTGGCCAGCGCCAGCGGGTGGTGATTGCCCGCGCGTTGCTGCGCGACACGCCGATCCTGCTGCTGGACGAGGCGACCTCGGCGTTGGATGCCCAATCTGAAAAGGTGGTGCAGCAGGCGCTGGAGAAACTGTCCGGCGGGCGCACCACGTTGGTGATCGCGCACCGGCTGTCGACCATCCGCAACGCCGATAAAATCGTGGTGATGGAACGCGGTCAGGTGATGGATCACGGCACCCATGAGGAGCTGCTGGAACGCGGCGGGATCTATGCCGATCTCTACCGGCTGCAGTTTCAGGACGGTAAGACACTGGTGGACCGCCAGGGTGTTGCCGCACAGGCGCCCAGACAGTTCAGCGAAGGGGGCGACCAGCCCCGTTGGTTCCAGAAACTGGCCCGCCGTATGTTCGGCTAGGCTTTGCCCACCTCGCGACCTACATTGCCTATGAGATCCTTCAGGAGCCTGACCTATGAGCAACCGCCGCATTTTGCGCCTCTCCGGGGATGATACCCGCGATTTCCTTCAGGGGCTGATCACCAATGATGTCACCAAGGTCGATCAGGGGCTGGTCTACGCCGCGATGCTGACCCCTCAGGGCAAATATCTGGCGGATTTCTTTGTCGCCGCTGAGGGCGATGATCTGCTGGTGGACGTGGACGAAAGCCTGGCCCCCAGTCTGGCCAAGCGGCTGACCATGTACCGGCTGCGCGCCAAAGTGACCATTGAAGAGACCGATCTGGCCGTACGCCGGGGCACCGGACCTGCGCCTGAGGGCGCACTGGCGGATCCGCGCCACCCGGATCTGGGCTGGCGGATGTATGGTGCACAGCCGGGGGATGACGGCAGCGACTGGAACGCCATCCGCGTGGCGCATTGCATCCCCGAAACCGGCATCGAACTGGGACCGGACAGCTATATCTTGGAGGCCGGGTTTGAACGCTTGAACGGCGTCGATTTCCGCAAAGGCTGCTATGTCGGCCAGGAGGTCACCGCCCGGATGAAGCACAAGACCACCCTGCGCAAGGGGCTGGCCACCGTCACTGTTGAGGGTGAGGCCCCCATCGGAACCGAGATCCGCCGCGCCGACAAACCCGTCGGCACGCTGTTCACCCAAGCCGGAGATCAGGCCATCGCGTATCTGCGATTCGACCGCGCCGGGGCGGATATGTGTGCGCAAAACGCGCGGATCGACTGGCAGGTTAAGACCTGAGGCAATCCTGTGGCGGCACCCTCGGCTTGTGACGCGACGTCACTGCGGGTGGCGGCGGCTGCTCCGCTATGTCTGAGGCATCATTTTCACGAGGATTATTAGATGCGACTGCTCCCCTGCCTTACGCTCATGCTGCTGCCCCTGCCCACTCTCGCCAGTGATTATTGGGAATATCAGGACTGGTCCGTCGCCGCCGATATGCGCATCACCGAGGAGCATGATTGGCGCGATTGCACCGCCTGGACCGGCGGCGACGGGCTGCCTCTTTTGCGTATGACAGTCACCCAAGGCGACGTCGGCCCGCCGGAAACCTACCCGCAGCTGGAGCTGTTTGAGAGCGCCCCGCGCCACTATCCGACGCAGGTACAGAATGGTCAGGCGATCGGATTTGTGATCGACCGGGAAGCGGTGTTCTACGGTATCGCCAACGCCGAGATCAACGAGGAAGGCCTCGCTGAGGCCAGCGCGCAGATCCGCTGGATGGACGCGCTGAACAGCATTCTGTGGATGCAGAACGGTCAGCGGATGGAGGTACGGACAGTGGTTCCCTACGCCGCAGGCGAGATGGTTCTGGACGCGTCTTTGGCCGGATTTACCGCCGCCTACGGCAAGATGATGGATGAATGCGGCCACAGTCTGGAGCTGCGGCAGCTCGAAATCGACTACAACTGAGCGGTTTCCCATCCCCTATACAGTAACAAAAAACCCCCGCAGCCTGACTGCGGGGGTTTTCGTATTTGGATATGTTGGCGCTAACTACTTATGCGCGCTCAGAATATTCCATGGTCTCGGTGTTGACGATGATCATCTCGTCCTGACCGACGAAGGGCGGCACCATGACCTTCACACCATTATCAAGGATCGCCGGCTTGAAAGAGTTGGCGGCAGTCTGGCCTTTGACGACCGGCTCGGTTTCGACGATTTTGCAGGTGACTTTCTGCGGCACGGTGGCGTTCAGCGCCTCGTCGTCGTGGAATTCAACAACGATGGTCATGCCATCCTGCAGGAACGGACGGCGGTCGCCCAAGAGCTCTGCAGGCAGTTCAATCTGCTCATAGGTTTCGGCATCCATGAACACCAGCATGCCGTCACTCTCATAGAGGAACTGCTGATCTTTCTGCTCCAGACGAACCTTCTCGACCTTGTCGGCGGAGCGGAAACGCTCGTTCAATTTGGAGCCGTTGCGCAGGTTGCGCAGCTCGACCTGAGCAAAGGCGCCGCCCTTGCCGGGCTTCACGTGATCGACTTTGACAGCGGCCCACAGACCGCCATTGTGCTCGAGAACATTGCCGGGGCGGATCTCGTTACCGTTGATTTTGGGCATGACAAAAATCCCTCTCGGGTGGTTGATGAACTGTTAACCGCCCCTATATCTGGCAGGGAGTCGGCTGGCAAGACAACGATATGTCGTGTGACGGACCGGAGAGCTATGCAAATTGCGCATAAAAGATATGCGTATGGAGGCTATCCGAATCGTCACAATTCCGCCATAAGGAGCGTCACGCCGAAATTGCAATAGCAAGAACAAAAAGGAAGCACGATGCGAGATTTCGTTGACGGCACCGCATATAATAATGAGCAAGGCAACCGTGCACGCAAACTGTTTGCGGCGGTTGTGCTGGCGGCACTTGATGATGCGATCGCCGATGACAAGAAATATGGTAACGGCCCCGAGCAGATCGCTCGGTGGGCACGGTCGCGCGACGGGCGCGAAGTGCTGAGCTGTGCAGGCATCGACCCGAACGAACGCGTGGTCGGCGGCCTGATGGAATTTGTGGGCCGGGGTGTCCGTACCTCTGTCGCGCTGTCGCGCGAAGAGAGCGAACGCCGCAATGCGGCACAGGCCGAAGCGGCCTGATCAGACCTGCCAGTCTGAAACTGTATATGACTGTCGAAGAAAAGCGCGTCCTGGGGGGCGCGTTTTTTCTTTTTGCGGGGGCGGTTTCAACGTGGAATAGGCCGCTCTCCGGGCTTTTCAGGACGGGAAAAATCCGCCATGGCTGAGAGTTGAGAAACCAGACCACCAATTGCGCGAAAGAGGCGGCCATGACAGCACGGGCGATCATGATCCAAGGCACTGGCAGCAATGTCGGCAAATCAATGATCGTCGCCGGGCTGGCCCGTGCGTTTGTGCGCCGGGGCCTGTCGGTGGCCCCGTTCAAACCACAGAACATGTCCAATAATGCGGCCGTGACGCCCGAAGGCGGCGAGATTGGCCGTGCGCAGGCCTTGCAGGCCCGGGCCGCCATGCGCGCGCCCCATACGGATATGAACCCTGTACTGCTGAAGCCCGAGAGCGAGACCGGCGCCCAGGTGATTGTGCAGGGCAAGCGCCGGGGCACGCAGGCGGCCGGATCCTTCATGCGCGACAAAACCGGCCTGCTGGAGGCGGCCCTGGAGAGTTTTCACCGGCTGGCGGCGGATGTGGATCTGGTTCTGATCGAAGGCGCCGGCTCGCCCGCGGAGACGAACCTGCGCAAGAATGACATCGCCAATATGGGCTTTGCCTGTGCGGCAGAGGTGCCGGTGGTGCTGGTGGGCGATATCCACCGGGGTGGTGTGATCGCGCAGATTGTCGGCACGCACACGGTGCTGGAGCCGCAGGATCTGGCGCGGATCAAGGGCTTTGCCGTCAACCGGTTTCGCGGCGACCGCAGCTTGTTTGATGCCGGTCGCGATGACATCGCCGCACGCACCGGCTGGCCCTCGATGGGGGTGATCCCGTGGTTCTGGGATGCCTGGAAACTGCCGGCTGAGGATATGATGGATATCGCCTCGCGCCCCGGAGGCGCCTGCAAGATTGTGGTGCCGCAGCTGGAGCGGATGGCAAATTTCGATGATCTCGACCCGCTGGCAGCCGAGCCAAATGTCACGGTAGAAATCGTGCCTGCAGGCCGCGCCCTGCCCGGCGACGCGGATCTGGTGCTGATCCCGGGCAGCAAATCCACCATTGGCGATCTGGCGTATCTGAGGGCACAGGGTTGGGACATTGATATCCTCGCCCATTACAGGCGCGGTGGTCATGTGATGGGGCTGTGCGGCGGCTATCAGATGCTGGGGCAGACCATTGACGATCCGGATGGCGTCGATGGGCGCCCGGGCAAGGTGGCCGGGCTTGGCCTGTTGGATGTGCATACCGTGATGGCAGGCGAAAAACGGGTGACATTGACAGAGGCCGTGACCCGCGATGGCGATCTGCCGGTCAGCGGGTACGAAATTCACATGGGGCGCACCAACGGGGCTGATTGCGCCCGTGCCTGGCTGGACATCGATGGGCGCGCAGAGGGGGCGGTATCTGCGGATGGTCGCGTCAGAGGCTCATATCTGCACGGGCTGTTCAGCTCCGATGCGTTTCGGGCCTCGGTGCTCTCCGGTCTCGGCCATGAGAGTATCGCGGGCTATGACGACGGGGTTGAGGCCACGCTGGATGCGCTGGCGGATCACCTTGAGGACTGTATGGATCTGGATGCGCTCTTGGCGCTGGCAGAACCGGTGCGCAGCGCCTAAGCCCGGCATCTGCATTGTCTCAGATCCGTCAGGCCAGAGGCGGAGGTCTCAGAGCAAGTTCTGGGCGGAAAGGGCGCGGTGGATTTCGCGGCGCACCAGCTTGCGGACATTGCGGGTGATCCGCTCGCCCAGGGCGCCCTGCAGCTCCTCACGCACGATTTCCGAAACCAGCTCACGCAGGGCGTGCTCATCCAGAAAGCTCTCATCGGAGCCAAGGGCGCCGAGCGCGTCAAGTGCGGTTTCCGTAACCGAGGTTTCCAGCAGGTCGCGATCAACCTCATCGGCGGTGGATGCGGCTGGCGCTGCCGGGATATCGGTGCTTGTGTTCTCCTCAACCTCCTCAATCGCGGTATCGGCCGCTGGCGCCTCAAGCTGCGCATGCAGCTCTGGCTGGGGGGCTGGGAGGTCGATCTGCGGCGCGGCGCTTACCTGTGGTGTCTCAGCCTGCGTATCACTCCCCTCGGGCGTGATGGCCATATCCGCAACAGTCTGGGCCTGATCCTCGGTTTCCGTCTGGTTGTGCGCGTCGCCGTCACTGTCCTGATCATCCCAGGCAAGCGTTTCCAGATCACTGCCCGCATAGGGCGTGTCGCGGGATCCGTCGGGTTCCCAGAGCACCGGGCGGGCCGTATTGGCCGCTTCCATCTCTGCCAGTTTCTGCACCACCGCGCCGACCTTCGGGTTCAGTTGAGAGGTGGGTTTTGCCGGGGGGGCTGGCGGTTTGGGATCCTCGGCCTGCGCCATATCATCGGGGTCGGTGCTGGCAGCGGCCTGATAGAGCGTGGCGGCGGGGTCCGACCAGGGCGCCTCACTGTTGAGTGTCACCTCGGCCTGCGCGACTGGCGCGTCGGGGGCAGCTGCAGCGGCGGGGGGCGTATCTGCGGCTTCATCGGCAGCTGTGGCGGCAGCGATACCATTGAAAAAGGCCAGATCCTCATTGCCGGGATCATTGTCATGCAGGGCGATGCCCTGTGCGATGAGGTCCTGCGGCTCATTCCAGAATTCTATGGCATCCGCTGCCAGCAGCGCCTCAAACCTGTCTTTGCCGGAGGGATCTGCCTGCGGGCTGGGCGCGATATTGGCACTCTCTTCAGACCGGTGATCATCATCGGCGGGCGCAGCGGCGGTCACAGTAGTCGCATCAGCAACGGCGGAAGGCGCAGGGGCATTCGCAGGTGCAACAGGGGTCAGCTTGCTTTCCGGGACGCGCAACGCCGGTGTCAGAACCAGACGGGTGACCGGCTGTCCGCTGCCATTTTTGGCGCCATTGGCGGATCCCGGCGCGGCAGCCCCCTGCCCCCCGGATGACGCTGGCACGGGTTTGGCGATCTGCGCAGCCAATGCGGCCTCTGCACCCTTGCCAAGCGAGGAGCCAGATGCGCGGCTGTCCTCGCTCACCAGACGGCGGATCGACGACAGGACGTCTTCAATTTCAGCTTGGGTCACCGGTTCGGACATTTTTGCTTATCACTCTCGCCTCTTGAGATAGAGTGTAGCGATCTGACTGCGTCCAGACAACCGTGTGAATTAGGTGGTTTTTAAGGAGGCCCACGCAGGCGAGCCCCCTAGAATTGTCTTTGCGAGGCCTTAGTTTTTGCCCAGGGCGCGCATGACCCGGTCCAGATCCTTGCTGCGCTGGCTGACATGGGCCGGGGCGTCCTTCACCAGATTGTAGTAAAGCGTCGGATCGTAGATTTCGACAGCCAGACCAAGGTGTTCCGCCGTCAGAAGCCCCTGCGCCTGCAACAGCGCATAGGCTGCGAGGGCCTGATTGGCGCGTGACTGGACACGGGCGGTCTGGGCGTTCAGCAACTCCTGCTCTGCCTCCAGCACATCCAGCGTGGTGCGGGCTCCCAGGGTGGCCTCCTCGCGGATACCGTCAAAGGCAACGCGCGCGGCGCGGACCTGTTCGTTGGACGACACAAGGCTGGCACGTGCGGCTTCCAGCACCACGAAAGCCTCAGAGACATCCTGCACGACACTGCGCTGAGTGGTGATCAACGCACCGCGTTCGGCCTGAAGACGCGCGATACTGGCGCGCCGAGCCGAAGCCACAGCCCCGCCTGCATAGAGGCGCTGGCTGAGCACAACACTTGCGCTTGACGTATCACTTGTGCCGGAGCCGCTGGGATCTTCACCGTGACCCACGCTGGCGCGAAAGTTCACCGTCGGGCCGAGGCCACGACTGGCGCTCTGAGCGCTCAGATCGGCTGCTTTGACTGCATGTTGCTGCGTCAGCAGGCTGGGGTGATTGCGCATGGCAATGGCTTCTGCAGACTGCAAGGAGGCAACCCGCTGAGGCAGCGGCGGCTGGCCCGCAATTGTCCCCGGCTCACGGCCGACGGCCTGCACATAAGTTGCCTTTGCATTGAGCAGATCGCCCTGGCTTTCGATCAGGCTGGCCTGCGCGCCCGCAACCCGGCTTTCAGCGAGCGCCACATCGGTCCGGGTCACCTCGCCGACTTCGAACCGGTCATTGGCCGCCCGCAGTTCCTCCCGCAGGAGGCGCAGGTTGTTGCGGCGCAAAGACACCGTATCCTGCTGCAGCAGCACGTTGACGTAGGCCTGTACCGCCGCGAACAACACCTGCTGCTCGATATCAATCAGTGCCTGCCGCGTGGCCAGAACGGTTTCCTGTGCCGCCATCTGATTCAGACGGGACACGCCATTGTCAAACAGCAACCAGGAAACATCTAACGCTGTCGAAATCGACGAATCGTGATTGGAGACGGCAAAGCTGCCAAACCCGGTGCGGACATATCGACGTTCCGCCTGCGCCACCCAGTCCACAACCGGACGCAAACGGGCAACGGCCACAGCGACGTTTTCGTCCTGCGCGCGCAGCAGAGCGCGGTTCTGTTCCAGAAGGCCACTGGTGTTATAAGCCCCAATCATGGCATCGGAGAGATTGTCCGCTGCCGCCTGTTTCGGGGCGCCCAGCAGCAGTGCTGCGCTTCCGGCGAAGACGAAGGCCTTGAACAGGTTTGCCGTCAGTTTATTGCGCATCTTTAGCCTCATGTGGTCCGGCCCACCGACGCGGCAGTGCCGTTCTGCTCTCTGGCGCTGCGGATCGTCGGTCGCCTGTATGTTGCGATCCGCCCCAATCGGGATCAGCGCGGATCGAATGTGAACTCCCTGCAGATCAGAGAGCGAATTCCTTTGCCGCCTCAAAACCGGGCAGCACCGGAGCACCGGCATTGAACGACAGCCGCCAGGAGATCTGGCCGCCGCTCTTATAGCCGACTTTGACCTCTCCCAATGCGCCGGACATGAAGATCGCGGCCACGCGACCGCCATCCTTCAGCTGGTCCAGCAGCGCCTCCGGCACGGTTTCCACGCCCCCTTCAATGATCATCACATCATAGGGGCCATGTTCCGCAGCACCGGCATCCAGTGCGCCAGTGTGGACAATGGCATTGTCGGCGCCAACTGCCGACAGCTGATCCTGCGCCTCAGAGGCCATGGTCTCGTCGTCTTCGACCCCGATCACCATCTGGGCGACGCGGGCGATCACAGCGGTGGAATAGCCGAGGCCACAGGCCACATCGAGCACCAGCTCGTCCGGCTGCACATCAATCGCATCAAGGATCTTGGCCAGGGTGCGCGGCTCAAGCAGCACGCGACCGGGGCCGAGATCCAGATTGCCATCGGCATAAGCCGCCTCGCGCTGCGCATCCGCCACAAAGGCTTCGCGCGGCACCGCCAGCATGGCTTCGATGATCGGGAATTTGGTGACATCCGACGGGCGGATCTGCGTGTCGACCATCATGCGGCGACGTTCGGCGAAGTCAGTCATATGCTAAACTCATCTGTTCAGTCTGTTGGTTCGGTTGTGCCACATCCGAGACAGGGCGGCAACGGGCGGGCGCGCATTTCTGCGGCCCTGTGGCGGCTGGGTCGCCTATTTCTTTTTCACAAATTTGGTGAGAATGACGATGCGCTGCCCATCAACCCGGCCTTCGATATGTTCGGGGTTGTCAGCGACCAGGGAGATATTGCGCACGGCCGTACCGCGCTTGGCGGTGAAGCCGGCGCCCTTGACCGGCAGATCCTTGATCAGCACCACGGAATCGCCCTGCGCCAGCGGCGCGCCATTGCTGTCGCGGTGCGCGCTGGCTGCCGGTGCAGCCTCTACCCAGGCGCGGGTCTCATCCTCCAGCCAGAGCTGATCGGCAAGGTCGCGCGCCCAGTCATGATCCGCCAGCCGTGCCAGCAGCCGGGCCGCCAGCACCTGAACCGCCGGGGTTTCGGACCACATCGCCGAAGACAGGCAGCGCATGTGATTGGGGTCGAGGTCTCCGGCCACCTGCGCAGCACAGATCTCGCAGAGCGCAACCTCAGGGGACTGGCCATCAGGGGCGCCGGTCACGTCATAGGACACAAGCGGGGTTTCGGCGGCACATAGGGCGCAGGGCATCGGCAAAGCTCCATCGGGGCAGGTCAGAACAGGATGGTCCTGCTGTAGGGGAGCGCGCGGGCAAAGAAAACCGTCAAAAAGAAAAGCGCCCGCGTGGAGGCGCGGGCGAGTTGGGATGCAGCACGGAGACTTGCTGCGGGTCCACAGGGGATTGGGTCTGCAGGAGGGCGTTGGCGGGGGGGGTGTTGCGGGCGCCGGTTGGAGGCGCCAGCCCCGCAACAACAGGGTGCCGTCAGCCCGCGCAGGAGGCGCAGAACGCCGTGGTTGGATGGGTGCTCAGATGGCTGTCGCTGATGCGGTCGCCGCAGATCTGGCAATAGCCATATGACCCCTCATCCAGCCGGGCCAAAGCACAGTCGATATCGCGGCGCAGCTCCAGCCATTTACGGCTGAGCACGGCCTCAGACGGCTGTGCCACCGCCGGGCTGGCGCGCCGGGGGGCCAGCGGCACCACATTGGCATCAGCGGTAAGCGGCGCACCGACGGCTGGCAGGCCCTTGCGCAAATGTGTCAGTATGTCCTTTTGAGCGGCGTGGTTCATTCAGAGGTCCTCCCCGGATCGGTGACAGGTTTTGCTGACGAAAATCTATCGGCCCGACTCAACCTATGCGGTTTCATCCCAAAGTGGTACTCGCTGGATATGGGGGATGGGGTCGGTGTCGGCGATGGGGTCCAGCGCGATGGCAGTCGTGAAAATGCCGCCGATATATCGCCCTGCAAACCACTGGAAGGCGCGCCGCGCGCTTGCTATCTGTTGGGCAAGATCGACCACGGGAGACATGAGATGATCCGAACCGCCCTCACCACGCTTGCCCTGACCGGCGCGCTGTTTGGCCTGACCGCCTGCGAAACCACCAAAGGCGCCGGCCGCGACATTTCCAAAGCCGGCCAAGCGATTAGCGGCGCCGCACAGGACGTGCAGAACAACCTCTGACGACGGGATGCGAAAGATGTGGAACGCCCGGTTTGCCGCCGGGCGTTTTTGTTTGGCCTGCGGGACCTCAGATGCCGAGCATGGCCTTGGCCTCAGCCAGGGTCTGAACCGAGGCATCATGGTCGCCCGCGTCATGCAGGCTCTGCCCCTCGTCGCGCAGCTCCTGAACCGTTGCCAGATCCACCTCCGACAGTTCGGTGCCAGCCGCCAGAGCGGCGTCGATGGCGGCAATATCGGCGGGGCACTGCCCGGCCAGAAGCGGCGCGGCCAAGAGGATGATCGCGGCGGCCAAAGTCAGCTGTTTCATGGTGCTCCCCTCCCCAGATGAACGGGATTGAGGATAGCATGGAACGGGGGCGGTTTCAGCGGGTTGGAGCGGAGAGGCCGCGAATGGGCGGAGAGTGGCGCATGGGGGTTTAGAGAGGAGCGACGGCTGGCCGAAGGTCGCAGGGCGAGCCTGCCCGCTTAATGGAGTTTGCCTGACATCAGATCAGCACGCCGAGGGCAGCGCCCGGCCCGGCGGGGTGGGAAGCGAAGCGCCCGCCCCGTGGGGGGCGGGACGGGCGCTGCCCGGTCTGGCGACCGGGTGATACACAGTGTCATTTTAACTGAAACAAATAAAACGGGAGATCTCTTCAGACAGGAAAAAAATTAACAACCACACCCGCCACAACGGAAACAACAAAGCCTGTCAAAATAGTTCCAACCCAAAATTGTCGAGCCTTTAGCGCCTTCACCTTTTCAGAAAGGAATCTTTCGACCTGATCTTCGTTACCTCGATTCACCCTGATCAGTGGAATGAGGAAATCATAATAAATAACCCCAATCGCTCTCGAAATAGCCCACCGATGCAAGCCGTGAAGGATCGTCGCGATAAAAACGCAAAGAGACAGGAACCAAATTGTATCATCAACCAAGCCAGGCAATCGGTAATTGGAAACCAAACCAAATGAAATAAAAACAGAAATCACCACAGCCAACCAAGAGGATACGAACTTTCCATCTGGGAAGGTGTCAGAGTAATCGTATGCAAACAGATTCAACCACTTGTTCGGCCTTGGCTCTTCGACTGTCTTCAAACCATAGTACCACTCCTCCACCGCAGTTTGGAGGGACTTCGAAACAATATGATCCACAAACTCTATTTGCACTTTGCATGAAACTTCGTCGGGATCCAACCGATACCTTGAGTGCATTCCATTCTTTAAATAGTAGTATGGATGATTGTACAGGCCGGTAAAATCCAAATTCAGGTCAAGAGGCTGATAATCCCCAGTTTCCGGGTGGATCGACACCATCGAAAATGAGAAAATAATACTAGTAATCGGATCCTTGGTAGACAGATCATACTTCTTAAAGCTATCAAGAGAACCAAACTTGTAACGGTACTTCTTTTGTTTATTCACGCCATTAACATGAGTGGCCGTGATTGTAATTTTGCGCGAAGTAGGATTGTATTGCGAGCTCCACTGCCCCAAAATCAAGCAAAGTTGCTCTAGATCATTCGCGTCGACAATCGAGCACCGATGATAGTTTTGTGAGAACTGCTCCTTCTTGCCAAGCACTGCGGAATGTAGTGCGCGCAAAACATCTCTCGGGATGTCCGGAAGTCGGGCCTCCTCACTTCCAGAAGCTAATACAATTTCCCCATGCAAATCGTTGGACATTAGCGCCTCTCTCACCCCTCTAGTATACCTTGCCTCAGAACGAACAACCACAAATTGCCGACCTTAGCAAGAAACACTTCTAGGAACACCCGAAGTCTGAGAATTTACCCCTAGCAAACAGCGCAAGTTCTGCATCTCGAGAGATGCCCGGCGAGCCGCTAGACGGACCAGAGAATAAGTCACCACGAACAAAAGGGGCTGAAGCCCCGTCTTGCAACTATTGATTAGGTCTCGTTTCCACCGCAGAACGCCGAGGTGCGGGCACGCAGTTGGCTGCGCCAACCGCTTTCGCCCGCGCGCCTTGAAAATGGACCAGCTTCAGCTGTCCATTTTCAAGGCGGAAATAAACGCTTCCTGCGGGATATCCACTTTGCCGAACTGGCGCATCTTCTTCTTGCCCGCTTTCTGCTTGTCCAGCAGTTTCCGCTTACGTGTGGCGTCGCCGCCGTAGCATTTGGCGGTCACGTCCTTGCGCAGGGCGGAGAGGGTCTCGCGCGCGATCACCTTGCCACCGATGGCGGCCTGGATCGGGATCTTGAACATGTGGCGCGGGATCAGATCCTTGAGCTTTTCACACATGGCACGGCCGCGCATCTCGGCCCGGTCGCGGTGCACCATCATCGACAGCGCATCTACCGGCTCGTCGTTGACCAGCACCGACATCTTGACCAGATTGTCCTCGCGGTAGCCGGTCATCTGGTAGTCGAAGGAGGCATAGCCCTTGGTCACCGATTTCAGCCGGTCGTAGAAGTCGAACACCACCTCGTTCAGCGGCAGGTCATAGACCACCATGGCGCGGGAGCCGGCGTAGGTGAGGTCTTCCTGAATGCCACGACGGTCCTGACAGAGTTTCAGCACGTCGCCGAGATATTCATCGGGCACCAGAATGGTCGCCTTGATGCGGGGTTCCTGAATGTGGTCCACCTTCGACATGTCGGGCATGTCGGCCGGGTTGTGCAGGTCCATCATCTCGCCCGCTTCGCCGTCCTTGCCCTTCATATAGACATGGTAGACCACGGAGGGCGCGGTGGTGATGAGTTCGATATTATATTCGCGCTCAATCCGGTCGCGGATCACCTCAAGGTGCAACAGACCGAGGAACCCACAGCGGAAGCCAAAGCCAAGCGCGGCGGAGGTTTCCATTTCAAAGGAGAAGGACGCGTCATTCAGCGCCAGCTTGTCGATAGCGTCGCGCAGGTCTTCAAATTCAGCCGAGTCCACCGGGAAGAGACCGCAGAACACCACGGGCTGCGCCGGTTTGAAGCCCGGCAGGGCGACCTCGGTGCCGTTGCGGTCATTGGTGATGGTGTCGCCGACGCGGGTGTCGCGCACCTGTTTGATGGACGCGGTGAGGAAGCCGATCTCGCCCGGTTCCAGCTGATCCACCACCTGCATGGCCGGGCGGAACACACCGATACGGTCCACATGGTGCAGGGTGTTGTTCGACATGAACTTCACCCGCATGCCCTTTTTCAGCACGCCGTCCATGATGCGGACCAGAACGATCACGCCGAGATAGGCGTCATACCAGCTGTCCACCAGCATCGCCTTCAGGGGGGCGTCGCGGGTGCCGGTCGGCGCGGGGAGGTGCTGGACGATGGCCTCCAGCGTCTCACGGATGCCCTGCCCGGTTTTGGCGGAAACCCGGATCGCCTCGGAGGCATCGATGCCGATCACATCCTCGATCTGTTCGGCGACGCGATCACAGTCAGAGGCCGGCAGGTCGATCTTGTTCAGCACCGGCACAATTTCATGGTCGGCGTCCAGCGCGTGATAGACATTGGCCAGCGTCTGCGCCTCGACCCCTTGCGAGCTGTCGACCACCAGGAGCGAGCCTTCGACCGCGCGCATGGAGCGGGAGACCTCATAGGCGAAATCGACGTGACCGGGGGTGTCGATCAGGTTCAGGACATAGGTCTCACCATCATCGGCCTTGTAGTCGATGCGGACGGTGTTGGCCTTGATGGTGATGCCGCGCTCGCGCTCGATATCCATGGAGTCGAGCAGCTGCTCCTTCATATCGCGGTCCTCAACCGTTCCGGTCTCCTGAATGAGCCGGTCAGCGAGGGTGGATTTGCCATGGTCGATATGGGCGACGATGGAGAAATTGCGGATGTGAGCGAGGTCTGTCATGCAAGGGGATATGATTTGGTTTTGGGGTTTGGTCAAGGTGGCACGTACACGGATCAAACCGCTAATTTGTACGGTAGAAGCTTACAGTGACTGACATCGACTACTCGTCCGCCATTCGACAAGAAATTGAGAACCGGGGCCTACTGGTTAGCCGGGATGTTGCCTTGCGTGCCGCTCTTAGGAATTTCTTGGACGTCACCGTTACATCGAACAGAGATCAAACTGATGTTTTTCTTTTGCCCCAGATCGAAATATTATTGAGAGCACTTGTTTATAGCGAGTTTGCACTGCCGGACACATTTGCCGCACTCGAACGCTCAATTGATCAACAACGCGATAAAATATTATTCAACAACTCCTCCTGCTTTTTAGCGGCCTCTACGTCAGCGAAGCCCAACAAGGACTTAGCATACAGAACTATCACAGATGTTGCATCGTACATTGGCAACTATGCAAACCGAGCCGTCTTTGTACAAAGCACGAAGCTGCCCCCTGAAGATCATGGAGCTGCCTTCACTGAGCGCGATCGGCTTCTCGCTCTCAGCTTTCACGACTTCACCCCAAGCGACCTCGACCTATTCGGCACACCTCTTTGGCTAGGCACCGCCGTGCCAAACCTGGACAACAGGAACGAAGTCATATTTGCAAAATACCTCACTCACGACACGTATGAGTTCTGGCGCGAGTGGTACCAAGGCTTCCTCGACGGCAAACCGCTCGACTGGGGCCTGCAACGCCGCGTGGCCTTGATCGGCGATGCGATCTGGGAGGCAGGCCCCGAAGCTGTCGCTGCCGAGATTGAGCGCATCCGCAGCCTGTTCGAGCTGGAACAGGAAATTACCAACCTCAAGGGGCAACTGACAGCCGTTCAAAACACACCCGCAGCCGCTCTGATCGGCGACAATGGGGGGCCACCGCTGGAGGATGCTCCGGCGCGTGCTTTTCAAACGGACCTGGCGTTGATTTGGAAGCAGATTGAGGAGCTGGAAGAGGAGGTCGCGAAGCCGTCGCCCTCCCCTTCGCTGCTGAAAAAGATCGCCAAGACTCTCTGGGAGATTTCCCTGCGCATGGCGGCCTACTGCGGATCCGTTGCGGACGGCATGATCCGCGAGGGAACCAAGGAATTGGCCAAGGCAGGTGCCAAATGGACTGCAAGGGCAACAGCCGTCACGGTCACGGCGCAAACCGAAGGCGTTCAATCGGTTGTCAAAGCCATTGGGGCATTCGTCAAAACGCTTCAATAGGCTGAACAGGCCACCCGTCCAGCCGCAAGGTCGGGCCGCGCCTGACCCTTCCCTCAAACCGTAGGTTTGCCTTCGGCAAAACCGGAAGGCGCGTTGCGCATCCCCAAGCTTAGGCTGACCCCTCCCCGCAACGCCAAAACGCCGCAAATTCGTCTGGCCTCCTGCGGGCGGGTCGAAAATACGCTATACTGCGGCCATTCCGCGAGACGCGCGCCCCCGCTGCGGGGGATCTCACTGCTCAGGAGGACACCGAAATGGATGCCATCAGAACTGCTGAATATGCCCGTGCGCTCTACTCAGCGCATGGGGACAAGGCCGAGGCCGAAGTGGCGCAAAAGATGCGGCGCTGTCAGGAGGCTGGCAAAACCGCCGAGGCGGAGGACTGGAAGTCTGTGCGTCAGATGATCCTGTCCCTGCGCGGGCCAAACCAGTCCTGACGCGCGCCAGATGACCCTTGGCGCCCGCCACCGGCTGCGGGCGATACACCCGACCGTGCCGGGCGCAGGACGGGCCAGTGCGGCGCGGCCCTGTCTGGCCGCGACAAGCGTCCATTGGCGGGTTTCCGCCGAGGGCTAACCAGCTGTTTACCTAGATTGAAAGCCTCCGCCGCTTGCGGCATAGTCCCGGCAAGTGCGGGCAACAGACCCGCTCAGATCAGAGCACTTGCAGATTTCTAGGGACAATGAAGATGAAGCTACTGCTGACCGCCACGCTATGCGCCGTGATGATCACCGGGGTGATGCCCGCCCCCGCCGGTGCCGGCGCGATCGAGAAAGCCTGCCGCCAGTCGGACCGCACCGCCGCCTCACCCTCGCTGTGTCGCTGCATCCAGTCGGTGGCCAACGCCAGCCTCAACCGCAGTGAGCGCAAGACCGTCTCCAAATGGTTCAGCGATCCGCATCAGGCCCAAGTGGTGCGCCAGTCGAGCCGCAGCTCGGATGAACGGCTGTGGAAGCGCTACAAATCCTTTGGCGAGAATGCCGCACGCGTTTGCAGCTGATCCGGTGCGGCGGGGTTGGTGCAGTCGCATCCAACCCGGCACCCGGAGGACGTCGAACAAGACGCCCCGCAGGCCGACGCCAACACGGAGCGCAGCTGAGTAGACGATGCGCATCGCCCCTCCCCTTTCCCATCGACGGGACGCAGAAGCGCGCCCGCAACATCAGGCAGGACCGCAGATATGTTGATGAAAGGGGTGACGCTGCGCGGGCTTGAGGTGTTCGAAGCGCTGGCCAAGACCGGATCTGTAGCGCAGACCGCCGCACTCACCGGGCTGAGCCAACCTGCGGTCAGCCAGCAGCTGCGCAATCTGGAAAGCGCACTGGGGGCGGAACTGGTCAACCATGGTCGCCGCCCGATGGTGCTGACGCCTGCCGGGCGCAATTTCCTGGCCCGGACCGAGGCGGTGCTGACCGAGCTGCGGCTGGCGCAGAGCGAATTGAGCGTGGTTGATCTCAACCACCTGTCGACGCTGTCCATCGGGCTGATTGACGATTTCGACAATGATCTGACCCCGCGTCTGGCGACCACTCTGGCCGAAAGCCTGGTCAATTGCCGCTTCAAGATGATCACCGCCTCCAGCCACGACATTCTGGACGCGCTGGACGCCCGCGAGCTGCATATCGCGGTGGCGGCCACCTCTGGCGCCCTGCGCGAGGGGATCACCGAATACCCGCTGGTGCAGGACCCGTTCATGCTGGTGGCGCCGCGCGGCATGTTGCGCAAACCAGAGGCGGAGCAGGATATCCTCAACGCGCTGCCGTTCCTCCGCTATGAGGGCGGCCAGTTGATCTCGCAGCAGATCGAGGCGCATCTGGCGCGGCAGAAACTGCTGTTTGAGGAACGGTTTGAGATCGGCTCCCATCTGTCGCTGATGGCACTGGTGGCGCGTCGGATCGGCTGGGCGATCACCACGCCGCTGGGCTATATGCGGGCGGCGCGGTTCCATGACGAGATTGAGGCCTTCCCGCTGCCCTTTGGCGCGTTTTCGCGGCGGATTTCGCTGTTTTCCAGCGCCGATTGGGCCGACCGGGTGCCGCGCGATGTGGCGCAGACCATGCGGCGGCTGGTACAGGGGCATATGATTGATCCTGCCGTACAGCGCCTGCCCTGGCTGGCGGGCGATCTGAAAGTGCTGGACGACTAAGACCTAGCCCGCGCCGCTGTTGCGCAGCGCCTTGGTCAACCCAGCGGCGCCCCCCTCAATCAGATCAAGACAGCCCTCAAAATCGCGGGTGTAATAGGGATCGGGGACGTGATCGGTGCCCTGCCCCGGCGCGTAATCGGTGAACAGCTGCACCGGCGTGGTATTGCCCACGGGGCGCTGCGCCTCGATGTCTGCCAGATTGTCGCCGTCCATTGCGATGATCAGATCAAACCGGGTGAAATCCTGCGGCGCGAACTGACGTGCGCGCAGGTCGGAAAGGTCAATCCCACGCGCGCTGGCGGCGGCCTGCATCGGCCCATAGGGCGGTGACCCCACGTGGTAGCTGGCAGTGCCGGCGCTGTCGGTGTCCACCTCCGGGCACAAGGCGCGAAACACGCCCTCAGCAGCGGGCGAGCGGCAGATATTGCCAAGACAGACAAAGAGGATCTTTTGCGCCATTATTATCTCCCTTGAAGATTGTACCGCCGCCCGGCACCAATTGAGAGATCTATCGTAACCCGACTGCGGCAAAAGAAAATGGCCAACCCATGCAGCAGAGCACGGATTGGCCATAGTCTGTTTGATCAGGTGTCAGATCAGACCCTGATTAACGGGTCGATCAATGCGAGTGTTTCATCGCGCCGTGATCGGGCTTGCGCTCCAGATCGACGGGAACGGTCACGGTGACCTCACCGGCCTTCTCGAACACCAGCGTCAGGTCGATGGCGTCACCATGTTCCAGCGATTTGGTCAGCCCCATCAGCATCACGTGATCGCCGCCCCGCTGCAGCATGTGGGTGTCGCCCGCGGGAATGGCAAAGCCCTCCTCGACGTGCAGCATCTGCATGACGCCGTTTTCGCCTTCCTTGTGGGTGTGCAGCTGCACCAGCTTTGCGGCATCGCTGCGCGCGTCGACCAGCCGGTCATCGCTGTCGGTGGCGTTTTCGATCATCATGAAGGCAGCGCCGCTCTTGGCCGCTTTGGAGGAGACGCGGGCGTAGGAATCCGTCACGGTGACGTCAGCGGCGAGCCCCGCAGTGGCAAAGCTGAGTGCGGCGAAGGTGGCGGCGATCGTGGTCTTGAAGGTCATGGTCTTTGATCCTTGATACGTAGACTTTGGAATTTGGGTCAGAAACAGCGCGGTCATACCGCGCGGGAACGTCCCAGTTCCGGCGGCCCACGGGCAAAGGCCGCCAACCGCACCACAGTCCGTATCTCAGCGCTCTGCACTATGTCTCGCGGCAGTTTTTGCGGCAGGGTGCTGTGCCCAAAGACCGGCAGGGGCAGCCCCAGATCCGCAACAAAGGTCAGACACTCAGGGCAGTCCATTGGCGGCGACACTGGCTGACCATCGCTGTCGATATAAACCATCACCGGGCCAGTGCCGGTGCATATCACCATCTGACCGGTCGCATCACGCATCCCCGCCTGAGCACTGACGCCGGTGAGAGCCATCAGCGCGATCAGGGCAAGCGCCAGATATGATCGCAGAAAGGTCATGTCGGGATGAGATATGCGCCTGTGACCGCGCCGCCGCAAGGCGAAAAAGCGACGCAGGCAAAGGCACATGCAACAGGCCGGTCCCGGCCCCCAAGGCCGCATCGGCGAAAAGAAAACGCCGCGCATGATCTCATGCACGGCGTTTAAAATCTTTGTCCCGGCCCTTGGGCGGGGAGGTCGGCGATCAGGCCTCTGCGGCTTGTGCCTTGGCGATCTCTTTCTTCACCTTCAGCGCGGTGTTGGACAGCTCGTCATCCTTGGCTTTGGCCAGGAACGCGTCCAGACCACCACGGTGGTCGACGGTGCGCAGAGCAGCAGCGGAGATGCGCAGCTTGATGCCACGGTTCAGTGTCTCGGACTGCAGCGTAACGTCGTTCAGGTTCGGCAGGAAGCGACGCTTGGTTTTGTTGTTGGCGTGGCTGACATTGTTGCCAGTCATCGGGCCTTTTCCGGTCAATTCGCAACGGCGCGACATAGGTTCATCCTTCGTATCTGGGGCGCCCGTGGATCATTGTTCGAATCGAGCACCAAATTACAAGGGGCGCGGCCATTGGCTGCGCCCGAAAACTGGTTGGATGCGTTTAGGAGGAATCGCGTGCAGGGTCAAGCCATATGAAACGGATTTATGGGACAACCTGTGCACAACCCCCTAACGGGCTATTTCCGCATCCAAGGTTCGCCCCCTTTTAGCCTGTTGGCCGGTCGAAATCCAGCGCCGATAGGCGCGTTATTTACAAGGGGCCCTGCGATCCAGATGATCCGCCCCACCTGTGCCGTGCGATCAGCCTACCCCCAGCCCCGCCAACATGTCCTTTGCCGCAGCGGCTGGGGTCAGGCGGCCTGCGGCGACGTCTTCGGACAGATCGGCCATGCGGCTTTGCGCCCAGGGCGTCTCCAGCCGGGCCAGCAGCGCCTGACGCACGTCTTCGCCAAACCAGTAGCGGGCCTGTTCGCCGCGCCGCCGCTGCCAGTGGCCGTTTTCACGCCGCCAGTCGGCCAGCGTCTGCATGTCGTCCCAGGCGGTTTCCAACCCGTCACGGGTGGCGGCAGAGACCATCAGCGCCTTGGGGTAGCCATCGGGGTCCTGCGGGCGTTTGCGCAGCAGCCGCAGGGCCCCGGCATAATCGGCGCAGGTGCGGGTTGCGGCGGGCTTCAGATCGCCATCGGCCTTGTTCACCAGAATGATGTCGGCCATCTCCATGATGCCGCGTTTGACACCCTGCAATTCATCGCCCCCCGCCGGGGCCAGCAGCAAGAGAAACAGATCGGACATTTCCGAGACCACGGTTTCGGACTGGCCGACGCCCACAGTTTCGATCAGCACCACATCGAATCCCGCTGCCTCGCACAGCGCCACCGCCTCGCGCGAGCGTCGCCCAACGCCGCCCAGATGGGTCTGGCTTGGCGAGGGGCGGATAAAGGCGTTTTTTTCGCGGCTGAGGTGTTCCATCCGGGTCTTATCGCCCAGAATCGACCCGCCAGAGCGCGTCGAACTGGGATCCACCGCCAGCACCGCAACACGCAAACCCGCCGCGATCAGCATCATGCCGAAGCTTTCTATAAAGGTGGATTTCCCCACCCCCGGCGTGCCGGACAGGCCGATGCGCAGCGATTGGCGGTTCTCGCGGGCCAGCAAGTCCAACAGGCGGGTGGTGGCCGCGCGGTGATCGGCGCGCCCGCTTTCGACCAGGGTGATGGCGCGGGCAAGCGCCCGGCGTTCGCCATTCAGGATGCGGGTGGCCAGATCGTCAATATCCGGCACGGCACCCCGCGCGGCACCTGTGGGTTTGTCTGCTGCTGACATATCGGCCTCTCCCGCTCCCATCTGCCTGTCGCGCATTGATGGCGCAGCCGGGCGGCGCTTGTCCAGAGAGCATCCGTCGCAGGAGGACAAAGCTGATGCGGTCGGCGCTGGACCAGACCCGCGCCATTGGCGATAAGGCGGCATGACCAGATTGCCCATTGATGACGCCCTGCCCGAATTGATTGCTGCTCTGCAACGCCAGAAACGCGCCGTGTTGCAGGCCCCGCCGGGGGCAGGCAAGACCACGCGGGTGCCTTTGGCGATGCTGGAGGCCGGGCTGTGTGCAGGCCGTATCCTCATGCTGGAGCCGCGCCGACTGGCCGCGCGCGCCGCTGCCGAACGCATGGCCGACACATTGGGCGAGCCGGTCGGGCAGACCGTGGGCTACCGGATCAGGGGTGAGGCGAAGGTCAGCGCCGAGACGCGGATCGAGGTTGTCACCGAAGGTATCCTGACGCGGATACTGCAATCGGACCCCGACCTGCCCGGCGTTGGCGCAGTGATTTTTGATGAATTCCACGAACGGTCTCTTAGTGCCGATTTTGGTCTGGCGCTCTGTCTGGAGGTGGCCGGCGCCTTGCGCGACGATCTGATCCTGCTGGCCATGTCCGCCACGTTGGACGCCGCCCCAGTCGCCGAATTGATGGAGGCGCCACTGGTAACCTCCGAGGGGCGCAGCTACCCGGTTGAGACCCGCTGGCTGGACACTCCCCTGCCCGCCGACAGCCGAAGCGGGCGCGGCCCAAGGCGGCTGGATGCGCTGGTCGATCTGGTGCTGCGCGCCGAAGCCGAAAGCCGCCCCGCAGGATCGGGCGGCAGAGGCGGGTCCGAGGCCAAGGGCGGCGGCATTCTGGTGTTCCTCCCCGGCGAGGGCGAAATCCGCAAGGCGGCCGCCGCACTGGCTGGCCGGTTGCCGGGGGATTGCGTGGTCCGCCCACTGTTTGGTGCCCTGCCCTTTGCTGAGCAGCGCGCGGCGATCCAGCCGGACCCTGTGGCGCGCAAAATCGTGCTGGCGACCTCCATTGCGGAAACCTCGCTCACCATTCAGGACATTCGCGTGGTGGTGGATATGGGGCTGGCAAGGCGCAGCCGGTTCGACCCCGGTTCCGGCATGTCGCGGCTGGTCACCGAACGTGTGACCCGCGCCGAGGCCACCCAGCGACAGGGCCGTGCCGGCCGGATGGCAGCGGGGGTCGGCTACCGGCTGTGGACCAAGGGTGAAGACGGGGCGCTGGCCGCCTTCCCACCGCCGGAAATTCAGGCCGCTGACCTCACATCACTGGCGCTGGAGCTGGCGCTTTGGGGGGCGGGTCCGGATGATCTGCCGTTTCTGACGCCACCGCCAGAGGGCGCCCTCAAGGAAGCGCAGGCGCTGCTGCGGATGCTGGGCGCACTGGATGGCGAGGGGCGGATCACCTCCCATGGCAAGGTGCTGGCCAAATTGCCCCTGCACCCGCGTCTGGGGCATATGCTGGCGCGCTTCGGTGCTGATGCGGCACCGCTGGCGGCGCTGCTGGCGGAACGCGATCCGTTGCGCGGCGCGCCGGTAGATCTGGCGCTGCGGCTGGAGGCCCTGAGGGACGCAAAGGCGTTTCAGCGCCGCCGGAGCTATCAGCTGAACATCCCCACGCTGGAACGCATCAAGGGAGAGGCCAAGCGGCTGACCCGGCAAGCGCGCAGTGGTGCATCCTCCGCTTCGGCAAGTGCTGCCGTGATGGCCGCCGCCGCCTACCCCGACCGGATCGGCCAGCGCCGCAAGGGCGATGCGCCGCGCTATGTGCTGTCCGGTGGCAAGGGCGCGGTGCTGCCGCCGGAGGACAGTCTGGCGGCGACGCCGTTTCTGGTGGGGCTCGACAGTGATGGCAACCCGCGTGAGGCGCGGCTGCGGCTGGCCGCGCCGATCACCCTGTCGGAGCTGCGCAGCGCATTTGCCGATCAGATCAAACCACAGCTGACCTGTGTCTGGTCCAAACGTGACCGCCGGGTTGTGGCGCGTCGCCAGCAGTGTCTGGGCGCCATCGTGCTGGAGGATCACATCTGGAAGGATGTTCCGGCGGACGCCATCGCAACAGCAATGCTGGAGGGGGTGCGCGAACTGGGGCTGCGCCTCAGCGGCGCCGCTGCGCGGTTTGTGGCGCGGGTACGATTGTTGCAGGCGGATGGTGAGGATCTGCCGGATTTCAGCGAAGAAGCTTTGCTGGCGACACTGGAAGATTGGCTGCTGCCGATGCTGGACGGGGTGCGCAGCGCCGAGGATTGGAAACGCTTTGACCTGCTGCCCGCGCTGCGCACGGCGCTCAGCTGGGAGCAGACGCAGCGGCTGGACCAGATGGCGCCGCCACATTTCACCACGCCACTAGGGCGCAAGGTGCCGATTGATTACGCAGAGGAAGTGCCTGAGATTTCCGTCAGGCTGCAGGAGATGTTTGGGGTCACCCGCCATCCGACCGTGGGTGGCGTGGCGCTGAAGGTCTCCCTGCTGTCGCCGGCGCAGCGACCGATCCAGATCACCCGCGATCTGCCCGGTTTCTGGTCCGGGTCATATGCGGATGTACGCAAGGATATGCGGGCGCAATACCCCAAACACCCCTGGCCCGAAGACCCCACCCAGGCGGATCCCACCTTGCGGGCGAAACCACGCAAATAGTCCAGAACGACGCCAAACCGCATAATTTCCCCGCAAAATCACGGATTTTTGCGCAAAAACGGCCATATCCGGCCATCTACACTCGCTGCCCCCTCTTGTATTCCTGCCATGACATGCCAAAATTACACCAAAGCAAAAATGCGCCCGGCATTCATGATCGGCGCTAGGAAGCTGAGCAGCAATGAAACATATCATGTCCAGTGCCTGGGAGGAGTATCTCCGGCCAATGTTCTTTCGTCCCAAACGGCTGCAAGTCGCCGTAATGTGCTATCGCAATGGCGATAAGGGCAAAGAGGTTCTGATGATCACCAGCCGCGGCACCGGTCGCTGGATCGTGCCAAAGGGCTGGCCCATCAAGGGCATGAATGGCCCGCAGTCGGCCCTGCAGGAAGCCTGGGAAGAGGCCGGCGTGCGCGACGCCCGGATTGAGGGCGAACCGATCGGCACCTATGAATACATGAAATTGCAGGACAACGGCACCAAGGAAGTTGTCCATACGCTGGTCTATGTTGCCGAGGTGTCTGAGCTATCCGATGACTACCCCGAACAGTCCGAGCGGACGCGTGAATGGATGTCTCCAAAGGCCGCGGCGGAACTGGTGGCGGAACCTGAATTGAGCGATCTTCTGCGTCAATTGTAACAACTCCATGATGGAAATATGACAAACCCCTTGCATGACTGCAATGGGGGCGCTAGGCGCGTGCGCAACTTTTGAATCGGGATCGATACAATGAGCGACGCACCACAGCGACCGCAGTGGAAGACACTGGACCGGGATCTTAACCGGATTTCTCAACTTGAACTGGCGACATCCTATGTGTCGCGTCCGCTGGTTGCCCCCGGCATCGCGCTGGTCTTCATTGCCCTCGCCGGTGTCGGTGCAGCGGTGTTCCTCGGCTCGGCGCCGTCAAACTTCGTGGTGATCGCCGCGGCGGCATTTGGCGCATATATGGCGCTGAACATCGGCGCCAATGACGTGGCCAACAATATGGGTCCTGCGGTGGGTGCCAATGCGCTGACCATGGGCGGGGCCATCGTGATTGCTGCCTTGGCCGAAAGTGCCGGTGCGCTGCTGGCGGGCGGCGATGTGGTCTCTACCATCTCCAAGGGCATCATTGATCCGGCGGGCGTTGCCAGCTCCGAAGTGTTCATCTGGGCGATGATGGCGGCGCTGATTTCTTCGGCGCTGTGGGTGAACCTCGCGACATGGATCGGCGCGCCTGTCTCAACCACACATTCGGTTGTGGGCGGTGTCATGGGGGCAGGCATTGCCGCTGCCGGGTTTGGTGCTGTGAACTGGCCCACGATGAGCAAAATCGCTGCCAGCTGGGTCATCTCCCCCGTATTGGGCGGGCTGATTGCGGCCGGGTTCCTCGCCTTTATCAAGGCTAAAATCATCTATCAGGATGACAAGATCGCCGCCGCGCGCCGCTGGGTGCCGGTGCTGGTCGGCATCATGGCAGGGGCGTTTGCCTCTTATCTGGCGCTAAAGGGCCTGAAGCGGATCATCAAGATTGATCTGGAAATTGCGCTGCTGATCGGTGCCGCGGTTGGCGGGCTATCCTATGTGGTGACCGCGCCGCTGATCAAGCGTCAATCCGAGGGTATGGAGAACCGCAACAAATCGCTGAAAGTGCTGTTCTCGATCCCACTGGTAATTTCTGCCGCGCTTCTGTCGTTTGCTCATGGCGCCAATGATGTGGCCAATGCGGTGGGTCCGCTGGCAGCGATTGTGCATACCACCGAGTTTGGCGATATCGCCTCCAAGGTGGCGATCCCGACCTGGGTCATGGTGATCGGGGCCTTTGGCATCTCATTTGGCCTGTTCCTGTTCGGTCCCAAGCTGATCCGCATGGTTGGCAGCCAGATCACCAAACTGAACCCGATGCGCGCCTATTGTGTGTCGCTGTCCGCCGCGATCACCGTGATTGTGGCAAGCTGGCTGGGTCTGCCGGTGTCCTCCACCCATATTGCGGTCGGGGCTGTGTTTGGTGTGGGCTTCTTCCGCGAATGGCATATGGAGCGCCGCCTGAAGCGCAGCTCCGCCACGCGGCCTGAAACCAAGCGGATTGCCCCGGAAGAGCGCCGTCGTCGCAAGCTGGTGCGCCGCAGCCATTTCATGACAATTGCTGCCGCCTGGGTAATCACCGTGCCCGCCGCCGCCTTGCTGTCGGGCTGTGTCTTCCTGGCGTTGACCGCGATCACCATGTGATCCCGGCCCCGGCCTAAAATAAAAAAACCGCCGCATCCTGACCGGATGCGGCGGTTTTTTGTTGGCCTATTCGCGGGCTGAGGAGAGTGGTTCAGGCGCCGAGGCAGTAGCGCATGATCGCTTTTTGCGCGTGCAGACGGTTTTCCGCCTCATCAAAGATCACGGACTGCGGGCCGTCCATCACGGCTGAGGTCACCTCTTCCTCGCGGTGAGCGGGCAGGCAGTGCATGAACAGCGCGTCGGGTTTGGCGTGAGCCATCAGCGCGTCATTCACCTGATAGCCACGCAGCATATTGTGGCGGCGCTCCTTTGAGGATTGGCTGTCGTGCATCGAGACCCAGGTATCGGCCACCACCAGATCAGCGCCCTCAACCGCTTTTGCCGCGTCGCGCTCAATGATCACCTGCGAACCTGCGTTGCGCGCAAGGCCGATGAACTCAGGCTCCGGATCGAGCTGCGCCGGGCCGGTGAAGGTGAGATCAAAGCCAAACTGCGCGGCGGCATGCAGAAAAGAGGCGCAGACATTGTTACCATCCCCGCACCAGACGACTTTCTTGCCCTTGATGGGGCCGCGATGTTCCTCATAGGTGAGGACATCGGCCATGATCTGACAGGGATGGGTGCGATCGGTCAGGCCGTTGATCACCGGCACAGAGGCATATTCGGCCATCTCAGTCAGCACGGTTTCATCAAAGGTCCGGATCATGATCATGTCGACATAGCGGCTGAGCACGCGGGCAGTGTCGGCGATGGTCTCACCATGCCCCAGCTGCATGTCATTGCCCGAGAGCACCATGGTCTGCCCGCCCATCTGGCGCACGCCGACGTCAAAGGACACACGGGTCCGGGTGGAGGGTTTTTCAAAGATCAGTGCCACCATGCGGTCTTTCAGCGGCAGCTCATCATCCGGCGCGGCCTTGGGGCGACCGAGACGGGCCTGTTTGGTGGCGCTGGCCTGATCAATGATCGCCCGCAGGTCGGTGGCATCGGTTTTATGGATATCGAGGAAATGGTTCATATCGAACGTCGCTTTCGTTGTGCTTGTGTCTTGCCGGAGGCTGTTGCCGTCAAGGGCGCGCGCGGGGGCCAGCCCCCGCACCCCCGGAGTATTTCAGGAAAGATGACGCCTCAGGCGTCTGCTTTGGCCTCCACCAATGTCGCGGCCTGGTCGAGCCGGGCGAAGGCCTCGGCGATATCCTCATCGGTAAGGGTCAGCGGCGGCAGCAGGCGGACCACATTGTCGGCGGCGGGGACCGTCACCACCTCGGCCTCATAGCCTGCGGCGACCACATCGGTATTTGCGGCGACACATTTGAGGCCCAGCATCAGGCCAGATCCGCGCACCGCCTCAAAGACCTGCGGATGAGCGGCCACCAGCCCTTCGAGTTTCTGGCGCAGGAGACCGGCCTTGCGGCTCACCTCCGCAAGGAACTCCGGGTCGGTGACATGATCCATCACCGCGCAGCCCACCGCACAGCCCAGAGGGTTGCCGCCATAGGTGGAGCCATGGGTGCCGGCGGTCATGCCAGAGGCGGCCTCTTCGGTGGCAAGCACTGCCCCCAGAGGAAAGCCGCCGCCAATGCCCTTTGCCACCATCATGATGTCCGGCGTGATGCCTGCCCATTCATGAGCAAACAGCTTGCCGGTCCGGCCCACCCCGCATTGCACCTCATCAAGGATCAGCAACAGGCCATGCTCATCACAGATCTGGCGCAGCGCCTTCAGTTCTGCATCGGGCACCGGGCGGATGCCGCCCTCGCCCTGCACCGGCTCAATCAGGATGGCGGCAGTCTGGTCGGTGATGGCATCGGTCACACCGTCCAGATCGCCGAACATCAGATGTTTGAACCCCGGCAGCATCGGTCCAAAGCCAGCGGTCATTTTTTCAGAGCCGGCAGCGGAGATCCCGGCCGAGGAGCGACCATGGAATGAGCCGGAGAAGGTGAGGATCTCCACCCGCTCGGGCTGGCCCTTGTCGTGGAAATACTTCCGCGCCATCTTCACCGCCAGTTCACAGGATTCAGTGCCGGAGTTGGTGAAAAACACCGTATCGGCAAAGCTGTGCTCCACCAGCCGGTCCGCCAGCGCCTGCTGCTGCGGGATGTGATAGAGGTTGGAGACATGCCAGAGGGTTTCAGCCTGATCCGTCAGCGCCTTCACCAGAGCCGGATGGGCATGACCCAATGCGTTCACCGCAATGCCCGCCGCCAGGTCCAGAAAGCGTCGTCCATCCGCCTCGATCAGCCAGGCGCCTTCGCCCTTCACGAAGCTGAGGGGCGCACGATTATAAGTGGGCAGAACGGACGGGATCATCGGGATCTTCCTTTTGGACATGTTGGGCCAAGCAGTGACGCAGCCGGGCCGCAGGGTCAACGATATTGGAGAAGTTGGAGGTGCCGCAACAGGGCACGGGTGATCGGAGCCGGATTACGCGTTGTGGCGTCGGCGTCGCAGCAAAGTGATATGTGCAGCGGTGATCATGTCCGCGTCCATAACGGAGGTTTTAGGAAAAGAAAAGACCGTTTGTCGGAATGGTTGGTCAATTCGAAGGTGGGAACCGTTGCAATCGTCAGATACGGCAGTCCGCTCAATCGCGGCGGGCCCCTCTGGTGGCTTGCTTTTGGCGGCGTCAACGGGCAGTGCTGGGCCTCATGATAATCACCCGTCAGCACCCCGCCCTCGCCGCCGCGCTGATCCTGCTCGCCACGGTATTTATCGCAGGCACCACGCTGGTGGCCAAAGCGCTTGGCACGGATGCTCTGGGCGCGCCGCTGCATCCGCTGCAGATCAGTTTCGGACGGTTCGTGTTTGCGTTTCTGGCGATCAGCACCCTGGTTGCGGTGCGGCGGCCCCGGTTCACCGCGCCGCATTGGGGGCTGCATCTGGGGCGCACCAGTTTTGGCTGGATGGGGGTGACGCTGATGTTTGCCGCCGTTGCCTATATCCCGCTGGCCGATGCTACGGCGATCACCTTTCTCAACCCGGTCTTTGGCATGCTGCTGGCGATCCCCCTGCTGGGGGAAACGGTCGGACGCTGGCGTTGGGCGGCGGCGGTGATTGCGCTTCTGGGGGCGATGGTCCTGCTGCGGCCAACCCCGGCCAGTTTTCAGCCCGCAAGCCTGCTGGCGCTGGCGGCGGCTGCGGTGATGGGGCTGGAGCTGATTTTTATCAAACGGTTGGCCGGGCGGGAGAAGCCGTTGCAGATCCTGTGGTTCAACAATCTGCTGGGGTCCGTGATTGCCAGCGTTGCGGTGATGGCAGTCTGGCAGCCACCAACAGCCGAGCAATGGGCGCTGATGGTCGCGCTTGGCTCCATGATGGCCTGTGCGCAGGGCTGTTTCATCAATGGAATGGCGCGGGCGGATGCCTCTTTTGTGGCGCCGTTCAGCTATGCCACGCTGATCTTTGCCGCGATCTATGATTTTGCCGTCTTTGCCGAGGCGCCGGATGCGATCACCGTTCTGGGCGCGGTGATCATCCTGGCGGGCGCGGCGCTATTGGCCTGGCGCGAGGGGCGGCAGCGGGTGCCGACCCTACATGTAGATCCGGGCGCGCAGGCTGATCAGGACTTCAGCCGGTAGCCGCTGCGCAGCATCAGCCAGGCCAATGTGCCAATCGCCGCACTGGACAGGCTGCAGACCAGCAGTCCGAGCAGAGGGGAGCTGTCGGAGGTGCCGATCACCCCGAATCGCACCCCGTCGATCAGGTAGAAGACCGGGTTGAGATGTGAGAGCAGCCGCAGCACCGGCGGCAGCGCTTCCACTGAATAGAATGTGCCCGAGAGAAAGGCGAGCGGGGTCACGATGAAATTGGTGATCGCCGCCATCTGATCGAATTTTTCGGCAAAGACACCGGCGACAATGCCCAGCCCGCCCAGAAACAGCGCACCAAGCACCACAAACAGCAGGGCCACCAGCGGATGTTCCGGCACCACACCCAGCACCAGCATCAACCCGGTGCCAATGCCCAGCGCGACAAAAACACCGCGCGCCACCGCCCCGGCCAGATAGCCAAGCAGGATTTCAAACCCCGACAAGGGTGGCATCAGCGTATCGACGATATTGCCCTGCACCTTGGTGATCACAATCGACGATGATGTATTGGCAAAGGCATTCTGAATCACCGTCATCATCATGATACCGGGGGCCAGAAATTCGATGAAGGGCACGCCCATGACATCGCCCCGCCCCGGACCAATGGCGATATTGAAGATCATCAGGAACAGGGCGGCCGTCACCATCGGCGCCATCAGCGTCTGGGTCCAGACCACCAGAAACCGGGTGATTTCGCGCCGCGCCAGCGTGCGCAGACCCAGCCAGTTCATCCGCCCGAAGCGCCGCTCTCCAAGGGCGATGGCCGGTGTCGCCGGTGCTGTCTGCTCTGGGGTGTGCTGTGCCATGTCGCGCCTCTTTGCTTATCTGCGGGGACTATCTGCGGGCCAATCTTGTGGGCTTGCCGATCGGTGACGGCCCCAGGTCTTCCTCATCGGTCGATCGTCTGCGTCAAACCATGCCCACCCTGCCGGGGCAAGCGGCTTTCGCCCCCAAAGCGCCTCTGCCAAAGGCTGGCAGGGGCCAATAAGGACCAAGAGAGCAGACCCCGAGGCGCAAGACGCTCTTGTAACTCGGCACGCAGTGATTAGAATAGGGGCCTGATACGGAATTCGATGGCGGCCGCAGGATCTGGGGCCGCTTTTAGCTTGGAAAGGCAACAGATGTCCTGGACAGACGAGCGCGTCGAACTGCTCAAGAAAATGTGGGGCGAAGGGCAATCTGCAAGCCAGATCGCCAAGGAACTGGGCGGCGTGACCCGCAACGCCGTGATTGGCAAGGTGCATCGCCTGGGACTGTCCAACCGCAACAGCGGTACGGCCAAACCCGCCGCCGAGCCCAAGGAAAAACCCGCCGCGGCACCAAAACCGGCGCCCGCCGCAGCTGCGGCCGCACCGGCCAAGCCCAAGCCGCAGCCCAAGACCGAACCGGCCCGCCCGGTGACGCCTGAGCCTGCGGCCTCTGCCGAAGGTCGCCCGGCCACGCCAGCACGCCGCCAGATCATTCCGGCCGGCCAGCCGCTGCCGCCGCAGCCCTCGGCCAATGAAATCAGCCCTGAAGCGCTGGCCAAGGTCAACGAGATCGAGAAGAAAGCCAAGAAGCTGGGCCTGATGGAACTGACCGAGCGGACGTGCAAATGGCCCGTGGGTGATCCCGCGACCGAGGATTTCTGGTTCTGCGGCCTGCCTGTTCAGCAGGGCAAACCCTATTGCGAAGCCCATGTCGGCGTGGCGTTCCAGCCGATGAGCGCACGCCGCGACCGTAAACGGTAAACTGCGGGCTGTCGCCGGGCTGCCCAGGCGACTGCCCTGAGGCCATGAGCCGCTGGAAATCAGAATACATAAAAAAGCGCCTCGGATTGCTCCGGGGCGCTGTTTTCTTTAGGCGCTGCCGTTTGGGGAGGGTGCAGGGCGCAAACCCTGCCCTCTCCTTAACGGATCGCAAGGATCAACCCTGTTCCGGGGCAGAGGACGTGAAGTTCGGGATCACATTCTTGGAGGCGTCCGCCGGTTCAATTTCGGGCCAGTTGCCCTGAGCGAGGTTGATATTGCCGGGAATATCCTCTTCCCAGAAGCCAACAACGTTTTTGGTGATGTTGAGATACAGCTTGTCATCCACGATGCGCCACAGGTTTGGATTGCCCGGAACCTTGCCGCCCTTGGAGACGCCATAGGCGCAGTGGCCGTCATATTGCGGCGCGTAATAGTCAGGGTTGGCGGCAAACTTGTCGCGGTTCTCTGCGCTGGAGAAGGCGAAGGTGGCGCCGTTATGATCAGCCGTGTAGGCCGCATTGCCCGGTACCGCTGCGGGTTGGGCGCTGCCAACGGGGTTCTGCGCCAGATCGCGGTAGGCCACCACGTCATAGCCGGAGACCGCAAAGCCGGTGCTGTCGATATATTGATCCCCGGCAAACGCAGGCAGACCAAAAGAGGCAGCGGCAAGGGCGGCAAAGAGAACGCGTTTCATAGACTATCCTTTCAAGGGCATGGGTCGAAGGACCCCCAGGCAAAACTGGACGCCGACCATAACAGCCGGGCTGGCTAGACAATATTCAGATCCGCCGCGATGCGAAGGGGGGCTCACGTCCCTGTGTCCGATACGGAGCCGCTGTGATCAGAGGCGCATGTTTTGTTACAGGCTGGCTCTGGATGGGAATATTTGCCGTGGCATCATGACATCAACGCCGCCTACTCTGCCCGGGGGGTGGTCAACAAAAAGTGTAGGCCGCAGACCTTCCAGTCATTGGAATTTTGCGCGGCCTGCTTATGTTTTGCACAATGCCGCGTCGCCCCCTGCATCGGAGCGGCGCAACATGACCGCCTGACACATTCAAAAACCGTTTCAAAACAAGGCCAACAGATGAGTGACACAACTTACACCCCGCCAAAAGTCTGGACCTGGGAGCAGGAAAGCGGTGGCCGCTTTGCCTCGATCAACCGCCCTATTGCCGGGGCCACCCATGACAAAGAGCTGCCGGTGGGGGAACATCCCTATCAGCTCTATTCGCTGGCCACACCCAACGGGGTGAAGGTCACGGTGATGCTGGAGGAGCTGCTGGCCGCCGGCCACAGTGGCGCCGAATATGACGCCTGGCTAATCAATATCGGTGAGGGGGATCAGTTCGGATCCGGTTTCGTCGAGGTCAATCCCAACTCCAAGATCCCGGCGCTGATGGACCGCAGCGGCGATGCACCGGTGCGGGTGTTTGAATCCGGCTCAATCCTGATGCATCTGGCGGAAAAATTCGACGCCTTCCTGCCCAAGGAGGGAGCCGCCCGCGCCGAGGTGATGAACTGGCTGTTCTGGCAGATGGGCAGCGCGCCGTATCTGGGCGGCGGTTTTGGCCATTTCTATGCCTATGCGCCGGAGAAATACGAATATCCGATCAATCGCTTCTCGATGGAGGCCAAACGCCAGTTGGATGTGCTGGACCGGCAACTGGCCGACAACCGCTATATCGCTGGAGATGACTACTCCATCGCCGATATGGCGATCTGGGCCTGGTATGGACAACTGGTGCTGGGTCGTCTTTATGAGGCGGCAGAATTCCTGGATGTGGAAAGCTACACCCATGTGCTGCGTTGGGCCAAGGAGATCGACGCGCGTCCGGCGGTATCGCGCGGGCGGATGGTCAATCGGGCCTTTGGCGAGCTGCACACCCAGCTGCGCGAACGCCATTATGCGTCGGATTTCGACACCAAGACGCAGGACAAGCTGGAACCGGCAGAAGCCGACAGCTGATCGTCGGGCGGGGGCCGGCCCCGCCTGCCACCACTGCTGAAGACACTGGACATCGCGGCGCCTAACCGGGCCGCGATGTTTCTGTTTGAGACCCGCAGACCTGCCGCCTTAGCTGAGCCGGGGCGGGTTTTCAGGATCACGTCCGGGGGCGGAGGGCACGGACGGGGCTGCCGGTTGCGGCAGATCGAACCGCAGCCCGGCCTGCGCCAGTCGCGCCGCCATGGCATCGCTGCTGGCAAAGAAGCCGACATCCAGCGCGCCCGCCTCAACCCCGGAGAAAGTCAGCGCCTCTCCCACCGCCTTGGCCAGTGCGGATTGCGCGGCCTCCTTTGCGTCAACGAAGCCCAGCAGATGGCCCTGCCCGCCGCCACGGTAGTGCAGACCGACAAGATAGGCGGACTGTGCAAGACCCACCGCAGTGGCCAGCTTGGTGTCCAGCGCAGTAATCAACATCTCCGGCAGGCCCTTGGGGGCGGTGATCGCCTCAATCTCAGCATCAACCTCGGCCGGGGTCTGGCCCAGAGTGTCATGCAACCAGGCTACGGCCTCCGCCGGGATCAGGATCGCAGACGGCGCCACATCAAGGTTAACGCCAAGGCCAATCGTGGCCCCTGCCCCCTGCCCCGCCAGCATCTGCACCACGACCCGACCCGACAGAGCCGCATAAGGAACGATGCGCCCGGCGAATTCTGCCAGCCGGTCCTCGCGATCAAAAACCAGCGCAAAGGTGCCATCTGCGGTCTCAAACAACTCGGGCGCAATGGTGTCGCCCTCGGGCTCTTTGGTCAGCAGCAGGAATAACTCACTATCCGCCAGCCGCTCATAGAACCGCAGGCGGGCCGCGTCGTCCTGAGGCGCTGCCAGCATTGCGGCGTGGCTGTGATCCAGAGGGGTGGCGTCGGTCATGTTATCAGCTCCTGAACCCGGGCGCGCAGGACCGGCAGCAGATCGGTCTCGAACCAGGGATTACGTTTCAGCCATGCGGTATTGCGCCAGGACGGATGAGGCAAGGGAAACTCCTGCGGCGCGTGGTCCCGCCAGCCTTCAACCCGCGCCTGCACCGACTGTTTGCCGCCCAGATGATAGCTGTGGGCATAGCCGCCGACCAGCACGCGCAGGCCGATATTGGGCAAGGTGTCCATCACCCGGTCATGCCAGGTGGTGCGGCAGATCGCAGGCGGTGGCAGATCTGCCTTTTTCGCGGAATACCCGGGAAAACAAAACGCCATGGGCACGATCGCCACCAGCGACTGGTCGTAGAATTGCGCCTCACTCAGGCCCAGCCACTCACGCAGGCGATCCCCGGAAGGATCGGTGAAAGGACGACCGCTGTCGTGGACCCGCGCGCCCGGCGCCTGACCGGCGATCAGAATACGCGCCGCGCTGTCGAACCAGACAACAGGGCGCGGGCTGTGCCGGGTCACGGTTGCGGCAAACCGCCCCGCACAGAGGCGGCACGCGCGAATCTCCTGCCTCAGATCCTCGGTTGTGGTCATCCCTGCCCCCTGCTATCTGCCCGCCCGCAGCATCATGGCACCCTGCCCGTTCGCCCGCCAGTCCGCCTGCCGTGCAGCCTGCGAGGACACCGCCATTTGATCAAAGCCGCGTCATCTGGTTAACGGAACGTTGATAAATCCCATACCAATTGGACATAATATGGTCCAAATAGCAGCCTACATCGTTAACACAAATCTGTTAGTGCAGACATAAGGCCGCCGGGATCCGCCTGGCGCATCATGAGGACCAGAGGCTCCTGAACGGGGTCGAGAGCAGCACCGGAACACGCGATGCTTGAGTTTGAAAACGTGAGCAAGTCCTTCTGGACCGGCACCCAGCGCAAGGTGATCCTTGACCGGGTGTCCTTTCGCGTTGACCTCGGCAAATCGATGGGGGTGTTGGCCCCCAATGGCACCGGCAAGACCACGTTGATCAACATGATGGCCGGGCTGGAAAAACCCGATGAGGGCGAAATTCGTCGCGGCTGCCGGATCTCGTTTCCATTGGGGTTCATGGGCGGGGTGATCAACCGCCTGTCAGCGATGGCCAATGCCCGCTATATCGCCAATCTCTACGGGCTGGATCCCGATTATGTCGAAGCCTATTGCCGCTGGCTCTGCGGCTTGGGAGAGTATTTTGACCAGCCCGTCGGCACCTATTCCTCCGGTATGCGGGCACGGTTCAGTTTTGCGCTGATGCTGGCGCTGGATTTTGATATCTTCCTCATCGACGAGGGGATGCCCAGCACCACCGATGTGGAATTCAACAAGAAAGCCGGGTCAATCCTGCAGGAACGGCTTGAGACCACCACCATCATTATGGTGTCGCACCAGCCCAAGACGCTGGAGAAATTTGTCCGTTCTGCGGCTGTTCTGGTGGATGGCCAGTTGCATATGTTTGAAACCTTGGAAGAAGCGAAACAGCTCTATGACTACCAAACCCAAGGCTAAGAAATTCCGGGTCCGCCGCAGTGGTGGCGCCGCAGCACAGCCCGCTGCCGCACGTCCGGTGCCACCGCCAAGCGCTGTTGACGCGCCCCAGGCTGCTCCGCCCGTGGCATCGGCGGCAGCCGCAGGCAAGACTGGTGCCGGAGCGACACGTGCCGGGGCATCTGGCGGCGCCGGAACGTCGCCTGCCGATGAGGCCATTTCCATCAGGGAGCCATCAAAGGCCAAGAACGGTAAACCCTCCACTGATCTGGATGAGATCCGCAAGGAGGGGCTGACCGGGCGTCAGCTGCGGCTGGCCCGCCGGATCGCGCAGAAAAACAATCTGCCCGCCACCTCCGATTTTGACGCCGTGCGCCAGTTGCGGCTGAAGGGGATCGACCCGTTTCAGCGCGCCAATATGCTGGAGCTGGTGGTACAGCCCAACACGGCCCACCCCGCTGGCGCCCCGCAGGCGCCGGGCAGTGTGCAACTGCCGCAGACAGTGCCGTCCGACAAGGTGTCACTGCCCGCAACAGAGCTGAGCCCGACAGAGCGACGCAACCGCGAAATTCAGCAAATTCAACGCGATATCGCCCGTCGCCGCCGTCGAAAGCTCTTACTGCTCGGTGCGAGGTTGGCGTTTTTCGTGATGCTGCCAACTGCGCTTACGGGCTACTATTTCTATGGTGTTGCGACGCCGATGTATGCCGCGAAATCAGAATTTCTGGTGCTCAAGGCCGACAGCGCCGGCAGTGGCGGTGGCCTCGGCGGGTTGTTGAGTGGCACGCAGTTTGCCACCAGTCAGGATTCGATCGCGGTGCAGAGTTACCTGCAATCGAAGGAGGCGATGCTGCGGCTGGACCGGGAGGTCGGGTTCAAATCCCATTTCACGCAGGAGTGGATCGACCCGATCCAGCGGCTGGAAGACAACCCCACCAATGAGGAAGCCTACAAGACCTATTCGCGCAACGTGAAGATTGGATATGATCCGACGGAGGGCGTTGTCCGCATGGAGGTCACCGCCGCCGACCCGCAGGTCTCGGCCGAGTTTTCACAAAAGCTGATCAGCTATGCGCAGGAAAAGGTGAACCAGTTGTCGGTGCAGAAACGCTCCGATCAGGTGGGCGATGCCGAAACCGCGCTGGAGATGGCCGAGGACAAACGTCGCAATGCGCAGGAACGGTTGGTGCGGTTGCAACAACGCGGCACCGTGCTTGATCCAGAAGGCGTGATCATGTCGTTACGCTCGCAGATCAGCACCTTTGAGCTGCAGCGTCAGGAAAAGGAGCTGGAACTGGCCGCCCTGCTGGACAATGCCCGCCCCAATCAGGCCAAGGTGGATGGCGCGCGCGCCGACATCGCGCGACTGAACAGCCTCATTCAGCGGTTGAACGATCGCATGATCGACGCCTCGGCCGGCGAAAACTCGCTTGCCAGCCTGACGGTGCAGATCCAGATGGCGCAGGCCGATCTGGCGACGCGCGATATGATGCTGCAATCGGCGCTGCAACAAGTGGAGCAGACCCGCATGGAGGCAAACCGCCAGGTGCGCTATCTGACGACAGCGGTGGAACCCGTTCCAAGTGAGGAAGCGTCCTATCCCCGCCGATTTGAAAATACGATTTTGGCATTCCTGATCTTTTCCGGTATCTACCTGATGTGCTCGCTTACTGCGTCCATCCTCCGAGAACAGGTTTCGTCATAACGCCATGAAAAATATCTCCGTCGCCGACCTCAGCATCGGCAATGACCGCCCGCTGACCCTCATTGCCGGCCCTTGCCAGCTGGAAAGCCTGGATCACGCGCGTATGATCGCGGGTCAGATGAAAGAGGCCTGCGCCAAATATGGCGCGCAATATGTCTTCAAGGCGTCCTACGATAAGGCCAATCGCACCTCGCTCTCCGGCAAACGTGGGCTGGGCGTGGATGAGGGGCTGAAGGTCCTGCAGACAATCGCGAAGGAATTCGATGTTCCGGTGCTGACCGATGTCCACACCGAGGCGCAATGTGCAGTCGCAGCTGAGGCGGTGGATATTCTGCAGATCCCTGCCTTCCTGTGCCGCCAGACCGATATGCTGCTGGCCGCGGGCAAGACCGGCAAGGCCGTGAACATCAAGAAGGGTCAGTTTTTGGCGCCCTGGGACATGGCCAATGTGGTCGCCAAGGTGGAAAGCACTGGCAACACCAATATCCTTCTGACCGAACGTGGCACCTCCTTTGGCTATAACACGCTGGTGGCAGACATGCGGTCCCTGCCGCAGATGGCCAAAGGTGGCTATCCGGTGGTGATGGATGCAACCCATTCCGTGCAGCAGCCCGGCGGCAAGGGCGGCTCCACCGGCGGACAGCGCGAGTTTGCGCCGCTGATGGCGCGGGCGGCGGTGTCGCTTGGTATCGCCTCGGTCTTCATTGAAACCCACGAAGATCCGGACAATGCCCCCAGCGACGGGCCGAACATGATCTATCTGGACCAGATGCCAAAACTGATCGAGACGCTGATGCGCTTTGATGCGCTGGCCAAGGCCGACCCTATCCGCATCTGATCTACAAGAGAGCGTAATCCCATGACCAAACCCATCCCCGAGGTGCGCCCGAACACCTGGAGCTTTCTGCGCGATCCGATGATCACGCCCACCGGTTTTCGCGAATATGACGCGCGCTGGAAATACCCTGAGGAAATCAACCTGCCCGGCATGACCGCGCTGGGGCTGGGACTGGGCACCCAGATGCACAAGCGTGGCATCCCGCCGGTGATCGCAGTGGCGAATGATTACCGCGACTATTCGGTCGCCATCAAACACGCGCTGATCATCGGCCTGATGCAGGCGGGTATCGAAGTGCGCGATATCGGCCCGGCCCTGTCACCCATGGCCTATTTCGCCCAGTTCCATCTGGATGTGCCTGCCGTCGCCATGGTCACCGCCAGCCACAACCCCAACGGCTGGACCGGGGTCAAGATGGGCTTTGAACGCCCGCTGACCCACGGCCCGGACGAAATGGGTGAGCTGCGGGACATTGTCCTGAATGGTGAGGGTGTCGCCCGTCCCGGCGGTTCTTATCAGTTCGTGGATGGCGTGAAAGAGGCCTATCTCGATGATCTGGTCGGCGATTTCAAAATGTCCCGCCCGCTGAAGGTGGTCTGCGCCACCGGCAATGGCACCGCCTCAGCCTTTGCGCCGGAGCTGTTCGAACGGATGGGCGTTGAGGTCGTCGATAGCCACAATGCGCTGGACTATACCTTCCCACACTACAACCCGAACCCCGAAGCCATGGAAATGCTGCACGATATGTCCGCCAGCGTGAAGGCCTCTGGCGCCGATATGGCGCTTGGCTTTGATGGCGATGGCGATCGTTGCGGCGTGGTGGATGATGAGGGCGAAGAGATCTTTGCCGATAAGGTTGGCGTCATCATGGCGCGGGATCTGAGCAAGCTTTACCCGAATTCGACCTTTGTCGCAGATGTGAAATCCACCGGGCTGTTTGCCTCTGATCCCGAGCTGAAGGCCAATGGCGTGACGGCGGACTATTGGAAAACCGGTCACAGCCACATGAAACGGCGGGTGAAGGAGATCGGCGCGCTGGCGGGATTTGAAAAGTCCGGCCACTATTTCCTCGCTGAACCTGTGGGCCGGGGCTATGACTGCGGCATGCGGGTCGCGGTCGAGATCTGCAAGCTGATGGACCGCAACCCGGACAAGAGCATGTCCGACCTCAGGAAAGCGCTGCCCAAGACCTGGGCGACCCCAACCATGTCGCCCTATTGCGCCGACACCGAGAAATACACCGTGCTGGAGCGCCTGGTGGCAAAGCTGGTCGCCAAGGCTAAGGCGGGTGAGACGCTGGCAGACCGCCCCATCAAGGAGGTCGTCACCGTGAATGGGGCGCGTGTGATCCTTGATAATGGGTCGTGGGGGTTGGTGCGGGCATCGTCTAATACGCCCAACCTCGTCGTGGTTTGCGAAAGCAGCGAGAGCGAGGCGGAACTGCGCCAGATCTTTGCCGAGATTGACGCAGTGATCCGCACCGAACCGCTGGTCGGTGACTATGATCAAACTTTTTGATCACTCCGACAGCTGACATAGAGACGCCCGCCTTTGGCGGGCGTTTTCTGTTGTAGGGCACTGTGGGATCTGGCCACTAGAGTCTGGTGGCTGGATCAATCGCCGCCGAGAAGCCGCAGCAGCTGATCCTTGGCCTCTTTCTCAATCCGGTCGCGGATGGCGTCATTGATGTCCTGCTCTGGCGCGATCTCTGTATCCAGCTCTTCGCTCAGCTTCTCGCGCAGGCGATCCTTGGCCTGTTGTTCCACCGCGTCGATTTCCGGCTCCAGCGCACGTTTCAGATCCGGACGGATCTTGGGGTCGCTCCATGGGCCGGTGATGGCCACGGGGATCGACAGACGGGTGCTGCCATCGCCACGTTGCAGGCTGGGGGTAAAGAGATAGTCCAGATCCTGCGCCCCGAGTCCGATGCGTCCCTCCCCCTCGGCCCGCAAGCCGCGCAGGGTCAGGAGCAGATCGTTATTGGTCAGATTGCCACCTTCCATCGAGTAGCTGGCGGTCAGCTGATCAAACACCGTGCTACCACCGTTGCCACTGCCGCTGCGCATCAGCTGTTCCAGGTCAAACCCGGTAAAGAAGCCCTTACCGACCTCCAGCCACCCCTTGCCGCTAAGCGAAGACATGATCTCTGCCACCGAATTGCCGACGCCCAGATACTCGAGCTCGCCCAAAGCCTCGCCATTTAGGCGGTCATAGCCCATGGTCTGCCCCAGCGCCTGTTCCAGTCGGATATTCTGAAAGCTCAGCTTCCCGCCCACCGACAGACCATTGCGATTGTTGACCACCACTTGCCCCTGCAACTGGCCGTCAAACACGGTGGCAGGTTGGAATTTCAGAACCGCACGGGAGTTGTCCAGTGACAGGTCAAGCTTGCTCGGCCCCAGCCGGACCGATCCGGTCTCGACCCCTTGAACATCCAAGGCAATTTCGGTGTTCAAGGCAGCCAGCCAGCCAAAGTCCATACGCTCACGCGACCAGCCATCGTTGACCGGATCGTCCCCGGTCCCAGCCGCTGCGGCGGCGGGCAGATCAGTGTCACCGGAGGGCAGCAATGCCGACAGGTCCAACTGGCCACCGCTCAGCCGCGCGGTCACTTTGGGTACATCGCCAAGGGTGACATCCGCAGCACCACGCAGCTTGTTGGCATCGGCTTCCAGCGTCAGATCGCGCAGCGCCAAACGTCCATCAGTGGTGTAGGTGACGTCAGAACCAAACAGCCAGGTCTTCACCGCTGGGACCTCGATCCCCTGCGCTGCACCCAGAACTGCCAGGCTGCGCGCCAGATCGGTGCTTTTGCCGGTCATCCGTCCGGTTGCGGCACCGGCGGTATTCGCCCGGCCATCAAAACGCAGGACTGTATCCGCTGCCGTCACAGTTGCCCCAACAGAGGACACCTGCCCCGCCAGAAACGCTTCAAACGTGCCGATCTCAGCTTCGATCTGCACCGGATCGCCAGCTGGCCGCAGGGTGATCTCGGCAACCACAGTGCCTGTGGGATCCGGCCATTGCAGCGCCAGGTCGATCTGTTTCATTTCAACCGGTGTCTCGCCATGGGGGGCGTAGCGCAATGTGGCTCCGGTGAGGTTCAGCGCCTCAATGCTGACCGGCAGGCTGTCCATACTGCCGGGTGTGGCTGGCACGGCCTTGGTCTCGCCGTCACTGGCGGGATCCAACACCCAGTTGCCGGTGCCATCCGCGCGCGTGCTGAGATTGAGTTGCGGCAATACCGCTGAGAGTTCGGTCACCCGGACCTTGCCTGCGATCAGATCCGCCGCCGCGACACCGATGGTCAGCCGCTCCGCGGTCAACATTGGCTCTGGTCCGGCCCAGGGGGCGTTGGACAGCGCCACCCGGTCCGCCTTCACCCCCAGCGTCGGCCAGAGCGTATAGCCGACACGACCACCAAAGGTCACTGTGCGCCCGGTCTGTTTCTCGATCTGGGCGGCGGCCAGCTGGGCCAGTTTCTCCCCCGGCAGCAGCAGCAGCGCGCCCAACAGCAGCACCATGGCCACCACCAGCGCTATTACAACCCGGATTATCAGCTTCATCACCGCACCTCTTGCCTTGCCCCCTGTTCCCGCGGGGTTTTGCGCAGCTTACCGCCTGCGAGGCCGGGCGCAATAAAGGATGTGATGCTGTATGCCAGTGGTAATCCACACTCGGCTCCTGCCCCCTCGCGCTATTGGATGCTGTTACCGGAGGCGGAACCGCTGCCGCAGGCCAAGGCCGAGGAAAAACAAGAGCGGCAGGCTGACAACGGTCTGGAGGCCGGAGAGGGTTTTCAGCACCGCTGGCAAGCTCTGCATAAACTCCGCACCGAAGTAGAGCCGCCCGAACCCGAACAGCGGAAAGAGGTTGGAGACGCTCAAGCCCATGGCCGCGCCCATCGGGCGTTCAATCACACCGTCCGGCGCGGGCACGCAGCAACCGGAGAGATAGCCCCAGAAGGCGGCAAAGCCGAAAGCCCAAACACCCAAGAGCCACAGCGTCGGCCGCAGAATGGAAGAGCCGTATTCGGAGAACAGGCCAAACAGCAGATAGGGCAGCCGCTGCCAGATCGAGCCGATCTTGCTCGCAAACTGCATCTCCCGACGGAAGAAGAAGTGTTCGTCTTCAGGGAGGCCTTGTTGGGCGAGGAGGTGGCGGATGGAAGAACAGATTGCTTTAGTTCGCGGGGCGTTCTGCCGTCCACCGTTCTTCCCTTTCGGCCAGCCCCCCGTTTTCCTTGCCTCCTGCCGCAGTCCTGATATATGCCCGGCCATGACACAGACACCCGGTTCCACCAATCCGCCCAGCCTTCGCCCCGATCTTGCGCCCAAGCCCCGGCTTGGCGATGCGCCCCGTGACGGGCAGCCGACCCTTGGCATGGTGTCGCTGGGCTGCCCCAAGGCGCTGGTCGATAGCGAGCGGATCCTGACGCGGCTGCGCGCCGAGGGCTATGGCGTGTCGCCGGATTACTCCGGGGCCGATGCGGTGATCGTGAACACCTGCGGCTTTCTCGACAGTGCCAAGGCCGAGAGCCTGGAAGCCATTGGCGAGGCGCTGAAGGAAAACGGCAAGGTAATTGTCACCGGCTGTCTGGGCGCAGAACCGGATTATATTCGCGCGCATCATCCGCGCATTCTGGCGGTGACCGGCCCGCATCAATATGAACAGGTGCTGGATGCGGTGCACGCCGCCGTGCCGCCCTCGCCCAACCCTTACGTGGATCTGCTGCCTGCTGCGGGCGTCAAGCTGACGCCGCGCCACTTCAGCTATCTGAAGATCTCCGAGGGCTGCAACCACAAGTGCAAATTCTGCATCATCCCCGACATGCGCGGCAAACTGGCCTCCCGTCCCGCCCATGCGGTTCTACGTGAGGCGGAAAAACTGGTGGATGCGGGCGTGCGCGAGCTGTTGGTGATTTCGCAGGATACCTCTGCCTATGGGCTGGATCGCAAATATGACGTGAACCCGTGGAAAGATGGTGAGGTCCGCAGCCATATTCAGGATCTGAGCCGTGAGCTGGGCCGACTGGCCCCCGCGGATGAGCTGTGGGTGCGGTTGCACTATGTCTACCCCTACCCGCATGTGCGCGAGTTGATCCCGTTGATGGCGGACCCGGACAATGCGCTGCTGCCCTATCTGGACATCCCGTTCCAGCACGCCCACCCGGATGTGCTGCGCCGCATGGCCCGGCCTGCCGCAGCGGCCAAGACGCTGGATGAAATCAACGCCTGGCGCGCGACCTGCCCGGATATCACCCTGCGCTCCACCTTCATCGTCGGCTACCCCGGCGAGACGGAGGCGGAGTTCCAGCATCTGCTCGACTGGATGGACGAGGCGCAGCTGGATCGTGTGGGCTGTTTCAAATATGAGAACGTCGATGGCGCACGGTCCAACGATCTGGCCGATCACGTGCCGGAAGAGGTGAAACAGGACCGCTGGGACCGCTTCATGGAGAAAGCGCAGGCGATTTCCGAAGCCAAGCTGGCGGCCAAGGTCGGCCAGACGATGCAGGTGATCGTGGACGACATCGACGAAGACGGCATCGCCACCTGCCGCACCAAGGCCGACGCACCGGAGATCGACGGCAATCTGTTTATCGATGAGAGCACTGACGGGTTGCAGGTCGGCGAATTGGTCACCGTTGAAGTTGATGAGGCGGGGGAGTATGATCTGTGGGGCGTCAGGGCTGGCTAAACCGCCGCATCCACAACACTCACTGCGCCCTTAGCGCCGCCACTTCTGCTTCATCTTCAATCGATTGCACACTGACGTCGGTCTGAGACTCTCGAATTCTAGGTGCAGGTTTCCTCCAAGAAGATAGATCTTGGCCAACCTCGCGATAGAATTTCGGGACAATCATTTCAAGCTCCGCAATAAAATTGGTCTGCTGGGTAAATTTTGCCCCCAAGCGCTTTGCTACATAGATATGAAAACTTACGACTTGCAGTCCGGTTTTGTCTTTTTCGCAGAGATCTGGGTCCGCCACCAATTCTACCAAGGGAAAATGGGTATCTTCACTGCGCCCGGGCCAAGTCATACGAACAAACAGATCACTACCAACATCACTTTTCAATTGACGAAGCAGCCAATTCAATCGTGCTTTCGATGACTTTTTATCTTCTGGTGCCCTGAGTGTCATTCCGGCTTGAATCGTTCTACGATTAAGGTCCGCGACGACCTCCAGTGGGGCAGCCGCATTAGGTATATCAAAGCTAACTTGCAGTTGATGAGTTTCCCTTAGCTGGTTCAACTCATCTTTGTGACGATCTGCAGGATTTTTTGCGTGTTTCCTATTTAAGCGCTCTCTGACACTTGCTTCCGTCTGTCTACTTAAGATCAAGGAGAGGTCCTTGGTTTCTTGATGCCAAGCGTCCAATACGCAAATCGCCTCTGATGATTTCGCAAGTATCTTACCACCAGCAGAGACCAATTTGTTGAGTTCACTCCATTCTGGCGGCATTCGATCAAACCCGCGAATACCTGCACTTTCATGGGTCAAAAACCGCCTCAATTCGTTCAGTAATACACGCTGATCATCATCTTCCACGCCATCGTTGCTAATCAACAAATCAACCGCTGTCAGAACAAACATCCATGACCAGTGAAAAACAGGAATCTTCGACCGGCTTTTACGGACCTCTTCTAACGGATGGCTAGCGGGCAAGGTCGCAAACTGATTGGAAATTGTAATGACGCAGTCAATCCCGTTATCCTTTGACAAGCTGCGGTATTTTTCAATTTGCTCTGCTGTCAGGGGATTGTTGCCGATCTTCGCCTCCACCATGGCCCGCCATTCCCGAGAACCGTTTTTTACGACGATCAGCCCGTCAGGACGGTCTTTGCTCCCCTCTTTCTGACCATCAAAAACGACTTCCGTGAACGTCTCTATCGTGGTGCGTTTACCAGTTCGTTGACCCAAAGACGCGAGCAACTCTGATGCAAGTTCCTCAACTTTGGAAAGGCACGCCAAGAGAATCGAGGTCGTCCGGCCCTCTTTGGAGTTGTTGGACAAAACCGGAAAAAGACGCGCAGGCTCTCCTTGTTTAAGATATTCTGGTCTCTCCATGATGCGTCAAAGCCCCTCTCGCAAATACAGTAAAAACCTATAGGTGATACAATCATACGCTGATTTTGCACAACTTATGGGTCATTGCAAAGGCTGAGATAGAAAGTGTCATGATCCCTGACGCCTCCCAGCGCGCAGTCACTTATCCACTGCTACCAGTCGAGCTCCGTTCAACGTGGATTGGGAGGGTATGACCCTATCCATTTCAAGCGCAGGTGTGACCATCCGCCTCTCCCCTTGCGCCCGGTCGCAGCTATATTTTCAATGTAATCATCCAGCTAGGAGGCATCGTGCCATGCCAACCCCTCAGGACGACACCACCGAGATCCTCTATAACGGGGACTGCCCGGTGTGCAGTATTGAGATCCGGCATTATGCAAATCTGGCGGAGCAGCGGGAGCTGCCGCTGCGCTTTGATGACCTCAATTCAGAAGATCTGGCGCGCTGGGGCGTTGATGCCGATCAGGCCGCACGGCGGTTGCATGTGCGGCATCAGGGCGAGGTGCTGAGTGGCATTCCCGCGTTTCTGGTGCTTTGGGCGCAGATGCCGGGGTATCGCTGGGTGGCGCGTGTGGTTGGGCTGCCGGGGCTGCGCCAGCTTGCCTCCGCCCTATATGACTACATTCTGGCGCCGGTGCTTTTTCGCTGGCATCGGATGCGTCAGCGGCGCAGCAGCCACGCTTAGTTCCGCAGCCGGAGCAGCGCGTCCCCATTGCGGCAGCCCTGCAGTGGCGCCTTTGGCGTGGTGACTGCGGTGCGGTCGATCTGATCCAGAAACGCCTCGCAACGGGCCACCTCACGGCAGCCACGGCAGCGGGTCACCATATCGGCCCAATCCGTCTGTGTGATCTGTCCCGCCGCGAAACTGGCGGTCAGATCAGCGCCGCACGCCTGTCCCATCCGTTTGATCAGACGCAGGTGATGCAGCGGGTGGCCCAAGGGATACATATCAGGGTCTCCTGTGAGGATCGAATGAGAGGGACATGGCGCCGAGGTTTCGGCCCGGTCGAAATCAGTCGAGAGATGCACTCCCGTGATCTGTTTCTAGACCTCATCCTCGTTCAGATAGGCCAGAAGGTCGCGGTTGCGGCAGAAATCGGGGGCCTCCGCACCTGGACGCAGCCCCTTGTCGAGCCATTTGCGGCAGGCGCTGACGCCACCGCAGCGGGTGCAGCGCAGCACCGCTTCGCTGATCTCATCAAAGCGCAGCCGGCCGGAAATCGCCTCCTCCTGAAGATCAAGACCGACGGTCTCCGCCATGCTGTCAAACAGGGTGGCGTGGGTTTTCAGGTCCCCCCGGCTGGTCTCGTTGGTCTGGCTGGTCTGGCTGGTCTGGCTGGTCATCGCGCTGTCCCCGGAAATCATTCATCCTGCGGGCAACTTAACATTGCGCTGGCAAGAGCGATTTGATGCAGGTCAAACAGCGGGCAAACAGACCAGCGGGCAACCGAAGCACCGTACCAAAGAGCATGTCATACCGGAGGCCATTCAGTTGGCATTCCCCTGATCGAAATAGGCGCGCACCGCATCCTGAACCCGGCGAAACCGGTCGCCGCCCAGCTTCTTGCCGCCGTACCAGCGGGTCACGATGATGACATGGTCACGCAGCCCCTCACGCTCCATCATGCGCAGGATCACCATACCGGCACCGCTCTCTCCGTCGTCGGCCTTTAACCCGCCTGTGGGCAGCTGCGCCGCCCAGGTGTTGTGGGTCGCCTTGGCATAGGCGCGGTCGGATTTCAGCTCTGCCAGCACCGCGTCGATCTGCGCACGACTGGTGACCTGCGCGCCGCTGACTGCGTAGCGCGAGCCACGGTCGGTCAGCACGACGCCGAGCTGCCTCAAGGAGGCGACAGACTGTGCCAGATCGGTCAATTCAGATTGTATTTCTGGATCGTCTGATTGACCACGCGCACCCGGTCCGGGTTGGCGGGGTGACTGCCGAGGAAACGATCGCCGGGGTCGGGCAGACGGTAGAAGAACTTCACCCCGACACTGGGACGATACCCGGCCTTATGGGTGATGATGGTGCCCAGCTCGTCAGCCTCCAGTTCGAAGTTTTTGGAGTAGGTCCGCGCGCCCACAACGGCACCAAGATCCTGCGCGCGGGCCACATCTGCGGCACTGGCACCAGAAACGCTCGCAAGCCCGGCAAGCAGGATCGAGCCTGCAACCGCGCTTTGGCGTTTGCGCGCCAGATGGCCACGTATATGGTGTGCAGCTTCATGCGACATCACAAAGGCCAGCTCATCCCGGTTGGCAATCTGTCCCAGCATCCGTTGGGTGAAAGTGATCACCGGACGCCCCGACCGGTCCTGGCTCTGATAAGCGTTGGGCGGCGCATTGGGGTCGGGATCGATGCGGATCAGGAAGTCGCAGTTCAGACCCTCAGTACGGGCACGGCATTCACGTTCTGAGACAGGCTCCACCACGCGGGTGACCGCAGCAAAGGCGCTACGCCCTTCAGCCGGGGACATCCCTTGCACCGGCGGGCCCGAGGGGCGCGCGGCAGGTGCCGACCCGGAGTCGACCACGGTATCACAGGCTGTAAGCCCCATGGTGAGCGCACATCCCATCATCAGCAAGACTCGACGCATGACATCTCCTTTGCTTTGTCAGTGCCATCTTATCGTGACAGCAGACATGGGATCAATCGCATGAAGCCCCGTGGGCTGCAATGTCCCGCAAGAATACGTGATGCGACAAAGCCTTGTCAGCGGGGGCGGCCTGGTGGCAAGCTGGGCACATGTTTACCATCGAGCATGAATTCGACGCCACAGTCGTCACCCTCGTCGATGACGAGACCGCCCCGCTGATGGAGGATGTTTCCATCAATATTTTCGCCGAATGTGTCACGGTCGAGCAGTTGGATCCGCGCACCGACCGGGTGCAGAAAATCACCCTCTCTCACAGTCAGGTCCGAGACCTCGCAGCGGCACTCGACTTGCCCGAAGGGGTCTACCGATTTACCCGCGAGGATGAGGCTGAAAGCTGACATGCTGGCCAAATGGTCTTGGACAATGACCGGAACCGGTGGCTGAGGCCGGCGATTCCGCTTCACCTGTCATCACCCCTGGCGAGACCGGACCCGGCACAGCGGCCATCAGGGACGGTAGGCAAAAACCTTGTCACGAGAGGTCGCGCCGCGCAGCAGTTCCAGGTCCGAGGGCGCAATCCGCATGGCGCGCGCCAGAAGCGCCTGGACCGCAGCGGTCGCCTTGCCGTTCTCCGGCGCCGCCGTCACCGTGATTTTGAGTGACACACCCTGTCCGCTCTCAGCCTGCGGAATGGGAAGAATCGCATTGCGCGATGCCTTCGGTGTGACGCGTACAGGAATCTCGGCGCCCGCAACGGCCAGATGGCTCAGATCGGGGAGGTCTTTTTGCTTTGGCTTGCCCATATCAGCAGTGATGGCGTGAATTGGTGGCGGATTCCATAGACTTTGAACGGTCGCCCGGGATATTTCCAGCAACAGACCTCGTGTTCGGATTCCAGATGCCGCCAGCCCTCGTGCCCGCAATTTTCAGACAAATTCCGCTGGAGCCCCCGGAACGCCCCTTGAAAACCCGCACCGCCCTGCCGACATGGGCGATAGATGTAAAAAGGTTTCACATATGCCCCCTCGCAATGATGCTGCCCTGACGTTTCTTCAGTCCCGCCGCTCCCGCCCAGCCAAGACGTTGGTGGCCCCCGCACCAGACCGCGCCGCACTGATGCCCCTGCTGCGCGCTGCTGCACGCACCCCGGATCATGGCAAGCTGGAGCCCTGGCGCTTCATTGTGATCGAAAAACCGGCGATGGCGCGGCTGGCAGATCTGACCGGCAAGGCCGGTGAGCGGCTTGGCAAATCAGCAGAAGACATCGCCAAAGCCCGCAGCCAGTTCGAGCTGGGTCAATTGGCCGTCGCTGTGGTGGAGGTCCAAAAGGCAAGCCCAAAGATCCCCGCCATCGAGCAGACCTATTCTGCGGGGGCCGTCTGCCTGGCCCTGTTGAATGCGGCCCTTGCTGCCGGTTGGGGGGCCAATTGGCTGTCGGGCTGGGCCAGCCATGACGCCGAATTCTGCGCCGAAGCCTTTGGCCTGCGCCCGCATGAGCGGATCGCTGGGCTGATCCATATTGCAACAGAAGCCTCGGCCCCGCCGGAACGGCCCCGCCCGGATCTGGACGCGCTGACAACCTGGATGGATCAATGATACTGACCGATTTCACCAAGGCTCTGAGCCAGCTTGGCGACCCCCGTTTCCGCAAGGTCCTGTTGCTGGGCGTCGGCCTGACCGTCGCGCTGCTGGTGGTGACCTATGCAGCGTTTCTGGCGCTGATCCAGTGGCTGGTCGGTCCCGATGCCACCCTGCCACTGATTGGACCTGTCACCTGGATCGATGATCTGCTGTCGATCACCTCTCTGGTGCTGATGCTTGTCCTGTCGGTGTTCCTGATGGTGCCTGTGGCCTCGGCCATCACTTCTATGTTTCTGGATGAGGTCGCACAGGCGGTGGAGGATCGCCACTATCCCGGCCTGCCCCCCGCAATCAAGACGCCGTTCTGGGACGGGGTGCGCGACACCATCAATTTCCTCGGCGTTCTCGTAATTGCCAATGTGCTGGCACTGGTGCTGTATTTTATGTTTGCCCCCTTTGCGCTGTTTATCTTCTGGGGGCTGAACGGGTTTTTACTGGGGCGTGAATATTTCACGCTGGCTGCGGCCCGCCGCCTGGGTCTGCCGGAGGCAAAGCGGCTGCGGCGCAAACATCTGGTCACCGTCTGGATGGCAGGCGTGCTGATGGCGATGCCTCTGTCGATCCCGCTGGTGAACCTGCTGATTCCGATCATCGGGGCAGCCACATTCACCCATCTGTTCCACCGGCTGGCCGGGCAGGAAGTGGTTGCGCGCTGATCACTGTGACCGACACGTCGCGACAGGCAGAGATGCAAACAGGCGGGCCCATGCCCGCTTGTTTCGCTGTCATCGTATTTTAAGGCACGCGCCTATTGCGGATCGGGCAGCCGGTCAAACCAGTCGAAATCATTCACCGTGATCCAGCCGCTGAGGATAATCGTCGCGATGATCGCCCAGAGAACCGCGGCGGCGATCGTGGTGATCACTGCTTTCTGCTTCAGGTAATGATGCTCCGGCGCCCCGGCATGTGTGCCGGGCACGATCTCGCCACGGTCGCCCTGCGTCTCAATGCGGATCGGGATCACGATCAGAAAGGTCATGAACCAGATCACCGCATATAGAACCAAACCGGATGTCACACCCATGATAGCTGTCCTTCTGATGCTCCCGCCCACTGCGGAGTGGTTAAGGAGCAGATAGCGTCAAACCTGTTCCAATTCCACCAGGCAGCCGTTGAAATCCTTCGGATGCAGGAAAAGAACCGGTTTGCCATGGGCACCGATCTTGGGCTCGCCGGAGCCGAGCACCCGCGCGCCTTCGGCCTTCAGCCGGTCGCGCGCGGCAAGAATATCATCCACCTCATAGCAGATGTGGTGAATGCCGCCCGCCGGGTTCTTCTCCAGAAACCCTGCGATGGGCGATGACTCACCCAGCGGATAGAGCAGCTCAATCTTCGTATTGGGCAGTTCGATGAACACCACGGTGACACCGTGATCAGGCTCATCCTGCGGCGCGCCAACCTTGGCGCCCAATGTATTGCGGTACTGTGCCGAAGCGGCGTCGAGGTCGGGCACGGCGATTGCGACGTGGTTGAGGCGGCCAATCATTTTGCGGTCTCCTGAGTGATCTGTCTGCTGAGACTTATCAAAGAGCTGCTGTCTGTGAGCAAGTGCGCCAATCCGCGCGGCAGAAAATTCACTGCAATAACGCTCCGTTGCATCGATTTACATCAGTGAATTCGATTCAACCTAAAGGCGCGTCTGGAATATTAACCAGCTGTTAGCCCCGTTTCCCTAGCGTTGAGTCGTATCCAGTCAGGAGCCTTAACCATGGACGATTCGGAACTGTTTGCTGCCGCCCACCGCCTGCCCACGACGAAACGACCGTTGCTGGGGCTGACAATTCTTGTGGTGGAAGACAGCCGATACGCCTGCGAGGCGATGCGCCTGCTGTGCCTGCGCAGTGGCGCACGGATCCGGCGCGCTGACTGCCTAAAATCTGCCCATCGGCATCTGAAAGTCTATCGTCCCTCCGTGGTGATCGCTGATCTTGGCCTGCCGGATGGCTCCGGCGCCGATCTCATACGCTCCATGGCAGACGCCAGCCCGCGGGTTGGCGTGATCCTTGGCATATCCGGTGACGAGGCAGGAGAGGCCATGGCGATGGCAGCCGGGGCAGATGGGTTTCTGGCCAAACCGATCACCTCCCTTGCTGCCTTTCAATCGGCGATCCTGTCGCGCCTGCCCGCCGAGCGCCAGCTTTCTGGTCCCAATGAGCTAACCGATGAGGTGATTGAGCCGGATCTTCTCGCCTTCCAGGATGATATGTCCCACGCCGCTGAGGTGCTGAACGAAGCTGAAGAAGGGCAAACACTGGACTATGTGGCGCAGTTCCTTGGAGGGGTCGCCCGCAGCGTTGGAGATTCTCATCTGGCCGGCGCGGCTGCCGAACTGGCAGATGCCCGCAATACCGGGCGCCCTGTCGCCGCTGTTGCCGCCCGTGTTGCCGGGCTGGTGCAGGAACGCCTGAAACAGAAGGTGGCCATCTGAGATGATCGAAGTCATCCTCATTGCATCCGCCACACTGGGCATCGTTTTATATCTGCAGGCGCGGTTCTCCGCCCGGGAAATCCGCCGCAACCGAAATCGCAGCCTGGCATCTCTGGTCATTCTGGATCGCAGCGACCGCTGAGCGTTCGACGCTGACACAGGGGCGCCCCGCGCCCAGGGTCATCACCGCGCGCTCTGGATGATTTCGCTGGCAAATACCTCATGTCCGGGACGGTCCGATACCGCGCAACAGCTCGATATTGCCTGACCGTGGTTGGCGGTTCTGCCATATCTTCCTAGCGTCGTAGCAAACCTTGATCCGCGCCCATCTCTACGCCGGGAAAAATCACATCTCCAATTGCCTGCTGACCCGTGCCGATCAGCCCGTGCATGATCCAGCCCATCTGTGCGCGGACATCCCCGGTGGGCATCAGATCGCGGCGATCAAAGAGCTCAGCCTCCGTCAATCCGGGCCATTGCCCGTGGACCTTCCCTCCCCGGATGGCTCCACCGGCAAGCAGCATGGCGCCACCCGTCCCGTGATCCGTTCCGCCAGTGCCATTCTCGCGCACGGTACGGCCAAATTCTGTCATCGCCACCACCGCCGTCTTGTCCCAGATGGTCGACCCAAGATCGCCATGCAGCGTCAGAATGGTATCGGACAGACGCCGCAGCGCCCGCGTCAGCGCGCCTTTCTGGCGGTTATGCGTGTCCCAGCCGTTGATCGAGAAGGCCGCGATCCGGCTATCCCCACGCAGCTGCTGCGCCGCATAGCTGGCGATCCGCTGGTGTGGCGGCGCGCGGCGCTGCCCTGTGGTTCCCGCGCGCCCAGTGGCTGCGTCCGCCCTTGCGCTGTCAGCCAGATCCAGCGCCTCGGCCAACGCGGCATGGAACAGCGGGTCCCCTTCCATCATCAGTCCCGCCAAACGTTCAGCCTGCGGACTGAGCGCGATCTCGGCATCAGGCGACCAATCGGAGACCGGCGCCGGCCCCTGCAACAGTTTCATCTCCCCCTGTCCGATGGCAAAGGCGGTGCGTGCTTCCACCCCCGGCGTCACCTGCAACAGCCGATTGAGCCAGCCGTCGCGGCGCTGATGCAGCCCCGGTGTGCCCGCCTCCAGGAGGTCCTGACCATCAAAATGGCTGCGCTTGTTGCGATACGGGGTGGAGACTGCGTGCACAAACCCCAGCTGTTCGGCCCGCCACAGCGGCATCAAGGGCGCCAGCGCCGGATGCAGCGCAAAAAAGCCATCTAGGTCCTGCGCCCCGTTCTGCGGCCCGCCCCGCAGGGTTTGCCGCAGCCCCGCATAGGCCGGATCGCCATAGGGCTGAACCACATCAACGGCATCCATACCACCACGCAGGATGATCACCACCAGCCGGGTGTCCCAGGGTGCGGCGGCAAAGCTGACCGGTGTCAGCAGAGGGCTGGCCGCCAGAGAACAGCCGATCAGACCGGAGCGCGCCAGAAAGCTGCGCCGGGAAAGGCTGGCAGAGGGGCTGGGCAGTATATTTGTCATCGTGCTCTCCGTCTCAACGGCGCTGAAATGCGGGCGCGGCCAGGATCAGTCCCACCGCCTCCCGCTCGGTCTCGGCTGCGGTCGCAACAAACCGCAGCTGCGCGGTAGCGCGACTGCCAAGCGCGTCTTGCAGGGCATCCAGCGGCGCAGGCAGCGTTCCCATCAACTGCGTCGGTACCGACATGCACCAGCGCAACCGCTCCGCCAATCCCTGTGGTGTGATCCAATCGCCATCCGCCTCCGGCCAGCCGTCGGGACCGCCCGCAAACTCCCAGCGTTGGCCCATGCGCTGCATTGGCCGCAGGAAAACCCGGTTGACCTGAGGGCGGTTGAGTTTGGTCAGGGCCGCAGGGGGCATCGCCAGCGCCCGGCAGGCGGAGGCGAGATAGGCGAAGGGGGGTTTGACATTGCTAAGTGCCTCCTGCCAGGACGCCGGGTGCTCCAGCAGTGCCGCATAGACCTGTATCAGATCCCCCGAGGTCGCCCGGTAGCGGTCTGCCAGATGCGCCACCAGCGTCGGGTCCGGCGTATCGCTGGTAAAATGCACCGCAAGCTTCCGCGCCAGATGATCCGCCGTCGCCGGATGCCGGGCCAGATCCCGTAACGCCTGTTTGATCGCCGCGAGCCCCGTGATTTCCGCATCGTAGCGCTGCCCCAGCAAGATCTCTGCACCGGGTTCCGCCCAACCCGGCGCGAATTTAAAGCCATCCTCGATGTTATAGATCATCCCGGTGAACAGCTCCGCCAGCTGGCGCACATCCTGTTGCCCGTAAGGCGCCCCGACCCCCAACGTATGCAGCTCTAGCACTTCGCGCGCCAGATTCTCATTGAGGCCAACCACGCGCCCCTGTCGGCGGGCCACGCGTTTGGCACGGCGACTACTGGGACCGGTTGACCGGTGCTGGTCGAGATAATGCAGCATCAGCGGGCTGGTCACCGCCGCAATCAGCAGATCCTCAAATCGCCCCGCGATGTTGGGGCGGATTGCGCTTTCCACGTAGGGCGTCGCGCCGTAGCGCAGGGCGGCAATCTTGCCCTGCGCGGTAAAGTGATCGGCCCAGAACAGGGTGAGGCGTTCCCGAAATCCATGCTCTGTTGTCACGCAGCGTAAGAGGCGGCGGAGGAACCAGTCGGCCTGATGATCCCGCATCAGGGCACGTTGGCGTTTCAGATCCTTGTTCCGTGCCTCAAACTGCGGACCTGCGATGGCCGCCTTACGGGCGCGGCGGGCCGCAGAATAGGCGCGTGCATCAGCCAAGGCACCATCGAACCCAGGTATCGGCCAATCCGTGGTCGCCCGATCCGGGGCGCGCAGGGCTGCGAGCATCTCCTGCGGCCCGGTCGGCGGCGCTTGGCGTGGCGACAGACCGCAGCCAAAGCGGATTTCTGCCAGTTCCGGATCAAAGCGCATCGGTGTTCAAGCCTCTCTCAGCTGATGTCGCCTTCAGACGGTAGTGCATTGCGGCCCCGACCCACAGCGGAAATTTGTCGGCCGTGCAACTCTCCGCCAAGAGCGACAGCGCCTTAAATTCCAGCTCTTGGGCGCGTGAAACCACCTCCCAGAACGAAACAGGCCCGGACATTTGCCCGGGCCTGTCGATACAGTGTTGTGGTCGGATTACTGATCCTGCGGGATCACGCGCAGGCCCAGTTCCATCAGCTGATCGCTCATCGGCTCTGACGGGGCCGCCATCATCAGGTCTTCGGCGCGCTGGTTCATCGGGAACATGATCACCTCGCGAATGTTGGCCTCATCCGCCAGCAGCATCACCATGCGGTCGATGCCAGCCGCGCAGCCGCCGTGCGGCGGGGCGCCGTATTGGAAGGCGTTGACCATGCCGCCAAAGCGCTTCTCGACCTCTTCCTTGCCATAGCCGGCAATCTCGAAGGCCTTGAACATGATCTCCGGCTTGTGGTTCCGGATCGCGCCCGAGACCAGCTCATAGCCGTTGCAGGCGAGGTCGTACTGGTAGCCTTTGACCGCCAGCGGATCGGACAGCAGCGCGTCCATGCCACCCTGCGGCATCGAAAACGGGTTGTGCTCGAAATCGATCTTGCCGGTTTCCTCGTCCTTCTCGTAGATCGGGAAATCCACGATCCAGCAGAAGGCAAAGCGGTCTTTATCAGTCAGGCCCAGCTCTTCGCCGATCACGGTGCGGGCGCGGCCTGCAACGCTTTCAAACGCCTTCGGCTTACCGCCGAGGAAGAAGGCCGCATCGCCCACGCCGAGACCCAGCTGCTGGCGGATCGCCTCGGTGCGCTCGGGGCCGATGTTCTTGGCCAGCGGACCTGCCGCTTCCATGCCTTCGCCCTGATCGCGCCAGAAGATATACCCCATACCCGGCAGGCCTTCGCCCTGGGCGAATTTGTTCATCCGGTCGCAGAACTTGCGGCTGCCACCTTTGGGGGCCGGGATCGCGCGGATTTCCGTGCCTTCGTTTTCCAGAAGATTTGCAAAGATCGCAAAACCTGAGCCGCGGAAATGCTCAGAGCAGTCCTGCATCTTGATCGGGTTGCGCAGGTCCGGCTTGTCGGTGCCATACCATTTGGCGGCATCTTTATAAGAAATCTGCGGCCATTCGCTGTCGACCTTGCGGCCCTTCCCGAATTCTTCAAACACGCCCTGCATCACTGGCTGGATGGTGTCGAACACATCCTGCTGGGTGACAAAGGACATCTCCAGGTCGAGCTGGTAGAAATCGGTGGGCGAACGGTCGGCGCGCGGGTCCTCATCGCGGAAACAGGGCGCGATCTGGAAGTATTTATCAAAACCCGAGACCATCATCAGCTGCTTGAACTGCTGCGGCGCCTGCGGCAGCGCGTAGAATTTGCCCGGGTGCAGGCGGGACGGCACCAGGAAGTCACGCGCGCCTTCGGGGCTGGAGGCGGTGATGATCGGGGTCTGGTACTCGTTGAAGCCCTTGTCCCACATACGACGCCGGATCGACTGGATCATGTTGGAGCGCAAGAGCATGTTCTTCTGCATCTTCTCACGACGCAGGTCGAGATAGCGATAGCGCAGACGGGTTTCTTCCGGATATTCCTGTTCGCCAAACACCATCAGCGGCAGCTCTTCGGATTTGCCGAGGACTTCGATGTCACGGATGAAGACTTCGATCTCACCGGTGGGGATCTTGTCGTTCACCAGGCTCTCGTCGCGCGCCTTCACGTTGCCATCAATGCGGATACACCATTCGGAGCGCACTTTCTCGATCTCGGCAAACACCGGGCTGTCCGGGTCGGCCATGACCTGGGTCACACCGTAATGGTCGCGCAGGTCGATGAACAGAAGGCCGCCGTGGTCGCGCACCCGGTGGACCCAGCCCGACAGGCGGACGGTCTCACCGACGTTGGATTTGTTGAGTTCGGCGCAGGTATGGCTGCGATAGTCGTGCATGGGGTGACCTTTCGTTATACCGGTCGCATGACCGGGCGGGCCGTCAATCGGGAGATGCGCCAGAACGGCGCGGAATGCGTCCGGGGTGGTACACTAGTTTGCGACGGCGTTGTCAAGCAAACTGGGTGATTTCCGCGTGGTCTGACGCCTGAAACCTCCAATTCCGGCTATACTAGCCGCGCCGGGATTAGTCCCCGCAGGGAGTTGCCCATATGGATGGCTTTTGCCTCCATCAGGTCCTGCGGGTGCAGCACCGCCTCCGTGCATTGGCCGCCGTCCAGCATAATCTGCCGAAGGATCCCAGGCAGCAGGCCGCAGACCAGCGGAGGCGTGATCACCAGCCCGTCCGCGCGGGTCACGAAAATATTGGTGATGGTGCCCTCGCAAACCGCGCCGTGCTCATTCAGGAACAGCAATTCATCCACGCCTTCCGGCAGCGCCGCGCGCGCGGCATCGTAGAGCGCGCGGCGGGTGGTCTTGTGCTGCAGCCAAGGGTCATCCGCCTTCAGCCGGGTGGCTGCGATGGCAAGACGCCATTGCGATGGTGTCGGACCAAGCGGTGCTTTGACCAGCTCCAGCTGCCCCCGTCCGCCCAGCGTGAGGCGACAGCGCAGCGGTGCTGTGCCCGTCACCTCAGCCAAGACACGCGCTGCCTCCTCAGGATCGAAGGCAAGGTCAAACGCTGCCGCGCTGCGCGCCATCCGGGCCAGATGCTGCGACAGATGCCGGAACCCCTGCCCCGGATGCCAGCCCAGCGTCTCGATCAGGCGGAAAGCGGGATCGTTCTGGATGGCGTCACGTGGGCGAACCGGGCTTTCCATAGCGCTTCCTCATATTCGGATTCTGCGGTGCTGTCCCAGACCACGCCGCCGCCCACGTTAAACGTCGCGCGGCTGTCTTCCAGCATCAGCGTGCGGATAGCCACGTTGAATTCGGACGATCCATCCGGTGCCGCCCAGCCGATAGTACCGCAGTAGATATCACGCGCCCAGGGTTCCAGGTCCGCCAGAATCTCCATCGAACGAATTTTCGGCGCGCCGGTGATGGACCCGCAAGGGAACAGCGCCGAAAAGATCTCTGCCAACCCGGCGTCGGGGCGCAATCTGGCGCGCACCATGGAAACCATCTGATGCACCGTCGCGTAGCTCTCGACCGCAAACAGTTCGGGCACATGGACCGAACCGGTCTCAGCCACGCGGGAAATGTCATTGCGCAAGAGATCGACAATCATCAGGTTTTCAGCGCGGTTTTTCTCGTCCTGGCGCAGGAAATCGCGGCGGCGGGCATCCTCCACCGGATCGGCGCTGCGCGGCTGGGTGCCTTTCATCGGGCGGGTTTCAATCACGCCGTCAGCATCGGTGCGAAAGAACAGCTCGGGCGAGCGCGATAACAGATCCGGCAACCCGTCCTGTTCGATCAGGGCACCGTAGCCAACGGCCTGTCTGGCTTCCAATACGGCATAGAGGTTTTCAGCGGTGCCATAGGCACCAGCATCAATCGGAAAGGTCAGATTGGCCTGATAGATGTCGCCCTTGCCGATGTTGTGGTTCACCTCGGCGAAGGCCTGAGCGTAACGTTCATAGGTCCAGCGGGGGGTTGTGCCCTCAAGACCCGCATCGCCTGCAGGCAGATCCGGCGACGCCCGCCCGCCCCCGCAGGAGGGCGCTTCGTAAACCCCGAAACAGATCAGCGGCAGCCGCCGCGCCTTTGGCATCCGGCTCGCCAGTCTTGGCTCCAGTGCATATCCCAGCTCATACGATGCATAGCCAGCAAGCCAATGGCCCGTGTCCCGCGCCGTATCCAGTGCAGCCAAGGCGGCGGGCACGTCGTCCGGCCCGTCCGCGCGAATGATGCGCAGCGGGGTTTCAAAACATGTACCGGCCCCCTTTGGCCCCTGATCAAAGCGAATCCGCACGTCTGCCTGCTCCGTTTCTCTAGCCTCTCCACATATATCCGTTCGCTATGCGAACAAAAGGCATGGATGCGGCATTTCCAATTCGGTTTCCGATCCCCCTTGAACCTTTCGGCGCGGTGCCTATAACGCAGGACAATTTGGGCGCACGGGGGTGCCCATGACTCGCGTAAATCAGAGGGATTCAGGCCATGCCGAAAAGAACCGATATCCAATCGATCATGATCATTGGTGCGGGGCCGATCATCATTGGCCAAGCCTGTGAGTTTGACTACTCAGGCGCGCAAGCCTGCAAGGCGCTTCGCGAAGAGGGTTACCGGGTCATTCTGGTCAACTCAAACCCGGCGACGATCATGACCGATCCGGGTCTGGCGGATGCCACCTACATCGAGCCGATCACACCGGAAGTGGTTGCCAAGATCATCGAAAAAGAACGCCCCGACGCGCTGCTGCCGACCATGGGCGGGCAGACCGGTTTGAACACCGCGCTGGCGCTGGAAGAGATGGGCGTGCTGGCCAAATTCGATGTTGAGATGATCGGCGCCAAGCGCGAAGCCATTGAAATGGCAGAAGACCGCAAGCTGTTCCGCGAAGCGATGGATCGGCTTGGGCTGGAGAACCCCCGCGCCACAATCATTACTGCGCCGAAGAAAGATAACGGCAATGCCGATCTGGACGCAGGTGTTCAGATGGCCCTGGACGAGTTGGAAGACATCGGCCTGCCCGCAATCATTCGCCCGGCCTTTACCCTTGGCGGGACCGGCGGTGGGGTTGCGTATAATCGCGAAGATTACATCCACTTCTGCCGCTCCGGCATGGATGCCTCACCGGTTAATCAGATCCTAGTCGATGAGAGCCTGCTGGGCTGGAAAGAGTACGAAATGGAGGTGGTGCGCGACACCGCCGACAACGCGATTATCGTCTGCTCGATCGAGAATATCGACCCGATGGGCGTCCACACAGGTGATTCGATCACTGTGGCCCCGGCGCTGACGCTGACCGACAAAGAATACCAGATGATGCGGTCCGCCTCGATTGCGGTGCTGCGCGAAATTGGCGTGGAAACCGGCGGATCCAACGTGCAGTGGGCCGTGAACCCTGCCGATGGCCGCATGGTGGTGATCGAAATGAACCCGCGCGTGTCGCGCTCTTCCGCGCTGGCCTCGAAGGCGACCGGCTTCCCGATTGCCAAGATCGCCGCCAAGCTGGCGGTTGGCTTCACGCTGGATGAGCTGGACAATGACATCACCGGCGTAACCCCGGCATCATTTGAACCGACCATCGACTATGTCGTCACCAAGATCCCGCGCTTTGCCTTTGAGAAATTCGCAGGCTCTGAGCCCTATCTGACCACGGCAATGAAATCGGTCGGCGAAACCATGGCCATTGGCCGCACCATCCATGAGAGCCTGCAAAAGGCGCTGGCATCGATGGAAACCGGGCTCACAGGCTTTGACGAAGTGGCAATCCCGGGTGCAGAAGATGAGACCGATGGCAAGGCCGCGGTGATCAAGGCAATCAGCCAGCAGACCCCGGACCGGATGCGCACCATCGCACAGGCGATGCGCCACGGCCTGTCCGATGATGACATCCACGCGGTCACCAAGTTCGACCCCTGGTTTCTGGCCCGTATCCGCGAAATCGTCGAGGCCGAAGCCAAGATCCGCGCCGAAGGCCTGCCGCAGGACGAACACGGTCTGCGCGCGATCAAGATGCTGGGGTTCACTGACGCGCGTCTTGCCATGCTCACCGATCAGCGTGAGGGCGATATCCGCGCGGCCCGCCGTGCACTGGGCGTCAATGCCGTGTTCAAACGCATCGACACCTGTGCCGCCGAGTTCGAGGCGCAGACACCCTATATGTATTCCACCTATGAGGCTCCGGCCTTTGGCGATGTTGAATGTGAGGCGCGCCCTTCAGACAAGAAAAAAGTCGTCATCCTCGGCGGTGGCCCGAACCGGATTGGTCAGGGGATCGAGTTTGACTATTGCTGCTGTCATGCCTGCTTTGCGCTAACGGACGCGGGTTATGAAACCATCATGATCAACTGCAACCCGGAGACCGTGTCGACCGACTATGACACCTCTGACCGGTTGTATTTTGAACCGCTGACGTTCGAACATGTGATGGAAATCCTTACCAAGGAGCTGGAAAATGGCACCCTGCATGGGGTCATCGTGCAGTTCGGTGGGCAGACTCCGCTGAAGCTGGCCAATGCGCTGGAAGAGGAAGGCATTCCGATCCTCGGCACCTCCCCCGACGCGATCGATCTGGCCGAAGACCGCGAACGGTTCCAGGCGCTGGTCAACCAGCTCGGCCTTAAGCAGCCGCATAACGGCATTGCCTCCACAGATGCGCAAGCGCTTGAAATTGCAGAAGAGATCGGCTTCCCTCTGGTGATCCGTCCGTCTTACGTTCTGGGTGGTCGCGCGATGGAGATCGTGCGCGATATGGATCAGCTGAGACGCTATATCGCCGAGGCGGTTGTGGTCTCCGGGGACAGCCCGGTTCTGCTCGACAGCTATCTCTCTGGCGCGGTGGAACTGGACGTGGATGCGATCTGCGATGGCACTGAGGTGCATGTGGCAGGCATCATGCAGCACATCGAAGAGGCTGGCGTCCACTCCGGTGACAGCGCCTGTTCGCTGCCGCCCTACTCCCTGTCCAAAGAGGTGATTGCAGAGGTCAAGACTCAGACCAACGCATTGGCCAAGGCGCTGAACGTGGTCGGTCTGATGAACATCCAGTTCGCAGTGAAACCCGATGCCGACGGCAAGGATGTGATCTATCTGATCGAAGTGAACCCGCGCGCCTCGCGCACCGTGCCGTTTGTGGCGAAATCCACCGATAGCGCCATCGCCTCCATCGCCGCCCGCGTGATGGCGGGTGAGCCGCTGTCGAATTTCCCCAAACGCGCCCCCTATGAGCCGGACGCAGGCTACGATGTGAACACACCGATGGCGGATCCGATGACGCTGGCAGACCCGAATATGCCGTGGTTCTCCGTGAAGGAAGCCGTGCTGCCCTTTGCCCGGTTCCCTGGAGTTGACACGCTGCTGGGGCCGGAGATGCGCTCCACCGGTGAGGTCATGGGCTGGGATCGCAGCTTTGCCCGCGCCTTCCTTAAGGCGCAGATGGGGGCCGGTATGGTGCTGCCCTCCGAAGGGCGCGCGTTCATCTCGATCAAGGATGCCGACAAGGGCACATTGATGCTGGATGCTGCGAAAATTCTGGTGGAACAGGGCTTTACCCTGGTGGCGACACGCGGCACCCAGAGTTGGCTGGACGGCCATGGCGTACCATGTGAGCTGGTGAACAAGGTCTATGAGGGCCGCCCCCATGTGGTCGATATGCTGAAGGACGGCAACGTCCAGCTGCTGATGAACACCACAGAAGGCGCGCAGGCCGTACAGGACAGCAAGGACATGCGGTCCGTCGCGCTCTATGACAAGATCCCCTATTTCACCACCGCTGCCGGCGCCAATGCCGCCGCCCGCGCGATCAAGGCGCAGGCTGAGGGTGACGTAGAGGTGAAGAGCTTGCAGGGCTGATCTGCCGACATTGGCATAAAGCGAACCATTCAAAAGGCCCCGCCATCGCGTCGGGGCCTTTTGCTATCTGCAACCGGAACTCTAGCGCAGGAGTGCCAATATGGTCTCATGCGCAGAACCTCTTCGGGCACGCGGCGGCTGAACAAGGATAAGCTGGCGCCCACTGTCAGCGCTGAGATCTTTGAACGGGCATATCAGGCTGCCCTGATCCAGCGCATCGGCAACCAACGCCTCATGTCCCATCAATACCCCGGCCCCGGCAATCGCTTGCTGCAGTGCCAGGCTGTAGAGCGAATAGGCCGGGCCGCTGTCTGCATTTGGTAGGGCAAGCCCAGTGCTTTTGCTCCACTGCGCCCAATCCCCGGCCCAGGTCTGATCCTGCAACAGGGTGAACTGCGGCAGGTTCTCCGGGTGGTTCAGCCCCGCAGCCACCGCCGGTGCGCAAACCGGAAAGATCCGGTCTCCCTGCAGTACCAGCGCCGCCTCCGGGCGCTCATCAGGTGATGCGTAGAAAATCGCAAAGTCGAAGAGTTCCCGGTTGAGATTTGGAGGTTCCTCCATCGCTGTGACAGAGATTTTGAGATCCGGCAGCGCCATGCGCAACCGATCCAGCCGCTGCGGCAACCAAAGTTGCGCAATGCAAGGCAACGCCGCGATATGCAGATCCTGCACCGGTCGGAGCGACCGCAAGGCTTGCGTCGCCGCGCCGAGGGCATCAAATGCGTCCACGAAGCTTGGCAACAGTGCTTTCCCCGCCGCGGTCAGCACCACCCCCTGCGGGTTGCGTTGAAACAGCGGCGCGCCGGTCCAGTCTTCCAACGCCTTTACCTGCTGAGACACAGCGCCGGGGGTCACCCCCAGCTCCTGTGCTGCAGCAACGAAGCCGTTGAGACGCGCGGCAGCCTCAAACGCCCGCATCGCGTTCAATGGTGGCCCCTTGGGGCGTGGAGGAGAGACAGTCATGGCAGCTCGCTTCAGGCTTAGATTTTCTACGCCAACAAATAGCAAATCTGGTTTGCCCGGTCATGCCCGTTGAGCACAAAGTGATTGCAGACAGAGCTATCCATAGATGGAGGATCAGATGCCCCAAGCGCCCCAAAGCTGGCTTCCCGAAGCGAGTATCACCCGTATCGAGGATATCACCCGGGCCACGGCCGGTGCAGGGTCCGATCAATTGCTGGACCGTATCGCGACCCTGGTCGAAGAAAACCGTGTGATCCACGAGGAAGACTGCTTCAACCTCAATCCCGCGACAAATGTGATGAATCCAAAGGCGGAGGCGTTGCTTGCCTCAGGTCTGGGGTCACGCCCTTCGCTGGGGCACCCCGGTGACAAATATGAGATGGGGCTAGAAGCGATTGAAGAAATCGAGGTCATCGCAGCGCGTCTTGCCTGCGAGGTCTTTGATGCGGAATTTTCCGAAATCCGGGTGCCATCCGGTGCGTTGGCCAATCTCTACGGCTTTATGGCGACCTGCCGCCCGGGCGACACCATCATCGCACCACCCGCCAGCATCGGCGGGCATGTGACCCATCATGCGGCCGGCTGTGCCGGGCTATACGGGCTACGCAGTATCGAGGCGCCGGTGCTTGAAGATGGCTATACCGTCGATCTGGAGGCCCTACAGCAACTCGCAGAGCGAGAGCGCCCCAAGTTGATCACCATCGGCGGCAGTCTCAACCTATTCGAGCACCCCGTCGCAGGCGTCCGGGCGATCGCGGATCAGATTGGCGCCAAAGTCATGTTTGACGCGGCCCATCAATGTGGGATCATCGCGGGGAAGGCCTGGGCCGATCCTCTCGCCGAGGGCGCCCATTTCATGACCATGAGCACCTACAAGAGCCTTGGCGGTCCTGCCGGTGGATTGATCGTCAGCAACGACGCCGAAATCGCCAAGGCTCTGGACAGTATAGCTTTTCCCGGCATGACGGCAAACTTCGATGTGGCAAAATCCGCAGCCCTCGCAGTGACCCTGCTGGACTGGCGTGACCACGGCCGGGCCTATGCATCCGAAATGATTGCGATGGCAAAGAGCCTTGCCGCCGCGCTGGAGGCGGAAGGCCTGCCACTGTTCAAAACCGCCGATGGCATCACCATGTCCCATCAGTTTGCCCTGTGCGCAGCCCCCTATGGTGGTGGGCAGGCAGCTTCCAAGCTGCTGCGCAAGAACGGGTTTCTGGCCTGCGGGATCGGCCTGCCAATTCCCGCGGTAGAGGGCGATATGAACGGCCTGCGGATTGGCACGCCAGAACTGGTGCGCTGGGGTATGACCAGCAAGGATGCCGCTGCACTGGCGGCGCTGATCGCGGCCGCTCTGCGCGGGGAGGCGGTGCTGGATCGGGTTTCCGCTTGGCGGCGGCAGTTTGACCGGCTTCACTTCGTCAACAGACGTGCCTCCCGGTAGCCAAGACGTAAAAACCCCGGAGCAGATGCTCCGGGGTTTTGGGCTGATTGGACGCGGCCCACCTCCCACGGACGCTTTTGTGGGAAACGGAGCGGAGGCTGGGCAGGCCCGGCTCAGCCCGCGCGGCGCATCAGAGAGCGCAGCGATCCATCAAAGGTGGTGGCCAGCGACACGCGCTTGCGGCCTATCTGGGCCTTGGCCGAGATCACGGAAACCAGCAGCGGCGCGCCTCCTTTGCGCATCTGCAGCACAGGCGACCCGGAAGCGCCGTATTCTACCCGACAGGAGGTCACCAGTGTTTCGCTTCTGGTCGACAGGATCCGGCAGCCTTGTTCACGGGCCGGACGGGTGGCCTGGTTCACGGTGTAAGAAAGCACATCGACGCTGTCGCCCGGTGTTGGAGCTGCGGCCAATACAAAGGGGCGGATTTGGCTGCCCGCAATCGGACGATCCAGACGCAAAACCGCGATATCGCTGCCGGCTTCGCTGCGGCTGGACCAATTGTGACGATATCCGGGATGAACAACCGCCTTCACTACACGGCGCGATGCCTTGGCCCTGCGACCATTGAGACCGGCCTCAAATTTGATACTTCGCGGGTTCACCGCCTGCCCCGTTTGCGGATTGTAGAGACAATGCGCAGCCGTCAGCACCAGATTGGGCGCGATCAGACTGCCGGTACACATATTGCGCCCGGCGATGTTGAGCCGCCCGACAGCTTCCCACCCCTGAACGGCCCTGACCCCTGCAGACTGCGCCTCGGCAGAGAGGCTAAAGGTTGTACTCGAAATAATGGCGGCGGCGATAAGCCCTATAATGCGTTTCATGGTCCACTCCTATTTTTCCCACATCGCCATCTTCGGGGTCGGCTGAGGCTGGAATGCGGCTTGGAGTTGTGGAGAGCTGTCAGAAAGGCGCGCAGAATGTGACATACTTAACAATCAGTTAACGTGCGCAGTTATTGCGGCCACCGGGCTGCCGCAGCCCTATATTTTCCTTAACCTTCCTGAACATTTTTAGGGAAATTTCGCTCAAACATCTGAAAAAATATCATTTTTCCAGCAAGGATTTCAGTGCGATTTTCCCTGTGGATACGGGTCTGGCGCTGAGATCTGGAAAGAAATCGCGGGGATTAAGGCGGAATTGGGCCCGCCCAACCGGCGATTGGGGCGAATCCTGTCGACGCTTTGCCACCGCATAAGTCTTAAGAGATTACCCTCGGGTCACCGCGGGGTTTTGGGGCGAATATATCTGCCGTGGCGCCGATATCTGCCCCACACCAAGAACGGTGCCCCTGGCTTATGCCGGTTCACAGGCTGCCCTGCAAAACCCACACCGCAATCAGAAGGAGATCAAACTGACAAAAAAGCCCCGGTTCTGCAACCGGGGCTTTCTCTTGAGATATCAGGCGCCGTGATCAGGCTGCAGCGGCCTGTTCGCGTTTCTCATCCCGCCCGAAGAAGATCAGATAGAACACCGGCGCGGCCACCAGAGTGAGAACAGTGGCAAAAGCCAGCCCTCCCATGATGGTGATCGCCATAGACACGAAGAACGCATCCGTCAGCAGCGGTGCCATGCCAAGGATGGTGGTGACCGCTGCCAGCATGACCGGGCGTAGACGCGACACTGACGCCTCGACAATGGCCTCGCGCAGGGGTCTGCCCTCAGCCCGGACCAGATCGATTTCCTCGACCAGAACGATACCGTTCTTGATCAGCATACCAGAGAGGCTAAGCAGACCGAGAAGCGCGGTAAAGGTGAAGGGCATACCGGTACCAAGGAGGCCTATCACCACCCCGTTCACCGACATCGGCACCAATAGCCAGATGATGATCGGCTGGCGGATCGCGTTGAACAGCAGCACCGAGATCAGCACCATAATCAGGATCGTGACCGGGAGCTGCTTGCCAAGGCTGGCATTGGCGTCGGCAGAGTTCTCATGCTCCCCGCCCCATTCCATGGTGTAACCCGCAGGCAGCTGGATCTCCTCAATGGTGTCCTGCACCTGCGAGAACACGCTGGCTGCGGTCAGATCTGCGGAGATGTCCGCCCCGACCGTCAGCGTAGGCACCCGGTCACGGCGATGGACAAGGGTGTTTTCGACAACCACGTCAATCCCGTCGACCATCTGCTCAAGCGGCACAAATTTACCTGCCGCCTCGGAAAATACCAGCTGATCCATTAGATTATACTCACCGGCTTCGGCACGGCGCAGAACGATTGGGATCAAGCGATCCCGCTCGCGGAACACCCCCGCCCGCAGGCCATCGGTGGAGAACTGCAGCGCATCCGCAATCGCCTCCCGCGTGACACCGGCGGTCTGCGCCCTGTCAGTGGCATAAATCGGCTTCAACGTGATTTCCTGCTCGCGCCAGTCCTGTCGCACGCTCAGGATATCTGGTGTCGCCTGTTGCAGTCGCAGCATTGCCTCCTCACCCAGCTGACGCAGCACCCGAGGGTCAGGCCCGGCAAACCGCACCTCGATCGGGGCGCCGCCACCGGGGCCAAAGACCAGCCGTTTGGTGCGGAACTCTCCCTCGGGGAAGCGACCCTGACCAAAGACCTCCAGATCCGCTTGCAGCGCTGGGATCGCCTCAAGGCTGGTGGCCCGGATGATGAGATGCCCATAGCTGGGGGTCGGATCTTCGGAATCATAGGTCAGCATGAAGCGCGTGGCCCCCTGCCCGACGAAGGTGGTGACCGTTTCCACATCGTTCCGGTCTGCCAGCCACTCCTCGAACACACGCATGTGCTCTGAGGTGGTCGTGATCGACGAGCCCTGCGGCAGCTTGTAGTGCACGAAGAACAGCGGCGTGTTGGAGTTAGGGAAAAACTGCTGCTTCACCTGCCCAAAGCCGATAAAGCAAAGCACGGTGATCGCGATAAGACCCGGCACCACAAACCAGCGCAGTTTCAGCGACAGCCGCAGGATCTTGCTGTAGGTGCGGAACAGGATCCCGGAATAGGCATCATGATCGTCACCGCTCCCCTGTTTAAAGAAATAGTGAGCCAGAAGCGGCGTTGCCGTCAGCGCCAGAAGCCAGCTGAGCAGCAGCGAGATGCCAATCACCGCAAACAGCGAGAACATGAACTCACCTGTGGAATCCGGGCTGAGGCCAATACCGGCAAAGGCCATGATGCCAATGACGGTTGCCCCCAGCAACGGGATCTGGGTTTTGGCCGCCGCCTCATGCGCAGCTTCGCGCGAGCTGCGCCCGCGCGCCATGGAGATCTGCATTCCCTCCGCCACAACAATGGCATTATCCACCAGCATCCCCATCGCGATGATTAATGCGCCGAGTGAGATCCGCTCCATTTCAATGGAGAAGAAATTCATGAACATCAGTGTTCCGACAACCGTGAGCAAAAGCGTGGTGCCGACAACAATGGCTGCCCGCCAGCCCATGAAAATCGCCAGTACAATCACCACGATGCCAACCGACATCGCAAGATTCACCAGGAAGTCATTGGAGGCCTGATCCACAACAACATGCTGCTGGTAGATCGGCTTCAGCTCAACACCGTAAGGGATCTGGCTGTCTAGCTCGGCCAGACGCGCATCCACCCGCTGGCCAACCTCAACAATGTTTTCCGTCGCCAGACCCGCAATACCAATGGTGAAGGCCTCAACACCATCAAAGCGGATGATCTGGGACGGGTCATCAACCCGACCGCGATGGACATCCGCCATGTCGATGATATTGATGACTTCACCCTGAGAGCCAATGGTGAGACCGGCAATTTCCGTCACGGAGTCGGAGCCTTCCGGCGCGCTGACGCGGGTCTGCACGGGTCCGTTGTCAACCTGACCGGCAGAGCGCACCGAATTGGCCGTGGCCAGAGCGTTCGAGACCGCGTTGATCGGAATGTTCTGATTTACGGTGATTGCCATCTTTGGTTCGACAAAAATCGCCTCTTCCGGCAGGCCCGCGATCTCCACATCGGCCACGCCGTCCACCGCCAGCAGTTCACGTCGCAGGAAGGTCGCCAGTTCGTGGCGCTCCGCATCAGTGTACCCCTCGGCTGTCACGGCATAGAACACGCCGAACACATCCCCGAAGCCGTCATTGACGAAGGGGGTGCTCACCCCCTCGGGCAGGTCGCGTGCCGCATCTTCGACCTCGCTGCGCAGCTTGGTCCAGAGGGCCGGCAGCTCACTTCCGTCAAAGGTGTCCTGCATCTCAACATCGATGCGTGAAAGCCCAGGCTGGTTCATTGAGGTGATCTGTTTCACCTCACCCATTTTCTGGATCGCCGATTCCAGTGGTTCGGAAACTTCCAGCGCCACCTGCTCAGCGCTGGCACCGGGATATTGGGTGATGACCACCGCCTGTTTGATGGTGAAGGCCGGATCTTCGAGCCGTCCGAGGTTCAGGAACCCCCAGATGCCGCCAAACAGGGCGGCAAGCATGATGATCCACGTATAGAGCGGCCGATTGATCGACCCGCGTGCAATGTCCATGAAATCCGCCCTCAGTTGGTGAAGCCAGTGAAGCGGCGCACGGCCTCTCCATCGGCGAGCGCGCCGCCGCCGGTCAGCACAATTTCTTCGCCCCCCTGCAGACCGGAGGTGATCTCAATCCGGCCACCATCGGTGGCAGCGGTTTCAACCTTGGTCCAGGTCACGGTGCCCTCATCGCCACCTTTGGGTGAAAACAGCATCACGCCGGTTTCCCCATTGGCTGCGGGCACAATTGCGGTGGGCGGAACCACGATGGCCGATGCGCCTGTATCCACGGTGACCCGAACTGTCGTCGACGCGCCGGGGAAGATCTGGCGATCCTTCGGCGGGTCCAGGCGGAAAGTCACGCGGTAGGTCTGGCCAACACTGCTGGCCTCCGCGTCGAATTCCAGGATTTCCAACGGATATGCAGTATCGCTGCCCGGGAAGGTTGCGGTGATCGTCAGGGCGTCATTGTCTTCCCCCTGCTGGAACAACACCTCGGGCACGTCCACCTCAATGTGGAGTTCCGACATATCGTGCAGACGCACAACGGGCGCACCCGCGCTGACAGTGCTGAACAACGCCACCTCACGGCTGGAAACCAGCGCATCAAAAGGGGCGTTCAGAGTTGCATGTTCGAGCGCATAATCCGCATCCCGCAGGGCAATGCGGGACAGACCCGCCTGAGTTTCGGCGTCGTCGATGGAGACCTGACTGACCGTGCCGGTCAGTTTTTCAAGGCGCGTCACCGTTCGATCCGCCTGTTCCTTTTGCAGCTGGGCCTGACCAAGTTTCAGCTCAAACGGTTCAAGGTCCAATTCAGCAATCAGCGCTCCCTTCGGCACGAAGGCGCCTTCGGTCACGGGAAACTTCACCACCTGGCCGCCAACCTGAAACGCCAGATCAACCGTTTCCTTAGCGGCGACCTGACCGTAGAATTCGCGGTGAATGGGCATCGCACCGGACTGTGTTACCATCAGTTTAACAGGTTTCAGGGCATCAGCGGCCAGTGCTGGTACCCCCACCAGCATCAGCGCGGCGATACCAGCGATTGCTCTCAAACTCAGCTGCATAAGTTACTCCTTCCGAAGCGGATTCGCGTCCGCCGCTATAACAGTGTCATGGATTTTGGCCGATAGGGCCGCAAATTGGTGGATTTCATCCGGATCAAGCCCGGAAATACGCTGAAACAACTCCGACATGGCCGCGACCAGGCGATCCCGCTTGGCCACACCGTCGGGCGTCAGCGACAAAAGCCAGGCGCGCCGGTCCTGCGGATCGCGGCTGCGCCTGACCAATCCTTGCCGTTCCAGCCGGTCTGCCGCTGCGGTCACGGAAGAGGGAACAGTCTGCAGCATTCGCGCCAGCTCACCCATGCGGGATGGGGTGCCAAGACGCACCAGGGTGTGACATTCCATGCGGCTCAATTCGGGCATTTCAACGCTGTCTTCAATGCAGGCATCAATGCGCCAGTAGAGCGCAAAGACACCCAACATCGCGCAGACCTCCGGACGGATCTCACGCGGATGCTGGCCAGTGTCATCGTCAAAGATCTTGTCGGATTCTCGAATCATTCCGCCACCGCCTTTAGAGCGCATATACTTCAAAATTCGAACTATTCAAGGAGGGAAGTTTCCTGACGCCCTCAAACCCACTCCCGCGCCCTCCCCGTGGCGTTGACGTAGGGGCCACTATTGCCATGAACAATGGGCCAGACTTGACCTGACTGGGGGAAGATGCCCAGATATGCAGCACTTTTTGAAAACCACCCGAAGGTCCAGCGCATGTTCACACCCGCCATCACCGGCACGGGCGTCTTCACCCCGTCACAGACGATCACAAACGCCGAGCTGGTCGCGGCATTCAATGCCTATGCAGACAAGACCAATGCCGAAAATGCCAAGGCAATTGCCGCAGGCGAGATGGAGCCTCTGGCGCATTCCTCCGAGGAATTCATCCTCAAGGCCTCCGGCATCGAGCAGCGTTACGTGATGGACAAAAGCGGCGTTCTGGATCCTGAGGTGATGCACCCGCTGCTGCGCCAGCGCGGTGATGATGAGCCTTCGATCATGGCAGAGATGGCGCTGGATGCCGCGAAAAAGGCGCTGGCGCAGGCGGGAAAGACCGCTGCCGATGTTGATACCGTGATCTGCGCCGCTTCCAATATGGAACGCGCCTACCCTGCGCTGGCAATCGAAATTCAGGACCTGCTTGGCATCAAAGGCTTCGCATTCGATATGAATGTGGCCTGTTCCTCGGCCACCTTTGGCATTCAGGCCGCGGCCGATATGGTGCGGTCGGGGTCGATCCGTTCGGCGCTGGTGGTGAACCCCGAGATCTGTTCGGGCCATCTGGAATGGCGCGACCGCGATTGTCACTTTATCTTCGGCGATGTGGCGACGGCGACCCTGATCGAGCGCAGCGAAGACGCAACGGGAGCCTATTTCGAGATCCTCTCGACCCGCTGTGCCACCAGCTTCTCCAACAATATCCGCAACAACAATGGCTACCTGCGCCGCTCTCGCCCGGATGGTGTTGAGGATCGCCGCGACATGCAGTTCATGCAGAACGGGCGCAAAGTGTTCAAGGAGGTGCTGCCAATGGTCAGCCAGCACATCGCCGAGCATATGGAAGCTGAAGGGGTTTCAAACACAGATCTGAAACGGCTCTGGCTGCATCAGGCCAACAAGACGATGAATGATTTCATCGGCAAAAAAGTGTTGGGTCGTACGCCAGAGGCCGGTGAACAGCCCAACATCCTGCAGGACTATGCCAATACATCCTCAGCCGGGTCGATCATCGCCTTCTCCAAATACTCCGATGATCTGTCGGCCGGGGATCTGGGGCTGATCTGCTCGTTTGGGGCGGGCTATTCCGTGGGTTCGGTGATCCTGCGCCGCGTTGCCTGAGGCTTCGCAGCCTCGCCTGAGTACAGAACATGAGCCATAGAAAAGGGCCTGCCGAGTGTGGCAGGCCCTGTTTCATAACTGAGCGTCTGACGGTCCGGGCTATTTCTGCGACACCCGCTGATGCACGGCCTCAACGTCCTCAACCCGTTCTGAATAGCGGTCGACCAGATACTCCTTGCGGCCACGGGTCAGCCAGGTGAATTTCACCAGCTCTTCCATCACGTCGACGACCCGGCGATAGAACGGCCCGTCAGGCAGTCGCTCACCTTCGCCAAACTCAAGCCAGGCCCTGGGAATGGAGGACTGGTTGGGAATGGTGATCATCCGCATCCATCGCCCCAAAATACGCATCTGATTGACCGCATTGAAAGATTGCGACCCGCCGGAGACCTGCATCACCGCCAGCGTCTTGCCCTGCGTGGTGCGAATACCGCCCTTCAGCGACAGCGGCAGCCAGTCGATCTGTGTCTTCATGATGCCGGTCATCGCGCCATGGCGTTCCGGGCTGGACCAGACCATGCCTTCGCACCAGACAGCCAGATCGCGCAGTTCGCTCACCTTAGGGTGGTCCTCAGATCCGGCGTCATCAGGCAGCGGCAGGCCGCTGGGGTCAAAAATCCGCGTCTCACAGCCCAATGCGCGCAGGATCCGCGCAGCCTCCTCGGCCGCTTTGCGCGAATAGCTTACAGACCGCAACGACCCGTAAAGGAGCAGAATACGTGGTGGATGCTGCGGATCCTCTGCCGCCGCCAGACCAGCTACATCAATCTGCGGCAATGCGGCGTCCACGAGTGCAGGCAGATCCTCAGCCGCTCGTGCGTCAGGCATCGCTGCCTTCCCCGTTGACATCTCAGCCACTCTCTTCTTCCAGATGCAGTTTCATATCCAGCAGCACCTGTTGCAGCATCACCGTTTCACGCAGCAGCCGCTTGGCCTCGTTGATGGTGATAATCCCATCGGCCATCGCCTCCTGATATTCGCTCATCAAGGTGGCGAAGCGCTGGCTCAGTGCGATCACATCCGCATTAACGCCGCCACTGCGCGCCTCTGACGCCGGGCTCGCCTCGCAATACGACAGCGTGATGTTTTTCAGATCCGCCAGACCGGAGGTCACATGCGGAAAGGAGGCAGCCGCCTCAAGCTTGGCCACCGCATCAACCGGCATGAAGCGATCGGCGTGTTCGGCATTATCCGAGTAATACCGGCCAAGCGTCGCCTTGGATTTCCCTGTGATCTGGCAGGCCGCCTCGATCCCCACATCCTTGACCAGCGCCTCGGTGTGTTTTTTTAGATAAGTACCTATATCTGCCATATAAATTCTACCTGCATATGACCGCGACCCCATTGGGGAAGAAACGCGTTAATTTCCCATTCACGACACTTAAAGGAAATGCGAACCTATTTCTATCCCTAAGGTTTTAAGGGACTTACAGCGCTGATTCAGGCCTTACGGCAGGGAAACGTGTTGGGGGCGGAGGCGTGTTTCGTGGGCCTTCGCTGGTGGGCAATTTCCGTCCAGTTTGCACCCTGCCGCGGGTGTCGTGTGGTTCGTTTCTCGGGTTGTTTCGCCTCGGACCGACATCTGCGTGCAGGGTGCTTCATGGGCGGTCCCCCAAACCTGCCCTGACATTCCGTCATATGGTGCAGAAAACCGTTTCCTCCAGCGGACACTGCGGCTAAATCACCCTCATGGCCAAGCTCTACTTTCACTACTCCACCATGAATGCCGGCAAATCGACGGTGCTCTTGCAAGCCTCGCATAACTACCGCGAGAACGATATGGACACCTATCTGCTGACCGCGGCGCTGGATGATCGCGCCGGTCAGGGACGGATCGCCTCGCGCATCGGGATTGGTGCGGAGGCGGATATGTTTCGCCCCGGCGAGAACCTGTATGACAAGGTAAGTAACCGTCTAGCCAAGGGCGCAGTCGCCAGTATCTTTGTCGATGAGGCGCAGTTTCTGTCACCGGATCAGGTCTGGGATCTGGCACGGGTGGTGGATGATCTGCGGGTGCCGGTGCTGTGCTACGGGCTCAGGGTCGATTTTCAGGGCAAGCTGTTTCCGGGATCGGCGACGCTTCTGGCGCTGGCTGATGAAATGCGCGAGGTGCGCACCATCTGCCACTGCGGCAAGAAGGCCACTATGGTGATCCGGCAGGACGAAAATGGCCAGACCATCACCGAGGGCGCGCAGGTGCAGATCGGCGGCAACGAGACCTATCTGTCGCTCTGCAGGCGGCATTGGCGTCAGGCCACGGGCGACCTGCCTGCGGAGAAGTCTGACTGACGTGCGCGGATTAGTCAGTGCGGGTGGGGCACGCATGGCCCGTGCCCTCACCTCATCACGCGACTAAACCGGCGAAATCAGGGCGTTTCCCGCAAGGAAGGCCGCTACATTGTCCAGCGCCAGATGCCCCATGTCGCTGCGCACCTCCTCCGTGGCTGTGCCCAGATGTGGCAGGAGCGTAACCTGTTCCATCTGACGCAGCGCCAACGGCACCTCTGGTTCAAATTCGTAGACGTCGAGACCGGCCCCTGCGAGCCTCCGTGCCCGAAGGGCCGCGATCAGCGCCGCCTCATCAACTACCTCGCCACGGGCGATATTGATCAGCAGTGCCTCAGGCTGCATCGCCGCCAGAACGTCTGCATTAATCAGATGCCGTGTCCCGGCACCGCCCGGCACCGCCAGTACCAGAACATCAACATTTGCCGCGAGGTCGATCAGGCTGTCGGCTCGGGTCACCGCGAAGCCCGGTGATTTCTCACTGCGCGCCAGATAGCTCACCGACATGCCAAAACCAAAATGGCAGCGCCGCGCGATCGCCTCACCAATACGGCCAAAACCGACGATGCCGACATGTTTGCCGGTGAGGTGCAGCCCCAGCATCTGGGTCGGGTGCCAGCCCTGCCACTGACCTGAGCGGACCAGTCGCTCCCCCTCACCTGCCCGGCGCGCGGTCATCAGCATCAATGTCATCGCGGTGTCGGCGGTGGCGTCAGTGACGGCCCCCGGTGTATTGCTGACAGCAATGCCCGCAGTTTTCGCGGCCTCTACGTCTATGTGATTGTAGCCAACGCCAAAATTGGCCAACAGCCTGCACCGCGGTGCGGAGACGCCGGCAAAGCTCGCCGCGTCAAACTGATCGCCGAGGGTGGGCACCACGACATCAAACTCGCGCAGCGCCCGCTGGCGTTCCCCGGCGGTTAGTGGTGTTGTCTCCTGCCGGATTTCAGCGCCAAACTCAGACCGGGCGCGCGCCTCAACGGCAGCGGTCATCGGGCGAGTGATCCAGAGTTTCCCGCTCAATGCATCCGCCCTCCGAGTGGTACAGCCCCATCCGGGCCAATCAGCATGATCTCGCCAGCCTCATCCGGCAGCCCCAGAACCAGCACTTCTGACATGAATTTGCCAATTTGACGGGGCGGGAAATTGACCACTGCCATCACCTGTTTACCCAGGAGTTTTTCCGGGGTGTAATGTGCCGTGACCTGCGCCGAGGTTTTCTTGACGCCGATTTCATCGCCGAAATCCACCCACATCTTGATCGCGGGCTTGCGGGCCTCGGGGTAGTCCTCAGCACGCACAACCTCGCCGACGCGGATATCGACCTTCAGAAAATCGTCAAAACTGATGTTATCCACGAGACAGCTCCTTTGACCGGTTGGAGGCCGCCGCCACCGCGCGCCGCAGCAAGGGCGGGAAGCCGTTGTCCTCGTCCATCAGCACCTCAAGTGCGGCCTGCGTGGTCCCATTGGGACTGGTCACATTGATACGCAGCTCTGCAGGGGTTTCCTCCGCTGCTTCGGCCAGTGCGCCTGCGCCCGCAACGGTGGCCTTGGCCAGCTGCATGGCCAGCTCTGCGGGCAGCCCTTCGGCCTCGCCGGCTGCTGCAAGGGTTTCAATCAGGTGAAAGACATAGGCCGGGCCGGAGCCACTGACCCCGGTGACAGCGTCCATCTGCGCCTCACTCTGCAGCCGGACAGTCTGGCCAATTGCCTGTAGCAACGTATCCGCGCGGATCACGTCGTCCGCAGATGCAGAGGCGTTGCCGATGATCGCGGTGATGCCGCGCCCGACCGCAGCCGGTGTATTCGGCATCGCCCGCACAATCGGCGTCTCGGCCCCAAGCAGGCTCTCGTAGGTCGCGATTGAGGTCCCCGCAGCCACAGAAATGAACAGCGTCTTGCCGTTACCCAGCTGTTGTAGCTGCGGCAGGGCCTCGCCCATCATCTGCGGCTTGACCGCAATCAGCACAATGCCAGGGGCCTGTTCACCGGCCTCTGGCAGCGGCGCGTTGATGTGGACACCTGTCTGACGCAGCCATTCGGACGGGTTGGGGTCGATCACCCAGACAGCCTCCGGAGATACCCCTCGGTCAAGCCAGCCCGCCAACATGGCCGAGCCCATCTTGCCGCAGCCCAAAAGCGCGATACCGCGCGCTGCGATCTCTGATACCTGCATCTTTCCCCTCCCCTAATCGGATCTCCGGCCCCATGCGGGACCGGTTCGGGGAAAGGTTTACGCGCGCCCGTAAGCCTCTGCAATGGCGACCTGAAGCGCGTCACGCGGCGCCTGCCCGCCCCAGACCATCAGCTGGATGGCCGGGTAATAGCGTTCGCAATTGGCGACGGCGGAGTTGATCATCGTATCGATCTGCTCCGGGCTGGCCACCTGCCCCCCGGTCAGCACCAACCCATAACGATAAAGCATCAGCTTATGGTCGGGCCAGAAGGTAAAACCGCCCGCCCAGCACTGATCGTTCATCTCGTTGATCAGCTCATAAAGCCTTGGCAGCTGGTCCTTTGGCGGCTCCATCTCAAAGCTGCACACCATCCGCAGGGTTTCTTCATAGCCGGACCACGCCAGTGTCAGCGAATAGGTTCGCCACTGACCCTCCACCGCCATTGCGATCTGATCGTCGCCGATGCGGTCGAAGTCCCAATCGTGGTCCGAGGCCAAGTGTTCGACGATGTCGATAGGGTGAATTTCGTCTTCCAGAAAATGTTCGGAAAGAGCCATGTTGCCACCTCTCTGATCTCTAGCAAAAGCGATGCGGGGCACCCCCAATTGCTAGCGGCCTGCTCAATAAGGAGAGGAGACTTGCCTCTTCTCCTACTAGATATGGTGGAGGCAGCGAGAGAGTCTGGCAACCCTTTATTTGGGGATAACTGCAATAAGTTGTGGACGAACGGCCCATGCACTCAAAATATCGTGACACAGTCGTGAGCGTGAGATGTGCCCCCGTTGCAGGCATCAAGACCGCGCACTGCGCCCCGCACGCCCGCAGAAGAATGGCGCACAGCCCAGATGGGGCCGTGCGCCAATGAATATTGCAGATCGGATATTTTAGCCGTGGCCTGGGTGTCACCCGCAGCTACGGCACCGGGATCGCGTCAGTCGGATTTACCCGTTTCCAGCGCATCAAGCCGCGCTTTCAATGCTTCATTTTCCTCGCGGGCTTTCTGCGCCATGGCGCGCACCGCGTCGAACTCCTCTCGGGTCACGAAATCGCGATCCGCAAGCCAACGGTCGATCAGCCCTTTCATTGCGGTCTCTGCCTCTTCCCGCGCGCCATGGGCCACGCCCATGGCATTGGTCATCAGCTGAGAAATATCATCCATGATCTTGTTGCGCGTCTGCATTGTCTTCTCCATGTCTGCCTTGCCCCCTATATGGGCATCAACATCGGCGGCGGCAAGCCGTTGACACCCCAGCCCCCGTAAAGGCATTGACGCCATATGCACGCATTCTTCCTCCAGTTCCCCGATTTAACCCCAGAAATTTTCACAATTGAGCTGTTTGGCAGCCAGTTCGCCCTACGCTGGTATGCGCTCGCCTATATCGTCGGCATCGTCATTGCCTGGCGGCTGGCGGTGGCAGCGCTGCGACGCCCGGCCTTGTGGCCTGGCGCCCAACCGCCAATGAAAGCAGCGCAGGTTGAGGACTTGCTGACCTGGATCATCCTCGGTGTCATCCTGGGCGGACGGCTAGGTTATGTGCTGTTTTATCAGCCGGGCTATTACCTTGCGAACCCGGCCGAGATCCTGCGGATCTGGCAGGGGGGCATGGCGTTTCATGGCGGTTTGCTCGGCGTAATTCTGGCAACTTGGCTTTATGCATTGCGCCACAACATCCCGCGCCTGCAGATTGCTGATCTGGTGGCGCATACGGTGCCACCGGGACTGCTGCTTGGGCGGCTTGCGAATTTCAACAACGCTGAACTCTGGGGGCGGGCGACTGATCTGCCCTGGGGCGTGGCCTTTCCCGGGCGCGCAGCGCAGTCGTGCAGTCAGGCGCTGGGGGAAATCTGCGCGCGCCATCCCTCGCAACTCTATGAAGCGCTGCTGGAAGGGCTCATCCTTGGCGCGGTTCTTCTGTGGTTGGTCTATCGGCGCGGTGCGCTGCGCCAGCCGGGCTGGATCACCGGAGTGTTTCTCGCGGGTTATGGCGCGGCGCGGTTTGTGGTCGAGTTTGCGCGCCAGCCGGATGCTCAATTTGTGACGGTCGAGAACCCGCTTGGCCTGGCCTGGCAGATTGGCGGATATGGGCTCACTATGGGGCAGCTGCTGTCACTACCGATGATCGCGATCGGTGTCTTTCTGGTGCTGCGCCGCCGCTCCACCGCTGAGGTTCCCGCATGAGCCTGAGCGAGCGCATCGCGAGCCGCATCCGCACCGAGGGGCCGATCTCGGTCGCGGACTACATGGCGGAGGCGCTGCTGCACCCGACCTATGGCTATTACACGACCCGCGACCCGCTGGGCCGCGCGGGCGATTTCATCACCGCGCCGGAGATCAGCCAGATGTTCGGAGAGGTGATCGGGCTGGCACTGGCGCAATGCTGGCTGGATCAGGGCAGCCCCAAACCGTTTACTCTGGCTGAGCTTGGCCCCGGTCGCGGCACATTGATGGCCGATCTGCTGCGGGCCACCAAACAGGTGCCAGGGTTCCATGACGCCATGCAGGTCGCGCTTTTGGAGGCCTCCCCCACCCTACGCAGCCGGCAGGCCGAAACCTTGAGTGGTAACACACCTCTTTGGCTCGACACGCTGGAGGCACTGCCGGAGCAGCCGCTGTTTCTGATCGCAAATGAATTCTTCGACGCGCTGCCGGTGCGCCAGTTTCTGCGGGATGGCGACGGCTGGCGCGAGAAATCCGTCGGGCTGCAGGACGGTAAGCTGAGCTTTGGCCTTGGTGCGGCGGCCCCGCAGCCGGCGCTGGCGCATCGTCTTGAGGACACCCGCGATGACGATCTGGTGGAACTCTGCGAAGCAGCGCAGCCCATGGTGCAAACCATCGCCGCCCGGATTGCCACCCATGGCGGAGCCGCTCTGATCGTGGACTACGGCGATTGGCGTTCGCTGGGGGATACGTTGCAGGCCCTGCGCGCCCATGCGCCAAGTGACCCGCTGAATGATCCCGGCAGCGCCGATCTGACCACCCATGTTGATTTTGAGGCGCTGGCACTGGCCGCCAAGGCTGCAGGTTGCACCCATAGCCGACTGACCCCACAAGGTGTGTTTCTGGAGCGGCTGGGCATCACCGACCGCGCGCAGGCCTTGGCCGCGCGGCTGGAGGGGGACTCCCTGCAATCTTTGATTGCAGCACATCGGCGGTTGACGCACCCTGAGGAAATGGGAAACCTGTTCAAGGTGCTGGGGATTTTCCCCATGCAGGCCTCACCTCCACCGGGATTGAACGCATGACGCTGGAAATTCTTATCTCCGACCTGTTGAATGGCACGAAACACGGGTTCTTCACCCGCCGCGGTGGAGCGTCTTCGGGCATTTTCGCCGGGCTGAACTGCGGGCTCGGCTCCTCCGATCAGCGGGAAGCGGTGCAGATCAACCGGACGCGAGCCGCCGCAGCCATGGAAGCCCCGCCAGAGGCGCTCGGCCGGGTCAATCAGGTACATTCGGCAAATGTCCTGACCATCTCCGATGTTCGGCAAGACAATATTCAGGGCGATATTCAGGCCGACGCGATGGTCACGAATGTGCCCGGCGTGGTGCTGTCGATCCTGACTGCCGATTGTCAGCCGGTGCTGTTCCATGACCCAGAAGCAAAAGTGGTGGGCGCCGCCCATGCCGGCTGGCGCGGCACGCTGGACGGCGTGCTGGAAGCCACATTGGATGCAATGGAACAGCTGGGGGCGAGTCGTCAAAACACCCGCGCGGTCATTGGCCCGTCGATCTCGCAGCGCGCCTATGAGGTCGGCCCAGAGTTCTTTGATGACTTCATGATGCAGGATGCAGACAACGCCCGTTTTTTTGCCAATGGCGAGGGTGATCGCTATCTCTTTGATCTGCCGTCTCTGGGCCTGCACAAACTGCGCAGCGCTGGTGTGGCGGAGGCGGCCTGGACCGGTCATTGCACCTATTCCGATCCTGAGCGATTCTTCTCCTACCGCCGGGCGACCCATCGGAAGGAAGCCGACTACGGTCGTCTCATTTCCTGTATCCGTCTGTAATCACAGCGGCCTTCATAGTCTGACGCGGCATTGAATTCCGTTGCAAAACAGCGCCGGGACTTGGCGTGGTAGCATACGCAGATCTCGCGGAGTTCCGGTGAATTCCACAGATCGGCCACATTGCTGGCGCATTGGCAGGCGACAAATGTCGGGAATACAGCGCGCGGGCGACAGGAGGTTGCCCCGCCCCGACAGGAGACGCCTCATGAAACCGAAATCGCGCTTCATCAAATCCATTGTGGCCGCCGCCAAGACCGAAGAGGTCCGCCTTCCCTGGACCCGTGGCGCCAACCGGCAAGCCGCGATTGAACGCCGTCATCAAACCACATCGCAACAGGCAGCTGCCAAAAGCGCCTGAACCGCGCCACGGCTCATAGCAAGCCGGGAGCCATGAATACCGGCCTGACATCGTCCACCAATGTTCAGGTCAGGCGGCGGCCTCTGCCCAAGCGAGCCCCGCCGCGATTACCTGCCCTGCTGGGCGCATACACCGAACCGCGCGTATTGCGGATAGGATGCCCGGCAGGGATCAAGCGGCTTTGACGCGCTTTCTGCTCATCGCGCTACCAAAGTCGATGTCTGTACAGTCATGAGAGAGGCAAGTTAGCCATGACCATACCTCAGTCGCTGCGACGCGCAGCTGCCAATGCGGTCGAAGCAAACGCCCTGTTGAAAGATCCGGCTGCCCAGCGCGGCGGTGCGCGGCCTCAGCTGCGCCGTTATGACGTCTGCAGCCTGTTGCCCAATGGCTCCATCGCCGAAACCCGCCACGTGGCCCCCTCTCTGCCGCTTTTTGAGGAGGCCTTTACCGCCTTTTGCCGCGGCTCGCTGATTGAGACCTCCCAAGGCCCCATCGCAATCGAAGATCTGTTGCCAGGCGATGAGCTGATGACCTTTGACGGCGATAGGCAGCCGCTCCTGTGGAAAGGCTGCACCAGCCTGATTCCCTCCCGCAGCTGCCAGAACGGGCGCAGCCATCGCCTGACCAGCTTCACTGCCGATAGCCTGGGCGAGGCGAAACCAATGTCAACGGTTGTCACTGGCCCAGCTGCGCGGCTGCTGCAGCGCGCACCGCTACCCGGTATTCAGCTGGAAAACGGCGCCTCACTGGTCCCGGTACAGCAATACCACGACGGCATGAGCATTGTCGAAACTGCCCCCCCAACGGCAGTGGATCTCTACCATATCTGCCTTCCACGGCATGCGGTGATCAATGTCGGCGGCCTGCCGTTTGAGACCTATCACCCGGGTCCCGAGGCGCTGAAACTGGTGAGCCACGCAATCCGCACACTCTATCTCAACCTGTTTTCCCATGTTGAGTCGATTGCGGGCTTTGGCTCGCTGGCCTATCCGCGCGTCGAACCCTCAGATCCTGATATGGTCTGAGGCCCACCTGCGCGCGGCAAGGGGGTAGTCAACCCGACGCAAAAGGCGCCCGCTTGCGGGGCGCCTTTTTCATCGTCGCGGCCAGGGCTACCGGCCTTGGTCAGGCCTCACGCGCAAGACGCTGCTCGAGAACGTCAAACGGCACACCCGGCTCATCCTTGGCACCCCGGATGACCAGCGATGTCTTGACGCTGGCCACATTCGGAGTGGTCAGCAGATCACTGGTCAGAAAACTCTGGAAGGTGCTGAGATCGGGCGCGACGCATTTCAGGATGAAATCCACCTCGCCGTTCAGCATGTGGCACTCCCGCACCAGCGGCCAGTCGCGGCATTTCGCTTCAAAGGCGCTCAGCTCAGCCTCCGCTTGGCTCTCCAGCCCCACCATGGCGAAAACCTGCACCTCGAACCCCAGTTCGCGCGCATTGACTTCGGCATGATAGCCCCGGATCAACCCCGCCTCCTCAAGCGAGCGCACCCGGCGCAGGCAGGGTGGTGCGGAAATACCGACACGCTTGGCCAGCTCAACATTGGTCATGCGACCGTCGGCCTGTAATTCCGACAAAATCTTGCGATCAATCGGATCAAGGCGTGTTGTGACCATCTGGAAGCTCCTGTTGAAATTTCCGTTTGTTATACCAGCATCCAAATCGCACGCAATATTATTTCAGTTGCGCGCAACAATATTTGCCAATGATAAGATGAGACCTCAGCATCTTATTATACCTGCCAAGATCAAGGGCGCCCGACTTCGGCCAAGCCGGGGCTTTAAGACGCCGCCGGGTGCAGTTATATGCATTGCCTGACGGCGGCAAGACCGCCCTTTTCATCTATTGGGGAAATGAGATGAGCGACACGCGCCACACCAAGGTTCTGATCATCGGGTCCGGCCCGGCAGGCTATACTGCCGGTGTCTATGCCAGCCGCGCCATGCTGGAGCCGATCCTGGTCCAGGGCATCGAACCGGGTGGCCAGCTGACCACCACCACCGAGGTTGAGAACTGGCCCGGCGATACCGAGGTTCAGGGTCCGGATCTGATGGTGCGGATGCAGGACCACGCAAAGGCCATGGGCTGTGAAATCATTGGGGACATCATCACCGACCTCGACACCACCTCGCGCCCATTCGTGGCCAAGGGCGACAGCGGCACCATCTATACTGCGGATGCGGTAATCCTCGCGACCGGCGCGCGCGCAAAATGGTTGGGTCTGCCGTCTGAGGAGAAATTTAAAGGCTTCGGCGTCTCCGCCTGCGCCACTTGTGATGGCTTCTTCTATCGCGGTCAGGAAATCGTCGTGATCGGTGGCGGCAACACCGCCGTGGAAGAGGCGCTGTTCCTTACCAATTTTGCCTCCAAGGTGACCCTGATACACCGCCGCGATGAGCTGCGCGCGGAAAAGATCCTGCAAGACCGCCTGATGAAGAATCCGAAGATCGAACCCCTGTGGTTCCACCAGCTGGAAGAAGTGGTCGGTACCGAAAATCCGCTGGGCGTCGAAGCCGTCCGTGTGAAGAACGTGAAAACTGACGAGATCACCGAGATCCCCTGTAAAGGCGTCTTTGTCGCTATTGGCCATGCCCCGGCCACCGAACTGGTGAAGGATGTGCTGGAAACCCACAACGGCGGCTATGTAAAGGTGACGCCCGGCACCACCGAAACCTCAATCCCCGGTATTTTTGCCGCCGGAGACCTGACCGATCACAAGTATCGCCAGGCTGTCACCTCGGCCGGCATGGGCTGCATGGCTGCGCTGGACGCCGAACGCTTTCTGGCAGAACAGGAGTGAGCGCCGTGGCGCATGATTTTGACATCCAGAAGGCCGAGACATTCTCGGCCTTCTCAGATCTTCAGGCAGAAGGCGATCTGCCGTTTGAGGCTGATCTGGACCTGTTTTTTGTGTCTGGCGAAGCCGACAAAGAATGGATGCCACTCGCCGAAGCGCTGGCCGACATTGGGTTTCACACCCAATGGGCCGAGGCAGAAGGGGACGAACCTGCAACGCTCATTGCGACAATGCCGGATCAGATCCTGTCAGCTTCCGCAATCTGGATGGTCGAAGAGGTTGCAACCCGCGTAGCAATCGATCATGGCTTTCGGCCCGATGGTTGGGGATTTGCAGAGGGCTAACCCCCCTGCCCGCCTCAGACAATCAGATCTCTGTTCCCGAGCAGAGATCGCATTAGGCCGCCCGTTCCGCTTGCGTTGCAATTTGGGAACGGCGGTCTTTTTCACTCAAAGCGTAGTGGTTTTGCCTTTGCTGCGACTGCAAACCATGAGATGTGTTCACGCGTGAACACATCTTGAGTCGACCCGATGCCAGCTACCCCCACCACCCCAAGCCATGAGGACGAAGATTTGCTCTTTCGTATCCTCAGCCAGCTCGACAAGGCGCCAGACGCTTCGCAGCGGGCAACGGCGGCGGCGGTGGGCACCTCTCTGGGTCGCCTCAATGCGCAGCTGCGCGCAGCTGCTGAGGCGGGGCTGGTCAAGGTCAGCGAACGCGCCGGCCCGGACAAACGCCAACGCTTTGCCTACGCCCTCACCACCCGCGGTGCCGCCGAGAAGATCCGGCTCACCGATCAGTTTCTCGCCCGCAAGTTCGCTGAATATGACGCGCTGCATGCGGAACTCACCGGAACCACCAGTGGCCTCGTCCCATTTAAGTACAGGACCAAGTTGATGCAAAATAATCTCGCCCCCATCCCGGAGCTTTACGTCTCCTATGACTCCGCACAAAAGCTGAAGGTCGAAGCCGCAGAGCTGAAAAGCCACGACCTGAGCCCGCGCCAGATCTGTGATCTGGAGCTGCTGATGAACGGTGGCTTCAACCCGCTGAAGGGTTTTCTCAACGAAGCAGACTACAACGGCGTCGTCGAAAACATGCGCCTTGCGGACGGCACCCTCTGGCCGATGCCGATCACGCTGGATGTGTCCGAAGACTTCGCCGCATCGCTTGAGATTGGCGAAGACATCGCGCTACGCGATCAGGAAGGCGTGATCCTGGGCACAATGACTGTGACCGACCGCTGGGAGCCCAATAAATCGCATGAAGCGGAAAAAGTATTCGGCGCCGATGACGACGCCCATCCGGCAGTGAACTATCTGCACAATACCGCAGGCAAGATCTATCTCGGTGGCCCGGTGACCGGCATCCAACAGCCGGTCCATTATGATTTCCGTGGCCGTCGCGACACCCCGAACGAGCTGCGCGCCTATTTCCGCAAGCTGGGCTGGCGCCGTATCGTGGCCTTCCAGACCCGCAACCCGCTGCACCGTGCCCATCAGGAACTGACCTTCCGCGCCGCGCGCGAAGCCCAGGCCAACCTGCTGATCCACCCGGTTGTTGGCATGACTAAACCGGGCGATGTTGATCACTTCACCCGCGTGCGCTGCTATGAGGCAGTGCTGGACAAATACCCGGCGGCAACCACCTCCATGTCGCTGCTCAATCTGGCAATGCGCATGGCCGGCCCGCGCGAGGCGGTCTGGCACGGCCTGATCCGCAAGAACCACGGCTGCACCCATTTCATCGTTGGTCGCGATCACGCAGGCCCCGGCAAGAACTCCGCCGGTGAAGATTTCTATGGTGCCTATGACGCGCAGGACCTGTTCCGCGAGCATCAGGAAGAAATCGGCATCGAAATGGTCGACTTCAAGCACATGGTCTATGTGCAGGAGCGCGCCCAGTATGAGCCGAATGACGAGATCGAAGATCGCGACAACGTCACCATCCTAAACATCTCCGGCACAGAACTGCGCCGCCGTCTGGCCGAAGGCCTGGAAATCCCCGAGTGGTTCTCCTTCCCCGAGGTGGTGAATGAGCTGCGCAAGACCAAGCCGCCGCGCTCCAAGCAGGGCTTCACCGTGTTCTTCACAGGTTTCTCCGGCTCCGGAAAATCCACCATTGCCAACGCGCTGATGGTCAAGCTGATGGAAATGGGCGGTCGCCCGGTGACCCTTCTGGATGGCGACATCGTGCGGAAAAACCTCAGCTCCGAGCTGGGTTTCTCGAAAGAGCACCGCGATCTGAACATCCGTCGTATCGGCTATGTGGCGTCTGAAATCACCAAAAACGGTGGCATCGCCATCTGCGCGCCCATCGCACCCTACGCCACCACCCGCCGCGCCGTTCGCGAGGATGTGGAACAGTTCGGAGCCTTCCTTGAGGTGCATGTCGCCACCTCGATCGAGGAATGCGAGCGCCGGGACCGTAAGGGTCTGTATAAACTGGCACGCGAAGGCAAGATCAAGGAATTCACCGGGATCTCCGATCCCTATGATGTGCCAACAGATCCTGAATTGCGCGTCGAGACCGAGAATGTCGACGTCGACAACTGCGCCCATCAGGTTCTGCTGAAACTGGAAAACATGGGGCTGATCGCAGGCTGATCGCCCCCCAACAAACACGACAAAGGCCGCCTGTCCGGGCGGCCTTTGTCATATGCGCCAAAGCGGTATCAAAGGCTTGCCAACAGCGCCTCCGCCGCGCGCCGCTCGATCTCTCCATAGTATGCAGCCGCCGGTTTGATCGCCCGAAGCGCTGGCAGCCGCGTGGCATAGTCTCCGTGGGAGATCATCGCAATGGAAGCGCGCAGTTCCTCCGCCGAGGTACAGACCATCATGCCAGCAGGATCAAAGAAGTCGCTGATGTTGGGACACCCCCAATAAATCGGCACCGTTTCACACAGGATCGCATCGATAAGTTTTTCAGAGAAATAATTCCGCTCACGCACATTCTCGATCACCACACTATATCGATAGGGCGCCAGCCCGTCGGACTTCGCGTCGAAAGGTTGGTATCCGCGCCCCAGAATGGCCACCTCGCGCTGACTGGTGTTCAGATGTTCGGCGATGTCGTGGCGCAGCCTATGCCCCGGATGATCCCGCTTGGCCGAGGCGATCAGGGACAGATCCGCGCATTTCTCAACGGTCAGATCCCGCCACTCCGGCACCCAGGTGGTGCCAAAAGGCAGAAACACACCATTGCCGGTCCGGCCCAGAAGATCATCGTCATAGCTGAACACCCGGTAAAATCGCCGCCCGGTCCAGGGCAACAACCGATGATGCAGCGCCGACATGATTTTCGGCTCCATCACCATCATGGAGATCCGCGCAGCGCAGGGCCAGCGAGGTTGAAAATGCATCGCCGTTTTGGCCCAGACGATCAGATGGTCCCGCGCTGTCAGGTCCGCAACACACCCGCTGATCAGATCCGCAGGGCAGCCAAGCGGCCAATGCAGCGAGGCCAGCTTGCGATTGGCGAAATCACGATTGAGTCTGACACCATAAGGCACCACCGCAACGGCGGGTTCCCGCGTGACATTCATGGCGCTGCCGCCCCCTGCTTAGCTGGCGTCGGGCAAATCGACGGTGCCGCGCATCAGCACATAGCCCCGCCCCGCAACCCGGATACCGCTGGGCGCATCCGCCGGGCCAACCCGGGTTACGACGGCTTGACCTGGTCGCCCCAGCCCATGCCCCTGCTCGGCGATGAACTGATCCGACGTCATCAGACCATGCCGCCACAGGTAGGCAGCCATCGCCCCGGTTGCCGAACCGGTGAACGGATCCTCCGGCGGACTGGGCGGCGCCATCAGCAGCCGTGAAAACGTATCGCCCTCCGCCGTGGCGCCGTCCAGGGTCACCAGAAACGGCTCCATCATGTCGATGCCCTCAGCCCCCATCGTCTCCCCCAACCAAGTAAGCGCCGGGATATCCAGCTGCGCCGCCTCTAGAGAGGCCCGGTCCCGCAGCACCGTGATGCAGAAGGGCAACCCGGTGGACACTCGCTGTGGCTGTCCGACAATAGCGTCCAGCGGCAAAGAGACGGCCGCTGCTACCAGCTCCGGATCGGCAAAGGCACCGAACTCAGGCGCGACCTGTGTCATTTCAATCAGACCATCCACAACGGTTACGCGTACGAGGCCAGCGCCGGTTTCCAGCGTAATCGTATCCTCGGTCATAAGGCCGCGATCCCGCAGCGCTGCAACGGTCGCGATGGTCGGATGACCGGCAAAGGGAATCTCCCGGCTGGCCAGGAAATAGCGCACTCGCACGTCGGCAACCTCAGATGGCCCGGTAAACGTACATTCCACCAGCGAGGTTTCACGCACATAGGCCATGCAGGTCTCATCGCTCAGTTCCGCGCCACCATGCACGACCGCACAACCATTGCCGCCAAAGGCGCGCGCCGAAAACGCATCAACCCAATCGAAATCGTAGCGCATGCCTCTCTCCCGCAATCAATCCCGTCACGCCCAAGCAAAACCACGCCGATGGCGGCATCGCAAGGGGCATTTGGTTGCGGGTTCCGACATAGCACGGCCCATGAGAACGCCCTGGGTTCTGGCATCATAGCCAGATCCGAGCCCCTGTCGTCAGCACGAAAAAGGGCGCCACGAGGGCGCCCGATCCTTGAACTGCGGCAAGATTGGTATCAGCGATACCGCTCGCGCCCCTTAGCCGTCAGCAATGTTGTCAGTGCACAGGCACCGGCGCATAATCATGTTGCCGCGCCAGCACGAAGGCCATCTTGCGGTCACTGACCAAGGCCAACTGCTCCCCCGCCGCATCATGCACCGCATAAAGCTGTGTGCGCCCGTCAGCGCCGGCCTGAACCTCAGCAGGGAGATCGGCCACATCAACTGCCTTCACGTAGACAATACGGCTGTCCGCATCGTTGAACTGGTAGGCTGTATGCATCTGTCTTACCCCTTCTTGATGTTGATTGTCTGAACCACGGTTTCCGGCCGCGAGCGGGTCAGGTCGACGTGTAACAAGCCATTTTCCATAATCGCCTCGCCCACTTCGACACCATCTGCCAATACAAACATGCGCTGAAACTGGCGCGCGGCAATGCCCCGGTGCAAAAACACGCGCCCGTCGCTGTCATCGCTCTGCCGACCCCGGATGACCAATTGCCGGTCCTCTACGGTGATCGCCAGATCTGCCTCGGCAAAACCGGCTACGGCCAGCGTAATACGATAGGAATGATCTGAGGTTTGTTCAATGTTATAAGGGGGGTAGCCTTCATTCCCGGATTTGGCCGAGCGTTCCAGAAGGCGTTCCAATTGCTCAAATCCCAACATATGCGGATACGAGCCGAGTGTGAGTTTAGACACGGGTTTCGTCCTTGATTCTAAAGCGACGTATGGTGGCGGCCCCATTATGGCGACCGCTTTCCTAAGAATATGGGTGTTTTATGCGTTTTCACAAGCCCAAGGCACCGCAGCGCTGGCGCAAAAGCCCCTAAAAGCGTAATATTCGCCAAGTCTTAACCCGCCAGAAGCCGAGTCGCCAATGAACGCACCAACCGATATCTCCATGAAAACCGACGATGTTTTACAGGTGGAGCTGGAGGTGTTTCGCAGGCAACACCGCGATCTGGACGAGGCAATCACCGCCCTGCAGGACCGTGGCACCAGCGATCAGCTGACCATTCAGCGGCTGAAAAAGCAGAAGCTGATCCTGAAGGATAAGATCGCGCTGATCGAAGACCGGCTGACACCGGATATCATCGCCTGATCTAGACCTCCAAACACTGCGCCCAAAAGGGTTCATTGCCGCATTGCGTGATGCACAGGGTTCTCTATAGTGCGCGCTTCCTCCAACCCAGCGGGTTCGCAGGCCCGCGGCATGACAGGATCTGAGCCTATGCCAGAGCATACCGCCGACATCAAAGTGGGCATCATCATGGGCAGCCAGTCGGATTGGCCCACTATGAAAGAGGCCGCCACCCTTCTGGATGACCTGGGCGTCCCCTATGAGGCAAAGATCGTCTCGGCCCACCGTACCCCCGACCGGCTGTGGAGCTACGGAAAATCCGCTGCCGAACGTGGTCTGCAGGTGATTATCGCCGGCGCCGGCGGGGCCGCTCACTTGCCCGGCATGGTCGCCTCCAAAACCCGTGTGCCCGTTGTTGGCGTACCGGTCCAGACCCGCGCCCTCTCCGGTGTGGATTCGCTCTATTCCATCGTGCAGATGCCCAAGGGGTTTCCCGTTGCCACCATGGCCATCGGTGCCGCCGGGGCGGCCAATGCAGGTCTGATGGCGGCTGGTATACTGGCGCTGCAGGACGCAGACCTCGCCCAGCGCCTCGACGACTGGCGCGCGGCCCTCTCAGCCTCCATCCCGGAGGAACCTGCCGATGACTGATCTGTCTGAAAACGCTCTGAAGCCCGGCGCAACCATCGGCATCCTCGGTGGTGGTCAGCTGGGGCGGATGCTCTCGGTCGCGGCCTCGCGCCTCGGGTTCAGAACCCATATCTTTGAGCCCAGCGCCACGCCGCCTGCAGCCCATGTTGCCGACCGGATCACCACCGCCAGCTACGAAGATGCCGAAGCACTGGCGGCATTCGCCGCTTCCGTCGATGTGATCACCTATGAGTTTGAAAACATCCCGACCTCGGCCCTTGATCTGCTTGAAACACTGAAGCCGATCCGCCCGGGCCGCGAGGCACTGCGCATCAGTCAGGATCGCCTGACCGAGAAGACTTTTCTGCAGGATCTGGGCCTGCAAACTGCCGCTTTTGCCGATATCTCTGATCAGGCAAGCCTCGACGCGGCGCTGACGCAGATCGGCGCCCCGTCGATCCTGAAGACCCGACGTTTTGGCTATGACGGCAAGGGGCAGGCCCGGATCAAGACACCTGATGACGCAGCCGAAGCCTTGGCTGCCATGGCAGGTGCGCCCTCAATCCTTGAAGGGTTCGTGAATTTCAGCCATGAAGTCTCAGTCATCGCAGCCCGTGGCGTCAGCGGTGAAATCGCCTGCTTCGACCCAGGCGAGAACATCCACCGCGACGGTATCCTGCATACCACAACCGTTCCTGCCCGGCTCAGCGCGGGGCAGCGCATGGATGCGGTATTGATGGCGGGCAAAATCCTGAATGCGCTGGAATATGTCGGCGTCCTCGGCGTCGAGCTGTTTGTCACCCCTCAAGGGTTGATCGTGAACGAGATCGCCCCGCGCGTCCATAACTCCGGCCATTGGACCCAGAACGGTTGCGCCATTGATCAGTTCGAGCAGCATATTCGTGCGGTTGCGGGCTGGAGTCTTGGTGACGGGCAGCGGCATAGCGATGTTGTGATGGAAAACCTGATTGGCGCCGATATGGACCGGGTACCGGAGCTCGCGCGCGAACCAAACACCGCACTCCATCTCTACGGCAAGGCCGAGGCAAAGCCGGGACGCAAGATGGGCCATGTGAACCGAGTGCAAAAACCGCAGACTTGAGCTGCGGGGCTTAGGTATCGGGGCGCTGCCCCAAACCCCGGGATATTTTCAGAAAGAAAATACACCAAAAGGCGCGGCAGGGCGGTAAAAGCGGCCCCGCCGGTTTTACGCGCGGCACAGAGGGCTATCCAGCCTGATGGGCTGCGCTCCCGCGTTATCTTCCGCCGTCAGGTGAGAAAACGAGCAGCGACATCACCACTCATATAGCTGACCCGCCCGCCTGAAAAAGTCGCCGCAATCTGACCATTGGCATCAAGGATCACCAGATCGGCCCGCAGCCCTGCGGCCAAGCGCCCCCGATCCTCAAGGCCGAGGATCTGCGCGGGCCCCTCCGACACCAACCTCCAGGCGCCTGCCAGATCCAGCAAACCAGAGCGTTCCAGCATCAAAGCCGCCCGGCGCGGGCTGGGATAGTGGTAATCCGACGCCAGCGCATCACACAGCCCCATGGCAATCAGGTCCAATGCTGAGGCGTTACCCTTATGCGAGCCGCCCCGCACCACATTGGGTGAGCCAAGAATAACAGCGTCGCCTGCGGCTTTGGCCGCCTCTGCGGCCTCCATCGTTTCCGGGAATTCCGAAATTCGTGCGCCACGATTGCGCCAGGTGATCCGGTCCCCTGCGCTGTGGTCATCATGACTGCCAAGACAGATCCCCGCAGCCCCAAGCGTTGCTGCCAGTTTATCGAGTGCTGCGGGCACCTCTAGCCTCCGAGCATGCATATCCTTCAGCATCTGCCAATGGACGTCCGGATTGCGCCCGGCTTTCAGCGCCTGCCCGGTGAGGCGCGGCGGTTTTTTTCCCTGTGCCAGCCGGTCATGCGGCAGATGGTCGTTGAACACCACATAAGGCACCTGCCATTGCGCAATCTGAGAGGGCAGATCATCATAGGCATCCAACAGATGGATCTCGAACCGCAGTTGCGGAATCAGCTCCGTCACCACCCGGGGTCGGGCCGCTTTGATCCCTTCGAACACCTGGTCTGCAAATTCTGGGCCGCGCAGCCCGCCTTCCCAGGAATAGAACTGTGCCAACACAGCCGTGGTGATGCCATTTGCGGCCAGTTCAGCCTCGGCTGCAATTACCCCTTCGCCCATCTGTTTCATGGCGCCACGGCGCGGCGCGAGATGGCGCTCAAACCCGTCGCCGTGCAAATCCACGATGCCGGGCAATATACGGTAGCCTGACAGATCAATCGCCTTCCCGGCGCGCGCTGTCTGGATCTCACCTCCAGCGAAGGTCAGCGCGCCGCCGTGCTCCATTCCATCCGGGCGCAGTACGTCTGCCCCGGTCAATGTCAGTTCGAGCATGGTCATGGCTGCGCCTCCCCCTGCGGCTGGTTCCCATCATCACTGCACTGGCCTTGCGCACAGGCCTCCTCAATCTGTCCCGTGATCGAGTCGAGCCATGTGATATCGGGATCAAAGCGCCCGGCGTCGAGGAAATGCAGCGCCTGTGCGATGACCTGCGGGTTGTTCATCATGAACGTATGCGTGACGGGCAGTACGATATGATCCGCCATACCGTCCAGATAAGTGCTCTGCACGGAGACTTTGCCATCATCTGCTCCCGGAATAATCGCAGAGAAAATCGGGTTGAGCGAAAGATCCCCGGCAATCACACCCACCGGAAAACTGGCCGGCGGCAACCGGTTGGGCAGGCTGTTTGCATTCGTTCCCAGCTGCAGGCCAGCGGGCCCGTTCAAAAGGCCAAACACCTCCCAATCGCCCAGCTCATCCACCAGCTCACTGCCATGGTTGGGCGGGGCCAGCATGACCGTGCGACCCAGCGCCTCTGGCCGGTGGCCCTGAAGCCAGTGACGCAGCAGGATGGCTCCCATGGAATGGGTGACAAAATGGATACGCTCGCCTTCTGAGATTAGAGCCGTGCATTGATCCACTGCAGCGGGCAGCGTCTGCGCCGCAAGATCCGCCACCGCTTTGTCAGTCGAGGGGTAGCCGGGGATAACAACCTTGACACCGCGCGCCCCAAGCACCTGCCCCATCACCGCCAGCGAGATTTCACTGCGGGCCAGCCCATGCAGCAGGATCGCGCAATCCGCACGCGCCACGACTGTGGAGAAACACAAAACAGCGCCCGCCAGCGCAGAGGAGATAAAGGAACGGATCATGGTGTCTCGCGACCTCACTGGCATCATGGAACACTGCACATAGGGCCAAAGCGCTGCAACGGGAAGGGTGGAGCGCACAGGGGTCTGCTGTGACGCGACGTGTCAGCGCTCCGCCACCGTCTTGCTGCGCGCAGCCGCCCTGCGACCGGGCGCAGACAAGACAACAACGGCAATACCGCCGAGGACAGCTGCCGATCCGATCACCAGCGCAACGGCGATATCCTCTCCCAGCAATGCAGCGCCTGCGAGGATTGCAATCACCGGCACGGACAATTGCACCGTCGCCGCCACCGCAGGCGACAGCTGGGGAAGCACATGATACCAAAGCGCATAGCCAAGTCCCGAGGTCACCGCCCCAGACAGGACCGCCAAAAAAACCCCCGCCCGCGTGAACACGATATCACCACCAAACAGCATGACCCCCGGCACCATCATCAAAGTTGCCACAGCAAAGTTCACCGCCGTTGCCGCAAGCGGCGCCCTCGCTCCGCGCCCGAGCAAACTATACGCCGCCCATCCAAGCCCCCCAAGCGCCATCAGCAGCGACGCCCCAAGGGGCGCGACAGATGCGCCATCGGTCGGCCAGACCACAAACGCAAGCCCGGCCAGCGCAATCCCTGCCCCGCCGATCTGTCCCGCAGACACCGGGCTGCCACTGCAGGCCCCCCAGAGGAACATTGAAACCTGCACAACACCAAACAGGATCAGGGCGCCGAGGCCCGCATCAAGATCTTGATAGGCCACGGAAAACCCGACGATATAGATCGAAAGCGCCGCCGCCCCCCAAAGCGCCTGCCGCAGATCGCGCCGCAACGACAGTCCGCTGAAAACGCAAAGCGTAATCAGCGTTACCGCGCCGGAAAACAGCCGCAGCAGACCAAAGCTCGTGGCTTCCATATAGCCCCCACCAATGGCCAACCGGCCCAGAATGGAGTTCGCAGCAAAGGCCACCATGGTGAGAGAGACGAGAACAATCAGACGCATGCGCTAGGGCTACCCCGCCGGGATGCGCGGGGCCACTGATATTTTTGTGTCAAAGGTCCGAAAGGGCCCGTGGGTAAACCAGCTCTGCTTCTGGCACGTCATCGCCGCAGCGCAAGATTAGCGTGGATTCCAGTGGACAGGGGCTCTTGAGCTTCTGAGCCCGCTGCCAGCTGAAACCATACCGGCCATAAAAGGAGGGCTTGCCCAGAACCACAATGGTCTTGGGCACATTGGCCGGTAGTCTTTCAAGTGGAATTTCATAAATGGCTGCCAACTCCTGCAGCATCCGGGTGCCGAACCGCCATGGGCTGCGATACATCTCATCCTTAGGCCCGCCAACGGCAATATTCGGATTGCGCTCCGCCAGCCTGCCACCCTGCCATTCAGGCCGCACCGCCATCGGCGCCAGACAGGCCCAGCCTTCAGGCGCATACATCCGGCTCAGCGCAAAATAGCCACCGGTCTTTCCATTCCAAGGCTTACGGGACTCTAGAAGCATGTCACCATCGGCCCGCAACTGCCGCACGAGCCGCGCTTCGGCATCAGTTGGGAATGCCGACTTCAGCAACCTATCCACTTCTTCATAGTGTTCTTCGTTGACGCTAGTCGAAAAATCAGGCCCCACAACCATCGCAAACCTGCCCCCAATCACCTTTCCTAAAATACTCGCGCCGCAGGCAGGTCCGCAAGGCGGGCCTTCGCTCTCCAGCAAAACAAAAAAGGACCGCCCGAAGGCAGCCCCAATTCTCAACATCATAAGCGACGGACGTCTGGCAGATTGGCCTATGCGGCCAATCGCCTTTTGCCTCATCCCAAATCCCAATGGGATTTGTGATTACATCATGCCGCCCATGCCGCCCATGCCGCCCATGTCGGGCATGCCGCCACCGGCGCCTGCACCGTCTTTGGACGGTTTGTCGGCAACCATGGCTTCGGTGGTGATCAGCAGACCGGCAACCGATGCTGCGTCTTCCAGAGCGGTACGCGCCACTTTGGCCGGATCGATCACACCAAAGGCGAACATATCGCCATATTCTTCGGTCTGAGCGTTGAAGCCAAAATTGTTGTCGGAGCTTTCGCGGACCTTGCCGGCCACAACAGCACCGTCGACACCGGCGTTTTCAGCGATCTGGCGCAGCGGCGCTTCGATTGCTTTACGCACGATCACGATACCAGCGTTCTGGTCTGCGTTGGCGCCTTCGAGGCCTTCCAGCGCTTTGCCGGCCTGAACCAGAGCAACACCACCGCCGACGATCACGCCTTCCTGCACAGCTGCGCGAGTTGCGTTCAGAGCATCGTCCACACGGTCTTTGCGCTCTTTCACTTCAACTTCGGTCATACCACCGACGCGGATCACGGCAACACCGCCTGCCAGTTTGGCAACGCGCTCTTGCAGCTTTTCACGGTCGTAGTCCGAGGTGGTCTCTTCGATCTGAGCGCGGATCTGGGCAACACGTGCTTCGATCTCGGCTTTTTCGCCTGCACCGTCAACGATGGTGGTTTCGTCCTTGGTGATTTCGATCTTCTTGGCGGTGCCCAGCATGTCCATGGTCACGGACTCAAGCTTCATGCCCAGATCTTCGGAGATCACCTGGCCGCCGGTCAGGATCGCGATGTCCTGCAGCATGGCCTTACGACGGTCGCCAAAGCCCGGTGCCTTAACAGCAGCAATTTTCAGGCCGCCGCGCAGTTTGTTGACCACGAGAGTCGCCAGCGCTTCGCCTTCAACATCTTCTGCAATGATCAGCAGCGGCTTCTGCGACTGGATCACCTGCTCCAGCAGCGGCACCATGGCCTGCAGCGAGGACAGTTTCTTTTCGTGCAGCAGGATCATGCAGTCTTCGAGATCTGCAACCATCTTGTCGGCATTGGTCACGAAGTAGGGCGACAGGTAGCCGCGGTCGAACTGCATGCCTTCGACAACAGTGGTCTCTGTTTCCAGACCCTTGTTTTCTTCGACGGTGATCACGCCTTCATTGCCGACTTTCTGCATCGCGTCAGCAATCTGCTGACCGATTTCAGATTCGCCGTTGGCGGAAATTGTGCCGACCTGTGCAACTTCTGCGGAATCTTTGACTTCGCGGGCCATTGCCTTGATGCCTTCGACCACTTTGGCTGTTGCCAGGTCGATGCCGCGCTTCAGGTCCATCGGGTTCAGGCCAGCAGCAACCTGCTTCAGGCCTTCTTTAACGATCGCCTGTGCCAGAACGGTGGCAGTGGTGGTGCCGTCGCCAGCTTCATCGTTGGTGCGGGAAGCAACTTCCTTTACCATCTGGGCGCCCATGTTTTCGAACTTGTCTTCCAGTTCGATTTCTTTGGCAACCGAGACACCGTCTTTGGTGATGCGCGGTGCGCCAAAAGATTTGTCCAGCACAACGTTGCGGCCTTTGGGGCCCAGGGTCACTTTCACAGCATCAGCCAGAATGTTGACGCCGTTCAGCATACGGTTGCGGGCATCGGTGTCGAATTTGACGTCCTTAGCAGCCATTGTTTACTCTCCTAGAGAAATTCGTGTGTTTAAGCGAGGAATGGGATTCAGAGTAGAGCTCAGGAAAATCCTGGAGATTTACTCGATGATACCCATGATGTCGCTTTCTTTCATCATCAGCAGCTCTTCGCCATCGACGGTGACCTCAGTGCCCGACCATTTGCCGAACAGGATCTTGTCGCCTGCGGAAACAGCCATCGCGATCAGCTCGCCGCTGTCCTTGCGTGCGCCTTCGCCGGTTGCGACCACTTGGCCTTCGCTCGGCTTTTCCTTGGCGGAATCAGGGATGATCAGACCACCAGCGGTTTTTTCTTCGCTTTCGGTGCGACGGACCAGCACGCGGTCATGAAGCGGTTTCAATGCCATCTTTGTAGCTCCTTAAAGGCTCAAAGGTTGTTGTCTCGCCCCCCTGCTCCCCGCAGGAGGTGTTAGCACTCAACACATCTGAGTGCTAACGAAGGAATAGCTAGGCAGGGTACGCGCGCCTGTCAACAGGTTGGTTGGGAAATTTTGTGGCAATTTTCTGACCTGCGCGTCAGCCCTGCTCCGCACCCGAGCGCGTCGCATCAATCGGCTCCGTCGGCTCCCAGCTATGCGCCCAATGGACCAGCCCTGCCCGGCCTGCCTCCGTCAGCTGATAGACACCGGTCTGCACCCGCATGAACCAGCCATAGTGATTGCTCGCCATGATCCGCGTCGCTTGGGGAACATTTGCCATCTTGGCCACAACCGCGCCTTTGCTTGGCCCGTGTTCGGCCAGATGGGCGGCACAGCGCAGGGCATCCTGACGATAGGCTGTGACAATGCCGTGCCGTGTGGCGCCGCCTGCGTTGGGATCGCCCTGAAGGCGCTGAAACTCGCGCAGCAGGCGCGTTTGTTTTTTCGCTGACTTACGCGGCGCATATGGCCCCGGATCGCACTGCACCTCGGTTCGCCCGTCCGGCAGCACCGTAATCAGCCCCAGCCCCAGACGCCTGCACATCGACAGATTGTCCTTTAGCATTCGCCGCGCCTGACGTCCCGATGGTTTGGGCACCGCGACATAGACCAGATCGCTCAGCGCGAGCCGGGTGATCGCCTGATGAAACAGGGACAGCGAAAACCGCAGTTTCAGCTCCACGATGACCGGCGGCTCATCACCACGACAGGCAACCACATCAGCTGCACCAACCTCACCTTTGACGGTGTAACCCTGGCTCTCGAACAGGGCCTTTACAGGCGGGTAGAGCTGATCTTCGCGGTCCATAGCACGATGGTAGCCGCGACTGCGCCGAAGGAAAAGCAGTTCGCCACGATCGCCAGCCTGTTGCCTTAGGCCGGGACCCGTCGGCACAGATTTGCACAAACAACATAGCCGCCTTGATCAGACTCCGGCCCGGGGTGACAAGCCCCCTCCCCGTGCCTATAAGACGCGCAAAATTCCGGCACTTGCATAGGACACATGTCATGACCACCTTCGTCTTCGGCCATAAATCCCCTGACACCGACTCCACCGGCTCCGCGATCATCTGGTCTTGGTATCTGAACCAGATCAAAGCTGTTGGAGCGGCGCCGAAACTGCTGGGCGAACCCAACACTGAGGCGGCCTTCATGTTGCAGCACTGGGGGCTGGACAAGCCGGAGATCATCGCAGACGTCGGCGATGATCAGCCTGTCGTGATCGTCGACACCAACAACCCCGCCGAACTGCCCGCCAATATCAACGGCGCCGATATCCAGGCGATCATTGATCACCATAAACTGGTTGGCGGCCTGGAAACAAAAAGCCCGATCAACATCCGCATCGAGCCGGTCGCCTGCACCGCGACCATCATGTGGAAGATGATCGGCGCAGATCTGGCCCAGGCCCCGCGCGAAATCAAAGGCGCGATGCTGACCTGCATCCTGAGCGACACGCTGGAGTTCCGCTCCCCCACCACAACCCAGGAAGACAAGGCCGTGGCCTATAGCCTGGCCGAAGATCTGGGCGTGGATATCGCCGCCTATGCCGCCGAGATGTTTGCCGCAAAATCCGACGTTTCGGCCTTTTCCGACGCGGAACTCCTGCGGATGGATTCAAAAGAATATGCGGTCGAAGGCACCAAGTTCCGCGTCTCCGTTCTGGAAACCACCGCTCCCGCCGTGGTTCTGGACCGCAAGGCGTCGCTGATGGAGACCATGACATCTGTGGCCGAAGAGGACGGTGTTGATCAGGTCCTGCTGTTCGTCGTGGATATCCTAAAGGAAGAGGCCACGCTGCTGGTTCCCAATGATCTGGTCCGCACCCTCGCCTCCAAAAGCTTTGATGCCACAGCCGAAGGCGATACCGTCGTTCTGCCCGGCGTGATGAGCCGTAAGAAACAGATTATCCCCAATCTGGCAATCTGAGGTCGCTGGATCTGAAAGCACTGTGGTTAAGGCAGCTGTCTGCTGCTGCCGCAATCTGATTTTTAGAATGCGGAGCTTGTAGCGAGCTTCGCATTTTTCGTTTTTTTGGAACGATCCCCGCAGAGGGGCCATCGTCTCAAAGCACTCCGCCAGCTGTCCTCGCCGCGACGTACACCTCTGCCGGGGATTCCCATGGTGCGCAGGTTTTCACACACCACCATCCCAGGCTACGCATAGACCGGCCTCATTCGAACCGACCAGATCCCGTCCACGTTCACATCGGCGTCATGTGAAGTGCCTGCACCCCAGGAGGGCGCAACCAAGGCGCGCAGTGTCAGCCGCGCGCCTTGGTCCGATCAGTGTCATGCGAAATTGGCGACTGCATCGTCATCAGCCCAGCCATCACCGCCTGTCGGCGCCGCCGATTTCTGTGATGACTTACCGTGATTGTTCCAGTCATCGATGCCGTCGCCTGAAACGGACCCATGTGCGGAGACCTCGTTGTAATCTTCCCAACGTTCCTCATCCGGATGGCCCGCCTCGACCGCCGCCGCCGCGCGTTTGGCCGTAGAGGAGGACCCGCCCTCAACCCCATCGGATGACAGCAGGATAAATTGACTGACGATCTGATTGAGACCGTAGGTCTCGCTGTTCATCTTCAGAATGGCCGCACCGGATTCCTCAACCATTGCAGCATTCTGCTGGGTAACATTGTCCAGCTGTGCAACCCCGATATTGATCTCATTCAACCCCTGCGCCTGCTCACCGGACTCCGATGATATTCCGGAAACCAAGGTGGCGATATTGACCACTTCGCCGACAACCTGCGAGAGGGCCTTGCCAGCGCTATCGACCTTTTCAACGCCCTCCTCGACCGTTCTGGTGCTGGCTGTGATCAGCGTTTTGATTTCATTGGCCGCATCCGAGGACCGTTGTGCCAATGCGCGCACCTCGGAGGCCACCACCGCAAAGCCACGGCCAACCTCACCGGCCCGGGCGGCCTCAACACCTGCGTTCAGGGCGAGCAGGTTGGTCTGGAAGGCGATATCATCAATGACGCCGATGATCTGGGAGATCTGACCCGAGGATCGCTCAATCTCGTTCATCGCTTCGATTGCACCTTCGACAACCCGACCACTGTTTTCAACATCCTTGCGCGCGGAATCCACCGCACCTTCCACCGCTTTGGCATTTTTCGCGGAGTTACTGACACTGACGGTCATCTCTTCCAGCGCAGCTGCCGTTTCTTCCAGCGTGGCCGCCTGGCTTTCCGTGCGGGCAGACATATCCTCGGCACCGCTCCGGATTTCGTCCGACTGAGCCTGAATAGCTGCACTTGCCTTGACCACCTGCGCCATAACCTCGTTCAGCTTATCTACAGTTTCGTTGTAGTTGATCCTGAGCGGATCGTAGTCGGAACCAAAGCTCTCGTTGATCTGATCGCTGAAATCGCCCGCCGCGAGCCGCTGCAAGCCCTGACGCAACCGGTCGATCACCTTTTCGCTCTCGCCCCGCAGCGCATTCTGTTTTTCCAACTCGTAGATGACGCGTCCCGATACCCGGTCGATGTCATGGGCGATCTGACCAAAGTCATCTCCACGCATGCGGGCTTCGACCTTCAGGCCAAAATCCCCTTCGGCGACTTCTCGCAGGGCCTCGCGCATGCGGCCAATTGGGCGCACGATATTCAAGGTCATCTTGCGGGCGTTGTAGATGGTGATCAAGACCAGCAGGACGGACGTTCCCAACAGTGTATAGAGAAGCATTATATCATGGGCTCGCGCGGAATTGGCTGTTTCAATTGCTGCCTGCTCAATCCAATCGCTGAGAGGGTGTAGTTTTGTGTTCAGCGCCTTGTAGCTCTCCTCGAACGCATCGAGGCCCGCTTCAGCTGCGACCCTATCCGTCATTGCCAACTCAGCCAGAGCAACACCTTGTGTCAAAAACGCATCCACTTCGGGCACCATTCCCTCAACCTGAGCAAGAGCTTTCGGTGGCAACGTGTCCCGTTTCAGCAATTCGAGGTTGGCGCGCATTTCTTCACCGACCTCTACAACTCTTGCACGCAACTCCTCTCGCTCAGCAGCCGTCGCGTGATCCCCCGCCAGCACAAGGTAGAGCACCTCCGCGTTCAGCTCTTCGTGTAGCAGGTCGACTTTCAACTCATGGCGCACCGTTTTGGTCACATCAATCTGACGTTCCAATTCCAGTTCGCTCTGCCAGAGGCTGTAAACAGATATCAAAGCAAGCACCAGGATCGTGAAAACCGATACCGCCCCCGAAATCATAAATCGGGTTTTTGTGGAAATAGTTCGAAACATCACAGCACACCTCAGGGTTGAAACTCTTTCTCGTTCTACGCCTCGGTCGTTAAAAAACTGGAAATGGGGCCAATCTGGTCAAATACCGCACGCTCTGCCATAGCTTTAGGCACCGGAAAATCATGCGAAAGATCAGCCCCATGACTCAGATCATTTCCTCACTCGCAGAGGTCTCAAACCAATACAAAGCCCTGTTCGTCGATCTGTGGGGCTGCGTTCACAATGGAATCACCGCCTACCCCGAAGCGGTGGCCGCGCTGCAGACCTATCGCAAGGACGGCGGGATTGTTGTGCTACTGACCAACTCACCCAAACCGCGCGCAGGGGTTGCGGCCCAGCTGGGCGACTTTGGTGTGCCGGGCGATGCCTATGACACCATCGCCACCTCGGGCGACTCTGCGCGGGCGGCGATGTTCAATGGCGCGGTCGGAAACAAAGTCTATTTCATGGGTGAATGGGAGCGCGACGCCGGGTTCTTCGAACCCTTGAAAATGCTGGACGATCCGCTTGACGTTGTCCGGGTGCCGCTCAGGGAGGCTGAGGGCATCGTCTGCTGCGGTCCTTTTGACACCCAAGCGGACCCTGACGTGAACCGGCCCGACTTTCTTTATGCCAAGCAGATGGGGCTGAAGCTGCTCTGCGCAAACCCCGACATCGTGGTCGACCGAGGCGAAACCCGGGAATGGTGCGCCGGTGCGCTGGCCCGGCTTTATACCGAAATGGGTGGTGAGAGCCTCTATTTCGGGAAACCCCATCCCCCGATCTATGATCTGGCGCGGCGGCGTCTGGCGGAACTGGGTCAGGACATCGCTGATCGCGACATTCTGGCAATCGGCGATGGGCCGCATACAGATGTCGCCGGCGCCATGGGAGAGGGTCTGGACTCACTGTTCATCACAGGTGGACTTGCAGCAAAAGAGACCAAAACAGATCATCAGCCGGACGAAACTGCGCTAACCCAATACTTGGAAAAGGAAAGTTCTGCGCCGACCTATTCCATCGGCAAATTGCGCTAAGTCAGAAAGCACTTGATTTTCTGCAGTTGCGAAGTAATAAAGTTGCCGTAACGAGTAAATATTTGCCCGATTGTTTCCGACCCGCATTGAAGCTGCGCACAGGAAACAATCGGCCGCAAATCTACGGCAACCGGGAGAGGCACATGTTGGACAATTTTCCACGCGGAACCATCTGCATCGAAGACATCGAAATGGGGATGGTGCGTTACCTTCGCAAAGAGGTAACCGATAAGGACATCGAAATGTTCGCCGAAGTCTCGACCGATCATAATCCTGTACATCTGGATGAGGATTACGCCCAGGATACGATGTTTCAGGGGCGCATTGCCCATGGGATGCTCACAGCCGGGCTGATCTCTGCGGTGATCGGAGAGCAGCTGCCCGGCCACGGCACCATCTACATGAGCCAGTCGCTGAAGTTCCTTGCCCCGGTGCGCCCAGGCGATCTGGTTCTGGCGGAGGTCGAGGTGACCGGCATCGAAATCGACAAGCGGCGGGTCAAGCTGGATTGCCGCTGCATGGTCGACGGCAAGAAGGTGTTGATTGGTGAGGCCATGGTGATGGCGCCCTCTCGCAAATTTGATTGAGCCAAGGCTGCCCGGCAGCAACCGGCACCAACCCGCGGCATGGCTCTTGCAAGCGCGCGTCGGCGCGGCTAGGCAGTGGCCATGCGCATTATCCGTGACTTTCAATTCGTAGATCCAAAGGATCGTGGAGCCGTCGCCGCCATCGGCAATTTCGACGGGGTTCATCGCGGCCATCAATCGGTCATCGACCTGGCTCGCGAGGCGGAGCCGCAAGCACCGCTGGGAGTGATGACATTTGAGCCGCACCCACGAGAGTTCTTTGCCCCGGATGCCAAGCCATTCCGGCTAATGTCAGCAGAGGCGCGCGCCTCTCGGCTGGAAAAACTGGGGGTCGAGCGCCTCTATCAGTTGAACTTCAACGCGGCTTTGTCTGGCCTCACACCCGAAGCTTTTGCGCGCAAAGTCATCGCTGACGGGCTGGGACTGCGGCACGTGGTTGTCGGCTCTGACTTCTGTTTCGGCAAAGGGCGTGCGGGCACAGCCGAAGATCTCAAACGCTTTGGCGAAGATATGGGGTTTGGTGTGACCATCGCTCCGCTGATGGAATACTCCGAGGATACCGTGTCGTCCACCGCAATTCGCCGTGCATTGAGTGACGGACGCCCGCGGGATGCGGCCAATATGTTGGGCCATTGGCACCGGATTGAGGGTGAAGTGATTGGCGGCGAACAGCGCGGTCGTGAATTGGGCTATCCCACTGCAAACATGTCGATCGATGGGCTGCATCAGCCTGCCTTTGGCGTCTATGCCGTGCTGGTTGATGTGCTCGATGGGCCCCATCAGGGCAGCTACCACGGGGCGGCCTCCGTCGGGGTGCGCCCGATGTTCGATGGCAGCCACCCCAACATTGAAACCTTTCTGTTTGATTTCACCGGCAACCTCTACGGGGCGACACTGTCAGTAGGCCTGGTCGAATACCTGCGCCCGGAAATGACTTTCGACGGGCTGGACGGGTTGCTGGCGCAGATGGACGCGGATTGCACACAGGCACGCAGCCTTTTGGCGACCCTATGAGCGACGGTATTGATCGCAACGGGCTGGCCAAACGGTTCTGGGAAAAGAAACCGCTGGCGAAGCTGAACAACCGTGAGTGGGAGGCGCTTTGTGACGGCTGCGGCAAGTGTTGTCTCAACAAGCTGGAAGACGAAGACAGTGGCGAGGTTGCGCTGACCCGTGTTGCCTGCCGCCTGCTGGATGATGCCACCTGCCGCTGCGCCCACTATGAAAACCGTCACCAGTTCGTCCCGGAATGTATCGTTCTGAAACCGGACAATCTGGACACGCACGCCTATTGGATGCCACAGACCTGCGCCTATCGCCTACTTTGGGAGGGCAAGCCCCTGCCCGACTGGCATCCCTTGATCACCGGTAATCCGGCCAGTGTGCATGAGGCCGGCGTCTCGGTGCGCGGCTGGACGGTCTCCGAATTCGACACGCCCGAAGAAGACTGGGAAGAGCATATTATCGAGGAGCCGCTCTAAATGCATTTTGCCTCTGACAACTCCGGCCCGGCCAATCCTGAAATCCTCACGGCTCTGAGTGCTGCGAACACCGGCTATGCCATGGGCTATGGCGCCGATGAGGAGATGGCCAAGGTCACGTCCCGCATTCGCGAGATCTTTGAAGCACCACAGGCTGCAGTCTACCTCGTCGCAACCGGCACTGCCGCCAATGTGCTGGCGCTCTCAACGCTGTCGCAGCCCTGGCAGACGCTGTTCTGCACCCGACAGGCACATATCAATGTCGATGAATGCAACGGGCCTGAGTTTTACACCGGTGGCGCCAAGCTGACGCTGGTGAGCGATGCTGACAAGATGACCCCCGCCGATCTGCGCCAAGCCCTTGAGGGCGAGGAAAATCGAGGCGTCCACGGGCCGCAGCGCGGTCCCGTCTCGATCACCCAGGTGACGGAATTCGGCACGGTCTACACTTTGGATGAGCTGCGCGCGCTCTGTGATGTGTCCAAATCCTATGGTCTGCCAGTACATCTGGACGGGGCCCGTTTTACCAATGCGCTGGTCTCTCTCGGCTGCACCCCGGCAGAGATGACGTGGAAAGCAGGCGTCGATGTCGTGTCCTTTGGCGGCACCAAGAACGGCTGTATGGGCGTCGAGGCGGTGATCTTCTTCGATCCGGCAGAGGCCCAGGAGTTTGAATACCGACGCAAGCGCGGCGCGCATCTGTTCTCCAAACACCGCTATCTGTCGGCGCAGATGCTGGCCTATCTGACCGATGATTTGTGGCTGCGAAACGCCAGCGCCGCCAATGCAAAAGCCGCGCGTCTGGCTGCGGGCTTGCGCAATGCGGGGGCCCACTTCAGTCACGATCCGCAGGCCAATATGATCTTTGCCGCGCTGCCCCGCGCGACCCATCAGCGGCTGTTCGATGCAGGCGCCGTCTATCATCTGTGGGACGGAACCCTGGACGGCGCTGCAGAGGAAGCGGTCACAGCGCGCTTTGTCTGTGACTGGTCTGTTGGTGACGATCAGATCGACGCGTTTCTGGCGCTTCTTTAGCGCATTTCCTGAGGGCGGCAGTGCCAAAGGCCGCCTTCAGATTACCGCCACTGAGGCCAGAGGCATGGCGTCCATGACGCTCTCACGGTTCAGGAAATGCCGGGCCATGTCGCCTGCAAACCCGGTCTTGCGGTAACCGACACCAACCACGCGCGTCACCGGGTCAACGTCCGAAATCTCACGCAACACGATGCCACGCTGGGCCTCGCCATGAGAGATCGGCATAAGCGCAACCCCCAACCCGGCTGCCACCAGATCCATCAGCTGGGCATCATGGATCGCGCTGGCCGCCATCCGCAGCCCGGCCACCGGCGCCTCCTCCTGTCCCAGCTCGGTCAGAAAGCGATCCGCGCTGGGACAGTAAGGGCGTGCAATCAGCGCCTCCCCGGCAAGATCCGCGAGGGTCAGCTTCGCCTTCGCCAACAGCGGATGGGCGCTGTGAAGCGCCAGGCCGTAACGCTCCTGCCAAAGCGGGTGAAACCCGCAACCACGCGGCAGACAGCTTTCAGCGACAAACTGCAGATCAGCCTGCAGCGCATCATCGGTGAATTGGAACTGCGCCCGCGGCACCGCACGGCGGATCCGGGCCAGTCCGGCATCAAACGGCGCCATCATCACATCCGGTGCGCAATACACCCGCACCACCCGCGCCACATGACCTTTCAGCCGCGCCTCTAGCTGGCTCACCTGTGCCAGAACGCCCCCGGCCTGACTGTACAGTTCATGGCCAAGCGCTGTTGGCGTCAGCCCATCTCTGCTGCGGTGAAACAGCGGCCCGTCATAGCGGTCTTCAAGCCGGGCAATTGCAGCGGAGACCGACGGCTGGCGTACATCGCAGGCGCGGGCTGCGGCGCTGAAGGTCCCCAGCTCATAGGCGGCACGGAAATATCGAAGCGGTGTAAGATCATCCATAGATCAAAACTATAGCAAGGATAGGGATAAGAGCAATTCCCTATACCTGAATTCTTTGCGATCCTGTTTCCACACCCAACAGGAGAGCACCATGTCCGCAACCAATCTGGCCACCGCCCCCGGCACCGATACCACATCGCAACCTGCAATCGAGCAGCTCCTCCGGCTGTTTGAAGCGGGTGATCCGGCGCTGATGGGCTTCATCGCAGCGGACATTGATTTCCGCATCGATCATTATCGCGACAGCGATGGTGTCGACGTCAGCTGGCAACAGGCCACGGATATTGAAGGCTTTGGCGTGATCCTGTCCCGGCTGGGGCCGGAGGTGTTTCCACAGGGTACAAAGATCGTCGGACTTAGCTCGCAGGATCTGGGCGATGGCTGGTACAACACCCGCTTTCACCAACGCTATCACTACGCGGTTCGCGGCCGCATGGTGGAAAGCGTCACCTTCATCCTGTCGCATCAAGCGGATGGCAAGATTGACTATTTTCGCGAAACCGTCACCACGGTGAACGATATCTGAGCCTACAATCTCGCCCAATGACCCTCAAAATGCAAAGCCGGGGCACAGTGCGGCCTCGGCTTTGTATGGTCTGTCAGCCCAGCAAGGGACGTGATGGATATCTTACGCCTCAGCTGGCGCCACCTCCGGCCAGAAACCCTGCAGCAACGCTGCGGTTTCAGCAGGATGGGTGATCGGCAGCATATGTCCGGCGCTGTCAATCCGGCGGCAGGTGACATCCGGCAGCCGTGCTGCCAGCGCACGAATGACCTCATGCATGATGGGTTGGCTCTTGCCGCCATCAATCAGCAGACAGGGCATCGTCACGCGCGCCAGCTTTTCCGGTGTCAGCACCCCCAGCATATCCTCATAGACCTGTGTATCGCAGGCCATCACCGCTGGAAAACTGCGCACCATGGCATCCCGGGCGCTTTCGGGCAGGTCGTTCCACTTTGGATGGCCCGCCCCCCAGGCCCGGTTGAACAGCCGTGTCGCATGTTCAACGTCGCCGTTCAGATATGTCTCGCGCACCGTCATATGATCCCTGCGCAGCGCCTCCAGCGCCTCCGGATCGCTGGTCTCCGCTGCGGTCGCCAGCGAAAAGAACACCGGCTCAACCATCACCAGCGATCGCACCAGATCCGGGCGCATCTGGGCCATTGCCAGAACGACAGTGGCGCCAAAAGAATGACCGATGAGATCAAGCGGACCCTCTTTGGCGAGGTTCTCGGCCTCAATCAGAGCCAGACCTGCCTCTGCGTTGCGCAGCTGCAGCAATCCTTTGCCATCCCAGTCCGGGCTCCGGCCGTGGGACAACATGTCGAAGCTGGAGACCGTCACCTGTTCTTCCAGAATAGTAGCCAATCCACGCCAGGCACCCGAGTGAGCAAGCGAGCAATGAACGGCCACCACCTTTCTGGGGCCACATCCAAAAACATGGCTGGCAACGGGCTGCGCCAGCCCGGTAGAAATCGCCACCATTATTGCCACCGCGTTGTGGCTATGAGGCCACCCTCAACCAACGCCATTGTTTCCCGCGCCTCCCTGCAACCCCAGCAGGTTTCCCCTGCTCTGTCGTTTGCCACCATGGGCCTGTTCTCCCGCATTAAATCTAGGCGCGAGGGTACGCCCATGCTAAGCGGGGTTCAACATCACGAATCTGTCACACTGCCATTGCTGCCTGGGGATAACAGCCAATGCCGACCTTGAACGAACCCAAGCTGATTGCTGGGAACGCCAATCTTCCGCTTGCCGAAACCATTACCCGCCGCATGTCGATGCACCGCGGTGTCGATCAGGGCCTAGTTGATGCCCGAGTCGAACGGTTCAACGACGGCGAGATCTTCGTCGAAGTCTATGAGAACGTCCGCGGCGAGGACATGTTCATCATTCAGCCGACCTCAAACCCGGCCAATGACAACCTGATGGAGCTGCTGATCATCGCTGACGCCCTGCGCCGCTCGTCGGCCCAGCGTATCACTGCTGTCATTCCGTATTTCGGCTACGCCCGTCAGGATCGCCGCACCAAGGCACGCACCCCGATTTCGGCCAAACTGGTTGCCAATATGCTGACCGGAGCGGGCATCGAACGAGTGCTGACCATGGATCTGCATGCCGCTCAGATTCAGGGCTTCTTTGATATTCCCGTGGACAACCTTTATGCGTCGCCGATCTTTGCACTGGATGTGAAGAACCAGTTCAAGGACAGCATGGACGAAATCATGGTGGTCTCGCCCGACGTCGGCGGCGTGGCCCGCGCGCGCGAGTTGGCCAAACGCATCAACGCACCGCTCTCGATCGTGGACAAGCGCCGCGAAAAGGCGGGTGAAGTTGCCGAGATGACTGTGATCGGCGATGTGACCGACAAGATCTGCCTGATCATCGATGACATGTGCGACACCGCCGGCACTCTCTGTAAGGCGGCGCAGGTGCTGCTCGACAATGGCGCCAAGGAAGTCCACGCCTATATCACCCACGGGGTGATGAGCGGTCCTGCCGTGGAACGTGTGACCAATTCCGTGATGAAATCGCTGGTGCTGACCGATACCATTCAGCCGACCGATGCGGTGCTCGGCGCGCCGAACATCCGCATCCTGCCGACCGCCCCCCTGTTCACTCAGGCGATCCTCAACATCTGGCACGGCACCTCGGTGTCCTCGCTGTTTGAGGACAAGACACTGGTGCCAATCTACGAGTCGCTGTCGCGCAACGGCTAAGCCTCGTCTACAAACGCTGAGAAATCAAACCCCACGTCCGGCACCCGGCGCGTGGGGTTTTTCGTGGCACCCCCTGCCCTGTCATCGCACCGGTAGAATTGCTAGGCTGCCACATATCCCAAAGCCGGAGAGAGCAGCATGAAACACTATCAGGGTGGCTGCCTGTGCGGGGCCGTCAGGATCACCACATCTGGTCCGCCGCTCAGGGTTGGCATCTGCCATTGCCGGGACTGCCGCAGACACCACGGGGCATTGTTTTATGCCGCCGCGATCTTTCCCAAGCAGGCGGTACGCATTGAAGGCAGCCCACACCAATATCAGGGCCGCTCTTTCTGCAGCACTTGCGGGTCGTCAGTCTTTGCCCAATCCGGGGATGAAATCGAGGTGCATCTGGGTAGCCTGGACAACACAGACGGCCTGACGCCTGACTATGAGGTCTGGTGCCGCCGCCGCGAGCACTGGTTACCACAGTTCACGGACACAGCCTGTTACGAAAGGGACAGAGACGGCGACTAGAGCCGTCTAAAGCACGTCCCAATCATCCGCAAAGGGCAAGCTGCCAATCGCCAGCCAGGAGGCGCGGATGCGCGCGATACGGCTGTCGTTCCAGGTGCGAAACACCACATCAAACCCCTCTGTCGTGATGGTATCGGCGACCAGTTCAGCCCGGAGCGCGGCCCCGGAATCGATGTCCATCAGCGAACTGGAAAGATGCACCACAGGCAGCTCGGCAAAGGGTTCGGAAAACCGCACGCTGCGACGACGCTCACGCGGGCCGGCCCCCGTCCACATGGGGCCGCCGTTCTCGAACTCCGAGAAAACCTCAATATCCCCCTGATCCACCCCAAGCCTGGGGCTGTGTACCCGTTTCATACTGCGTGCCTGCCCCCGGGACTGCGCCCGGCCTGTTTTTTTGCTCTTTGCATTATCTACGCCGCAAGAGTGCCAAAAAACAAAACCGGCCCGCAAGGGGCCGGTTCAATTTCTTGTGCCATGGTTCTGACAGGTCAGAGGCTCATATGGGTGCCCAGGGCTTCCATATCGGCGAGCAGCTTGGCCGCATCCTCAACGAGACCATGCGGTTGATCGGTGTCCTGCACGGTCTTGTAGGTCGTGCGGGCCTCTTCAATCAGCTCGTCCAGTTGCGCGCGTGTCAGCTGGTCCATGGGGATTGCCTTCTCAGCAAGGACAGACAGACCGTCAGCGCCGATTTCAGCAAAGCCACCGGTGACCAGATATTCCGATGTGCCTTGCGGGCTTTCGACCCGCAGGACACCCGGACGCAGCGTGGTGATGGTCGGCGCATGATTGGCCATAGCCGTCATGTCGCCTTCCGCGCCGGGGATCATTACCGCGGTCACCGGGAGCGACGCCAGGCGGCGCTCCGGGCTCACGAGGTCGAATTGCATCGTATCAGCCATCAGGGCCCTCCTTAGGCCGCGTCAGCAGCCATTTTTTCGGCTTTTGCGATCACTTCATCAATGCCGCCAACCATGTAGAAAGCGCCTTCAGGCAGGTGATCGTATTCGCCGGCCACAACGGCCTTGAACGACTTGATGGTGTCCTCAAGCGGAACCTGCTTGCCGTCTGCGCCGGTGAAGACCTTTGCAACGTCGAACGGCTGGGACAGGAAGCGCTGGATCTTACGTGCGCGGGTCACGGTCAGCTTGTCCTCTTCGGACAGTTCGTCCATGCCAAGGATCGCGATGATGTCCTGCAGCGACTTGTAGCGCTGGAGGATCTGCTGAACATCGGACGCCACGGCATAGTGCTCTTCGCCAACGATGGACGGGTCCATCAGACGCGAAGTGGAGTCGAGCGGGTCAACAGCCGGGTAGATACCCAGTTCCGAGATCGAACGGTTAAGAACGGTGGTCGCGTCCAGGTGGGCAAAGGTGGTTGCCGGTGCCGGGTCGGTAAGGTCGTCCGCGGGAACATACACAGCCTGGATCGAGGTGATCGAACCGTTCTTGGTGGAGGTAATGCGTTCCTGCATCGCACCCATGTCGGTGGCCAGTGTCGGCTGGTAGCCGACAGCGGAAGGGATACGGCCAAGCAGAGCCGAAACCTCGGAACCCGCCTGAGTGAAGCGGAAGATGTTGTCGACGAAGAACAGAACGTCGGTACCGGACTGGTCACGGAACTGTTCCGCCAGGGTCAGACCGGTCAGAGCAACACGGGCACGCGCACCCGGAGGCTCGTTCATCTGGCCATAGACCAGAGCAACCTGCGACTCTTCCAGGTTATCGGGTTTGATAACGTTGGATTCGATCATCTCGTGGTAGAGGTCGTTGCCCTCACGGGTCCGCTCACCAACACCCGCGAACACGGAGAAGCCCGAGTGCACTTTTGCGATGTTGTTGATCAGTTCCATGATGAGAACGGTTTTGCCAACGCCGGCGCCGCCGAACAGACCAATTTTACCACCCTTGGCGTAGGGGGCCAGCAGGTCGATCACCTTGATGCCGGTAACCAGCACTTCGGATTCGGTGGACTGGTCGCTGAACTCGGGCGCGGGCTGGTGAATGGCGCGGGTTTCCGCAGCCACAACAGGGCCCTGTTCGTCAACGGGCTCACCCACAACGTTCAGGATCCGGCCCAAGGTTGCGTTGCCGACGGGGATCGAGATCGGTGCGTCGGTGTCAGCGACGGCCTGACCACGAACCAGACCTTCGGTCGCGTCCATCGCGATGGTACGGACAGTGTTTTCACCCAGGTGCTGGGCAACTTCCAGAACCAGTGTCTTGCCATTGTTGTCGGTGGTCAGCGCGTTCAAGATCGCCGGCAGGTGGCCGTCGAATTGCACGTCCACAACGGCGCCGATGATCTGGGTCACCTTGCCTTTTGCATTTGCCATGTTTCGTCTCCGGTTTTCTTTTAGAGCGCCTCAGCGCCCGAAATAATTTCAATCAGCTCGTTGGTGATCACGGCCTGACGCGAGCGGTTGAACTCGATGGTCAGCTTGTCGATCATCTCGCCCGCGTTGCGGGTGGCGTTGTCCATCGCGCTCATCCGGGCACCCTGTTCGGAGGCCCCGTTTTCCAGCAGCGCTGCAAAGATCTGCGTTGCGACACCGCGCGGCAGCAGATCGGCCAGAATGGCTTCTTCGCTGGGCTCGTAGTCGTAGACGGCAGAGCTGGTCGCAGCGTCGTCTTCCTTGGCATCAAAGGACGCCGGGATCACCTGCTGGGCAGTCGGCACCTGGGTCACAACGTTCACGAACTTCGCGTAGAAGAGCGTAGCAACATCGAAATCCCCGGCGTCGAAGCGGGCCAGAACATCCTTTGCGATGTCCTGCGCGTTGGCGTAGCCAAGGCGTTTGACTTCGCTCAGATCCACGTGGCCGACAAAATAGTCGCCAAGGTCGCGTTTCATTGCGTCCCGGCCTTTTTTGCCGACCGTCAGGATCTTGACAGTCTTGCCCGCCGCGACCAGCGCCTGGGCCTTGGCCCGCGCCAGCTTGGCGATATTGGAATTGAAGCCCCCGCAAAGCCCGCGTTCGGCGGTCAGCACGACCAGGAGATGAACCTGGTCGCTACCGGTGCCTGCAAGCAGTTTGGGTGCAGAATCGCTGCCACCAACAGATGCGGCCAGCCCGGCCATAACGGCGTTGAACCGTTCGGCGTAGGGACGCGCATCCTCGGCAGCCTCTTGGGCGCGGCGCAGTTTTGCAGCCGCGACCATCTGCATGGCCTTGGTGATCTTGCGGGTCGACTTGACCGACGCGATCCTGTTTTTAAGGTCTTTAAGGTTAGGCAACGCCTGATCCCCCCTTAAGCGAAGTCAGCTGCGAACGCGTCCAGAGCTGCTTTGATCTTGTCGGCTGCGTCACCCTTGATCTTCGGATCTTCGGTGGTGATCCAGTCAAGCAGGTCCTGATGCTTGCTGCGCAGATGCGCCAGCAGGCCAGCCTCGTAACGGCCGACTGCTTTCACGTCGACTTTGTCGAGGTAACCGTTGGTACCTGCAAAGATCACACAAACGATCTCGGCGTTCGTCAGCGGTGCGTACTGCGGCTGTTTCATCAGCTCGGTCAGGCGGGCACCACGGTTCAGCAGCTGCTGGGTCGCGGCGTCCAAATCGGAGCCGAACTGTGCAAAGGCTGCCATTTCGCGGTACTGCGCCAGTTCCAGCTTAACCGGACCAGCAACGGATTTCATTGCATTGGTCTGCGCCGAGGAACCCACACGCGACACTGACAGACCGGTGTTCACAGCAGGACGGATGCCCTGATAGAACAGTTCGGTTTCCAGGAAGATCTGACCGTCGGTGATCGAGATCACGTTGGTCGGAATAAACGCGGATACATCGCCCCCCTGGGTTTCGATCACGGGCAGCGCGGTCAGCGAGCCTGCACCGAATTCTTCGTTCAGCTTTGCGGAACGCTCCAGCAGACGGGAGTGCAGGTAGAAAACGTCACCAGGATAGGCTTCACGGCCCGGCGGACGACGCAGCAGCAGGGACATCTGGCGGTAAGCCACGGCCTGCTTGGAGAGGTCATCATAAACGATCAGCGCGTGCTTGCCGCTGTCGCGGAAGTACTCGGCCATCGCGGTCGCGGCGTAAGGCGCCAGGAACTGCATAGGAGCCGGTTCGGACGCGGTTGCGGCAACCACGATCGAGTATTCCATCGCACCGGTTTCTTCCAGCTTTTTCACCAGCTGAGCCACGGTCGAGCGCTTCTGGCCGATCGCAACATAAACACAGTACAGTTTCTTGGACTCATCATCACCAGCGGCGTCATTGTAGACTTTCTGGTTCAGGATCGCGTCCAGAGCAACGGCAGTTTTACCGGTCTGACGGTCACCAATGATCAGCTCTCGCTGGCCACGGCCGATCGGGATCATCGCGTCAACGGACTTGAGGCCGGTTGCCATCGGCTCGTGAACCGATTTACGCGGGATGATGCCCGGTGCTTTTACGTCAGCAACCTTGCGCTCCTTGGCGTTGATCGGGCCTTTGCCATCCAGCGGGTTGCCCAGACCATCGACAACGCGGCCCAGCAGCTCGGGGCCAGCGGGAACGTCCACGATGGAGTTGGTGCGCTTGACGGTGTCACCTTCTTTGATGTCACGGTCGGAGCCGAAGATAACGATACCGACATTGTCGGCTTCGAGGTTCAGCGCCATGCCCATGATGCCGCCGGGGAATTCGACCATCTCGCCGGCCTGGACATTGTCGAGACCGTACACACGGGCGATACCGTCACCAACGGACAGCACGCGGCCAATCTCTGCCACCTCAGCTTCTTGACCAAAATTCTTGATCTGGTCTTTCAGGATCGCAGAAATCTCTGCTGCTTGGATACCCATTTATCCGACCTCTTTCATTGCGTTCTGTAGGGAGTTGAGCTTGGAGCGGATCGAGTTGTCGATCATCTTCGAGCCCACTTTAACGACGAGACCGCCAATGATGCTTTCATCGACGGTTGCATTGATCACGACCTTCTTGCCAGTGCGCTCGGCCAAAGTCTTGGCCAGTTTTTCGCTCTGGGTCTTGGTCAGCGCCTTGGCCGATGTGACATCGGCGGTAATCTCACCACGGGTTTCAGCCAGGCGTACGCGCAGGGCGTCAAGCAGCGCAGGCACCACAAACAGGCGGCGCTTTTCGGCCATCAGCGTCAGCGCATTGCTCAAAACCGGGTCCAGGCCCATTTTCTTGGCAATTGCGGTGATCGCTGTTCCCTGCTCCTGACGCGACACCAGGGGTGACGTGATCAGGTCGCGGAGATCTTCGCTATCCGCCAAAGCGGCAGACAGATCATTGATGCTGGTTTCAAGGCTATCAAGCGCCTTGCTCTCTTCGGCGATCTCAAAGATCGCGGTGGCATAGCGCGCGGCAATGCCTGCGGAGATCGAAGCTGGTTCGGACACGTCCACCCTTCCGATATTGGCCCCGGTTGGCTGACCTAGTGCAGGCGGCGTCCGGGGGCGTGAGGTCTCCCCACAATTTGGTGGGGCGTCAAAATCAGCGTGGATGTAGCAGAGCGTTGGCAACCTATCAACTGCCTTGGACGGCAAGGCGAAAAAGGAAGTTCCAAGCGTTTTCAAACGATTAGACGATAACACCCGATGAAACGACAGAACATGCGTCAAAAAAACCAACTTTAGGGGTCAATTTTGCGATTCCAAATCAGCAAAAAACGCGCCTTGCAGGTGAAAAAACCTCCAAACCGTCGAAAATGAGCGCTGAAAGCGCGATTTTGAACCATCAGCGGGGAATCAAGCCGCCAACCGCTCGGGGCGGGCTCCCGTCACGTCACCTCACCCACAGCGCCGAGATTAAGACCTGCCTATTTGAGGCCGCCCGATTTTGCGCCGTCTGTCCAGCCCAGGGCACCCGCGACGCAGCGTCCTGCGCTGACGACCCACCGTCAACCGGGGCAAAAACCGGCCAAGGTGATCACGTCCGAGACATCGCGCAGGCTCAGGCCGGTTCTGGAAGCGGGTTGGACAGCCCTTCCAGAACCCGGATCGGACTGGGCGGGCGCAGCCGGGTCATCTCACCACGTTGAGAATGCACCTGTTTGCTAACCTCGACCAAAAACACTCCGCCCCCCAGCATCGCCGGCAACCGGTCCCCCATACGTTCGAACAATGGGCCAGACTTCAGCCAGAACCGGCGCTGACTGGGCGGCAGGTAGAGCGCCGCAGAATGCCGCTCCACGGTGAACTGATGCAGGCGCAGCTGATTTTCCACCTGGCTCAGCGTATAGGGCCGCCCAAACCCGAACGGCGTCACATCCGAGCGCGCCCAGAGACCGGCACGGTTGGGCACCACAAAGACGGCCCGCCCGCCGGGACCAAGCACCCGCCAGCATTCCTCCAGAAGATGCGACGGCCGGTCCGAGGTCTCAAGCCCGTGCAGCAGCACCAGCCGATCCACATGCCCGGTTTCAATCGGCCAGGCGGTCTCCGCACAGAGAACCGAGACATTGGGCATTCCCGCAGGCCACTGCATCACCCCCTGTGGTCCCGGCATCAGCGCAATCACCCGTCGCGCCTCGGCCAGATAGGGGCGCAGCAACGGCGCGGCAAAGCCAAAACCGGCAACCGTTTGCCCTGCGGCTTCGGGCCACAACTCCAGCAGCCGCCCACGGATCGACGCCTGCGCCGCCCGCCCCAGGGTGCTGCGATAATAGAAATTCCTCAGATCCTGAACATCAAGATGCATTGCGGGCGTCCGTTGCTTGGGCCAATCTGAGGCCAGTCGCCGTCAGTTTACCTATCGAGAAGCGAATGACCATGCCCCTTGAGATCGTTACCCTGCCTTGTCTCTCCGACAACTATGCCTTTTTGCTGCACAATGCCGAAACCGGTCGCACTGCGCTTGTGGATGCCCCAGAAGCCGCGGCCATCCGATCCGAACTGGAGCGGCGCGGATGGGGGCTGGACCAGATCCTGCTAACGCATCATCACTGGGACCATATCGACGGCGTCGCGGATCTGCGAACGGCCTATGATCCGCAGGTCATCGGTGCCAGCGCCGATGTCCACCGCCTGCCCGATCTGGATCTGGCAGTGGCAGAAGGCGACAGCTTCACCTGCCTAGACGAGGAAGTCAGCGTGCTGGATGTTTCCGGACATACGATCGGACATATCGCCTTTCACATTCCCAGCGCAGCCGCAGTCTTCACCGCTGACAGCCTGATGGCGCTGGGATGTGGTCGCTTGTTTGAGGGGACACCGGACCAGATGTGGCAGAGTCTGCAGAAACTCTCAGCCCTGCCGGGAGAAACAACGGTCTATTCCGGCCATGAATACACCCAGTCCAATGCCCGTTTCGCACTTACGATCGAGCCGGACAACGCCGCGCTGCAACACCGCTGCAAAGCCATCGATGCCGCCCGTGCCAAAGGAGAAGCAACCGTGCCCTCGCAGTTGCAGGAGGAGCTGGACACCAACCCTTTCCTGCGGGCCCATCTCGACAGCCTCAAACAGGCGGTTGGCATGACGGGGGCCTCCGCTGCGGAGGTGTTTGCCGAAATCCGGGCGCGAAAGGACAAGTTTTGACCGCGCCAGGCCCCTTTTCACGGCACAGTCACGATAAATGTGACAAGAAATTGCAAGAAAGAACTTGAAGCCGGGCACGTATCAACCAAACTCTAATACTATCAGGACATGGTTGGACTGTGGAAGGCTAGGCATCCGTCCCGCAGCCTCACCGCCAACCCAAGACCAAGAGGAGCACGCCCGTGCCTTCATTCTCGAGCACTTTGGAACAGGCCATTCACGCCGCGCTTGCGCTGGCAAACGAACGGCGTCATGAATTTGCAACCCTGGAACACCTGCTGCTTGCCCTGCTGGACGAGCCTGAGGCGGCGCGCGTCATGCGCGCCTGCAGCGTGGACCTCACCGAGTTGCGCGCGACCCTTGTTGAATTTGTCGATGAGGATCTCGCCAATCTGGTCACTGATATCGACGGCTCAGAAGCGGTTCCCACCGCTGCCTTCCAGCGCGTGATCCAACGCGCGGCCATCCACGTTCAAAGCTCCGGCCGTACCGAAGTCACGGGCGCCAATGTTCTGGTGGCCATCTTCGCAGAGCGTGAGAGCGACGCGGCCTACTTCCTGCAGGATCAGGACATGACCCGCTATGATGCGGTGAATTTCATCGCTCACGGCGTGGCCAAGGATCCGGCCTTCGGTGAATCCCGCCCGGTCTCCGGCTCCCCGGAGGTCGAGGATGAGCCCCAGCCTACCACCGAGGGTGACAAGAAAGAGAGCGCGCTGGCGAAATACTGCGTCGATCTCAATGAGAAATCACGCGAGGGCGACATTGATCCGCTGATCGGACGCAGCCACGAGGTTGAGCGCTGCATTCAGGTGCTGTGCCGCCGTCGCAAAAACAATCCGCTTCTTGTCGGCGATCCCGGCGTTGGCAAAACCGCCATCGCCGAAGGTCTGGCACGCAAGATTGTCGCCGGTGAAACCCCTGAGGTCCTGTCGGAAACCACCATCTACTCGCTCGACATGGGCGCGCTGCTGGCAGGCACCCGCTATCGCGGTGACTTTGAGGAACGTCTGAAAGCTGTGGTGACCGAGCTGGAGGATCACCCCGACGCGGTGCTGTTCATCGATGAGATCCACACTGTGATCGGCGCCGGGGCGACCTCCGGCGGGGCGATGGATGCCTCCAACCTGCTGAAGCCCGCGCTTCAGGGCGGCAAGCTGCGCACCATGGGCTCCACCACCTACAAGGAGTTCCGACAGCACTTCGAGAAGGACCGCGCGCTGTCCCGCCGGTTCCAGAAAATTGATGTGAATGAACCGTCGGTTGAGGATTCCATCGAGATCCTGAAAGGGCTGAAACCCTATTTCGAGGACCATCACGGCATCCGCTTTACCAGCGATGCGATCAAATCTGCGGTGGAGCTCTCCGCCCGCTACATCAATGATCGCAAACTGCCGGACAAGGCGATTGACGTCATCGACGAGGCCGGTGCCGCACAGCATCTGGTGGTCGAAAGCAAACGCCGCAAAACCATCGGTGTGAAGGAGATCGAAGCGGTTGTCGCCAAGATCGCCCGTATCCCGCCGAAGAATGTCTCCAAGGACGACGCCGAAGTGCTGAAGGATCTGGAACGCTCGCTGAAACGTGTGGTGTTTGGTCAGGACGCCGCGATCGACGCCCTGTCCAGCGCCATCAAACTGGCGCGGGCGGGCCTGCGCGAGCCAGAAAAACCCATTGGCAACTATCTTTTTGCAGGCCCCACCGGTGTCGGCAAAACAGAAGTGGCCAAACAGCTCGCCGATACGCTCGGCGTGGAATTGCTGCGGTTCGACATGTCGGAATATATGGAGAAACACGCGGTTTCCCGCCTGATCGGCGCGCCTCCGGGCTATGTCGGTTTTGATCAGGGCGGGCTGTTGACCGATGGTGTTGACCAGCATCCCCACTGCGTGCTGCTGCTGGATGAAATCGAGAAGGCGCACCCGGATGTGTTCAACATCCTGTTGCAGGTCATGGATAATGGCCAGCTGACCGATCACAACGGCCGCACCGTGAACTTCCGCAATGTCGTGCTGATCATGACCTCGAATGCCGGCGCATCCGAGCAGGCAAAGGCCGCCATCGGCTTTGGTCGTGACCGCCGCGAAGGCGAGGATACAGCCGCCATCGAACGCACGTTCACCCCGGAGTTCCGCAACCGTCTGGACGCGGTGATCTCCTTTGCACCGCTGCCAAAGGATGTGATCCTGCAGGTGGTCGAGAAATTTGTCCTGCAACTGGAAGCCCAGCTGATGGACCGCAATGTCTCGATCGAACTCACCCGCAAGGCGGCAGAATGGCTGGCTGACAAAGGCTACGACGACCGCATGGGCGCGCGTCCTCTGGGCCGTGTCATTCAGGAGCACATCAAGAAACCGCTGGCGGAAGAGCTGCTGTTTGGCAAACTCTCCAAGGGGGGCCTGGTCAAGGTCGGCATCAAGGATGGCAAATTGGATCTCAGGATCGAAGGCCCGGCCAAGCCTCGTATCTCGGGGGACAGGCCGCCGCTGCTTACGGCCGAGTAACAGCCAATGCGTCTTCTGCCCCTGGCATTTCTCTCCTCGCTCGCCGCGCCCGTCGCGGCGAGCGATCTCGTTCTGGACTGGCCGGTCGATTGCACCCTCGGCGACAGCTGCCAGATCCAGCAATATGTCGACCGCGCCATCGGACCGGCGACACAGGATTTCACCTGCAATCCCCTCACCTATGACGGCCACAAGGGTACGGATATCGCCCTGCCCTATCTCAGCGACATGGAGGCCGGCGTCACTGTCTTTGCCGCGGCGGATGGCACCGTGGTCGGCAGCCGCGACGGGATGGAAGATCGCTATTCCACCGGCCCCGGCGATCCAGCCATTAAGGGGCGCGAATGCGGCAACGGGGTTCTGCTGCGCCATGGCGAAGGTTGGGAAACCCAATACTGCCATATGAAACGCGGCTCCATTCTTGTGCAATCGGGCGACAGGGTCACCGCAGGCACCCCCCTGGGGGAGATCGGCCTTTCCGGCAACACCCAGTTCCCGCATCTGCACCTCTCAGTGCGCAAGGATGGCAAAACTGTTGATCCGTTTGGCCCCCGCATGGAGCAAAACTGCGGCACAGACATAGGCGCGCCGCTCTGGGCGGACGACATCACCTATCAGGCCGGCGGCTTTCTCGGCAGTGGGTTTGCCGATCATGTCCCAAAATTCGCCGCCATCAAGGCCGGAACAGCGGATCAGGCCCCTCTGCCCGCCGGATCAGGCGCAGTGGTGTTCTGGGCCTATGCCTTCGGCTCGCGCAGTGGTGATCAGCTGATGCTGCGGATCGACGGGCCGGATGGCCCCGTTCTGGAGCAGACTGAACGGCTGGAAAAGACCCAAGCACAATTGTTTCGCGCGGCCGGCAAACGGATCCACGGTGCCGGGCTGCAACCCGGTCGCTACACCGCCACTGCGACGCTGCTGCGTGACGGAGAGGTCATTGATGACCACCGGCAGGACATGACCGTCGAATAGAGGGAGGGCCATGGCAAAGCCCTCTTGGCCTCGCCTTGGTGACGCGCTAGTCTATGGCCACGGTCGGCAGACACCGAGGCGTCGCTGCTCCTGCAAGGGAGAGCTAAACCTGCCATCCAATCGAACGGTTTCCATTGCAGATGGCGCCGCGTCGTTAAGCCAGCGACCAACGACCAGGACGGGCGCCAATTGGATGCAATATGACCCGCAAATCTCTCCCCTTACAGGTCGATGACCTGTCGCATTTCTCCCGTGCTCTGGCCCGTCAATTGGGGGAGGCCAGCCCGCCCCATCTGACGCTGATGAATATGCTGGCACGCGCCGCCGGATTTCAGAACCTGCAACACCAGCGCGCCGTTCAGGCCGCTGCCGGACGTTTGGCGCAGGCCAACACGGCCGCCCCCGCTGACCACCGGCTGATTGAACGCACACTCACCCAATTTGACGCTTCAGGACGACTGCTGCGCTGGCCCTCCCGGCGAGGGGTGCAGACGCTGGCGCTCTTTGGTCTGTGGGCGGTATTCCCGACTGACACATTGCTAAGCGAGGCGGAGGTGAACAGGATCCTGCTGGCCGAACATGATTTCAAGGATCCCGCGACCCTGCGGCGGACGATGATTTCCTGTGGACTGCTGACGCGTCAGCGGGATGGCAGCAACTACAGGCGGATTGAGCAGGAACCACCGACTGAGGCCAAAACGCTGATCTCCCGCCTGTCGGCACGGCGCAAACAACGGCCTGATCCAACAGCTGCCGGACCAGTGAGCAGACCGCCAAAGCGATAATACAGCCCCGTCAGCGCTCGGTGAACTTCAGCTCAATCCGCCGGTTCTGCGCCCGGGCCACCGCCGTCGGCGCAGGGTTCACCGGCTGATACTCACCAAACCCATTGGCAGACAGGCGCTCGGGCGGAATGCCCAGCGCCTGCACCATGTAGCGTACAACCGACAAGGCGCGGCCCTGGCTTAGCTCCCAGTTGTCGGCAAATTTCGGATGGATACCAAGCGGTGTGTCATCGGTGTGACCATCCACACGGATGATCCAGTTGATCTCAGGCGGGATCGCCGCCGCAACAGCCTGCAGGATACCGGCGACCTTGCCAATTTCCGCCCGTCCGGCCGGTGACAGATCTGCGCTCCCAGGAGCAAACAATACCTCAGAGGCAAAGACAAAGCGGTCCCCCTCAATCCGGACCCCCTCCTGATTGCCCAGAACATCTCGCAGGCGGCCGAAGAATTCCGACCGGTATTGCTCCAGATCCTGGGCCTTGCTGCTCAGCTGCTCTGCTTCGGTTTCCAGTCGCTTGCGCTCGCTCTCTTCAAGCAGACGGCGGCGGCGTTCCTCTGCGGCGGCCCGCGCCAGTGCGGCATTCAGATCCTGGCCGAGGTTCTGCATCTGCACCGATTGTGCGGCGTCACGGGCCTTGTAGTCATCCAGCAGCGTCTGCAACCCGCCGAGCTGCTCTCGCAGGGCCGCAACCTGCTGGTTCAGCAGTGCCGTCTGTCGCTGCGCTTCCTCCGAAACCGCCTGCTCCGTACTGAGGCTCGCACGGGCCTGCGCCAGCAGGGCTGCACGCTGTTCGGCGAGGCTGGCCAGCTCTGCGGTTTCCACAGCCCGCTCTTCGCCCTCCGTCAGCGCTGCCAGCAGACGTTGTTGCAGCACCTCCCGGTCGGCGGCGGCGGCACTAGCCTGCTCCAGCTGAGACAAAGCGTCCAGCAGACGCTGTTCTGTCTCGGCCTGCGCTGCTGATGTATTTTCCAGCTCGGATTTTGCCGCGTCCCGGCTCTCACGCAACTGATCCAGCTCTGCCTGCAAGGCGGCGACCTGTGCATCGGCGCTGGTCTGCGTGGTTTCCAACTGCGCCAGAACACGCGTGAGACGCTCGGCCAATGCGTCGCGGTCCGCGTTTGCGGCCTTTGCGACATCCAGCGCCTCCAGCACGTCCGCCAGCTGCGCATCCAGTTGCCCCTTGGCGGTTTCCGCCGCCGCCAGCAAAGTCAGCGTATCTTCAGCGGCCTGACGCTGTTCTTCCAGCGCCAGTGTCATCGCCGTTAATTCCGCGTCTGCCGTCTTCAGCCGATCACGCAGCGCCTCCGCGGCAGCCGCCTCGGCAAGCCGCGCCGCCTCAGCGTCGGTTAGGTCAGCTTCCAACTGCGAGACTGCTGCGGTTGCCTCAGACGCCTGCCCTTCGAGATCGGCGACAAGCGCTTCCAGTGCCTCCCGCCTGGCTGCGGCAAGGCGCGCGACCTCAGTCTGGGCATCGATTTCATCGCGACTGACCGCAAGAGCCTGCGACAGCGCGTCCCGCTCTCCTTCCAGATCGCTCTGCGCCGCCTGCAACGCCGCGCGCTGCGCGGTCAGATCACTGATGGTGGCGTTGGCTTCCTGCTGTTGCAGCAGCAACTGGGCGACCTGTGCCTCAAAATCACTGATCTCGCCCTGCGCTACTGCAAGCTCTGCTTCCGCAGTTTCCAACGCACCCTGGGTGGTCCCAAGCGTGGCCGACAGCGCACCGAGCCGGGCCTGTAACTGGCTGTTCGCTCGCTCTTCGAGGCCCAGCGCATCGGCCAGCGCCCCCACCTCCGCTGCCAGCTCATCCAGCTGGCTTTCCTGCCCGGAAATCGTCTCCCGCAGGACAAATTGGACCACCATGAAAATGGTCAGGAGGAACATCAGGACCAGCAGCAACCCGGTCATCGCATCCACAAATCCCGGCCAGATTGAGGCCTGAAAACGCTGTCCGGTGCGACGTGACAGGGCCATGGCTTAATCCTCGGATCCGCGCGCGCTGCGGCCCAATCCACGCGGTCTGGCAAAGGCTTTGACCAAGAGGTCGATATCTTTGCGCAACTCGGCAAGGCTTTCCTGACGACCGGCCGAGATTTCCTCAAGAATGCGCAACATCTGCACATCGATGGAGCGCAGCCGCATCCGGCTTTCGGCGTCCAGACCGACATCCCCCTGAGCGCGCATCAGCTCGGTCAGGGCCTCCTGCCCGACGGCCACCCGCTCAAGCGCGCGCGCCGTGCCTTCGGACTGATCCTGCCGCCGGTTCATGTCGGTGATCGCATCCACCAGCGCGGATAGCTTCTGATCCACCCCGGCGCGCCCTTCAGAGGATTGCACAAACATCGCCTGCAGCGCATCCATTTGCTCGGTCATACTGTCCAGCACCCCGGCAAGCGCGCTGTTCTCACCACCCCCCGTTTCCTCGCCAGAGGAAAAACTGACCCGGGTGAAGGAGGAAAGCCATTCCTCAAGTTCCCGGTAGAAGCGGTTCTGACCATGGCCCGCAAACAGCTCCAACAAGCCAACGATCAGCGATCCCGCCAAGCCCAGCAATGAGGAGGCAAAGGCAACGCCCATACCGCCCAGCTGCGCCTCCAGCCCGGTCATCAGGCGATTGAATACCGCAATACCCTCTTCTCCCTCCTGCGGAGCAAGGCTGCGAATGGTGTCCACCACCGCAGGTACTGTGGTGGCCAGGCCGTAGAATGTCCCCAAAAGGCCAAGGAAAATCAGCAGGTTCACGATGTAGCGTGTGATCTCGCGTTCTTCGTCGATGCGGGTGGCAACGGAATCCAGGATCGACCGGGTCGAAGAAGACCCCAGCTGCATCCGCGCCCCGCGTGAGCGCAGCAGAGAGGCCAGCGGCGCCAGCATCGACGGCGGACGAACATCCTCTCTGGCGACCCCGGCAGCGAACGCCTCGATCCAGCGCACCGACCCGATCAGCTGCAGCACCTGCCAGAAACAGGCCATCACACCAAAGACAAACACCAGACCGATAAAGCCGTTGAGCCAGGGGTTGGCCTCGAACACCGGCAAGACCCGCGGCAGCGCCACGAACGCCCCAAACCCCGACAGCCCGAGGGCAATCAGCATCATGATGATCTGGCGTACCGGTTGGGAAAACTGCGGTCTGCTTTCGCGGTCTGGCTGCGCCATAGCTGTGGCTCCTGACACTTTTTTGGTGTTCTTGCAGAACCGGAGCCTATAGGCAAAACCTCAGAAGAGCCAAGGCTTTATGATGCAAGGTCCCGCACACGCGCTGACAGCCAATCCAAATCAGCATCGCGCAACCCGATCTCGGCCAGATGCTCCGCAGTATTGAAGAGGTATTCGGTATTGGGACCACGCCCGCCAACCGCCTCCGCTATGATCCGCGCCTGAGTTTCCAGACTGATGCCACCGCAGTATTGATTGTGATCCGGGTCAATCACATAGGTGACGGCCGTCACCTCACCACCACTGGCCAACTGGACAGTCAGATCTTTTTCCACATAGGCCGAGGAGATCAGCTCCCGTGCCCGCAGTTCCAGCAATGTCTGTTCTTCGTGGCCGGTCTCGACCGCCAGCGCGATCCCCGTGCAGGCGGCGCCATCTATCGCGTCCAGTGCCAGAACCAGACCCGGCTTCTCCTCACTGCCGCGATGATGGATGGATTTCATGCAGAAGGATCGGGCATAGCCCGGCAGAGTAGCCACTTCGCGGCGGGCCACCGGAAAGCCCGGGTTCCACAACAAAGATCCGTATCCAAATACCCACATGGTCATGACGCTGGCCCTTTTTCGATCGCGGTCTATAAACATCAAATCCCACGTCCAGAAAAGAGGCCGAATGATGATCCGATGGACAAAACTGCTGCTGATCATGGTCTGCAGCTGGAGCCTCTACTGGGCCATCGCGGGCTGGGGCCTGCGTCAGGGGCTCGACGAGTGGTTTGCCGAGCAGCGGCGACAGGGCTGGCAGGCCGACTACGGGGCGCTGCGCACCTCGGGCTTTCCGCTTTATCATCATCATCGCATCACCACCCCCACCCTCGCTGACCCGGGCACCGGCACCGCATGGCGCGCCGACTGGCTGGATATCCGCAGCCTGGCACTCTGGCCCGGCACGCTGACGCTGCATCTGCCACAGACACCACAGCGGCTGTCATATTTCGATGAGACGGCGATCCTTCAGGCAAACGGGCTACAGGCCGATTTGCGGCTGGCCCCCGGATCTGCACGGGAGTTGGAACAGCTACACATCACCGCCGACCCCTGGACGGTACGCAGTGATGGCAACACCGATCTTGGCGCGCAGGCCTTTCAGCTGGATATGACCCAGACCGACGCGTCAAACCGCTACCAGATCCGCGCAGATGCGGTCGGCCTGGCTCCACATCCGCTCCTGCGCCAGCGTCTTGCCGCAACAGAGGGGCTGCCCGAACGGCTGGACACAGTCATTGCCGAGATGACGGTCACCTTCGATACACGCTGGGACCGCAATGCGATTGAACTGCGGCGCCCGCAACCCCGCCACATCAAACTCCATCTCGCCGAAGCCAGCTGGGGACCGATGCGGATCAAAGCCACTGGTGAAATCAGCCTTGATGAAACCGGCCTGCCGGAGGGCGACCTCGCACTGCAGGTCGAGAACTGGCAGGACATTCTGCAATTGGCAGAGACAGCAGGCAACCTGCCGCCCCGCGCACGCGCAGGCATCGAACAGGTGCTGCAGATCTTCGCCGGTCTTGGCGGAAATCACCGGGACCTTGATCTGCCGCTGACGCTCAAATCCGGCTATGTCGCGCTCGGGCCGCTGCCAATTGGCCCGGCGCCACGTCTGGTCCTGCGTTAACGGCAGTATGGGCCGCCGCGATGGCGCGCCACATCCAGATGGAAATGGTCCAGATGGTAGCGATCTGACAGCGGCCCCAGAACGGTGCCAAACGGACCACAGGCACCTTTCCACATCTTGCGCAGCCCCTTCCGCGTGGCGCGCGCGGTCCAGCCTTTCAGCACGGTAATCACCTTACCGCTTTCCAGTACAAAGCCTGAGATATCAATCGCCTTGCCACGACCGTGTTCGGAAATCTTTGCGCCTGGCCGATTGTTGCGGGTGCGGCAGGAATAATGCGCCGCCACCCGCAGAGAGACCACTTTGTCGCGGCGGCCAAAGGCTTTGATCACATCGCGTTCGACCCATTTCTTGAGCGCACGCGCGGTGTCGCAGGTCATCACCGACTGCTGGCTGAGCGTCACCCCGGCGACCGAGCGGACGCGCACGGCATTCTTAGCCCCGCAGCCGTTCAGCCGACCGGGCACGGTACCAACCTTGCTGCCCTGAATATCGATATCGCCGCAGACAGAGGTCTTGCGGCGTTTGCGTTTGCCGAACAGGATTTTTTCCGCCAGATCACCGGGCCGCAAATGTGGACGCAGAGAGGCGTCGGGCCCTGCGGGCACAAGCGGCAGGCTCAGCGCGGCCAGGGCGATAGCCTGCTCCGACTGCGGACGCGATTGAGGCCGCAGCTCCGCAGCAACGGATAGCGCAGCAGCTGTCACCGTCGCGCCCGACACTAGATCGGGGCGCGCATTGGGCCGCAGGGAGGTTTCCGGTGCATTGGCTGCCGTAGCACCGGCGCTGGCCGCGATCAGAGCGGTCAGCCCACCTGCGATTGAGAGGGCCCTCAGCCCAGCCGTCCAGCCGCGTCTCATGACTTGGTCTCGCGGCCGAAGTTCGGTGCGGCCGTATCCTGCCCCGCCTCGATAATGCCGCGGCGGATGGCGCGGGTGCGGGTGAAATACTGGTGCAGATGTTCGCCGTCCCCGGTGCGGATCGCCCGTTGCAGGGCAAACAGTTCCTCCGTGAAACGGCCCAAAATCTCCAGAGTCGCCTCCTTGTTGGTCAGGAAGACATCGCGCCACATGGTCGGATCGGAGGCCGCAATCCGGGTAAAGTCCCGAAACCCCGCAGCCGAATATTTGATCACCTCACTGTCGGTCACCCGACGCAGATCGTCAGCGACCCCAACCATTGTATAAGCGATCAGATGCGGCGCGTGGGAGGTGACAGCCAGAACCAGATCATGGTGATCGGCATCCATCTCATCAACATTGGCGCCCATCCCCTCCCAGAGCTGCCGCAAGCGATCCACCGGCGCGCGATCGCTGCCTTCCACCGGGACCAGCAAGCACCAGCGATTGTCATAAAGCTCGGCAAATCCCGCCTCGGGTCCGGAATGTTCCGTCCCGGCCAATGGGTGCGCGGGCACAAAATGCACGCCCTCAGGGATATGCGGCTGCACCGCGTCGATCACATGGCGTTTGACCGACCCCACGTCGGAAACCGTGGCACCGGGTTTCAGCACCGGCGCAATGTCCGCCATCACAGCATCCATCGCCCCCACGGGCACACAGAGCACGATCAGATCAGCGTCCTGCGCCGCCTCCGCAGCCGTATCGCAGACACGATCACACAGGTTGATCCGGCGGGCGGTGTCGCGGGTCTCAGCGCTGCGGGCATAGCCGGTGATCTCGCTTGCCAGCCCGCCACGGCGAATGGCATGCGCCATGGAGGAGGCAATCAGGCCAAGACCAATCAGCGCGATGCGGTTGTAGATCGGCGCGCTCATGCTGGGCCATCCTTGAACACTTTCATCGCCGCAACCAACGCGTTGCAGGCGGTCTCATCCCCGACGGTAATCCGCAAAGCAGCAGGCAGTTTATAGCCTGTCACCCGACGCACAATCAGTCCGCGCGACTGAAGAAATGCGTCACAGGCGCCGGCCTCTTCCGGGCTGGCGAAACGCGCCAGAATGAAGTTGGCACAAGAGGTATCAGAGGGCACCCCCAGTTCCGCCAGCGCCTCCGCCAGCCATGTGCGCCATTTGGCGTTTTCCTTACGGCAGTGCTCCGTATAGTCGGTATCGCGCACCGCTGCCTCTGCCCCAGCCAGCGCCGTAGAGGAGAGGTTAAATGGCCCCCGCACCCGGTTCAGCACCTCGATGATCGGCTTCGGCGCATAGCCCCAGCCAACCCGCGCGCCACCCAGCCCGTAGATCTTGGAGAAAGTGCGCGTCATCACGACATTGTCGCGGTTGGCGACCAGCGCGGCACCGGCGTCATACCCTTCGACATATTCCGCATAGGCTCCATCCAGCACCAGAAGCGCGCCCTTGGGCAGACCATCGGCGAGACGCGCCAGATCAGCCATGCCGATCATGGTGCCTGTGGGGTTGTTCGGATTGGCGATGAACACCAGCCGCGTGCGTTCGGTGCATCCAGCCAACAACGCGTCCACATCCGTAACACGATCGCGCTCCGCCACCTCAACCGGTGTCGCCCCGGCGGCAAGTGCGCTGATGCGATACATGGCAAAACCATGCTCGGTGAACAGAACCTCATCTCCCGGACCCGCATAGGCCTGACAGAGAAAGGTGATGATCTCGTCACTGCCGGCACCGCAGATGATCTGTTCCATCGGCAGGCCGTAGATCTCGCCAATGGCCTGTCGCAGGCCACTGTGATCCGAGCTTGGATATCGATGCATCTCGGAAACCGCCGCCTGCATTGCCTCAATGGCTTTCGGGCTTGGCCCAAGCGGGTTTTCATTGGAGGAGAGCTTGGTCACATTGCTCATCCCCTTCACATGGGCAGCCCCACCCTCATAGAGAGCGATATCCAGAATGCCAGGCTGCGGCGCGATGTGGGTCATGATAGATGCTCCTTAGATGCCGCTTCGTAATAACCGCCTTGACCGCAATGGGAAAGCGGCAAGACGTCCCGCTTTCGGTTGCAGTGTTGCGGTTCCGGGCTACACCGCAACACTGAGCGATTGAACTCCCGTTTGCCCCCTGCCTATGATGGCGCCATGACGCATAAGCTGGACCACATAGATCTTGCCCTGCTGCGCGCGCTGCAGCGCGACGCAAGCCTCTCTCAACGCGATCTGGCAGAGAAGGTCGGCCTGTCGCAGAACGCCTGCTGGCGACGGCTAAAAACCCTCGGGGAAAGCGGGCTGATGCAAGGCACCACCGCCCGGCTCGATCGCAAACAGCTGGGGCTGGATCTGGTGGTATTTGTGATGCTGCGCACACGGCATCATTCGGCGGACTGGCTGCAGACCTTCCGCCGCCATGTGCTGACCATCCCTGAGGTGGTGGATTTTCACCGTATTGGCGGGGACTATGACTACCAGCTCAAGGTCGTGACCGAGGATATGGCGAGTTACGACAAAGTCTACCAGCGCCTGATCGAAGGGGTCGAGCTGGACAGCGTCACCTCATATTTCGCGATGGAAGCCATCGCAGAGGGGCGCCCGCTGCCATTGTAACGGCGGGCACACCCCCTGTGGCATCATGATCGCCGCCCTCTGTTACCTGCCAAAGGCCTTGTTCGGCATCCAGGTTACACGGCTGCCTTCCGGTCCCATCCGCATGTGCAGGCAAGAGGTGTTCAGCCGCTGGAAATACAGCACCTGTAGCGGATACCAGCCCGCCTTGGGCACCTCCACCTTCTGGGCAAAGGTCTCCTGACAGGTCTGGCGGCCATCGAACTTGCCGACAACCTTGCCGCCGATCACCGCGCGCATCCCGTCATTGGTCAGAAAATCGATGGTATAAATGCCCGGCGCATCAAACCGCACATAGCCGCGAATATCCGCCGCGACATTTTCAGAACGTTTCGAGGTCAGCGCCTTCTGCCCAATGCTGGTATCGCGATAGTCCAGCCCTTTGAGCGGCGGACCGGCTTCTGCACCGGCCTCCAGCGCCTTGGCTGCGCTGCGCAGGGTTTTCACATCATCGGGATAGGCATAGCGCACCGACAGACCGGGCTTCAGCCCTCGGGGCTGCGGATCCGCCGGTGTCAGGCGCAGAGGGGCGGCCCATGTCAATGTTGCCGTCACAGCCGCCATCGCAGCCAACCCCAGAATACGGGTCATCTTCATCATCTACCTTCCTGTTCCATGGCCTCTGAACGGGCCTCTGGGGACAGGATAGGTCTGTGGGGGGGCAGCTGACAATCGCTAATGCCAATGGCGCAAGCCCGGCAACGCGACCACGAGACAGCCAAAAACACAGCACAGCCCCAAGAACGAAAAAAGGGGCCGCCCGATGGCAGCCCCTTCTCTGTCTCGTCCGGTTGGAACAGGACTTAGTTCTTGGCGTAGAATTCCACGACCAGGTTTGGTTCCATGACAACCGGGTACGGCACGTCGGAGAGGCCCGGTGCGCGCACGAAAGTGGCGGTCATTTTGGAGTGGTCGGCTTCAACGTAGTCAGGCACGTCACGCTCGGCCAGCTGAACAGCTTCCAGCAGCGCGGTCATTTGCTTGGACTTCTCACGAACCTCGATCACATCGCCTTCCTTCACGCGGTAGGAGGGGATGTTCACGCGCTTGCCGTTGACCAGAACGTGACCGTGGTTCACGAACTGACGAGCCGCAAAAACGGTTGCGACAAACTTGGCGCGGTAGACAACCGCGTCCAGGCGGCGCTCCAGCAGACCAATGAGATTTTCACCGGTGTCGCCTTTTACACGCTCAGCTTCGGAGTAGATGCGGCGGAACTGCTTCTCGGTCAGGTCGCCGTAGTAACCTTTCAGCTTCTGCTTGGCGCGCAGCTGGATACCGAAATCGGACAGCTTGCCCTTGCGGCGCTGACCGTGCTGGCCGGGGCCGTATTCACGACGGTTCACCGGCGACTTCGGACGACCCCAGATGTTTTCGCCCATACGGCGGTCAATTTTGTACTTGGCAGACGTGCGTTTGGTCACGGCTGATCTCCTTCAGTTTATATCGCAACCAAATGGCTGCATCGAAGGGCGTTGTCCTCTTGCTCCGCGTTGCACTCACTCGCGCGCCTCGGGCATGACAGGCATTCCCTTGCGGGAGCCACCAACACCAATGAAGCCGCGTGTATAGACGAGGGCTGGAGAGAGTCAACCAGCTTTTCCTACGCTATGTCCTGCTCCGAAAAACCGGGCAATATCCAAGGTTCTGCACCTTTGGATCCGCAACGGATCAGGCGGCTGCGTGACGCAGGATTGCCGCCTCCGGCTGGCTGAGATTGCGCCGTGCAAAATCGCCATATCGCATCGGATCCACCTCCAGATCCGGCAGCACCTGCAACAGGCGCGTCCGGTCTTCACAGCGCAGCGCACTCAGCGCGGCCTGGGCTGGATGAAAACTCTCTGTCTCCACCCCATTCGCCCAAAGAACCTGATGATCCGACAGCAACAGATGGATATAGGTGACCTCACGCAACTGGGTATCGACGGCAATATCGCGCCCGTTGATCAGATCACGCGCCGCAACCAGCACCTCGGACGTGTTGAACAGGCTCTGCACATGCGGCCCACGCAACAACACGCGGTGACTGGGCGAGACCAGAAGATCGGCATCTGGCCGCTGCATGCCAAGCGCGCCGCCCCTGATCCGCACCGGACGCAGTTCAGGCGTCACAAACAGGCGCGCGCCAGTCATCCGCCGCGCACCGATCCACTGGATCTGCTGGGCACCGCTGTCGCGGGTCTGAATCCAATCCCCTTCCTGCAAGTGTTCGACCGGCACCACACCTGCAGGGGTGCGCAAAATCGTGCCGGGCGTAAAACAGATCACCCCGGTATGGAATGTCACGCCAGCCCGCTCGCAGCCCTCAAGCCGCACATCCACAATCCAGAGATCCGTGTCCTGCGGCGGATGGCAATCCACGAACATCAGCAGGGGACGCTGACCCTGCCCCACCTCGATCAGGGTGACAGTGTAATTGCGCAACCCGTCCGTGACCACAAAATGGCGATCCCGCAGCACCGTCCCGGTCTCCGGCTCCGCAGCCTGCGAATCCGTTTCGTCAGCCTTAGGATCTATCGCCAGCCCCACCAACCGGCGAACGCTGCGCGCCGCGCTGCGCCGCAAATCACGCTCTCCGTCGCTTTGCTCCAGCTGCAAAATATTCCCAGGCCCGTCAACGCGCAACGGTGCTCCCCCCCATCGCCAGCTGGCACCGGCCGCCACTGCAGACACCGGTGCCCCCGGCAGACCGTCAATCTCAGTCTGCCCCCACGAAATGACATAGGTGCCTCGAAAGCCTGTTTGCATATGCTCGACTGCCTGCCTGCGGCGGTTTTTTGTTAAGCCAACGTTAACAGAACCGGTTCCGATGCAAAAGCACTTCACAGACAGCGCGCGTTGCCAGCGGCGCCGATGCCACAGCGCGCCGCCAGGCGTTGAGACCTAACGTCAGACCATGCCCCCAACCGTCTGCCACCTGATCCTGTCGCCGTCGCACCAGTCGGGCCCTACGCGTGGGTCCTTGCGCAGTCTAACGCAAGATGCTGCAACAGTGCTTACGGTGTTATGCGTTCGAACACGTAGAGCACCCGCTGGTGCGGGCGCAATGTTGTTGCATTATTGTTGTGATTTGGTTGCGGGAGTAGGATTTGAACCTACGACCTTCAGGTTATGAGAGCGCTTAGGGCGATCTGCACGGTCTGCCACGACTTGCGCCCACCTACCCTATCTTATTGGTATCACTCGTTTTTCATTGACGCCAAACTTCACCGACTTCTACCTCTTACGCCAAGATATGCGTTCATTTGCTTCCACAGTGCTTCCACGGAAGCGAAGCAGAGAGGAGACCGGGCATGCCCAAACTGACCAAGCGAACCGTTGAAGCCCTCATGCCGGAGGCGAAGGATTACTTTCTCTGGGACAGCCAGATTGCGGGCTTTGGTGTCCGGGTTATGCCTTCCGGCGCGAAGACCTATCAGGCGCAATATCGCAAGGGCGGCAGAACCCGGCGTGTCTCGGTTGGACGGCACGGCAAGATCACCGTGGATGAAGCCCGTAAGCTGGCCAAGGAGATCATGGGACAAGTCGCAAAGGGTGAGAACCCTGCCGAGGAAATATCGCAGCACCGCAAGGCCCCCACCGTGGCTGCGCTTTGTGAGCGCTTCTTTGAGGCCCACGCCAAAGAACGCTGCAAGCCTTCCACCCAAAAGGAATATCGACGCGCCATCGACCTGTTTATCGCACCCGCACTGGGAAGCTTTAAGGTCGTAGACGTCGAGCGCCGGGACATTGCCGAGTTGCACCACAAATTCCGTGATAAGCCCTATCAGGCGAACCGGACGCTGGGCGTTCTGTCGAAGATGTTCAATCTGGCTGAGATCTGGGGCCTGCGCCCGGATGGCTCAAATCCCTGCCGCCACGTCCCGAAGTATCGCGAGGTGAAGCGAGAACGCTTTCTCAGCCAGCAGGAACTGCAACGGCTGGGGCAGGTTCTGACCGAGGCGGAACGCGAAGGCAGCGAAACGCCGCATATGGTCGCCGCCTTCCGCCTGCTGATCCTGACCGGTTGCCGATTGGGTGAGATCCAGACCCTGAAATGGGACTATATCACCGCCAACGGCATGGAACTGCCGGACAGTAAGACCGGCGCGCGGCGCATCCCACTGCCCCAACCGGCGCGGGATGTGCTGGCCCGCCTGCCGCGCAGCCCCGGCAACCCTTATGTGATCGAAGGGAAACTCCCCGGCCAATATGCCACCGACCTGCAACACCCATGGCGGCGCATTCGTGACCGGACGGGCCTCTGTGGCGTCCGCATTCATGACCTGCGCCATACCTATGCGTCTAATGCGGTCTCTGCCGGAATGCCGATCCAGATGGTCGGGCGGTTGCTGGGCCATACCCAGATCCAGACAACCATGCGCTATGCGCATCTGGCGGATGATCCGGTCCGACAGGCCGCAGAAGAAAACGCCGCGCGCTTGGGGTCTCTGGTCGGGGATATTGGACGTCCGAGGTTGCGGGCCGTCTAGCGATACGTAACGATACCTACAGCGCGGAGCCTGCGCCCGATCCATAGGTTACGTCGTGGTGGTACGTTACGTATACGTAGGGGATATTTTCCACCCTGCCGTGTGCTTCACGCGTTACATTACATTACGTAGGATGAATGAGGCCGCGCACCAAGGCTATTTGCCTATGTATCCTATTGCCGAAACGCTCTGACAGACATTTGAACAAAGACATAAGAGACCATCATGACCACGCCCATTCTGGCACTTTGGCAACGCGACGTTCGCCTGAACCAAGCGCCCTATTCCTTCGCCCCCAAAGCCGACAAGGAAGAATACCAGCGCCTGCATAAAGTATCTGCCATCGACGCGATGGCAGCATCCGTAGACAACTTGAAAGCAGAGGGGCGATACGGCCCGAGTGTCGTGCAAGAAATTCTGGAAGGACCGCAAAAGATCCTGTCCGCGCGGGCCGAATGGGATGATCGAATGCGCAGGTTCATCTTGTATCATCTGAAACAGGGCAATCTGTTTGGGTATGGGTTCGAGCCACCCCGCAAAATGGACAGCCAGTCCGTCGAGATCCCAGCATCCTATTGGAACGGTCGTATTCAATGGGACAAGGCCGACCTGTCGTCTCAAGGGCTTGAGTTTATTGAAATCCGTGTTGTCTCGCGACAGCTACGCGACACCGTTCTCAACGTAGGCAATGAGGATCATACCACCCCGCCAGCGGCTGGCCGCCCCACAGTTGGACCCGCTATCAAGGCCGCATTCACAGCCCTGCAAAAGGCCGGGGAAATCGACGTCGACGCCTCCCAACAATCCCACTACCCAAAGGTCCGAGCATGGCTGAAACAGAATGTTCCGAACCTCAGCGTGCCAGCTGAGGAAATCTCAGACAAAACCATGCAGAAGCATTTTTCACATTCTTTCAATACCTTAAGGAATTCCTCCAAACTATAAATTCCTTGCGTTTTTATAGGAGTATTTAGAGGAAATCAGTTGAGCGAAGACTGGAGCATCAAATCCAACAACGGAACAAAATGATGCTCAACCCTGAAATGACCCCCGATGCCAACACCGCCGCTCAAGACTACCTGAACGGCTTTATTGACGAGAAAACCACCGCAGATTTCTTGTGCCAGAGTGTCCGCACCATCCAGAAATGGCGCGTCACCGGCTATGGCCCCAAGTTCTATAAATCGGGCCGGTCTGTGCGCTACCGTCGTAGCGATCTCTTGGAATGGGCCAACGGTCGTCGCCACGGCAGCACCAGCGGCTACAGCGCCGCATGAGTTTTGCCCGCGTTGGGGTTGGCAGCGCCGCGCGGGATTTTGGGGCCGGACGGCTTCCAACAGGGCGCGGGGTCAAATGGCATCCCGCGCCTTTCTCACATCCAAAATCACACGATCAATTCAGGAGACATAACATGTCCAATCTTCCCGCCCATAAAATCAAACTGGGCCTGACCACCGCCACCATCTGGAAAAATAACGGGTCATACTCCGTCGATATTACCCGCGCTTACAAAACCGCAGATGGCGAGTGGAAAAACACGTCCGGGTTCTTCCATTCTGACCTGTTGAATTGGTCTTGTCACGCTTTCGTGCCGCTCCAAGTGCTCGTTTAAGCCACCTTCCGTTCGAAAGCGACCGGGCTTATCCAGCCCAGTGCTGAGTGACGGCGTCGTGGATTGTAGAACCCGTTGATGTATTCGAAGATTGCCATCTCAGCCTTCCGCCGTGTCTCCCAAGGATGCCGCCAGATCAGCTCCGCCTTGATCGTCTTAAAGAAGGTTTCGACGGCAGCATTGTCGTAACAATTACCCTTGCCGCTCATGGACACCTTAAAGCCGTGCTGGCGCAGGATCTTCTGATAATCATGAGAACAATATTGCGATCCGCGATCGGTGTGGTGGATGCAGTCCTTGGGCGGTTGCC